>JAFEDR010000010.1 GCA_018241525.1 Pseudomonadota bacterium
CGCGAAGGCCTCGCGGGCCCGCCCGGCGAGCGCGACGGCATCGCGCCCGGCGATGAGCGCCGCACCGGGGGCGGCGAGCGCGTCGGCGAGCCCGTGCACTTCGCCGGCCGTCGCGCCGAGGGCCTCGAGGCCTGGTTGCGGCGTGCCGGCGAGCGCCTCGGCGGCGAGTCGCGCGAGCGCCCCGTGCGAACGGGCGAGCAGCGCGCGCAGCTCCGCCTCGTCGGCGGGCGCGAAGCCGACCAGCGCCGCCTCGGCCGCCGCGACGCGCTCGGCGAGCAGCCGATAGCGCGGGCCCGACCCGGCCGCGGCGAGCAGCGCACGCGCCTGCGGGTGGCTCGGACTGCCGGCCGCGAGCCGGTCGGCCTCGCCGCGCCACCAGTCGAGCTTGGCGTGCGCGACCGCATGGTCGATGCCGGCGCGCGCGGCGGCCGCGATCTCGGCGTCGATCGCCAGCAGCGGCTCGAGCACGGCGCGGGCGCGGGCGCCGGCGAAGGCGAGCGCGAGCCGGGCCTCGAGCGGCGGGCCGGCGGCGCTCATGCCGCGGCGGCGGCCACGAGCGGCAGCAGCTCCTCGGGCGCGCCGACGAGCGCGTCGGGCCGCCAGTCGGACGGATCCTCGCCGGGCGCCGTGTAGCCGTAGCGCACCGCGACCGTGTACATCCCGGCGGCCCGGCCCGCCTCGATGTCGCGGGCGTGGTCGCCCACGTAGACGCAGCCTGCCGGCGCGCGGCCGAGCAGCTCGGCCGCATGCAGCAGCGGCCGCGGGTGCGGCTTGCGCTCGGGCAGGGTGTCGCCCGCGATCACGCAGCCGGCCCGCTCGAGGAGCCCGAGGCGCGCGAGCAGCGGCCGGGTCAGGTACTCGGGCTTGTTGGTGACGATGCCCCACGGCACGTGCCGCGCCTCGAGCGCCTCGAGCAGTGCCGCGCAGCCCGGGAACAGGCTCGTGCCTTCGCTCAGGCGCTCCGCGTAGAGCGCGAGGAAGCGCTGCCGCAGCCGCTCGAAGGCGGCCGGCGGCGGCTCGCCGAAGCCGAGCCGTACCAGCGCCATCGCGCCCGAGGAGACGTGCGGCCGCACCGCCTCGAAGGGCAGCGCGGCCGCGCCTTCCTCGACGCGCAGCCGGTTCAGCGCGCCCGCCATGTCGGGCGCCGTGTCGAGCAGCGTGCCGTCGAGGTCGAGGATCAATGCGCCGAAGCGCGCGGTGCCGGTCACGGCGCGCGGCCGGCGGGCCGCACGAGGTGCGCGAGGTAGTTGACGTCGACCGCGGGCTCGAGGCGGAAGCGCCGGGTCCAGAGGTCGTAGCCAAGGCCCTTCAGCTCGCGGACCTCGAGGCCCGCGGCGCGGGCGGCGCGGGCGAGCTCCGAGGGGCGGATGAAGCGCGCGTACTCGTGCGTGCCGCGCGGCAGCAGGCGCGCCAGGTACTCGGCCCCGACAATCGCGGTCAGGAACGCGCGCGGCGTGCGGTTGAGGGTCGAGACGAACACCGAGCCGCCCGGCCGCACCAGCTGCGCGAGCGCCGCGATGACGCTCGCGGGCTCGGGCACGTGCTCGAGCATCTCCATGCAGGTCACGACGTCGAAGGCGGCCGGCGACTCGGCGGCGAGCGCCTCGGCGCTCGCCACGCGGTACTGGAGGCGGATGCCGCCCTCAAGCGCGTGCAGCTCCGCGGTCGCGATCGCGGCCGCCGCGAGGTCGATGCCGGTGACCGCCGCACCCTCGCGGGCGAGTGCCTCGGCGAGGATGCCGCCGCCGCAGCCGACGTCGAGCACCGCCCGGCCGGCGAGCGCCGCGCGCTCGCGGATGAAGCCGAGGCGCACGGGATTGAGCTCGTGCAGCGGCTTGAATTCGCCCTCCGGATCCCAGAAGCGGCCGGCGAGCGCATCGAATTTCTGCACCTCCGCGGCATCGATGCTGGCGGCGGGGCGATCGCGGGGGGCGGCGGGATTCACGGTGGCGAGGGCTCTTCCGGAGGCGTTCGGTCGGGGTGCCGAGTATACCGCGCCGAGGTGGCCAAATGCCTGAAAACCCAGCGGAAGGACGCATCCGCTGTGGTATGATTTCCGTTTCGAAAACCGAGCCGAGCCCGTTCCACGCATGGCTGACATCGCGCGCGAAATCCTGCACGTCAACCTCGAAGACGAGATGCGCCAGTCGTACCTCGATTACGCGATGAGCGTGATCGTCGGGCGCGCGCTGCCGGACGTCCGCGACGGCCTGAAGCCCGTGCACCGGCGCGTGCTCTTCGCGATGCACGAGCTCGGCGTCGAGTGGAACAAGCCCTACAAGAAGTCGGCGCGCGTCGTCGGCGACGTGATCGGCAAGTACCACCCGCACGGCGACAGCGCGGTCTACGACGCGATGGTGCGCATGGCGCAGCCGTTCTCGATGCGCTACCTGCTGGTCGACGGCCAGGGCAACTTCGGCTCGGTCGACGGCGACATGCCGGCGGCGATGCGCTACACCGAAGTGCGCATGTCGAAGCTCGCGCACGAGCTGCTGGCCGACATCGACAAGGACACCGTCGATTTCGTGCCGAACTACGACGAGTCGGAGCGCGAGCCGGCGGTGCTGCCGACGCGCGTGCCGAACCTGCTCGTCAACGGCGCCGCCGGCATCGCGGTCGGCATGGCGACCAACATCCCGCCGCACAACCTCGGCGAGATCGTCGACGCCTGCATCGCGCTGATCGACAACCCGCAGCTGACGCTGGCGGAGCTCATGCAGCTGGTGCCGGGCCCGGACTTCCCGACCGCCGGCATCATCAACGGCGCCGCCGAGATCGTGCAGGCCTACAAGTCGGGCCGCGGCCGCATCTACGTGCGCGCCCGCACCCAGGTCGAGGAACTCGACCGCGGCCGCCAGCAGATCGTGGTGACGGAGCTTCCGTACCAGGTCAACAAGGCGCGCCTGCTCGAGCGCATCGCCGACCTGGTGCGCGACAAGGTCATCGACGGCATCGCCGGCGACGGCCTGCGCGACGAGTCGGACAAGGACGGCCTGCGGGTCGTCATCGAGTTGAAGCGCGGCGAGGTGCCGGACGTCGTCCTCAACAACCTCTACAAGCACACGCCGCTCGAGACCGTGTTCGGCATCAACATGGTCGGCCTGGTCGACGGCCAGCCGCGGCTGCTCGGCCTCAAGGAGCTGCTCGAGGCCTTCCTGCGCCATCGCCGCGAGGTGGTCACGCGGCGCACGGTGTTCGAGCTCAGGAAGGCGCGCGAGCGCGGCCACGTGCTCGAGGGCCAGGCGATCGCGCTCGCCAACATCGACGAGGTGATCGCGGTCATCAAGGCGGCGCCGACGCCCGCCGAGGCCAAGGTCGCGCTGATGGCGCGCGCCTGGCCGGGTGGCGCGGTGCCGGAGATGCTGGCGCGCGCCGAGGACGTGCGCGTCAAGCCCGACGGCCTCGGCGCCGAGTTCGGCCTCGCGGCCGAGGGCTACCGGCTCTCGGACGTGCAGGCGCAGGCGATCCTCGACCTGCGGCTGCACCGCCTGACGGGCCTCGAGCGCGGCAAGATCCTCGACGAGTACGGCGAGATCCTCGCCCGCATCCGCGACCTCTCCGACATCCTGGCGCGCCCGGCGCGGCTGATGGAGGTGATCCGCCGCGAGCTGCACGAGATCCGCGAGAGCTTCGCCGACCCGCGCCGCACCGAGATCAACGTCGACCACTCTGACCTGACGATCGAGGACCTGATCGAGGACCAGCCGGTGGTCGTGACGCTGTCGCGCGACGGCTATGCGAAGAGCCAGCCGGTCACGGAATACCGCCGCCAGAACCGCGGCGGCCGCGGCCGGGCCGCGACCGACATGAAGGAAGAGGACCTGATCGATCGCCTCTTCGTCGCGAACACCCACGACACGCTGCTGTGCTTCTCGAACCGCGGCCGGGTCTACTGGCTCAAGGTCTACCGGCTGCCGCTCGCCGGCCGCGGCGGGCGTGGCAAGCCGATCGTGAACCTGCTGTCCCTCGAGGAGGGCGAGCGCATCAACGCGATGCTGCCGATCCGGGAGTTCCCGGAGGACCGCTTCGTGTTCATGGCGACCAGCCTCGGCACGATCAAGAAGACGCCGCTCGAGGCGTTCTCGCGGCCGCGTGCCGCCGGCATCATCGCCGTCAACCTCGAGGACGGCGACCGGCTGGTCGGCGTCGACATCACCGACGGCAAGAACGAGATCATGCTCGCGACTTCGGGCGGCAAGGCGATCCGCTTCCCCGAGGAGGACGTGCGGCCGATGGGCCGCGAGGCCGCGGGCGTGCGCGGCATCACGCTCGGCGACGGTCACGAGGTGCTGTCGCTGATCGTGGTCCGCGAGGGCATGATCCTGACCGCCTCCGAGAACGGCTACGGCAAGCTCACCGAGGTCGCCGAGTTCCCGCTGCACGGCCGCGGCGGCCAGGGCGTGATCGCGCTGCAGCTCTCGGAGCGCAACGGCCGCATGGTCGGCGCGCTGCAGGTGCTGCCGTCGGACGACGTGCTGATGATCAGCCAGGGCGGCACGCTGGTTCGCACCGCGGTCGCGCAGGTGTCGGTGCTCGGCCGCAACACCCAGGGCGTGCGCCTGATGCGCGTCGACGACGAGGACCGCCTGACGGGACTCGCGCGCGTGCAGCACTTCAACGGCGAGGACGACGAGGCGGGCGACGGTGCCGCCGGGGACGTGCCGGTCGAGGGCGGCGAAGCCGAGGCCGGCGCCGCGGAGAACCCACCGGATTCCGGTTGACGCGGTGCACAACGCGCCGTTAACTCGGTACCATCCGGCGGAAGGCGCGCGGCGCCACGGTACGGGTCCCGACATGCGCGTCTACAACTTCTCCGCCGGTCCCGCGATGCTGCCGCTGCCCGTGCTCGAGCGGGCGCGCAGCGAACTCACCGACTGGCAGGGCTCGGGCATGTCGGTCATGGAGGTCAGCCACCGCGGCAAGGCCTTCGTCGAGACCGCGCGCCGCGCCGAGGCGACCCTGCGCGAGCTGCTCGCCGTGCCGGCGAACTACCGGGTGCTGTTCCTCGCCGGCGGCGCGACGCTGCAGTTCTCGGCGATCCCGATGAACCTCGCACCCCCGGGCGCGACCGTCGACTACGTCCACACCGGCGCCTGGTCGAAAAAGGCGCTCGGCGAGGCCGGCCGCTACGCGCGCGTCAATGTCGCCGCCGACGCCAAGGACAGCGGCTACTTCGCGATCCCGCCCGAGGCTAGCTGGCGGCGCGATCCGTCCGCCGCCTACCTTCACTACACGCCGAACGAGACGATCGGCGGCGTCGAGTTCCCGTTCATCCCGGATTCGGGCTCGGTGCCGCTGGTCGCCGACTGCTCCTCGACGATCCTGTCGCGGCCGCTCGACGTCGCGCGCTTCGGCCTCATCTACGCCGGCGCGCAGAAGAACATCGGCCCTTCCGGCCTGACGCTCGTGATCGTGCGCGAGGACCTGCTCGGCCGCGCCCGCGACGGCACGCCCTCGGTGCTCGACTACCGGGCGGTCGCGGCCGAGGGCTCGATGCTGAACACCCCGCCGACCTTCGCCTGGTATCTCGCCGGCCTCGTCTTCGACTGGCTGAAGGGCGAGGGCGGCCTCGCGGCGATGGAAAGGCGCAACCGCGAGAAGGCCGAGACGCTCTACCGCTACATCGACGCCTCCGGCTTCTACTCGAACCCGGTCGCGCCCGCGTGCCGCTCGTGGATGAACGTGCCGTTCCGGCTCGCGGTCGCGGGCCTCGAGCAGCGCTTCGCCGAGGAGGCGGCGCGCGAGGGGCTGACCAACCTCGAGGGCCACCGCTCGGTCGGCGGCATGCGCGCCAGCCTCTACAACGCGATGCCGCTCGAGGGCGTGCGGGCGCTGGTCGGCTTCATGAGCGAATTCGCGCGCAGGAACGGGTGAGGCGATGTTCCGGATCCAGACGCTGAACAACATCTCGGTCAGGGGTCTCGAGCGCCTGCCGCGCGACGGCTACGAGGTCGCCTCGGAGCTCGCGCGCCCGGACGCGATCCTGGTGCGCTCGGCCGACCTGCATGCCTTCGCCTTCCCCGAGAGCGTGCTCGCCGTCGCCCGCGCCGGCGCCGGCACCAACAACATCCCGGTCGCGCAGCTGTCGAAGCGCGGCATCCCGGTGCTGAACGCGCCGGGCGCGAACGCGAACGCGGTCAAGGAGCTGGTGGTCGCGGCGCTCTTCCTCGCCGCCCGCAACGTCTGCCAGGCCTGGGGCTTCGTGCGCGGCCTCGCGGGCGATGCAGCGGCGATCGAGCACGCGGTCGAGGGCGGCAAGAAGCGTTTCGTCGGCTACGAGCTGCCGGGCCGCACGCTCGGCGTGATCGGCCTCGGCGCGATCGGCGTCGAGGTCGCGAACGCCGCGCACGCGCTCGGCATGAAGGTGCTCGGCTACGACCCGCAGATCACGGTGCAGCGTGCCTGGCAGCTCTCTTCGGGTGTCGAGCAGGCGCTGTCGGTCGATGACCTCTTTGCGCGCGCCGACCTCGTGACGCTGCACGTGCCGCTGGTCGAGTCGACCCGCGCGCTGGTCGGCGGCCCGCGCCTGCGCCTGATGAAGAAGGGCGCCGCGGTGCTCAACTTCGCGCGCGCCGGCATCGTCGACGAAGCCGACGTGCTCGCGGCCCTCGACCAGGGGCGGCTGTCGGCCTACGTCTGCGACTTCCCGACCCCGGCGATCAAGGACCACCCGAAGGTCGTGGCGCTGCCGCACCTCGGCGCCTCGACCGGCGAGGCCGAGGAGAACTGCGCGGTGATGGTGGTCGAGACGCTGAAGGACTACCTCGAGAATGGCAACCTGCGCCACTCGGTGAATTTCCCCGAGGCGGTGCTGCCGCGCATCCCGGGCACCTACCGGCTCGCGATCGCGAACCAGAACGTGCCGAACATGGTCGGCCAGATCTCGACCGCGCTCGCCGCCGCCTCGCTCAACATCGCGGACCTCTTGAACAAGTCGCGCGGCGAGGTCGCCTACACGCTGATCGACACCGACGCGCCGGTGCCGGCGCCGATCCTCGCGCAGGTGCGCGCCATCCACGGCGTGCTGTCGGCGCGCGACCTGTCGGCATGAGCGCGCGCCGGCCCCCCCGAAAGCCGTCCCGGCGCCACGCGCAGGCGCCGGCCCCGGGCCTCGAGACGGTGCGCGCCGAGATCGACGCCATCGACGCGAAGCTGCAGGCGCTGATCAGCGACCGGGCGCGCATCGCCCGCAAGGTCGGCCTCACGAAGCGCGCCGCCGGCACCGCCGAGTTCTACCGCCCGGAGCGCGAGGCGGCGGTGCTGCGGCGCGTGGTCGAGCGCAACCGCGGCGGGCCGCTGCGCGACGAGGAGATGGTGCGGCTCTACCGCGAGATCATGTCGGCGTGCCTCGCGCAGCAGGAGCCGCTCAAGATCGCCTTCCTCGGCCCCGAGGGCACGTTCACCCAGCAGGCGGTGCTGAAGCACTTCGGGCACTCGGTGCGCGCCCTGCCGCTGCCCTCGATCGACGAGGTGTTCCGCGAGGTCGAGGCCGGGGTCGCGGACTTCGGCGTGGTTCCGATCGAGAACTCGAGCGAAGGCACCGTCAGCCACACCGCCGACATGTTCCTGACCTCGCCGCTCAAGATCTGCGGCGAGGTCGAGCTGCGGGTACACCAGCACCTGCTCGGGCGCATGGCCTCGCTGCGTAAGATCGAGCGCCTCTGCGCCCACCAGCAGGCGCTCGCGCAGTGCCGCGGCTGGCTCGCCGAGCACCTGCCGGAGGCCGAGAAGATCGCGGTCAGCTCGAACGCCGAGGGTGCGCGGCGCGCGCGCGACGAGGCCGGCACCGCGGCCATCGCCGGCGAGGCGGCGGCGGAGGTCTACGGGCTCAGGATCCTGGTGCCGGAGATCGAGGACCATCCCGACAACACCACGCGCTTCCTGGTGGTGGGCCGCAAGATCCTCGCGCCCTCGGGCAAGGACCGCACCACGCTGCTGCTGTCGGCGCCCGACACCGCGGGCCCCGGCGCGCTGCTGCGCCTGCTCGAGCCCTTTGCGCGTGCCGGCATCACGCTGACGCGGCTCGAGTCGCGGCCCTCGCGCCGCAAGAAGTGGGACTACGTGTTCTTCATCGACATCGAGGGCCACGCCGAGGACCGGCCGGTGCAGGCGGCGCTCGCGCGCGTCAAGAAGGTCGCCTCGCTGATGAAGCTGCTCGGCTCCTATCCGCGCGCGGTGCTCTGATGAGCCACGCGTCGCGGCCGGGCGTGCCGTCGTACCGGGTCGCCGCCGGCGGCTGCGTGCGCGGCGAGGTCGTGGTGCCGGGCGACAAGTCGGTCTCGCACCGCGCGGTGCTGCTCGGCGCGATCGCCGAGGGCACCACCGAGGTCGAGGGCTTCCTCGAGAGCGAGGACTGCCTCGCGACGCTGAACGCGATGCGCGCGATGGGCGTCGCGGTCGAGCGGCCCTCACCCGGGCGGGTGGTGGTCGACGGCGTCGGCCTGCGCGGCCTGCGCGCGCCCGCCGCGCCGCTCGACATGGGCAACGCCGGCACCGCGATGCGGCTCTCGATGGGGCTGCTCGCCGGCCAGTCCTTCGGCGCGACGCTGACCGGCGATGAGTCGCTGTCGCGCCGGCCGATGGAGCGCGCCGCGGCGCCCTTGCGGCTCATGGGCGCCCGGATCGACACGACCGAGGGTCACCCGCCGGTCGTGGTGCACGGCGGCGCGACGCTCCGCGGCATCGACTACGAACTGCGCGTGCCGAGCGCGCAGGTGAAGTCGGCGATCCTGCTCGCCGGGCTCTACGCCGAGGGGCGCACGACCGTGACCGAGCACGCGGTCACGCGCGACCACACCGAGCGGATGCTGCGCGCCTTCGGCGTACCGGTCGAGAGCCGCGCCGGGCGGGTCTCGCTCGAGGGTGGCGCGCGGCTCGCCGCGACGCACCTCCGGGTGCCGGGCGACATCTCCTCGGCGGCGTTCTTCCTGGTCGCCGGCGCGATCGCCGGCGAGGGGCCGTTCCTCGTCCGCGACGTCGGCATGAACCCGACCCGCACCGGCGTCCTCGAGATCCTGCGCCTGATGGGCGCGGACCTGAGGATCCTGAACCCGCGCACCGCGGGCGACGAGCCGGTCGCCGACATCGAGGTGCACGCCCGCGAGCTCAGGGGCATCGAGGTGCCGCGCGAGCTCGTGCCGCTCGCGATCGACGAGTTCCCGGTGCTGTTCGTGGCGGCCGCCTGCGCGCGCGGCACCACGATCGTCACCGGCGCCGAGGAGCTGCGCGTCAAGGAGAGCGACCGGATCGCGACCATGGCGGCGGGCCTGCGCGCGCTCGGCGTCGAGGCGACGCCGCTCGCCGACGGCATGCGCATCACGGGCGGGCGGCTCGGCGGCGGGCGCGTCCAGAGCCACGGCGACCACCGCATCGCAATGGCCTTCGCGGTCGCTGCGCTGCGCGCGCACGATGAGCTGCTGATCGAGGACGTCGCCAACGTCGCGACCTCGTTCCCGGGCTTCGCGGCGCTCGCCCGCGGCGCGGGGCTCGCGATCGACGAGGTCCGTTGAGCACGGTCCCGGTCATCACGATCGACGGACCGTCCGGCTCCGGCAAGGGGACCGTCAGCCGCCGGGTGGCCGCGGCGCTCGGCTTCCACCTGCTCGACTCCGGGGCGCTCTACCGCCTGGTCGGCCTCGCCGGGCGTCGCGCGGGCCTCCCCGCCGGCGACGAGACGGCGCATGCGACGCTCGCCGGGCGCCTCGCGATCGAGTTCGGCGTCGGCCCCGGGGGCGGGGAGTCGGTCCGGCTCGGCGGCGAGGACGTCACGGACGCGATCCGCACCGAACTCGCCGGCAACCTCGCCTCCCAGGTCGCGAGCCTCGCCGCGGTGCGCGCGGCCCTCATCGACCGCCAGCGGCGCTTCGCGACCCCCCCGGGCCTCGTCGCCGACGGCCGGGACATGGGCACGACCATCTTCCCCGGGGCCGTCCTCAAGGTGTTCCTCACGGCGAGCGCCGAGGAACGGGCCCGCAGGCGCCATAAGCAGTTGAAAGATAAGGGGCTCGATGTTAGTCTCGCCGACCTTTCGCGGGAGATCGCGGAACGCGACCAGAGGGACCGCACCCGCGCGGTGTCGCCCCTCGTGGCGGCGGACGATGCGATCGAACTCGATTCGACGGGAATGACGCCGGAGGAAGTGATCGCGCGCGTGCTGAAGCTCGCGCGCGGGCGCCTCTGAGGGTGTCGAACGACAGGGGCCGCCGGGCGACCGGGGGTCCCGAACCAGGGTGGGACGGGTGCCGCAAGGGGCATGCGTCCTGATGTGCGGCCACAACCCCTCGCCGATCCGCCCCCCGGCAACGCCGGCCGGATCCGAGGACTGACACGGGACCGAAGGTCCCCACGAGAACCATCATCATGACGGAGTCTTTTGCCGAGCTGTTCCAGGAGAGCCTGGCCAATCAGCGTTTTCGCCCCGGCCAGATCCTGAACGGCTTGGTCGTCGAGGTAGGACAGGACTACGTGATCGTCAACGCCGGCCTCAAGTCCGAGGCGGTGATCTCGATCGACCAGTTCAAGAACGAGAAAGGCGAGCTCGAGGTCAAGGCCGGCGATGAGGTCGAGGTCGCGCTCGACTCCGTCGAGGACGGCTCGGGCGAGACGCGCCTGTCGCGCGAGAAGGCCAAGCGCGCCCGCACCTGGACCCGCCTCGAGACCGCGTTCAACGAGCAGCAGGTCGTCACCGGCATCATCAACGGCCGCGTCAAGGGCGGCTTCACGGTCGAGATCGACAACGTCCGCGCGTTCCTGCCGGGCTCGCTGGTCGACGTCCGTCCGGTCCGCGACCCGTCGTACCTCGAGGGCAAGGTCCTCGAGTTCAAGGTCATCAAGCTCGACCAGAAGCGCAACAACGTCGTCGTCTCGCGCCGCGCGGTCGTCGAGCAGGAGTACAGCGCCGAGCGCAGCGCGCTGCTCGACAACCTGCAGGAAGGCTCGGTGGTCAAGGGCGTGGTCAAGAACCTGACCGACTACGGCGCGTTCGTCGACCTCGGCGGCATCGACGGCCTCCTGCACATCACCGACATGGCGTGGAAGCGCGTCAAGCACCCCTCCGAGGTGGTCAAGGTCGGCGACGAGATCGACGTCCGCATCCTGAAGTTCGACCGCGAGCGCCAGCGCGTCTCGCTCGGCATCAAGCAGCTCGGCGCCGACCCGTGGCAGAACATCGCGCGCCGCTACCCGCCGAACACCCGCCTGTGGGGCAAGGTCACGAACATCGCCGACTACGGCTGCTTCGTCGAGATCGAGGAGGGCGTCGAGGGCCTGGTGCACGTCTCCGAGATGGACTGGACCAACAAGAACGTGAACCCCGCCAAGGTGGTGCACGTCGGCCAGGAAGTCGAGGTCATGGTGCTCGACATCGACGAGGAGCGCCGTCGCATCAGCCTCGGCCTCAAGCAGTGCAAGCCGAACCCGTGGAAGGAGTTCGCGGAGAACTACAACCGCGACGACCGCGTCTCGGGCCAGATCAAGTCGATCACCGACTTCGGCATCTTCATCGGCCTGTCGGGCGGCATCGACGGCCTGGTGCACCTCTCGGACATCTCCTGGGACGTGCCCGGCGAGGAAGCGGTGCGCAACTACCAGAAGGGCCAGACGGTCGAGGCGGTGGTGCTGTCGATCGATCCCGAGCGCGAGCGCATCTCGCTCGGCGTCAAGCAGATGGCGAAGGACCCGTTCTCGGCGTTCATCGCCCAGAACCCGAAGGGCAGCATCGTCAAGGGCACCGTCCGCGAGGTCGACGCCAAGGGTGCGATCATCGACCTGGGCGGCGGCATCGAGGGTTACCTGCGCGCCTCCGAGCTCGCGCGTGACCGCGTCGAGGACGCGCGCACCGTGCTCAAGGCGGGGGACGAGGTCGAGGCGAAGTTCACCGGCGTCGACCGCAAGTCGCGCGCCATCGCGCTCTCGATCAAGGCCAAGGACATCCACGAGGAGCAGGAGGCGATGCAGGCGTATCGCACCGACGCGCCGACGGGGACGAGCCTCGGCGACCTCCTGAAGGAGCAGCTGACCGAGCGCGACCGCTGAGCGCAGGGCGGGGCGGCCGGCCCGCGGCCGCCCCGGTTTCCTCGACCCGACCACGGACGATGGCATGACCAAGTCGGAACTGATCGAGATCATCACGGCGAAGCAGAAGCACCTGCCCGCCAAGGACGTCGAGCTCGCGGTCAAGCAGATCCTCGAGATCATGAGCGATGCGCTCGCGACCGGCGAGCGCATCGAGATCCGCGGCTTCGGCAGCTTCGCGCTGCACTTCCGGCCGCCGCGCCAGGGGCGCAACCCGAAGACCGGCGAGGCGGTGGCGCTGTCGGGCAAGCACGTGCCGCACTTCAAGCCCGGCAAGGACCTGCGCGAGCGGGTCAACGACGGCCAGCAGTTCCCGATCCGCGAGTAGCGGGCCCGCGTCCGGGTCCGGCCGCGTGCTAGATTGGCGCGGTCCCCCGGGGGTCGCGCCATGTTCCGCCGCCTCGCGCTCACCTTCCTGTTCCTCGTGCTCGCGCTCCTGTGCGCGGGCTTCGTGCGCCAGAACGGCGCACCCGTCCCGCTCGACCTGTACGTCGCGGTCGTCGCCGCGCCGCTCGGCGAGGCGCTGATCGCGGCACTGCTCGCGGGCCTGCTCGCCGGCACGCTCGGCAGCTACCTGTGGGTGCGGCGCCTCAGGCGCGAGCGGCGCGAGCTCGCCCGCCAGCTCAGGCTTGCCGAGGGCGAGGTGCGCACGCTGCGGGCGGTGCAGCCGGCCCATGCGCGCTAGCTGGATCGAGGCCGCACTGATCGCGGGCGGCGCGATCATCGGCTGGTACGCGACCCGCCGCTGGCGGCTGTCGGCCGAGGCCGCCATCGCGCCGCGCGGCCCCTCGCGCGACTACCTCGCCGGCCTCAACTACCTCGTCAACGAGCAGCCCGACCGCGCGGTCGAGGCGTTCCTGCGCGCGGTCGCGGTCGACCAGGACACCGTCGAGACGCAGTTCGCGCTCGGCGCGCTGTTCCGGCGCCGCGGCGAGGTCGACCGCGCGATCCGCGTGCACCAGAACCTGATCGCGCGCGACACGCTCGACCCGGCCTTCCGCGAGCAGGCGACCTACGCGCTCGCCCAGGACTACCAGCGCGCCGGGCTCTACGACCGCGCAGAGAAGCTCCTGACGGAGCTCGCGACCGGCGGCACCTACCGGATCGCGGCGCTCAAGGACCTGGTCGGGCTCTACGAGCTCGAGCGCGACTGGGAGAAGGCGATCGCGATCCACCGCGAGCTCGCGCGCATCGGCAAGCCCGACCACCCGTCCGCGGTCGCGCACTACTACTGCGAGCTCGCCGAGGGCGCGCGCGCCGCCGGCGACCCGGCCAAGGCGCGCGACTACCTGCGCACCGCGCGGCTCGAGCAGCGGCGCTTCCCGCGCGCGGCGCTGGTGCGCGCCGACGTCGCGCTCGACCTGCACGAGCCGGACGACGCGGTGCGGCTCTTGTCGAAGGTGCCGGTGGTGAGCCCGCAGCTCGCCGGCGAGGTGCTGCCGCGGCTCGTCAAGGCGCTCAAGGCCGCCGGCCGCGAGGACGAGCTCGCGGCGATCGTCGCCGAGCTCGGCCGCGACGGCCGCGACGTCGCCGACGCGCTCGCCTATGCCGCGATCCTGACCGGCACGCTCGAGGCGCCGGCGCTGCTCGAGCTCGCGCGCGGCTTCCTCGCCCGCGAGCCCGCGATCGCCGAGCTCGTCGGCGCGCTGCTGCCGGAGGGCACGGCGCCGAGCGACGAGCAGCTGCGGCGGCTCGCGGCCGCGATCCGCCGCCAGGCGCAGCGCGCGGCGCGCTTCCGCTGCGCCGAATGCGGCTTCTCCTCGAGCGGCTTCTTCTGGCAGTGCCCGGGCTGCAAGCACTGGGACTCGCTGAAGCCGCTGTCGCCGACCGACCTCGCGGGCCAGGTCGCGGGCGCGCGGCCGCGCTAGGCCGCGCTAAGCCGCGCGGGCGGCGTGCGCGGCCGCTCCGGTATCATTCGCTCCCCCGCCGCCGGAGTCGACCATGCCCGCCCCGAGAAAGCCCGTCCGCACCGCCGTGTTCCCGGTCGCCGGCCGCGGCACCCGCTTCCTGCCTGCCACCAAGGCGAGCCCGAAGGAGATGCTGCCGGTGGTCGACAAGCCGCTGATCCAGTACGCGGCCGAGGAGGCCCTCGCCGCCGGCGCGACCCAGCTCGTGTTCGTGACCGGCAGCTCGAAGCGCGCCATCGAGGACCACTTCGACTCGGCGCCCGAGCTCGAGGCGGCGCTCGAGGCGCAGGGCAAGCAGGACCTGCTCGAGTCGCTGAGGAGCATCGTGCCCTCGTCGGCGACCTGCATCTACATCCGCCAGCCGGCGCCGCTCGGCCTCGGCCACGCGGTGCTGTGCGCGCGGCCGGTGGTCGGCGACGAGCCGTTCTTCGTGCACCTCGCGGACGACCTGATCGACGCGCCGGTGCCGTGCCTGAAGCAGATGGCGGCGGTGTACGCCGAGCTCGGTGGCAGCGTGCTCGGCGTGCAGACGGTCGATCGCAAGGACACCGACAAGTACGGCATCGTCGCCGCCGAGCGCATGACCGACCGCCTGTCGCGGATCCAGAAAATCGTCGAGAAGCCGAAGCCCGAGGCCGCGCCCTCGAACCTCGGCGTCGTCGGCCGCTACCTGCTGAGCCCGACGATCTTCGCCAAGCTCGAGCGCATCGGCCGCGGCGCGGGCGGCGAGATCCAGCTGACCGACGGTATCGCGGCGCTGCTCGCGGACGAGGCGGTGTACGCCTACGCCTTCGAAGGCAAGCGCTACGACTGCGGCTCGAAGCTCGGCTACCTCGAGGCGACCGTCGAGTACGGCTTGAAGCACCCGCAGCTCGGTGACGACTTCGCGCAGATCCTCGCGCGGCTGCTCGCGGAGCGGCTGCGCCGCTGACCCCGGTTATGTCACATGCCGCGCCGCGCAGCCGCGTGGCGCGGTTTTCTCGGGCTGGTTTTCTAGTGGTTTCCCGCATGCCGCGCGCGGGACACATACCGAGACAAAGTGTGATGCCGAACACGTCGCGCGTGGTTTCGCGAGCCGGCAGCAGTCCACTTTAAGGGGATTCCGCATCAACGCGGACGCGCACTCTTGTTGAACTAGACCCCACAAGATCACTAGCCAAGGGCATCAGGATGCGCGCGGCAGACGGGAGAGTCGGGGTCGAGGAAGTACGCGGCATGAGGCCGCAGCGGCGCGCTCGCGTCGTGCTGCTGTCGCGGCGCGACGCGCTCGCGCTGTCGCCGGCGACGGCGCTGGAGCGCGCCACCGGCCGCCGGGTCGGCGTCGTCTACCAGCCGATCGTCGCGCACGGCACGACCCCGGACGGTCACCATCCCTGGTTCTACGTCGGCGCCGAGGCGCTGCTGCGCGCCGAGACGAGCCGCGGGCTCACCGTGCGCCCGGACCAGCTGCTGCCGGTCATCGAGCGCGCCGGGCTCCTGCCGGCGCTGTTTGAGTTCGTGCTCGACGAGACCCTCGCGACCCTGACCGCCTGGCAGCGCAGCGGCGCGCCGGCGCTCGGCGTCGCCGTGAACCTGCACTCCGGCGCGCTGCTCGACGGGCGCCTGCCGGACCTGATCGCCGAGCGCCTCGACCACGCCGGCGTGCGCGCCGCGAGCCTGACGCTCGAGATCTCCGAGAGCGCGCCGATCGCCGACCTGCGCAGCGCCGCGCGCACCCTGAGCGCGCTGCGCGCGATCGGCGTGCGCGTGGCGCTCGATGACTTCGGCGCGGGCTTCTCGACGATGACGCGCCTCGACTGGCTCGAGTGCGACGAGCTCAAGATCGACCGCACGCTGGTGCGCGGCCTCGAGCACAGCGAGGAGCAGCGCTGCGTGGTCGAGAACCTGATCGCGCTCGCCCACGCGCACGGCATGGAGGCGCTCGCCGAGGGCGTCGAGAGCGAGGGCGAGCTCGAGGTGCTCGGCGAGCTCGGCTGCGACCGCGCGCAGGGCTACCTGATCGCCCGGCCGCAGTCCGCCGCGGCGGTCGCGGCCGGGGCGCAGGCCTGGGCGCTGCGCGCCTGTGCCGAGGGCACGCGCGGCGCGCGGCAGCTGTCGCTGCCCGGCTTCGGCGTCGGCTGCGCCGGCTGGCAGGGCGGGGACCTCGATGCGATCGCCTGAGGCACTGCGCGCCGGCTTCCGCCGCGCCGCGAACGAGTCGCCGCGCGAGGTGGCACCGGTCGCGGTCCGCCATCCGACCGGCGTCAGCGAGCCCGCCAGGCGCATCCGTGCGCAGATCGGCCAGGTCGCGCGCTTCGACACCACGGTGCTGATCACCGGCGAGTCGGGCACCGGCAAGGAGGGCGTGGCGCGCGCGCTGCACGAGGCCTCGCCGCGGGCCGCCGGCCCGTTCGTGCCGGTCAACTGCGGCGCGATCCCGGCCGAGCTGCTCGAGAGCGAGCTCTTCGGCCACGAGAAGGGCGCCTTCACCGGCGCCATCACCACCCGCCGCGGGCGCTTCGAGATCGCCGCCGGCGGCACGCTCTTCCTCGACGAGATCGCCGAGATGAGCCCGATCATGCAGGTGAAGCTGCTGCGCGTGCTGCAGGAGCGCAGCTTCGAGCGCGTCGGCTCCGGGAGCACCATCGCCTGCGACGTGCGCATCGTCGCCGCCACCAACCGCGACCTCGAGTCGGAGGTTGCGGCGGGTCGCTTCCGCGCCGACCTCTACTACCGCCTGAACGTGTTCCCGATCGCGCTCGCGCCGCTGCGCGAGCGCGCGGTCGACCTGCCGCACCTGATTGCGGACCTGAACGACCGCCTGCTGGCGCGCGGCTTCGCGCCGGTCGGCTTCACCGAGGCCGCGCGCGCCGAGCTCGCCGAGTACGGCTGGCCGGGCAACGTGCGCGAGCTCGAGAACCTGCTCGAGCGGCTGTCGGTGAGCGCCGGCGGCGAGCTCGTCGACGCGGCGGACCTGCCGTTCGCGCTGCCGCGCGCCGAGGCGGCGCTCGGCGCCCCGGCGCAGGAAACCGATGCGGTTGTCGCGACGTCCGCCGACGAGGGCCCCGCCGCGGCGGCGCGGTTCTCGCTGCCGGCCGCAGGTCTCGACCTCAAGGTCACGCTGGCGGCGGTCGAGTCGGATCTCATCGCCCAGGCACTCGAGCGCAGCGGTGGCGTGGTCGCGCACGCGGCGCGCCTCCTGGGCGTCGGCCGCACGACGCTGCTCGAGAAGCTGCGCAAGTACCCGGCGCGCGCGCCGCTCGTGCCGGCGGCGGCGCTCGTCAGCCGCCTCTAGCCCCGCGCGCGGCCGAAGCGGCGAGCCGCCGAACGGCGCGCATACAACATTGGCGCTCTGCTTGACCCGCGGAGTCGAGCGAATCCGACGCTAGGTGCCCGCCGGTGCCTTGCTGAGTCGCTTCGCCATCCGTGTCTGCCATCCCGGACCTGTCGCCTTCCAGCGGGCAATGACATCGGCGGGCAGTCGCAGCGAAATGAGCACGCGGGGATTCGAAGCTCGAGGTCGCCCGCCCTTGTTGACGGTGGCGCGCGCGAGCATGGCCTCGGTCAGTTCCGGAAGCTCGCGATACTCCGCGCCCCGGATGACGTGAGCGTCCACCCTGGCAAGATCAGATTTCGAGGAGCCGCGCGAGGCGCGCTTGTTCCCGTTCATTGGCCTTTCTCATGCTGAAGACGTGCCGCGTCTGTCCCCGCGGCGTGTACCCGATCACGACGAGACGCCCCGCCAGTCGACCGAAGCTCACGATGCGCGGTTCACCATAGTCCCGGCGCAAGTCCTCGAACGCCACGGTCGTGCCGGCGAAGACCTCCGCCGCGTCCTCAAAATCGAGTCCGCGAGCGGCGAGCGTCCGCGCGCGCTTGCGCGGATCGTACGTGATTTGCATCGGTTATTGTAGCTACGCCAACCCGGCCTCCAGACACCGGTCGAGCCGTCGACTTCTGTCGCGTTCGTGGAGAAAGTCGCGGCACTGGGATGCGGCGTCGCGTCTGCCCTGAGCTCTGAGCCGAACGGCCCGAGGGCATGCCGCTGCGGTCTCGCATGGTCGACATGACGGAGGTTCAGCGGCGATCGTTCAGACGCTCGTCCGGCGGTCGAGTTCGGGCGTGGCCGGAATCCACCACTCGCGCCCGCGCGCGGTCGTCACGTACTCCGGCCAGCGGTAGTCGATCGGCGGCGCGAAGTCGCGCGGCAGCTGCGGCGGCACGAAGCGCGCGCCGCCGGTCCGCTCCTCGAACTCGGCGCGCGCGCGCCGCAGCGCCGCCGGCGTCGTCAGGAGCTCGAGCAGCGTCCCGGCGATGGTCTTGCCGGCGACCGCGATCGTCGGGTCGATGCACGGGCGCAGCCCGCCGAGCGCGTTCGAGACCCAGGCCGGGTAGCCGGCGTAGCCCGGTGGCACCGCGAGCATCGGCCGGGCGATGTAGAGCCGCACGGTCGGCGCGTACCAGGTCATCTCGACGTAGTCGTCCGAGGTCCAGTTCGTCTGCCAGGCCGGCATCTGCTCGCGCAGCCGCGCCTCGGCCTCGCGCGGCTCGATCAGTGCCTCGCAGGCCGGCAGGAACGGTGCCGCCATCGGCTCGAGGCCGAGGTTGGCCTGGATCTCGCGGGCGAGCGCGATGGCCTGCGCGCCGTAGCGCGGCGCGCCGACGCCGGCGAGATTGCGGTAGGTGACCTCGGCGAGCGCGTGGTTCGCGACCCCGGGCCGGGTCCGCGACACCCAGCGCTTGACGAGCCGGCAGTGGCCGACCGCGGCCGCGTGCTCGGCGTTGCGGTCGAGCACGTCGAGGATGGCGTCCGCCATCGCGAGCGTCGGCGCGCGCCAGGCGTAGTTCACCTGCGCGAGCTGCGCCGGCAGGTTGTCGGCGGTCGCCTGGCCGGCGGTCAGGATCGCCTCGTTGAGCGACCAGCCGCCGGTGTGCGCGAGCATCGACTCGGTGGTGGACTTCGTCAGCAGGAACATCGTCGCGAGCGAGACGTTCGCGCCCGGGGCACGCGCCGCCGAGTGCGCCGCCGCGATCGGGCTGTCGCTCGCCGCCTGCGGCCAGGTCTCCGGGGCGTCGCAGACGAACGAGTAAATCCGGCTGCCGTAGGCACCGCAGTGCGTATCCCAGCGCACCGTGTTGCACAGCGGCAGCATGTAGAACGGGTGATAGCTGACGATCGCGTCGAGCCCGTCGTAGTAGCCCCGCAGGCCGTGCACGAGCTTCGAGCCCTGGACCTTCTCGGCCGGCTCACCGAAGAACCGCAGGGTGCCCGCGATGCCGGCGGACTTCATCGCCGCCTGGGTCGCGAGCAGCGCGACCAGCGCACCGATGCCGAGCGCCGAGTGCGGGTCGGTGTGGCCGGCAGCGTGGGGCGAGAGCCCGGGCCGCGGCTCGCAGCGGGTGCTCGCGGCCTGGCAGTTGCCGGGCACGGCGTCGTATTCGGCGTAGGCCGCGACCGAAGGTCCCGCACCGTTCGACCACTCGGCCGCGAACGCGGTCGGCATGCCCCCGGAGCCCGCCTCGACGCGAAAGCCGTGTTCGCGCAGCTTCGCGACGAACCATTCGGCCGAGCGGTACTCGCGCCAGGCCGGCTCGGCGTAGTCCCAGATGGTCTGGTGCCAGTCGGACCAGGCGGCGGCGTGGGCATCGATCCAGGCATGGGCGGTCGCGGTCGGCGTCGTCGGCATGGGCTCCCCCCAGGGTGTCGGGCGAGTGTACTGAAACCCCGCCCGGACCCCCGCGCACGGCGGCCGGCGCGGGAATAGACTGCCGTCCCACGGGATCTCATCCTCGAGGCGGGCCTCGCGGCCAAGGGACGGAGCGACGGATGGCTGACCGGCGGCGGTTCGAGGCCGAGGTGCTCGTGCACCTCGATGCCGCCTACAACCTCGCGCGGTGGCTCGTGCGCGCGCCGGCGGATGCCGACGACGTGGTGCAGGACGCGGTGCTGCGCGCCTACCGCGCCGATGGCGACCGGCGCGGCGCGGACGCGCGCCCGTGGCTGCTCGCGATCGTCCGCCACTGCGCGCTGCGCCACCTCGAGCGGCGCGGCCGGGCGCTTCGGCGCGAGGCGGGCGCGGAGGGCGAGGAGGCGCTGCTCGGGCTCGCCGCGCCGGAGGCGGACGAGCCGCTCGCCGCGGCGCTGCGGGCCGAGTCGCAGGGTTCGCTCGCGGCGGCGCTCGAGGCCCTGCCGGCCGGATTTCGGGAGGTGCTGGTGCTGCGGGAACTCGAGGACCTGTCCTATCGCGAGATCGCGGCCGTGATCGACGCGCCGGTCGGCACCGTGATGTCGCGCCTCGCCCGCGCGCGCGCGGCGCTCAGGGCGTTCTGGCAGGCCGGGCGGCCGGAGGCCGGCCATGGCCTGCGCTGAGTCCGCCCGCCTGGCGCTGCTCGAGGACGGCGAGCTCGCCCCGCCCGAGGCGGCCGCGCTCGAGCGCCACGTCGCGACCTGCGCCGACTGCCGCCTCGAGCGCGAGGCCACGCGCGCGCTGCGTGCGGCGCTGCGCCGGTCGGCCGAGCGCCATCGGGCGCCCGCCGCGCTGCGCGCGCGGATCGGCGCCGCGCTCGAGGCGGAGCCCGCGCCGTTCGCCGCGACCCGCCGGCCGCCGCCCGCGACGGCACCGCGCGGACGCTTCTGGGCGGGTGCCGGCAGCGGCGCGCTCGCCGCCACCCTCGCGGCGCTCGCGGTGGCCCTCGTCGTCGGGCGCGGCGCGACGCCTGCGGTCGAGCACGACGTGGTCGCGGCGCACCTGCGGGCGCTCCTGCCCGGGCGGGCGATCGACGTCGAGTCGAGCGACCGCCACACGGTGAAGCCCTGGTTCGCGGGGCACGCCGACGTCTCGCCGCCGGTCGTCGACTTCGCCGCCGAGGGCTTCGTGCTCGCGGGCGGGCGCATCGACTACGTCGGCGGCGAGCGCGCCTCGGTGGTCGTCTACCGCCACGGCGCGCACCTGATCGACGTGTTCGTCTGGCGCGACCCGGCGGCACGCCAGCCGACCCGCGCGCGCAGCGAGAACGGCTTCCGGCTGCTCAGCTGGCGTGCCGGCGACCTCGCGTTCTGCGCGATCTCCGACACCGCCGAGGCCGAGCTCGTGGCGCTCAAGGACCTGCTGCGCCAGTCGCTGCCCGGGGACGCGCGGGAATAACCCCACGGGTTCGCGGATCTAGCCCCCGAACCACCACGGGGGACGATCATGACTGCCGATCCCACGACGCTGAACCGCCGCCAGGCACTCGCCTGCATGGCCCAGGCCGGCGCCGGCACGCTCTTCCTGCTCTCGGGCGGCGTGCTGACGCCGGTCGATCTCGCGCGCGCCGGCGGGCGCGCCTCGAAGGCGGCGGTGCCGCTGTTCGTGCAGCTGTCCGACACGCACATCGGCTTCGCCAAGGAGGCGAACCCCGACGTCGGCGCGACGCTGAAGGTCGCGATCGAGCGCATCAACGCGCTCAGTGTCGCGCCGCAGCTCGTGCTGCACACCGGCGACATCACCCACCTGTCGAAGGCCGCGGAGTTCGACGCCGCGGCGGAGCTCCTGAAGGGGCTCAAGGTGACGGAGCTGCACACCGTGCCCGGCGAGCACGACGTCGCGGATCCCGAGGTGCGCGAGTACTTCGACCGCTTCGGGCAGGCGTCCGGGCGCCGCGGCTACTACAGCTTCGACCACCAGGGCGTGCACTTCGTCGGGCTCATCAACGTGCTGTCGTTCAAGCCGGGCGGCCTCGGCACGCTCGGGCCCGAGCAGCTCGCCTGGCTCAAGGAGGACCTCGCGGGGCGCTCGGCGAGCACGCCGATCGTCGTGTTCGCGCACATGCCGCTGTGGACGATCTACGAGCCGTGGGGCTGGGGCACGGGCGATGCGGGCGAAGCGCTCGCGCTGCTCCGGCGCTTCGGCTCGGTGACCGTCCTCAACGGCCACATCCACCAGATCGTGCAGAAGGTCGAGGGCCACGTGACCTTCCACACCGCGCGCTCGACCGCGTTCCCGCAGCCACCGGCCGGGCAGGGCGCGGGCCCGGGACCGATGAAGGTGCCGGCCGCGGAGCTGCCCGCGGCGCTCGGCATCACCTCGGTCTCGCTGCACCCCCATCCCGCCACCCTGGAGCTCACCGATGCGACGCTGGCCTGACCCCGTGCGCGGCGCCGCGCTCGCACTCACCCTCGGGCTCGTCGGCGCCGTCGCGGTCGCGACGACGCCCGGCGCCCCGGCGCCGGGCGCGCCGTCGGCGGCGACCATCAAGCTCGAGCACTTCATGTTCGGCCCGACCACGATCACGGTCCCCGCGGGCGTGCCGGTGCACTGGCGCAACCTCGACGGCGAGGTGCACACGGTCGTGAGCCTCGATGGGCTCTTTCGCTCGCCGGCGCTCGACCAGGGGGACGAGTTCAGCTACACGTTCAAGGCCCCCGGCCACTACCGCTACGTCTGCACGCTGCACCCGCAGATGATGGGCGAGATCGTCGTGACCGCCCCGCCCTGAGGAGGGGCGCTGGCGGGATCCGAGGCCCGGATGTCCGTTTTCATCGCCGCGATGCGTATCCCCCGACAGGAACCACACACAGGCGTTCTGCCGGGGGGCGTGCGATGGGTCAGGGAAGAGCGCGGATCGGACGGAGGGTGCTGGCCTTCGCGGCACTCGGGATGCTGACGGCCGGACTCGCGGGCGCGGCGCTCGCGGACGACGGCGGGCGGGCGCGGGACCCGGGACCGAGGCCGAACCCGGCCTCGGCGATCCCGCGGCCGATCGCGGGACTGAACGCCAACGAGCTCGCGCTCTTCAACGAGAGCCTGCTGCGGGTCTCGGAGCTCGAGGGGACCTGCGACACCTGCGTGCAGCAGCCGCAGAGCGTGCTGCCGGTCGATCCGGACCCGAAGAACCCGTTCTCGCCGCTCGCGCTGGTGAACTCGGCGGGCATGGGGCCGGTGTTCAACGCCGACCAGTGCTTCATCTGCCACTTCCAGCCGCAGATCGGCGGCAGCTCGCCGGCGCTGAACCCGGCACAGGTGATCGCGCACCGGCAGGGCGGCACCAACACGGTGCCGGGCTTCGAGAAGCCGGGCGGCGCGTTCCGCGAGGTGCGCTTCAAGTACCACCCGGACGGCAGCCGCGACGGTGGCGTGCATAGCCTTTTCACGATGCAGGGCCGCTCCGACGCGCCCGACTGCCACCTGGCGCAGCCGGACTTCGCCGGCGCCGTGCAGGCGCAGAACATCGCCTTCCGGATCCCGCTGCAGCTCTTTGGACTCGGGCTCATCGAGTCGATCCAGGATCGCGCGATCCTCGCCAACCAGGCGGCGAATGCCGACCAGAAGCGCGCGCTCGGCATCGCCGGCCACCCGAACCTGGTGCCGAACAACGGCACCATCAGCCGCTTCGGCTGGAAGGCGCAGAACGCCTCGATCAACCTGTTCGCCGGCGAGGCCTACAACGTCGAGATGGGCATCAGCAACGACATCTTCCCGATCTCGCGCAGCGAGGTCGACGGCTGCAACCTCGCCTACGAGCCCTTCGACATCCCGCGCACCGACCCCGACCTCTACACGAACCCGGTCAAGATCATGCCGGCGTGGCTGATGTTCACGGTGTTCATGCGCTTCGTCGACGCGCCGCAGCCGGCGGCGTTCTCGGCGAGCGCGCTCGAGGGGCGGCAGGTGTTCGCCGAGGTCGGCTGCGCGATGTGCCACACGCCCTCGTTCAGGACGCCGGGGATCGCGAACCCGCAGCTGCCGGAGCAGGAGATCGGCCCGCACGCGGTGGCGCTGCGCGGCCGGACGGTGAACCTCTACTCGGACCTCCTGGTGCATCACATGGGGGCGACGCTCGCCGACAACGTCGTGCAGGGCGCGGCCGGGCCGGACGAGTTCCGGACCACGCCGCTGTGGGGCCTCGGCACGCGGCTCTTCTTCCTGCACGACGGGCGCACCGCCGACCTCATGACCGCGATCCAGGACCACTACTCGGCCGCCGGCTCCGACGGCGGCGACAACCCGGCCCGCGACGGCGAGTCGCGCAGCTACGGCCCCTCCGAGGCGAACCGCGTGATCGAGCGCTTCAACCGCCGCTCGCGCGAAGAGCAGCAGGCCGTGCTCGACTTCCTGCGCTCGCTCTGAGCGGCGGGGCCGGCATGCGCGCCGTCGCCGCCTTGCTCGGTCTCCTCGCGCTCCTCCTCGCCGCGCCCGCGGGCGCGGCCGGGGAGGAGCCCTTCGCCGGCCACTGGGTGCTGGACCCGGGGGCCTCGCGGTTCGCACCGGGGGCGCGGCCGGAGGCGATGGAGATCCGCCTCGAGGCGCTCGACGGCGCGCTGCACTACCGCTCCGAGGCGCGCTACCCGGACGGGCGCGAGGCGACGGCGGAGTTCACCGCGACGCTCGACGGCCGGCCGGCGATCGTAGAGGGCCGTCGCGGGCTGCTGGTGCCCGTCGCGCTGCGCCGCCTCGACGACCTCGCGATACGGGCCACCTACGCGCGGGCCTTCACGGTGGTCGCGAGGAGCCGCTGGACGGTCGATCCGGCCCACGGCACGCTCGAGATCCGCACCGCCGCCGTCGACCACGACGAGCCCGGTGCCGAGTCGATCGCGGTCTACCGGCGGCTCGCCGTCGAGGCGCCGGCCGACGCTACCGGGCGGTGACGGACCGACCCACCATAATCTCTGCGCGACGCTCGCGGCGTCGCGCGCTTGCCGCGCCGGCATCCGGCTCGGCAAGATGGCCGCATGGGGGACCTCACCGGGCTGCTGGCGGCGGTGCGCGCGGGCGATCGCGGCGCGGTCGATGGCATCGTGGCCGCGACCTACCGCGAGCTGCATGCGCTCGCGCGCCAACGCCTCGCGCGCGCCTCGACCATCACGCTGCTCGACACGACCGCACTCGTGCACGAGTGCTACCTGCGCCTGCTCAAGGTCGGCGAGCTCGCCGCCACCGACCGCGGTCATTTCCTCAACTACGCGGCGCGCGCGATGCGCTCGATCATCGTCGACTTCGCGCGCCAGCGCCTCGCCGAGCGGCGCGGCGGCGGCGCGGCCGCGGTGACGCTCGACTCGCAGGTCGAGGACCCGGGGGCGGCCTCGGCCGCCGAGGTGCTGCGGCTCTCGGAGGCGCTCGACGAGCTCGAGCGGATCGACCCGCGCCTCGCGCGCGTGGTCGAGCTCAAGTACTTCGTCGGGCTCGGCCACGACGAGATCGCCGCGGCGCTCGAGGTCCACGAGCGCACCGTGCGGCGCGACTGGGACAAGGCGCGCGCGATCCTCTACGAGGCGCTGAACGGCTGAGCGGCGCCGGGGGAGGCCGCCGGCCGCGCGCGCCGCGGGGCCGGGACGCAGGGAGGCGGGGACGCCGGTGCTGATCGGAGCCGAGCAATGGCCTGCGCTGTCGCGCCTCCTCGACGAGGCGCTCGGGCTCGGGCCCGTGGAGCGCGGCCGCTTCCTCGAGGCGCTGCCGGCCGAGGCGCGCGCGCTCGCGCCGGAGCTGCGGCGCCTGCTCGAGTGCCACGCGCGCGCCGAGACGAGCGACTTCCTCGGCGAGCTCCGGCTCGAGCTGCCGCTGGCGATGCGGCTCGAGGCGCCGGCGCCGCTCGGCGCCGGCGCCACGGTCGGGCCCTACACGATCGAGGCCGAGGCGGGCCGCGGCGGCATGGGCGTCGTCTACCGGGCGCGGCGCAGCGACGGGCTGCTGAAGCGCCCGGTCGCGCTCAAGCTGCTGCACGCGACCCGCTACGATGCAGCTTCGCTCGCGCGCTTCGCGCGCGAGCGCGACATCCTCGCCGGCCTCGTCCACCCCGGCATCGCGCGGCTCTACGATGCCGGCACGACCGCCGCCCAGCAGCCGTACCTCGCGCTCGAGTACGTCGAGGGCACGCCGCTCGGCCGCTACTGCGACGACCGCCAGCTCGGGATCGAGGCGCGCCTCGCGCTCTTCGCCCAGGTGCTCGCCGCGGTGCAGTACGCGCACGCGAACCTCGTCGTGCACCGCGACCTCAAGCCCTCCAACATCCTCGTCACCGCGGCGGGCGAGGTGCGCCTGCTCGACTTCGGCATCGCGAAGCTGGTGGCGGGCCGCGACGGCCCGGAGGCGGCGCCGACCGAGGTCGGCGGGCGGGCGCTGACGCCCGACTACGCCTCGCCCGAGCAGGTCCGCGGCGAGACGGTCTCGATCGCGAGCGATGTCTACTCGCTCGGCGTCGTGCTCTACGAGCTGCTCTCGGGCCGGCGCCCGTACGCGCCCGTACGCCGCAGCGCCGGTGCGCTCGAGGAGGCGATCGCGGCCGGCGAGCCGGTGCCGCTCGGCGCGGCCGCGGTGGGCGAGGCCGAGGCGGCGGCGCGCGGCACGAGCCCGGCGGCGCTCCGACGGGTGCTGCGGGGCGACCTCGAGCCGATCCTCGGCAAGGCACTGCGCGCGGAGCCGGCCGAGCGCTACGCGACCGTCGATGCCTTCGCCGAGGACCTCGCGCGCTACCGCCGCGGCGAGGCGGTGCGGGCGCGACCCGAGGGCCGCTGGCGCCGCAGCGCACGCTTCCTGCGTCGCTACCGGGTGGCGGTCGGCGTGACGCTCGCGGTGGTCGCGGCGCTCGCCGCCGGCCTCACGGTTGCGCTCTGGCAGGCGCGGCGCGCGAACGAGGAGGCGCGCGTCGCGCGCGCGGTGCAGGGGTTCCTGCAGGACGTGTTCGGCGCGAATTCGAAGGCGCAGTCGAACCCGGCGCGGGCGCAGGCGACCACGGCGCGCGAGCTGCTCGACGCCGGCGCCGCCAAGGTCGGCACGGCGCTCGCCGACTCGCCGGAGGCGCAGATCGAGGTGCTCGAGACGCTCGGCGCGATGTACCACGACCTCGGGCTCGACGAGCGCGCGGTCGACCTGCTGACGACGCGCGTGGCGCTCGCCCGCCGGGTCTACGGCCCGAACGACACGCGTCTCGCGCAGGCACTGCGCGACCTCAGCCTGTCGCTCGAGGACACCAACCGCGTGCAGCAGCGCCCGGCGGTGCTCGCCGAGGCGCTCGCGATCCTCGATCGCGCCGGCGACACGCGCTCGGCCCTGCGCGCCAACGTGCTCGGCGACCTCGCGCAGCTGGCGCTCGAGTCGGATCTCGCGAAGGCGCTCGCCTACGCGCACGCGAGCCGCCTGCTGATGGAGGGCCGGCCGCCCTCGCAGGACGTGCAGGAGGCGCTCGTCATGGAGGGCACGGTGCTGAACGCGCTCGGCCGCTACGCCGAGGGCGAGGGTCTGCTGGCGCGCGCGGTCGAGGTCTCGAAGCGGGCCTTCGGCGACCCAAACCCGCACCTGCCGCACGTCGAGATCTACCTCGCCGAGGCGCGCTACTTCCTCGGCGACTTCGCCGGCGCCGAGCGCGCCTACCGCGACGCCTTCCAGGGCTCGAAGGCACTGCTCGGCCCCGACCACGTCGACGTGATGCAGACCGAGGCGCGGCTCGGCCTGTTCCTCGGCCGCACCGGGCGCAACCGCGAGGGGCTCGCGCTGCTGCGCGAGGCGCACGAGCGCGCGAGCGCGACGCTGCCGGCGGACGATGCCTCGAACCTGCCGTCGATCCGCGAGCTCTACGGCTGGGAGCTCGCCCGCGCCGGCGACCTCGAAGGCGGCTACGCGCTGCTCGCGCAGGCGAGCGCCGCGTTCGCGCGGCGCTTCCCGGACACCTCGTGGGTGCTGTCGGCGCTCGAGCGCACGGCCTACGTCGAGGTCGACCGCGGCCACTACGGCGAGGCGCACCGGCTGCTCGAGGAGTCGACGCGGGTGCGCACCGCGCTCAAGGACGAGTCGAGCTTCCCGAACGGCAACCCGGCCGGGCGCCTGCACCTGGCGCTCGCCGAGGGCGACTGGGACGCGGCGGCCGCGGCGATCGCGCACCTGCGCGTGGTCCCGGCGCCGCCGGGCGCGCTGTCGCTGACGGCGCTCGAGCAGGCGCTGGCCGGCGCGGAGCTGCGCGGGCGGCGGGGCGATGCGGCCGGGGCGGCGGCCGACGCCGGACGGCTGCTCGGCGAGATCCGCGCGGCGCGCGAGGCGCGCTACCTCGGCGGGCAGCAGGCGCGCGCCGAGCGCACGCTCGGGCTCGCGCAGCTCGCGCTCGGCCGGCCGGCGCAGGCCGAGGCGCCGCTCGCCGAGGCGCTCGGCCTCGACCGTGCGCTCTTCGATCCGGCGCTGAGCCTCGAGGCGGCGGCCGACGGGCTCGGCCTCGCGCAGAGCCTGGCGGCGCTCGGCCGTCAGGACGAGGCGCGCACGCGGCTCGCCGAGGCCGAGGCGATCCTCAAGCGCCACCCGCAACTCGGCGCGCACTGGCAGCGCACGGCGGCTCTCGCACGCGCGGCGCTCGCGCAGGCTGGGCGCAGCGCATCGGCCGGCGCCGGGGCGAGGCCGGCCCGCATCGCCGGCGACGGGATCAGGCGCTGAGCCAGCCCGCGGCGCGCTCGGCGATCATGATGGTCGGCGCGTTGGTGTTGCCGGAGACGAGCGTCGGCATCACCGAGGCGTCGACGACGCTCAAGCCCGCGACGCCGCGGACGCGCAGCCGCGGGTTGACGACCGCGCCGGCATCCGTTCCCATGCGGCAGGTGCCGACCGGATGGTAGATCGTCTCGGCCTTCGCGCGGATCGCCGCGAGGTACGCCGCGTCGCTCTGGACCGCGGCGCCGGGGAAGACCTCCTCGCCGCGGTAATCGTCGAAGGCGCGGGCCGCGGCGAGCTCGCGCACGAGCCGCAGCCCCGCGATCAGCGTGCGCGCATCCGCGGGCTCGGCGAGGTAGTTCGCGTGGATGCGGGGCGGGGCGGTGGGATCCGCGCTCGCGAGCCGGATCCGGCCGCGGCTTTGCGGGCGCAGCACGCAGCAGTGGAACGTGTAGCCGTGGCCGGGCAGCCGGTGGCGGCCGTGGTCGTCGAGCTGCGCCGGCACGAAGTGCAGCTGCACGTCGGGTCGCGTGCCCTGGGTGGCGAGGAAGCCGCCGGCCTCGGCGATGTTCGAGGAACCGGGGCCGCCGCGCGTCGCGAGGTAGCGCAGCGCGACCCACGCCCCGGCGAGCGGACCGAAGTCGTAGCTCACCGGGCGGCGGGACTTCACCAGCGTGCAGTAGTCGAGGTGGTCCTGCAGGTTGGCGCCGACGCCGGGCAGGTCGGCCGTGACCCCAAGGCCCAGCGCCTCGAGCTCCGCGGCCGGCCCGATCCCGGACAGCAGCAGCAGCTGCGGCGAGTTGATCGCGCCGCCGGCGAGCGTGACCGCGCCCGCCGCGATGCGCTCGCGCCGGCCCGCGCGCGCGAGCTCGAGCCCGGTGGCGCGGCCACCCTCGACGAGCACGCGGGTCGCGAGCGCGTGGGTCAGCACCGTCAGGTTCGGGCGGCCGAGCGCCGGCCGCAGGTAGGCGGCCGCGGCGCTGCAGCGGCGGCCGTCGCGCTGGGTGACCTGGTACCAGCCGAGCCCGTGCTGACTCGCGCCGTTGAAGTCCGGGTTCGCGGGCCAGCCGAGCTCGCGGCCGGCGGCGAGGAAGGCCGCCGAGAGCTCGTTCGTGTAGCGCAGGTCGGAGACGGCGAGCGGACCGCCGGCGCCGTGATAGGCGTCGGCGCCGCGCGCGTTGTCCTCGCAGGCGCGGAAAACCGGCAGCACGTCCTCGTAGCCCCAGCCGTCGCAGCCGGCGGCCGCCCAGCCGTCGTAGTCCTCGCGCTGGCCGCGGATGTAGCACATCGCATTGATCGAGGAGGAGCCGCCGAGCACCCGGCCGCGCGGCCAGTAGAGGCGCCGGCCGTTGAGCGCGGGCTCGGGCTCGGTCGCATAGTCCCAGTTGAGCCCGGGCATCTTGACGAGCTCGGCGATCCCGGCCGGCATCGCGATGAACGGGCTCGAGTCGCGTCCGCCGGCCTCGACCAGCAGCACGCGGCGCGCGGGATCGGCCGAGAGGCGGTTCGCGAGCACGCAGCCCGCGGATCCCGCGCCGACGATCACGTGGTCGTAGCCTGCCATCGAGAGCCCCCGCTGCCCGCCGCGGCAGGCGGGCCGAGCGGGGATTGTCGCGCAGCGGGGCGCCCGCCGTCGCGCCTCGCGACTGCGGCTCGCCGCGATGCGCGGCCGGCGCGCCTGCGGCAGCCTCGCGGGCTGGTTTCCCGTCCGTCCGGAGGTTCCCGGTGATCGTCAGCATGTGGATGACGCGCGAGCTCGTGACCGTGACGCCGGCGACGCCGGTCGCGGAGGCGGCGGCGCTGATGGCCCGGCGGCGGATCCGGCGGCTGCCGGTCGCCGTCGCCGAGGGCGGGCATCGGCGCCTCGCCGGCATTGTGACCGCGACCGACCTGTGGCACGCCTATCCGCCGGACGTGAACCCGTTCGCGCTGCACGCGGCGCCGGCGCGCCTGACCGCGACGGTCGGCGAGATCGCGCACCGCGAGCCGGCGACCGTGCGGCCTGAGGAGCCGATCGAGGTCGCGGCGAGCCTGATGCGGGAGCGCAAGGTCGGCGGCCTGCCGGTGGTGCGCGGCGGCGAGCTCGTCGGGCTCATCACCGAGTCCGACCTCTTCCGAGCGTTCGTGAGCCTGTTCGCGGCCGCGCGACCCGGGCTGCGCGTCACCTTCGACGCGAGCCACTGTCCGCACCCGTTCGCGGTGGTCGCCGCGCTCGCCGCCGGTCGCGCGGTCGAGATCCAGAGTCTCGTCGGCTCCCGCCAGGACGATCATCCGGTCTGCGTCGTGCGCCTCGAGGGCGCTGGCGCGCCGGGCTTCGTCGAGGCGCTGTGGGCCGCGGGCCACCGCGTGCTGCACGTGCTCGAGGTCGGCCCGGGCACGTCCGCGGCCGCGGCGCCGGCCTGAGGCGCCGGTGCCTCAGGCGCGCAGCTGGCGCTCGAGGTGCTGCTCCTGGCGCACGACCGCGGCGACGCTGCCGAGGGCGGAGGCGATCCAGTCGATCAGGTCGTCGAGCGCGACGACGCCCACCACGGCGCCCGACGCGTCCGTGACCGGCGCCCGGCGCACGCCGAAGGCCCGCATCTGGGCGAGCACCTGTTCCGGGGTCGACTCGATCCCGACCGTCAGCGGGTCTGCCGTCATCGCATCGGCGGCGGTCACGCTCGTCGGGTCGACGCCTTCGCTGACCACTTCGAGCACGATGTCGCGGTCGGTCAGCACGCCGAGCGGCCGGCCGGGGGTGCCATCGGCGGTCACCACCAGGAACCCGACGTGGCGTTCCCGCATCCACTGGGCGGCCTCGGCGAGCGAGGCATCGGCCGCGATCGTGATCGGTGCGCGACTGCAGATATCGATGAGGCTCATGGCGTTTCCCCTCGGCGACGGCCACCGGCCGTGGCGGCCCGGGGGAAACGCTACCGGCCCGCCGGCCGCCGGCCTATACGGAGAAGGCGAGGGGCGATCGTCACAGGGCTCATCGCGCTGGCTCGGATGCCGGGCGAGGAGACCGGTCCAAGTCACTGATGTGGCGAAGGTTAATTCGGTCCCGGCGGCACTGTCATGGATCCGTCACACCACAGTCACAGAATGCGCGCCCGTGACCGCTAGCGTACCCCGATCGCCGGGCGCCCCCGGCGCCTCCCTCCACCGACCGAGGACACCATGCAGACCCTGATTCCCCGTTCCCTCGCCGCCGCGGCGGCGCTCGCCACCCTGGTTGCAGGTCCCGCCCTCGGCGAGGCCCGCGATTCCGTCCGCGTGGTCGGCTCCTCGACCGTCTACCCGTTCTCGAGCGCGGTCGCCGAGCGCTTCGGCAAGGGCGGCAAGTTCAAGACCCCGGTGGTCGAGTCGACCGGCACGGGCGGTGGATTCAAGCTGTTCTGCGCCGGCGCCGGCGTCGACTCCCCGGACATCAACGACGCCTCGCGGCCGATGACCGACGCCGAGAAGGCGAGCTGCGCCGCCGCCCAGGTGGGCGCGGTCGAGGAGTTCCGCATCGGCTACGACGGCATCGTGGTGGCCGCGACCAAGGGCGCGAGCTTCGACCTCAGCCGCGAGCAGCTCTACCTCGCGGTCGCGAAGTCAGTCGTGGTCGGCGGCAAGATCGTGCCGAACCCGTACAAGAACTGGAGCGACATCGACGCGAAGCTGCCGAAGCGACCGATCGTGGTGCTCGGACCCGCGCCCAACCACGGCACCCGTGATGCCTTCGTCGAGCTCGTGATGGACCCCTCCTGCGAGAAGTTCGCCGAGATCAAGGCGCTCGCCAAGGACGAGATGAAGAAGACCTGCCAGACGGTGCGCGAGGACGGCAGCTGGACCGACGTCTCGGCCGACTACGCCGTGATCATGGGCAAGCTCAAGAACGACAAGTCCGCGGTCGGCGTGTTCACGTTCTCGTACGTCGACCAGAACCGCGACAAGATCAGCGCCGCCAAGGTCGACGGCGTCGCGGCCTCGCTCGAGACGATCTCCTCCGGCCAGTACCCGATCTCGCGGCCGCTCTTCATCTACGTGAAGAAGTCGCACGTCGGCGTGATCCCGGGCCTCGCCGAGTTCGTGCAGGAGTTCGTCAGCGACAAGGCCGGCGGCAAGGAAGGCTACCTCGTCGACAAGGGCCTCGTGCCCGCGCCCGCGAAGGAGCTGAAGGCCCAGCAGGCGGCCGCCAAGGCCCTCGCCCGCAAGTAGCCGCGAGCGGGTCCCGGGGCTGCGCCCCGGGACCTAAGTCCGGGCTCAGCGCCGGGTCCGGCGCGCACCCGCCCGGGGTGCGCAGTAGGCGGTGTAGAGCGCCGCCAGGATCTCCTCGGCCGGACCCGGTGCGAGCGAGTAGTAGATCGTCTGCGACGCCCGCCGCGTCTCGACCACCCCGGCCGCGCGCAGCACCGCGAGGTGCTGCGACAGCGCCGACTGGCTGAGCGACACCCGCGCGTTGATCTCGCCCACCGACTGCTCGCCGCCGACGAGGCTGCAGACCACCGCAAGGCGCGGCTCGCTCGCGAGCGCCTTCAGCAGCGCCGCGGCCTCTGGCGCATGCGCCTTCACGTCCGCGAGCGTCGCGGCTCGCCGGCGGGGTCGAGCGGGCGTGGTCATCATGGCCTCCGGATTGAGCGAGTCTACGGCACGGCGCCGCATCGCGTGCGGCGTCCCCGACGCTACCGTGCGCCGGCGGGTGGGCCCGGCGCCGACGGGTGCGTGTCTGGTGGGGTTGTGCCGCCCGGGCATCGCCGGCGCGTAAACACCGCGGATGCGTGGCTGATGCATATCATATCTAGTAAACTAAACTAAGCTTAGTTTACTGCGAGATATCCGTGACCACGGTCAACGTGCACGAGGCCAAGACGCACCTGTCACGCCTGCTCGAGCAGGTCGCGGCGGGTCGCGAGATCCTGATCGCCAAGGCCGGCCGGCCGGTGGCGCGGCTCGTGCCGCTCGCGCGCGGCCCGGAGCCGAAGCGGCTCGGCCTGCTGCGCGGGCGGCTGCGGCTCGAGGAGGCCGCCGGCGCGCGCGGCCGCCGGCGATGAGCGCGCGGCTGCTGCTCGACACTACGGTGGCGCTGTGGGCGCTCGCCGCGCCGGCGCGGCTCGGGCGCGAGGCGCGCGAGCTCCTGGACCGTTCGGAGGTCTACGTCAGCGCGGCGACGGTGCTCGCGCTCGCGCTGCAGGAGGGCAGGCCCGGCACGGGCGCGGAGATCCTGCGCGCGCTCGAGCCGTCGGGGCTGCGACCGCTCGCCGTCACGGCCGAGCATGCCGCCGCCGCGGACCGGGTCGGCGAGGCGGGCGAGCCGCTCGCGCGCCTCGTGATCGCCCAGGCCGCGCTCGAGGCGATGACGCTCGTGACCGCCGACGGCCGGCTTGCGGCGGCGCTCGCGGCGCCTAGCGTGGCGAGCCGCCGTGGGACGCGGCGTCGCGGCGCGCGCCCGGCCGCGCCGCTGCGCCCGGCCGTGGTGCTCGCCGCCGACGCGGTCGCCGTTCGCCGGCGCCGCTGAGCGTCGCGTGGGGCTCAGCGGGCCCGGATCGCCTCGGTGGCCTTCGCCTTGTAGTCGGCGAGCGCCTGGTCGATCACCGCGAGCCACGCGCTCTCGGTCGCCATCTGCCGCGAGTCGGTCGCCTCGGTGTTGATCGGCAGCGGCGCGTCCGCCCCCTGGAACTTAACGTCGGTCGTGATGCGCGTGTTGAGGCTCAGCGCCCAGAACCCCGGCCGCATCCACGCCCAGAATTCCTTGACGTGCACGTCGGCCACGAGCGCGTTCGCGCCGCTGCCGGGATCGCCGGGCGCGACCTGGTAGCCCGCGGCCTGGAAGGCGCCCGCCAGCGCCTCGCGCACCACGCCGACGACGGTCTGGCCGTTCGCGAGCAGGATGTCGCCGAGCGCCTTGCCGAAGGTGTTGCGCTTGCGGCCGACGGCGCGTGCCCGGATCTCGTCGGTGGCGGCCGCCGCGCCGCCGAAGCCGAGCGACGGGTGGCTCGCGTCCGAGGGCTTTTCCTCGAACACGCGCTCGTCGACGACCGAGCGGATCCAGACGATGCCCTTCGACGGGACGGTGACCGCCGCCGGCGGTGCCGCGGTCGTGCCCGTCTTCGCGACCGCGGTCGGCGACTGGCCGACCTTGAGCTCGCTGCGATTGGTGGCGCAACCGGCGAGCAAAGTGCTTGCCGTGATGGCGAGGACCAGGACGATTGTTCTTTTCATGCGAAGGCCTCCCCGACTGCCGCAGCCGCCCGGCGACTGCGTCCCGGCGATGTGCCGGTAATCCCGAGCCCGAGCCTGAGCCGCCTGCCGGCTGGCCGAAGTCGTGGCTTTCCGCCGGCAGACTTCGGGCGCCCCGGGCGCCGTCAGCGCGCCGCGCCGAGCTTCGCGGCCATCGCGGCGCGCACGTACTCGATCGCGCGCATCGGCCGCAGCATCACCTTGAAGTCGACGATCTGGCCGGCGTCGTTCCAGCGCAGCAGGTCGACGCCGTTGACGACGACGCCGTCGAGCTCGACCTCGAACTCGAGCAGCGCGTCGTGGGGCCCCACGATCTCGCGCACGTAGCGGAAATCGCCCTGGCCGAGCACCTCGAGGGCGGCGGCGAGGTAGCGCGCGACGAGCGGCCTGCCCACCTGCGGCGCGTGCACGACCGGGGAGTGGAACACCGCATCGGCGGCCAGCAGCGCTTCGAGCCCGGCCGGGTGGCGGGCGGCGACCAGCGCATGCCAGGCCTCGAGCGCCGTCGGTCTCATGGCGGCGCGCAGCCCGCGCCGGGCGAGGGCACGAGGTCGAAGCCGTAGTCGGTGTGCATCGTGCCCGCGAAGCCGTGGAACGTCACGAAGTCGCCGCCATGGATCATCTTCAGGTGCACGACGCCGGTCGCGGCGTCGCTCGCGAGCTCGTAGTCGCCCTTGGCATTGTGGGTCTCGCCGGCGCGCGGGATCACGTAGGCGTACGCCCAATCGCCGCGCAGGCCCAAAGGCTGGCCGCGGGGCGCGGCGCCGGGCGTGAAGGTCACGTCGAAGGCGACGGTTCGGGCGGTGAAGTGCACGCGGAAGGGAGCAGCGAGGTCGCAGACATTCCCGGAGAGCACCTCGCTGCCGGCGTGCTCGGTCTGGCGCACCGCGTACGGTCCGCCGGGTACGTGCGGATGCGAAGACGGCTGCGAGGGTTGCGAAGGCGATCCCGATCCCGGCGTTCCGGGCGTGCCTGGGCTCGCCGGCGCGGTCGGCGTCGGTGCCGTGCTCGACGAGGGTCCGCCGCCGCCCGTGGTGTACGGGCTCGCACCGCTCACGGTGTCGGTCGGTGCGGTGGGCGTCGGCAAGGTCGGCAGCGTGGGTTGTGCGGGTAGCGCGGGTAAGTTGGGCAACGCAGGCAGGCGCGGCGCGCTGCTCGCGGGCGGCGCGGGGCTCGCCGGCGGCGGCGTCGAGGTCGCCGGCTCCGCTGCAGACGGTGTTGACGGGCTCGCCGCGGGCACCGACGCAGGATCGGTCGCCGGGGGAGTGGGGGGCGCCTGCGCCATCGTGAGCGCGGCGTTCAACGCGAGGCAGCCGCCGAGGATCCGGCCCATCCGGCCCCTCGGGCGCCTGGCGCGGCGACCGTTCCTGTCGCCCCGGCCGGGGCTCGCCCGCGACCCTCGCTTGCGCTCGTCCATGGGCACCTCGCGTGAGGGCCCATTATCACCCGATCCTGCCCCGAGGGCGGCCGCTCAGTGGGCCGCGCCGGAGGCGGCGAGCGCCGAGGTCGGGGCCGCCTCGTTGCGCAGGAACTTCACCATCACGCGCTGGCCGATCAGGTACGGCGCGCCGTCGGCCGAGACCACGACCTCGACCACGCGCTCGTCGGTCGCCTCGGTGCCGGTGTCGGACTTGAGCTTGCGGGTGCCGAAGGCGCGGGCGATGCGCAGCACCCGGCCGTGCGTCGCCTGGGCGCTGTCGCTCTCGGAGGCGATCTCGACCGGCTGGTCGACGCGCACGTCCGGCAGCGCGCTCTCGATGATCTCGGCGCGCACGATGTGCCGGGCGACGGGCTCGAGATCGAACATGTTCGAGACGTTCAGCGTCGAGGCGCCGGCGCCGGGGTTCGCGTAGCGGCGGATGATCTTGCCGTCGAGCGGCGCGCGGATCACAGCCATGTCGGCCGCGTACTCCGCCTGCGCGAGCTCGGCCTGCGCGGTCGCGACCGCGGCCTTCTGCAGCGCCGCCTGCGCCTCGGCGCTGCTCTCGCTGTCACGCGCCGCGTCGAGCTGCTGGCGGGCGACGAGGCCGCTTTGCGCGAGCGCCTCGAGCCGGGCGCGCTCGCGCGTCGCGGTCCGGAGGTTCACGGCGGCGACGCCGAGCTGGCTCGTCGCCTGGCCGACGACCGCACGGGCGCTGCCGACCGCGAGCACGAGGTCGCGGTCGTCGAGCCGCGCGAGCACCTGACCCTTGCGGACGCTGTCGCCCTCCTGCACCAGCACCTCGCGCACCGTGCCGGGACGGCGCGCGGCGACCTCGACGATGCCGCCCTCGACGTCGACCTTGCCGTTGGCGATCGTCAGGTACGGCGTCGCGGGGCCCTGGCTCGCGCCCTTGGCCGGCGTGCTGGCGCCGCCCTTGGCGCAGGCGCCGAGAACGAGCACGGTGGCGAGCGCTGCGGTGGCGAGCAGGGCGCGTCGGGTCGCGGGGGCGTTCGGCATGGCTCAGTTCCTCGACGGGGATGGCGCGCCGTGCGCGGCGGCGGCAGTGGCGGGCGGGGAGATCCGGCCGTCCTCCATATGAACGATCCGGTCGGCGTGCGCCTCGAGGCGCGGGTCGTGGGTGACGACGACCACGGCGGCGTTGCGCTGCTGCGCCGCGCGGTGCAGCAGCGAGATCACGACCTGGCCGTTGCTCGAGTCGAGCGCCGAGGTCGGCTCGTCGGCGAAGATCAGCGACGGCGCCTTGGCGAGCGCGCGCGCGATCGCGACGCGCTGCTTCTCGCCGCCCGACAGCTCAGCCGGTTTCTTGGCGAGGTGGGCGCCGAGCCCGACCGCCTCGAGGGTCTCGACCGCGCGGTCGCGCGCGGCGGCGGCGCCGAGCCCGCAGTGGCGCAGCACGTGCACCACCTGGCCGATCGCATCCAGCGCCGGGAACAGGTTGAAGCCCTGGAAGATGTAGCCGCAGTGCGCGAGCCGGAAGCGGTCGACCGCGCGGTCCTTGAGCGTCCAGAGGTCCTCGCCGAGCGCCCGCACCGCGCCGCCGTCCGGCCGCAGCAGCCCCGACATCACCGCGATCAGTGTCGACTTGCCGGAGCCGGACGGCCCCATGACCATCGTCACCTCGCCGTGCCGGGCGCTGAAGTCGACCTCGCGCAGCACCTGCTGGCGCGTCTTGCCGGTCTGGTAGGTCTTGCTGAGGCCGCGCGCCTCGAGCGCGACCGTGCTCATCGCAAGAGCTCCGCCGGCTGCGTGCGCTTGAGCGCCCGCAGCGACAGCATGCCGGCCAGCATCGCGACCACCAGGATCGAGACCACCACCGGCACGGCGATGAACCACGGGTAGTCCATCGGCACGCCGAAGGCGTGCGCCAGCACCCAGACGAAGGCCGCGAGCGCCGCCGTGAGCAGCAGCCCCGCGATCCCGACCCAGAAGCTGAGCTCGACCACCACGCGCCGGAGGCTCCACAGCGAGATGCCGAGCGCCCGGAGGCTCGCGAACTCGCGCAGGTTCGCGAGCACCGCGCCCTGCAGCGTCTGCCAGGTGATCACGATGCCGATGAAGGCGCCGACCACCACCGCGAAGCCGACCATCACCGCGATGCCGCCGTCCTTCAGGAACTCGCGCTGCGTGGCCGCGGCGAGGTCCTCGCGCGCCCACGCGCGGTAGCTGCCGTGGCTCATCGCGTTGAGGTCGTCCGCCACCGCGCGCCGCTGCTCGGGGTTCCTGATCTTGACCACCAGCGGGCCGACCCGCGGGCCGTCGTTGTAGAGCTTGAGGAGCTTGGCCGTCTGGCGCGAGATGAACACGAAGGCGTTGAAGATCGAGGGGTAGCCGGTCGTCGTGCCGCGCACCCGCACCGTCAGCCCGTTCATCTTGGCGAAGTCGCCGAGCTTGACCCCGAGCCGGTCGAGCGTGGATTCGTCGACCACCACGGACAGCGGCTGCGCAAGCGCGGCGATGGTCTCGGCGCTGAGGTCAGAGGGCAGGGTGACCGCGCCCGGCACCGGGTCGACGATCATCACCTGCACGCCGTCGGATTTCTCCGGCTGGCCGTCCTTCGGGAAGTTGGCCCACATCGCGAAGTTGATGTTGAGCGCCTGCACCTCGACCACGTCGGGGTGGCGGTAGATCGCCGGGATCAGCCGCCGCGGCTGACCGGAGTTGTTCGCGAACAGGCTGTTCGCGTCGGGCGGCAGCACCATCACCTCGGCCGGCGAGCGATCGACGGTCGCCGCGAAGGACTTCACCATGCCCATGAAGAGCCCGGACATGGACAGGACCAGGAGCCCCGCCACCGCCAGCGAGATCACGGCCGCGAGGTAGCGGCGCCATTCATAGAGGAGCGTGGCGAGTGCGAGCGACAATCCGGCCCTCCCTTGGGTGCGGCGAACCGGCCTGCCGCGCCGGTTCGTGATCCGAACCTGAGCGGCATTAGGCCCGCTGGCACCGCCTCACGCGCGTCGCTCGTCGCACGGCGGCGACCGATGGCCGCAGCGTGCCCCACGATCCTTGTCCTCTCCATCAGAGGGGTCGGCCATCGGCGAGTTCCGCCGCGCGTCGCTTCCCAGTCCGTTGCCGTAAGGCGCGAACCGGGCTGGATGGGATTGACAGGGCTATCGAGGGTGGTGGGCGTTCGGCTGGGCAGGACTGCCGCGACGCGCGGGGCGGCCTGGCGACAAATCGAGAGGCGACCCGAGAAGGGGGTCGTAACTCACCGTAAAATAAGAAGAATTGGCTCCCCGGGTTGGAATGCGATTATCTATTGTAAATTATTGATTTATATGGCTTAAGAGTATGGACGTCACGAAGGGTACCCTAAAGCGTACCCGAAACCAGCGCCGGCGGTTCGCTCTCGGCGGCGGCAGATCGGAGGGCGATGAAAAGCTCAGTTACTTAGACCAGTGGCGAGGAGAGCGCCATCAGGGACACACGCTGGCAGTGGATGGGGTGGAGCGAACCCGTCTTTGGCGGTTTGCGAGCGGCAATGCGGACATCGATATCCAATCTGGTTCTGGGCCCGCCCTCGGCTGAACAGTCGACTGGAAGGCAGCACCTTCGCTCTGTTGCGCGACCCACCAAGGCTATCGCGCGAGGCCTCAGCTAGACGGCGTCTGCGGCGCCACGGTGACTCGAATCGCCGTGCCTATCAAAAGCCCACTCTCCGTTTCTGCGTTCACGCGGATAGTGCAAGCCTCCTCAATCGGAAATGGCGAAATGGAGAACACGGCGCTAAAGCCATGCCACCTAGCAGTCGGATGCGGATTCGCGCGAGTCGACGCCAGGGTACTTGGGTCGAGTGTCAACTCCGCGAGCGGCTGGTCGTCGCGTACGAGACGAAGTAAAACGGATTCAAACGGCATCGCGATCGGCGTAAATCCTCTTGCCTGCGCGCAGAGACGCGCGAGCACCATTGGAATCTGAGGGACTATTAAATCGGGGCCATAGCAGCCGATGAGCGAAAGCTTGTTGCCAATCTCCTGTCGCACGTCGTCGCAGAACAAGACGTCAAGAAAGCGTCCGTCAGCCACGTGATTTCCTTCCCGATTCCTCACGTTCGCTATAAATCACCGCAAAAACCTCCGCCGGGCTACGGCCCAATGCACTGGCAATCCGGCCGATCATCTCGGTACTGGGATCTGCAGTGCGAGACTCGATGCGCGCGATATAAGACTGAGTTGAGTCTGCGCCTTCGGCAACAGCCGTCTGTGACAATCCGGCCGCAAGACGGAGGGCACGGAGCGACCGCCCGCTAGGTTCAAGGATTCGAGCAAGATCGCGGCGAGCCCGCGCAAGTCGAGGCGACATGTCAGGATCCGCCTCAAATTCCCGCAGAATGTCCGAGATCGGAACACCGCCGCGCAGCGGCTTTGCGCTCGGCAAGCTAAATTCGAAGACGACAGCGCGCTCGCTTGATTCAGGTCGCCTGTCCTGCGGTAGCACTGCGCCAGTCGTTGAAGATGCGCTCCGCCAGCGGAGAGTCGCGCTCATAATCAAAAAGGTTCCTGCGTACGATTGCCAAAATTCCGATTCGCCGCAGCCGCCAGTCGTATCCGTAAACGATGCGGAAGCCAGTCGCGATCGGGGGATCGAGAATACGAATTCGAAATAGGTTGTCTGTTCTCCGCGCAAGCACCCACGGCTTGACGTTGACCGTGCGCCCAGCTATCCGAACATCGCCCCTAGACGTGAACTTGTCGATTAGATCTGGGTCGGCCGATGCCTCTTCAAGGAACGCCAAGATATCGGCTAACTCATCGGGATCGCTAAGCCTTAACTCGGCGATATCAGTTGTCGCACCAGGCAAAGCGTCGATAGTCATTATACACAGTAGTATATAGTGACCAAGCCCGGAAATGAGTTGTGAATCACTTTCGAAACAATATCTTACGTGATTGGACGCACAGTTCCGCGGCGTGCACGAAGCCGGTACTAGCCGTATCTGCTACGGTCAATTGCGCTCGGAATCGGCACCACGGAAAGGTTAGGAAGCTCCAATGGAACAGAAGGATGCCTCGGCAATCGCCGAGCGGTTCGCGGCGAAATATGAAGTTGATCTAGTAGCGTACTTCGGTGACGTCATCCGTGATGAAGCGTCGTATCTAATTGAGCAGTGCCGGAAGCGTCGAAAGAGGAAGAATATTCTCTTGCTGCTTGCAACATACGGCGGCGACCCGAATGCTGCGTATCGAATCGCTCGAGCGTTCCAAGATGCGTATCGAACTGTCGCACCCAGACGCGGGTCGCGCCAATCCGGGCGGTCAACGGGTAATAAGGAAGGAAATTTCACGGTCTACGTTGATACGGTGTGCAAGAGCGCGGGTACCTTAATTTGCCTTGGAGCCGATCGTCTAATCATGTCGGATCATGCTGAGCTTGGTCCTATAGACACTCAACTCCGAAAGATCGACGAGGTTGGCGAGCGGACGTCAGGCCTTACTCCGATCCAAGCTGTGAATTTCCTAGAGCAACAGTCTGTCCTACTGTTCAAGCGACACTTTAATTCGCTCCGCGACGCCCGCGAGCTAGGATTTTCTACCAAGATGGCGGCAGAAATCGCAACCAATATATCGACAGGCCTGTTGACGCCCATTTACCAGCAGCTCGATCCGATTAGGCTTGCCGAGGTCGATCGCTCATTGCGGATTGCAAAGGAATACGGTGATCGATTGTGGTGCGAAAAGAACTGCACTCCCGATGCAGTGGAGAGATTGCTCGCGAGCTACCCTTCGCACGGCTTCGTCATTGATCGACGCGAGGCGCGGGAAATCTTCAAGAATGTTGACGAGCCGTCCGAGGATGAGGAGGAACTGTTCGACGCATTTTCCGCGGTCGCGCGCTATATGGTTCGCTCCGATGACGAAACGTTCGCGTGGTACGTTTCTGACGAACCACCAAAAGCGGTGCCAGTTCCTGCCGCGTCAGATTCGGAAGATGTCTCTGGAGAGAACGCTGCGGCTGGCGCGGACCCGGACGCGGCTCGCGCGGCCACGACTGACACACCTGAGGTAGGCAACAATGCCCCGCAATAGAGTCGATCCGATGGATCGCGTCTACACCCTGCTGTCTGACCAGGCGCGAAGATCGGCCACATTGTACGGCGCTTCACCCAGTCGACCGCGAGAGCCAAACAAGCGAGACAAGGCTGATTTTATTGCTCCTCGTGAGAGCGAGGACGCCGATTGGTTCCAATCTCCTCGCCGGCTCGTGGCCGAATAGGCGATCTAAAGCTCCAGAGGCTGCTGCGTCAGGCCTAACACAGGTTCTCATTGACGTAACCGATTAGGGTCGCGAGCGCGCGCGCAGTAGAGTCTTCGCGTAGGTCGAAGGGCGGCGGGGGCGGCCCATCTGGTACCCATCGGCCTAAGTCCAGGTCCCAGCGCCGGCTTTGCTTTGGCCAGCGCTCCTTGACGCGCTCAACGTGTTGCTCAAGCACTGCCGTCAGGTTGTCGGCAAGTGTCGCAGGATCAAGGATGCTGCCCTCGGGCGGCGGCCCACCGCGGTGCGTGCGCTGGTACGCGATGAGATCGGTGGCCGTTACAGGGGCCGTAACGGCGACGACGTCGAGATTGGCGGTTGCACTCATGGTCATCTCCCCACGAATCCGAGGCGGGACGGCTTGCGCGGCGGCGCGCGCTCGTTGGCGATCGCGAAGGAAAGCTGATCTAGCTCCCTCATGAGACCAGCCATGCCCGAGAACTCGGGGAGGTCATCAAAACCGACTGAGAGCAAGTCGCCATCCGGCCAGTGCCCATCCAGAGGCAGCAGCGAGGAACGAACGGCAATGCCGTCATTCTGCTGCTGGTCGAGAGCAATCGCTCCATTCAGCGCACCCATCGACTGCAGGCGTTGAAATGGCTCGCCGAGGCGCAACGGCCGTGACTCGCCACCGTCGCTTCCGAGTCGAACCGGGCCCTGCAGTAGTCCGTTTTGCGTGAGGACGGCGCGCGCCCGCTCGTTGAGTTCCGGATCTCCGATCGGGTTCAGGATGAGCACTGCGAGCGGATGCCGAAGCACGATCGCCGGGGGATGCTCTGACACGAGATGCGTCGGCCAGGGTCCGTAGCGAAGCGGGAAATCTTCTGTGAGCCGTCCGAAAGGAAACAGCGCGCTGGTCGGCTCGTAGCCATTGCCGCGCAGTCGCTCCGCGACGGCGCCGAGCGTGAGAGGGCGTGACGCGGCCCCGTTGTTGCTTTCGATCACTGATTAGTTCTCCAGTGGTTAGGCCGACTGTGGCGGCGGTCCTGATTCCGGGATCCCGCTCGAGAGCGCGGCAGTGATGGCTCGCACGCGCAACTTGCGCGCGAGAGAGATCACGTTGCCACTGTCGGTGTCGGTCACGCGCCGGTCGAGCAGGCGCGCAAGCTCGGTCATGCACGAGCGCAGGTCGCGCCTCACCCGCACGGACGACGGCCGGCGGACCAGGTCGTTTGCGAGAAGGGTGAGGCGGTTCGCGTAGGCGGACACGAGAAGCGCCCATATTACGAGCGCCTCCGGTGCCTCCGCTGGCGTTCTGCCGGGCTTGCTCACTGCTGGGTCGCTCCGATCCTGAACAGCTCGTCGATCGAGGGCAAGGTAACCGCCGCCCTCGCTCTCGCCCAGTCGGCCGCTATTCCGCGCCGCGAGTCCACCGCGCGGCCGCGAATCTGGTCCGCAGCCCGGCTGAACGCATCTCGCGCCCCTCGGTCATCGGGCCCATCGGCGGCGGGCGGGTCAAAGTCGCGTCGGTGATCTGGATCACCATCTCGCGAATGGGCGAAGGCCGCCTCACGATCGCTGTCACGCGCCCTGCGATCCCGGGCCCCAGCGCGACGATCGAGCGCGTCCTGAAGCGCTTGCGCCTGCTCGTCGCTGCAGTCGCGGACGTAGTCGAGCGCGGCAGAGTGCGCCTCGTCGTCCTCGCGGGAGCCCGGCGCAGCGTCCATCGCGATCGCCACAGTGCGCACTAGGTTGTCGCCCAATACTTCGCGCTTCAGTACTCTTCGCATGGCTCGTCCTCCTGTCAGTGGAAAGTGACTCGTCAGTGCTGCGCGGCCATCGCCGGCGAACCCGGCGCCGGAACGCTCACAGCATCCAAGACGTCCTCGGAGATCTGCAGTCCGCGCCGGGCGGCGGCTCGCCACAGAGCGCCGGCAACGCTGTTCGCGGCGTCGTCATGCGCGCCGCGAGGGTGGTCGACGGTGTCGGCGCGACTTCCGGAGCGCGAACGCCGCTCGAGGAGCAGCAATTGCGTCCTGAGCACCGGCACGTCGAGCAGTTCGACCTTGCCCTGCGTGAAGAGCGGCAGCGTCTCGAGGTAGATCTCGCTCTTCGAGAGCCCGGCCGGCCGATACGTCACGCCGAACTTCCGGAACATCGCCGTGACCCACTCGCCGGCGTAGGCGTCGCCTTCGACTTGCCGCAGCCCATAGTCGGCGAGCGTCGCGCACAGGCTCTCGACGGTCGCCTCGGGGTCGAATGGCGGCGCGATCACCCGTAGATGATCGAGCACAATCCGCTCGGATCTGTCCCCGCGCTTGCGCTCCTGATGCGCGATCGCAAGCGTGAAGCTGTCGCTGCGTCCGCCCGACGGATCGCAGAAGGCAACGTACCGGTAGCCGGGCGTACTCGGGAGCGCTCGCCGGTTCGGTACGATCGCGCCGTCGACCGTCGCATCGTCCAGGAAGCTCTGCAGGTCAGCGCGGAAGAGCCCGAGGAACTCCGATTGCGCGGCGGCCGGGTCGTCCTCCATCGCCTCCGCGATGGCCTCCTCGTCGAGGGTCGGGTTCAGCTGCCGTGAGCTCGCCTGAATGTACAGGCCACGGGTTGCGTCATCGTTCCCGAAGTACTTTCGGTGCGCCTCGTAGAGCAGCCCGACCTTGCGATGGGGACTGGAGATCGCGAGCAGCAGGCCCTTCAGGGTCAGCAGTGCCGGGCGCAGCGCGCGAGCGAGTTCCAGGTCCGGCAGCGCCGAATCGTCGGCGCGCAGGAACGCTGACTCATCCACCACCGCGCCGGCGAGCGTGCGGCCGCGCACGGTGCGGTAACTTGCCGTCGCCACCTCCAGCGCCGTGCGGTGGCGGAACTCGAGCGTGTCCTGGGTTGCGCTCACTAGCTCGGCACGCAGCATCGCGCTCGCTTCCACGATGCCCCGCGTGTAGTCGAGATCGATTGCCGCCTGCCGTCGATCAGGCGCGACGTGGGCTACGATGGCAGTTTCGCCCGCCGCGAGCTGCGGGTATTCCTGCGCGGCGAGCCATGCAGAGACGAGGGCAGAGAAGCGACTCTTGCCTGAGCGCCGCCCGGCACCGACGTACACCTCGCGGGGTGCGACCTTCGGAAGGCGAGTGCGCCCAGTCAGCTGCAGGGCAAGCGCCTGCTCGTCGGTCGAGAGCAGATGGCTGTCGCCGTCGATTAGGCGGGCAATTACGCGCCAGGTCGCCCAGCTGGGCCCAGAGAACTCTACGCCGGCCAGCTCGGGCGTCGTCATGAAGCGGTGGAGCTTCACGCTGTGACGCCCAAGAACGCTAGAATTCGGCCAATCGGGAGACTCAGATGCGGCGTGCGATCCTCGCTGTGCTCGCTCCGGCGGTATGTTTCTCTCAGTCGACAGACCTGATCGTCCAGCCGATCGGGCGTTACCAGTACACGGTAACCGGCGAAGGGTTGGAGCCCTATCGCAAGGCTAAGCAAACGTGCGATGAGCTTCGTAGGATTGTGAATCACGGAGCGACGCCTGCGTCCGGTGACCCCAGCGGCTCCCGGTGGACGATCACGTTCGATTGCTACGTGCCGTACGAAGTCCTTTCCATTGATGACAACACGTACAAGATTCAGGTTCCGACGGAGATGATGAGCACGGCACCGTTCACGATCTCCGCATCCAAAGATGCGCCTGCTCACTCGATCCAATTGCCGGATGTTGGCCCTGTCGCGGCTCGGGTTGAACAGCTTGGGCGTGAGTACTGCGCGAAGATGAACAAGACGATGAAGATCGCCTATGGCGGGTTCGATATGGGGCCCGGCTTCAGGGTAATCTTCAATTGCGTGACGCCATGACCGGGGCGAGTCGCTAGGTAGCATCACGCTGCCCCCTCACGCATCACGTCGCGTAGCGCACGCACAGGCCGCTGGCGCCGCTCGAGCCCGAGGAGCCGGTACAGGCCGAGCAGGGAGTTAAGCGCTTGCGTGTACATGCCCACGTCAAGCGACTGACCCGAGGCAAGCCGAAGCTCGAAGCTCTCCACTATCCCGTCGAGCCACGCGGCGTGACGGATCAAGCTGCGTCGGACAGCGCTGAGCGCCTCCGGGCCGCCGGCGTCGGTCTCAAGCTCGGTGATGCGCGTGAGGACCGCGCGCGCGACCTTCGTGCGCTTGTCGATTTTCGCGAGCCAGTCGCCTCGATAGTCGTCCGGCAGCGTCGTTAGCAGTCGGGTGCTAGTGCCGCGCGCCATCAGTGCGTCCCCGTCATAGTTCGGCCGTCGACAGCGGAGGCGCGGTGAGCCCGCCAGGCGGTGGCCAAGCGTCGATCCGGCGGCGAGTCATGGGTATGGTAGAGGGTAGGTAACCATAGGCTATCGTACGTCGTGCTGTATTCACAGCCATAAGTCTTTCAAGTTCGATTCCTGAGGCAGGCATCGTATCCCGAGCGGCGTCGCAAAACTTGTCGACGGCGCGCACGCAGAGGCTCTGCCAGCCGCGAATCGCTCTCGCAGAACTCCTACCCGCCGCGACGATGCGCATGCGCGCGAGGAGCCTCACAGTGCTTCCTCGGGAGATTGCGCCGGGACATTCGAGAGGGACATCTCGGGACGGGGACACCCTTGCCCCGTAGGGGTGTCCCGAGTGTCCCGATGTCCCGAGACTTCGGGCGTCCCGACATTGTCCCGAGTTTGTCCCGAGTGTCCCGAGCCGGGATCAGCCAGTCGATAGCCTCTTGGCACCTTCGATTGGATCAGCGTGCCGGCCTTCACGAGCTCACCGAACGCACGGCTGACGGCTTTTCGGACGGTCTCGGGCTTGCCGTCGGAGAGTGCGCCGGTGCCCTTCAGGCCGTCCAGGGCGGCGCCGAGTGTGACGACGGAGCCGCCGGGTGCCTTGGCGAGGACGAAGTCGCGTAGCGCGATGGCGAGGCGCGTGTCGACCTTCGGGGCGCGGGTTGCGGCTTCCTCGATCGGATCGGAGTCGGGTACGAAGGCGCCTGCGCGCCAAAGGAGCGGCACCGACACGCCCCCGGGCCCATAGTTCGCCTTCTTCAGCTCGAGCACGCGGCGATCGGCGACGGCATCGGGGTCCTCAGACTTCGGCCGGCGCAAGTACAAGCGCGAGCGCACCGAGTTGTTCCAGGCCGTCGAGAAGCCATCGCCCTGGCCCGAGTTGATCCCGGTGGTCGACGGATGCGCGACGAGGAGCACGCCCACGCCGTATCGGCGCACGAGGCCGCCGAGCGCGGTCTTCGTGAACTGACGGACGTGGGGCGTCGAGAGGTAGTTCCCGGCGAACATGTCGGCGAGCGTGTCGAGGATCAGAAGCCTCGGCCGGATCTCCGCGACCGTTGCATCGAGTTGCCGGTAGAACGGCGTCAGCACCATGCGATCGTTCTCGAAGGTGCAGAGCACGTTGTCCTCGCCATCACGGCTCACGATCGTCAGGCTGTCGAGGTTCCCGACGTCGAGGCGCTCTGCGGCGCACGCGGCGAGCAGGCGCCGCTGCAGTTCCTCTGGCTCGTCCTCACAGAAGATTCCGAGTACCGGGCCGCCGCGGACCTTGAGGCCGTATAGCGCGCGGTTTGCCGCGACGTGCACGGCGATCTGCACGGCGATCGTCGTCTTGCCGAGGCCGCCGTCCGCTAGAAGCGACGTCAGACGCCGCGCTGGCACCAGGCCGTCGATGATCCAGTCGCGCGGCGCGGGTGCGGGCCGATCGCTCCACTGCGAGACGGGCTCCAGCGGCAGCAGCACAATCGGTGCCTCGGTCGCGCCGGATTTGAGCCGCGCGAGGATCTCCGCGAGCCGCTCCGCGAGTTCGCCGGTATCGGGACGCGCGGTGACGAGCTGCTCGACTTGCTCGCGCACGGCTCGCTCGCGCACGAGGCCCGCATAGGCGACGACGTTCTCCGCGGTTGGAGTGTCGCGCGCGAGCTTGGCGATACCGGCGAGGCCTCCCGCGTCCTTGAGCTTCCCGTCCCGCTCGAGTCCGTCGCTCACAGTCACGACGTCGACAGGCGTGCCGGTGCTGGCTAGCTCGGCGATTGCGCCGAAGATCAGCCGGTGGTCAGGGCGCGAGAAGTCGCCCGGCCTCACAATCTCCGCGACCTTCGACCACGCCCGCCCGTCGAGTAACAGCCCACCCAGGAGCGCTTGCTCGGCAGGGATCGCTGCGCCGTTTCCGCGCCCGCTCATTGCTCGAGGCCGGCCTGGGGTCGTGATGCGAGAACGAGCTCGATTTGCTCGAGCGCCAGTTTCGTCGCGCTCGCGATCGAGCGCGGCGACATCCCCTGCGCGCGGAGCCTGCGGATCGCGGTCTCCTGGTCCGCGCGGTCCATGAGCCGAAAATGACGAAGTCGCAACTCGTCGCCGGCCAGCGCGGCGCGGTCCGCGACGTCGATCACGGTGCAGCAGCGGCTGCACGCGCACCTGGTCGCGGTCCGACTTGTCGCGGCTGCCGGTCCATCCACTCGACGATCTCGGCGACGCTCCAGACGGAGCAGCGCGCGCTGATCTGGCGCGGCGCCGGGAATTCGCCGCGGGCGATCCGCGCGTAGATCGCGGAGCGTCCGAGCGAAGTCATCGCCGTTACGGCGGGGAGTCGAAGAAACTTGGGCGGCGCTGCCGGGACCGGCGCAACCGCAGGGGCGGGGGCTTGGTGATCCACTTCCGTCGTCCTCCGATAAGTTGACGACGGTTGGGGATACTAGGCAACAAAAACGCCCAAATTTCCCCCTTTCGGTTGGCGCGGCGGGCTATTCGTCTCGTTCGACCCGCTTGCGCGCCTTCGCCGAACTCGCGCCGGCGTTGCGCCCGCCACGGCTTCGAGCAATCCCGCGCTCGATCGCCGCGCCATCGGAGTCGAGAGCGCCCTTGAGCGCTTGCCACGCGAGCGCGCGCGGCATTGTGGGCGAGGCCTCAATCAGTCGGTTTACGGCGCCCCGGAAGTCGTCGAGCCAATCCTCAACGCGCGCGAGATCGACGTCGAGGATCCGCGCGATGCGCTCCGGCTCACGGCGGCGAGGCTTGCCGTTCGCGTCGATGACCAGCGCTCGCAACGCCTCGCGCATTGGCAGGGAGTCTTTGCGTGGCCGGCCGATTTTCAGGAGGCGCGCGATCTCGGCGCGCTGACTCGCCTCATCCGGGCCGAACGCCTCGGCGAACCTGCCAGCGAGCGGGCCGAACATGCCGCCTACGCCTGCGCCCGGATCGCGACCACCTTGCCATCATCGGCTTTGAGGCCGTCGAGATAGTCGGCCCACGCCTGCATCATCTTGCGGCGTTCGGCGAGGCGCTGCGCCTTGTTGTAGGCGGCGCGCACCTTGTTCCGCTCTTTGTGGGCGAGTTGAAGCTCAATCAGGTCAGGGTGCCAGCCCTGCTCGTTGAGCAGCGTGCTCGCCATGCTGCGGAAGCCGTGAGACGTCATCTCCGCGCCGCCGTATCCCATTCGGCGCAACGCGGCGTTCAGCGTATTGTCACTGATCGGGCGTCGCGGATCGAGGAGTGACGGGAACAGCAGGCCGCGATCGCCTGACCCCGATTTCAGCGCGCGAAGGATTGCGACCGCCTGCGTGCTGAGCGGCACGACGTGCTCCTCGGCCATCTTCATCCGATCTGCGGGGATGCGCCACTCGGAATTTTCCAGGTCGAACTCCGACCAGTTGGCGCCGCGCAATTCGCCCGGCCGTACGAACACTAGCGGCGCGAGCTTCAGGGCATTCTCGACGCTCGGATGGCCGCGCCCGCGGTAGCCGTCGATAGCGCGCAGCAACTCGCCGACGCGAGCCGGCTTCGTGATCGCAGCGTGGTGCTCGACCGTGACCGAAGCGAGCGCGTCCCGAAGATCGGCCGACGGATCGCGCTGCGCGCGCCCGGTAGCGATTGCGTAGCGCATCACCTTACCGACGAGGGCGCGGCAGCGATGCGCCGTCTCGTGCCGGCCGCGCGATTCGATCCGCCGCAGTACATTGAGCACGGCGGGCGGTTCCAGCGCCGAAACCGGATCTTTGCCGATGTGCGGGTAGAGTAGGGAGAGGAACCACTCCACCTTGTCGCGAGTCGCCGGGGCATAGCGCTGCTTCGCGAACCATTCGCGCGCGACAGCCTCGAAGGTGTTGGCACGCGACTTGCGTGCTTCACGCTTCGCAGCGGCCGGCGTGACCCCGTGCACCAGTCCACCGCGCATCTGCGTGGCGCGCGTCCGCGCCGCAGCGAGGCTGACGTCGGGGTACGGGCCGAGCGAGACCATGCTCTCGGTCGCGCCGTGGCCGTACCGGAGCCTCCAAAGTCGGCTGCCTGCAGGCGTGACCAGCAGATGCAGGCCGCCGCCGTCGGTCAGCTTGTACGCGGTAGGGCCAGGTTTGGCGGCTCGGATGCGGGCATCGGAGAGCAGCTCTTTCGCGCGCCTCGGCATGGGTCGTACCCGCAACGGCGGAACGTACCCGCGAAGCTACCCGCTAGATGGCCGGATGTCCACGGACAACAGCGGAGGTCCGCGAGGCTCAAACCGGGTGTAAGTCGCTGGATTTACAGGGCTCCCGGGAGGGTCGCGGAAGCTGGCGGATGACTAAATGGCTCCCCGGGTTGGACTCGAACCAACGACCCAGCGATTAACAGTCGCTTGCTCTACCGACTGAGCTACCGGGGAACGGTGCACAGGGCCTTGAAAAGGCGGCGCATTCTCGACGGGGGCCCCGGGCAAGTCAAGGACGCGGGTCGCGCCCGGCGCGACCCCGGCGCCTCGCTCAGCCGGTGACCTTGCGGATGCGCTCGACCGCCTTCTCGAGGGTCGCCATCGAGCAGGCGAAGGAGAGCCGCATGTGCGCGGGTGCCCCGAACCCGGAGCCCGGCACCACCGCAACGAGTGCGTCGGTGATCAGCTTCTCGGCGAAGGCGTTGTCATCCGCGAGCCCGAGGATGGCCATCGCGCCGGCGACGTCCGCGAAGGCGTAGAAGGTCCCGAAGCCCGGCCGGCAGGAGACGCCCTGCAGCGAGTTCAGCGCGCCGACGATGTAGTCGTGGCGCTCCTTGAACGCCGCGTTCATCGTCGCGACGCAGCCCTGGTCGCCGTTGAGCGCCACCGTCGCTGCCTTCTGGCTGATCGAGGTCGGGTTCGAGGTCGACTGGCCCTGCACGGTCGACATCGCGGTGATGAGTTCGGCCGGTCCGCCGCAGTAGCCGATCCGCCAGCCGGTCATCGCGTAGCTCTTCGAGACGCCGTTGATCGTCACGGTGCGGTCGTAGAGGTCGGGGCACGCGGTCACGAGGCTGCAGAACGGCTCCGGCCCCCACCAGATGTGCTCGTACATGTCGTCGGTGCCGATCACGACGCGCGGGTGGCGGGCGAGCACGGCGCCGAGCGCGACGAGCTCGGCGCGGGTGTAGGCGGCGCCGGTCGGGTTTGAGGGGCTGTTGAGGATGAAGAGCCGGGTCCTCGGCGTGATCGCCGCCTCGAGCTGGGCCGGGGTGATCTTGTATCCCTGGCCGGCGCCCGCATTGATGAAGACGGGCGTCGCGTCCGCGAGCAGCGCCATGTCCGGGTAGGACACCCAGTAGGGTGCCGGGATCACGACCTCGTCGCCCGGGTTGAGCAGCGCCATCATCAGGTTGAAGATGGTGTGCTTGGCGCCCGCCGACACCAGGATCTGGGCGCGCGAGTACCGAAGGCCGTTGTCGCGCTGGAACTTCGCGATAATGGCGTCCTTGAGCTCCGGCGTGCCGTCGACGTTCGTGTAGCGCGTGGCGCCGCTGCGGATCGCGGCGATGCCCGCCTCCTGGATGTGCAGCGGCGTGTCGAAGTCCGGTTCGCCGGCGCCGAGCCCGATGATGTCGTTGCCCTCGGCCTTGAGCTTCGCGGCGCGGGCGGTGACGGCGAGGGTCGGGGAGGGCTTGACGCGCCGGACGCGCGTGGAGACTTCGATGGGCACGGGAGTTCCGCTGCAGTGCAATATCACGTGAATTCTGGCGGAAACGCCGAGGCCGATCAATGCCAATGAACCCCCGCCACCGCGATCCCGGCGAGCGCCGCCGCTTCCGCCTGACCGCGAGCTACCAGCCGGGCGGCGACCAGCCCGAGGCGATCGCCGCGCTCGTCGAGAACCTGCGCTCGGGGCTGCGCTACCAGACGCTGCTCGGCGTCACGGGCTCGGGCAAGACCTTCACGATCGCGAACGTGATCCAGGCGCTCGAGCGCCCGACGATCGTGCTCGCCCACAACAAGACGCTCGCGGCGCAGCTCTACGGCGAGTTCAAGGAGTTCTTCCCGGAGAACGCGGTCGAGTACTTCGTCTCGTACTACGACTACTACCAGCCGGAGGCCTACGTGCCGTCCTCCGACACCTACATCGAGAAGGACGCCTCGATCAACGACCACATCGAGCAGATGCGCCTGTCGGCGACCAAGGCGCTGCTCGAGCGCCCGGACTCGATCATCGTCGCGACCGTATCCTCGATCTACGGCCTCGGCGACCCGGAGGCCTACCTGTCGATGGTGCTGCACCTGTCGCGCGGCGACCGGATAGACCAGCGCAAGCTGCTGCACCGCCTGACCGACATGCAGTACACGCGCAACGACGTCGACCTGAGCCAGGGCACCTACCGGGTGCGCGGCGACGTGGTCGACATCTTCCCGGCGGAGTCCGAGCGCGAGGCGGTCCGGGTACAGCTGTTCGACGAGGAGATCGAGTCGCTGACCTACTTCGACCCGCTGACCGGCGAGCTGCTGCGCAAGGTGCCACGGCTCACGATCTTCCCGTCGAGCCACTACGTGACGCCGCGCGAGCGCCTGACGAACGTGCTCGACGACATCAAGGAGGAGCTGCGCCAGCGCCTCGAGGTGCTGCGCGGCCAGTCGAAGCTCGTGGAGGCGCAGCGCCTCGAGCAGCGCACGCTCTACGACCTCGAGATGATGAACGAGGTCGGCTACTGCGCCGGCATCGAGAACTACTCGCGCTACCTGTCCGGCCGCGCGCCGGGCGAGCCGCCGCCGTGCCTGTTCGACTACCTGCCGGCGGACGCGCTGCTGATCGTCGACGAGAGCCACGTGACCGTGCCGCAGCTCGGCGCGATGTACAAGGGCGACCGCTCGCGCAAGGAGACGCTGGTCGAGTACGGCTTCCGGCTGCCGTCGGCGCTCGACAACCGGCCGCTGCGCTTCGACGAGTGGGAGAAGCTCTCGCCGCAGATGATCTTCGTTTCGGCGACGCCGGGACCGTACGAGCTCCAGCACTCGGCGGGCTCAGTGATCGAGCAGGTGGTGCGGCCGACCGGCCTCGTCGACCCCGAGGTCGAGGTGCGCCCGGTGCGCACCCAGGTCGACGACGTGCTGTCGGAGATAAAGCGCACGGCCGCGCGCGGCGAGCGCGTGCTGATCACGACGCTGACCAAGCGCATGGCGGAGGACCTGACCGACTACCTGCACGAGCACGGCGTCAAGGTCCGCTATCTGCACTCCGACATCGACACCGTCGAGCGCATGGAGATCATCCGCGACCTCAGGCTCGGCAAGTTCGACGTCGTGGTCGGCATCAACCTGCTGCGCGAGGGCCTCGACCTGCCCGAGGTGTCGCTGGTCGCGATCCTCGACGCGGACAAGGAGGGCTTCCTGCGCTCGGAGGGCTCGCTGATCCAGACCATCGGCCGCGCCGCGCGCAACGTGCACGGCCGCGCGATCCTCTACGCCGACGCGGTGACGGGCTCGATGCGGCGCGCCATGGACGAGACCGAGCGCCGCCGCCGCCGCCAAGTCGAGTTCAACACCGCGCACGGCATCACGCCGGTCGGCATCGTCAAGGCGGTGCAGGACGTCATGGAAGGGGCGCGCTCGAACGAGGAGCGAGGCCGGCGGCTCGACGGCGGCTCGGTGAAGGACCTCACGCCCGAGCAGGTCATGAAGCGCATCAAGAAGCTCGAGGCCGAGATGATGAAGCTCGCCCGCAACCTCGAGTTCGAGGCCGCGGCGCGGATCCGCGACGAGATCTCGGACCTGCGCAACGCCGGCCTCGGCCTCACGGGGCGGCGCGCCGGCTGAGGCGGGCGGCCGCGGGGCTGCCCGCGGCCGGGGTGGGCCGGATCGCGGATTTCCGCTGACCGGCCCCGCCGATCCGGCCTAAAGCTTTCCATAATCCCGCCGATACCCTGCGCGGACAGCCTCGTTTCCGACCGCAGGGAGGCGCTGTATGTCGACGTCCTTCGGATTCCTGAGCACCTCGAGCTGGTGGGGCGCCCTCGCGCCCGTCGGCATCAATCGCTACCCGACGGCGCCGGACGCACCGCCGACCGTGAGCCAGGTGAACGCCTTCGGCGCGTTCAGCGACGCGATCCTGTCGGCCTTCGGCAAGGTCGCGGGCAGCGCTTCGGCCACCGGTGCCGATGCCACGGGCTCGGCAACGACCCCGAACCGCGTCGGCGCGGTCGCACTCGCGCTCAAGCAGGCCCTCGAGGCTTCGAACGGCTCGCCCGACGCCGTCGCGGGCGTGCTCGGCAAGATCCAGTCCGCGCTCGATGCCGCGAGCCAGGCGCTCGCGAGCGCGGGCTTCTCGAGCGACCAGATCCAGGCCTTCACCGACCAGTTCAAGTCGGCGCTCGGCGCGCAGCTCGATGCGCTTGCGAACCAGCTGAACACGGCCGGCGCACCGGCTCCGAGCGTCGCACCGCCGACCCTGCCGTCGACGGCCCCGGCGACGGGCACGACGGATACCGGCGCGGCGGGCTCCGCGAGCGGCGCGGGCTCGGGCACCGCGACCGGCACGACGGCCGGCACCGGCAGCACCGGAACCGATCCCGCCACCAATCCCGCGACGACGCCTGCCGTCTCGAGCGGCGCGTTCCAGGTCAGCTACAAGCTCTCCGCGAGCGGCGCGCTCCGGCTCGTCACCGCCGAAGGCGACATCGTCAACATCAGCTTCCGCGCCACCGAGAAGGGCACCGCGATCGGCGCGAGTGCCGCCGGCGCCGCCGGCATCGCCGCCTATGCCGCGATCTCGCAGACCGACTCGGCGCGCTTCCGCATCTCGGTGCAGGGCAGCCTCAACGCCGACGAGCTCAAGGCCGTCAACGACGTGCTCGGGCAGGTCGACGCGCTCGCGACGCAGTTCTTCCAGGGCAACGTCAGCGATGCGTTTTCGAGCGCCGCCAGCCTCAACGTCGACCCGACCGAGATCGCGGGCCTGTCGCTGCGCCTCAACGAGAGCGCGCGCTTCTCGCTGACCGCGATCGGCGATCCGACCACCACGACGCCGGCGACGACCGACACCACCGGCAGCACCGCGGGCGATACGACCGCGACCAGCACCCCGCCGACGACCACGGCGACCGACCCTGCCGCGACGGGCGCGACCGCGGCCTCCGGCACTGACCCTGCGGCGCCACCCGCGACGACCACCCCGGCCGCCACCGACCCGGCAGCGACGCCGGCCGGGAGCGACACGGGCTCGACCCTGCCGAGCAGTGCCACGGGCGGCGGCACCGGCGGCATCTTCGACTTCCTGCGCCAGGTGCTCGATGCGATCGGCACCCCGACCACGGCCGGCAGCGTCACGATCTCGGCGAAGGCCAAGCTGACGCTGCTCGCGAGCGCCGTCGGCAACGCGAGCCTGACGCCGACCGAGGCGGGCGCCGCCGACTTCCTGAAGCGGATCTTCGGTGCGCTCGCCGACACCGGGACGAGCGGCACCGGCACCAGCACCAGCGCGACGGCCGCGAGCGGCACGCCCACGACCCCGAGCGCCGCGGCGGCCTGAACCGGCCGCGGGTGCGCGGGCGCGACGATCGTCGTGCCCGCGGTTTCCCTCGTCACGCCGACCCTCTATCCTCGGCACGCCGGCCGAGGGCCGGTGCGCCGCCAGGCGCCCACCCGGGGGAGTGTGCATGAAGAAGTCCTGGATCCCGCGCATCGGCGCGCTCGCGGCCGTCCTCGCACTGTGTTTCGCGGCGCTGCCGGCGATCGCCGCGGCACCGAAGACCCGCCACGTCGTGCTGATCATCAGTGACGGCCTGCGCTGGCAGGAGGTCTTCACCGGTGCCGATCCCTCGCTCCTCAACGAGAAGGCGGGCGGCAGCTGGACGCCGGAGGCGGAGCTGCGCCAGAAGTACTGGCACGACGACCCGACCGAGCGGCGCCGCCTCCTGATGCCGTTCCTGTGGAACACCGTCGCGAAGCAGGGCCAGCTCTTTGGCAACCAGAACCGCGGCAGCCATGCCGAGGTCACGAACGGCCTGTGGTTCTCCTACCCGGGCTACAACGAGATCATCACCGGCGTCGCCGATCCGCGCATCAACAGCAACGAGTTCGGCTTGAACCCGAACACCTCGGTGTTCGAGTGGCTGAACGGCAAGCCCGCCTATGCCGGCAAGGTCGACATCTTCGGCACCTGGAGCACCTTCCACGAGATCTTCAACGAGGGTCGCAGCCACCTGCCGATCCGCTCCGGCAAGACGCTGATCGACCCGGCGGACACCTCGCCCGCGAACCAGCTGCTGCTCGAGCTCTACCGCACGACGACCCGCCTCGAGCTCGACGACCCGTTCGACTCGTTCCTGTACCAGGCGGTGTCGGCGCACCTGCGCCGGCATCACCCGAAGGTGCTGTACGTCGGCTTCGGCGACACCGACAACTGGGCCCACCAGGGGCGCTACGACGCGCTGCTCGAGGGCATCCACCACGTCGACGACTTCATCGGCCGGCTGTGGCGCCAGGTGCAGTCGATTCCCGAGTACCGCGGCAACACGACCTTCATCATCACGACCGACCACGGCCGCGGCAGCGGCCCGGTGCAGTGGAAGGACCACGGCGTCGAGCAGCCGGGCTCGGGCAACATCTGGATCGGCGTGATCGGCCCCGACACCGCGGCGCTCGGCGAGCGCCACGACGTCGCGCTCGTGACCCAGTCGCAGATCGCGGCGACGCTCGCCGCCTTCCTCGGCGAGGACTACCGCAAGGCGCAGCCGAAGGCCGGCGCACCCCTCCTGGACGTGCTGCCGGCAGGCCACTGAGCGACGCGCCGCGAGGCGACGGCGACGTAGCGCGGCACCGCGCCGCGCCGCGCGCCCGTCAGTCGCGGGCGGTGGCGCGTGGCGCGGTGCCCGGACTCGGTGGCCGCCCGTCGGCGGACCCGCCCGGCGGCTCGCGATGGTAGGGCAGCCACTCGTAGATCGCAGGCGAGGTCTGCGGGTAGGCGAGGAACTCCTCGCGCGACTCGAGCGCCCGCTCGACGCGCCGGCGCGTCAGGCGCCAGATCGCGAACACCGTGAAGGCGAAGGTCAGCGCCGCCGCGTACACGAAGAACGCGCTCGGCCGCACCAGCTCCATGACGAGCGAGCCCGCCGTCGGGCCAATCGCGCCGCCGAGCGACCAGACGAACAGCAGCGTCGAGGACAGCGCCACGTAGTCGACCGAGGCGGCACGGTCGTTCGCATGCGCGACGCCGACCGCGTACAGGCTCTCGGCAAGCCCGCCGAAGACGGCAAAGAGCAGCGCCAGCAGCACGAACGGCGTCGTGCGGTCCGCGGTCGCGAGCGCGAGCGTGACCGCAAGCGTGCCCGCACCGAGCGCGATCAGCGCGTAGAGGCGGTCGATCTTGTCCGAGACGTAGCCGATCGGCCACTGCAGCAGCAGCCCGCCGAGCGACACGCAGGCCATCAGGATGATGATCGCGCGCTGCGGGTAGCCCTCGTGCTCGCCGTACAGCGGCCCGACGGTCAGGAACGCGGTCAGCACGAGGCCGTTGAGCGCGCAGGCGAGCACGCTGACCGGCGAGTTCCGCAGCGCCTTCAGGATGCGGATCTCAACCTTGTGCGGCAGCCGCGGCGCGCGCACCTCGATCGCCGCCATCGGCACGAGCGCGAGGATGGTGGCGATGCCGGCGAGGAACAGGAGCTCCGGGCCAAGCACGTTCAGCGCTTCGCCTGCGAGCTGGCCGGCGCCGTAGAAGAGCCCGACCACCAGCACGTAGATTGTCAGCAGCCGCCCGCGCAGGTGGTTCGGCACGAGCGCGTTCAGCCAGCTCTCGACGACCACCGCGAGGCCGGCGGCATTGAGCCCGATCAGGAAGCGCGCGACCGCGAGCGCGGGCGGCGCGCTCGCGAAGTGCAGCGACAGAATCGCGACCGCCTTCATGCCGGCGAAGGCGGCGAAGGCGCGCTCGAGGCCGACCGGCGCGATCACGCGGTGCGCCTGCAGGCAGCCGACCAGGAAGCCGGCCATCTCCGCGGTGGCGAGGAGTCCAATGAGCCCGGGCGAGAGTCCCTGGGCCGAGAACCTAAGCGGCAGCAGCGTGCCGAGCACCCCGGCGCCGAGGTACACGAGCGCGGTGCTGAGAAGCGGCGGCACCACGCGCCACGGCAAGGCCGCGGCGCTGGCCGGCGGGGTCGTGGCGGTGGGGGTGGGCTCGGTCATCGCGGGCTCGGGGGTGTGCGCCTGGGCTGCCGCACGCGTGGCCGCCGGGTGCTCGAATCGCACGGCGGAAGCACGCGGGCGGCGGTCGTCGGCTACACATAACCGGTTGATCTCAGTCGAAAAACAAGGCGTGTAGTGTAGCCGAAAGGGGATCCGCGGCGCCATCGGGCGAGCGCCGCCGCTTGGCAGGCAGGGAAGGCTTTGCGCACACTCCGCCGGCTGGCCTTCGTCTCGCGGGCCGCGCCGGATCAGAACGACGACCCGCGGCCGCCCGGGTCCCGGGGGGGATCGATGTCCGATGCCGTGCCGCGTGCCGCGTGGGGCCGGCGCCACCTGCTGACCGCGTTCGTGATCGCGGCGATGTTCCTCGCCTACACCGACCGCGTGAACCTGTCGGTCGCGGCGGTGGCGATGCGCAGCGAGCTCGGCTGGAACCAGTCGACCAAGGGCGTGGTGCTGGCCGCGTTCTTCGTCGGCTACATGCTGTTCCAGATCGCGAGCGGCGCGCTCGCCCGGCGCTACGGCGGCAAGCGCGTGCTCGGCCTTGCGGTCGCGTGGTGGTCGCTGTTCACGCTGCTGACGCCGCTGGCCGCGACCACCTCGCTGACCGCGCTCCTGTTCGCGCGCGTCGGCCTCGGGCTCGGTGAGGGCGCGCTGATGCCGGCGAGCTACGAGCTCTTCAGCCGCTGGGTGCCGGCCGGCGAGCGCGGCCGGACGATCGGCCGGTTCCTCGGCGGCATCCCGCTCGGCCAGATCGTCGGCTTCATGCTGACCGGCTGGCTCACGACCCGGCTCGGCTGGCCGGCGAGCTTCTACCTGTTCGGCGTGCTCGGCGTCGTCTGGTCGGTCACGTTCCTGAGCCGCATCGAGAACGATCCGGCGAGCGATCCGCGGCTCACGGAGGCGGAGCGGCGGCTGCTGCCGCCGCCGGCGCCGGCGGGCGAGCACGCGGTCGCCGCGACGCCCTGGCCGCTGTTCCTGCGCTCGGGGTCGGTCTGGGCGCTCGCGGCGGCGCACTTCAGCCACAACTGGACGCTCTACATGCTGGTGTCGTGGCTGCCGAGCTACTTCAGCGAGGCGCACGGCGTCAGCCTCACCGGCGCCGGTTTCTACGCGGCGCTGCCCTGGGTCGCGTATTTCCTCGCGCTGCAGGCGAGCGGCAGCTTCAGCGACTACGCGATTGCGCGCGGCGTTGCGACCGCGACCGTGCGCCGGCTCGCGACCGGTGGCGGGCTCGCGATCGCCGCGGTCTCGCTGCTCGTGCTCAGGAACCTCGAGGCGGTCGGGCCCGCGCTCGCGCTGATCGTGTTCGCCTCCGGGGCGATCGGGCTCGCCGCGGCGAGCCTCGTCGCGGTGCCGCTCGACCTCTCGAAGCGCCACGCGCCGGTGCTGATCGGCTTCAGCAATACCCTCGCGACGATCCCCGGCGTGGCCGGGGTGGCGATCACCGGCTGGCTGGTGGACGTCACGCACACCTACGCCTCGGCGTTCCTGCTGTCGGCGTGCGTCAGCGGTGGCGGGGCGGTGCTGTTCTCGGCACTGCTGCGCGGCCGGGCGCTCGACGACTGACGCGCTGACGGGGCCCGGTCGCCGTCAGGGTCGCGGGGTCGCGGCGGTGAGGTGCGCTCAGCCGGCCGCGTGGCCGGCCGACTCGAGGCGCGCGTGCCAGAACTTCACGGTCTTGAACTCACGCATCTCCGCCGGCAGCGCGCTGACGATGTCGAGCGCCTCGCGCACCAATGTCGCGCGGTTCGCGGGCTCGACCACGGATTGCAGGTACAGGATCTGGGCGAGCTCAAAGCGCTGCCACGCGTCGTCGCGGTTGCGGGCGTACATTGCGCGTCCGGCGGCGATGGCCGGTGCGATCTCGGCCGCGGCGGCCGCGCTGTCGCCCGCCTTCGCGAGTGCCGCGGCGAGGTAGGCCTGGGCCGTCGCGACGTCACGCCGCTCGCCGTTGCTCGCCACCTGCCAGCGCTTGCGGATTTCGAGGGCGGTGCGCCCGGCGCGGACGGCCTCCGCGTAGTGGCCAAGCTCGAACTGCGCCATCAGGTGATACAGGCCGAAATAATAGAGCTGCGCGTTGCGACCGAACTCCGCCTGCGCGTCCGGCGCCTTGATCTGCGCCATGCGCTCGAGGCAGCGTGCCGTCACGTCACGGACGGTCGCGAAGTCCGCGTGCACCAGGGAAACCGAGGCGTCGCCGCCGTCGAGGTGGCACTCCGCGCTCGCGAGCTGCATCGGGCCGGCCCCGAGGCGCTTCAGCGTTTCGCGCATGCCGACGAGCTGTCCGCGCAAGTCGGCGACGCCGCGGTCATCGCCGACCTCCGCCAAACGAGACATCGACACCGAGCGACCGAACATGCCGTTCATGATGAACCAGACGCCGCCCTTCTCTGCGACCTCGCCGGGCTTGGTCAGCGTCTTTGCGACCTCGCGCGACTGGCGGCCCTGGCCGAGTTCCCAGTAGGCGTCCACGAGGATGCGCCGGTCGACCGTCAGGTTGTTCGCCACCACCTTGTTGTCCGGGTCGAGCTTCCACAGCGTGGTCGAGATCGCCTCCGAGCGCCGCGCCTGGGGGATCGCCTCGGCGATATGCAGCTCGTCGATCGAGATCTGGGCGAGCGCGGAGCCGAGCAGCTGCCGTCCGCGCAGTGCCAGCAGGTAGTTCGGCCGCTGCTCGAGCAGCCGGTCGCCGAGCGCGGCAGCCTCGCGGCCGATGCGCTGGCCGTCGGTACCGCGGCCGAGGTTGCCGAGCGCCTCGAGGCGCCAGGCGGCCGCGCCGCAGTAGCGCGCCGTCTGTTCGATGTCCGTGAGATCGAGGGCGCCTGAGGCCGCCGCGACCGCCATGGCCTTGGTCAGCGTCACGTCGGCCTTGGCGTCCTGGCGGGCGCGTACCTGCAGGTAGCCCAGCCGCTCGAGCGCCTCCGTATAGGCGCGCCGCGATTCCGGTGAGGAGCCGTTGGCGCTCGCGATCGGCTCGATGATCGCCACCGCCCGCTCGATCTGCGCGAGCGCGGTGGGGTCGCGCTGGTTGTCGAGCACCGCGCCCTTGGCGGAGAGCGCGAGGCTGAGCGCAGTGACCACGGCGTCCGAGTGGTCGCCTTCCTTTTGCAGCTGCTCGAAGATGCCGATCGCCTCGTTCGCTGCGGTGACGGCCGCCTCGTTCTTGCCGAGGCTGCGCTGGGCGCGCGCGAAGTAGACCATCGCGAGCGCGCCGTTGCGCGCCGTGTCGCCGCTCTTGAGCGCCGGCGGCAGCGCCCGGAAGTAGTCCATCTGCCGGCGCGCGAGCTCGGCGACGAGGTCGAGTCGGCCGAAGCCCTCGAGCTCGCGCGCGAAGTCCTCGGTCAGGTAGCCGAGCAGCTGCTCCGCCTGGCCGCGGGCCTGCTCGGCGAGCGTGCGCGTGTCGTCGGCGGCGACCCGGGCCGCCTCGGCCGCGGCCTCGGCCTTGCGGGCGCGCTGCGTCGAGCGGTAGGCAAGTCCCGCCGCGACGATCGCGCCGAGCGCGAGCACGATGCAGACGAGCGCGATCTGGCGCGCCCGGATCAGCGCCTGGCGGGCGCGCTGGGCGCGCTCGCGCTGCTCGTTCAGCAGCCGCTCGGTCGCATCGCGCGCCTCGCGCTCGTGGCGGATGTCGCGGCTCTGCTTGACGACCCCGCACAGCACGTCGTGGGTGATCTCGACGCGGCGCACGTCGAGGCGTTCCTCGATGCGCAGCAACCGCCGGTTGACGAGCGTCGCGAGCGTGTCGGGCGCGGCGCCGGCGGCGGCGAAGCTCGACAGCACCCGCTCCTCGGCGACGTTCTCGCGAAACCCCGACTCCGTCAGCAGCTCGTCCTCGATGACCCGGCGCACCGCCGCCGCCTGGTCGGCGAGCGAGCGTTCGTAGAAGTTGCTGAGGATCGACTCGTGCGAGCCGGCGAGCAGGTCGAGCGAGATCTCGTGGCGGCCCTGCACGAGGCGCGTGTCGTTGAGCTCGCGGCAGATCAGCGAGAGCAGCGACGGCTCGACCTCGGCGTTCGCGAGCTCGGCGCCGCCGGCGACGAAGCGCACGATCGCCTCGGCGACCTCCTGGGTCACGAGGCCGGCGCCCGGCTTCAGTACCGCCTCGAGCGCCTGCGGGCCGTTCATCGGCGCGAGCCGGAGCCGGTTCTGCGTGACGCTCGGCATCTGCGCCTTGAGGCCCTCGAGCGGCGCGAGGTAGTCCTCGCGCAGCGCGATCAGCACCCGGTAGTCGCTGCGCGCGAAGTCGAAGCGCTCGGCCGCAGCGTCGTCGGCCTCGAGGCGCGCCTCGAATTCCTTCGGCGGGCGGTTCTCGACGAGGTCGGCGAGGTCGGCGATGAAGCGCGCCGCCCGTGCACGACCGAAGTCGTCGGTCTGCGCGAGCGTGAAGATCTCCTCGAACTGGTCGAAGATCAGCAGCGGAATCAGCGTCTGGCCTTGCTCGTCGCGCAGCACGTCGTCGCGGTGGTGCAGGAACTCCCACAGCGACTCGCCGGCGACCGCGACCCCCACCTGGGTCCATTCGCCGGAGCGGCGCGCGGTCGAGGCGATCGCGCGCTTGATCTGCTCGGCGGGCTCGGGCGCCTCGCGCGAGTAGTCGATGCGCACGTACACCGGGCAGTAGCCCTGGCCGCGCAGCCGCGGCACGAGGCCGGCGCGAAGGATCGAGGTCTTGCCGAGGCCGGACTGGCCGAACAGCACCGTCAGCAGCTTGCGCTGCACCCGCCGCGCGAGCTCGGCGACTTCCTCGTCGCGGCCGTAGAAGAAGCCGCGCGTCTCCTCGGTGAAGGAGGCGAGGCCGAGCCAGGGGTTGCGGGCATCGACGGTGCCGGTGTCGGGCGTCGCCGCCGCGTTCGGGAGCGCGTTCATGGGCCGCGGCCCCGCAGCATGCCGGCGAGCCGGGCGGCGAACTCCGCCGGCACCTCGCCTCCGGGCAGCGGCGTGAAGTGCAGCGACTTGAACTTGTCCGGCACGAGCGCGGTCGCGGCCGGCGTGTCGTCGATCACCACCGGCAGGATGAAGATCGCCCCGTCCGCCATGTTGCGCGTGCGGTCGAGCGCGTAGTTCCACTCGCGGCGGAAGTACGCCTCGTGGCGGCGCTCGGTGCTGGCCGAGATCACCGGCACGAAGTACGAGCAGCGGCCGATGTTCTGGCGGATCTTGCGGTCGTAGTCGTCGCCCGCCTCGAGCCGGTCCATGTCGAACCAGGTCGTGACGCCCGCGGCCTCGAGCCCGGCCTTGATGCGCTGCACGGCGGCGAGATCCTCGCGCGCGTAGCTGATGAACACCGCCTGGTCCGGCATCTCGCGCGCCGGCGGCAGCAGCCGCGCGGGACCGGCGGCCGGCGCCGCGGCGGCGGCGGGCTTGCGCCGCGCCTGCCAGCGCTCGTGCAGCTCCTCGACGAAGCGCTCGGCGCCGACGTAGATCCGGGTGCGGACGCTGACCTGCTGCAGGAAGCTCACCAGCCGGTCGTCGCTGCCCGAGTGGTTGTCGGCCAGCACCTCGCCGACGTCGCGCGGGTCCGAGAGCCGCTGCCGCTTCGCCATCCGCAGGAACAGCCGCGCCAGCCAGTTCGTGAAGTTGCTGCCGATGAACAGCAGGTGGCTGTGCTCGAGCTCGTGGAAGAGCTTCTCGGGCGCCAGGTGCTCGCTCTGCAGCGCGCAGATGAACTCCAGCAGGTCCTCGTCCGAGATCACGTAGGTCGGCGAGGCCGACAGCCGCCCGAAGAGGTGGTAGACGAGCGGCCGCTGCAGCCGGTCGCGCTCGCTCGGCAGGTCCGCGACGCGGTTCGGCGCGTAGGCGAGCACGTCGGTCGAGGCGGCGCCCTGGTGCCGCTCGAGGTTGATCGCGGTCTCGAGCAGCGAGTCGAAGGTGGTGCTGACGTACAGGTCGAAGTCGGTGATCGCCGCCAGGCGCCGCAGCGCCGGCGGCGGCTCGAGCGGCGCGTCCTTGAGGATGCTGCGCAGGCGCACGTACGCCTCCTCGCGCCGGCCGCGGGCGGCGAGGAACCAGCAGACCACGTCGTTCAGCGTGTACGGGGTCGGCAGCTGCGAGAGGTCGACGCCGAGCCGACTCGCGAGCTTCTCGGCCAGCCAGTCGTACAGCAGCCGCGGGCCCTGGTCGGTGGCGACCTGCAGCAGCTCGGGTCCGACGATCGGGATGACCTTGCGCTCCTCGATGAAGCTCAACAGGTCGTCCCACGCGTCGTCGTCGAGCGTGGTCGCGGGCAGTCGTTGCAGGGCGCTAGACATCGTCATCGCGTCGCGCCGGGCGCGCGCGCTCGGTTCTTGTCATGACCCGAGTGTACCCAATTCCCCCGCGACCGGGCGGCGGCCGCACTGCGACATGACTTAGCGTGGCCGCCGCGCGCGGCGGGTCGGCTATGCTTCGCGCCTCGCCCCGATCCGGAGTCACTCGCCGTGCGCTGCCTGCCCGCCGCGATCGTCGTTCTCTCGAGCCTCGCCACCCTGCCGCCCGCGGCCGCCGACCCGCTGCCGGCCGGCGCCTACCAGGACCTGCAGTGGCGCGCGATCGGCCCGCCGCGGGGCGGCCGCACGCGCGCGGTCACCGGCGTTCCAGGACAGCCGAATGTCTTCTACGTCGGCGCGGTGAACGGCGGGGTCTGGAAGACCGACGACGCCGGGCGCACCTGGCAGCCGATCTTCGACCACGAGCCGACCCAGTCGATCGGCGCGATCGCGGTGGCGCCGTCCGATCCCGCCGTCGTCTACGTCGGCAGCGGCGAGGGGCTGCACCGGCCGGACCTCTCGGTCGGTGACGGCATCTACCGCTCGGCGGATGGCGGGCGGAGCTGGCAGCACCTCGGGCTTCGCGATGCCCAGCAGATCCCGGACCTCGCGGTCGACCCGCGGGACGCGAACCGGCTCTACGCGGCGGTGCTCGGCCATCCCTACGGCCCGAGCGCCGAGCGCGGCATCTACCGGTCGACCGATGGCGGCCGGAGCTGGCAGCGCGTGCTCGGCGTCGACGAGCACACCGGCGGCAACGCGGTGGCCATCGATCCGGCGCACCCCGACACCGTCTACGCGACGCTGTGGGAGGGGCGGCTCGGGCCCTGGGAGGACAAGTTCTCGTGGAACGGCACCGGCGGCGGGGTCTACAAGTCGACCGACGGCGGCACGACCTGGCGCAAGCTCACCGCCGGCCTGCCGGCGAACCTGTCGCAGGTGAACCTCGCGATCGCGCCGAGCCGGCCGTCGCGGCTGTTCCTGTCGGTCGCGACCACCGATCCCGGCGATTACGCCTCGGCGGCCGGACTCGGCATCTACCGCTCGGACGACGGTGGCGAGCACTTCGAGCGCATCACCGAGGATCCGCGGCCGGCGCTGCGGATCGGCGGCGGCGACCTCGCGATGCTGCGGGTCGACCCGAAGGACGCCGACGTCGTCTACAGCGCCAGCATCGTCACCGAGAAGTCGACCGACGGCGGGCGCACCTGGGCCTCGATCCGCGGCGCACCGGGCGGCGATGACTACCAGAACCTCTGGATCAGCCCGGACGACAGCCGCGTGATCGCACTCGTCGCCGACCAGGGCGCGATCGTCACCGTCAACGGCGGGCGCACCTGGAGCTCGTGGTTCAACCAGCCGACGGCGCAGCTCTACCACGCCGCGGTGACGCCGACCTTCCCGTACCGGGTCTGCTCCGGGCAGCAGGAGAGCGGCTCGGTCTGCGTCGCGAGCCGCGGCAACGACGGCGAGATCACCGCGCGCGACTGGCGGCCGGTCGGGGTGATCGAGTACGGCTACGTCGCCCCGGACCCGCTGCATCCCGACCTCATCTATGGCGCCGGCCGCACCGAGGTCACGCGCTACCACGTGCCGACCGGCCAGGTGCAGAACGTGACGCCGGTGCCGGTGCGCGGCCCGGGCGTGCGTGCCGACCGCACCGAGCCGTTGCTGTTCTCGCCGGCCGACCCGCACGCGCTCTATTACGCGACCAACGTGCTCTGGAAGACCACCGACGGCGGCGAGCACTGGCGCGCGGTGAGCCCCGACCTCACGCGTCCCGCGACCGAGGTGCCGGCGAGCGTCGGCAGCCGCCACCTCGAGGGCGCCGAGAAGCAGCGCGGCGTGATCTACGCCGTTGCCGCCTCGCCGGTCGCGGCCGACACGCTCTGGGCCGGCACCGACGACGGCGTGATCGCCGTGACGCGCGACGGCGGCGCGCACTGGTCGACCGTGACGCCCCCGGGCGTCGGCCCGTGGAGCAAGGTCACGCAGCTCGAGGCCTCGCACTTCGACGCCTCGGTCGCCTACGCCTCGGTGAGCCGCTTCCGGCTCGACGACCTTCGCCCGTACGCCTACCGCACCCGCGACGGCGGCCAGAGCTGGCAGTCGATCGCCGCGGGCCTGCCGCCGGACGAGCCGGTGAACGCCGTGCGCGAGGACCCCGTGCGCCACGGGCTCCTGTATGCGGCGACCGAGAAGTCGGTGTGGGTCTCGTACGACGACGGCGACCACTGGGAGTCGCTCGCGCTCAACCTGCCGCCGACCTCGATGCGCGACCTCGTGGTGCACGACGCGGACCTGATCGTCGCGACCCACGGGCGCGGCTTCTGGGTGCTCGATGACCTCTCGCGGCTGCGGGAGCTCGCGCCGGCGAAGCTCGCGGCGCCGTTCCTGGTGACGCCGGCCGCCGCGGTGCGCGCGGCGCGCAGCACCTGGAGCGACACGCCGATCCCGCCCGACGAGCCGCTCGCCGCCAACCCGCCCGCGGGCGCGGTGCTCGAGTACTACCTGCCGAGGGAGGCGCGCGGGGCGCTGACGGTCGAGGTCCTGGACGGGGCCGGCGCGCTGGTGCGCCGCTACTCGAGCGAGGATCCCGAGACCCCGACGCGCGCTGAGCTCGCGCAGGGGCTCATCCCGCCGTACTGGCCGCTCGTGACCCGCGGCCTGTCGCGCAGCCCCGGCATGCACCGCCTCGTCTGGGACCTCCGCTACGCGGCGCCGCTCGCCAGCACGCGCGGCTATCCCATCTCGGCGGTGCCGGGCGCGACGCCGCGCGAGCCGTTCGGGCCGCTGGCGGTGCCCGGCCGCTACACGGTGCGGCTCAGCCTCGAGGGCAAGCGCTACGAGGCGCCGCTCGAGTTGCGGCCCGATCCGCGGGTCACGCTCGCGCCCGAGGGCTACCTTGCGCAGTACCGGCTCGCGAGCCGGCTCGCGACGCTGATCGACGACTCGACCCGGGCGCTGCTCGGCGCGCGCGGCCTGCGCGCGCAGCTGAAGCCCGCCGCCGGCGCCGCCAGCGATCCCGCCGGCCTCGAGCCAAGGCTCGCAGCGCTGCTCGATCCGCACCCGGATGAGTCGCCGGCACTGCCGACGCTCGCGGCGCGGGTGGCGGGGCTCTACGGCGAGGTCGGCCGCGCCGACGCCGCGCCGACCGCCGCGCAGCTCGCGGCGGCGGACGCGCTCGCGAGCGACCTCGCCGCGCCGCTCGCGGCCTGGCGCGCGATCGTCGATTCATTGCCCGCCGTCAACCGTGCGCGCAAGGCGCAGAAGCTGCCGGCGCTCGAGACCGGCCGCGCGCCGCCGGCGGATCGCGACGTCGCCGACGAGGAATGATGGTCCGACTCCGACTCCGACTCCGACCCCTGACCCTCACTCGAACCTAAACCCCGCCCGCGGAGGCCCCATGACGATGCGTGCACGATGGTCGATTCCCCTCGCGTGGGGCCTCGCGCTCCTCGCGGTGTTCCCGGCGCTCGCGGCGGCGGCGGAGCCCGCGAGCGCGTGGCTCCGTTGCGGGGCGGTCTGGGACGGTCGCGGCGGGCACCTGGGACCGACGCTGATCGAGGTGCGCGGCGAGCGCATCGCCTCGCTGCGGCCGGCCGAAGGCACGGTCCCGACCGGCCCGGTCACGGACCTCTCGGGCCTCACCTGCCTGCCGGGCCTCATCGACACGCACACCCACGTGCTGCTGCAGGGCGACATCACCGCCGAGGACTACGACGCGCAGCTCCTCAAGCAGTCGCCCGAGTACCGCACGATCCTCGCGACCGTGAACGCGCGCCGTGCGCTCAGCTGGGGCTTCACGACCATCCGCGACCTCGAGACCGAGGGCGCCGGCTACGCCGACGTCGACGTCAAGACCGCGATCGAGCGCGGCGTGATCCCCGGGCCGCGCATGCAGGTCGCAACCCGCTCGCTCGACGTGACCGGCGCCTACCCGCTGCTCGGCTATGCCCCCGGCATCGCCGTGCCGAAGGGCGTGCAGGAGGTCGACGGCGCTGATGGCGCGCGTCGCGCGGTGCGCGAGCAGCTCTCGCACGGCGCCGACTGGATCAAGGTGTACTCGGACCGCAGCTACAAGGTCCTGCCGGACGGCGTGCTCGACGACATCCCGACCTTCACGCCGGAGGAGCTGCGCGCGATCGTCGACGAGGCGCACCGCGAGCGCCACAAGGTCGCCTCGCACGCGATGGCGCTGCACGGCGTGCACAACTCGGTCGAGGCCGGCGTCGACTCGATCGAGCACGGCAACTACATCGCCGAGGCCGACCTCAAGACGATGGTGCAGAAGGGCATCTACTACGTGCCGACGATCTACGTCGGCGAGTACGTGGCCGAGGGACGCGCCAAGGCGGGCGCCACCCAGTGGCTCGCGATGCCGAAGATCCACGAGGACACGTTCCGCCGGGCCCTGAAGGCCGGCGTCAAGATCGCCTTCGGCACCGACATCGGCGGCTTCGACTGGCACACGAATGCCGCGATCGAGTTCCGCTCGATGGTGCAGTTCGGCATGACCCCGGAGCAGGCGCTCAAGAGCGCCACCGTGGTGGCGGCGGAGCTGCTCGGCCTCGGCGATCGGCTCGGCACGCTCGAGACCGGCAAGCTCGCCGACATCGTCGCGGTGCCGGGCGACCCGCTCGCCGACGTGACGCGCCTCGAGCACGTCGCCTTCGTCATGAAGGGTGGCGTTGCCTTCCCGGCGGGCGCCACGCCGTAGCGGGCCGCGGCGCGGGCCCGCGTCCCGTGGGGCGCGCGGCCGGCCACGAGCCGCCTACAGGCTCGGCGTCGGCCGGTGGGCGTGGGTGCGCTCGTGCTGCCGCTGGCAGCGCACGCAGCGCGCCGCATCCGGCTGCGCCGCGAGCCGCTCGGCGGGGATCGCCTCGTGACACTCGACGCACACGCCGTAGCGGCCGGCGCGCAGTCGCGCGAGCGCGGCTTCGAGCGAACGCAGCTCCTCGAGCTCGCGGTCGATCTCGGCGAGGTCGAGGTCGACGAGCAGGTCCGCGACCGACTCGTCCTCGGCGTCCCGCACCTGGTCGGCGAGCAGCCGGGCGCGCTCGTCGTCGGCCTCCCGGAGGTGACCCGCGAGCCGGGTGCGAAGGCGCACCAGCTCCATGCGCAGGCGTTCCTCGGCCGGACGGGCCGGCGTCGGTGCGGGTTCGTGGGTCATGAGGGACTCCTTCCGTCCGTGCCGGACGTGCGCCGGCGTCGTATGCTCGATTTCGGGACGGGAACCCGCGTCCGGCAATAGGTACTGGTCGCGCGGCGCCGGCCCAAGGGACCCTTCGCGTGAAGCCGGCCAGCCACTGCCTCGAGGCCGCCATCGCCTATCGTCGCCGCGGCTGGTCGGTGATCCCGGTCGAGCCGCGGGCGAAGCGCCCGCTGCTCGCGTGGCGCGCGTTCCAGGCGCGCCTCGCCACCGAAGCCGAGATCGACGCCTGGTATCGCCATCATCCGGAGGCGAACGTCGCGATCGTGACCGGTCGGCTGTCCGGGCTCGTCGTGCTCGACGTCGATCCCCGCCACGGCGGCGAGGCGAGTCTCGCCGCGCTCGAGGCGGCCCACGGGCCGCTGCCAGCGACGCTCGAATCGCTGACCGGCGGCGGCGGCCGGCATCTCTACTTCCGTCATCCGGGCGGCCGCTGCCCGAACCGGGTCGGCCTCGAGCCCGGGCTCGACCTGCGCGGTGACGGTGGCTGCATCGTCGCGCCGCCGTCGATCCACCCGAGCGGCCGCGCTTACGCCTGGCGCGCGGGACGCGGCCCGGGCGAACAGGCACCTGCCAGCCTGCCGACGGCGATCCGCGACCACGCCTGAGCAGCGTTCCCGGGCACGACTGCGGCGATCACGACTGGCGGCGGCACCGGCCTCGTCCTAGCGTCGCGGCATGCACCAGTGCTTCCGGGACCGGCAGGCGGCGGGGCGCGCGCTCGGCGCCGAAGTCAGCCGGCGGCTGGGCCCGTTTTCGGTACCGCCGCTCGTGCTCGGGCTGCCGCGCGGCGGGGTGCCGGTCGCGGCCGAGGTGGCGCGCGCCGTCGGGGGCGAACTCGACGTGCTCGTCGTGCGCAAGGTCGGGGTGCCCGGCGATCCGGAGCTCGCGATGGGCGCGGTCGGGCCGGGCGGCATCGAGGTCCGCAATGCCGAGCTCCTGCAGTCGCTGCCCGCCGCGGCCGCGGCATTCGGGGCCGCGGCAGCGGCCGAGGCCGCGGAGGTCACGCGCCGCGAACGCATGTTCCGCGGCGCCCGCCCGGCGCTGCGCCTCGCGGGCCGCGACGTGGTCCTGGTCGATGACGGCGTCGCGACCGGCGCGACGCTGCGCGCCGCGATCCGCGCTGCCCGGGGGCTCAAGGCCGGCTCGCTGACGGTCGCGGTGCCGGTCGCCACCCGCGCCACGGCCGCGCAGCTCGGGCGCGAGGTGGACGCCTTCGTCTGTCTTGCGACCCCGGCGGAGCTGCACGCGGTGGGCGAGTGGTACCGGGACTTCCGCCCGGTCGAGGACGAGGCGGTGTGCGCCGTGCTCGGCGCGACGGAGTCCGCGGCAGCGGCGCGGGCCTGAGCGCGCCGCGCTCAGCGCAGCGCGCGCGCGACAGCGGCGAAGAAATCGAGGTCGTCGATGACGTCCATGCCCTCGGGCTTCGAGCGGGCGGAGAGCGCGACCACGACGACGTGCTCGCGCGGGTTGAGGTAGAGGTACTGGCCGAAGATCCCCTCGGCGAGGTACGCCCCCTCGGGGTCCGGGGTAGCCTCGGTCGCGACCGCCGGCCACCAGTAGTAGCCGTAGTCGAGCATCTGGCCACCCTTCAGCGCCTTGCGCGAGCCAGCTTCCTGCATCCAGCCGGGCGGCAGCAGGTGCTCGCCGTTCACGACTCCGTCGTCGAGGCAGAAGAGCGCGAAGCGGCCGTAGTCGCGCAGGGTCGCGGCGATGCCGCTGCCGGCGACCTCGAGGCCGTTCGGCGCGTCGAGCCACCAGGTCGCATCGGACTCCATGCCGACGCGCGCCCAGATGCGTTCGGAGAGGTAGTCGGCGACGTGCTGGCCGGTCGCCGCAGCGAGCACCGCACCCGCGACCATGGTCTCGCCGGTGTTGTAGTTGTTGACCGTGCCGGGCGGGGCCGCGCGCGGCAGTCGCCGCATGAGCTCGAGCGCCGCGCCCGGTCGCTGCGCGATCTGCGCCTCGAGCAGCGCGCGCCGGTCGGACGCCGGGCTCGTGTAGGTCTCGTCCCAGCGCACGCCGGAGGACATCAGCAGCAGGTCGCGGACCGTGACGCCCTCGTAGGCCGTGCCGCGGAACTGTGGCAGGTAGCGGGTCAGGTCGTCGTCGAGCGAGTGCAGCCGGCCCTGCTGCAGGGCCGCGCCGATCAGCGTCGCGGTCACCGACTTCGCGACCGACATCGACATCCAGCGCGTCGCGGGCGTGTTGCCGTACTGGTAGAGCTCGAGCGCGACCTCGCCGTTCTTGAGCACCAGCAGCGAGGCCACCCGGTTCACCGCCAGGTAGTCGACCAGGTCCCAGTCGCGGCCGCGCGAGCGAAAGCGCACCGGTCCGAGCGGCCGCGCCGCCGGCGGCAGCGGCCGCACGTGGCTGCCGCGGCGGATCGTGCGGGTCGCGAACAGCCGGTCGATGTTGCGCGCGGTCGCGACCGCGAGGTCGGGCGTCAGCGCGCCGCTGTAGAGCTCGCGGACCCCGCCGATCGGCTCGTTCGCGTGCGGATACGGATCCGCGGCCGCGTGGGCCGAGAGGAGGGCGAGACAGAGCAGGCGGACGGGCAGGCGCATCGCGGGGCTCCACCGGGGGCGGGGAGGCGAAGCATAGCCCGGCGGGCTCCGGCGCGCGGTCCGCGCGCTCAGCGCGACTCCGGCGGCAGCAGATAGCGGTCGATGCGGCCGACCGCCGTGATCGCCTGCTGCACGTCCTCGCGCGCGATCAGTGCCGCCTCCCGCCGCGCGAGCTCCGCGCCGAACGGGCCGCGCGGTACGTCGGCGTAGCCCTGCACCGCGACCAGTGCGTCGAGCCGGCGTTCCGGATCCCGCAGCCGCGCGATCAGCAGCGCCGCCGCCTCGTCCGTGCGTCCCGCCGCGAGCAGCCCGGACTGATAAGTCGACCAGCTGTCCTCGGCGTGCTCCTTCAGGTAGCCGAGCGCGCGCTCGGTCTCGGCGCCATCGCCGAGCTGCACGGCGCTCAGCAGCCGCTCGGCCTCGAGCTGCGTCCGGCCAAAGCTGCTGAGGTCGCGACCGACGGCCGCGAGGGCCGCGCGCGCCTCCTTGGCACGTCCGAGCTCGTTGTACCGGGCAGCCAGGTTGATCGCCTGGCTGACGTTCGGCATGCCGCGCTCGGTCAGGTGGCTCGCCTCGACCTCCTGGGCGAGCGCCTCGTCCCAGCGACCGAGGCGCTCGAGCGCACGGCTGCGCAGATCGAGCACCCAGACGTAGCGCTTGCCGTAATCGTCGAAGGCCTGGGTGCCGTGGCTGCCGTGCACCCGCGCGATCGCCGCGTCGCAGACGGCGAGCGCCTCGGTCGGTTGCCCGGCCACCAGGTACGCGTGCGCCGCATCGACGACCGCGTCGGCGGCGGACGGGTGCTCGGCGATCGCGCGGGCGCCGAGCTCGGCGCCGCGGCGGCTCGCCGCGGCGCTGCTCGGCAGGTCGCCGAGCCGGCTGCGGACCTCGTCGAAGCGCCGATCGGCGGCGATTGCGACGAGCGCATAGGGATCGTCGACCCGATGCAGCGCATCGACGGCCAGCCCGCGGTCGCCGCGCTCGAGCGCGAGCGTCGCGAGCTCGACCCAGAACCCCGACGGCTCGCGGAACGAGCGGCGGTACTTCGCCGCATAGAGCGCGCGCAGCAGGTCGAAGCGCGCCGTCCCGGCGTGCGGTGCCTCGCGTACCACCCGCGGCGGCACCCAGTCGTCGACCTTGGCGAGGTTCGCCGGCCAGTGCTGCGCGAGGTGCGTCAGCGACTCGGCGGCATCGGCGGCATCCGCCGCCGCAATCGCAGCGTGCACCCGGAAGCTCCAGAGATCGAACGACTCGTCGCCGGCGGCGGTCGCGCGGCGCAGCTCCGCGAGCGCGGCCGGCCAGTCGCCGCGCGAGCCGGCAAGGCTCGCGGCGAGCCAGCGGGCATTGCGCTGGCTGTTCGGCGGCAGCGTCGCGAAGGCGGCCGGATCGAGCGCCACGCCGAGGCGCTTGGCGGCCTCGGCATCCTTGCCGGCCTGCTTGGCGGCGAGGGCGTCGGAGAGCGCCCGCTCGGCGTTCTCGGCGGGCGTGGCCGAGGCGGCGCCCGGCCGGTAGCTGAACTGGAACGAGGTGTGGCCGCGGGCGTCGCCGCGTCGGCGCGCGAGCTCGGCGACCGAATCCGGCGCGAGGTCCTCGCGCGACAGCTCGAAGTGGTAGTTGAGCGTCACGTCGTTGCCGGCGTGGGACACCTGCCGCTCGAAGTGGAAGGCCGGGCCCTCGACCACCGCGCGGCCGTCGCTGATCGGGAAATCCTCCGGCAGGCGGATCAGCACCTGCTCCTCGACGCGGGTCGGGTAGCCGAGCCAGATCGGCGCCCGGCGGTCGACGCTCTTCGGGGCGCGCAGGTACGGCGAGACGATGCTGCCCTCGAGCTCGAACACCCGCTTGCCGCTGTCGTCGGCCTCGAAGGCCTGCGGCAGGCGATAGCGTTCGCGCACGGTGACGACGTTCGCCGCGAAGTCGTCCTCGACCACCGGGTCACCGGCGCTCGCGAGCGCGGGATAGCGGCGCTGGTAGAACTCGAGGTAATGCTTGCCGACCTCGGCCGGGGTCGCGTGCTTGAGCTGGCGGCGCATTGAGTTCGCCTCGTAGCCGCGGTAGCGCGTCACCACCTCGTAGCCGGTCTCCTTCTCGAGCCCGGCGCGCAGGTCGAAGGTCTCGCGCACCTCGATCAGCGGCTCGCGCGGCTCGGGCCGCGTCCACGTGCTGAGCGCGGTCGTACCGGGCGCGACCAGCAGTGCCGCGCCGATGCCCGACTCGACGAAGCGCTCGAGGGTGCCGCCCTGCTCGGTGGCGGTGACGTCGAACCAGTGCTCGGCGCCGCCGAGCCACGTGCGCACGATCACGTGGTTGAACGCCTGCGGGCCCGGCAGGCGCTCACCGAGGTGGGCGCGCCAGACGGTGCTGACGAGCGCAGGCGTCGCCTCGAGGCCCGCGCTCCTCAGCAGCGCAACCGCCAGCAGCGTCTTGTCCTTGCAGTCCCCATAGCGGCGCGCCAGTACCGCCGCGGGCGCGGTCGGGCGGAACGCGCCGGTGCCGAGCTCGATGCCGGTGTAGCGGATCTCCTGCTGCACGAAGCGGACGATCGTGAGCGCCTTCGCGGCCGGGTCGACGGCACCGGCGGTGAGCTTCTGCGCCAGCGTGCGGACTTCCTCGGGCAGCGGCTCCGGCAGCTCGTAGAGCGGCAGCGCCGCCGCGGCGACCTCGCCCCAGTCGCGGAACGCCGCGTACTCGAGGCGCGGGTACTGCTCGAACCAGCTCGGCACGTCGTCCTCGGGCAGCGTCGCCGGCACCGCTTCGCGCTGCCACTCGCGGACCTCGAAGTCGCCCTCGCGGCGCGGCTTCGGCAGCTCGCCGTCGGGGTCGCGGATCGCGAGCGGCATCGAGGCGCGCGACAGGATCCGCAGGTGCGCGCGCGCGCACGGGTCCTCCCAGTGCCGCGACGCGCGGCCGAACGGCCGGTCGCCCCAGTCGGGGAAGCGGTGCTCGATCGTGAACGCGACGTCGATCTCGTCGCCGACCCGGACGTCGCTCATCACCAGGTGGAAGGTGAGGGCCCCGTCGAGGAGTCCCTGCTCGAGCTCCGACTCGCGGTGCAGCACCTCGATCTTGCCGTGCTCGAGCTCGTCGATCGTCGTCGCGCCACGCCGCACGACGATGCGGTGCACGGTCAGCCGGTCGTGGTCGGGGTCGAAGTTCAGCGAGACCTGCGAGAGCCGCTCGACGCCGACCGAGCTCAGCGCCCGCGCGACGTAACGGAAGTAGCCGGCCGCGGTGCCGTCGACCCGGATCTGCTGGTCGACCAGCCGGTAGTCGACCGGGCGACCTTCGACGACCTTGGCGGACGAGACGCCGGGCTCGACCGGGCGGACCCAGTCGGGGACCGGGGCCACCTGATACGACGGGGTGTCCGATGCACGGGCGGCGAGCCCGCCGAGGGCGAGCCACGAGGCGAGGCCGATCGCCGCACTCGCCGCAATCGCCCGCCGATGGATCCGTCCGCGTCCGTGCATCCCATCTCCCGTCTCTCACCCGACTCTAGCAGTCCGGCGGAGGCGCCGGGGCGCCGCGGTGGGCGGCAACAGGAGACTCAACTTATTGCGTGAGCTGCCTGGATGGATGTCCCGATCCGTCGTGTCGGCGGCCCGAGACGCTGGCGAGCGCGCGCCTCGTACCCCGTTCGGCTCGGCGTTCGCGCAACGATCAGCGGGCTCGGTTCGACCGGGTCGCGTGCACGCGCGGGTGCCGGTCGACTGGCGAGGGAATTCGGCGGCGAGCACGTATCGCCACTGCGACGACCGGCCCGCTAAACGTCGCCAGGCGCCCGGGTGGGCAAGCGCACGGCGGCGCCGCCGTGATGCTGCGGTGAAGCCTCACGGATTGGCTTGCGACTCCTCGATCCCGTAGCGCTGCACCTTCCAGTGCCAGAGGTACGCGGTCATGCCATTGCGAAACGTCTCGTATTCCGCATCGCTGTTGGGAACTCGGCTCGAGACGGGCAACTGGAACGACGCTGACATTTCAGCGCCTGAAAGTCCGATCACGTAGGGCAGCTCGGCGGGCGCCGCCTGGCGCGCGCCGACGTAGTAGACGGCCGTCACGCGATCTACCTCGGGCTGCGGTCCGGCGCGGTAGCGGACTTCGATCTGGCCAGAAGAGTCGGCGGCCGACACCCGATAGATCGCGCGTCGGCCGAGCTCTGCTGCCGCCGGCCCCTTGTTGCGCAGGACCTCGGCGCGAGTTTCTCCAAGCGTCAGGCCCCAGAAGATCTGCGGAGTTGGAGCCAGCGTTGGGGTCGCCGACGGCGTGGTCGGTCGCGAGACGACGGGCGCCGGTTCAGAAGCCGGAACTGCCGGCTTCCGCGCCGGTGCGCGCGCGAGCTCGGCGAGCGATCGTCCGTCGAGCAGGGTCTCGAGGCTCGGGCCCCAAGCTGCGCTGACCGCGACCGCGCCCAGCGCGATTACCGCGATCGCCACCGTGAGCTTCAGCTCGCGCGCGATCGGCGCCTGCTCGCGATCGAGGGGCCGCGCCAGCAGGTAGCCCAGCACGAAGCCGGTCACCAGCCCGCCGACATGAGCGGCATTGTCGATGCTGCGGCGCCCGAGGCTGTACATCAGGTTGTAGCCGATAAAGGCGAGCACGCTGTTGCGATGTCGTTCGACGACCGAGGCCGGGACGCCGCGCCGACCGCGAACGAAGTACGCGAGGATTGCGCCGAACACTCCGAAGATCGCACCGGACGCGCCCGCGCCGTTGACGATCGGGTGCCACCAGAGGCTGACGGCACTGCCCACGAGCGCCGCGGCGAGATAAATCGTCAGATAGCGCGAGCTGCCGTAGAGCCGCTCGGCGAGTGGGCCGCTCGAGAGCAGCGCCCACATGTTGAAGGCGAGGTGCGCAAGCCCGAAATGCATGAACGCGCTGCTGAGGAGGCGCCACCACTGGCCGCCCAGCGTGAGCGGCGTGAAGTCCGAGCCGAGTCGCGCCATGACCTCGGGTTGCGCGGTCAGAAATCCGCCCCCTGCCATTGCCACCAGCAGGAAGACGACGACGTTTACCGCAACCAGCGCGGTGTTCACCGGTACGAGGGGCGTTACCTCGGCGAGGCGTTGTTCGAATTCGGTCGCCTCGGCCAGTGCGGGAGAAAAGGCAGCCGTGCGCGTCACAGGCAGTTGCGCGGCGATCTCGGCAGCTTCGGCGGCATCGACCGTCCGCAGCATCAGCGGGCGTATCCGGCTGCCGGGCTCGGAGACGACGAAGCGGAGGACGTCGCCGATCGCCTCGACGTCGGCGATGCACTCGAGGGGGATCTGCTTCTCGAAAGTCGTCGGCAGCCGGAACATTCGCCGCTGCTTGCCGGTGAGGGTGATCGCGGTGCCTAGAACGGTCAGCTCTCCGGCTCCGTACCAGACGGGCGCGCGCCAGAGCGGCGCGCCGGTAGGAGCCGGCGGATTCTGGATCACGTACGACACGTAGTACGCGCGCGGCTCGCTCGCGGAGGGGTCCCCAGGCGCGCCCGGACGTCGCCTGAGCGGTGGCGCCAGCTGCGCGATGAATCCGCGGCGAGGCGCGGCGGGGCGGAATCGGATTTCCACGGAGCTGCCGATGATGAGGCCGGCGCGCGCGATCGCGGCGTCGGACGCCGTCTCGCTTAGCGTGACGACCTTGGCTCCCGCACTCGGTGCGAACTCGACGTCGACGTACTGATAGCCGCTGTGCCGGCCAGCGCGAAAGCGCACGACGGTTCCCGGAGCGTTGGTTCCCTCGGCCATGATTCGCCGACGATCGCGGCGTGCGTCGATGGCGTCGCGAACCGCGGCGATGACCGGAACGAGGAGGATCCAGCCGACGCCGATCGCGACCACCGCCAGGATCGAGAACGCAGTCAGGAGTTTCATCGACGGTGAAGTGGAGCCCGAGGGCGAAGCCGGACTCTTGCGATACGAGCCCGGATCGGCCGCAGTTCAGTCGCAATGTGTGTCCAGCGTTCGTCTGCGGAGTGCACCTTCGGTGTACGCCGGCTTCTGAGCGGTGTCAGGCAGCCCGGCGACGTTCCGCGGCCGCCAGGTCGTAGGTAGCCTGCAGGTTCATCCAGAGTCGGGCCGACGTACCGAGCACGGCGGCAAGATCGAGTGCCGCGTCCGCCGTGATGCCGCGCTTGGCCTTGATGAGCTCGTTGAGCCGCGCCCTCGTCCAGCCGAGGCGCTTAGCAAAGGCGGTCTGAGTGATGCCGGCCGGGACCAGGAACTCCTCGAGAAGAACCTCTCCCGGGTGGAACGGGTTCGCAGGTTGCGATGCAGCCTTCTTGGCCATGGTGTCTCCTAGTGATAGTCGACGACGGCAACTTCAAGTGCATTACCGCGCTCGAACCGGAAGACGACGCGCCATTGGTCATTAATTCGGATCGAGTAGTAGCCTTTCCAGCGACCACGCAACGCCTCCAGTCGGTTGCCGGGCGGGACACGCAAGTCGGCAAGTTCGGCCGCATCGTGCAAATAGAGGACCTTGCGGCGGGCGGGTCGAATCAACTCAGCAGGGAAGGCGCGCGTCTCCTTCGAGCGGCGGTCGCAGAAGAGGTCTTCGGCCAACTTGTTTCCGAAGCTCTCGATCATGTTCCGATGTTATCGGAATACGATAACAATTACAATGGCCGAAGACCCCCGTCGGGCATCTGATGCCGTCATTAGAGAATGTCGAGGGGTCGCCGGACCGAGCTTCCTGCCGCGCGGCAGCTCTCGTCACGCTATCTGATGAAGGAGTTACGGTCGCGCTGCTCGTACGCAGCCGGGTTGCTCTCGACCGTTCCGCATTCAATACGTACGGAAGGTCATTTGAGCGTGCAAGTGATTGATTTTGGTGGGCGCGACAGGGATCGAACCTGTGACCCCTTCCATGTCAAGGAAGTGCTCTACCGCTGAGCTACGCGCCCGCCGGTGCGGAGGCGCGGGAGAATACTGGAGCGGGAGGGTCCCAGCAAGGCAACGCCTCCGCGGCTGCGCGTTCCCGCCGGGCCGCTCTTGCTGGGGGTCCGCAGCGATGCCGCCCGATCTGACCCCACCCGAGCAGCCCCGGCGCTGCCACCGGACACGCGCCGCGCGGCACCTATTTAATGACGTCCGGGCGGCCTACCCGGGCAACCCGAGCGGCCCGCCCAAGAGCACGAGCACCCCGAGCACAACGAAGATCACGGCCGCGATCGCGTGCACGAGCCGGATCGGCAGCCGCCCGGCGAGCCGGTCGCTGACGAGCACCGCCGGCACGTTGGCGAGCATCATGCCAACGGTCGTACCCATGACGACCGCCACCACCGAGTCGTAGCGGGCGGCGAGGGCGACGGTCGCGACCTGCGTCTTGTCGCCCATCTCGGCCAGGAAGAACGCGATCACGGTCGTGCCGAAGACCCCGAAGCGCTGCCGGGTCGCCGCCTCGGATTCCTCAAGCTTGTCCGGCACCAGGATCCAGGCCGCCATCGCGAGGAACGAGGCGCCGAGCGTCCAGCGCAGCACCTCGGGCCCGAGCAGCTGGACGAGCCAGCGGCCGGCGGCGCCGGCGAGCGCGTGGTTGACGAGCGTCGCAGAGAGGATCCCGGCGATGATCGGCAGCGGCCGGCGGAACCGGGCGGCGAGCACGAAGGCGAGCAGTTGCGTCTTGTCGCCGATTTCGGCGAGCGCGACGACGCCCGCCGAGACGAGGAAGGCTTCCATCGGCGCGCATCATATCGACATTCTTATAGAGCCGTTCACGCCGGCGTCGCTATCATGGGACGTCACTCCCCCGGACTTCGCATGGCAGACCCCGACCGCGCCCGTCCGTCGACGCTGATCGCGCTCGCGCTCATCGTCGTGGCCGCGCTCGGCCTCGCGGCCTCGACCTGGCACGTCTTCGGCCAGACCTGGGACGAGCCCGAGCACCTCGCCGCCGGCCTCGTGCTGCTCGACACCGGTCACTACGTCTACGACATCCAGCACCCGCCGCTCGCGCGGCTCGCGCTCGCGGTCGGCCCGTACCTCGCCGGCGCGCGCTCGCAGGGCCGGCCCGGGCCCGACGGCAAGCCCGAGGGCAATGCGGTGCTCTATGGAAGCGGCCAGTACGAGAAGCTGCTGACGCTGGCGCGCGCCGGCGCGCTGCCGTTCCTCGCGCTGTTCGTGGTGGTGACGTACCTGTGGGGCCGCACGGTGCTCGGCCCCTGGGGTGCCGTGCTCGCCGCCGCCTTCGCGGCGACGACGCCGGCGGTGCTCGGCCATGGCGCGCTCGCGGCGCTCGACGTGCCGGCCGCCTCGACCTGCCTGCTCGCGCTCTGGGTCGGCGCGCGCTGGCTCGAGCACGGCCGCTGGCGTGAGGCGGCGGGGCTCGGCGTCGCGCTCGGCCTCGCGCTCGGCACCAAGCTCTCGGCGATCCCGTTCTGCGGGCTCGGCGCGATGGCGCTGCTCGCGCTGCGCTACTGGGAGCGGCGCGGGGTGGCCGGTCCCGAGGCGCCCGTCACGCGGGTCGCGTGGTGGGGCGGGGCGGCGCTCGTCGTGTTCTTGATCGGCACGGTGCTGACGCTCGCCTATGGCGGGCGCTTCCTGTACCTGACCGACGAGACGCACAAGTTCAACCAGGCGCTCTGGTTCCTGACCGGCGATCGCGGCCTCGTGCACGATGCCGCCTATGCGCTCGCCGCGCACGTGCCGGTGCCGGAGGCGTTCCAGTGGTACCTCGGCGGCATCGAGGCCGTCACGGTCCACAACCGCGTCGGGCATCTCTCCTACCTGCTCGGCGAGGAGCGCGTGCAGGGCTGGTGGTACTTCTACATCGTGGCGCTGTTCGCCAAGACCACGCTCGCGCTGCTGGTCCTCGGCCTCGCCGGGCTTGGGCTGCTGGTTCGCCGCGGGCTCGCCGCGCGCCGCGCCGCCGACCTCGCGATGCCGGTGATCTTCCTGGCGCTCTTCCTGTTCGCGAGCCTCTTCAGCCACATCAACATCGGCGTGCGCCACATCCTGGTGCTCTATCCGTTCCTGGCGGTCGGCGCCGCGGTCGCGCTCGTGGCGGGCATGCGCTGGGTGCACGCGGCACCGATCACGCCGAAGCGGGCGCTGGCCGCCGGCGTCCTCGCGCTGCTGGTCGGCTGGCATGCTGCGGCGGTGGTGCGCGCCTGGCCGGACTACCTCGCCTACTTCAACGTGCTGGTGAGCGATCCCGAGCACGTCGTGGTCGACTCCGACCTCGACTGGGGCCAGGACCTGTGGCGGCTGGTCGCGCGGCTGCACGCGCGGCGGGTGCCGGAGGTCGCGATCGCGTACTCGGGCTCGGCGGACCTGGCGCGCGAGGGGCTGCCGCCGTTCACGCTCCTGAAGCCCGACCAGCGCGCGACCGGCTGGGTCGCGGTCAGCGCGCTCGCGCGTGCCGAGGCACCGCAGCACTTCGACTGGCTGGCGGCGTACCCGCGCGTCGAGCGCATCGGCAAGACCTTCGACCTCTACTTCGTGCCGCCCGCCGCGCCATGACGGCGCCGCTCCTGGAGCTCGCGGGCGTCACGCGCCGCTATGCGCCCGGCCGGCCGCCGGTGCTCGAGGACGTCTCGTTCGCGCTCGCCGCCGGCGAGTACGTGGCGATCATGGGCGAGTCGGGCGTCGGCAAGTCGACGCTGCTCAACGTGATCGCGGGCCTCGACCGCGCCGATGCCGGCTCGATCCGCCTGGACGGGGCCGAGCTCACCGGCCTCGACGACGATGCGTTGACGACGCTGCGCCGCGCCGCGATGGGCTTCGTGTTCCAGGCCTTCCATGTGCTGCCGTACTTGACGGTCGGGCGCAACGTCGGGCTGCCGCTCGCGCTCAATGGCGTGGACGCCGGCGCCGCGGCCGGGCGGGTCGAGGCGATGCTGGCGGAGGTCGGGCTCGAGGGCGCGGCCTCCCGTGCGCCGCGCGAGCTCTCGGGCGGCGAGCTGCAGCGCGTCGCGATCGCGCGCGCGCTCGTGCACCGGCCCCGGCTGCTGCTCGCCGACGAGCCGACCGGCAACCTCGACCCGCGCACCGCCACGCAGGTGCTCGAGGTGCTGGCGCGCCAGGTGCGCCGGACGGGCGGCGGGGGGCTGCTGATCACGCACTCGCGCGCCGCCGCCGCGACTGCGGATCGCGCCTACGAGTTCGATGGCCGCCGGCTGCGACCGCTCGAGGGACGCTGAGCGTGGCGGGCCGTACGGCGGCGCTCGCGCTGACGGTGTTCGCGGCGCAGCTGCGCGACCGGCCGGTGCGCTTCCTCGTCGCGATCCTGGCGATCGCGGTCGGCATCGCGCTCGCCGCCGGGGTCTACCTCGTCAACGAGAGCGCGCTCTCCGAGTTCGCGCGCGCGAGCCGCGAGCTCGCCGGCGAGGCCGACCTCGTCGCCCGCGGCCCGCGCGAGGGCTTTCGCGAGGAGCTGTTCGCAAGGCTCGCCGCCGAGCCGGGCGTGCAGGTCGCAAGCCCGGTGCTCGAGCTCGACGCGGCGCTCGCGGGCGGCGGCTCGCTGCCGGTCGTGGGCCTCGACCCGCTTGCGGCCGGCGCGGTGCAGCCCGCCCTCTACGGCGAGCTCGCCGGGCAGTTCGTCGCGCTGCTCGCGCCGGATGCGATCGCGCTCTCGGCGCCCGCGGCCGCGGCGCTCGGCCTGTCCCCGGGCGGCACGCTCCTGGTGCGCGTCGGGGCGGGGGAGCGGCGGCTGCGGGTGGTCGCGGTGCTGCCCGAGTCCGCCTACGGGCGGCGACTCGGCGTGATGGACATCGCCTCGGCGCAGTGGACGCTCGACGCGCTCGGCCGGCTGACGCGCATCGACCTGCGGCTCGCGCCGGGCACGGACCCCGCGGCGTTCGCGGCGCGGCTCGCACTGCCGGCGGGCGTTGCGCTCGCGCCGCCGCGCTCGACCGAGGCGCGGGTCGCGAACCTGACGCGGGCCTACCGCGTGAACCTCGACATGCTGGCCCTGGTCGCGCTGCTGACCGGGGCATTTTTGGTGTTCGCCTCGCAGACACTCGGGGTGCTCAGGCGCGTGCCGCAGTTCGCGCTCCTGCGCGCGCTCGGCGTCACGCGCCGGGCGCTGCTCGGCGCGGTCGTGCTCGAGGGGGCTGCGGTCGGGACCGCGGGCGGGGCGCTCGGCACGCTCGCGGGGCTCGCGCTCGCACGCGCGATGCTCGCGGCGCTCGGCGGCGACCTCGGCGCCGGCTACTTCGAGGGCGCGGCGGTGCCGGTCGCGGCGCCGCCCGTCGTGCTCGCCGCGTTCGTGCTCCTTGGCATCGCGACCGCCGTCGCCGGCGCCTGGCTGCCGGCACGCCGCGCGGCCCGCATCGCCCCGGCGCTCGCCCTGAAGCCCGGCGCGGCCGCGGCGGGCGAGCCCGGCCGGCGGCTCGCGGTGCTCGCGCTCGGGCTTGCGCTGCTCGGCGTCGCCGCGGCCTTCGGGCCGCCGCTCGCGGGGCTGCCGGTGTTCGGCTACGCGGCGATCGCGCTGCTGCTCTTTGCCGCGGTCGCGCTGGTGCCGACCGTCGCGGGCGCGGCGCTCGGGGTGCTGCGCGCCCGCCGGCCGGTCGCGGCGCTCGCGCTCGCGCAGCTGCGCGGTACGCTCTCGGAGTCGAGCGTCAGCCTCGCCGCGATCGTCGTCAGCTTCAGCTTGATGGTCGCGATGGCGACCATGGTGCACTCGTTCCGCGACTCGCTCGAAGGCTGGCTCAACGAGGTGCTGCCGGCCGACCTCTACTTCCGGGTCGACCCGCCCGGCGACACGGCCTTCGTGACCGGCGAGACCGGCGCGGCGCTCGCCCGGCTGCCGGGGATCGCGCGGCTCGAGCTTAGGCGCACGGTCGCGGTCGCACTCGCACCCGACCAGCCGCTCGTCGCGGTGATCGGCCGGCCGCTTGCGGACGCGCCGCTGCCGGTGATCGCGCGGGCGGCCGGCCCCGCCCCCGGCCTGCCGCCGCTCTGGGCCTCGGAGGCGATGCGCGATCTCTACGGCTACGCCCCCGGCGAGGTCGTGACCCTGCCGCTCGGCGGCGAGGCGCGGCGCTTCTGGGTCGCCGCGATCTGGCGAGACTACGCGCACGCGGGCGGCGCGGTCGCGATCGAGCGCGCGACGCTCGAGGCGCTGCTCGGCGAGCGTCGCTACACCGACGGCTCGGTGTGGCTCGGCCCGGGCGTCGCCGCGGCGGCGGTGGTCGCGGCGGCACGGCCGCTTCTGGGCGGCGGCGTCGCCTTCCTCGAGTCGACCGCGCTCAAGCGCCGCTCGCTCGCGGCCTTCGACCGGGCGTTCGCGATCACCTACGCGCTCGAGGCCTTCGCGGTCGCGATCGGGCTGCTCGGAGTCGCGCTCGCCTTCGCGAGCCAGGCGCTCGCACGGCGCGCGGAGTTCGGCATGTTGCGCCACCTGGGGCTGCGGCGCCGCGACGTGCTCGCCATGCTCGCGCGCGAGGGCGCGCTGCTCGGCACGCTCGGCGCGGGCTACGGGCTGCTGGTCGGGCTCGGGCTCAGCACCGTGCTCGTCTACGTCGTGAACCGCCAGTCGTTCCACTGGAGCCTCGGCTTCGTGGTGCCGGCCGGCAGCCTCGCGCTCGCGGCGGCGGCGCTCGTCGCGGCGGCCGCCGTGACCGCGCTCGTCGCCGGACGCTTTGCGACCGCGCCCGCGGTCACGCGCGCCGTGCGGGAGGACTGGTGAGCCGCAACCGTGCCTCACGGGGTTTCGCCGGCCTGCCGGCGGCCGCCTGTTCCCTGGCGCTCGCGGGCCTGCTCGCGGGCCTGCTCGCGGGGACACCCGCGTGCGGCGCCGCGGACTATCCGGACGTGACGCCGGCGGATCGTGTGCAGCTGCCCACCGATGCGGGCGCGCACCCGGCGTACCACACCGAGTGGTGGTACGTGACCGGCTGGCTCGAGACCGCGGCGCACGCGCCGCTCGGCTTCCAGGTCACGTTCTTCCGCACGCGGCCGCGACCCGCCGACGGCAACCCGAGCGCCTTCGCCGCCGAGGCGGTACTGATCGCGCACGCCGCGCTCTCGGACCCGGGCCGCGGCCGGCTGCGGCACGATCAGCGCATCGCGCGCGCGGGCTTCGGGGTCGCGGCCGCCGCGACCGGCCGCACCGACGTGCGGCTGCGCGACTGGTCGCTGGTCGAGGCGGGCGGCGGCCTCGAGGCGCGGATCGCGGCGGCCGACTTCCGGCTCGCGCTCAGCCTCGTCCCGACCGGACCCGCGCTCCTGAACGGCCGCGGCGGCTACAGCCAGAAGGGTCCGGCACCGACCTCCGCGAGCCTCTATTACAGCCTGCCGCAGCTGAAGGTCACCGGCACCGTCGGGCGCGACGGCAGGAGCGAGGCCGTGACCGGGCGCGCCTGGCTCGACCACGAGTGGTCGAGCGCTTATCTCGACGCGGCGGCGGTCGGCTGGGACTGGGTGGGACTCAACCTCGACGACGGCGGGGCGCTGATGGCGTTCCGGATCCGCGACGCCGCGGGCGGCGCCCGCTACGCCGGCGGCACGGTGCGCCGGGCGGACGGGTCGATCGAGGTCCTCGCGCCGTCCGAGGTCGAGTTCCGGCCGGGGCGCCGCTGGCGCTCGCCCCGGACCCTGACCGAGTACCCCGTCGAGTGGCAGCTGCGGGCGGGCGGGCGGGTGCTGGCGCTCGCGCCGCTCCTCGACGACCAGGAGAGCGACTCGCGCGCGACCACCGGCGCGATCTACTGGGAAGGGGCGGTCACGGCGAGCGCCGGGGGCGCCCGGGTCGGGCAGGGCTACCTGGAGCTGACCGGCTACGGCGCGCGCCTCGAGCTCCGCTGAACGGGGAGGCGTTTGCTACCATAGCCTGCTTTGCGCCCACCTCTTCCGCCATGCCCCTGATCACGCTCCCCGACGGCAGCCAGCGACGCTTCGACGCCCCGGTCACGGTCGCCGAGCTCGCGCAGAGCATCGGCGCGGGACTCGCCAAGGCCGCGCTCGCCGGCCGCGTCGACGGCCGCCTGGTGGACACCTCGTTCCGGCTCGAGCGCGACGCCAGCGTCGCGATCGTCACCGACAAGGACCCGGCGGCGCTCGAGATCCTGCGCCACTCGACCGCGCACCTGCTCGCCCAGGCGGTGCAGGCGATCTACCCGACCGCGCAGGTCACGATCGGCCCGGTGATCGAGGACGGCTTCTACTACGACTTCGCGTTCGAGCGGCCGTTCACGCCCGAGGACCTCGATAAGTTCGAGGCCAAGATGCGCGAGCTCGCCAAGGCGGACCTTCGAGTCACGCGGACGGAGATGCCGCGCGACGCGGCCGTCGAGCTCTTCCGTCGCAAGGGCGAGCACTACAAGGCGGAGCTGATCGCGGCGATCCCGGCGGGCGAGGTCATCAGCCTCTACGGCCAGGGAGACTGGGTCGACCTCTGCCGCGGCCCGCACGTGCCCTCGACCGGCAAGCTCAAGGCCTTCAAGCTCATGAAGCTCGCCGGCGCCTACTGGCGCGGCGATTCCCGCAACGAGATGCTGCAGCGGGTCTACGGCACCGCCTGGCGCAACGAGCAGGAGCTCAAGGACTACCTGCACCGGCTCGAGGAGGCCGAGAAGCGCGACCACCGGCGCATCGGCCGCGAGCTGGACCTCTTCCACCAGCAGGAAGAGGCCGTCGGCAGCGTCTTCTGGCACCCGCACGGCTGGACGCTGTGGCGCGAGGTCGAGCGCTACATGCGCGTCCGCCTCGAGGCGGCGGGCTACCAGGAGGTCAAGAGCCCGCAGCTGCTCGACCGGACGCTGTGGGAGAAGTCCGGCCACTGGGAGAACTACCGCGAGCACATGTTCATCGCGGAGTCGGAGAACCGCGTGCTCGCGGTCAAGCCCATGAACTGCCCGGGCCACATCCAGATCTTCCGCCAGGGCATGAAGAGCTACCGCGACCTGCCGCTTAGGCTCGCGGAGTTCGGCGCCTGCCACCGCAACGAGCCCTCCGGCGCGCTGCACGGGCTGATGCGGGTGCGCGCCTTCACCCAGGACGACGCCCACATCTTCTGCACCCCCGAGCAGATCAACGCCGAGGGCGTCGACTTCTGCCGCCTGCTGCAGTCGGTGTACGCCGACTTCGGCTTCCACGAGGTGCGGGTGAAGTTCTCCGACCGGCCGGCGAAGCGCGCCGGCGCCGACGAGACCTGGGACAAGGCCGAGCACGCGCTCAAGTCCGCGGTCGAGGCGGCGGGCCTCGAGTACACGCTGAACCCGGGCGAGGGCGCCTTCTACGGCCCGAAGCTCGAGTTCGTGCTGCGCGACGCGATCGGCCGCGACTGGCAGTGCGGCACCTTCCAGGTGGATTTCGTGCTGCCGGAGCGGCTCGGGGCGGAGTACGTGGCCGAGGACGGCTCGCGCCGGCCGCCCGTGATGCTGCACCGGGCGATCCTCGGCTCCTTCGAGCGTTTCCTCGCGATCCTGATCGAGAACTACGCCGGGCGCTTCCCCCCGTGGCTGGCCCCGACGCAGGCGGTGGTGATGTCGATCACCGACCGGCAGGCAGATTTCGTGCGCAAGGCCGCTGAATTCCTGAAAAATCAGGGGGTTCGGGTCGAAACCGACTTGCGCAACGAGAAGGTCGGCTTTAAAATCCGCGAGCACACGCTGAAGCGGGTCCCGTACCTGCTCGTCGCGGGGGACCGGGAAACCGAATCCCAATCGTTGGCCGTGCGCACGCGTGCCGGTAAGGATCTAGGCGTTTCGCCCCTCGCAGAGGTGGCGGCGCGGATCCAGGCCGACATCGCGGGCCGCGGCCGTCATTCTTTGGAGGACTGACTTATCTCAACTACGAAGCGCGTCCGGCGCAACGAAGAGATCCTGGCCCCGACGCTCAGGGTGATCGCCGACGACGGCAGCCAGGCGGGGGTGATGACCCGGGCCGAGGCGCTGGCGATGGCCTCCACCCAGGGACTCGATCTCGTCGAGGTGTCGCCGACCGCGGAGCCGCCGGTCTGCCGGGTCATGGACTTCGGCAAATTCCTGTTCGAGCAGAACAAGAAGGCCCATGCGGCGAAGCGCAAGCAGAAGCAGATCCAGGTCAAGGAAGTGAAGTTCCGGCCCGGGACCGACGAGAACGATTACCAGATCAAGCTGCGTAACATCCTCCGGTTCCTCGCCGAGGGCGACAAGGCCAAGGTGACGCTGCGCTATCGGGGACGTGAGCTCGCGCACCAGGAGGTGGGGCGCCGCATGCTAGACCGACTGGTCAAGGACCTTTCGGCCGAGTCGGTGATCGAGCAGAACCCGCTGATGGAAGGCAAGCAGCTCGTGATGATGTTCGCGCCGAAGAAGAAATAGCTCCTCGCGCGCCGAACAGAGAATTCGTGACGCGGGCCCTTCGGGGCCCGCGACACAAGTGACCGGCCGGGAAGCGATCCGTCGCGACCCGGCCGTGCCCGCCCCGAGCCCGCGCGGTCCGCCGCGCGGTGCGACAGGGTCATAAAGCGCCGGCGGTAAACCCCGTCCGGCAGGAGAAGTCGATGCCCAAGTTGAAGACCAACCGGGCTGCGGCGAAGCGTTTTCGCAAGACGGCGAAAGGCTTCAAGCGCGGCCAGTCCCACAAGCGCCACATCCTGACGAAGAAGCCGTCGAAGCGTAAGCGGCAGCTCCGCTCCGGGAAGATGGTCCACGAGACCGACGTCAACCGGGTCGCGCAGCTGCTGCCGAACCACTAGATCGACGCACCCGTCAGGAGAGCAACATGGCAAGAGTAAAGCGGGGCGTCATCGCTGGACGCCGCCACAAGAAGATCCTCGGCAAGGCCAAGGGCTACTACAACGCCCGCCGCAAGGTGTTCCGCACCGCGAAGCAGGCGGTCATCAAGGCCGGCCAGTACGCGTACAAGGGCCGCAAGATCAAGAAGCGCGACTACCGCGCGCTCTGGATCCAGCGCCTCAATGCCGCGGCGCGGGCCCATGGCTTGAGCTACAGCCGTCTGATCCAGGGCCTCAAGCTCCTGGGCCTCGCGATCGATCGCAAGGCGCTCGCCGACCTCGCGGTCAACGAGCCGGCTGCGTTCGGCGCGATCGTCGAGCAGATCAAGGCCGCCGCCCCCGCCGCGAAGTAGCGGCGTGGACCTCGCGGGTCTCGTCAGCGCGGGTCTCGCCGAGATCGCCGCCGCGTCCGACGCGGCGGCGCTCGATCTCGTCCGCGTCCGCCTGCTCGGCAAGAAGGGCGCGGTCACCGAGCAGCTGAAGGCGCTCGGCCGGCTGCCGCCGGCCGAGCGGCCGGCGGCGGGCGCGCGCATCAACGAGGCCAAGCAGGCGCTCGGCGAGGCGATCGATGCGCGCGCCGAGGTGCTCGGGCGCGCGGCGATCGCCCGCGCGCTCGAGGTCGGCCGGCTCGACGTGACGCTGCCCGGCCGCGGCCAGCGGCCGGGTGCCGAGCACCCGGTGACCCGCACCCGCCGGCGGATCGAGGAGATCTTCCGGCGCGCGGGCTTCGGCGTCGCCGAGGGTCCCGAGGTCGAGGACGACTTCCACAACTTCGAGGCGCTGAACATCCCCGCCAACCACCCGGCGCGGGCGATGCACGACACCTTCTACTTCGGCGACGGGCGGCTGCTGCGCACGCACACCTCGCCCGTGCAGGTGCGCGCGATGCGCGCGAACCCGCCGCCGCTGCGGATCATCAGTCCCGGGCGCGTCTACCGCAACGACTCCGACCAGACGCACACGCCGATGTTCCACCAGGTCGAGGGCCTGGTGATCGACGAGGGCATCTCGTTCGCGAACCTGAAGGCGATGCTCAGGCGCTTCGTCTCCGAGTTCTTCGAGAAGCCGCTCGCGATCCGCCTCAGGCCCTCGTACTTCCCGTTCACCGAGCCCTCCGCCGAGCTCGACTGCCAGTGCGCGTTCTGCGAGGGCCGGGGCTGCCGGGTCTGCAAGCACACCGGCTGGATCGAGGTGATGGGCTGCGGCGTGGTGCACCCGAACGTGCTCAGGAACTGCGGCCTCGACCCCGAGCGCTGGAGCGGCTACGCCTTCGGCCTCGGCATCGAGCGCTTCGCGATGCTGCGCTACGACGTCAACGACATCCGCCAGTACTTCGAGAACGACCTGCGCTTCCTGGCGCAGTTCGAGCGCGGCTGAGGGCGCCATGAAGGTCAGCCTCGAGTGGCTCCGCGAGTGGGTGCGCCTCGGCAGCGACGTCGACGCGCTCGCGCAGCGCCTGACCATGGCGGGCTTCGAGGTCGAGGGCCGCGCGCTCGCCGCCGAGCCCTTCAGCGGGGTCGTGATCGGCGAGGTTCTCGCGACGCGGCGCCACCCCGAGGCCGACAAGCTCACCGTCTGCGAGGTCGCCGCCGGCGTCGGTGCGCCGCGCACCATCGTCTGCGGCGCGAAGAACGTCCGTGCCGGGCTCAAGGCGCCGCTCGCGACGGTCGGTGCGGTGCTGCCGGGCGGCAAGGCCATCGGCCGCGCGACGCTGCGCGGCGTCGCCTCCGAGGGCATGCTGTGCTCGGCGCGCGAGCTCGGCCTCGGCGAGGGGCCGGAGGGCCTGCTCGAGCTGCCGGCGGAGCTCGCGACCGGCACTGAGCTTCGCGCCGCGCTCGGCCTCGACGACACCGTGCTCGAGATCAACTTCACGCCGAATCGCGGCGATGCGCTCTCGGTGCTCGGGCTCGCGCGCGAGCTCGCGGTGCTCGAGGGCGTGCCGCTTACGGGACCGGCGCTCGCGGCGGTGCCGGCCGCGGGCGAGGAGCGCCTCGCGGTCAGCCTCGAGGCGCCCGCCGCCTGCGCGCGCTTCGGCGGCCGGGTGATCCGCGGCGTCGACCCGCGCGCGCCGACCCCGCTCTGGATGCGCGAGCGGCTGCGCCGCGCCGGGCTGCGCTCGCTCGGGCCGCTGGTCGACGTCACGAACTACGTGATGCTCGAGCTCGGCCAGCCGATGCACGCCTACGACCTGCGCCAGCTCCAGGGCGGCCTCGCGGCGCGCTGGGCGCGGACGGGCGAGACGCTCGAGCTCCTCGACGGCAGCACCATCGCGCTCGATGCCGACATGCTGGTGATCGCCGATGCGGCCGCACCGGTCGGCCTCGCCGGCATCATGGGCGGGCGCAAGAGCGGCATCGCCGAGGACACGACCGACATCTTCCTCGAGGCCGCCTGGTTCGCGCCCGATGCGGTCGCCGGCCGCGGCCGGCGCCTCGGCGTGCTGACCGACGCCTCGCAGCGCTTCGAGCGCGGCGTCGACCCGGCGGGCCAGGCGCGTGCGCTCGAGCGCGCGACCGCGCTCCTGGTCGCGATCGCCGGCGGCCGCCCGGGACCGACCACCGTGACCGAGTCCGCGGCGCACCTGCCAGCGCGCGCCGCGATCGGCCTTAGGCCTGCGACGCTCAAGCGCCTGATCGGCATCGACGTACCGCCCGAGCGGGTCGGCGCGATCCTCGCCTCGCTTGGTCTCACCGTCACGCCGAAGGGCGAGGGCTGGGCGGCGATGCCGCCGAGCTGGCGTTTCGACCTCGCGCAGGAAGCGGACCTCGTCGAGGAGGTCGCGCGCGTCTACGGCTACAACGAGATTCCCGAGATCGACGCGCCGATGCCGCAGCGGCCGAGCGCGGTGCCGGAAGGCCGGCTCGCGCCGGAGCGCCTTGCGCTGCGGCTCATCGAGCGCGGCTACCTCGAGGCGATCACCTACACCTTCGTCGATCCCGAGCTTCAGCGCCGGCTCTTCCCGGGCGTTGCGGCGCTGCCGCTCGCGAACCCGATCTCGGCGGAACTCGCCGAGATGCGCGTGTCGCTGTTCCCCGGTCTCGTGAAGGCGCTCGGCGACAACGAGCGGCGCCAGCAGGGGCGAGTCAGGCTATTCGAGCACGGCGCGAAGTTCGTCATGCAAGGCAATGATCTTAAAGAGATTGATTGCATCGCGGGCATCGCCTCCGGCAGCGCGCTGCCGGAGCAGTGGGGCGCGGCGGCGACGGCCGTCGACTTCTACGACGTGAAGGCCGACGTCGAGGCGCTGCTCGCCGCGACCGGCGAGCCCGCAGCGTTCGCGTTCGAGGCGGCGACGCTCGATTGCCTGCATCCGGGGCGCTCGGCGCGCATCACGCGCGCGGGTGAGGCGTGCGGCTTCCTCGGCGAGCTGCATCCGGAAATCGCGCGCGCACTCGAGCTCGACGGCGCGCCGATCCTGTTCGAACTCGAATTGAACATAACCGCCGCCGCGCGAATTCCGCGCGCGCAGGAGCTCTCGCGTTTCCCCTCGGTGCGGCGCGATCTCGCGGTCGTGGTAGATGAAACCTCCACTTTCAACCAGTTACGCGAATCTGTTACTGTCGCCGCGTCGAGCCTGCTGCGCGAACTCAAAGTGTTCGACGTGTACCGGGGGGCGGGGGTAGAAACCGGTAGAAAAAGCGTGGCCTTAGGCTTGATTTTGCAGGATAATTCTGGGACCTTGACCGACGCCGACGTGGACGCCGTACTGAACGCCGTGCGCGATCGCTTGAAGCAGGATTTGAACGCGGGTTTTCGCGACTGACATAACAAAGAGCGCGACTTGATGGCACTCACCAAGGCGGAAATGGCGGAGGCGTTGTTCGACCAGCTCGGGCTCAACAAGCGCGAGGCCCGCGAACTCGTCGACCTCTTTTTCGAGGAAGTCCGCGCCGCGCTCTCGCAGGGCGAGCAGGTCAAGCTCTCCGGCTTCGGCAATTTCGACCTTCGCGACAAGAACCAGCGGCCGGGAAGGAACCCGAAGACCGGCGAGGAGATTCCGATCAGCGCACGGCGCGTCGTGACCTTCCGCCCGGGTCAGAAGCTCAAGGCACGAGTCGAGGCGTATGCTGGAACCAAGCAATAACGCCGAACTGCCGGCCATCCCCGGCAAGCGCTACTTCACGATCGGCGAGGTCAGCGAGCTGTGTGGCGTGAAGCCGCACGTGCTGCGCTACTGGGAACAGGAGTTCCCGCAGCTGAAGCCGGTGAAGCGCCGCGGCAACCGCCGCTACTACCAGCGCCAGGACGTGCTGGTGATCCGCCAGATCCGCAGCCTGCTCTACGACCAGGGCTTCACGATCGGCGGCGCCCGCCAGCGGCTCGCCGGCGACGAGGCGCGCGAGGACCTGTCGCAGAGCCAGCAGATCGTGCGCCAGGTGCGCGCCGAGCTCGAGGAACTGCTGAAGTCGCTGCGCCGCTGAGGCGCGTGGCCGCGACCGCGGCCTTCGTCTAGAATCCTTCCTGTCGATACGCGCCGCGGTCCGCCGCGGCGCCCCCTCCGGTCGGGGCGTGGCGCAGCCTGGTAGCGCACTTGCATGGGGTGCAAGGGGTCGCGAGTTCAAATCTCGCCGCCCCGACCAATCTCTTCCGGTCTGTTCCGGTCAGACAGGTAACAGATCATTCGACATGGGTAACACTCTAGCCCTGAACGGGTTGGGGGCGCATTCGATGCGCCCGGCCTCCACTGCGCCTACTGCCGACGGGGCAGGCTAGCCGACCGACGCGGTCAGGCGAGTGCTGCGGAAGAATCGCCCGCCCACGCGTGTCAGCAGTCGCCGCGCTGGAACCTCATACCGGTCGTAAATGAAGGCAGAGGCCGCGATCAGCCCGAGGATCACGGCGAGCGCGACGACCGTCGACGGGCGTCCCTCGATGCCTAGCGCCCGCGCCAGAGCCGCGATCAGCGTGACGCCGATCTCCTGGTGGAGCAGGTAGAGCGCGTAGCTCGCGGCGCCGACACGCGTCAGCCACGACGCCGCCAGCAGACTCGCGATGCGCAGGCGCAGCACGAACACCGTGAACACGGCATAGATCCCGAGCACCACCAGTCTTTCCGGGAAATCGGCGGCGCTTCCCACCAGGCCGAAGAGCAGGCCGACGGCCACCAGAAACCAGGCTCCGACGCGCCCCCGGTCCATCCAGGCGTGGAAGAACCCGACGCCGGCCAGCAGCCAGGGCGCGTACGCCGGGAAGAAGACGAGGTCGGCCAGACCGATTCCGGGTATGTGCGAGGCCCGCTGCTCGAAGACGAAGACGACAAGCGCGGCGCCCGCGAGCCAGGCGCAGTTTCTCAGGAAGTGCTTTGCAGACACCGCGTAGTAGAGAAGCGCCGCCCACACGTAAAACCTGACTTCCACCCATAACGACCAGTAGGCGCCATCCATGAAATCGCAGTGCAATCCAAAGGCGCGCTCGTAGAGCAGCGGGTCCGTGAACGTCAGGCTCGGCAGGAAATTGCAGGCCTTGGGTGTCCAGTAGTGCGGCGCGACGAGGCTCACGATCAGATAGGTCGCCACTGCCGCGAGCACCATCGACGGTACGAGGCGTGCGGCGCGCCGGACCGCAAACTCGCGCCACGTGGCGCAGCGCTGCAGCGTCAGGCTGATGACGAACCCCGACACCAGAAAGAAGAGATGCACGCCAAAATAGCCGTAACGCAGGACGGCAACGCCCGCTAGCCAGTCGCCGTACGGATAGAGATTCGTCGGGTTGAGCGGCAACGTCCATCGGCTGAAGAAGTGATAGCCGATCACCGCGAGGACCGCGACGCCACGCAGTCCGTCCAGCGCGTCAATGCGCACGGCAGGTTGCACATCGACTTGCGACATTTGCCGTCCTTGTCCGCGAGCCCGTAGCGACTGCGTGCGCGAAGCAACCTACTGGATCCCAGGGGTGTCGGCAACGTGAGCGAGGCCGGGACTCACAAGTTCAGCCGACGAGCATCGATCCGACACGATGCCCGTTCAGGCGCCGGCACGCGCGATGTCCGCCGAGAGGCAGCCGAATGGCAGAGCGGTCGACGCAGGTATTTGGCAGTATAGCCGCGGCCGTGGGATTCCCCGGCGCGGCGCCGCCGAGGCGGTGGTGGTTCTAGAGCGAGGATATGCGATTGACACCTCGTGGACCCCGTCGCGACACGCCGCGCTCGAGCAGCCGCTCGACCCCTGGGCACGCGTCGCACGCGCTTCAGGAGTTCGCGGCCGCGCAGTTCGCCATCGACGGTGCGAGCGGCCGGTGATGACCCGAGCGCACGCGCGTTGGATCGTCCCGAACCTCGTCACGTTCGCCGCGTACTTCGTGGCGGGCGCGGTCAGCGTGCTGTGGCTGCGGCAGGTCGCGAGCCAGGCCGAGATCAACGCCGGCCCGGGGCTCGCGATCCCCTGGCTCGCGCCGGGCATCGCGGTCGCGTGCCTGTGGGTGTACGGCATGCGCGCCTGGCCGGCGGTGTTCGCCGGCTCCTTCGCCGTCTGGGTCGGGGTCGCGCACAACCACGTGATCGTGCTGCTGCCGGAGTCCGCCGGCGAGGCGCTCAGCGTCGTCACGATCGTCTGGCTGCTGCGCCGCTGGGACTTCCGGCCGACCCTTGAGCGCTATCGCGATTCGCTGGTGTTGCTGGTCGCGCTCGCGATCGGCCGCGTGATTTCCTCGGGGACGGACGCGCTGACGGTGTTGCTGCTCGCGGGTTTGCCCCTCGATGCGGAGCTCACCGCCGCCTTGGCGCGGCTCGGCGTGCACCGCGAGCTCGGCGCGCTCGTGGTCGAGCCGCGCCTGCTCGCGCTCACCAGCCGCTGGTGGGCGAACACCGCGGCCGGCGGCCTGCTGGTCGTGCCGCTGCTGGCGCTCGCGGCGCCGCGCGAGCCGGCGAGCCATCGCGCATGGGCCGCCGAGTCGGCGGCGCTCGTCGTCCTGGTGCTCCTGTGGCTCGCGGCGGCCCTCGGGCTGCCGGCGCCCGCGCTGCAGCCGGTGCTGCTGCTCGCGGCGCTGCTGCTCGTGCTCTGGTCGGCGTGGCGGTTCCGGCCCGGGATCGCCAGCGTCGTGACGCTTGTGCTGACGATGGCGGCCGCGGCCGGCTATGGCCTGCAGTTCGGCATGTTCGCGGGCGGCGCCTTCCGCGAGCGGCTCGAGGCCGAGTGGGGCTTCCTCGGGCTGCTCGTGACCACCAGCCTCTTCCTGACCGGCCTCGTCGCCGAGCGCCGCCGCGCGGTGCGCGACCTCGAGGGGCTCGCGACGCGCTACCAGTGCGTGCTCGACGGCAACCCGTTCCCGATGTGGGCCGAGGAGCCCTCGAGCGGCGAGATCGTGCTCGTGAACCCCGCGGCGCTGCGCTTCTACGGCTACGAGCGGACCGCCTTCCTCGCGCTCGCGCCCGGGGCGCTGTACGACGGCGACGGCGTGGCCGAGGCCGTCGAGGGCCGGCGCACCGAGCGGCACCGCGGCGCCAGCGGCGCGGTGCTCGAGGTCGAGGTCACGCGCGCGCGCGTCGACATCGCCGGCCGGCGCCTGCGGGTCGCGTTCGTCGAGCCGCTCGCCGAGCGCACGGCGCTGCGCCTAGCGATCCTGAACGCCGACGACCTCGAGCGCTTCCGGCTCGCGCAGGCGATCCAGACCGGCCTGCTGCCCCGCCTCGATGCGATCCGCGCCGGCACGACGCTGCTGAAGGAGGAGCTCGAGCACGACCGCGACGCCGACCGTGGCGTCGTGCAGCGGGTGCGCGACGAGGTCACGGCGATCCAGGGAGTGATCCGGCGCCTGACCCGCGGCCTGTCGCTGCTCGCGGACGCCGAGGACGACTTCGCGACCGCGCTCGAGCAGCTGCGCACCTCGCTGCCGCCCGGCTCGCCGCCGCTGCAGGTGGCGGTCGAGAGCCGCGCGCTCGCCGGGCTCGCCGGCGAGCAGCGCGACCAGATCTTCCGGCTCGCCGAGGAGGCGGTGCGCGCCGCGGCGCTGCAGGCGGGCGTGCGCGCGGTGCGGGTCTCGCTGGTCGACGAGGACGGCGGCATCGAGATGCGGGTCGAGACCGACGCCGACCGGCCGGCGCCGCTCGCCGGCGACGAGCGCACGCTGCGCTCGCTCGCGGTGCGGGCGATCGCCGCCCGTGGCCACCTCACGGTGGGTGCGCGCGACGAGGGCGGCGAGCTGATCCGGGTCGGCGTCGAGGCGAGCGGCCGCGCCGGGCCCGCGCTGTCGGCGGGGGATGCCGCGGTACTGACCGGCAGCCACCGCCGCGCGCCGGCGGGCGGCGTCGCGCCGACGCTCGGCCGCCGCGTCGCCGGCGGCGCGCTGCTCGCGACCATCTACGTGCTCGTCGGCGCGCTCGCGCTCGCCTACCTGCGCGAAGTGGATGCGCTCGGCAACACCGCCCGCATGGCGCACGCCGCGCCGTGGATCCCGAGCGGGGTGCACGCGGTCGGCGTCATGCTCGGCGGCTGGCAGCTGTGGCCGGCGGTGTTCCTGAGCTACACGGCCCTGTGGTGGGGCGTGTCGCACGACACGCTCGTCAGCGCGCTCGTCGGCGCGGCAGGTCGTACCGTCGCGGTGCTGGTGATCGCCTGGTTCGTGCGCCGGCTGCGCGGCCAGCCGGCCTTCAACCGCCTGTCGGAGGTCGCGCTGCTCGCAGTCGCGGCGGCCATCGGCTACGCGCTCGTGATCCCGATCGACGTCTATAACATCGCGATCACCGGACCGCCGAGCGAGTCGCTGTCGGCCGCCGAGCTCAGTCTGTCGCCGGCGGCCGCCGGCACGCTGCTCGGCATCCCCACCGCGAAGCTCTATCCGGCGCTGCGCTGGTGGCTGAACGCGGTGATCGGCGTCGTGCTGACGGTGCCGGTGGTCACCGCCTGGACGCGCGAGCATGCGCAGCGGCTGCGGTCCCGGCCGCTCGAGTTCGTGGCGTGGTGCGCGGTGCTCGCCTTCGCGCTGTTCGCGATCCTCGCGGCCGCGGCGCCGTCGCTGAAGCTCGCCGTGCTCGGGCTCGGCATCGTCTGTGCCGCCTGGGGCGCGGTGCGCGTCGGCGCCGGGCTCGCGTACTTCGCGACGCTGGCGATGTCGCTCGCGGCGACCGCGAGCTACGGGCTCGGCATCGGCGTGCTCGCGACCCCGGGGGACGGCGACGGCGTCGCTGCGCTGTGGTCGTTCATGATCCTGCTGGTCGTGACGGCGCACCTGCTGACCACGCTGCTGGTCGAGAGCGACGCGGCGCAGTCCTCGGCGCGCGAGCTCGCCCGCCAGTACCGGACGCTGTTCGACGCGGTGCCGCACGCGCTCTTCGCCTACGCCCGTGACGGTGGCGAGATCCGCCTCGCGAACCGCGCGGTCGGCGAGCGCTTCGGCTACCGCGCGGAGGACGTGATCGGGCGCTCGCTCGCCGACCTCGAGATCACGAGCGACGCCGCCGCCTGGGTGACCCCGAGCGGCGCCTGGCCGCGGCGGCGCACGCGCTTCGTGACGCGCGGCGGCGCGACGGTCGACGTCGAGCTCACGCAGGTGCCGGTCGAGCTCGACGGCGAGCCGGGCGTGCTGTGCTTCGCGATCGACGTCACCGAGCAGGCGCAGCTGCACGCCCGCATGCTCGAGGCGACCGAGCTCGAGCGGCGCCACCTGATGCGCGAGCTGCACGATGACCTCGGCCAGCTGCTGACCGGGCTCGCGCTCGGCAGCGAGGCGCTGTCGAGCGAGGTCGAGCGCGGCCAGCGGCCGGACCTCGAGTCGGCGGTGTTCATTGCCGGCGCGGCCGACGAGGCGCGGCGCACGGCGTTGCGGGTGCTGAGCGGCATCTCGCCGCTGCAGGAGTGCGACGGCGATCTGCTGGAGGCGCTGCGCCGCATGCCCTCGCGGCTGCCGCCGGCCGAGGCCGGGCGGCTGCGCCTCGAGATCACCGCGCCGGCCGCGATCCGGCTCGGGCTCGTGCAGCGCGAGCACCTCTACAAGATCGCCCAGGAGGCGGTCACGAACGCGGTCCGCCACGCGCGCGCGCGGCAGATCACCGTCAGCGCGAGCATCGAGGCGGACACCATCCAGATCTGCGTCACCGACGACGGCATCGGCTTCGACGTCGCGCACTGCGCCGCCGGCGTCGGGCTCGAGTCGATGCGGCTGCGCGCGACCGCGCTCGGCGGCGTGTTCGCGATCCGCTCGACCGAGGGCGAGGGCACGATCCTGTGCTGCCGCGCGCCGCAGCCGCGCGCGGCGGCCTGAGGCCCGCGGGATGACTCCCGGCGAGGCGAGGGCGCGGCGACCGGTCACCGGGTGGCCGTCGCGGCGCGCCCTGATTGCATGGCTTTGCCTCGCCGGTGGCTTGGCGCTGCCGGGCGCGGTGGTGGGAGCGCCGCCCGAGCGGCCGCGTGCCCGCGACCTCGGCCTCGTGATCGGCACGCTGCCGCCCGGGCCGCTCGATGCGATCACCGACGTCGCCGGCGTGCGCGTCGGCCAGGCGACGCTGGTGCGCGGCGCCGACGTGCGCACCGGCGTCACGGTGATCTTCCCGCACGCCGGCAACCCCTTCGAGAGTCGCGTGCCGGCGGCCATCGTCGTCGGCAACGGCTTCGGCAAGCTCGTCGGCGCGACCTAGGTGGCGGAACTCGGCGAGCTCGAGACGCCGATCGCGCTGACCTGCACGCTGTGCGTCTGGCGCGTCGCGGAGTCGATGGCGCGCTGGCTGCTCGCGCAGCCGGGCATGCAGGGAGTGCGCTCGATTAACCCGGTGGTCGGCGAGACCAACGACGGCTGGGCGCTGAACGCCATCCGCAGCCTCCCGGTCGGCGATGCTGACGTCGTCCGCGCCCTCGAAGGCGCCCGCGGCGGTGCGGTCGAGGAGGGCAGCGTCGGCGCGGGCACCGGCACGGTCGCCTACGGCTGGAAGGGCGGCATCGGCACGAGCTCGCGCGTCGTGGCCAGCGGGCCGTGGACGGTGGGCGTACTGGTGCAGTCGAACCACGGCGGCTGGCAGGACCTGCACCTCGGCGGCGTGCCGGTGGGACGCGAGCTCGGCCGCCACGGCGTCACGCCCGATCGGGACAAGGGTGCCAGCGGCTCGATCATGATCGTCGTCGCGACCGATGCGCCGCTTTCGGACCGCAACCTGCGGCGGCTCGCCTCGCGCGCGCTGTTCGGCCTCGCGCGCACCGGCGCGCACGCCGACAACGGCTCCGGCGATTACGTGATCGCCTTCTCGACCAGCCCGCTCGTGCGGCGCGAGCACGCGCCGGGCGGCAGCGGCTCGCCGCCGCCGCGCCTCGCGACCACGGAGCTCGGCAACGAAGCCGCGAGCGAGCTCTTCGAGGCGGTGATCGACGCCACCGAGGAGGCGATCGACAACTCGGTGCTGCGTGCGACCACCGTGCACGGCGGCTACGCCACCGTCGAGGCGCTGCCGCTCGAGGAGGTGCGCGCGAGCCTCGCGCGCCACGGGGTGCGGCCGGCGCATTGAGGTCCGTGGAGGTCCACGCGGCCGTCGGCGTGCTCGGCCGGCGGGACGCGCCGCCGGCGCCCGGTCTCGAACTCAGCCGCGCGGCCGCGGCGAGCTCGGCCGGTTCGCGCACTCGCAGGTGACAAGCGTGCCGCTGCCGGGCGCGGCCTGCACCGTGAGGCGCGCACCGATCGCATCGGCACGCGTGCGCATCGTGCGCAGCCCCATGCCATCGCCCGGCTCGCCGCGAAAGCCGCGGCCGTCGTCGCGCACCGTCACCGCGACGCGGTTCGCGTCGGCGGCGAGCTCGACCCGGATCCGGGTCGCGCCGGCGTGGCGGGCGGCGTTGGTCAGCGCCTCCTGCGCGATCCGGTAGAGGTGGTTGCTGGCCTCGAGCGGGATCTGCAGCGGCGCCGACTGCTGCACCGAGAAGTCGATGCGCGGCCCCTCGGCGCCGACCGCGAAGCCCGAGGTCAGGCGCCGCAGCGCCTGCGCGAGGCCGAGGCGCGGCTCCTCGACGGGCGCGAGACCCTGCGCGACGCTGCGGCAGGTCGCGATCGCGCGCGCGGCGAGCGCGGCGAGCTCGGCGAGGTCGGCGGCGAGCGCCGGGTCGGCGTCCGCGTGACGGCGCGCCAGGCTCTGCGCCAGCAGCGCGAGCCCGGTCAGTTCCTGGCCGAGGCCGTCGTGCAGGTCGTGGCCGAGCCGGCGCTGCTCGCGGACCGTCGCCTCGTGCAGTGCCGCCTCGAGCCGCACGCGTTCGGTCACGTCGATGCCGATGCTCCACTCGAGCCAGCCCGGCACCGGCAGGCGCGCGCCGACGTTGAACCACTCGATCGCCCGCGGCGTGCCGTCCTTGGCGGTCAGCTCGTAGACCCGCGAGTACTGCTGGTGGCGCAGCTCGAGCGCCTCGGACAGCATCGCCGCGCGGTAGGCAGGGTCGGGGTACAGCAGCGCCATCGCGTCCGGGTGGCCGAGGATCTCGGCCGCGGAGTAGCCCGTCACCCGCGCGCATTCTTCGTTCCAGACCACGATCCGGCCGTCGGCGTCGAAGGCGTCCATCAGGACCGGCATGCGCTCGACGACACTGCGCAACCGCGCATCGGCGGTGCGCAGCTCGGTCACGTCGATCGCCGCGCCGGCGATCGCGGCGATGCGGCCGGCGGCGTCGCGGACCGGGAACTTGTGCGTCAGGAAGTGGCGCGTGCCGGTCGGGGTGTCGGCGTGCTGCTCGCTGATCGTGACCCGGCCGCGCTCGAGCACCTCGCGGTCGGAGGCGCGGAACTGCGCCGCGGCCGCCGGGAACAGCTCCTCGTCCGACCGGCCGAGCCAGTCACCGATCTCGATGCCGTAGATCTCGCCGCAGCGCGGGTTCAGGAAGCGGTAGCGGCCGTCGAGGTCCTTGACGAAGCAGGCGACCGGGCTGTGCTCGACGAACGCGGCGACGAGCGCGGCCGGTGTCGCGGGCACCTCGCCGGCGGGCGCGGCGCCGCTCGGCGTCGCGCTCGGCTCGGTCGCGGGCTCGCGGGGCTTGCGCATCGCGTCTCCGGGGGCGGGTGGGCGGCGTCGGGATTATTCCACGACGGCGCGCGGCGCGGGCCTGCGCCGCGCTGGCTCAGTGCAGCAGCGCGGGCAGCGCGAGCGAGAGCGGCGCGAGGTAGGTGATCAGCAGCACGCCGACGGCCAACGCCACGAACAGCGGCAGCACCGCCCGGAACAGCACCGAGATCGGCTGCCCGAAGCGATACGAGGCGAAGAACAGGTTGAGGCCCACCAGCGGCGTCAGGTAGCCGAGCTCCATGTTCGCGAGGAACACGATGCCGAGGTGCACCGGGTCGACGCCGTAGGCGGCGCCGAGCTGGGTCACGAGCGGCGCGAGCACCAGGATCGCCGGGTAGATCTCGATCAGGCAGCCGGCGGCCAGCAGCGCGGCGTTCAGCACCAGCAGGAAGCCGGTGCGGCCGCTGACGGCGGCCTGCATCCAGGCCACGATGCGGTCCGGCACCTGCGCGTCGACCAGGTAGTCGGTGAGACCGAGCGCGACGCCCATCACCAGCAGGATGCCGCCGACCACGAGCCCGCACTCGGGCACGATTCGCGGCAGGTCGCGGCGGAAGCCGAGGTCGCCGCGGATCACGGTGGTCACCAGCAGCACGTAGGCGACCGTCAGCGCCGCCGACTCGACCGGCGTCGCGAGCCCGCTCGCCAGCGAGCCCATCGCGACCAGCGGCACGGTCAGCTCCCAGGCGGCGCCGGCGAGCGCGCGCCGCGCGCGGGCGAGATCGAAGCGTCCGCCGGCCGCGCGGTGCGGCGGCTCGTGGCGGAAGCCGAAGGCGATCAGGATCGTCGCCATCAGCAGCGAGGGCAGCACCCCGGCGAGGAACATCGCCTTGATCGGCACCGCCGCGACGATCGCGTAGAGCAGCAGCGGCAGCGCCGGCATCAGGATCGTGCCGGGCAGCCCGGCCGCGGTCACGAGCCCGAGCGCCGGCCGCTCCGGGTAGCCGTGCGCGCGCAGCAGCGGCATCACGAGCCCGCCGAGCGCGAGCACGGTGGCCCCCGAGGCGCCGGTAAAGCTCGTGAAGAACGTGCAGGCGAGCACGGTCGCGATCGTCGCGCCGCCGCGCAGCCGCCCGAAGAGCGCATCGAACACCTCGATCAGCCGCTGCGGCGCCTGGCTCTCGGCGAGCAGGTAGCCGGCGAGCGTGAACAGCGGGATCGCCGGCAGCGAGGCGTTGACGACCGTGCGGTAGTGATCGACGGCGATCGCGGCGAGCGGCAGGCCGTCGCTCCAGAAGAGGATCGCGGCGGCGCCGGCGAGCACCGCGAAGAGCGGAGTGCCGATCAGCGCGCCGGCGCCGAGCGCGAAGGCCAGCACGCCGACCAGCCAGCCGGGCAGCGGCGGCTGGTGCACGGTCGCGAAGCCGAGCCCGACCGCTAGCGCGAGACCCGCGAGCCGCACCCACCAGCGCGGCGAGAGCCGCGCGAGCAGCCGCCAGCCGATCATCGCGAAGCCCGCCGGCATCAGGCACTCGACCCACCAGGTCTGCACGCCATAGGCGATCTCGGTGGCCGCCTCGCGCTCGGCGAGCACGTACTGGGTCTCGGCGGTCGCGAGCACCGCGCACACCGCGACCGCGATGCCGTTGGCGCCGAGCGTCGCGAGGCTGCGCAGGCGTCCCTCGAACATGCTGGTCAGCGCCGACATCGTCAGCAGCCGCCGCTCGCGCGCGGCGACCACGCTGCCCACCATGCCGACCGCGAGCCCGAGGTGCTGGACGATCGCGGCCGCGCCGTGGATGCCGGCGTGCACGGTGCTGCGCAGCACGAGCTCGGCGACCGGCACGAGGCCCATCGCCGTCAGCAGCACCGTCAGCAGCCAGTCCTCGATCCGCGCCAGCGGGTTGCGCGCGTGCTTCGGGTCGATGCCCTCGAGGACCGGCGCCGGCAGCGTCACTTCGCGGCGCCGCCCGCCGCCGGGTGCTGGGCGCGGTACTCGGCGACCAGGCGCTGGGTCTCGTCGAAGGTCGCCGCCGGCATCGTGCGGCCGCGGATCAGCGGCCAGAGCTGCTGCGCGAACGCCGCCCAGGCCTTCTCCTGCTCGGGGCCGAGGTGCACGACCTTGAGGCCGCGCTTCTCCATCGCCGCGATCGATTCCGCGTCCGAGCGCTGCGCGTAGTCGCGCAGCTCCTTGACCGCGGCCTGCGCGGCGGCGCGCACCGCGGCGTGGGTCGGCTCGGACATCGCGTCCCAGACCTGGCGGGTGAACACGATCGCGCCGAACACCGGCGCCCAGCGGATGTCGGTCATGTACGGCGCCGCGCCGTCGGCCTGGGTCGCGAGCGCGTACATCGGCGTCAGCGGCACCGTGTCGACGAGCCCGGTCTGCAGCGAGGGCAGGATGTCGGCGGTCTCGAGCACCACCGGCTTGTAGCCGAGCTGCTTCATGATCTCGACCTGGTCGGGATCGCCGGTCCAGGCGAACATGCGCCGCGACTTGAAGTCCGCCGGGGTCGAGGCCGGCTCCTTCGAGAAGTAGCGCACCCAGCCGGCGTCCGACCAGGCGACCGCGACGAAGCCCTTGGCGAGCAGGTTCTTCTCGACCTGCGGCAGCAGCGCCTTGCCGACGTAGTCGACCTCGTCGGCCGAGCGGAACAGCAGCGGCATCTTCTGCAGCACGCTGACCGAGGGCTCGACCGAGGACAGCCCGACCACCGACATCATCGCCGCGTTCAGCTGGCCGATGCGCATGCGTCGCAGCACGTCGGCCTCGCCGCCCTGCATGCCGTCGGTGTAGATCAGCACGCTCGAGCCCGCGCCCTCGCTCTTCTGGATCGCCGCGCCGAGCTGCTGCAGCACGCGGTGGTAGACCGAGCCCTTCGGCGCGATGGTCGCGAGCTTGACGTGCACGCTCGACTCGGCGCGCGCGCCGGGCGCGGCGGCGAGCAGCGAGGCCGCGAGCAGCGCGAGCGTGGCCGGGCGGAAGGAGCGGGGAGCGGGCATCGTCGGTCTCCGGGCGCGTCAGTCGGGGAAGAACTCCGCGCGGCGCGCCTTCAGGGCGCGCGCGCGGCGCAGAAACAGCTCGTTCGCGAGGCGCGCGTTCGGCCGCGCCGCGAGGTCGACCGCGAGCGCGCGCTCGAGCATCGCGTCGAAGTCGGCGCGGTTCGCGGTCGCGGCGGCGACCGCCTCGGCATAGGTCACGTACGGCGCCACCTGCGCGCCGCCCGACAGCGCGAGCGCGCGGTCGAAGTGGGCGCGCGCCTCGGCGACGCGCGCCGCCTCCGGCCGCGCCTCGCTCATGACCAGGCTGATCGCGAGCAGGTGCAGCGCGCCCGACTCGTAGCCCTCGTCGAGCGCGAGGCCGCGCGCGGCGAGCGCGCGCACCGCCGGCAGGCCGGCCACGAGGTAGGCGTCGTCCTTGCCGAGCGCGATCGCGGCGCCCCAGGACGCCGCGGTCCAGTAGAGCAGCGGCACGTCGCGGGGCTTCGCGCCGGCGAGCGCGGCCGCAGGATCGGTGCCGAGTGCCGCACCGATCCCGGGATGGGCGACCTCGAGGCCGCGCAGACCGTAGTCGCGCGCGCGCAGGTACAGGCGCCGCGCGCGGTCGCGCTCGGCGTAGGCGGCCTCGAGGTCACGCGACTCGAGCGCGTCCGCCGGCATCTCGACGTAGGCGTAGGCGTACTGCGTGAAGCCGCGCGACAGCGCGAGCAGCAGCCCCGGGTGGCGCGGCGTGTCGGCGAGCACGCTCTCCATGAGCTTGAGTCCGAACGGCGTCGCGGCGCCGACCAGCTCGACGTCGGGGTCCGAGGCATAGACGTCGCCGCCGGTCGCGAGCGCGTCGCCGACGCGGTTGGCGACCAGCCGCTCCGCCGAGCAGCCGGCGAAGAGCGCCAGCGTCGCCAGCGCCGCGAGCGCACGCCGTGTCCCGAGCCGTGAAAGCCCCACTGCCATGCCCAGCCTCCGCCAGGGTGTCGATCTGCGGTGTCGTCGTCGCGCCCCGGGAACCGAGGGGGGAGCCCGCGGGCGGCCGGGCCGCGGCCCGGGGGGCGTAGCTTACCCTCTGCGCCCGCGCGAGGTGGCGACACCGCCAGCGGGCGCCCGGCCGGGCCGCTGCTAGACTGCGCACGACTGGTCGCCCGGAGTGGTCCCGCCGATGTACGAGTACCGCGCACCGCGCCGTGAGCTCTCCTTTGTCCTGCACGAGGTGCTGGAGGCGGAGCGGGCGCTCGCCGCGCTCGGCCGCGACGACGTGAACCGCGAGCTCATCGACAGCGTGGTCGAGGAGGCGGGGCGCTACTGCGAGCAGGTGCTGTCGCCGCTCAACTGGCGCGGCGATCACGAGGGGCCGGTGTGGCAGGACGGACGGGTCACGACGCCGGCCGGGTTCCGCGAGGCCTACCAGCAGTTCTGCCGCGACGGCTGGGCGGGCATGGCGGCGGTGCCCGAGCATGGCGGCCAGGGGCTGCCCGCGCTCGTGCACGTGCCGGTCGGCGAGATGCTGTGCAGCGCGGCGATGGCGTGGCGGATGGCGAGCGGCCTGTCGGAGGGCGCGGTGCTCGCGCTGACGCGCCACGGCAGCGCGGCCGTCCAGCAGCGCTGGCTCGGCGCGCTCGTCAAGGGCGCGTGGACCGGGACGATGTGCCTCACCGAGCCGCAGGCCGGCACCGACCTCGGCCTGCTGCGCACGCGCGCCGAGCCCGATCCCGCCGGCGGCTACCGGCTGAGCGGCACGAAGATCTTCATCAGCTGGGGCGAGCACGACCTGACCGAGGACATCCTGCACCTCGTGCTGGCGCGGCTGCCGGACGCCGCGCCCGGCACGCGCGGCATCTCGCTGTTCGCCGTGCCGAAGCGGCTCGACGGCCGGCCGAACGGCGTGCGCTGCGAGTCGATCGAGACCAAGATGGGAATCCACGGCTCGCCGACCTGCGTGCTCAGCTTCGACGCCGCGCACGGCGAGCTGATCGGCAGCGCCGGCGGCGGGCTCGCCTGCATGTTCACGATGATGAACCACGCGCGGCTCGGCGTCGGGCTGCAGGGCCTCGGCCTCAGCGAGCGCGCGCTGCAGGCCGCCTCGCGCTACGCCTTCGAGCGCCAGCAGGGGCGCGCTGCCTCGGGACCAAGCGCACGCGACCGCGCCGCCGACCCGATCGTCGTGCACGCCGACGTGCGCCGCATGCTGATGACGCTGAAGGCGCTGGTCGAGGGCGGGCGGCTGCTGGCCTATCAGACCTACCTGTACGACGACCTGGCGGGGGCGGCGACCGACGCCGCGGCGCGCCACCGCGCCGAGACGCTGGTGGCGCTCCTGGTGCCGATCGTCAAGGGCTTCCTGACCGAGACCGCGATGGAGACCACCAGCCTCGCGGTGCAGGTGCACGGTGGCTCGGGCTTCATCCGCGACACCGGCGTCGAGCAGTACCTGCGCGATGCGAAGATCGCCTCGATCTACGAGGGCACGAACGGCGTGCAGGCGATGGACCTGGTCGGGCGCAAGCTGCTCGGCACGGGCGGGGAGAGCGTGCGCATCCTCGCCGCGGAGATCGAGGCGACGCTCGCGGGCGAGGCGCCCGCGCCGCTCGCGGCGGCCGTCGCGCAGCTGCGCGCGTCGCTGCACGAGTGGCTCGAGCTCTCGGCGCTGATCGCCGCGCGCGCGCCGCAGGATCCGGAGGAGGCCGGCGCTGCCGCGAGCGACTACCTGCAGTTCTCGGGCTACCTCGCGCTCGGCTGGTGCTGGCTCAGGATGGCGCGCGTCGCGGCCGCGCGGCTCGCCGCCGGCGACGGCGAGCGCGCGTTCTACGAGGGCAAGCTCGCCGCGGCGCGCTTCTACTTCGAGCGGCTGCTGCCGCGCACGCTCGCGCACGCCGCGGCGATCCGCGCCGGCGCCGGCTCGCTGCCGCGCCTCGAGCAGGCGCAGTACGCGGCGTCGTAGCCGGGTTTTCCCCGTTGCAAGGCGCCGGACAGGGACTCATGATCGCGTCCTCGCCCCGGCCGGCCTCTGGCCCGGGCCTCGGGAGGACCACGACCATGAAGACCGCCACCCGCGTCCGCCTCGGCGCCCTCGTGCTGGCCTCGGCGCTTGCCGGGCTCGGCGCCGCCCCGGCCCTCGCGGTCGATTCGCGGCCGAACGCCGACGACAAGTGCACGGCCCAGTGCGACGAGGACTCCGACCGCTGCATGCAGCAGGCCGGCAAGGACTCCTCGAAGCAGAAGCAGTGCGACTCGAACTACGACGAGTGCCTGCGCAAGTGCCAGTAGGCACCACCCCTTAAGGCACCGCTCCTTAAGGTATCGCCGGCCGCCCGGCCGGCCCCGTCCAAGGCGCCACCGCCCGGTCCGGCGCCCGGGTTCTCGCGGCTGTTGCAGTTAAGCCCCTTTTCTGTATAGTTCGGTGGCTTCGCAGTTGCAAAAAGCGACAGATCTTGTTGATCTGATTGAAGTTTTTCCGAGGCAGGCCGGGCCATGAGTGAGCGGGACGAAGAGCACTTCGAGCTGGACGAGGAGTTCCTCGCCGATGCCGAGGCGGAGGAGCCGGACTACGACCGGCTGATCGACCGCGTGGATCGCAAAAAGCCGCAGGCCGGCAGCAAGAAGGGCAAGGCGGCCTGGAGCAAGCTCGAGGACGTGCTCGCCGAGCGGAAACTGAAGAAGGCGCTCGAGGACTTCGAAGACGAGGCCTGAGGGCCTCACGCCCGCGGCCCGCGGCCGCGTTCCGTTCCTCGACGAGGGCCCCGCGAGGGCCGCTCCCGCCCGATGCCCCCGATGACTCCCGCGTCCCCGCCTTTCGTCGTCCTCAAGTTCGGCGGCACCAGCGTTTCCTCGGCCGCGAACTGGCACAACATCGAGTACGTCGTGCGCGCGCGCCTCGCCGAGGGCCTGCGACCGGTGATCGTGCACTCGGCGCTCTCCGGCATCACCGACCGCCTCGAGAGCCTGCTCGGCGAGGCGGTCGCGGGGCGGCACGCGGCGGTGCTCGAGGCGATCGCCGCACGCCACGCCGATCTCGCGCGCGACCTCGGCATCGGGCTGCCGCCCGCGGTCGCGCGCCACCTCGAGGAGCTCGGCCAGATCGCGAGCGGCGTCTCGCTGGTCAAGGAGGTCAGCGACCGCGTCCGTGCGCGCGTGATGGCCACCGGCGAGCTGATGGCGACCGCGCTCGGCGCCGCGTGGCTCGCGAGCCGCGGGCTCGCGGTCGAGTGGCTCGACGCGCGCACGGTGCTGCGCGCCGAGGCGCGCCCGGGCGCGAGCGAGCGCGCCGCGATCCTCTCCGCCACCTGCGACTACGCGCCGGACGCGGCGCTGCAGCGGCGCTGCGCAGCGCCGGGCACGGTCTACCTCAGCCAGGGCTTCATCGCCAGCGACGCCGAGGGCAACACCGTGCTGCTCGGCCGCGGCGGCTCGGACACCTCCGGCGCCTACTTCGCCGCCAAGCTCGGCGCCTGCCGGCTCGAGATCTGGACCGACGTGCCCGGCATGTTCAGCGCCAACCCGAAGGGCGTGCCCAACGCGCGGCTGCTGCGCCACCTGCACTACGACGAGGCGCAGGAGATCGCCTCGAGCGGCGCCAAGGTGCTGCACCCGCGCTGCATCCAGCCGGTGCGGCAGTACGGCATCCCGCTCTACGTCTATGCCACCCAGACGCCCGACCTCGAGGGCACGCACATCACCGCCGAGCCGCCGGGCGGCGACGCCGCGCAGGTCAAGGCGATCGCGATCAAGAAGGGCATCACGCTCGTCTCGATGGACAGCCCCGGCATGTGGCACCAGGTCGGCTTCCTGGCCGACGTGTTCGCGGTGTTCAAGGCCGAGGGACTGTCGGTCGACCTGGTCTCGACCTCGGAGACCAACGTCACCGTCTCGCTCGACCCCCAGGCGAACGCGCTCGACGCGGCCGCGATCGAGCGGCTGCTCGCCGCGCTCGCGCCGCTGTGCCGCGCCGAGGTGATCGGCCCGTGCGCCGCGCTGTCGCTGGTCGGCCGCCACATCCGCGGCATCCTGCACGACCTCGGCGAGGCGCTCGCGGTGTTCGCCGAGGAGCGCATCTACCTCGTCAGCCAGGCGGCCAACGACCTCAACTTCACCTTCGTCATCGACGAGGCGCAGGGCGACCGTCTGGTCGCGCAGCTGCACGACCTGCTGATCCGTGCCGCGGTCAACGACCTCGTGCTCGGCCCGGCCTGGGACGAGCTGAACGCGCCGCCGGTGACCGCCGCGCCACCGCCGCCGTGGTGGCAGGCGCGCCGCGACGCGCTGCTCGCGCGCTTCGGCGAGCGTGACGCGGCGTTCGTCTACGACCTCGACACGGTTCGCCGCCATGCGCGCGAGCTGCGCGCGCTGCGCGCGCCGGCCGAGATCCACTACGCGATGAAGGCGAACCCGCACCCGGCGCTGCTGGCCACGCTCGCTGCCGAGGGCATCGGCTTCGACTGCGTGGCGCGAGGCGAGGTCGAGGCGCTCTGGGCCGCGGTGCCGGGGCTCGACCTCGGCCGCGTGCTCTACACGCCGAACTTCGCGCCGCGGCACGAATATGCGTGGGCGTTTGCGGCCGGGCTCACGGTGACGCTCGACAACCTGCACCCGCTGCGGGAGTGGCCGGCACTGTTCGCCGGACGCGCGATCTTCGTGCGCCTCGACACCGGCCGCGGCCACGGCCACCACCAGCACGTGCGCACCGCCGGCGAGCACACGAAGTTCGGCGTGCCGCTCTTCGAGGTCGAGGAGCTCGAGCGACTCGCGCAGGCGGCCGGTACCCGCATCGTCGGGCTGCACGCGCACACCGGCAGCGGCGTGTTCGCGATCGACAACTGGACCGAGGTCGCGCGCACGCTCGCCGCGGTGGCGGCGCGCTTCCCGGACGTCACGGTGCTCGACCTCGGTGGCGGGCTCGGCGTGCCGGACCGGCCGGGACGCCGGCCGGTCGACCTCGCCGGACTCGACGCGGCGCTAGGCGAGTTCCGGGCGCGCGAGCCGCGCTACCGCCTCTGGCTCGAGCCCGGCCGCTACCTGGTCGCCGACGCGGGCGTGCTGCTCGCGCGCGTGACGCAGCTCAAGGGCAAGGGCGCGACGCAGTACCTCGGCGTCGCGACCGGCATGAACTCGCTGATCCGGCCGGCGCTCTACGGCGCGCACCACGACATCGTGAACCTGAGCCGGCTCGGCGAGCCGGCGACCACCACCTACGAGGTGGTCGGGCCGATCTGCGAGTCGGCCGACGTGCTCGGTCACGAGCGCAGCCTGCCGGCGAGCCGCGAGGGCGACGTGCTGCTGATCGCGACCGCCGGTGCCTATGGACACTCGATGGCCTCGCGCTACAACCTGCGCGAGCCTGCCGAGGAACTGACGCTGTAGCGGGCGCGCGCGGCGGGCGAAGGAGAAGGTGATGAAGGTCGGAATCGTCGGCTGGCGCGGGATGGTGGGCTCGGTGCTGCTCGAGCGGATGCGCGCCGAGGGCGACTTCGCGCTGATCGAGCCGACGTTCTACTCGACCAGTCGCGCCGGCCAGCCGGCGCCGGCGGTCGGTCGCGACGCGGGCCTCGTGCGCGACGCCAACGATCCCGCCGCGCTTGCGGCGATGGACGTGGTGCTGTCCTGCCAGGGGGGCGACTACTCGAACGCGATCCACCCGGCGCTGCGGGCGCGCGGCTGGGACGGCTACTGGATCGACGCCGCCTCGGCGCTGCGCATGCAGCCGCAGGCGACCGTGATCCTCGACCCCGTGAACCGGCCGGTGATCGACGCCGCGCTCGCGGCCGGACGGCGCGACTTCATCGGCGGCAACTGCACCGTCTCGCTGATGCTGATGGCGCTCGGCGGCCTCTTTCGCGAGGACCTGGTCGAGTGGGCGACCGCGATGACCTACCAGGCCGCCTCGGGCGCCGGGGCCGCGCACATGCGCGAGCTCGTTGCGCAGATGGGTGCCGCGCACGGCGCGGCGGCGCGCCTGCTCGCCGACCCGGGCAGCTCGGTGCTCGAGCTCGACCGCGCGGTCGGCGCGGCGCTCTCCGGGGCGGCGCTGCCGCACGCCGAGTTCGGCACGGCGCTCGCCGGCAGCCTGATCGCCTGGATCGACAAGGACCTCGGCAACGGCCAGAGCCGCGAGGAGTGGAAGGGCGGGGCGGAGGCCAACAAGATCCTCGGTCGCGAGGACCGGCCGGTGCCGGTCGACGGCATCTGCGTGCGCATCGGCGCGATGCGCTGCCACAGCCAGGCGCTGACGCTGAAGCTGCGCCGCGACCTGCCGCTCGCCGAGCTCGAGCGCCTGATCGGCGGCGCGAACGACTGGGTGCGGGTCGTGCCGAACACGCGCGAGGCCTCGATCGCGGGCCTCTCGCCGGTGCGCGTCTCGGGCACCCTCGAGATCCCGGTCGGCCGGCTGCGCAAGCTGCCGATGGGCGGGGAGTACCTCGCGGCGTTCACGGTCGGCGACCAGCTGCTGTGGGGCGCGGCCGAGCCGCTGCGGCGGATGCTCAGGATCCTGCTCGCGCGGCGCTAGCCCGTGACCGGCACCCGCCGCACCGTGCTCGCCGCGCTGCCGCGCACGGTGCTGGTGCTCGGCCTCGTCTCGCTGCTGAACGACGCGGCGAGCGAGATGATCACGCCGCTGCTGCCGGTGTTCCTGACCGCCGCGCTCGGCGCGGGACCGGCGATCGTCGGGCTCGTCGAGGGCATCGCCGAGGCGACCGCCAGCCTGCTGAAGCTGGTCGCCGGCCGGCTCGTCGACCGCGGCGTCGGCGCGAAGCGGCTGGTGTTCGGCGGCTACCTGCTCGCGAACCTCGCCCGGCCGGCGATCGGGCTCGCCATGGGCTGGCCGGTCGTGCTCGTGCTGCGCTTCCTCGACCGCGTCGGCAAGGGCCTGCGCACCGCGCCGCGCGATGCGCTGATCGCCGGCGCCGCCGATCCCGCGATCCGCGGCCGGGCCTTCGGCTTCCACCGCGCGATGGACCACGCCGGCGCGGTGATCGGCCCGCTGCTCGCCTTCGCGCTGCTCGAGTCGGGCCGGCCGCTCGCGCAGGTGTTCCTGTGCTCGCTGCTGCCCGGGGTGCTGGTGCTCGCGCTGCTCGGCTTCGGCGTGCCGGCCGATGCGCCGCACGCACGCGGTCCTGCGCCCGCGCTCGACTGGCGCCGGCTCGACCGCCGGCTGCTTGCCTTGCTCGCGGCGGCCGGGGTGCTCGCGCTCGCGACCGTGCCCGAGGTGTTCGTGGTGCTGTGGGCGCGCGATGCGGGGCTGCCGCTCGCGCGCGTGCCGCTCATCTGGGCGGCGGCCAGCCTCGCCAAGATGCTGCTCGCCTATCCCGCCGGCGCGGCCAGCGACCGCTTCGGGCGCGTGCGGCTGCTGCTGGTCGGCTGGACGCTGCGCGTCGCGGCGCTCGGCGCGCTCGCGCTCGTGCCGGCCACCGGGCTGCTCGTGTGGGTGCTGTTCCTCGGCTACTCGGCGACGCTCGCGCTGACCGAGCCCGCCGAGCGCTCGCTGATCGGCGACGTCGCGCCGGCCGCGGTGCGCGGCACGGCCTTCGGCCTCTACCACCTCGCGAGCGGCCTGCTGGTGCTGCCGGGCGCCATCGCCTTCGGCCTCGTCTGGGAGCGCCTCGGCGCGCCGCTCGCCTTCGGACTCGCGGCGTGCCTGACGGCGATCGCCGCGGTCGGAATGGCGCTCGCGGCACGACCCCGGCCTAGCGAAAACTGAATCCGGGCTTAATGTCGCCCGGCGGGCCCGTTGTGGGATCCCCGTCAACCCCCGGGGGTCGAACGGCGCTATAAAGGGTGTGGGCCCTCGGCCCGGAGATTGACATGAACGCCCCCGCCGCGATGCGTCGCCCGATCGCCCTCCGTCTCGCCACTGCCGCCGGCATCCTGGCCTGCGCGCTCGCGGGGACGGCGTTCGCGCACGACAGTCACGGCGGCGGCGGCGGTGGTGGCGGCGGACACGCGGCCGGCGGCGGCCACGCCGGTGGTGGTGGCGGTCACGCGGGCGGAGGCTACGGCGGGGGTCGCGTGGGGCCGATGGGCCACGGCGGCGGCGCGCATTACGCGCCGGGCGCGCACTACGGCGGCGGCGCCGTCGGTTACTACCGCGGCGCGCCGCGCACGGCGCCCGCTTACCGCGCCTATGCCCCGCACGGTCCGGGCGCGAGCGGCTACTACCGCGGCGGCTACACGGGTGGCCGACCCGGCTGGCGGCCGGGCTACTACGGTCCGGGCGGCTGGTGGCGCGGTCACTGGTGGGGCGGCTACGGCTTCGGCCTCTACTTCGCGACGCTGCCCTGGTACTACGAGACGCTGTGGTGGGGCGGCGTGCCGTACTACTACGCCGACTACACCTTCTATCGCTGGAACGACGCGGTCGGCGAGTACGAGACGGTCGCGCCGCCGGGCGATGACTCGAGCGCGCGCGGCTCGGCACCGGTGACCGACCTCTACGTCTATCCGCGCGACGGGCAGAGCGAGGAACAGCAGAAGCAGGACCGCTACGAGTGCCACCGCTGGGCCGCCGACCAGACCGGCTTCGATCCGACGCAGCCGAACGGCGGGGTGGCGGCGGCGGACGCGGCCAACGCGGGTGGCGCCTACCGGCGCGCCGAGTCGGCCTGCCTCGAGGGTCGCGGCTACACGGTGCGCTGAGCGCCGCTCAGCTCAGTTCAGCTCAGCGCACCTCGAGCGTCTCGACCCGCATCACCTCGCAGGCGCCGGCGCCGGTGTCCTCGCGCGTCAGCGACGTGCGCAGGAACGCGCCGTCTTCGCGCGCCCCGTCGACGAGCTCACCCGTCAGGCGCACCACCTGACCGACCCGCAGGTGCCAGAGCCGGTCCGCGAGCGCGCGGTCGGCGGGAATCGCGTGCAGGTTCGCGCTGTGGCGCAGGATCTCGGCGGGCGGGAGCGGCGGCTCCGCGTCCCAGTGCACGGCGTAGAAGCGCGCGCCCTGGTCGATCCGCAGCGACCCGAGCACCCGGTCGTCGGACATCGGCCCCCAGCCGAGCGCGAGGTCGACCGGCACGAGGTCGGCGAGCGCGTCGAGGCGGTAGCGCTCGCGGCCGAGCACGCGCGCGGTGATGTCGTAGTGCGCACGGGCCGTGAGCTGCCAGCGGCCCTGCGCGACGGGCGCCTGCGGCGGCGCCGCGACGAGGTCGAGCTGCTCGGGCTCGGCCGGCGCGAGCACGCCGGCGCGTGGCGCGACCGGCCGGTCGCGCCGTTCTCCGTAGGCGCCGGTCATCGCGAGCGCGAGCGCGCCCAGCCGGACCCAGAGCGGGATGTCCATGCGCCGATGCTAGGCGGGGCGCCGCCGGCCGGCTGTGACGGCGCGCGCATCCGCGGCGGACTCAGCTGTCGGGTGCACGCTCGCGCGCGTGGTGGCGCGCGCGCAGTTCCTCGACGACCTCGGCGAGCGAGAGCCCGCGGCTTCGCAGCAGCAGCAGCAGGTGGTAGAGGAGGTCCGCGCTCTCGCCGACGAGCTGCCGGTCGTCGGCGCCCACCGCGGCGAGCGCGACCTCGAGGCCTTCCTCGCCGACCTTCTGCGCCATCCGGCTCGGGCCCTTCGCGTGCAGCTTCGCGGTGTAGCTCGACTCGGGCGCCGCGGCGATGCGCTCGGCGATCACGGTCTCGAGGCGGTGCAGGAACTCGAGCCGGGTCGCGAGCGGCGGCGGCTGGCCGTGGAAGCAGTCGGCCGCGCCGGTGTGGCAGACCGGCCCCGCGGGCCGGCCGAGCACCAGCAGCGTGTCGCGGTCGCAGTCGGCGGTCAGCGCGGCGACCGCGATCGTGTTGCCCGAGGTCTCGCCCTTGCGCCAGAGGCGGCCGCGACTGCGGCTGAAGAAGGTGACCTGGCCGCATGCCAGCGTCTCGGCCAGCGCCTCGCGGTTCATGTAGCCGAGCATCAGCACGGTGCCCGTGTCCGCGTGCTGCACGATCGCCGGCAGCAACCCGCCGCCCTTCGCCCAGTCGAGGCCGTCGATCTCGGCTGGCGTCATGGCCGCACCTCGATGCCGGCGGCGGCGAGGAAGCGCTTCAGCGCCGGGATCGCGACCGTGCCGTCGTGGAAGACGCTGGCGGCGAGTGCGCCGTCGACGTGCGCACCCAGGAACACGTCGCGGAAGTGCTCGGCGGCGCCGGCGCCGCCCGAGGCGACCAGCGGCACGCCGCAGGCCGCGCGCGCGGCGCCGAGCTGCGCCAAGTCGTAGCCCCCGCGCACGCCGTCGCTCGCCATGCAGTTGAGGACGATCTCGCCGGCGCCGCGCCCCTGGACCTCGCGGATCCAGTCGAGCGTCGCGCGGCGCGTGCCGCGTGCGCGCTGCGGGTCGCCGCTGTTCTGGTAAACCTCGTAGCGCGGCGTCGCGCCGTCCGCGACGGTCTGGCTGTCGATGCCGACCACGACGCACTGCGCGCCGAAGCGTTCGCTGAGCCGGTCGATGAGCTCGGGGTCGGCGAGTGCCGGGCTGTTGACCGAGATCTTCTCCGCGCCCGCGCCGAGTACCGCCTCGGCGTCGGCCACCGAGCGGATGCCGCCGGCGACGCAGAACGGGATGTCGAGCAGCCGTGCGACGCGCGCCACCCAGTCGCGGTCGACGGTGCGGCCGTCCGGGCTCGCGGTGATGTCGTAGAACACGAGCTCGTCCGCGCCCGCGTCACGGTAGCGCGCGGCGAGCTCGAGGATGTCGCCGACCACGCGGTGATCGCGGAAGCGCACGCCCTTGACGACCTGGCCGTCCCGGACGTCGAGGCAGGGAATCAGGCGCCGGGCAAGAATGGCTTCAGCTCCTCGGCGCCGAGGCGTCCTTCGAGCAGCGCGCGGCCGCTGACCGCCGCCGCGACGCCGCCATTGGCGAGCGCCCACAGGTCGCCCGCGTCGCGGACGCCGCCGGAGGCCTGCCACTCGATGCCGGGATAGTGGCGCACCGCATCGACGTACAGCGCGCAGTTCGGGCCACCGAGCGCGCCGTCGCGGCCGACGTCGGTGCAGAGCACGTGCTGCAGCCCGCTGCCGCGAAAGCGCGCGACCGCGTCCCACAGCGCGAGCTGCGACTGCGCCTGCCAGCCATGGGTCGCGATCCGCGGGGTGCCGTCGGCCTCGAGGCGCACGTCGAGCGCGAGCACGACCGCCTCGCCGCCGAAGCGTCGCAGCAGGCCGCAGACGAGGTCCGGGTCGGTGACGGCGAGGCTGCCGACGACGACGCGCGCCGCGCCGGCCGCGAGCGTGCGCTCGAGCGCCGCGCGGTCGCGCAGGCCGCCGCCCACCTGCAGGCGCAGCGGGCCGCGCGCGGCGAGCGCGGCGATCACCGGCAGATGGGCCTGCGTGCCGTCGCGCGCGCCGTCGAGGTCGACGACGTGCAGCCAGCGCGCGCCGAGCGCGGCATAGCGGTCGTAGAGCGCCGCCGGCTCGACGTCGTAGACGGTCTCGGCGGCGAAGTCGCCGTGCACGAGGCGCACGCAGCGGCCGCCGAGCAGGTCGATCGCCGGGATCAGCTCCATGCGGGCCCCGCGAGCGCCAGGAAGTTCGCGAGCAGCCGCGCGCCGACCGCGCCCGAGCGCTCCGGGTGGAACTGCGCGCCGTGGAAGTTGCGGTGGCTGACGGCGGCGCTGAACGGCAGGCCGTAGTGGCAGGTGGCGATCGTCGCCGGGCCGACCGGCAGCGCGTAGCTGTGCACGAAGTAAGCGTAGTCCCCGGGCCGCAGCCCCGCCAAGAGCGGCGTCGCCGCCGGCGCCTCGAGCTGGTTCCAGCCCATGTGCGGCACGGGTCGTTCCGGGCCTCCCGGCAGGCGCTCGGCCCGGCCCGGCAGGATGCCGAGGCACTCGGTCGCGCCCTCGTCGGAGGCGGCGGCGAGCAGCTGCATGCCGAGGCAGATGCCGAGCACCGGCTGGGTCAGCGACGGCAGCAGCCGGTCGAGGCCCGCGGCCGCGAGCCGCCGCATCGCCTCGCGCGCGGCGCCGACCCCGGGCAGCACGACGCGCGCGGCGCCGGCCACGACCGCCGGGTCGGCGCTGACCTGCGCGCGGCAGCCGAGGCGCTCGAGCGCGTAGCGCACCGAGGCGACGTTGCCGCCGCCGTTGTCGACGATCACCACCCCGGTCACAGCACGCCCTTGCTGCTTGGCAGCTGCGTGCCCTCGAGGCGGAACGCCTGGCGCAGCGCCCGGCCGACGCCCTTGAAGCAGGCCTCCACCATGTGGTGCGTGTTCTCGCCGCGCACCTTGAGGTGCAGCGCGCAGCCGAGGCTGTCGGCGAGGCTGCGGAAGAAGTGCGGCACGAGCTCGGTCGGCAGACCGCCGACCGCCTCGCGGGCGAAGCGCCCCTCGAACACGAAGTACGGCCGGCCGGAAAGGTCGATCGCGACTTCCGCCTCGGCCTCGTCCATCGGCAGCAGGAAGCCGTAGCGGGCGAGGCCGCGCTTGTCGCCGAGCGCCTGCCGCAGCGCCTGGCCGAGCGCGAGCGCGGTGTCCTCGACGGTGTGGTGCTCGTCGACCTCGAGGTCGCCACGCATCTCGAGCTCGAGCGCGAAGCCGCCGTGGCGCGCGACCTGCTCGAGCATGTGGTCGAAGAAGCCGATGCCGGTCGCGATCCGCACCGGTGCCTCGGCGTCGAGGTCGACGCGCACCGTGACCGCGGTCTCGCGGGTCTGGCGGTCGCAGCGGCCGACGCGGTGGCGCTCGGTCAGGCAGCGCACGATCGCCGGCCAGCCGTGCTCGGCGGCGCCGTCCGCGGCGACCCTGAGGCCCGGCAGGCCCAGGTTCGCGGCGAGCTCGAGGTCGGTCGCGCGGTCGCCGATCACCGCCGAGCGCGCCGGGTCGAGCGGCCGGCCGGCGAGGTACTCCGTGACCAGCCGGGTGCGCGGCTTGCGGCAGTCGCAGCCCTGCTCCGGCCGGTGCGGGCAGATCAGCACCGCATCGAACGTGATCCCCTGCGAGGCCAGCAGCCGCAGGATGAAGTCGTGCGACTCGCGGAACGCCGCCTCGGGCAGGCTCGGCGTGCCGAGGCCGTCCTGGTTCGTGACCATCACGAGCCGGTAGCCGTCGCGCGCGAGCGCGAGCAGCGCCGGGATCACGCCGGGCAGCAGGCGGATCTTGTCCAGCCGGTCGACCTGCTGGTCGGCCGGCTCCTCGACGAGCGTGCCGTCGCGGTCGATGAACAGGGTCGGGGTCATGGCGTGGCGAGGGCCTCGAGGAGTCGCTGGTTCTGTGCCGGCGTGCCGACCGTGATCCGCAGCGCCGCCGGCGTCTCCGGCCGGCCGCTGAAGTCGCGCAGCACGAAGCCGGCGCGACGCGCGGCGGCGAGCGCCCGCGCCGCATCCGCCCACTCGACCAGCAGGAAGTTCGCCTCGCTCGGCCAGACGCGCCGCACCGCGGGCAGTGCCGCGAGCGCGGCCGCGAGCCGCGCGCGCTCGGCGATCAGCGTCGCGATGTGCTCGCGCGCGAGCGCGAGCGGCCCGGGCTCGAGCGCCGCCGCGACCGTCTCGGCGGTCGGCGTCGGCATCGCGTAGGGTGGCAGCACCCGCCGCAGCAGCGCGGCGAGCGCCGGCTCCGCGATCACCGCGCCGACCCGGGCGCCGGCGAGTGCGTAGGCCTTCGACAGCGTGCGCAGCACCACGAGGTTCGGGTGGCGGGAGATCTCGGCGACGAGGCTCGCGTCGGCGGCGAACTCGGCATAGGCCTCGTCGGCGACGACGAGCGCGCGCTCGGCCGCCGCGGCCGCGATCCGCAGCACCGTCGCACGCGGCAGCGCGTTGCCGGTCGGGTTGTTCGGCGTGCACAGGAACACGAGCTTGACGCCGCGGTCGAGCGCCGCGAGCACGGCGGTCTCGTCGAGCGCCCAGCCCGCCTCGCGCCGCAGCGGCGCCTCGACCACCGCGGCGCCCTGCAGCCGGGCGGCGAGCGCGTACATGCCGAAGGTCGGCGGGCAGAGCAGCACCGCGTCGCGGTACGGGGTCAGGAAGGCGCGCGCCAGCAGGTCGATGCCCTCGTCGGAGCCGCGCCCGGCGACCAGCCACTCGGGGGCGACGCCATAGAGCGCGGCGAGGCGCGCCTCGAGGGCCCGCGGCGCGGGCTCCGGATAGCGGTTGAGTCCCGCCGCGCTCGTGTCGCCGGCGTAGCGCCAGGGGTTCTCGTTCGCATGCAGCCGCTCGAGCGCGGGATCCCAGCTAGCGTGCGCGTACGGCTCGAGCGCGAGGATCTCCGGCCGGGCGAGGCGGGCGGCGAGGCTCACGCGGCCTCCGGGGCGGCGAGTGCCGCGAGCCGCACCTGGACCGCGGCCGCGTGCGCGTCGAGGCCCTCGAGGCCGGCGAGCGTCACCGCCACGGGGCCGAGGTCCCGAAGGCCCGCCGGCGTCAGCTCCTGCACGGTGATGCGGCGCTGGAAATCCGCGAGCGCGAGGCCGGAGTAGGCGCGCGCGTAGCCGTAGGTCGGCAGCACGTGGTTGGTGCCGCTGCAATAGTCGCCGATCGTCTCCGGCGACCAGTGGCCGAGGAACACCGAGCCCGCGGCGCGCACCTCGCCGAGCCAGTCGCGCGGCGCGTCGATCTCGAGGATCAGGTGCTCGGGCGCATAGCGGTTGCTGACCGCGAACGCGGTGGCGAGGTCGGCGACGACGATCGCCCGGCTCGCCGCGAGCGCGCGGGCCGTGATCGCGCGGCGCGTCAGGCGCGGCTGCTGGCGCTCGAGCTCGGCGACCGTCGCCTTCGCGAGCGCGGCGGAGGTCGTGACCAGGATCACCTGCGCGGCCGGGTCGTGCTCGGCCTGGGCCAGCAGGTCGGCGGCGACGAACTCGGCACGCGCCGAGCCGTCGGCGATCACCAGCACCTCGGACGGACCCGCCGGCAGGTCGAGCGCCGCGCCGGCCGGATCCGCCGCGACCCTGAGCTTCGCCGCCGTGACCCAGGCATTGCCCGGGCCGAAGATCTTGTCGACCTTCGGGATCGTCGCGGTGCCGTAGGCGAGCGCGGCGATCGCCTGCGCGCCGCCCACCTTGTAGACCCGCTCGACCCCGCAGCGGCGGGCCGCGACCAGCACCGCCGGGTCCGCGCGCCCGTCGCGGCGCGGCGGCGTGCACAGCACCCGCGTCGGGCAGCCGGCAAGCGCCGCCGGCACCGCCAGCATGATCGCCGCCGACGGCAGCGGCGCCGAGCCCGCCGGCACGTACAGCCCGACGGCCTCGATCGGCCGCACCAGCCGTGCGCAGCGCACGCCCGGCGAGGTCTCGACCTCGAGCGGCGCGCTCTGCTGCGCCTCGTGGAAGCGACGCACGTTGCCGATCGCGCGCTCGATCGCCGCGTGCGCCGCGGGCGCGAGCGCGGCCTCGGCCGCGGCGAACTCCTCGGCCGCGACCGTGGCCGAGGCGAGCTCGACGCCGTCGAGCCGGCGGGTGAGCTCGCGCAGCGCCGGGTCGCCGCCCGCGCGGACCTGGGCGATGATGGCCTCGACCTCGGCGGCGAGCGCGGCCCCGGCCGCGGGCGCCGGGCGCTCGAGCAGCGCCGCGCGCGCCGCCTCGCCGAGCTGCGACCAGTCGTGGATCGCGAGCGTCACGCCAGCATCTTCTCGACCGGCAGCACCAGCACCGCCGAGGCGCCCGCGGCCTTGAGGCCCTCGAGCGTCTCCCAGAACACGTTCTCGCGGCACACCGCGTGGACCGCGACCTTGTCGGCGCTGCCCTCGAGCGGGATCACGGTCGGGTATTCGGAGCCGGGCAGCAGGCGGCGGATCTCGCCGAGCGCGGCGCGCGGCGCGTGCAGCATGATGTACTTGCTCTCCTTGACCTGCTGCACGCCGTCGATGCGCAGCAGCAGGCGGCGCAGCCACTCGTCCTTCGCCGGCGGCAGCGGCACCGGCGTGCGGATCAGCATCGCCTGGCTCTCGAGCACGGTCTCGACCTCGCGCAGGTGGTTCGCCTGCAGCGTGCTGCCGGTCGAGACGAGGTCGCAGATGAGGTCCGCGCGCCCGAGGCGCGGTGCAATCTCGACCGCGCCGGACAGCACCACGACCTCCGCGGCGATCTCCTGTGTGGCCAGCCAGCGGCCGAGGATGTGCGGGTAGGTGGTCGCGATGCGCCGGCCGTTGAGGTCGCGCGGCCCGCGGTAGGGCAGGTCGTCCGGGACCGCGATCGCCAGCCGGCAGCGGCCGAAGTCGAGCGGCTGCATCTCCTCGAACAGCGGCGCGTGGCCGCGGGCGAGGAAGCCGAGCCGCTTCTCCTCGACCACGTTGCGGCCGACGATGCCGAGGTCGCAGACGTCCTCCTGCACGAGGTCGGGGATGTCGTCGTCGCGCACCAGCAGCACGTCGAGCGGCATGTTCTCGCCGTAGCACAGCAGCTGGTCCTTGCCGCGGCTGTACTTGAGCCCGCAGCGGACCAGCAGGTCGAGCGAGTGGTCAGTCAGCCGGCCGGTCTTCTGCACGGCGACCTTGAGGCGCTGCTCCTTATCCATGGCGTGGCTCGCGGGTCCGGGCGGCCGCGAGTGCGTAACCGCCGTGGCCGGTCATCAGGTAGCGGGCCACCCGGCCGATGGTCGTGACGCTGACGCCGGTCAGGCGGTGGATCTCGCGGTAGGGGCGTTCCTCGCCGAGCAGCTCGACCACCGCCCAGCGGTCGGCGAGCGCCTGCAGCTCGGCGGGCGTGCACAGGTCGCGGAAGAACGCGCGACACTCGTCGGCGGTCTTCAGCGTCAGGATCGCCTGGTACAGGGCGCGCTCGGCGAGCGCCTCCTGGCGCGGGCTCAGCGGTCGGTGCAGCTTCATCGCTCGGTCCAGTGTATTAATACGCTAATACATTAATACAACGGTCGTGCGGCGGGCAAGTTCCTTGACGCAGTGCAGTGAAGCTCTTTAGACTCCCGCCGCCCATCGAGACCGGCTGAGGGACTGGCCCTTTGAAGCCGGGGCAACCTGCGCGTCAGCGTCCAGGTGCCAACTCCTGCAGGTCCCCACGGGGCCTGGTAGATGGGCCGCCGGTTGTCCGGGCCCCGCGAGGGCCCGGCATCGACGGCGCCGCCCCGACGGGCGGCCCGGGAGTCTGCGCCAGACGTTCCCGGGAGCAGCGATGGTTGCCGACGACACCCTGACCGAGATCCGTACCGACCCCCCGACCTGCGTCGAGGAGGGCGTCTGCCGCCTGCCGGCGCCGTTCCGGCTGCATCACGGCGGCGTGCTGGCCGGCGCGGAGCTCGGCTGGCGGCTCACCGGTCCCGCCGGCGCCCCGGTCGTGCTCGCGATCGGCGGCATCTCCGGCCACCGGCGCGTGTCGGCCGAGGACGAGGGCTGGTGGGCGCCCGTGGTCGGCCGCGGCCGCGCGCTCGACACCGGCCGGGTGCGGGTGCTCGGCATCGACTGGCTCGGCGGCAGCGGCGCCTCGACCGCGCCCGTCACCGGCCAGCCGTTCCCGACGCTGAGTGCCTTCGACCAGGCCGAGGCGATCGCGGCCGTCGTCGCGGCGCTCGGGCTCGCGCCGCTGCGCGCGGTGATCGGCGCCTCCTACGGCGGCCAGGTCGCGCTCGCGCTCGGTGCGCGCCACCCGTCGCTCGCCCGGCAGCTCGTGGTGCTGTCGGCCGCCGACCGCACGCACCCGATGGCCTCCGCCTGGCGCAGCGTCGAGCGCGAGATGGTCCGCTTCGGCATCCGCCAGGGCGATGCGGCCGGCGGCCTCAAGCTCGCACGCGCGCTCGCGATGTGCACCTACCGCACGCCGCGCGAGTTCGCACTGCGCTTCGGCGGCGAGCCGGAGCGCGGCGCCGAGCGGCTGGTGCTGCCGGTCGAGAGCTACCTGTTCGCGCGCGGCGACGCCTACGTCGCGCGCTACCGCCCCGAGTCGTTCGTCTGCCTGTCGGAGTCCATCGACCTGTTCCGCGTCGATGCGGCGGCGATCGCGACGCCCGTCACCGCGGTCGCCGTGCCGGAGGACCAGCTCGTGCCGTACGCGGACATGCAGGCACTGGTGCGGCGGCTGCCCGCCGGCCGGCTGGTGACGCTCGATTCCGTCTATGGGCACGACGCCTTCCTGAAGGAAGGCGAGGCGCTGCGCCCGATCTTCGCCGACTGCCTCGAGGACCGCCGATGACCCGTCCCCCCGACTCCCGTACCCGCGTGGTCCGCGCCGCGCTCGACAGCGATGCGGCGCACGGCGCGGTGGTGCCGCCGATCCACCTGACCTCGACGTTCTCGTTCGCGACCTTCGGCGAGAAGCGGCGCTACGACTACTCGCGCTCGGGTAACCCCACGCGCGACGCGCTGGCCGAGGCGCTCGCCGGGCTCGAGGGCGGCGAGGGCGCCGTCGTCACCGCTTCCGGCATGGCGGCGGTGACGCTGGTCGCGCACCTCGTGCGCGCCGGCGAGCTCGTGCTCGCGCCGCGCGACTGCTACGGCGGCACGCACCGGCTGCTGAGCGCGCTCGCCCGCCACGGGGCGCTGCGGGTCGCGTTCATCGACCCGACCGACCTCGACGAGCTCGCGCGCGCGCTCGCGCAGAAGCCGCGGCTGCTGTGGCTCGAGACGCCCTCGAACCCGCTGCTGCGGATCACCGACCTCGAGCGCGCCGGCGCGCTGGCGCGCGAGGCCGGGGCGCTGGTCGCGGTCGACAACACCTTCCTGTCGCCGGTCTGGCAGCAGCCGCTCGCCTTCGGTGCCGACCTCGTGGTGCACTCGACCACGAAATACCTGAACGGCCACAGCGACGTCGTGGGCGGCGCCGTGGTCGCGCGGCAGCGCGCGCTCGCCGAGGAACTCGTCTGGTGGGCGAACTGCCTCGGCGTGACCGGTGCGCCGTTCGACAGCTACCTGACGCTGCGCGGCCTGCGCACGCTGCACGCGCGCCTCGGCCTGCATGCGGAGAACGCGGCGGCGCTCGCGGCGCTGCTCGCGCGCCACCCGGCGGTCGCGCAGGTCTACTACCCGGGTCTCGCCTCGCACCCGGGCCACGAGCTCGCCAAGCGTCAGCAGCGCGGCTTCGGCGCGATGCTGTCGTTCGAGCTCGCCGGCGGCGTGCCCGCGGTCAAGGCGCTGGTCGAGGGGCTCGAGCACTTCTCGCTCGCCGAGTCGCTCGGCGGCGTCGAGAGCCTGATCGCGCACCCGGCCTCGATGACCCACGCCGCGATGGATGCCGAGACGCGCGCGCGCGCCGGGATCTCCGACAGCCTGCTGCGCGTGTCGGTCGGCATCGAGTCGCTGGTCGACCTCGCCGAGGACCTGACCGCGGGTCTCGACCGCGCGGGCGCGGTGCGGGCGACGCGCTGAGGCCGCGGAACTTCGCCGGGTCGCGGCCTGTCAACCGGGGCGGGGCGCGCGCGTTCGCTGTCCCCGAACCCTCGCGGCGCGCCCGCGGGCCCGGCGTGAACCCGCCCACGAAGAAGGAGCTTCCACCATGCGCCACGCCCCGGCTTTTTATCTGCGGCGAGCCGCGCTGCTGGGCCTCGTCGCACTCGCGCCACTGTCGGCGAATGCCGACGATGCGCTCGGCCTTTATCTCGGCGGCGGGGTCGGCCAGGCGAACGTCCGCGTCGACCAGCTGCCAAGCGTCGGCCGCTCGCTGCGCGAGAACCACGCGGCCTGGACCGCGGTGGTCGGCCTGCGGCCGATCTCGGTGCTCGGTGCCGAGCTTGGCTACACCGACTTCGGTCGCGTCAGCGCGAGCTACAACCCCGTGCCCGGCAGCTCGATCGCGGCGGATGCGCATCCGCGGGCGACCACGCTGCTCGCGGTCGGCTACCTGCCGCTGCCGATTCCGCTGCTCGACGTCTACGTGAAGGCGGGCGTCGCGCGCCTGCAGACGACGGTCAACACACAAATCATCTCCTGCGAGGTCAACATCAACTGCCCGCCGCCGGGGAACAACAGCCACACGAGCTCGAGCGACTCGCGGGCCGCGTACGCGGCGGGTGCCCAGGTCAAGCTCGGACCGGTCGCGGTGCGCGCCGAGTACCTGCGCATCAACGCCTCGAACGGCGATCCGAGCCTCGCGTCGGTCGGGCTCATCTGGAAGTTCTGAGCGCGCCTTAAGGCACCGCCGCAGCCGGCGCGATCTCAGGTACCCTTCGGCCTCCGTTCCCGCCCGGAGGCCGTCGTGGCCGCATCTTCCCGTCGTCCACTCGCGTGCGCCGCGCTCGGGCTCGGCGCGCTGCTCGCGGCGGGATCCGTCGCCGCCGAGCCGCGCATCGCCCGGCTCACGCCGCCGAGCGAGCGGTTCCAGAGCGGCGCCGCGACGCCGGTGATCGCGCGCTTCCTGCCGGGCCAGCGCTTCGACCTGCAGGCGACGGTGGTGCCCGATGCGGGGCACGAGATTCGCTCGGTCGCGTGGCTGGTCGATGGCCGTCCGGCGACCGGCGGCGTCGCCGAGACCGTGACCGCGGGACTCAAGGCCGTGCTCGGCGACGGTACGGCGACGCCGCCCGGCACGCGGGTCGCCTCGCTGCGGGCCTATTCGCTGACGCGCGCCGGCGTGCACGAGCTCACGGTCGTCGCGCGGCAGGACGATGGCCGCGAGGCGCGCGCGGTCGGCAACTTCGCGATCCAGGCGCCCATCGGGCAGGGCGCGCGGGCGCGCAACGTGATCCTGCTGCTCGGCGATGGCATGGGTCTCGCGCACCGCACCGCGGCGCGCATCGTCGCGGGCGGCTACCGCCAGGGCAAGCCGCAGTCGCCGCTCGCGATGGACAGCTTCCCGAGCGTGGCGCTGGTGCGTACCGCCTCGCTGACTTCGATCGTCACCGACTCCGCGCCCGGCATGTCGAACTACGTCACCGGCAACAAGGCGGCGAACTTCGAGGAGGGCGTGTTCCCCGACGACACGCAGGACGACTTCGACAACCCGCGCGTCGAGTACCTGTCGGAGTTCCTGCACCGCACCCGCGGCACGGCGCTCGGCCTCGTGACGACGGCCGACGTGTTCGACGCGACCCCGGCGGCGAACGCGGTGCACACCGCGAGCCGGCGCGCCGGCACCGGCATCGTCGACCAGTACCTCGACGACCGCCGGCTCACCGGGCTCACGGTGCTGCTCGGCGGCGGCCGCAAGTGGTTCCTGCCGGCCGGGCAGCCGGGCTCGCAGCGCACGGCTGAGACCGACTACGCGCTGCCGCCCGCGCTCGCCCGCGCCTGGGGTGCGGCCGAGGGCGCCCGCGATCCGGCGCGCAACCTGCTCGCGGACTTTGAGGCCGCGGGCTTTCGCTACGTCTCGACCGCGACCGAGCTCGCGGCCGCGCCCGACGACCGGCCGCTGCTCGGGCTCTTCGCCTACGGCAACATGAACGTCGCGCTCGACAAGATCGAGGGCCGCCGCCACCGCTCCGACGTCGTGGCCGAGTTCGGCCTCGCCGACCAGCCGATGCTCGACGAGATGGCCCGCCGGGCGCTCGCCGTGCTCGAGCGGGCGCCGCACGGCTTCTACCTGATGATCGAGGGTGCCTCGATCGACAAGCAGGCGCACGCGATGGACTCCGACCGCTGGCTCTACGACGTGCTCGAGTTCGACCGCGCCGTGGCGGTGGCGCGCGAGTTCGCGTCCCGTCACCCGGACACGCTGGTGCTGGTGACGGCCGATCACGAGACCGGCGGGGCGTCGATCATCGGCGCTTCACGGCTGCCGACCGCGGAGCTGCGCGAACGGGCCGCCGCGGGCGGTGGTGCGAAGCGGCTGCGCGACGGCGTCGTCGGCGTCTACGACGATGCCGGCTTCCCGTCCTACCGCGTGGACGCGGACGGCTATCCGGCCAGCCCGGACCCCGACCACAAGCTCTTGATCGGCTACGGCGCGAACGGCGACCGCTACGAGGACTGGCTCGCGAGCCCGCGGCCGCTGCGCGACGGCCAGCAGCCGACCGCGCCGCCGTCGCCGTTTCCGGTCTATCCGGAGGGCTACCCGCCGTCGCCGCTCGCGCGCGACACGACCGGCGGGTTCCTGGTCACCGGGCAGGTGGAGGGCGCGGGCGCCGTGCACACCGGCACCGACGTGCCGCTGTCGGCGCTCGGGCGCGGCGCGCGCCGCTTCCACGGCGTGATCGACAACACCGACGTGTTCTTCGAGATCGCGGGCGCGGTGCTCGCCGGCGCGCGCACCCGCGAGGATTGACCGGACCACGAGAGGGAACTCCCATGACCCTGCGCATCGCTACCCTGGCCGCGCTCGCGGCACTTGCCTGGCTCGGCCCGCGGCCTGCCGTCGCGACGGCGCCGCCAGACGACCCGTACCTCTGGCTCGAGGAGGTCGAGGGCACTCGCGCGCTCGACTGGGTGCGCGCCGAGAACGCCAAGACGGTCGGGGTGCTCGAGCAGGACCCGCGCTACGCGGCGCTGTACGCCGAGGCGCTCGCGATCGTCGAGGCCAAGGATCGCCTGCCGATGCCCGAGTTCCGCGGCGGCGCGATCTACAACTTCTGGCAGGACGCCGAGCACGTGCGCGGCGTATGGCGGCGGACCACGCTCGCCGACTACGGCCACGCCGTGCCCCGCTGGGAGACGGTGCTCGATCTGGATCGCGTGGCGGCCGACGAGCACGCCAACTGGGTCTGGCAGGACGCCGAATGCCTGCGCCCGCAGGACCGGCACTGCCTGCTCGGCCTCTCGGACGGCGGCGAGGACGCGAACACCCGCCGCGAGTTCGACCTCGGCAAGGGCGCGTTCGTGACGGGCGGCTTCGAGCTGCCGAAGGCCAAGCAGAACGTCGCCTGGTACGGCCCGGACGAGATCTACGTCGCGCGCGAGTTCGGGCCCGGCACGCTGACGAAGTCCGGCTACCCGTTCGTCGTCAAGGCGCTCAGGCGCGGCACGGCGCTCGCGGACGCACGCGAAGTGTTCCGCGGCAAGGACAGCGACGTGTATGTCGCGCCGACGGCGCTCGTCGACGGCAGCGGCCAGCGCGCGCTGCTGATCATGCGCGCGGTGACCTTCTTCGAGTTCGAGTGGTACCTCGCGGGGACAGCTGCGCCGCGGCGCTTGGCGCTGCCGCTCAAGTCGGAGTCCCGCGGCCTGGTCGCCGGCCGGCTGCTGTTCCTGCTGAACGAGCCCTGGACGGCGGGCGGCCGCACCTTCCCGGCGGGCGCACTGGTCTCGGTCGCGCTCGACGCCGCGCGGCGCGATCCCGGGCACCTGCGGCCGTCGCTGGTGTTCGCGCCGGGACCGCGCGAGTCGCTCGGTGACGTCGAGGCGACGCGCTCGCGGCTCGTGATCACGAGCTTCGCGAACGTCCGCGGCCGGGCCGCGGTCTACTCGCCGACCGCGAACGGCGGCTGGCGCGCGCGGCCGCTCGCGCTGCCGGACATGGCGAGCATCGACGTCGTGTCCGCGGACCTCGGCTCCGACACGGCGTTCCTCGCCGTGCGCGGCTTCCTCGCGCCGACCACGCTCTGGCAGCTCGACGCCGCCAGCGGGCTGCTCGCCAACGTGCGCTCGCTGCCGCCGAAGTTCGACGCCCGCGGCCTCGTCGTCGAGCAGTTCGAGGCGACCTCGAGCGACGGCACGCACGTGCCGTACTTCGTCGTGCACCGCGCCGCGCAGCCGGCGGACGGCTCGAACCCGACGATCCTGTACGCGTACGGCGGCTTCCAGGTCGCCGAGACGCCGAACTACTCGGGCACGCTCGGCAAGCTGTGGCTCGAGCGCGGCGGCACCTACGTGCTCGCCAACATCCGCGGCGGCGGCGAGTTCGGCCCGGCCTGGCACGAGGCCGGGCTCAAGACGCATCGCCAGCGCATCTACGACGACTTCGCCGCGGTCGCGCGCGACCTGATCCGGCGCGGCATCACGAGCCCGCGGCGCCTCGGCATCGAGGGCGGCTCGAACGGCGGGCTGCTGATGGGGGTCGAGTTCACCCAGCATCCGGAGCTGTGGCGCGCGGTCGACATCCAGGTGCCGCTGCTCGACATGCTGCGCTTCGAGCAGATCGCCGCCGGGCCGTCCTGGGTCGGCGAGTACGGCAGCGTCTCGGTGCCGCAGGAGCGCGAGTTCCTCGCCTCGATCTCGCCGTACCACCAGCTGAAGCACGGCGTCGAGTACCCGCTGCCGCTCGTCTGGACCACCACCAAGGACGACCGGGTCGGGCCGCAGCACGCCCGCAAGTTCGCCGCGCGGCTCGCCGAGCTCGGCGTGCCGTACCTCTACTACGAGGTCATCGAGGGTGGCCACGCGAGCGGCGCGAACCTCAAGGAGCGCGCGCACACGACGGCGCTCGAGATGACCTACTTCACGCGCCGGCTGATGGACTGACGGGCCTCAGGCCGGATCGCCGAAGAGCGCGGCGAGCGCGCGCCGCAGCTCCTCCGGCGTGAACGGCTTCTGCAGCACCGGGAAGCCGCCGGTCGGCAGGCGCGTGTAGCCGGTCTGCAGCAGCACCGGCGTGCCCGGCCGGTGGTCGCGAACCCAGGTCGCGAGCGCGAGCCCGTCCGGGACGCCCGCCATGCGCACGTCGGTGAGCAGCAGGTCGGGCGCGGCGCCCGCCTCGAGCGCGGCCAGCGCCTCGGTGCCGGAGGCGTACGCCGTGACCCGGTAGCCCAGCATCTCGAGCGTCGCGACCAGCACCTGGCGCAGCGAGGCGTGATCCTCGACCAGCAGCACGTGGCGCACCGTGGGCATGCTCAGCGCTCCGCCGCCGCGACCGGCAGCCAGAGCGTCGCGGTGGTGCCTGCGCCCGGGACGCTCGCGAGCGCGAAGCGCCCGCCGGACTGGCGCAGGAAGCCGTCCACCACGCTGAGTCCGAGGCCGGAGCCGCGGCCCGGGCCCTTGGTCGAGTAGAACGGCTCGATGGCGCGCGCCAGCACCTCCGGCGCCATGCCGGCGCCGGGGTCGCGCACGTCGATGCGCACCGCCGGCCGCCCGTCCGGCAGCGGCGGGTCATCCGCGCTCGCGTGGCGCGCGCTGACCTCGATCGTGCCGGGCGCGAGCAGCGCGTCGCGGGCGTTGACGACGAGGTTCAGCAGCGCCGTCACGAGCAGCGCCGGATCGACCCAGACCCGCGGCAGCGACGGGGCGAGCCGGATCTCGAGCGTGGCGCGGCCGGCCAGCGCGCCGGCGAGCACCGGCCGCGTGCGCTCGAGGTACGTCGCGAGCTCCACCGCCTCGGGCTTGAGGTCGAGCTGGCTCGAGAAGGCGAGCAGCTGGCGGGTGATCGCGCCGCCGGCGGCCGCCGACTCGCGCGCCTGGTCGAGCAGGCGCTGCGAGGGCGAGTCGCCGCGCAGCGCCGGATGCAGCGCCACGAGCCCGACCGCGTGCTGGATCACCGTCATCAGGTTGTTGAAGTCGTGCGCGACGCCCCCGGTCAGGCGGGCCACGGCGTCGAGCCGCTGCTCGGCGTCGTGGCGGGCGCGGTCGGCGCGCAGCCGCCGCTGGCGGCTGACGACGTACGGCAGGGTCGCGGCCAGCACGAACGCGGCCGCGGCGAGCGCGGCGTTGCGCAGCAGCCGCTCGCGCGCCGCCTTCTCGGCCAGCAGCGTCTTCTCGGCGGTGGCGAGCGCGAGTGCCTGCTCGGCGAGCCCGGTCTCGAACTGCACCCGCAGCACCGCGATCCGCGCCGCGCGGTTCGCCTGCTCGTCGAGGTCGCGCTGCTCGAGGTAGGCGTGCAGCGCGTCCGCGGCCTGCCGGTAGTCGCCGAGCTGCTCGTAGGCGCCGGCCCGCGCGCGGTGCACCCGTCCCCACAGGTCGCGACGCACCTCGCGCTGCAACTCGCGGGTCGCGCGCTCGAGCGCGACGAGCGCCTCGCGCGGGCGGCCGGCGGCCACCGCGAGCTCGCCGCTCGCGAGCGCGGCCAGCTGCCGCCCCTCCGGGTCCTCGAAGCCCGCGGCAAGGCGCTCGGCGATCGCGCAGGCGCGTCCGGCCGCGGCGAGGTCGCCGGCGCCGCGCAGGATCACGCACAGCGCCTCCTCGCCGAACAGCTCGCGGAACGTGTCGTGGGTGCTGCGTGCGTACTCGAGCGCGGCCTCGCCGTCGCGGCGCGCCGCGGCGTACTCGCCGCGCGCGGCGAGCGCGGTGCCGCGGTGCCGGTAGGCGTCGGACAGCTCGCGACGGTCGCCGCTCGCCCCGAAGTAGGCGACGGCCTCGTCGGCGAACGGCACCGCCTCGTCGAAGAACCCGAGCCGCAGGTAGGTCCAGGCGATGTCGCTCGCGACCTCCGCGCGCTCGGCGGCGAGGCCGCGGGCGATGCTGAGCGTGTAGGCGTGGCTGAAGTCGACGACGGCATCGGCCACGCGGTTGTTCCGGTAGCGCAGGTAGGCGCGCTCGTCGAGCACGCAGGGGTAGTAGCGGGCGTCCTCGCGCACGGTGGCGGCCGCCGCTTCGTAGCGCTCGAGTGCGCGCTTCGGCTCGCCGAGCTCGATCCACAGGTACGCCTCGGTGGTCGCCAGGAAGTCGACCAGGCCGCGCTCGGTCGGGTCGTCGACCGCAGCGAGCCCGGATTCGGTGGCGGCCCGCATCCGGCTCGGCTGGTCGTCGAGCTGGTAGGCGTTCGCGAGCATCGCGTAGAGGCGCGCGCGCACGTTGCGTCCGGGCGCGGGCGGGGCGGCGAGCGCGGCTTCGAGGCGGCGGATCTCGCCCTTCGGATCCGCGTCGGCGGCGCGGTTCTCGGCGAGGTCGAGCACGCCGTACGCTGCCATGCATTCGTAGGCGCCGGCCGCCGGTGCGGCGAGGGCGAGGACCGCTGCGACGAGGCCCGCACGGGCCGCGGTCGCTGGCGTCATCGGATACGGGTCCGTGGCGGGCGGGTGGGGGCGGGCATCGCAAGGGCGACTATAGGACGCGCCTGCGGCGAAGTCGCCCCCGGATTCACCGCAGTGGCGCCGGGGGTTGCCCGGGCGGCGGTCAGAGGCGCGCGAGCACCGCCGCGCCCGCCTCGCGGGTGGTCGCCGCGGTGCCGGTCGGCCGCAGGTCGGCGGTCCGCACCCCGGACTCGAGCGCACCGACGACCGCGGCCTCGATCGCCTGCGCCTCGCGCTCGAGGCCGAGCGAGTGCCGCAGCAGCAGGGCCGCGGACAGGATCGTCGCATACGGGTTCGCGATGCCGCGGCCGGCGATGTCCGGCGCCGAGCCGTGGATCGGCTCGTAGAGCCCGCGCGTGCCATCGCCGAGCGAGGCCGACGGGCACAGGCCGAGCGATCCCGGCAGCATCGATGCCTCGTCGGTCAGGATGTCGCCGAACATGTTCTCGGTGATCACCACGTCGAAGTCGGCCGGCCGGCGCAAGAGGTGCATGGTCGCCGCGTCGATGTACATGTGGTCGAGCGCGACGTCCGCGAACTCGGCCGCCGCGACGCGGCTGACGACCGAACGCCACAGGCGCGAGGTCTCGAGCACGTTCGCCTTGTCGACGGAGGTCAGCTTGCCGCGGCGTCCGCGCGCGAGCCGCCCGCCGAGGCGGACGATGCGCTCGACCTCCGGCACCGTGTAGACGCACAGGTCGCTCGCCGAGGTCTCGGTGCGGGTCTTCTCGCCGAAGTAGATGCCGCCGGTCAGCTCGCGGATCACCAGGATGTCGACGCCCTCCAGCAGCTCCGGTCGCAGCGGCGAGGCGTCGAGCACCGCCCGGAAGCAGGTCGCGGGCCTGAGGTTGGCGTAGAGGCCGAGCTCGCGCCGCAGCTGCAGGATGGCGAGCTCCGGGCGCACCATCAGCGACGGGTCGGAGTACTTCGGCGCGCCGATCGCGCCGAACAGGATCGCGTCGGCGCGCTTGGCGAGCGCCAGCGTCGCCGGTGGCAGCGGCGCGCCGGTCGCGTCCATCGCGCAGGCGCCGACCGGCGCCTCGTCGAAGCGGAAGTCGTGCCCGTGGCGCGCGGCGACCGCCTGCAGGCAGGCGAGCGCCTCGGCGACGACCTCGGGACCGATGCCGTCGCCCGGCAGGACCGCGAGGTGCGCCTTCACTTGCCGGCCTCCGCCTCGTAGGCGCGGATGGCCGCCGACTGCGACTCGAGGTAGCCGAGCTCGTCGACGCCGTTCAGCAGGCAGTAGCGCGCGAACGCCTCGATCGGGAAGCTCACTTCGCGGCCGTCCGGGAGGCCGAGCGCGCTGCGCTCGAGGTCGACCGTGACCTCGGCGCCCGGGTGCTCGATCAGCCAGCCGTGGGTCGCCTCGTCGACGATCACCGGCAGCAGGCCGTTCTTCAGGCTGTTGTTGCGGAAGATGTCGGCGATCTCGGTGCTGATCACCGCGCGGAAGCCGTAATCGTAGAGGCCCCACGGCGCGTGCTCGCGCGAGGAGCCGCAGCCGATGTTGCGGCCGGCGACCAGGATCCGGCAGCCGGCCGCCTCGGGACGGTTCAGCACGAAGTCCGCGACCGGCTGACCGCTCGCGTCGTAGCGCCAGTCGGCGAACAGGTGCTGGCCGAGTCCCTCGCGGGTGGTCGTCGTCAGGAAGCGCGCCGGCATGATCTGGTCGGTGTCGATGTTGGGACGCGGCATCACGACGGTGCGCGAGCGGATGGTGCGGATCGGATCCATGGCGGTTCCCGGCTCAGGAGAGGAAGGCACGCGGGTCGGCGACCCGGCCCTCGATGGCCGAGGCCGCGGCGGTGACCGGGCTCGCGAGCAGCGTGCGCGCGCCGACGCCCTGGCGGCCCTCGAAGTTGCGGTTGCTGGTGCTGACGCAGTACGCGCCGCGCTCGACCAGGTCGCCGTTCATGCCGAGGCACATCGAGCAGCCCGACTCGCGCCACTCGGCGCCGGCCTCGACGAACACCCGGTCGAGGCCCTCGCGCTCGGCCTCGCGCTTGATGCGCTGCGAGCCGGGCACCACCAGCAGCTTCACGCCGGGCGCCGTGCGGCGGCCGCGCAGCACGCCGGCGGCCGCGCGCAGGTCCGAGAGCCGGCCGTTCGTGCAGCTGCCGATGAACACGACCTCGATCTTCTGCCCGCGCATGCGCTGGCCGGCGGCGAGCCCCATGTACTCGAGCGCCTTGGCGTGGATCGCGTCGCCGCCCTTTGCCGGGATCGCCTCGTCGAGCCCGACCGACATGCCGGGATTGGTGCCGTAGGTGATCATCGGCTGCAGGTTCGAGGCGTCGATCGCGAGCTCGCGGTCGAAGCGCGCGCCGGGATCCGAGCGCAGCCCGCGCCAGGCGGCGAGCGCCGCGTCCCAGGCCGCGCCCTGCGGCGCGCGCGGGCGTCCCTGCAGGTAGGCGAAGGTCGTCTCGTCGGGCGCGACGAGGCCGGCGCGCGCGCCGGCCTCGATCGACATGTTGCAGACCGTCATGCGCTCGTCCATCGACAGCGCCTCGATGGTCGCGCCGCGGTACTCGAGCACGTGGCCGGTGCCGCCGCCGACGCCGAGCCGCTGGATGATCGCGAGCACGAGGTCCTTGGCGGTGACGCCGGGCGCGAGCCGGCCGGTGACGTTGACCGCCAGCGTCCGCGGCTTGCGCTGCAGCAGGCACTGCGTGGCGAGCACGTGGCCGACCTCGGTCGTGCCGATGCCGAAGGCGAGCGCGCCGAAGGCGCCGTGCGTGCTCGTGTGGCTGTCGCCGCAGACGATCGTCTTGCCCGGCTGGGTGAGCCCGAGCTCGGGGCCGATGATGTGCACGATGCCGCGGTCGGGGTGCTCGATGCCGAGCAGCTCGACGCCGAACTCGGCGGCGTTCTTTTCGAGCTCGCGGACCTGCCGGGCGGCGCTCTCGAGCCGGATCGGCACGCGGCCGTAGAGCTCGTCCGCGCGCGTCGGCGTCGAGTGATCCATCGTGCCGACCGTGCGGTCGCGCCGCCGCACCGGCAGCCCGCGACTGCGCAGCACCGCGAAGGCCTGCGGCGAGGTCACCTCGTGGACCAGGTGCAGGTCGATGTACAGCACCGCCGGCCGGTCGGCGGTCTCCGGCACGACCTCGTGCGCACGCCAGAGCTTCTCGAACAGCGTGCTCGCGGTCATACGGTCGCCTGCACCGTGCGGGCGTCGGCCGACAGCTGCGCGTGCGCCGGCCGCGCGCCGGGGCGCGAGGACTGGATGCGGTTGATGACCTCGAGGAACGCCTGCGCGCTCGACTCGATGATGTTGGTGCTGATGCTCGCGCCGCGGTAGCTGCGCTCGTTGTGCACCACGTTCACGATCGCCTCGCCCTGCGCGTCCTCGCCCTCGGTGACGCTGCGGACCTCGAAGCTGTGCAGCTTGACCGCGGTGCCGGTCGCAGTCTCGATGGCCTTGAAGGCCGCGTCGATCGGTCCGTCGCCGGTCGCGCCCTGCTCGACCAGCCGCCCGTCGCGGTGCTTGAGGCGCACCACCGCCGAGGCCGCCGCGCCGCTGGTGGCCGAGGTCCACAGCGCATCGACGTGCCACGGGCCGTCCTCGTGGCCGGCGCGCAGCACCAGCGCCTCGATGTCGCCGTCGAACAGCTCCTTCTTCTTGTCGGCGAGCGCCTTGAAGTCCTCGAACGCGCGGTTGAGCTCGTCGTCGGCGAGCTCGTAGCCGAGCTCGCGCACCCGGTCGCGGAACGCGTGCCGGCCGCTGTGCTTGCCGAGCACCAGGTGGGTGCGCGACAGGCCCACGTCCTGCGGCCGCATGATCTCGTAGGTCGAGTGGTGCTTCAGCATGCCGTGCTGGTGGATGCCGGACTCGTGCGCGAACGCGTTCTCGCCGACGATCGCCTTGTTGCGCGGCACCGGCATGCCGGTGATCGTCGAGACCAGTCGCGAGGTCGGGTAGAGGCGGGTGGTGTGGATGCCGGTGGCGAGGCCGTAGTAGCCCTCGCGGGTCTTGAGCGCCATCACCACTTCCTCGAGCGAGCAGTTGCCGGCGCGCTCGCCGATGCCGTTGATCGTGCACTCGATCTGCCGCGCGCCGGCGGCGACCGCCGACAGGCTGTTGGCGACCGCCATGCCGAGGTCGTCGTGGCAGTGAACCGACAGCGTCACGCGCTCGATGCCCGGCACGTGGCGCCTCAGGTAGCCGAACACCTCGGCGAACTCGGCCGGCGTCGTGTAGCCGACCGTGTCCGGGACGTTGATCGTCGTGGCACCGGCCTCGATCGCCGCCTGCACCACCTCGGCCAGGAACTCGAGCTCGGTGCGCGAGGCGTCCTCCGGCGAGAACTCGACGTCGGTCACGAGGCTGCGGGCGAGCTTCACGCCCTCGACCGCCGCCCGCAGGATCTCGCTCTTCGCCATGTTGAGCTTGTGCTCGCGATGGATCGCGCTCGTCGCCAGGAACACGTGGATGCGGTGCCGCGGCGCGTCCTTGATGGCGGAGTGCGCCTTCTCGATGTCGTCGCGGTTGCAGCGCGCGAGGCCGCAGATCACCGGCCCGTGGACCTCGCGCGCGATGGTCTGCACCGACTCCCAGTCGCCGCGCGAGGCGGCCGGGAAGCCCGCCTCGATGACGTCGACGCCAAGATCCGCAAGCGCCTTCGCGACCCTAAGCTTCTCGGGCGGGGTCATGCTGCAGCCGGGCGATTGCTCGCCGTCGCGCAGCGTGGTGTCGAAGATGACGACGCGATTGGAATCTTGGCTCCGCATGGCGGGGTCTCCGGTTGACTAGCGGCCCTGTTCCAGCCAGGGCATGCGGTCGCGCAGCGCGCGGCCGACCTTCTCGATCGGGTGCTTCAGGTCGCGGTTGAGCATCTTCTGGTACTTCTTCTTGCCGGTGCGGTTCTCGCGGATCCACTGCCGCGCGAACTTGCCGGACTGGATCTCCTTGAGGATCTTGCGCATCTCGGTCTTGGTCGCGCGCGTGACCACGCGCGGGCCGCGGGTCAGGTCGCCGTACTTCGCGGTCTCCGAGATGAACTGGTGCATCTTGGCGAGCCCGCCCTCGTGCAGCAGGTCGACGATCAGCTTCAGCTCGTGCAGGCACTCGTAGTAGGCGGCCTCGGGCTTGTAGCCAGCCTCGACCAGCGTCTCGAAGCCCCTGACGACGAGCTCGGTCGCGCCGCCGCACAGCACCACCTGTTCGCCGAAGAGGTCGGTGACCGTCTCCTCCTCGAAGGTCGTCTCGAGCACGCCGCCGCGGGTGCCGCCGATGCCGTGCGCGTAGGCGAGCGCCTTGGCCTTCGCCTTGCCGGTGGCGTTCTGCGCGACCGCGATCAGGCACGGCACGCCGCGACCCTGCTGGTACTGGCGGCGCACCAGGTCGCCCGGGCCCTTCGGCGCGATCAGCACCACGTCGAGGTCCTTGCGCGGCTTGATCTGCTTGAAGTGGACGTTGAAGCCGTGCGCGAACAGCAGCGTCGCGCCCTTGGCGAGGCTCGGCTTGATCTCGGCGTAGACCCCGGGCTGGGCGAGGTCCGGGGTCAGCAGCGCGACCAGCGACGCGCCCTGCACCGCGTCCGCGGGCTCGGCGACCTTCAGGCCGTCCTTCTGCGCCTTCTTCCAGCTCGCGCCGCCGCGGCGCAGCCCGACCACCACGTGGTAGCCGCTGTCCTTGAGGTTCAGCGCGTGCGCGCGGCCCTGGCTGCCGTAGCCGAGGATCGCGATGGTCGCGCCCTTGAGCGCCTTCGAGTCAACGTCCTTCGCCGAGTAGATCCGCATACATCGTCTCCGGTGCAAATGAGAGAGCCAAAAGAAAACCCCGCCTCGGAGGGTGCCGGTGCGGGGTTCCTGTTGTTCGTGGCGACCTGTCGTCAGCCGAGGAGCCCGCACCTCCGCGTGCGAAGAAGGAGACCTGCAAGCGACCGCGGCCGCACGAGGGCGGTCGTCGGTGCGGCAGGCAGGGTCTCGGCGGAGCGGCGGGCCATGATGATCGCGCGTGGGGTGAACCACCCGATGGGAGCACAGCGTCCGCGACCTTGTCAATGCGCGCCGCGCGACCGACACTGGCGGCGCGCCCGCGCGCCGGAGAGCCGATGACACCGCTGATCGATGCCGCCGAGGACTGCCGACCGCTGTGGCTCGTGCGCGAGCAGGACGCCGACCGCTGGACTGAGCGGCTGCCGGGCGAGTGGCGCGCCCGCGCCGAGCGCTGGGCCCGCGCGCAGGGCTTTCGCGGCGAGCGCAGCCGGGTGCTGTCGCTGCCGGCCGCCGACGGCAGCCTCGCTGGCGCCGCGCTCGGGCTCGGCAAGCTCGGCGCCCTGGCGGAGCTGCTGCCCACGCACCTGCAGGGCGGGCCCGACCGCCTGCCGGCGGGGCGCTACGCGCTCGCCGAGCCATTGCCGCCCGCGGCCGCGACGCACGCCGCGCTCGGTTGGGCCCTCGGCAGCTACCGCTTCGAGCGCTACCGCCGCGGCGCGGCGCCCGCGACGCCGCCGGTCCTCGCCTGGCCGCCCGGCGCCGATCGCGCCCAGGTCGGGCGGCTCGCCGCGGCCGATGCGCTCGCGCGCGACCTCGTTAACACGCCCGCGCAGGACCTCGGGCCGCCGGAGCTCGCCGCGGCCATCGCCGCGGTCGCGCACCGCTATGGTGCGGAATTCCGCGAGGTGGTCGGCGAGGCGCTGCTGGCGGAGCGGCTGCCGGCGATCCACGCGGTCGGCCGCGCCGCGAGCCGGCCGCCGCGGCTCGCGGAGCTGCGCCACGGCACGAGCGGGCCGCGTGTCACGCTGGTCGGCAAGGGCGTCTGCTTCGATACCGGCGGCCTCGACCTCAAGCCCTCGAGCGGCATGGCGCTCATGAAGAAGGACATGGGCGGAGCGGCCGCCGCGCTCGCGCTCGCGCAGCTCGTGCTCGATGCGCGCCTGCCGGTGCAGCTGCGCCTGCTGGTGCCGGCCGTCGAGAACAGCGTCGGCAGCGACGCGTTCCGGCCGGGCGACGTGCTCGCGACCCGCGCCGGGCTCACCGTCGAGGTCACGAACACCGACGCCGAGGGCCGCCTCGTGCTCGCCGATGCGCTCGCGCTCGCCGGCGAGCAGCGCCCGGACCTCGTGATCGACCTGGCGACGCTGACCGGTGCCGCGCGCGTGGCGCTCGGGCCCGAGCTGCCGGCGCTCTACGGCAGCGACGAGGCGCTCGTCGCCGAGCTCCTCGCGCACGGCCGCGCAGTCGGCGACCCGCTCTGGCCGATGCCGCTCTGGTCCGGCTACGAGGACGAGCTCGCCTCGAAGATCGCGGATCTCGTGAACGCGCCGTCCTCGGGCTTCGCGGGCTCGATCGCGGCCGGGCTCTTCCTGCGGCGCTTCGTGCCGGAGTCGACGCCGTGGCTGCACGTCGACCTGTACGCCTGGAACGGCAAGGAACGGCCGGGCCGGCCGGTCGGCGCCGAGATGCAGGCGGTGCGCGCGCTCTACGCGCTGCTGCGGGCGCGCTACGGGGGCGGCGCCGGGTGAGCCAGCTCGCGCCGCGCGACCTCGCGTTCCTGATCGCGATCAACCTGATCTGGGGCTACAACCTGATCGCCTCGAAGGTCGGGGTGCAGCACTTCCCGCCGATGCTGTTCACGGCGCTGCGCTTCTCGCTGCTGGCGCTGTGCCTGCTGCCGTTCCTGCGCTGGCACCGCGGGCGGATGCTGCCGCTCGCGGTGGCCGCGGTGCTCTCCGGCGGCCTGCAGTTCGCGCTGCTGTTCACCGGCATCCGGCTGACCCCGCACGTCGGCTCGGTCGCGATCGCGACCCAGCTCGGGGTGCCGTTCACGACGCTGATGTCGGTGCTGTTCCTCGGCGAGGTGATCCACTGGCGCCGGCGGCTCGGCATCACGCTCGCCTTCCTCGGCGTCGCGGTGCTCGCGCTGCAGGCCGACGTGTTCGACTACCGTGCCGGCCTTGCGCTGGTGGTCGCCTCGGCGTTCGCCGGCTCGCTCGGCCTGATCGCGGTCAAGCGCCTCGGCGAGGCGATCCGGCCGCTCGAGCTGCAGGCCTGGTTCGCGGTGGCGGCAGTGCTCGTGCTCTGGCCGCTGTCGTTCTGGCTCGAAGCAGGGCAGGGCGCCGCGGTCGCCACGGCCGGCGCGCGCGAGTGGGCGGCACTCGGCTACACGGCGCTCGGCTCCTCGCTGATCGCGCACACCGGCTACTACTGGCTGATCAGCCGCTACCCGGTCACGGCGGTCTCGCCGCTGACGACGCTGTCGCCGGTGGTGTCGGTCGCGCTCGGCGTCTGGCTGCTCGACGATGCGATCACCACGCGCCTGGTGGTCGGCGGGCTGCTGACGCTCGTCGGCGTCACGATCATCGCGCGGCGCGACCCGAACGCCCCCGACCGCGGCAGCTGATTGCGGCCGGAACGGGTAGCGCGCGCGGCCGCGCGCACCCCACAATAGCCGCGCGGGCGAATCGACCCGCGATCCCGGCCGACGAGCATGCCCCGCAAACCGACCCGCCCCGACCCGCGCCAGTATTCCCGCCTCGTCACCGATGGCATCACCCAGACCGCGAGCCGCGCGATGCTGCGGGCGGTCGGCTACACCGACGCCGACTTCGAGAAGCCCTCGATCGGCATCGCGAGCACCTGGTCCAACATCACGCCGTGCAACGTGCACCTCGACGGCCTCGCGGTGGCGGCCGCGGCCGGCGCCGAGGCGGCCGGTGGCAAGAGCCGCACCTTCAATACGATCACGGTCTCGGACGGCATCTCGATGGGCACCCCCGGGATGCGCTACTCGCTGGTCTCGCGCGAGGTCATCGCCGACTCGATCGAGACGGTGGCCGGCGCGCAGGGTTTCGACGGCATCGTCGCGATCGGCGGCTGCGACAAGAACATGCCGGGCTGCCTGATGGCGCTCGCGCGGCTCGACCGTCCGGCGGTGTTCGTTTACGGCGGCACGATCCGCCCCGGCGCCCAGCGCCGCGACATCGTCGCGGTGTTCGAGGCGGTCGGCGGCCATGCCGCCGGCCGGGTCAGCGATGCGCAGCTGCACGAGGTCGAGTGCACCGCCATCCCGGGCGCCGGCAGCTGCGGCGGCATGTACACGGCCAACACCATGGCCTCGGCGATCGAGGCGCTCGGCATGAGCCTGCCGAACAGCTCCGCGCAGGAAGCGGTGTCGCCGACCAAGACCGACGACTGCCGCCGCGCGGGCGAGGCGGTGGTGCGGCTCGTCAAGGCCGGGATCCGTCCGTCGCAGATTCTGACCCGCAAGGCCTTCGAGAACGCGATCACGACGGTGATCGCGCTCGGTGGCTCCACGAACGCGGTGCTGCACCTGCTTGCGATCGCGCAGGCGGCGCGGGTGCGGCTGACGCTCGATGACTTCACGCGGATCGGCCGGCGCGTGCCGGTGCTCGCGGACCTGAAGCCGAGCGGCAAGTACCTGATGTCCGAGCTGGTCGCGATCGGCGGCATCCGTCCGCTGATGAAGCGGCTGCTCGGCGCCGGGCTGTTGCACGGCGAGTGCCTGACCGTGAGCGGCGAGACGCTCGCCGAGAGCCTCGCCGGGGTCGCCGACTATCCCGCCGGCCAGGACGTCGTGCGCGACCTCGACCGGCCGCTCAAGCCCGACAGCCACCTGGTCGTGCTCTACGGCAACCTCGCGCCCGAGGGCGCCGTCGCCAAGATCAGCGGCAAGGAGGGGCTGCGCTTCGAGGGGCACGCGCGGGTGTTCGACTCGGAGGAGGCGAGCCTGCAGGCGATCCTCGACGGCCGCGTCCGGCCGGGCGACGTCGTCGTGATCCGCTACGAAGGGCCGCGGGGCGGGCCGGGGATGCGCGAGATGCTGAGCCCGACCAGCGCCATCATGGGCAAGGGTCTTGGCGCCGAGGTCGCGCTGATCACCGACGGACGCTTCTCCGGTGGCAGCCACGGCTTCGTTGTCGGCCACGTCTCGCCCGAGGCGGCGGTCGGCGGGCCGCTCGCGCTGGTGCGCGATGGCGACGGCATCACCATCGACGCTCGCCGGCGCGAGGTCTCGCTCGCGGTCAGCGCGGCGGAATTGAAGCGACGTGCGCGCGCCTGGCGCGCGCCGAAGCCCTACGCCGATCGCGGCGTGCTCGCGAAGTACGCGCGCGTCGTCTCGAGCGCATCCCTGGGCGCCGTCACCGACGCGCTGCCCGAACCGGCCCCTCGCACGGGCCGCCGGCGCGCTCGGAAGGGCATCCAAAAGACCACTTGACAAGCATTCTCATCCTGCTCGCTGCAGGGCCGCGCACCGCTGCGCGTCGTCACCATGACGAGAGGCTTGCAGACCCGCGCATCTGGGGTTATCGTCCGGTCGCGTCGACGGGGTGAAGCGCATTCGGTTGCGCTCGCACTACGTTTACGCCCGAGATTTGACAGAGTCCGACACGGGTCGGCAGGTTGAGTCCAGAGGCACCGAGCGCACGGGACCCAAGCGACGCAGACCTGGTGAAGATTCGGGAGATAGGGGCTCCCTGCTACATGAGCGACACTCGCAAACTTTCGCGACACGCGATGGTCGGGATCTTCGTCATCGGCGTGCACGTGCTGCTGGCGATTGGCCTCGTGATCGGCACCGCAGTCAAGTACGCCCCCCAGCTGCGGGACATGATCGAATCGAAGCTGATCCAGCACGAGCAGGAAGAGAAGCCGAAGGAACCGCCGCCGCCGCCGCCGGACTTCAAGCCGCCGCCGGTACAAACCCCGCTCGTTGACCTGCCGATCGTCAACGCGCCACCGCCGCCGACCGCGATCGTCCGGCCGGCCGAACCCGTCAAGGAAGCGCCGAAGGCCGCCGCGCCGCCGCCGATCACGCCGGTGCGCGTCGCCAAGGGCGTCAACCTCGGCGACCTCTGCGAGCCTTATTACCCGTCCGCCTCCCGCCGCCTGAGCGAGGAAGGCTCGGTCGTCCTCTTGGTGTTCGTCGGCCCGAACGGCCGTGCCACCGAGACCAAGGTCGAGACCTCGAGCGGCATCCAGCGGCTCGACGAGGCCGCCGAGAAGTGTGTGAAGGCCCAGGGCAAGTTCGAGCCGCAGAAGGTCGGCAACGAGGCCGTGGGCTCGTGGCAGCGCATGAAGTGGACCTGGCGTCTGTCGACCTGACCGGGTCAACGAGCCACGCAAGATCCCCAACGACTCGTTACTGACAACTTACTCAAGACTCACCGTAGAGGACATCGACCATGGCTGACGCATCCGCTGTAGACAACCCGTATGGCATTGCTGCGCTCTGGACCACCAGCGGCGCGGTCGGCAAGGGGGTGTTCATCATCCTCGCCGTCATGTCGCTCTATTCCTGGTACGTGATCATCACCAAGGTCCTCGACCAGGCGGCCCTGCGGAAGTACGCGCTCGCCGCGGAGAAGGATTTCTGGGCGGCCTCGACCCTGCAGGACGGCCTGTCGCGCCTGAAGGGCGGCGATGACAACGCGTTCCGCGGCCTCGCGGCCGACGGCCTGCAGTCGCTCGAGCACCACGAGCGCAACAAGGGCCGCCTGACCGAGAACATCGACCTGCACGACTGGATCTCGAGCCACCTGCAGCGTCGCGTCGACCTGATCAACAGCGACCTCAACAGCGGCATGTCGGTGCTCGCCTCGGTCGGCTCGACCGCGCCGTTCGTCGGCCTGTTCGGCACGGTGTGGGGCATCTACAACGCGCTGATTTCGATCGGCATCTCCGGCCAGGCGTCGATCGACAAGGTCGCGGGCCCGGTCGGCGAGGCGCTGATCATGACCGCCATCGGCCTCGCGGTCGCGGTGCCGGCGGTGCTCGGCTTCAACTGGCTGACCCGCCGCAACAAGTTCATCCTCGATCGCGTGCACTACTTCGCGCACGACCTGCACCAGGCGCTGCTCTCGGGCGGTCGCGTCGCGATGAAGGCGGCGGCTGCGGCCGGCGCGCCGGCGGCGGTCAAGAAGTAAGCCAGCGCAAGCGAACGACCCAAGCTAAGACGAGGAGCACGACTCATGGCCGGCGGTGGCGGACCGATTGCTGAAGGCGACTACAACTCGGAAATCAACGTCGTCCCGCTCGTCGACGTCATGCTCGTGCTCCTCATCATCTTCATCATCACGGTGCCCGTGGCGACGAAGGCGGTGAAGGTCACGCTGCCGGTCAACTTCAACGAGCCGACCGAGACGAAGCCCGAGAACATCAACATCTCGGTCACGTTCGACGGCCAGATCTACTGGAACGACAACCCGGCGAACCTCGACAGGCTCGCCGAGATGGCGCGCGTCGAGGCGGTGAAGGATCCGCAGCCCGAGGTGCACATCCGCGCCGACAAGCGCGTGACGTACAACTACGTGAGCGACGTGCTGACGACCCTGCAGCGGAACTATCTGCTGAAGGTGGCGTTCATCGCCGAGCCCCCGCACCAGGAATGACGGATTACTTTCGGAGCATCACGCGATGGCAATGGGATCCGTAGGCGACCAGAGCGAATACAACACGACGATCAACGTCGTGCCGCTGGTCGACATCATGCTCGTGCTGTTGATCATCTTCATCATCACGCTGCCGGTCATGACGCACGCGGTGAAGATCGACCTGCCGCGCGCCACCCAGGAGCCGCCGCCGGACAAGCCGCCCGAGGCCATCTCGATCGACGTCCAGTACGACGGCACGGTGCTCTGGAACGGCTCGGCGACGACCCCGACCGACATGCGCGCCTACATCAAGGACGCGGCCGCCAAGGACCCGCAGCCCGAGGTGCACCTGTCGGTCGACCGCCGCGCGAAGTACGACTACGCGGCCTCGGTGCTCTTCGCCGTGCAGCGCGGGGGCCTCAAGAAGATCGGCTTCGTGGCCGACGCCAACGGCGCCCTCTGAGCGGGGCTGCCTCCGCCGCAGGCCGGCCGACACAGAACTAGGGAGTAGAAATGGGCTGACTCGAGTCGGCCCATTTTTTTTGTAATGCCGAGTTAATGCCGACGCCGGGAACTCGCGGTCCCGGCGCGGCGTCCACAGCCTTGAGTCATTGAGGTACCCGATGATCACCCTCGCATCCGTCGCCGGCCCGCTCGCCACGCGCCTGCGCGCCTCCGTCCTGACGAGCCTCGCGATCGCCCTGACGCTGCCGCTGGGCAGCGCCTTCGCGCAGCAGACCTCGCAGGAGTTCTACGACAAGTTCGCGCCCGGCCAGTCGGCGTACCAGAAGCACGACTTCGCCACCGCGCTGAAGCACGGCAAGGAAGCGAAGGCGGTCGCCAAGAGCGCCTACGAGAAGAAGGCGGCACTGACGCTGATCTACGGCGCCGCCGCTTCCTCGCGCAGCTACCAGGATGCGATCGACGCCGCCAAGGACCTGCTGTCGACGGACGGCGTGTCGGCCGCCGAGAAGCTGAACTTCCACAAGAGCCTCGCGCAGATGTACGGCGCGACCAGCCACTTCGACATGGCGATCAACGAGTACAAGGAGTACCTGAAGGGCGCGAGCGGCTCGCCGGCCGACTACAGCGCGCTCGCGCAGTACTACTTCGCGAACAAGGACTGCCCGAACAGCCTGTCGTCGATTGACAAGGCGCTCGGCGGCAAGCCGGCCGACGAGGACCAGCTCAAGATCCAGATGCGCTGCTACTTCCAGTCGAAGTCGGACGAGAAGCTGCTCGCGGTCAGCGAGGACGCGCTGCGCCGCTTCCCGAAGAAGGACTACTACACGCAGGTGCTGCGCGTGTACCAGGAGAAGAAGATCGACGACCTGGCGATCGCCGAGATGCTGCGCTACGGCTTCGACAAGGACTGGCTGGTCGACGAGGCCGACTACACCAAGCTCGCCGACCGCGCGCTCGACGTCGGCACCACCGCCGAGGCGCAGCGCGTGCTCGAGCGCGGCATCCAGAAGAAGCAGGTCAAGAACGCCGACAAGGCGGAGCGGCTGCTGAAGCAGGCCAAGGACCGCGCCACCGAGGACGCGAAGACGATCGGCCAGGCCGACGCCGAGGCGCGCGCCGGCAAGAACGGCGAGTCGGACGTGCGGCTCGGCTACCGCTACTACAGCATGAACCAGTTCGAGAAGGCCGCCGAGGCCATCCAGCGCGGCCTCAGCGCCGAGCGCGTCGCGCGCGTCAAGCGCCCGGACGACGCCAACATGATCCTCGGCATCACACTGCTGAAGCTCAAGAAGAAGGCCGAAGCGGACAAGGCGTTCAATGCCGCCAAGGCCGACCCGCGGATGGCCGCGGCCGCCAAGATGTGGCTGGGCGCCTGACGCCCGGACGCCGAAGATTCAACGAGGGGTGTCCTATGGCTAACTGGCTTGCGCGCGTCAGGGGGGCGGTCCCGGCCGTCACTCTGGCTGGGATGGTGATTGCGGTTGTCGGGGCGCTGTCGCTGCCGGCGGTGGCCGCCGACAAGGGCAAGGAGAAGCCGCCCGAGCTCAGCGAGGACGTCCGCGCCAAGCTCAAGCCCGCGCAGGACGCCTGCGGCAAGGAGGACTGGGACGGCTGCATCGCCCGCGCCAACGAGGCGCTGGCGGTCGCCAAGAAGCCCTACGACAAGGAGATGTCGCTGCGCTTCATCATGCAGGCCGAGGTCAAGAAGCAGGACTTCCTCGGCTACGCGGGCACCGCCGAGCTCATGAACGACGTCGAGAGCGTGCCGGCGGACGAGAAGCTGAAGAACGCCAAGAACATGGCGTCGATCTACTACCAGAACAAGGCGTACGACAAGGCCGAGAAGTGGGCCAAGGTGTGGGCGGAGGGCTCGAACAGCCCTGAGGCGTACCACATGCTGATGGCGATCTACTACTCGCAGCAGGACTGCGCGAACACGATCATCGCGCAGGAGAAGGAGAACGAGCTGCAGAAGGCCGCCGGCCAGGAGACCTCCGAGCAGTCGCTCAAGATCCTGAACGGCTGCTACTACAAGACCGACGCGAAGGCGAAGCGCGAGGCGGTCATGGAAGAGCTGGTGCGCCGGTTCCCGAAGCCCGATTACTACACCGACCTGATGCAGATCTACCTCGAGAACAAGCTCGACAAGCGCGCGATCCTGAACCTGTACCGGTTCGGCTTCGAGAAGGGCTGGATCTCGCGCGAGTCGTTCTTCGTCGACTACGTCTCCGAGGCGCTCGATGCCGGTGCGCCGGCCGAGGCGGCCAAGGTCATCGAGGCCGCCGCGGCCAAGGGCTCGTTCCCGACCATCGCGCCGACCGACCGCAACAGCCGCCTCAAGGCGCGCGCCGCGCAGCAGTCGGCCGAGGACAAGAAGCAGATCGCCGGCCTCGACCGCGAGGCCCGCGCCAAGCAGAACGGCGAGGCGGACGTCACCGTCGGGCTCGCGTACCTGTCGCTCGGCGAGAACGACAAGGCGGTCGAGGCCCTCGAGCGCGGCCTGTCGGCGGATCGCGTCGGCAAGGTGAAGCGCGTCGACGACGCCGAGATGCTGCTTGGCATCGCCTACAAGCGCGTCGGCAAGACCGAGGAGGCGAAGAAGGCCTTCGGCGCCGCCCAGAAGGACGAGCGCATGGTGAAGGCCGCGACGCTCTGGCTGCAGTCGCTCTGAGCGACGGCTGCTGACGGGTCCGGGGCCGCTCGCGCCCCGGACCCTGGCCGGGCCGCGCGGCCCGGAACCGGGCTCGCGACGGTCGCCGTCGCGATCCTCTTTTCGATCCCCGTTTCGATCCCCGTTTCGATCCCCCGTACAATCCCCGCACCGATCCCCCGGGATCCGTCGAGGAGCGCCGCGCGCGTGCGACCGGCTGCCGTCGAGATCGTCGAGGTCGGGCCGCGCGACGGCCTGCAGAACGAGCCGTCGGTGCTCGCGACCGCCGCCAAGGTCGAGTTCATCGGCCGCGCGGTCGGCGCGGGCCTGCGCCGCATCGAGGTCGCGAGCTTCGTGAACCCGAAGCGCGTGCCGCAGATGGCCGACGCCGAGGCCGTGCTCGCGGCGCTGCCGCGCCACGCCGGCGTGCAGTACGTCGGCCTCGTGCTCAACCGCAAGGGCTTCGACCGCGCGCTCGCCGCCGGCTGCACCGAGATCGGCATGGCGGTCGCGACCAGCAACGCCTTCAACGAGCGCAACCAGGGCACGACCACCGATGCCTCGATCGCGGCCTGGCTCGACATCGCGCGCGCGGCGCACGCCGCGGGACTGCGCGCCCAGGTGACCCTGTCGACCGCCTTCGGCTGTCCGTTCGAGGGCGAGATGCCGGTCGCGCGGGTCGTCGAGGTCGCCCGGCGCGTCGCCGAGGGCGGCCCGCTCGAGCTCGCGCTCGCCGACACGATCGGCGTCGGCGTGCCGAGCCAGGTCACCGAGCTCGTCGGCCGGGTGCGCGAGGCGCTGCCCGGCCTCGCGCTGCGCTGCCACTTCCACAACACCCGCAACACCGGCCTCGCGAACGCCTACGCGGCGGTCGAGGCCGGCGTCGCGGTGCTCGATGCCAGCATCGGCGGCATCGGCGGCTGCCCGTTCGCGCCGGCGGCGACCGGCAACATCCCGACCGAGGACCTCGTGTACCTGCTGTCGCGGATGGGCGTGCGGACCGGCGTCGATCTCGAGGCGCTGATCGCGACCGGCCAGTGGCTCGAGGGCGCGATCGGCCGCACCGTGCCGGGTGCGCTCGTCAAGGCAGGCTCGTTCCCGAAGGCGCGGCCGGTCGCCTGAGGCGCCGGGGCCCGGTCTGCCCGGCTCGACCCGAGGCCCCTGAAGGCGCACCGGGGCGGAGGCAGGGGCGGGCACCCGTTAAGTTTGGTTCATCCGGTCGGCGGCGTTCACGCTTCGGCGCTCACCGTCTTGAGCGCGGCGCCCGTGGCGGCGATGCTCGACCCGACGCCGGTGGGAGCCAGGAACCGGCGCTGACGACCCCAAGGAGCCCCCCGTGACATCCCTTCCTGCCTTTCGACTGCTCGCCGGCGCGACGCTCGGCCTCGTGCTGGCCGGCTGCGTCGTCGCCCCGATGGCCCCCGAGCCGGAGGCGGTCGCCGTCGTGCGCGTCTCGAGCGCGCCGCCGCCGCTGCCGGTGTATGAGCTGCCGCCGTGCCCGAGCGACGGTTACCTCTGGACGCCCGGCTACTGGCACTGGGGACCGGACGGCTACTTCTGGGTGCCGGGCACCTGGGTGATGCCGCCGCGCGTGGGACTCCTGTGGACGCCGGGCTACTGGGGCTACGCCTCGGGCGTGTACGTGTTCCACGAGGGCTACTGGGGGCCGCGCGTCGGCTTCTACGGCGGCATCAACTACGGCGGCGGCTACGTCGGCCACGGCTACGCCGGCGGCCGCTGGGTCAACAACCAGTTCCAGTACAACAACGCGGTCGTGAACGTCACCAACGTGCGCACCGTGAACGTCTACCACGAGACCGTGATCAACAACGTCACGGTCATCAACAACAACCGCGTCAGCTACGTCGGCGGCCCGGGCGGCAGCCAGGTCGCGCCGACGCAGGCCGAGATCGCCGCCGACCGCGGCCCGCACGTCGAGCCCACGGTGCTGCAGCGCGAGCACCGCGACGATGCGCGCGGCAATCCCGCCTTCGCCGCGCAGCGCAACGACGGCCGCCCGCCGATCGCCGCGACGCCGCAGCCGCGCTCCTTCAACGCGCCGCAGGCCACCCCGGCGCGCGGTGCGGCGCCGCTGCCGATGCCGCGGGCCGAGGACCGGCCGCGGATGGAGGAGCGCGACCGGCCGCCGGGCGCGTTCCAGCGCCCGGCACAGCACGACGACGCCCGCCCGGTCGCGCCGCCGCCGGCGGCGCCGATGGACCGGCCGCCGCCGCGCGACCCGCGCGCTGCGCCGCCGGCGGATGCCCGCACCAGCCCGCCGCCGCGCCCGGCGCAGGGCGAGGGCCAACGCCCCCGCCAGGACCCGGGCGCCAACGCGAACGCGGCACGCCCGCCGAAGCGCGAGGCGCCGCCGAAGGCGCCGCCGAAGGGCGAGGGCGAGCGCCGCAAGGAGCGCGACAAGGACCCGGACCGCGATCGCCACTGAGCTTGGCGGGTTTCCGGCGCCCGGGCCCGGCCCGAGGCGCTAGAATCCCGACCCCGCGCGATCCGCGCCTCTACGGCAGGGAGACTCAGGCATGACGATCAAGGCAGGCGACCGGATCCCGTCGGCGACGCTGAAGCAGATGACCAAGGAGGGGCCGGCGAACGTCAAGACCGACGAGCTCTTCAAGGGCAAGACGGTGGTGCTGTTCTCGGTGCCGGGCGCGTTCACGCCGACCTGCCACGCGAAGCACCTGCCGGGCTTCGTGCAGCAGGCGGGCGCGCTGAAGGCCAAGGGCGTGGACGTGATCGCGTGCCTCGCGGTCAACGACGTGTTCGTGATGGACGCGTGGGGCAAGGCGAGCAACTCGGGCGACATCCTGATGCTCGCCGACGGCAACGCCGAGTTCACCAAGGCGCTCGGGCTCGAGCTCGACGCGAGCGGCTTCGGCATGGGCACGCGCGGCAAGCGCTTCGCGCTGATCGCGAAGGACGGCGTGGTCAAGGCCGTCAACGTCGAGGCTGCGGGCGAGTTCCGCGTCAGCGCCGCCGACTACGTGCTCGGCCAGCTCTGAGCGCGGCGGTCGCGCCGCTCAGCCGAGCGGCGCGACCCCGAACAGCCGCAGGTGCAGCGCCGCGACGAACGCGGCATAGAGCGCGAGGCCGAAGCCGACCGCGATCGCGTCGTTCCAGCGTCCGGGTGGCAGCCCCGGCACCGGCGGCGCCGGCGGGCGGCGCTTCATCGAGATCCGCAGCACCACCGCCCAGGCGAGGAACGCGCCGAAGAGCGCGAGGTCGGCCGGCCGGCCGTTCGCGAGCAGGTGGGCGAAGGCCCACAGCTTGGTGGCCGCGAGCATCGGGTGCTTCAGCACCGACTGGATCCGCCCGGGCAGGTACGCGGCGAGCACCATCGGGAAGACCGGCACGAGCAGCACGACGGCCATGAGGTGCAGCCAGGCGGGCGTGACGTAGAGGGGCGGGTAGGCCGCCCGGGCGGGCGGGAAGCCCTGCACGATCAGCACCACGCCCGCGATCGACAGCAGCGCATAGAGCCCCTTCCATGGCAGGAGCCCGATCGCCGCGACGCCGCGGGCGCGCAGTCCGGGCGCCAGGACCTGCACCAGGTGGATGCCGAAGAAGAGCACGAGGCCGAGCACGAACGTGGTCATGGCGATGCTCCGGGCAAGGCGGAGGGGCGGGGCAAGACCTCGAAACTACTTTAACAACTGGCTCAGATCCGGATTCGAATAAACAAAGGGTTGCACGCGATTCCTCACGTGCAACCCTGTTTTCCCGGGGACGCCCGCGCTACTTCGCGAGCGCCTTCTCGAGCTCCGGGATGATCTGGAACAGGTCGCCCACGAGGCCGAGGTCGGCAACCTCGAAGATCGGTGCCTCGGCATCCTTGTTGATCGCGACGATGGTCTTCGCGTCCTTGATGCCGGTCAGGTGCTGGATCGCGCCGGAGATGCCGATCGCGACGTAGAGCTCCGGCGCGATGATCTTGCCGGTCTGGCCGACCTGCAGCTCGTTCGGCGCGTAGCCGGCGTCGACCGCGGCGCGCGAGGCGCCGACCGCCGCGCCCATCTTCTCGGCGAGCTTGAAGATCAGGTCGAAGTTCTCCTTGCTCGCGAGCGCGCGTCCGCCCGAGACCACCTTCGGCGCCGAGGCGAGGTCCGGGCGGTCCGAGGTCGCGGCGCTGATCGAGACGAAGCGCGTGTGGCTCGGCACCGCGGCCGCGAGCGTCACCGCCCGGACCGGCGCCGAGCCGCCGCCCGCGGCGGCCTCGAAGGAGGCGCTGCGCACGGTCGCGACCAGCTTGCGGTCCGCGGGCGCCTCCAGCGTCACGATCGCGTTGCCGGCGTAGGTGGGGCGCTTGAACTTGTGCGCACCCTCGACCGACATCGCGTCCGAGATCTGCGGCACGCCGAGCAGTGCGGCCACCCGCGGCAGCAGGTCCTTGCCGAAGGCGGTCGAGGCGGCGAGCACGTGGCTGTAGTCGGCGGCGAGCGCGACCACCTGCGGGGCGAGCACCGCGGCGAGCGCGTTCGCGTTGTGCGCGGCCGCGACCGTCACGACTTCCTGGACGCCGGCGAGCTGCGCGGCCTGCGCGGCGACCGCCGCCGGATCGGCCGCGAACACCGCCACCGTGACCGCGCCGCCCGGGATCTGGCGCGCGCAGGTCACGCAGCGCGCGGTGGCCTGGTTCAGCTTCTTGCCGTCGTGTTCGGCGATGACGAGGATCTTGCTCACGAGACCAGCCCCTTCTTCTTGAGCGCGTCGACCAGTTCGGCGACGTCCTTGACCATGACGCCCTTCGAGCGCGGCTTCGGCGGCTCGGTCAGCACGGGCTTGAGGCCGGGCTCGGCGCTGAGCCCGAGCGAGCCGAGCTCGATCACGTCGAGCGGCTTCTTCTTCGCCTTCATGATGTCCGGCAGCTTCACGTAGCGCGGCTCGTTGAGCCTGAGGTCGGCGCTGAACACCGCCGGCAGGTCGACCTCGATCGTCTCGAGGCCGGCGTCGACCTCGCGCGTCACGCGGGCGCTGCCGCCCTGGATCTCGATCTTCGAGCAGAAGGTCGCCTGCGGCCGGTCCCAGAGGGCGGCGAGCATCGGCGCGGTCTGCGCGGCGTCGTCGTCGATCGCCTGCTTGCCGACGATCACGAGCTCCGGCTGCTCCTTCTCGACGACCTTGAGCAGCACGCGCGCCGCGGTCAGCGGCTCGACGAGCTCGGCGGTCTTGACGAGGATCGCGCGGTCGGCGCCCATGGCGAGCGCGGTCCTGAGCTGCTGCTGGGCGTCGTCCGGGCCGACGCTGACCGCGATCACCTCGGCGGCCTCGCCGCGCTCCTTGATGCGCAGCGCCTCCTCGAGGGCGATCTCGTCGAAGGGATTGACGCTCATCTTGACGCCGTCGGTGATGACGCCGGAGCCGTCCGGCTTGACCCGGACCCGGACGTTGTAGTCGACGACCCGTTTCACCCCGACGAGGATCTTGCGCATGCGATGGAGGCTCCGCGAACGGCTTTTTTTTGCGTCGCGGCAAGCTATGCAAAACGCCTTCCAGTGTCAATCCAGTGGTGTCGCGCCGGTGCCCGCCGGCGGCGCGTTCGGACTGGCCGGCGCAGGGCGACCCCGCCGGGCCTTTTGCGCTGCATCTTTACCGTCGCGCGCGGCCGATGCTAGGGTCGCGCGCAAGCTGACTCGCTCCGCCGCCAACGATAACGATAAGGCGGAGCGCGAGGGGAGCGTCGGTCGGCCCGCGAGGCCCGGCAGGCGCATGACGAGCGGCACCTTCGGGGCCGCTTTTTTTTTGCCCGCGTGCGCGTCCGTTGCCAGCTTCGCGAGCGCTCTCCTAGACTCGCCGCCACTCCCGCCCCCCGCCGGGAGACCGGGAGCTGTCCGTGCGCGCCGATCGTGAGGGTCCTGTCGCGCCACCGGCCTGCGGCGCCGGGTGCTGAGGTACGTCCTCGGCCGGCTCGCCGGCGCGGTGCCGACCCTGTTCGCGGTGGTCACGCTCGCGTTCCTGCTGGTGCGGCTCGCGCCGGGCGGGCCCTTCGACCAGGAGCAGCCGCTCGCGCCCGAGGTGCGCGCGAACCTGGACCGCCTCTACGGCCTCGACCGGCCGCTCGCGGAGCAGTACCTGCGCTACCTCGGCGGCCTCGCCCGGGGCGACTTGGGTCCCTCGCTGCGGCTGCGCGACTTCACGGTCCGGCAGCTGATCGCGACCGGGCTGCCGGTCAGCCTCACGCTCGGCGGCCTCGCGCTCGCGCTCGCGGTCGGGCTCGGCGTACCGCTCGGCGTGCTGGCGGCGCGCCGCCGGCGCGGGCTCGCCGACCGGGCGCTGCTGTTCGTGGCCGTGCTCGGGCTCGCGATCCCGGCGTACGTGACCGCACCCGTGCTCGCGCTCGTCTTCGGCGTGCACCTGCACTGGCTGCCGGTCGCCGGCTGGGAGCCGGGCCGGCCCGCCGACCTCGTGCTGCCGGTGCTCGCGCTCGCGCTGCCGACGCTCGCCTACCTCGTGCGCCTCGTGCGCGCGAGCGTGCTCGAGGTCGAGCACGAGCTGCACGTGCGCACCGCGGTCGCGAAGGGCCTCGCGCCGGCCGCGGTGCTGGTGCGGCACGTGCTGCCGCCGGCGCTGTCGCCGGTGCTCGGCTACCTGGGTCCGGCCGCGGCCGGCATCCTGACGGGCTCGCTGGTGGTCGAGACGGTGTTCGGGCTGCCCGGCATGGGTCGGTTCCTGGTGCAGGGCGCGCTCAACCGCGACTACACGCTGGTGATGGGCAAGGTGATCGTCTACGCGGTGCTGGTGATCGGCCTCAACCTCGTCGTCGACGTGCTGCAGGCGCTGATCGATCCGCGGCTGCGCCACCCGGAGCGGCCGTGAGGCTCGGCGGCGGCGCCCGGCTCGGCCTCGCGGTGCTCGCGCTCGTGGCGGCGCTCGCGCTCTTCGGCCCCGCGGCCTCGCCGTGGCGGGTCGACGCGCTCGACTGGCAGCACCTGGCCGTGCCGCCGGGGCTCGAGGCCGGCCACTGGCTCGGCACCGACCGGCTCGGCCGTGACCTGTGGGTGCGCACGCTCGCCGGCGTGCGCGTCTCGCTCGCGATCGCGCTGCTCGCGACGCTCGTCAGCCTCGTGCTCGGCGTCGGCTACGGCGCGATCGCCGGCTACGCCGGCGGTCGCACCGACGCGCTGATGATGCGCGCGGTCGACGTGCTGTATTCGCTGCCGTACGTGTTCTTCGTGATCCTGCTGACCGTGGTCCTCGGTCGCGCCCCGACCACGGTGTTCCTCGCAATCGGCGCGGTCGGCTGGCTGACGATGGCGCGCGTGGTGCGCGGCGAGACGCGGCGGCTGCGCTCGCGCGAGTTCGTCGAGGCGGCGGTCGCGGCCGGCGTGCCGCCGGGCGTGGTGCTCGCGCGCCACGTGGTGCCGAACCTGCTCGGCCCGGTGCTCGTGTACGCGACCCTGACCGTGCCCTCGCTGATCGTGCTCGAGAGCTTCCTGTCGTTCCTCGGCCTCGGCGTCGCCGAGCCCGCCGCGAGCCTCGGCAACCTGCTCGCGCAGGGCGCGCAGGAAATGGAGACCGCGCCGTGGATGCTGGTCGTGCCGGGCGCGTTCCTGGTCGCGATCGTGCTCGCGCTCGGCGCGCTCGGCGAGGGGCTGCGCGATGCGCTCGACCCGCATGACGCCTGAGCCGCTGCTCGCGCTGCGCGGGCTGTCGGTCACGCTCGGCCGCGGGGCGGGGGAGACGCGGGCGCTCGAGGACGTCTCGTTGACGCTCGCGGCCGCTGCGCGGCTCGGCCTCGTCGGCGAGTCCGGCGCCGGCAAGAGCCAGCTGGCGCTCGCGATCGCCGGGCTCGGCGGGCCGGCGGCGCGGGTCAGCGGCAGCATCCGCTTCGAGGGTGCGGAGCTCGTCGGCGCGCCGGAGCCCCGGCTGCGGCGCGTGCGGGGCGCGCGCATCGGCATGGTGTTCCAGGACCCCGGCAGCGCGCTCGCCCCGCACCTGACGATCGGCACGCAGCTCGCCGAGGTGCTGGTCGCGCACGGCCGCGCGCGCGGCGCGGCGGCGCGCGCCGCCGCGCTCGCGATGCTCGAGCGGGTGCGGGTGCCGGACCCGGCGGCGCGTCTCGGCCAGTACCCGCACGAGCTCTCCGGCGGGCTCCGCCAGCGCGTGCTGATCGCGATGGCGCTGATCGCGGGTCCGTCGCTGCTGGTCGCGGACGAGCCGACCACGGCGCTCGATGCGACCGTCGAGGCCGGCATCCTCGAGCTCTTCCGCGAGGCGGGCTCCGCCGGCACGGCGCTGCTGCTCGTCAGCCACGACCTCGCCGTGGTCGCCGGCGTCTGCGAGGAGATCGCGGTGCTCTACGCCGGCCGGCTGGTCGAGCGGGGTCCGGTGCGCGCCGTGCTCGCCACGCCGCGCCATCCGTACACCGCCGGCCTCGCGGCGGCGCGGCTCGCGCTCGACACGCCGCTCGAGGCGCCGCTCGTCGCGATCCCGGGCCAGCCGCCCGGTCGCGGCGCGCGGCCGGCCGGCTGCGCCTACGCCGCGCGCTGCCCGCGGTCGCTGCCGCGCTGCGCGCACGAGGTCCCGCCGCTCGAGGCCGCCGGCGCGCGCGCGGTCGCCTGCTTTGCGCCGCTCGGTGCGGGGGAGCGGCCGTGACCGCGCTGCTCGAGGCCGAGCGGCTGGCCGTCGACTATCCGACGAGCCACGGGCGGCTGCGCGCGCTCGAGGAGGTCAGCCTCGCGCTCGCACCCGGCGAGACCGTCGGCGTGATCGGCGAGTCGGGCTCCGGCAAGACCACGCTCGGGCGTGCGCTCGCCGGGCTCGTGCGCCCGCGCGCGGGCGAGGTGCGCTTCCGCGGCCGCCCGCTCGCGAGCCTCGACCGCGCCGGCCGCCGCGCGCTGCGACGCGCGGTCGCGCTGGTCTTCCAGGACCCGGCCGGCAGCTTCGACCCGCGGCGCACGATCGGCGAGTCGGTCGCCGAGCCGCTGACCGTGCACGAGCCGGGCCTCGGTGCCGCGGCGCGCGCGGCAAGGGTGCTCGAGTGGCTGGCGCGCGTCGGCCTCGAGCCGGCGCACGCCGCGGCGCGGCCGCGCGAGCTCTCGGGCGGTCAGTGCCAGCGCGCGGCGCTCGCCCGCGCCATGATCGCGGGGCCGGAGCTCGTGATCTGCGACGAGGCCGTCAGCGCGCTCGACGTGTCCGTGCAGGCGGGCATCGTTGCCCTGATCGCCGAGCTCGCCCGCGAGCGCGGCGTCGGCTTCCTGTTCATCAGCCACCAGCTCGCGGTGGTGCGCCGGCTCGCCAGCCGCGTGCTCGTGCTCTACCACGGCCGCGTGCTCGAGCTCGCGCCGCGCGAGGCGCTGTTCGGCGCACCCCGCCACCCGTACACGCGGCTGCTGCTCGATTCGGCGCCCTCGCTGGACGGTCCCGCCGCGAGCGCGCGGCTGGCGCCGCCCGATGCGAGCTCGCCGTTCGCGCGCGCGCCCGGCTGCCCGTTCGCGGCGCGCTGCCCGCATGTCGAGGCGCGCTGCCGCGAACGGGTGCCGCCGCTCGAGCGCATCGGCACGGGCCACGAGGTGGCGTGCCTTCGCCAGGCGGAGCTCGAGCCGCGCTGACGCGGCGCGATTGTCAGCGCCGCGCGCCTCGCCTACGCTCGACCGCCCGTTCCCGGCCCCGGAGGCCGACGATGCCGACCCGCGAGGAAGTGCGCTGGATCCGCGAAGAGTCGAGGCGCCAGGCGCAGCGCGTCGCGCGGGCCGCGGCGGCGGCCGGCCGGTCGGCGGGCCGCCTGCGCGCCGCGACCCGGGCGTACTTTGCGCGGCTCGTCGAGCGCGGCTTCGATGCGGCGCCGGGCGTGCGTGAACCGCTGGCACCGGAGGATCTGCCGCCGCTGCCGGCGAGCGGGGCCGGGCCGCGGGCCGCCGCGACGCGGCGCGCACCGCGCGCGGGCGGGCGGCCGATCATCGCCCGACCGGCCACGCACGCGGCCGCGACGCGGGCCCTGTCGCTGCCCGGCTTCCCGCGCGGCGTGCGTGCCGAGGTCCTGAGCCTCGAGCCGCGCTCGGGTGCGGCGACGTTGCGCCTCGTGTTCGCGCGCGGCGCGACGCTGCCGGCGGGGCGCAGCGCGTCGGACCTCGAGCTCTACCTGCTCGCCGGCGCGGTCACGCTCGGAGCCGGGCGGCGCGCCCCGGGCAGCTACCTGTTCGTACCCCGCGGCGTCGGCCTGCCGGCGCTGGTCGCGCCGCAGGAGGCGACGTTCCTCGCGGCCTACCGCTCGGGCCCGCCAAGCTTCCGCGCCGCGGATTCCGATCATCCGGAGGCGGAGCGCGACCGGCTCGTCGACATCGCCTCGGTCGAGGTGCTCGACTGGCAGGCGAGCGCGGCGGGCGAGGCGGCCGAAGCCGGCCGGCTCGTGAAGCTGCTGCGCGAGGACCCGGTGCGCGGGGCGCGCACGCGTCTCGTCGCGCTCGCGCCGCACTACCGGCGCGACGCGGTGACCGTCCGCGATGCCGCGCTCGAGCGCCTGGTGCTCGGCGGCCGCTTCGAGTGCCTGCAGTCGCTGGGCACGGGGCGTGCCGGGGACTACACGTGGATCCCGGCGCACGTCGGCGACGGGCCCTGGGCCGCGCCGGGTGGCGCGCTGCTGCTCGAGCACGTCGACGGCGAGGCGGCGGAGGTGCGCGGCCTCGACCCGGCGACCGGCAGCGCCGCACACCGCCGACGGGCCGTCGCGGCGCTGCGGCGACGCCGTCCGGCACTCGCCGCCGCGCTCGCAGCGCGCGGCTAGCACGTCTCGCATTCGGCCCGGCGAGCAGGTACCTTCGCGCGGCGCCGATCGGGGCGCAGGACGACGGGATCGCCGTGGGACCGCTGACCGGGATCAAGGTACTCGACCTCAGCCGCGTGCTGGCGGGACCGTGGGCGACGCAGGTGCTCGCCGACTTCGGGGCCACCGTCTATAAAGTGGAGAAGCCGGGCAGCGGCGACGACACCCGCGCCTGGGGCCCGCCGTGGCTGCGGGACGGTGCCGGCGACGAGAGTGGCGAGTCGGCGTACTACCTCTCGACGAACCGCGGCAAGCACTCGGTCGCGATCGACATGGCGCAGCCGGATGGTCAGGCGCTGATCCGCGGGCTGGCGGCCAAGGCCGACGTGCTGGTCGAGAACTTCAAGGTCGGCGGGCTCGCGAAGTACGGCCTCGGCTACGCCGATCTCGCCACCTCGCTGCCGGGACTCATCTACTGCTCGATCTCCGCCTTCGGCCAGGACGGCCCCGAGGCCCAGGGCGCGGGCTACGACGCGATGATCCAGGGCAAGGGCGGCCTCATGAGCCTGACCGGGCTGCCGGACGGCGAGCCCGGCGGCGGGCCGCAGAAGGTCGGCGTCGCGGTCGTCGACCTGATGACCGGCATGTACGCGGTCGCGGCGATCACCGCCGCGCTCGTCGAGCGCCAGCGCTCCGGCCGCGGCCAGCAGATCGACCTGGCGCTGCTCGACACGCAGGTCGGCTGGCTCGCGAACCAGGGCCTCAACTACCTGCTGTCCGGCGAGCCGCCGCGCCGCCAGGGCACCGCGCACCCGAACATCGTCCCGTACCAGGCCTTCGCGACCGCCGACGGCCACCTGATGCTGGCGATCGGCAACGATCGGCAGTTCGCCGCCTTCGCCGGTCTCGCCGGGCGACCGGAGCTCGCGAGCGACGCGCGCTACGCGACCAACGCCGCGCGTGTCGCGCACCGCGCCGAGCTCGTGCCGCTCGTCGAGCAGCTGCTGCGCGCACGCTCGACGCGCGAGTGGATCGAGCGCCTGACGCCGGCGGCGGTGCCCTGCGGCCCGATCAACGACCTCGCGGCGGTGTTCGCCGAGCCGCAGGTGCGTCATCGCGGCATGCGCTTCGACCTGCCGCACCCGCTGGGTGGCAGCGTGCCGCAGATCCGCAACCCGATCCGCTACTCGCGCACCGGTCTCGAGTACCGGCTGCCGCCGCCGCTGCTCGGCGAACACACCCGCACGGTGCTCGGCGCCGAGCTCGGCCTCGGCGACGAGACGCTCGCGGCGCTGCGCGCCCGGGGCGTGATCGGCTGAGGCGGGGCCGGGTCCGCTGCGCTATCCTCGGCGCATGACGACCCCGACGATACGGCCGAGCAGCGCGCTGGCGGGCGTGCGCTACGAGATCCGCGGGCGCCTCGCGCGGCGCGCCCACGAGCTCGAGCGGCTCGGCCACGACATCGTCTCGCTGAACATCGGCAACCCGGGCGCGTTCGGCTTCCGCACGCCGGAGACGATGCGGCTCGCGATGATCGAGAACCTGCGTGCCGCCGAGGGCTACGTCCACCAGCAGGGGATCTTCCCGGCCCGCGAGGCGGTCGTGATGCAGCAGCAGGAGCGGGGCCTGCGCGACGTCACGGTCGAGGACGTCTTCATCGGCAACGGCGTGTCGGAGCTGATCGACCTCGTGCTGCGGGCGCTGCTCGACGACGGCGACGAGGTGCTGGTGCCGAGCCCGGACTATCCGCTGTGGACCGCGGCGACCAACCTGAACCGCGGCCGCGCGGTGCATTACGCGTGCCGCGCCGCGCACGACTGGATGCCGGACCCGGACGAGGTCGAGCGGCTGGTGACCAAGCGCACGCGCGCGATCGTGATCATCAACCCGAACAACCCGACCGGCGCGGTCTACTCGCGCGCGGTGCTCGAGCGGCTGGTCGCGATCGCCGAGCGCCACCGGCTGGTCGTGCTCGCCGACGAGATCTACGACCAGATGACCTACGACGGCGTCGCCGCGGTGCCGCTCGCGACGCTCGTGCACGGCACGCTCTGCTGCACGCTGTCGGGACTCTCGAAGATCTACCGCGCCTGCGGCTACCGGGTCGGCTGGGCGGTGTTCTCCGGCGAGCGCGAGGGTGCGCAGGACTACCTGCGTGGGCTCGAGCTGCTGTCGTCGCTGCGCCTGTGCAGCAACGTCCCTGGCCAGTGGGCGGTGCAGACCGCGCTCGGCGGCTACCAGTCGATCCGCGACCTGACCCGCGAGGGCGGCCGGCTGCACGCCTCGCGCGCGGCGATCGTCGCCGCGGTCGCCCGCAGCCGCTACCTCGAGCTCGTCCGGCCGCTCGGCGCGATGTACGCGTTCATCGGCGTGCGGCCCGGCGCGCTGCCGGGCTTCGACGACCAGGCGTTCGCGCTCGACCTGCTCGAGCACAAGCACGTGCTGGTGGCGCCGGGGGTGAGCTTCAACTTCCCGCACAACACGCACTTCCGCGTGACGTTCCTGCCCGAGCCCGAGGTGCTCGCGGACGTCTTCGGGCGCATCGAGGCGCAGCTCGAGCTCTACGCCGCGGCGCCGGCGGGCCGCGAGGCCGGCGCGCCGCTCAAGGTCGTCTCGCAGAGCTAGGTGCGCGGCAGCGAGCGCCACCGTGCGATTCTCGACGCCGGCGGCGAAATCGTCACGGCGAGCGCGCGCCAGGCGCGCGCGCTCGCCGCGGCCTGCGGCCGCGCGGCCGCCCGCGACGGCGCGCGGGTCTTCCCGGCACCGCGCATCCTGCCCTACGCCGCCTGGCTCGAGCGCGAGGCGCGCGCGCTCGAGCAGCGCCCGCAGCTGCTGGGTCCGGTCGCCACCCGCCGCCTCTGGCAGCGGATCGTCGAGGAGTCGGACGCCGGCGGCGTGCTGGTCAGCGCCGACGCCACGGCCGCCGAGGCGGCGCGCGCCTGGCAGCTCGCCTGCGAGTGGGGCCTCGACGTCGCGCGACTGAAGCCGACGACACCGGAGGAGGAGGCCTTCCTCGGCTGGGCGCGCGCGTTCGAGCGCGCCACCGCCGCGCGCGGCGCGCTCGACGCCGCGCGGCTGCCGGGACTCGTCAGCGCGCACCGGGCGACCGGGGCGCCGCCGGCGCGCATTGGCTTCCACGGCTTCGGCGGCGTCACACCGGCGCGGCGCGCGCTCGGCGCGGCGCTCGCGGCGTCCGGAACCGAGGTCGAGGACCTGGCGCTCGCCGCGGGCCCCGCCGCGCTCAACCGCTGCGAGGCCGGCTTGCCGGAGGAGGAGATCGCCGCGATCGCGGACTGGCTCGGGACGCGGCTGGCGGCCGATCCCGCGGCGCGGCTCGTCGTGCTCTACCCGGAGCTCGCCGCGACGCGCGCGGCGTTCGCGCGACGGCTCGATGAGCGGCTGGCGCCGGAACTGCTGCTGCCGGGTGCGGCCGGCGTGCGGCCGTACGTGCTCGGCGCGCCGCCGCGGCTCGCCGAGCAGTCGGTCGCGGCCACCGCGGTCGGGTTGCTGGCGCTCGCTGCGCCGGAGATCGGCGTGCTCGAACTCGGCCGGCTGTTGCGCTCGCCGTACCTGCCGGGTACCGACGCCGAGCACGCGGCGCGGGCTCGCCTGGACGCGGTGTTGCGCAAGTCCCCCGAAGCCCGGCTGCGCACCGAGACGCTCGCGGTGCGGCTGCGTGCCGGCCGCGAGGCCGAGCCGGCCTTCGCTGCGCTCGTCGAGGCCGTTCGCGCGCCGCTCGTGCGCGGCGGACGCCAGGGCGCTTCTGCGTGGGCAGAGGCGATGCAGCGGGCGCTGCGTGCCGCGGGCTGGCCGAAGGGCCGACCGTTGGCCGACACCGAGTACGAGGCCGCCCTCGGACTCACCGCGGCACTCGAGGCGCTGGCCGGGCTCGAGTCGATCCTGCCGGCGCTCGGCTTCGGCGCGGCGCTCGGTGAATTGCAGTCGATCCTGGCCGCGACGCCGCTCGCCGCCGAGGTGACCGATCCCGCCGTGCTGGTGCTCGACCGGCTCGAGGATCCGGCGCTGCCGTGCGACGGCCTGTGGGTGGCGGGCCTCACGGCCGAGCGCTTCCCGGCCGCGGCGACGCCGACACCCTTCCTGCCGCTCGCGCTGCAGCGTGAGCGCGGACTGCCGGGCGCGAGTGCCGCGGCGATGCTGGCGGATGCGCGCGCGGCGCTCGCCGGCTGGCAACGCGCCGCGCCCGAGCTGGTGTTCAGCGCCGCGCTCGCCGAGGGTGAGCTCGAGCGGCGCGTCTCGCCGCTCGTGCCGGCGGCACCCGCGCTCGCGGGCCTCGTGAGCGTGCCGTCGTGGGCGGCGACGCTGCGCGAGGCGGGCGAGCGCGAGGCCTGGCAGGACCCGGGCCTCGCGCCGATCCCGCCCGGCACGCACGTGCGCGGCGGCGTCAAGGTGCTCGACCTGATGGCGCAGTGCCCGTTCCGGGCGGCGGCAGAGCTCAGGCTGCGCGCCGAGGCGCTCGAGTCCCCCGGCGTCGGGCTGTCGGCGCGCACCCGCGGCGTGCTCGCGCACGAGGCGCTCGCCCGCGTCTACGCGGTGCTGGATTCGCAGCAGGCCATCCGCGAGCGCGACGCCGGCGCCCGGCGCGCGGTGGTCGTGGCGGCGGTCGAGGCGGCCTGCGCGGCCGCGCGGCCGGCGCTCGCGGAATCGCGACTCGTGGCGATCGAGCGCGCGTGGCTCGAGCGCGCGATCCTGAACCTGCTCGCGGCGGAGCTCGAGCGCGAGCCGTTCGAGGTGCTCGCGCGCGAGCGCGCGCACGAGCTCGCGGCCGGCGGGATCGCGGTCGAGGTGCGCATCGACCGCGTCGACCGCCTCGCGGACGGAACCACGGTCGTGATCGACTACAAGACGGGCCGCGCCGGGCAGGGGCGCTGGACGGGGCCGCGCCCGCGACCGATGCAGCTGCCGGCGTACGCGACGCTCGGCGAAGTGCCGCCGACGGCGGTGGCGATGGCGCGGCTGCCGCCGGCGGTCGCGACCTTTGACGGGGTCGCGGCGCGCGACGGGGTGCTGCCTGGCGTGCGCGTCTGCGGCGCGAGTCGCGCCACGGGCGAACTGCGCGGTCTCGGCTGGCCGGCGCTCGTGGCCGGCTGGCGCGACAGCGTCGCGGCGCTGGCGAGCGACTTTGCCGCGGGCGGCGCGCGCGTCGACCCCGACGAGGGCGCCTGCCGGCACTGCGCGCTCGCGACGCTCTGCCGCGTCGCGGCGCCGAGCGACGGCGCGGCGGAGGAGCGCGGTGATGAGTGAGGTGCGCGCCCCGGCCGACCAGGCGGCACGCGAGCGGGCCCTCGCCACCGACGCATCGTTCATCGTCCAGGCACCGGCGGGCTCGGGCAAGACGACGCTGCTGACGCAGCGCTACCTCGCGCTGCTGGCGACGGTCGCGGACCCGGAAGCGGTGCTCGCCGTCACGTTCACGCGCAAGGCCGCCGCCGAGATGCGCGAGCGGGTGCTCGATGCGCTCGCGCGCTCGGCGGCGGGCACGCCGCCCCGTCATCCCGGCGAGGCCGCCACGCTCGCGCTCGCGGCCGCCGTGCGGGCGCACGCCGCCACGCTCGGCTGGGCCCTCGATGAGCATCCGGCGCGACTGCGCATCCTGACGCTCGACGCGCTCAACCAGTGGCTGGCCGCGCGCCTGCCGGTGCTGTCGCGCGCCGGGGTGGGGCTCGCCGTCGAGCCGCGCCCGGCGGCGCTCTACCGGCTGGCGGCGGAGCGCACGCTCGCCGCGCTCGAGTCCGGCGACCGGCTCGCCGAGGCGATCAGCGTCGTGCTCGCGCATGCCGACAACGACGTCGGCCGGGTGTGCGAGCAGCTGGCCGGGATGCTGCAGGGTCGCGAGCGCTGGCTCCGTCACCTGATCGGCCCCGAGCGGCCGCGCGGTGCGGCGCTGCGCGCGGCGCTCGAGGCGGCCCTCGCGGAACAGATCGAGGCGGTGCTGGCGCGCGCCGCGCGGCGCCTCGCCGACGCGGCCGCGGGCGCGGCCGATCTCGTCGCGCTCGCCGCGGGCGCCGTTGCCCACCGGCCGGTCGTCGACGCGGACGATCGCGCGCTCGAGTGCGCGCCGCGCTGGCCGTGGGAGGGCTCGGTCGGGATGCGGGCGGCCTGGCGCGGGCTCGCGCGGGCGCTGCTGACCGAGGACGGCAAGTCGCGCCGCTCGGTGAACAAGCACAACGGCTTCCCGACGGAGCGGGCCGCGGAGAAGGCCGCGTTCACCGGCCACCTGCAGGCGCTCGCCGCGGACGAGGGGCTGCGCGAGGCGCTGCGCGCGGTGCGCCAGCTGCCACCGCCCGGCTACGGTGATGCCGAGTGGCGCGTGCTCGAGGCGCTCGACGAGGTGCTGATCGCCGCCGCGACCCGGCTGCAGGGCGTGTTCGCCGAGCGGGGCGTGGTCGACTTCGCGGCGGTGTCGCGTGCCGCGCTGCAGGCCATCGGCACGCCCGAGGAGCCCACCGACCTCACGCTCGCGCTCGACGGGCGCATCGAGCACCTGCTGATCGACGAGTTCCAGGACACCTCGACGGCGCAGGTCGAGCTGCTGCGCGGGCTGACCGCCGGCTGGACCGAGGGCGACGGCCGGACGCTGTTCCTGGTCGGCGATCCGATGCAGTCGATCTACGGCTTCCGCGAGGCGAACGTCAGCCTGTTCCTCGAGATCCGGGCCCACGGCCTCGGCGCACTGCGCCCCGAGCCATTGACGCTCGCCGCCAACTTCCGCTCCCGGCCCGCGCTCGTCGAGTGGTTCAACCGGTCCTTCGCGGCGGTGCTGCCGCCGGTGGAGGACCTCGCGCGGGGCGCCGTGCGCCACGCACCGTCCGCGGCGACGCGCCCGCCGCTCGCCGCGAGCGGCGTGCGCCTCGAGTTCCTCGCCGGCGGCGAGCCGGCCGACGAGGCGGCACGCGTCGCGGCAATCGTGGAGACGGAGCGGCGCGCGCATCCCGAGGCCCGGATCGCCGTGCTGGCGCGCACGCGCAGCCAGCTGACGCCGGTCGCCGCGGCCCTCGAGCGCCGCGCCATCCCGTTCCGCGGCGTCGAGCTCGTGCCGCTCGCCGAGCGGCTCGCGGTGCGCGATCTCGTGGCCCTGACCCGCGCGATCTGCCATCCCGCGGACCGGATCGCCTGGCTCGCGGTGTTGCGCGCGCCCTGGGGCGGCGTGCCGCTCGATGCGCTCGACCGCCTGATCGGCGAGGACCCGGCGCTGACGGTGGCGGAGGCGCTCGCCGAGCCCGCGCGGCTCGCTCGTCTCGATCTGGCGGATGCCGCGCGCGTGCGGCGCGTGCAGGCGGTGCTCGACGTCGCGATCCAGGATCGGGGCCGGCGTCCGCTCGCGGCCGTGGTGGAGTCGGCGTGGCTTGCGCTCGGCGGGCCGGCGACGCTCGCCGACGCGGCGGACCTCGACAACGCGCGCGCCTTCCTCGCGCGCATCGACCTGATCGAGCGCGCCCGCGACCTCGACGATCCCGCGGCCCTCGAGACGGAGCTCGCCGACCTCTACGCGGCGCCGGATCCCGTTGCGCCCGGCACTCTGCAGCTGCTGACGATCCACAAGGCCAAGGGCCTCGAGTGGGACGTCGTGATCGTCACCGGCCTCGGGCGCGGCAGCGGCCGTGACGAAGGCCAGCTGCTCGAGTGGCTCGAGTTCGTGCGCGCGGACCGCAGCACCGGTCTCGTGCTCGCGCCGGACCGCGCGCGCAGCCGCGACGCGGAGCCGCTCGTGGACTGGCTGCGGGCGCTCGGCCGCGAGCGACGCAACCTCGAGCTCGACCGGCTGCTGTACGTCGCCGCGACGCGCGCCCAGGAACGCCTCTACCTGGTTGGCCACGTCGAGTTCGGCGCGCAGGGCCCGAGCCGGGCGCGGGGCGACACGCTGCTCGGGCGGCTCTCGCCCGCCGTCGAAGCCGACCTCGCCGCGCTCGCGCCGCCGGCCGAGACGGCGGCCGCCGTCGCGACCCCCGGCCGCCCGGCGCCATCGCTCTCGCGGCTGACGCTCGGCTGGCAACGGCCCGCGCCGCGCGCGCCGGTCGTGCCGCTCGGCGCGGCCGCCCGGCCCGCGGGTCCGTCGGAGTTCGAGTTCGAGTGGGTGACGGTCGCCGCGCGCCACGTCGGCACCGTGGTGCACGAGGAGCTCGAGCGCGTCGCGACGGGCGGGCAGGGTCCCGCGGCGGCGCTCGGCCGCGAGGACGCCTGGTCGCGGCGCCTGGCCGAGCTTGGCGTCGGCCGGGCGCAGCTGGCCGACGCGATCGCGCGGGTACGCGGGGCGCTCGAGTCGACCAGCGGCGATGCGCGCGGCCGGTGGCTGTTCGACCCGGCACACGTCGCCGCGGCGAGCGAGCTCGAGCTCGCGACCCTGGAGGGCGGGCGCCTGCAGCGGGTGCGGATCGATCGCACCTTCGTCGATGCGAGCGGCCTGCGCTGGATCGTCGACTACAAGACGAGCGCGCACGAGGGCACCGACCTCGAGTCCTTCTTCGACCAGGAGCGCGAGCGCTATCGCGGACAGCTCGAGCGCTACGCGGCGCTCGTCGCCGCGCTCGAGCCTGGCCGCGAGATCCGTCTCGGGCTGTACTTCGCGCTCTACGGTGGCTGGCGCGAGTGGGTGGCTGGTGCGGTGACGCCCGGCCGCTGAGGCGGAGGTCGCGCGTCGCTCAGCGCGGTGCGGCGAGCAGGTCGCGATCCTCGGGGTGGCGCTCGAGGTAGCGGGCGGCGAACGGGCAGCGCGGGATCACGCGCTCGCCGCGGGCGCGCACGATCGCGAGCGCGCCCGACACGAGCCGCGAGCCGATGCCGCGGCCCTCGAGACTCGGCGGCACCTCGACGTGGTTCAGCGCGAGCACGTCGCCGTCGCGCCGATAGTCGATGCGACATAACCGCCCCTCGACCCAGAGCTCGAAGCGGCTCGCGGCCGCGTTGTCTTCGACGGGGTTCGGCTCGCTCATGGTGCCTGCGCGGGTGGCCCGCGCCGATCATCGCACAGCGATCCTGTCGCCACGCGGCGACGCCGGGTTTTCCTGATGTGAGCCCGATTCAAAAACTAAGTCTCCGTGATTGAGAAGTGCGTCACGCGCTGTCGCCATCTCCCGACGCTTCGCGTGCTTGTTGCTTGATATGTGAAACACCAGACTGCGCGCGATCCTGGTGCCGACCGACGTGGCGCCAGCGGACGACCCTCCTCGGGGTATCTGGGGGGCGAGCCATGTGGGGAGAGACGGGAGATCGCTTGCGGCCGCGCGCCTGGCGCGCGGCGTGGATGCTGGGGCTCTGCGTACTCGCGACGCAGGCCTTCGGCAGCTCCCGGCAATTCGACCACGATTCGACCGGCTACCCGCTGGTCGGCATGCACCGCGACGCGGAGTGCGCGACCTGCCACGTCGACAGCCTGTTCAAGGGCACGCCGCGCGACTGCTTCTCGTGCCACAGCCCGGGCTCGCGCGTCGGCGGCACGACGAAGCCGGCGCGCCACATCGTCTCCGGCCCCGACTGCAGCAGCTGCCACACGCCGTTCAGCTGGATCCCGGTCGCGAAGTTCAACCACCTGAACGTGATCGGCACGTGCAGCTCGTGCCACAACAACGTCCAGTCGCAGGGCAAGTCGCCGAGCCACCTCGCGACCGCAGCCGAGTGCAACACCTGCCACAGCGTGTCGCAGCCGTGGACCCAGGCGCTCGCGATCCCCGCCAACCACATCCCGTTCGCACCGTCGGTGCCGTGCACGAGCTGCCACCGCAGCAGCGACTACGCCGTGCTGCCGTCGCTCGCCGACATCCACGCGAACGCGCCGAGCACGAGCGTGAACTGCGCGCAGTGCCACGGCCCGGGGACGGCGCCCGGCTTCGCGATCCCGGCGGCGAACTTCTCGATCGTCACGACGCCGCCGAGCCACCTGCCGACCGATGCGCCGTGCGAGTCCTGCCACGTCGGGCCGGGCTCGAGCATCGCGGCGACGCCGGTCGGTAACGGCGCGCGCTTCGCGGGCTCGGCGGTCAACCACGCCGGGCTCACGTACTGCAGCGGCTGCCACGGCCAGGGCGTGGCGCCGGCGAGCTTCTACGGCATCGCGCGCATCGTGGTGATGCCGGCCTCCGCGCCGCCCGGCGTCGCGGCCCACATCCCGACCGCCGCGGCCTGCGATGCCTGCCACGTCGCGCCGGCGGGTCTCGTGCCGGCGACCGCCACGGCCATGGTGCCGGGCACGGCCTTTCAGCGGCCGGTGCCGACCACTGCGCAAATCCACCATGGCGTCAGCGGCGGCTGCAGCGGCTGTCACGAGGGCGGCAACGTCTGGCTCGGTGCGAGCCTCTACCCGATCGCCCCGGCCGCGCTGACCGGCGTCGCCTCGACGCAGTACACGGGCTTCCAGACCCGGCCAGGCACCGCGGCCGGCACGTTCCAGATCGCCGATCCCGCGCACCCGGCGAGCGGTGACTGCGGCGCGTGCCACACGCGCACCGACTACTTCGAGGGGGTGCTGAAGCCCGCCAACCACATCCCGACCGCGAGCGGCGCGGCCTGCAGCAATTGCCACCGCAGCACCGACTTCTCGGTGCTGCCGTCGGTCACGGACATTCACGCCAACGCGCCGAGCACCAGCGCGGACTGCGCGCAGTGCCACGACCCGACCGTCGCGCCGGGTTTCGCGATCCCGGCGGCGAACTTCGCGATCGTCACGACCCCCGCCAACCACCTGCCGAGCGGCGCGGCCTGCGAGACCTGCCACGTCGGCGCCGGCTCGAGCATCGCCGCCACGCCGGTGCTGAACGGCGCGAAGTTCGCGGGCTCCGCGATGAGCCACAGCGGCGTCACGACCTGCGTCGCCTGCCACGGGCCTGCGGTCGGCGCCACGAGCTTCGCCGGCATCAGCCGGATCGTGGTGATGCCGGCGACCACGCCCGCGGGCCCGGCGGCGCACGTGCCCTCCGGCACGGCCTGCGAGGGCTGTCACGCGGGCTCGGTGCCGGCGGGCCTCGTGCCGGCGAACGCGACCGCGACGCCGCCCGGCACCGGCTTCGCCGCGCCGGCGCCGACCACCGCGATGATCCACGCGGGCGTCACCTCGGGCTGCAATGCCTGCCACGAGGGCGGCGACGCCTGGCTCGACATGGCGCAGTACCCGATCGCGCCGGCGGCGCTCACCGGGCAGGCGAGCACGCAGTACACCGGCTTCCAGACCCGGCCGGGCAAGACGGCTTCGAGCTTCCAGCTCGCCGATGCCGCGCACCCGACCAGCGGCGACTGCAGCGCCTGTCACACGCGCACCGACTACTTCGAGGGCGTGCTCAAGCCCGCGAACCACATCCCGACGGCGACCGGCGCCGCGTGCTCCGCCTGCCACACCTCGACGGACTTCGCGGCGCTGCCGACGCTGACGAACATCCACGCGAACGCGCCGAGCACGAGCGCGAACTGCGCGCAGTGTCATGGCCCGACCGTCGCGCCCGGCTTCGCCATCCCGGCGGCGAACTTCGCGATCGTGACGACGCCTTCGAACCACCTGCCGACCAGCGCCTCCTGCGAGGCCTGCCACGTCGGTGCGGGCTCGAGCATCGCCGCGACGCCGGTGGTCGACGGCGCACGCTTCGCGAACTCGCTGATGAGCCACGCCGGCGCCACGACCTGCGCGCCGTGCCACGGGCCGGCGGTCACGGGCTCGAGCTTCGTCGGCGTCAGCGCCCTCGTGACGCTGCCGCCAACGAGCCCCGCGGGCCCGAACGCGCACATCCCGGCCGGCGTCGCCTGCGAGGGCTGCCACGTCGCGCCGGCAGGTCTCGTCGCCGCGAGCTCCTCGAAGCTGCCGCCGGGGACGGCATTCCAGGCACCGGCGCCGTCGACGGCACAGATCCACGCCGGGATCACCGCCGGCTGCAGCGCCTGCCACGAGGGCGGCAACGTCTGGCTCGACGCGTCGCTGTACCCGATTGCGCCGCCGGCGCTGACAGGCCTCGCGACCACCCAGTACACCGGCTTCCAGACGCGCCCCGGCAAGTCCGGCAGCACCTACCAGCTGGTCGACGCCGTGCACCCGGCGAGCGGCGACTGCTCGCAGTGCCACTCGAACACGAACTACTTCGAGGCGGTGCCGAAGCCCGCCAACCACATCCCGACGGCGAGCGGCGCGGCCTGCCAGAACTGCCACACCTCGAGCGACTTCTCGGTGCTGCCGACGCTGACGAACATCCATGCCAATGCGCCGAGCACCAGCGCGAACTGTGCGCAGTGCCACGGGCCGGCGGTGGCGCCGGGCTTTGCGATCCCGGCCGCGAACTTCCAGATCGTGACGATGCCGAGCGGCCACGTGCCGACCTCGGCCGCCTGCGAGAGCTGCCACGTCGGGACGGGCTCGAGCATCGCCGCGACCCCGGTCACGGACGGCGCGAAGTTCGCCGGCTCGGCGATGAACCACGCGGGCCTCACGACCTGCGTCGGCTGCCACGGCCCGGGCGTCGCGAGCGGGACCTTCTACGGCATCACGCGCCTGATCGTGATGCCGGCGACCTCGCCGGCCGGGGCGGCCGCGCACATCCCCTCGGCGACCAGCTGCGAGTCCTGCCACGTGGCGCCGGCGGGACTCGTCGCCGGCAACGCGACCGCGGCCGTTCCCGGCAGCGCCTTCCAGCAGCCCGCGCCGACCACGGCACAGATCCACGCCGGCGTGAGTTCCGGCTGCAGCGCGTGCCACGAGGGCGGCAACGTCTGGCTCGACATGGGCCAGTACCCGATCGCGCCGGCGGCGCTGACCGGTCTCACGACCACGCAGTACACGGGCTTCCAGACGCGGCCGGGCAAGGTCGCGGGGACGTTCCAGCTCGCCGATGCCGCGCACCCGACCAGCGGCGACTGCTCGCAGTGCCACGCCAACACGAACTACTTCGAGCCGCTGCCGAAACCGGCGAACCACATCCCGACGGCCAGCGGTGCCTCGTGCTCGGCCTGCCACACCTCGACCGACTTCTCGGTGCTGCCGACGCTGACGAACATCCATGCGAACGCGCCGAGCACGAGCGCGAACTGCGCGCAGTGCCACGGGCCGACCACCGCGCCAGGCTTCGCGATCCCGGCGGCGAACTTCACCATCGTCACGACGCCCTCGAACCACCTGCCGACCAGCGCGGCGTGCGAGAGCTGCCACGTCGGCGCGGGCTCGAGCGTGCCGGCAACGCCGGTGGTGGACGGCGAGAAGTTCGCGGGCTCGGCGATGAACCACGCGGGCCTCACGACCTGCGCCGGTTGCCACGGCCCGGCGGTCGCGGCCGGCGCCTTCGCCGGGATCACGGCGCTCGTCGGCCTGCCGCCGACCTCGCCCATGGGGCCGGCGGCGCACATCCCCTCGGCGACGACCTGCGAGTCCTGCCACGCGGCGCCGAGCGGGCTCCTGCCCGCGAACTCGACCAAGGTGCCGCCGGGCACGGGCTTCCAGTCGCCGGCGCCGAGCACCGGCCAGATCCACGCCGGCGTGACCTCGGGCTGCAGCAACTGCCACGAGGGCGGCAACGTCTGGCTCGACATGGGCCAATACCCGATCGCGCCCGCGGCGCTGACGGGCCTCACGACCACGCAGTACACCGGCTTCCAGACGCGTCCCGGCAAGACCGCCGGTACCTTCCAGATCGCGGACGCCGTGCACCCGGCGAGCGGCGACTGCTCGCAGTGCCACGGCAACACCAACTACTTCGAGCCGCTGCCGAAGCCGGCCAACCACATCCCGACGGCGAGCGGCGCGGCCTGCCAGAACTGCCACACCTCGACTGACTTCTCGGTGCTGCCGACGCTGACGAACATCCACGCGAACGCGCCGAGCACGAGCGCCAACTGCGCGCAGTGCCATGGCCCGACCGTCGCACCCGGCTTCGCGATCCCGGCCGCGAACTTCGCGATCGTGACGACGCCCTCGAACCACCTGCCGACCAGCGCGCCCTGCGAGAGCTGCCACGTCGGCGCGGGCTCGAGCGTCACCGCGACGCCGGTCATGGACGGTGCGAAGTTCTCGGGCTCGGCGATGAACCACGCCGGGATCAGCACCTGCGTCGCCTGCCACGGACCGGCGGTGACCGGCTCGAGCTTCGCCGGGGTGCTCAGCATCGTCGTGATGCCGGCCACCTCGCCGGTCGGGGCCGGCGCGCACATCCCGTCCGGCACGGCCTGCGAGGGCTGCCACCAGGGCGCGATGCCGGTCGGCCTCGTGCCGGCGAACGCGACCCGCGCTGCGCCCGGCACGCTCTTCCAGGCGCCGGCGCCGACCACGGCCATGATCCATGCCGGCGTGACCTCGGGCTGCGCGAGCTGCCACGAGGGCGGCAACGTCTGGCTCGACATGGGCCAGTACCCGATCGCCCCGACCGCGCTCGGTGGCGCGTCGTCGACGCCGTTCACGGGCTTCCAGACCCGGCCCGGCAAGACCGCCGGCACCTACGTGGTCGCCGATCCCGCGCACCCCGCGACCGGCGACTGCTCGAGCTGCCACACGCGCACCGATTATTTCGAGGGCCAGCTCAAGCCCGCGAACCACATCCCGACGGCGAGCGGCGCGACCTGCCAGAACTGCCACACCTCGAGCGACTTCTCGGTGCTGCCGACGCTGACCGCGATCCATGCGTACGCGCCGAGTACCAGCGCCAACTGCGCCCAGTGCCACGGGCCGACGGTGGCGCCCGGCTTCGCGATCCCGGCGGCGAACTTCACCATCGTCACGACGCCCGCGAACCACGTGCCGACGAGCGCCGCGTGCGAGAGCTGCCACGTCGGCGCGGGCTCGAGCGTCGCCGCGACGCCGGTCGTCAACGGCGCGAAGTTCTCGGGCTCGGCGATGAACCACGCCGGCATCACGAGCTGCGCGGCCTGCCACGGCCCGACGGTGACGGGCGCGACCTTCGTCGGCATCACGACCCTGATCGCCATGCCGCCGACCTCGCCGGCGGGCCCGGCCGCGCACGTGCCCTCGTCGATCGCCTGCGAGAGCTGCCACCAGGCGTCGATGCCGGTGGGGCTGATCCCGGCCAATGCCACGCGGACCGTGCCGGGCAGCCTCTTTGCCGCGCCGGCGCCGACCACGACGATGATCCACGCCGGCGTGACCTCGGGCTGCGCCGCCTGCCACGAGGGCGGCAACGTCTGGCTCGGCGTCGCGCTCTATCCGATCGCGCCGACCGCCCTGACCGGGCTCGCGACGACCCAGTACACGGGCTTCCAGACGCGCCCCGGCAAGGCGGCAGGCACCTACACGCTGCTCGACGGCGCCCATCCGGCGACGGGCGACTGCGGCGCCTGCCACGCCCGCACCGACTACTTCGAGGGCGTGCTCAAGCCCGCCAACCACATCCCGACCGCGACCGGCGCGAACTGCGGCAGCTGCCACACGACCACCGACTTCTCGGTGCTGCCGACGCTGACGAACATCCACGCGAACGCGCCGAGCACGAGCGCCAACTGTGCGCAGTGCCACGGGCCCTCGGTGGCGCCCAGCTTCGCGATCCCGGCCGCGAACTTCGCGATCGTGACGACCCCATCGAACCACCTGCCGACGAGCGCGCCCTGCGAGAGCTGCCACGTCGGCGCCGGCTCGAGCGTCGCCGCGACGCCGGTGGTCAACGGCGCGAAGTTCTCGGGCTCGACGATGAACCATGCCGGGCTCACGACCTGCGTCGCCTGCCACGGCCCGACCGTCACCGGCTCGAGCTTCGCCGGCATCACGCGCATCGTCGCGATGCCGGCGACGAGCCCGGCGGGGGCGGGCGCGCACGTGCCGTCCGGGACCGCCTGCGAGGGCTGCCACCTGGGCTCGATGCCGGCCGGCTCGGTCGCGGCGAACGCGACGAAGTCGCCGCCCGGCACCGGCTTCGCGACGCCGGTGCCGACCACCGCGATGATCCATGCCGGCGTGAGCAGCGGCTGTGCCGCCTGCCACGAGGGTGGCAACGTCTGGCTCGACATGGGCCAGTACCCGATCGCGCCGACCGCGCTGACCGGCGTCGCGACCACCCAGTACACCGGCTTCCAGACCCGGCCCGGCAAGGCCGCCGGCACCTTCAGTCTGCTCGATGGCGCGCACCCGACGACCGGTGACTGCAGCGCCTGCCATTCGCGCACCGACTACTTCGAGGGGCTGCTGAAGCCCGCCAACCACATCCCGACGGCGACCGGCGCGAACTGCGGCAGCTGCCACACCTCGACCGACTTCTCGGTGCTGCCGACGCTGACGGCGATCCACGCGAACGCGCCGAGCACGAGCGTGAACTGCGCCCAGTGCCACGGGCCGACGGTCGCGCCGGGCTTCGCGATCCCGGCGGCGAACTTCACCATCGTCACAACCCCTGCGAACCACGTGCCCACGAGCGCGCCCTGCGAGAGCTGCCACGTCGGCGCGGGCTCGAGCATCGCGGCGACGCCGGTCATCAACGGCGCCAAGTTCTCGGGCTCGGCGATGAGCCACGCGGGCCTCACGACCTGCGTCGCCTGCCACGGCCCGACGGTCACCGGCACGAGCTTCGCCGGCATCACCCGCATCATCGCCATGCCGGCGACGAGCCCGGCGGGCGCGGCGAGCCACATCCCGTCCTCGACCGCGTGCGAGGGCTGTCACCTCGGCTCGATGCCGTCAGGCTTCGTGCCGGCGAACGCGGTCAAGACCGTGCCGGGCTCCGGCTTCCAGGCGCCGGTGCCGACCACCGCGATGATCCACGCCGGCGTGACCTCGGGCTGCGCGAGCTGCCACGAGGGCGGCAACGTCTGGCTCGACGTGGCGCAGTACCCGATCGCGCCGACCGCGCTGACCGGCGTCGCCACCACCCAGTACACGGGCTTCCAGACCCGACCCGGCAAGGCCGCGGGCACGTTCATGCTGCTCGACGGCGCGCACCCGACGACCGGCGACTGCAGCGCCTGTCATTCGCGCACCGACTACTTCGAGGGCGTGCTGAAGCCCGCCAACCACATCCCGACCGCGACCGGCGCCAACTGCGGCAGCTGCCACACGACCACCGACTTCTCGGTGCTGCCGACGCTCACCGCGATCCACGCCAACGCGCCGAGCACGACGGCGAACTGCGCGCAGTGCCACGGACCGACGGTCGCGCCCGGCTTCGCGATCCCGGCGGCGAACTTCACGATCGTCACGACCCCTGCGAACCACCTGCCGACCAGCGCGCCGTGCGAGAGCTGCCACGTCGGCGCGGGCTCCAGCATCGCGGCGACGCCGGTCGTCAACGGCGCGAAGTTCTCGGGCTCGGCGATGAGCCACGCGGGCCTCACGACCTGCGTCGCCTGCCACGGGCCGACGGTCACCGGCTCGAGCTTCGCGGGCATCACCCGCATCATCGCGATGCCGCCGACCTCGCCGGCCGGTGCCGCGAGCCACATCCCGTCCACGACCGCGTGCGAGGGCTGTCACCTCGGCTCGACGCCGTCCGCCTTCGTGCCGGCGAACGCGGTCAAGACCGTGCCGGGCTCCGGTTTCGAAGCGCCCGTACCGACCACGGCCATGATCCACGCCGGCGTGACCTCGGGCTGCACGAGCTGCCACGAAGGCGGCAACGTCTGGCTCGACATGGGCCAGTATCCGATCGCGCCGACGGCGCTGACCGGCGTCGCGACCACGCAGTACACCGGCTTCCAGACCCGGCCGGGCAAGGTCGCGGGCGCGTTCATGCTGCTCGACGGCGCGCACCCGACGAGCGGCGACTGCGCCAGCTGCCACACCCGCACTGACTACTTCGAGGGGCTGCTGAAGCCCGCGAACCACATCCCGACCGCCGCGACCGCAGCCTGCACCAGCTGCCACACCGGCACCGACTTCTCGGTGCTGCCGACGCTGACCGCGATCCACGCCAACGCCCCGAGCACGACGGCGAACTGCGCGCAGTGCCACGGACCGGCGGTCGCGCCCGGCTTCGCGATCCCGGCCGCGAACTTCTCGATCGTGACCACACCGTCGAACCACGTGCCGACGAGCGCACCCTGCGAGAGCTGCCACGTCGGCGCGGGCTCGAGCATCGCCGCGACGCCGGTGGTCAACGGCGCGAAGTTCTCGGGCTCGGCGATGAGCCACGCGGGGCTCACGACCTGCGTCAGCTGCCACGGCCCGGCCGTGCCGCCGGCCGGGTTCTTCGGCATCGCGAAGGTGATCGTGATGCCGCCCACGAGCCCAATGGGCGCCGCGAGCCACATCCCGTCCGCCACCGCCTGCGAGGGCTGCCACGGCGCGCCGGCGGGCCTCGTGCCGGCGAGCGCGACCAAGGCGGTGCCGGGCTCGGGGTTCCAGACGCCGGTGCCGACGACCGCGCAGATCCACGCCGGCATCACGAGCGGCTGCTCGAGCTGCCACGAGGGCGGCTACCAGTGGCTCGACGCCGTCACGAACTACCCGCTGAGTCCCGCGACGCTGAGCCTCGCCGGCACCCAGTACACGGGCTTCCAGACCCGCCCGGGCAAGACCGCGACGGCGACCAACCTCGCCGATGCGGCGCACCCGACGAGCGGCGACTGCTCGGGCTGCCACACGCGCACCGACTACTTCGAAGGCCAGCTGAAGCCGGCCAACCACATCCCGACGGCAGCGACCGCGACCTGCACGAACTGCCACACCTCGACCGACTTCTCGGTGCTGCCCACGCTCGCGAACATCCACCTGTACGCGCCGAGCACGAGCACCAACTGCAGCCAGTGCCACGGCGCCACGGTCGCGGCCGGCTTCGCGATCCCGGCCGCGAACTTCTCGATCGTGACGCTGCCCGCGAACCACGTGCCGACCTCGGCCTCCTGCGAGACGTGCCACGTTGGCACCGGCTCGAGCATCGCCGCGACGCCGGTGCCGAACGGCGCCAAATTCTCGGGCTCGGCGATGAGCCACGCGGGGCTCACGACCTGCGTCGGCTGCCACGGACCCACGGTCGCGCAGGGCACGTTCTACGGCGTGACCAAGCTGATCGTGATGCCGCCCACGAGCCCGATGGGCAGCACGAGCCACATCCCGTCCGCGACCGCCTGCGAGTCCTGCCACGGCGCGCCCGCGGGGCTCGTGCCGGGCAGCTCGGCGAAGTCGGTGCCGGGCTCGGGCTTCCTGAGCCCGCTGCCGACCACGGCGCAGATCCATGGCGGCATCAGCGGCGGCTGCGCCGCCTGCCACGAGGGCGGCAACACCTGGCTCGACATGGGCCAGTACCCGATCGTGCCGGCGGCGCTGAGTTCAGTCGCGACCACGCAGTACACCGGCTTCCAGACGCGCCCGGGCGCGGTCGCCGGGCCGTTCGTGATCGCCGATCGCGCGCACCCGACGAGCGGCGACTGCTCGGCCTGCCACGCGCGCACCGACTACTTCGAGGGCCAGCTGAAGCCCGCCAACCACATCCCGACCGCGGCGAGCGCCGCCTGCAACAACTGCCACACGAGCACGGACTTCTCGCAGCTGCCGACGCTCGCGAACATCCACCTGTACGCGCCGAGCACGAGCGCGAACTGCAGCCAGTGCCACGGCGCCTCGGTCGCGGCCGGCTTCGCGATCCCGGCCGCGAACTTCTCGATCGTGACGCTGCCCGCGAACCACGTGCCGACCTCGGCCTCCTGCGAGCAGTGCCACGTCGGCACCGGCTCGAGCATCGCCGCGACGCCGGTGCCGAACGGCGCGAAGTTCTCAGGCTCGGCGATGAGCCACGCCGGGATCACCACCTGCGTCGGCTGCCACGGCCCGACCGTAACGCCGGCGAGCTTCGCCGGCATCACGGTGATCGTGACGATGCCGCCGACCTCGCCGGTGGGTGCGGCCGCGCACATCCCCTCGGGCACCGCCTGCGAGGGCTGCCACCTCGGTGCCGCGCCGAGCGCGCTCGTGCCGGCGAACGCCGCGCACCTCGCGCCCGGCACCGCCTTCGCCACGCCGGTGCCGACCACCGCGATGATCCATGCCGGGCTGACGTCCGGCTGCGCCGCGTGCCACGAGGCGGGCTCGGTGTGGATGGACGTGGCGAAGTACCCGATCGCGCCGACCGCGGTCACCGGCCTCAGCACGACCCAGTACACCGGCTTCCAGACGCGCCCGGTCGCGGCGGCCGGCACCTACAACGTCGCCGACGCCGCGCACCCCACGAGCGGCGACTGCAGCCAGTGCCACACCGGCACGAGCTACTTCACTGCCCAGGCCGAGCCGCCGAATCACATCCCGACGCTGCCGGGCGCCGCCTGCGCGACCTGCCACACGACCGCCGGCAACTTCGCCGTCTACACGACCAACCTGACGACGCTGCACACCGCGGTGGTCTCGACCTGCAGCAGCTGCCATGCCGACGGCAAGGGTCCGTTCGCCGCCGCGACCGGCTTCACGATCGTGCAGATGTCGACCCGCGGCGTGCACATCCCGATCACCAACGTCGGCGCGCCGGTCGAGTGCAACGGCTGCCACAAGTCGGTGACGGCCTTCAGCGGCACGCTGATGAGCCACAGCGCGATCGGCGACACCGCGCTCGCCGCGACCGGCAACGCCTGCGACGCGTGCCACGAGTACGGCTTCCGCAGCAAGTTCTACGGCGTCACGATCAACTGGACGCGCGACAGCTCCACCCACCACATCTGCGGCGCGCCGGGCACGCCGACCGCGCCGAACGTGACCCTGTGCACCGGCGGCGGCTCGGACTGCCTGACGGGCTGCCACGAGCACGACAACCAGATCCCCTCGACCTACAAGTGGCGGCCGCCGCGCAAGCCCGCCGCGACCGCGACGCCGGCGGCCCCGGCGACGGCGCCGGCCCGCCCCGGGACCGGCCCGGACCGCCGCCCGGCCCGGCACGAGCTCGCGCAGGGCCTGCTCGCGCCGGCCGACGCCCACGCGGGGGCGAGCCCCGCGAGCTGTGCGACCTGCCACGACGGCGTGCACGCGAGCGGGCTGCCGCCCACCCACGCGCGCGTGACCCGCGCCTGCGGCGACTGCCACACGACGCTCGCCTGGCGGCCGGTCGCGCGGCTCGACCACAGCGACGTGCTCGCCCGCTGCGCGACCTGCCACGGCCCCGGAGGCAGCGCGCGCGGCAAGCCCGCCGGCCACATCGCCTCGGGCGACGACTGCGACAGCTGCCACACGACGAGCGCCTGGCGCCCCGCGGCCTTCGACCACCGCGCGGTGATCGCCGGCAGCTGCAGCACCTGCCACAACGGGGTCGCCGCGAGCGGCAAGTCGGCGCGCCACGTCGTGACCAGCGCCGCCTGCGACAGCTGCCACTACACGGTCGGCTGGCGACCGGTGAAGCCGGCCACGATCCCGCCGGCGAAGCGACCGGCGGTGCCGCGCGGCCGCACGCCGCTGCCGCTGTCGGCGGCACTGCCGGGCGCGGCGGGCCCGGGCTAGAAGGTGCCGCCGATCTCGACGGTGCGCCGGCCCGCGGCGTCCGGGGCGCCGAGGAACGCGACCGCCTGGCTGAGCTCGGGCGGGGCGCCCGGCCGGGTCTGGACCTCGCCCGTCAGCGCGTAGCTGCGGTCGCGGCGGATCAGCAGCTGCGCGCGCACCAGCAGCGGCGCCTTCAGGTCGCGCACCCGGCCGAGCAGCTGCGTCGGCGTGTCGTCGTGGCCGTCGAAGTCGAGCTCGTAGTCGCCGATCCCGAGCCGCGAGCCGGGCGGCACGAGGCCGAGCAGCTGCACGCGGCCGACGAGCGCGACCGGCCAGCCGCGCTCGAGGCGCGCGCTCTCGATCGCACCCGCGACGCGGCCCTGCCAGTCGCCGGGGTCGCCCGGGTGCAGCGTGGTCAGCGGCAGCTCGAGCGTGAGATCGCGGCCGGCGAGGGCGCCACCGGCGGTCGCCGCCAGGCTGCCGCGCAGGAAGCCGTCGCTGCGCGTCACCTCGACGTGGAACGAGAGCTCGCCGACCAGCAGCCGCCCGGGCTCGAGGCTCCAGGTCAGCGCGCCGAGCGGCACGCCGCGCAGCCGGATCGAGTCGGCGGCACCGCTCCAGGCCGAGCCGCTGACGCCCTCGGCGCGCAGGTCGGGCGGCAGGTGGTCGACCACCAGCGAGGCCGGCAGCGTCGCGACCGCGACCGCGAGGAACGCGGCGACGCCGACGCCGATGATCACGGTGCGCTGGCGCATGCTCAGGAGCGCGCGAACGTCAGGTTGGCGTTGACGCGGCCCGGCGCGTCGGTCTTCTCGAGCGTCGCGGCCTGGATCGACAGACCGTACTCCTGCTGCACGCGCAGCAGCCACGTCACCAGTTGCGTGAACGAGGCGCCCTCGAAGCGCACGCGCACGCCGCCGATGCCGGAGGGCTCGGTGCCCTTGAGGTTCATCGCGAGCCCGGCGTCGCGGGTCGTGCGGTCGACGACCGCGACCAGCGACTGGCTCGAGTCGGCCGGCGCCGGCGCGCTGCGCAGCTCCGGCAGCACGCCCTGGATGTAGGCAACGTCGGCCTGCTTGGCGGCGATGCGCTTCTCGGCGGCGGCGACCGCGCCGTGCAGCCGCAGCACCGTGCCGACGAGGATCAGCAGCCCCGCGGCGGTCGCGCCGGCGCGCACGATCAGCTGCTCGCGCGGGTTCAGCGCCTGGTACCAGGCCTCGAGGCGCTCCCGCAGCGGCGCGCTCACGAGCCCGGCCCCTTCAGCTGCAGCCGTCCCTCGTAGCGCTGCTCGCGCTGGTTCGCGCCCTGCAGCTGGGCGTCGAAGCCGCTGCCGCGCGCGGCCTGCTGGACGCGATCGAGCGCCGCGACGTCGGGCGCGTCGAGCGTGAGGTCGGTGGTGCCGCCGCGGTAGGACAGCGACTGCAGCTGCGTGCCGGGCGCGGCGGCGACCGCGCCGGCGAGCACGCCGAGGGTGCCGAGCAGGCCCTCGTTCGCGGCGGCGCGCACCCGCCGCACGCGGCTCTCGACCAGCAGGCGAAGGTTCGGCTGGCGGGCGAGGTTGCCGGCACCGGGCAGCGCCTCGCCGGCGGCCGCGCGCAGCGCCTGGTCGACCCGCGCTTCCTCGCCGCGCAGCCGCCACCAGTCGACGCCGAGCGTCGCGAGATGCAGCAGCACGAAGCCGGCGGCGAGCGCGGCCGGCACGCGCCAGCGCGCCCACTGCCCGGCGAGGCCCTGGCGCGGCAGGAACTCGCCTTGCAGCAGGCTGATCGGTGGCTCAGTGACCGCGGTCGCGGCATAGAGCGGCAGCACGCCCTCGGCGAGCACCTGCACCTTGAGCGTCGCGACGCGGTCGCGCAGCGCCTCGATCTCGGCCTGCCGCGCGGCCCAGTCGTCGGCCGCGGCGTAGACCATCAGGTGCTGCTCGCCGGCCGGCTCCTCCCCCGGGCCCGGGCCGATGCCGGCGACCTCGAGGGCGGCGCCGAGCGGGTCGGCCTCGAGCACGAGCGGCAGCGCTCCCGGGCGGCGCACCGCGAGCCGCGCGCCGTCGAGCACCAGCACGACGTGCGCGGGGTTCGCGGGCACCGCGAGCGCGTCGGCGTAGACGGCGGCGGGCGTGAGGCCGACGGCGCCGAGCGCGGCGAGCCAGGCGGCGAGCCGCTCACGCTCGACGGCGACCGTCGGCACGCGGCCGTCCGCGTCCTGGCGGCCGACCGCGAAGTGCATCGCGTCGATCTCGGTGGCGAGCTGCTCCTCGAGCGCAAACGCGACCAGCCGCGCGAGCGTGCCGCGCCGTGCCGGCAGCACCGGCGCCGCGATCGAGACCTCGGTGCCGGGCACGAGCACCACGAGGCGGTGTGCGCCCTGCGCGGCGGCGGCAGCGGCGAGCGTGCCGCGGCCGACTTCCGAGACCCGCGCGCCGCGCGCGTCGACGACCAGCCACTCGGCCTCGTCGGCGGCGGCGGTCGGATAGCGCAGGACGAAGGTCTCAGCCATGGTTACTCGCTGCCGAAGCTGCGCAGGATCACGTGGGAATAGCCGCCGGGATCGCGGTAAAAGAGACTGTACAGGGTGAGTTCCGCAGTGCCAATACTGACCACGATCGTGCCGCGGAAGTAGCTGGAGGTGATGCCGAGCGAGGACTTGAGACTCGTCAGCTCGGCGGCGCTCAACAGCGAGGTCGCCTGGCTCACGACGTCGGAGGCCATCGGGAAGCAGCCCTTCTGGCGGTTCGTCGCGAGCTGCTTCGGGTCCTGGCCGAACGCGCTCATGCCGGGCGCGAGCGCATCGAGGAGCTCGCCCGAGGCCGTGCAGGTGTTGATCGTCGTCGGCACCGGCAGCGCCGCGATGTACGGCGCGAGCCGCCGGTAGCGATCGATGCCGAAGCCCGGCAGCGCGAGCAGCTCGCTGGTGCTCGAGATCGGCCGGTTCGGCGGCCGGTAGGGCGGGGCGAGCCCGGTGTAGTAGCCGTCCTCGGCGCCGTCGACGCCGTCCGCGACCTGGTCGACGTCGATCCAGTCGACCAGCAGCGAGGCCCACTTCGGCTCGAGCTCGAGCCGCGCCAGCAGCCGCTGGAAGACGCCGAACATGTACACGTTCTTGGTGCCGTCGGCGTTGACCAGCGAGTTCACGTTGAAGCGGCCCTGCATGTCCTCGAGGCCGCCCTCGAGGGTGCCGCCCTCGATCGGCAGCGGCGGCAGCGGCTGCGCCCAGGCCTGCTCGAGCGAGTCGCGGTGCGCGTTCTGGTCGGACTGCGCCTTCAGGATCTCCATCGCCCAGGCCTCGGCGCCGAGCCCGACCTCGAAGGCCTGCTCCTGGATCAGGATCGTCGCGCTGCGGCGCTGGTCGAGCGCGCCGCGCGAGCCGATGCGCGTCGCGAGCACGGTCGCGAGCGCCACCACCACCAGCGCGATGATCAGCGCGACGCCGCGGCTGCGCCTCACGAGGGCACCTCGATCAGGCGCGTGATGCGGCCGGCGTCCTTGAGCTCGATCACGACCTCGACCGCGATCGGCCGCAGGCCGAGCGCCGGCGTCGGCGTGCCCTGCGGCTGGGTCGCGAGCGGCGGCCACTGCTCCTGCCAGGTGCGGCTCGTGTCCATGTAGCGCACGCCGAGCTTGGTGACGTCGCGCAACAGCTCGCGCTGCACCGGCGTGTTCGACAGCGTCGCGTCGAGCACGGTCAGGTAGTCGCGATAGAGGGTGCCGTTCTCGAGCCGGTAGGTGACCCGCTGCAGCGTGCCGCGCGGCAGGCCGGCGGGGTTCGGCCAGCCGCCGCGCGTCAGGCTCACGAGGTTCGTCGTGCGCGGATCCGAGAGCAGCGCCGGCACGGCGTTCTGGCCGAGCAGGTCGCGCACCGGTCGCGGCGCGAGCTGCTCGAAGTCGGTCGCGATCGTGTGCACCGCGAGCTCGATGGCGCGGGTGCGGTCGAAGGCGCTCTCGGTGATCTCGCGCGAGCGGCGCACGTAGTTCAGCGTCTCGTAGGCGAACGCCGACAGCACCGCCAGCAGGAACACGGCGACCAGCACCTCGATCAGCGTGAAGCCGCGGGCGGGCGGGCGCTTCACGTGCTGCTCGAGCCGGTCGCGGGCACCGTGGTCGTCAGGCCGCCGCTCGGGTTCGTGCCGCCGCCGCCGGTCGGCAGCGGCAGGTCCCAGGTCGTCGGCCGCGCCGGCGCCGAGATCTGCACCCGGCCGACGAAGCCGGTGACGGTCGCGACGGTGTCCTTCTCGTCGGACTCGGCGAAGCGCACCGCGACGTCGATGCGCCGCATGCCCGGCACCTCGGTCTGCGTGACCGCCTGCTGCCACTTCCACTTGCGGCCGGCGTAGTCGAGCTCGCCGCTCGTCTTGTCGACCGAGGGCAGCGTCGCCTGCAGCCTGAGCTCGGTCAGCTTGTTCTGGCCGATCCAGCTCGCCAGCATCCGGTCGCGCAGGTAGACCGCGTCGCGCGAGGTGTTGGTGACGACCGCGAGCACCGCGGCGAGGCCGATCGCCGCGATCGCGAGGGCGACCAGCACCTCGATCAGCGTGAAGCCGCTCGCCGCGCGCCTCACGGCTGGACCCCCGCGGCGGTGACGGTCAGCGTGCCGTCGGCGTTGCCGGTGGCGCGCCAGCGCAGCTCGCTGCCGTCGCGGCCGAAGGCGAGCTGGTACGGCGAGGCGTCGCCGCTCGCGAACAGGAGCACCTGCGGTACGCGCTCGACGCCCGGCTTGTCCTCGGTGAACTCGATCTGCTTGCCCTCGATCTCGAGCCGGGCGGTGATCCCGGCGGGCAGCGCGTGCGGCGCGTACAGCCGGTCGTCGCTGACGGACTCCCAGCGCTGGCGGCGCGTCACGTAGGTCAGCACCTCGTAGCCGCCCGGCCCGAAGTGGATGCCGAAGTCGCGGCCCTCGAGCCCGGCCTGCTCGAGCGCGGCGGCGACCACGTCCGCGTAGCGCTCGCCCTCGCCGTCGAGGCCGCGGTCGCCGCCGAGCACCCCGATCGACAGCACCGCGATGGTGGTCATCACCGCGATGATCACGAGCACCACCAGGATCTCGATCAGCGTGAAGCCCGCGCCGGCGCGCGGTGGGGCGGTCGCTCGCATCGGGCGGCGCCGCCGGCGGCTACTTGCCGGCGGTCGCGTCCATGTCGCGGGCGCTGATGTCGGCATCGAGGCCGCTGCCGCCCGGCTGGCCGTCGGCGCCGAGCGAGAGCAGGTCGTAGGGCGTGCCGTTCGTGCCGGGGGACACGTACACATAGTCATGGCCCCACGGGTCCTTCTGCAGCTGCTTGACGTAGCCCTCGGGACGCCAGTTCTTCAGGTTCGGGTCGTTCGGCCGGTGGACCAGCGCGTCGAGCCCCTGCTCGGTGCTCGGGTAGCGGAAGTTGTCCATCCGGTAGAGGTCGAGCGCGCTCTCGTAGAGCCGCAGGTCGTTCTTCGCCTTGGTGACGCGCGCCTCGTCGATGCGGCCGAGGATCTGCGGCGCGACCAGCGTGCCCAGGATCGCGAGGATCACGACCACGACCATGATCTCGATCAGCGTGAAGCCGCGCGCGCGCATCCGCATGGACTAGACTCCGTCGCGCCGGGACCCGCCGGCCGCGCCCATCGATGATAACAGAAGGGGTTTGCGCCTTTGACCGAGCGCGCCGCGGCGAAGTTCCGGTCGATCCGTGACCGCGGTCTCATCGGGCTCGCCGCGTTCGCGGCGCTGCTGGTGGCGCTGTCGCTCGGCGGCGACGCGCTCGTCGCACGACTGCGCTACGAGCGTGCGGCGATCGCCGCCGGCGAGGCGTGGCGGCTCTTGACCGGGCAGCTCGTGCACCACGATGCGCGCCACCTCGCGCTCAACCTCGCCGGGCTCGCGTTGCTGTGGCTGTTGTACGCCCGCGATGCGCGGCCGCGCGAGTGGGCGGTCGTCGGGCTCGCCTCGGCGCTCGCGGTCGGCGGGCTGCTCTACCTGCTCGAGCCGCAGATCGCCTGGTACCTCGGGCTCTCGGGCGTGCTGCACGGCGGCTGGGCAGCCGCGACCGTGTTCGGACGCCGGCGCTGGCCGCTCGAGGCAAACGTGTCGGCGCTGCTGCTCGCCGGCAAGCTGGTGCTCGAGCGCTTCGGCTCGCTCGGCGCCGCGCTCGACCCGGGCCTGCCGGTGATCACCGTGGCGCACCTCTACGGCGCGCTCGGCGGGCTCGCGGCGGCGCTCGCGCTCGCGCGCCGGCGGGCATCGCTATAATCCCGGCCCTCGAGGGGAGGGGGATGCCGATGACGCTCGCGGTCGTGTTTCCGGGTCAGGGCTCGCAGTCGGTCGGCATGCTCGGCGAGCTCGCCGCGTCCGAGCCCGTCGTCGGCGCGACCTTCGCCGAGGCGTCCGCCGTGCTCGGCTACGACCTGTGGCGGCTGGTCTGCGAGGGCCCGAAGGACGAGCTCGACCAGACCGAGCGCACCCAGCCGGCGATGCTCGCGGCCGGCATCGCGGTCTGGCGCGCGCTGCGCGCGCGCGGCCTGCCGGACCCGGCGGTGCTCGCCGGCCACTCGCTCGGCGAGATCAGCGCGCTGGTCGCCGCCGAGGCGATCGGCTTCGGCGATGCGATCGGGCTCGTGCAGTACCGCGGCCGCGTGATGCAGGAGGCGGTGCCGGCGGCGCAGGGCGCGATGGCCGCGATCCTCGGCCTCGAGGACGCCGAGGTCGAGGCGGCCTGCGCCGAGGCCGCGGCCGGCGAGGTCGTGGAGCCCGTCAACTACAACACCCCCGGCCAGCTGGTGATCGCCGGCCACGCCGCGGCGGTGGCGCGCGCGGTCGAGCTCGCCAAGGCGCGCGGCGCGAAGATCGCGAAGCTGCTCGCGGTCAGCGTGCCGGCGCACAGCTCGCTGCTGAAGGCGGCCGGCGAGCGGCTGCGCGAGCGCTTCGAGAGCGTGCCGGTGGCGGTGCCGCGCTGGCCGGTGTACGCGATGGGCCTCGGACGGCACGATTCGCCGGCGGCGATCCGCCGCCAGGTGGTGGCCCAGCTGTCGAGCCCGGTGCGCTGGACCGACACGGTGCGCGACATCATCGCCCACGGCGCCACCCGGCTGGTCGAGTGCGGCCCGAACAAGGTGCTGACCGGCATGAACCGGCGCATCGACAAGAACAAGGCGATCGCGATGCTCGCGGTCGAGGATCCGGCGAGCCTCGCCGCGGCGCTCGCCTGAGGACACCCCGATGACCGACTCCCCGTCCCTGAACTTCCGCCTCGAGGGCCAGGTGGCCCTCGTGACCGGCGCCTCGCGCGGCATCGGCCGGGCGATCCTGCACGCGCTCGCCCGCCAGGGCGCGACCGTGGTCGGCACGGCGACGAGCGCCGCCGGCGCCGCCGACATCGGCGCGGGCCTTGCGGCCGCGGGACTCGCAGGGCGCGGCCTCGTGCTCAACGTCGCGGACGCCGCGAGCGTCGAGGCGGCGCTCGCGGAGGTCGAGGGCCGCGAGGGCGCGGTGGGCATCCTGGTCAACAACGCCGGCATCACCCGCGACGGGCTGCTGATGCGGATGAAGCCGGAGGACTGGGAGGCGATCCTCAACACCAACCTGACCTCGGTGTACCGGCTGTCCAAGGCGGTGCTGCGCGGCATGATGAAGGCCCGCACCGGCCGCATCATCAGCATCGCCTCGGTGGTCGGCCTGACCGGCAACGCCGGGCAGACGAACTACGCGGCCGCCAAGGCCGGCATCGTCGGCTTCTCGAAGTCGCTCGCCCGCGAGGTCGCCTCGCGGAACATCACCTGCAACGTGGTCGCCCCGGGCTTCATCGACACCGACATGACCCGCTCGCTGAGCGAGGAGCAGCGGGGTCAACTCGCCGGCCAGATCCCCCTCGGCCGCCTCGGCAGCCCCGAGGACATCGCCGCCGCGGTCGTCTACCTGGCCTCGCCCGCCGGGGCCTACGTCACCGGCGAAACGCTGTCGGTGAACGGCGGGATGTACATGCCCTGAGCCGAGACGCGGCCTAAGGCACTGATTAAATTCGATAACTTGCGCGTGGCGAGGGCCCCGCGTTTCCCATAAAATGCGCCGTCCACGCGCCACCCGGGGCCCTCGCTCCCCAGGGTGCCCGTGGGCCCGACACGCTTTGGCGTCACAGAGGACTACAGAACGATGAGCAGCGTTGAAGAGAGGGTCAAGAAGATCGTCGCCGAGCAGCTGGGCGTCAAGGAAGAAGAAGTCACCAGCGACGCCTCCTTCGTGGACGATCTGGGGGCCGACTCGCTCGATACCGTCGAGCTCGTGATGGCGCTCGAAGAAGAGTTTGAGACCGAGATTCCTGACGAGGACGCGGAGAAGATCACCACCGTCCAGCAGGCGATCGACTACATCACGGAGCATCAGGGCAAGACCTGAGTTCCGTCGCGGGGGAGCCCGGCCTCGAGCGGCCGGGTCTGCCTCCTGTTCTCTCATGCGTTCCCCACAGATAGCGGAGGCGCTTTGAGCAAGCGTCGGGTCGTCGTCACGGGCCTTGGCATCGTCTCCCCGGTCGGCAGCAACGTCGCCGAAGCCTGGGACAACGTCGTCCACGGCCGCAGCTTCATCGGGCCGATCACCCGCTTCGACACGGCCGCCTTCCCGACGCGCTTCGCGGGCGACGTGCGCGGCTTCGCGGTCGATGCGTACCTCGCGCCGAAGGAAGCGCGGCGCATGGACCCGTTCGTCCAGTACGGCTTCGCGGCCGCGACCCAGGCGATCAAGGACTCGGGACTCGCCGTGACCGCGGACAACGCCGCGCGCGTCGGCGTCGCGATGGGCGCCGGCATCGGCGGCCTCGACACCATCCAGGTCAACCACGAGAAGCTGCTCGAGGCCAAGGGCCCGCGCAAGGTGTCGCCGTTCTTCGTGCCGGCGAGCATCATCAACATGATCTCCGGGCACGTCTCGATCACCTACGGCCTCAAGGGCCCGAACCTCGCGGTGGTCACGGCCTGCACCACCTCGACCCACAGCATCGGCATCGCCGCGCGCTGCATCCAGTACGGCGACGCCGACGTCATGATCGCGGGCGGCGCGGAGATGGCGATCAACCCGCTCGGCCTCGCCGGCTTCTGCCAGGCGAAGGCGCTGTCGGAGCGCAACGACGACCCGACCAAGGCGAGCCGGCCGTGGGACCGCGACCGCGACGGCTTCGTGATGGGCGACGGCGCCGGCGCGCTGGTGCTCGAGGAGTACGAGCACGCCCGCGCGCGCGGCGCGCAGATCTACGCCGAGTTCGTCGGCCTCGGCATGAGCGGCGACGCGCACCACGTGACCGCGCCGCCCGAGGACGGCGAGGGCGCGCGGCTCGCGATGGCGAACGCGCTGAAGGACGCGGGCGTGAACCCGACGGACCTGCACTACATCAACGCGCACGCGACCTCGACGCCGCTCGGCGACATCGCCGAGACCCAGGCGATCAAGCGCACGCTCGGCGCGGCCGCGGCCAAGGTCGCGGTCAGCTCGACGAAGTCGGTGACCGGCCACCTGCTGGGCGCCGCGGGCGCGGTCGAGGCGCTGTTCACGGTGCTCGCGATCCGCGACCAGGTCGCACCGCCGACGATCAACCTCGACAACCCCGATCCGCAGTGCGACCTCGACTACGTGCCGAATGCCGCGCGGCCGATGAAGATCGAGGTGGCACTCTCGAACTCGTTCGGCTTTGGCGGCACGAACGGCAGCCTGGTGTTCCGCCGCCTCCGGTGAGCACCCCATGGCCGGCCGCGTGACCCGCCCGGCCTCGGCGCGCCTGCTCGGGCGCTGGCGCCCGGACTTCCTCGCCGCGCACGCCGCCGCCCCGGCGCGGTTCCCGTTCCTGCTCGAGAGCGCGAGCGCCGGCACGCGGCAGGGCCGCTACGACCTGCTGCTCGCCGCCGGCCGCGAGACCCTCTGGCTCGATGCCGGTGGCGCGCTCGTCGGCGAGCGCCCGCCGGCGCCGGGCTTCCTGGCCGCGCTCGATGAATGGTTCGCCGCCGAGGGCTCGCCGGGCGGCGAGCCGCCACTGCCGTTCATCGGCGGCTGGTTCGTCTACCTCGGCTACGAACTCGCCGCCGAGATCGAGCCGCGACTGCGCCTGCCGCCGGGCCCAGGCCCGGTGGCGTTCGCGGCGCGGGTGCCGGCCGCGGCGATCTACGACCACGCGCGCGGCGAGCTGTGGCTCGTCGGCGAGGCCGGCTCGGGCGAGGAGCTCGCCGCGCTCGAGGCGCACCTCGCGCCGCTCGGGCCGGCGGCGCCGCCGGCCCCGATCCCGGCGCTCGCGCTCGCCGAGGAGGACCCGGACCGCTACCGCCGCGCGGTCATGCGTGCGCTCGAGTACATCGCGGCCGGCGACATCTACCAGGCAAACCTCGCGCGCGAGTGGCGCGCGCCGCTGCCGGAGGGCGTCTCCGCCGCGGCGCTGTACGCGCACCTGCGGCGCGCGAACCCGGGCCCGTTCGCCGGGCTCGCGGCCCTGCCCGGCATGACGGTGCTCTCCACCTCGCCCGAGCGGCTGGTCGCGCACCGCGACGGGCGCGTCGAGACCCGGCCGATCGCCGGCACGCGGCCGCGCCGCGGCGACGACGCGGCGGTCGCGGCGGAGCTGCGCGCGAACGCCAAGGAGCAGGCCGAGCACGTGATGCTGCTCGACCTCGAGCGCAACGACCTCGGCCGGATCTGCGCTGCGGGCACGGTCGAGGTCGACGAGTACATGACGATCGAGAGCTACGCCCACGTCCACCACATCGTCTCCAACGTCCGCGGGCTCAAGCGGCCCGAGGTGACGCCGGGCGGCGTGATCCGCGCGCTCTTCCCGGGGGGCACGATCACCGGCTGCCCGAAGGTGCGCTGCATGGAGATCATCGCCGAGCTCGAGGGCCGGCCGCGCGGTGCCTACACCGGCGCCTTCGGCTACCTCGGCCGCGACGGCAACCTCGACCTCAACATCCTGATCCGCACCGCGACCGTGCGCGCTCTGCCGGAGCGTGGCCGCGAGCTCAGCCTCGCCGCCGGCGCCGGCATCGTCGCCGACTCCGATCCCGGTCGCGAGCTCGAGGAAACGCGCGCCAAGGCGCGCGGCCTCGTGCGCGCGCTCGGCGCGGAGCGCGGCTGATGCTGTGGATCGACGGCGTGGAGGCGCCGGCGGGCGTGCTCGACCGCGGGCTCGAGTTCGGCGACGGGCTGTTCGAGACCCTCGCGGTCGCCGACGGCCGGCCGCGCCGGCTCGAGCGCCACCTCGCGCGGCTGGCGCTCGGCTGCGGGCGCCTCGGGATCGCGGCGCCCGATCCCGCGACGCTCGCCGCGGAGCTGCGGCACGCCGCCGCGCAGCCCGGCACCGGCGTCGTCAAGCTGATCGTGACGCGGGGCGAGGGCGGCACCGGCTACGCCGCCGATCCCGGGCGTGCGCCGTGCCGCCGGGTCGCGGCTCTGCCGGCGCGGGCGCGCGCCGGCGACCCTGCCGCGCAGGGCGTCGCGGTCGTGACGCTCGCGACCCGGCTTGCCGAGCAGCCGCTGCTCGCCGGCCTCAAGCACCTGAACCGCCTCGAGCAGGTGCTGGCACGAGCCGAGCTCGCGCGCAGCCCCGCGGCCGCGGAGGGCCTGATGCTCGACGTGCACGGCCGGCTGGTCTGCGGCACGATGACCAACGTGTACCTGGTCACCCATGGACGAGTCGTCACGCCCTCGCTCGCGCGCGCCGGCGTCGCCGGGGTGCTGCGCGCAGAGCTGCTCGAGGGCTGGGCCGGGGCCGGCACGCCCTGCGAGATCCGCGACGTCGAGCCTGCCGAGATCGCGACGGCGACCGAGGTCTTCGTGTCGAACGCGCTGATCGGCGTCTGGCCGGTAGTGAACGTCGACGGACGACCGCTGCCGGTCGGGCCGGTGACGCGCGCCGCGCAGGCGCGGGCGGCGGCGGCATGAAGGCGCGCACCGCGGTCGGCGGTCTGCTCGCGCTGCTGGTGCTGGCCGGCGTCGCCGCGGCCGGCGCCTACGCCTACGCCGAGCGCTGGTACCGGACGCCGCTGTCGGGCCTGCGCGAGACGGTGGTGGTCGAGATCGCGCCCGGCGAGCCGTTCGCGCGACTCGCCGAGGCGCTCGCGAAACTGGGCGTGGTCGACCACCCGCGGCTCTACGCGTGGCTCGCCCGGCGCGACGGGCGTGCCGCGCGGGTGCAGGCGGGCGAGTACGCGCTCGCGCCCGGCGCGAGCCCGCTCGCGCTGCTCGAGCAGTTCGTCGAGGGGCGGGTGGTGCTGCACCCGGTCACGCTGGTCGAGGGCTGGACCGCCGCGCAGGCGCTCGAGTCACTGCACGCGAACCCGCTGCTGAAGCGCCTCGTCACCTCGGTCACCGACCCCGGGCTCATGGCCGCGCTCGGTTCGCCGGGCTTCGCGGCGGAGGGACAGTTCTTCCCCGACACGTACCGGGTCGCGAAGGGGACGAGCGACCTCGAGGTGCTCAAGCTCGCGCACACGCGCCTCGGCGAGCGGCTCGCCGACGCCTGGCAGCGGCGCCGCCCGGACCTGCCGCTCGCGGTGCCGTACGAGGCGCTGATCCTCGCCTCGATCGTCGAGAAGGAGACCGGTGACCCGGAGGAGCGGCCGCACATCGCCGCGGTCTTCCTGAACCGGCTGCGGCAGGGCATGCGCCTGCAGACCGACCCGACCGTGATCTACGGTCTCGGCAGCGCCTACGACGGCAGCCTGCACCACCGCGATCTCGAGGCCGACACCCCATACAACACCTACACGCGCGCCGGTCTGCCGCCGACGCCGATCGCGCTGGCGGGCGAGGCGGCGCTCGCGGCGGCGGTGCAGCCGGCTGACAGCGCGGACCTCTATTTCGTCGCGACCGGCCGCGGCGACGGCCGCCACGTGTTCTCGCGCACGCTCGAGGAGCACAACGCGGCCGTGCAGCGCTACGTCGGCCGGCTGCGGGCCGCGCGGAGGGCACGATGAGCGCGGGCCTGTTCGTCACCTTCGAGGGCATCGAGGGCGTCGGCAAGTCGACCCAGCTCGCGCTCGCGCGCGACTACCTGGTCGCCCGGGGCCGCGAGGTGGTCGCGACGCGCGAGCCGGGCGGCACGCCGCTCGCCGAGCGCATCCGCGAGCTGGTGCTGCACGAGGCCGCCGAGCCGGTGCCGGCCAGCGCCGAGCTGCTGCTGATGTTCGCAGCGCGCGCGGTGCACACCGAGAACCTGATCCGGCCGGCGCTCGCGCGCGGCGCGGTGGTGCTCTGTGACCGCTACACCGACGCGACCTACGCGTACCAGGGCGGCGGTCGCGGCGTGCCGGACCGTGACATCGCGCCGCTCGCGGCACTCGCGCAGCGCGGCCTCGAGCCGCGATTGACGCTGCTGCTCGATGCGCCGGTCGCGACCGCGCTCGCTCGCGCCCGGGCGCGCGCCGGGCGCACGGACCGCTTCGAGGCCGAGCAGGAGGCCTTCTTCGAGCGCGTGCGCGCGCGTTATCTCGCGCTGGCGGCTGGCGCACCCGGGCGCATCGTGACCGTCGACGCCGACCGGCCGGCCGAGGTGGTGGCGGCCGAGGTGCGCGTGGCGCTCGAGGCAGCGGCGGCGGGCGCGCGGTGACGCCGGTACCCGCGACCGGCTACCGCCTCGCCGAGGAGGCACCGTGGCTCGCGCCGGCACGCGAGCGCGTCGCGAAGGCGATCGCGGCCGGCAAGCTGCCGCACGCGCTGCTGCTGCAGGGGCCGCCCGGCGTCGGCAAGGCGGCGCTCGCCGACTGGATCGCGCGGCTCGCGCTGTGCGAGGCGCCGGGCGCGAGCGCCTGCGGCAGCTGCGGCTCGTGCCGGCAGTTCGAGGCGAACTCCCACCCGGATCTCGCGCGCCTCGGCCTCGTCGAGGAACGCAAGCAGATCGCGGTCGACGACGTGCGCGAGCTGATCGCGTCGCTCACCCTGAAGAGCCTGCGCGGCGGGCGCAAGGTCGCGATCGTCGACCCGGCGGATGCGCTCAACGTCAATGGCGCCAACGCCCTGCTGAAGACGCTCGAGGAGCCGACCCCCGGCTCGCTGCTGATCCTGACCGTGGCGCGGCCCGAGCGCCTGCCGGCCACCATCGCGAGCCGCTGCCAGCGGCTCCCGGTGCCGCTGCCCGAGCCGGCGGTGGCGCAGGCGTGGCTCGCCGCGGTCGGCGGGGCCGGCGACTGGTCGGCGCCGCTCGCGCTCGCCGCCGGGGCGCCGCTCGCCGCGCTCGCGCTCGCCGCGGCGGACGCCGCCGGGCTCAAGCGCGAGATGGCGGAACTGCCGGCGATCCTGTCGCGACCGGATGCGGACATCGTGGGCTTGGCCGAGCGCTGCCAGCAGCGCGGCGCCGCCGAGCGGCTGCGCTGGATCGAGAACTGGGTCACCGAACGGATCCGGCGGGGCCTCACCACCCCCGCACCGGATCACAGTCCGGCGACTCCGGGCTTGCCAGCGGCGGCCCGGACGCGACATATTCAAGGCCTGTACGGCGTGCTGGACGATGTCCGGGCCGCCCAGGCGGCGCTCAAGGGGCCCGCCAACGTGCCGATGCTGTTCGAGCGGGTGCTCCTGCGGCTCGCGCGGGAACTCGAGGTGCTGCGTGCCCAACGGACGCGCGGCTGAGGCGATCTGGGACCGGGATGCGACAGCCGACTAACAAGCCAGGGCTCCTGACGCTCACCATCAAGGACAAGAGCGCCCTCTACCTTGCCTACATGCCGTTCGTGAAGAACGGCGGGCTGTTCATTCCCACCAACAGCAACTACCGTCTCGGCGACGAGGTGTTCATGCTGCTGAACCTGATGGGCGAGGAGGAGAAGCTGCCGGTCGCCGGGCGGGTCATCTGGGTGACGCCGAAGGGCGTCGCCGGCCGCCGCGTCGCGGGCATTGGCGTGCAGTTCTCCGAGCAGGACCGCGGCAACACCCAGAAGAAGATCGAGAACTACCTCGCCGGCGCGCTCGGCGGCGACAAGCCCACCCACACGATGTAATAGAAGGCCAGTTAGGCCTTATTCGCCGTCATCCGTTCTAATTCGCTTTCTTTCGATAGTTCAGTAGGATAGCCGTCATCTAGGCCACTAAGGCGGCTCCGCTCCCTCCCGTGTTCTCACCTTCCTGGGTACACGAGTTGACGAGCCGACACACAAAACGATGCGGCTCACGGACGACGCGGTCAGGAAAGCCAAGCCGCCACGGATGGGCCAGACCTTCCTCTGGGGTGACGTCGTCGTCGGCTTCGGCGTGAGGCTGACGCCGACGCAACGATCGTTCGTCATTCAGTTGCGAGAGCCCGATGGCCGAAAGCCGCGCGAGACATTGCGCCCGGGCTTCCCAGTGCTGTCGTGCGTGAAGGCGCGCGAACTCGCCCGCGCTCGCCGCAGTCGGCTGTACGGATACGGGAGTTCTTAGCACCGGCCCCGACTCCTACAGCATCTGGACTCGCGTTGCGCTCTCAGGATCGTCCGGGGCTCGATGGCAGGCGCTAAAGGAAGCCGGGGACTACTGCGCGCAGCGACAGAAGGCGATTCTCGTGAAGCATGAGGAGGCCCACGAGTGCGCGCTGCACGGCGGATGCGGCGAGGCGACGATCGCCTTCATGTGCTTCGATCCGTCAGACCCGCGCTACACGAGCGGGCCGAAGTAGGCGTGACGTGTCTCGGGCGTAGACTCGCCAGAGCGCCAGCACAAGGGGCAGCCACGGATGGGCATTAGGTATTTGGCCACGGTCGCGCTGCTCGCGAACCTCGCGGCCGGCTGCGCGCCTATCTACCCCGTTCAGATCGCACCGCTCGGAAGCGATACGTATATCGCGACGCAAGCGTCGGCATCGTCATGGCTCGACGCTCGCGCGGTGGCACTACAGCGCGCCGCTGACTGGTGCGCAAAGCGAGGAGGTACGTTCGCGGCAGGGGACGCGCAACAGCAGCGCGCGGCATTGGGAATCGTAGCGAACGACCATGCGTCGGTGACGTTTACTTGCACGGGCACGGGCAAGTAGCGGCGATGGGCTTTCGCTTCTCCCGTCGAATCCGCGTCCTGCCAGGCGTCCGCATCAACCTGTCGAAGTCTGGGGTCTCAACGTCGGTTGGTACCCGGGGCGCCTGGCTGACGTTCGGGAAACGCGGCACGCGGGCGACGGTAGGGCTGCCGGGGACCGGTATCAGCTACACGATGACCTCGAAGCCGCACGAGCCGACGCCAGTGCAGACGTCTGCACCGGAAGGGGAGCCGATGCGACGGGGCCGCGCGCACCAGCTGGCGTGGCTCTTACTGGCGCTGATCGTGGCCGCGCTCGTTGCGCGGTGGGCTCTGTCGCAACCATGACCGGTGCACTTGAGCTGTCCGAGCTCGCGGGCTTGGAAACCGAGCGGTTTCGCGCGAAGCTGCTGCTATGACCGCACCCTGCGATCTCGACTCCAAACCGATCGGCGAAGCGCGTTCCATGTGCGTGCTCGAGCATCTGTGTCGGAAGTACACGAGCGACGAGAGCGCCATAGCCGCCTGCATCCTTGAGTGCAGGATGGCCGACCGGAACACCGTGGAGTGTGCACGAAGCTACGGGCGAGTTACGCAGCCCCCGGAGAGCGTCGACGCGGGGGCGAAGACGATCGACGCCGGGCCTTGGCTCCTCGTACTTATCGTCGTCGCGATCGCCGTCGGTCTCTGGTTTAACTATCGCGGCAAGGCACCGTAGAGTGCCGTCAACTAATACGCGCCATCCGCCGCTGCGGTGAGCTGCTGAAGCGCGTAGAGCCGGCTAGTGGACATGAGAACGGGAGGGTGCCCACCCGTTCTAAGGTCGCCGAAACCGCAGGGCTATCCGAGCACCAGCGGAAGACCGCGCTGCGCGTCGCCTCGGTCCCGCACGACGATTTCGAGCGTCAGGTCGAGAGCGAGCGGCCGCCGTCGCGAGGCTACCGAGTCGTCGCCAGTCGGGTCTTTCGTCGGTTCCTATGCGACCCGGCGCGGCGCGGGCCGGAACCTCGCGACGCTGACGGTCGCTTAGCAGCCTTTTCGTATGGAATTCGAGGCATCGGCGATCGCCGAGGCAGTTCGTCGTCGATCATGGCGGACCCCAAGGCGGTAGTCGGACTCTCGGAACGTCCCACGCTCGGAACGCAAACTGCAAGCTGAGCCGTGCTGACGGCCCCAGCGAGGCCTCGCACTCGGGTGCTAGGATCGGCCACATCTACCGGGAGCCGCCATGCGCCACGCCGAGGCCGAGCCAGCCTTCATCGCCGCGCCCTCCCGTAACGAGCACCACCGCGCCACCCAGGCCGCTGCAGCGGCTGCCAGGAGGGCAGAGGCCAGGGAGCTCTTCGAGCTTCTCCGCGAGCGCGAGCCCGGCCCCTGTGACGCCTGCCGCCACGTCGCGCGCTGCGCCCAGGGCGAGGCCTGCGAAGCGTTCGCGGTCTTCGTGCACCGACCGACGTCGTGGCAGGGAGCGCCGCGGCAGCGCCGCCACGATATCTACGTGCGGCTCTTTGAGGAGCAGTTGCTCAAGGTAGCTTAAACGGAGACGTTCAATGGACGCACTGCAGGGAATGCTCGCGTCGATCCGCGGCTCGATTCAAACCCGGAACTGGTACACCGCGCTCGCGCTTACCTTGGCGATGCCCGATATTTGCGCGGCTCTCGAATCGTCCGACGGAAAGACCAACGGCAATCGCTATATCGCGTGGTGGAACACTTGGATGGGCCCCCACTACCGAGATCGGCCGAACTTTCCGGTCCCGAACCACGTCTTTCTTGGCGGGAATGACGCGTACGCACTGCGCTGCGCAATGCTTCACGAGGGATCGGAGAACATCTCCACGCAAAGGAAGCGTGAGGTCCTCGATAAATTTCACTTCCGAGTCGACGGATTTCACTGCATCAGGGTCAATCGAATACTGCAGCTCAGCGTGCCGACGTACTGCGAGCAGACATGCGGGGTGGTGCAGCAATGGCTCGAGTCATTCCGCGCAAACGAGCCCGAAAGCGATGCGCGCCTTCGGAACATGTTGACGATTCACGAAGGGTCCAGTTCACCCATGCCTGGCGTCGTATTCGGCGGCCCGTCCTAACGCACCGTCTACCGAATTACTCCCCAGTTCGCCCCACCCCAGCTAGGCGTCGGAGGCCGCACCTGGACCTTCCCGAGGCCTCCGCACCGGGTGCAGCGCGGCCTGAACCCCTGCAGCCTGCGCGCGCCGTAGCCGTCAGCGACGAGCCTCTGCAGGTCGAGCTCGGCCCACCGGCGGCAGGCAGGGCAGTAGGCGCTGAGCCCGTGGTTCGCCTCGAGGAGCGCCGCCAGATGGTCGAGCGTGACGTCGGAACGGGCGACAGTGATCAGCGCAGCGGATCGCTCTTCGTGCTCGGTCATGCGGCGATCTTGGCGCGCCCGGCCGCCCGACCGTGAGGCGAGAAAGCGACGGGAATGTCGATCTTCTCGGCTAGACAGACCGCGTCGCCAACTTTGTGCGAGCCTTCGGCGACGAGTTGCTCGCGGTAGCGTAGACGGCGAAGGTGAGATTCCGCGGCACGGGACGACAGCTATTCATGGGCCATCCGAGGAGCGCCAGGCAAATGACCGACTCGACTCAGCGCGTGATCGTCGTGAACTTCGATGTAAGCTTCGGAAACCTTGTCATGCTGTTCGTAAAATCGGCTCTCGCGGCCATCCCCGCGATGATCATTCTCGTCATCCTCGGAGCAATCGCCGCTGGCGTGCTCGGAGGCATCTTCGGTGGCTTCGGTCATCACTGACGGAGCCCGCCACAGCCGGGAGCGCCAGCGTGGATATCGATCCGAGTAGTTGGGGACGCCTCGGCGGAAGTGCCGAACGCGGCGGCAAGTCGACTGCACTCCAGGCGCTGCTCTGGCTGTGTGCAATTCTTACAGCACCAGTCGCGTGGGGCCTGCGCTACGGGTTTGGTGGACCGGAGTGGCTGCAGATTGCTCTTGGCCTCTCCTGGGTCGCGACTGTCATTGTCGGTTTAGGTTCATTTATCTACTTGCTTGTGAATGACCGCGATGCGCTTCGATCCGAAAGCTTCACTCTGGGGAAGATGGCTATCGAGCGCGGCCTTCTGGGAGACGATCGGTCAGGCATGAAGTTGACCAAATTGCTTCCGGACGCGTCGGAGCAAGGAGAGGCTTCAAGCCATGCGCCTCAGAAGGGGGCAGAGCCGTGAATTTCGACTCCGAACGTCGATTCATTGTGATGGCGGGCGCGCTTACGGACGAGCAGCAGAAGAACTACATTCTCGGGCTGCAGGCCCTTGGCGCCGCCTGGTTTCATCACACGCGGGATTCGTTTCTTGTGGCGACGAAGGACGGGCAAACTACCGCGACCAGTCTGAGGGCCATGCTCGTGGGCGTGGCCCCTGGCGTGGACAGCGTAGTGATCGAAGTAGGCGAAGTGCGCGACTGGGCGCTTCTACTCAAGAAGGAACGACTGCAAGCGGCCACCGACTGGATGATGAACGCGTTCGCAGCCGCATCGCCTCGAAGCTAGCTCGAAAGCAGATTACGGGAACGCGGCTACCGTGGATTGACTTGGCGCCTCGGCGGTAGCGCCGGTGCAACTCCGGAAATGTCGAGCGTTGTTCCGTCGGGCAGGCGGAAGTGAACGTTCTTCTTGAACTTGTACGGGCGGACCCTGTGGCCGCCGATGAAGGAGAAGTTCTTTTTTCCCGGGTGCACCGTCTCGCCAACGATGCTGCAAGTATGCTGTGGAGCGTGAGCGCAGATTTCAGCCCAATCACCGCCTTCAATCTGCTTGACCGGAAGTAAGACGCGACCCGTCACCTCGACACCTGAACGCCCCGGGCCAGCAGAGCTGCGATCGCGGCTGGGGGCTTGCGGCTAGTAGGCCATCTATGGCAGCCGGTGCTTTCGCAGCAACGTTTCCCATGCGGCGCGTGCACCAGCCACAACATCGCGGCCGGTGAGCTTGCGGCCGTCGTCTAACTCAATCCGATATTCAATCTTCGCGGGACCGCCGCCGAGGTTGATGTTTACGTCGTTCCCAGTCGCCTTCGCGCCTTCGCGGACATGCCGGTCAAGCGTGAGGTGTTTCGACGCGTTGGCGAGGTCGGCGACAATGCGCAGCGCATTGTCCGCTTCGACGTCGGCAACAAGTGCCTGTCGCAGCGCCTCCGGTAATGTCGCGTCGTTTCGTACCCAGTCCTTCAGGTGCCATGCGTCCTGCAGGAAGTGCATCAAGTCATCTTGATACTCGACCGAGCTGCGGTAGTCGCAGGCGAGCTTGTCGAAGCCACGCGCCATGCGGTCGTACTGCGCGCGCCAGTCAGTGAGTTTCGGATCAAACATGCGGCCGCACTACTCAATTCGACTTGCGGAACGGCGACTGCGCGAACATCGAATTTACGGCAAACGTCTGCCCTGAGCTGACGTGGTGGCCCTCGAAGTCCTTGTGCGGCCCGGCGATCACCGGCTGGCCGGCCGAGTTGGTGCCGAAACCGTACAGGTAGTGCTTCGTCATCCCGTCAGCGGATCTAGCCACCAGCAGATCGCCGCCGAGTCTGACGCCGTTCGGAAGCAGCATCGGGGCCGAGTGGACGCTCGCGTAGTAGGACGAGACGCCTGGAATGCGCTGGAGCTGAGAAGGTAGCGCCGACGGCTCTAGGCCGTGCAGACCGGGCGTGGTCGGCAGGATGGTCGAGCCGCCAGGTACGATCCACCTGCGCCGATCTGAGTCGTCCATGGACGGATGGTAGCGCGTCGGTCGGAGGATCGGCCGTCCGTGGTCCTCCCCAGATTCTAGGCGCCGTTGGCGGCTCGGGGATCGGGCAGGGCACCCGCGACGCGGTGGCCGTTCCTAGCAAGGCGGGACAGTGCAGCCAGCACACAGATTGTGCTTTGGGCTACCGCTCGACTAGCGTGAGTGCTTACAAGGGATTACAAAACACTGATAACTGATTGATATTTAACAACACCGACCCACACGGTGTAGCGCGGGCCCGCCGGCCCGGGCCTCGCCTCAGCCATTCGCCTCGCGCCGGGCGCGTCCGGACGGCCGGGTGGCGGCCTCGGTCACGTCCGCGACCCGGAAGAACGACACGAGGGCGAGCAGCTCCTCGGCGATCCCCACCATGGCGGCGCTCGAGTGCGCGGCCGCTCCGACCCGCTCGGCGTTTTGCTGCGTCGCGGCATCCATCGCGCCGACCGCCCCGTTCACGGCGTCGACGCCGCTCGCCTGCTCGTGGCTCGTGGCCGCGATCTCGTTGTTGAGGTCGCTGACCTTCTTGATGCTCGACACGATCTCCTCGAGCGCGGCACCCGAGCGGCGCACCGACTCGCGGCCGTCGTCGACCTGCCGGCCGCTCGCCAGGATCAGGTCCTTGATCTCGCGGGCGGCGCTCGCGCTGCGGCCGGCGAGGCTGCGCACCTCGCTCGCCACCACCGCGAAGCCACGGCCCTGGTCGCCGGCGCGCGCCGCCTCGACCGCGGCGTTGAGCGCGAGCAGGTTGGTCTGGAAGGCGATCTCGTCGATGACGCTGATGATGTCGGTGATCCGGCGGCTGGTGGCGTGAATGCCGTCCATCGCCGCCACCGCCGAGCGCACGATCTCGGCGCCGCGCTCGGCCTCGCCGCGCGCGGCACTCGCGAGCTGGCTCGCGTGCTGGGCGTTGGCCGAGGTCTCGCGCACGGTGGTCGCCATGCGCTCCATGTTGCTGGCGGTCTGCTGCAGGCTCGCGGCCTGCGCGCTGGTGCGCTCGCTGACGTCGCGGCTGCCGGCGGCGACCTCGCGCGCGCCGCGCGCGACGTCGTCGCTGTTGCGGCGGATCGCCTCGACGATCTCGGTGAGCTTGGTCATGGTCGCGTTGGCGTCGCCCTTGAGCGCGGCGAAGGCGCCGCGATACTCGGCGGTGACGCGCTCGCCGACGTCGCCGCGCGCCAGCGCCGCGAACATGCGCGTGGCATCGGCGATGACCCGCGCGTTGATCTCGAGCAGCTCGTTCATCGCCTCGGCGAGCGCCTGGAAGAAGCCGGTCTTGCCGGCGAGGTCGATGCGCCGCGTCAGGTCGCCCTCGAGGGCGGCGCGCACGATCGACTGCACTTCCTGCTCGATCGACAGCATCAGCGTGCGGTCCTGCCACTCGAGCACGTGCCCGACGCTGGTGCCGTCGGCACCGCGCACCGCGTCGCTTGCGACCCGGAAGGTGTGACCGCCGAGCGCGAACTCCGCCTCGCGTCCCGCGGCCAGCGCCGCGTGCGCGGGTCCGGCCACCTGCGCGAGCGACAGCCCCTCGAGCCCGCCGGCCGGGCGTGCGGCGAGCAGCGCCGGCAGTGCGCCCGCGAGCTGCGTGCCGAGCGAGCGGTTCGCGTAGGCGATCGTGCCGTCGGGATCGACGACCATGATGCCGGCCGAGCAGTTGTCGAGCGCGTTGCGCAGCCGCAGGCCCTCGTCGGCGGTGCGCCGTTCCTCGGCGAGTCGGCGGGCGAGGCGTCGCTGCGAGGCGCGGACGAAGACGATGGTGAGCACCGCGGTGACCAGCACCGCGACGATCACGCCGATGCGCTGCAGCCGGGCGCTGCGGGTCGCCGCCTGCATCACGGCGGCATCGCGCAGGTCGAACTCCTCGGCGATGGCGCGCGTCTCCTTGTCGGCGGCGCGCACCGCGTCGCGGACCTGCATCAGAGCCGCGAGGTCCGCCCCCGGGCCGAGGCGGGTGGCGAGCGCCTGCAGGTGCGGGACTGCCTCGCCCATGACCGCGGGGTCGGCGCCGCGGGCACCGAGCTCGCCGAGGCGGGCGGCGGCGGTGCGCAGCGCCTCGACCGCGGCGCCGTTCAGGCTGCCGGAGTCGACCGCGTCGGTGACGCCGCTCATGAAGCTGCGGTACTCGGCGCGCGCGGCCTCGGCGAGCACCCGCAGCGGGCGGGCGCTCTCGAGGTCGGCGGCGCGCCGGCCGTCGAGCACCGTCTGTGCGCACAGCACGATCACGAGCGGCAGGGCCACTGCGAGGAACTGCAGTGCGACCAGCCGGTTGGCGTGGCCGTGGGTGTCGGTCGCTGGCATGGCGGGTCGGGCGGCGCTCAGAGCTTAGCGACCACGGTGACGCCCGCGCCGGGCGCCGTGGTCACGTAGCTGCAGCCCCCGGGGGTCTGGCGCACGTAGGCGACCGCCTCGGCATCGCTCGCCTTGACGGGCGGCGGGTTCGCGCCGTCGCGGAAGGACTTCTTGGTCCAGATGCCGGAGTACTTGAGCGCGTCGAGCTTGAGCGCCCGGGCGAGGAAGCCCGCCTGCGCCGAGGCATTGTCGGCCGGCGCGAGCTTGACCGAGCCCGCGAAGCCCTTCTCGCCGATGAACACGTCGCGTACGTCGGCTGCCTGCAGCGAGACGCCGCTGTTGCAGATCACGTACAGGTCCTCGGCGCGGGCCGCGCCCGCGGCGAGCGTCAGCGCCGCGAGCAGGAGCGCGAGGCGTGCTTTGCCCGGCAGGCGTGCCGGCGCGGCGTCAGAAGCGGATCGCATACTGCACCATCGCTTCGTTGTAGTCGTTGACCAGCCGGTCCGTGGTGTGGGTGTTGGCAAGCTCGAGCTTGAGCGCCGTCTTCAGGTCGACGTCGAAGCGCAGGCCCACCGCCGTCCGATAGTACGAGGCGCCGCTGTCGACCGAGGTCATCTGCGCGAAGTATGGATCCGACTGCTGCAGCGAGGCGCGCTCGTAGCGCCCGTAGACCGCGCCGCGCGGCAGGCGGTAGGCGAGCTGCACGAACCCAGCTTCGCTGCGATGCGTGCCGGTCCCGCCCGCCAGGCTCTCGTTGTCGAAGGCGTAGAACTCCGCGATGTGCTCCCAGGTGTCGGTGTCGTAGACGGCGTAGGCGCCGAGCATGCGCACCCGGGTGAGGTCAGCCGGCTGCTGATCGTCGGAGACCTTGTCGACGAAGCCGTGCACGCCGACCGTCAGGCCGTCGAGCGCGCCGGCGAACTTGTAGCCGAGCCGGCCCCCGACCATCGGGTTGCCGTGCACGGTACCGGCATTGCGCATGTCGAGCACGCCGCCGATGATCTCCTGGCCGTTGCCGGCGTACAGGTCGTACGTGAGCTTGCCGTCGCCGGCGTGCGTGCTGCCCGTCAGCCAGGCGCCGACCGTGTGCGCCGGCAGCACGCCGCCCTGGTCCTCGAACTGCACGAACTTCGGCCGGCGCACCGCGGTCGAGAGCCAGTTGCCGTGGTGCAGCGCCGTGTTGATGTAGCCGAACGGCGTGTGGAAGCGGCCGAGCCAGACGGTGGCGGCGTCACTGAACTGGTAGCCCACCTGCGCGCGCTCGAGGTCGACGCCGACCGCGCCGTCGGTGCCGACCTCGAAGTTGAGCTCGAACAGCGACAGCGTGTGCTCGCCGAGCTTCGGCGTCAGGTAGAGGTCGAGGTTGCCGACATACGCGCCCTTGAGCTCGTTGGTGAACGGGTTGGCGGTGCCGGCGCCGACGTCCGCGAAGCCGTGGATCGGCAGCGAGGTGTCGTCACCGCGACGCGCGGCGTTGGCGGTCTCGATCTGCTGCACGCGCTGCTCGACGGCCTCGAGGCGCGGCGCCTCGGTCGCGGCCGGGGCCGGTGCGGCCTGGGCGACGCTCGCGCCGGTCTGGCGCGCCTCGAGCTCGTGTACACGCTTGGCGAGCGCCTCGATCATGGCGAGGCTCTTGTCGAGCTTCTTCTGCATCTCGGCGAGCTGGGCGGACTCGCCGTCGGCGCCGAGCGCCGGCGCGGCGGCGAGGACCAGGCCAAGGGCCAGGACGCGGAGCAGGGGAGTGAACGGGGCGGGCATGGGTCCTCGCAGGGTGCGGTGGAGGTCAGAGAGCGGACGCCCAGTCGGGCGTCTCGGGGCCGAGCGCGGCCTCGGGCCGGCCGCGGGGGTCGAAGACGAGCGCGCGCAGCTCGTGCATCACGTGCTCGTCGTAGCGCCAGTAGTCGAAGCCGAGCGCGTGGGCGAGCGCGTTCGTGCTCGCCTCGTCGCCGGTCAGGAAGTGCCAGTTCGGGCGGTCGAGGTGGCGGCTGCGGCGGTACTGGCGCCAGGCGGCCGGGTCGTCGTTGGCGGGGTCGTAGCCGACGACCACGATCTGGGCGTGCTCGCCGCGCTCGTCCAGGCGCCGCTGCATCCGCGCGAGCGCATCGATCGTCAGCGGGCAGACGCGATGGCAGGTTGCGTAGGCCATCGTCAGGATCACGCGCTCGCCGGCCAGGGCGGCCAGCACGAGCTCGCGGCCATCGTCGTCGCGCCAGCGCTGCGGCAGGTCGGCGAGGCCCGCCACGCCGGGCAGCGCCGCGGCCGCGGCGCCGGTCGTGGCGAGCACGACGGCAGCGAGCGCGGCGCACGCGAGTCGCCGGAGGGACGTCAGCAGGGAGCCAGGCATCGGACCGCTCACCGGGGGCGGGAACACGCCGGGAATCAGCGGCCGTTAGAGCCTTAAGTTAAGCGTTGGGGCGCGCGATTCGCGCGAAGTGTGAGCCAGGTCTCGTTGGCGCCACGGAGCGCCTCGGGCGCATCAGCCGCGGCGGGCGATCTCGGCCGCGGTCAGGCCGCCTTTCAGCACCATGGCGTTGTAGCCGCGCTCGTTCAGGATGAACGCACCGGCCGAGCTGCGCCGGCCGGTGTCGCAGACGACGATGTACTGCAGCTTCGGGTCGAGCTGCTTCAGCTTGAGGCGCAGGAAGTAGAGCGGCACGTTGACCGCGCCCGGCAGGTGCCAGGTGTCGAACTCGGACGGCAGGCGCACGTCGAGCCAGCGCGCACCGGCGCCCTCGACCTGGCCGACCGCGTCCTCGTAGCCGATCCAGTGCAGCATCGGCTCGTTCAGCAGCGTATTGAAGTCGGCCTTGTTGAGGCGCATCAGCGAGCCGTCGGTCAGCATCGCGACGGTCGCATTGCGCTTCGCCTCCGAGATCAGCGCCTCCTCGCCGAAGGTGTCGCCCGGGCCGAGCTCGGCGAGCTTGATGCCCTCGCGGTTCAGCGGCGTCTCGCGCGTCACCACGCAGCGGCCGGAGGTGATCGCGTAGAAGTAGTCGCCCTCGTCGCCCTGCTTGATCACCACCTCGCCGGCGCGGTAGCCGACCCGCTGCATGCGCATGAAGATCGCCTGCAGGTTCGAGGGCGGGATGCGGTGGAAGGCCTTGGTGTGCAGCAGCGTCGTCATCCAGTCGCCATCGGCGACCGGCTGTTCGGGATTGAGCTCGCTGACCTCGTAGCTGCCGGTCTGGTCCCAGGTCAGCAGCACGTCGAGCAGGTCGCTGTCGACCGCGAGGTACTCGAGGTCGGTCGAGGCGCGCGCCGTGAAGCGGCGCGGCATGCCCGGGGCGAGCGGATTGCGGGCCTCGACGGTGCCGGCGCGGATCACCGCCACCAGCGCATCGCCGGCGCGCAGCTCGACCTCGCCGCGCACGAGGTAGTAGGTGCGCTTGTCGGTGTCGCCCTCGCGGAACAGCGTCCGGCCCGCCGACAGGTCCTTCAGCGAGGTCTTGCGGGCGAGCGCGGCCAGGTTCTCCTTCTTGAAGCCATCGAGCGGCGTGAAGGTCCTGAGCAGTTCGGGGGCGAGCGCTTCGTTCTCCATTCTTCGGCCGTTTCCCCGGGTGACGGGGGATGGTAGCACGGCCGGCCGGAACGGCCGGCGCGGCTAGCCGCGCAGCGTCGACCAGTGCGGATCCGGCCGGAACCTCGGGCCGTAGCGGCCCGCGAGCGACTCGAGCCGTGCGACCACCTCGCCGATGCCGCGGCGCCGCGCGTAGTGAATCGGTCCGCCGCGGAACGGTGCGAAGCCGGTGCCGAAGATCACGCCCGCATCGAGCAGGTCTTCGTCGGCGACGATGCCCGCGCGCAGGCAGGCCGCTGCCTCGTTGACCATCGGCAGGATCAGCCGGTCCTCGAGATCCGCCGGGGCAGCGCCGGTCGCGGCCGGCTTGACCGGCTTGCCGTCGCGCCAGACGTAGAACCCCTCGCCGGACTTGCGCCCGAGCTTTTTCGCCGCGAGCAGCGGCGCGAGGATGTCGGGGCGCGGCGTGCCGAAGGCCGTGGACAGCACCTCGCCGACGTGCTGCGCGACGTCGAGTCCGACGGTGTCGGCGAGCTCGATCGGGCCCTGCGGCATGCCGAAGGCGAGCGCCGCCGCGTCGATCACCGCGAGCGGCACGCCTTCCTGCGCGGCCAGCATTGCCTCGGTCAGGTACGGGAACAGGATGCGGTTGACGACGAAGCCCGGCGCGCTGCGGCACGGCAGCGGCAGCTTGTCGATGCGCCGCGCGAAGGCGAGCGCCGCCTTGACCGCGGCCGGGTCGGTCGACTCGCCGTGGATGATCTCCACGAGCGGCATCTTCGCGACCGGGTTGAAGAAGTGCAGCCCCGCGAGCCGGCGCGGGTCGGCGAGCTTGGCCGCGAGCGTCTCGAGCATCAGGCTCGAGGTGTTGGTCGCGAGCAGCGCACCCGGCTTCAGGCGCGGCTCGAGGCTCGCGTACAGCGCCTGCTTGGCCTCGACGTTCTCGTAGATCGCCTCGATCACGACGTCGGCCGCGGCCGCACCCTGGCCCGGAACGTCGGCCGTCAGGCGCGCGACGCTCGCGGCGGCTGCGGCCGGGGTCTTGGCGCGCTTCTCGAAGCCGGCGCGGGCGCGCTCGAGCGCCGGCGTGACGTACTCGAGCGAGCGGTCCTGCAGCGTGACCGTGAGGCCGCGCTCGGCGCACCAAGCCGCGATGTCGCCGCCCATCACGCCGGCGCCGACCACGTGCACGCGCTCGGCGCGCGCCGCATCCTTGCCGCCGAGTCCCTTGAGGCGATCCTGCAGGAAGAACACGCGCACCAGGCTGCGCGAGGCCTCGCTGAGGCAGATCGTCGAGAACGAGCGCGCCTCGGCCTCGTAGGCCGCCGCCCCGGCGGCGCCGTGGCGCTGCCACAGGTCGATGATCGCGTACGGCGCCGGGTAGTGCTCCGGGCGCGCGCGCCGCGCGACCTGCGCGCGTGCCTGGCCGGCGACGATGCCGCGCAGCGGGCCGAGGGCCAGCACGCGGTCGAGGAACGGCGCGCGACGCCGCGGCGGCGCCTCGCGGGCGAGCGCCGCGGCGGCGGCCTTGAGGCCGTCGGGCGGCGCGAGCCGGTCGACGAGGCCGCTGTCGAGCGCGCGGCGTGCGCGCAGCGGCCTGCCGGTCAGCATCAGGTCGAGCGCGGCGCGCCCGCCGATCAGCCGCGGCGCGCGGACCGTGCCGCCGAATCCGGGATGCAGCCCGAGCTGGACCTCCGGCAGGCCGAGGCTGGTGCGCTCGTCGTCCGCCGCGACCCGATAGCGGCAGGCGAGGGCGAGCTCGAGGCCGCCGCCGAGCGCGAAGCCGTGGATCGCCGCGACCGTCGGGCAGGGCAGGCGCTCGAGCCGGTCGAACACCGTCTGCCCGGCGCGCACGAGCGCATAGCCCTGCTCGGCATTCGTGATCTTGGTGAACTCGCTGATGTCGGCGCCGGCGACGAAGCCGTTTTTCTTGGCCGAGAACAGCACCAGCGCGCGCGGCGCCGCGCGCTCGATGGTGCCGAGCAGCGCGTCGAGCTCCTCGAGGACCTCGCGCGACAGCGTGTTGGTCGAGGCGCCGGCGCGGTCCGCGCCGAGCCAGCCGATGCCGTCCGCGTCGATCGACCAGCTCCAGTGCGTGGCCGGCTTGTGCTCGTCCGCCATCGTCGTCCCCCGGGCGTTCAGGCGGCGGCCGAAGCGGCGCGCGCGCGTACCTCGAAATCGCAGACCAGCGGCAGGTGGTCGGAGTAGCGCACCGCCGGCACGCGGAAGTCGGTCACCTCGATGCCCTCGCCGTAGAGGATGAAGTCGAGCTCGCGGCGCGGGTTGTGGCTCGGATACGAGGGCAGGCTCGCGGTGTTGGCGCTCTTGAGGCCGGCGGCCTGCATGAACAGGTAGATCTCGTGATCGCCCCAGAAGGTGTTGAAGTCACCCGCCAGCAGCACCGGCTTCGCCGAGCCGCGCACCAGCTCGTGCAGCGTGCGCAGCTGCGCCTGGCGGTGCCGGTACTTCAGCGACAGGTGCACGAGGAAGATCACCGCGTCCTCGAGCTCGAGCTCGATGATCAGGCGCTTGATGCCGGTGTCGAAGTAGTGGAAGCGCTCGCCGTGCACGCGCGGCGCCGCGAGGAACGCGTTCGCCTGCTTGCGCACGATCGGCACCAGCGTGTTGATCGACTCGGCGCCGTACTTGCACTCGTAGATCGAGTAGTGGCCGAGCTCCTGCGCCATGAACTCGGCCTGGTTCACCATGCCGGTGCGGATCGAGCCCGTGTCGACCTCGACGAGGCCGACGATGTCGGGGTCCTCGCTCTTGACGAACTGCGTGATGTCGGTGAGGACCTGGCGGTTGCTGCGCAGGTAGCCGGCACCAGGCAACGGCAGGTGGAACGCCGGGCCGGTGCCGGTGGCGTAGCGGATGTTGTACAGCAGGATTCGCATGTTGGCCCGGACGCCGGGGGGACGGCGCGCCGGCCCGGGATTCTAGCGTGTTGGGGCTCGGATCGTGCGCTAAACTCGTCACGCCGCGGAGGGTATCGCGATGGTTTCGCAGCACAATCCGATCCGCATTTTCGTCAGCCACCATTGGGAGGCGGACGACGACTACCAGCGGGTGTTCGAGTTCCTGGAGAATTCCCGCAACTTCTACTACGCGAACTCCAGCAAGCCCGAGCGCCGTCCGCCGGGGGGCAAGGAGGCGGAGCGCGAGGAGCTGCGCCAGCAGATCGCGCCGGCCGAGGCGGTGATCCTGCTCGCCTCACACCACCGCCGCGCGCCGGAGCTGATCGAGTTCCAGGCGAACTTCGCCAAGGCCGCCGACAAGCCGGTCATCCTGCTGACCAGCTTCGGCGGCACTGGCGCGATCTCGAAGGCGATGCTGTCGCTCGCGGACGAGAGCGTCGACTGGGATGAGCGGGCGTTGACGGCGGCGCTGCGCCGCCAGGCGCGTCACGAAGAGACGGCGCGCTGGGACACGATCGAGTTCAAGCTCGACTGAGCGTCGCGGGGCTCAGGCCTCGGCCGCGTACAGCAGCGGCACCACCGAGCGGGCCTCTTCGCTGAGGCGATCGAGCCGCGCGGCCGGCACCTCGATCACGGCATCGGTCTCGACGGCCCGCAGCGTGCTCGCGCGGGCGACCTCGCCGAACAGCACCACGATCCGTGCCGCATAGAGGTCGGCATCCTCGGCGCTCATCTTGCGCACGGTCGCCTGTACCCGGGACTCGCCGGGCATGGGCGCGACGGCCTCGAGGGCCTGCACGATCTCCAGGAACTCCGGGCGTAGCGTCGCGGGCAACTGGGTCGCGTCGACGTTGCTCAGGTGTTTCGAGAAGGCAAACGTAAGTCGTTGTTTGATCGGCGAAGACTTCGCCAATTCAAGCACGGCGGCGTGGAGTTTTCCCCAGGCGCTCATTGTGGTGTAAACCCCGTCAGACACGCGCGGCGCAAGTCCGTTTTGGCGAGCTTGCGCAAGGAATCTCAAGTGCTTTCTGAAGATTGCCCGACCCAGATTTCGGCGGCCGGACAAGCATCTAGAGCGACTATAGTGCGGCTACATGAAAAAGCAACGGGTTTTTTCGTGACGGACGTGCAGAGTCCTTGACACGCTCGCAGCCGTCGAAACCTCAGATATAGAGCACGATAAGAACTCTAAGCTTCTGATCTTCCGAGAAGCTAGAAATCACTTTAGGTCTGTTTGTGACGCGGTTCACAGGCCTGTTCCCGGCGACGCGAGGCGTCCATCGTCGCGCGCTCCGGCGCGGACGAGAGACGGCGCCGCTCGGCGCGCAGCGTGCCGCGACCGTCGTCGACGGCGATGTCGCGACGCCTCCGAGGCGCGGGTCCGCGGCCACCGTGGATTCGCTCAACACACACCCAAGCGCGTCGCGGTGCGACACCGGCCGATGCGCGACCGGTACGACCCGGCCGACACCTCGGGAGCTGCGACGGCGCGCTCCGGCGGGCGTCGCGAGGCGACCGTGAGAGCACCCGGCGAGCGCCTGGTGCGGGCGACGAACGGACAGAGGCGCCGCGGGGATGGGTTCCGTCGGCGATCGCGCGGCGCGTCGGCAGCGCGCGCGCGTCGGACGGCGGCGTCGGGCCTTGAGCGGGCCGAATGCGACATATGTCTCGGAATTGCGACCCGCGTCGCGAACGGCCCCCAAACTGTGAAATGGCCCGCAACCAGACTTAGCAGCGCTCAGCACCATCCGGCGTAACCGCGACAGCATCGTGCCTGCAAGGCACGGCGCCGGTCGCTTACACGCAGGAGTCCTCAGGTGCGACCCTCGCCGCAGTCTGCTGCCCGTTCCGAACGCTCCGAGCTGCTGGCCTCGGGCGACGCCCCGCGGGTCGCGCTCCTGCTGGTGACGTCCGACGACACGTTGTGGACGCCGGTATCCGGACTCTCGCCCGGGCGCGAGCCGCGCCAGTTCGATTCGGTGGCCGAGCTCACCGCGCAGTGGAGCGCGGAGCGGCCGGCCGTGGTGCTGATCGACGGTCGCGGGGGTGCCCTCGATGCCGAGGTGCAGGCGCTGCAGACCCACAGCACCGCGCTCGTGCCGATCGCGATCGTCGACGAGGCCTCGCGGGTCGCCGCGGCGGCGCTCGAGCGGCGGCGCGCGCTCTTCGACCACGTGCTGCTGCCGATCGACGTCGGCACGGCGCGCAGCATCATCGAACGCGCCGCCGAGGAATCATCGGCGCGTCTGTCGCTCGCGGACGCGGAACGTCCGGTGGAGCGCTCGCTCGCCCCGGCCAAGCGACCCGAGCGACCGCTGGGCCTGTGGATCGGAATCGGCATCGTCGCCGTCGCGGTGCTCGCCGGCGCAGCGCTCTGGCTGTCGAAGGGCAGCGAGACGCCGGCGCCCGCGGCCGCGGTGCCCGCCGCCAGCGCGCCGGCCAGCGGTCCGGGCACCGCCGCGCCCGCCGCGGCACCGGCGCCGACCGCATCCAGCGAGGACATCGAGGCGCAGCTCGAGCGCGCCCGCGCCGCGATGCGCGACAAGCGCTACATCGACCCGGCCTCCGACAACGCGCTGCTGCACTACAAGACCGTGCTCGAGCTCGACGCTCAGAACGGCGAGGCCCGCCAGGGCGTCGACCGGATCGCTGAGCTCCTGATCGCGCGCGCCGCCGCCTCGCTCGGCGCCAGGGACTACGCGTCGGCGCTGCGCTCGCTCGAGGCGGCGCGCAGCGTCAAGCCCGACCACCCGCGGCTCGCGGCGCTCGACCAGCAGGTGAACTCGCACCTGAAGGAGCTGTCCGCGGCGCAGGTTCAGGCGGCGCTCGCGGCGAACGCGTTCGCGCGGGCCGCGGCACTGCTGAGCCAGGCCGAGAAGACCGGCGCGCTGCCGGCCGACCAGATCGCGGCGCTGCGCGCCGATGCCGCGCGTCGCGAGGCGGCGGCGCAGGTCGCCGACCTCGCGCACCTCGCCCAGGTGCGCATCACGCAGGGCCGGCTGCTCGACCCCGCCAATGACAGCGCGCGCGGCTACCTGCGCCAGTTGCAGGAGCGCGGCGGGGCGGGGGCGGCGGACACCCTCGCGCACCTCTATGACGCCTATGCCAAGCGGCTCGCGGCCGATGCGCGCGCCGCCTACGGCCGCGGTGCGACCGCCGACTACGAGGCGCTGCTGGCCGAGCTGCGCACGGTCGATGGCGGTGCGTTCGCCGCGCAGGCGCAGTCGCTGCAGCGCGAGCTCGACCGCGGACGGGAGCAGGCGCGTGCCCGCGCGGAGGCGGACGCCAAGGCGGCCGCCGACGCCGAGGCCAAGGCGGCCACCGCGGCTGCGGCGCCCGTGGCCGCCGGCCCGGTCGCGGCGACGCCGCCGAAGCTCACCAAGGCGCTGACGCTCGACTACCCCGAGCGCGCAGCCGCGGCGGGCGTCGAGGGCTGGGTCGAGGTGCACTTCGACGTCAACACCGCCGGCGTCGCCGAGAACCTGCGCGTGGCCGCGGCGCAGCCGGCCGGTACCTTCGATGCCGCGGCGCTGAACGCGATCCGGCGCGCGCGCTTCACGCCGGCCATGACCGCCGACGGCACGCCGATCGCCCAGCCGACGACCCTCAAGCTGCGCTTCACGCTCGGCAGCCGCAAGTGAGCCAGCCCGCGACCGCCGTCGTCACCGGAAGCGAGGCCGCACCGGCCGTGCCGGCGACCGTCGTGCCCCCGGCGGCGCCGGTCGCCGCGAGCGGCCCGGGCCAGCGACTGCTGATTGCCGGCGACGACGTCGCGATCCGGCTGCACCTCGCGGACCTGCTGTCGCCGCACTGGGCCGGCGTCACGTTCAACACCGCGAGCCTGCGCGGGGTGATCGACCTCGACTCGAAGCTCAAGGAGTACGCCGGCGTCATCCTGATCCTCGACCTCGCCGGCGTGCCCGGGGCGCCGTCGCCGCTGACGCTGGTCGGCGAGCTGCGGGCGATCTCCCGGACGCTGCCGGTGACCGTGCTCGGCCGCGGCGGCCACGAGCGCAGCGCGATCGATGCGCTGCGCGCGGGCGCGATCGACTACTGGCCGCTGCACACGGTGGACTTCCCGGAGCTGGTGCGTGCACTCAAGGCGCACGCGCCGCTGCCAAAGGTGTCGGTCGCGACGCCGGTGCCGCCCGCCGAGTCCGAGCTGCCGACCATCGTCGGCTACAAGCCGATCAAGGAGCTGTGCCGCTCGAACCGCGCGCTGCTGTTCCTCGCCACCAGCGAGGAGGTCAGCGAGTCGGTCGTGCTCAAGATCCACCGGCACCGCGCGGTCGACGGGTTCTCGGACGTCGAGCGGGAGCGCTTCCTGCGCGAGTGCCGGCTGCTGTCGCAGATGAACCACCGATCGATCGCCTACGTCTACGACTTCGGCATCACCGACGAGTGCCACTGGCTCGCGCTCGAGTACTTCCCGTGCGGCAGCCTGAAGGCCCGCCTCGCGCACCCGCTGGCCGAGGCCGAGACGCTCGGCTACGTGCGCCAGGTCGCCGAGGCGCTCGGCGCGATCCACGAGGCCGGCTTCGTCCACCGCGACCTCAAGCCCTCGAACGTGATGCTGCGCGCCGACGACTCGCTGGCGCTGATCGACTTCGGGCTCGCGCGGCCGGCGCTGCGCGACTCGGCGGTGACCGCGCGCAACGTGCGCGTCGGCAGCCCGTCCTACATGGCGCCGGAGCAGATCGAGGGCCTGCCGCCCGACCACCGCTGCGACCTGTACGCGCTCGGCGTGCTCTTCTACGAGCTGCTGACCGGCTCGCTGCCGTTCAACGCCGAGACGGTGCCGGAGATCCTGGCGCTGCACCTGCGCGCGCGGCCGCCAAGGCTGCCGAAGCCATACGCGCGCTATCAGCCGCTGCTCGACAGCCTGCTGGCGAAGCGTCCCCCCGACCGGCCGGCCTCGGCCGCCGCCTTTCTCGAAGCGCTCGCTGCCGCGGGCGCTGCACCGCCAGAGCGGAGTAAGTCCTGATGAAAGCCAACCTCAACTGGTCGCGTTCGCAGCGCAGCCCCGCGTTCCTCGGCGCGGCGCTCGTGCTGTTCGCCCTCGCGGTGCTGCTGCCCGGCTTCCGGCTCGCCGGCCGGCTCGATGATGCGACCGCGGCGCTGCGGCTCGTCAGCGAGCAGCGCCGCCAGGCCGAGGTGGTCGCGAACGCGCTCGTCTCGGTCCGCGACCGGCTGGAGAGCTTCGGCTACGTCGACGAGCCGTTGAGCGAGGTCCGAAATGGCGTCGCCGAGCTCGACGGGCTGCTGCGCACGCTGGCCGCTGATCCCGCGACGGCCGGCACCTTCGGTACCAGCGCGGCGCGCGCGGTACAGAGCTCGGAAGCCTTCCGCGCCGACGTCGCCACGGTCGAGCGGGCCTGGACGGACTTCCGCAAGGCGCTGGTGCCGATCGCGGCCTTCCAGGGCGTGCCCTATGCGGACAGCGAGGCCGCCGGCGTGCAGCTGAACGCGGCGGGCAAGGCGCTCGCGCAGGAGGCGCGCAAGGCGATCGTGACCGCGCGCAAGCAGGGTCCGGTCGTGACCGCGGCGCTCACCAAGGTCTCGAGCTCGCTCGAGGCCGAGTCCACGCAGCTGTCGAGCTACCTGCGCCTCCTGATGCTCGCGGCGCTGGTCGGTGCGATCGCGCTCGGCGTCGGCGTGGTCTACTTCCTGGTCGCCGGCCGGCGCCAGGCGGAGCTGCTGGCCGACGCCCAGCGCCAGACCGACGACATCCTGAAGACGGTGAAGGAAGGCCTGTTCCTGCTCGACAGCAAGGGCAAGATCGGCGCGACCCACTCCGGCTCGATGGCGCGGCTCTTCAAGCGCGAGTCGATCGCCGGGGTGAGCTTCGACGAGCTGCTGCGACCGCTGGTGCCCGAGAAGACGCTGCAGACCGCGCAGCGCTTCGTCGAGGTGCTGTGGTCCGAGCGCACCAAGGAGAACCTGGTCAAGTCGATCAACCCGCTGCAGGAGGTCGAGGTCAGCTTCGACACCGGCGCCGGCCAGGAGACCCGCTGGCTCGAGTTCGACTTCCACCGCGTGCGCAGCGACGGCAAGCTCGCGAACCTGCTGGTGTCCGTCAACGACGTCACGCAGCGCGTGCGGCTCGCGCGCGAGCTCGCCGAGTCGCGCGAGAAGGCGCAGTCGCAGGTCGACACGCTGCTCGGCGTCCTGCACATCAACCCGCGCCAGCTGCGCTCGTTCCTGAGCGACTCCGACGCGGCGATGAAGATGGTCAACGCGATGCTGCGTGAGCCGGCGCGCGAGGAAAGCGCGTTCCGCCGCAAGCTCGACAGCATCTTCCGGCAGATCCACTCGATCAAGGGCGAGGCTGCGGCGCTCGGGCTCGGCACCGTCGAGACGCGTGCCCACGAGTTCGAGGACGCGCTCAAGGAGGCGCGCGAGAAGCAGCAGCTGTCGGGTGCCGACTTCCTGCCGCTGGTCGTGAAGCTCGACGACCTGTTCACGCACCTGGCCTCGATCGGCGACCTCGTGCAGCGGCTCGGCCAGCTGCACCAGGGCGCACCCGCGGCCGCCGACGAGGAGGCGGACGAGGCACCCGCGGCCGCGCCCGTCCGTGCGGTGGGTGGGGGCGGCGCGCCGACGCCGATCCAGATCCAGGCGGCGGTCGACCCGATCAGCCAGACGTTGACGCAGCTCGGCGAGAACATCGGCCGCGATCGCGGCAAGCTCGTGCGGATCGTGACCGAGGGCCTCGCCGAGGTGCCGGCGGGCTACCGCAAGGCCGTCAAGGACATCACCGTGCAGGCGGTCCGCAATGCGCTCGTGCACGGCATCGAGGCGCCGGACTTCCGCGAGCGCTCCGGCAAGGCGGCGGTCGGCTCGGTCAAGGTCTCGTTCCAGAGCGAGGGCCCGAACGGCTTCCGGCTCGTGGTCGAGGACGACGGCGCCGGCATCAGCCTGCGCCGCGTGCGCGAGGCGGCGGTGGCCCGCGGCATCCTGACGAGCGAGGACGCGGCGCGGCTCGAGTCGAAGCAGCTGTTGTCGCTGCTGTTCCGCTCCGGCTTCTCGACGCAGGAGGTCGCCGACGAGGACGCAGGCCGCGGCATCGGCATGAACGTGATCGCCGAGCTCGTGCGCGAGCTGAACGGCCGGGTCGGCGTGTCGACGGGCGAGGGGCGCTACACGCGGTTCACGATCGTCCTGCCGGCGCAGGTGGCCGAGAACGTCGCCTGATCCGGGAAGCGGAATAGAACGAGAACAACGCGCATGAATGCCGTCCGACCCCTGAAACTGATGATCGTCGACGACTCGAACATCATCCGCCGCCGCATCGAGCGCTCGCAGCAGATCGAGCGGCTGCGCGTGGTCGGCTCGGCGGCGAACGGCCGCGAGGCGATCGAGCTGTTCGAGCAGACCCAGCCCGACGTCGTGACCATGGACCTGACGATGCCGGAGATGGACGGCATCGAGTGCGTCGAGCACCTGGTCGCGCGCAAGCCCGAGCTCCTGATCCTCGTGGTCTCGGCGCTCGCCGACAAGGCCACTGCGGTCGAGGCCATTCGCAAGGGCGCGAACGGCTTCCTCTGTAAACCCTTCACGGACCGCCAGCTCAACGATGCGCTGGCGGAGCTCCTGCAGGACGCCTGACGTGCTGACCGAAGCCGAGATCAAGACCTTCGTCGACGGCGCGATGCACTACTTCGCGGTCTCGGCGCGGCAGCCCGTCGCGGTCGGGTCGCCGTACCTGATCACCGACGGCGGCACGCCGGCGGTGCACGAGTACACCGGCGTCATCGCGATCTCGGGGCGTCGCAAGGGAGCGGTGTGCTTCACCGCGCCGCGCTCCATGCTGATGGTGCTGCTGATGCGGATGAACGAGACCGATACCAGCGAAACGAACATGAAGGACCTGATCGGCGAGGTCGCGAACACGATCTCGGGCAATGCCCGGCGGGACTTCGGAAAGGACTTCGTGATCTCGGTGCCGTCGGTGGTCGATACCGAGGGCGGCAAGTTCCGCCCGCCGGTGAACGCGCGACCGTTCATCATCCCGCTCAATTGGCGCAGCCACTCGGCGAAGCTGATCGTCTGCCTCGAGTAGCGCCTCGCGCGCTACCAGCCCTGCTGGCGATACTTCGGATTGGCGACGAACTCGCCGACGCCGACGTCGAGGTCGCCTGAGTCCGGCACGCGGTACTCGCCCCAGTGGGCCGGCTTCGAGGTTCCGGTGCGGTACGAGGTCCAGCGGCCCCGGTACTGATTGTTGCGGTACCCGTCGCTCGACCCGAGCCGGATGTCGTCGTACTGCATCGTGCCGTCCCGATCGAGGACCCAGTAAAGCGCCATCTCGCCCTCGAAGACGCCACTGCCTGCCCGGTCACGGCTCTCCTCGAACCGATACTGGCCGAGGAGCGCGCCCTCGGCGCGGGGTGCGAGGGGCCGGTACCAGCCGTCGGCGCCGTAGTGCAGCTCGGGGTATTCGCGGATCGCGGTCACGGTGACCGACCCGCGGAACTCCGTCGGCGGCTCGCCCGCGGCGGCGCCGTGGACGGACGTGAAGCCGACGACGTGGTAGACGGCCGGCACGGCGGGATCGCGCCGGACGCTCGTGAAGCGGATGTACAGCCGGCGGAAGTCGCGACCGACGAAGCCGAGCAGCGGCGAGCGCGGCACGAACAGCGAGCTGAAATCCTGTCCGACGTGCGTTTCGAGGCGGTTCTCCGCACCGAGGCGATCGCCCTTGCGGCCCGCAAACCATTCATCGGCGGGCGGATCGCCCGCGGACGGGGCGCTGGCCGCGGCCCACGAGAGGGCGAGCAGCAGGCTGGCGAAGGCGCGGCGTGACATGCGATCGTTCCTCGGGTCGTTCGCCGCCTGCGGCGGCGTGAGGGATCCGTGGCTCAGCCGCGGCCCAGCTCGCGGCGCGCGATGGAGATCCACTCGGCCTGCGCCTTGCGCACGTGCCGCGGCGCGAGTTCCGCCGCCTTCAGCACCTCGGTGAAGGCCGCGCGCGCTTCGTCACCGCGGCCCAGGGACTGGAGCAGCTGCCCGTGGCGGACCCGCGCCTCGGCACCCGGATAGCCCGGGGCGAGCACCCGGTAGATGCGCTCGGCACGCTCGGCGGCGCCTTGCCGCTCGAGCGCGCGTGCGTACAGGAGCTGCGAGTCCGGGCTCTTGGCGTCCGGGTTGTTCGCCCAGAGCGCCTCGAGGCTCGCGGCGGCGCCAGCGCCGTCGCCTGACTCGAACTGCGCCGTAGCGAGGCCGAGCAGCAGCGTCGGGTCGTGCTCGTAGATGCCCTTCAGGCCCGCCCGGTAGATCTCGATGGCACCGGCAAAGTCGCCACGGCGGGCACGCTCGGCGCCGAGGCTCGCCTTGGCCGCGACCGTGTCGGTGACCTCCGCTTTCGCGCTCGCCTGCCTCAGGTCGCGATCCGGGTCCACGGCCCGCTGGACGTTGCGCATCGCGCTGCGAGCCGTGCGCGAGCCCATCAGCGCCGGGGCGAGCTCGACGATGAAGTACGCGAGTCCACCCACCAGCGGCACGAACACGAGGACATAGATCCAGATCGTATTGCGGCCGGTCTTGATCACGTGGACCACCAGGGCCACCTGGATCAGGACCGTCAGGATGTAGAAGCGCATGAGGTCTCCGTTCCCCGGGGTCGGCGCGGGCGGAAAAATAGCTGAAAATGGCCGGGTCGGGGCGGATTCCCGGGCGGAGGAGGCCGATGACGACCGTGCGCCTGCCGGTCAGCTATCTCGAGCTGACGACGGCTCCCGCCCTTCCGCCGCCCGTCCCGCCGTCCGGCCGCGGCCTCGCGATCGCGGTCGAGCGGCTCGGCGCGGCCGACTACCTCGTCCTGTACCGGGCGGTCGGCGAGCCGCTGCGCTGGGACAGTCGCCTCAAGCTCGCGCCCGCCGTGCTCGCGGCGCTGCTCGACTCGGGTCGCCTCGCGATCTTCGTGCTCCGCGACGGCAGCGGCCGTGCGCTCGGCTTCTGCGAGTTCGACCGGGAACGGTTCCCGGAGGTCGAGCTCACGCATTTCGGCCTGGTGCCGGAGGCACAGGGGCGGGGACTCGGGCCCTGGCTCCTCGGCACGGCGCTGGCCGCGGTGTGGAACACCGGAGCGAGGCGCCTCTGGCTGCACACCGACCCCTGGGACCATCCGGCGGCGCTCGGCGTGTACGCGCGGGCGGGGTTCGTCCGCTACCTCGTCCGCGAGCAGCCGGTCGAGGACCTCTAGCGCGAGTTCCTCAGTGCGGAATCGCGCCGTCCTCGTCGAGTGCCGCGGCGCGCAGCTCGCAGGTGACGGCCAGTCCGCCGCCCGCGCTGCTCGCGTGGGTCAGGGTGGCGCCGATCTTCTTGGCGCGGTACGCCATGATGTGGCGGCCGAGCCCGGGTCGTGAGCCGATGTCATCCGGCAGGCCCACGCCGTCGTCGCGGACGACGACCCGGACGATGCCCTCGTCGTGCCCGCAACTGACGCGGATCAGGCGGCCGCGGCTGTGCTTGCGTGCATTCAGCACGGCCTCCTGCGTGATGCGCAGCAGGTGATAGGCGCTGCTGTCGTCGAGGCAGCCCGGGGGAATGGGCGCCGCGTCGAGCGCGATGCGCGGGCCGCCGGGCTGGTCGATGCGACGCACGAACTGCTCGATGGCGCCGGCAAGCCCGCCGGCCTGGACCGCGAAGCCGCCCTGCTGCTCGGCCGCGCGCCGGGCGCTGTCGATGGCGTGGGTCAGCAGCCGGCTGATCTCGTCGAGCGGTGGCACCAGCGCGGAATCGGTCCGGCGCGCCTCGTTGATGGTCGCGCCGAGCAGAATCGAGATGCCGGCGAGCTCCTGGCCGACGCCGTCGTGCAGCTCCGCGGCCAGGCGCTGCGCCTCGTCGGAACGCTCGCGCAGCAGCCGCGTCTCGAACTCGCGCTCACGCGCGCGCAACGCGCCGAGCTCGCGGTAGGCGGTACGCAGCTCGAGCTCGTCGACGATCTGCTGGGCCAGCGTCGTCAGTCCCTCGACCTGCAGGGACGTGAGCTCCCCGGGCTTCGTGTCGAGCACGGCGAGCGTGCCGATGATCGCGCCGCGCGGCGTGCGCAGGGCGAGCCCGGCGTAGAAGCGGAACTTCGGCGCCCCGGTCACGAGCGGGTTGTCGGCGAAGCGCGGGTCGGCGCTCATGTCCGGGCAGACGATGCTCTCGCCGCAGGCGACGACATGGGCGCACGGCGCCCAGTCGCGCGGGATCTCCGCGACGTCGATCCCCACGCGGGACTTGAACCACTGGCGGCTCGCGTCGGTGAGACTGATGAGGCCGATCGGCACGCCGGCGATCTGGCTCGCGAGCCGGGTCAGACGGTCGAAGGACGGATCGGGGAGGGTGTCGAGGACCTGGTAGTGGCGCAGTTCGCGCAGGCGGGCCAGTTCGTCGACCGGGAGCGGGGCGGCGGGCATGTCGTCGGCAAGCCTCAATGCAAGGCGAACGGGCGAACCACTCCCGCAAATCACGTTCCCGGCGCTCCCTGGCGCCGCTCTTCGGCACCGGCACCGGATCCCCTGAAAGGGGGCCCCGGCGCGAGGGACGGGAGGCTAGGGGACTCGGCGCGTATTGCCAAGCGGGGAAACGCCGAACACGCCGAAAATGTGCGTTTCTCGTTCGTGCGGCAGCGCGGCAATCGCGCTCGATCCTAAGTTATGTCACGCCGCGCGCGAGGCTCAGCGGTGCCGGTGCCGCGTTTCCCGCGGGCGCTTGGATGTTTCCTCGTCGTCCGCGATCAGCGCTCGCGGCACCCACGTGGCAGAGACGTCGTCACCGAGCGCCGCCGCGAGGCCCTCAAGGTATAGCGCCCCGACCCAGGCCGCGAGAATCCCGTCGAGCGCATCTTCATAGCGCTTCAACGTCGCGAGCGTCAGTGACGCTGTCGCTCGCGGCAGCGGCACCGGAATCGCACCCAGGCGTTCGGCGAGCGCCCGCTGGATCGTGCGGTACTGCGCGAGGAGACGGCGCACGCGGTCGGTCGTCGAGGTCCCCGGCCAGTACTGGGCGCTGCGCGACACCTTGTAGGGGAAACGGTAGGCGCGGCCGAGCAGCTCGAGCAGCGCGACGTGCGGGTAGATTTCCAGCAGGCCGCGGCGTGCGACGTCGTGCGGCGCGGCGGTGATGACTGGATAGCCGAGTGCGGCGAAGCCTTCGGAGAAGCGACGACCCAGAGCGCCGGGCCGCGCGGCACTCGGTGAGTGCGTCGCGCAGCCGTGGCGGCTGAACCGTCGCGTGACGGCGGTATCGGAAGCGCGCCGCGAACGGAACGGCTCGGTCGCGATGGGCATGTCGACCGTGACGAGGTCGACGTCGGCGCGTGCCCAGCGTCGCGCGGCCTCGAGGAGTCCACCCGGCTCCGGGGCGGATCCCACGGGACGCGCGTGCCAGTCGATGTCCTCAATCGACGACGCGCGGACGAAGCTCGCGTAGCTCGGGGCGGCCACGACCACCGACCAGCGTTCGCGATCTCGACGCAGTACGGCGACGCCGCTCGGTTGCCCGGCTGTCCACGCCGCGTCGATACCGAGGACGACCATCACGCGTGAGATCGAGCCGGGGTAGGGTCCGCGCCCGTCGCGGGGTCGCAGGGTGCCGGTCACGCGGCACGCGCACGCCACCGGGCGCCGAGCCAGACGCTGGGCATGCCGAGGAGGACGAGGGCGATGGGATACCACACTGGCCCGAGATTCTTGCCCCAGGTGACGACGAGTCCGACGGTTGCCACGAGCGTGCCGATGAGTCCGAGGACCAGCGCGTGCCGCAATGGCTGATTGGGGGCCAGGCGTGCGGTCAGGTAGCCACCACCCACGGTGTAGAGCGTTCGGTAACCGAGCGCGACCACGGCCATGGAGGGATCCAGGGGCGTGCCGGGCGTCGGCAGGAGTCCGGCGAGCCCTAGCACGACGTCGGTGGCGACCGAGCTTCCGGCGACGGCGAGAAATCCGGCGACAACGGCCCAGACGCTTCGGCCGGCCGTAGATCGCGATGTCGCTTCCGTCACGGCAGGATCCTCAGCTCACGGGAACTGCGTCGGCGTATCGAGGCGCGGCCAGACCTCCCCGGGCCTGACGATCGCGATGCCCCGAAACTCGCCGAGAACGAGCAAATCGCGATCCACCGTGACCAGCAGCGTAGCGCGGCCGGCCGTTGCGGTTCCGAGAATCGGCAGATCGGCGGGATCGCGGCAGGCTGCCGAGGGCAAGGTTTCGGGCTCCACCATCTGCGCGCTCGTGAGCAGAAATGCGCAAACCGCTTCGACATCCGGTTCCGGATAAGCGAACTTCACGCGCAGCTTCCGGCGAAGCTCCGCGACGATGTAACCGGAGATCACAAGCTCGTGATGGAGGAGAATTTCCTCATAGAGCTCCGAGCAGACGCCAGCGCGGCTGATGTACGCGGCGATCAGGACCGACGTATCGAGGACGAGTCTCACGCGTCGTCGAGCGCTTTGAAGACGTCCTCATCGGTGTGGATGCCTCGGGCCTGCGCGCGCGCGACGAGCTTGGCCCGAAGCGCTCGAAATTCCGTCGCTCGCAGGAAGCGCCGCAATGCCTCGCGTGCGAGGTCGCTCTTCGAAATGCCGAGTTCCGCGCTCTGTTTCTCGAGCGCCTTTTCGAGTTCGGGTGGTACGCGCAGCGTCAGAGTCGACATGTATTACAATGTAATACATCTGGTTGGCCGCCGCAAGGTCCGCTCAGGCGGCAATTGGCGTCACACCTCGGAGTCTAGCGACCGCCCGGTAGGCTCCGTCGCGTCCGAACACGACGGCGTGGCTTGTCAGCTCGAGCGCGTCGCCGACGCTCGCCAGGCGATCTCATCGACGCGCATGGCGCGGCTAATCAGTCGAGCGCACGTAGGCAGGCCCAGCCCCCCGAATGGAGTTCTGAATGCGAGCCGCCGCACGGGCGGACGAGGATTTCCGCGGGATTGAATTCGCCAGACTAACGAATCGCCGCCCAGCGAGTTCGTGCAGCGACGCATCGTCTTCGTCGATCGCCTGGATTACCCGCGGACGGTGAAGCTCGTGCTGCGGAAATGTCACCTGGGGCACGCGCACGGCCAGCCTCCCAAGTCCCTGAGCTTCCGAGGGAAGCGTGGACCCGAACCCCAAACACGACATTTCTAAGTAGCCAGAACCCGACCTTTGTATTTAGCCCCTACAATGGAACTTCGCATAATGTATATTATGGTAAAAGAAGGTCATACAGGGTGCTCTGCGAGACGCGATGCGGTGCCGAAAGCTCCCTTCTGGCACGGGTTGTTCCCCTCACCCTGAGCGCTCAACAGCGACCGTGGCGATCGGCCAAACGGGCCGCGGAGTCCGAGGGCCCAGGGTGTAGTGCCATGGCCGATGGGTCGCCAATGGCCACCCGAAGCGACTCGGGTCCGCGCGGAGGAATTCCGTAGATAAAGCAATCGCCTAGAACGGCTTCCATCACCACTTCGAAAGGCGTCATCTTGACGTAAATGTAGCTACAATGTGGCTATGAAGAAGGATAGTGTCGTCCGGGCGCGAATCGATTCCGAGCTCAAGGAGCAGGCGGTCTCGGTGCTGTCGGCATGCGGTCTCGAACTGTCCGATGCTATCCGCCTGTTTTTGCGGCAGGTGGTCGCCCGCGAGGGTATTCCGTTCATGATCGGCGGGTCGCAGGCGGATCCGTCCGCTGCCCGATTGGCCGAACTGAAGCGCGAATCCCAGGCGCGGGACCGTCGAATCGCCGCGTCTCAAGACGTTTCCGGCGGGGAAATGTTTCTGATTCGTCCAGATGACGCACGGCGCGCAAAGGTTCGATGGCCGCGCGGCAGCCTGCTTTGAGCCAGCCGCTCCACGAAGTCGCGCTCTCCCCTGTCGAGGTGGATCTGATTCTTTCGACCTGCGGTGCGAACGCGCTGCTGGTTGGCGGTCAGTCGCTCGCCTTCTGGGCCCTGCACTACGACGTGCGCCCGGCTGGCGTGCTCGCCGCGTCAGTCACGATGGACGTGGATTTCATCGGCACGTCCGAGGTTGCCCGCCGACTCAGCCAGCGACTCGGAGACCCGTGGAAATTGCGGACGGCGACGCTCGACGACGCGGGCAGCCAGACCGCGAAGGTCTATCGTGTGCTTCCGGATAACGGCGTGAAGCAGGTCGACTTCCTGAGCGGCATCGTCGGCCTCGGGACGCGCGACGTGGAACGGCGGGCTGTCGAGGTTGAAATTCCCTCGGGCGCGGTCGTCCGCGTACTGCACCCGCTCGACGTCTTGGAAAGTCGCCTGCGAAATCTTGCCGTGTTGCCGGACAAGCGTAATTCCGTTGGAGTTGCGCAAGCCAGGCTCGGCGTCGAGATCGTGCGTGCCTACATCGAGCGCATGCAGGCCGAAGCACAGTCTTCCAGGGCGATCTTTCAGGCCGTCAGGCGGGTGAAGCGAATTGCCCTGGATTCCCGCCTGGCGAATGCGGCGTTGGAGCATGGCGTCGACGTTCTGTCGGCGGTGCCGGTTGAAAAGATGTCGGAACCGAGGTTTCACGAACGCTTCTGGCCGGATGTGCTCGCCAAATTCGAGACCCGGCGACAGCGATTCATTACCAGCCGCTCTTCAAGTCGATTCTCGCGCCCGTAACCGCCGCTCGTACGGGGCCGCGGCGGTCAGCAGGACGACCCCACGTACTTGAGCGGAACCTTGCCCTTCGCGCAGATCCAGAGCAATTGTCCGCTGCGCAGCATCGGGATGAACGAAAGCACGTCACCGTTGAGCACGCCGCCGCGGATCGTCACCTCGACGGCGCCGCCGTTGCCCACCGCCACGTGCGCCTGCGGCGTGTCAATCGGCGCAAACGTCTGCTCCGCCGCGGCCTCGGTTCGGGTCGGCAGGTGATGCCGGTGCGCGACGAAACGGGTCACGGCGTCGCGCATGGGGGCCGCGCTCTCGAGCGCCGCCTTGACCTTGGGCTCTGGCGGGAGCTTCTCGTCTGCCGGCGGCACGGGCTGCTTCGCGACCTCGTGGGCGATCGTCGCGACCGACGCGCCGGTCGCCGGGTCGTTGCTGGCCGCCAGCTCGGCGTCGGTCATGTCCTTTTCCATGGCCTCGAGGTTCTCGCGGATGGTGCCCGCGAGCTCGTGGTCGGCCAGCGGCAGCGCGCGCTTGAGCCAGAGGCGCGCCAGCACGAGGTTGGGCTCGCCACTCGTCGGGTTCGCGTACAGCAGGCCTAGGTTGTTGGCGGCCTCGGCATTGCCGTGGTTCGCGGCGCGCTCGTACCAGAGCGCGGCGCCGTGTTCATCCGGCAGCACGCCGTCGCCGCGCTGGAGCGCGAAGGCCAGGTTGAACTCCGCGGCGGGCGCACCGTACTCCGCCGCGCGGCGATACCAGCGGACTGCCTCGGCGGCGTCGCGCCGCACGCCGATGCCGGTTCCGTAGAGGACACCGAGGTTGTTGAAGTAGCGCCCCAGCAGGAAGTGGCGCGACGTCGGCCAGCTCCAGACCGCGGCGAGCGCCGCCACGAACAGCAACGGGCCGATGAACTTCCTCGACATCTGCGGTTCCCTCCGCGACTTCTTGTTCCCTGGCTCGCGGGGCGCAGCCCTGTCCCGCGTGGTGTCCTCAGGCGCGCCCGGCGCGGGGCCCGAGCGCCAGCCAGAAGATGAACCCGACGATCGGGAATATCAGCACACCGACCGTCCAGAGCACCTTCTTGGTCGTGTCGGCGTTGCTCTGCACGATGTTGATGATCGCCCAGACGTCGGCGATCAGGAGCAGCACTCCCCAGAAACCTCGGCCGTACATGCGTTCCCCCGGTGATCGACGGCCACGGTGCGTGACCCGCACCAGCTTGGCCCGCTCCCCTGCCTGAAGGAAGCTTCGCACAGCCCCGCTCGTCGCGCGAGCCGGGCGCTCCGTCGCGGCGCCACCTCCGCTGGCCGATCGAGCCCGGCCGGGCATACGTCGACGCGGTTTCCTTCGCTCTCGAGCGCCGCCACCCCGCGTTACCGGCGTACCCCTCCGGTCCCGGCGTCCGCGAATGACTGGCCCGCTCTGCGCTTCGCCGTCCCGCGCAGACGGCTTGGTGGCGCGGGACACCCGGTCCTGGCCCGCGCCTCAGCGCGCGGGGTGTCGCAGCACGCGCCCGGGGTGGCGGCCCGTCACCCGGCCACCATCGACGACCCACTCGCCGTGGACCATCACCGCCGGAATCCCGAGCGGCGGCGCGTCCGGATGCTCGACCGTGGCCTCATCGAGCACCGTCGCCGGATCGAACAGCACGAGGTCCGCGATCGCGCCCGGCGCGATGCGGCCGCGGTCCTTGAGGCCGAGGCGCGCGGCCGGGATGCCGGTCATCTTGTGGATCGCGGACTCGAGCGTCAGCGCGTGCTGCTCGCGCACGTAGCGGCCGAGAATCCGCGGGAACGTGCCGGCACCGCGCGGGTGCGCGCCGTGCAGCTCACCGTCGGTGCAGAACGCAATGTCGGGATGCGCCACGAACCAGCGCACGTCGTCCTCGACCATCGAGGTGCCGATCACGTCCGCGAGCATCTCCTCCCGGCCGGGCTGCGGTTCGGTGGCGCGCACGATCCGCATGTACGTCTCAACCGGCGAGAGCTTCCAGATCGTGGCGATCTCGGCGAGCGTCTTGCCGGCGACCGAGGGATCCGGCGGGTAGTGTGCGAGCCGCACCGCGGCCGGGCCGCCGTTCGCGACCAGCGCGGCCTCAACCTTGGCCGGATTGTAGAAGTCGCGGTCCGGCACCATCACGCGGATCGTCGAGTGCCAGTACGTGTACGGATAGACGTCGGCCCAGAGCGTGACGCCCTCGCGCTTCGCTCGGGCGAACAGGGCCGGCATGCGCGACGCCGCCTCGTGCCAGTGCGGCGGCGAGCTCAGCTTGATGTGCGTGATCTCGACCGGCAGGTGCGCCTCGCGCCCGATCCGCACGAGCTCGTCGAATGCCTCGAACACGCCGTCCGCCTCGTCGCGGACGTGGCTGATGTAGAAGCCGTGGGCACGCGCCGCGACCTTGGACAGCTCGATGACCTCCTCGGTCGTCGAGAAGTGCGCGGCTTCGTACTCGAGGCCGGTCGAGAGGCCGAACGCGCCGCTGGCGAGCTCCTGCCTGAGCAGGCGCTGCATCGTTGCGAGCTCCGCCGGCGTCGAGGGGCGGTAGAGGTCCTTGCCCATCGCCTGCTCGCGCAGCGTCGCGTGCCCCGCCATGCTGGCGACGTTGATCGCGACCGGGGTCTTCTCGAGCTTCGCGTACCAGTCCGCGAGCGGGAACGGGGCATCGCCGTCCTGCCCGACCAGGATGGTCGTCGCACCCTGGCGCGTGACAGCGCCGGCGTCTCGGTCCTCGAGCAGACCGCCGTCGCCATGGCTGTGCATGTCGATGAAGCCCGGGGCGAGCGCGAGGCCCTTGACCTCGCGGACCGCCTCCCCCTTCTGGGGCGCGAGCGCCGAACCGACGGCGACGATGCGGCTGCCTTGGATACGCACGTCGGCGACCCGGCCCGGCGCGCCCGTGCCGTCGTAGACCGTCGCGCCCTGCAGCAGGATGTCGGCAGCGCAAAGGGACGGTACCGCAGCGAGGCACAAGGTCGGGATCAGGGATCGCAGCAGCATCGGTGTCTCCGGCGTCGTTCGAGTGCAAAGCGCGGTCGCGGGCAGGGACGACTGCCCTGCCCTGCGACGGCGGGATCGGCTGGGGCCTAACAGCAGCGCGGCTTGGCGGCCCCGTAGCGGCGGTCGATCGCCATCCGGTGGAACTCGCGCTCGGTGGGCAGCGGCCGTTCCGGGTGGTGTTCGCGCAGGTGCTCGCAATAGCGGTCGAAGTCCGGGATGCCGAACACCTGCTTGAAGGCCCGCTGCAGGCGCTGCCAGCGCCCGGCGGGCCGGGCCGGGCCGCGCGCCATCGCCGCGCCACTCATGACGCGGCCCGCGGGGCTGCGCCCTCGCCGGGCAGCTCGACCGCGGTCGGCTGCGACTGGCCGAGCGCGCGCAGGCAGATGCGGATCGCGAACACGCACATCAGCACCACGAGCACCACGAACAGGCTGCAGACCACCGCGTCGAGGTAGTTGTTGAAGATCACCCGATCCATCTCGGCCGCGCTCTTCGCCGGGGCGAGGATCTTGCCCTCGGCCGCCGCTGCGCCAAACTTGTGCGCGAGCGCCAGGAAGCCGATCTTGGGATCGGGGCTGAAGATCTTCTGAACACCGGCCGTCAGGGTCGTGACCAGCAGCCAGGCGGTCGGCACCAGCGTCACCCACGCGTAGCGCTCGCGCTTCATCTTGACGAGCACGCTCGAGCACAGCAGCAGCGCGATGCCGGCGAGCATCTGGTTGCCGACGCCGAAGAGCTGCCACAGCGTGTTGATGCCGCCGAGCGGGTCGATCACGCCCTGGTAGAGGAAGTAGCCCCACGCCGCGACGCACAGCACGGTCGCGAGCAGGTTCGCCGGCAGGTACTGCGTGCGGCCGAGCGGCGCGTACACGTGGCCGAGCATGTCCTGGATCATGAAGCGGCCGGCGCGCGTGCCGGCATCCACCGCGGTCAGGATGAACAGCGCCTCGAACAGGATCGCGAAGTGGTACCAGATCGCCATCATGGTCTTGCCGCCGACCGCGGTCGCGAGGATCTGCGCCATGCCGACCGCGAGCGTCGGTGCGCCGCCGGCGCGCGACAGGATGGTCTTCTCGCCGATGTCGGCGGCGGTCGCGGTGATCATGTCCGGGGTGATCGTGAAGCCCCAGCCCGAGATCACCTGCGCGGCGTCGACCGCGGTCTTGCCGATCACCGCCGCGGGCGAGTTCATCGCGAAGTACACGCCCGGGTCGAGCACGCAGGCGGCGGTCAGCGCCATGATCGCGACGAAGGACTCGGTCAGCATGCCGCCAAAGCCGATCAGCGGCATGTGCGACTCGCGCTCGACCATCTTCGGCGTGGTGCCAGAGGAGATCAGCGAGTGGAAGCCCGACACCGCGCCGCAGGCGATCGTGATGAACAGGAACGGGAACAGCTTGCCGGAGAACACCGGCCCGGAGCCGTCGATGAACAGCGTCGTCTTCGGCATCGCGAGCGGCGGCGCGACGTAGTAGATGCCGATGGCGAGCGCCAGCACCGTGCCGATCTTGAGGAACGTCGACAGGTAGTCGCGCGGCGCCAGCATCAGCCACACCGGCAGGCTCGCGGCGATGCCGCCGTACAGGATCAGCGCCCAGGCGAGCGCGGGGCCGCTCAGCGTGAAGAGCGGTCCCCAGGACGGGTCGTCGGCGACCGCGCGGCCGTAGACCAGCGCGAGCAGCAAGAGGACGACGCCGATCGCCGAGGCCTCGAGCACCTTGCCCGGCCGGATGAAGCGCATGTAGACGCCCATCAGGATCGCGATCGGGATGGTCGCGGCGATCGTGAACAGCCCCCACGGGCTCGCGGTCAGCGCCTTGACGACGACCAGCGCGAGCACTGCCAGGATGATGATCATGATCGCGAGCACGCCGACCAGCGCGAGCCCGCCCGGCACCGGCCCGAGCTCCATCTTGATCATCTGGCCGAGCGACTTGCCGTCGCGCCGCACCGAGGCGAACAGCACGATGAAGTCCTGCACCGCGCCGGCGACCACGACGCCGACCAGGATCCACAGCGTGCCCGGCAGGTAGCCCATCTGCGCGGCGAGCACCGGGCCCACCAGCGGCCCGGCGCCGGCGATGGCTGCGAAGTGGTGGCCGTACAGCACCCACTTGTTGGTCGGGACATAGTCGAGGCCGTCGTTGTGCCGCAGCGCCGGGGTCATGCGCGTGTCGTCGAGCCGCAGCACGCGCTGGGCGATGAAGCGCCCGTAGAACCGGTAGGCGATGAAGTAGACGCACAGCGCCGCAGTCACGAGCCAGACGGCGTTGACCGATTCGCCGTGGCCGAGGGCGAGCATCGCAAACGAGGCGGCGCCGAGCAGCGCCACCAGCAGCCAGCCGAGCATCGAACCCAACTTGTTCATGAATCCCCCCAGGAGCGCAGCCAGGCAGCCGCGGTCGCCGGGGGCACGCCCCGCCCGCGCCGCGCGCCGCGCGACGGCGTGCGCCGCGCGGTCGTGTCCGGCAAAGGCTACCGTCGGCCCGGAAGCCACGCAAGGCGCCACCGCGGCGGGTTAAGTCGCCGCGCGCCGCCTCAGGGGCCGGCTTCGCTCAACTGGTAGCTCGCCGCCTCGAGCCAGCGCGGCTCAATCTCGACGCCCCAGCCGGGCTCCGCCGGGATCGTCACGTGACCGTCGACGACGGCGAACGGGTCGCCGCGGAAGAGCCCGTCCTGCCACGGGTAGTAGTCGCTGCCCTCGATCGAGAGCTCGAGATAGGGACCTGCGTTCCCGATCGCGCCGAGCAGGTGCATCGTGCAGATCGTGACCAGCGACAGGTTCGCGCTGTGCGGCGTGACCGGCAGGCCGGCGGCGGCCGCGAGCCGCACCACCTCGAGCGTGCGCGCGAGGCCGCCCATGTACATGACATCCGGCTGCAGCACGTCGACCGCGCGCAGCTCGACCATGCGCGCCCAGATGGCGAGGTCCCAGTCCTGCTCTCCGCCCGTGACGTCGAGCGCGAGCGCCGCGGTGACCTCGCGGGTCTGCTCGAGGTGCCAGTACGGGCACGGCTCCTCGAAGTGGCCGATGCCCTCCGCCTCGAGCAGCCGCCCGACCTCGATCGCGCGGCGCGGTGAGAAGCCGCTGTTGGCGTCGACGAGCTTCGCGACGCCCTCGCCGAGTGCGCGTGCGACCACCGGCACGATCGCCTCGGTGCGGCCCGGCCACTCGTCGACGTCGCGACCGCACTCGGCGCCGACGCGCCACTTGAAGGCGTCGAAGCCATGGCGGTCGCGCAGCCGCAGGAAGCGCTCGGCCTCGGCCTCGGGCCGGATGTCGCGCTTCATCGACGAGCCGTAGGCGCGCAGCCGGCGCGGGCGGCCGCCGAGGAGCTCGACCACCGGCTTGCCGGCGCGCCGCCCGTGCAGGTCCCAGAGCGCCGTATCGAGTCCGGCCAGCGCGCGGCAGCGGTAGCTGCCCGGGAACTTGTGCTCGCGCTCCTCGATGCGTGCGACGAGGCCGCCAATGTCGTCGGTCGGCGCGCCGAGCGCCCACGGCGCGACCTGGCGGTGGAAGATCGTGGCGGTGATGTCGGCGTGGTACGTCGAGGTCTGGCCCCAGCCGATCTCGCCCGAGTCGGTCGTCAGCTTCACGAAGCAGACGTAGGTGTTCGAGAAGGTCTCGAGGCGGGCGATGCGGCTCATGGATCGGCTCGAGGTCCGGCGCGGGAGTCGGCGCGCGATCCGCCATTGTCGCACCGCCGCAGGCGCGCGGCCCGGCCGCGGGCCGGGGACGGCGGATTCGGTAGACTAGGCCGATGACGTCCCGCCACCCGCCCGCCGTGACGCTGATCGGTGCCCCGACCGACGTCGGTGCCGCGGACCGGGGCGCGTCGATGGGTCCGGAGGCGATGCGGGTCGCCGGCCTCGCCAGCGCCCTCGCCGCCCGTGGGCTCGACGTCAACGACCTCGGCAACCTCGCCGGTCCCGGCAATCCCGCCCGTCCGCCGGTCGAGGGCTACCGCCACCTCGAGGAGGTCGTCGCCTGGAACCGCGCCGTGCACGACGCGGTCGGCTCGGAACTCGCCCGCGGGCGCCTGCCGATCCTGCTCGGCGGGGATCACTGCCTCGCGATCGGCTCGATCAGCGCGGTCGCGCGCCACTGCCGCGAGCGCGGCCGCCGGCTCCGCGTGCTGTGGCTCGACGCGCACGCGGACTTCAACACGCCGGAGCTCTCGCCGAGCGGCAACATCCACGGCATGCCGGTCGCGTGCCTGTACGGCTTCGGGCCGGCCTCGCTGACCGGGCTCGGCGGGCGCGCCCCGGCACTCGAACCCGAGGCGATCCGCCAGGTCGGGATCCGCAGCGTCGATCCCGGCGAGAAGCGCTTCGTGCATGCGCAGGGCCTCGAGGTCTTCGACATGCGCTACATCGACGAGCACGGCATGCGCGTGACGATGGAGCAGGCGCTGCTCGGGCTCGACGACGAGACGCACCTGCACGTCAGCTTCGACGTTGACTTCCTCGATCCGGAGATCGCGCCGGGTGTGCTGACCACGGTGCCGGGCGGACCGACCTACCGCGAGGCGCAGCTCTGCATGGAGATGATCGCCGACACCGGCCGGCTCGCCTCGCTGGACGTCGTCGAGCTCAACCCCGCGCTCGACATCCGCAACCGCACCGCGGCGCTCGCGGTCGACCTGATCGAGTCGCTGTTCGGCAAGAGCACGCTGATGCGGGAGGGCCGCTAGGCTCCCGGCGGCCGACGCGAATCGTATGAGCGAGCGACCCTACCGCGTGCTCTTCCTGTGCACCGGCAACTCCTCGCGCAGCATCCTGGCCGAGGCGCTCTTGAACGACCTGGGCCACGGTCTGTTCCGCGCCTACAGCGCCGGCAGCTTCCCGAAAGGTGGGGTCCACCCGCTCGCGCTCGCGCTGTTGCGGCGGCTCGGCCTGCACACCGAGGGCCTGCGGACCAAGTCGTGGGACGAGTTTGCCGCGCCCGGGGCGCCGGCGCTCGACTTCGTGATCACGGTCTGCGACGACGCGGCGGGCGAGCTTTGCCCGGTCTGGCCCGGGCACCCGGTCGTCGCCCATTGGGGACTGCCCGACCCGGCGCACGTCGAGGGCGACGAGGCGACGCGCGCCGCTGCCTTCGACGCGACCTTCCGCGCGCTCGAGCAGCGCATCCGCGAGCTGACCCGGCTGCCGCTCTCGGCGCTCGACCGGCTGGCGGCGCGCGAGGCGGTCGGCCGGATCGGCAACGCCTGAGGCGGGCGGCCCTCAGGCGGCCGCGAACTCCTTGCCGGCGTAACGCGCGTCGACGCCGCGGATGTGCGCCTTCAGCCAGTTGCTGAGGAAGTAGAAGAAGTCGTTGCCGAGTTCGCCGCTCGCGTGGAAGCGGCGCGCATGCTCGCGGAAGCGCTCGAGCAGGCTGGCGTGCAGCAGCCGGTGGCGATTCGCGTTCGGGTAGCCGATCCGGTCCATGTACGCCTCCTCGTCGCGGAAGTGCCTGACGGTGCAGTCGCCGAGCGCATCGAGGGCCTTGGCGAGCTCGGCCCGGCCGGCCTTCGCCGCGTGCAGCTCGTGGAGGCCGTTCATGAGGCGGATCAGGGTCTCGTGTTCCTGGTCCATCTCGGCGATGCCGAGGCCGTAGCGGGCCGGGTCCCACTGGAAGAAGCTGGCCATGCGTGACTCCTGGCGCGGGGCGCGCGTACCCTTGCTATCGGCGCCCCGGCCGGCCGCTGGCTAGGTGCTTGCCGCAGCCCCGCGCCGCGGCCAGACCACGAACGAAACTGCACTAGGGGGTATCCGATGACGACCGAGCTCAAGTACCTGGCGCTCGTGACGCTGCTCACGGGCCTGACATGGCTGCCGTACATCCTGAACACGGTGATGGTGCGCGGCCTCGTCGACGCGGTCGGCTACCCCGAGAACCCGAAGCCGCTCGCTCCGTGGGCGCGTCGCATGAAGGCGGCCCACTACAACTCGGTCGAGAACCTGGTCGTGTTCGCGACGCTGGTGCTGATCGCGCACGCGGCCGGCATCTCGAACGCGGCCATCGCGGGTTCGGCGACGGTGTACTTCTGGGCGCGGGTCGTGCACCTCGCCGCCTACACCTTCGGCATTCCGTGGGTCCGCACCCTCGCCTTCGCGGTCGGCGTCGGCTGCCAGCTCTGCGTCGCCTGGCACGTGCTGGCCTGAACGCGGCGCCCGTGCCGCGACGGCCTCAGAGGCCGCCGCGGCGCCGGTAGCCGGTGCCGACCGCCCAGGCGGTCGCGACCAGCAGCGCGCCGATGCCGGCACCGACTGTCGCGACGCCGGTCAGCGTGAGCCCGGCGCCCGCCAGCGCCGCGTGCACCCAGCTCGAGACCATGTCGCTGCCCCGGTAGACGACCGTGTCGACGACGTTCTTGACCTTGTACTTGGTCTCGGGGTCGACGACCGTGTAGAGCATGTCGCGGTTGGGCTTGGCGAGCCCGAACTCGACGCTGCGCAAGAGCACGTTCACCCCGAGCAGCACGCCGAGCGTCGGTGCCAGCGCCAGCGTCATGAAGGCGGCCAGGGCGAGCGAGGCGCTGCCCGCGAGCACCGGCCGCACGCCGAAGCGGCGCGACAGCGACCCGACCACGAGGAACTGCAGCACCAGGCTCGCGCCGTTGATCCACTGGTCGCGCGTCGAGAAGAACGCGGTCCGTTCGGCGGCGCTCGCGAACGCGCTGCCCGCCTCGCGCGCGAGCTCGATGTACACGAACATGCCGAGCAGCGAGCCGAGCGCGACCAGCGCCGCGATGCCGGCGAGGAACGGCGAGCGCAGGAGCCGCGACAGTCCCGCGAGGATCGCCCCGCCCACCGGCTCGTCGAGCGAGCCCCCCGCCGCGGGCGCGCCGGCATCGACCTCCGGGCGTCGCTCGCGGGCGAGCGCGAGGATCACCACGACCGTCGCGCCGAGCAGTCCGGCGGCGAGCAGCGTGAGGCCGCTGGTGCCGAGCGTGCCGACCGCCAGCCGCGCGAGCGTGGGCCCGGCGATGCCGCCGAGGCTGCCGCCGGCCGCGATCACGCCGAAGAGGCGCCGGCCCTCCTCCTCGTGCCAGATCTCGGCCATGAAGCTCCAGAACACCGACACGACGAAGAGGTTGAAGACGGTGGTCCAGACGTAGAAGGCGCGCCCCGCCCACGCGCCGTCCGGGTCGAGCCGGAACGCGATCGCGAAGCCGATCAAGTTGAGCGCGAAGAACGCGTAGGTCCACGGCAGCAGCCGCGAGCGGCGCACGCGCGCCACCAGCGCGCCGAACACCGGCACGATCGCGAGCATCACGAAGAACACCGCGGTCGCGAGGTACTTGACGCTGCCGGCGCCGAGTCCGGCCGCGAGCGCGTCGCGCACCGGCCGGATCAGGTAGTAGCTCGCGAGCAGCAGCGCGAAGTAGGCGAACGACAGCGCCAGCCGGCGCCGTTCCCCCGGCGCGACCACCCTCAGGGCACTTGCTTGTCGATCACGAGGTCGACCGCGGCGCCCTTGGCGAGGTCGTACGGCACCTCGCCGTAGAGGTCGCCGCTCGAGCTGGTCGGCATGCCGGAGGCCGAGAAGCGCGCCACGATCACGAGCTGCTTGGCGCTGCGGATCGTGCGCGTCGGCAGCATCGCGTCGGCCTCCGTCAGCTGCACGTCCATCGGCAGCGCCGCGCCGGCGAAGCGCCGCGCGCCGAACGGCGGGCCGGGCTGGGTCGGGTCGCGCGCGAGCACGAACAGCGGCGCGCCCGCCGGCACCTTGGCGGCCAGCGACGGGCTCAGCTTCACGTGCACGGTGACCTTGCCCGGTGCCGGCGCGACCGGGCCCGCCGGCGCGGGCGCCGCGGCGGCGGCGGCCGGTGCGCCCGCCGGCGGCGCGCTCGCGCTCGCGAGCCGGACGATCTCCGGGTCCGGCGCGCGGCCGAGCTCGCGGTCTGCCTCCTGGACGTTCTGCGCGATCATCGACTTGACCTCGGCGGGCAGCTCCTGGTGCAGCAGGGTCGCCCAGCGCTCGCGCGCGAGCGTCAGGTTGCCGTGTGCCGCGGCGGCGGCGCCGCCGTAGAAGAGTGCCTTGGGGTTGCCCGGGTCGAGCTTGAGTGCCTCCTCGAAGAGTTCGCCCGCCCGGCCCTTGAGCGTGCCCTGGTCGGCGAGCGCGAGCGTCTCGCCGTAGGCGATCACCGCCTCGGTGTTCTTGCCGCCCGAGAGCGCGTAGGCCTTCGCGAAGGCCTCGCTGGCGCGCCCGTAGCGCTGCGTCATGAAGTACGAGCGACCGAGCAGCAGCCAGCCGTCGGTGTCGCCGGGGTTCTGCGCGAGGCGCTTCTCGAGCTTCGCCACCATCTCCTCGAGCGGATGCTGGCCCGGCGCGGCCGGCGCCCCGCCCGGCTCCCAGCTCCAGGTGCTGAGCGAGCGGTACAGGAGCCCGGCGCCGAGCGGCAGCGCGAGCGCGACGAGCGCGATCGCGACGATCGTGCCGCGGCCCTCGCCCGCCCGTCCCTTCCACAGCGGCCAGGCGACGAGCGCGAGCGCGACCGACACCATCGCCGCGCCGACCAGGATGAAGATCGTCAAGCCGCGTCCTCCGGATCCGAATCGATCGTCGCCTTCGAGCGGCGCACGATCACGCGCACGGCGACGCCGAGCGCGAGCAGCATCAGCACGGCGGGCGCGGCCCACAGCGCGTAGGTACGCGCCGTCAGCGGCGGGTCGTAGAGCACGAAGTCGCCGTAGCGCTCGACCATGAACGCCTTGATCGCGGCGTCCGACTGGCCGGCGGCGATCATCTCGCGCACCTGCCGCCGCAGGTCCGAGGCGAGCCCGACCGGCGAGTCCGCGATCGCCGCGTTCTGGCACTGCACGCAGCGCAGCTCGTGGATCCAGCGCTCGTAGCGCCCCTGGCGCTCGGCGTCGGGGAACGCGGCCTCGGTGTCGATCGCACGCGCGCCCACGGCCGCGAGCACGAGCCAGAGCGCGAGCGCGACGCGCTTCATGGCGCGCCCCCGCCGGCGAGGCGCGGCGCGAACTTCTTCTGCCAGATGGCGAGCGACAGCGCGCCGATGTGCTTCTCGAGCACGTGGCCGTCGGCCGACACCAGGAAGGTCTCCGGCGCGCCGTACACGCCCCAGTCGATCGCGGTGCGGCCGTCGTTGTCGGAGAGCGTCTCGGCGTAGGGATTGCCGAGCTCGCGCAGGTAGGCGATCGCCTCCTGTCGGTCGTCCTTCCAGTCGAGGCCCACGATCGGCAGGCCGCTGGTACGGCCGATGGCGAGCAGCGCCGAGTGCTCGGCACGGCACTCCGCGCACCAGGTGCCCCAGACGTTGACGAGGTACGGTCGGCCGGCGAAGGCGCTCGAAGCGACCACCCGGCCGGGCTCCGCGAGCGTCGGCAGCCGGAATCCAGGCGCGGGCTTGCCGAGCAGCGGCGACTTGATCTCGCGGATGTCGAGCGAGCCCTGGCCGATGCGCACCAGCGCGAACGCGAACAGGCCGCCGAGGGCGATGAACGCCGCGGCCGGCAGGAAGTAGCGCCACATGCTCAGCCGGCCTCCGCCGCGGCGGCCCCGTCGGCCACGGCCGCATCGGCCGTGCGCCGGACGCGGTAGCGGCGGTCGAGGATCGCGACCAGCCCGCCGCAGGCCATGATCACGGCGCCGAGCCAGATGTAGCGCACCAGCGGCTTGTATTGCAGGCGCATGCTCCACTTGCCGCCGCCGAGGTCGTCGCCGAGCGCGACGAACAGGTCGCGGTTCCAGGCCACTGAGATGCCGGCGTGGGTCATCGGGTTCTTCTGCACGCGATAGACGCGCTTCTGGGTCGGCAGCTCGGCGATCACGCGGTCGCCCTCGCTGATCACGACCCGCGCCTCGATCGCCTCGTAGTTCGGCCCGGAGACCGGCTTCGTGCCGAGGTACTTGAACGTGTAGCCGGCGATCGTCGTCGACTCGCCGGGGGCGAGGCTGACGTCCTTCTCGACCTTGTACGACACAACGCCCGTGACGCCGAGGATCCAGACGCCGACGCCGAAGTGCGCAATGGCCATGCCGATCGCGGCGCGGGGCAGCTTCTGCCCGCGCCGCCACGCCTCGACTGGCTCGATCAGCGCCGAGCCCATGACGAAGAGCCCGGCGGTGAAGGCGACGATCGTCAGCGCCGTGCCGGCGCTGCGGTAGGCGCCGAAGGCGAGCAGCAGCGCGAGCAGCAGCGCGCCGCCGAAAAGCATCGCGAGCACGCGCCGCCGCGAGCTCAGCAGGCCGCGCCGCCAGCCGGCGTGCATGCCGATCGCGAGCAGGAACACCAGCGGGATGCCGGGCACGAGGAATACCGCGTTGTAGTACGGCGGCCCGACCGAGATCTTGCCGAGGTCGAAGGCGTCCATCGCGAGCGGCCAGAGTTCGCCCGTCAGGATCAGCAGCGCCGCCGTCACGAGCAGCGCATTGTTGAGCAGCAGGAACGCCTCGCGCGACACGAGCTCGAAGCCGCCCTCCGACTTGAGCCCGGGCGCGCGCACCGCGTACAGCGTCAGCGAGCCGACGATGAAGAACAGCAGCAGCGCGAGGATGAACATGCCGCGCGACGGGTCCGAGGCGAAGGCATGCACCGAGACCAGCACGCCGGAACGCACCAGGAAGGTGCCGAGCAGGCTCAGCGAGAACGCGAAGATCGCGAGCAGCAGCGTCCAGCTCTTGAACAGCCCGCGCTTCTCGGTGACCGCGAGCGAGTGCAGCAGCGCGGTCGCGGCGAGCCACGGCATGAACGAGGCGTTCTCGACCGGGTCCCAGAACCACCAGCCGCCCCAGCCGAGCACGTAGTAGGCCCACCAGCTGCCGAGCGCGATGCCGATCGTCAGCGACATCCACGCCGCGACCACCCACGGCCGCGTCCAGCGCGCCCACTGCGCGTCGAGCCGTCCCGACAGCATCGCCGCGACCGCGAAGGCGAAGGCGACCGAGGTGCCGACGTAGCCCATGTAGAGCATCGGCGGGTGCGCGGCCAGCGCCGGGTCCTGCAGCAGCGGGTTCAGATCCGCACCCTCGATCGCCGCCGGCGACAGGCGCGCGAACGGGCTCGAGGTGAAGAGCGTGAAGGCCAGGAAGCCGACGCCGACCAGGCCGAGCACGCCGAGCACGCGGGCGCGGAACGCGACCGGCAGCTGGCCGGAGAGCGCCGCGACCAGCAGCGCCCAGGTCGCGAGCAGCTCGATCCAGAGCAGCAGCGAGCCCTCGTGGGCGCCCCAGGTGGCCGCGATCCGATACAGCAGCGGCAGCTCGGAGTTCGAGTTGGTCGCGACGTAGGTCACCGAGAAGTCGTGCGTCGCGAGCGAGTACGCGAGCGCGACGAAGGCGACCGTGACGAACACCCATACGCCCGCGACCGCTGGCGTGGTCGCCGCGATCCAGGACGGGCGGTTCAGCTGCGCGCCGGCGAGGCCGAACACCGTCTGCGCGAGCGCGAGCAAGAGCGCGATGATCAGCGCCAGCGTGCCGATTTCCGGGATCATGACTTCGTCCCCGTGGCCGCGGCCTGCTTGTTCTTCATCGCCTTGGCGACCTCGGGCGGGGTGTACTTCTCGTCGTGCTTGGCGAGCACCTCGTCGGCGACGAAGACGCCGTTCTCGAGCCGGCCGTGCGCGATGATCCCCTGCCCTTCGCGGAACAGGTCCGGCAGCAGCCCGGTGTAGCTGACCGGCACCGTGTGGGCGAAGTCGGTCAGCACGAAGTGCACCTCGAGCGAGCCCGGGGTCCGGGCGACGCTGCCCTGCGTGACCATGCCGCCGACCCGGAACGACTTGCCGGCCGGCGCCTGGCCGCTCGCGACCTGCGAGGGGTCGTAGAAGTAGGACAGGTTGTTGTCGAACGCCTTGATCGCGACGGCGGTGGCGAGGCCGACGCCGGCGAGGATCGCGACGACGGTGAGCAGGCGCTTGCGGCGGGGTGTCATCGTTCCTCCAGGCGGGTCAGCGGGCGGCGTCACCGGATTCGCCCGGGCGCGTTGTCGCCAGGCGGCGACGCGCGCGCTCGAGCGCCTCGCGCTCGAGCTTCCGGGCGGCCCAGATGTTCCAGCCGAAGATCACCACGGCGAGCCCGTAGGCCGGCCAGACGAAGCGGGCGTAGCCGCCCATGTGCAGAAAGGCTTCCATAACCGCTCCTAGGGACTCATCTGCCCGACGCGAGTTCCTGCAGCCAGCTGGCGTTTCGCTCGCGAATCAGCACCTCGCCACGGACGCGCACGCAGGCGAGCGCGGCGTACAGGAATGTGAAGCCAAGCGCAGACAGCAGCAGCGGCACCAGCATCGACGGCGGCATCGCAGGTCCCCCGGAGCGGATCACGGTCGAGCCCTGGTGCAGCGAGTTCCACCAGGTCACCGAGTAGTGGACGATCGGTACGTTGACGACGCCCACCAGCGCCAGCACCGCGCTCGCCCGGTCGGCGCGCGTCAGGTCGTCGAAGGCCGAGCGCAGCGCCATGTAGCCGAAGTACAGGAACAGCAGGATCAGCTCCGAGGTCAGCCGCGCGTCCCAGGTCCACCAGGTGCCCCACATCGGCCGACCCCACAGCGAGCCGGTGGCGAGTGCCAGCAGCGTGAACGAGGCGCCGATCGGCGCGGTCGCGGCGGCGAGTGCGTGCGCGAGCTTGATGCGCCAGATGAGCCCAACCGCGGCCGCGGTCGCCATCGTCGTGTAGCACAGCAGCCCGAGCCAGGCGCTCGGCACGTGCAGGTAGATGATCCGGTAGGCGTCGCCCTGCTGGTAGTCGGGCGGCGCGAGCACGAGGCCGCCGTACAGCCCGGTTGCGATCAGCAGGGCCGCGGGGATCGCGTACCACGGGATCATCTTGCCGGCGATCCGGTAGAAGTGCGGCGGCGACGCCAGCTTGTGAAACCAGGTCCAGGTACCCACGATGCGCGCGGCTCCTCGGCTATTCCAGACTGACGCGGACCGCAGCCGCGGTCGCGAGCGGGGTGAGCGTCGCGGCGAGGATCAGCATCGCCGCGAGCAGCCACACCGGTCCCGTGCTCGGCTCGCCGCGGATCGCAAGATCGGTCGCGCGCGCGCCGAAGATCAGCACCGGCATCACGAGCGGCAGCACGAGCAGCGACAGCAGCACGCTGCCGCGGCGCGAGCCGAGCGTCAGCGCCGCGCCCACGGAGCCTACGAAGCTGAGCACGCCCGTGCCGAGCGCGATCGACGCCATCAGCGTGCCGACTGCCTCGCCCGGCGCGGCGAGCGCGTAGGCGATCAGCGGCGCGGCGACGACCAGCGGCAGCCCCGACAGCAGCCAGTGGGCGACGGTCTTCGCGAGCAGCAGCGCGCCGAGCGGCTGGCCGGTCAGCGTCAGCTGCTCGAGCGTGCCGTCCTCGAGGTCGCCGCGGTAGAGCGTGTCGAGCGCGAGCAGCGAGGCGAGCAGCGCGCCGACCCACACGACCCCCGGGGCCAGCGTGCGCAGCAGTGCCGGCTCGGGGCTGAGCGCCAGCGGGAACAGCGTCGCCATCATCACGAAGAACACCACCGGGTGGGTGATCTGCTCCCAGCGGCGGAACGCGAGCCTAAGCTCGCGCTCGAGCACCAGCCACGCGGCGCGCGGCAGGGCGGTCGTCAGCGTGCTCAACGGAGCTCCAGCCGGCGCAGCCCGGCCGACGGCAGGTCGAGCTCGCTGTGCGCGGTCAGCACCGCGAGGCCGCCCGCGCGGCCGTGCTCGGCGATCAGCGCCGACAGCTCGCGCACGCCGTCGACGTCGAGGTTCGTGAACGGCTCGTCGAGCAGCCAGAGCGGCGCGCGCGCGAGCAGCACCCGGGCCATCGCCACGCGCCGCCGCTGGCCCGCGGACAGTGCCCGGAACGGCAGGTCGCGCTGCGCGCCGACCCCGAGCCGCGCCAGCGTCTCGTCGATCGCCGCCGGCGGCGTCGGGTGGCGCAGGCCGGCGGTGTAGCGCAGGTTCTCGGCCGCGGTCAGGTCCGCCTTCATGGCGTTCTCGTGGCCGAGGTAGGCGAGCGCCGCGGCGTAGCCGTCGCGGTCGTCCGCGATCGGACGGCCGTCCCAGTAGAGGGCGCCCTCCTCCGGCCACAGGAACCCGGCAAGCGTACGCAGCAGCGAGGTCTTGCCGCAGCCGTTCGGGCCGCGGACGTGCACGAGCTCGCCGGGCGCGACCGTGAAGGAGAGGCCCCGCAGCACGTGTTTCGTGCCGCGCCACAGGTGCAGGTTGCGCGCCTCGAGCGTCGCGCGGTCGGTCTGCGTCACGCGGTGTCGGTCCTGCCGGAAAGGCCTCAAAAACGCGGGCGCACTATACCTGATGGCAGCCGACGGCCCGCCCGCCAGAGGCCGTGCCTTGGGGCGCGCGCGGGCGGCGGTCAGCTGCGGATGAACCGCTCCAGATCCTCGATCTGGTGCCGCTGGTCGTCGATGACGGCCTTGACCAGATCGCCGATCGACAGCATGCCGAGCACCCGGCCGGCCTCGACGACCGGCAGGTGACGGATGCGCTTGTCGGTCATCAGCGCGAGGCAATCCGGCACCGTCCGGTCGCGCGCGACCGTCGTCACCGGGCTCGACATGATCTCGGCCACCGGCGTGTCCGCGGAGGAGCGGCCGAGCAGGACCACCTTCCGGGCGTAGTCGCGTTCCGAGATGATCCCGACGAGCTCGGCACCGCGCATGACCGCGAGCGCCCCGCAGTGCTTCTCCGCCATCATCCTGAGCGCCGCGAGCACCGGCTCGTCCGGCCTCACCGCGTGCACCTCGCGCCCCTTCGAACGCAGGATGTCGTCGACGCTGCGCATCCGCACCCCCCTGCTTCACTGGCCGCCTTCTCGATCGCGGGTCCGGCCGGCCGCCCCTCCGGGCGCCTGGGACCGGCGGCACCCAGAGGTTTAATTCTGCGCCTCGGCGCGGCCGGCGACGAGCGCCCGTGGTGACGCCAACGAGCGACCGTCGCGCCATTCCAGGGCCATTAGTGTTCCATTAAATCATATACTTATGACATAAACCTCGCTGCCGACTGTTTGCCGCTCCGCACTTGTGCGGATACTCAGGGCGCATCCGCATACCGCTTCACGAGCCGATACAGGAACTCGCGGCCTTCCAGCAGCGAGACCACGCCGACGTGCTCGTTGAGTCCGTGCACGTTGCCGAGATCGGGTCCGACGAAGATTGGCTCGATGCCGTAGGTCGGTATGCCGGCGGCGTTCAGGAACTTGCCGTCGGTGCCCGCCGGCTGCAGCACGGGCAGGATCGGGACCCCGGGCCAGAACTCCTTCGCGACCGCCTCGAGCGGACCGAGGATCGCCGGCGTCAGCGGAGGCGGTGCGACCCCTTCGGCACCGCGGATCGCGAGCGGCGCGACGCTGACGCCCGGGTCCGCCACCACCGTCGCGAGGACCTGCCGCACCGACTCGACGCTCGAGCCGGGGAACAGGCGGCAATTCACGCTTGCCCGCGCCCGCTGCGGCAGCGCGTTGAGGGCATGCCCGGCCTCGAGCATCGTCGCCACGCAGGTGGTGCGCAGCATCGCGTTCCAGCTCGGGTCGGCCCTGGCGACGGTCGCGGCGGCGGCCCGGTCGGTGGGGTCGCGCACCAGCGCCGACAGCGCCTGCGCGAGCGCAGGCTCGCCGCGCCCCGCGAGGATGCCGGCCATGCCCGCGAAGTAGCCGCGGCTCGCGTCGGTGAACTCGACCGGGAACTCGTGGGCCTCGAGGCGCGTGAGCGCATGCGCGAGGCGGTAGATCGCGTTGTCGGGCAGCGGCCGGGAGCTGTGGCCGCCCGGGTTCGTGACCTCGAGCCGGTAGCTCTGCGAGAACTTCTCGCCCGCCTGCACCTCGAGCGCGACGCGATGGCCCGCGGCATCGAGTTCGCCGCGCGCGTATTCGTTGAGCGCAAAAGCCGCCTCGAGCGCGCCGGGCTCGTGGGCGAGCAGCCACTCGACCGTATTGATGCGCGCTCCCGATTCCTCGCCGCAGGTGAGCGCCACCGTGAGCCCGCGGCGCGGCCGGTGGCGCTCGTCGGCGAGCCGTAGCAGCAGGTCCACCCAGATGGCCGCCATCGACTTGTCGTCGCTCGCCCCTCGCCCGTAGAACTCGCCGTTCTCCTCGACCAGCCGGAACGGGTCACGCGTCCAGTCTTCGCGCCGTGCCTCGACGACGTCGAGGTGCGCGAGCAGCAGAATCGGCTTCGCGCGGGCGTCGCGGCCCGGGACGCGCGCGATCAAGCTGCCGTCCTCGGGGAAGCCCGGCGGGACGATCACCCGCAGATCCGCGGCCGGCAGCCCGAGCGGGCCCAGGCGGGCCGCCATGCGTTCCGCGGCGCGCGTGCAGCTGCCGGCGGAGTGCGTGGTATCGGTCTCGACGAGCTCGCGGTAGATCTCGCGGAAGCGCGCTTCGCCCGGCCAGGGTGCCGCCGGCGCGACGGCCGAGGCGAACAGCAGCACGGTCGCGACGATTGCATGGGCGGTGGGCAAGGCGAGCGCTCCGCGGGCGTGGGTGTGCGCGCGGAGGGACTCGAACCCCCATGCCTTGCGGCTGCGGATTTTAAGTCCGCTGCGTCTACCAGTTTCGCCACGCGCGCGTCGTCGGGAGCCTAGCACGCGCCAGCCGGGCGGCCCGTCGCGCCTTGCAGCCGCCAATTTCCCGCCGGCACAATGACCGTGCTGGGCGCTGCGACGTGCCCGAGGATCCCGATGATGACCACTTCCCTCGTGCTTCGCCGGGCGGGTGACGGCGATGCCGCCGCGCTCGCGCGGCTCGCCGACCAGACCTTTCGCGAGACCTTCGCGAGCGGCAACACGCCCGACGACCTCGAGCAGCACTGTGCGCGCTACTACGGCGAGCGGCAGCAGCTCGCGGAGATCCGCGACCCGGCGCTCGAGACCTGGGTGGTCGAGGCCGACGGGGCGCTGGTGGCCTACGGCCAGCTCCGCCTCGGCGCGCCCTCGCCCGCGGTCACCGCGGCCCGGCCGGCCGAGGTGGCGCGCTTCTACGTCGATGCCCGCCACCACGGTGCCGGTTTGGCCCAGCGCCTGATGGACCGGCTGCTCGAGCGCGCCGACGCGACCGGCGCGGACGCGGTCTGGCTCGGCGTCTGGGAGCGCAATCCGCGCGCGATCCGCTTCTACGAGAAACAGGGCTTTGCGGTGGTCGGCGAGAAGGTGTTCGTGGTCGGTGCCGATCCGCAGCGCGACGTCGTGATGTGCCGTCGATCGCCTGCACGCCGTGCGGTGGGCTGAGCGAAGCGCACGCCGAGTGCGCCGCGCAGGCCCGGCATGACCTTGCGCGACTATCTCCGGCGCCAGGTTTGGATCGGCTACGCGATCATGATCGCCGGCTGGCTCGGCCTGCCGTTGTCGCTCGCGCTGTCCGGCGAGGCCGCGGACATTCCGCAGGTCGCCTTCTTTGCGGTCGCCGGCGTGCTGGTCGGCGTGCTGTGGCTGGTCGTCCGGGTCCGCTGCCCGAAATGCAAAGCGCGCTACGGCCAGATCGCCACCGAAATCGCTTTCGGCTTCGGGCGGCGGCAGCGCGTGATGTTCTGCCCGTACTGCGGCGAGCGCCTGGACCAGCCTTACGAGCCGCCGAGGCGCGTGCTCTGACAGCTAACCGGGCCGGCGGGACTGGCTTCGCGGTGCTCGGGCGGACGCGAGGATGGAGGCGTCGGCCGGAATCGAACCGGCGTACACGGATTTGCAGTCCGCTGCGTGACCACTCCGCCACGACGCCGATCGAGAGAATTTGGAGCGGGAAACGAGGCTCGAACTCGCGACCTCAACCTTGGCAAGGTTGCGCTCTACCAACTGAGCTATTCCCGCCCGCGGCGAACTCCGAATTCTAAGGGTTGGGGCCGGCCTGTCAAGAATGGCCGTCCGGGGCGCCGGGCCGGGCGGTCAGGTCCGGCCAGGCGGCCCGCAGGTACAGGGTCATGGACCACAGCGTCAGGACCGCCGCGACCACCGTCAGCGCGAGCCCGAGGTTGTAGGTGGGCAGGATCCACAGGTTCTCGCGAAACAGCATCAACGACAGGCCGACGATCTGGGCGATGGTCTTGAACTTGCCGAGCCCGGACACCGCCACCTTGTGGCGCTTGCCGACCTCCGCCATCCATTCGCGCAGCCCCGAGATCGCGATCTCGCGACCGATGATCACGGCGGCCGTCAGCACCACCACTACGTTGTGGTCGCGGGCCACGATCAGCACGAGCGCGGTCGCGACGATCAGCTTGTCCGCGACCGGGTCGAGGAAGGCCCCGAGATTCGAGACCTGGCCGGTGCGCCGCGCGAGGTAGCCGTCGAGCGTGTCGGTGATGCCGGCAAAGGCGAACAGCAGGCCCGAGACAATGTCGCCCCAGCCGAACGGCAGGTAGAAGAGCCCGATGATGACCGGGATCAGCACGATCCGAAGCGCGGTCAGCAGATTCGGGATCGTGTAGGGATGCGTCACGTCAACCGTCCGGGTGCAGCCGTTCGTAGATCGCCTCGGCCAGGTGCCGGCCGATGCCGCGCACCTGCGCGAGATCCTCGATGCCGGCGCCGAGCACCCCCTGCAGACCGCCGAAGCGCTTCAGGAGTTCGCGCCGGCGCGCCGGCCCGAGCCCCGGCACTTCCTCGAGCACCGAGGCCTGCCGGGCCTTGCCGCGGCGCGCGCGGTGGCCGGTGATCGCGAAACGGTGGGCCTCGTCGCGGATGCGCTGCACGAGATGCAGCGCGCGCGAGTCGGGCGGCAGTATAAGCGGCACCTCCGACCCCAACAAGAAAAGCCGCTCCTGGCCGACGCGCCGGTCGGCGCCCTTGGCGACGCCCACCACCGCTGGCAGCGTCACCTCGAGCTCGGCGAGCACGCGCTGCGCCTCCGCGAGCTGCCCCGGGCCGCCGTCGATGAACAACACGTCGGGCAGCTTGCCCTCGCCCGACTTAAGGCGCCGATAGCGGCGCGTCAGCGCCTGACGCATCGCGCCGTAGTCGTCGCCCGGCGTCAGCCCCTCGAGGTTGAAGCGCCGGTAGTCCGCCTTCAGCGGGCCCTCGCGACCGAACACGACGCACGAGGCGACGGTCGCCTCGCCGCGCGTGTGGCTGATGTCGAAGCACTCGAGGCGCGACGGTGGCGCCGGCAGGCCGAGCGCCTGGCCGAGCGCCGCCAGCTGCTCCTCGACGCCCGCCTCGGTCAGCAGCCGCATCCGCAGCGCCTGCACCGCGTTGTCGAGCGCCATCTCGACCCAGCGCGCCTTGAGGCCGCGCTCGGCGCGGTGGATCTCGACCCGGTGCCCGGCGCGGCCGGCGAGCGCCTCGGCGAGCGCCTCGCGCTCGGCGATCTCGGTGCCGACCACGAGCTCGACCGGCGCCTCGTGCGCGAGGTAGTGCTGGGCGAGGAAGGCCGACTCGACCTCCTCGCGTTCCGCCAGCGGCGCGCGCGCGAAGTAGGTCGTGGTGCCGAGGTTGCGGCCGGCGCGGATGAACAGCAGCCCGATCGCGCACAGCCCGGGCCCGGTCGCCGCTGCCACCACGTCGCAGTCGACGTCGGCGCTCGCGCTGACGATCTGGTGCGCCTGCACGCTCTTGAGCGCGGCGAGCTGGTCGCGCAGCGCCGCGGCGCGCTCGAAGCGCAGCGCCCCGGCCTCCTCCTCCATGCGCCGCGCGAGCTCGGCCGCGACCTCGTCGTTGCGGCCCTCGAGCACGCGCGCGGCGGCCGCGACGTCGGCGGCGTAGTCCTCGCGCGAGACGAGCCCGACGCAGGGCGCGGTGCAGCGCGCGATCTGGTACTGGAGGCACGGCCGTGTGCGGTTCTCGAAGTAGCTGTCCTCGCACTGCCGCAGCCGGAACAGCTTCTGCAGCTGCAGCAGCGTCTCGCGTACCGCCGTGGTGCTCGGGTACGGCCCGAAGTAGCGGCCGCGCCCCTTGCGCGGCCCGCGGTAGAAGCTGAGCCGCGGGAACGCCTGGTCGGTCGACAGGTACAGGTACGGGAAGCTCTTGTCGTCCTTGAGCAGGATGTTGTAGTGCGGCCGGTGCTTCTTGATCAGATTGAACTCGAGCAGCAGCGCCTCGGTCTCGGAGCTCGTGACCGTGACCTCGATGGCGGCGATCTGCTGCACCATCGCCACGACCTTCGGCTGCACGAGGTCGGCGCGGAAATAGCTCGCGACGCGCGCGCGCAGGTTCGCGGCCTTGCCGACGTAGAGGATCTGACCGGCGGCGTCCAGCATCCGGTAGACGCCGGGACGTGCCGGCAGCGAGCCGACGAAGGCCTTCGGGTCGAACGGCCGCGCCGGGTCGACGCCGGGCTCGGCGATCGCGAGCGGCGCCGCCGGCACATCGGCGGCGGGAGCGGCGTCGGCAGGGGGCGTCACGGGCGGCATCGGCCGCATGTTCCGGCCGCCACCGCCCGCGCCGCAAGCCCCGTCAGCCGGTCTTGAACTGGGCCTCTTCGGTCGAGCCCTTCATCGCGGTGGTCGAGGACGTGCCGCCGGTGACGGTCGTGGTGACGTCGTCGAAGTAGCCGGCACCGACCTCGCGCTGGTGCTTGGTCGCGGTGTAGCCGTCCTTCTCGGCGGCGAACTCCGCCTCCTGCAGCTCGACGTAGGCCGACATCTGCGAGGCCTTGTAGCCGCGCGCCAGCTGGAACATCGAGTAGTTGAGCGCGTGGAAGCCAGCGAGCGTGATGAACTGGAACTTGTAGCCCATCGCGCCGAGCTCGCGCTGGAACTTCGCGATCGTCGCGTCGTCGAGCTTCTTCTTCCAGTTGAAGCTCGGCGAGCAGTTGTAGGCGAGCAGCTTGCCCGGGAACTGCCGGTGGATGCCCTCGGCGAACAGCTTCGCCTCCTCGAGGTCCGGGTGCGCGGTCTCGCACCACAGCAGGTCGACGTACGGGGCGTAGGCGAGGCCGCGCGCGATGCCGGCGTCGAAGCCCGGCTTCACGTAGTGGAAGCCCTCGGCGGTGCGGCCCTTCGACTTGTCGATGAACGGCCGGTCGCGCTCGTCGACGTCGGCGGTCAGCAGGTTCGCGCTTTCGGCGTCGGTGCGCGCGAGCAGCACCGTCGGCACGCCCATCGTGTCCGCCGCGAGCCGCGCCGCGACCAGCTTCGCGACCGCCTCCTGCGTCGGCACCAGCACCTTGCCGCCCATGTGGCCGCACTTCTTGGCCGAGGACAGCTGGTCCTCGAAGTGGACCCCGGAGGCGCCCGCCTCGATCATCGCTTTCATCAGCTCGAAGGCGTTCAGCACGCCGCCGAAGCCCGCCTCGGCGTCCGCAACGATCGGCTGCAGCCAGTCGATCGCGTCGTTGCCCTCGGCATGGTGGATCTGGTCGGCGCGCAGCAGCGTGTTGTTGATCCTGCGCACGACCTCCGGCACCGAGTTCGCCGGGTACAGCGACTGGTCGGGGTACATCTCGCCGGCGACGTTGGCATCGCCCGCCACCTGCCAGCCGGAGAGGTAAATGGCCTTGAGGCCGGCCTTCACCTGCTGCATCGCCTGATTGCCGGTCAGGGCGCCGAGCGAGTTCACGAACGGCATCGACTGCATGTGACGCCAGAGCTTCTCGGCGCCGAGCTTAGCGAGCGTGTGCTCGACCGGCACCGTGCCGCGCAGGCGCACGACGTCGGCGGCGCTGTAGCCGCGCTTGACGCCCTTCCAGCGCGGATTCGTGTCCCAGTCTCGCTGCAGCTGCTCGGCGGAAAGAAACGTCATGGCTTGCTCCCGGTCGGTTAGTCGATGTCGCGGTACGCGGTCAGGGTCAGGAAGGTCTCGAACTGCTCGCTCGCGGTCAGCCCGCGGAAGAGCTCGGCGGCGCGCGCGTAGTGGCCGGCGGCGTAGCCGGCCTCGCCCGCCTCCGCCTTGAGCCGTGCGAGCTCCTCGGCGATCAGTGCATCGACGAGCGGCAGCGTCACCGGCCGGCCGTCGCCGAGCGCGCGTCCGTGGCGCACCCACTGCCAGACCTGCGCGCGCGAGATCTCGGCGGTCGCCGCATCCTCCATCAGGTGGAAGATCGGCACGCAGCCGTTGCCGCCGAGCCAGGCGGCGAGGTAGCGGATGCCGACGGCGATGTTGTTGCGCAGCCCCGCCTCGCTGATCTCGCCCGCCGGCACCGCGAGCAGGTCGGCCGCGCCGACCCGGACGTCGGCGCGCGCGACGCCGAGGTTGTTCGGCCGCGGCATCAGCCGGTCGAAGACCTCGCGCGCGACCGGTACGAGGCCCGGGTGCGCGACCCAGGTGCCGTCGTGGCCGTCGCCCGCCTCGCGCTCCTTGTCGGCGCGCACCTTGGCGATCGCCTCGGCGTTGGCGCGCTCGTCGTTCTTGATCGGGATCTGCGCCGCCATGCCGCCCATCGCGAACGCGCCGCGGCGGTGGCAGGTCTGAATCAGCAGCTGCGAGTAGCTGCGCAGGAAGTGGGCCGTCATCGTCACGCGCTGGCGGTCCGGCAGCACCATGTCGGCGCGGCGGCTGAACTTCTTGATGAAGCTGAAGATGTAGTCCCAGCGCCCGCAATTGAGTCCGACGATGTAGTCCTTGAGCTCGTAGAGGATCTCGTCCATCTCGAAGGCGGCGAGGATCGTCTCGATCAGCACCGTGCACTTGATCGTGCCGCGGGCGAGGCCGAGCGCGTCCTCGGCGTGCCGGAACACCCGGCTCCAGAGCCGTGCCTCGACGTGGCCCTCGAGCTTGGGCAGGTAGAAGTAAGGCCCGGTGCCGCGGCGCTTGAGCTCGGCGTGGTTGTGGAACAGGTAGAGCCCGAAGTCGACGAAGGCGCCGGCGATCGGCCGGCCGTCCAGCAGCCAGTGCTTCTCGACGAGGTGCCAGCCACGCGGCCGGACGATCAGCACCGCGGTGCGATCCTGCAGCCGGTAGGACTTGCCGCCCGATTCCAGCGCGATCGTGCGGCGCACGGCGTCGGCGAGGTTGGCCTGGCCGCCGACCACGTTCGCCCAGGTCGGCGACATCGAGTCCTCGAAGTCGGCCATGAACACGTTCGCGCCGGAGTTCAGCGCGTTGATGACCATCTTGCGGTCGGTGGGGCCGGTGATCTCGACGCGCCGGTCGGCGAGATCCGCCGGGATCGGCGCGACGCGCCAGTCGGCCTCGCGGATCGCGCGCGTCTCGGGCAGGAAATCGGGCAGCGCCCCGGCATCGAGCGCCCGCTGGCGCTCCTCGCGGCGCGCGAGCAGCGCGGTGACGTCCGGCCCGAAGCGCCGCGCGAGGTCAACGACGAAGGCGACCGCCGCCGGGGTCAGGACCGCATCGGCACCGGCCACGGGTCCGCCGACGATCGCGCTGCCGGCCGGGGAGCCGGCGTCCTGTACCGTGGACGAGTCGGTGCTCACGAAACCCCCTGCGAGGACGCCACGGACGCTCTTTTGCGGTGCACAATACTAGCGGCCGAACCCTCGCGCGGCAATTGGTCTCGCCGGTAGCATCCGGGCGGCGTGCCCCTCGTCCTCCTCAACAAGCCGTTTCGCGTGCTGACGCGCTTCTCGAAGTCCGACGAGCGCGCGACGCTCGCCGATTATGTCCGCCTGCCCGGCCTCTACCCCGCCGGGCGGCTCGACTACGACAGCGAGGGCCTGCTCTTGCTGACCGACGACGGGCGCCTGCAGGCGGCGATCACCCATCCGCGCCACGCGCTGCCGAAGACCTACTGGGTGCAGGTCGAGGGCGAGCCCGGCCCCGTGGCCCTCGCCGCCCTCGCCCGCGGCGTCGCGCTCAACGACGGCCCGACCCTTCCGGCCGGTGTGCGGCCCATCGGCGAGCCCGCCGGGCTCTGGCCCCGCGACCCGCCGATCCGCTACCGCGCGAAGATCCCGACCGCGTGGCTCGAGCTCACGATCCGGGAGGGGCGCAACCGCCAGGTGCGACGCATGACGGCGGCGGTGGGCCTGCCGACGCTGCGCCTCGTGCGCGCGGCGATCGGCCCGCTCGCGCTCGGCGCGCTCGAGCCCGGGCAGAGCCGCGCGGCGGATCCGGCCGAGGTGGCCGCGCTGTGGGCCGCGCTCAGCGCGCCGCGTAGCGCGAGATCCGCATCGCGACTTCGAGGGCCTGCTCGTAATTGAGCCGCGGATCGACGGTGGAGCGGTAGGCGCGCGCGAGGTCGCCGTCCGAGAGCCCGCGCGCACCGCCGGTGCACTCGGTGACGTTGTCGCCGGTGAGCTCGAGGTGCACGCCGCCGAGGCGCGAGCCGAGCTCGCCATGGATGCGGAACGCCGCCTCGAGTTCGGCGAGGATGTTGTCGAAGCGGCGGGTCTTGAGGCCCGAGCTCGTGCTCTCGGTGTTGCCGTGCATCGGGTCGCAGATCCACAGCACCTCGGCGCCGCCCGCGCGCACGCCCTCGATCAGGGCCGGCAGCTTCGCGGCGATGTCCTTCGCGCCGAAGCGGTGGATCAGCGTCAGCCGGCCGGGCACGTTGTCCGGGTTCAGCACCCGGGTGAGCTCCTTGAGGTAGGCCGCGTCCGCCGCCGGGCCGACCTTGACCGCGATCGGGTTGGCGAGGCCGCGGAAGTACTCGACGTGGCCGTGCTCGAGGCCGGCGGTGCGCACGCCGATCCACGGCAGGTGCGTCGACAGGTTGTACCAGCGGCCGCGGCGCTGGATGTAGCGCGTCTGCGCCTGCTCGTAGTGCAGGTGCAGGCCCTCGTGGCTCGCGTAGAACTCGACGCGCTGCGAGTCGGCGACCGGCCGGCCGGTGATCGACTCGAAGAAGTGCAGCGAGTCCGACAGCGACTCGACGATGCGCTTGTACTCCTCGTACTTCGGCGAGTGCCGCATGAAGTCGAGGTCCCAGTACTCCGGGTGGTGAAGGTCGGTGAAGCCGCCGTCGATCAGCGCGCGCACGAAGTTCAGCGTCAGCGCCGCGCGCTCGTAGCCGCGCAGCAGCAGCTCCGGGTCCGGCTCGCGCGCGGCCGCCTCGAACGGCGCACGGTTGACGATGTCACCGCGGTAGCTCGGCAGCGTCACGCCGTCGCGCGTCTCGGTGTCGGTCGAGCGCGGCTTGGCGTACTGGCCGGCCATGCGGCCGACGCGGACGATCGGCTGCTTGAGGCCGTGCACCAGCACGAGGCTCATCTGCAGCAGGATCTTGAGCTGCTGCACGATGCGCTCCGAGGAGCAGTCCTCGAGCGACTCGGCGCAGTCGCCGCCCTGCAGGATGAAGCGCTCGCCCCGCTGCGCCGCCGCGAGGTGCGCGTGCAGCGCGTCGATCTCCCAGGAGACGACGATCGGCGGCAGGCGCGAGAGCGAGAGCACCGCACGCTCGAGCGCGCCGCGGTCGCGGTACACCGGCTGCTGCAGCGTCGTGCGCCGCTGCCAGGAATCCGGGCTCCAGTCCTCGAGTCGGGTCGCGGTGGCCATTCGCGGGATCCTAGCATCCCCGCTCGATCCTCGTTGCACCGCAATATGACCGTTTTCGCCCGGGTCGGGCGCGGACGGAACCGCCTCAGCGCCGGGCGAGCGCCCCTTCCGCCGCCTCGAACGCGGCGGCGAGGCGCTTGGCCGAGACCGGCACGCGGGTGCCGAGGTCCTGGGCGAAGAGCTGCACCCCGTACTCGGCGAGCTGCCAGCGAAGCTGCGCGAGCGCCGCCGGGGGCGCCTCGCCCGGCTCGACCCGGCCGAGCAGCGCCGCGAGCCGGCGACGTAGCGCGAGGTACTCGGCCTGCGCGTCCGCGACCGCCCGGCGCGGGTCGGCGAGCTTGAGCGCGCGCCGGGTCAGTGCCTTCAGGTAGCGCTCGAGGCTGTCGAGCCAGGGGTCCGGGGTGGCCGCCACGAACCCCGCCGGCACGAGCCCGTCGTACTCGGCCTTGAGATCAGCGACCTGGCCGGGGTCGAGGCCGGCGGGCACGGCGGCGAGCGCGGCGCGGGCGGCTTTCGCCTCGGCGAGCACGCGCCGCAGCGTCGCCGCGAGCCGCTCGGCGCTCTCGACCAGCAGCGGCCGGCCCCGCTCCGCCGCCGCGGCGAACGCGGCGGCGGTGCGCGGCACGGCGACCCCGTCGGGCAGGCAGGCACGCGCGAGCGCGCGCTCGGCGATCTCGCGCGCGAAGCCGCCGGCCGGACCGATCGGCTGGTGCAGCAGCAGGAGCTCGCGATCCTCTCGGACCACCTTCTCCGCGTGGCGCAGCGTCGGCGCGAGCTCGAGCGCGAGCAGCCGCAGCACCCCGGCGCGGGTGGCAGCCTCGGCCGCGGCCGCGTCGGCGAGCAGTGTCAGCGAGGCGTGCGTGCCCTGGTCGACGAGCGCCGGGTGCAGCTCGAGCGCGACGCCCTGGCGGGTGACCGGCACGGTGGCCGGCAGCTCGGCGAAGTCGAAGCGGCGCAGCTCGGCCCGCTGCCAGGGATCGGTGCCGGCGCGCGGTGCGGCGGCCTCGCGGGCCGGTGCGCGGCGCGCCTCGCGTCGCAGCGCTGCGAGCTGCCGGCCCTCGGCGACGACGGCGCCGTCGGCGTCGAGCACCCGCAGGTTGAGCACGAGGTGCGCCGGCAGCTCGATCGCGGCGAGCGTCTCGGCGGTGACGGTCTCGCCCGCCTCGCGTCCGAGCGCCGCTGCGGCGGCCGCGAAGAACGGCCGGCCACGCTCGGCGGCGAGCGCGACGGCGACGCGCCGCGCGACGTCGGGTGCCGGCACGAGCCGGCGCCGCACCGCCTTGGGCAGCCCGCGCACGAGGGCGGTCAGCTTTTCCTCGAGCCAGCCCGGGACGCCCCAGTCGACCTCGCCGGCGCTGAGCTTCGCGAGCAGCGGCTCCGGCACGAGCACGGTCGCGCCGTCTGCCGCCGCGCCCGGCTCGAAGCGGTACTCGACCGGCAGTTGGTTGCCGGCGAGCACGAGCACGAGCGGCAGCCGTTCGCGGTCGATCGGCGGCTCCGCGGCGCGGCGCAGCGCCGCAGCGTCGAGCACGAGCACCCGGGGATCCGCGCGCTCCGCCTCGGCGCGCCAGCGCTCGAAGGCGGCGAGCGAGTGCACGGTCGGCGGGATCCGCGCCAGGTACAGGGCTGCCTCCTCGGTTTCGTCGACCAGCACCGTGTGCCGGCGCAGTGCCGCCTCCTCGGCGGCGAGCGCCGCCTTGGTGCGCGCGTTCTCGGCCGCGAAGCGGCCGCCGAGCCGCGCCCGGCCGTGCACCAGCGCCTCGCGCACGAACATCTCGCGCGCCGCCTCGGGCGCGACGCTGCCGTAGTTCACGCGCCGGCCGCTCGCGAGCTCGAGGCCCCACAGCGTCACGCGCTCGCGCGCGACGACGATGCCGCGCCGCTCGTCCCACTCGGGCTCGGCGTAGTCGCGCCGCACGAGGTGGCGCGCGGCGGCCTCCACCCAGGCGGGCTCGATCGCGGCGACGAGGCGCGCGTAGACCCGCTGCGTCTCGACGATCTGCGCCGCCATGATCCAGCGCGGCGCGCGCTGGCGCAGCGGCGAGCCGGGCGCGATCAGGAAGCGCCGCCCGCGCGGCCCTAGGTAGTCGCCGCGCTCGGTCTTCTCGCCGACGTGGCCGAGCAGCCCCGCGAGCAGCGCGCGATGCACGGTCTCGGCGGCGGCGGGCTCGGCGTTCGGCGTCCAGCCGAGGTCCTCGCCGATGTCGCCGAGCTGCGCGACGAGATCCTCCCACTCGCGCATCCGCGCCGCCGACAGGAACGCCTCGGCGCACCAGCGCCGCAGCGCGCCGCGCGTGCGCTCGGCGCGCGCCGCGCGGTAGCGCCCGTAGAGCGCGAGCAGGGTCAGGAAGTCCGAGCGCGGGTCGGCGCCCGCGGCGTGGGCCGCATCCGCCGCCGCGAGCCGGTCGGCGGGCCGCTCGCGCGGGTCCTGGATCGAGAGCCCGGCGGCCAGCACGTTGAGCTCGGCGAGCGCCCCGTGCCGGCGCGCGGCCACCAGCATGCGCGCGAGCCGCGGGTCGAGCGGCAGTCGCGCCATCGTGCGCCCGGTGTCGGTGACCGCGAGCGACTCGTCGACCGCCTCGAGCTCCTGCAGCAGCCGGTAGCCGTCGTTGACGAGGCGCGTGTCGGGCGGATCGAGGAACGGGAACTCGCCCGGGCTGCCGAGCCCGAGCACCGCCATCTGCAGGATCACGTTCGCGAGGTTCGTGCGCAGTACCTCGGGCGGCGTGAACGGCGGGCGTGCGGCGTAGTCCTCCTCGGCGTACAGCCTGAGGCAGACGCCCGCGCCGATCCGGCCGCAGCGGCCGGCGCGCTGGTTGGCGCTCGCCTGCGAGACCGGCTCGATCGGCAGCCTGAGCAGCTGGCTGCGGGCGCTGTAGCGGGCGATGCGCGCGAGCCCCGAGTCGATCACGGCGCGGATGCCGGGGACCGTCAGCGAGGTCTCGGCGACGTTGGTGGCAAGCACCACCCGGCGCGGTCCGCGCCGGTCGAAGACCCGCTGCTGGTCGGACCAGGCGAGCCGGGAGTAAAGCGGCAGCACCGCGAGCCGCGGCCCGTGGGCCTGCTCGATCGCCTCGGCGGTCTCGCGGATCTCGCGCTCGCCCGGCAGGAAGACCAGCACGTCGCCCTCGCCCACGCCGCCACCTTCGCGCGACAGCTCCTCGAGCCCGGCGAGGACGCCGGCGGTGAGGCCCGGATCGACCGGGTCGTCCGCGTCGGCCTCGAGCGGCCGGTAGCGGATCTCGACCGGGTAGCTGCGGCCGGACACCTCGATGACCGGCGCGCCGCCGAAGTAGTCGGCGAAGCGCTGCGGGTCGATCGTCGCCGAGGTGACGACGATCCTGAGGTCCGGGCGGCGCGGCAGCAGGCCCTGCAGCAGGCCGAGCAGGAAGTCGATGTTGAGGCTGCGCTCGTGGGCCTCGTCGATGATCAGCGCGTCGTACTGCCGCAGCTGGCGGTCGTGGCGCGCCTCGGCGAGCAGGATGCCGTCGGTCATCACCTTGATCGCGGTCGCCGCGGCGGTCGCGTCGCTGAACCGTACCTTGTGACCGACGAAGCCGGCCGGCGCCTCGGGCAGCTCCGCGGCGAGGCGAGCCGCGACCGTGCGCGCCGCGATTCGCCGCGGCTGCGTGTGGCCGATCAGGCCGCCGCGCAGCGCCCCGGCCTCGAGCAGCATCTTCGGCAGCTGGGTGGTCTTGCCCGAGCCCGTCTCGCCGCAGACGATCACCACGCGATGGCGGCGCAGCGCCGCGACGATCTCCTCGCGGCGGGCGGAGATCGGCAGCTCCGCGGGATAGCGCAGCGGCGGCAGCGGCCGCGGTGCGCGCACCTCAGGCGCCCGGCAGGCGCACGGTCGCCTCGAGCCCGCCGGCGACGCTGGTGGCGAGCTCGAAGCGCCCGCCGTAGGCCGCGACCAGCTCGTCGACCATCGCGAGCCCGAGCCCCTGCCCCGGCACGCGCTCGTCGAGCCGGACGCCGCGGTCGCGGACCCGCTCGCGGGCTTCCGGCGGGATGCCCGGCCCGTCGTCGCCGACCGCGAGCACGAGGCCCGGCCGGCGCCACTCGGGCGCCGGCCAGGCGCTCGCGCGGATGCGGACTTCGCGCCGCGCCCACTTGCAGGCGTTGTCGGCGAGGTTGCCGGCGATCTCGAGCAGGTCGCCGCGCTCGAGCGGATAGGCGAGCTCCGGCGGCACCTCGACCGTGACCTTGAGGCGGCGCTCGGCGTGCACCTTGCCGAGCGCCGCGGCGAGTTCCTCGAGCGCGGGCGCGATCGGCAGTGCGCCGGTGCCGACCGAGGGCGCGGTCGCGGCGGCGCGGTCGAGCTGGTGGCGGACGATGTCCTGCATGCGGTCGAGCTGGCGCGTCGCGAGCGCGCGGTCGACCGTGCCCTCGCCGCCGAGCGCGCCGCGCAGCACCGACAGAGGCGTCTTCAGGCTGTGGGCGAGGTTGCCGACGGTATTGCGGTAGCGCGCGAGGCGCTGCTGCTCGACCGACAGCAGCGCGTTCAGGCTGTGCGCGACGCCCTCGAGCTCGCGCGGCCAGCCGTCGCCGAGGCGCTCGCGCCGCCCGGCCTCGATCTCGGCGATCTCGCTCTCGATGCGCCGCAGCGGTCGCAGCAGGTGCCGCAGGCTGAGCAGCACCGCGGCGAGCAGCACCGCGGTGAAGGTCACGAAGCCCGCCAGCAGCTCGACGCGGAACCGCGTCAGCTGCCGGTAATAGGGCTCGAGGCTCTCGGCCGCGGTAAAGACGTAGTCGCGGCTCTTGCCGCGGCCGGTCTCCCAGGCGACGCCGAGCGAGTAGGCGAGGAAGCGCGTGCCGTCCGGCGCCGTCAGGCGCCGCGCGCGCTGCTCGCCCGGGCGCACGTCGTCGTCGACGCGCAGCGTGAGGCCGACCGCCGAGCCCGAGCGCCACGACTCGGCGCCGCGTCGCACGCGAATGGTCGCGACCAGCCCGGAGCCCGGCGTCAGCAGTCGTGGCTCGGGCAGCTGCTCGGCGGGCGCGAGCCGGCCGACCCGGTCGAACTCGGCGGCGGCGATCAGCGCGTCGACGTTCGCCGCGAGCACCTCGCGGCGCGAGCGCTCGGCGAGCTCGCGGAACGAGAAGTCGAGCGCGGTCAGCGTCAGCCCGAAGCCCACCACCAGCAACGCCGACAGCGTCACGAGCAGCCGCGCGCCGAGGGACTTCATGCCTGCGCGGGGTCGGCGGTGGGCGCCTCCGGGGCGAGCCGGTAGCCGCGGCCGCGCAGCGTCTCGATCGGCCGCAGCCGGTCGTCGGGATCGAGCTTGCGGCGCAGCCGGCCGACGAACACCTCGATGGTGTTGCTGTCGCGCTCCGAGTCGTGCTCGTAGAGCTTGTCGTTGAGCTCGCTCTTCGACACCACCTGCCCGGCGCGCAGCATCAGGTACTCGAGCAGCCGGTACTCGAAGGAGGTCAGCTCGACCGGCCGGCCGTCGACGCTGACCGCCTGGGCGCGCGTGTCGAGCGCGATCGGCCCGGCGCGCAGCACCGGATCGGCGTAGCCGGCGGCGCGGCGGATCAGCGCCTGGACCCGCGCCAGCACCTCCTCGACCTGGAACGGCTTGGTGACGTAGTCGTCGGCACCGGCGTCGAGGCCCTCGACCTTGTCCTGCCAGCGGTCGCGCGCGGTCAGCACCAGGATCGGCAGCCGCTTGCCCTCGGCGCGCGCGCGGCGGATCAGCTCGAGGCCGCTCAGGCCCGGCAGGCCGAGATCGACCACGGCGAGATCGGCCGGGTACTCGCGCAGCGCGTACAGGCCCTCGGTGCCGTCGGCGGCGACGTCGACCGTGTGGCCGGCGGCGCGCAGCACGGCCGCGAGCTGCTCGCGCAGCGCCGGCTCGTCCTCGATGATGCAGATGCGCACCGCTACTCCACGTGGCCGGTGCGGGCGTTGACGTGCACGGTGAAGACGTGGCCGTCCTGGCCGAGCAGGCGGATCCGGTAGACGGTCTCCTCGCCCTCGCGGGTCTCCTCGGCGCGCACCACGCGCGCCTCGAAGCGGTGCTGCACGAGCTCCACCGCCTCGTCGAGCGAGAGCGCATGTTGCTCGGCGTGCGCCGGCGGCGCGGCGCCGGGCTCGCCGAGGGCGCGGACCGCGCCCGGCGCGAGTCCGGTCGCGGCGGCGAGTGCAAGCGCGAGGGCGATGGCACGCATCGGGGAAGTGTAGCGGCTCGGCTGGCGCGCGGCTTGGCGGGTGCCGGGTCCGGCGATCGCACCCGGCGGCCGCGGCAGCAAGCGTCGCGCCCGCCGACTGAACGCCGGCTGAACCGCCTCAGTCGTGCGGCCGCTCCGCGGCCTTGGCCGCCTGCCAGTGGCGCTCGAGCGCCTCCAGGCGCCGGTCTCCGTCGCGGGCCGCGGCCGCCTCGACGTGCCGGAAGCGGCTTTCGAAGCGGCGGTTGGCGGCGCGCAGCGCGCCCTCCGGGTCGATCTCGAGGTGCCGGGCAAGGTTCGTGACCGCGAGCAGCAGGTCGCCGAGCTCGTGTCGCACCGCTGCCGCCTCGCCGCTGGCGATCGCCGCATCGAGCTCGCCGAGCTCCTCGCCGATCTTGGCGCGGGCGCCGGCCGCGTCCGGCCAGTCGAAGCCGATGCGCGCCGCGCGCCGGCCGAGCTTGGCCGCGCGCGTCAGCGCCGGCAGCGCGACCGGGACGTCGTCGAGCACGCTCGCCGGGCCGCGCGCGGCCTTCTCGGCGGCCTTGATCTCCTCCCAGCGGGCCGACTGCGCGGCGGCGTCGGCCAGGCGCTCGCCGCCGAAGACGTGCGGATGACGGCGCACGAGCTTCGCGGCGATGCCGCGGGCGACGCGCTCGAAGTCGAAGGCGCCCTGCTCGCTCGCCATCTGCGAGTGGAACACGACCTGCAGCAGCAGGTCGCCGAGTTCCTCCTCGAGCGCCGCGAGGTCGCCGCGTTCGATCGCGTCGGCGACCTCGTACGCCTCCTCGAGGGTGTACGGCGCGATCGTCGCGAAGGTCTGCTCGACGTCCCACGGGCAGCCGTGCGCGGGGTCGCGCAGCCGCGCCATGAGCTTCAGCAGTTCATCCACCGGCCGGGCTCCGCGCGGCGCCCGCGAGCAGGCGGTACAGCGTCAGCAGCATGCCGGCCGTCGCGCCCCAGATGTTGTGGCCGCCGTATGGCACGTCGTAGAGGTCGATGGTCGCGCCGCCGCCGAGCGGCCGGCGGCGCAGGCGATGGTTGGCGGGGTCGAGCACGAAGGCGAGCGGCACCTCGAACACGCCGGCGACCTCGACCGGGTCGAGCCTGAGCGGCGTGCCGGGCGCCACCAGGCCGACCACCGGCGTGACCGCGTAGCCGGTGACGATCAGGTGGTCCGGCAGGAAGCCGAGCACCTCGACGGCGCTGGCCGGCAGGCCGATCTCCTCCTGGCTCTCGCGCAGCGCCGCCGCCACGGCGCCCGCGTCGGCGGGCTCGAGACGGCCGCCGGGGAAGGAAATCTGCCCCGGATGGTGGCGCAGGTCGGGCGCGCGCTCGGTCAGCAGCACCGTCAGCCCGTCGGCGTGGTCGACGATCGGCACCAGCACGGCGGCCGGCGTCAGCCGCTCGGGCAGCAGGTGGCGGTACTGGTCGCCGATCTCCCGCGGCAGCCCGGCGAGCGTACCCTCGCCCGGCGCGCTCGGGCGGGAGCCGACGAGCCGCGCGCGCAGCAGCGAGCGCAGGTCGGCGTCGGCCGCGAATGGCGGTGCGCCGCTCACGGGGCGTCGCGTCCGGCGGCGAGCCGGCGCGGGTCGAGCAGCGACTCGAGCTCCGCACGCGGCAGGCCCGTGCGGCGCACCGCGACCTCGAGGATCGGCTCGCCGGTCGCGTAGGCCTCCTTCGCGATCGCCGCGCCCGCCTCGTAGCCGATGCGCGCGTTGAGCGCGGTGACCAGGATCGGGTTGCGACCGACGGCGGCGGCGAGCGTGCGCTCGTTGACCGTGAAGCCCGCGATCGCGCCGTCCGCGAGCAGGCGCGCCGCCGCGGCCACCAGCCGCAGCGCCGCGTCGAGGTCGTGGGCGATCAGCGGCAGCATCACGTTCAGCTGGAAGTTGCCCGACTGGCCGGCGATCGTGATCGCGGCGTCGAGGCCGATTACCTGCGCCGCCGCCATCGCCGCCGCCTCCGGGGCGACCGGGTTGACCTTGCCCGGCATGATCGAGGAGCCCGGCTGCAGCGCCGGCAGCGCGATCTCGGCGAGCCCGGCGAGCGGACCGGAGTTCATCCAGCGCAGGTCGTTGGCGATCTTCAGCAGCGCGACCGCCGCGCCGCGCAGCTGGCCGGCGAGCTCGACCGCCGCATCCTGGCCGGCGAGCGCCGCGAACGGGTTCGGGTGGGCCACGAACGGCACGCCGGTGCGCGCGGCGAGCTCGGCCGCGACCCGCGCCCCGAATCCGGCCGGCGCGTTCAGGCCGGTGCCGACCGCGGTACCGCCCTGCGCGAGCCGGCAGAGCCGCGGCCGCAGCCCCTCGAGCCGGGCGCGCGCGTCCTCGACCTGCGTGCGCCACGCCGACAGCTCCTGGCCGAGCGTCAACGGCACCGCGTCCATCAGGTGCGTCCGGCCGGTCTTGACGATGCCCTCGAGGCCGGACTCGCGGCGCGCCAGGGTTGCCGCGAGGTGGCCGAGCGCGGGCAGCACCTCGGCCTCGAGCGCGAGCGCGGCCGCCACGTGGATCGCGCTCGGCACGCAGTCGTTGCTGCTCTGGCTGCGGTTCACGTCGTCGTTCGGGTGCACCGGCCGGCCGAGCGTGCGCGCGGCGAGGTGTGCGATCACCTCGTTGACGTTCATGTTGGTCGAGGTGCCCGAGCCGGTCTGGTAGACGTCGAGCGGGAACTGCTCGGCGTGGCGCCCGTCGGCGACCTCCAGGGCCGCGCGCTCGATCGCGGCGGCGAGATCCGGGGCGAGGCCGGCGAGCGCGGCGTTCGCGCGCGCTGCCGCCCACTTGATCAGCGCCAGCGCCCGCAGGAAGCCGGCCGGCAGGCGCTCGCCGCTGACCTGGAAGTTGCGCCGGGCACGCTCGGTCTGCGCGCCCCACAGCGCGTCGGCGGGCACGTCGATCGCGCCCATGCTGTCGTGTTCGAGTCGGTGTTCGGTTTCGGGCATCGCGGCGCGGGCTTACAATGTCCGGGTTCATCCTAGCACCCCGCACGAGGCCCGACCGTGACCGACCGCCCCGCCGATTCGGCGGCCGCCCTCGAGGCGCTCTCTCCCGTCGATGGCCGCTACGCCGGCAAGTGCCGCGAACTGCGCGCCCTGTTCAGCGAAGCGGCGCTGATTCGCCACCGCATCCGGGTCGAGGCGGAGTGGTTCCTGTTCCTCGCCGAGGATCTGCGGCTGCCGGAGCTCGCGGCCATGCGGCGCACGGTGCTGGACGCGGCGGCGGCGCTGGCCGCGCGCGCGGCACCCGGCGAGGCGACGGCGGTCAAGGACGAAGAGTCCGTCATCAACCACGACGTCAAGGCGGTCGAATACTTCGTGCGCGGCAAGCTGGCCGCCGCGGGCGCGCAGCCGGCCGAGCTCGAGTTCGTGCACTTCGCGTGCACCTCGGAGGACATCAACAACCTCGCCTACGCGCTGATGCTGCGCGCGGCGCGCGACCAGGTGCTGCTGCCCGCGGTCGGCCGCATCCGCGCCTGGCTCACGAGCCACGCGGCCGCGCACGCGGAGCTCCCGATGCTGTCGCGCACGCACGGCCAGCCGGCGAGCCCGACGACGCTCGGCAAGGAGCTCGCCAACGTCGCGCACCGCCTCGCGCGCGCCGAGGCCGCGTTCGCCGCGGTCGAGCCGCTCGGCAAGATCAACGGCGCGGTCGGCAACTTCAACGCCCACCTCGCCGCCTATCCCGACCGCGACTGGCAGGCGGCGGGCGAGCGCTTCGTGCGGCGGCTCGGGCTCGGCTGGAACGCCTACACGGTGCAGATCGAGCCGCACGACTGGGTCGCCGAGTACTGCGACGCGCTGGCGCGGATCGACACGATCCTGATCGACTTCGCGCGCGACGTCTGGGGCTACGTGTCGCTCGGTTACTTCCGCCAGCGGGTCGTCGCCGGCGAAGTCGGCAGCTCGACGATGCCGCACAAGGTGAACCCGATCGACTTCGAGAACGGCGAAGGCAACCTCGGCATCGCCAATGCGCTGCTGCGGCACTTCGCCGAGAAGCTGCCGGTGTCGCGCTGGCAGCGGGACCTCACCGACTCGACGGTGCTGCGCAACGTCGGCGTCGCGCTCGCGCACGCGCTGCTGGCGTTCAAGTCGATCGAGCGCGGGCTCGGCCGCCTCGAGCCGGATCCGCGACGGCTGGCCGCCGACCTCGACGCCAACTGGGAGGTGCTCGGCGAGGCGGTGCAGACCGTGATGCGCCGCTACGGCGTGCCGAATGCCTACGAGCGGCTGAAGGCGCTGACCCGCGGCCAGCGCGTCGACGCCGAGGCGCTGAAGGCTTTCGTCGCCAAGCTGCCGATCCCGGTCGAGGAGCGCGAGCGGCTCGCGCGCCTGACCCCGGCAGATTATGTCGGACTCGCCCGCGAGCTCGCCCGGGGCGGCTGAGCGCGCCGCGGGCGGCTTCGCCGCCCGAAGCGTGAACCAGTCCACAGGGCGGCCCGGGGGGGCGCCGGTAAGATCCCTCGGCCGACGGCGCGGAACGCCCCGCGCGGGTGCGGCAGCATCCCACTCCCAGCCCGTCACCGGAGGATGCGGTTTGCATTTTCCGCCGAGCAACGTGCTGATTCCGCGGCTCACCGAGCAGCGCACGATCCTGTCGAGCGTCGACGAGGTGCGCATCGCCGCGACCACGGTCGCCTCGAGCGCGCAGCGCGTGCTGACGCTGCTGACGCACAGCCTGGAGCCCGAGATCTACGAGTGCCCGCCGTTCATCGACGCCGTGAAGCGGCTCGTGCTCGGTCCGCGCTTCGCGAAGGTGCGGGTGCTGGTGCTGAACCCCGGCCGCATCATGTACAGCCGGCACGAGTTCATCGCGATCGCGCGCAAGCTGACGAGCTACATCGAGATCCGCAACGCGCTCGCGCCGTTCCGCGACAATCCCTGCAGCTACATGATCGCCGACGACCAGGCGACGCTGTACCGGCTGCAGAACACGCGCTGGGACGGCATCTGCGAGCTGCGCAACAGCGGCGTCGCACGCCTCTACCTCGAGCACTTCGACACCGGCTGGAACCAGTGCGCGACGCCGCGCACCCAGGCCCTCTCCGGCTGAAGCCCCCTGCCCGAGCGGTATAATCCGCGCATGGGCGAGCGGATCATCGTGGCGTTGTCGGGCGGCGTCGACTCGGCCGTGGCGGCACTGCTGCTGAAGCGCGCCGGCGCCGAGCTCGAGGCGCTGCACATGAGCAACTGGGACGCCGACGAGGACGGCTACTGCACCGCGGCGGCCGACTGGCAGTCGGCGCGCGCGGTGGCCGACGAGCTCGGCATCGTGCTGCACCGGGTCAGCTTCGCGGCCGAGTACCGCGAGCGCGTGTTCCGCCAGTTCCTCGACGAGTATCGCGCCGGGCGCACGCCCAATCCCGACGTGCTCTGCAATCGCGAGGTCAAGTTCGGCGTCTGCCTCGAGTACGCGCGCCGGCTCGGTGGCGCGCGGCTCGCGACCGGCCACTACGCGCGGCTCGCGCCGGGCCCGCACGGCGCACGCCTGCTGCGCGCGCTCGACCGCGACAAGGACCAGAGCTACTTCCTGCAGCAGCTGCCGCGCGCGGGCCTCGAGGCGGCACTGTTCCCGCTCGGCGAGCTCGACAAGCGTACGGTGCGCGAGCTGGCGCGCGCCGCCGGCCTGCCGGTGCACGACCGGCCGGACAGCACCGGCATCTGCTTCATCGGCGAACGGCCGTTTCGCGAGTTCCTGTCGGGCTACCTCGCAGCGGAGCCGGGTCCGATCGAGACGCCCGGCGGCGAGCGGCTCGGCACCCACAATGGGCTGATGTTCCACACCATCGGCCAGCGCCACGGGCTCGGCATCGGCGGCCGGCGCGACGCCGGCGGCGCGGCCTGGTACGTCGCGGCGAAGGACGCGCGCCGCAACGTGCTGATCGCGGTGCAGGGTCACGACCACCCGCTGCTGCGCTCGCGCGTGCTCGCGACCGGGCCACTCGCCTGGCTCGGCGCCGCGCCTGCGGCGCCGCTCGTGTGCAGCGTGCAGGTGCGCCATCGCCAGCGCGCAGTGCCGGCGCGCGTGCGCTGGGATGCCGCCGGCGCTGCGATCGAGCTCGAGGAGCCGGTGTGGGCGGTGGCGCCCGGCCAGTACGCCGCGCTCTACGACGGCGAGGAGTGCCTCGGCGGCGCGCCCATCGCCGAGGCAGCGGGGTCGCCATCCTTATATAATTGAGCGGCCACGCCGGAGGACCCATGACCGACAGCTTCAAGACGCGCGCGACCCTCGACGTCGCCGGGCGCAAGTTCGACTATTTCCGCCTGCCCGCGATCCAGGGCCACGATCTCGGCCGCCTGCCCTACTCGCTGAAGATCCTGCTCGAGAACCTGCTGCGCTTCGAGGACGGCGTCAACGTCACGCGCGAGGACGTCGAGGCGCTGCTGCGCTGGGACCCGAAGGCGACGCCCTCGCACGAGATCGCATTCACGCCGGCGCGCGTGATCATGCAGGACTTCACCGGCGTGCCGTGCGTCGTCGACCTGGCCGCGATGCGCGAGGCGATCGTGCGTCTCGGCGGCAACGCCAAGCGCGTCAACCCGCTCGCCCCGGCCGAGCTCGTGATCGACCACTCGGTGCAGGTCGACGAGTACGGCCGCGCCGACTCGCTGGCGAAGAACACCGCGATCGAGTTCGAGCGCAACGGCGAGCGCTACTCGTTCCTGCGCTGGGGCCAGACCGCGTTCAAGGACTTCAAGGTCGTGCCGCCGAACACCGGCATCGTCCACCAGGTGAACCTCGAGCACCTCGGCCGGGTCGTGTTCCACCAGCCGGTCGGCGGCCACGAGCTCGCCTACCCGGACACCGTGGTCGGCACCGATTCGCACACCACGATGATCAACGGTCTCGGCGTGGTCGGCTGGGGCGTCGGCGGCATCGAGGCGGAGGCCGCCATGCTCGGCCAGCCCGTGACGATGCTGATCCCGCAGGTGATCGGCTTCCGGCTCTCCGGCGAGCTCAAGGCCGGCACCACCGCGACCGACCTCGTGCTGACGATCACCGAGATGCTGCGCAAGAAGGGCGTGGTCGACAAGTTCGTCGAGTTCTACGGCGATGGCCTCGCCAACCTGCCGCTCGCCGACCGCGCGACGATCAGCAACATGTCGCCGGAGTTCGGCAGCACCATTGCGGTGTTCCCGATCGACGAGGAGACGATCCGCTACCTCGAGCTGACCGGCCGGCCGGCCGAGCAGGTGAAGCTGGTCGAGGCCTACGCGAAGGCGCAGGGGCTTTGGCGCACGCAGGGCCAGCGGGCGGCCGATTACACCGACGTGCTCGAGCTCGACCTCGGCAGCGTCGAGCCCTCGCTCGCCGGACCGAAGCGCCCCCAGGACCGCGTGCCGCTCGCGAAGGCGAAGGCGGTCTCGCAGGCCGCGGTCAAGAAGAGCGCCGAGGAGCGCGCCGCGAAGAACCCCGCCGCGCACGGCGAGGCGCCGGTCGCGGGCGGCGGCTACACGCTCAAGGACAACGCGGTCGTGATCGCGGCGATCACGAGCTGCACCAACACCTCGAACCCGGCGGTGCTGGTGGCCGCGGGACTGCTTGCCAAGAAGGCCCGCGCGCGCGGCCTCGGCTCGAAGCCGTGGGTCAAGACCTCGCTCGCGCCGGGTTCACGGGTCGTGACCGACTACCTCCGGCAGGCCGGGCTGCTCGGCGACCTCGAGGCGGTCGGCTTCTACACGGTCGGCTACGGCTGCACGACCTGCATCGGCAACTCCGGGCCGCTGCGGCCGGAGATCTCGGACGCGATCAAGGCCGGCGACATCACGACCGCCTCGGTGCTGTCGGGCAACCGCAACTTCGAGGGCCGCGTGCATCCGGAAGTGAAGATGAACTTCCTCGCCTCGCCGCCATTGGTCGTTGCCTACGCGCTCGCGGGCTCGATGGACATCGACCTCACCAGCGAGCCGCTCGCGACCGGCAGCGACGGCAAGCCCGTGTACCTCAAGGACATCTGGCCGAGCCCGGCCGAGGTCGCGACCGCCGTGCGCGGTGCGGTCGACTCGGCCATGTTCAAGAAGAGCTACGCCTCGGTGTTCCAGGGCGACGAGCACTGGAACTCCATCAAGGTGCCGGCCGGCGAGGTCTACGCCTGGGAGCCGAAGTCGACCTACGTACGCAACCCGCCCTACTTCGACGGCATGACGATGAAGCCGGGCGCGATCGGCGAGATCTCGCAGGCGCGCGTGCTCGCGCTGCTCGGCGACTCGGTGACAACTGACCATATCTCGCCCGCCGGCAACATCTCGAAGTCGAGCCCGGCCGCGCGCTACCTGGTCGCCGAGGGCGTGCAGCCGGCCGACTTCAACTCGTACGGCGCGCGCCGCGGCAACCACGAGGTGATGATGCGCGGCACCTTCGCCAACATCCGGCTGCGCAACCTGCTGGTGCCGGGCACCGAAGGCGGCGTCTCGGTGCACCTGCCGTCCGGCGAGCAGGGCTCGATCTACGACGTGGCGATGAAGTACAAGGCCGACCGCACGCCGCTGATCGTGATCGCGGGCAAGGAGTACGGCACCGGGTCCTCGCGCGACTGGGCGGCGAAGGGCACGATGCTGCTCGGCGTGCGCGCCGTGCTCGCCGAGAGCTTCGAGCGCATCCACCGCTCGAACCTGATCGGCATGGGCGTGCTGCCGCTGCAGTTCGAGGCGGGCGCGAGTGCGGCCTCGCTCGGCCTCACCGGCCGCGAAGTCATCGACCTCGTGGGTCTCGAGGGCGGTGCGGCGAAGCGCGTCAAGGTCGTGGCCCGCGGCGAAGGTGGCAAGGTCACCGAGTTCATGGCGCGAGTCCGCATCGATACGCCGAAGGAGCTCGAGTACTACCGCCACGGCGGGATCCTGCAGTACGTACTGCGCAGCCTCGTCGGCAAGGACAAGGCCGCCTGAGCGCGGAGGTCCCCGCGTCGACCGCGATCCCGCGCCGCGTACCGCGCGGGGTCGCGGTGTTCGACCTCGACGGCACGCTGACCTGGCATGACACGCTGCTCGAGTACCTCGCGGGCGCGATCCGTGCCCGACCATCGCGTGCCTGGCGCCTCGGGTGGCTGCCGCTCGCGCTGGCTCGATTCGCGGTGGACCGCGATCGCGGGCGCCTGAAGGGACGCGTCGTGCGCGCGGTGCTCGGCGGCCTCGACCGCGCGCAGGTCGCGGCACTGACGCGCGATTTCGTCGAGCGGCGCCTGCCCGGCCTGCTGCGGCCCGCGGCGCTCGCCGCGCTCGCCCGCCACCGCGAGGCCGGTGACCGGCTCGTGCTGCTTTCGGCGAGTCCCGACTGCTACGTCCCGGCGATCGGCGAGCGGCTCGGCTTCGACGAAATCATCTGCACGGGCCTGCGCTGGGACGGTGAACGACTGGACGGGAGGCTCGCGACGCCGAATCGGCGCGGCGCCGAGAAGGTGGTCTGCCTCGAGGCGCTGCGTCGCCGGCACCCGGGCGCGCGCTTCGCGGCTTACGGGAACGCGGCCTCGGACCTGCCGCATCTCGCCCTCGTCGAGGCACCGCTGCTCGTGAATGCATCGGCCGCGGCGAAGCGGGAGGCCGGGAGACGCGAGGTGCCGACGGCGCAGTGGTGACGTACCTCGCCCGGATCGCTCCAAAGAACCTTCGTTTTATTAACATAAACGGCATCTTAGCCTCACTTTCTCGATCCAACCGAAACTCGCAGACGCGACGATCCGGGTCCGGTTGGTGAAATTCCGGCTGCCGGCCGCCGGTCTACTCCGGGGAACCGCCCCGAACCCCGCCCGGAGACCCGGATGAGCCGCCGACCCGTCCCCTCGATCCTGCCCTCCGAGATCACCGCGCCCGAGGTCTATGCCTCGCGACGCCGCTTCCTCACGGGGGCGCTGGCGGTCGCGGCGGCGTCGGCGGTGCCGCCTGCGCTCGCGGCCGCCTCGACCGGGCCCGTGGGTCGCGAACTCGGTGCGCACCGCAACGCCGCGCTGAGCACGACGGAGCCGCCCAACTCCTGGGAGGACGTGACCGGCTACAACAACTACTACGAGTTCGGTACCGGCAAGGAAGATCCGGCGGCGAACGCCGGGCGCCTGCGCACGGCGCCGTGGTCGGTGACGATCGGCGGCGAGGCCGAGGTCAAGGGCAGCGTCACGCTTGAGGACCTGCTGAAGCCGCACCCGCTCGAGGAGCGGGTCTACCGGCTGCGCTGCGTCGAGGCGTGGTCGATGGTGATCCCGTGGGTCGGGATCCCGCTCGGCGACGTGCTGCGCCGCTTCCGTCCGACCTCGCGCGCCAAGTACGTCGCCTTCACCACCCTGCGCGACCCGGCGCAGATGCCGGGCCAGCGCTACCCGGTGCTCGACTGGCCCTACGCGGAGGGCCTCAGGATCGACGAGGCGATGCACCCGCTCGCGCTGCTCGCGGTCGGCCTCTACGGCCGGGTGCTGCCGAACCAGAACGGCGCGCCGCTGCGGCTCGTGGTGCCGTGGAAGTACGGCTTCAAGAGCATCAAGGCGATCGTGCGCATCGACTTCACCGAGCGCATGCCGGCCACCAGCTGGAACCGCGCGGCGCCGAACGAGTACGGCTTCTTCGCCAACGTGAACCCGGCGGTCGACCACCCGCGCTGGAGCCAGCGCACCGAGCGGCGCATCGGCGCGGGCCTCTTTGCCGCCCGCCAGCCGACGCAGCCGTTCAACGGCTACGCCGCCGAGGTCGCGGGTCTCTACGGCGGCATGGACCTCGCCCGGTGGTTCTGAGCGCCGACCTGCTGTGGCGGCGGCTCGGCAAGCCGCTGGTCTTCGCGGTCGCGCTGCTGCCGCTCGTGCTGCTCGCCCTGCGCGCGGCCGGCCACGGCGCGCCGCTCGGGGCGAACCCGGTCGCGACGCTGACCGACGCGCTCGGCCAGTGGGCGCTGCGCTTGCTGCTGGCGACGCTCGCGCTGACGCCGCTGCGGATCCTCACCGGCTCGCCGCGCTGGCTGCTGTACCGGCGCATGCTCGGCCTGTACGCGTTCTTCTACCTGCTGCTGCACGTGACGATGTACGTCGGCGTCGACCAGCGCTTCGACTGGCCGCGGCTGCTCGAGGATGTCGCGAAGCGGCTCTGGATCACGCTCGGCTTCGCCGCCTTCGTGCTGCTCGTGCCGCTCGCCGCCACCTCCACCGGCCGGGCGCAGCGCTGGCTCGGGGCGCGCTGGCGCAGGCTGCACACGCTCGTCTATCCGGCGGCGGTGCTCGGCTGCTGGCACTTCTACTGGCAGGTCAAGCGCGACGTGCGCGAGCCGCTCGCCTATGCGCTCGTGCTCGCGCTGCTGCTCGGCGTGCGCGCGTGGCGCGCCTGGCGGCGGCGGGCGCCCGCCCCGGCGCCGGCCGCGAGCCGGGCCTGAGCGGCGCTACATCGAGGTCCGCGCCGACCACAGCTCCGGGAAGAACCGCAGCTCCAGCGCCTTCATCAGGTACGCGACGCCGCTGGTGCCGCCGGTGCCGCGCTTGTAGCCGATGATCCGCTCGACGGTCTTCATGTGCGAGAACCGCCACAGCTGGAAGCGATGGTCGAGGTCGACCAGCTTCTCGGCCAGCTCGTACAGGTCCCAGTTGGCCTCGGTGCTGTGGTACACGGCGAGCCAGGCGGCCGTCACCTTGGTGTGCGGCACGTAGGGCTCGGCGTAGTCGCGCTGCAGCAGCTCGTCCGGGATCTCGAAGCCGCGCCGCGACAGCAGGCAGAGCGTCTCGTCGTAGAGCGAGGGCGCCGCGAGCGCGGCCTCGAGCAGCGCGTAGCGCTCTGGGTCGTCGCGGTGCACGGCGATCATCTGCCGGTTCTTGTTGCCGAGCGTGAACTCGAGCAGCCGGTACTGCCAGGACTGGAAGCCCGACGAGCGGCCGAGCTCGTTGCGGAAGCTCGAGTAGTCGAACGGCGTCAGCGTCGCGAGCACGTCCCAGACCTGCACCAGCTGCCGCTGGATGTGGCCGACGCGCGCCAGCATCTTGAAGCACGGCGCGAGTTCGTCGCGACGGATGCAGTCGACCGCGGCGCGCAGCTCGTGCAGGCAGAGCTTCATCCACAGCTCGCTCGTCTGGTGCACGATCACGAACAGCATCTCGTCGTGCTCGGCGGAGCGCGGGTGCTGGGCACCCAGCAGCCGGTCGAGGTCGAGATAGCCGCTGTAGGTTTGCGCCTGCGGCACGTCCCAGAACACCGGCTCGCTGGCGACGTCGACCGCGACCGCGCCGCCCGGGGCGCCCTCCGGCGCCGCTTCGTCCCGTCCCGCCATCGTCCGTCCTCCGCTAGCCGTAGACCCAGCCCGGCACGTGCCGCCAGCCACCGGTGAGCTCGCGGTCGAGCGCACGGAAGTCGGGCTCGTGCGAGGCCACCAGGCGCCAGTAGCGCGCCGAGTGGTTCATGTGCCGCGTGTGGCCGAGCTCGTGCAGCATCAAGTAGCGCACGACCGCCGGCGGTTGGAACAGCAGGCTGACGTTGAGGCTGATCGTGCCCGCCCGCGAGCAGCTGCCCCAGCGGGTCCGTTGCCGCCGCACCTGCAGGCGCTCGTAGCGAAAGCCCCGCTCGGCCGCGAGCCGCCCGAGCCACGGACCGAGCTCGGCCTCGGCCTCGTCGGCGAGCCAGGCGCGCAGCCAGCGGCGCGCGCCGGCGGCATCGCCCGCGCTGCCGTAGATCTCGACGAGGTCCGGCGCCAGCCGCCGCCGTCCGGGACGGCGCCGCTCGACGTAGCGCACCGCGACCTCGCGGCCGACCGCCTGCAGGGCCACGCGGGCCGGCAGCGGCTCGTGCGCGGGCAGCGGGTGGGTGCTGAGCTCGCGCACGCGCGCGTCGATCCAGTCGCGGTGCCGGCCGACGAAGCCCTGCACCTCGACCGGGCGCGTGCCGCGCGGCACCGTGACCTCGACCCGGCCGCCGGGATAGACCCGCACCGTCAGGCGCCGCGCGCGCGGGCTCGCGCGCACCGCGATCTCGCCGGCGCGCTCGCCGGCCGCGAACAGCGGCAGCTGCGGCAGCGGTCGCGCGCTCACAGCGCCGCCGCGAGCTCGCTGCCCTGCGCGATCGCGCGCTTGGCATCGAGCTCCTGGGCGAGGTCGGCGCCGCCGATGCGGTGCACGGTCGCGCCGAGCGCCACGAGCGGCGCCTCGAGCGCGCGCTCGGAGTCCTGGCCGGCGCAGACCACGAAGGTGTCGGCGGCGAGCAGCCGCGGCTTCTCGGCGACCACCACGTGCAGGCCCGCGGCGTCGAGCCGCTCGTAGCGCACGCCCGGCACGAACTGCACGCCGCGCCGGCGCAGCTGCGTGCGGTGGATCCAGCCCGTGGTCTTGCCGAGGCCCTCGCCGACCTTGCTGGCCTTGCGCTGCAGCAGCCAGACCTCGCGCGGCGCGTGCCCGGCGGCCGCGGCCGGCACGATGCCGCCGCGATGACTCAGGCTGAGGTCGATGCCCCACTCGGCGGCGAACTCGGCGACCCCGGTCGGCTCGCCGGCGGCGCCGGCGTGCGTCAGGAACTCGGCGACGTCGAAGCCGATGCCGCCGGCGCCGATCACCACCACCCGCGGCCCGGCGGTGACGCGACCTGCGAGGATGTCGGCGTAGCCCGCGACGCGCGGGTCGTTGAGCCCGGGGATCCCGGGGTCGCGCGGCCGCACGCCGGTCGCGAGCACCACCGCGTCGAAGCCGGCGAGCGCGGCGGGCTCGGGGCTCGCGCCGAGCCGCAGCTCAACGCCCGTGCGCTCGAGCCGCCGGCCGAAGTAGCGCAGCGTCTCGGCGAACTCCTCCTTGCCGGGCACCCGCCGCGCCAGGTTGAACTGCCCGCCGATCGCGGCGCTGCGCTCGAAGAGCGTCACGCGGTGGCCGCGCTCGGCTGCGACCGTCGCGCAGGCGAGCCCGGCGGGCCCGGCGCCGACGACCGCGATGCGGCGCGGCACGGCCGCCGGCCGGTATACGAGCTCGGTCTCGCGCGCCGCGCGCGGGTTCACGAGGCAGGTCGCGGCGGCGCGCTCGAAGATGTGGTCGAGGCAGGCCTGGTTGCAGGCGATGCAGGTGTTGATCTCGTCGGCGCGGCCGGCCGCCGCCTTGTTGACGAACTCGGCATCGGCGAGCAGCGGCCGCGCCATCGACACCATCGTCGCGCCGCCGCGCGCCAGGATCGCCTCGGCGACCGCCGGGTCGTTGATGCGGTTGGTCGCGACCAGCGGCAGCGCGACGTGCGGCCGCAGCCGCTCGGTGACCCAGGCGAAGGCAGCACGCGGCACCATCGTGGCGATGGTCGGGATGCGCGCCTCGTGCCAGCCGATGCCGGTGTTGAGGATCGTCGCACCCATCGCCTCGACGCCCTGCGCGAGCTCGACGACCTCCTCCCAGCTGCTGCCGCCCTCCACCAGGTCCAGCATCGACAGCCGGAAGATCAGGATGAAGTCGCGGCCGAGCGCGGCGCGCGTACGGCGCACGATCTCGAGCGGGAAGCGGCTGCGCCGCGCGTAGTCCCCGCCCCAGTCGTCGTCGCGCCGGTTGGTGCGCGCGGCGACGAACTGGTTGATCAGGTAGCCCTCCGATCCCATGATCTCGACGCCGTCGTAGCCGGCCTCGCGCGCGAGCTCGGCGGTGCGCACGAACGCGGCGATCTGGCGCTCGACGCCGCGGGCGCTGAGGGCCCACGGCTTGAACGGCGCGATCGGCGCCTTGACCGCGGAGGGTGCGACCGCGAGCGGATGGTAGGCGTAGCGGCCGGTGTGCAGGATCTGCAGGCAGACGTGCCCGCCCTCGGCGTGCACCGCCTCGGCGATCAGCCGGTGGCGCGCGACCTCGCCGTCGGTCGAGAGCTTGCCGGCGAACGGCGCGCCCCAGCCGGCGCGGTTCGGGGCGATGCCGCCGGTGACGATCAGGCCGACGCCGCCGCGGGCGCGCTCGGCGAGGTAGGCGGCGAGCCGCGGGTAGTCCTCGGCGCGGTCCTCGAGCCCGGTGTGCATCGAGCCCATCAGCACGCGGTTGCGAAGCCGCACGTAACCGAGGTCGAGCGGCGCGAGCAGGTGCGGGAACGGCGTCGGGAGCACGCCGCGATGATATCAGGCGGCCTCGCGCGGCTACGGTGCGCCGCGCAGCTTCGCGATCCGCCGCCGCGCGGCGGCGAATTCCGGTGCCACCAGCAGCGACTTCTCGTAGGCGTTGCGCGCGCCGAGCCCGTCGCCGTCCGCCTCGAGCGCGCGACCGAGGTACAGCCACGCCTCGGCCTCGCCCCAGGACGGTTCGCCGGGCGCGGCGCCGACCGGCGACTGGAACGCCGCCGCCGCCGCCTCGAAGGCGCGGCGCAGCTCGCCGCGCGCGGCGGCACTGGCGGGCTCGCCCTGGTACCAGCGCGCGAGCGCATCCAGCAGCAGCACGCGCGGGTTGCGCGGCGCGAGCTCGCGCGCGGCGGCGAGGCGCGCCTCGCTGCGGCGCTGGCTGCTGCCGGCGAAGAGCCCGCCCTGCGCGCCGAGGTAGCCGGCGCAGGCGGATTCGAGCACGAGCGCCTCGGCCGAGCGTGGCTCGGCCTCGACGAGCTTCTCGGCGCCGGCGAGGCAGGCGCCGGCGGCCGCCTCGAGCTGCTTCGGGTCGCGGCGCGCGCGCGCCACCTGCGCGAGGCGAAAGGCTGCGTGCGCCGCCTGGTAGCGCTCGAGCGGCTGCGTCGAGGCGGCGAAGGCCGCGTGACCGGCGGTCAGGCGCTGCAGCGCCCGCAGGTCCTCGGTGTAGAAGGCGTACTCGACCTGGGCGTCGAAGTCGGCGAGCTCCTCGGCGGTGGCCGCGACGCTGCCCGCCGCGGGCAGCAGCGCGCCGAGGCAGAGCGCGAGCAGGCCTGCACTCGGGGCGGCGATCCTTCGACGCGACGGCGGGCTCGGCGGCACGGGGGGCTTCCGGGGTGACGCGAGGATTCCAGCCGGCCGGGGCGCCCGCGGCAACCCACGCCGTCACAAATCCGGCCGCGGCGGACGTTAACATAGCGCGATGACGGCGCCGCCCCTGGTCGACATCGGCATCAACCTCGCCCACGACAGCTTCGACAGCGACCGCGACCAGGTGCTCGAGCGGGCCCGTGCCGTCGGGCTCGTCCACCTGGTCGTCACGGGCTCCTCGCCCGCCTCCTCGGCCGCGGCGGCCGCGCTCGCCGCGCAGCAGCCGGGATTCCTGTCGGCGACCGCCGGCGTGCACCCGCACCACGCGCCGGAACTCACTGACGCGGCGCTCGAGGAACTGCGGGGCCTGCTCGCGCGCCCGGGCGTGCGGGCGGTCGGCGAATGCGGGCTCGACTACTTCCGCGACTTCGCGCCGCGCGAGGCGCAGCGACGCGCCTTCGAGCGCCAGCTCGCCCTCGCGATCGAGACCGGCAAGCCGCTCTTCCTGCACCAGCGCGACGCGCACGACGACTTCGTCGCGATCCTGAAGGCGGCCGGTCCCGCCCTGCCGCGCGCGGTCGCGCACTGCTTCACCGGCACGCGCGCCGAGGCCGAGGAATACCTGGCGCTTGGCCTGCACCTCGGCATCACCGGCTGGATCTGCGATGAGCGCCGCGGGGCGCACCTCCTCGAGGTGGTGCGGCACGTGCCGGCCGGGCGGCTGATGCTCGAGACGGACGGCCCGTACCTGCTGCCACGAACGCTGCGGCCGCGGCCTGCGAGCCGGCGCAACGAGCCGGCGTTCCTGCCCGAGGTCTGCCGGGTGGTCGCCGCCGCGCGCGGCGAGAGCGTCGAGGCCCTGGCGCGGGCGACCTCGCGTACCGCGGCCGCGTTCTTCGGGCTGTCGTCGCTCGCCGGGCTCGCCGCGCTCGCGGAGGCCGCCGCCTGAATCGCATTCGCGTCGAGAAAACCTTCTCAAGACATTGATAAGATTAAGTTAATGACCCATTCCGGAGCCTGCATGGACACTGCCGCCGCCGCCCGCGAGATCGACCGCCACTGGCGCGAGACCATCGAGCCGAGCCTCGAGGCGTACATCCGCGTGCCGAACAAGTCGCCGATGTTCGACGCCGCCTGGGAGGCGCACGGCCACATGGACCGGGCCGCCCAGATCCTGCTCGAGTGGTGCCGGGCGCGGCCGATCCGCGGCCTCAAGGTCGAGCTCGTGCGCCTGCCCGGGCGCACGCCGGTGATCTTCGCCGAGGTGCCGGGTACCGCGCCCGGCGAGGTGCTGCTGTACGGGCACTTCGACAAGCAGCCGGAGTTCACCGGCTGGGCACCCGGCCTCGATCCCTGGACGCCGGTGGTGCGCGACGGGCGGCTCTACGGTCGTGGCGGCGCGGACGACGGCTATGCGCTGTTCGCCAGCCTGCTCGCGATCGAGACGCTGCAGGCGCAGGGCATCGCGCACGCGCGCTGCGCGATCCTGATCGAGGGCAGCGAGGAAAGCGGCAGCATCGACCTGCCCGCCTACGTCGAGCACCTCGGCGCCCGGCTCGGCAACCCCGACCTCGTGATCTGCCTCGACGCCGAGTGCGGCAACTACGAGCAGTTTTGGCTGACGACGTCGCTGCGCGGCAACCTCGTCGGCACCCTGAGCGTCGAGGTGCTGACCGAGGGCGTGCATTCGGGCATGGGCACCGGCATCGCCGCGGCACCGTTTCGCATCGCGCGCGGCCTGCTCGACCGTCTCGAGAACGTGCACACCGGCGACCTCGCGCTCGAGGAGCTGCACGTGCGGACCCCGGCGCACCGCATCGCCGAGGCGCGCGCCGCGGCCGCGGCGCTCGGCGCCTCGGTTGCCGGCAAGATGCCCTGGGCCGCCGGCGTGCGCCCGGTGAGCGACGATCCGACCGAGCTGCTGCTCAACAGCACCTGGAAGCCGACCCTGACCATCACCGGCGCCGACGGGCTGCCGGCGCTCGCGAACGCCGGCAACGTGCTGCTGCCGCGCGTCGCGCTCAAGTTGAGCCTGCGCCTGCCGCCGACGCTCGACGCCGACCTCGCCGCGGCGCGAGTCAAGGCGGCGCTCGAGCGCGATCCGCCGTACGGCGCGCGGGTGCGCTTCGAGGTCGGCTCCTCGCTTGCCGGCTGGGACGCGCCGGCGCTCGCGCCCTGGCTCGAGCGTGCGATCGGCGATGCCTCGCAGGCCTACTTCGGCCGGCCGGCGCTCGCGATGGGCACCGGCGGCAGCATCCCGTTCATCGGCATGCTGGCGGCGCGCTACCCGGCGACGCAGTTCCTGGTGACCGGCGTGCTCGGGCCGCAGTCGAACGCGCACGGCCCGAACGAGTTCCTGCACCTTGACTGCGTGCGGCGCGTCAACGGCTGCGTCGCGCTCGTCCTCGAGCGGCACGCCACGCGCGGCTGACGGCGGCCCCTCAGGCGCCGCACGCGGCCAGGAATTCGCGGATCAGGCGGGCGGCCTCGCCGGGCCGGCTCTGCAGCACGAAGTGTGGCGCGTCGAGCTCGGCGAGCGTCGACCGGCGCGCGAGGCGCGTCACTTCCGATCCGGCCGCACGGGGGACGAGGCGGTCCCGGCGGCCGCGCAGGTAGAGCACCGGCACGGCCACGCGCGCGAGCTCGGCGCGGGCGTCGACGTCGAAGACGCTCTCGATCCGCGCGCGCAGCGCCCGCGGCGAGACCTGTCGCAGGGACGTCGACCACCGCTCGGGGAGCGAGGCCGCGGCGGAGCCCCCGAGCAGCACCGACGCTGCGGCCCACAGCGGCAGCAGCGGTGCCGCCGAGACCAGCCCCGCCAGCGGCCGCAGGAAGTGCAGCCGCGGGCGCGGGAACCGCGCGAAGCTCGCGCACAGGATGAGTCCGGTGAGTCCCGGCGGCGCGGACGCGGCCAGGCGGATCGCGATCGGCCCGGAGAACGACTCGCCGAGCAGGACGAACGCGCGGCCGGCCGGGATCGCGGCGCGGGCGCTCGCCTCGTGCGCCGCGAAGTCCACCTCGCCCTGGCCCGGGTAGCGGGCGATCGACACCTCGAGCGCGCCGCCGAGCGCCGCGAGGAGCGGCGCGAACTGCTCGCCGCTTCCGTCGAGCCCGGGCAGCAGCACGAGGCTCGCAGCCACGGGCGACCGCTAGTGGCGCTTGAGCGGGCTCGGCGTCGCCGCCGCGCGCACGGCGTCCCAGGACGGCCGCCAGCGCGCGAGGTGCTCGTCGCGACCGGCGACGCCGAGCGGCGGGATCTCGGCGCTCAGCGAGGCGAGCCGCGTCACGGCGCGCGGGTGGCCCTTCGGGAAGCTGCCGCGGTCGGTGAACACGACCAGGCCCTCGACCGGCACCGCCTCGCCCACGAGCGCCCGCACCGCCGCGATCCGGTCGTACAGCGGCCCGAGCGGGTTCGGGAAGGTGTAGCGCCGCGACTTGTGCATCACCGTCCACTCGGTCATCTGCTCGCTGCCGAAGATGAGCCCGGGCAGGTCGCGCAGGTCCATCACGACGATGCCGCGGCCGGTCAGCAGCAGGAAGTCCACGTGGATCCAGCCGCCGGCACCGTCGTCGAGCACGACGTCCTGCAGGTGCTCGGCGGCCACCGCCTCGATGCGATCGAGCAGCGCGCGCCGCGTCCGGTGGCGGCGCAGCGCCCACAGGCCCAGCACGCCGACGACGACGACCAGCACCCCGCCGCCGATGGCGAGCACGAGGTCGAGCGGCAGGTCCTCGGCCGTCACGCGAGCACGGCGCCGGCGAGCGCCTCGAGCGTCGCCGGGATCTCGGTCACGTGCTTTGGCAGCGACAGCAGGCGCTCGAGCGCCGGCGGCACCGGCAGCGGTGCGCCGATCAGCGGCTCGACGGTCTCCGGGAACTTCGCCGGGTGCGCGGTCGAGACCAGCACCCACGGCCCTGCGGCGCGCCGCCGCTCGCCGAGCCCGGCGTAGACCTCGGCGGCGGTCGCGGTGTGCGGGCACCAGGTCTGGCCGAGGCGCGCGTGGTCGGTGCGGATCCGGGCGCGGATCTGCTCGTCGCTGACGCTGACCGCGCTGAGCGCCCCGCGCAGGTCGTCCCACTCCGGGAACAGGTGGCGCAGCCGCTCCATGTTCGAGGGGTTGCCGACGTCCATGGCCGAGGCCAGCGTCGCGACCGAGGCGCGCGGCTGCCAGTCGCCGGTCGCGAGGTAGTCCGGCACCGTGCGATTGGCGTTGAAGGCGAGCACGATTTCGCCGACCGGCAGGCCGATGCGCCGCGCCCAGACGCAGGCGAGCACGTTGCCGAGGTTGCCGCTCGGCACGATGTAGTTGGCCGGCCGGCCGGTGCGGCGGAACGTCGCGAGGCTCGACTTCACGTAGTAGCAGGCCTGCGGCAGCAGCCGGCCGACGTTGATGCTGTTGGCGGAGGACAGCTCGCGGCGCGCCGCGAGCGCCGGGTCGGCGAAGGCGGCCTTCACGAGCCGCTGGCAGTCGTCGAAGGTGCCGGCGACCGACAGCGACTTGACGTTGCCGCCCCAGCAGGTGAGCTGCAGCTCCTGGCGCGGCGAGACGAGGCCGCGCGGATAGAGCACCACGACCTCGATGCCGGGCCGGCCGTGGAACGCGGCCGCCACCGCCCCGCCGGTGTCGCCCGAGGTCGCGACCAGGATCGTCAGCGTCCGGCCGGCGCCGCGGTGCAGGCGGCCGAGGCAGGCGGCCAGGAAGCGTGCGCCGAAGTCCTTGAACGCGGCGGTCGGCCCGTGGAAGAGCTCGAGCACGCTCGCGTCCTCCGGGGTCGGCAGCGGCACGAGCGGCACCGGGAAGTCGAAGGCCTCGCGGACGATCGCCGGCATCTCGGCGTCGAGTCCGTCGCCCTCGAAGAACGGCGCGAGGAAGCGGGTGGCGACCTCCGGCAGCCGCGTCGCGCCCTCGAACAGCGCCACCCCGAGGTGCGGGAAGCGCTCCGGGACGTAGAGCCCGCCGTCCGGCGCGATGCCGCGCTTCAGGGCCTCGGACAGGGTCGCGGACAGCGCCGCGTCGCGGGTCGAGACGTAGCGCATCAGTCGATCACCCGCGCGCCGGTCGGCTCGATCGCCGAGATCCAGTGGTCGCAGCCGAGCCCGTGCGCCGCGAACGCGGCCACCATCGCCGGCGCGATCCGCGCGGCGTCGCGCTCCAGGCACCAGGCGAAGGTCGTGGGGCCGGCGCCGGAGATCGAGCAGCCGAGCGCGCCGTTCGCCATCGCCGCCTGCTTGACCGCCTTGAAGCCGGGGATCAGCGCCTGCCGCTGCGGCTCGACGACCACGTCCTCGAAGGCGTCGCGGATCATGTCGAGGTCGTTCGTGTAGCAGGCCGAGATGAAGCCGGCGAGGTTCGCGCACTGCCAGACGAGGTCCGACAGCGTCACGGTGGTCGACAGGATCCGGCGCGCCTCCTTGGTCGACAGGAACATGTGCGGGTGGACGAGCACCGCGCGGATGCCGGGTGGCACCGGGATCTGCTTGGTGCGCGGGTGGTCGACCCCGACGGTCAGCACCAGCCCGCCGAAGAGGCACGGCGCGATGTTGTCGACGTGCACCGAGCCCGAGGCGACCGCCTCGCCCTGCATCGCGAACTTCAGGAGCTCGAGCGTCGAGTACGGCCGCGGCAGGAGCGCGTTGCCGGCGACCACCGCGGCGACGGCCGAGGCGGCCGAGCCGCCGAGGCCGGAGCCGAGCGGGATGCCCTTCTCGATCGCCATCTCGAAGCCGTGCTCGAGCCCGGCGGCCTCGGCGAGCGCTGCGAGCGCACGCCCGGCGGTGTTCTTGTCCGCCTCGAGCGGCAGCTCGGTCGCGACCCCGGTGATCGCGCGGATGCGCACGCCGCGCTCGGCGGCGCGCGTCACCTGCACGCGATCGCCGATCGCCTCGACCGTGTGGCCGAGGATGTCGAAGCCGATGCCGACGTTGCCGACGGTGGCCGGGGCGAACGCGGTGGCACTGTTACGCAAGGAGGTCCTCCGGGGGGGGTCAGGTCGGCGCGCCGAGGTAGGCACACAGCCGCAGCAGGTCGCCGAACACGCCGCCGGCGGTGACCTCGGGACCGGCCCCCGGCCCCTGCACGATCAGCGGGTTGTCGCAGTAGCGGCGCGTCTCGAAGCGCACCACGTTGTCGGTCAGCGCGATGTTCGCGAACGGGTGGCGGCGGTCGAGGCGCACGAGCCCGACGGTCGCGCGCCCGGCGGCGACGTCGAGCCGCCCGACGTAGCGCAGCACCTGCCCGGCGGCGGTGGCCTCGGCATAGCGCGCGGCCATCGCCGCGTCGTGCTCCGGCAGCCGCGCGAGGAAGCCGTCGACGTCGAGCGACTCGAGCCCGGCCGGCACCAGGCTCTCGACCGCGACGTCGGCGAGCTCGAGCCGCAGCCCAGTCTCGCGCGCCAGGATGATCAGCTTGCGGGCGACGTCGGTGCCGGACAGGTCGTCGCGCGGGTCCGGCTCGGTGTAGCCCTTCTGCTTCGCGGCTCGGACGATCGCCGAGAACGGCGCCGTGCCGTCGTAGGTGTTGAAGAGATAGGCGAGCGTGCCGGAGAAGATCCCCTCGATCGAGCGCACCTCGTCGCCGGTCTCGCGCAGGTCGCGCAGCGTCTGGATCACCGGCAGCCCGGCGCCGACGGTCGCCTCGTAGAGGTAGTGCGTGCCGCCCTCGCGGCGCGCGTCCTGCAGCGAGGCGTAGTAGTCGTACGGGCCGCTGTTGGCCTTCTTGTTCGGCGTCACGACGTGGATGCCGGCCGCGAGCCACTCGTGGTAGTGGCGCGCGACCTCGGCACTCGCCGAGCAGTCGATGATCACGGCGTGGGGCAGGTGCTCGGCGTTGACGTGGCGCGCGAACGCGCCGAGGTCGGCCGGCACCGCCGCGTCGAAGGACTGCGACCAGCGCGCCGGGTCGATCTCGCCGGCTGCGAGCAGCATCTGCTTCGAGCGCACGATGCCGCGCACCCGGAGGTCGAGCTGCCACTTGCCGCGCAGCCGCTCGAGCTGCGAGGCGAGCTGGCCGAGCAGCGCGCCGCCGACGAGCCCGGGCCCGATCACGCCGATCGAGACGGTGTGCGGCGACAGGTAGAAGCCGGCGTGCACCGCCTGCAGCGCGCGCGTCGAGTGGCGCGCCTCGATGACGACCGAGATGTTCCGCTCCGAGGCGCCCTGCGCGATCGCGCGGACGTTGATGCCGGCGCCGGCAAGCGTGCCGAACACCTTGGCGGCGACGCCGTGGCTGCCGGCCATGCCGTCGCCGACCACGGCGAGGATCGCGCACTGCCGCGACAGCTCGACCCGCTGGATCTGGCCCTCGCGCAGCTCGCGGTCGAAGGCGCGCCGCACCACTTCCTCGGCGGCGGCGGCCTCGCGGTCCGGCACCGCGCAGCAGATCGAGTGCTCCGAGGAGCCCTGCGAGATCAGGATCACCGAGATGCCGGCCTCGTTGAGCGCGCCGAACAGCCGCTGCGCCGTGCCCGGCACGCCGATCATGCCGGCACCCTCGAGGTTCACGAGCGCCACCGCGTCGATGGTCGTGATGCCCTTGACCTTCAGCGACGAGGTCGGCCGCGCGCAGATCACCGTCCCCGGCCGCTCGGCCGCGAAGGTGTTCTTGATCAGGATCGGGATCTCGCGGCTGACCGCCGGCGCCATCGTCTGTGGGTGGATCACCTTGGCGCCGAAGTAGGCGAGCTCCATCGCCTCGCTGTAGGACAGCGAATCGATGACCTTCGCGTCCGGCACGCGCCTGGGGTCGGCCGACAGCACGCCGTCGACGTCGGTCCAGATCACGATCTCGCGCGCCTCGAGCAGCGCGCCGAAGATGGAGCCGGAGAAGTCGCTGCCGTTGCGGCCGAGGGTGGTCTGCACGCCGTTCTTCTGCGCGGCGATGAAGCCGGTGATCACCAGCGTGCCGGCGAAGTCCTTCGGCACCTGCGCCGCGAGCCGGGCCTGCGACTCCGGCCACTGCACCGCGGGACCGAGCCGGCCCCACTCGACCACCACGACCTTGCGGGCATCGAGCCACAGCACCGGCGGCGCGGCCTTCGAGCGCTCGGCGAGCAGCGCCGCGAACAGGCGCGTCGACCAGATCTCGCCATAGCCCGCCACCAGGTCGCGGATGTTGCCGGCCGCCGAGCGGATCAGGCTGACGGTGTGCAGGATGCCGGCGATGTCGTTGCAGTCGGCCTCGAGCTGGGCGATGAACGGGTTGGCCGCCGAGGCGCGCGGCAGCAGCGCGTTGGCGATCGTCGTGTGGCGGGCGCGCAGCGCCGCGAGCTTCGCGAGGTAGGTCGCGTCCTGGGCCTCGGCGAGCGCCACGAGCTCGAGCAGCCCGTCGGTGACCCCCTTGCAGGCCGACAGCACCACCGCCACCCGCGGCGCCGGCGTCGACTCGATGATGCCCGCGACCCGGGCGATGCACTCGGCGTCGGCCACCGAGGAGCCGCCGAACTTGTGCACGATCCAGCGCCGGTCGCCGGGGGCGTCCGCAGGGGGGGCCTTCTGCATGGGAATCTCGGGATCCGGAGCTCGTTGTTTGCGGTGCACAATCTACTGGCGCCTGCCCGCCCGGGGCAAGCGTCGGGGGAGCGTCACGGGGGATCAGCCGCGCGCGCCGCGCGCGTGCCACCACTTGAGTAGCCGCACCGCGCCCGGGACGCGGGCGAGCCGGACCAGCAGCCGGCCGACGAGCCGCTCGCTCGGGCTCAACGCGAAGCGCGCCAGCGTCGGATCGAAGAGCCCGGGTCGCGGCTCGTGCCGGGGGGTGTCCCGGCTCACCGCTTGCGCCCGTGCAGCGGCCGCGGCGGCAGGCCGGTGTGCTGGGTCGCCGCGCGGCCCGGGCGCAGCCGGCCCGCCGGCCGTGCCGGGCGCTCGCCCGCGGCCGGGACCCCGCCGGTGCCGGCCGGCTGCCAGGCGGGTACCAGCTGGTGCTTGCCGCTGCCGATCAGGTCGGCGCGGCCCATCCGCTTCAGCGCCTCGCGCAGCACCGGCCAGTTGTTGGCGTCGTGGTAGCGCAGGAACGCCTTGTGCAGCCGGCGCACCTTGAGCCCCTTCGGCACCTGCACGTCCTCGCTGCTGCGGGTCACGCGCCGCAGCGGGTTCTTGCCGGTGTGCCACATCGCGGTCGCGGTCGCCATCGGCGAGGGCAGGAAGGCCTGCACCTGGTCGGCGCGAAAGCCGTTGCGCTTGAGCCAGAGGGCGAGCTCGAGCATGTCCTCGTCGGTCGTGCCCGGGTGCGCGGCGATGAAGTACGGGATCAGGTACTGCTCCTTGCCCGCCTCCTTCGAGTAGCGGTCGAAGAGCTCCTTGAAGCGGTCGTAGCTGCCGATGCCCGGCTTCATCATCTTCGACAGCGGTCCCTCGGCGATCGCCTCCGGCGCGATCTTCAGGTAGCCGCCGACGTGGTGCTGGGCGAGCTCCTTGACGTACTCCGGGGACTCGACCGCGAGGTCGTAGCGCACGCCCGAGGCGATCAGCACCTTCTTGACGCCCTTGAGCGACCGCGCCCGGCGGTAGAGCGCGATCAGCGGCGCGTGGTTGGTGTCGAGGTTCGGGCAGATGCCAGGATAGACGCACGACGGGCGCCGGCAGGCGGCCTCGACCGCGGCCGACTTGCAGTGCAGCCGGTACATGTTGGCGGTCGGTCCGCCGAGGTCCGAGATCACGCCGGTGAAGCCGGGCACGGTGTCGCGCACCCGCTCGATCTCGCGCACCACCGAGTCCTCGGAGCGGCTCTGGATGATGCGGCCCTCGTGCTCGGTGATCGAGCAGAACGTGCAGCCGCCGAAGCAGCCGCGCTGGATCGTGACCGAGAAACGGATCATCTTGTAGGCGGGGATCTTGGCCTCGCCATAGGCCGGGTGCGGCACGCGCTGGTACGGCAGCTCGTAGACCGCGTCCATCTCACGGGTGCTGAGCGGCACCGGCGGCGGGTTCAGCCAGACGTCGAGGTCGCCGTGGCGCTGCACCAGCGCGCGCGCGTTGCCGGGGTTCGACTCGGCGTGCAGGATGCGCGAGGCGTGCGCGTACAGCACCCGATCGTCGCGCACCGCCTCGAACGACGGCAGCCGGATCACGCTGCGGGCGCGGTCGGCGTTCTTGACGAGCCGCGCCAGCGGCACCACCGCGACCCCAGGCTCCGCCGCCGCCGCGCGCGCCCGCATCTCGCTCTCCATCGCGTACGGGTCCGGGTGCGGCTCCACCCGGCCGGGGGCGTCGACCTGCGTCGAGTCGATCTCGATCGTGCCGGCCGGCGGCCCGCGGCGCACGAAGGCCGTGCCGCGAATGTCGGTCAGTGCGTCGATCAGCTCGCCGGCGCCGAGGCGGTGCGCGATCTCGACGATCTGCCGCTCGCCGTTGCCGTAGACCAGCAGGTCCGCACGCGCATCGAGCAGCACCGAGCGGCGCACCTTCTCGGACCAGTAGTCGAAGTGCGCGATGCGCCTGAGCGAGGCCTCGATGCCGCCGATCACGAGCGGCACGTCGGCGAAGGCCTCGCGCAGCCGCTGCGCGTAGACGATCACCGCGCGGTCGGGCCGCCGGCCGCCCTCGCCCTCCGGCGTGTAGGCATCGTCGCTGCGCAGCCGCCGGTCCGAGGTGTAGCGGTTGACCATCGAGTCCATGTTGCCGGCGGTCACGCCGAAGAACAGGTTCGGCCGGCCGAGCGCCTCGAAGTCGTCGGTGCCGCGCCAGTCCGGCTGGCTGATGAGGCCGACGCGGAAGCCCTGCGCCTCGAGCAGCCGGCCGACGATCGCCATGCCGAAGCTCGGGTGGTCGACGTAGGCATCGCCGGTCACGAGGATCACGTCGCACGAGTCCCAGCCGAGCGCGTCCATCTCGGCGCGCGACATCGGCAGGAACGGCGCGATGCCGAAGCGGTGCGCCCAGTACTTACGGCGACCGAACAGATCTGCGGCGGACGGCAGGGCGGCTACGGACATGTGCGTATTCTCGCCGATCCGCCCGGCTGGGCGCACGGCGATTTGTCAGATGGCCGTCAGCCGGACTACGTACTGGCCAGTCTGGGTCTTTCGCTTTTGCGGGGCTACGGTGCACGCGCTCTTCCAGGGGAACTTTCGAAGAAGGAGCGCCGAGATGATCCCGACCCGTTCGCGACGCGGCATGGCTGCCGCCCTTTCAACACTCTTCCTGCTCGCCCTCAGCCTCGCCGCGCCGCCGGCGGGCGCGGTGCCGAGCTTCGCCCGCCAGACCGGCATGGCCTGCGAGGCCTGCCACACGGTCTGGCCCGAGCTCACCCACTTCGGGCGGGTGTTCAAGGCGAACGGCTACATCCTCGACAACCTGAAGCAGGTGCGCGGCGTCACGCAGCAGAAGGAGGAGATCCTCGAGCTCGCCTCGCTGCCCCCGCTGTCGATCATGGCGCAGGTGTCGCTGACGCAGCTGGCGAAGCCGCTGCCGGACCCGTCCGGGACGGGCGACTCGCAGAACGGCACGGTGGCCTTCCCGCAGCAGCTCAGCCTCTTCTACGCCGGCAAGATCGCCCCGCACGTCGGCGCCTTCATCCAGCTGACCTACGGCAGCGACTCCGGCTCGATCGGCATCGACAACACCGACATCCGCTTCGCGGACCTGAAGGTGCTGCCGGGCGGCCACAGCCTGATCTACGGCCTGTCGCTCAACAACAACCCGACCGTGCAGGACCTGTGGAACTCGACGCCCGCGTTCGGCTTCCCGTACGCGGCCTCGGCGAGCGCGCCGGGCGTGCCGTTCGGCACGATGATCGACGGCGCGCTCGGCCAGGACGTCGCGGGCCTCACCGCCTACGCCTTCTGGAACGAGTCGCTGTACGGCGAGGTCGGCGTCTACCGCACCGCGCGCCAGGGGACCGCCGGCCCGCTCGACAGCACGCAGGCGGCCGTACTCGCCGGCGGCGCGCCCTACTGGCGCTTCGCCTACGAGCACAACTGGGGCCGCCACTCGATCGAGGGCGGCCTCTACGGCGCGAAGTTCAAGCTGCTGCCGGGCGCCGGCCAGCCGCTCAACGGCCCGACCGACGACTACCAGGACGTCGCGCTCGACGCGCAGTACCAGTACCTCGGCGACCTGCACCTCTTCAGCGTGACCGCGACGCGGATCCACGAGAAGCAGACCCTGAACGCGACCTACGCGGCGCAGCTCGCGGCCGACGCCGGCGTCGGCAACCTCGACAACGACTTGACGACGACGCGCGCCTTCGCGACCTACTACTACCGGCGCAAGATCGGCGGCACGGTCGGCTTCTTCACCACCACCGGCAGCACCGACGCGGTGTCGATGCCGAACTCGCCCGACACCCGCGGCTGGGTGGCCGAGCTCAACTACATGCCGTGGCTGAACACGAAGTTCTCGATCCAGTACACCGCCTACACGAAGTACGGCGGCCTCAGCGACAACATCGACGGCGCCGGCCGCAAGGCGAGCGACAACAACACGCTCTACCTGCTGGCCTGGCTGTCGTACTGAGGAGCATCGCCATGAGACCACTCACCGTCACGACCCTGGGACTCATCGCCGCGCTCGCGCTCACGACCGCCCGCGCCGACGACGTCGATCCGGCCACCCACCAGCACGCGGTGCGACTCGCGGTCGGCACCTGCGGCGCCTGCCACGGCACCACCGGCGTCAGCGGCCAGCCGAAGTACCCGCGGCTCGCGGGCCAGAACGCCAACTACCTCGCCGCCCAGCTGAAGGCGTTCCGCGGCCAGACCCGCGGCGACGCGGACGCCATCGGCTACATGTGGGGCATGGCGGCCCCGCTCGACGACGAGACGATCGACGCGCTCGCCCAGTACTACGCGACGCAGCGGCCGCCGGCGGGCCGGATGGGCGACGCCGCGCTCGCGGCGCGCGGCCGGACGATCTATGAGAAGGGCGTCGAGTCGGTCGGGGTGCCGGCCTGCGCCGCCTGCCACGGCCCGGACGCGCACGGCATGGGCGACTTCCCGCGCCTCGCCGGCCAGCACGCGCAGTACGTGATGAAGCAGCTGGCGTCCTTCCAGTCGAACATGCGCAACGTCGCGGTCATGCACGGCGTCGCGCAGGGTCTCAAGGAGGAACAGATGCGCGCGGTGGCGGCGTACCTGGAGGCGCAGCCGTAGCACCGGCCGCGCCGGCCGCGCCGGCCGTCGCTGCGCGCCAGCGGCTCACAACCGGCGGCGCGGAGCGCGGCAGCAGCGGCGCGGCGCAGACGAAGCGGCCGGCGGGCGCGAGGCCCGCCGCCGCGGCGAGGCCGGCCGCGACCGCGGCCTCCGTCTCGCCGTGGTTCACCATCCAGCAGGCCCCGCCCGGCACGAGGTTCGCGCGGACGCGCGCGAACAGCGCCGCGGGGTCGAGCACCCGCAGCGGCAGGCGCCACGCGAGCACGGGCGCCGGGGTCACGAACGGGAAGAAGAGCGTCACGAGTTCCGCCGGTCGCGCGACCGTCGCGTAGTCGGCTACCTCGAAGCGGGTTCCCGGCAGCGAGGCGATCGTGCCGAGCGCCCGCTCGGCGCGGTTGATGCCGCCGCGCAGGCGCCGGAAGCCCTCGAGCTCGAAGCCGGTCAGCGTCGCGGGCGCGAAGGCCGCCACGAGCGCCGGCGCGTACCAGAAGCTCGCCGAGCCGACGTCGTGCACCCGTCCGCCCCGCGGCAGCGGCTCGCCGAACGCGGCGGCGGCGTCCTCGAGCAGCGCGAGCCGCGCGTAGTTCTCGAGCGCCGTCGGCCGCGACAGGCGGGCCTCGAAGGCGACGCCGTGGCGCGCGCGCAGCGCCTCGATGCGCCGCGACGTGGCGCTGGGGAGCGAGCCGCCATCGAGCGAGCCCGCCGCGATCTCCGGGCGGGGACCGCGGACGCGGCCAAGCCGCTCGGAGAGCGCCAGCCAGAACCCGTAGTACGCCGAGCGCAGCCGCTCGAGTCCGTGCATCGTCACCCGCCCGTTCGTCCCCGGCCTCGCCGCGCCCGGCGCAGTCTCGCCGAGCGCGCGCCTGTGGGACAATCCCCGCGCCGCGCCCGGGCGGCGCTCCCCGGATGCCGCCGTTGCGCCTGCGACCGCCTGTCCCTGCCCTCGTGCTCCTGCTCGCGCTCGGCCTGCCGCCCGGACCGGCGCTCGCGGCGCCGGCGGCCGCTCCGCTGGTCGCGCTCGGTGCCGGTCACTACGCGACCGCGCCGCGTGCCGGCACCGAAGACGCGCGCACGCTGCCGCCCGACCCGCGCTACCGCGCCGGCGCCGAGCTCGGGCTCGCGGCCCCGGCCGGCCAGTGGTATTCCTCGGTGCTCTACCAGCGCTGGTCACGGCCGCTCTACGCGCTGCCGCTGAGCGCACGCGCGGCACCCGAGGGCGTCGAGATCGGCTGGCCGCACGGCGAGCTGGTCGTCGGGCAGCCGGGCGGCCGGCGGGCGATGCACTGGCTACACGCGCCGGAGCTCACCGTGGCGCCGCTCGGCTTCCGGCCCGAGGACGCGCGCCTCGAGCAGCACGGCGACTGGCACGCCCGCGTGCGCCTCGGCACGCGCGCGGGGCCGGCGCTGCACGTGACCCTGCTGCACGGCAGCCCGTTCGCGTACTTCGACTGCGACGCGGGTGACGTGGCGCTGCGGATCCGCGCTGCGGCGGCGCCGCTTGAAGCGCTGCCACGCGGCGTACGCACGCCGCCCGTGGCGGCGTTCACGACCGCGGGCCATGCCTACGCGCTCTTCGCGCCCACCGGCGCACGCCTCGAGTGGACCTCGCCCTCCGAGCTCGTCGTGCACCTGCCGCCGCGGGCGCGCTACTTCTCGGTGGCGGCGCTGCCCGAGGCGGGCGCGGCGACGCTCGCCGAGTTCCAGCGCCTCGCCTACGCGTTCCCGACCGACACCCGGGCGAGCTGGGAGTACGACGAGGCGCGCGGCCTCGTGCGCACGAGCTTTCGCGTCACGACCGTCGCGCGCGAGGGGGACAACCGCGACACGCTGCTCGGGCTCTATCCGCACCACTGGGCGGCGCTCGCGCAGCCGCTCGCCGAGCGGCACCGCTACGCGACGGTGCGCGGTCCGATCCGCCTCGTCGCGGGCCAGGCCTTCGCGACCGAGCTGCGCTACCGCGGCTTCGTGCCCTACTGGCCGGGCCTGCGCGACGCCGGCAACCGCGCGCAGCTCGCCGCGCAGCTCGCGGCCGAGACGCGCGCCCCGCCGGTCGAGGGCTCGGGCGGCGGGCCGTACTGGCTCGGCAAGGAGCTGAACGCCCTCGCCCAGCTCGCGCGCATCGCCGACGTCGAGGGCGACGCGGCCCGGCGCGACGCCTGGTTCGGGGAGTTGCGCGGCCGGATGGAGGCGGCGTTCGACGGCCGCCACGCGGTGTACTTCGTCGAGGATCGGCGCAACGGTGCCTGGCTCGGCTACCCCCAGGAATACCAGAGCATCCAGGACCTGAACGACCACCACTTCCATTACGGCTACTGGCTCAACGCCGCCGGCGAGCTCGCGCTGCAGGATCCGGGCTGGCTTGCGCCCGGGCGCTACGGCGGCATGGTCGGGCGGCTGATCGCCGACGTCGCGACCGCGGAGCGCGGTCGCGCCGACTTCCCGTACCTGCGCTACTTCGACCCGTACGAGGGCCACTCGTGGGCCTCCGGCATCGTCGACCTCGACGCCGGCAACGACCAGGAGTCCTCGTCCGAGGCCGTCAACGCCTGGGCGGGCCTCGTGCTCCTCGGCGAGGCGAGCGGCAACCGCGCGCTCAGGGACCTCGGCGTCTATCTCTATGCCTCGGAGATCGCGTCGGTGGAGGCCTACTGGTTCGACCGCCACCACGAGGTGCTGGCGCCGGAGTATGCGGTACCGTTCGCGACCATCGTCTGGGGCGGCAAGTACGACCACGCCACCTGGTGGACCGAGGAGCCGCGCCAGGTCGCGCTGATCAACACGATCCCGTTCACGCCGGCCTCGACCTACCTCGGCGCCGATCCCGCACTGGTGCGCGCGATCGTCGCGCGGCTGCCGGCCGAGGAGGCGGCGTATCGCGCGCGCACCGAGACCGACGGCACCGAGCCCGACGTCTGGCAGGACCTGCTCGCCTCCTACCTCGCGCTCGCCGATCCCGCGGCGGCGCGGCGGCGTTGGGACCCGGCCGGTGCGGTCGAGTTCGGCGAGACGCGCAGCCACACGCTCTTCTGGCTCGCGAGCCTCGCGGAGCTCGGCACCCCGGACCTCTCGGTCGGCGCCGACACGACGCTCTACGCGGTGTTCCGCGCGCCGGGCGGCGCGCGCACCTACCTCGCCTACAATGCGGGCAGCACGCCCCGGCGCGTGCGCTTCTCGACCGGTGTCGAGCTCGAGGTCGGTCCGCACGCGCTCGCGCGCTCGCCGTGAGTGCCGTGCCGGCACAGTATCCTCCCGGCGCTGCCACCGGAGGCGGGTTGCCCGCAGATCGTCACGAGGCGCGCGCGACGCGCCGTTCACCCTTTGCCCGCGCCGCGGCGGCCGCCGCGCTCGGCTGCCTGTGGGCGACGGGCGCGATGGCCGAGCCCGTCCAGGAAAATGCCGTCACCGCGGCCGAGGACGCCTTCGGGCTCGCGGTCGGCAACCAGGCGATCGGGCTCTACTCGATGTCGGAGGCGCGCGGCTTCAACCCGCAGCAGGCGGGCAACCTGCGGCTCGAGGGCCTGTACTTCGATTCACCGAGCGCCTACCTGCCGCCGTGCCTGATGCGCGCGACCGTGATGCGCATCGGCATCACCGCGCAGTCGTACAGCTTCCCGGCGCCGACCGGCATCGCGGACCTCAAGCTGCACGTGCCGGGCGACCAGGCCGGCGTCGGCGGCTACCTGAGCCGCGGCCCGTACGCGGACGCGGCGCTGCGGGTCGAGGCGGAGGCGCCGCTCGGCGAGCACCTCGCCGGCAGTGCCTGCGGCTCGATCGACTCCAACTTCGCGCCCGACCAGGCGCGCGAGTCGACCAACACCAGCGTCGGCGCGGTGCTGCGCTGGCATCCGTTCGAGCAGCTCGAGGTGCTGCCCTTCGCGGCGATGCAGAACGGCGGGCAGTACCGGATGGTGCCGATGGTGTTCAGCGACGGCGCGCAGCCGCCGCCCGAGTTCGACGTGCGCGACCTCGCGGCGCTGCCCGGCACGAGCTACGGCTGGCGCAACGTGGTCGTCGGCGCGATCGCCCGGCTGCGACTCGGCGCCGAGTGGAGCCTCGATGCCGGCGCCTTCCGCGCCACCGAGCAGGACCGCCGCTCCGACATCGATGAGTACCTGCTGGGCGCACCGGGCGCCCCGGTCGGCCACCTGGTCGATGCGCTGCCGCCGCTGAGCTCCGCCTCGACCTCGGGCGAGCTGCGGCTGGTACGCCGCTTCGGCAGTGGCGCCCACCAGCGCAAGCTCGACTTGTCGGTGCGCGCGCGGCGCTCGGAGCGTGCCTACGGCGGCGACACGCTCTGGTGCTACCCGGACACGCCGCTGACGGGGCCGGCCGCGAGCGGGCCCCCCGCCTCGTGTGGGCTGCCGGGGCTGCCGGCGAGTCTCGACGAGACGCGGCAGGTCGATGCGGGGATCGTCTACGAGGAGCGCTGGACCGGGGTCGGCTCCGTCGGCGTCGGCCTGCTGCGCAGCCACTACACCCGCGCGATCCGCAGCGACGAGACGACGCAGCCGGCGACGCTCGCGACGCCCTGGCTCGCGAGCGTGCGCTTCACCGCCGAGCCGCGCGCCGGGCTCACGCTGTACGGCAGTTTCCTGCAGGGCCTCGAGGACTCCGCGCTCGCGCCCTACTCGGCGACCAACCGCGGCGAGCCGCCGCCCGCGACCCGCTCGCGCCAGGCGGACGCGGGATTGCGCTATGCGCCCGGCCAGCACCTGTCGCTGGTCGCCGGCGTCTTCGACATCCAGAAGGCGTATTTCAACCTCGACGCGGGCGGGCTCTACACCGCGCTCGGCTCGGTGCGCCACCGCGGCGTCGAGGCCTCGCTCGTCTACGGCAACGGCGGGCTCACCGTGCTCGCGGGCGCCGTGCGCCTGCGCCCGCACGTCGAGCGCTTCGCGGCCGAGCCCTGGGCGACGGGCTCGGAGCCGGTGGGTCCCGTGCCTCTCGAGGCGACGCTGAACTTCGACTACGCGCCGCCGCGCTGGAAGCCGCTCGCCGCCTCGCTCGCGATCAACCATGAGTCGGCGCGGACGGCGACGCTCGACAACCGCTACACGCTGCCCTCGCTGACGGTGGTCAACGCGGGGCTCCGGCTCGAGACCACGATGCGCGGCCGGCCGCTCACGGTGCGGCTCGACGGCGCGAACCTGCTGAACCGCCAGGGCGTGCACCTCTCGCCGGTCGGCCAGGTGCTGCCCGAGTTCGGCCGGCGCGTGATGCTGAGCCTCTCGGTCGATCGCTGACGAGCGATGGCACGGCTCAGTCGCGGGCCTCGAAGGCCGCGTGGTAGGCGACCGTGCCGCGCGGGCGCGGGCCCGCGAACGACACGGCCAGGAAGTACTCGGCGGGAACGCCCGGCAGCACGAGTCCGGAATCGGCCCGAAAGCCGAACCGGCCGTAGAACGCGGGCTCGCCGAGCACCACGCAGCCGGCGGCTCCGCCGGCTCGCAGCTCCAGCAGCGCCTGCTCGAGCAGGCGCGAGCCGATCCCGCGCCGCTGCCGGTCGGGCAGGACCGACACCGGGCCGAGGCCGAACCAGCCCGATGCGCCGCCCGAAATGGACACCGGCGAGATCGCAACGTGCCCGACCACGACGCCGGCCTCGGTGGCGACCAGCGAGACGTGCAGCGCCCCCGCCCGCCGCAGCGCCGCGACGATGAAGTGCTCGGTGTGGCTCGTGTGTGGCGCCGTCCGGAAGGCCGCCGCGGTCAGCGTCGCGATCGCCGGTGCATCGTCCGGGGTCTCCGGCCGGATCGTGAGGCTCATGGCCGCACTCTAGCGCGGCGCGCCGATGCGGGCGGCCGTGACCGTGCCGCGACACCCGCGGCGGCCCTTCACAGATCGAGGTTGCCGGTCCGCGGGCGCCTCGGCGGCGCGGCCGCCGGTGCGCCCTCGATCACGTCCATCGAGGGCGGCACGACCAGCGTGCTCGCCTCCTCGCGCGTGCCATAGAGCCAGCGCTCGACGTCGGCCTGCTCGATGGCGACCACCGAGCGCTTGTCCTGCTCGTCCGGGCCGTACGCCGGGTCGGGCTTGTGCATGCGCCGCATCAGCGGGTGCTGGTCGGCGTTGATCGTCAGCATCGTGTAGCTCTCGTGGAGCTCGCCCGTCGCGACGTCGGTCCAGGCATTCCACAGGCCAGCCAGGCCCCACGGTGCCCCGTCGCGGCGCGTGAAGCGCCACCAGACGTTGCGGCCCGTCTCCCAGTTCGGCTCGTCGAAGGACAGCGCCGGGATCAGGCAGCGCTGGCCGCGCGCCCACGGCACCTTGTACGAGGCCTTCTGCGTCAGCTCCTCGAAGCGCGCGTTAAACGTGGAGAAGGCGACGTGCGCCTCCTTCGCGAACGACGGGATCAGGCCCCACTGGCCGATCACGCACTCGAGCGCCGGCTCGACCGCATGCTGGGCACGGCGGATGAACGGGCCCTGCGCGCGGGGATGGAGGCTGACCGTGAGCCAGGTCTGGCCCGGCCGGATCTGCCAGTAGCGCTCGATCGCGGCGTCGTCCGAGCTCACGTACTTGGTACACATCGGGCCGCTCGCTCCATGGCCGCCGGCGGCGCGGGACTGGTGGGCCGTGCTGGGATCGAACCAGCGACCAACTGGTTAAAAGCCAGCTGCTCTACCGCTGAGCTAACGGCCCGCGATCCGGCGCGGATTCTAGCAGGCGGATCGCGTCCGGCTCAGTGCCGGGCGGCCTGGTAGAGCGGCTCGACCACCGGGATCCGCGCCTCGAGGTCGCTGATCCGGGTGCTGCTCGAGGGGTGCGTGCTGAGCCACTGCGGCGTCCCCTGGCCCTCGGCCGCCGACATCTTCTGCCACAGTGACAGCGCCGCGTGCGGGTCGTAGCCCGCCCGCGCCATCAGCTCGAGGCCGATCACGTCCGCCTCCGACTCCTGCTGTCGGCTGTGCGGCAGCCCGAAGGTCACGTCGGCGACCTGCGAGGCGAGGTCGGCGACGTCGCCGAGGCCGACCACGGTCGCGACCCCGACGATCAGCAGGTTCTGGGCGTAGGCACGCGAGACCCGCTCGCGGGTGTGCTCGCGCAGCGCGTGCGCCATCTCGTGGCCGATCACGGCCGAGAGCTCGGCATCGGAGAGCGAGAGCTTCTCGACGAGGCCCGAGTACACCATGATCTTGCCGCCCGGCATGCAGTAGGCGTTGAGCTCGGGGTTCGACTGGACGTTGACCTCCCACTTCCAGCCGGGGGCGTCGGCGCGGAACACCGCCGTCTGCCGGATCAGCCGCTCCGAGATCCGGTGCACCCGCGCGAGCAGCGCCGCATCGGCATTGAGCCGCCCCTGGCCCCGGGCCTGGTCGACCTCCTTGGCATACGCGGCCACTGCGCCCTGCTCGACGTCGGCCTCGCTGACGAGCATGGTCTGCTTGCGCTCGACGCCGATGGCGCCGGGCGCCGTGGTCTGCACGGTCGCGCAGCCGCCGATCACGAGCGCCGCGCCCGCGAGCAGCGCCTGCGCGAGGCGGCCGGTGCCGCGTCCGATTCCGGTCCCCATGTGCCTCCCTCCCCGTCAGCCGGCCCGGTAGCGGGTCGGATCCGCGACGCCCGCCTGCTCGAAGCCCGCGCGCCGCAGCCGGCAGGCGTCGCAGCGCCCGCAGGCGCGCCCGGCGGCATCCGGCTGGTAGCAGGAGACCGTGAGCCCGTAGTCGAGCCCGAGCGCGACGCCGCGGCGGACGATGTCGGCCTTGCCGAGCGTCACGAGCGGTGCGCGGATGTGGAACGCCGCGCCCTCGACGCCGGCCTTGGTCGCGAGCGCCGCGAGGCGCTCGAAGGCCGCGATGAACTCCGGCCGGCAGTCCGGATAGCCCGAATAGTCGATCGCGTTGACGCCGACGTGGATCTCGTCGGCGCCGAGCACCTCGGCCCAGCCGAGCGCGAGCGCGAGGAAGATCGTGTTGCGGGCCGGCACGTAGGTGACCGGGATGCCGCGGGTCGGCGCCTCCGGCACCGCGATCGCGGGGTCGGTGAGCGCCGAGCCGCCGATGCCGGCGAAATCGATGCGCATCGTGCGGTGCTCGCGGGCGCCGAGCGCGGCCGCGACCCGCGCCGCGGCCTCGAGCTCGACGCGATGCCGCTGGCCGTAGTCGAAGCTGAGCGCGTAGCACTCGCGGCCCTCGGCGCGCGCGATCGCGAGCACCGTCGCCGAGTCGAGCCCGCCCGAGACCAGCACCACGGCACGCACCGCGCTCACCGGCCGGGCTCCCCGCCCCACAGCACCTTGTGCAGCTGCAGCTGGAAGCGCACCGGCAGGCGGTCGGCGAGGATCCACTCGGCGAGCCGGGCGGGCTCGAGCTCGCCGGCGCTCGGCGAGAACAGCACCTGCACGCCAGGCGCGAGCTCCCGGCCGGCGAGGAAGGCCCGCGACCAGTCGTAGTCGGCGCGGTCGGTGATCACGAACTTGAGCTGGTCGTGCGGCCGCAGCGCGGTGAGATTCTCGAGGAAGTTGCGCGCCGACTCGCCCGAGCCCGGGGTCTTGACGTCGAGCACGCGCGCGACGCGCGCATCGACCGTACGCGCATCGATCGCGCCGCTCGTCTCGAGCGAGACCTTGAGTCCCGCATCGCACAGCCGCGTGAGCAGGCGCTGCGCGTTCGGCTGCGCGAGCGGCTCGCCGCCGGTGACGCAGACGTAGGGCGTGCCGAAGGAGCGTGCGCGCGCGACGAGCTCGCCGATCGACCACCAGTCGCCGCCGTAGAACGCGTACTCGGTGTCGCAGTAGCGGCAGCGCAGCGGGCAGCCCGTCAGGCGGATGAACACCGTCGGCCAGCCGACGGCGTCCGCCTCACCCTGCAGCGAGTGGAACACCTCGGTGATCCGCAGCCGCTCCCCGGCCGGGATCGCGTCGCGCGCACTTGCCGCCATGGCTCAATGGCGCTCCGCGTCCATCAGCTTCAGCCGATCGCGGGCCGGGCCCGCGGCCGCGGCGTCCGCATACCGCTGCAGGATCCGCCCGAGCGCCTCGCGCGCCTCGCGGTAGCGCTTGAGCTCATAGTGCGCGTAGCCGATCTTGAGCAGCGCGTCCGGTACCTTGCGCGAGTCGGGGTACTCGCGCACGACGCGCTCGAACGCGCCGATCGCATCGCCGTAGCGCTTCTCGACGTAGTAGGTCTCGCCGAGCCAGTAGATCGCGTTGTCCTTGAGCGCGCTCTGCGGGTAGGTCGCCGCGAAGTCCTTGAGGGTGCGCTCCGCGCCGTCGTAGTCCTTGGCCTTCAGCCGGTCGAGCGCCGCCTGGTAGGCGTCGCGGTCGCCGACCGGCGCGGCCGCGACGGGCGGCGCACCGGGTGCGGCCGCCACCGGCGCCGCGGCCGCATGCGACTCGAGTGCGCCGAGGCGCCGGTCGACGTCGGCATACAGGTCGCGCTGCTGGTCCTTGGCGCTCTTTGCCTCGTGCTGCGCCTCCTCGAGCTCGCCCCGCAGGCGCCGCACCTCGGCCTGCAGCGCCTCGACCTGCCGCTGCAGGTCGAGCAGCGCCGTGTTCTGGCGCTCGATCCGGTCGACGCGGCTCTCGACCGCGGTCGCCTTGACGTAGGCCGGCTCCTCCTCCGGCTTCGTCAGCGAGCAGCCGGCGGCGAGGAACGCGAACGCGGCGGTGGCGGCCAGGCGGCGCGGCATCGGCCTCAGCGCCCGCCGCCGTAGCTGATCTCGACCCGGCGGTTCTGGGCCCAGGCCGCCTCGTCGTGGCCCTCGGCCACCGGACGCTCCTCGCCATAGCTGACGGTGGTCAGCTGCGACTCGGTGGCGCCCTGCAGCAGCAACGCCCGCTTGACGGCCTGTGCACGGCGCTCGCCGAGCGCGACGTTGTATTCGGCCGAGCCGCGCTCGTCGGTGTGGCCCTCGAGGCGCGCCTTCAGGTTGCGATCGGCCGCGAGGCGCTTGCCGTGCGCCGCGACCAGCGCGACCTGGTCGGCGCGGATCTCGGAGCTGTCGTAGTCGAAGTAGATCGTCGACTTGGCGAGCAGCTGCGCATCGGCGCCCTGCGTGCCCGCGCCGGGCAGCGCGCGGGCCTGGCCGGCATCGCCCGACTGGGCACCCGCGGTGGTGCCGCCGGCGGCGGCGACGGTGTCGCTCGAGGCGCCCGCGGCGGGCGTGGTCGGCGTGTTGTGGCACGCGCCGAGGCCGAGGGACAGGGTCAGGACGAGTCCGAGACTAAAGATGCGGTTCATTCGCCAACTCCATGAAAAAACTTGCTATTGAAACCCGGGTTCCCGCCCCCCAACCGAGCGCATTCTGCCACAGGGCCTGCCCCGCCGGGCCGTTCACGGCGCGGTCCGCGGCGACCAGGCCGGCTCGCGCACGTCGCCGTTCGGCGAACTGATGCGGCTCGTGACGCTGCCGTCGATGGCGACGGTTGCGAGCACGCCGCGCCCGCCCTCGCGGGCCGCGAAGATCAGCGTCTGGCCGTTGGGCGCGAACGAGGGACCCTCATCGAGCCGCCCGCCCGAGAGCACGCGCGAGCGGCCCGAGGCGAGGTCGACCGCGCCGATCCGGTAGCTGCCCTGATCGAGCGTCACCACCGCGAGCTGCGTGCCGTCCGGCGAGACGCGCGGCCGGGCGTTGTAGGCGCCCTCGAAGGTGATGCGCTTCGGCCGCTCGCCGCTCGCGAGCGCGATCCGGTAGACCTGCGGCCGGCCGGCGCGGTCCGAGGTGAAGAACAGGCTGCGGCCATCGGGCGCCCAGCACGGCTCGGTGTCGATCGCCGGGTCGTCGGTGACGCGCAGCAGGCCGTGGCTCGCGAGGTCCAGCACGAACACGTCGACGTTGCCGTCCGACTGCGACAGCGCGAGCGCGAGGCGCCGTCCGTCGGGCGACCAGGCCGGCGCGCCGTTGACCCCGGCACGCCCCGAGACGCGCTCGCGCGCGCCGCTGACGAGCGACTGCACGTAGATCGACGAGGCGCGGCCCTCGAAGGACACGTACGCGAGGCGGGTGCCGTCCGGCGACCAGGCGGGCGACATCAGCGGCTCCGGCGAGTCGACGATCGTGCGCGCGTTCTCGCCGTCGGCGTCGGCGACCACGAGCCGCCAGTGGCGCGCCGGCCCGCTGCCTTCCTGCGAGACGTAGGCGATGCGGGTCGCGAACGCGCCCGGCACGCCGAGGATCTTCTCGTAGATCATGTCGGCGGCGCGGTGCGCCGCGAGGCGCAGCGCGCCGCTGCCGGCCGGCACACTGTAGCCGAGCAGCCGCTCGCCGCTGATCGCGTTGTAGAGCTCGAACTCGACCGCGCTGCGCTCGCCCTCGGGCAGCACCCGGCCGATCACGACGTAGTCGGTCTTGACGAGGCGCCACTGCGCGAAGTCGAGGTCACCCGCGCGCGAGGGTTTCTGCAGCATCGAGCCGCGCGGTAGCGCCTGGAAGCGGCCGCTGCGCTCGAGGTCGCCGCCGATCACCTCGGCGACGTCGACCGGCAGCGGTCCGGCGCCGCCGAACGGCACGACCGCGACCGGGATCGGGCTCGTGACGCCGCGCGTGATCTGCACGGTGAGCTGTGCCTGCGCCGGCCAACCGGCGAGCGTCGCGGCGAAGAGCACGAGGAGGACCAGAGGGCGGCGAAGGTCAGGCATCGGGGGCGAACACCAGGGTGAGTTTGCGTTCGAAGAGGCTCGGGTCGGGCGGCGTCGGCAAGGGCGAGGCCCGAAGCACGGCGGTCGTGATCGACTGCTGCACGGCCGCATCGCCGTTGCAGTCGCCGAGCTTGACGTCGGTCACCGTGCCGCCGGGCACCTGCGTGACGTTGACGATGCAGCGCAGCCCGGGCTTGGCGGTCGGCGGGCGGATCCAGGCGCGCTCGATGCGGGCGCGGATCTCGGCCTGGTAGCGTGCCTGCAGCCCGGCGTTGACGGCGCCGGTGCGCTGCTCCTCGGCGGCGAGCTCGCGCGCGAGGTCCGACTCGCGCGCCGCCCGCTGCTTGGCCTCGGCTTCCTGGCGACGCTGCTCGGCGAGCGCGTCCGCCCGCCGCTTCTGCTCGGCGACCGCCTGGCGGCGCTTCTCGGCCTCCGCCTGCTGGCGCGCGAGCGCCTCGCGCTTGTCGCGCTCCTGGCGCGCGTGCAGCTCGGCCTCGCGCACCTGCGCCTCGTGCGCCTCGCGGGCCTCGGTCGCGCGCCGCTCCGCGGCCGCGGCGGCCTCGGCGCGCGCGCGCTCGATCGCGGGATCCGGCGGCGGCGGCTTCGCGGCCTCGACCGGTGCCGGTGCCGGTGTGGGCGTCGGCACGGGTACCGGCGCCGCCACCGGCGCGGGCGCGGCCGGTGCCGGGCGCGCCGGGGCCGCGGCGAGGTAGGCGTCGATCGTCGCCGGCATCGTGAGCTTGGGGGCCACCGAGTACCACGCGGCCGCGAGCACCGCGGCGGCCACGAGCGCGTGCAGCAGCGTCGAGCCCACCAGCGAGAACGCGTGCTCGCGCAGGAACGGGTTCATCGGCGGCTCACGGCGCGACCGCCTTCGGCGGCGCGAGCGGGTCGGTGACGAAGCCCACCTTGCTAGCGCCCGCCTTCTGCAGCAGCACCATGGTGCGGATCACCCGGCCGTAGGCGAGGTTCTCGTCGGCCTTGAGCAGCACCGGCGTCTCGCGGTCGCGGCCGAGCACGATCCGGACGCGCTCCGCGAGCGTCGCCTCGTCGACCGGCCGCGACTTCTCGTCGCCGAGGTTCACGTAGGCGCGGCCGGCGCGGTCGAGGCTGACGACGATCGGCTCGTGCTTCGGGTCCGGCAGCGGCGTCGCGCCCGCCTTCGGCAGGCTCACCTGCACGCCCTGCGTCAGCAGCGGCGCCGTGACCATGAAGATGATCAGCAGCACCAGCATCACGTCGATGTACGGCACGACGTTGATCTCGCCCATCAGGCGCCGACCGCGTTTCGGGGTCGCCGCCACGGCCTCAGGCCCCGCGCGCCGCGGTCGCGTGACGCTGCAGGATGGTCGAGAACTCCTCGATGAAGGTGTCGAAGCGCAGCTCGAGACGACTGACCTGGTCGGAGAAGCGGTTGAAGGCGACCACCGCCGGGATGGCGGCAAAGAGGCCGATCGCGGTCGCGATCAGCGCCTCGGAGATGCCGGGCGCGACCATCTGCAGCGTCGCCTGCTGCACGTTCGCGAGCCCGCGGAAGGCGTGCATGATGCCCCACACCGTGCCGAACAGGCCGACGTACGGGCTGATCGAGCCGATCGTCGCCAGCATCTCGAGGTTGCTCTCGAGCCGGTCGGTCTCGCGCAGCTGCGCGACCTTCATGGCGCGGCGCGCGCCCTCCATCAGCTGGCCGGGCTCGATACCGTTCTGCTTGCGCAGCCGCGTGTACTCGCGGAAGCCGAACTCGAAGATGCTCTCCATCCCCGAGGTCGGGTCCTTGCGGTCCTCGATGCCGCGATAGAGCGCGCCGAGGTCGCCGCCCGACCAGAACGAGGTCTCGAAGGCCTCGGCGGCGCTGCGCGTGCGCCGCAGCGAGCGGCGCTTGCGCAGGATGATCGCCCACGACACGACCGACGCGCACATCAGCAGCGCCATCACGAGCTGCACCACCGGGCTCGCGTCGAGCACGAGCTTGAGAAAAGACTGGTCGGCGACGAGCGAGCTGAGTGGGTTCATGCGAGGCGCTGGGTGAGGTGCAAAGGCAGGCGGCGCGGCTTCAGCGTGCCGGCGTCGAGCGCCGCGGCGCGCACCCGCGCGGCCACGATCAGCTCGGCACCGCGCACGATGCGCTGCGCGAAATCGAACGACGCGCCGCGCGCCTCGCCGAGGGCGGTCACGACCACCAGCTCGTCGTCGAAGCGCGCGGCGCGGCGCCACTCGATCTGCATATCGACCACGGCGAACTGGAGTCGTTCCCGCTCGCGCAGCGCGAACTGGTCGACGCCGCGGGACCGCAGCCACTCGCTGCGGCCGCGCTCGAGGAAGCGAAGGTAGGAGGCGTGATAAACGATGCCGCCGGCATCGGTGTCCTCCCAGTAGACGCGCACCGGCCACTCGAAGTCTACGGCCACTCTATGAATCCTCCCTGAACAGCTCGCCGCTGCCGGGCAGCGCGGCCGGTGGCGTGAGCCCGAAGTGGCGGTAGGCGGCCGGAGTCGCGATGCGCCCGCGCGCGGTGCGCGCAAGGTAGCCCTGCTGGATCAGGAACGGCTCGATCACGTCCTCGATCGTGCCGCGCTCCTCGCCGATCGCGGCCGCGAGGCTGTCGACGCCGACCGGGCCGCCCGCGAACTTCTCGATGATCGTCGTCAGCAGCCGCCGGTCGAGCACGTCGAAGCCGAGCCGGTCGACGTCCAGCAGGTCGAGCGCCGCGGAGGCGACCGGCTCGGAGATGCGCCCGTCGGCGCGCACCTCGGCGTAGTCGCGCACCCGTCGCAGCAGCCGGTTCGCGATCCGGGGCGTGCCGCGCGAGCGCTCGGCGATGCGCCGCGCGCCGTCGGTCTCGACCGCGAGGCCGAGGATCTGGCCGGAGCGCGCGACGATCCGCGTCAGGTCGTCGACCGAGTAGAACTCGAGCCGCTGCACGATGCCGAAGCGGTCGCGCAGCGGCGAGGTCAGCAGGCCCGCGCGGGTCGTCGCACCGACCAGCGTGAACGGCGGCAGGTCGATCTTGATCGAGCGCGCTGCCGGCCCCTCGCCGATCATGATGTCGAGCTGGAAGTCCTCGAGCGCCGGGTAGAGGATCTCCTCGACCACGGGCGAGAGCCGGTGGATCTCGTCGACGAACAGCACGTCGCGCGGCTGCAGGTTGGTCAGCAGCGCCGCGAGGTCCCCCGGGCGCTCGAGCACCGGCCCGGAGGTCTGCTTGAGGCCGACCTCGAGCTCGTGCGCGACGATGTGGGCGAGCGTGGTCTTGCCGAGACCCGGCGGGCCGAAGATCAGCAGGTGGTCGAGCGCCTCGCCGCGCCGGCGCGCGGCCTCGATGAACACCGCCATCTGCTCCTTGACCGCCGGCTGGCCGACGTAGTCGGCCAGCCGCTTCGGTCGCACCGCCCGGTCGAGCGTCTCGTCCTCGGGCCGGCCGCGGCCCGTGACCACGCGATCGGGTTCGATCATCGCCGCGCCCTCCCCCTCAACCGGCCGCGGCGCGTAGCGCGCGACGGATGAGTTCCTCGACCGGCAGCTGCTCGTCGGCCGCGCCCTTGAGGAGCCGCAGCACCTCGGCCGGCTTGTAGCCGAGCGCCACCAGCGCGCTGAACGCCTCGGCCTGCGCGCTGCCGCCGCGCGTCCCGGCCGGCAGCGTCGCCGGCGCCGCCGCCCCGGCGAGCTCCTTGACGCGGTCGCGCATGTCGATCAGCACCCGCTCGGCCGTCTTGCGCCCGACGCCCGGCACCCGCACCAGCGGCTCCGGGTCCTGCGCCTCGACCGCGAGCATGAAGTCGTCGATCGCGATCCCGGAGAGGATGCCGAGCGCGATTTTGGGGCCGACGCCGGAGACCCGCAGCAGGCTGCGGAACAGCCGCCGTTCCTCCTCGCTGCCGAACGCGTACAGCACATGCGCGTCCTCGCGCACCACGAGGTGGGTGCGCAGCACGACCTCGGCGCCGGTCTCGGGCAGGCCGTAGAACGTCGACATCGGCGCCTCGCACTCGTAGCCGACGCCGTTGACGTCGATGACGAGGCCCGGCGGGTGCTTGGCGGCGAGCCGGCCGCGCAGCCAGCCGATCACGCGGCACCGCCGGCCGCGGCGAGCGCGAGCCGCAGCCCGCGACCGTGCGCGTGGCAGAGCGCGATCGCCAGCGCGTCGGCGGCATCGCTGCCGAGCCGGCCGTCGAGGCCGAGCAGCACGCCCACCATGCGCTGCACCTGCGCCTTTTCGGCGGCGCCGGTGCCGACCACGCCGAGCTTCACCGCGCGCGGCGAGTACTCGTGGATCGGCGCGTGGCTCGCGAAGGTCGCCGACAGGGCCGCGCCGCGCGCCTGGCCGAGCTTGAGCGCGCTGTCGGGGTTGCGGTTCACGAACACGCGCTCGATGGCGATCTCGGCCGGCGCGTACTCGGCGACGAGCGCGGCGACGCCCTGGTAGATCTGCTGCAGCCGGGCCGCGAAGTCGCTGCCGGTCGCGCGGATCGCGCCGCTCGCGACGTAACGGCAGCCACCCGGCCCGAGCACGACCACGCCGTAGCCGGTGGCACGCGAACCCGGGTCCAGGCCGAGGATCGTCAGCGACGCCACGGTGCGCGCGCTCGCCGGCGCCGCGGCAGCCGCGGGCGCCCGGCCGGGCCTATAGGCGCGCCAGGCGGAGGAACGGGGCATCGGACGCTGACGGGGCGCGGGAGTACACGCGGGTATGATAGCGGCAACGACGCCCGAGAACACGCTCGCGGGCGGCAATTCCGCCGTGGAAACAACCACTTTCGAGAACGACCCGGCCGCGCTCGCCGCGGCCCGCGGCGCGAGCGCGGAGCTCGCCGAACTCGTCGCTACCTCGCCGCCCGCCGCGCTCGAGCGCGCGACCGAGGTCGCGCGGCTGGTCGCGCACTTCGACCCCGATCCGGTCGCGGTCACGGGCACCCTGCTGCAGTCGCTGCTCGCCGCCGGGGTGGTCAGCGCCGAGGCTGCGGAGCGCGCCGCGCCGCCCGCGGCGCTCGCCTTCGCGCGCTCGCTCGGGCGCCTCGGCCGGCTCGACCTTGCCGGCTCGATCGCCGGCGGCGCCGCGGGTGCCGGCCTGCCGGCGGCGCAGGCCGAGGCGCTGCGCCGCATGCTGCTCGCGATCGTCGCCGACCCGCGACTCGTGCTCGCGCGGCTCGCCGAGCAGCTGTGGCTGCTGCGCGCGGCCCGTCAGGGCGAGGCCGGCGAACGGCAGCGGCTCGCGCTGCAGACCCGCGAGGTCTACGCGCCGCTCGCCAACCGGCTCGGGCTCGCGGTGCTCAAGTGGGAACTCGAGGACTACGCGTTCCGCTACCTCGAGCCGGAGGCGTACCGGCAGATCGCGGCCTCGCTGGCGGAGAAGCGCAGCGATCGCGAGCGCTACATCGAGGAGCTCAAGGCCGCGCTCGAGCGCGAGCTCGGTCGCGCCGGGGTGCACGCCGAGGTGCACGGCCGGCCGAAGCACATCTACAGCATCTGGCGGAAGATGCAGAAGAAGGCGCTCGCCTTCGAGCAGGTCTTCGACGTGCGCGCGGTGCGCGTGCTGGTCGACACGGTGGCCGAGTGCTACGCGGCGCTCGGGGTCGTGCACGGCCTGTGGTCGTACCTGCCCGGGGAGTTCGATGACTACATCGCGACCCCGAAGCCGAACGGCTACCGCTCGATCCACACCGCGGTGGTCGGGCCGGTCGGCAAGGCGGTCGAGGTGCAGATCCGCACCCGCGAGATGCACGACCGCGCCGAGCTCGGGGTCGCGGCCCACTGGCGCTACAAGGAAGGCGGCGCCCGCGACGCCTCGCTCGAGCGCAAGGTCGAGCAGCTGCGCCAGCTGCTCGCGCCGCGGGCGGAGCTCGAGGGCGACGCGCTCGACCGGGTGGGCGCGTCGCTGTTTCGCGAGCACGTCTACGTGTTCAGCCCGAAGGGCGACGTCGTCGAGCTGCCGGAGGGCTCGACGCCGCTCGACTTCGCGTACCACGTCCACACGAGCCTCGGGCACCGCTGCAAGGGCGCGCGCGTCGACGGGCGGATGGTGCCGCTCGATCACCGGCTGGTGAGCGGGGTCAGCGTCGAGATCATCGCCGGCAAGGAGCCGCAGCCGAGCCGCGACTGGCTGGTCGAGAGCCTCGGTTACCTCGCCAGCAAGTCGGCCCGCGCCAAGGTGCGCGCCTGGTTCCGGCAGATCGACCACGACGAGCACCTGCGGGCCGGGCGCGCGGCGGTCGAGCGCGAGCTCGCCCGGCGCGGCGGCGCGCCGCCGCCGCCGATCAGCGAGCTCGCCGCGGAGCTCGGCCACGGCAGTGCCGAGGAGCTTTACGTCGCGCTCGGCGCCGGCGACGTCTCCGCCGCGCAGTTCGGCGCGGCGCTCGCACGCCGCGAGCGTGCCGCGGCACCGCCGGTCTCGCCGCCGACGCAGGCCACGGCCTCGGGTCCGGCGCCGCGCGCCGCGGCCGAGGGTATCCGCGTGATGGGCGTCGGTGACCTGCTGTCGCAGTACGCGCGCTGCTGCCGGCCGGTGCCGCCGGAGGCGATCGAGGGCTACGTGACGCTCGGTCGCGGGGTCACGATCCATCGTGCGAGCTGCGGCAACCTCGCGCGGATGCGACAGAAGCAGCCCGACCGGGTGCTGCCGGTCGCCTGGGGCAGCAATCGCGAGCAGCTTTACCCGGTCGAGTTCCAGGTGCTCGCCTTCGACCGGCGCGGGCTCGTGCGCGACGTCTCCGGCGTGCTCGCCGACGCCAAGCTCAGCATCGAGCGGATGACGACCGTGACGAATGCCGCCGAGCGCACCGCCGACATGACGGTCGGCGTGCGCGTGCACGACCTCAGCGAGCTCGAGACCGTGCTCGGCCGGATCGGCGGCCTCGCCGACGTGATCCGGGTGCAACGACGCTAAATCAGGCCCGCTCCGCGAGCGCGATTAGGTTGGAAGCGAGTCCAGGCGGCACCAGCCATGAGGGCAGTATCTGCCGATGCCAGATGATTCCGGAGCCGCGCAGTCGCCGCAGCCGAAATCCCGCAAACTCGAGCAGACGTCGCAAACGATCAGCATTGAAATCGACCAAGTGGCCGCCACTGAGTGCGCCGCTGCTGCTATCAACGTAGACGACGCCACCGAACTCCGGCGGCAGATTGCCGCTCGCGGCGCACGACGGAATGCGCCCGAGCAGCCAGGACAGTCGGTAGCTCAAGCTCACGGCATTCGGCACGCTGACCACCAGCCATCCGCCGGGTGCGAGCACGCGGGCGATCTCAGACAACAGCGACTGTGGCCACCGTAGATGCTCAAGGGTCTCGGTGCAGACAGCCAGGTTGAAATGACCATCCGCGAACGGCAGTCGCAGGGAGACATCATCCAGGTCGATCGTAACGTCGCATGGGGGCGCAAGATCGACGGTGATCCACGGCCCAAGTCGAGCGAAGCGCTTGGAGACGTAGGCGAACGAGTAGTCGCCAGCGCCCACCTCGAGAACTGCGCCGCGGCCGCCACCAATCAGGCGTTCGGTCTCGAGCACGCGGTGTGAGGCCCAGACTCCGGGGCGTTCCAGTTCCATCCGCCGCTCCGGGCGCACGGAACGGCGCCGCCCGACAGTCTCGCTGTCGCGCGTTGCGGCGGCGTGACAGCCGCGTCCGTAATCTCAGCGGTTCGGGAAGTCGATCGCGCGCTTGTCGGCGGCGAGCGCGGCCTCGTGCAGCGCCTCCGACAGCGTCGGGTGCGCGTGGATGGTGCGCTGCAGGTCCTCGCTCGAGGCCGAGTACTCCATCGCCAGCACCGCCTCGGCGATCAGCTCACCGGCCATCGGTCCGATCACGTGCACGCCGAGGATCTCGTCGTCGTCGCTCGCGGCGATCAGCTTGGCGAAGCCGGCGGTCGCCTCCATCGCGCGCGCGCGGCCGCTGGCGAGGAACGGGAACACGCCGGTCTTGTAGGCGCGTCCCGAGGCCTTGACCTGCTCCTCGGTCTGGCCGACCCAGGCGATCTCGGGCGCGGTGTAGATCACCGACGGCACGGTCTTGTAGTTGACCTCGCCGTAGCGCCCGGCGATCAGGTCCGCGACCATCACGCCCTCCTCCTTGCCCTTGTGCGCCAGCATCGGGCCGCGCACGCAGTCGCCGACCGCGTACACGCCCTCGACGCCGGTGCGGCAGTGCTCGTCGACGGTCACGAAGCCGCGCTCGTCGAGCGCGACGCCGGTGCCCTCGGCAAGCAGGCCCGCCGTGTTCGGCCGCCGGCCGATCGCAACCACGACCTTGTCGACCTCGAGCGCGTGCGCGCCGGAGGCGTCCTGGTAGTCGAGCTTCACGCCGCCGGCCGCGACGCTCGCGCCGGTCACCTTCGCGCCGAGGCGGATGTCGAGCCCCTGCTTCTTGAAGTGCTTCAGCGCCTCCTTGGCGAGCTGGCCGTCGGCCATCGGCAGGAAGCCCTCGAGCGCCTCGAGCACGACCACCTCGGCGCCGAGCCGGCGCCAGACGCTGCCGAGCTCGAGGCCGATCACGCCGGCCCCGATCACGCCGAGCCGCTTCGGCACCGCCTCGAGATCGAGCGCGCCCCAGCTGTCGAGCACCGCCGTGCCGTCGAACGGTACGCTGCGCAGCGCGGTCGGCACCGAGCCCGCGGCGAGCACGACGTGCTTGGCGCTCAGCTGCGTGACCTTGCCGTCGGCGGCGGTGTACTCGACCTTGCGGCCGGGCAGCAGCCGGCCGCGGCCGGTGAGGCCGGTGACCTTGGCGGACTTGAACAGCGCGAGGATGCCCTGCGTCGAGGCGCGCACGATCCCGGCCTTGCGCTTCTGCATCTGCGCGACGTCGATCTCGGCGCTGCTGATCCGGATGCCGTGGGTGGCGAACTCCTCGCGGGCCCGGTGCAGCAGCTCCGAGGACTCGAGCAGGGCCTTCGACGGGATGCAGCCGGCGTTCAGGCAGGTGCCGCCGAAGGCGTAGCTGCCGTCGCGGTTCTTCCAGTCGTCGATGCAGGCGACCGTGAGGCCGTTCTGGCCGGCGCGGATCGCGGCCGGGTAGCCGGCGGGGCCGCCGCCGATGACGATGACGTCGTAGCTGTCGCTCATGCCTTTCCTCGGTGTCGGCTCAGACCTGCAGCAGCAGCCGCGTCGGATCCTCGAGGCAGTCCTTGATCGTGACCAGGAACTGCACGGCCTCGCGGCCGTCAATGATGCGGTGATCGTAGGTGAGCGCCAGGTACATCATCGGCCGCACCACCACCTGGCCGTCGACGACGACCGGCCGGTCCTGCACCTTGTGCATGCCGAGGATCGCGCTCTGCGGGGAGTTCACGATCGGCGTCGACATCAATGAGCCGAACACCCCGCCGTTCGTGATCGAGAAGGTACCGCCCGTGAGCTCCTCGATCGTGATCGAGCCGTCGCGCGCCTTCTGCGCGTAGCCGCCGATCGCGCGCTCGACGTCGGCGGCGCTCATCAGGTCCGCGTCGCGCAGCACCGGCACGATCAGGCCGCGGTCGGTCGAGACCGCGACGCCGATGTCGTAGTAGTCGTGGTAGACGATGTCGGTGCCGTCGACGTAGGCGTTGACGACCGGGAAGCGCCGCAGCGCCTCGACCGCGGCCTTGACGAAGAACGACATGAAGCCGAGGCGCACGCCGTGCGACTTCTCGAAGCGGTCCTTGTAGCGGGCGCGCGCCTCGTTGAGCGCCTTCATGTCCACCTCGTTGAAGGTGGTCAGCAGCGCCTGCGTCGACTGCGCCTCGACGAGCCGCGCCGCGATCCGCGCGCGCAGCCGGGTCATCGCGACCCGCTGCTCGGTCCGCCCGCTGCGCGGCGCGGCCGGCGCCGCGGCCGGGGCCGGCTTCGGCGCGCTCGCGGCCGGCGCCGCGGCCGCCGGCGGCTTGCCGTCGAGAGCGCGGACCACGTCCTGCTTCGTGACCCGACCCTCGCGGCCGGAGCCGGCGATGGTCGCCGGATCGACGTGCTTCTCCTCGACGATGCGCCGCGCGGCGGGGCCGAGCCGGCCGGGATCCGCCTTGGCGGCTCCGGCGGCGCTCGGCGCCGGCGCTTCGGTCGCCTTGGTGGTCGCGGCCGTGCCGCCCTCGAGGATCGCGAGCAAGGTGCCGGAGGTGACCGTCGCCCCGGCCTGCACCTTCACCTCGCGCAGCACGCCCGCGACCGGCGCCGGCACCTCGAGCACGACCTTGTCGGTCTCGAGGTCGGCCAGGTTCTCGTCGCGGCTGACGGCCTCGCCGGGCTGCTTGTGCCAGACCACGAGCGTCGCGTCGGCGACCGACTCGGGCAGCTGCGGAACGCGCACTTCGATCGTCATGAGGATTTCCTGATCGTCTTGAGGCGGTCGGCGCCGCCGCGCTGCGCGAGCAGCCGCGTGGTTTCCCGGCCGGTGTCGTCGCTCGCCGGCGCCGACAGCGCCGCGCGCACCAGCGCCTGCTGCTGCTGCACGTGCAGCTCGTGGATGCCGGCGGCCGGTGCGGCCGCGCCCGGGCGACCGGCATAGAGCAGCACGTCGACGGTCGACAGCGGCTCCTGCAGCCGGTGGCGGATCTGGTACCAGGCGCCCTGGTTCTGCGGCTCCTCCTGGCACCAGACCACCTCGTGGGCGTTCGGGTAGGAGGCGAGCGCCGCGGTGTAGTCCTCGGCCGGGAACGGGTAGAGCTGCTCGAGGCGCACGATCGCGACGTCCTTGAGGCCGTCGGCGCGCCGCCGCTCGAGCAGGTCGAAGTACACCTTGCCGCTGCAGAACACGACGCGCCGCACCGCGGCGCGGTCGAGCGGGTCGATCTCGTCGATCAGCGGCCGGAAGCGGTTCTGCGCGAGCTCGCCGAGCTCGGAGACCGCGAGCTTGTGGCGCAGCAGGCTCTTCGGCGTCATCACCACGAGCGGCTTGCGCAGCGGCCGCACCATCTGTCGCCGCAGCATGTGGAACACCTGCGCCGGCGTCGAGGGCACGCACACCTGCATGTTCCACTCGGCGCACAGCTGCAGGAAGCGCTCGAGGCGCGCCGAGGAATGCTCCGGGCCCTGGCCCTCGTAGCCGTGCGGCAGCAGCAGCGTGATGCCGCACACCCGGCCCCACTTCGCCTCGCCCGAGCTGATGAACTGGTCGATGATGACCTGCGCGCCGTTCACGAAGTCGCCGAACTGCGCCTCCCAGACCACCAGCACCTCGGGCGTGGTGGTCGCGAAGCCGTACTCGAAGCCGAGCACCGCCTCCTCCGACAGCACCGAGTCCGTGACCCGGAAGCTCGGTCCGCGCGTCAGGTGCTCGAGCGGCGTGTAGACGCGCTCGCTCGACTGGTCGTGCAGCACCGCGTGGCGGTGGAAGAACGTGCCGCGGCCGCTGTCCTGGCCGGTGATGCGCACGCCGTAGCCCTGGTCGACCAGCGTCGCGTAGGCGAGCGTCTCGGCGGCGCCCCAGTCGAGCGGCGCCTCGCCGGCGAGCATCTTGGCGCGCTCCTCGTAGATCTTCGCGACCCGCGGGTGGAGCGTGAAGTCGGCGGGGAACTGCACGAGGCGCGTGCCGAGCTCCTTCAGGCGGCCGAGCTCGACGCCGGTCTGCGGTTCCTCGGCCGGGTCGGCGGCCAGGTGCGCCGACCAGTCGACCGTGTACTTGTTGCCGATCAGGCCGAGCGCGGCGCGCGCCTGCGGCTTGCCGGCGTCGAGGCCGCGGCGGTACTCGTCGACCATCTTCGCGTCGTCGCCCGCGGCGATCACGCCGTCGGCGGCGAGCCGCGCGGCGTGGATCTGGCGCGTGGTCGGGTGCTTGCGGATCGTCTGGTACATCACCGGCTGGGTCGCCGCCGGCTCGTCGGCCTCGTTGTGGCCGTGCCGCCGGTAGCAGACGAGGTCGATCACCACGTCCTTGTGGAACTTCATCCGGTAGTCGAGCGCGAGGCGCGTGACGAACACGCAGGCCTCGGGATCGTCGCCGTTGACGTGGAAGATCGGCGCCTCGACGATCTTGGCGACGTCCGAGCAGTACAGCGTCGAGCGCGCGTCGCGCGGATCGGAGGTCGTGAAGCCGACCTGGTTGTTGATCACGACGTGGACGGTGCCGCCGGTGTAGAAGCCGCGGGCCTGCGACAGCTGCAGCGTCTCCATCACGACGCCCTGCCCCGCGAAGGCCGCGTCGCCGTGCACCAGCACCGGCAGCACGCGCTCGCCGCGGGCGTCGCCGCGGCGCTCCTGGCGGGCGCGCACCGAGCCCTCGACCACCGGGTTCACCACCTCGAGGTGCGAGGGGTTGAAGGCGAGCGCGACGTGCACGTTGCCGCTCGGCGTGCGCAGGTCGGCCGAGAAGCCCTTGTGGTACTTGACGTCGCCGGAGCCCTTCAGGCCCTTCAGGTCGTAGTGGCCCTCGAACTCCGAGAACAGGTCCGACGGCGACTTGCCGAGCAGGTTCACCAGCACGTTCAGGCGCCCGCGGTGCGCCATGCCGATGATGCACTCCTCGACCCCGTGGCCGCCGCCGTGCTGGATCAGGTCGTCGAGCATCGGGATCAGCGCGTCACCGCCTTCGAGCGAGAAGCGCTTCTGGCCGACGTACTTCGTGTGCAGGTAGCGCTCGAGGCCCTCGGCGGCGGTCAGCTGCCAGAGGATGTCGCGGCGCTCCTCGGGCGTGAAGCGGTGGCGCAGCCGGCTCAGCAGGTAGGTGTCCTGCAGCCACAGCCGCTCCTCGCTGGTCGAGACGTGCGCGAACTCGGCGCCGATGGTGTCGCAGTAGACGAACTCGAGCTGCGCGATCATGTCGCGCAGCTTCATCCGCGACGGAATCGCGTCCGAGCGCGAGCCGGTGAAGAACTCCTGCTCGAGATCCGCCGCCGTCAGCCCGAAGTAGTCGAGCTCGAGCACCCGCGGGCGCTCACGGGTCATCAGGCCGAGCGGGTCGATGCGCGCCATCAGGTGGCCGCGGTTGGCGTACACCTGCGCCATGCGCGAGACCGAGCCCTGCTTCGCGGCCGTTTCGCTGCCGGCGTCGCCCGGGCCCGTGCCGAGCCGCGGCGCGCGGGCGCGCGCCGCGAAGGCCTCGCGGACCGGCCCGTGGGGCACGTCGCGTTCGAGCGCCCCGGGCGGCAGGCCGCGGAAGTACGCGCGCCATTCCGCGGGCACGCTGTCAGGATCGGCGAGGAAGCGCTCGTACTGCTCCTCGACGAACGGCGCGTTCGCACCCGACAGGGGGGTCGAGGCGAACCAGTCGCTTAAGGACGAACTCATGCGGGGGGGGGTCTGCGGTCGCGCAGCCGGTCGACGGTGAATATGTCGAAAGTCTAGCGGATGCCGGGGCCGCGAACAAAAGCCCGCGGCGCCGGCCGACCGAACTGTGACGGGGGTCCCGCGCTCAGGCGTGCTGCGCGAGCAGCGCGAGCTCGTAGCCGACGAGCACCAGGTACGCGACCAGGATCGTGTGCACCAGCGTCGCGACCCGGATCAGGCGGAAGACGCGGAAGTTCGCGAGCGCGACGCAGGTCAGGATGCCGGCGCCGGTCATCGCGAGCTTGGTGATCGCGAAGCGCTGCGCGTCACCGGCGACCAGCGGCGCCATCAGCGGATTCGCCTCGACCGCACCGACCGTCATCAGCCACAGCGTCAGGAACGCATCGAGCGAGCACAGGATCAGCACCAGCACGGAGCTCGCCAGCAGCCCCGGACCGTGCCAGTCGACGATCGGCTGGTGATGGTCGCTCGCCCGCCGGCCGGCGCGGCGACGCGGCTTCAGGCCGCCATAGAAGAGCGAGAACACGAGGCGCTTGCGCCGGTCGCGGGAGGACTGGCGGCGCTCGCCGTCGAAGGGAATGCCGTTCGCGGTGGTATCGATGCCGTCGGCCATCGTTGCTCGCCTCGCGCTCCCCCGGCGCTACCTCGATCGATAGTACAGGCCGTCCCCCGGCTGCGCCATTCCACGACGCGCGGCGCCGCGCGGCGGCGCACGCTTTGACAGAACCTGCCGCCCGTCGCGGCGGACCGCGGAGCTGCGCCATGGCAACTAGACATATCGGGGCCCTGCTGCTCGCGCTCGCGCTCAGCGCCTGTGCGACGACGCCGACCGTCGGCATCGACTACGACCGCGCGACGAACTTCGCGCCCTTCCACCGCTTCGGCTGGTTGCCGCGCGCGCACCCGGCGACGCGCAATCCGCTGAACGCGAAGCGCATCGAGGCGGCGATCCGCAGCGAGCTCGAGGCGAAGGGCTTCGAATACACGGACGATCTCGCACAGGCGGACCTTGCGATCGACTTCACGCTGAGCGCCCAGGAGCGCACCGACATCGCCAGCTATCCCGTCGAGTGGCAGCTCGGCTGGCACTGGGGCCGCGGCTATTTCGGCGAGGCGCTCGACGTGCGCCAGTACCGCGAGGGTACGCTCGCGATCGACGTCTTCGAGGCGCGGCGCCACGAGCCGGTGTGGCACGGCTGGGCGAAGAAGCCGCTCACGGAGGCGGACGTGAAGGATCCGGGCCCCGGGCTGCGCGCCGCGGTCGCCGCGGTGCTCGCGCACTTCCCGCCCGGCGCCGCGCACTGACTGCGATCACGCAAGGCCGGAGGAATTGGCGCCCCGAACGGGGCTTGCTCGCTATTTAGGGCCCGGGTGGCCGTGCCGGTTAGGGGCGGCCTACAGGCCCCGGCGGCCGCGTGACGTGGTTCCGGGCCGCGTATACGCCCACGGCGTAGGGTAGGCCCCACTTTACTGGTGCGGGCGTATGAGTAATATTCCACCCAACGAGAGGGGGTCTCAGGTCTAAAAAGGCAGCGCCGGTGGGATTCGAACCCACGTTGCAGTTGACCGCCACGACTTGGAAGGTAGGGACGGTTTTCTGCGTTGTCGCTTACGAAGCGACTGCTTGATCCACTCAGCTACGGCGCCGAGACGAACTGAACCTCTCTCCTGTACGGCCCGCTTCGGCGGGCCTTGCTTTTTCAGGGCTTCCAACTCGCCGACACAAAATCTTGTGCCGGGGTAGCTAACTTATTTTCGGGGACGGCCAGAGTCAAGACTTTCCGGTCCAACTGTCCGGGATGTAATTACTTCGTAAGAACAAGGATTTAACCACCGGACTTGACAATAAGTCGGGGTAGGTTTCGGGCGCGCAATGTCAAGCTGAGCAGGGACATCAATCACAAGATCTTGTGTGCACCGCTCGTCCACACGGGATGCACACAAGACCCACCGAACGAGACGCCTAAGCGCCCTACGCCCGGCGCACCTGTCGCAACCGGCCCCGCTTCGGCGGGGCCTGTTCGTCTACGCGAGGGATCGCGTGCAGCTCCTTTCCGTCCCACCAGCCGAGGTAAAGCGCTGGTTCGTCCCACGTGAAAAAGTGGAAGCGAGCGTCGAACCCAAGCGGCGGGTGGTTGTCACGGACAGGACCGTCCCACTGCCAAGACTGGATGGAGCCGTCGCCCCACGCATGCAGAAACCACGCCGAGGTTGAATCGTAGATCGTGACTGCGAATGTCACATCGGGGCGTGCGCGATTCTGCAGTACTGGCCACAGCTCTCTCAGCATCTCCCGCTGTGGCACGCGGAACGGAAAATTTGCGAGCGCATAAGGAGACGGCCCAACGATGAACGTCTCTTGGGCACGCCTTGCCCCCGCCTTAGTTTCCATATCTTCCGCCACGAACCCGAACGGGTCCGTCTCTGAACTAAATGCCCGATAGTCCGGAACGACCGTCAGATCAAACTGCCCACGCGGGCCGGTCTTCGACTTTGCAGTCATTTACACAACCTCCTCAGCCGCGCGGAATTGCGCGGTGCGCCCATGCTCGGGCGCAGCGAGGAAGTGATGTGGGCCCGTTCGTACTGATCGAAGGAAGGATGCGGGCCTAATGCCGTTGCGAGAGCGCGATGCGGGCCTTGTGCTTCTTACGGTAATTCCGCTGACGTGCGGCATTCCCGCACGCTGCGGAACAGTGCGACCCCACCGCGCCGCGCCCGGCCCTGAAGAAGTAGCGACCGCATTCACACTGTCCGAAGCGACTGCGGTAGTAAATGAACTTCGTCTTTCCGCGGTAGCCGGCGTTCCGGTCATGCAACAACGCGACGCCAAGCGCCGCCCACGAAAGCGGTCCGCCGGTCTGCTCGCTGCGCAGGCGCCCGCGACGGTCGAGTACGGGGTGCAGCCGTAGCCGCTCAAGGTACGGATTGAGTTTGAGTGCCACGAGGTCGCCCAACCGGGCGACGTCTCGCGCTGCCATTTCCGGCACACGCGCGAGTCTTCCCTCCTTTGTCCGCTCCGTGTGCGTGTGTTTACCCTTAACGACGGGGCGAGCCCTCCTGCGGTCGATGGCGCCGAGCCAGCCTCGAACCTTGCGCGCCATCGCCAGCACCTTCCGGTTCAGATCGGACGAGCTGAGGTCTTCCAACAGGTAGTCCCACGGATCGAACAACGGCGCCGCTGCTCGCTCCGCGTGCTTCACGTTGCCATCGAGGCGCAAGTTGGCCAGCGCCACGGCGAACGCAATGGCCTCTTGCTCGGGGAATAACGGCACTTGCCTCACGTTGTGACCCTCGCCCGTAACGGTTAAAGGCACCACGCACCATAACGCACCTGTAGCGTAATTGCCAACGGTGGCGTTAGCGCGGCAATGGGTGCCGGCGGTGGAGGCAGTCTTGAGCAAGGCAGAAGAAATCGCGGCCAGCCCTGAGGCGCGCTACGAGGTCGGCTACGTCTGCAAGAAGCTTGGCCTCACGCGCACTGCCGTTTATGCGCTGTGCCTACGGGCCGGGGTCACGCCGAATCGTTCGTCTGCGGGTCGGCGGCTGTTCTCCAGCGCCCACGTTGAATCCCTTATCGAGTATCGCCGCGTTAACCCGGAGCGGCCCGGCCGCAAGCCGAAGGCCAAGCCGGCGCCGTGATCGACCCCCGTCTCAACGATCTGCTGCTCGCGCTCGGCCGCGCCTTGGCTGAAGACGTGCTGGCAGACCTCTTTGCCGAATCGACAGGAGGCCCGACCAAAGAATGCGCCCCGCGACCACCGACGACTGCACGCTCGCCTACTCCGAAGCCGCCGCCGCGCGTCGTCGCGGGCTCTCGACGGCCGAGATCCGCCAGCACCTTGAAGCACTGATGCCGGACGTCTTCCCGGAACACTGGGGCTTCGTGTCGGCGCTCGTCTCTCGCGACGTGCCCCAGTCCCCCACCTACGACGAGCTGCCGGTGCGGTGCGTCGGGTGCGAAGACTAGAGCCATGAGCACCGACGCCGGCTGGAAGTACCTCGAAGACCGTGGCGTGTCGCGCGCCACCGCGAAGCGCATGGGCATCACCGTGCTGGACGCGGCCGCCACCGAGAAGGAGACCGGCTTCGCTTCGCCGTCTATTCGCATCCCGTATCCGCAGGTCAACGGCAAGGCGCTCGACTTCGTGCGCTACCGGCTGCTCGATCCCAGCGCGACGCCCGACGGCCGCAAGTTCTTTCAGAAGAAGGGCACCGGCGTCCATCTGTACCTCGGGGCCCGGCCCAAGGGCACGACGCGCGACTGGGACAAGATCAAGGCCGACAGCCGCATCCCGCTCGTCGTCACCGAGGGCGAGATCAAGGCCAACTCGGCCGGCGAGCGCAACCTTGCGTGCATTGGCATCGGCGGCGTCGACTGCTGGAAGACGGACGGCAAGCCGATCAAGGAATGGGACGCGTTCGAACTCGACGGTCGCGTCGTCGACGTCACGTTCGACAGCGACATCCTCAGCAAGCCGCGCGTCAAGGCGGCCGCCGTCGAACTCGGCGAATTTCTCGAGAGTCGCGGCGCTCTTGTCCGTATCCGCGTGCTGCCCGACGTTACCGGCGAGGGCAAGACCGGGCTGGACGACTTTCTCGTTCGGCGCGGGCCTCAGTCGTACCTCGATACGTCCATCGTCGCCTCGTACGACCTCGATCACGAGTTCATCGCCTCCTGGCGCAAGACGTCATCCATGCCGGTTCGCATCGAGCTTTCCACCGTCAGCAAGGAATGGCTCATGACTCCCCTGCCGCGCGCCGAATTCACGGTTGAGGGGCTGCTGCCGCGCGGCACCGTTGGCCTGCTGGTGGCCGAAGGCGGCGCCGGCAAGACGCATCTAGCCCTCAGCCTTGCGATGGCCGTCGCCACCGGCACGCCGTTTCTCGGGCGCTCGGTCAGGCGCGGCTCCGCCGTCTACCTCGGTCTCGAAGACCCGCTCGACGTTCTACGACGCCGCGTCGAGGCCGCCTTCTCCCGGTATGCGAGGGCCCACCCCGACAAGAAGGACGCCTACCGCGCCGCGCTGCTCAAGCATCTGTACGTCACCAGCCTCGTGGGCGACCAGCTTCATCTGGTGTCGCCGTTTCATGGTGGCGTCGTACAGAACACGGCCACGGCCGACCATCTGGGCGCCAAGCTGCGCGAGATCAACGACCTTGAACTGGTCATCCTTGATCCGCTGGCCCGGCTGCACGGCGGCAACGAGAACGACAACGCGGTGGCCACGGCCATCATCAATGCGGCCGAGCGCGTGCGCGGCGCTGCCAACTGCACGATGCTCATTCCGCATCACACCGGCAAGGTGGCGGCGTCGGGCAAGCACGAGCATCAATACTCGGCACGCGGCGCTTCCGCTCTCTCGGACGGCGCTCGCGTCGTGTGGCGGCTGGTCGAAGCCACCGAGAAAGATGCCGAAGGCACCAACGTCGATCAGACGGCCATCGCCAATCGGCAGGTGTACCGCCTCGTCGTTGCGAAGTCGAACTACTCCGGATGGCAGCCGCCGACGTGGCTGCGTCGCACCGACGGAGGGTCGTTCGAACACTTCGAGCCGCAGTTCTTGCCGGGCGGTGGTCCTCGTTACGACGAGATGCTGGCCAAGTCTGCGTCGTGGATCGCCGCTCACGGCAATCAGCCCGTCGCTCCGCGAACGCTGCGCGATCAACGCGCGCAGGTGTACGGCAACAACGTCACGCAGAAGCAGGTGGGCGAGTTCATCAAGGCCGCAACAGAGCGCGGCGACATCCGCGAGGTTCGTTCTGCCAAGCACGGCACGCGGCTGGCCATCGCGACGAAGGAGGACGCGCAGGATGCTGAGTAAACCGCTAACCGCTAAACGAACCGCCGGGGAACCGCTAGCGGTCTGGGCAGGGAGCAAGGCTGGCCATAGCGGGCTCAAACCGCTAGGGCCTGCACTTGTTAGGGGGTTAGCGGTTAGCGGTTCGCGCATTTCCCGTGTTTTTCAGGCTTTGCGCGAAACGTCGAAAAACGAACCGCTAGCGGTTCGCGGCGGTTCGCCCCGGGCGCCGCGCCCATGCAGGCAGCGCCACCCCGCGCGCGGCGCGCTGGTACCGCGATTATTTGCTCGGTTTTGCGAGCCGCTACGGTCACTTGGCGACGGCGCCCTCACCCACCGGAATAAGCCCCCTGCGGGGCTTGTGCCCCATATACCCGCCTGCCGCGCCCGGGGCGCCGGGCTGGCGCGGCTGCCAAACCCGCCCCGTACCCGCACCCCCGACCCTTGCGACCGTCCTGGGGTCGCCCAGCGAGCCACGGCGACTCTGCGGGGTGTCAGCCATGCCCCGTAAGGTGCCAGCCCGGGCCGTGCCGCCCCGCTTTAAGGCCGGGTGGCTGGCCGGCATCGACCGGCGGTACGCGCCTGCCCGCGTAGCGAGCGAGACACTGGCCGAGCTGCACAGCGCGCTAGGCGGCGACCTCACGCCACAGCAACGCCTGCTGTGCGAGCGCGTCGTGTGGGCGCATGCGCGCCTGCAACAGATGGAGCAGCACTTCGCCACCACCGGCCAACTCGACGCTTCGCAGTGGTCCGGGCTCACCAACACGCTGCTCGGCCTCCTTCGCACGCTTGGCCTTCGGCGCGTCGCCAAGGACGTGCCGTCGTTGCGTGACTACATCGCGCAGCAGCCCAAGCCCGAGGAACCGCAGCCGTGAACCTCACGTTCGCGCGCTACGCCACCGACCCGATGTTGGCGGGCAACCCGCTGGGCTCGTCGTCGCGCCTCACCATCCGCGCCGGCATCAAAGCCGCGCTCGCAGAGCCACTGACCGCCGACGAGCGCCTCGCCTTCGACAAGATTGGCGGAGGCCGCGAGCCACCGAGCGCGCCGGCGTCGGAACTGGTGATCATCGCCGGCCGCGCGTCGGGCAAGACGCAGAGCATGGCGGCTCTGGTCGTGTACCTCGCCACCTGTCGCGATTGGCCGTGCGACCCGGGGCAGATTCCCGTCGTGCTCTTGCTCGCAGCCGACCGCGAACAGGCCACCGTCGCATTCCGCTACGTGCTGGGCCAGCTCCAGGCTTCGCCGGTGCTGTCTCGCGAGATCGACAGCACGACGAAGGATCGCATCGTCCTACGGTCGGGAGTCGAAATACAGGTTGCGACGAGTGACTTCCGCGCCGTGCGTGGTCGCAGCATCGTCGCCGCCGTGTGCGACGAGATCGCCTTCTGGCCCATCACGCCCGACAGTGCGAGCCCGGACACCGAGGTGCTGACCGCCTTGCGCCCCGGGCTGGCTCGCTTTCGCGGCAGCCTGCTCATCTGCATCAGCACTCCGTACTCGATGGGCGGCGCGCTCTACGAGTACGACCGGCGCTACTACGGCCAGAACGACGCGCGCGTGCTGGTGCTCAAGGGCGCGACGCGCGACTTCAATCCCACGTTCCCCGAAGACGTGATCGCCGATGCGCTGCAGAAGGACCCGGCCGCCGCAGCGGCGGAGTATCTGTGCCAGTACCGCACTGATGTCGCGTCCTTCATCGACATCGCGCTCGTTGACTCGCTCACACGGAGCGAACCCCGCGAGCTTCCGCGCCGGAGCATCACATCCAAGGGCACAGCCATCGTTTACGTGGCGGGGATCGACACATCCGGCGGTCGTGGCGACGCCGCTGCGTGCAGCGTGGCGCACTGGGAGGACGACAAGGTCGTCGTGGACGCGTGCCGTCGCTGGCCGGCGCCCCACGACCCGAAGGCTGTCGCGGCGCAGGTATCCGAATTCCTCGCGGGCTACGGGCTGCAGACCGCCACCGGCGACCACTACGGCGCCGAGCTGACCAAGACGATCTACGCCGACGTCGGCGTCACGCTGCTTCCGGCCGACGCGCCGAGATCCGAGCAGTACTTGCGCCTGCTGCCCCTGATGACCACCGGGCGCGTGGAACTGCCGCCCGACCCGACGCTGCGCGTCGAGCTTCTGGGTCTGGAACGCAAGACCGGGCGCAACGGCAAGGACAGCGTCGACCACCGACCCGGCGCGCACGACGACCTGGCGAACGCCGTTGCTCTCGCAGCCGTCGCAGCGTCGCAAGGGATGAGCGCGGCCTCGGTCGAATTGGCGTGGGCCGAGCCGTCTACTGTTTTCGATGACTACGCATTTCGGCCCAGCGACTTTTCGCGGGGCTGGTTCGATGGGTACTGACAAGGAGAGACCCCTGTAATGGCGAAGTTCACCTTCACGCGAAGCGAACTGAAGACTCTGAGCGACGAGAACATCCGCGAGGCTCACGAAGCCACGACGGATGTGCCGAATGACCATCTGCTGGTGACGAAGGAAGTCAGCGAAGCCGTGTGCCGCAAGTTCACGGAACACGTCGCCGACATCCGCCTCAAGAACCCGAATCTGACGTACTGGGAGGCGACGACGATTGCGCGGGAGCGGCACCGCGAGCTGTTCCGGCTCAGCCGCGCCCGCGTGGTGCCCGTCCGTGACGGGGCCGACATCGTGGTGGGCACCAAGTGAGCGCCCTGCTCGATGACGACATCGCGACCGCCGTGATGAGCGCGATGGGCGTCGTGGACGGCGCCGCAAGGGAGAAGGCCCGGCTCGAACACACGCCCGCCACGATGGCCGACGTGATGCTCGGGCGGCTGCGGCACGGCTTCGACTGGAAGCGGCTGGATGCGCTGAAGGCCGAGCTCGATCGCACGCCCGACGAGCGCCTGCACACGGTCGTGCCCTATTTCGGCGAGGCCGCATCACTCGGCGTGGTGAGGGACCGACTGCGGGCCCTGCTGACCGAGCTGGCGCCGTTTCGGAGCCTGCGATGACCGTCGACTCGACGCTGGACGAGCGCCGACAGATACGCGACCTGACCCGCTCAGTAGCGGAGCTGGAGCGTGTCGTCGCTACGCTGCGTCGAGAGATGGAGCAACCGGATGCCCGGGCTGAGCGTCTTCGGATGATGGCGCTGGAGAGAGCCGTCAACGCTCAGCAGCGGTTTGGGCCGTTCATGCACCTGTTCGCGAAGCATCTGCGCGAACACGTGCTGTGGCTCGCCGCCGCGATGGCCGCGCAGGACCCAGACGGAGAAGTCGTCCTCCCGGGCATGTTGCCGTCCCTGATGGCAATAGCGCTGGACGACCCCGATTGGCGAACCCTGCCGGACAGCGTGCGGGCGGCGCTGGTGGAACTAGATCCGCCACAGGAACCCAACACGTGATTTCTCGCGCCCCCGGGCCGGTCATGACGGTTTCTTCTCCGTTCTTGGCCGTCACCCGATACGAAACCGCCCCGGGGGCGCTCTTACTCAGGCTTCCGGTTTGGCTTCTTCGTGTCGCCGCCGGACTGGGGGCATGGGAATGCTTGCCGGATTGCGCGAACGGCAACATTCAAGAATCGCTCGTGGCCAACTTCGGGGTGTGATTCGACGTACTTCAAGAACACGAGGACGTATTCGAGCGTGCGTACTTCAGGGGGGACACAGGCGTTTATGACAGTTCGGTCCGATCCGTCGACACCGAGTTTCGACATCTGCTGGATGGCCAAGAAGGCACCCCAGCAGAGATCCAATTCCTTCCCTTGCTCAGGTACGGACACCCCCTCATCTGTGACCCTGGCCGAACGATACGGCGCGCACCACGACGCGACTCGTATGGCTGTGCCGTACAGCTCGTCGCCGCCAAACGCCCTCGGTGACGCGAGCAGCAGTATCGAAAGCACCAGAAGCGGAATCCTTGCGAATCTCATGGGTGCCCTTTGTGTGCTCGGTGCAGGGCGAAATGGGATCGCATTTGCGCCGGGCATGCAAACGCCAATTGCGATTTTCAACCCACGGTGGGCGCCGATCTCCTGTCCTTCGTCTGCTGGCGCCCGCTGCTTCACGGCCCGTTCTCGCCACATGGGGCGGGCCGTGCTTTTTCGCCAAGTGCATGTATTTCAAAGCCCCAGCGCGGTTGATTTTCCTTGATTAAACAATGACTTATTATAAGCATCGGGCAACTGCGCCCTAAAAACACCGAGGAAAAGACCGTGGGTACAGCAAGCAGAAAGAAGACCTACCGCCCAGCCGGGTGCACGGCCGTGATCGCGTGGCTCCCGACCGAGATCCGCCACTCCCTGCGCGAAGTCTCGCTCCGCACGGGACAAACCCAGCAGGAGCTGATCCGGCGCGCGCTGCGCCGCGAGCTGCCCCGCCATGCCCGCCCAGAGGAGGACGAGGCATGAAGGCCGCGATCTACGCTCGCGTTTCGAAGGACGAGCTGAAGACTTCCAAGTCGTGCGACCAGCAGCTCGAGGACTGTCGCGACAGAATTGCGTCGCTTAAATGGGAAGTGGTCGCCGAGTTTCGCGACGACGGCATTACAGGCAACGACGACGAGCGACCGGCGTTCAACGCAATGCTTGAGGCGGCGGCCGAAGGCCAATTCGACGTGCTCATGATTTGGGACACCGACCGCCTGTCGCGTGCCCCGGGCGGCGTGCCGCGCACTATCGCGCAACTCATGTACTGGGGCGTTCGCGTCATGGACTTTGGCGGGTACGACACCGAGTCCGACGACACCGGCATGATGGCCGCAGTCAAAGGCGGGCTGGCCGCCGCGGAGCGCAAGAAGATCAGCGCGCGTACCAAGCGCGGCCGCCGGAAGCTGTTCGAGCAAGGGCTTTCCATCGGAGGGCGCACCTACGGTTACAGGCGTGTCGTGCTGGCGCCCGGCGACCCCGGGTACAACCCGGAACGAAAGCACGCCCGCCGCGAGGTCAAGGAGGACGAGGCTGCCATCGTGCGCGAGATCTTTGCGTGGCGCGGCGAGGGCCGTAGCTGCCGCGAGATCGCCAGCCGGCTCAACGAGCGCGGCGTGCTGCCGCCGGGCGCGTCGTGGAACGGCTCGACGCGTCGGCCCACGAAATGGAAGGCCAGCGGAGTGCGCGTGATCCTGCGGAATCCGACGTACAAGGGCTGGCCGACCATGAATCGCATGGATCGCACCCCGCCGCCCGGTAGCAAGAAGAAGAGCAATCGGCGCATTCACAAGGACCACTGGCGTCCGCGCCACGACCCTTCGCTTCAGATCGTGGACCCCACCTTGTGGGACCGCGTCGATGCCATGTTCTCCACGAACGAGAAGATGTCGAAGATCGCCAGGATGGGGCGCGGCCCCAAGTTCGCGCTCTCCGGCATCATCGCCTGCACCTGCGGCGCGCGGTACGTGATCAGCGGCAAGCACGACTACCGCTGCGCCTCGTACAGCAACGGCGGGGCTGCCGCCTGCCCGAACGGCGCCCGCTTCTACCGCGAGGACATCGAGGAGCAGGTGTTCGGCGTCTTCGACCGGCTGGTACTCACGAAGGACCACGTCGTCGAGGCGCGCAAGATCGCCGAGCGCATCGTCCGCGAGGAACTGGCCCGTCGCGCGTCGGCGCCCAAGCGGGTACCGGCGGCGGTGGCCGAGATCGACCGCGAGCTGGCGGAGCTGCGCGAGATGCTTCGGGCGGGCAAGGTGCGGGCCGAGATGCTAAAGCCCGCCTTGGACGCCGCCGAGGCGCGCCGGGCCGAGCTGCTGGCGTCGCTAGACAGCCGGGGCGACGCCAACGTGCGCAAGCTGGCCGTGGCCATCCCGGAGGCGGCAGAGCGGCTGGCGGGGCTGCTGCGGGGTATGCGCAAGGGCCGCGACCCGCGCCCGGTACGGGACGCGCTGCGGCGCTACCTGCCCGACGGGCGCATCGTGCTGGCGCCCAGCCACGACGGCACCCGGCTGGAGGGCGAAATGGTCATCGACCGCAGGGCCTATCTGCTGGAGATTGCCGCCGCAAATAAGATTGGCGCCCCGAACAGGAGTTGAACCTGTGACCTCGCCCTTAGGAGGGGCGCGCTCTATCCAACTGAGCTACCGGGGCGACGCGCGCATCGTAGCCGGTCGGCCGGCTGCGCTGAAGCGGGCGCGGTCACGGCCGCCGCGAGCCCGGGCCGCGGCGCCGGAGGCGCCTAGCGCGTTGATTCTGGTGGGAAAGGAAGTGGTGGAGCGGAAGGGGATCGAACCCTCGACCTTCGCATTGCGAACGCGACGCTCTCCCAGCTGAGCTACCGCCCCACGCGAGGGCGCGCATGATAGCACCCGCGGGCCGAGGCGCAACCGCACCGCCGAGGCGCCCGCAGGGCGACGAGCCGCCCGACCCGGGAGCCACGATGAGCCTGTCGATCCGCCCTGCCCGCGCCACCGACCTCGAGTTCCTGGTCGACGGCAACGCCCGGATGGCGATCGAGACCGAGGGGCGGGAGCTCGACCGCGAGCTGCTGTCCGAGGGCGTGGCCGCGATCTTCGGCGACCCGTCGAGGGGCACGTATTACATCGCCGACGATGGCGAGGAGCCGATCGGCCAGCTGCTCGTGACGCGCGAGTGGAGCGACTGGCGCGCCGGCTGGTTCTGGTGGCTGATGTCGGTGTACGTCGTGCCCGAGGCCCGTGGCCGCGGCGTGTTCGCGCGCCTCTACGAGCACGTGCTCGACGAGGCGCGCCGCGACCCGGAGGTCTGCGGGCTGCGCCTCTACGTGGATCGCGCGAACGAGCGCGCGATCGCCGTCTACCAGCGCCTCGGCATGGCCGACGCCGGCTATCGCGTCTTCGAGGAGGACTTCCGCCTCGGCGCGCGCCGCCTCGAGGACTAGGGCAAGGCGAGCTCGAGCACGGTCGGCCGGCTGAAGCGCGGGATCGCGACCACGAAGGCCTGCCCGTAGCCGACCTCGCCGATCGCGGGCACGTCGCCGCCCTTGGCGAGGGCCGCGACGATGTCGCCGACCGTGTCGCTGTGCGCGATCACGAGCACGCGCCGGCCGCGGTACTCGCCGAGGATCCGCGCGCGCAGTCCCGCGATGTCGTCGTCCTTGACCTCGATCACCGGCACGCCGAGCTTGGCGACCAGCGGCGCGGCGGTCGCGCCGGTGCGCCGCCACTGGGTCACGAACACCGCGTCGATCGCGAGGCCGTGGCGGCCGGCGCCGAGGATCCCGGCGAGGCGCGCGGCGCGCTCGACCCCGGCCGGCGCGAGCGGCGGATCGGGAATCGCGTCGGCGGTCTTCTCGGCGTGGCGCGTCACGACCACGAGCGTCGTCGAGTCGGCGAGCACCGCCCAGCCGGCGACGCCAACGGCGATCAGCGCCGCCAAGCCGAGCAGCCAGACCGGCGCGAGGAACGGCCGGCGCCGCAGGCTCGCGTATTCTTTGCGCATGGGTTCGATCATAGCCCAACCCCCGCGGCAGGCCCGCGCCACCGCCGTGCTCGTGCTCGCGGCTGGCGCCAGCCGCCGCCTCGGCCGGCCGAAGCAGCTCGTCTGCCTCGATGGCGTACCCCTGGTGCGGCGCGCGCTCGGCACCGCACTCGCGCTCCGGCCGCGCTGGGCCGGCGTCGTGGTCGGCGCCTACGCCGCGCGCGTCGCGGCGGCGGCCCGCGGCGCGGGCGCCTCGATCGTGCCGGCGCGGCGCTGGCGCGAGGGCCTCGCCGCCTCGCTCGCCGCCGGCGTGCGCGCAGCCCCCGGCGATGCGCGCTGGCTGCTCGTGCTGCTGGTCGACCAGTGGCGCGTGGGTCCCGCCGACTGCGCGAGGCTGCTCGTCCGGGCCGGCCGGCGGCCGGTGGCGGCGAGCTACGCCGGACGGCTCGGCGTGCCGGCGCTCTGGCCGCGCAGCGCCTGGCCGGCGCTCGCGCGGCTCCGCGGCGATCGCGGTGCGCAGGCACTGCTGCAGCGAACCGCCCTCCCGGTGCCGATGCCGCGCGCCGCAGCCGACCTCGACACGCCCGCCGACCTCGCGACGCTGCGCGCGGCACCGCGGCGACCGCCGCCATGAGGCACCGCTACCGCCTCGCGCTCGCCGCCGGGCTCGCACTCCTCGCGCTCCTCGGCGTGGGGCCGGCGCGGCTCGGCGCCGAGGCGGCGGCGACGCCGCCCGAGGTGCCGGCCGAGGAGCGCTGGTACGCCACGCGCATCGCGGGCCATCTCGTGGGCTACGTCCACGAGACCGTCGCGACGGCGGCGGACGGCGCGGTCACCTCGACCCTCGAGTCGAGCCTCGAGCTCAGCCGCCTCGGTGCGCGCGTCTCGATCGGGGAGCTCGACGTCGAGCACGAGGACCGCGACGGCCACCTGCGGAACCTGCGCAGCGAGACGCGCGCCTCGCGCGAGACCACGGTGCTCGAGGCCGTCGTCCGCGACGGCGTCGTCGAGCTCGACACCGAGGCCGGCGGACGCCGCTACCACGAGGCGCGCCCGGAGACCCGCGCGTTGCTCGGCCCCGAAGGCGTGCGCCGGCGCACCGCCCTCGCGCTCGCGCAGGGCGAGCCGGGCTTCCGGTACGCGACTTTCGTCGCCGAGCTCGGCGCAGTGTCGGACGTCGAGCGTCGCGTGCTGGGGCCCGATCCGGGCGCACCGGCCGCTCAGCCGCGCTTCCTGGTCGAGGAGCGCCTCGCCGCCCTGCCCGGCCCCGGACGGCTCGTCGTCGACAGCGACGGTCGCGTGCTGCGCGAGACGCAGGCCGGACCCTTCGGCGAGATCGAGCTCGCGGCCGCCGACGCCTCGGTGCGCGAGGCGGTCGGCCGCGAGCCCGAGTCGGGGGTGCTGTACGCCGGCTCGCTGGTGCACGCGAACATCCGCCTGCCCGATCCCCGCGGCCTCGACGGGCTGCGACTGCGCCTGACGTTGCGCGACCCGTCGGCGGGCTTCCCGGTGCTCGAGGGACCCGGCCAGCGGATCGTCGAGGCGGCGCCCGACCACGTGGTGGTCGAGATCACCCGGGTGGCGGCGCCAGCACCGCGGGCGGACCTCGCGCGCGGGGTCGCGAGACGCGAGGTTGCGCCGAACATGATCCTGCAGTCGGACGATCCCGCCGTGCAGGAGGTCGCGCGCTCGCTGCGCGACCCGCGCCTCGGGCCCTACGCGCAGGCGCGTCGGCTGCAGGACTGGGTGTCGACGCAACTGCGCTTCGAGCCCGGGCTCGCGATCGTGCCGGCCTCGGAGGCGGTGCGCGACCGGCGCGGCAGCTGCGTCGCCTACGCGGTGCTGCTCGCCTCGCTCGCACGCGCGCTCGACATCCCGGCGCGCGTGGTGCTCGGCTACGTGTACGTCGCCGGCGTCTTCGGCGGCCACGCCTGGGTCGAGGTCCGCGCGGGCGACCGCTGGATTCCGCTCGACGCCGCCGTTCCGCGCGCAGGCCCCGCGGACGCCGCACGGCTCGCGATCGTCCGGCACCAGGGCGAGCAGGGCGGCGCGAGCGGCGCCGCAGAACTCGCCCGCGTGTTCGGCAATGAGTCGATCCGCGTCGAGGCCTACCGGCGGGCAGGCACCTGGACCCGTGTGGCGCCCGAGGCGCCGCCCTACCGGCTCGAGGCCGATCGCTACGAGAACCCCTGGCTCGGCGTCACGGTCGTGAGGCCGCCGGGCTTCACGTTCGGATCGGCCGATGCCGTGTACCCGGATCCGACGGTCATCACGCTCGAGTCCGCCTCAGGGGATGTACTGGCGCTGCGCCAGGTGTCGGTGCCGCCGGTGGGCTGGCGCGCCGGCGCCACGCTCGCAGGCCTCGGTGCCGCCGAGGCGGTGACGGTCGGCAGCGCGCCGGCGCTGCTCGCGCGCCGCACCGACCGCGCACGGCTCGAGCGACGCCACGGCTCCGAGCTCTGGTTGATCGAGGCGACCGGCACCCAGGCGGTGGCGGCCTTGCCGGCGGTCCTCGCCCAGTGGCGGCTGCCGTGAGCGCTGACCCGGCCGGCGAATCTCTTCAGAATCTACTTGAGGTTCTGAAATTTAATCAATTAAAACCAACGATTTAGTGTTTGTATCTCGTGTCCTTTCGATACAAAAGACGCCGCCAGGCTCAGGCTCCGACCTCGAGCACCATGCGCCGATGGCCGGGCACTTTGCGCTGGCCAGCGCCGAGCGCGACAGCCCGCTCCGCGACGACCCGGAAGCCGAGCCGCTCGTAGAGCGCCTGAGCCCGCGGGTTCGTCAGCGCGACGTCGAGCGAGGCGCGGCGGTGACGGTCCGGGGTCGCTCGGGCGAGCAAGTGCCGGACGAGCGCGGCGCCGATGCCCGTGCCGCGCAGCTCCGGTCGGACGCCCAGGTGCGCGACATAGAGCTCGCCGTCCGCGGGCGGGCGGATCACTCGTTCGACGGCAAGGCCGCGCCCGATCACGGCCGCCCCGCGCAGGAGTCCATAGCCGCCGAGGATCTGCCGGGTCGCCGCGCGCATGAACGCGAAGGTGCTGGCCGCATCCCACGCCGCGCCGGCGGCGACGACCGTACCGTCGCGCACGCCGACGACGTGGTTGCGCCAGCCGAACTCGCCCGCCCCGTCCCGGAACGCCGCCGCGAGGAAATGGAGCGACTGGACGGCCTCGCGCGGCGCGAAGACGTAGTCGAACGTCGCCGGACCCGAGCTGTGGATCAGCGGCACGGCCGCGTCGACGTCAGCGGCGGTCGCCGGGCGGAACTCGAGGGCGCTCGTGGGCATGCGGGGCTCCGGATCGGGACGCGTACGGTAGCGCATCGGCGTGCCGGGGCCGTCCGTCGCTTGCCGCGCCGTTTCGGCGCGTCGTAGTCTCGCCGCCGGCCCACCGGGGAGATCCGCGATGCTGACCGCACTGCTCTTGGGCGCCGCCGTCGGCGCCGGCTTCGAGCACCCTTCGCCCTCGCCGCCCGCCGAGCTGCCGGCCGAGGTATACGCGGCGCGCCGTGGCCGCGTGCTCGCCGAGATCGGCGGCTGCGTCGCGGTCCTCTCGGCGCAGGGCGAGGTGCGCGGCCTCACCGAGGACTACCGGCAGGACGCGGACTTCTACTGGCTGACCGGCGTCAACGAGCCCGGCGCGCACCTCGTGCTGCAGCCGAAGTCGCCTTACCGCAAGACGACGCTGTTCCTGAAGCCGCGCGACCCAGAGGCCGAGCGCTGGACCGGGCCGCGCGAGCCGATCTCGCCTGACCTCGTCGCGCGCTACGGCGTCGACCGCGTGCTGCGCGGCTCGCCGGAGGGCGTGCTCGCCGCGGCGGGGCTCCACCACGACTGCGTCGCGGTGATCGCGCCGCCCGCGCTCGGCAAGGACGAGCGCGGCGACGCGGAGCTCGCGACCCGGCTGGCGGGCCGCCTCGGGCTCAAGGTCGTGATGAAGCGCGGCCTGCTGGCGGACCTGCGCGCCGCGCACTCGGCACCCGAGATCGAGCGGCTCGAGCGCGCGCTCGCGATCACGCTCGAGGGGCACCACGCGGTCGCGCGGGCAACCGTGGCGGGCGTCTCGGAGCGCGACGTGCAGACGCAGCTCGAGTACGCGTTCTACGCGCACGGCGCAACCGGGCTGTCGTATGCCTCGGTGGTCGGCAGCGGGCCGAACGGCGCGGTGCTGCACTGGGACCAGAACACGCGGCTGCTGCGGGACGGCGACCTGGTCGTCGTCGACGCGGCGGCGGAGTACGGCCGCTACGCGGCCGACATCACCCGCACCTACCCGGTGTCCGGCCGCTTCACGCCCGAGCAGGCCAAGGTCTACCGCGCGGTCTACCAGGCGCAGGAGGACATCCTGGCCGCGATCCGTCCGGGGGTCTCGATGGCGGACCTGCAGCACGTCGCGGAGGACTCGCTGCGCAAGGCCGGCTACCTCGCGGACTTCATCCACGGCTTCGGCCACTTCGTCGGCCTCGACGTGCACGACGCCGGCGACTACGAGCGGCCGCTGCCGGTCGGTGCGGTGTTCACGGTCGAGCCCGGCGTCTACCTGCCGGCGCAGGGCTTCGGGGTGCGCATCGAGGACGAGGTGCTGGTCACCGACAAGGGCGCGAAGCTGCTGAGCGGCGCGCTGCCGCGCCGGCTCGAGGACGTCGAGGCGTGGGTCGCGCGCGAGCGCGCCGCCCGCTGAGGCCCGCTCAGCCGCCCGCGACCGGCGGCGCCGGCGGCTTGCGCGCAATGCTGGTCGCCATCGTGACGATCGAGGCGAGGTCGGTCAGCTGCGCCGGCACGACCAGCGTGGTCGAGTCCTTGGCGAGCTTGCCGAACTGGCGCACGTACTCCTCGCCGATCCGCAGCTGCATCGCCTCGATGCCGCCGCGCTCGCCGAGCGCGCCGCCGACCCGCCGCAGGCCCTCGGCGGTCGCGGTCGCGACCGCGAGGATCGCCGAGGCCTGACCCTCCGCCTCGTTGATCTGCTGCTGCTTGGTGGCCTCGGAGGCCTTGATCACCCGCTGCTTCTCGCCCTCGGCCTGGTTGATCTTCGCGTCGCGCTCGCCCTCGGAGGTCAGCACCACCGCGCGCTTCTCGCGCTCGGCGCGCATCTGCTTCTCCATCGCCGACAGCACGTCCTTGGGCGGCGTGATGTTCTTGATCTCGTAGCGCATCACCTTGACGCCCCAGACCACCGACGCCTTGTCGAGCTCGGCGACCACGTTGGCGTTGATCGTGCCGCGCGCCTCGAAGGTCTTGTCGAGCTCGATCTTGCCGATCTCGCTGCGCAGGGTCGTCTGCGCGAGCTGGGCGATCGCGAAGTTGTAGTTCGTGATGCCGTAGGAGGCGAGGTGCGGGTCGAGCACCTGCATGTAGAGCACCGCGTCGACCGCGACCTGGACGTTGTCGCGGGTGATGCAGACCTGCTCGGCGACGTCGAGCGCCTGCTCCTTGAGGCTGTGCCGGTAGGCGACGCGCTCGATGAACGGCACCAGGATGTGGAACCCCGCCTGCAGCGTGCGCGAGTACTTGCCGAGGTTCTCGACCACGTAGGCACTTTGCTGCGGCACGACCACCGCGGTGCGCGCGATCAGGATCACGACCAGGATCGCAATGAAGACGAAGACGAGCGCGGGGTACATGGCGGTTCCTCGGGCGAGGGATCAGGCGTCGGGACGGACCGAGAGCGTCAGGCCGTGGATGCGGGTCACGCGCGCCTGGGCGCCGGCCGGGATCGGCTCCTCGGCATCGTTGCGCGCGGTCCAGAAGGTGCCGCGGTACTCGACCCGGCAGGTGGCGCCGGGATCGAGCGCATCCGGCAGGGTCAGCGTGCCGCCGACCGGCCCGGTGGCGACCTCGGGCGGACGGCCGCGCAGGAGCCCGTAGATCCGGGCGCGGAAGAACCCCAGCAGCACGAGTGCCAGCGCGCTGAACAGCGCCCACTCGAGCCAGGGCGCGAGCCCCGGGATCGCGAGCGTCACGAGTCCCGTCACGATCGAGGCGCCGCCGATCAGCACGAGGTAGAACTGCGCGTCGACGACGGCGAGCTCCGCCCCGAGAAGGATGGCGCCCGCGATGATCCAGCCCCACCAGCTCACGTGGCCTCCTCCCGACCGGGACCCTGCCCGGCCCGCCCGAGTATAGACGCCGCCCGGTTTCGGCCCGTCGGACGGGCCGTGTGCCAACCAGAACTCGGGCCTGACGGCGGGATTGCAAGGCTGGTTCTGGTCTGGTACCTTTTCATCACAAGGTAGCTGATAGGGCCATGGACACCGACCAGAAGCTCGCGCCGCTCAGAAAGGGACTCCTGGAGTTCCTGGTGCTGCGCATCGTCAGCGGCTCGTCGGTCTACGTCGCCGACATCCTGCGGCGGCTCGCCGGCACCGAGTTCGCGACCCAGGAAGGGACCCTGTACCCGCTCCTCAGCAAGCTGCGTCGCGAGGGCCTCGTCGACTACCGCTGGCAGGAGTCGGACGCCGGCCCGCCCCGCAAGTACTACGCGCTGACCGACGCCGGCCGCGCGCAGCTCGCCGAGCTCGACCGCTACTGGGCTCAGATCAACAAGACGATCGCCGAACTGGGGAACTGACATGCGCCAGGTCATCACCGTGAGCCTCAACGGCCGCGCCTATGCGCTCGAGGATGACGCGCACGCCGCGCTCGGCGCCTACCTCGCCGAGGCCTCGCGCGCGCTCGCGGCCAACCCGGACAAGGACGAGATCGTCGCCGACCTCGAACAGGCGATCGCCGACAAGTGCGATCGCTGCCTGTCGGCGCACAAGACGGTCGTCAGCCGCGCCGAGATCGAGGCAATCATCGGCGAGATGGGCCCGGTGGACGGTGCCGCGCCCTCCCCCGCGGGTGCCGCCGCGAGCAGCGCCGGCGCCGCCCCGGCGGGCGAGGCGCCGCGTGCCGAACCCGCCTCGCCGCCGCCGGCCGGCGCCGGCCCGGCGCCGCGCCGCCTGTACCAGATCAGCGAGGGCGCGCTCGTCAGCGGCGTCTGCAACGGCCTGGCGGCCTATTTCAACCTCGACGTCACGATCGTGCGGCTCGCCTTCGTGGTGCTGACGTTCCTGACCGGCGGCGTGACCGTGCTCGTCTACCTGGTGCTGATGTTCGTCGTTCCCTACGCGAGCACCTCCGAAGAGCACGCCGCCGCGCGCGGCGTGCCCTTCAACGCCCGCGTGCTGGTCGAGCAGGCCAAGCAGAAGGCGGCGCAATTCACGAACAGCGCCGACTGGAAGGCCGACCGCTCGGCGTGGACGCGCGAGTGGCGGCGGACGCGCGCCGAGGTCCGCCGCGCGGTGCGCGAGGCGAAGGCCGAATGGCGCGCGCACCGCTGGGGTGCGGCGCCGCCGGGCGCACCGCCCGGGCCGCCGCCCTCGCCGGCGCCGTACGCCGCGCACGTTCTGTCGGGGCTCCTGCTCGCGATCCTCGGGCTCGTGCTCGCCGCGTTCACGATCGCCTGGGTGGTGGCGCTGCTGTCGCTCGCCTTCACCGGCTCGATCCTCGGCTGGTGGCTGCCGCACGGCGTGTCGTTCTGGATCGCGATCGTCGTGCTGATCGTGATCTACCAGCTGGTCGCCTGGCCGCTGAAGGCCGCACGCCGCGCGGTGTACGGTGCCCGCGGCGTCTACCACGCGCCGGCGGTCGCCGCCTGGGACGGCATCGTGACGCTGGCGGTGCTGCTGGCGCTCGGCTGGTACGCCTACGGCCACGTCGCGGGCTTCCACGACCTGGTCGAGCACGTCCGGGCCGCCTTCGAGAACTTTGCCGACAGCGTATGACCGCCCGCGCACGCCTGCTGATCGTGCTCGTCGCGCTCGCCGGCTCGGGGTTGCAGCAGGCGAGCCTCGTGCGCGGGCTCGCCGCGCACCTGCCGGCGGCGGCGCTGCACGTGCCGCGCGTGCGTTAGTTCGGGGTCGATGCCGCCGGGGTCTTGTGCAGGTCCTCGGCGCAGCGGCGGCTGTCGTCGGCGGTGATCGTCACGTACGGCCGGAATGCCGGCAGGCCGGCGGCCACGGCCTCCTGTGCGCCGCGCAGCGTCTCGAGTCCGGTACAGAGCTCCGCGGCGGCCGCCTTGACGACCTCGGCCTTCGCCTCGACCTTGCTCTTGACCTCGGACATGTCGCCCTTGACGAGCCCGCCGACGACGCTGCTCGCGGCCGCCGCGCCGACGTCGGCGCCCGCCTTGCCGACCGACTTCGCCTGCTCGATGAACGACTGGCTCGCGGCGTAGAACGCGGCCAGCGAGTGGCGCTGCGCGTCGTCGACTGTCACCGGCTGGCCGGCAATGGTCAGGTCGCCGGCCGGGCTGACGCGCGCCTCGCCGCCGGGACCGTCGATCGCGACCGCGCCGTCGCGGATCGAGAGCGAGCCGTGGTTGGACAGGTGGATCGTGCCCTCGCCCCGGCCGCAGGCGCCGAGCGCGAGCGCCAGCGAGGCGACGAGGACCGGGAGTCGGGGAACGGGCAGTCGTCCGGCCATGGGGAACTCCGTCGCGCCCGGCTTCGACGTCCCGGGCGCGCCGAGCCTAGCACCTTCCGCCGGGTGCGAACCGCTATGCTGCCGCCGGGCAGCGGGAGCCTTCCATGACGGACGCGATCTGGGCCTGGTCGGCGCGGCAGACGGCGCGCGCCGTTCGCGCGCGCGAGGTGTCCGCGGTCGAGGTGCTGCGCTCGCACCTCGCAAGGCTCGACGCCGCCAACCCCGCGGTCAATGCGGTCGTCCGCGACCTGCGGCGCGAGGCGCTCGCCGCCGCGCGCGCGATCGACCGCGCGCTCGCCCGGCGCGAGCCGCTCGGCCCGCTCGCCGGCGTGCCGGTGACGGTCAAGGAGAACGTCGACGTGCGCGGCTGGCCGAACCCGAACGGCGTGCCGGCGCAGCTTAGCCTCATCGCTCCGGACGACGCGCCGGTGGTCGCCAACCTGCGGCGCGCGGGCGCGGTGGTGTTCGGGCTCACGAACACCCCGGAGTTCTCGCTGCGCGGCTTCACCGACAACCCCCTGCACGGCCTGACGCTGAACCCGTGGGACCCGTCGATCACCTGCGGCGGCTCCTCGGGCGGCGCCGGCGCGGCGGTCGCGCTCGGCATCGGCGCGATCGCGCACGGCAACGACATCGGCGGCTCGCTGCGCTGGCCGGCGCACTGCAACGGCATCGCGACCATCCGGCCGACGCAGGGACGCGTGCCGGCCTACAACCCGAGCGCGCCGAGCGAGCGTCCGCTCGCGGCGCAGCTGATGTCGGTACAGGGGCCCCTCGCGCGCGAGGTGCGCGACGTCGAGCTCGCCCTGCAGGCGATGAGCGCCCGCGACCCGCGGGATCCGTGGTGGGTGCCGGCGCCGCTCAAGGGTCCACCCGTGGCGAAGCCGGTGCGCGTCGCGCTCGCGCGGCTGCCGGCCGACCAGGTGGTCGACGCCGACACCGTCGCCTGCCTCGGCCAGGCCGCCCGGCACCTCGAGGACGCCGGCTACGCGGTCGAGGAAGCGGTGCTGCCCGACCTCGACGGCACCTGGCAGCTCTGGGCGGACCTGCTCGCGACCGAGATCGCGCTGCTGCAGGAAGCGCAGATGAACGCGGTCGGGTCGCCGCCGTTCCGACAGGCGCTCGCGGGCCTGCGCGTCCTTGCCCGGCCGCTCGATGCGCCAGGCTACATGCGGGCGCTGGCCGAGCGCACGCGGCGGCTGCGCGAGTGGCTCCTGTTCCTCGAGCGCTATCCGCTCGTGCTGACGCCGACCACGGTGCGGCCGACGCCCGGACCGCGCGCCGACCTCGGCGGCGACGCGGCACTGCGCGAGATCTTCCACAACGACCTGCGCTTCGTGTCGGCGATCAACGTGCTCGGCCTGCCGGCGGCGGTCGTGCCCGCGGGGTTGCTCCGGGGCCAGCCGGTCGGCGTGCAGATCATCGCGTCCCGCTACCGCGAGGACCTGTGCCTCGCGGCGGCGCGCGCCATCGAGCGACGGGTCGGGATCCTCACGCGCCGCCTGTGGGCGCGCGAGGCCGCGCCGCAAGCCCGGCGGCGCTAACGCGGCTTCGCCTGCGCAGCGCGCAGCGCCCGCGCGAGCCGCGCGGCGGCGCCGTCGATCGCCACCCGCGCATCCGCCCAGGCATCGCCCGCCGGCGAGGCGACGTCGAAGTCCGGGGCGTAATGGTCCCGTGCGACCCGGGCGAGCACTTGTCCGGTCGCATCGCGCACCTCGGCGGTCAGCCGTGCGCCACCGAGCGAGCGCGAGCGCAGCGGATCGAGCGCGGGATTGGTCAGGACCTCGGCGCGGGTCGGGTGGCTTGCGACCGCGTCCTCGAGGACGACCGAGACGGTGAGCGAGGCGGCCGTCGAGGGTGCCGCACGGCGGATCGCGCGCACCATCGCCTCGGTCGCAATCGCGCGCAGGGTGTCGGCTTCGGCATCGCCGTAGCGGTCGGCAAACCGCGCCGCGAGCCCCGCGGCGAAGGTCACCGTCACGGCGGGCGCCGGCGGGGTGGCGGGTGGTGCGGCCGCTCCCGCGAGCGCGCCGCCTCCCGCGAGGAGACCGAACAGCAAGCCCAAGCGGATCAGCATGGGGATCCCTCCTCGCCTGTTCCCGGCGGCCGGCCGGGCTCCGCTACTATGGACCGAGGCTGCCGACGGGAGTTCGCCGGAGCGCGGCCAGGCGGACAGCCCCGGGGGTTCGGATGCGTATCGCCTTCATGACGATGGTGCTGCTCAAGGCCGAGCGGGCGAGCCCGGCGGTGGCGGGGTTCATGGAGCGCATCGCCGGCGCCTTCGCCGCGGCCGAGGCGCTACCCGGGTTCGTCGATCGGGCACGCGTCGACCCGGCGACCGGGCTCTACAACTGGGGCGTGCGCGGCGTGCCATCCACGTTCCCGGTGCCGGATCCGGGCGATCGGCTCGCGCATACGCTCTCGGTCTGGCGCGACCTCGAGTCGGTGGCCCAGTACAGCTATCGCGGACTGCATGCCGAGGCCGTCAAGCGGCGCGGCGACTGGTGCGTGCCGCCGACCTGGCCCACGTACTACGCCTGGTGGATCGCGGACGACGCCTGGCCCACGTGGGAAGAGGGCTACCGGCGTTTCGACCGGATCCACCGCCACGGGCCGACAGCCGAGGCGTTCGATTTTCGCCGGCCGTACACGGCCGACGGCACGCCGACGACGCTGAAGCGCTCGGCGACCTAATCCGCCCCGCCCGCGCCGGCCGCCGTCCGGCAGACTCCGAACTTGCCGTGCCGCGCGATTCCGTCGCGGCTCAGGGATCCTGCCGCCAGGTCCACTTCACCCGATGCCAGGCAGCCACGGGATGTCCGTCGCTGGCCCGCGGAATCCACCGCTGCACCGCGAGGCAACGGATCGCCGCGGTGTCGAGACGCGGGATGCCCGACGAGCGCCGCACGTTGATTCCTCGAACACGCCCGTCGGCGTCCACGTACATGTTGAGCACGACCATGCCTTGCTCGTGCCTCTCTCGCGACTCGCGCGGGAAGTACGGCAGGCACGCTTCGCCGAGATTAACGTGGGGATCCGCGCGCGCGAGCAACACTCCGGAAGGCGTTCGGTCGTCCGGGTCTGACTGGATGAGACGCACCAGTCCGGCGGCGCAGTCACGCAGTTCAGGCGTGTCGGCCGGCACGCCGATGGACGTGCATTGGTGCGTTGCTTCCGCGAGAAGATCGCGCTCCGCGGCTGCGTGCGGCTCACTTGGCGCAGGCGCTTGCACCGCCTCGTCAGCACCGCCCTCGGCGAGCCCCTGAGCGCTGCTCGTCACCATGGCTGCCAGGCCGAGAATCGGCACCGCCAGAAGGGCCGAAATGCGCGCTCGGAAGCGCGCGTGTGCCGCAGCCCCTCCCTTCGAGTGTCGCTGCACGAGGCAGATTGCGGCTCTGAACCTCATCCCTCACCTCCCGATCGAAGCCCGTCGGGTGCCGTCGCGCAAGTCACCGTTGGCGGCGGAAACCCGGTGCGGTCTGACGTGCTGCCGAGCGACTCCATGCACCTGCACGGCGCGAGGACACGCGGCGCCTTCCGTGACTTCCACTGCGATCCTCAGCATTCGACCTTCAAACGACCCGGCGCGTTGCTGCCCTGATGGGTCTGCCGTTTCGGCGCGTCGCGCGCGGCCTCGCTAGAATTGCGCCGCGCACCTACCGCGTCTCTGCCTCGCGGGCCCCTCGATGCTTCACCGCTACACCGTCATCACCTTCTTCTGCCTGCTAGCAGCCCTCTTCGTGCCGAGTGCGGATGCCGCTTCGGGCCGTCCCGTGGACTGGATCATCGCATTACGAGATGCCGCGCTACAGCGCGGTGCGGATGCGACCCTGCCGCCACATCTCAGTGTCATGCTCGAGCTGACCCGCGAGGAACACGCGATGCCGGTTCGGCAGTGGGCAAGACGCGAGGGCAGCACCGTCCATACCTTCAATATCATCAGGGCGAGCGACGGCGCGCCGATCCTCGTGGTCACGGACGAACGTGCGAAGACCACCAGGGCTTATTCGCTTACATCCGAAGGCGAGCTCAAGCGCGCGGTAGTTTACGGCGCCGGTCGCCGGACCGAAGTCGTACCGGTTGCGCGGGCGCGCGAGGGCTTCCGCGCCGAGCGCGACTACTGGGCGGGTCTGGTCACTCGGCCTGATTCGGCGCCTCGATGAGAGAAGCCGCCGCCGACCCGCTCTCGCCCGAAGGCGATCGGCCCGGGTTCGCCTATGCGAAGGGCGACCGCCCCATCGATCACGGCTTGAAGAGCGCCCGGACCATGCGAGCGATTTGGCGGAGAGGGTGGGATTCGAACCCACGGTCCCCGTGAAGGGACGCCGGTTTTCAAGACCGGTGCAATCAACCGCTCTGCCACCTCTCCGCAGCGGCGCCGACGCGCGACGCACTGTACCTGAGGGGCCACGGAGCCGGAACTGACGCCCCGGGAGGATCGCGTGCGACGCGAGCGGCGTCGCACGCCAGCGGTCAGCCGGCCTCGCGGCCGCGGGAGCCGCTGGCGGCGGTTGCCGGCTTGGCGAGCAGCTGCTCCACGTCCTCGGCGAGGCGGCCGAGATTGCGCCCCTCGTCGGACTTGAGGCGTGAGAGCACGAGCGAGCGCAGCGCGGCGAGGTGCGCCGTCAGCCGGGCGCGCGTGAGCAGCGGCGTGAAGTGCTTCTCGAACCGTTCGGGGGTGCGCAGCTGCGCCGCCTCGTGCTCGCGGCCGAGGTCGGCGACGTACCAGACGCGCAGCACGTAGGCGAGCACGGCCGGCGTCACCGCCCCCTGCACGCAGCCCTCGCGCTCGAGCGCCATGCGCATGCGGTTGTAGATCTCGCTCTGCACGATCGGCCGCACCGTGGGGTCGCCGCAGGCCGCGGGATCCTCGATCAGGCGCCGGAACATCTCCCAGGCCTCGCTCTTGCGTCCGAAGCGGTGCATCAGCACCGCGCTGCGCAGGCGGACCGCCGCGGGTGCGACGCTCGGACCGTAACGTTGCTCGAGGTGCTTCAGGTCACCGATGGCCTCGGCGGCTGCCTCGCCGTCGGCGGCGAGGTCGCGGCGGATGCGGGCGGCGCGCCCCGCGACCGTGCTCGGCTCGCCATTGGCCGCGTCGCCGCGCCGGCGACCCCGGAAAAATGCCCACCACGCCATGCGGTTATCCCTGAATGCCGGCGTCGGCGCCGGTGCATTTGACGAAGTCCGGATAGTCGGCCGGGAACCGCAGAAATACAAGGGGATAACCGTCGCAATCCGCGGACGGAAATCCCCCGCTCAGCCCCCGGGCGAAATCCGCTCGAGCCCTCCCATGTAGGGCTTGAGCGCCTCGGGAACCCGCACGCCGCCGTCCGGCTCCTGGTAGTTCTCGAGCACCGCGACCAGCGCCCGGCCGACAGCGACGCCGGAGCCGTTCAGCGTGTGCACGAGCTCGGGCTTGCCCCCCGGGGTCCGGTAGCGCGCCTGCATGCGCCGCGCCTGGAAGGTCTCGCAGTTGGAGCACGAGGAGATCTCGCGGTACTTGCCCTGCCCCGGCAGCCAGACCTCGAGGTCGTAGGTCTTGGCGCTCGCGAATCCCACGTCCCCCGAGCATAGGGCGACCACCCGGTAGGCGAGCCCGAGTCGCGCCAGCACGGTCTCGGCGTGCCGCACCATCTCCTCGAGCGCTGCGTAGGACTCCTCGGGCCGCGCGAGGTGCACCAGCTCGACCTTGTCGAACTGGTGCTGGCGGATCATGCCGCGGGTGTCCTTGCCGGCCGCGCCTGCCTCCGAGCGGAAGCACGGGGTGTGCGCGACGTAGCGCTGCGGCAGGGACTCGGCCGGCAGGATCGCCTCGCGGGCGAGGTTCGTGACCGGCACCTCCGCGGTCGGGATCAGGAACAGCTCGTTCTCGCCGGCGAGCGCGAAGAGGTCCTGCTCGAACTTCGGCAGCTGGCCGGTGCCGGTCAGCGTCTGCCGCGAGACGAGGTACGGCACGTACGCCTCGGTGTAGCCGTGCTCGCCGGTGTGCAGGTCGAGCATGAACTGCGCGAGCGCGCGGTGCAGGCGCGCGACCGGGCCCTTCATCACCGCGAAGCGCGCCCCGGAGATGCGCCCGGCGGCCTCGAAGTCGAGGCCGCCGAGCCCCTCGCCGAGCGCGACGTGGTCCTTCGGCTCGAAGCCGAGCGCCGGCGGCGTGCCGACCCGCCGCACCTCGACGTTCGCCGACTCGTCGGCGCCGTCCGGGACCGACTCGTGGAGCAGGTTCGGCAGCCCGAGCGCGAGCCGCTCGACCTCGGCCTGGATCGCCGCGAAGTCCTGCTCCGCGGCCGCGAGCTGGCTGCCGAGACCCTCGACCTCGGCGAGCAGCGGCGCCACGTCCGCACCCTTCGCCTTGGCCTGGCCGATGGCCTTCGAGCGCGTGTTGCGCTCGTTGCGGAGCGCGTCGGTGCGCACCTGGATCGCCTTGCGGCGCTCCTCGAGCGCGGCGAGCGAAGCGAGGTCGAGGCGGAAGCCCCGGCGCGCGAGGTTCGCGGCGACGCGGTCGGGTTCGGAGCGCAGCAGTTTCGGGTCGAGCACGGTGTCCTCGGCGTGGGGTCGGGTGCGGGGTCAGCCGCCGCCGCGGCGGCGTGCGAGGGCCTCGCGGATCTTGATCTCGAGGCCCCGCGGCACCGGATCATAATAGGTCTTGGGCGCCATCCCGTCCGGGAAGTAGCGCTGGCCGGCGGCGTGCGCGCCCGGCTCGTCGTGGTCGTAGCGGTAGCCCTGGCCGTAGCCGAGCTCCTTCATCAGCCGGGTCGGCGCATTGCGGACCGCGAGCGGGACGTCGAGCGTCCCGAGGGCCTGCGCGTCCTCGCGCGCCGCGCCGAAGGCCGTGTACACCGCGTTCGACTTTGGCGCGACCGCGAGGTAGACGATCGCCTGGGCGATCGCGAGCTCGCCCTCGGGACTGCCGAGGCGCTCGTAGGCCTCGGTCGCCTCGAGCGCGAGCGCCAGCGCGCGCGGGTCAGCGTTGCCGACGTCCTCGCTCGCCATGCGGATCGCGCGGCGCGCGACGTAGAGCGGGTCGCAGCCGCCGTCGAGCATGCGGCACAGCCAGTAGAGCGCGGCATCCGGATCCGAGCCGCGCACCGCCTTGTGCAGCACCGACATCTGGTCGTAGAACTGCTCGCCGCGCTTGTCGAAGCGCCGGTGGCCGCCGGCGGCGACCTCGGCCGCGATCGCCTCGGTGATCGTCGGCCGGCCGTCGACCGGGGTGGCGAGGTCGGCGGCGACCTCGAGGAAGTTGAGCACCCGCCGCGCATCGCCATCCGCCGCCCGCCCGAGCAGCGCGCGCGCGGCGGGCTCGATGCCGACTCCGCTCGCGCCGAGGCCGCGCTCGGCGTCGGCGAGCGCCCGGTCGATGAGCCCCTCGAGGTCGGCGGCGCCGAGCGGCTTCAGCACGTAGGTCCGGGCCCGCGACAGGAGCGCGGAGTTCACCTCGAACGAGGGGTTCTCGGTGGTCGCGCCGACGAAGACCAGCGTGCCGTCCTCGACGAACGGCAGGAAGGTGTCCTGCTGCGCGCGGTTGAAGCGGTGCACCTCGTCGAGGAAGAGCACGGTCGGCGTGCCCTGCGCCGCGCGCGCGGCCTTGGCGCGCTCGACGACCTCGCGGATGTCCTTGACGCCGGCGAGCACGGCCGAGAGCGCATGGAACTCGGCGTGGGCGGACTGCGCGACGAGCCGCGCCAGCGTGGTCTTGCCGGTGCCGGGCGGACCCCACAGCAGCATCGAGTGCAGTGTCTGGCCCTCGACCAGGCGCCGCAGCGGCTTGCCGGGCGCGAGCAGGTGCGCCTGGCCGGTGAACTCCGCGAGCGAGCGCGGGCGCATCCGGTCCGCCAGCGGTCGGTAGGGCTCGCGCGACATCGCACCATTGTACGGTGCGGCCGGCGCCGCTTCAGGCCGGCGGGTTGAGGCCGAGCGCGCGCTCGAGCCGCGCGGCCCAGCCGCCGAGCCCGAGATAGCCGAGTGCGAGCGCCGGCGCGATGCCGAGACCGTTGCGCAGCGCGTCCGGCAGCGAGGGATGGCGCGACGGGCTCAGCCACTGCAGCAGCTCCATCAGCCCGCCGAAGCCGAGGCAGCCGAGCGCGATCGGCAGGTACGCGCGGCGCGGGTAGATTCCGAGGAACCAGCTCGTCATCAGGAAGTAGCCGGTGATGTGCTGCACGGGTCCGCCGACCGGGAACGGCGCCGCCGGGCTCGGCAGCACGGTCAGGAACACCGCGAGCGCGACGCCGGCCCAGGCACCGAGCGCCCACAGGCGGCGGTAGCGCAGTGGCAGCACCTTCAGCGGGCCGGCGCGCCGATCACGTCGACGCCGGCGGGCGGCGTGAAGGTGAACAGCGAATCCGCGAGCTTCGCGTTGCGCTCGAGCCGGCCGAGCTCGATCACGGTGCGCTGGTTGAGCTTGTCGGAGAACTCGAGCCGCCGCAGCACGTCACCGGCGAGCCCGACGCGGATCTCGCGGAAGTCGGTGTCGCCCGCCTTCGGCGTCAGCACCACCCAGTCGAGCCCGCCGTCGCGGCCGCCGTCGCGCACCGTGAAGCCATCGCGGATGCGGGCCTCGCCAGACAGCAGCATCGCCGGGGTCTGCGACAGGCTGTCCTGGATCCGCCGCACCGTGACCTGCTCGAGCTCGGGATCGTAGAGCCAGAGCGTCGTGCCGTCGCACACGATCAGCTGCTTCGGCTTCGTGTAGTCCCAGCGGAAGCGGCCGGGCTTGCGCAGGTAGAGCGTGCCGGCGGCGTGCTCGAGGCTCGCGCCGTCCTTGCCGAGCAGGTCCTGGGTGAACTCGGCGCGCACCGAGTCGAGGCCGGCGAGGCCGCGCTCGAGCCGCGAGAGCGCGCCGGGGGCATCGGCGCCCTGCCCGGCCGCGACCGGCAGGATCGCCAGCAGCATGGCGAGCAGCGCCCCGCCGAGCGCTTCGGGCAAGCCGGCGGTGCGCCGGCGGGGACGCGTGCGCACCTCAGTCCCCCGCGACCGGCGGCACCAGCACCTCGCGCGAGCCGTTCGGCTGCAGCGGCCCGACGAGGCCCGCCGCCTCCATCGTCTCGACGAGCCGCGCGGCGCGGTTGTAGCCGATCTTGAGGCGTCGCTGGATGCCCGACACGGACGCCTTGCGTGTCTCGGCGACGATCTTGACGGCCTCGTCGTAGAGCGCGTCCTGCTCGCCGTCGGCGCCGCCGCCACCCTCGCCGTCCTCGGCCGGCAGCCCCGGCACCGGCCCGCGCGGTCCCTCGAGGATCTCCTCGAGGTAGTTCGGCGCCGAGCCGCGCAGCGCGCTGACCACGCGGTGCACTTCCTGGTCGGAGACGAATGCGCCGTGCACGCGGTTCGGGACGGAGGTGCCGGGCGGCAGGTACAGCATGTCGCCGTGGCCGAGCAGCGACTCCGCGCCGCCCTGGTCGAGGATCGTGCGCGAGTCGACCTTGGCCGAGACCTGGAACGCGATCCGGGTCGGGATGTTGGCCTTGATGAGGCCGGTGATGACGTCGACCGACGGCCGCTGGGTCGCGAGCACGAGGTGGATGCCGGACGCGCGTGCCTTCTGCGCGAGCCGCGCGATCAGTTCCTCGACCTTCTTGCCGACGATCATCATGAGGTCGGCGAGCTCGTCGATGACGACCACGATGTACGGCAGCGGCTCGCAGGCGGGCACGTTGCCGCTCGCATCCAGCAGCCCCGCCTCGCCCGCCTGCAGGCGCGCCTGCATGACCGGGTCCGGGATCGGCTTGCCGGCGTCGGCGGCGTCGCGGATCTTGCGGTTGTAGCCGCCGATGTTGCGCACGCCGAGGTGCGCCATCAGCTGGTAGCGGCGTTCCATCTCGGCGACGCACCAGCGCAGCGCGTTGGCCGCCTGCTTCATGTCGGTGACGACCGGGGCCAGCAGGTGCGGGATGCCCTCGTAGACCGACAGTTCCAGCATCTTCGGGTCGACCATGATCAGGCGCACGTGCTCGGCGGTCGCCTTGTAGAGCAGCGACAGGACCATCGCGTTGATGCCAACGCTCTTGCCCGAGCCGGTGGTGCCCGCGATCAGCAGGTGCGGCATCTTCTGCAGGTCCGCGACCACCGGGTGGCCGCCGATGTCCTTGCCGAGCGCCAGCGCGAGCGGCGAGGCCACCTCATCGTAGGCCCTCGACTTCAGGATCTCGCCGAGCGTCACCAGCTCGCGCTTCTCGTTCGGGATCTCGAGGCCGACGACGCTCTTGCCCGGGATCACCTCGACGACGCGCACGCTGATCGCCGAGAGCGCGCGCGCGATGTCCTTGGAGAGCCCCGAGATCTGGCTGACCTTGACGCCGGGCGCGGGTCTGAGCTCGAAGCGCGTCACCACCGGCCCCGGGTGCACCGCGACCACCTCGACCTCGACGCCGAAGTCGCGCAGCTTGAGCTCCACGAGCCGCGACATCGCCTCGAGCGTCTCCGGCGAGTAGCCGGCCTCGCGCGGCGGGGCGTCGTCGAGCAGCTTGAGCGGCGGCAGCTCCTTCGAGGCCGGCTTGTCGAACAGCGGAACCTGCTTTTCCTTTTCGACCCGCTCGCTCTTCTCGATCGCCGGCAGCGGCGGCTCGATCCGCGGCGGCGCCTTGTGCTCGGCCTTCTTCTTCTCCTCGCGCACCGCCTCCTGGCGCGCCGCCTTGTTTTCGCGCCCGGTGCTCGCATCGCGCCGCGCGGCGAGCCGGCCCTTGACCCAGCCGTGCGCGGCGAGGATCGCCCGGCCGAGGCCGTCCATGACCTTGAGCCAGGAGATGCCGAGAAAGAGCGCGACCCCGGCGAACCAGCCGCCGAGCAGCAGCAGCGTCGCGCCGAGGAAGCTGAAGCCGTGCGCGAGGCCGCGGCCGACGAGGTCGCCGAGGATGCCGCCGGCGGTGTTCGGGTAACGCACCGCCGCGAAGTGCAGCGTCGCGATGCCGGCGCTGGTCGCGAGCGTCAGCACGAAGCCCGACAGGCGGAACGCGAGGCTGGCGCGCGAGGGCGCCTCGCCGCTCGGCGGGCGGAACAGCAGCCAGCCCGCGACGCCGAGCATGACCGGGAACAGGAAGGCTGGCGCGCCGAACAGCAGCAGCAGGAAGTCGGCGACCCAGGCGCCGACCGGGCCGATCAGGTTCGCGACCCGGCCGGGCTCGCCGGTGTACGAGAAGCTCGGGTCCTGCGGGTCGAAGCTGCCGAGCGCGAGCAGCAGCACGAGCGCGAGCGCGCCGAACACGAACAGCGCCCCCTCGCGCAGGCCGCGGGTCACGGCGGCGGCGAGGCGCTGCGAGGCGGCGCCCTTTCCGGCGGCAATTGCATCAGCCAAGTTGAGGTCCCGAATGAGGAGGCACGGTTAAGCCCATGATACGTCTAGGCTCGCCTGCGCACCAGCGCCGGGGCCTCCGGTCGCTGCCGCGCGCCGCGATTTTGCCTACCATGAGCGACTCTTTGAACCCGTGACCCGAAGGAAGTTGCCGACCCATGCCGACGCCCCGCCACGCCCGACTCCTGATCCTCGGTTCCGGACCGGCCGGCTACAGCGCCGCCGTCTATGCGAGCCGCGCGAATCGCAAGCCGCTGCTCGTCACGGGCCTCGAGGTCGGCGGCCAGCTGATGACCACGACCGAGGTCGACAACTGGCCGGGTGACGTCGAGGGGCTGCTCGGCCCCGACCTGATGGCGCGCATGCGCCGCCACGCCGAGCGCTTCCACACCGAGATCGTCGAGGACCACATCCACCGGGTCGAGCTCGGCACGCGGCCGTTCCGGCTGCACGGCGACCGCGGCGAGTACACCGCCGATGCCCTGATCATCGCGACCGGCGCCTCGGCGCGCTACCTCGGCCTGCCCTCGGAGCAGGCCTACCGCGGCAAGGGCGTCTCGGCCTGCGCGACCTGCGACGGCTTCTTCTACCGCAACCAGGACGTCGCGGTCGTCGGCGGCGGCAACACCGCGGTCGAGGAAGCGCTGTACCTCACGAACATCGCCCGCCACGTGACGCTGATCCATCGCCGCGACAAGCTGCGCTCCGAGAAGATCCTGCAGGACCACCTGCACGAGCGGGTGCAGGCCGGCAAGGCGTCGATCGTCTGGAACCACACCGTCGAGGAGGTGCTCGGCGATGCCAGCGGCGTCACGGGCGTCAGGATCGCGCCGACCGCGGGCGGCAGCCACCGCGACCTCGCGGTGCACGGCCTTTTCATCGCGGTCGGCCACACGCCGAACACGCAGCTCTTCGAGGGCCAGCTCGACATGAAGGGCGGCTACATCCAGGTGAAGTCCGGGCTCGCCGGGGACGCGACCGCGACCAGCGTCGCCGGCGTGTTCGCGGCCGGCGACGTCGCCGACCACGTCTACCGCCAGGCGGTCACCTCGGCCGGCACCGGCTGCATGGCGGCGCTCGACGCCGACCGCTACCTCGAGCGCTTCGACGCCGGCCACTAGCCACCCGTGGACGCCGGCACGCTCGCGATCTCGGAGCTCGGCCGCCTCGACGCGGTGGCGGCGGCGGACTGGGACGCGCTCGACCACGGCGGCGTGCCGTTCCTGCGGCACGCGTTCCTCGGCGCGCTCGAATCGACCGGCGCGGTCGGCGCCGCGACCGGCTGGCGCCCGCGCCACCTGCTGGCGCGCGAGGCGGGCCGGCTCGTCGGGGCGTTGCCGCTCTACGAGAAGGACCACTCGTGGGGCGAGTTCGTGTTCGACTTCAGCTGGGCCGACGCCTACCGGCGCCACGGCCTGCGCTACTACCCGAAGCTGGTCGCCGCGACGCCCTTCACGCCGGCGACCGGGCCGCGCTTCCTGGTGCGGCCGGGCGCCGACGCCGCCCGGGTGCGCCGGGCGCTGCTCGAGTCGGCCGAGGCGCGCCTGCCCGCGGCCTCCTCGCTGCACGTCCAGTTCACGACCGCGGCCGAGGCCGACTGGCTCGAGTCGGCGGGTCTGCTGCGGCGCATCGACTGCCAGTTCCAGTGGCGCAACGCCGGCTACGCCGACTTCGAGGGCTTCCTCGCCACCTTCACCGCCGAGAAGCGCAAGAAGGCGCGCCGCGAGCGCCGCCGGGTCGAGGAAGCCGGCATCCGCTTCGCCTGGGCGCGAGGCAGCGCGCTCGATGTCGCCGAGTGGCGCGTCGTCTACGCGCTCAAGGCCGCGACCTTCCACCGCCACGGCCACGAGCCGTATCTCGGCCTCGACTGCTTCCTCGCGCTCAGCGCGGTGCCCGAGTGCGAGCCGCTCGTGCTGCGTGCCTATGCCGCGGGCGCGGTGGTCGCCTGCGCGATCTTCTTCCGCGGCCGCGACACGCTCTACGGCCGCTACTGGGGCGCGGCCGGCGAGTATCACAGCCTGCACTTCGAGACCTGCTACCACCAGGGCATCGAGTACTGCATCCGCGAGGGCCTGACGCGCTTCGAGCCCGGCACCCAGGGCGAGCACAAGATCGCGCGCGGCTTCGCGCCGACCTACACGCATTCCGCGCACCGCATCGCCGACCCGCGCTTCGCCGAGGCGATCGGCCGCTACCTCGCCGAGGAGCGTCACGCGATCGAGGCGTATGCCGCCGAGGCCGGGCGGCACGTGCCGTTCCGGGCCGGCGAGCGCGCACTCGAGCTGCCGCCGGATACGGCGTGAACGAGCCGCCGCCACTCACCTGGCTCGCGCCCGAGGACGGACCGGCGCGGCTGCCGGCGCCGGCGGCGGCGCTGATCGATCCGAACGGCCTGCTCGCGGCCGGCGGCGCGCTGACCCCCGAGTGGCTGCTCGGCGCCTACCGTCGCGGCATCTTCCCGTGGTTCAGCCGCGGCCAGCCGATCCTCTGGTGGTCGCCCGACCCGCGCGCCGTGATCGTGCCGGCGCGCTTTCGCGCCACCCGCAGCCTCGGCCAGTCGATCCGCAACCGCGGCTACGAGACCGCGCTCGACCGCGACTTCGATGCGGTGGTCGCGGCGTGTGCCGCGCCGCGTTCCGAGGACGCGGGCACCTGGATCACGGGCTCGATGCGCCGCGCCTACGCCGAGCTGCACCGGCTCGGGCGGGCGCACTCGGTCGAGACCTGGCGGGCGGGCGAGCTCGTCGGCGGGCTCTACGGCGTGCGCGTCGGCGGCATGTTCTTCGGCGAATCGATGTTCAGCCGGGCGCGCGACGCCTCGAAGGTGGCGCTCGCGCGACTCGTCGCCGAGGCTTCGGCCGCCGGCATCGAGCTCATCGATTGCCAGCTGCCGACGCCGCACCTCGAGAGCCTCGGCGCCGAGGCCTGGCCGCGCGAGGCCTTCCTCGGCCGCCTCGCCGAGCTCGTCGAGCGCGCCGAGCCGGCCTGGCCCGTCGCGCCGGCGCCACAGCGTTGATTGCCACGCCCGGCGGGTTTGGGCACAATGCGGCGCCCTTTGCTACCCGGATGAAGAATGTCGAAAGAGGAAGCGATCCAGATGGAAGGCGAGGTCGTCGAGACCCTGCCGAATACCACGTTCCGGGTGAAGCTCAAGAACGGCCACGTGGTGACCGCGCACATCTCCGGCAAGATGCGCAAGAACTACATCCGGATCCTGACCGGCGACGTCGTCACCGTCGAGATGACGCCCTACGATCTGACCAAGGGCCGCATCGTCTACCGCGGCCGCTGAGCGCCGCCGCCCCGCCGCCCCCTACTTGAGGAGCAGCGGCTCCTCCGACCCGCGCGTCTCGAGTTCGAGGCTGTCGCCGTCCTTGCCGAGCGTGACGTGCACCGTGCCGCCGCTCGCGAGGCGCCCGAACAGCAGCTCCTCCGCGAGCGGCCGCTTGATCCGCTCCTGGATCAGCCGCGCCATCGGCCGCGCGCCCATCTTCGGGTCGTAGCCCTTCTTCGCGATCCAGCGCCGTGCGTCGTCGTCGACCGACAGCTGCACGCCCTTCTGCTCGAGCTGCGCCTCGACCTCGACGATCAGCTTGTCGACCACCCGCTCGATCGTGACCGGCTGCAGCGGCGCGAACTGCACCACCGTGTCGAGCCGGTTGCGGAACTCCGGCGAGAACATCCGCTTGATCGCCTCGAGGCCGTCCGGCGCGTTGTCGCTCGGCGTGAAGCCGATCGAGTTGCGCGCCATGTCGGCGGCGCCGGCGTTGGTCGTCATCACGATGATCACGTGGCGGAAGTCCGCCTTGCGGCCGTTGTTGTCGGTCAGCGTGCCGTGGTCCATGACCTGCAGCAGCAGGTTGAACACGTCCGGGTGCGCCTTCTCGATCTCGTCGAGCAGCAGCACCGCGTGCGGGTGCTTGGTGATCGCCTCGGTCAGCAGCCCGCCCTGGTCGAAGCCGACGTAGCCGGGCGGCGCGCCGATCAGCCGCGAGACGGTGTGGCGCTCCATGTACTCGGACATGTCGAAGCGCACGAGCTCGACCCCGAGCGCGAGCGCGAGCTGGCGGGTGACCTCGGTCTTGCCGACGCCGGTCGGGCCCGCGAACAGGAACGAGCCGACCGGCTTGCGCTGGTCGTTGAGCCCCGAGCGCGCCATCTTGATCGCCGCCGACAGCGACTCGATCGCCGGGTCCTGGCCGAAGATCACCAGCTTGAGGTTGCGCTCGAGGTTCTTGAGGACCTCGCGGTCGGAGGTCGAGACCTGCTTCGGCGGGATGCGCGCGATCCGCGCCACCACCGCCTCGATGTGCTCGACCGTGACGCGGCTGGCGCGCGCCGCCACCGGCGTCAGCCGCAGCCGCGCGCCGGCCTCGTCGACCACGTCGATCGCCTTGTCGGGCAGGTGGCGATCGTTGATGTAGCGCGCCGCGAGCTCGGCGGCCGCCTTCAGCGCCTCGTCGTCGTAGCTGACGCCGTGGTGCTCCTCGAAGCGCGACTTCAGGCCCTTCAGGATCTCGACCGTCTCGGCGACCGAGGGCTCGACGACGTCGATCTTCTGGAAGCGCCGCGACAGCGCGTGGTCCTTCTCGAAGATGCCGCGGTATTCCTGGTAGGTGGTCGAGCCGATGCAGCGCAGCTCGCCGTTCGCGAGCACCGGCTTGATCAGGTTCGAGGCGTCCATGACCCCGCCGGAGGCCGCGCCCGCGCCGATCACGGTGTGGATCTCGTCGATGAACAGGATCGCGCCCGGCAGCTTGCGCAGCTCCGTCAGCACGCCCTTCAGCCGCTTCTCGAAGTCGCCGCGGTACTTGGTGCCGGCGATCAGCGAGCCCATGTCGAGCGAGAAGATCGTGCAGTCGGCGAGAACGTCGGGGACCTTGCCCTCGACGATCATCCGCGCCAGGCCCTCGGCGATCGCGGTCTTGCCGACCCCGGCCTCGCCGACGTACAGCGGGTTGTTCTTGCGCCGCCGGCACAGAATCTCGATCGTGCGCTCGACCTCGAGCTGGCGGCCGATCAGCGGGTCGATGCGCCCTTCCGAGGCCAGCCGGTTGAGGTTGCTGGTGTACTTGTCGAGCGCGCTGCCGCCCGGCTCGCCCTCGCCGCGCTCGGCGGCCTCGGCGCTCGGCGGCTCGTCCTTCTCGGCCGCGCCCTCGTCCTTGGTCTTCGAGAGGCCGTGCGAGATGAAGTTCACGACGTCGAGGCGGGTCACGTCCTGCATGCCGAGCAGGTAGGCGGCGTGCGACTGCTTCTCGCTGAAGATCGCCACCAGCACGTTGGCGACCGTCACTTCCTTGCGGCCGCTCGACTGGACGTGGAACACGGCGCGCTGCAGCACGCGCTGGAAGCCGAGCGTCGGCTGCACCTCGCGATCGTCGTCGGCGGCCAGCTTCGGGGTGGTCTCGGCGACGAAGGTCTCGAGGTCGCGCTTCAGCTTCGGCAGGTCCGCGCCGCAGGCGCGCAGGATCTCGCGCACCTTGGGGGTGTCGAGGATCGCGAGCAGCAGGTGCTCGACGGTCATGTATTCGTGGCGCGCCTCGCGGGCGCCCTGGAAGGCACCGTTCAGGCAGAACTCGAGTTCGCTCGATAGCACGCGTCGTTCCTCGTCCGGTTCCTCAGTCGGCCTCTTCCATCGTGCACAGCAGCGGGTGCTGGTGCTGGCGGGCGTAGGCCGTGACCTGCGCCACCTTGGTTTCCGCGATCTCGTACGTGAACACCCCGCACACGCCCTTGCCCTTGGTGTGCACCTCGAGCATGACCCGCGTCGCCTTGACGCGGTCCATGCCGAAGATCCGCTCCAGCACCTCGACGACGAACTCCATCGGCGTGTAGTCGTCGTTGAGCAGCAGCACCTGGAACAGCGGCGGCTTCTTGAGCCGCGGCGTCGCCTCCTCGACCACGAGACTGTGGCCGGGCTCGTGGCGCACTCCGCCGGCGGGGTCGTCGGGCTTCATCGGGTCCTTTATAGGGACGAGGGGCGCCCAACACAAGCCGTGCCGGTGCCTCTGACCGCGCCGGATCGTCGCGGTTCGCCCGCCGTTCGGCGGCGTTCGGCGACGGCGGCGCGCTTGTGACCGTCGTCAGCCACCCCGTATCATCGGCGGATGCCCAGCGCCACGTTCCCGATGCGCCGCGGCGCCGCCGTGCGCGTCGCCGGACGAGCGCGATGAAGCTGCCGCGCGCCCTCCCCGACGGCCTGGGCCGGCCCTCCGCGGCGCTCCTGCCGCAGGCGGTGACGGTGGTCGCGGCAGTGGCGATCGCGAGCCAGCTGGTCTTCCTGCTGTGGCGGTTCGCCCCCGGCGCGCGACGGCCGCCGCCGCCGCTGCGCCCGGTCGCGACCGCGCCCGGCGCCAACGTCGGCGCGATCGCCGCGCTCTTCCCGGGACCGGCCGCCGTGCCGGGCGCCGGCGCCGAGGCGCCGCAGACGCGCGTCGCGCTGGTGCTCTCCGGCACGCTCGCGGTGCGCGACCCCAAGGCGGGGCTCGCGATCATCGCCGAGTCCGCCCAGGCCGCGCAGTCGGCGCACGTGTACGTGACCGGCGACTCGCTGCCGGGCGGGGTGCGCCTGCACGAGGTGTACGCGGACCGGGTGGTGCTCGACCGCGGCGGCCAGCTCGAGACCCTGCCGCTGCCGCGACCGTCGCTCGCGGGCGGCGCCACCGCGCAGCTGTCGCCATCCGGCAACGGCCCGGAACCCGGGCTCGCCGACAACGTCCAACGGCTCGTGGCGCAGGGCCCGGAAGTGGTCGGCGAGGTGCTGCGGCCGATGCCGATGTACGCCAACGGCCTCCTGAAGGGGTTCCGCGTCTATGCCGGCCGCGACCGCCGCAAGTTCGCCAAGCTCGGGCTGCAGCCCGGCGACCTCGTCACGCAGATCAACGGCGTGCCGCTCGCCGACGCGACCCACGGCCTCGAGGTGCTGCGCACGCTCGGCAACGCCGCCACCGCCAACGTCACCGTCGAGCGCGGCGGCCAGACGCAGCAGATCACGGTCGATGCCTCGCAGGTCGCGGCGATGACCGAGTCGCCCGCCGGCGGCCCGCCCGCCGGTGCGCCACCCGGGGTGGCGCCGGGCGATGCCGGCGCCGCGGTCGAGGCGCCCCCGAAGCCCGAATGAGCCCGCCGCCGGCCTGCCGGCGGCTTTCGCGACAGAGAAGCGCATGAACCACCCGCCCCCGAACCCGCCGAGCCGCCGCGTCCGAAGCGCCGTGCTCGCCTCGCTCTGCCTCGCGGCGGGCCTGGCCCTCGCCGCGCCGCTGCCGGCCCCGGACGCCGACCGGCGCATCACGCCGAACTTCAAGGACATCGACCTCGGCCAGATCGTCGACGCGGTCAGCAAGCTCACCGGCAAGAACTTCATCATCGATCCGCGCGTCAAGGCGCAGGTGACGATGATGTCCTCGACGCCGATGTCGCCGGACGCCTTCTACGAGGCCTTCCTCGCGATCCTGCAGGTGCATGGCTTCGTCGCGGTGCAGTCGGGCTCGGTCTACAAGATCGTCCCGGACGCGAATGCGCGCACGCTGCCGGCGGTCGACCTGCCCGACCACGTGAGCTCGGTCTCGGACGAGATCGTCACCCAGGTGGTGGCGCTGCGCAGCGTCAGCGCCGCGCAGCTGGTGCCGATCCTGCGGCCGCTGATGCCGCAGTACGGCCACCTCGCCGCCTACCCGGCCGCGAACGTGCTGATCCTGTCGGACCACGCCAACAACGTCGCGCGGCTGCTGAAGGTCATCGACCGCATCGACCGCTCGAGCGACGACGAGTTCGAGGTGCAGCGCCTAGAGCACGCCTCGGCGGTCGAGATCGTGCGGGTCGTCAACCAGCTGGCGCAGGCCGGCGGCGAACAGGGCTCGACCGCGAAGCTGATCGCCGACGAGCGCACCAACAGCGTGCTGCTGTCGGGCGAGAAGAACCAGCGGCTGCGCTTCCGCGCGCTGATCGCGCACCTCGACACGCCGATCGAGAAGGGCGGCGGCACGACGGTGCGCTACCTGCACTACGCCGACGCCGAGAAGCTGGCGCAGAAGCTCAAGGAGCAGGTGCAGGCGACCACCGCCTCGACCACGACCGGCGGCGCGGGCGGCGCGCAGGCGGTCGGCTCGGCCGAGAAGAACGTCTCGATCTGGGCGGAGCCGACCACCAACGCGCTGGTGATGACCGCGCCGCCGAAGCTGATGCGGCAGCTGAACGACGTGATCGACCGGCTCGACATCCGGCGCCTCGAGGTGCAGGTCGAGGCGATCATCGTCGAGATCACCGGCAACAAGAACATCGACCTCGGCGTGAACTGGGCAATCGACGCCTCCGGCTCGAACATCGGCGCCGGCGCCTTCAACGAGCCGATCGGCTCCTCCGGGCCCTCGATCGCGAGCGTCGCGGCGGCCGCGGCCGGCGGCACCGCGGGGCTGTCGGCGGCCTCGGTGCCGAGCGGCTTCACCTACGCGGTCGGCCGCATCGCCAAGACCGGCACGAACTTCGCGGCGATCCTGAACGCGATCGCCGGCACCGCGAACACCAACATCATCTCGACCCCGACCGTGGTCACGCTCGACAACCAGGAGGCGCAGATCAAGGTCGCGACCGAGGTGCCATTCGTGACCGGCCAGTATTCCTCGACCACGACCGCGCAGACCGCCGCCACCGGCGCCACCGGCATCGTCAACCCGTTCCAGACGATCCAGCGCCAGGAGGTCGGCACGATCCTGAAGATCACGCCGCAGATCACCGACGACGGCACGGTGCTGCTCAAGATCGAGCAGGAGGTGTCGAGCCTGATCAAGAGCGCGATCGCCACCGTCGACGTGCAGACCTCGAAGCGCGTGATCAACACCCGCGTGCTGGCCAACGACGGCGAGATCATCGTGCTCGGCGGGCTGATCTCCGACAACGTCACCGAGAGCGAGCAGCGCGTGCCGATCCTCGGCAGCATTCCGCTGATCGGCAACCTGTTCAAGACCCGCTCGAGCACCAAGGACAAGACCAACCTGATGGTGTTCCTGCGGCCGAAGATCCTGGTCAACGCCGAGCAGATGGCGATCGAGACGCAGGCGAAGTACAACTACATCCGCAGCCTGCAGACGCAGCAGGGCGGCAAGGTCAGCATGATCCCCGGCGAGCGCCAGCCGACCCTGCCCGACCTCAAGACCCTGACGCCGGCCGCGGCACCCGCCGAGACGCCGAAGATGCGCGCCGCGCGCGGCAAGCCCGAGCCCGTGCCGGCGCCGCCGACCGCCCCGCTGACCGAGGCCCCGCCGGAGGCTGCGACGCCGCCGAAGGACCCCGGCCGGTGAGCGCCCCCGCCCCCGACCGGCGCCTGTCGTTCGCCTTCGCGCGCAAGCACGGCGTGCTGTGCCGCGGCATCGACGCCGGCCGCGCGCAGGTGGTGGTGCGCGCCGGCGCCGACCCGCAGGGGGTCGCCGAGGTGCGCCGCTACCTCGGCACGCCGCTCGCGCTCGAGCGCGTCTCGGACGAGCGCTTCGAGGAGCTGCTGCAGCGCTCCTACGAGAGCGGCAATAACGCCGCGGCTGAGGCCGCCGAGGGGCTCGAGGGCGACACCGACCTCGCGCACCTCGCCGAGGAGCTGCCGGAGCCCTCCGACCTCCTCGAGAGCGAGGACGACGCGCCGATCATCAAGCTGATCAACGCGGTGCTGACCCAGGCGGTGCGCGAGAACGCCTCCGACATCCACATCGAGCCCTTCGAGAACCGCCTGGTGATCCGCTTCCGCGTCGACGGCGTGCTGCGCGAGGTGCTGCAGTCGCGGCGCGCGCTCGCGCCGATCGTGGTGTCGCGCATCAAGGTCATGTCGAAGCTCGACATCGCCGAGAAGCGCCTGCCGCAGGACGGGCGCATGTCGCTCAGGATCGCCGGCCGGCCGGTCGACGTGCGCGTCTCGACGATCCCGGCCGGCCACGGCGAGCGCGTGGTGCTGCGGCTCCTCGACAAGCAGGCCGGCCGGCTCGACCTCGGCCAGCTCGGCATGGCGACCGCGACCCAGGCCTCGATGGACGAGCTGATCCAGAAGCCCTACGGGATCATCCTCGTCACCGGGCCGACCGGCTCCGGCAAGACCACCACGCTCTATGCCGCGCTCGAGCGGCTCAACGACGACACCCGCAACATCATGACGGTCGAGGACCCGATCGAGTACTACATCGACGGCATCGGCCAGACCCAGGTCAACACCAAGGTCGAGATGACCTTCGCGCGCGGGCTGCGCGCGATCCTGCGCCAGGACCCTGACGTCGTGATGGTCGGCGAGATCCGCGACATCGAGACCGCGCAGATCGCGGTGCAGGCGAGCCTGACCGGCCACCTGGTGCTGTCGACGCTGCACACCAACACCGCGGTCGGCGCGATCACCCGGCTGCGCGACATGGGGGTCGAGCCGTTCCTGCTGTCCTCGACGCTGCTCGGCGTCTTGGCGCAGCGCCTGGTGCGGGTGCTCGACCCGGCCACCCGCAGCGCCTACGCCGCCACCGAGTACGAGCGCAAGTTCCTGAACCTGCCGGCCGGGGAGCCGGCGACGCTGTACCGGCCCGGGGCCGGCGGCGGCAGCGGCTACCGCGGCCGCACCGGCATCTACGAGCTCGCGATCGTCGACGAGGCGATGCGCCAGCTGATCCACGACGGCGCCGGCGAGCTCGAGCTCGAGCGCCACGCGCGCCAGTCCACGCCCTCGATCCGCGACGACGGCCGCCGCAAGATCCTCGCCGGCGAGACCACGCTCGAGGAAGTGCTGCGCGTGACGCGCGAGGACTGACGGCGCCCGGATGCCCGCCTTCGAATACACCGCCCTCGACGGCGACGGGCGCGAGCGCAAGGGGCTGCTCGACGCCGACACCGCCCGCCAGGTGCGCCAGCTGCTGCGCGAGCAGCAGCTGCTGCCGGTCACGGTCAGCGAGGTCGAGCGCACCGAGGCGGGCCGCAGCCGCGCGCGCTTCTCGGTCTGGCGTGGCGTGTCGGCGGCGGACCTCGCGCTGCTGACCCGCCAGCTCGCGACGCTGTCGCGCGCCGCCCTGCCGCTCGAGGAGGCGCTCGCCGCCGTCTCGCAGCAGACCGAGAAGCCGCGGGTCGCGGCGATCATCTCCGGGGTGCGCGCGCGCGTGCTCGAGGGCCGCTCGCTGGCCGATGGTCTGGCCGCGTTCCCGCAGGTGTTCCCGGAGATCTACCGCGCCACGGTGGCCGCCGGCGAGCAGGCCGGCCGGCTCGACAACGTGCTCGAGCGGCTCGCCGACTACACCGAGAACCGCCAGGCGCTGCAGAGCCGGGTGCGCAACGCCCTCGTCTACCCGGTGCTGCTGTCGGTGGTCTGCTTCGGCATCGTTTCGCTGCTGCTCGGCTACGTGGTGCCGGAGGTGGTGAACGTGTTCCGCACCGCGAAGCAGGAGCTGCCGCTGCTGACGCGGGCGCTGATCGCGATCTCGGACACGTTCCGCCGCTGGTGGTGGCTGCTGGGCCTGGCGGCCTTCGGTGCCGGCTGGGGCTTTCGCCGCTGGCTCGAGGATCCGGCCGCGCGGCGCCGCTGGCACCGCTTCCAGCTGTCGCTGCCGCTGATCGGCCGGGTGGTGCGCGGCGTCAACGCGGCGCGCTTCGCGCGCACGCTCGCGATCCTGTCGGCGAGCGCGGTGCCGGTGCTCGATGCGCTCAGGATCTCGGGCGAGGTGGTCACGAACCTGCCGATGCGCGATGCCGTCGACGCGGCGGCGATCAAGGTGCGCGAGGGCGCGCCGATCGCGCGCTCGCTCGGCGCCTCGCGGCTCTACCCGCCGATGCTGATCCACCTGATCGCGAGCGGCGAGACGAGCGGCGAGCTCGAGGCGATGCTGGCGCGCGCCGCCGACAACCAGGAGCGCGAGATGGACGGCATCGTCAACACCGCGGTCAACGTGCTCGGCCCGGTGATGATCCTGCTGATGGGCGGCTTCGTGCTGCTGATCGTGCTGGCGCTGCTGCTGCCGATCTTCCAGCTGAACCAGCTGGTGCGCTGAGGCGCGACCCGCCGAAACCGTCGACCCGGTCACGCAAAGTTCATGACCCGGGCCCTTGCGAGGCGCCGGGCCGTGACTTATAACGGCGCCGCAAACTCATTCGTGGCTCCCCGGGGACATGAGCGAGAAGCCAGAGTCAGACGAGTTCGACGAGGACGAGGCCGACGAGGCCGTCGACAGCGACGATCCTCAGCTCGAACACCTGATCAAGGACCTCGAGTCGCAGAAGCGGCGCGGGGGCGTGCGCGCGGGCGAGCCCGCCTGGCGACGGCTCGAGAAGTACCTCGAGCAGAAGCGCACCGCCGAGCTGCTCTCCGACTTCGACGACTACGACATCGGCGATGCCGCCGACGAGGGCGCGCGCCCGGCGAAGGTGCGGGCCGCCGCCAAGAAGGCGCGGCGCTGAGGCCGCGGCGCGCGCCGCGGCCCCGCGCCGGCCTCAGTCGCGCTCGGTGGCGGCCGCGGCCGCCTCGCCGCTCTTGAGCTTCGCGAGCGCATCGAGCGCCGCGTAGCGCTCGCCGGCCTCGTCCGCCGCCGCGAGCGCCAGCGGCTCGGCACCGGCCTGCTTCAGCTTGTCGTTGAGCCCCGGCAGGGTCGTCTCGGCGAGCTTCTTCGCGTCCGCCTCGACCTCGGCGAGCTCGCGCTCGAGCACCGCGACGCGCTCGACCTGGTAGTCGCCCGGCCGGCCCTCGTAGGACATCAGCGCGCCGTAGGCGCTGTCGAGGTGCTCGCGCAGCCGCTCCTCGCCGGTGATCGCCCCGCCCTCCTTGGTCGCGACCACCTTCTTGCGCAGCTCGTCCACCTGGTCCTCGAACTGCTGCAGTGCATCGCGCAGCGCCGGGCTGCCAGGCAGCCCGCCGCGCCGCTGCTGGGCGAGGAGCCGCAAGCCGTTCAGCCGGTCGACGAGGTCGCTCATGCGGCCGAAGAGCGCATGCGCCTTCATGACCGCCGCGAACTGCGCCTTGCGGTCGTCGACGCTGAAGGTCGCGCGCCGGTCGAGGCCGACCTCGAGCGTCTGCTCGTAGGTCTTGTCGCCCTTGGTCAGGCGCACCACGTAGCGTCCCGGCACGACCCGCGGGCCGCTGAAGCCCGCGCCCGCCGCCTGCGCCGCGGTCGGCACCCGCGGCGGGTCGACCGACATCGACCAGACGACCCGGTTGATGCCCTTGCGCTTGCCGGCCTGCAGCGTGTCGACGAGCTTGCCGGCCGAGTCGTAGACCTCGAGCTTGATGCGGCCGAACACGTGCCGGGTCGGCTGGTAGTAGCTGATCACGGCGCCGGTGCTCGGGTTCTGGCCGCGGAAGGTGGCATCGCCCTCCGGCCAGCCGCCGCCGGCGCGGATGCGCTGCTGGATCGGGCGCGACGGCAGGAAGGCGACCTCGGAGCGCAGGTCGAGGTCGGCGAGCGCCCGCAGCGGCGTCAGGTCGTCGACGATCCAGAGTCCGCGGCCGTGGGTCGCGATCACGAGGTCCTGGTCGCGGCCCTGGAACGCGAGGTCGCGGACCGCGACCGACGGGAAGTTGCCGCCCTTGAACTCGGCCCAGTGGCCGCCGCCGTCGACCGAGATCCACAGGCCGAACTCCGTGCCGACGTACAGCACCGCCGGGTTCACCGGGTCCTCGCGCACGACGTGCGCGTAGCCGCGCACGCCCGCGCCCGGGCCGACGATGCGCGTCCAGCTCTGGCCAAAGTCGCGGCTCGCGTACACCCACGGCGTCAGGTCGCCGAAGGTGTGGCGGTCGAAGGCCGCGTACACCGTGCCGTCGGCGAAGTGGCCCGCCTCGACCCACGAGACCCAGCTCGACGGCGGCAGTCCCTTGACGTTGCCAGCGACGTTGCGCCAGTGCGCGCCGCCGTCCTGCGTCAGCTGCAGGTTGCCGTCGTCGGTGCCGACCCAGACGAGGTTGCCGTCGCGCGGGCTCTCGGCGATCGAGTAGATCGTCGTGTGCATCTCGGCGGCGGAGTTGTCGACGGTGATGCCGCCCGACTCCTCCTGCTTCTGCTTCTGCGGGTCGTTGGTGGTGAGGTCGGGCGAGATGCGCGCCCAGCTCTGGCCGTGGTCGCGGCTCAGGAACAGGAACTGCGCGCCGATGTAGAGCTTCTTGGGGTCGGTCGGCGACAGCGCGATCGGCGCGTTCCAGTTGAAGCGCAGCTTCTCCTTGAAGCCCGCCTGCGGCTGGATGTCGCGCTTCTCGAGCGTGTGGCGGTTGATGCGGCCGATGTTGCCGCCCTGCGCCTCGGCGTAGGCGTAGTCCGGATCGGTCGGGTCCGAGAACGCCCAGAAGCCGTCGCCGCCGTAGAGGTTCTCCCAGCGGTTGTTGGTGATGCCGCCCGGGTAGGCCGAGTCGCCCGCCCAGGAGCTGTTGTCCTGCAGGCCGCCGTACACCTGGTACGGGTCACGGCTGTCGACCGACACGTGATAGAACTGCGACACCGGCAGGTTGTTGACCTTGTTCCACTTGTTGCCGCCGTCGACGCTGATCCAGAGCCCGCCGTCGTCGCCGGTGACGACGTAGCGCGGGTTCTTGGGGTTGATCCACAGGTCGTGGTGGTCGCCGTGCGTGCCGCTCTCGCCGACCGCGTCGGCGATCGTCGAGAAGCTCTTGCCGCCGTCCTCGGAGGCGATCAGCCGCAGGTTCGGCTTGTAGACCCGGTCAGGGTTGGTCGGGTCGATCACGAGGCGCGAGAAGTAGAACGGCCGCCAGACCATCGGGTTGCTGCGGTCGCGCTCCTCCCAGGTCTTGCCGCCGTCCTCGGAGCGAAACAGCGCCGAGCGCACCCCCTCGATCACGGCGTAGACGACGTCGGGCTTGGACGGCGCGATCGCGACCTCGAGGCGGCCCCACGGGCCCGGCGGCAGGCCGGCGTTCGACTTCGCATCGAGCGTCTTCCAGGTCTTGCCACCATCCTCGGTCAGGAACAGGCCCGAGCCCGAGGGCGCCTTCGGTCCCTCGCCGCCCGAGCGGAACGTCCAGCCCTTGCGGCGGAAGTCCCAGAGGCCGGCGAACAGCCGGTCGGGGTTGCGCGGGTCCATCGCGAGGCTGGCGCAGCCGGTCGACAGGTTCGGGCCCTTGAGCACCAGCGACCAGGTCTTGCCGGCGTCGGTGGTCTTGTAGAGGCCGCGGTCGGCGGAGTCCGACCAGAGCTTGCCCGGCACGCACGCGTAGACCGTGTTGCCGTCCTTCGGGTGCACCAGGATGCGGGCGACGCGCTCGGACTCGGGCAGCCCGGCGAAGCTCCAGCTGTCGCCGCCGTCGGTCGAGCGGTAGAGGCCGGTGCCGACCGACACGGAGTTACGGGTCCAGCTCTCGCCAGTACCGACCCAGATGACCTTGGGATCGGTCGGGTCGAGGGCGATGGCGCCGATCGACTGCGACGGCATCTTGTCGAACACCGGCTTGAAGGTCGTGCCGCCGTCGAGCGAGCGCCACACGCCGCCGGAGGCCGCGCCGACCACGAGCGTGATCTTGCCGTCGTCCTCGGCGCGCCCGGCGATCGCGGCGATGCGCCCGCTCATCACGGCCGAGCCGATGTTGCGGGCGCCGAGGCCCGAGACGACGGCGGAGTCGACCACCGGCGCCGGCGGCGCGGCCGGGGCGGCGACGACCGTGGCGGTGGCGAGCGCGGCGAGCGCCGCGGCGAAGGATCGGGGGAAGTTCATGGACGCACCTCCGCGACCGCGCGCGGCTTCTCGGCGGGGAACGCGAAGGTCGAGGCCGGCGCCGGGCCGTTGGCCTCGGCGCTGTCGTAGACGTACTTCTGGCGCTGCGCGGGCTCGGAGCCCTTGCCGCCCTGCGCCTCGGCCATCGGCACCCAGACCCCGGCGACCTTCTGGTACTCGCCATAGTCGGTCTCGGCGAGCTGCTCGGCGCCGCGGATCAGCGAGCGGTCGAGCTCGCGGATCACCATCCAGGTGTCCGGGTCGATCCAGTAGGTGGCCTCGTCGCCCCACTTGAGCGCGACCCGCAGCTTGTGGGCCGGCGTGCCGTCGACGTCCTCGAGCCCGAGGTACTCGACCTTGTGGCCCTTGGCCTGGTAGTCGACGAACGGCCCGGCGATATCGGCCGCGAGCTTGAAGCCCTTGGCCTCGTCGGCGCTCATCCGGTACGGGTCCTTGCGGCCCTCGAACGGCTGCACCTGCCACGCCTCCCGGCCGTCGAAGGCCTGGATCGCGGTCAGCCCCTGCAGCGTCACGTCCTGGCGGTACTGGCCGCCGGCGGTCTTCCACTCGATGACCGTGAGCTCGGCCCTGAGGCCCGGGATCACGAGGTGGCCGGTGCGCTTCAGCGTCGCGAGTGCGCGCAGCTTGTCGGCGCCGCCGCGCGCCTCGACGTTCTTGGCGATGATCTCATCGGCGGTCGGCGTCGCGGCACCGGCCGCGGCGAACGCGCTGAGTCCACCGGCGGCGAGCAGCGCGAGCGCCGCGTGCCGGAGGCGTGGGAGTGGGGACATGGGGACCTCGTCCGCGGAGGAAAGGCGCGCAGCGTCCCCGAAGGCGCCCGCTCCGTCAACCCGCCTGCGACGATCAGTGGAAGTCGCGCGACCGGGTGGTCAGGCTGCCGAGCAGCCGCGAGTGGTCGACCAGCCGCTCGACGACGAGGTGCAGCACTTCGCCCTCGCGCTGGATCCGTCCCGAGGCCTCGAGCAGCTGCGCCTCGAGCAGCGGCCGGCGCCAGCGCTCGCCGACCTGCCGCCAGACCACCAGGTTCACGACGCCGGTCTCGTCCTCGAGCGTCACGAAGGTGACCCCCGAGGCCGACCCCGGCCGCTGCCGGACCAGCACGAGGCCGCAGGCCCGGGCCCGCGCGCCATGCCGGCGCTCCCTTAAGTCGACGGCGGTCTCGAGCCCGCGGGCGCGCAGCCGCTCGCGCAGCAGCGCGAGCGGGTGGCGGCCGAGCGTGAGGCCGAGCGCGCGGTAGTCGGCGACGATCGCCTCGCCCTCGCGCGGCGTGCGCAGCAGCGGCGTCGCCTCCGCGATCCGGGTCGCCGCAAAGAGCGGCGTCGGCTCCACCACCCCGCCGACCTCCCAGGCGGCACGGTGGCGGTGCCCGGCGAGCGCGGCGAGCGCGCCACTCGCCGCGAGTGCGCCGAGGTCGCGGCGGTCGAGCTGGGCGCGCTCCGCCATGTCCTGGACGGTGTTGAAGGGCCGCACGGCGCGTGCCGCCAGCAGCCGCCCGATGCCGGCCGCCGACAGCCCACGCACCTGCCCGAGCCCGAGCCTAAGCGCCGGTGGCTCGCCCTCGAGCGTGGCCTCGGCGTCACTCGCGTGCACGTCGACGGGTCGCACCTCGACGCCGTGCTCGCGCGCGTCGCGCACGATCTGCGCCGGGGCGTAGAAGCCCATCGGCTGGCTGTTGAGCAGCGCCGCCGCGAAGGCCGCGGGCTCGTGGCACTTGAGCCAGGCCGAGACATAGACGAGCAGCGCAAAGCTCGCCGAATGGGAGTTGTGGACGATCAGGTTGTTAGCGAGAAAACTGTGATTCTTTTCAATCGTCAAGTCGAACGTTTCCGCTCGCCCGACCGGCTCGATCCCGACGATACGGTCCCAATAGATGTCGGACGACGCCAGTGTCTGCAAACTTTCTGATTTGAGTGCTGACGCGAGGCGATCGATGACAGAACGCCTAAATCCGCGCTTTCGTCGAACTACCCGAGACTGGACATCTCGCATGCACAATCCGGTCAATCTTTCGATGTCGCACCAAGTCAAGGCAGCGGCATCGCGCTCCTTGCGTATGAGCGCGCGCACGCTGATGGGCACGATATCCCGCGATGAGCGTCCCTCTGGGGTCATCGACAGCATGAGCGATGCGTGTCGCTTCTCGGGGCTGATGAATCGTCGGCCGATGCGATTCCAGAACAGCTTAAGCGCTTGGCTTCCCGTTATCGTGACAACGTAACGTGGGTTGATTCGATTTCGATATAGCCGCTTCCGAGCAGAAATGCGAGACACGATTCCTAGACGAAGCAGCAAATGCTGCACCTCGGCTGCGAGCGTTGAAGATGCCGTGTCGTACGATGCAATCCCGGCTTTAGAAAAGCCGCCATCGCCTTCCCACATTCGAGCGAGCAACAAGCTAATGCATGGATCCGCTAGCTCGAACACTTTCTTCGGCAGGTGCTTGTGGCGAGCGCTATGACCCCAGACGCCAAGCGTCTTGAGCCAAGTTACCGCGGCGGATGGCTTCGTTCTGTCTATGCGCCGCACGCGTACCGAGAAACAGTTGTGATGGCGTTCAACAACCGCCTCGGTATTTGCAAAGCGCTCGACCGCTCTGACGAAATCATCGCAATGCCAGCGCTCTGTTGTATGAAAGTAAAATGTATTCGGATGGCATAGGTTTCCCTCCGCGATCAAGTCCGCGAGAACGAGTAGCTTGAACCTCGGCCAGCGGAGCCTATTGTTCAGTTTCAGTGCACGCGCTGCGGCAACGCAGTCGCCAATGCGAAGCTGACCCAGCTTTCGCCAACCGTCGACCGTGAGCAGCGGATGTTCGGCCGTCGCTTCAATCGTATGACCGAGCGCTGTTTTCAGCCGAAACACGGGCTTCACGCCGCTAGACCGGATGTCGATCACTCGCCGTCGACGCAATTTCAGCTTGTCATCGCATGCTAAGGTTTCCTGAAGTGATGCGCGGCCGGCAACAACATCGTCAATCGTGACCCACGCGCCGGTCTTCGCATCGATCACCCGAGTGCTGCCCACCACACATTCCGGAAAACCGTATTCGCCGAAGCCGAGGATCTGCTGGAAGATCGCCCGCGCGAAGGGTTCGGAGTAGCCACGCTCGCGCATGCCGTCGATGAGACGCGCCTCGAAGTGGCCGAGCCCGCCACGGCGTTTCCAGGCCGCCATCGCGCGCCGCAGCCGGTCGGCCTCCCCCGGCGTGAAGCCCGCCGCCACCACCGCGAGCTGCATCACCTGCTCCTGGAAGATCGGCACGCCGAGGGTGCGCTCGAGCACGCCCTGCACCTCCGAGCTCGGATAGCTGACCGGCTCCTCGCCGTTGCGGCGCCGCAGGTAAGGGTGGACCATGTCGCCCTGGATCGGCCCCGGGCGGATGATCGCGACCTCGATCACGAGGTCGTAGTAGTTGCGGGGCCTGAGGCGCGGCAGCATCGCCATCTGCGCGCGCGACTCGATCTGGAACACGCCGATCGTGTCGGCGCGCGAGATCATCGCGTAGGTCGCCGGGTCCTCCGCCGGCACGTCGGCCATCGTCAGCGGGCGGCCGCGGCGCGCCGCGACGAAGTCGAGCGCGCGGCGGATCGCGGTCAGCATGCCGAGCCCGAGCACGTCGACCTTCAGCAGCCCGAGGTCGTCGAGGTCGTCCTTGTCCCACTCGATCACGGTGCGGTCCGCCATGGTCGCGTTCTCGACCGGCACCAGGTCGGCGAGCGAGTGGCGCGCGATCACGAAGCCGCCGACGTGCTGCGACAGGTGCCGCGGGAAGCCGATCAGCTCGCGGGCGAGCTCGAGCGCGCGCCCGAGCACAGGGTTCGCGGGGTCGAGCCCCGCCTCGCGGACCCGCTCGTCGTCGAGCTTCTTGCCGTCCCACCACTGCATGCTGCGTGCCAGGCGCTCGACGGTCGGCGCGTCGAGGCCGAGCGCCTTGCCGACGTCGCGCAGCGCGCTGCGCGGCCGGTAGCTGATCACGGTCGCGGCGATCGCGGCGCGGTGCCGGCCGTACTTGGCGTACAGGTACTGGATCACCTCCTCGCGCCGCTCGTGCTCGAAGTCGACGTCGATGTCCGGCGGCTCGTTGCGCTCCTTCGACACGAAGCGCTCGAACAGCAGCGACATCCGCGACGGGTCGACCTCGGTGATGCCGAGCGCGTAGCAGACCGCCGAGTTCGCGGCCGAGCCACGCCCCTGGCAGAGGATGCCGCGGCCGCGCGCGAACGACACCAGGTCCTCGACCGTCAGGAAGAACGGCTCGTAGCCGAGCTCGGCGATCAGCGCGAGCTCGCGGTCGACCAGCGCGCGCACCGCCGGCGGCGTGCCGCCCGGGAAGCGCCGCGCGAGGCCGCGCTCGGTCAGCGCCGCGAGCCAGCTGGTCGGCGTGTGGCCGGCCGGCACCAGCTCCTCGGGGTACTCGTAGCGCAGCTCCTCGAGCGAGAACGTCGCGCGCTCGGCGACCGCGAGCGTCGCGGCGAGCAGGGCCGCCGGGTAGCGGCGCGCCAGCTCCTCGCGCGGCTTCAGGCAGCGCTCGGCGTTCGGGTAGAGCGCGTGCCCGGCCGCATCGACCGTGACGCCGAGGCGCACCGCGGTCAGCACGTCCTGCAGCCGCTGGCGCTCGCGCCGGTGCAGGTGCACGTCGCCGCTCGCGACCGCCGGCAGGCCGAGCGCGGCGCCGAGCGCGGTGAGCGCGGCGAGCCGCGCGCGGTCGCCGCCCGAGGCATTGAGCTCGACCGCGAGCCAGGCGTCGCGCCCGAAGCGCTCGCGCAGCCAGCGGCCGTCGGCGGCATCGGGGACCGCGCCCGGCAGCCACAGCGCGAGGCACCCGGCCGGCAGTGCGGCGTCGAGGTCGGCGCGCGTCAGGTGGTAGCGGCCCTTCGGCGCCGCGCGCCGGCCGCGGGTCAGCAGCGCCACCAGCCGGCCGTAGGCGGCCCGGTCGGTGGCGAGCAGCACGAGCCGCGGCCCGTCGGCGAGCGCGAGCTCGCTGCCGATCAGCAGCGGCAGGCCGCCGGCGCGCGCCGCGACGTGCGCACGCACGACGCCGGCGAGCGAGCACTCGTCGGTCAGCGCGAGCGCGCGATAGCCGAGCTCGACGGCGCGCTCGACCAGCTCCTCCGGGTGCGAGGCGCCGCGCAGGAACGTGAAGTTCGAGAGCGCATGCAGCTCCGCGTAGTCCGGCGCGGCCATGCGCTCAGCCGAACAGGCCGTGCAGGAACCAGCGTCGCGGCCCGCTGGCCGCGCGATCGGCGTAGATCCAGAGCCGCAGGCCGCCCGCGGTGCGGGCCACGTAGTAGTCGCGCGCGACCGGCAGGCCGTCCCACCAGCCGCTCTCGATGCGCTCGGGGCCCGACTCGAGCGCGAGCCGGCCGCCGCGCGCGGGCCGGCCGGCAGCGAGCGCGAGCGGCTCGGGCGTCGCGAGCAGCCACAGCGGCCGCGGCGCGGCCGGCAGCGCCGGCACCGTCCCGGCCCGCGCCGCCGCAGGCCCCGGCGCGAGGCGCCGGAACGCCGCCTCCGGGCGGTGCTCGGCGACCAGCCCGAAGCCGCTGACCGCCTCCTCGCCGAGCCGCGCCCGCAGCCGGTCGAGCAGCCGCAGCGCGCCCGCGGCCGCGGCCGCGCCGCCGCCGCCGCAGCCGGGCAGATCCACGGTCGTGCCGCCCACCGCCGCCGCGGCGCCGGAGCGCAGCACGATCGCGCGCACCGGTGCCGGCAGCGACACGTGCCCGAGGCGCTCGCCGAGCAGGCCGCGCCACTCGGCGGCATCGGCCGCCGGCAGCGCGCGGCCGAGGCGAACCACGGTCGGCGGGTGGTCGCGGTGCAGCAGCGTGAAGGCGAGCGTCGCCACGCCAGCGTCGCGGACGCGCAGGAAGCGCTCGAGCCGCGCGAGCAGGTGCGCGCAGCACGGCTCGAGCGCGGCGACGTGCTCGAGCTCGGCCTCGGGCTCGAGGCGCTCCACGAAGCGCTCGCGGGGCACGTGCCGGCGCCGCGGCGCGGGCACGAGGCCGAAGGCCTCGTCGAGCGCGGCGAGCACGCCCGGCTCGAAGCGCCGCGCGAGGCCGTCGCGCGGCAGGCGCCGCAGCTCGCCCAGCGTCGCGAGGCCGAGCCGCGCGCAGTCCTCGAGCGTGCGCGCCGGCCAGCCGGCGACCGCGAGCGGCAGGCGGCCGAGTGCGCCGGCGAGCGTCGCCGCCGACTCGACCACGGTGCCGTGCGCCGCGCGCGCGAACCAGGTCGCGGCGCGCGCGGTCGGTGCGACCGCGAGTGCGAAGGTCTCGCGGCGCGCCTCGAGGTCGGCGGCGGCGCGGCGCAGCAGCGCGTCGATGCCGCCGAAGAGCCGCAGGCTCCCCTGCACCTCGAGCAGCAGGCCGTCCGGTGGCTCGAGGCTGACGAGCGGCGTGAGGCCGATCGCCCAGCGTGCGAGCTGCTCGAGGTGGCGGGCCTCGGCGGCGGTGTCGCGGGCGGCGACCTCGAGCACCGGGACGAGCGCGCGCGCCGCGTTGAGCGCCTGGCCGGCCGCGAGGCCGTGGCGTGCCGCGGCGGCGTTCGCCGCGACGAGCACGCGGCGCGGCCCGTCGTCGGCGACCACGGCCCAGGGCCCGCTCGCCTCGCGCGGCAGCGCGACGAGCGGCAGGGCCGGCAGGCGCACCGCGAGCCACAGCTGGCGCGGTACGGGCCGGGTGCGCGGGACCGGCGCGGCCGGTGCCGGAACGGACGGCACCGGCCGTGGCGCCTCGAAAAGATCGCGGGTCCGGCCGCGCTCCGGCGGGGAGGCTGCCCTGCGGCGCGGCGCGGGGGACATGGCCGGCTACGGACCGAGCACGTCGCGCACGCGCAGCGGGCCCCGACCGCGGCTCTTGAGCACCACGACGTCGAGGCCCGCCGGCGTCGGCTCGAGCAGCAGCCTGAGGCTCGCCGGCGAGGCGGCCGCGCGCCGGCGCGCCGGGCGCAGCAGCACGGCGAGCGTGCGACCGGTCTCCGCAGCGAGCTTGAGGCGGCGCAGCCAGCGGTCGTCGGCGGTGTCGAGCCAGGCGAGCACGGCAGCGCAGCTGCCCGAGCGCAGTGCCTGCTCGATGGCCCACAGGCGATCCGGCGTGCGCTCGGCGCTGATCAGCAGCAGCCGGTCGGCGCGGATGCCGCTCTGCGCGAGCGCCGGGGCATACGGGGCGTGCGGCGGGGCGATCCAGGCGAGCCAGCGCCGGGTGGCATCGGCGGACTCCGCGGCGAGCGCCGCGAGCGCGGGCCTGAGCAGCGTGAGCTCGCCGGCGCCGGCTTCCGGGAGCAGGAACTCGATCAGCGTGCCGAGCGGCCAGCCGCGGCCCGGCAGCTCCTCGTCGAGCTTCGGCCAGCCGCTCGGCAGGTGGCCCTCGGGATCGGCCTCAGCCTCGCCGCGTGCCCGCCACAGTGCCGCGCCGGCCAGCAGCGCTTCGAGCGACCCGTTCACCGCCCGTCCCGTCCGTGCGCACCGCGGCGCCGTTACTGCAGGAACTCGGTCCGGTTACCCCGGCGCAGGACCCCGACCACGACGCCCTCGATCAGCACCGACTGCTCCTTGAGGTCGACCCGGATCGGCTCGAAGTCGGTGTTCTCGGGCAGCAGCCACACGACCGAGCCTTCCTGGCGGTAGCGCTTGACCGTGACCTCGTTCTCGAGGCGCGCGACGACGATCTGGCGGTTGCGCACCTCCGGGGTGCGATGCACGGCGACGAGATCGCCATCGAGGATGCCGATGTTCTTCATCGACATGCCCTGCACCTTGAGCAGGTAGTGCGGCCGCGGGTTGAAGAGCTTCGGGTCGACCTGGTAACGGGCCTCGATGTGCTCCTCGGCGAGGATCGGGCGACCGGCAGCGACGCGGCCGATCAGTGGCAGGCCGATCTGGTCACGCAGCGTGTCCTTGAGCTGGATGCCGCGCGAGGCGCCCGGCACGAGGTCGATGACGCCCTTGCGCTTCAGCGTCTTCAGGTGCTCCTCGGCGGCATTCGCCGACTTGAAGCCGAGCGCGGAGGCGATCTCGGCCCGCGTGGGCGGCATGCCCGACTCCTCCACCTGTTCGCGGATGAAGTCGAGGATCTGGCGCTGGCGCGGGGTCAGGTCGGTCATGGCATCACCTGTATGGGCATACAGCGAGCTGTGATTATATCCAGTCCCCGGGGTCTGGCAACCCAGGCCCGGGAATGCCCCTCGCCTCACCCCCGCTGCCCGCTGCCCGCTCACGTGGCTGAGCCGGCATCACCGCGACCGGCCACCACGACGCGCAGCAGGCCGTGTCGGCGGCGTACGCCGGCATCGCTGCGACACGCCGGCACGCGCGCCGCACGCACCGTGCGCCGCGTCTGCATCGCTCGGTGCGCGCGCGCAGCGCGCCGCGCGCCGAGCACGCGCGAGCACGCTGCACGGCGGCGACTGCGGCACGCGGGAAAAAAAGGCCGCGCACATTCAGCGCCCGTTCAGACAGCGGAAAATCCCGCTGTCGGCGAACAGCGACGACGCCGAAAGCTAATGGTGCGACGTGACGTAATCGGGTAGATTCCGCTCCCGAAGTGGCGCGCGAGCCGCGTCCCCGCCCGGCCTGAAGCCGGTCGCGGCGTGTCCTAGGTTGTCAGCAAGAAGAAGGGAGTTATTCATGACCAAGATGCTCACGGCTGCCGCGGCGGCGCTCTGCGTGATGTTCGCGGCCGGTTGCACCGACCTGAAGCCGATCCAGGCCCAGATCGACGACCTGAAGACGCAGGTCAGCAAGCTGCAGTCGAGCCAGGACAGCGCGAAGGCCGCTGCCGACAGCGCCGCGCGCGCTGCCCAGGCTGCGCAGACCGCTGCCCAGCAGGCGCAGAGCAAGGCGGACGCGGCGGCCTCGGCTGCCCAGGCCAGCCAGCAGTGCTGCGACGCGACGAACGAGAAGATCGACCGCATGTTCAAGAAGTCGGTCTCGAAGTAATCGTCGACCCGCACCGCGCGGCCCTGGCCGCGCGATGCTCGAAGAAGCCGCGGCCTGCCGCGGCTTTTTCTTTTTGGGCGAACTCGTCCGGCGCGACACCCCCGGCGCCAGACTTAAGAATCCCTGAGTGCCGGCCGTCGCGCGTTGCCGCGCGCTATGCTCTGGCTCTCACCGGCAGCGACGACTCGAGTGGTCCATGGAGCAGGCGGACCCGCTAGCCCGACACAACGTGCGGATTCGAGGCCAGGGAACGGCCACGCGAACGATCGTCTTCGTGCACGGCTTCGGCACGGACCAGTCCGTGTGGTTGCCGGTCGCGGCGGCCTTCGAGCGCGACTTCCGCGTCGTGCTCATCGACAACGCCGGCACCGGCGGCGCGGACCCGTCGGCGTTCGTGCAGCACCGCTACCTGTCGCTGCGCGCCTACGCGCACGACCTCGTCGAGATCGCCGCGGCGCTCGACCTGCGGAGCGCGGTGCTCGTCGGCCACTCGGTCGGCGGCATGATCGCGGCACTGGCCGCGATCGAGGCGCCCGGTCGCTTCGAGCGCCTGGCGCTGCTCAGCGTCTCGCCGCGCTACCTCGACGAACCGGGCTACCACGGCGGCTTCACCGACGAGGACCTCGCGCAGCTCTATCGCGCGATCGAGGAGAACTACGCCGGCTGGGCCGACCAGTTCGCGCCGCTGATGATGGCGAACGACGACCGCCCGGAGCTCGCGCGCGACTTCGCGCGCTCGCTGAAGAGCATCCCTCCGTCGCATGCGCTGACGGTGCTGTGCGCGATCTTCCAGTCCGATCACCGTGCCGAGCTCGCCGCGATCCGCCAGCCGACGCTGCTGCTGCAGTCGCGCCGCGACGCGGCCGTGCCGCCGAGTGTCGCCGCCTACGTCGAGCGCGCGATTCCGCGCGCGGCGCTCGTCACGCTCGAGGCCGAGGGCCACCTGCCGCACGTGGTGGCGCCCGCGCAGGTCGCCGCGGTGCTGCGCCCATTCGCGACCGCGGCCGCGGGCCTCGAGCTCGCGGCAGGGCGCGGCATGGCGCACGCCGGTTCCGCACCCTAGCCTCGAGCGCCACGCCCGGGGGCGCGGCCGTCCGATCGAATCGGGAGTCGAGTTGCCGAAGCGAACCCGCCGCACGAAGAGCCCGCGCCGCGCGCGCCAGTCCGCGGGCACCGCCGCGCCGGCCAAGCGCCCGCGGGGCGGAAAGGCACGCGCCGCTCCCGCGCGTGCGCCGAAGCGCGTGCCGCAGCCGCGCGCCGCGAAGCCCCCTGGCCGGGAGGCGCGCCGCTCGATCGACTCCGATTCGGCGCTGCAGATCTTCGCGATCAGCCCGACCGGGCTCGCGCTGACGCGCGCCGACGATGGCCGGGTGATGGACGTCAACCCGGCGCTGTGCCGGCTGCTGAACCGGCGCCGCAGCGAGCTCGTCGGCAAGACCACCGCCGGCATCGGCTTCTGGACCCACGCCGACGACCGCGACTTCCTGCTGCGCACGCTGCGCCGCGACGGCGTGGTGCGCGACTACGAGCTCGACGTGGCGATCGGCGGCCACGTGCCGCGGCACTTCGTGATGTCGGTGGAGCCGGTACGGCACCGCGGCGTGGAGTGCCTGCTGACCTCGCTGGTCGACATCACCGAGGCGCGGCGCGCGCTCGCCGCGCTCGAGCAGAGCGAGGAGTCGTTCCGCACCCTGTTCCAGCACCTGCCGATCGCGGTCGCGCACTGCCGCCTCGCGATGCGCGGCGAGCGCGTGACCGACCTGCAGTTCCTCAGGGTCAACCGCGCCTGGGAGGCCTCGTTCGGCCACCGCCACATTGCCGGCCGCCTGCTCGGCGAGCTCGAGCCCGGCTACTGGTCCGAGCATCCCGGCGAGCTCGACCGGCTGACCGAGGTCGCGCGCCACGGGCGCGAGCTGACCTACGAGCAGCGCTGGGCGCGGCTCGGGCGCTGGAAGCGCCGCACGGTCTATCGACCCGCCGAGGGCGAGGTGGTGATCATCAGCGAGGACATCACCACCGCGAAGCTCGCGAGCGATGTGGTGCTCGCCGGTCGTGCCACGCTCGAGGCGGCGCTCAACGCCATGAGCGACGCGGTCTACATCTGCGACCGCGACGGCCGGGTGGTCGAGTTCAACGACGCGTTCGTGCGCTTCCATCGCTTCGCGAGCCGCGCGGAGTGCGCGGCGCAGCTCGGCAACTACCCGCAGCTGTTCGAGATCGCGCGCGTGGACGGCGCGCCGGCGGGGCCGGACGACTGGGCGGTGCCGCGCGCGCTGCGCGGCGAGTCCGCCACCAACGAGATCTTCCGCATCCGCCGCAAGGACAGCGGCGCGAGCTGGGTGGGCAGCGGCACCTTCGCGCCGATCCGCGATGCCGACGGCCGCGTCAGCGGCGCCGTGGTAAGCGCACGCGACGTGACCGAGCAGCGCCGTGCCGAGGCCGAGCTCGGGCGGCACCGCCACCACCTCGAGGAGCTCGTCAACCACCGCACGGCGGAGCTCGAGCAGGCCCGCGCCGCCGCCGAGGGCGCCGCGCGCGCCAAGTCGACCTTCCTCGCCAACATGAGCCACGAGATCCGCACGCCGCTGAACGCGGTGCTCGGGATCGCCCAGGTGGGCCTGCGCGACAGCGACGACTCGCGCACGCGCCTCGCCTTCACGCGCATCCTCGAGGCCGGGCGGCTGCTGCTGACCGTGGTCAACGACATCCTCGACCTCTCCAAGCTCGACGCCGCCAAGCTCGAGCTCGAGTCGACGGCGTTTGCGCCGGCACGGCCGGTCGAGGAAGCGGTCGCGATGCTCGGCTCCTCCGCCGAGTTCAAGGGACTCGAACTGCGCCGCGAGATCGCGGCCGACCTGCCGGCGTACGTGCGCGGCGACCCGGCCCGCATCGAGCAGGTGGTCCTGAACCTGCTGTCGAACGCGATCAAGTTCACGGTCGAGGGCATGGTGGCGGTGAGCCTCCGGGTCGAGGGCGAGACGCTCTGCTACGGCGTCCGCGACACCGGCATCGGCATCGCGGCGACGGACCTCGAGCGGCTGTTCGATCCGTTCGAGCAGGCGGACAGCGGCACGGCACGGCGCTTCGGTGGCACCGGGCTCGGGCTCGCGATCAGCCGGCGCCTGGCCGGGCTGATGGGCGGCAGCCTGGAGGTCGAGAGCGCCCCGGGCCGCGGCAGCACCTTCACGCTGCGCGTGCCGCTCGAGGCGGCCGCGGCGCCCTCGAGCGCGCCGGCGCCGGCCGCGGCGGTGGCCGGTGCCGGCGGGCGGCTCGCCGGGCTGCGCGTGCTCGCCGTGGAGGACAACGCGCTCAACCGCGCCGTGCTCGAGGACGCGCTCGGCGGCGAGGGCGCCGAGGTCGTCGCCGCGGTCAACGGTCGGGAGGCGATCGCGCGCGTCGCCGCCTCCGATGGACGTCCCTACGACGTCGTGCTCATGGACGTGCAGATGCCGGAGATCGACGGCTACGAGGCGACGCGCCAGATCCGCCTCCTCGATCCCACGCTGCCGGTCATCGGCCAGACCGCGCACCACGAGGCCGAGGAGCACCGGCTCGGGCTCGCCGCCGGCATGGTCACGCTGGTGACGAAGCCGCTCGACCTCGACGCGCTGGCGAGCCTCGTGCGGGAGCGCGCCCGGCGGAGGCCCGCCGGTGGCTGACGCGCAACCGGCGGGCGGCCACGTCGACTGGGTGGCGCTCGAGGCGCGTTACGCCGGCCGCCCGGAGTTCCTAGAGCGCCTGGTGCGCATCGCGCTCGACACGCTCCGCGGGGTCGCCGCGTCGCTGCGGGCCGCGGCGGCGGACCGCGCGACCCTCGCGCGCACCGCGCACACGCTGCGCGGCGGGGCCGACGTGATCCAGGCGCTCAGGGTCCGCGACCTCGCGCACGCGCTCGAACGCGCCGCGGGGGGCGACGGCGGGTCGCTCGCCGCGCAGGCCGAGGCACTCGCGGCGGCGGTCGAGGGTCTGGAGGCGGAGCTCGCCGAGCGCGCCGCTCGCGCGGCGCGCCCTGCCCGCTAGCGACTCGCCGAGAGTGCCCGGCCGTCCTCGGTCACGCGGACCGGGATGCCGGTCGCCGCCTCGAACGCGCCCTCGGCGCGCGCCCAGGTCACGGGGCCGGCGGGCCGGCTGCGCACCGCGTTCGCGACGAGGCGCGCGAGCGAGTTGCGGTCGGGCTCGACGACGGCGCTCGAGGTCGCCTCGAGCGGCGGGTGCACTTCGACGTAGAGGCGCCCCTCGCTCCAGCCGACCTTCTGCGGCTGGTTGACGATCCGCACCGGCGTATCCACCGCCACCATCTTGAAGAATTCCTCGATGTGCTCGGGGTAGAGCCGCATGCAGCCGTGCGTGACCTGCATGCCGACGCCGGCAGGCTTGTTGGTGCCGTGGATCAGGTACGAGCCGCCGGGGATCGCGAGCCGCATCGCGTAGAGCCCGAGCGGGTTGTCGGGGCCGGGCGGGATCATCTTCGGCAGGATGTCGCCGCGCGCGGCGTGCTCGGCGCGCACGGACTCCGGCGGGTACCACGGCGGGTCCTTGATCTTGGCCGCGATCCGGGTGACCCCGAGCGGCGTCGACCAGTCCATCTTGCCGACGCTGACCGGATAGGTGACGACGACCCGCGGCTCGCCCGGCTTCGCCGGCGGGTAGTAGTAGAGACGGTGCTCGGGCAGGTTGATGACGATCCCCTCGCGCGGCGCATCCGGCAGCACCCGCCGCAGCGGCAGCCGCACGCGCGTGCCCTCGCCGGGCAGCCACGGATCGACGTCGCGATTGGCGTTCACGACCTCCTCGTAGCCGAGCGAGTAGCGCCGGGCGAGGTCGATCAGGGTGTCGTCCCGGCTGGCCGTCGCCTCGGCGTACTCGCCGACCAGGTCGCCATCCGCCGGCAGCGGCAGCGTCGCGGCTGCCGCGATCCCGGGCAGGAGCGCGAGGGCGATCGTGGCAGACCGAAATCGGTTGCTCAAAAACGACATATCGAGGTCACCAAACTGTGATTTCCCGCACATGTGCCGGACATCCGGGTCCCATAGTATGGTCTAAGACTTTCCACTAATCCTAGGGAAGGGATGTACCCATGGATCACGCCGCCCGCCGAGCCCCCACCCCGTTCACCGATGCGCCCGCCCAGGATGGCTGGGACGCGGCGGCGGTGTGGCGCGAGCGGGTGCGCGACGGCGGCAAGGCCTCCCGGGCCCGGCCCAAGGCGAGCCCGGAGCGCGCCGGCGGCTGGGACCCGCTTCAGACCTGGCGCCAGCGCGTCCGACGCCCGGGCGCCTGATCCCCGCCCGCCCGCGCGTCTGCGCGTACCCGGGGCACACCCCGGGCTCAATAGCGCACGAGCGCCGATCCCCACGTAAACCCGCCGCCGAAGGTCTCGAGCAGCAGCGTCTGGCCGCGCTTGATGCGGCCGTCGCGCACCGCCGTATCGAGCGCGAGCGGGATCGAGGCGGCCGAGGTGTTGCCGTGGTCGGTGACGGTCACGACCACCTGCTTCATCGGCAGCTCGAGCTTCTTCGCCGCGGCCTGGATGATGCGCAGGTTCGCCTGGTGCGGGACCAGCCAGTCGATCGCCTCGCGGTCGATGCCGGCCTTGGCGAGCGTCTGGTCGACGAGCCGCGACAGCGTGTTCACCGCGACCTTGAAGACCTCGTTGCCCTTCATCTGGATCGCCGCCGGCGCCCCGGCGCGCAGCTGGTCGAAGCCCTTCGAGACCCCGTACGGGTAGCTCAGCAGGTCGCCGTAGGCGCCATCCGCCGACAGGATGGTCGTCAGGATGCCCGGCTCCTCGGACGGCTTCAGGATCACGGCACCGGCGCCGTCGCCGAACAGCACGCAGGTGCCGCGGTCGGTCCAGTCGACCAGCCGGGTGATGCATTCGGCGCCGATCACGAGCGCGCACTTCGAGTCGCCGAGGCGGATGAACTTGTCGGCGATGCCGAGCGCGTAGACGAAACCCGAGCAGGCAGTCTCGAGACTGAACGCCGGCGTATCGCGGATGCCGAGGTTCGCCTGCACCAGCGTCGCGACGTTCGGGAACACCACGTCGGGGGTGGTGGTGCCGACCACCACGAGGTCGATGTCGCGCGGCCCGACGCCGGCCATCTCCATCGCGTTGCGTGCCGCCTCGGTCGCCATCGACGAGGTCGTCTCGTCCGGCCCGGCGATGTGCCGGCGCTGGATGCCGGTGCGGGTGCGGATCCACTCGTCGGTGGTGTCGACCATCTTCTCGAGATCGGCGTTCGTCAGCACCTTCGGGGGCAGGTAGCGTCCGGTGCCGGCAATGCGTGCGTACATGTCAGGCCGCCTGTGCTTCGAGTTCCTGGCTGATCTGGGTCGGCACGCCGTTGCGCGCCTCGACCGCGGCGACGCGCACTGCGTGCGCGAAGGCGGTCGCGTCCGCGCCGCCGTGGCTCTTGATCACGATGCCGCGGAGCCCGACCATGCTCGCGCCATTGTAGCGCCGCGGATCGAGCTGCCGGCGCAGGCCGCCGAGCGCGCCGGCCGCCGCGAGCGCGCTGAGGCGCCGCCACGGCGAGGCCGTGAACTCGCTGCGCACCGCGCCGCCGATCATGCGCGCGAGGCCCTCCATGGTCTTGAGCGCGACGTTGCCGGTGAAGCCGTCGGTGACCACGACGTCGACCTTGCCGGTGAAGATGTCGCCGCCCTCGACGAAGCCGGCGTAGTTGAGCCGGCCGCGCTGCAGCCGTTCATGCGCCTCCTGCACGAGCGCGTGTCCCTTGATGTCCTCGCTGCCGATGTTGAGCAGCCCGACCCGCGGCCGCGGCCGCGCCGCGAGGTCGGCGGCGACCACCGCGCCCATCACCGCGAACTGGCAGAGCTGGCTGGCGGTCGCGGCCGCGTTGGCGCCGAGGTCGAGCATGAACGTGTGGCCGCCCTCGGCCGGCACGCGTGCCACGATCGCCGGTCGCTCGACGCCGTGGATCATGCCGAGCACGAAGTGCGCGGTGGCCATCAGCGCACCGGTGTTGCCGGCGCTGACGCAGGCGGCGGCCTCGCCCGCCGCCACCAGGTCGATCGCGACCCTGAGGGAGGAATCCTTCTTGCGGCGGATCGCCTCGCGCGGCGCCTCGTCCATCGCGACCACCTGGGTCGCGGCGCGCACCTGGATGCGCGAGCGGGTGGCCGGCGCGAGGCGTTCGAGCTGCGGCTCGATGACGGCCGGCGCGCCGACCAGGACGAGCTCGAGGTCCTCGCTCTCGGCGAGCGCGGCGAGCGCACCGGGCACGCAGACGTGCGCGCCCGCATCGCCGCTCATCGCATCGACGGCAATCCGGACTCGGGTCGGCACGCGGCGGCGGACAGGTTCGGCGCGGACCAAGTCCGCGGCGGACCTATTCCTCGGTCGGGGTGACCGGGGTGTCGATGACCTTCTTGCCGCGGTAGTAGCCGTCGCGGCTGACGCGGTGGCGCATGTGCGTCTCACCCGAGGTCGGGTCGACCGACAGCGCCGGCGCGGTGGCGTGATCGTGCGAACGATGCATGCCGCGCTTGGACGGCGTCTTTCTGCTCTTCTGGACCGGCATGATTCCTGCTCCTGGTATCCGAAAACTAGCGCTTCATCAGTTCGCGCAGATCCGCGAACGGTCGCGTGACCGGCCGCGAGACGGGCCGCGCCGGCGTGCGCGGCGCCTCCGCCTCGCCCTCGGCGGCGAGCGACAGCGCGCAGTCCGCCGGCGTCGGGTGCATCGGCACGAGCGGCAGCGCGAGCAGCAGCTCTTCCTCGACGAACTCCGACAGGCCGATCCGCCCGCCCGGCGCGGTGACCGCGTCGTACTCGTCCGGCACGCGGCTCGACTCCGCGTCGCGGCCGACGAAGGCCACCCTCACCGGCGACTCGAGCGTCGCCTCGAATTCCTGCAGGCAGCGCTGGCACGTGAGCCAGGCACGCGCCCGGACCGAGCCCTCGAGCGCGGGATAGGCGCCGGCCGTGTGAAAGCGGAACTGCGCGACGGCGCGCCCGCCCGGGCGCGACAGGCTCTCGCGCAGGCGCGCGAACGTCTCGACCGGGAAGTCGCGTTCGAGCTGCGTGCCGTGGGCCGCGAGCGGCCCCACGTCCAGCGGGTCTTCAAGGGGCCTCGCCATAGGGCCGCGTATCATAGTGACGCCCCTCGCCGCTGTCAAAGCGAATCCCGCCGCAACGCGTTGATTTGCAAGACTTGATGCACCGCCCGATCCGGACCCCCCGATGCCCGCTGCGCCCCCCGCCCTGATCCTCGCCTCCACCTCCCGCTACCGCCGCGAGCTGCTCGGCCGCCTCGGTCTCGACTTCGAGGTCGAGGCACCGGGCGTGGACGAGGCCGCGCTCCCGGGCGAGGCCCCGGCTGCGCTCGCCGCGCGACTCGCGCTCGCCAAGGCCGCCGCGGTCGCGGCCCGGCACCCGGGCGCGGTCGTGATCGGCTCCGACCAGGTCGCCGAGTGCGCCGGCCGGGCGCTCGGCAAGCCCGGCACGCCGGCGCAGGCGGTGCGGCAGCTCACCGACGCGAGTGGCCAGGTGGTCATCTTCCACACCGCGGTCGCGGTCGCCCGCCCGGGAGCGGCGCCCGAGACCCACACCGACCGCACGCGGGTGCGCTTTCGCACGCTGCCGCGCGCCGAGATCGAGCGCTACGTCGAGCGCGACGCGCCACTCGACTGCGCCGGCAGCTTCCGCTCGGAGGGACTCGGGGTCGCGCTCTTCGAGGCGATCGAGACGGTCGATCCGACCGCGCTGGTCGGACTGCCGCTGATCTGGCTCGCCGGCGCGCTCGGCCGCGCCGGCCTCAGCGTGCTGTAGCGCGGACGCGGGCGCGCTCGGCCGCCGCGAGCAGCGCCCGCTCCTGGGTCAGCGCCAGCGAGTCGTCGCGCCCGACGCGCACGCCGAGGTCGTTGAGCAGCCCGTCGGCGACGTCGTAGATCCAGCCGCGCACGATCACGTCGCGGCCGCGGCCCCAGGCCTCCTGCACCATCGAGGTCTGGCAGACGTTGCCGACCTGCTCGATGACATTGAGCTCGCACAGCAGCCGCGCGCGCTCCGCCTGCGCACCGTGCGGCGCGAGCAGCGCCTCGTGCCGGCGCATCACGTCCTGGATGTGGCGCAGCCAGTTGTCGATGAGCCCGAGCCGGCGCTGCTCGAGCGCCGCGATCACGCCGCCGCAGCCGTAGTGGCCGGTGACGATGATCTCGTTGATGCCGAGCACGTCGATCGCGTACTGGATCACGGACAGGCAGTTGAGGTCCGTGTGCACGACGACGTTGGCGACGTTGCGGTGCACGAACATCTCGCCCGGCAGCAGCCCGACGATCTCGTTGGCGGGCACGCGGCTGTCGGCGCAGCCGATCCACAGGTAGCCCGGCGACTGCTGGTTCTTGAGCTTGTCGAAGAACGCCGGGTCACGCGCCAGCGTCGCGGCGGCCCAGGCGCGGTTGTTCGCGAACAGCAGGTCCTTGGTCGTCATCGGCGACGGCTCCGGCTGCGGGTGCGGCGGCGGGTGGCGGCGAGCGCCTCGAGGACGCGCGCGAGTTCCTCGGGCAGCGGCTGGCTGACCGCGAAGGTCTTGCCGCTCGGCCACTCGAAGCTCAGCGACTGCGCGTGCAGGAAGAGCCGGTTGAGCCCGAGCCCCGCCATCTCGGCGTTGTATTCACGGTCGCCGTACTTGTCGTCGCCGGCGACCGGGTGGCCGGCGTGCGCCGCGTGCACGCGGATCTGGTGCGTGCGGCCGGTGCCGAGGCGCACCTCCATCAGCGTCGCGCGCGAGCCGAAGAAGTCGACCGGCTCGAAGGTCGAGTCGGCGGCCTTGCCCTCGGCCTCGACCCGCACGTGGCGGGTGCCGGCGCGCCGGGCACCGGTCGCGAGCGGCGCGTCGATGACCTTCTTGCCGAGGTTCCACGGTCCCTGCACGAGCGCGAGGTAGCGCTTCTCGACTTTGCCCTCGCGCAGCAGCGCATGCAGCGTGCGCAGCGCCGCGCGGGTGCGCGCGACCAGCAGCAGGCCGCTCGTGTCGCGGTCGAGGCGGTGCGCGAGCTCGAGCGACTCGTCCGGCCGCGAGGCACGCAGCGCCTCGATGACGCCGAAGGCGAGCCCGCTGCCGCCGTGCACGGCGAGACCGGCGGGCTTCGCGATCACCAGCACCTCGGGATCCTGGTGCACCACCGCAGCCTCGACGGCCTCGATCAGCCGGTCCGGCACGCGCCTCGGCTCGTCCGGCGAGGCGACGCGCACCGGCGGCAGGCGCACGTCGTCGCCCGCCGCCACGCGGTACTCCGGCTTCGCGCGCTTGCCGTTCACGCGTACCTCGCCCTTGCGCAGCAGCCGGTACACGCGCGAGCGCGGCACGCCCTTCAGATGCCGCAGCAGCCAGTTGTCGAGGCGCTGGCCTTCCTCGCCTTCGGGCACTGCCACGTGGGCCGCGCGAGGCAGGGCCGCGGGTGCCGCGGCCTTCGTTTCGTAAGACATTGATTTACCGACAGAGATCTGGTAGCTTCACGGTCCGTCAGGCGACTGGCGCATGGTAACGCGAAGCGTTCCGTGGCCAACGCCTCAGCGCGGTTCTCGCATCTCGAATCGCCCAGCCTCGAAGGCCCGCACCGCAGGTGCCCGGGGTCCGGCCGGCGAAATGTGTTGCGGCAGCCGCATATTAGTTGGTCCGCCATCCCCCGTCTCGGGTGATCGGACCATCGTTCGGCCGATGACTTGGACGTGCGGCCATGCCGCCCGCGGAAGGGCCACAGCACCGTGGCGCCCCGCGCGACACCGGTCAACGGGCGCAAGAAGGACTAGAGGCAGGGTGCGTCGAGCGATGGTCGGAAGCGACCCGCGACGCGCCCGCGATTCCGAAGATGGCTCCACAAGCCCCATCCAAGACCCGCTCCCGCCTCGCATCGTTCGCGACGCTCCGACCGTTTTCCGTCGCACTCCACGCATCGGCCCCCGCTGATACCCAAGTAGGGGACCATGAAGAGAATGCTGATCAATGCGACGCAGGCCGAAGAGCTGCGCGTCGCGCTCGTTGACGGGCAGAAGCTTTACGACCTGTCGATCGAGATTCCGTCGAAGGAACAGAAGAAGGCCAACATCTACAAGGGCCGGATCACCCGGGTCGAACCGAGCCTCGAGGCCGCCTTCGTCGACTACGGCGCCCAGCGCCACGGCTTCCTGCCGCTGAAGGAAGTCGCTAAGGAATACTTCAAGGCGCAGCCGCAGGGCGGCCGCATGAACATCCGCGAGCTCCTGACCGAGGGCCAGGAGATCGTGGTGCAGGTCGAGAAGGAGGAACGCGGCAACAAGGGGGCGGCGCTCACCACCTTCATCAGCCTGGCCGGCCGCTTCCTGGTGCTGATGCCGAACAACCCGCGCGCCGGCGGCGTCTCGCGCCGCATCGAGGGCGAGGAGCGCGACCTGACGCGCGAGGCGATGGAAGGCCTGCAGATCCCGGACGGCATGGGCGCGATCGTGCGCACCGCCGGCGTCGGCCGCAGCACCGAAGAGCTGCAGTGGGACCTCGACAACCTGCGCACCAACTGGGACGCGATCGACGCGGCCACTAAGGACCGGCAGGCGCCCTTCCTCGTCTACCAGGAGAGCGACGCGGTCGCCCGCAGCATCCGCGACTACCTGTCGGACGACATCGGCGAGGTGCTCTGCGACGACGACGGCGCGCATGCGCGCGCGCTTGAGTACATGAAGCGCTTCATGCCGCCCGAGGCGATGCGCAAGCTGAAGTACTACTCGGACGAGGTGCCGCTCTTCACGCGCTTCCAGATCGAGAGCCAGATCGAGTCGGCGCACTCGCACAAGGTGAACCTGCCCTCCGGCGGCAGCCTCGTGATCGACCACACCGAGGCGCTGGTGTCGATCGACATCAACTCGGCGCGTGCCACCCGCGGCTCCGACATCGAGACCACCGCGACCAACACCAACCTCGAGGCGGCCGACGAGATCGCACGCCAGCTGCGCATCCGCGACCTCGGCGGGCTGATCGTGATCGACTTCATCGACATGGAGTCGACCAAGAACCAGCGCGCGGTCGAGGACCGGCTGCGCGACGCGGTCAAGATGGACCGCGCGCGGATCCAGATCGGGCGCATCTCGCGCTTCGGCCTGCTCGAGATGTCGCGCCAGCGCCTGCGGCCGTCGCTCGGCGAGTCGACCCACATCACCTGCCCGCGCTGCGTCGGCCTCGGCACGATCCGCAGCGTCGAGTCGCTGTCGCTCGCGATCCTGCGACTGATCGGCGAGGAGGCGCGCAAGGACCGCAGCTCCAAGGTCATCGCCCAGCTGCCGGTCGAGGTCGCGACCTTCCTGATCAACGAGAAGCGCGAGTGGCTGCGCGACCTCGAGGACCGCAACAAGGTCGAGGTCGTGCTGGTGCCGAACCCGCACATGCAGACGCCGAACTACTCGCTGCGCCGGGTGCGCGACGACGAGGCGGGGCTGGCCGAAAACGCCGTGACCAGCTACCAGCTCGCCGAGCAGCCGGCGCCCGAGATCGCGACCCCGGCCAGCGAGCCGAAAAAGGCGGTCGAGCCGGCCGCGGTGCAGCCGATCATGCCGACCGAGCCCGCGCCGATGCCGGTCAACGTCTGGACGCCCACCGCGGAGCCTGCGCCCGTGGCAGTGGCGCCCGTGGCTGCGCCGCCGGCGTACCGCGAGGGCATCTTCCGCCGCCTCTGGGTGTGGCTCTTTGGCTCGGGCAATCCGCCCGCACCGGCAGCCCGCCCGGAGAGCGGCCGCGCACCACGCGAGGAGCGTGGCGGCCGCGGGCACCGCGATCGCGACGATCGTCACCGGCACGAACAGCGCGGCCGCGACGGCCGCCATCGCGGCGAGCGACAGGAGCGCGGCGAGCGCGGTGAGCGCCATGAGCGTGGCCGCCGCGACGAGCGCGGTGGTCGCGAGCGCGACGAGTCGCGCGCCGGCGGACGCGAGGACGGTCGTCCGCGTGACGGCCAGCGCGACGGCCAGCGGGAAGGCCAGCGCAATCGCGACGAGCGTCGCGACGGTCGCCGCCCGGAGGCGCGTCACGAGAATCGCCAGGAATCCCGGCCGGCGCCGGCGGCACCGCCGTCGGGCAATGGCGCGGCGCCAGCCGCCGCCGAGGGAGCCGAGGGGAACGCCGCGCGCGCTGCCGGCGGCGAGTCCGGCGAAGGTCGTGCGCCGGGCGAGCGCCGCGGTCGTCGCCGCGGTCGCCGTCGCGGCCGCGGCGGTGGCGGTGGAGCCGAGGGCCGGCCGGAGGGTCGTCCCGAGGGACGCACGGACGAGCACGCGGCGGAGGCATCGGCCGTGCCGGATATCGGCGACTCCGGCCGCTTCCCGGTGCTCGACGTCGAGGCCTACGAGCGGCAGCAGGCCGCCTCGCGACCGGCGGAGACGCATGCCGAGCCCGCGCCCTCCTACGAGCCGCCCGCGGCGCATGAGGAACGGCCGGCACCGCCCCCGAGCCCGGCGCCGGTGGCAGCACCCGCCCCGGCACCAATCGCGGTCAGTGCTCCGCCGGCCGCGCCGACGCCGCACGAGCCACCCGGCGTCTAGCGCGCGCGGGTCCGCAGCTCGTCGAGGAGGCCGCGCGAGGCCTCCTCGACGAGGTCGAGAACGTCCTCGAACCCGGCCTCGCCGCCGTAGTACGGGTCGGGCACCTCGGTCCGGCCGAGGGCCGGGGCGTATTCCAGGAAGAGCCCGATCCGCGCCGTCGGCCGCGACGGCGCGATGCGCAGCCCGTCGTCGCGGTTCTGCTCGTCCATGAAGAGCACGTAGTCGAACCGCGTGAAGTCCTCGCGCAGCAGGCGTCGGGCGCGCAATCCGCCGAGCTCGATCCCCCGACGTCGCGCCGCGGCCTGCGAGCGCGGATCGGGCGCCGCACCGACGTGGTAGCCGTGTGTGCCGGCCGAGTCGACGCGCAGCGCGAGCCCGGGCGCCTCCCGTGCCGCGACGGCCCGGAAGACGCCTTCCGCGGTGGGGCTGCGGCAGATGTTGCCCATGCAGACGAAGAGGACCGACAGCGTCTCGGGGGCAGGGTCGCGGCTCACGGGCTCGGCTCGCGGAGAGGACGACCGCATTGTCGGCCAACGGCGCAGACGCGCAACCGGTCACCAGCTCGCCCGGCGGGTCCGGGGACTGATGAGGCGTACTTGGAGGCCGGCGTCGTTAATTGATTAGATACAGAGGCTTAGCGAGCTTTTGCAGACTCGGAGCGAGCTTCGGCGGCCGAGCATTCGGCGGGCGAGAGGCGCGCTGCGACCGCCGGCGCGGCTAGGATGCCGCGCACGTCACCGGAGGCGCCGATGCGGATCGCTCGCTACACCCTGCTCGTGATCGGCCTCCTCACCCTCGCCGGCGCCGTGGCACTCGCTGTCCTCACGCCGGACCGGACCGCGCAGACGCGCACCGCGGGGCCCACGGATCGACGGCTCGAGTTCCCGGCGAAGTTCTACTGGGGCGCGGCGCTGGCCGGCCACCAGGCCGAGACGCGCCAGGCGAGCGACTGGGGCGCCTTCGAGGCCGAGGTCGAGCGCAACGGCCGCTTCGACCACGGCCGCGAGTTCGGCACCACCCTGCCCGGCCACATCCGCGACTTCGGCGCCTGGCCCGAGACCGTGCGCCGCCAGAAGGCCGCGTTCGACAGCCACTACGAGGAGGACGTGGCGGCGGCCGCCGACATGGGCCTCAACGCGCTGCGGACCTCGATCGAGTGGGCGCGGCTCTTCCCCCGCGCGTCGCAGACCGAGCCCGACCCGGCGGGCCTCGCCTACTACGACCGGCTCTTTGCCACGATGCGCGCGCACGGCATCACGCCGTTCGTCACGCTGTTCCACTACGTCGCGCCGGCCTGGTTCTTCGAGCCGGATGCGGCCGGCCGGCGCGGCTGGGAGCGGGCGGATGCGCTCGCGCACTGGGAGCGCTTCGTGCGGGCGGTGGCCACGCGCTACGTCCCCGCCGTGCGCCACTTCTGCACGCTGAACGAGCCGATGGTGTACCTCTACAGCGGCTACATCGACGGCGTGTACCCGCCGCTCGAGCACCGTCCTGATGCCGCCGCCACCGCCGACGTCTACGCGGCGCTGCTCGCCGCCCACGCGCTCGCTTACCGCGTGCTGCACGAGGCCGCGGCCACACGCGGCGCGATCGTCGAGGTCGGGATCACGCAGGCGACCCAGGCGTTCGCGCCGCTGCGCAACTGGCACCCGGCCGACCGTGCGATCGCCGCGCTCGTGACCCAGGCCTGGAACTGGGACTTCCTCGATGCCATCGACAGCGGCCGGATGCGGATCGCCGCCACCGGCATCGACCGGCCGATCCCGGGCCTCGCCGGGACCCAGGACTACGTCGGCATCAACTACTACACGCGCATCTACATCGAGGGTCACCTGCTCGACCCCACGCACCCGGACGTGCGCTACCGCGATCCGGCGCGGCCGGCCGAGCCCGTGAACGACATGGGCTGGACGATCTACCCGCACGGGCTCTACGAGGTGCTGCGCGGCGCCGGGCGCCGCTACGGCCGCCCCGTCTACATCCTCGAGAACGGCGACTCCGACCGCGCGCTCGATGACCGCGGCCGGCAGGACTACCTCGCGGCGCACATCCGCGAGACCTGGCTCGCGATCGAGGCCGGGGTCGACGTCCGCTCCTACGTCGTGTGGTCGCTGATCGACAACTTCGAGTGGGTGGATGGTTTCGACGCGCGCCTCGGACTGATCGCGGTCGACTATCGCGACGGCTTCCGGCGCACGCCGCGCGGCTCGGTGGCGATGCTGCGCGAGATCACCCGCGGCAACGCGCTGCCGGCACGACTCGCCGGCCGCTGAGTTCAGCGGCCGGCGAGCGCGGCCTCGGCGCGCGCGAGGTCGGCCTCGGTGTCGACGCCCGGCCCCGGCGCCTCGCGCGCGAGGCCCACCGCGATCTCGAGGCCGTGCTCGAGCGCGCGCAGCTGCTCGAGCCGCTCGGTCTCCTCGAGCGGCGTCGGCGCCAGCGCCGCGAGCTGCCGCAGGGCCCCGGCGCGATAGGCATAGAGCCCGACGTGCCGCAGCGCCGTCGCGTAGCGCCGCCCGTCGTCGAGCCCGCCGGCGGCGGCGTCGCGCGCCCACGGCACCGGCGCCCGGCTGAAGTAGAGCGCGCGGCCGCGCACGTCACGCACGGCCTTCACGACGTTCGGGTCGAGGTACTCGTCGAGCGAGGTGATCGGGGTCACGAGCGTCGCGATCGCCGCCGGCGGCCGCGCCGCGAGGAGTTCGGCGACCGCGGCGATGTTCGACGGCGCGATCAGCGGCTCGTCGCCCTGCACGTTCACGATGAGGTCGTCGTCCGCGTAGCCCCGCGTACGGGCGACCTCGGCCAGCCGGTCGGTGCCGGACGGATGGCCGGCGTCCGTGAGCGCGACGTCGGCCCCGAAGGCGCGGCAGGCGGCGGCGATCCGCTCGTCGTCCGTGGCAATCACGACCTCGTGCGCGCCGGCCATGCGCGCGCGACGGTAGACGTGCTCGATCATCGGCCGGCCGGCGATCAGCCGCAGCGGCTTGCCGGGCAGGCGCGTCGAGGCGTAGCGCGCCGGGACCAGGACCCGGAACATCAGCTGGCGAGCGCCGGGTCGTCCCCGGCGAGGCGCCTCGCCTCCTCCTCGAGCAGCACCGGGATCTGGTCGCGGATCGGATAGCCGAGCCGGTCGGCCCGGCAGACGAGCTCGCCGGTCGGGCGATAGAGCAGCAGCGGCCCCTTGCAGACCGGACAGGCGAGGATGTCGAGCAGCTTCGAGTCCATGGCGGCCCTCAGGTGCGGCCCACGAGCCGCAGCACGCGCTCGAGGATGGCGTTGGCGTCGTCGGCCGCGAAGTCCGCCTCGACCTCGAGGTAGTGGAGCCCGTCGGCCGGGAAGCCCTGGCATTTTACGGCATCTTTCTCGGTCATCAGCACCGGCAGGCCGTCGCCGAAGGCGACGTCCGCCGGCCGCAGCCGCGCGTGATCGGGCAACGGGTGCTCGATCGGCTGCACCCCGGCCGCGCGCAGCGTCGCGAAGAACCGTGCGGGGTCACCGATCCCGGCGACCGCGTGCAGCCGCTGGCCCGCGAAATCCGCGAGCGGCCGTCGCGTACCGTCGGCAAGCGCGACCACGGCCCCGACCGCGAGCCGCATCGGGAGCTCGCCCGCGGCCGGCACGCCGCCGTTCAGGATGCGCAGCGCCGCCAGCCGCGCGCGCGAGGCGGGTTCGCGCAGCGGTCCCGCCGGCAGCAGCCGGCCGTTGCCGAAGCGCCGCCGGCCGTCGATGACCAGGAATTCCAGGTCGCGCCGCAGCCGGTAGTGCTGCAGGCCGTCGTCCGCGAGGATCACGTCGACCCGCGGCGCCAGCTGCCGCGCGGCCGCGAGCCGGTCGCGGCCGACCACGACGGTCGCCGGGCAACGCCGCGCGAGCAGCAGTGGCTCATCGCCGACCGTCGCCGGGTCGCTGCCGGCGCCGACCTCGAGCGGGCCGGTGGCGCTGCCGCCGTGGCCGCGGCTGACGATCCCGACCTGGAGGCCGCGCGCCGTGAGTGCCGTCGCGAGCCACGCCGTGAACGGCGTCTTGCCGCTGCCGCCGACGGTCAGGTTGCCGACCACGACGACCGGCCTGCCCGGGTGCGCGCTCGCGAGCCAGCCGCGCCGGTAGAGGACGCGGCGTGCCGCGGTGATCGCGCCAAACAGCCAGCCGAGCGGTGCCAGCAGCCAGCCGCCCGCCGCGCCCTGGTACCAGACCCGCTCGAGCCAGCGGCGCATCGCTCAGGCGTTGAACTGCATGCGGTGCAGCGCCGCGTACGCGCCGCCGCGCGCCAGTAGCGCGGCGTGCGTACCACTCTCGACGATCCGGCCCTCGTCGAGGACCACGATGCGGTCCGCATGCTCGATCGTCGACAGGCGGTGTGCGATCACGAGCGTCGTGCGGTTGCGGGTGAGCTCGGTCAGCGCGTCCTGGATGATGCGCTCGGCCTCGGTGTCGAGCGCACTCGTCGCCTCGTCGAGGATCAGGATCGGCGCGTCCTTGAGCAGCGCCCGCGCGATGGCGATGCGCTGGCGCTGGCCGCCCGACAGCATCGCGCCGCGGTCGCCAACGCGTGTCTCGAGGCCCTCCGGCAGCTGCTCCGCGAACTCCAGTACGTGCGCCGCGCGGGCCGCGCGCTCGATGGCGGCCTGGTTCGCATGCTGCAGGCTGAAAGCGATGTTGTCGCGGATCGTGCCATCCATCAGCACGACGTCCTGGGTCACGAGACTGACGTTGTCGCGGAGCGCCTTGAGCGGGTACTCGCGAACGTCATGGCCGTCGACGCGGACACTGCCGGAATCGACGTCGTAGAAGCGCGCGACAAGGCTAACCAGCGTTGACTTGCCGCTGCCCGAGCGCCCGACAAATGCCACCAGTTCGCCAGGCGCGACGCTAAGCGTCACGTCGCTGAGTGCCGCGGCCTTGCCCGCATAGGCGAAGCTGACTTGGTCGAAGTCGATCGCGCCGCGAGCGCGCCCAATGGCGCGATCGCCGCCCTGCGGCTCGGTCGGCTCGTCGAGCATCTCGAACAAGCTCTGGCCCGCGGCGATGCCCTGCTGCAATGGCCCGAATACCGCAACCAGACGCTTCAGCGCGGTCGCGACTCCGATCAGCGCGCCGATGAACGACGAGAAGCTGCCAACCGACATGCCGTGCGCGAACACGTCGCGGATCGCCAGGTACAGCACTGCGGCGAGCGCAATCGAGGCGATCATCTGCACCGTCGGATTGCTAGAGGCTCGCGCCCGCAGCAACTTCATGTTCTGGTAGCGGTTTGCTTCGATGACCGCCTCGAACGCGCGCGCTTCGTGGTCCTGGGCGTTGAAGACCTTGATCACGCGGTGACCGTCGAGCGCCTCCTTCGCGACGCGGGTGACGTCGCCCATCGACGCCTGGATTCGGGCGGCATAGCGCCGGATCGCCTTATTCACCACCTGCGCAAGCAATCCGATCAACGGAGCGCCAATCAGGGCAACGGCGGTCAGGCGCGCACTCACGTAGAACGCCCAGGAGAGCAGCGCCACGATCGTCAGTGAATCGCGGATCATCACCGTGACGGAATTCGTGGTTGCTTCTGCGACCAGCTCGGTGTTGTACGTTAGCCGCGACAGCAGCTGGGCAGAGGCGTTCCGATCATAGAAGGCGCTCGGGAGCTCGAGGTAATGGCGGAAGAGCTCACCGCGCAGGCGCTTTACCACTTGGCGCCCAACCCAGCCTGGGGCGTACTGCGATACGTAGTCACCAACACCGCGCACGAAAAATATGACGATGATCGCGACCGGCACCAGAGTCAGCGTCGAAGGGTCACGGTTGACGAAAGTCCCGTCGAGGAACGTGCGGGCGAGCCACATCCACGCAGCCTCGACCGCGGCCGAGAGCGCCATGCCCACGACGCCGAGCGCGAACACCCGCCAGTACGGGCGCGCGTAGCGCAACAGACGCAGGTAGACGTCGACGTGGGTCGCGTCCTTCGGCTCGGGCGGCATCGGCGATCAGCCGCCCGGCTGCTGGTTGACGGTCGCGATGTTGACCTGCACGAAGCCGAGGCGCCCGGCGATGTCCATCGCGGTGACCACCGCCTGGTGCGTGGCGCGCGCGTCGGCGCGGATCGTCAGCGCCTGGCCGTGCGGGTCGCCGGCGACCTTGGCCAGCGCCGCGCGCAGCGTCTCGGGGCTGCGGTTCACGAGCGCCCGGTCATTGACCCGGTAGGCGCCGTCGGCGCCGATCACGATCGTGACCGGATCCGTGGGCCGGGTCTCGGGCACGGCGCTCGATTCGGGCAGGTGCACCTGCAGCCGGCCGTCGACCTGGAAGGTGGTCGAGACCATGAAGAACATCACCAGCAGCAGGATCACGTCGATCAGCGAGGTGACGTTGATCTCCGGCTCGACGCTCGGGCGGCTGCCGAACTTCATGCCGCGCTCGCGGGCGCCGGGCGCTCGAGCCGCTCGGCATCGAGCAGCGCGAAGGCGGCGCGGTGCTCATCGAGCGCGCGCACGAGCTTCAGCGCCTCCTTCTCCATCGAGATCACCAGCGCGTCGACCTTGCCGCGCAGGTAGCGGTAGGCCATCAGCGACGGGATCGCGACGATGAGTCCGGCCGCGGTCGCGATCAGCGCCTGGCCGATGCCACCCGACAGCACCTTGGGGTCGCCGACGCCCTGGTGGGTGATCGCGTTGAAGGCGATGATGATGCCGATCACCGTGCCGAGCAGGCCCATCAGCGGCGAGACCGCGGCGATGGTGCCGAGCAGGTTCAGGAAGCGCTCGAGCTCGTGCGCGACGTGCCGGCCGGTGTCCTCGATCGCTTCCTTGATCTGCTCGCGGCTGCGGTGCCGGTTGGCGAGGCCGGCCGCGAGGATCTGGCCGAGCGCGGAGTTCTGGGCGAGCGCGGCGACGTGCTTGTCGGTCAGCTGGCCGGCCTCGACCAGCTTCCAGACCTTGTCGGTGAGTTCGCGCGGGATGACGCGCTCGATCTGCAGGCTCCAGAGCCGCTCGAGCAGGATCGCCGCCGCCGTGATCGACAGGGCGATGATCGGCCACATGACCGGCCCGCCGGCCTTGATGATTTCCCACATCGCGCGCTCAGGTCCTCTCGTGGCCTAAGTCGCTGATCATACTTCACTTTGCCGGGTCGCGGGCAGTCCCCTCGCGCGGCCGCTCGAGGAGCCGCCCCTCGCTCAGCACCACCACCCGGTCGAGCCGCGCCGCGAGGCGCTCATCGTGCGTCACGATCACGAGCGCCGAGCCCACCTCGCGGTTGAGCTCCAGCATCAGCTCGAACACCGCGAGCGCATTGCGGCCGTCGAGGTTGCCGGTCGGCTCGTCGGCGAGCACCAGCGGCGGACGGGTCACGAGCGCACGCGCCACCGCCGCGCGCTGGCGCTCGCCGCCCGAGAGCTGCGACGGGCGATGTGTCAGGCGGCCTTCGAGCCCGACCCGCACCAGCAGCTCACGCGCCGCTGCGAAGGCGCTCGCCGCCCGCTCGCGCCGCACCAGCAGCGGCATCGCGACGTTCTCGAGCGCGGTGAACTCCGGCAGCAGGTGGTGGAACTGGTAGACGAAGCCGATGGCACGGTTGCGCAGCAGGCCGCGCGCCGCATCGCCGAGCGCCGTCATCGGCTCGCCGTCGATGGCGACCTCCCCGGCGGTCGGCAGGTCGAGCCCGCCGAGCAGCTGCAGCAGCGTCGTCTTGCCGGAGCCGGAGGCCCCGACGATCGCAATCCGCTCGCCGCGGCCGACCCGGAAATCCACCCCGGCGAGCACCCGCAGCGAGGCGGGCCCCTCGCGGAACTCCTTGACGAGGCCGCGCGCCTCGAGCACCGCCGGCGGACTACTCATGGCGGAGCGCCTCGGCCGGCGCCGTCAGCGCGGCCTTGAGCGCCGGATAGAGCGTCGACAGGATCGCGAGCCCGAAGGCCGTCGCCGAGATCTGCAGCGCATCGGCCGCGGTGACCCGCGCCGGCAGCTCGGCGATGAAGTAGACGCGCGCGTCGATCAGCGTCGTGCCGAGCAGCTGCTCGAGCCCGCGTACGAGCCGGGTCAGGTTCGCCGACACCAGCAGGCCGAGGCCGAGCCCCGCCAGCGTGCCGACCACGCCGATCACGGTGCCCTGCAGGATGAACACCGTCGCGAGGCTGCGCGGGCGCAGCCCGAGCGTGCGCAGGATCGCGATGTCCGCGCGCTTCTCGCGCACCAGCATCACGAGCGTCGCCACGATGTTGAAGGCGGCGACGCCGACCACCAGCAGCAGCAGCACGAACAGGATCGACTTCGTGGTCTCGATCGAGCGGAAGAAGTTGGCATGCTGGCGCGTCCAGTCGCTGATGGTGAAGCCGCCGCCGAGATCGACCGCGACCTGGTGCACGATGCGGCCGGCGGCATACGGCTCGTCGACTCGGAGCCGCAGCCCGGTGATGTCCTCGCCGAGCCGGAACACCCGCGCCGCGTCGCCGAGCTCGGCGAGCAGCACGTGGCGGTCGAACTCGTAGAAGCCGGAATCGATGATGCCTGCGACCGTGAAGCGCCGCACGCGCGGCACGACCCCCACCGGTGTCGCCGTACCGACCGGCACGGCCAGCATCACGCTGTCGCCCGGACGCGCGCCGAGTTCCTCGGCCAGCGCCCGGCCGAGCAGCGCGCGGTACCGGCCCGGGACGAGGTCCGCGAGGCGGCCCGCGACGACGTGCTCGGCGATGCTCGACACCGCGACCTCGGCACCCGGCTCGATGCCGCGCACCAGCACGCCGCTGACGCGCGTGCCGTGCGCCAGCAGCGCGCGTTCCTCGACGTACGGCGCGACCGCGAGCACGTGCGGCTCGGCCGCGACCCGCACGCCGAGCGCTCGCCAGTCGCCGAGCGGCTCGCCGAGCCCGCTCAGCGTCGCGTGCGAGGCCATCGACAGGATCCGGCCGCGGACCTCCTGGTCGAAGCCGTTCATGACCGCCATCACGGTCAGCAGCACCGCGACCGCGAGCGCGACGCTCGCGGCGCCGACCAGCGAGATGAACGACAGGAACCGGTTGCCGGTCTCGGCGCGCAGGTAGCGCGCCGCCAGCCGCCACTCGAGGGGCAGGTTCATTCGTAGCGCAGCGCTTCGGCCGGCTCGGTGCGCGCGGCGCGCCGGGCCGGGTACAGCGTCGCCGCCAGCGCCAGCACGAGCGCGAGGACCGCGGCGCCGAGCACGTCGCCGAGCTCGATCTGCGACGGGATGCGGGTCACGTAGTAGACGTCGGCGGAGAAGATCTCGAAGCGCAGCGCGCGCTGCAGGAACTGCGCGATCGGCTCGACGTAGGTCGCGAGCAGCAGGCCGAGGCCGACGCCGAGGATGGCGCCGGCCCAGCCGATCACGGTGCCCTCGCCGAGGAAGATGCCGACGATGCCGCGTGGCGCGAGCCCGAGCGTGCGCAGGATGGCGATGTCGGTGCGCTTCGCCCGCACCACCATCACGAGGTTGGCGACGATGCTGAAGCTCGCGACCGCGACGATCAGCAGCAGCAGCACGGTCATCATGGTCTTCTCGAGGCGGATGGCGCGGAAGTAGACGGCGTTCTCGACGGTCCAGTCGCGGGCGACGAGCCCGCCGCCGAGCGCGGCGGCGAGCGCGGCGGTGGCGCGCGGCGCGGCGAACACGTCCGCGTAGCGCACCCGCACCCCGTTCGCCGCCCCCTCCCCGGCCAGCGCGCGCAGGTCGCCCAGCGCGACCAGCGCGAGGCCGGAGTCGTGGTCCGGGGTACCGACCTCGAACAGCCCGGCCACCGTGAACGCCCGCAGCCGCGGGCTGAGCTCGCCGGCCGGGCCGGTGGTTGGGACGAGCACCATGACCTCGTCGCCGGTGGTCACCCCGAGCTGGACCGCCAGGCCGCGACCGAGCACGACCGCCTGGCTACCGGCGCCGAGCGCCTCGAGATCGCCGGTGACCATCGCGCCGGCGAGCAGGCTGACGCCGCCCTCGCGCGCCGGGTCGACGCCGCGCACGGTCGCCGCCTCCATGCGGTCGCCGTGGACCAGCAGCGCCTGCGCCTCGGCGAACGGCGCGGCGCCGATCACCCCCGGCTCGCGGGCGACGCGCGCCGCGACCGCCTCGGCGTCGAATGCGGCGCCGGCAGCCGGCGTCAGGGTCGCATGCGCCGACAGGCTGAGCAGCCGCTCGCGCAGTTCCGCCTCGAAGCCGTTCATGATGGAGAGGATCACGATCAGCGCGGCGACCCCGAGGGCGATACCGATCACCGACAGCCACGTGATCAGCGCCACGCCGGTGGCGCGCGAGCGCACGTAGCGCAGCGCGACGAAGAGCTCGAGGGGCCGGATCATGAGGGGATTAGAGCATGGCCCGCCGGAACTGCGAACCGCGTCATGTTCCGGCGGGTCGTGCCGCCGGGGCGGTCCGGCCCGGGTGATATATTGTCACTTCGGAGGTGACGTCATGCGCAGGACCGCGAAGCCCCTCGCCCTCATGAGCCTCGCCGCGGTAGTCGCGGCCGGCGCCGCGGCGCGTGCCGACGATGCACCGGCCACGACCAGCGCCGCGGCCACGGAGTCGGCGGCGATGCCGGCGGCGGAGCGCCCCGAGCGCGGCATGCACATGTCGGCGGTCGAGGCGCGCTACGGCGCCCCGGCGACGCGCTACCCGGCGGTCGGCCAGCCGGCCATCACCCGCTGGGACTATCCCGGCTTCGTGGTCTACTTCGAGAACGACCTCGTGCTGCACGCGGTGCTGATCAGCGCCAGCGGCTGATCGCGCCCGGCCCGCGCCGTCAAGCCGTTACGGCGGCGGCGGCAATCGGTATCCTCTCGCCCCGGCCTGGCCGCCCCCACGCGGCCGGGAGGCTGTGCCGTTTTTCCGCCCGACGCGAGGACCGCCTTGGCCGACGTGCTGACCCCGCTCCTGCCCTCCGCGGCGACGCCCCTCGTCCGCTGGGGCGAGCTCTACGCCGGCGCTGCCTCGCTCGCGGTCGCGACCGCCGCCGAGCGTCATGCCGGACCGGTGCTGCTGATCGCGGCCGATGCGCGCGCCGCGGAGCGCCTCGCCGAGGAGCTGCGCTTCTACGCCCCGGCGGACGTGCCGGTGCTGTCGCTGCCCGACTACGAGACGCTGCCGTACGACGTCTTCTCGCCGCACCCTGACATCACCTCGCAGCGGCTCGCGACGCTCGCCGCGCTGCCGGCGCTCGCCCGCGGCATCGTGGTGGTGGCGCTCGAGGCGCTGCTGATGCGCCTGCCACCGCCCGCGTTCGTCGCCGGCCGCACGCTGATGCTCGCCGCCGGCGAGCGCCTCGACCTGCCGGCGTTCCGGGAACGACTGATCGCGGCCGGCTACGCGGCCGTCGGCCAGGTGGCCGCGCCGGGCGAGTTCGCGCTGCGCGGCTCGCTGATCGACCTGTGGCCGATGGGCGCCACCGAGCCGTACCGCGTCGACCTCGACGACCAGGACGTCGAGAGCATCCGCGTCTTCGACGCTGAGACGCAGCGCTCCGGCGAGCGCCTCGAGCGCATCCGGCTCCTGCCCGCCCGCGAGTTCGAGCTGACGCCGGAGGCGATTCGCGAGTTCCGCCGCCGCTACCGCCAGCGCTTCGAGGGCGACGTCACGCGCTCGCAGGTCTACAAGAGCGTCAGCGAGGGCCTGCCGGTCGGCGGCATCGAGTACTACCTGCCGCTCTTCTTCGACGCTCTCGCGACGCTGTTCGACTACCTGCCGGCGACCGCGCTGGTGGTCGACGGGGGCGGCGCCGCGACGCTCGCCGAGCGCGCCACCGGGAGCATCGTCGAGCGCCACGAGCAGCGCCGGCACGACCTCGAGCGGCCGCTGCTCGACCCGGCCGAGGTGTTCCTGGCCCCCGCGGAGCTCGCCCGGGCGCTCGCGACGCGACCACGGATCGAGGTCAGCGCGGTCAAGGTCGAGCCGGTGGCGGCCGCCGACCTCGGCGTGCCGTTCCGCAACTACGGCACCGAGCCGCCGCCGGCGCTGCGCATCGACCCGCGCGCCGAGCAGCCGGTCGCCGCGCTGCTCGCCTTCCTCGACGGCTTCGGCGGGCGGGTGCTGCTCGCCGCCGAGTCCGCCGGTCGCCGCGAGGTGCTGCTCGAGCAGCTGCACCGCGCCAACCGCTTCCCGAAGGCACTGACCGGCTGGGCAGAGTTCCGCGGCGGCGAGGCGGCGCTCGCGGTCGCGGTGGCGCCGGCCGCCGGCGGGCTGCTGCTGCCGGCCGCCGGGCTCGCGATCGTCACCGAGGAGCAGCTGTACGGCGAGCGTGCCCGCCAGGAGCGCCGCCGTCGCCGTGCCGAGCGCGACCCGGAGCAGATCCTGCGCGACCTGCGCGACCTGACGATCGGTGCGCCGGTGGTGCACGAGGACCATGGCGTCGGTCGCTACCACGGCCTCAAGACCATCGACATCGACGGCGCGCCGCAGGAATTCCTGGTCATCGAGTACCAGGGTGGCGACAAGCTGTACGTGCCGGTCACCGCCCTCGCCCGCGTCAGCCGCTACACCGGGGCTCCGGCCGAGAGCGCGCCGCTGCACAAGCTCGGCGGCAGCGAATGGGGCAAGGCGCGGCGCAAGGCCGCCGAGCGCATCCGCGACGTGGCCGCGGAGCTGCTCGACCTCTACGCGCGGCGCGCGGCCCGCGTCGGCACGGCGATGACGCCCGATGCGCGCGAGTACGCCGCCTTCGAGGCCGCCTTCCCGTTCGAGGAGACGCACGACCAGACGGAGGCGATCCGCGCGGTGCTCGCCGACCTCGCCACCGCCAAGCCGATGGACCGGGTGGTCTGCGGCGACGTCGGCTTCGGCAAGACCGAGGTCGCGATGCGCGCGGCGTTCGCCGCGGTGCAGGCCGGCCGCCAGGTGGCGGTGCTGGTGCCGACCACGCTGCTCGCGCAGCAGCACTTCCAGAGCTTCAGCGACCGCTTCGCCGACTGGCCGGTGCGCATCGAGAGCCTGTCGCGGTTTCGCTCCACCAAGGAGGCGCGCGCCGTGCAGGACGGCCTCGCCAGCGGCGCGATCGACGTGGTCATCGCCACCCACCGGCTGCTGCAGGCGGGAGTGCGCTTCGAGCGGCTCGGGCTCGTGATCGTCGACGAGGAGCACCGCTTCGGCGTGCGCGACAAGGAGCGGCTCAAGGCGCTGCGCGCCGACGTCGACGTGCTGACCCTGACCGCGACGCCGATCCCGCGCACGCTCAACATGTCGCTCGGCGGGCTGCGCGATCTGTCGCTGATCACCACGCCGCCGGCCGAACGGCTCGCGGTGCAGACCTTCGTGCTCGAGTGGAACGCCGCGACCGTGCGCGAGGCGATCCTGCGCGAGATCCGCCGCGGCGGCCAGGTGTACTTCGTCCACAACGCGGTCGAGTCGATCGAGCGGCGTGCGGCCGAGCTGCGGGCGCTCGTGCCCGAGGCCGACGTGCGCGTCGGGCATGGCCAGATGCGCGAGCGGGACCTCGAGCGGCTGATGCTCGACTTCTACCACCGCCGCTTCAACCTGCTGCTGTGCACGACGATCATCGAGAGCGGCATCGACGTGCCGACCGCGAACACCATCCTGATCGACCGCGCCGACCGCTTCGGTCTCGCGCAGCTGCACCAGCTGCGCGGCCGCGTCGGCCGCTCGCACCACCGCGCCTTTGCCTACCTGCTGGCGCCGCCGAAGGCCGCGCTGACCACCGATGCGCAGAAGCGGCTCGAGGCGATCGAATCGCTCGAGGACCTCGGCGCTGGCTTTGCGCTCGCGACCCACGACCTCGAGATCCGCGGCGCCGGCGAGCTGCTCGGCGACGAGCAGAGCGGCCAGATCACGGAGATCGGCTTCGCGCTCTACCTCGAGCTGCTCGAGCGCGCGGTCAAGGCGCTGAAGTCCGGCAAGCAGCCCGACCTCGAGGCGCCGCTGCATGCCGGGCCCGAGCTCGACCTGCACGTGCCGACGCTGATCCCGGAGGACTACATGCCGGACGTGCACCTGCGGCTGGTGCTCTACAAGCGCATCGCGGCGGCGCCGGATGACGAGGCGCTCGCCGAGCTCAGCGCCGAGATGATCGACCGCTTCGGGCCGCTGCAGCCGCCGACCGAGCACCTGTTCCGCGTCACCCGCCTCAAGCAGCGCGCCGCGCTGCTCGGCCTCAAGCGCCTCGACGTCGGCCCGCAGGGCGGGCTGGTCGACTTCGGCAGCGAGCACCGCGTCGAGCCGGCGACGGTGATGCGGCTGCTGCAGAAGGACCCGCGCGGCTACCGTCTCGACGGCCCGACGAGGCTACGGTTCACGCGCAAGTCCGCGGAGCCCGCCGAGCGCTTCCGCGCGGCGGAGGAGCTGATCGCGGCGCTCGCGGCCGGCTCATCGGTTAGACTGCCCGCATGACCTCGCGCCTCTCGCGCCGCGGCTTCCTCGGCTCGCTCGCGGCGTCGGCCCTGTGGCCGGCGGCGGCGCTCAGCGTGCCGGAAGCGCCGGCGGGCAGCGCCCGCTACCTGGTCGAGATCCTGGTGTTCCGCCAGCCCGGACCCCCGCCGCCGCCGCAGCCGGTCGCGGCCCTGCCGACGGTGACGACGCTGCCCGGGCGGGTCGAGCCCCTGCCGGAGACCGCCTGGCAGCTGGGCGCGGCCGGCGAGACGCTCGCGCGACGCGGCTATCCGCTGCTCGCGCACGCCGCCTGGCTCACGATCGTGCCGCCGAACGGCCGCACGACCGCCAAGCTCGAGGACGTGCTGCCGGCCGGCACGGGCCTCGCCGGCGACGTCGCCGTGCAGCGCGGCCAGTACCTGTTCCTCGGCCTCGACGTCGACTGGACCCCGGCCGCAGGCACGACCTACGGGCTGCGCGAGCGGCGTCGCATCAAGTTCGGCGAGCACCACTACTTCGACCACCCGGCGTTCGGCGTGGTCGCCCAGGTCGTACCGGCGCGCGGCGAAGCCGCGGCCGACTGATCACTGCCTCAGCCGTCGACCGCGACGCGGTTGCGGCCCGACTCGCGCGCCGACTCGAGCGCGCGCTGCGCCGCGCGCAGCAGCTGCTCGGCCGTCGCCGCCGGCGCCGGCACCAGGTGCCCGACGCCGATGCTGACGGTGACCACCTTGGCCACCGGCGAGTGCGGGTGGTGCATGTGCAGCTCGCGCACGCGCGCGGCGAGCGTCTCGCCGTGGCGCCGCGACTCCGCCAGGTCCATGCCGACCGTCAGGCCGACGAAGCGGCCCGCCTCGACCCGCGCGACCAGGTCGCTGGCACGCCTGAGGCCGCTCGCCAGCGCCCGGCCGACCCGGCGCACCACCGAGTCGCCGGCCTGGCGACCGAAGGTCTCGTTGTAGACGCCGAGCGCGTCGATGTCGGCGAGGAAGATCGTCAGCGCCCGGCCCTCGCGCTGCGCGATCGCGAAGTCGCGCCGGTAGAGCTCGTGGAAGAACTCGATGTGCCGCAGCCCCGTCAGCCGGTCCTCGCGCGGCAGCGGCGGGCGGATCGCGGGCTCGGCCTCGCGCGGCGGCGCGCCCGGGACCTGCGCGTGGAAGCAGACCACGTGGGTCGCGACCCCGGCGGCGTCGCGCAGCGCCTCGAAACGCAGCTCGAGCGTCGCCGGGCCGCGCGGCGACTCGGCGGCGACCCGCAGCGTCAGCGGCTCGGCGCGCGCCAGCACCGCCGCGACCTCGGTGACCCGCGCCGCGCCTGGCAGCTCGCCGAGCAGCCCGGCGAGGCCGAGCTGCACCAGCTCGCCGCGCGCCCGACCGCGCAGCGCCGCGAGCGGCTGGTTCGCGAGCACGACCGGCAGGCCCTCCTCGCGGACGTCGAGCACGGCCAGCGCCTCCGGCAGCTGGTCCAGGAGCGCGAGCGTCAGGCTTTCCGGCAGCGTCACGAGGCCTCCCCGTCCAGGATCAGCGACGGCCGCGCCTCGGCGGCCCGCTCGAGGTCGGTGCGCGCCTGCCGCCAGCGGTCCGACGCCAGCAGCTCCTCGCGCGCCGCGAGCCCCGGCGCGGGACCCTGGCCGTGCAGCCGCGCGACGCGCAGCGAGGAGACCGGCTCCGGCCGCCGCTCGAGCCGGTCCAGCAGCTCCAGCACCGCCGGGCGCGAGTTGCACACCGGCAGCATGTCGCAGCCGGCATCGAGCGCCAGCCGGGCGCGCTCGACGACGCCGCCGAAGGCGACCGCACCGGCCATGCTGAGATCGTCCGTGAAGACCGCGCCGCGGAAGTCGAGCTCACCGCGCAAGAGGTCGGTGACCCAGCGCCGCGACAGGCTCGCCGGCCGCTCGTCGACCGCCGGGTAGACCACGTGCGCCATCATCACCGACGGCAGCCCGTTGGCGATCAGGCGCCGGTACGGCAGCAGGTCGGCCTCGAGGTCCGCGAACTCGCGCCGGTCGACCGGCAGCGCCACGTGCGAGTCGGCGGCCACCGCGCCGTGGCCCGGGAAATGCTTGGCGGTCGCGCACATGCCGGCCTCGCGCAGACCCGCCATCAGCGCCCCGGCGAGCACCGCGACGCTCTCCGCGCGCGCGTGGAAGGCGCGATCACCGATGACTTCGCTGACGCCGTACTCGAGGTCGACGACCGGCGCGAAGGCGAGGTCGACGCCGAGCGCGCGCAGCTCCGCGCCGATGAGCCAGCCGGCCGTGCGCGCGAGCTCGCGGCCGCGGGCGGGATCGAGGTCGTACTCGCGGCCGATCCGGTGCATCGGTGGCACGCGCGTGAACTCGCTGCGAAAGCGCTGCACGCGACCGCCCTCGTGGTCGGCGGCGATCAGCAGCGGCGGCCGGCGCAGCGCCCGGATCTCGGCGATCAGCGCCGCGAGCTGGGCGGGATGCTCGTAGTTGCGGCTGAACAGGATCACGCCGCCGACCAGCGGGTGCTCGAGCACGTCCCGGTCCTCGGGCAGCAGGCTGCGCCCGGCGACGTCGACCATCAGGGGCCCGAGGGTCATGCGTCCGGCTCGAACACCGCGAGCGACTCGACGTGGGCGGTGTGCGGGAACATGTCCATGACTCCGGCAGCCACCAGGCGAAAGCCGTGCTCGTGCACCAGCAGACCGGCATCGCGGGCCAGGCTGGCCGGGTGGCAGGAAATATACACGACGCGGCGCGGCGCGCCCGCCGCGACCCGCGGCAGCACCTCGAGCGCCCCGGCGCGGGGCGGGTCGAGCAGCACCCGCTCGAAGCGCTCGCGCGCCCAGGGTTCGGCATCGAGCGGCCGGGAAAGGTCGGCCACCGCGAAGCGCGCGTTGGTGATGCCGTTGCGGTCGGCGTTGGCGCGCGCCCGGGCGATCAGGCCCGCCTCGCCCTCGACGCCGAGCACCGAGCGCGCCCGGCGGGCGAGCGGCAGGGTGAAGTTGCCGAGGCCGCAGTAGAGGTCGAGCACCGCGTCGCCGGGCGCGGGCGCGAGCAGCTCGACCGCCGTCGCGACCATGCGGCGGTTGAGCTCGGCATGGACCTGCACGAAGTCGAGCGGCCCGAAGCCGAGTGTCACGTCGAACTCCGGCAGCCGGTACTCGAGCGTGGCGCCCGGCCCCTCGAGGGGTGCTGCGCTCTCCACGCCACCCGGCTGCAGCCAGAACTCGACCCCGTGCCGGGCCCCGAAGTCGCGCAGCCGCGCGCGATCCGCCGCCGACGGCTCGGCCAGCACCCGCAGCACCAGCACCGTGGCACCCTCACCGACCGCCACCTCGACCTGCGGCACGCGGTCGGCGATCGACAGCAGACCGAGCATCTCGCCGAGCGGCTCGCACAGCGGCCCGACCGGCGGCGCCAGCACCCGGCAGTCGCGCACGTCGGCAAGGAGCGGCGAATGCCGCTCGCGAAAGCCCACGATCGCCCGGCCGCTCTTGGCGAGGAAGCGCACGCCGAGCCGCGCGCGGCGCCGGTAGCCGTAGCCGGCGCCGGTCAGCGGTGCCAGCACCTGAGCCGGCACCACCCGCCCGATGCGCTCCAGCTGGGTGAGCAGCTCGCGCTCCTTGGCGGCGAGCTGCGCCGCCGGCGCGAGGTGCTGCAGCGCGCAGCCGCCGCAGCGGCCGTAGTGGCCGCAGGCCGGCTCGACCCGCTCCGGCGCGGCGCGCAGCACCTCGAGCAGCAGCGCCTCGTCGTGGCGCGCGCGGCGGCGGGTGCGCCGCAATCGGACGCGCTCGCCTGGCAGCGCCCCGGGAATGAACACCGCCTTGCCACCGAGCCGCGCCACGCCGCGGCCATCGTGGTCGAGGTCGACCACCTCCGCCTCCTCGGGCGCCTGCATCAGCCGGGCCGGGCTGCCGCGGCGCGCTCGAGCACCGCCACCGCCATCACGAAGCCGCCCTCGTCGGTCAGGGTCACGTGGCCGGCGCCGGCGCCGAGTTCGGCGGCGCGGCGCGCGCCGCGCGGCGACCAGACCACCTCCGGCCGGCCCCAGGCGTTCGGCACGAAGCCGCAGTCGCGGATCCAGAGGCCGTGCGCAAAGCCGGTGCCGAGCGCCTTGACGATCGCCTCCTTGGCCGCGAAGCGCTGCGCGAGAAAGCGCACGCGGCGCGCCTCGCGCGGCGGCAGCCGATCGAAGCGCGCCCGCTCCTCCGGCAGCAGCAGCCGCTCGACGAAGTGCGGTCCGAAGCGCCGCAGGGTCGCCTCGATGCGCACCAGCTGCACGAGGTCGCTGCCGATGCCGAAGATCACGCGCTGCGTGCCTCGCGCATCAGGCGCTTCATCTCGCGCACCGCGGGCTCGAGCCCGGCGATGAGCGCGCGCGCGACGATCGCGAAGCCGATGTTGAGCTCGACGATCTCCGGCAGCGCCGCGACCGGCTGCACGTTGTGGTAGTCGAGGCCGTGGCCGGCGTTCACCACGAGCCCGGCCGAGGCCGCGAGGCGCGCCGCGCTCGCCAGCCGGTGCAGTTCCTCGGCGCGACGCTCGCCGCTCGCCTCGGCGTAGGCGCCGGTGTGCAGCTCGATCACCGGCGCGCCGAGCGCGAGCGTCGCCTCGATCTGGCGCGGCTCGGGATCGATGAACAGCGAGACGCGCACGCCGGCCGCGCCCAGGGCGCCGACTGCCTCGGCCAGCGCCGCGCCGCCGCCGGCGACGTCGAGGCCGCCCTCGGTCGTGACCTCGGTGCGCTTCTCGGGCACGAGGCACACGTCCGCCGGCCGCAGCCGGCGCGCGATCGCCACCATCTCCGGGATCGCCGCCATCTCGAGGTTCATGCGCGTCTGCAGCGAGGCGGCGAAGCGCTCGACGTCGCGGTCCTGGATGTGGCGGCGGTCCTCGCGCAGGTGCAGCGTGATCGAGTCCGCGCCGGCCTGTTCGGCGACCAGCGCCGCCAGCAGCGGGTCCGGGAACCGCGCCCGCCGTGCCTGGCGGACGGTCGCGACGTGGTCGATGTTGACGCCGAGCGCGATGTCGCGCGTGCCGATCGGGTTCATGCTCATCTGCCCTGCTCCTCCGTCCCGGCGCGCGCGCGCCGCACCGCCCGCGCCACCCGCCGGCTCTCGATCTCGCGGCCGTCGAGCGCGTGCTCGAGCGCGGCCCGCAGCAGCCGCCGTGCCGTGGCGAGGCTGCCGGGGCTGGCGAGCTCCTCGGCGGCGAGCGCCAGCAGGTCGGCGCCGAGGCAGGCCTCGGCGGCGCCCGCGGCGACCGCGCCCAGCACGCCGCGCGAGGGCTCGACATCATAGTACCGCTCGGGCGCGACCCGGGTGCCGTCGGCGACCAGGTGCGCGTAGTCGAGACCGAGGCCGAGCGCCTCCAGCAGCCGCTTCTCGAACAGGCGCAGCGCGCGCTCCTCGGCCGCGGCCTGGGCGAGCGCGCCGAGCGCGAGCGCATAGGCCTCGTAGACGTCCGGGTGGGGATCGACGCGCGCGAGCAGCTTGAGCACCAGCTCATTCAGGTAGAAGCCGCTCATCAGGCAGGGCCCCGCGACCGCCCGCGGTACGCCGGCGAGCTCCGCGCCGGTCAGCGTGCCGCCGTCGCCGGGACCTGCCCACGACACGAGCAGCGGCGCGAACGGCTGCAGCACCGCGCCGAGCGGGCTGCGCGCGCGCCGCACGCCCTTGGCGAACAGCGCCACCCGGCCGTGGTCGCGCGTCAGGAACTCGACGATGCGGCTCGAGTCGCGCCAGTCCCGCTGGTGCAGCAGGAAGGCGGGCTCGAGGTGCACGCGCTGCGCGCCGGCCATGCGCTGGCGTCCGCCGGCTACTCGCCGTCGTAGCCGAACGCCCGCAGGGCGTTGGCGCTGTCGGCCCAGTTGTCCTTGACCTTGACCCAGAGCTCCAGGTGCGTGCGCCGCCCGTACAGGCGGTTGAGCTCGAGGCGCGCCGCCTGGCCGACCTCCTTCAGCATCCGGCCGTGCTCGCCGATCACGATCGCCTTCTGGCCGTCGCGCTCGACCCAGATCACCGCGCCGATCGCCACCCGGCCGTCGGGCATCTCCTCGATGTTCTCGATCTCGACGGTGATGCCGTACGGCAGCTCCTGCTGCAGCCGCAGCGTCAGCTTCTCGCGGATGATCTCGGCGGTCCGGAAGCGCTCCGAACGGTCGGTGACCTGCTCGGGCGGGAACAGCGGCGGGGATTCGGGCAGGTGCTTGGCGAGCGCCAGCGGCAGCGCCGAGACGTTGTCGTGCTTGAGCGCCGACAGCGGCACGATCTCAATGAACGGGTGCCGGGCGGCGAGGTCCTGGATGAACGGCAGCAGCCGCTCGCGCGGCTGCACGCGGTCGGCTTTGTTGACGACCAGCACCGCCGGCCGGCCGGCGCCCTGGATACGCTGCAGCACCCGCTCGTCCTCGGGCGTGAAACGCAGCGCCTCGACCACGAAGGCCACCAGGTCCGCGTCCGCGAGCGAAGTCGCGGCGGTGCGGTTCATCACCGAGTTCAGCATCCGTCGCTCGCCGCTGTGCAGGCCCGGCGTGTCGACCAGCGCGATCTGGAAGTCCGGCCGGTTGAGGAGCCCCAGGATCCGGTGACGGGTGGTCTGCGGCTTCGGCGAGACGATGCTGAGCTTCTGCTCGAGCAGCGCGTTCAGCAGCGTCGACTTGCCGACGTTCGGGCGGCCAACCAGGGCCACGAAGCCGGCGCGGTGCGCGTTCATGGCGCCGTCCCGCCGCCATCGAGGGTCGCGAGCACGCGCTCGGCGGCGAGCTGCTCGGCGCGCCGCCGGCTGCTGCCCTCGCCCGCGGCGCTCGCGCCGAGCGCGGCGACGCTGCAGCGGACCTCGAACTGCTGCTCGTGCGGCTCGCCGCTGACGCGCTCGACGCTGTAGGCGGGCAGCCCCAGCGAGCGGGCCTGCAGCCATTCCTGCAGGCGGGTCTTCGGGTCCTTCGGCGGCGGGGTGCTGGCGAGCGCCGCGACCCGCGTGCGCCACAGGCGCTCGACCAGCCCGCGGGCGCTGTCGAGGCCGGCGTCGAGGTAGACCGCGCCGAGCAGCGCCTCGAAGGCGTCGGCGAGGATCGAGCGGCGGCGAAAGCCCCCGGAGCGCAGCTCGCCCGGGCCGAGCCGCAGGTGCGAGCCGACGTCGAGGTCCTCGGCGACGTCCGCGAGCACCTCGCCCGAGACGAGCGCCGCGCGGTAGCGGCTGAGGTCGCCCTCCGGCGCGGCCGCGAACTCGCGGTACAGCAGCTCCGCCACCACGAACGACAGCACCGCGTCGCCGAGGAACTCCAGCCGCTCGTTGTCGGCGCCGGCGGCGCTGCGATGGGTCAGCGCGCGCGTCGCGAGCGCGGCATCGCGCGGTCGCCAGCCGAGCCGCGTGGCGAGCCAGTCGAGGTCGGCGGCCGGGGCCGCCGCCGTCACGGCAGGGCCGACCCCGACAGCGCCACCGTCTTGTCGAAGTGCACGACGAAGCCGATGTTGCCGAGGTAGGTGGTCTGCGCGTCGTAGGCGATGCGCGCCGAGTAGGCGCTGCCTTCCTTCTGGAACTCCACGTCCTTCCACGACAGGCTCTTGATGTCCTCGATGTCGAAGCGCTTCTCGAGCGCGATGCGCATCGCCGGCGGCCCGCCCTCGACGTCGGACTTGAGCCCCTCGACCGCGCGCACCACGTTGAAGTACTCGAGGTACACGGGCGTCAGGCGGATCCCGGCATAGACGAACATGCCGACGAACGCGATCAGAATGATCAGCCCCAGGGTCGTCATGCCGCGCTGGCGGCGGATGGCTCGCTGCTGCATCGTCGGGTCCTCGCGTCAGGTCAGTGTACGGCCATGCCGAGCCGCTTCCAGCGAACCACGAAACCGTCGTGGCTCGCCCAGATGCGCACGGCCTTGCCGACCAGGTTGGCCTCCGGCACGTAGCCGAGGTCGAAGCGGCTGTCGGCGCTGTTGTCGCGGTTGTCGCCCATGAAGAAGTACATGCCGGGGGGCACGACCCAGCCGCGCTCGAAGGTATCGAGCGCGCCGAGTCCGTTCGACTTCTGCGCGAGCGAGGGCTGCGCGCCCTCGCGCCCGCCGGTGCAGATGTTGAGCGCGCGATCGGCGGTGCAGACGTCGCGGCGCACGTCGAGCGGGCAGTACATGATGCGGTGCTGGTGCTCGCCGAGCTGCTCCGTGCCCTGGCGGAAGTTCCGGTAGCAGGCATCCTCGGTGAACAGGCCGTCGTCCCTGGCGTGCATCTCGCGGCCGTTCACCCAGATCGCGTCGCCGCGGACCTCGATCTTGTCGCCCGGCAGGCCGACCAGTCGCTTGATGTAGTTGACCGACGGCTCGCTGGGCTTCCTGAACACGATCACGTCGCCGCGCTCGGGCTCGCCGGTCGCCAGGATCTTGGTGTTGAGCACCGGCAGCCGCAGACCGTAGCTGAACTTGCTGACGAAGATGAAGTCGCCGTCCAGCAGCGTCGGCATCATCGAGTCGGACGGGATGCGGAACGGCTCGAACAGGAATGAGCGCACCACCAGCACGATCAGGATGATCGGGAAGAACGAGCGCGCGTACTCGACCGGCCACGGCTCGGCGGCGCCGGCCGGGCGGTGGCGGCGCAGCAGCCACAGGTCGAGGGCCCAGACCGCGCCGGTCACCGCCGCCGCGACCACGAGCGCAAATGAGAAGTCGTAGATCAGGTTCATGTCGCTTCGCTGGCTCCGCTCAACGTCCTATTTCTTGCCGACCTGCAGCACCGCGAGGAACGCCTCCTGCGGGATCTCGACCGAGCCGACCTGCTTCATGCGCTTCTTGCCCTCCTTCTGCTTCTCGAGGAGCTTGCGCTTGCGGCTGACGTCGCCGCCGTAGCACTTGGCGAGCACGTTCTTGCGCATCGCCTTGACGGTGGCACGGGCCACGACCTGGCTGCCGATCGCGGCCTGGATCGCGACCTCGAACATCTGCCGCGGGATCAGTTCCTGCATCTTGTCGACCAGCTCGCGGCCGCGCTGGTAGGCGTTGTCGCGGTGCACGATCAGGCTCAGCGCGTCGACCCGGTCGCCATTGATCAGCACGTCGAGCTTGACGAGGTTCGCCGCCTGGAAGCGGTTGAACTCGTAGTCGAAGGACGCGTAACCGCGGCTGACGCTCTTCAGCCGGTCGAAGAAGTCGAGCACGACGTCGGCGAGCGGCAGCTCGTACTGCAGCGACACCTGGCTGCCGACGTACAGCATCTTCTTCTGCACGCCGCGCTTCTCGGTGCAGAGCCCGAGCACGCCGCCGACGTGCTCCGGCGGCACCAGGATGTTCGCGGTGATGATCGGCTCGCGCATCTCGGCGATGCGGTCGATCGGCGGCAGCTTCGAGGGATTGTCGACGTAGCGCACCTCGCCGTCGGTGGACAACACCTCGTAGACGACGGTCGGCGCGCTGGTCACGAGGTCGAGGTTGTACTCGCGCTCGAGCCGCTCCTGGACGATCTCCATGTGCAGCAGGCCGAGGAAGCCGATCCGGAAGCCGAAGCCGAGCGCGCTCGAGACCTCGGGCTCGAAGTGCAGCGCCGAGTCGTTGAGCTTCAGCTTGTGCAGCGCGTCGCGGAACTGCTCGTAGTCGTCCGAGGAGACCGGAAAGAGCCCGGCGAACACCCGCGGCTGGATCTTCTTGAAGCCCGGCAGCGCCGTCGTGCAGGGCGAGGCCTCGAGCGTGATCGTGTCGCCGACCGGCGCGCCGTCGATCTCCTTGATGCCCGCGATGACGAAGCCGACCTCGCCGGCACCGAGTTCCTCGCCGTCGACGCGCTTCGGCGTGAAGCGGCCGAGGCGCGTGCACTCGTGCGCGCGGCCGGTGGACCAGACTCGCAGCTTCTGGCCGCGCCGCAGCCGGCCGTTCATGACCCGCACCAGCGATACGACGCCGACGTAGTTGTCGAACCACGAGTCGATGATCAGCGCCTGCAGCGGCGCCTCCGCGTCGCCCTTCGGCGGCGGGATGCGGGCGACGATCGCCTCGAGCAGCTCACCGACGTTCTCGCCGGTCTTGGCCGAGACCCGTACCGCGTCGCTGGCCGGGATGCCGATGATCTCTTCGATCTCGTGGATCACCCGCGCCGGGTCCGCCGACGGCAGGTCGATCTTGTTGATGACCGGCAGCACCTCAAGGCCCTGGTCGAGCGCCGTGTAGCAGTTCGCCACGCTCTGCGCCTCGACGCCCTGCGCCGCGTCGACCACCAGCAGCGCGCCCTCGCAGGCCGCCAGCGAGCGCGACACCTCGTAGGAGAAGTCGACGTGGCCGGGCGTGTCGATGAAGTTCAGCTGGTAGTCGACGCCGTCGCGCGCGCGATAGCGCAGCGTGACGCTCTGTGCCTTGATGGTGATGCCGCGCTCGCGCTCGAGGTCCATCGAGTCGAGCACCTGCTCCTGCATCTCGCGCTGCTCGAGGCCGCCGCAGAGCTGGATCAGCCGGTCGGCGAGCGTGGACTTGCCGTGGTCGACGTGCGCAATGATCGAAAAATTACGGATCGGAGGCATTTCGGGGCCGCGGCTCCTGCCGGCGATGGCCGCAGGGCCAGCCGACAGAGTATAGCAGCCGGCCCCTCGCCTCCCTCAGCCGGTCGCGGCCCAGAGGCGCTCGAGCGCGTGCCAGTCCAGACGACCGCTGCAGACGGTCTCGCCGTCGAGCGTCAGCACCGGCACGCGGTGACCATAACGCCGGCGGCTGTCGGTGTCGGCGTCGACGTCGACCTGCTCGATGGCGGTGCCATGCGCCGCGGCCCACGGCGCGAGCTCCTGCAGCAGCTCCTCGCACAGCCCGCAGCCCTCGCGCGAGTAGAGCCGCAGCCGGCTCACTGCTGCGGCTGGCCGGCGAACGACAGCCCGAAGCCGTTGCGGCGCGTGGCCTTCGCGCGCGCGACGCCGGCGGCGATCATCTCGACCGTCTGCGGCGGCACCTCGCCGACAGCCGTCACCTGGTGGCCGTCGACCACGCGCGAGTACGCGAACGCGGCACCGACCCGGCCCTGGCCCTCGGTCGCCTGGCGCGGCGGCGCCGGCGGTCCCTCGATGAACACCGACACCGAGGCGAGGCCGTCCGAGAGCATGAAGTGCGTGACCAGCGCGTCGCTGCCCGGCAGCTGCTGCTGCGAGGTCGCGCTCAGCCGGAACCCCGGCGGCAGCTGCGCGAGCCGCCACAGCGGATCGCCCGGCAGCGGCCGCGCCGCCGCCGCGCCCTGGCGGATCCAGGCGAAGCCGCTCGGGTCGTTGTCGGGGTGGAACGCGCTGTCGGCGATCGGGCCGCCGACCTTGAGCGAGGTGAACATCACCTGCTCGAGCACGTGGCCTTCCGCGTCGCACAGGTCGGTGCGCATCGGCAGGCGGTTCTCCTCGTCGATCCACAGCCGGTAGCCGAAGCGCAGGTCGTCGCGCGGCGCGACCGCGAGCACCCGCACCGGGCGGCCGAGCACGGTCGAGTGCTCGCCGAGCTCCAGCCGGTAGTTGGCCTCGAGCGAGGCGTCGAAGTGCGGCAGCGTGCCGAGCAGCGTGCCCGAGTCGTGCTCGGTCTCGACCAGCACCTTGTGGTCGTCCGGCAGGATGCATTGCAGCTCGCTGTCGTGGCGGATCACCTCGCGGCGGGTGCTGCCGACGTTCACCAGCCGCTCGGCGATGTGGCCGTCCTTGACACGGTGGACGATGCGCAGCTTCTCGGTGTGGTCGGCGGCCAGGTGCAGGAACTCGCCCTGGTAGTTGCGCGTCGCCAGCGCCTCGTGCATCGAGGCGAGCCACTGGCGCGCCTCGTCGTCGGCGAACACCGGCGCCGCGACCAGCGCGGCGGCCGCGAGCCAGGCCGAGCGGCGGGCAGCGCCGCCGGTCATGGCACCCGCGGCTGGCCGCGGGCGTCGTCCGCGACCAGGTGGATCAGCACACTCTGGCCGGCCAGCGGCGACGTCGACTGCGAGTGCGCGACCACGTAGTTGGCCAGCGTGCCCTCCGGGATCACCGCGAGCCCGGGCCGGGCCGCGGGCGTCACGTACATCTCGGGCTCGGAGCCCGTGGCGGCGAGCGACCGCTCCGCGGCGCCCGCGCGGTGCGCGGTGGGGACGATCGCGGCCGGGATGGCCGGGGCCGGTGCGGACTGCGCGAGCATCGGCGCCCGAGTCAGTTCCGGGCTCTGCCGCAGCACGACCACCGCCACCACCGCGACGCCGGCGGCGATCGCGGCACCCGCCGCGCGCGCGAGCCACCGGCTCGCGACCCGCGGCCGGCGCACGGCCGCCGGCGCCGGCAATGGCGCCTCGGCCGCGACGCGCGCGCTGACGCGCATCGCGAAGTCCGGCCGCGGCTGGATCCGCTCGCCGCGCAGCACGTCGCCGCAGAGGCGATAGCGCGCGAGCCGCGCCGCGAGCGCCGGTTCCCGGCCGAGCCGGTGCAGCAGCAGCGTGGTCTCCTCGGGCGGCAGCTCGCCGTCGAGCAGGGCCGACAGCTGTTCGTTCAACAGGTCACTCATGGCCTTCTCTCGGACGAAGCGAATCGCGGGCGGGGGGCAGCATAAATCATTCCTCGGCGCGGCCAAGGCCGGCGGCAAAGATCGGGCGCAGCCGGCGGTCGATCGCCTCGCGCGCGCGGAAGATCCGCGAGCGGACGGTGCCGACCGGACAGTCCATCGCGGCCGCGATCTCCTCGTAGCTGAGACCGTCGATCTCGCGCAGCACGATGGCCGTGCGCAGATCCTCCGGCAGCTCCTGCATCGCGCCGTTGACGGTCTCGCGGATCTCCTCGGTCAGCAGCAGGTGCTCCGGCGTCTCGTCGTCCTTGAGACGCCCGTGCATGTCGTACTGCTCCGGGTCCTGCAGGTCGAGGTCGTAGTCGAGCGGGCGGCGCTTGCTGGACACGAGGGCGTTCTTGGCGGTGTTGATCGCGATCCGGTAAAGCCAGGTGTAAAAGGCACTGTCGCCGCGGAACGAGGGCAGCGCCCGGTAGGCCTTGACGAAGGCTTCCTGGGCCACGTCTTCCGCTTCCATCGCATCGCGGATGTAGCGCATGACGAGCTTCAGGACCTTGTGCTGGTACCGGAGCACCAGCACGTCAAAGGCTCCCCGGTCACCGCGTTGGACCCGCTCGACCAGGGCGAGATCGCTCTGTTCGGCGTTCACGGCTCCCGCTCCGGACGGTCAGTTCGCCCGAAGTCGCCCGGATAGACCGTGGCGCTGGCGGAAAGTTCGCGCCGCCCGGGATCGGTGATTTCCGCAATCAGCCCGGCGAGTTCCGGGACAGCCGTCACGCCCCCCCCGAGGCAGAGCGCCGCGAGCTCCGGATCCGGCAGCTCGAGCAGCGCCCGGAAGGCCGCGCGGCGCGACTCGGGCGCGCCCGGCCAGCGCTCGGCAAGGTAGCGCTCCAGCAATATGTCGAGTTCGCGCATGCCACGCCGGCAGCGCCAGCGCAGTCGGCTCGCCTCGGGATCGGCACGGTCCGGCAACGGGGTGCTCAGTGCTGGCGCTCGACCAGGAGCTTCTTGACCTCGGCGATCGCCTTGGCCGGGTTCAGGTCCTTCGGGCAGGCCTCGGTGCAGTTCATGATGGTGTGGCAGCGATACAACCGGAACGGGTCGTCGAGCGCGTCGAGGCGCTCGCCGGTGGCCTCGTCGCGCGAGTCGACGATCCAGCGGTAGGCCGCCAGGATCGCGGCGGGCCCCAGGTAACGGTCGCTGTTCCACCAGTAGCTCGGGCAGCTGGTCGAGCAGCAGGCGCACAGGATGCAGGCCGAGGGCCGGTCAACCTTCTCCTGGTCCTCTTTGCTCTGCAGGCGCTCGCGGTCGGGCGGCGCGGGCGTGCGGGTCTGCAGCCACGGCTTGATCGCGGCGTACTGCGCGTAGAAGTTCGTCAGGTCCGGCACCAGGTCCTTCACCACCGGCAGGTGCGGCAGCGGGAAGATCCTGACGTCGCCGCGCACCTCGTCGATCGCCTTGGTGCAGGCGAGCGTGTTGAGGCCGTCGATGTTCATCGCGCAGCTGCCGCAGATGCCCTCGCGGCACGAGCGGCGGAAGGTCAGCGTCGGGTCGATCTCGTTCTTGATCTTGAGCAGCGCGTCCAGAACCATCGGCCCGCAGCGGTCGAGGTCGACCGCGTAGTTGTCGATCCGCGGCTTGTCGGTGCCGTCCGGGTCGAAGCGGTAGACCCGGAAGGTCTTGACGCGGGTCGCGCCGGCGGGCGCCGCGTGCGTGCGCCCGGGGACGTCCTGGTAGCGCGAATCGGCGGGCAGCTTGAACTCGGCCATGGGCGTTCCTGTGCGGGCGGCGTTAGTAGGTGCGCGCCTTCGGCGGGATCGGCTCGACCTCGGCGGTCAGCGTCTGCATGTGCACCGGCCGGTAGTCGAGGCGCACGCCGCCGCGCTCGTCGACCCAGCACAGCGTGTGCTTCTGCCACTCGCGGTCGTTGCGCTCGGGGAAGTCCTCGCGCGCGTGCGCGCCGCGGCTCTCGGGCCGGTTGGCGGCCGAGCGGATCGTCGCGGTCGCCTGCAGCAGCAGGTTCTCGAGCTCGAGCGTCTCGACGAGGTCGGTGTTCCAGGTCAGCGAGCGGTCGCTGACGCGCACGTCGGCGAACGAGGCGAAGGTGCGCGCGAGCTTGTCGCAGCCCTCGGCGAGCGTCGCGCCGGTGCGGAACACCGCGGCATCCGCCTGCATGATCTTCTGCATCTCGAGGCGGATCTCCGCGGTCGGGCGCGAGCCGCGGGCGTTGCGCACCCGGTCGAGATGCGCGACGGCCTGCTCGCCGGCGCCCTTCGGCAGCGGCGGCGGCGCCGATCCCGGCCGGATGTTCTCGGCGGCGCGGCGGGCGGCGGCGCGGCCGAACACGACGAGGTCGAGCAGCGAGTTCGAGCCGAGCCGGTTCGCGCCGTGCACCGACACGCAGGCCGCCTCGCCCACCGCCATCAGCCCCGGCACCCGCGCCTCCGGGTCGCCGCCGCGCAGCGTGACGACCTCGCCGTGCACGTTGGTCGGGATGCCGCCCATGTTGTAGTGCACGGTTGGCAGCACCGGGATCGGCTCCTTGTTGACGTCGACCCCGGCGAAGATTCGCGCGGTCTCGGCGATGCCCGGCAGGCGCTCCTTGATGACCTCGGGGCCGAGGTGCTCGAGGTGCAGGTGGATGTGATCCTGGTGCGCGCCGACGCCGCGGCCCTCGCGAATCTCGATCGTCATCGAGCGCGACACGACGTCGCGGCTCGCGAGATCCTTGGCATTCGGCGCATAGCGCTCCATGAAGCGCTCGCCCTTTGAGTTCGTCAGGTAGCCGCCCTCGCCGCGCGAGCCCTCGGTGATCAGGCAGCCGGCGCCGTAGATCCCGGTCGGGTGGAACTGCACGAACTCCATGTCCTGCAGCGGCAGGCCGGCCCGCGCCACCATGCCGCCGCCGTCGCCGGTGCAGGTGTGCGCCGAGGTGCACGAGAAGTACGCCCGCCCGTAGCCGCCCGTGGCCAGCACCACGGCGTGCGCCCGGAAGCGGTGCAGCCGGCCGGTCGCGAGCTCGAGCGCGACGACGCCGCGGCAGCTGCCGTCCTCCGCCATGATCAGGTCGAGCGCGAAGAACTCGATGTAGAACGTCGCCTCGTGCTTCAGCGCCTGCTGGTACAGCGTGTGCAGCATCGCGTGGCCGGTGCGGTCGGCGGCGGCGCAGGTGCGCTGCGCGATGCCCTTGCCGTAGTGGGTGGTCATGCCGCCGAACGGGCGCTGGTAGATGCGCCCGTCCTCGGTGCGCGAGAACGGTACGCCGTAGTGCTCGAGCTCGATGACCGCGCTCGGCGCCTCCTTGCACATGTACTCGATCGCGTCCTGGTCGCCGAGCCAGTCCGATCCCTTGATGGTGTCGTAGAAGTGGAAGCGCCAGTCGTCCTCGCCCATGTTGCCGAGCGCGGCCGAGATGCCACCCTGCGCCGCGACCGTGTGGCTGCGCGTCGGGAACACCTTCGTCAGCGCCGCGACCTTGAGGCCGGACTCGGCGAGCCCGAAGATCGCGCGCAGCCCGGCGCCGCCGGCGCCGACTACGACCACGTCGTAGGTGTGGTCGATGAATGCGTAGTCGTTCATGCCGCGCTCCCGAGCGCCACCTTCAGCACCGCGAACAGCGCCGCCGCGCCGACCGCGACGTGCGCGAGCCGCGCCAACACGAGCGTCGCCGTGCGTCCGGCCTCGCGCGAGACGTAGTCCTCGATCACGACCGCGACGCCGAGCTCGGCGTGATAGGTCGCGCTCAGCACCAGCAGCGCCACCGGCAGCGCGTGGCCGGGCGCGGCCAGCCAGCCGTGCACGGTCGCGTAGCCGAGGTCCGGCAAGGCGAGCAGCGCGACCACGAACCACAGCGTCAGCGGCACGAGCGCCACCGCGCTCAGGCGCTGCACCCACCAGTGGTGGCTGCCGCCCGGCGCCGCACCGAGGCCGAGCACGCGGCCGAGCGGGGTCTTGAGGCTCATGGCCGCCCCCCGGCGTGGGCCAGCGCCGCGAGGGTCAGCGCCGTCAGCGCGAGCGTTGCGATCACGACGATCGTCCCCGAGCGCCGCGCGCTCGCCTTCTCGAGGCCGCGGCCGGTGTCCCACTGCAGGTGCCGCAGGCCATTGCAGAAGTGGTACCAGTAGGCGAGCGCGAAGGCGCCGCCGAGCAGCAGGCCGAGCGGCGAGGCCAGCAGCCCGTGGATCCGCCCGTACGCCGCCGGCCCCTCGGCGAGCGCCCACAGCCACGCCGCGAGCAGCCACAGGCCGAGCGCGAGCGCGAGACCGGTCAGGCGGTGCGTCATCGACAGCACCATCGTGTACATCGGCCGGTACACCTGCAGGTGCGGCGACAGCGGTCGCGGTCGGGTTGCCATGGCGGTCCTCACCTTGGCCGGGCCGCCCGCGAGGGCCGGCCACGGCGCGCTCGGGCTCTCAGAAGTCGATGCAGCGGCCGGCCTTTTCCCAGTCCCCGTAGCGGGTGGGCTCGAGGCCCTCCCGGCCGCCGATCTCGCGCGGCGGCGGCGCAGGCTGCCCGGTGCTCGCAGGGGCCGGGCTCGCCACCCGCCCCCGGGGCGCCGCCGGGGCGGCCGGATCGAGGGGGGGCACTGGGGTGGTCGGCATGGCGCGCGATAGTGCCACACTACGGCACTGCAGCACCACCCCAAGCCCTTGTTTCGAGGAAGGTAATTGCGCAAGTCAAGCAGACCGGGCCCGGCGGGCCGATTGACCCTCGGCGCACACCGCGATTAACTCGCGGGCCCGCCTCGCACGCCCTTCGCCTGGCCAAGCACCCCGTGATGCCCGCTCCCCCGCCCCCTGCCATTCCCGCTGCGCCCTCACCGCCGGCCGGCCTGCGCTACGCGGTGCTCGAGGTCACGGGTCGCGACGCCGAGCCGTTTCTGCAGGGGCAGCTCACGCTGGACGTGGCCGCGCTCGGCGCGGACGCGGTGGCGCCCGCTGCCTACCTGACGCCGCAGGGCCGCGTGCTCGGCATCCCCTGGGTCGCCCGCCGCGCCGAGGGCTTCGACCTGCTGCTGCCGGCCTCGACGGCGACCAGCCTCGGCGATCGGCTCTCGAGGTACGTGCTGCGCTCCAAGGTCACGATCACCGCGGCGGCGGTCGCGACGCCGCTCGCCGCGCGGGTCGCGGTCGAGCTCTCGCGGCGCGCCGGCCTGCCCGCCGCGGAGCCGGTCGCGATCGGCCCCGACGCGGCGCTGCTGATCCGGGCCGGCATCGCCGAGGTGGGTCGCGAGACCGCCGAGGAGTGGATTCCGCAGATGCTGAACCTCGATCTCGTCGGGGCGATCAGCTTCACGAAGGGCTGCTACACCGGCCAGGAGATCGTGGCCCGCACCCAGCACCTCGGTCGCATCAAGCGCCGCCTGTTCCGCTACGGAGGACCCGCGCCGCCGCCGGACCGTGTCCCGCCGCCCGCCGACCTGCCGGCCGGGAGCCTCTGGCTGGGGAACGCCGGAACCCTCGGCCCGCGCACGGCGCTGCTCGCGGGCGACGAGAAGGTTGGCGAGATCGTGCTCGCGGCGCGGACCCGGACGGCGGCGGAGTGCCTCGCGGTCGTCAACCTCGAGGCGCGCGGGCGGCCGCTGCGCACCGCGGACGGCTCGCTCTGGGAGCCCTTGCCGTTGCCGTACGCGCTCGACTGAGCGCCGCTCAGGCCTCGGGCTTGAGCTGCGGGAAGAGCAGCACGTCGCGGATCGAGGGCACGTCGGCGAACAGCATCACGACGCGATCGATGCCGACGCCGAGGCCGGCGGTCGGCGGCAGGCCGTACTCGAGCGCGCGCACGTAGTCGGCGTCGTAGTACATCGCCTCCTCGTCGCCTGCGTCCTTGCGCGCCACCTGCTCGCGGAAGCGCGCCGCCTGCTCCTCCGGGTCGTTGAGCTCGGAGAAGCCGTTGGCGAGCTCGCGGCCGGCGGCGAAGAACTCGAAGCGGTCGGTGACGAAGGGGTCGCGGTCATTGGCGCGCGACAGCGGCGAGACCTCGGTCGGATAGGCGTACACGAAGGTCGGCTGCACCAGCGCCGCCTCGCAGGTCTTGTCGAACAGCGCGAGCTGCAGCGCCCCCGGGCCGTCGGCGGCGGTGTGCGCGATGCCGCGCTCGTCGAGCACGCGCCGCAGGTAGGCGGCATCGCGCAGGCTGAGGGGGTCGAGCCCGGGGTTGTGCTCGAGCAGCAGTTCCTCGATCGTCGCGCGGCGGAACGGCCGGCCGAAGTCGAGCGCGACGCCCTGGTAGACGACGGTGCGGCTCGAGCCGAGCGCATCGGCGAGGCCCTGGAACAGCCGCTCGACCATGTCCATGAAGTCGACGTAGTCGGCGTAGGCCTGGTAGCACTCGAGCATCGTGAACTCGGGGTTGTGCCGGGTCGACAGCCCCTCGTTGCGGAAGTTGCGGTTGATCTCGTAGACGCGCTCGAGCCCGCCGACGACGAGCCGCTTCAGGTACAGCTCCGGCGCGATGCGCAGGTACATGTCGACGCCGAGCGCGTTGTGGTGCGTCTTGAACGGCCGCGCCGTCGCGCCGCCCGGGATCGGCTGCATCATCGGCGTCTCGACCTCGAGGAAGCCGCTCGCGTCGAAGAAGCCGCGCAGGTAGCGGATCAGCCGCGTGCGGGTCTCGAACACCGCGCGGCTCGCCGGATTCACGATCAGGTCGACGTACCGCATCCGGTAGCGCGCCTCGGTGTCGGTCAGGCCGTGCCACTTGTCGGGCAGCGGCCGCAGCGACTTCACCAGCAGCCGCAGCGACTCGGCGCGCACCGACAGCTCGCCGGTGCGGGTGCGCATCAGCAGCCCCTCGGCCCCGACCAGGTCGCCGACGTCCCAGCCCTTGAAGTCCGCGTAGGCATCGCCGAGCGCGTTGGCCTGCAGAAAGAGCTGGATGTGCCCCGAGCCATCCACCAGCCGCACGAAGCTCGACTTGCCCATGTCGCGCTTGGCGAGCATGCGGCCGGCGACCTTCACGCGGATCGGGTTCGCCTCGAACCACTCGGCCGGCCGCTCGGCGAAGGCGGTGGCGAGGTCGCCCGCCTGGGCGTCGCGGCGGAAGTCGTTCGGGAACGCGACGCCGGCCGCGCGCCGGGCCGCCAGCTTCTGGCGGCGCTCCGCGATCAGCTTGTTCTCGTCGGTCGGCGGGGTGCCGGACGCGTCGTCGGAATGGCTCATCGGCTTACAGCCCCTGCTTCAGGCTCGCTTCCATGAACGGATCCAGGTCGCCGTCCAGCACCGCGGTCGTGTTGCCGACCTCCAGGTTCGTGCGCAGGTCCTTGATGCGGGACTGGTCGAGCACGTACGAGCGGATCTGGTGGCCCCAGCTGACGTCGGACTTCGAGTCCTCGAGTACCTTGGCGGCGGCATTGCGCTTGTTGTACTCGAGCTCATAGAGCTTCGCCTTCAGCATCTTCATCGCGCTCGAGCGGTTCTTGTGCTGGCTGCGCTCGCTCTGGCAGGTGACGACGATGCCGCTCGGCAGGTGGCGGATGCGGATCGCCGACTCGGTCTTGTTGACGTGCTGGCCGCCGGCGCCGGAGGAGCGGAACGTGTCGACCTCGAGGTCGGCCGGGTTGACCTCGATGTTGATGTCGTCGTCGACCTCGGGCGAGACGAACACCGAGGCGAAGGAGGTGTGGCGCCGGTTGCCGGAGTCGAACGGCGACTTGCGCACCAGCCGGTGGACGCCGGTCTCGGTGCGCAGCCAGCCGTAGGCGTAGTCGCCCTCGATGCGCAGCGACACGCCCTTGATGCCGGCGACCTCGCCGTCGCTCTGGTCCATGATCTCGACCTTGAAGGCGTGCGCGTCCGCCCATTTCAGGTACATGCGCAGCAGCATCTGCGCCCAGTCCTGGGCCTCGGTGCCGCCGGCACCGGCCTGGATGTCGACGAAGGCGTTGTGCGCGTCCATCGGCCCCGGGAACATGCGCTGGAACTCGAGGCTCTGGACCTCGCGCTCGAGCTTGGCGGCGTCGCGCTCGACCTCGCCGATCGCACTGCCCTCGCCCTCCGCCTCGGCGAGGTCCAGCAGCTCGAGGGATCCCAGGATGCCGTCGCGGACGCGGTCGAGCCGCTCGGTGATCGCCGCCAGCTGCGCGCGCTCGCGACCGAGCGCCTGCGCCTTGTCCGGCGCGTCCCAGATCTTCGGGTCTTCGAGCTCGCGACTTACTTCCGCGAGGCGCTCGCTCTTGCGGTCGTACTCAAAGATACCCCCTTAAGGAGGCGAGGCGTTCCTCGAGGTCCTTGAGCTGACGGCGGATCGGGGCGGCGAGCGGAGCGGCTTCGGCGGGCATGGCGCGGGACGGATACGCGGGAAAGGCCGAGGATCATAGCATGCGCGTGCTTCAGGCCGGCTCGAGGTGCTCGACCAGCAGCTGCGCGCGCTTGAGTCCCTGGTACTCGTTGACGTCGAGCCGGTAGACGAGCCGGACCTGGGCGCCGATGCGCGGCTGGTAGGCGTCCCGGCGCGCGAGCCAGCCGAAGGCCAGCGCCTCCTGCGGCGGCGCGCGCTTGCCCGCCCGCGCCCAGAGCTTGAGGTGACGCTCGCCCAGCACCCGCGACTCGACCACGTCGAACACCCCATCGAAGCACGGCTCCGGGAACGTCGCGCCCCACGGCCCGCCGGCGCGCAGCTGCTCCGCGGTCTCGAGCGTCAGCTCGGCCGGCGCGAGCTCGCCGTCCGTGTAGAGGCGCCCGTCGAGCAGCCCCGGCGTCGCGCGCCGCGCGACCTCGGCGGCGAACAGCGTGCCGAACTCGCGCAGCCGGGCGGCCTCGAGCGTCAGTCCGGCCGCCATCGCGTGCCCGCCGAAGCGCTCGACCAGGCCCGGCCGCAGGGTCGCGACCGCCTCGAGCGCGTCGCGCACGTGCACGCCCGGCACCGAGCGCGCCGAGCCGCGCGCGAGGCCGCCGTCGGCGGGCGCGAAGGCGATCACCGGGCGATGCACCTGCTCGCGCACCCGTGCCGCGACCAGGCCGACGACACCCGGGTGCCAGTCGGCATCGAACAGGCTGAGCCCGGCCGGCAGTCCCGCCCCGTCCGCCGCGAGCTCGAGCCGCGCGACGATGGCGAGCGCCTCGGCCTGCATCTGCGATTCGATGGCGCGACGCTCGCGGTTCAGGCGGTCGAGCTCGCCGGCGAGTGCCGTGGCGCGCGCGCGATCATCGGTGAGCAGGCACTCGATGCCGATCGAAATGTCCTCGAGACGGCCGGCGGCGTTGAGGCGCGGACCAATGAAGAAGCCGAGGTCGGTGGTCCCTGCCGCCTCCAGCGTGCGACCGGCGACCGCGGCCAGCGCGCCGATGCCGGCGACGCAGCGACCGGCGCGGATGCGCTCGAGCCCGGCGCGCACCAGCACCCGGTTGTTGTGGTCGAGCGGTACGACGTCCGCGACCGTGCCGAGCGCGACCAGGTCGAGCAGCTCGGCGGTGTGCGCGGTGGGCAGGCCGAGGCGCCGGCCGAGCGCCAGCAGCACGTAGAAGGCGACCCCGACGCCGGCCAGCGCGCGGCTCGCGAAGCGCGCACCGGGCAGGTTCGGGTTCACGATCGCGGTCGCGGCCGGCAGCTCCCGGCCCGGCAGGTGGTGGTCGGTGATCAGCACCTCGATGCCGCGGGCGCGGGCGGCGGCCACGCCCTCGAGGCTCGCGATGCCGTTGTCGACCGTGACGATCAGCGCCGGGTGCCGCTCGGCGGCGAGTGCGACGATCTCGGGCGTCAGCCCGTAGCCGAAGCGGAATCGGTCCGGCACCAGGTAGTCGACCGCGGCGTGGCCGAAGCGTCGCAGCGCCCGCACCATCAGCGCACTCGCCGTCGCGCCGTCGGCGTCGTAGTCGCCGACGATCAGGATCGGCGCCGCGCGCGACACGTGGCTCGCGAGCAGCTCGGCCGCCGCCTCGACGCCGTCGAGCGTGCCGACGGGCAGCAGGCGCTCGAGCCCGAGCTCGAGGTCGGCCCCGCTGCCGACGCCGCGCGCCGCGTACACGCGACGCAGCACCGGGTGCAGCCCGGCGGGCAGCTCCGCCGGCGGTACCTCGCGGCGCACGATCGGGCGGTGCGTCATCCGAGCAGCTCCCACCACGGCCGCGGGCGCCGCCACAGCCGCCAGCGCTGGCCGGGCCGCAGCACGAACTCGCGCCCGGCGGCGTGCACGCGCACGAGCGCGTGCCGCCCGCCGGCGAGCGCCGCGGCCAGCGGCTGGAACCAGCGCTCGTCGGCCGCCTCGAACCCGCCGTCGGCGAGCAGCGCCGCGACGCTGCGCAGCTCGAGCCGCGGCGCGTCGGCGGCGGCGGGCGCCGCGAGCAGCGCCGCGAGCGGCGCATCGTCGCCGGCGAACGCCGGCGCCGCGCCGCCCCCCGCGACCGGCGTGACGCCCCCGCCCCAGAGCCAGAGCGCGTTCACGACGCGGCCGTCCGCGGCGGCGAGCCCGGCCCCGTGCAGCCACATCTGCAGTTCCGTCATCAGCCGCTCGAGGCGGCCCGCGTCCGCGCCCCGCGGCCGGGCCACCGAGAGCTCGCGGCCGGCGACCGTGGCCGGATCCCGCGTCTCGACCGCGAGCGGGTCCGGCAAGCCGAGCACGAGGCCGCCGCCCGCCGTCTCCAGCACGGCCGTGGCGGCAGGCCAGTCCGCCTGGAACCGCGCGGCGAGCGCGGCGAGCGCGGCGGGCGCGAGCGTGAGTGGCCCGCGCGCATCGAAATGCACGCGCGTGAGCCCGGCCACGAGCTGCAGCGGCGAGGCGACGAACCACTGGCGGTCGAGGTCGAGCCCGCGTGCCGCGGCGAGCGCGCGCCCGAGCGGCAGGTCGCCCGGCGGCGGCTCGCGGCCGGCCCGCGTCAGCACCCAGCGCCGCCAGTCCGCGCTCGCCGGGATCCGGTCGGCGCGGGCGAGCAAGCGCTCGCCCAGCGGCAGGCGGGCGAGCCCGGCCCCGTCATCGGCGTCGGGCGCCGCGAGGTCGGTCAGGACGAGATGGAGTTCGGGCATCGATCCGCTATCGTAGCGGCATGCTGCTCGCGGCCGATACCCATGCCCCTGCGCACCGCATCCTCGGCTATGCCGACGGCCGGCTGCGGCTGCGGGACCGCGAGCTCGACGCGAGCTGCCTCGTGACGGCGGCCGAGATCCTGCCGTGGCCGGTGGCGGAGGTCGCGGCGCTCACGGTCGAGGACTTCGCGCCGCTGTGGCCGCGCGGCATCGAGGTGGTGCTGCTCGCCACCGGTGCGCGCCAGCAGTGGCCGCCGCCGGAACTCCTCGCCGCGCTGGCCGCGCGCCGCGTCGGCCTCGAGGTCATGGACACGGGCGCCGCGAGCCGCACGTTCAACCTGCTGGCGGGCGACGGGCGCCCGGTGGCGCTCGCCGCGGTGCTCGGCCGGCACGCGAGCGCCCGCTAGCCGCGCGGTGGCAGGCGACCGCGCGGGTCGACCGGCCGGCCGTTGAGGCGGATCTCGAAATACAGCATCGGCCGCCCGCCCGGGCCCTCGCCCATGGCCGCGATCGGCTGGCCCGAGCGCACGCTCTCGCCCTCGCGCACCGCGAGCTCGCGGTTGTAGCCGTACGCCGAGAGCCAGGACTCGTCGTGCTTGATGATCACGAGCTGCCCGTAGGGCCTCAGGCCCGCGCCCGTGTACACCACCCGCCCGGCCGCGGCCGCCCGCACGGGGCTGCCGAGCAGGCCCTCGATCTGCACGCCGACGCCGCCCGACGGCATCGTCACGGAGCCGGCGATGCGTCCCTCGGCCGGCCACTCGAACCGCGGCGCGGGCGTCTCGGGCAGCGGCGATGCGCTCGCGCCGGCCGGCGCCGGCGCAGGCTTTTGCACGGCCACCGTCGCGGCGCCCGCCGCGGGCACGAGCACGAGCCGCTGGCCGACCGCGATGCGGTAGTCCGCGCCGATGCCGTTCCAGCGCGCCACGTCGTGGTAGTCGAGGCCGTGCCGCCAGCTGATTGCGTAGAGGGTATCGCCGGGCTGGACGACGTAGCTCGCGGGCACCGGCCGGCGCGGCTGGCCGCCGCAGGCCGCGAGCAGGCAGGCGAGCCCGAGTCCGACGAGGACGGCCCGCCCGCGCTGCGCGGCGACGTCCCGCCCGGTCACGGCGCTCCTCAGGCGGTGCCGGCGACGAGCGGCACGAAGCTGACGGGGCCGAGCTTGTCGCGGATGAAGTGGTCGTCGCGGCGCACGATCCGCAGCAGCTCCTGCGCACCCTCCGGGCCGACCGGCAGCACCAGCCGCCCGCCCTTCGGCGACAGCTGGGCGAGCAGCGCCTGCGGCACCGCGAGCGGCGCCGCGGCACAGAGGATGCCGTCGTAGGGCGCGTGCGACTTCCAGCCCTGCATGCCATCACCGTGGCGGTAGCGGACGTTCTTGATGCCGAGCTCCTTGAGCCGCACCTTGGCGCGGTCGAGCAGCGGCTTGACGCGCTCCACCGTCGACAGGCGCGTCACCAGCGGCGCGAGCACCGCGGTCTGGTAGCCGCAGCCGGTGCCGATCTCGAGCACGTTGTGCAGCGGCCCGCCGAGCAGCAGCGCCTCGGTCATGCGCGCGACGATGTACGGCTGCGAGATGGTCTGGCCGAAGCCGATCGGCAGCGCCGTGTCCTCGTAGGCGCGGCTCGACAGGGCCTCGTCGACGAACACGTGCCGTGGCAGGTTGCGGATCCGGTCGAGCACGGCGAGGTTTGCGAGCCCCTGCTCGCGCAGCCGCTGCACGAGCCGCTCGCGGGTGCGCTGCGAGGTCATGCCGATGCCGGCGTTGTGCCGCGTGTCGGTCACAGTGCGCGCCTCAGCCAGTCGTCGAGGCCGGCGAGCGCCTGGTGGCGCGTCAGGTCGATCTGCAGCGGCGTGATCGAGGCGTAGCCGTGCTCGACCGCGTGGAAGTCGGTGCCGGGGCCGGCATCCTGGCCACCGCCCGGGGCACCGATCCAGTACATCGGCCGGCCGCGCGGGTCGACGGCCCGGACGACGCGCTCGGAGCGATGCCGGACGCCGAGGCGGGTCGCGGCGAGCCCGCGCAGCGCCTCGTACGGCACGTCCGGCACGTTGACGTTGAAGAGCGTGGCCGGCGGCAGCGGCTCCCGGCCGAGCCGCTCGACGAGCTCGCGGGCGACGCGCGCACCGGTCGCGAAGTGGCGGCCGCTGCCCTTGCCGACCAGCGACACGGCGATGCTCGGCAGGCCCAGGAAGCGGCCCTCCATCGCGGCGGCGACCGTCCCGGAGTACAGCACGTCGTCGCCCAGGTTCGCGCCGTCGTTGACGCCCGAGACGACGAGCTGCTGCTCCTCGGCGAGCAGCCCCGAGATCGCCAGGTGGACGCAGTCGGTGGGTGTGCCGTTGATCGCGTACCAGCGCTCCTCGGTCTCGACCACGCGCAGCGGCGCATCGAGGGTCAGCGAGTTGGAGGCGCCGGAGCGGTTGCGGTCGGGAGCGACGACCGTGAGCGTGCCGAGCCCGGCGAGTGCCTCGGCCAGCGCCTTGAGCCCTTCGGCTCGCCAGCCGTCGTCGTTGCTGAGCAGAATGTTCATGAAGTGAAGCGCGTTACTATACTGGAAGCCTGCGCGCCGATGGATAGCGCCGACGATGCCGCGCCCACCCGATGACGATCCCGTGAACGACGACGCCGCGTTCCGCGCCGCGGTCGGCGACGTCAAGCCGCTGCCGCCGCAGGCGAGCGCGCCGCGCGCGCCCCGGCCACGCCCGCGCGCGCGCTTCCGGCGGGCCGACGAGCGCGCCGTGCTCGAGGAGAGTCTCGCGCTCGGTCCCGGCGAGTGGCTCGTCGAGACGGGCGACGAACTGCTGTTCCGGCGCGCGCACCTGTCGGCGCGCCTGCTCGAGCGGCTGCGGCGCGGCGAGTTCGCGGTCGAGGACGAGATCGACCTGCACGGCCTGACCGCCGTCGAGGCGCGCGCGGCGCTGCGGGAGTTCCTCACCGAGGCGCTCGGCCGCCGCCTCGCGTGCGTGCGCGTCGTGCACGGCAAGGGACTGCGCTCCGGACCCCGCGGGCCGGTCCTCAAGCACGCCGTCAACGTCTGGCTGCGCAAGGTCGAGGCGGTGCTCGCCTTCGCGTCGGCGCCGGGCCGCGATGGCGGCACGGGCGCGGTCTACGTGCTGCTGGCGCGTCGCTGACGGCCGTCCGCCGCGTGCCCGGGCCGGCCGGCCGGCGGCCCACCCGCGCGGCGGCGCGCGTCCCCGCCGCCGCCCCGCGCCGTCACTTCTTGCCGAGCTTCGCGACCAGCCCCGCGAGCGAGGCGCGGGTCTCCGGCCCGAGCCAGGCCTCGATCATCGTGTCGACGTGCGGCCCGCGCGCCTCGGCCATGATCGCGACCAGCTCGGCACGCACCATCGCGCGGGTCGCGGCGTAGGCGACCGGCGGCAGCGCCAGCATCCGCTCGAGCCAACCGCGCGCCCGCGCGACGACCTCGCTGCCCTCGGCCAGCTCGTCGACGAACCCGGCCGCGAGCGCCTGCTCCGGTGTCAGCAGCGCGCCCTGCGGCAGCAGCTCGTTCGCGAGCCGCGCGCCGATGGCGCGCTTCAGCACCGCATAGATCACCGGCCCCGGCAGCAGGCCGACCTGGACCTCGTTGAGCCCGATGCGGAAGTCGCCGCGGGCCATGATCCGGTGGTCGCAGTAGAGCGCGAGTACCGCGCCGCCGGCGGGGCTGTGGCCGTTGATCGCCGCCACGAGCGGCACGCGCGACTCCGCGAGCGTGGTCAGCGTCGCGAAGAAGGTCTTGAGGAACGCCCGCAGGCCCGCGCCGTCGAGCCCGGCGAGCATCTGCACGTCGAGCCCGGCCGAGAACAGCTTGCCGGCACCCGTCAGCACGATGCCGCGCGCGCCGTCGGCCGGCGCGCGGGCGACGGCGGCGCCGAGCGCCTCGAGCAGCTCGGCGTTGAGCGCGTTGACCGGCGGCCTCGCCAGCGTCAGCGTGCGGATCGCGCCCTGGTCGGTCGTTTCAATCATCACTGTGCTCCGGCGCGAGGTCGGGGGTATCGACGAGCTCCCGCACCACGGCGGTCGCGTACGCGCCGGGCGGCAGCCGGAACGCGAGCCGTAGCGTGCCGGGTTCGAGGTCGGCGCGAAAGCCCTCGGCCAGCACCCGCAGCGGCCGGCGGGCGGCCTCGAGCCCGGCCGCGGCGAGGGCTTCGCCGAGGGACGCCTCCGCCGCGAGCGCGGCCGCCTCGGCCGCGCCGGCCGCCGCGGACGGCGCCGGGCCGCGACCGGCGAGCGGGCCGGTCGGGTGGATGTCGTGGCGCGCGAGGCGCTCCTCGAGCGTCGCGTCGATCTCGCCGGCCGCGAACCAGCTCTGCCGGCCGGCCAGGTTCACGAGCTCGCCGGCCAGCAGCCGGTCCCAGCTGCCGGCCCGTACCCGCGCGGCGAGCACCGTGTTGAAGAGCAGCGAGCGCGCCGCGGAGAGCACGAACGCACGCGGCTCGCGGCCGCGCGGCAGCGGCCCGCCGGCCTGCCAGCGCTCGATGGCCTCGAGGTTGCTGCCGTCCCGCCCGAAGCGCTGGGTGCCGAAGTAGTTGGGCACACCGCGCGCCGCGACCGCCGCCAGCCGCTCGCCGAGCCGCGGCGCGTCGACCTCGACCTCCCGCAGCAGGATCTCGAAGGCATTGCCGGCGAGGGCGCCGCGGCGCAGCTTGCGCGAGTGCGGCTCGGCCGAGAGCACCGCGAAGCCGTCACCGGCCTGCCCGGCCAGCGTCTCGCCGGCGCGCGGCGCCGGCACCGTGAAGTACTGCGTGGCAATCGCGTGGCGGTCCTTGAGCCCGGCGAAGCCGACGTCGCGCGGCGCGCAGCCGGCGAGCCGCGCGAGCTCGCGCACGACCGCGAGCGTGTCGCGACCGCGCTTCTCGACCCGCAGCAGCCGGTGCGCACCGCCGCCGTCCGCGACGAAGCCGAGCCGCTCCTCCACGCGGAAGTCCTCGGCGGCGGCCTTGAGCCGCGCGCGTCCGGCCGGCCCGCCGTGGGCGCGCGGCGGCTCGAGGGCCGCGGCGCGCCGCGCCGCGGCGGTCGCGCTCAAGGCAGGCGCTCGAGCAGCACCGCGGCCTCGGCGGCGAGTCCCTCGCCGCGACCGAGGAAGCCGAGGCGCTCGGTGGTCGTCGCCTTCAGGTTCACGCGGCCGGGCTCGAGGCCGAGCTCGGCGGCGAGTCGCGCGCGGATCGCCTCGCGGTGCGGCGCGAGCCGCGGCGCCTCGCCGATCAGCGTCAGGTCCGCGTTGACGAGCCGCAAGCCCGCCGCCCGCACCCGCGCGAGCACCTCGCGCAGCAGGACGATGCTCGAAGCGCCGCGGTACGCTGGGTCCGAGTCCGGGAAGTGCTGGCCGATGTCGCCGAGCCCGGCCGCGCCGAGCAGCGCGTCGCAGAGCGCGTGCAGCAGCACGTCGCCGTCGGAATGCGCGACGAGGCCGCGGCCGTGCGCGATGCGCTCGCCGCCGAGCCAGACGTGATCGCCGGGCCCGAAGGCGTGCACGTCGATGCCGAAGCCGATGCGCGGCTCTGCCATGCGTTCCCCTCCCCCGAGCGAGCGGCGCGCGAGCTCGAGGTCGCCCGGCTCCGTGATCTTGAGATTGGCCGGTGAACCCGGCACCAGCAGCGGTCGCCCGCCGCCCGCCTCGATCGCGCTCGCCTCGTCGGTGGCGCCGGGTGCGGCGGCGAGCGCCGCCTGCAGCCGGGCAAGGCGCGCCGCCTGCGGGGTCTGCGCGCGCCACAGGCCCTCGCGCGCGACCGTCGCGGCCACGCGGCCCTCGGCATCCTGGCGCTTGACGGTCTCGGCCACGCGCACCGCAAGCAGCGCGCCGTCGGGCGCCGCGGGCAGCGCCGCGAGCAGCCGGTCGAGGTCGCCGGCCGGCAGGCACGGCCGCGCCGCGTCGTGGACGAGCACCCACGGGTCCTCGCCGGCTGCGCGGACGGCGATCGCCGCGAGACCGGCCGCCACCGAGTCGCGCCGTGCCGCGCCGCCCGCGACCGCGTGCACGCGCGCGTCGCGGGCGACGGCCAGGGTCGCGAAGGTGGCATCGTCCACGGCCAGCGCCACGACGATGCCGCGGCAGCGCGGGTCGGCCAGGAACGGCGCAAGCGCGTGCTCGAGCACGGTGCGCCCGGCGAGCTCGCGGTACTGCTTCGGCCCGCCGTCGCCGCCAAAGCGCAGGCCGCGCCCGGCGGCGGGCACCACGAGCCAGTAGTCGGGACGCTGCACCGGGAACGCGCCGCGGCGCGTCAGCGGGAGGTGCGCTGCACGAGCGGCCGTTCGACGCGCGTGGCAGGCTCGGCCGGCGGGGTCGGCACGGTCGGCGGCGCGCGGTTGTCGCCGTCGACGACCTGGAAGAAGGTCTCGTTCGCGCCGACCATGCCGAGGTCGTTGCGCGCGCGCTCTTCGAGCGCCGCGAGGCCTTCCTTCAGGTCCTTGACCTCGGCTGCGAGCTGGCCGTTGCGGCGCACCAGCGTCGCGTTCTCGGCGGACTGTGCCGCGACGCTGCGCCGCAGGCCCATCACGGCGCGCGCGCCGTCGTCGGAGATCCAGAGCCGGTACTGGAGCGCGGCCAGGACGAGCAGCAGCACGACGGCGAAGACCCTCATGAGTTCAATAAGTTAACACGCATGGCGCGCCATTCCCACCCTGCGCGGCGCGCTCAGGCGGCCGGCACCGGCACCGGGAAGGCGGCGCGGCCGGCGTAGCGGGCGGCGCTGCCGAGCTCGGCCTCGATGCGCAGCAGCTGGTTGTACTTGGCGATCCGGTCCGAGCGCGACAGCGAGCCGGTCTTGATCTGCGAGGCGGTGGTCGCGACCGCGATGTCGGCGATCGTCGCATCCTCGGTCTCGCCCGAGCGATGCGACACCACCGCCGAGTACCGCGCGTCGGTCGCCATGCGGATCGCCGCGAGCGTCTCGGTCAGCGTGCCGATCTGGTTCGGCTTGATCAGGATCGAGTTCGCGACCCGCTGGCGGATGCCCTCGGCGAGGATCTTCGTGTTGGTGACGAACAGGTCGTCACCGACGATCTGCACCCGCGCCCCGAGGAGCTCCGTCAGGTGCTTCCAGCCGGCCCAGTCGCCCTCGGCCATGCCGTCCTCGATCGTAATGATCGGGTAGTCGCTCGCCAGCTTGCCGAGGTAGGCCGCGAAGCCGGCCGCGTCGAACGTGCGCTTTTCGCTCTCGAGCGTGTAGTGGCCGTCGTGGAAGAGCTCCGAGCTCGCGACGTCGAGGCCGAGCCAGACGTCGCGGCGGGCGGCGTAGCCCGCCTTGCCAACCGCCTCGAGGATCGTCTCGAGCGCCGCCGCGTTCGAGGGCAGGTCGGGCGCGAAGCCGCCCTCGTCGCCGACCGCGGTCGACTGGCCCATCCCGTTCAGGATCTTCTTCAGCGAGTGGAACACCTCGCAGCCGCAGCGCACGGCCTCGGCGAGCGTCGGTGCACCGACCGGCAGGATCATGAACTCCTGGATGTCGAGGCTGTTGTTGGCGTGCGCGCCGCCGTTGATGATGTTCATCATCGGCACCGGCAGCGTCGGCTGCACGCCGCCGGCGGCGAGGTGCCGCCAGAGCGGCACGCCGGCCTCGCGCGCCGCGGCGTGCGCCGCGGCCAGCGAGACCGCGAGGATCGCGTTGGCGCCGATCCGCGACTTCGAGTCGGTGCCGTCGAGCTCGATCATCCGCGCATCGAGGCCGGCCTGGTCGCGGGCCTCGTGCCCCGCGAGCAGGCGCCGGATCTCGCCGTTGACGTGACCGACGGCGCGCGTGACGCCCTTGCCGAGGTAGCGCTTCGGGTCGCCGTCGCGCAGCTCCACCGCCTCACGGCTGCCGGTCGAGGCGCCCGAGGGCACCGCCGCGCGACCGACCGCGCCCGACTGCAGCACCACGTCGGCCTCGACGGTCGGGTTGCCACGCGAATCGATGATCTCCCGGCCGCGAATGTCGACGATGGCGCTCATCGGGTACTCCGTTCCTCGGCGGTCAGCCGGTCTTCCTCGTAGGGCGTGCGCTTGGCGATCCGGTCGAGCTCGACCAGCGTCGCGAGCAGCGACTCCATGCGGCCGAGCGGCCAGGCGTTCGGGCCGTCCGACAGGGCCTTCGCCGGGTCGGGGTGCGTCTCCATGAAGACGCCGGCGACGCCGGCCGCGACCGCGGCGCGGGCCAGCACCGGCACGAACTCGCGCTGCCCGCCCGAGGCGCTGCCCTGCCCGCCCGGCAGCTGCACCGAGTGGGTCGCATCGAACACCACCGGGCAGCCGGTCGCGCGCATCACGGCCAGCGAGCGCATGTCGGCGACCAGGTTGTTGTAGCCGAAGCTGAAGCCGCGCTCGCAGACCAGCACCGCCGGGTTGCCGGTCGAACGCGCCTTGTCGACGACGTTCTGCATCTCCCACGGCGACAGGAACTGGCCCTTCTTGATGTTCACCGGCCGGCCCTGCGAGCAGGCCTTGACGATGAAGTTCGTCTGCCGGCACAGGAACGCCGGCGTCTGCAGCATGTCGACGACGCTCGCGACCTCCGCGAACGGCGTGTCCTCGTGCACGTCGGTGAGCACCGGCACGCCGATCTGCCGTTTGACCTCGGCCAGCACCCGCAGGCCCGCCTCGAGCCCGGGCCCGCGGTAGCTCTTCGCCGAGGAGCGGTTGGCCTTGTCGTAGGACGACTTGAAGACGAACGGCACGCCGAGGCGGCCGGTGATCTCCTTCAGCCGGCCGGCGACGTCGAGCTGCAGCTGCTCGCTCTCGACGACGCACGGTCCCGCGATCAGGAACAGCGGCTCGCGCGGACCGACCTCGAAGCCGAGCAGGCGCACGCTCAGGCGCTCGCCGCCTGCGGCAGCTGCTGCGCCGCATGCTGGCGCGCGGCGCGCACGAAGCCGGCGAACAGCGGATGCCCGTCGCGCGGGGTCGAGGTGAACTCCGGGTGGAACTGGACCGCCACGAACCACGGGTGGCTCGGCAGCTCGACGATCTCCACCAGGCCGTCGTCGGAGAAGGCCGAGAAGCGGAAGCCGCCGGCCCGCATCCGGTCGAGGTAGTGGTTGTTGAACTCGAAGCGGTGCCGGTGGCGCTCGCCGATCACGTCGCGGCCGTAGACCGCGTGCGCGAGGCTGCCGGGCTCGATGCGCGAGGCCTGCGAGCCGAGCCGCATGGTGCCGCCGAGGTCGGAGCGCTCGTCGCGGGTCTTGGTCTCGCCGCTCGAATCGCGCCACTCGGTGATCAGCGCGATCACCGGGTCCGGCGTCGCGCGGTTGAACTCGGTCGAGTTCGCGCCCTCGAGGCCGAGCACGTCGCGCGCGAACTCGATGCACGCCACCTGCATCCCGAGGCAGATGCCGAGGTAGGGGATCTTGTGCTCGCGCGCATAGCGCACCGCCTGGATCTTGCCCTCGATGCCGCGCTCGCCGAAGCCGCCCGGCACCAGGATCGCGTCCATGCCGGCCAGGCAGCCGACACCGGTCTTCTCGATGTCGGTCGACTCGACGTAGTGCACCTTGACGCGGGTGCGCGTCTTGATGCCGGCGTGCATCAGCGCCTCGTTCAGCGAGATGTACGAGTCGCGGATCTGCACGTACTTGCCGACCATCGCGATGTTGACGGTCGCCTCGCTGGCCTGCTTGGCGCCGATCACGGCGCGCCACTCCGGCAGGTCGGTCGGCTGGGCCGAGAGGCGCAGCTTGTCGACGATGATGTCGTCGAGTCCCTGCTCGTGCAGCAGGATCGGGATCTTGTAGATGTCGTCGGCGTCGACGGCCGAGATGACCGCCCGCTCCTCGACGTTGGTGAACAGCGCGATCTTGCGGCGCTGCTCGTCCGGCAGCGCGTCGCGGCAGCGGCACAGCAGCACGTCCGGCTGGATGCCGATGCCGCGCAGCTCCTTGACGGAGTGCTGGGTCGGCTTGGTCTTGATCTCGCCGCCGCCGACCACCGGCACCAGCGTCAGGTGCATGAAGGCGACGTTGTTGCGGCCGAGCTCGACGCCCATCTGGCGGATCGCCTCGAGGAACGGCAGCGACTCGATGTCGCCGACCGTGCCGCCGATCTCGACCATGCAGACGTCGGCCTCGCCGGCGCCGAGCTTGATGCAGCGCTTGATCTCGTCGGTGATGTGCGGGATGACCTGCACGGTGGCGCCGAGGTAGTCGCCGCGCCGCTCCTTGGCGATCACGCGCTCGTAGATGCGGCCGGTCGTGAAGTTCGAGTTGCGCGAGGCCGTGTAGCGCACGTAGCGCTCGTAGTGGCCGAGGTCGAGGTCGGTCTCGGCACCGTCGGTGGTGACGAACACCTCGCCGTGCTGGAACGGGCTCATGGTGCCCGGATCGACGTTGATGTACGGGTCGAGCTTGACGAGGCTGACCTTGAGGCCGCGCGACTCGAGGATGGCCCCGAGCGAGGCGGACGCGATCCCCTTGCCGAGCGAGGACACGACCCCACCGGTTACGAACACGAATCGCGTCATGCGGGCTCCCGTCACGGTCTGGACCAACGAAAAAGGGCCTCGGCAAGGCCCTTGTGCGACGGGAGGCCAGTTTAGCCGAAAGGCCCCTCCGGCTCAACGAACGCCGGCGGCTCGAGCGCGGCCGGCGCGTCGCGCCACTCGAGCACGAGCCCGGGCCCGTCGGGCACCGCGCGCCGCTCGGCCGCGTACCAGGTGGCCTGCGGCAGCAGCACCGCGACCAGCGTCTCGCGCTCGTAGACGAGCGGCGCGCGCCGGCGCGTCCAGGGCGGCACGCGCGCCTCGCGCAGCCAGTCCTTGAGCGGCCGCGAGGGACCGCCGCGCTCGAGGCGCAGCTGCTCGCCGCCGTGGCGCGGGCGCAGTTCGAGCCCGGCTGTCGAGGTGACATCGAGCGCCGCCGGTCCCCGCCCCCAGCGCAGCGCCACCCGGCCGAGGCCGCCGAGCGGCACCACCCCGGGTGGCGACGGCAGCCCGGGATCCGCCGGCAGCACGAGCGGCGGCAACGGCGCCGTCGCATAGAGTCGCCCGTGGAAGCGTCGCAGCTCCGCGCCCGGCCAGGCGAGCCGCGGCGCGCGGTCCGGGCCCGCCCCGAGCACCTCGCGGGCGAGCCCGGCGAGCCGGCGGGTGGAGGGTGGCGGCAGTCCGAGCCGCCGCAGCCAGTAGCGCAACACCTCGGCGCGCCGCGCCGCCGGCAGCGCCGCGAGCCCGGCGACCGAGAGCGAGCCGGCCTGCTCGAGCGTCGCGAGGTACTCGGCCGAGTGCTCGTCGAGCTCGGCCTGCGCGGTCGCCAGGTGCGTCGCGGTCCGCGCCAGCGCGCGCGCCGCGCCGGGCCAGCGCGCCTCGACGAGCGGCCAGAGCGCCGCCCGAAGGTAGGCCCGATCGAAGCGCTGGTCGGCGTTCATCGGGTCCTCGTGCCAGTCGAGGTGCTCGGCGGCGGCGTAGTCCCGGAGCGCAGCGCGCGGCACCGCGAGCAGCGGCCGCAGCAGCCAGCCGGGCCCGAGCCTCGCGGCCGCCGGCATCGCGGCGAGGCCCGGCAGTCCTGCGCCGCGCAACAGCTGCAGCAGCAGCGTCTCCGCCTGGTCCTCGCGGTGATGCGCCGTCACCAGGCACTCGCCCGGCGCGAGCTCGGCCGCGAACGCCGCGTGCCGCGCCTCGCGCGCCGCCGCCTCGAGACTCGCGCCGCGGGCGCCGCGCACCTCGACGCGGCGCTCGGCCAGCGCCACGCCGAGGCGCGCGCACAGCGCGCGCGCCGCGACCGCGAGCGGCGCCGCGGCCACGAGGCCGTGGTCGACGTGCAGGGCCCGCAGGCGAAACGGCGCGTGGCGCGGTGACGGCGCGCGTGCGAGCTGGACGGCGGCGGCGAGCAGCGCCGCGGAGTCCGCGCCGCCCGAGAGGCCGACGCAGAGCGCGGTCTCGGCGCCCGGGCTCAGCAGCGGCTCGAGCGCGCGGGCCAGGACCTCCGGGCCGAAGCCCGCCGGACGAGCCACGCGCCGGCGCCGGCTCAGGCCTCGCGGAACGCGCCGAACGAATCGAGGCGCTTGCCGCGCTGCTCGAGCAGCTGGTCGACCGGGCGGGAAGCGAGGTCGTTGACCGCGCGCGACAGCGCCTCGCGCAGCGCCGCGGCCATCGCCTGCGGGTCGCGGTGCGCGCCGCCGAGCGGCTCGGGCAGCACCTCGTCGACCAGCCGCTCGCGCAGCAGGCGGTCGGCGGTGATGCCCATGGCCTCGGCGGCGAGCTCCTTCTTGTCCGCGCTCTTCCACAGGATCGAGGCGCAGCCCTCGGGCGAGATGACCGAGTACACCGAGTACTGCAGCATCAGCAGCCGGTCGCACACGCCGATCGCGAGCGCGCCGCCGGAGCCGCCCTCGCCGATCACGCAGGACACGATCGGCACCCGCAGCTGCGCCATGTCGAACAGGTTGCGCGCGATCGCCTCGCTCTGGTTGCGCTCCTCGGAGCCGACGCCCGGGTAGGCACCCGGCGTGTCGATCAGCGTGACGATCGGCAGCTGGAAGCGCTCGGCGAGGTGCATCAGCCGCAGCGCCTTGCGGTAGCCCTCCGGCTTGGGCATGCCGTAGTTGCGGCGCACGCGCTCCTTGGTGTCGCGGCCCTTCTGGTGACCGATCACGATCACCGGCCGGCCGTCGAGCCGCGCCGGGCCGCCGACGATCGCCAGGTCATCGGCGTACATGCGATCGCCGTGCAGCTCCTCGAATTCGGTGAACAGCAGCGGCAGGTAGTCGAGCGTGTACGGACGCTGCGGATGGCGCGCCAGCTGCGCGACCTGCCACGGCGTCAGGCTCGCGAAGATGCTCTTCGTCAGCACCTTGCTCTTGGCGCGGAGCTTGCCGATCTCCTCGGCGATGTTGATCTCGGCGTCGTCGCCGAGGTAGCGCAGCTCGTCGATCTTCGCCTCGAGCTCGGCGATCGGCTGCTCGAAGTCCAGGAAGTTCAGGTCCATGGGAGCGGCACGGTTCCAGAGGCGGCCGGCGCCGTCAAGGGGGGCCTCAGCCGGTCATCTTGAGCGGCAGCGTCGTGACCTGGCCGAGCGCGCCCCAGGACGACAGGAACTCCTGCTGGTCGCGCGGATGGTAGACGAGCTTGAGGCCGTCGCTGCCGAAGGGCCCCGCGAGCGCCTCGAGCGCCGCACGCGTCGGTCGCACGTTCCAGTCGGCGGCGAGCTCGAGCAGCACGTGCCCGGCGCTGCCGGCGTAGTACACCGCGACCGCGCAGCGCCCGCCGCGCACCGGCTTGAGCGCGGCCTCGAGCGCCGCCAGCACCACGCCATCCTCCTGCCCCGCCGGCCAGCGCAGCAGCAGCCGCCGCGCCTGCGTCTCGCGCGCCTGCTCGAGCGGCGTCAGCCGCTTGGCCGCGAGCCGCCAGCCCTCGATGAACTCGTCCCAGCGCAGGCCGCCCTCGACCAGCAAGATCGCGTCCTTGACGATGATCTCGCGGTGCTGCTGCAGGACCTCGTCGAACAGCGACACCTCGAGGCGGCCGCTGCCGTCGTCGAGGATCAGCGTGGTGCGGTTGCCGCGGCGGCGGATGTCGAGCACGAGGCCGCCGACCGTGACGCTGCGCGGCGCCTGCCAGCGCCCCTCGCCGCCGCCCGCCGGCCGCGCCGGCACGAGCTCGCCGATGCGCCCCGGCGCGAGGTACTTGAGGTCGTGCGCGTAGGCGTCGATCGGGTGGCCGCTCAGGTAGTGACCGAGGGTGTCGCGCTCGTGGGCGAGGCGCACCGCCGCCGGCCAGTCGGGTTGCAGCACGAGCCGCCGCGCGGGCGCCGCGACGCTCGCCGCCGGCGTCGGCCCGGCGTCGAACAGGCTCGCCTGGCCGAGCGTCGCGGCGCGGGTGCGCTGCTCGCCCGCCTGCATGGCCGCCGGCAGCTCGGCCAGCAGCGTCGCCCGGTTCGGCCCGAGCGCGTCGAGCGCGCCAGCCTTGACCAGCGCCTCGAGCGTGCGCTTGTTGACACGCGTCAAGTCGATGCGCGCGCACAGGTCGTCGAGATCGAGGAACGGCCCGCCGCTGCCGCGCGCCTCGACCAGCGCCGCGACCGCCTGCTCACCGACACCCTTCACGGCGCCGAGCCCGTAGCGGACGCTGTCCGGCCCCGCGACCGCGAAGCGGTGCCCGGAGGCGTTCACGTCCGGGGGCAGCACCTGCACGCCGTTCTCGCGCGCATCGTCGATGCCGACGACGACCTTGTCGGTCTTGTCCATGTCGCACGACAGCACCGCGGCCGCGAACGCCGCCGGGTGGTGCGCCTTGAGCCAGGCGGTCTGGTAGGTCAGCACCGCGTAGGCGGCCGAGTGCGACTTGTTGAAGCCGTAGCCGGCGAACTTCTCCATCAGGTCGAAGATGTGCGTCGCCTGCCGCTCCGGCACGCCGCGCGCCGTCGCGCCGCTCGTGAACACCGAGCGCTGCTCGGCCATCTCCTCGGCCTTCTTCTTGCCCATCGCGCGCCGCAGCAGGTCCGCGCCGCCGAGCGTGTAGCCCGCCAGCACCTGCGCGATCTGCATGACCTGCTCCTGGTACAAGATCACGCCGTAGGTCGGCTTCAGCACGGGCTCGAGGTCGGGGTGCAGGTAGTCGATCCGCTGGCCGCGGCCGGCGTGCTTGCGCTCGATGAAGTCGTCGACCATGCCGGACTGCAGCGGGCCCGGGCGGAACAGCGCCACCAGCGCGACGATGTCCTCGAAGCAGTCCGGCTGCAGGCGGCGGATCAGGTCCTTCATGCCGCGCGATTCGAGCTGGAAGATGCCGGTCGTGCGGCACGACTTCAGCAGCTGGTAGGTCTTGGCGTCGTCGAGCCGCAGGCGCGTCATGTCGAGCGGCGGCTCGCCCTCGCGGGCGCGCTGCTCGTTGACGATCCGCTCGGCGAGCGCGATCACCGTCAGCGTGCGCAGCCCGAGGAAGTCGAACTTCACGAGGCCGGCCGCCTCGACATCGTCCTTGTCGAACTGCGTGACGACCGAGCTCGAGCCCTCTTCCGCGAACAGCGGCGCGAAGTCCGTCAGCACCGAGGGCGCGATCACGACGCCGCCGGCATGCACGCCGGCGTTGCGCGTCAGGCCCTCCAGCGAGCGCGCCAGATCGATCAGCTCGCGCACCTCGCCGTCGCCGTCGTAGAGCTTCTTCAGCTCCTCCTCGCGCTCGAGCGCCTTGTCGAGCGTCATCTCGAGCTCGAACGGGATCAGCTTCGCGATCCGGTCGCAGAAGCCGTAGCTCTGGCCGAGCACCCGGCCGACGTCGCGCACCACCGCCTTGGCCGCCATCGTGCCGTAGGTGATGATCTGCGAGACCCGCTCGCGGCCGTACTTGCCGGCGACGTACTCGATGACCCGGTCGCGGCCCTCGGTGCAGAAGTCGACGTCGAAGTCCGGCATCGACACGCGCTCGGGGTTCAGGAAGCGCTCGAACAGCAGGTCGTGCTCGAGCGGGTCGAGGTCGGTGATGCCGAGCGCGTAGGCGACCAGCGAGCCGGCGCCGGAGCCGCGGCCCGGTCCGACCGGCACGCCGTGCTCGCGTGCCCAGCGGATGAAGTCCGCGACGATCAGGAAGTAGCCCTCGAAGCCCATCCGGCAGATCACCTCGAGCTCGCGCTCGAGCCGCGCGCCGTACTCCGCCGGGTCGACGGCCTTCAGCATCGGCAGGCCGGTCGCCCGCGCCTCGGCCCGCGCAGCGAGGCCGCGCGCGGCCTCGGCGCGCAGGAACCCGGCGGTCGTCGTCCCGGCCGGCACCGGGTACTCGGGCAGGAACGACTTGCCGAGCTTGAGCTCGAGCGAGCAGCGCTTGGCGATCTCGACGCTCTGCTCGACCGCGCCGGGCAGGTCCGCGAACAGCGCCGCCATCTCGGCCGGCGACTTCAGGTACTGCTGCTCGGTGTAGCGCCGCGGCCGGTCCGGGGCCGCGAGCAGCGTGCCGTCGTGGATGCAGACGCGCGCCTCGTGGGCCTCGAAGTCCGCGGGCCGCAGAAAGCGCACGTCGTTGGTGGCGACCGCCGGCAGGCCGAGCTCGCGCACGAGGCCGAGCACGCCCTCGACCATCGCCTCGTCGTCGGCGCGGCCGAGGCGCTGCAGCTCGAGGTAGTAGCGGTCGCCGAACAGGGCCCGCCAGGCCCGCGCCGCGCGGTGCGCCTCGGCGATCCGGCCGTTGCCGAGGTGGCGGCCGACGTCGCCCTCGGCGCCGCCCGACAGCGCGATCAGTCCCTCGACGGCCGCCGCGTCCAGCCAGCTGCGCTCGACCATCGGCACGCCGCGGCGCTGGCCCTCGAGGTAGGAGCGCGACACGAGCCGCGTCAGGTTGCCGTAGCCGGCGGCGTTCATGCACAGCAGCGTGAGGCGCGTCGGTTCGCCGCGCTCGCCTGGCTCGCGCACCCACAGGTCGACGCCGACGATCGGCTTGACGCCCGCCGCCTGCGCCGCGCGCCAGAACTTCACCATCGCGAACAGGTTGCTCTGGTCGGTGACCGCGACCGCCGGCATCCCGGCCGCCGCCGCGGCGGCGGCGAGCTCGTCGATGCGCACCACGCCGTCGACCAGCGAGTACTCGGTGTGCAGGCGCAGGTGGACGAAGTCGGTCACGGCGGGCGACGAGCTCAGGACGGCGCGCCGGTCGCGGCGCAGGCCGATCTTACCGGCTCGAAGGTCCGCCGATGCAGCGGACACGCGCCGTGGGCCGCGAGAACCGCCTGGTGGGCCGGCGTACCGTAGCCCTTGTGGACGGCGAAGCCGTACGCCGGGTAGCGCGCGTCGGCGAGCGCCATGTAGGCATCCCGCCAGGTCTTGGCGAGGATCGAGGCGGCGGCAATGGCCGCCTCGCGCCCATCGCCGCCGACGATCGCCTCGACCGGCGCCTCGAAGCCGAGCCCGGCGAGCGAGGGGGCGCGGTTGCCGTCGACCTGCACGTGCCGGGGCGCCACCGGCAGCGCCAGCAGCGCCCGGCGCATGGCGAGCAGCGTCGCCTCGAGGATGTTGAGGGCGTCGATCTCGGCCGCGTCGGCCCAGCCGAGGCCCCAGGCGACGGCTTCCCGGCGGATCCGCGCGGCGAGCGCCTCGCGGACCGGCGCCTCGAGCCGCTTCGAGTCGTCGAGGCCGCGCCAGCGGGGCCGCACGGGCAGGATCACCGCCGCGGCCACGACCGGCCCCGCCAGCGGCCCGCGCCCGGCCTCGTCGACGCCGGCGAGGCGCTCGCGGGCCGGCCAGCGCACGCTCACCGCGCGCCGCCCCGGCGGTCGAGGAGTGCGAGCACGGCCTCGGCGGCCCGCGCGCTCGCGCCCCGGCGCAGCTCCAGGTGGATGCGCATGAACTCCGCCTCGAGCGCCCGCACCCGGGCCGGATCCTCGAGCCAGGCCAGCAGCTCCGCGCCGAGCCGCTCGGGCGTCACCGCCTCCTGCAGCAGTTCCGGCACCACGCGCCGCCCGGCGAGCAGGTTCGGCTGGGCGAAGTGCGCGGCCTTCATGAGCCCGAGCCCACGCACCAGCGCGGTGGTCGCCGCGCCGAGGCGGTAGGCCACCACCATCGGCCGCTTGCACAGCAGCGTCTCGAGCGTCGCGGTGCCGGAGGCGACCAGCACGCAGTCGGCGGCGGTCAGGGCCTCCTCGGCGCGGCCGTCGAGCAGCGTCACCGGCAGGCCGGGGTGGCGGCCGAGCGCGCGCGTGAAGAGCTCGCGCGCCGCCGGGTTCGCCATCGGTGCGAGGAAGCGCACGCCGGGGCGGCGCGCCAGGAGCCAGGCGGCGGCGCCCAGGAAGTCGTCGGCGAGGCGCTCGACCTCGCCGCGCCGGCTGCCCGGCAGCAGCGCCACCACCGTGTCGCCCGCCGCGAGCCCGAGCGCGGCGCGCGCCCGCGCCCGGTCGGGCTCGAGCGGCACGCGGTCGGCGAGCGGGTGGCCGACGAACTCCGCCGCGAGGCCCGCGCCGCGGTAGAACGGCTGCTCGAACGGCAGCACGCACAGCACGAGGTCGAGGATCTGCGCCATCCGGCGCACCCGTCCCTGGCGCCAGGCCCACACCTGCGGGCTCACGTACTGGATCGTCGGCAGGCCGCGCCGGTGCAGGCGCGCGGCGAGGCCGAGGTTGAACTCCGGGTAGTCGACGCCGATGAAGGCGAGCGGCGCGGCGCGCGCCGTCTCGGCGAGGATGCGGCGACGCACCGCGTACAGCCGCGGCAGGTGGCGCACCACCTCGAACAGCCCCATCACCGAGAGCCGCTCGACGCTCTCCCAGGCGCGGCAGCCGGCGGCCACCATCGCCGGGCCCGCAACGCCCTCGAACTCGAGCGCCGGGCGGCGCGCGCGCAGCTCGCGGATGAGGCCGGCCGCGAGGTTGTCCCCGGAGGTCTCGCCGGCGACGATGACGATGCGTTCAGCCTCCACCGCTGCCCTCCGCGCCGGCCGGCGGTCAGCGCACGAGGCTGCGGGTGACGCGCGGCAGGAAGTCGACGAACGCCCGCACCTCGGGCTGCGTCGCCGCGAGCCGCTCGAGCTCGGCGGTCGCCTCGGCGAGCTTGAGGCCGGAGCGATACAGCACCTTGTAGGCGGCCTTGATGTTCGCGATCTGCTCCGCGCTGAAGCCGCGCCGCTTGAGGCCCTCGGCGTTCACGCCCTTCGGCTCGCCCGGGCTGCCCGCCAGCATCACGTACGGCGGTACGTCGCGGGTCGCGACCGAATTGTTGGCGAGGAAGGCGTGCGCGCCGATCTTGCAGAACTGGTGCGCGCCGGCGTAGCCGCCGAAGATCACGTGGTCGTCGACCTCGACGTGGCCGGCGAGGCCCGCGTAGCTCGCGAGCACGCAGTGGTTGCCGATGATGCAGTCGTGGCCGACGTGGGCGTAGGCCATGAACAGGTTGTCGGAGCCGATGCGGGTCACGACCGCGCCGGTCACGGTGCCGCGGTTGACGGTCGAGCACTCGCGAAAGCGGTTGCGGTCGCCGACCTCGAGGAACGTCTCCTCGCCGCCGTACTTCTTGTCCTGCGGGACGTCGCCGACCGAGGCGAACTGCCAGATCTCGTTGCCGGCGCCCATCCGCGTCGGCCCGAGCACCACCGCGTGCGGGCCGACCCGGCAGCCCGGGCCGAGGGTCACGCGCGGGCCGATCACGGCGTACGGCCCGACGCTGACGTCGGCGGCGAGCTCCGCGGCCGGATCGACGATCGCGGTCGGGTGGATCGCGGTCACCGTGCTCAGCCCTTGGTCTCGGGCGCGACCATCATCTCGGCCGAGCAGACCTCCTGGCCCTCGACCTCGGCCACGGTCGCGAACTTCCAGATGCCGCGCATGGCGCGCACGAACTCGGCCTTCAGCAGCAGCTGGTCGCCCGGCACCACCGGCTTGCGGAATCGCGCCGCGTCGATGCCGACGAAGAAGAAGCGGGTGTTCTCGTCCGGGATCACGCCGGCGGTCTGGAACGCGAGGATGCCGGCCGCCTGCGCCAGCGCCTCGAGGATCAGCACGCCGGGCATCACCGGGCGGTGCGGGAAGTGACCGGGGAAGAACGGCTCGTTGATCGTGACGTTCTTGAGCGCCGTGATGTGCTTGCCCTTCTCGAGCTCGATCACGCGGTCGATCAGCAGGAACGGGTAGCGGTGCGGCAGCTGCCGCAGGATCGCGTGGATGTCGAGGACCGGGGCGCGCGAGGTCGTCATGGGGACTCCGGGTCGGAACGCGCGCCCGGCCGCTCGAGGCAGCGGACGCGATCGAAGAGATCGTCGAGGTGCCGGAGGCGCGCGACCACGCGTCGCCACTCCGCCGCCTCCATGACCGGCAGGCCCGAGGAATAGAGCCCGGGCTTCGTGATCGAGCGGCTCACCATCGACAGCCCGAGGACCGCCACCTCGTCGCAGATCTCGAGGTGCCCGGCGATGCCGGCGGCGCCGCCGATCATGCAGCGGCGGCCGATCGTGGTGCTGCCGGAGATGCCGACGCAGCCGGCGATCGCGGTGTGCGCCCCGATGCGGACGTTGTGGCCGATCTGGATCTGGTTGTCGAGCTTGACGTCGTCCTCGATCACGGTGTCGTCGATCGCGCCGCGGTCGATGGTCGTGTTGGCGCCGATCTCGACGTCGTCGCCGATCGTGACGCCGCCGAGCTGCGGCACCTTGACCCAGCCGTCGCGGTCCTGGGCGATGCCGAAGCCGTCGGCTCCGAGCACCGCGCCGGCGTGCACCAGGCAGCGCTCGCCGATGCGCACGCGACGGTAGCAGACCACCCGCGGGGCGAGACGGCTGTCGGCGCCGACCCGGCAGTCGCTGCCGAGCACGGCGCCCGCGCCGATCACGGCGCGCTCGCCGACCTCGCAGCCGGCGCCGATCACCGCCAGCGGCGCGACGCTGGCGCTCGGCGCGATGCGCGCCGTGGGATCGATGACCGCGCTCGGGTGCACGCCGGCCGCGGCCGCCGGCTCCGGGTGCAGCCAGGCGGCGATCCGCGCGTAAGCGGCGTACGGGTTCTTGGCGAGCAGCGCCGCGACACGGCAGTCCTCGCTCGCGGCCTCCTCGAGCACCACCGCGGTCGCGGCCGTGTCGCCGAGGTAGCGGCGGTAGCGCGGGTTCGAGAGGAAGCTCAGCTGCCCGGCGCGCGCATCCTTCAGCGTCGCCACGCTCGCGACGCGCGCCTCGGGATCGCCGCGGAGCGTGAGGCCGAAGCGGGCCGCGATCTGGCCGAGCGTGACCCCCTCCACCGCCGCCCCGCCGCCCGAGAGGCTACTTCTTCGGCGGCGTCGCCGGGGCGGCCGCCGGCGCGGCCGCGGCCGGGGCGGCTGCCGGGGCCTTGGCCTGCAGCGCCGAGAGCACCTGCGAGGTGATGTCGACGCTCTCGGAGTTGTAGATCACGCCGCTCGCCAGCACGATGTCGAAGCCCTTTTCCTTGGCGTAGGCGCGCACGGCCTCGAAGATCGCCTTCTGGACGCGCTGCAGCTCCTCGTTCTGCCGCATCTGCACGTCTTCCTGGAACTCCTTGCCGCGCCGCTCGAGGTTCAGCTGCGACTCGCGCAGGTCGCGCTCGGTCTTGGTCTTCTCCGACTCGGCCATGGTCGGCTGGTCGCGCTGGAACTTCGCGACCTTGGCGTCGAATTCCTTCTTCTGCGCCTCGAGCTGCTTCTGGCGCGGGCCGAACTCGGCCTCGAGCGTCTGGATCGACGCGCGGTACTGGGGCGACTCGCCGATGACGCGCTGGTTGTCGACCACCGCGATCTTCTGGGCCTGCGCCGCCGAGGCGCCGGTCAGGGCGACGGCCGCGACGGCGTACGCCAGCAGGGACTTGAGAGTGACACGCATGGAGATCAAACCTGTGTGAAAGACGGTAGGAAGGAAATGTCTGGTCAGAAGGCCGAGCCGATCGAGAACTGGAATCCCTCGCGCTCGTCGGCGTACACGATGCCGTTGCCCCGGTTCGGGTTGAGCGGCACCGCATAGCTGAACCGGAAGATGCCGAGCGGCGCGAGCCACTGGACGGCCAGGCCGACCGATCGCTTCAACTCATTGTAACTGAACTTGTAAGTGACCGGCGTGACCCGGTCCTGGCCCACGAACTTGACGCAGCAGGTCGAGAAGACGTTGCCCATGTCGAAGAAGGCGCTGACGCGCACGTTGGCCTTCCACTTCTCCGGGGTCGGGAACAGCAGCTCGACGTTGCTGACGGTCAGCAGGTTGCCGCCATAGGGGTTGCCGAAGCTGTCGCGGGGGCCGAGGAAGCTCTCGCGGTAGCCGCGCACGGTGTCCGGGCCGCCGCCGAAGAAGTTGCGGAACGGCGGCAGCGCGGTCGTGCGCCCGAGCTTGTTGCCGTAGGCGACCTGGGCCTTGAAGGCCAGCGTGAACTTCTTGCCGAGCGGCAGCAGGTCGAGGAAGTCGAACGAGCCCGTGTAGTAGCGCACGCTGGTGAACGGCAGCGCGTAGGAGGCCTGGATCGAGGCGCGCAGGCCGCGGTCGGCGAAGATCGCGCGGTTGCGCGAGTCGTAGCTCCAGCCGGCGATCGCCTCGAAGACGTCGAACTTCGAGCCGTAGAAGTCGAAGGTGGTGGTGATGCCGGTGCCGTCCATGACCGTGCCGGTGCGGGTGTACGGCGAGCCGTTGTTCTTGACCCAGCTGACCGCCTCGAGCGCGCTGCCGGTCTCGCTCGCCAGCAGCTCGTCGTGCGAGGCCGAGAAGCCGAAGCGCAGGCCCTGGTACTCGGTGATCGGGTAGCCGAACTCGAGCCCGGCGGTCAGCATGCGCGTCGAGAACTGCGACGCCGCCGACACGAACTGCGTCGACTTGCGGTAGTTGAGGCTCATGGTGCGCGACAGGTGGTCGATCGACAGGTACGGGTCGGTCTGCGACAGGCTGTAGATGCTCTGGTAGCGGCCGGCGCTGATCTCGGCGGCGACGCGCTCGCCGCGGCCCATGAAGTTCGAGTGCACGAAGTTGCCGTTCAGCATGATGCCGTAGGCCTGCGAGTAGCCGATGCCACCGCCGAACTGGCCGGGCAGGCCCTCCTTGATGTCGAAGTCGACATCGACGAGGTCCGGCGTGCCGGCGACCGGCTTGTTCTCGAACTCGACCTTCTCGATGTACGGCAGCTGCTGGATGCGCTGCTTGGAACGGTCCACCGCGCGGTTCGAGAGCCACGCGCCCTCGAGCTGGCGCATCTCGCGCCGCAGCACCTCGTCGTTGATCGCGCTGGTGTTGTTGAAGTTGATGCGGCGCACGTAGGCGCGGTTGCCCGGGTCGATGAAGAAGGTCAGCGAGACGGTCTTCTTGTCCGCGTCGAGGGTCGGCACCGGCTCGATCTTCGCGAACGCATAGCCCTCGGCGCCCAGCCGGTAGGTGATCATCTCCTGCGAGGCGGTCACGAGCTTGCGCGCGTAGGTCTGGCCCGGCTGCACGATCAGCAGCTTCTTGAGGTCGTCCTCCGGCACGACCATGGTGCCGGCGAGCTTGACCTCGGAGACCTTGTAGACCTCGCCCTCGTTGACGTTGATCGTGATGAAGATGTCGTCCTTCTCGGGCGCGATCGCGACCTGCGTCGAGTCGATCTGGAAGTTCGCGTAGCCACGGTCCATGTAGTAGGAGCGCAGCTTCTCGAGGTCGCCCTGCAGCGACTCGCGCGAGTAGCGGTCGTCCTGCTTGTACCAGCTGAGCCAGTTCGGCGTCTTGAGCTCGAAGGTCTCGATGATCTCCTTCGGCGGGTACTTCGTGTCGCCGACGAAGTTGATCTGGCGGATCTTGGCGCGCTTGCCTTCCTTGATGTCGATCGCGATCTTGACCTTGTTGCCGGGCACGTCCTCGACCTTGGCGTCGATCCGCACCGCGTACTTGCCGCGCGAGAAGTACTGGTCCGTCAGGTACTGCTTCACGTCCTCGAGGACGCTGCGGTCGAAGGTCTTGCCGGTCGCGAGCCCGACGTTCTTGAGGCTCTTCTGCAGGTCCTCGGTCTTGATGTCCTTGTTGCCCTTGATCTCGAAGCTCTCGATCGACGGCCGCTCGCGGACCGACACCACCAGGGTGTTGCCGTCGCGCCGCAGCTCGACGTCGCGGAAGAAGCCGGTGGCGTACAGCGCGCGCAACGACTCCTCGACCCGCTGGTGCGTCATCCGGTCGCCCAGGCTGACCGGCAGGTAGTTGTAGACGGTGCCTTCGGCGATGCGCTGCAGGCCCTCGACCTTGATGTCGCCGACGGTGAATTCACCGGGCTCGGTCGGCAGGGACTGGGCGTGGGCGGCGGCAGAGCCGAGCGCGAGGGCAACGGCAAGGGTGACGGCGCGGGCGTGCCGGGATCGCATCGGGTGGGAAGTCCCTGTTGTTGGCGGCGCGGCTAGCTGAGCCGCGCCAGGTCGTTGTAGATCGCGAGGCTCATCAGCAGCACGAGCAGGACGATGCCGACCTGCTGGCCGGCGAGCTGCAGCCGCTCCGACAGCGGCGAGCCCTTGATGCCTTCGGCGAGCTGGTACACCACCTGCCCGCCGTCGAGGATCGGGATCGGCAGCAGGTTGAGGACGCCGAGGCTGATGCTGATGATTGCGAGGAAGCCGAGGAAGGCGGTACCGCCCTCGAGCGCGCTGACACCGGCGTAGGCGGCGATGCTGATCGGGCCCGAGACGTTCTTCAGCGAAACGTCGCCGGTGACCATGCGCCACAGGAACTTCACGGTCACCGCGGTCTTCGACCAGGTCTCGGCGAGCGCCGGGCGCACCGCGTCGATCGGGCCGTAGCGCTCGAGCGTGTGCATCGCGGGCGGGAAGCTCGCCTGGCCGCCGGGCTGGATCCCGAGGCGCCCGACCAGCGGCGAGCCGGGCTCGCTCGTGTCGCGCTCGCCGTGCACCGTCGCCGGCACCGACAAGGTGCGCTCGCCGCGACGCACTTCGAGCGACACGGCCGCGCCCGGCCGGCCAGCAATGGCGTTGCGCAGTTCGAAGAAGTCAGCGACCCGCCGGCCGTCGACCGCCAGGATCTGGTCGCCCGCGACGAGCCCGGCGGCGGCGGCGGCGCCACCGTCGACCACCTTGCCGACGACCGCCGGCACGAACGGGCGGGTGAACGCGAGCCCGAGGCCGTCGGACCAGGCGCCCGGCTCGGTCAGCGCGCGCCGCCGGCCTTCCGGCACCGTGACCGTCGCGAGCGCGGTGCCGCCGGCGCGCACGAGCCGCAGCTCGACCTGCCCGCCGTCGACGATCGCCGAGAGCATCTCGAGCACGGCCGCCTCACGAGTCGCGACCGCCCGCTCGCCCACCGCGACGATCTCGTCGCCGCTGCGCAGGCCGGCGGCCGCGGCGATCGAGCCGGCCTTGACCTCGCCGATGACGGGCTTGAGGCCCGGCATGCCGGACATGAACAGGACCCAGAAGGCGACGATGGCGAACAGGAAGTTCGCGCCGGCGCCGGCCACCAGCACGAGCACGCGCTGCCACACCGGCCGCCGGTTGAAGGCGCGCGGCGCATCGGCCTCCGCCACCGGCGCCTCGCGCTCGTCGGCGAGCTTGACGTAGCCGCCGAGCGGGATCATGCCGATCACGTACTCGACGCCGTCGCGGCCGCGGCGGCTCGCGATCGCGCGGCCGAAGCCGATCGAGAACTTGAGGACCTTGAAGCCGAGCCGGCGTGCCACCCAGAAATGGCCGAACTCGTGCGCCGCGACCAGCACACCGATCGCGACCAGGAACGCCGCCAGCTGCACCAGCCCGAAGCTCATGCCCGCCATCCCCCGCCCGCCTCGATGCAGCCGGCCGCTGCGCGGCGCGCATCGGCGTCGGCCGCGAGCACGTCCTCGAGCGCGCCGACCGGCTTCGCCGGCTGGCACTCGAGCACGCGTTCAATGACCTCGGCGATGGCCGTAAAGTTCAACCGCCCCTCCAGGAAGGCCGCCACGGCGACCTCGTTGGCCGCGTTCAGTGCCGCGGGGGCCGTGCCCCCGGACCGCGCAGCCGCCTCGGCGAGCCCGAGGCATGGGAATTGGCGGCGGTCCGGCGCCTCGAAGCCCAGCGAGCCGAGCCGCAGCATGTCGAGGGATTGTACACCGGACTCGATCCGGTCCGGCCAGGCAAGCGCATGCGCGATCGGGGTGCGCATGTCGGGGTGGCCGAGCTGCGCCAGCGTCGAGCCGTCGACGTACTCGACCAGCGAGTGGACGATGCTCTCGGGATGCACGACCACCTCGACGGCACCGGGTGGCAGGCCGAACAGCAGCTGCGCCTCGATCAGCTCGAGGCCCTTGTTCATCAGCGTCGCCGAGTCCACGGAGATCTTGCGGCCCATCCGCCAGCGCGGGTGGGCGCAGGCCTCGTCCGGCGTGACCGCGCCGAGGCTCGCCAGCGGCACGCGCAGGAACGGCCCGCCCGAGGCGGTCAGCCAGACCCGCCGCACGCCCGGCGCACGCACGCCCGGGGGCCCCGGCGGCAGGCACTGGAAGATCGCGTTGTGCTCGCTGTCGATCGGCAGCAGCTGCCCGCCCCCGGCCGCCACCGCCTCGAGCAGCAGCCGGCCCGACATCACCAGTGCTTCCTTGTTGGCCAGCAGCACGCGCCGCCCGGCGCGCGCCGCGGCCAGCGTCGAGCCGAGGCCGGCGGCGCCGACGATGGCCGCCATCACGACCTCGACGCCCGGCGCGGTTGCGGCGGCGATGAGCCCGCGCTCGCCGACTGCGACCTCGGTCGCGAGCCCCTCGGCGCGCAGCGCCGCCGCGAGCAGGTCGGCGTCGGCCGCGTCGCCGAGCACCGCGAGCGCCGGCCGGAACGTGCGGCACTGCTCGAGCAGCAGCTCGTGGCGGGTGCGCGCGGCGAGCGCGACGACGCGAAAGCGGCCGGGGTGGCGCGCGATCACATCGAGCGTGCTGCGCCCGATGCTGCCGGTCGAGCCGAGGATCGCGACGCCGTTCAACCGGCGGATCCGGGCAGCAGGCCGAGCCAGCCGAGGCCGAGCACGTAGAAGGGCACGGCCGAGGTGATGCTGTCGATGCGGTCGAGCACGCCGCCATGGCCCGGCAGCAGCGAGCCCGAGTCCTTGAGCTGCGCGAAGCGCTTGAACATGCTCTCGGTCAGGTCGCCGACGATGGAGCTGACGAACACCGCGCCGACGAGGCCGAGGAACGGCACGCGCGGCGCGGCGAACGCCGACGCGCCGGCGAGGCCGACCGCGAGGGTCAGGAGCGCGCCCCCGAGCACTCCCTCCCACGACTTGTTCGGGCTCACCGCCGGGGCGAGCTTCACGCGCCCGAAGCGTCGCCCGGCGAAGTACGCGCCGATATCGGCCGCCCAGACCAGCAGCAGCATGAAGAGCAGCAGCCATGAACCCCGCGGCGGCGTGCCGGCGAGGTAGAGCCGCGCGAGCCCGAGCCACGCCGGCACCAGCACCGCGAAGCCGGCGAGCGCCGCGGCGAGCCGGTTGACCGCGTGCGGTCGCAGCGCCAGCCAGGCGAGCGCCACGAGCCACCAGAGCGCGGCACCCGCCATCCACGCGGCGAGCGCCGCCGCCGAAGTGCTCGTGACGAAGGCGATCGCGCAGCCGAGCGCGACCGCCGCGAGGTAGCCGAGCCGGCCAGCGGCGGCGGTCAGCCCGGCGAACCCCGCCCATTCCCAGGCGCCGAGCAGCACGATCATGCCGAGGCAGCCGACGGCCGCCGCCGCCGGCAGCCAGAAGAGCACCGCCAGCAGCAGCGCCAGCAGCACGATCGCCGTCAGCACCCGGGTTCTCAGCATGCCCCCGCCCCGACCTGCTCCGAGGTCAGGCCGAAGCGGCGCTCGCGGCTCGCGAAGTCGGCGAACGCGCGCTCCAGCTCGACGCCGTCGAACTCCGGCCACAGCAGGTCGCTGAACCAGAGCTCGGTGTAGGCGAGGTTCCAGAGCAGGAAGTTGCTGATGCGCCGGTCGCCGCCGGTACGGATGAAGAGGTCCGGCTCCGGCAGCCCGTCGAGCGCCAGCGCCGCGGCGAAGCGCGCCTCGTCGATCTGCCCGGGCTCGAGCGCGCCGGCCCGGACCTCGGTCGCGAGCCGCCGCGCGGCGGAGACGATGTCCCAGCGGCCGCCGTAGGCGACCGCGATCACGAGCTTGAGGCCGGGGTTCGCGGCGGTGCGCGCCTCGGCGGCCCGCATCCGCTCGGCGAGCGCCGCCGGCAGGCCGTCACGCTCGCCGATGAAGCGCAGCGAGACGCCCCGGGTCGCGAGCTCGTCGATCTCGCGGTCGAGCGCCTCGAGGAACAACTGCATCAGCAGCCCGACCTCGGTGATCGGCCGTTTCCAGTTCTCGCTCGAGAACGCGAACAGCGTCAGCGCCTCGACGCCGCGACGCGCGCATTCCTCGATGCACAGGCGCACAGGCTTGAGGCCGGCGCGGTGGCCCGCGCCGCGCGGCAGGCCGCGGTTCGCGGCCCAGCGGCCGTTGCCGTCCATGATGATCGCCACGTGCCGCGGGACGCGCACGGGTCCGCCGGACCTCCTCACACGTGGAGGAGATCCTTCTCCTTCTCCGCGAGGACCGCGTCGATCTCGCCGACGTAGCGGTCGGTGAGCTTCTGGATCTCCTCGTGGGCGCGCTTTTCGTCGTCCTGCGAGACCAGTTTCTCCTTGAGCATCTCTTTCAGCTCGTTCATCACGTCGCGGCGCACGTTGCGGACCGCGACGCGCGCGTTCTCGGTCTCGTGCTTGGCGGCCTTGACGAGCTCGCGGCGACGCTCCTCGGTCAGCGCCGGCATCGGCAGCCGGATCACGGTGCCGGCCGTGTTCGGCGTCAGCCCGAGGTCGGACTTCATGATCGCCTTCTCGATGACCGGCACCATCGACTTGTCCCAAGGCGTGACCGCGAGCGTGCGTGCGTCCTCGACCACCACGTTCGCCACCTGCGACAGCGGCATCTCGGCGCCGTAGTACTCGACCTTCAGGTGCTCGAGCAGCGAGGTGCTGGCTCGGCCGGTGCGCATGCGCTTGAACTCGCCCTTGAGGGCCACGACGCACTTCGACATGCGGTCGGCGGCGTCCTTCTTCAGATCCTCGAGCATGGTGTACTCCGTCCCGCGCGTGGCGGTCAGCCGTTGGCGACGACCGTGCCGACGTCCTCGCCGTCGATGATGCGCAGCAGGTCGCCGGCGTTGTGCAGATTGAAGACCTGCAGCGGCAGGTTGTTGTCGCGGCACATCACGATCGCGGTCGCGTCCATGACCATCAGGCGGTCGGTCAGCACCTTGTCGAAGGTCAGGCGCGTGTAGCGCGTCGCGGTCGGGTTGCGCATCGGATCGTCGGTGTAGATGCCGTTGACCTTGGTGGCCTTCAGCAGCACGTCGGCACCGATCTCGATGCCGCGCAGGCTGGCCGCGGTGTCGGTCGTGAAGAACGGGTTGCCGGTGCCGGCGGCGAAGATCACCACCCGCCCCTTCTCGAGGTGGCGGATCGCGCGGCGGCGGATGTAGTCCTCGCAGACTTCGTTGATCTGCAGCGCCGACATCACCCGCGCGTGCGCGCCGAGGCCCTCGAGCGAGTCCTGCATCGCGAGCGCGTTGATCACCGTCGCCAGCATGCCCATGTGGTCGCCGGTGACGCGGTCCATGCCGGCGCGGGCGAGGCCCGCGCCGCGGAAGATGTTGCCACCGCCGATCACCACCGCGACCTGGGTGCCACGCGCGATGATCTCGACGATCTCGCTCGCGATCCGGCGGATGACTTCCGGGTCGATGCCGTAGTCGCCGGTGCCCATCAGCGCCTCGCCGCTGAGCTTCAGCAGGATGCGGCGGTAGCGGGGGGCCTTCGGTGTCGGCTGTGGCACGTGTCTTCCCTAGCCGGCGCGGGCAGCGGCGGTCACCGCTTGGCGCTGCCCTTGACCGTCGCCATGACCTCGTCGGCGAAATTCTCCTGCTTCTTCTCGATGCCCGCGCCGACCTCGAGGCGGACGAACGCCTGCACCTTGGCCTGCGCCTGCTTCAGGAGCTTCTCGACGCTGACATCCGGGTCCTTGACGAACGGCTGCCCAACCAGCGTGATCTCGGCCAGGTACTTGCGGATCCGGCCCTCGACCATCTTCTCGACGATCGCCTGCGGCTTGCCCTCGCCCGCCGCCTGCGCGATCAGGATCTCGCGCTCCTTGGTCAGCTGCTCGGCCGGCACCTGGCTCGAATCCACGTACTGCGGGTTGATGGCCGCGACGTGCATCGCAAGATCCTTCGCGAGCGCACCGTCGCCACCCTCTAGCGCGACCACCGCGCCGATGCGCGTGCCGTGCAGGTAGCTGCCGAGCACGCCGCTGCTGCTGATCTGCGCCAGCCGCCGCACCGTGATGTTCTCGCCGATCTTGGCGATCAGGCCGCGGCGGCGCTCCTCGAGCGTCGCGCCGTCCGCACCCTTGGCCGCGAGCACCGCCTCGACCTCGCCGCTGCCGGCGCCGAGCGCCGCGACTGCGACCGCGTCGGCGAAGGCCACGAAGTCCGACTCGCGCGCGACGAAGTCGGTCTCGCAGTTGACCTCGACCAGCACGCCCCGCTTGCCGTCGGCGCTGCCCGCGAACACGATGCGGCCTTCCGCCGCGACGCGCGCCGCCTTCTTGTCGGCCTTGGCGAGCCCCGACTTGCGCATGATCTCGGCGGCGGCATCCAGGTCGCCCGCCGCCTCCACCAGTGCCTTCTTGCACTCCATCATGCCGGCGCCGGTGCGCTCCCGGAGGAGCTTGACGCTCTCTGCAGTGATCGTCATCGGTGCTTACTCGGCCGCCGCCGGCGTCTCGCTGCCGGCGTCCAGCTCATCGGTCTCCTCGCTGGCGACGGCCGCCGGGCGACGGCCGCGGGCCGGGGCCTTCTTCTTGACGCTCGCCGGCGGCGGCGCCGGGCGGCGGCGCCCGGCGTTCTTGCGCCGCGGGTTACCGGCCTCGTCGAGCTCGACGAACTCGTCCTCGCCCGTCGGGATTGCCGGCGTCGCCGACTTGCCCTCGAGCACCGCGTCGGCCACGGCCGTCGCGTAGAGGTTGATCGCGCGCATCGCGTCGTCGTTGCCCGGGATCACGTAGTCCACGTCGTCCGGCGAGCAGTTGGTGTCGACGATCGCCACCACCGGGATGCCGAGCTTCTTGGCCTCGTGGATCGCGATCTGCTCGTGGCCGACGTCGACGACGAACAGCGCGTCCGGCAGCGCCGTCATGTCCTTGATGCCGCCGAGGCTGCGCAGCAGCTTCTCCATCTCGCGGCGGAGCACCTGGGCTTCCTTCTTGCCGCGGCGCTCGAGCGCGCCGGTGGAGCTCAGCTCCTCGATCTCGGCGAGCCGCTTGATCGACTGGCGGATGGTCTTGAAGTTCGTGAGCATGCCGCCGAGCCAACGCTGGTTGACGTACGGCATGCCGGCGCGCGCGGCCTCGCGCTGCACGGCCTCGCGGGCCGAGCGCTTGGTGCCGACGAACAGCACCTTGCCGCCGTCGGTGACGATGTTCTTGATGAAGCCGGCAGCCTCGACGAACATCGGCTGCGTCTTCTCGAGATTGATGATGTGGATCTTGTTGCGCTCACCGAAGATGAACGGCGCCATCTTCGGGTTCCAGAAGCGGGTTTGGTGGCCAAAATGCACCCCCGCTTCCAGCATCTGTCGCATGGACACGCTGGGCATGGTCGTCGTCTCCCGGGTTAGGCCCTCCGCGTATCCCGTGCGGAAACCGTTCGGGGGCCCTGCGACGCTCGCAGGGCGGGCCGACCGGCACCCGTCCGCACAGTGGCCCAGCGGCCAGCGGAGCCGCAGAGCGATACGCGTGTGGATTTCGTTGCCAAAAAACGCCGCGCTTTATACCATGCTTGCCTCGTGTAAACAACGGTTTAGCACGCCTCCTCCCCACCCATGCTGCGCCGCTACGAACACCCCGCCGTGACCCCTAAGACGCCCTCCGAGCAGGCCGCGATGCGGCTCGCCGGCAAGCTGACCGCGGACGTGCTCGACATGATCGGGGCCCACGTGCAACCCGGCATCACGACCGATGAACTCGACCGGATCTGCCACGACTACATCGTCAACGTGCAGCAGGCCGTGCCGGCCCCGCTCGGCTACAAGGGATTCCCGAAGTCGATCTGCACCTCGGTCAACCACGTCGTCTGTCACGGTATCCCGGGCGACAAGCGCCTGAAGGCCGGCGACATCGTCAACATCGACGTCACGGTCATCAAGGACGGCTGGCACGGCGACTCGAGCCGCATGTACAGCGTCGGCACCCCGTCGGTCCAGGCCAAGCGGCTGATGGACACGTGCCGCGAGGCGCTGTGGCTCGGCATCCGCAGCGTGCGACCGGGCCTGCGCCTCGGTGACCTCGGCCACCGGATCCAGACCTTCGTCGAGGGGCGCGGCTACTCGGTCGTGCGCGAATACTGCGGTCACGGCATCGGCCGGGTGTTCCACGACGACCCGCAGGTGCTGCACTACGGCGACCCGGGCACCGGCCAGGAGCTGGTCGAGGGCATGACCTTCACGATCGAGCCGATGGTCAACGCCGGCAAGCGCCACGTCCGGCCGCTGCCGGACGGCTGGACCGTGGTCACCAAGGACCACTCGCTGTCGGCGCAGTGGGAGCACACGGTGCTGGTCACCGCGGACGGCGTCGAGGTCCTCACGCTCGGTGCCGGCGAGCGCGATCCCGCGAGCGGCGCCGCCTGAGCCGGTGAACATCGAGCCGATCTCGGCCGACTTCGACGACCTCGACGCCACGCCGCCCCCGGTCTCGTGGGCCGCCCTGCCGCGCTACTCGGAGCGCGTGGCGGCGATCACGCTTGCCGTGCCGGCCGAGGCGATCGCGGCCTTCCGCGCAGTGCTCGAGGAAGCCCACGGCGACTTGAAGGCCCGCTTCGTCGCCGACGAGCCGGTCGAGCACCTGGTTCGCGACCGCGCCCGGCTCGTCGACCTCGTGCTGACGCGCGCCTGGCGCCTGCACGCCGGCGCGTTCCGCGAGCAGCTTGCGCTGGTGGCGGTCGGCGGCTACGGCCGCGGCGAGCTGCATCCGTGCTCCGACATCGACGTGATGGTGCTGCTGCCGAAGAGCGAAGGCTCGCCGTGGCAGGCCGACCTCGAGCGCTTCCTGACCTTCCTGTGGGACATCGGCCTCGAGGTCGGTCACAGCGTGCGCACGATCGACGACTGCCAGCGCGAGAGCCTGGCCGACATCTCGGTCGCGACCACGCTGCTCGAGGCTCGCCTGCTGGACGGGCCCGAGCCGCTGTTCGCGGCGATGAAGAAGGCGCTCGCACCCGACCACATCTGGAGCGCGGCGGAGTTCTACGAGGGCAAGGTCGCCGAGCAGCAGCAGCGCCACCTGCGCTTCCATGACACCGCCTACAACCTCGAGCCGAACGTCAAGGCGAGCCCGGGCGGGCTGCGCGACATCCAGACCATCGCCTGGGTCGCGAAGCGCCACTTCGGCTGCGAAACGCTCGATGAGCTGGTCGGCCACGGCTTCCTGACGCGCGCCGAACTGCGCAAGCTCAAGAGCGCGCTCGGCTTCCTGTGGAAGATCCGCTTCGCGCTGCACGTTCTGACCGGCCGGCGCGAGGACCGGCTGCTGTTCGATCACCAGATCCGCCTGGCGCACGAGTTTGGCTACGAGGATGCGACCTACACGCTCGCGGTCGAGCAGTTCATGCAGCGCTACTACCGCACCGTCATGGACATCCAGCGCCTCAACGAGCTGCTGCTGCAGGTGTTCTCGGAAGCGATCGCCGCGCCGCCGCCGGCCCTGCCGCTGCCGCTGACGCCGCGCTTCCAGGTGCGCAACGACTACCTCGAGGCGGTCAGCGACGACGTCTTCATGCGCACGCCGTCGGCGATGCTCGAGCTCTTCCAGGTGCTGTGCCAGAACCCGGAGCTCAAGGGCGTCCGTGCCGCGACCATCCGCAGCCTGCAGAAGCACCTGTGGCTGATCGACGAGGAGTTCCGCCAGAACCCGCGCCACCACCGGTTGTTCCTCGAGATCCTGCGCGAGCCCGAGGGCGTGACCCGCGCCTTCCGCCGCATGAACCTGTACGGCGTGCTCGGCCGCTACATTCCCGCCTTCGGCCGCATCGTCGGCCGGATGCAGTACGACCTGTTCCACGCCTACACCGTCGACGCGCACACGCTGTTCGTGGTCAGGAACCTGCGGCGCTTCGCGCTCGAGCGCTTCGACCACGAGTTCCCGAAGATGGCGGCGCTGTTCCGCACGCTGCCGCGGCCGGAGATCGCCTACCTGGCGGCGCTGTTCCACGACATCGCCAAGGGCCGCGGCGGCGATCACTCCGAGCTCGGCGCCGTCGACGCCGAGGCGTTCTGCCTCGAGCAGGGTCTGTCGCGCTACGACGCGCGGCTGGTCGCGTGGCTGGTGCGCCACCACCTGCTGCTGTCGGTGACTGCCCAGAAGCAGGACATCACCGATCCCGAGGTCGTCAACGAGTTCGCGCGCCGGGTCGGCGACCCGACTCACCTCGACTACCTGTACGTGCTGACGGTCGCCGACGTGCGCGGCACGAACCCGAAGCTGTGGAACACCTGGAAGGCGTCGCTGTTCGAGGAGTTCTACGAACGCACGCGCCGCGCGCTGCGCCGCGGCCTCGAGAGCCCGCTCGGCGAGGCGGAGCTGATCGCCGAGACGCAGACCGAGGCGCGCGAGATCCTGGCCCGCGACGGCGTGCCCGCCTCGGAGATCGAGCGCGTCTGGAAGGGCCTGACCGGCGCGTACTTCCTGCGCCACACCGCCGAGGAGATCGCCTGGCACACCTCGCTGCTCGCCGGCCGCGACCCGTTCGACGAGGAGCCGCTGGTCGCGGTCCGCCAGGAGACCGCGCGCGGCGGCACGGCGATCTTCAGCTACACGCAGCGCCGCCAGCACAGCTTTGCGCGCGCGACCGCCGTGCTCGACCAGATGGGCCTGACGATCCTCGACGCGCGCATCACCCCGACCGCCAACGGCTTCAGCGTCGAGACCTACCTCGTGCTCGAGGACACCGGCGGCGCGATCAGCGACCGCACCCGCATCCACGAGATCGAGCAGGGCCTGCTGCGCAGCCTGCGCGACGATGCCGGCACCTCGATCACCGTGACGCGCCGGGCACCTCGGCAGGTGCGGATGTTCACCACCGCGACCCAGATCGCCTTCAGCGATGACGAACGCAACCGGCGCACGGTGCTCGAGCTGGTGGCCTCCGACCGCCCGGGCCTGCTGTCCGAGGTCGGCAAGGTCTTCATGCGCGAACGCGTGCAGCTGCTCGGCGCGCGCATCGTCACGGTCGGCGAGCGCGCCGAGGACGTCTTCTACGTCGCCGACGGCGAGGGCCGGCCGCTCGACCCGCCGTCGCGGCAGCGCCTCGAGGCGGCGCTGCGCGGCGCGCTCGACGCGCGCGGCTGAGAACGCCGATGCATCCGGGGCTGACGCGGCTGCAGCCGTATCCGTTCGAGCGCCTGCAGCGCCTGATCGCCGGCGTCGAGCCGCCGGCGGACCGCCGTCCCATCCTGCTGTCGATCGGCGAGCCTAAGCACGCGCCACCACCCGTGCTCGTGGCCGCGCTCGGCGCTGCGCTCGGCTCGCTCGGCACCTACCCGGCGACCGCCGGGTTGCCCGAGTTCCGGCGCGCGGCCGCCGGCTGGCTCGAGCGCCGCTACGGCCTCGGCGGCGCGGTCGATCCGGATCGCATGGTGCTGCCGGTCAACGGCACGCGCGAGGCGCTGTTCTCGATCGCGCAGGCGCTCGTCGACCCGCGCGAGCGGCCGTTCGTCGCGATGCCGAACCCCTGCTACCAGATCTACGAGGGCGCGGCGATCCTCGCTGGCGCGGCGCCGCTGCACCTGCCGCCGCTGCGGCCCGGCGAGGCGGCCGGGGCGCTGCGCGAGGTGCCGGCCGAGGTCTGGTCGCGCTGCGCACTCCTTTATTTATGCTACCCGGACAACCCGACCGGCGCCGTGCCGCCGGCGGCCGCCTTCGAGGCCGCGCTCGAACTCGCCCGCGAGCATGGCTTCGTGCTCGCCGCCGACGAGTGCTACGCGGACATCTACCTCGACGAGGCGTCCCCGCCGACCGGGTTCCTGCCGGCTTCGCGCCGGCTCGGCCGGCCGGACTTCGAGAACCTCGTCGTCTTCCACAGCCTGTCGAAGCGCTCGAGTGCGCCAGGGCTGCGCTCCGGCTTCGTGGCCGGCGACCCGCGGCTGATCGAGCGCTACCGCCTGTATCGCACCTACCATGGCTGTGCCCTGCCGGTGCACGTGCAGCAGGCGAGCATCGCGGCCTGGAACGACGACGCGCATGCCGCCGCCAACCGCGCTCTGTACCGCGCCAAGTTCGACGCGGTCCTGCCGATCCTGGCGCCGGTCCTGCCCGTCACCCGCCCGGCCGGCGGCTTCTACCTCTGGCCGGACGTCGGCGGCGACGACGAGGCGTTTGCGCGCGAGCTCTACGCGCGCGAGCACGTGCTCGTGCTGCCGGGGAGCTACCTCGGCCGCGACGCCGGGGCCGGCAATCCCGGCCGGGGCCGCGTGCGCATCTCGCTGGTCGCGCCGCTCGCCGAGTGCGTCGAGGCCGCCCACCGCATCCGCCGTCACCTCGAGAGCCGAACCGCATGAGCGACCGTCACGAGCGCCTGATCGAGTCCGCCTGGGAGTCCCGCGCCGAGCTCGGCCCCGGCCGCGCGCCGTCCGAGCTGCTGGCGGCGCTCGAGGAGACCCTGACCGGCCTCGACAGCGGCGAGCTGCGCGTCGCCGCGCGCGGCGCCGACGGCTGGCAGGTCCGCCAGTGGCTCAAGAAGGCGGTGCTGCTCTACTTCCGCACTCACGACAACGCGCTGATGCCGGGCGGCTACACGCAGTTCTACGACAAGGTGCCGCTCAAGTACGCGGGCGCGCAGGAAGCGCAGCTGCGCGCCGGCGGCGCGCGGATCGTGCCGCCGGCGGTGGTCCGCCGCGGCGCCTACGTCGCGCCGGGCGTCGTGCTGATGCCGAGCTACGTCAACATCGGCGCCTATGTCGACGCCGGCACGATGGTCGACACCTGGGCAACGGTCGGCTCCTGCGCGCAGATCGGCCGCAACGTGCACCTGTCCGGCGGCGTCGGCATCGGCGGCGTGCTCGAGCCCCTGCAGGCGAACCCGACGATCATCGAGGACGACTGCTTCATCGGCGCGCGCTCCGAGATCGTCGAGGGCGTGATCGTCGAGCAGGGGGCCGTGATCTCGATGGGCGTCTACATCGGCGCCAGCACCAAGATCTACGACCGCGCGACCGGCACCGTCAGCTACGGGCGCGTGCCGGCGGGCGCGGTGGTCGTCTCCGGCAACCTGCCCTCCGCCGACGGCCGCTACTCGCTGTACTGTGCCGTGATCGTCAAGCGCGTCGACGCCCAGACGCGCGCCAAGACCTCGATCAACGAGCTGCTGCGCGACTGAGGCGGCTCAGGCGGCCGCGACGATCGCCACCACCACGAGCGCACCGACGCCGAGGCTGACCCGGTCGCGGAACGCGAACACGATCGGGTCGTCGTGCATCTGGCCGCGGCTGGTCAGGAGCCAGGTGCGGCTCACCCAGTAGAGGAACAGCGGGCACAGCGTCCACAGCCGGCGCGGGTGGGCATACAGCGAGATCGCGTCGGCGCTGTTGATGTAGAGCGCCAGCACCAGCACCGCCAGGTAGCCCGCGGCCGTGCCGAGGCCGTAGAGCGCGGCGAAGTCGTCGTGCAGGTAGCCGCGGCCGGCCAGCGTGCCGTCCTCGCCGCGCGGCACCGCCTGCATTTCGGCGCAGCGCTTGACGAGCGCGAGGCTCAGGAAGATGAACATGGCGAAGGCCAGCAGCCAGAACGACGGCTCGACCGCGACCGCGTCGGCGCCGGCCAGCATGCGCACGGTGTAGAGGCCCGACAGCACCAGCACGTCGAGTACCGGCACGCGCTTCAGGCGCCAGCTGTAGAGCACCGTGCCGAGGTAGTAGGCGGCGAGGCCGGCCAGGAAGCGGCCGCCGAGCGCGACCCCGAGTGCCAGCGAGCCGAGCGCCAGCACGGCTGCGCCGATGCGGCCGTGGCCGGGGTCGAGCAGCCCGCTCGCGAACGGCCGGTGACGCTTGCGCGGGTGCTGCCGGTCCGCCACCACGTCCGCGACGTCGTTCGTCAGGTAGGCGCTCGAGGCGGCGAGGCAGAACGCGCCGAAGGCGATTCCCGCCCGCAGCAAGAGGTCGGGGTCGCGGAACGCGTGCGCCGCCGCCAGCGGCACCAGCACCAGCAGGTTCTTGACCCACTGGTAGGGACGCAGCGCCCGCAACCAGCCGCGCAGGACCGCCGCCGGCCCGTCGTGCCGCCCGCCCCCGCCCCCTGCCGTCGTGCCGTGCCGCCCCATGCGGGCCGATGGTATCGGAACCCGGCCACCGGCCGCAGCGGCGCGTCGCGAGATTGCAATGTAGCCGTGCCGATAATGCCGACCCGCCCGGGCGGCGGCGACGGGGAGTGACACGTGACGAGACGGCGCGCGCTGATCACCGGCGTGACCGGGCAGGACGGCTCCTACCTGGCCGAGTTCCTGCTCGCGAAGGGCTACGACGTGCACGGCATCAAGCGCCGGGCCTCGTCCTTCAACACCGACCGCATCGACCACCTCTACCAGGACCCGCACGACTCCGACGTCCGCTTCCGCCTTCACTACGGCGATCTGACCGACGCAACCAACCTGATCCGCATCGTCCAGGAAGTGCAGCCGGACGAGATCTACAACCTCGGCGCACAGAGCCACGTTGCCGTGTCCTTCGAGTCGGCCGAGTACACCGCCAACGCCGATGCGCTCGGCACGCTACGGCTGCTCGAGGCGATCCGGATCCTGAAGCTCGAGCAGCGCACCCGCCTCTACCAGGCCGGGACCTCCGAGATGTACGGACTGGTGCGCGAGTCGCCGCAGCGGGAGTCGACGCCGTTCTACCCGCGCTCGCCCTATGGCGTCGCGAAGGTCTACGCCTACTGGATCGCCGTGAACTACCGCGAGTCGTACGGCATCTACGCAGCCAACGGCATCCTGTTCAACCACGAGTCGCCAGTGCGCGGCGAGACCTTCGTGTCGCGCAAGATCACGCGTGGACTCGCCCGCATCCACGTCGGCCTCGACGACTGCCTGTACCTCGGCAATCTCGACGCTCGCCGCGACTGGGGTCATGCGCGCGACTACGTCGAAGCGCAGTGGCTGATCCTGCAGCAGCCGGAACCGGGCGACTTCGTGATCGCGACCGGGCGCCAGCACACGGTACGCGAGTGTGTGGCGCTCGCCGGCAGCCGGCTCGGCATGCGCATCGAGTTCCGAGGCCGCGGCGTCGACGAGGTCGGGGTGGACGCCAAATCCGGTCGCACCGTGGTGCGCGTCGACGCGCGCTACTTCCGCCCGGCCGAGGTCGAGACCCTGCTCGGCGACGCCCAGAAGGCGCGCACCCAGCTCGGCTGGCAGCCGCGCATCTCCTTCGAACGGCTCATCGACGAGATGGTCGACCAGGACCTGGCGCTCGCCGAGCGCGACTCGGCCCTGCGCCGGCAGGGGTACCGGATCGCCAGCGTCCGCGAATGAGCGCGCGCCCGCCGGACCCCGGCAAGACCTTCGTCGCCGGCCACCGCGGCCTCGTTGGCAGCGCGATCCTGCGGGCGCTGGCGGCGGACGGGCGGCCGGCGCCGCTGGTCCGCGAGCGCGCCGAGCTCGACCTCACCGACCAGGCGGCGGTCGAACGCTTCTTCGCGGCCGAGCGCCCGGCACTCGTCTATCTCGCGGCGGCGCGGGTCGGTGGCATCCGCGCCAATGACCAGTACCCGGCGGAGTTCATCTACAGCAACCTCGCGGTGACCACCAACGTCGTGCACGCCGCCTGGCGCCACGGCGTCCGCAAGCTGCTCTACCTCGGCTCGAGCTGCATCTATCCGCGACTCGCGCCGCAGCCGATGCGAGAGGAGCACATCCTGTCGGGCCCGCTAGAGCCGACCAACCAGTGGTACGCGATCGCCAAGATCGCCGGCATCAAGATGTGCCAGGCGTACCGCCGCCAGTACGGCTTCAACGCGATCTCGCTGATGCCGACCAACCTGTACGGTCCCGGCGACAACTTCTCGCTCGAGAACTCGCACGTGCTGCCGGCGCTGATCCGGCGCTTCCACGACGCCAAGCTCGGCCGCCAGCCGGAGGTCGTGATCTGGGGCAGCGGCACGCCGCGCCGCGAGTTCCTGCACGTCGACGACCTGGCCGCCGCAGCGCTGCACCTGATGGACGTCTACGACGGCGAGGACATCGTCAACGTCGGCACCGGCAGCGACGTCTCGATTGCCGAGCTCGCCGCCGCGGTACGCAGCGCGGTCGACTACCCCGGCGAGCTGCGCTTCGACCCGACCCGGCCCGACGGCACGCCGCGCAAGCTCCTGGACGTGAGCCGCCTGCACGCCCTCGGCTGGCGACACCGGATCGAGCTCGACCGCGGCATCCGCACGACCTACGACTGGTACCGCGCGCACCAGCACGAGGCCCGCCACTGAGGCGGGCACGCGGCGGCGCTCAGCCCTGGCCGAGCGCCCGCGGATCCCGCTGCGGTAGCGCGCCAGCGCCGATGAGCAGCCCGGGTGCCGGCGCGGCCGCCGCCGGCTCGTCGCGCCGCACGAGCCGTGGCACGCTGCCCGCGATGTTGCGCGCGTGGTCGCCGACGCGTTCCAGCGCCTTCAGCACGAACACCGTCTGGATCGTGCTGGCGAGGTGGCGCTGGTCCTCCATCACGTAGGTGACGAGCTCGCGCAACGCCAGCTGGAATTCGGAGTCGACCTCGGCGTCGCGATGCGCGACCGTAAGCGCACGCTCAACATCGACGCGGTCGAAGCAATCGAGTGCGTCGCGCAGCATCGCCACCGCCAGCCGGCCCATCTTGCGCACGTCGTTGTAGAAGCGCTGCAGCGGCAGCCCGTCACGACCGGCGTCGAGCTCGAGCGTCAGCTTGGCGATCTTGCGCGCCGCATTACCCACCCGCTCGAGGTCCGTCGCGACGCGGCCGATGGTCAGGATCGCGCGCAGGTCGCTCGCGACCGGCTGGCGCCGCGCGATCAGCGCCACGATCTCCTCCTCGACGCCGCGCGCCGCGGTGACGACCTGGGCGTTGCGCGAGATCACCTCGCGGGCAGCCTCCTCGTCGTCGCGGGTCAGCGCGCGCACCGCGCGCTGCACCTGGTCGATTGCGATGCCGCCCATCGCCAGCACCTGGATCCGCAGATTCAGGATGTCCGCATCGAAGGTCCGAACGATGTGCCCTTCCACGGCAGCCCCCCGCCTCAGCCGAACCGGCCCGTGATGTAGTCCTCGGTGAGCTTGTGGCCCGGGTTGGTGAAGATCTGCTCGGTCGGGCCGACCTCGATCAGGTCGCCGAGGTGGAAATAGGCGGTGCGCTGCGAGACGCGCGCCGCCTGCTGCATGTTGTGGGTCACGATGACGATCGTGTAGTTCTGGCGCAGCTCGTCGATCAGGTCTTCGATGCGCGCGGTCGCGATCGGGTCGAGCGCCGAGCACGGCTCGTCCATCAGGATGACCTCGGGGTCCACCGCGATCGCGCGTGCGATGCACAAGCGCTGCTGCTGGCCGCCGGACAGGCTGGTGCCCGAGTGATCGAGCCGGTCCTTGACCTCCTCCCACAGGCCCGCCTTCTGCAGCGAGGTCTGCACGATCTCGTCGAGGTCGGCGCGGCTCGCGACCAGTCCGTGGATCCGCGGTCCGTAGGCGATGTTCTCGTAGATCGACTTCGGGAACGGGTTGGGCTTCTGGAACACCATGCCGACGCGCGCCCGCAGCTGCACGACGTCCTGCTGGCGATCGTAGATGTCCTCGCCGTCGAGGGTGATGCTGCCGGTGATGCGCGCGGCCTCGATGGTGTCGTTCATGCGGTTCAGCGAGCGCAGGAACGTCGACTTGCCGCAGCCGGACGGACCGATCAGCGCGATCACGGCGTTGCGGCCGATATCGAGGCTGACGTCCTTGATCGCGTGCTTGTCGCCGTAGTAGACGTTCACGGCGCGGGCGCTCATCACCGGGTTCGGCACCACCACTTCGCCGACGGTGCGCGTCGTGAAGCCGGCCTGCGCGCCGGAAGCCGGCACCGCCGTCAGCGAGGTGCGCACCGCCGCGCTCGAGGTGTTGTCGCCCATGGTCGCCATTTCCGTAGACACGATGATACCCCTTACCAACGTCGCTCGAAGCGGCTGCGCAGGAAGACCGCAGCCGCATTCATGATCAGCAGGAAGGCCAGCAGCACGATGATGGCCCCGGAGGTGCGCTCGACGAAGGCACGCTCCGGGCTGCTCGACCACAGATAGACCTGCACCGGCAGCACGGTCGCCGCGCTCGACAGCGACTTCGGCACGTCGGCCACGAACGCCACCATGCCGATCATCAGCAGCGGCGCGCTCTCGCCGAGCGCCCGCGCCATGCCGATGATCGCGCCGGTCAGCATGCCCGGCATCGCCAGCGGCAGCACGTGATGCAGCATGGTCTGCACGCGCGAGGCGCCCATGCCGAGCGCCGCCTCGCGGATCGACGGCGGCACGGCCTTCAGCGCCGCGCGGCTCGTGATGATGATCGTCGGCAGCGTCATCAGCGTCAGCACCAGCCCGCCGACCAGCGGCGCCGAGCGCGGCAGGCCGAAGAACTGGATGAACATCGCGAGCCCGAGCAGGCCGAAGACGATCGACGGCACGGCAGCGAGGTTGTTGATGTTGACCTCGATCAGGTCGGTGAAGCGGCTGCGCTTTGCGAATTCCTCGAGGTAGACCGCCGCCGCCACGCCGATCGGGAACGACAGCCCCAGCGTGACCACCAGCGTGAAGAACGAGCCGACCACCGCGCCCCAGACGCCCGCCTGCTCGGGCTCGCGGGAATCGCCGTTGCGGAAGAAGGCGACGTTGAAGCGCGTCTCCAGGCGGTGCTCGGCCCGCAACCGGTCGACCCAGCCAATGGCCTGGTCGTCGATGTTGCGCTGCGACTCCGGCAGCGAGCGGTCGACCTCGCCCTTCGCGAGCAGGTCGACCTGGTCCTTCGCGAGCAGCCAGACGCTCTCGCGCTTGCCGATGCGCCCCGGGTCGCTGAGCACCCGGTTGCGCAGCGTCAGGTCCGCGCCGCTGCTGATGAGCGCATAGAGCTTGCGTAGCTCCGCCCGTTCGGTGACCTCCGGAAAGCGTTCGCGCAGCGCCGCCTTGATGAGCGCCTGGTAGTCCGCCGACTCGAGGTCGGCCGTGGCGCGCTTGCCCTCGGGGTCCAGCAGCTCGGCGCTGTAGTCGACGTCGAGCTGCACGTAAGTCTGCAGGAATGCCGGGTAGCCCTTCGAGATGATCGTGTAGAAGACGAACACCACGAACAGCAGGCCGATGGCGACCGCGCCGATGCCGTAGGCGCGGAAGCGCCGCTCGGCGCGGTAGCGCCGCCGCAGCGAGGCCGCGACCCGGTCGCGGGTACGGGCACGCGGCGTCAGGTCCGGCTCACTCATACTGCTCTCGGTAGCGCCGCACGATCTGCAGCGCGACGATGTTGAGGAGCAGCGTCGCGACGAAGAGCACCAGCCCGAGCGCGAACGCCGCCAGCGTCTTCGGGCTGTCGAACTCCTGGTCGCCGACCAGCAGCGTGACGATCTGCACGGTGACCGTGGTGACGGCCTGCAGGGGATTCGCCGTCAGGTTCGCCGACAGGCCGGCGGCCATCACGACGATCATGGTCTCGCCGATCGCGCGCGAGACGGCCAGCAGCACGCCGCCCGCGATGCCGGGCAGCGCCGCCGGCAGCACCACGCGGCGGATCGTTTCCGAGCGGGTCGCGCCGAGCGCATACGAGCCGTCGCGCAGCGACTGCGGCACCGCCGTGATCATGTCATCCGCGAGCGAGGACACGAACGGGATGATCATGATGCCCATCACGAGACCGGCCGCGAGCGCGCTCTCGGAGGCCACCTGCAGCCCGAGCGACTGGCCGAGCGCGCGCAGCAGCGGGCCCACCGTCAGCGCTGCGAAGAAGCCATAGACGACCGTCGGCACGCCGGCGAGCACCTCGAGCAGCGGCTTTGTGATCGCACGCACGCGCCAGTCCGCATACTCAGCCAGGTAGATGGCGGCGAAGAGCCCAATCGGCACCGCGATCGACATCGCGATTGCCGAAATCAGCAGCGTGCCCGCGAACAGCGGCACGGCGCCGAACGCGCCGCTCGAGCCGACCTGGTCGGCGCGGATCGCCATCTGCGGGCTCCACTTCAGGCCGAACAGGAACTCGCTGACCGGGACCATCCGGAAAAACTGCAGGGCCTCGTAGAGCACCGACACCACGATGCCGACCGTGGTCAGGATCGCGATCATTGAGCACAGCAGCAGGTTGATCTCGACGAGCCGCTCGACGCGGTTGCGGGCCCGCAGCTCCGGCGTGATGCGCCGCCAGACGAGCACGCCGCCGAGGACTCCGACCAGCAGCGCCGCGATCGCCCCGCCGATGCGGCTGATCGCGTCGAGGTGCTGCCAGTGGCGGGCCGCGGCCTGCACCGGTGCCGAGGCCTCGGCGAACGGCACGCTGCCGGCGACGACGTTGCGCACGTCGTTGAGCAGCAGGTCGCGCGCCGCGCCGCCCGAGGGCGCGCCATCGCCGGCGAGCTGCGCCAGCACCGCATCGACGATCACCCGCTCGGCGAGGACGTGCCACAGGACCAGCACCGCGAAGGCCGGCAGCGCCGCCCAGAGCGCGGCGAGCAGGCCGTGGTAGCCCGGCAACGAATGCAGCTTGCGGATCGCCTGCGGCCCGCCGACGACCGCGAACGAGCGGCGACGCGCGAGCCGGTAGGCCGCGTACGAGAGCGCGAGAATGGCGATGACGACGGAAGAGGTAGGCATGCGCGAGCGCTGGACTGGCTCTCCGGTGCGTTCTCAGCCGGACTCGATCCCCGTCGGACGCCGGCACGCCCAAGCCGCGCGTCGTTATGGGTGGTGCGGCTCCCGTGGTCCTGCACAGTATCCCGGAGGATTGTGACGAATTTGTTTCAACGCGAGCTGCGCTGCCGTCGAGCAAAGGCCGCTATGTGACTGTTTTGTCACATTGCGCATCGTCTCGGCCCGATCCGTACGGTTCCCGGGCGCTCGCTTGCGACCCGCTGGCGCCGTCGCTATAAAGGCGCGCCACGCCGCATAGGGAACCGCCGATGTCCGACGCGCTCGCCCTGACCGAGGCCCTGATCCGCCTCCCGTCCGTGAGCCCGGCGGACGCGGGCTGCCAGTCGATCCTGATCGAGCGGCTCGAGCGCGCCGGCTTCGCGATTGAGCGGCTGCCGTTCGGCCCGGTCGAGAACTTCTGGGCGACGCACGGCTCGGCCTCGGAACCCACCTTCTGCTTTGCCGGCCACACCGACGTCGTGCCGCCGGGCCCCGCCGAGCACTGGGTCACGGACCCCTACGTGCCGGTCGTCCGCGATGGCCACCTCTACGGGCGCGGCGCCGCGGATATGAAGAGCGGCCTGGCCGCGATGGTGACCGCGACCGAGTCGTTCGTCGCGCGCCATCCACGCCACCGCGGCCGGATCGCGTACCTGATCACGAGCGACGAGGAAGGCCCGTCGGTCGACGGCACCCGCCGGGTCGCCGAGGTGCTGCGTGCGCGCCGGGAGCGCATCGACTGGTGCCTCGTCGGTGAGCCTTCCAGCGAGCGCGCCTTCGGCGATACGGTGAAGATCGGCCGGCGTGGCTCGCTGAGTGGTCGCCTGACCGTGCACGGCGTGCAGGGGCACGTCGCCTATCCCCATCGCGCCGAGAACCCCGTGCACGCGCTGGCGCCCGCGCTGCAGGAGCTGTGTGCGCACCGCTGGGACGAGGGCGACGGGCACTTCGAGCCCAGCTCCTTCCAGGTCTCCAACGTCAATGCCGGCACCGGCGCGCCGAACGTGATCCCCGGCGAGCTGAAGCTGCGCTTCAACGTTCGCTTCGCGCCGGTGCAGACGGTCGAGGGTCTGCAGCGCACGATCACCGGCATCCTCGACCGCCACCGGGTGCGCTACTCGCTCGACTGGTTCGTGTCGGGCCTGCCGTTCTTCACGCCGCCCGGCGCGCTGTCCGAGGCCGTCTGCGAGGCGGTCGCGGCGGTCGCGGGCCGTACGCCTGCACTGTCGACGGGCGGCGGGACCTCCGACGGCCGCTTCATCGCCCCGCTCGGCGCGCAGGTCGTCGAGCTCGGCGTGCGCAACGAGACGATCCACCAGGTCAACGAGTGCGTCGCGGTCGCCGAGATCGACCTGCTCGAGCGCAGCTACGCCGGGATCCTCGAGCGCCTGCTAGCATAGGCGCATGGAACAGCTGCCCCGTGCCCTCGTGATCGCCGCACTGATCTTGGGCGGCGCGCTGATCGTTCGCGGCCTCTACCCCGCCGATCGCTACTCGATGGTCGCCGTGCCGGGCGGCGCCTACCGCCTAGACCGGCTGACCGGCGGCGTGCTGTTCTGCGACGCCGCGCTGTGCCGCTCGCTGCCGCTGGTCGCGATCGTCGCGCGACCGGCGCCACCGGCCGCGCCGCCACCCGCCCCCGCCACCGGTACCTGATCGGACCCGGCGCACGCCGAGCGTCGCCGCAACGTCCGACAGCTGTCACCGCGTGCTCGCCGCTCGCGCCGCCGTGCGCCGACAGTCATCGAGACGCAGCATTGGCGCGCGACACTGCGCTCGTCGGCAATGCATCGCCCGTGCTCACGAGTACGGCGAGCCAGGGGGACTCCGGCATGGCAATCGAAGTCGGCGCGCGGCCACGCGCGCCGAGCGCGACCGCTCCGCTCAGCGGCCGGGCGCGCGCGGCGCTTTCGCAGCACCAGCGTCGCGTCGCGGTGCTGCAGCGGGACCTGCAGAGCGCGGACCGCGTGCTCGCCGGCGCGCTGTCGGCCTGCGACGGCTCGAGCCAAGCCGACATGCTGGGGGGCTATCTGGAGGCCGTGCAGGAGCTGCGCGTGAGCCTCGAGCGACTCGAGGGCTTCCTGTTGCAGCGACTTGCGGGGCGCGCCGCCGACGAGGAACCGCCCGACGTGCTGGCTGCGGTGGCCGCCCGTGACGAGCGCGGCTAGCGGGCTCGCCGACCCGCGGTGAGGTTGGCCCAGACGCCGGCGCCGCCGAGCAGCCCGACCCCGACCAGCACCCACGCCTGCATCGACAGGCCGAGGAAGCGCCACGCCACGATCTGGCACTCGGCGCCACCGTTCCAGATCCGCGCGGCGACTTCCGCCGGCGGCAGCATGTCGAGCATCGCGTAGAAGTCGGCACCGCACGACGGCAGGCTGCCGAGCGGCTGCAGCGACATCCACACGTGGCGGCCGGCGAGCGCGAGGCCCGCCGTCGCGGCGACCGCGATCAGCAGCGCGTACAGCCGCGCGCCGACCACGCCCGGGTGCTGCAGCGCCGCCAGCAGGAACACCACGCCGAGCGCGCTGACCGCGATCCGCTGCAGCACGCACATGTTGCACGGCTGCAGGTGCAGCACGTACTGCGCATACAACGCGAACGCCATCATCGCGCCGCAGCCGAGCGCCCCGAGGAGGTTGATCTGCCGGCGGCGATGCGCGCCGGGGTCGGCGCTGCTCACGTGCGACCGGCCGCCCGCAGGTCGCGCTCGACGTCGTCGAGCGAGGTGTGGCGGATGTCCTTGCCGTGCACCATGAAGACGACGTACTCGCAGATGTTCTTCGCGTGGTCGCCGATGCGCTCGAGCGCGCGCGCCACCCACAGCACGTCAAGCGCGCGCCGGATCGAGCGCGGGTCTTCCATCATGAACGTGATGCACTGTCGCTGGATGGATTCGTACTCGTCGTCGAGCACCCGGTCCTCGCGGCAGATCTTGAGCGCCGCGTCGGCGTCGAGACGCGCGAACGAGTCGAGCGCGTCGTGCACCATCTGCTGTGCCAGGCGGCCGAGGTGCTTGATCTCGCGGTAACGGTCGGCGGGGCGCTCCATGGTCGCGAGCCGCGAGGCGATGTAGCCGATCTTCTCCGCCTCGTCGCCGATGCGCTCCAGGTCGGTGATGGTCTTGATGATCGCGACGATCAGCCGCAGGTCCGAGGCGGCCGGTGCCCGGGTCGCGAGGATGCGGCTGCACTCCTCGTCGATCGACACCTCCATGTTGTTGACCTGGTGGTCGCCCCGGGCGACCTCCTCGCCGAGCTGGCTGTTGGCGTCGATCAGCGCCGCCACCGCCCGGGTCAGCTGCTGCTCGACAAATCCGCCCATCTGCAGCGCCCGGCTACGGACGCCCTCGAGATCCTCGTTGAATCGTCGCGAGATGTGCGGACCGAGATTCGTGACGTCCATGCAACGCCGCCTGTCGTCTTAGACCAAGGCACTATATACACGCTCCGAACGCACTGTCAGGTTACGGCCCGGCTGACCCGTCCCGCCTCGGTTGTGGGTCAAATGTCACGCGTTCGTCATATCGACCCGTCAGACTGCGCGCCGATGGCCACGGTATGTTGCCTTTTTGCAACAACGCCATGATCCAGTCCCAGCTCCGTATAAAATACGCGGAATACCAGTATTTCAGGACCTGTCGGCTGCAACGCGACGCCCGTCCCCTTCAGAACCATCACCACTCGGGAGCACAGACGATGCTGAAAACCAACATTCCGTCGGCGTCCGCCGCTCGGCAGAGCCGCCGGTCGACCACGGTCACCACGGCGATCGCCGCCGCGCTGGCGCTGTCCGCCTCGACGGCCGCGTTCGCGGACTCTGACTCCGAGCTCAACGCGCTGAAGAAGCAGGTCCAGGAGCTGCAGCAGAAGATCGATGCGCTCGCGAAGCAGCAGGCCCAGGCCCCCGCCGCGGCTCCCGCGCCGGCCGCCAGCGCTGCGCCCGCCGCCGCCAAGGCGCCGAGCGACGGCGCCTTCAGCATGTACGGCATCACCCTCTCCGGCGTCCTCGACGTCGGCGTGACGTACGCGAACCACGCCGCCCCGATCAGCGACTACTTCGGCGGCGGGCTGTACTCCTACATCCAGAAGTACAACACGCGCAGCATCTTCACGGCCTCCGAGAACAACCTCAGCCAGTCGCGCATCACGATCTCCGGCGAGAAGGAGATCCTGAACGGCTGGTCCGGCATCTTCCGGCTCGAGACCGCGATCAACCCGCTGTCCGGCAACATCAGCGACGCGCTGAAGTCGCTGACGAACAACAACGGCAAGCCGTGCGGCTTCACCGCCGGCGTCTGGAACTGCACCTACACGACCGGTGCGGACTCGAGCGTCAACGGCGAGCTCTTCAACAGCGCCGCGTTCGTCGGGTTCCAGAACAAGGAATTCGGCACCGTTACGATCGGCCGCCAGAACGGCCTGCTGGCCGACGGCATCGCGAAGTTTGACCCGATGGCCGCCTCGCAGGCGTTCTCGGTGATCGGCATCTCGGGCACCGCCGGCGGCGGCGGCAACACCGAGAACCGGCGCCTCGACAGCTCGGTGAAGTACAACGCGCAGTTCGGCGCGCTGCACGCCGGCGTGCAGTACCAGTTCAACGGCTCGAGCGGCACGGCCGGCAACGCCTGGCAGCTGGTCCTCGGCGGCACCTTCCCGTCGGTCACCTTCGATGCGTTCTACGCGAAGAAGGAACAGGCCATCGGTGCGGCCTCGCTGAGCGCGGCCCAGGTGACGACGCTGAACTGCCCGTACGTGGTCGCCGCCAACCCGGTTGCGCCGTGCACGGTCGCCGGCGGCGGTGGCAACGCCATCGACAAGTCGCTGTCCGGCACGATCACCGACAACACCGCGTTCGCCTTCATGACGCAGTGGAGCATCGGCAAGGGCAAGCTGTTCGCCTCCTACGAGCACATCCAGTACCTGAACCCGTCGACCCCGCTCGCGGCCGGCAGCGCCACGCTCGGCGGCTACATCCTCGCCTACGTGAACAACGCCTCGATCCCGGTCGGGCAGACCAAGGTCGTGCAGTTCGAGTGGGTCGGCTACAAGTACCCGATCACCCCGGCGGTGGACTGGACGATCGCGGCCTACCGCCAGTCGCAGGGTGCGTTCGCGACCGGCGCCAACTCCGGCTGCAGCGACACGCGCTCCGGGCAGTGCAGCGGCAACCTGATGGCGTACTCGACGGACGTCGTGTACCACCTCAGCAAGCGCTTCGATGCCTACGGTGGCGCGATGTGGTCGGAGGTCAAGGGCGGTCTCGCGAACGGCTTCCTGGTTCGTACCGAGATCAACCCGACGGTCGGCGTCCGCCTGACGTTCTGATCCGGCGCGCCGGGCCGCCGAGCGCGGCCCGGCCCTGCCGCCACTCCCGCGAGGGCCGCACGCCGTCGCGGGAGTTTTCTTTGGTGCGGTCGCCGCGCTGTCAGCCGCGCGGTAGTTCCGCGAGGCTCCAGCCCCCGCCGACGCCGCGGATCAGGCCGACGCTCGCCGTCAGCCGGCGTACCTGCACCGCCACGAGTGCACCCTCAGCCTGCAGCGCCGCGGTTTGCGCGGTCACGACCTCGAGGTAGCTGGCAGCCCCCTCGGTGTAGCGCCGCGTCGCGAGCTCGAGCGATCGCTCCGCGGCCTGTGCCGCCGCATTCTGCTCACCCGTCTCGTCCGCCAGGCGGCCGAGCAGCGCGAGATCATCGGCGACTTCCTGGAAGGCCGACAGCACCGTGCCGCGGTAGCGCGCGGCAGCCTCGTCGAAGGCCGCGCGCGAGCGCGCCACCTCCGCGCGGCGAAAGCCAGCGTCGAACAGCGTCAGCAACGCCTGCGGCCCCAGTGCCCAGAAGCGGTTGGGCGCCGACAGCCAGCCCGAGGTGACGGTGTCCTCGTAGCCGCCGGTCGCGGCGAGCGTGATCCGCGGGAAGTAGGCGGCACGCGCGACGCCGATCGTGGCGTTCGCGGCCCGCATGCGCCGCTCGGCAGCCGCAATGTCCGGTCGCCGCTCCAGCAGCGCGGACGGCAACCCCACCGGCAGGTCCGGTATTGGCGGCAGCGCCGGGCGGGGCTCCAGCGTGAGGGCTTCGGGGGTGGCGCCGACGAGCCTTGCGATGGCGTGCTCAAAGAGCGATCGGCGCGCGCGCAAGTCGGTCCGCTGCGCACTCGCCGCAGCCAGCTGGTTCTCGGCCCGCGCCAGGTCGAGGCCCGAGGCGATGCCACCGTCGTGCCGGTCGCGGACGAGCGCGAGGGCGCGCCGGTACGCGTCGATCGTGTCGTCGTAGAGCTTGAGCTGGACATCGATCCCGCACAACGCGAGGTAATCGCCGGCGAGTTCCGCCTGCAGCCCGAGCCGCAGCGATGCAAGGTCCGCCGCGGCGGCCTGCGCCCCGGCGCGGCCGGCGGTGGCCACGTTGCGGGCCCGCCCCCACAGATCCACTTCGTAGGCCGCCGTGCCGACCAGCACGTCGTCGCGGTAGTTGGCAGGCTGCTGCAGCGAGCGCAGCGGCCGGTTGTCCGACTGGCGGTCCTGGTTCAGGTAGCCACCGGCGACGACGCTCGGGAAGAGGCCGGCGCCGGCCTGGGTAGCGAGCGCGCGCGCCTGCGTGTAGCGGGCTACCGCCGCGGCGAGATCGGGGCTCTCGGCCTCGAGCCGCGCCTCCAGCGCATCGAGCCGCGCGTCGCCGTAACGCTGCCACCACGGCCCACGCGGCAACTGGTCGGTCGGGCTGGCCGGCTGCCAGCTGCCCTCGCCGCCCAGCGATTCCGGCACCGGCACCGCCGGCAGTTGGTAGCGCGGCGCGAGCGTGCAGCCGCCCGAGCCGAGCAAGAGCGTGAGGGCCGCGCCGAGCAGGCAGAAGCGCTTCACGGTCCCGCGGTACCCTTGGCCGTGGCCGTCGCGACCCGCACCGGGTCGCCGTCGCTGAGGCTGTCCGGCGGGTTGTCGATGATCCGGTCGGTCGCCGCAACGCCGGCGAGTACCTCCACCTCGTTGCCGAGGTCGCGCCCGATCTCGATGGGGCGCAGGCGCGCGTGGCCGCCGTCGTCGACGATCGCGATCCGCATGCCCTCCCGTCGGAAGATCAGGGCGCTGACCGGCAGTCGTGGCGCGGCAGCCGCGCTGGCGTTCGGCGAGAAGCGGACGTCGACGTAGGCGCCTGGCAGCAGCGCGCCCCTGGCGTTGTCCGCTTCCAGCTGCACGAGCATCGTGCGCGAACTCTCGCTGATCGCCTGCGAGGAGTCCGTGACGATTGCCGGGTAGGTGTCGCCCGGGTGCTCGGGCACGCGCAGCTGCGCCTGCAGTCCCTTGCGTACGATCGCGGCGTAGTTCTGCGGCACGTCCACGTAGACTCGCACGCGGCGGGAATCGGTGACGCGGAAGAGCTCCTGGCCGTTGACGCCGCCGGCGCTGATCAGCGCGCCGATGTCCGTGCGCCGGGCGGTGACGACGCCGCCGAACGGCGCCACCAGGCGCTTGAACTCGGTGGTCGCGCGCAGCCGGGCGACGTTCGCCTCCGCCGCGGCCGCAATGGCCTGCTTGGCCGCGTAGTCGCCGGCCTTCTCGTCCGCCTCCTGCTGCGAGACGGCGTCGCTCGAGCGCATCCTCTGCCAGCGAGCGGCGGTGACGCCGGCGAGCTCGAGATTGGCCTTCGCGGTGCGCAGGTCGGCTTCCGCCTGCAGCAGCTGCTGGTCGAGCTCCGGTGTCTCGATCTCCGCGAGCAGCTGGCCGGCCCTGACCGGCGCACCGATGTCGACGTACCAGCGCTTCAGGTAGCCGCTGACGCGGGCATTGATCGGCGCATCGATGAAGGCACGAATCGTGCCCGGAAGCACCAGCTCGCGCGGCACCCCGCCCTGCCTCAGCGGCACCAGCGCGACCGTCGGCACGGCCTGCGCCTCGGTCCAGCGCGCGACCCGGGACCCTTCGTAGAGCCTCATCCCGATGCCGACGATCGCCACCAGCGCGGCAATCACGAGCGCGATGCGGGCGCCGCGCCGCAGGCGCGGCGCGAGGGTGGCGTCAATCGGAGATTCATCCATGCGCGGCAGCCGTCAGGTGGGAATGGGAGGCGTGCCCGCGGGCGCCGCCGGCTTGGTCCGGTGGGCGAGCGAGAACACGACCGGCACGAAGAAGAGCGTCGCGACCGTGGCCAGGGCAAGGCCGCCGATCACTGCACGGCCGAGCGGCGCATTCTGCTCGCCGCCCTCGCCGAGCCCAAGCGCCATCGGCGCCATGCCGATCATCATCGCGAGCGCCGTCATCAGCACCGGCCGGAACCGGACGAAGCCGGCTTCGACCGCCGCGGTCACGGCGTCGGATCCGGCGGCCAGCCGCTCGCGCGCGAAGCTGATCACGAGGATGCTGTTGGCCGTGCCGACGCCCATGCACATGATCGCGCCGGTCAGCGCCGGGACCGACAGCGTTGTGTGGCTCGCGAACAGCATCCAGATGATCCCGGCGAGCGCCGCGGGCAGGGCTCCGACCACAATGGCCGGATCGAGCCAGGACTGGAAGTTGACGACGATCAGCAGATAGATCAGCACCATCGCGCCGACGATGCCCCACAGGAGCCCCGTGTACGACCGGTACATGGTCTCGACCTGGCCGCGCATCACGACGGTCGACCCCTTCGGCACCTCGCCCTCCGTGCGCCGGAGGATCTTCTCGATGTCGCGGGCGACGCCGCCGAGGTCACGACCCTGCACGTTCGCGTAGATGTCGAAGGTCGGCTGCACGTCGTAGTGCGTGACGACGCCCTCGCCCTGGCGCCGCTCGATCGATGCCACGCTGCCGAGCACCTGCGCCGGCCGCCCCGGCGCGGCGTACACCGGCACGTTCTCGATCGCCGGCAGGCTGTCGAGCCGGTACTGCGGCGTCATCGCGACCACGGGATAGGAAACGTGGTTGGCGGGATTCACCCAGTAGTTGGGCGCGACCTGGCCGCTGCCGGAGAGCGCCACCAGCATGCTGTTCGCGACATCCCGCTCGCTGATGCCAAGCTCCTGCGCCCGTGTGCGGTCGACCTTCACGAGAAACTCGGGCTGGTTGACCGGCTGCTGCAGGCGCACGTCGGCGACGCCCGGGACGTGGCGCACCGCGTCCAGGATCTTGAGGACGTAGGCGCGATTCTCGTCGCGCTTGAAGCCGATCACCTGGATGTCGACCGGTGCCGGCAGGCCGAAGTTGAGAATCTGCGTGACGATGTCCGCCGGCAGGAACGAGAAGGAAGCCCCCGGGAAGGCCCCCGGCAGGCGCTCGCGCAAGCGCCGGATGTAGTCCGCAGTCGGCGCATGGCCCTCGCCGAGCGTGATCAGGACATCGGCATCGGCCGGCCCGATCACGCCCGAGTTGCTGTAGGTGATGTTGAGGCCGCTGACCGGCAGGCCGATGTTGTCGACCAGGCTCGCAAGCTCGGCCGCCGGGATCGTGTCGCGCACCAGCGCCTCGACCCGATCGCAGAGCCGCGCCGTCTCCTCGATGCGCATGCCGGTCGGGCCGCGCACGTGCAGCTTGATCTGGCCGGCGTCGACCGCGGGAAAAAAGTCGGCACCGAGGAACGGAATCAGCAGTGACGAGGCGGCAACGATCGACCCGGCGCCGATCAGGAATGCGCGGCGATGCTGGATGGCCAGGCGCAAGAGGTCGTAGTAGACCTTCCGGACCCGCGCAAAGCGGCGCTCGAAACCCTGCTGGAACGACACCAGCTGCCGCACCCAGACGCGACGGTCGTCGTGGTCAGCGCTGCCGATGACGTGCTCGAGGTGGCCCGAGGCATGCGGGTGGGCACCCGAATGCGGCTTGAGCAGGTATTTCGCCAGCGTCGGCACGAGCGTCCGCGACAACACGAAGGACGCCACCAGCGCGAACACCACCGCCTCCGCCATCGGCACGAACAGGTACCGGGGAACGCCTTCGAGGAAGAACATCGGCACGAACACGATGCAGATCGACAACAGCGAGAACAGCGCCGGGATGATGATCTGCTTGCCGCCGTCGAGGATCGCGGTCGTGACGTCCTTGCCCTGCTCCAGGTGCCAGTTGATGTTCTCGATGGTCACGGTCGCGTCGTCGACCAGGATGCCGACCGCGAGCGCGAGGCCGCCCAGGGTCATGACGTTGATGGTCTCGCCAAGCGCCGAGAGCGCGGTGATAGAGGACAGGATCGCGAGCGGGATCGAGATCGTGATGATCAGCGTCGAGCGCCAGCTGCCGAGGAACAGCAGGATCATGAGTGCCGTCAGGCAGGCGGCGATCACCGCCTCGCGCGCGACGCCGGCGACGGACGCCTTGACGAAGAAAGACTGGTCGCCGACCTGCCGCAGCTCGAGTTCCGGCGGGGCACCGGCCTGGATCTTCGGCAGCAGGTGCTTGATGTCGGCGATGATGTCGAGCGTTGAGACGGAGCCCGTCTTCTGGATGGTCGTCAATACCGAGCGCCGGCCGTCGACCCGGACGAGGTTCGTCTGCGGCGCGTAGCCGTCGCGGACGTGACCGACGTCGTGCAGGTAGATCGTCGCGCCGTTCACCGTGCGGATCGGCAGGTTGTTCAGTTCCTCGAGCGCCGTCGGGCTCGCATTGAGGCGCACGTTGTACTCGTACAGGCCCACCTTGGCGGTACCCGCCGGCAGCACCAGGTTCTGCGCGAGGATCGCAGTCGTCACGTCCGCCGGCGTCAGGTTCTTGGCCTGCAGCGCCCGCGGATCGACGTCCACCATCACCAGGCGGTTCTTGCCACCGTACGGCGACGGAATCGCGGCGCCCTCGACCTCGGCAAGCTGCGGGCGGATGAAGTTATTGGACAGGTCGAACAGCTGCTGCTCCGACAGCGACTTCGAAGACAGCGCCAGCTGAAGGATCGGGACGCTGGAGGCGTTGTACGACAGCACCAGCGGCGGCGTGATGCCGGGTGGCATCAGCTTGAGGACCGTCTGCGACAGCGCCGTGACCTGGGCGATCGCCGCGTCGATGTGCACGTTCGGGTGAAAGAAGATCTTCACGACCGCCACACCCGGCAGCGACTGCGACTCGATGTGGTCGATGTCGTTGACGACGGTCGTCGTCTGCCGCTCGTAGTACGTCGTGATGCGGTCGGAGATCTCCCCGGGGGTCAGTCCGCCGTACGTCCAGACGACGCTGACGACCGGCAGGCGGATGTCCGGGAATATGTCAACCGGTGTCCGGAGGATCGCGAGCGGCCCGAATAGCAGGATCGCGATCGCGAGCACGAAGAAGGTGTAGGGACGCGCGAGCGCGACCCGAATGATCCACATCCAGAGCCTCTGGTCGGCCGAACCACGTCGACGCACCGCAGCGGCCGTAAGCTTAAGGGCTCCGACCCCGGCTGTCGCGCCGATCGCAGTGCACGATAACCGCCGAGACTTACCTGGCTATTAGCCGGGACACCGTCGGTCCCGGTCACTTACCCGGGTACCCATATATAAGTGGAGCCGGCGCCGGTTCGCGTCCGTCGCCCGCCACGCAGGCCGGTCGGTCAGGAACGGCTGCTGCGTCGCAACAGCCCGAGCACGAGCAGACTCAGCAGGCCCTCGAGGCCCAGCGCTCCGCCGCCTCCACCACCGCCGCCGGCCGCCGCAACGGTCACGGTCGCCGACGCGCTGGCGCTGCCGCCGAGGCCCGTGCACTGCAGGGTGTAAGTCGTGGTCGCGCTGAGCGGACCCACGGAGGTGCCGCTGCTGCTCACGGGCTGCGAGCCCGACCAGCCGCCGGACGCCGTGCAGGCGCTCGCGCCAGTCGACGTCCAGCTCAGCATTGCGCTCGAGCCTGCGGACACCGAGGCCGGCGTCGCCGAGAGCGATACCGTCGGCGCCGCGACCGAGGACACTTCGATGCCATAGAGCCCGGCCCGCTGGGTGCTGTCGGGCACGCCGCTGAAGGTCAGCTGGTAGGTGCCGGCCGCGAGGTTCAGCGGAATCGCCCCGCCACCGTAGATCTTGCCGAGTATCTGCGAGCCCTGCGTGATGAACACATCGAGCGTGTTGAAGACGTATGGCCAGTGCGCGTCGGTCAGCGTCAGCGCGTAATTGCCGGCGTCGGCCGCGCCGATGTCGAACGAATGCGTGCCCGTGAACTGGCCCACGGCCTGCGCAACGGAGACGAGCTTGCCGGTCGGGTTCGCGCTCGGCGCCACGTCCAGGCCGAAGATGCCAGCGCCCTGCGTGGTCGTCGAGCCGGTCGCAACGACGTTGACGGTCGCCGTGCCCGCGGCCAGAGTCACCGTGACGGTCCCGGGCGCCGTCAGCGCGCCGAGATTCACGACCTGGCCGTTCTGGAAGACCGCAAACTGCAGACCCGCGAGCGCCGCCGGCGCCTGCAGGTCGGTGACCGTCACCGTATAAGACCCGGCAGTGGCGACGGAGACGGGGAAGGAGAACGCACTCGTCCCGGTGCTGCCACTGGTCGCACCGGCACTCTCGACGTCAGAGTACAGCGCGCCGGCGGGGGCGCTCAGCTGCACGGCATAGCTGCCCGGCTGCCCGCCGGAACCAGCGACCGCCATGCGCCACAGCAGCAGTGATCCCGACGCCGCCATCGCGCTCGGCACGTCGGCAACGCCACAGCCGGTCGGACAGGCCCGGACGACGGTCTGGCCGGCGTCGTCGGTCGCCACGACGCCGAGCGTGGCGAGCGGCGCGGGAAAGCCGAGGTCCGTGACCGCGAGGGTCACCGTGCCGGCCGTGGCGAGCGTGACCGGCGTGGGGCCCTGCACACGCCCGATGGCGGTGAGACCGCTCGAGCCCGGCGACGGGTAGACGATCACCGTCGGATCATTCTGCGCGACGATGCTGAGGCCGATCAGGCCGTCGCCCGAGACCGATGCAGCGATCACGTCGAGGTCGTAGTCGCCCGCGGCCGCGATCGGGATCGTGGTCGGCGTCCCCGGGTTGATCACGGCGACCTGCGTCGCGCCCTGCAGCAGCTGCGCCCCAAGGAATCCCGCGCTCGGCGTCATCACCGGTGCCGGCAGCGCGTAATCGGTCAGCACCGCGACGTAGTTGCCCGCCGCCGGAAAGTGCAAGGTCTGGCGCGGCAGGCTGCCGCTCAGCCCCGCCGTCAGCGGCACGGAGAATGCGGCGCCGAAGGTCAGAAACGGCGAGCCACCGCCGTGCGCCGCGACGCTGACCGCCACCGCACCCGAGCCGAGCGTCGCATCCGGCCTGCCGACGAGGCGTATCTGGTAAGTGGTGCCGGCGATCGCCGTGAAGCTGACGATCGCCGGGTTCGGCGTCGCGCCATTGGCGCTTACGCTCTGCACGACCGTCGTTCCCAGGGTGACCGCGACGCGCAGCGCCGACAGCGGCGCCGGGAACGCGAGGTCCCGGACGCTGACGTCGATCATCCCCGCCTGAGCGGCGCTCGGCGTGAAGCTCTGCTCGACCGGCACCGCGCCGGCGGAGAGCACGCCGACCTCGCTGTAGGCCGTGGTCGCGAGCGCCGCGGGCATGAGTCCAGGCCACGACAGCAGCGCGACGCTGACGGTGAGGAGCGCGGTGCGCATGACGCGCAGCGGCGCCGGCCGCCGATCCTGCCAAACCGCGCGGCTCATGCGCCGCTCAGCCGCTGCAGCGCCGCCGCCGCGTCGTCGCGCCCGGTGAAGCGCTCGGTCGAGGCGAGCGCCTCGCGCAGATTTCCCGCGGCCTTGTCGCGCTGGCCGCTCGCAAGTTGTGCCATCGCAAGGTGATAGCGCAGCTCTGCCGAGGTCGGAACCGCCGCCTGAGCGCGCTCGAGCGCGCTCAGCGCCGCCTTCGCGTCGCCGCGCTTCAGCTGCACCCAGCCGTAGGTGTCGAGGAAGTTGGCATTCGGGCTGCTGCCGAAGCTCTGCACGAGACCCGCCGCGCGCTCCAGGCCAGCGCCGTCCGGCCGGTGATTCACGAGCAGCATCGCGAGATTGTTGGCGGCGATCTTGTCGCGCGGCGCTGCGGCGAGGATCGCCTCGTAGGCCCGGATCGCCTCCTCCCACTCGCCGCCCCGCTCGTGCGCCGCCGCGATCTCGTTCTGCAGCCGGTTCGGCTCGTCCACCTGGCCGAGCGCCGCCGCCATGATCGCGAAGCCCTCGGCCCGCTTGCCCTGCTGGAACGACACCAGCGCGAGGTTCCGGTACGGCAGCCACCAGCGTGGCGCGCGGCTGCTGGCCTCGCGGAACGCCGCCTGCGCCTCCGCGTAGCGGCGCTCGCGCAGGAGCAGCTCGCCCTTGAGGCTGAGCGGCAGGCCGGCCTTCGGTGCCCGTGCGGCAGCGGCATCGAGTCGCCGGATGGCATCCGGTACGCGGTGTTCGGCCGCAAGCAGCCGCGCGACGGCCTCGAGCGGCTCGGCGGCATCCGCCTGCAGCTGCGTGGCGGCGTCGTACTCGCGCAGCGCCGCGTCCGGCTGGCCCGCCTGCTCGGCGACGAGGCCCGCGAGATAGTGCCCGAGCGGCGCCTCGGGGCGGGCGCTGATCGTGCGCGCCGCGATCGCCCGCGCCCGGTCGACGGCCCGCGACCCCAGGCTCGCCCGCACAGCCTCCACCTGAACCCGCAGGTCGGTCGGGTGCTCCGCGGCGAAGCCCTCGACGACCTCGAGCGCCTGCGCCGGCTGACCCTGCTGCTGGAGCAGACTCGCGAGCTCGACGCGCGCATCGGCGCTCTTCGGGTTGCCGTCGACGGCCTGCCTTAGCGCCTCTTCCGCAAGCGCTGGCTCGCCGTTTGCGAGGTGGGCGCGCGCCAGAGCGCGCAACAGCTCGAGCGACGTCGGCTGGTCCCGTAGCGCGGCCCTCAGATCGGCGATCGCCGCGCGCGGATCATCGCCGGCCAACGCCATCGCCGCACGCAGCTGCAGTGCGCCGGCGTCGCGGGCGCTCACTTTGAGCACCTCGTCTATCAGCGCCGCGGCCCCCGGACGATCACCGCGGGCGAGCAGCAGCGAGGCGAGGCGAGTGCGTGCCTCGAGACCGGCCGCACGCACGTCCTGGGCCTTGATCACCTCGCGATAGACCGCCTCCGCCTTCGCGGCCTCGCCGCCGTCCTGGTAGAGCTGCGCGAGCGTCAGCTGCGCCGACGGGTCCGCGCCAGCCGCGATCAGCCGGCTGAGCTCGGCTTCCGCCGCTGGCCGGCCCTTCTTGGCCGCGAGGAAGCTGACCAGCGCGCCCTGCAACGCCCGGTCCTTCGGCAGTGCCACGAGTCCCTCGCGCAGCGCCTGTTCGGCAGCGGCATCCTGACCCTGTACGGACAGGTACTGGGCCAGGCGCACGCGATGCACCGCCTCCAGTGGCCGCAGTTGCACGAGCGCGCGCAACGTCGCTTCCGCCTTGGGAGCATCACCTGAGCTGACGTAGAACTCGGCCAGCGCACCGCGCAGGTCGGGGTCGTCCGGCCGGTCGCGCACGGCCTGCTCCAGCACCGTGCGCGCCTGCTCGAAGTGCTGCATCGACGACTGTAGCCCGGCCAGCACGGCGATCGCGTCGCTGTTCTTCGGGTCGAGGGAGTAGGCCTTCTGCGCGTCCGCGAGCCCGCCATCGAGATCCTTGAGCCGGGCGCGGGCGGCACCGCGCAGCGCGAGCATGGTCGGATCGTCCGGGTGCTTCTCGAGCCCTGGCTTCAGCGTCTCGATGACCTTCTCCGGCACGGCGGCCATCAGGTACATCCGCGCGAGCTCGGCGCGCGCCTTGGCGTGGCCCGGGTCCACGGCGACTGCACCCTGGAAGTAACCGCCGGCCTCGCGAGCATTGCCGAGCTTCTCCTGCACGAGCCCGTTCAGGTAGCGAGCCTCGGCGTCGTTCGGTGCGATCTGCAGGGCGTTCTGGAACTCGACGCGGGCCTTGTCGAGCTTGCCGGTCGCGAGGTATTCCTGGCCGCGTTCGAGCGCGCGGGCGCGTCGCGACTCAGCGGAACCACAGGCGGCGAGCGCCATGACGGTGGCGGCGGCCGCAGCCACCCAAAGCGCTTTCACGATCTGCTGCCTCATCGGAACCCCTTCTTGCGGCGCGCCGGCGCGAGCGGACGCTCGCACGGGGGCACGGCCAGACCCTCTGCCGGGGCTGGACATCGTGACTACCCCATGTGACATCGACGTGACGTCGACCCGCGTCAGAAGGCGTTGTCGCCGCGGGCAACGACCCAGACGGTCCGCCACAGGATCCGCAGGTCGAGGCTGATCGACCAATCGCGGAGGTACTCGAGGTCGTAGCGGACGCGCTGCGCCATCTTCTCCACCGTGTCCGTCTCGCCGCGCAAGCCGTGCACCTGGGCCCAGCCCGTCAGGCCCGGCAGCGCCTTGTGCCGGACCATGTAGCCGCTGATCTGCCGACGGTAGAGTTCGTTATGTGATACCGCGTGCGGTCGCGGGCCGACCAGGCTCATTTTCCCCTGCAGCACGTTGATGAGCTGGGGCAGCTCGTCGAGCGAGGTGCGGCGCAGCAGCCGCCCCAGCGGCGTGATCCGCTGGTCCGAGCGCGACGCCTGCCGGATCTCGCCGCCATCCTCGCAGACCGTCATGCTCCGGAACTTGTAGACCAGGATCTCGGCGCCATCCATGCCGTACCGGCGCTGCGCGAACAGCATCGGGCCGCGTGAGGTCAGCTTGACGGCGGCGCCGATCAGCAGGCAGACCGGCAGCACCAGCGGCGCGGCCAGCAGCGTCAGTGTCAGGTCCAGCGCCCGCTTCGCGAACGCATTCGTACCCTTCAGCGGCGTATCGCAGATGGCCAGCGCCGGGATGCCACCGAGGTCGACGACGCGTCCCTGGATGAGATCGAAGGCCAGCACGTCGGGCACGAAGTAGATGCTCGCGGTCGTATCGCGCAGGTCCGCCAGCAGCTCCTGGATGCGCGGCGAGTTGCCGATGGGCAGCGCGATGTAGACCGCGCTGACGCCGCGCGCGCGGACGAAGTCGCCGAGCTCCCGGCACGGTCGAACCTCGAGTGAGGAGCCATCCGGCCCCTGCAACCGCTGCGGCCCGCGGAAATCGAAATAGCCGAGGAAGGACCGCTCGGGGATGCGACGCACGATCTCGCGACCGATGCCGGTGACGCCCACGACCACATAGCGGGTGGCGAGTCCACCGCGCGCGTGCAGCCAGCGAGCCACCTGCGCCTGCAGGAACTGCGTCAGCACGAGCGCGACCGCCGTGACGCCCACCCACGTCGAGATGACCGGGCGCGAGAAATCGTCGGCGACGTTGAGGGACGCGCCCGCGAGCAGCAGCAGGCCGACGATGGTCGCCCACTCCGCCAGCAGCTTCGGCACGGCGCGCCGGGCGACCGCAGCCGGCGCCGCGCCGCGTTCCAGGTCCGGAGGCGTGATCAGGCGCCCGCAGAGGGCCACCGCCGCCGCGGCCAGGGCACCGTAGAGCCAGGTCAGCGGCTCCTGGAATGCCAGCAGGCAGGCGAACAGCGTCAGCACGACGACCAGCAGATCGAGCCGCTCGAGCATGAGCAGCGCCACCGACGGCGGCTCGCCGAGTTGTACGCGCGTCGCGGGGCGGGCCGGACGCGCGGACCATGCGGTGGCCGCCTTGTGCGCGCTCATCGCCGCCCCCGGTACCCGCGGACCGTGCCGCGCTGCCGCGGCGCCGCCCGTTGCTGCACTTGTGCCGTCATGCGATCAGTCCGGCAGGTAGCGCGTCAGCGCGGGACCGGCCGAGGCGGCGAAGCTCTGCAGGCGCGCATCGGCGGCGGCTTCCGGCTCACCGCGAGCCAGCGGCGTCGTCAGCCGGATCATCGCCCCATCGGAGCGGTGCTCGGCGACCGAATCGACCAGCAGGTACCACTTCACTGCGAATTCGCTCGTCAGGTGGCGGCCCCGCTGGTCGAACCAGTAGTACACCAGCTGGCGCGCGTCGCCGTTGGTCACGATCATCCGGTTGACCTCGTGCCCGACGCCGGCGACCAGCAACCGCGAAAACCGGTCGATGTGCCAGCCACCTCCCGGGATGCAGGCGCGCGGCGAGTGCACCACCCGCCGATCGCGCTGCGAGTTGTAGTAGGACGCGTACAGGTTGACCGGCTCGCCGGCTGAGCGCGCCGCGTAGTCGACCAGCAGGTAGTCATCGAGCTGCAGCGTCTCGAGGTATTCCGGTGCCAGGCTCGACCGCCGGCCGACGAAGTCCCCGAGTCGCAGTGGAAACGCGGCGAAGGTCGCGCGTTCCGGTACGAACTCCGCGCGGGCCGGCGTCGCCACCGCCGCACCGGCGAGGCAAAGTGCCACGAGGCAGGCTGCGCCGAAGCTCGCCGGCACGTGGCGCTCCACCGTGCCCGCGAGGACGGGGTGCGCGGCGCTCGCGCCTAGGAAGGCGTCGCGCCAGCGCAATCGCGAGCGGCCGACGCGATTCAGCAGCGCGGTGGCTGCGAGCAGCAGGCCGATGCTCAGCATGAACACCATCCAGCCCTGGAACTCGTGCAGGAAGCCCTCGGCCATGCCGGAGCCCCAGTGCTCGACCATGAGTCCGATCATGCCGACCCGCAGACTGTTCATCACGACCGTGATCGGCACGCTGAGCGCGAAGACGACGAACCGCTTCCACGCGGCGCCGCGATAGAGGTAGGCGATCAGCAGTCCGATCGTCATCAACGGGAACAAGTAGCGCATGCCGTCGCAGGCCTCGACGACCTGCAGACGGTACCCGCCGAGATCGATGACATTGCCCTCGAGGAACACGCTGACGCCGAGCACCCGCAGGAACTGCACGCCGAGATTCGAGGAGAGAAGCTGCAGCTGCGCCGAGAGGTTGTTCAGAATGAAATTCGGTGGCGGAATCGACAGCAGCAGCAACAGCAGTGGCGCGGCAAACTCGCGCAGCAGCCGCCAGCCGACGAGGCTCAAGGTCAGTGCCGCGATCGCCAGAACGACCGCGTACTGCTCGAGCGAGTAGACGCCGCCCATCCGGCCGGCAGCACCGAGCGCGCCCGCCACCGCGAGCGCGAGCACGCCGGACCACGCACCAACGAAAGGGAGCTGCCGCAGGGTCTCGCGGCGCTGCCAAAGCAGGTAAACCGCCACCACCGGCAGCATCGGGCCGTGACTGTACTCCGGCCTCTCCATCCAGGTCTGCCAGAGCCAGCCCAGGGCGCGATGGAACGCGAGCGCCAGGGTCGCGAGCGCCAGGACCGCCAGGGCCACGAGCGGAGCGCCGGCACGGTAGCCGCGGGCGGCGGGCTCCGGGCCTGCTGCGACCGACAGTTCCACCGACTCGCTGCCCGCGGCCATGCCGTTCGGAATCCCACGCACAAAGGGCGGCAGAGACTACTGAGGCGAGATGACACCGCGATGAATGCAGGCCGCCGCCGCTCGCGCGCTACACTGCGCGCCGCGACGGAGCCTCCGATGAAGATCCTGCTCGTCCACGAACACTACCATTCGGCCTGGCCTAGCGGAGAAGACGCGATGTATCGCGCGGAGGCGCAGCTGCTCGCCGCCGCCGGCCACGAGGTCGTGCGCCACGAGCTCCACCATGACGCGATCGGTGAGTCGCGTTCGGCGCGGGCCGCCGCGGCTCTGCGCGCGACCTGGTCGCACCGGGCCGCCCGCGCAATCCTCGACATTGCGCGGCGCGAACGGCCCGACGTCGCCCATTTCCACAACACGTTCCCGCTGATTTCGCCGAGCGCGTATGCCGCCTGCCAGGCGGCCGGCGTGCCGGTCGTGCAGACGTTGCACAACTACCGGTTGATCTGCGCGGGCGGTCTGTTGATGCGCGACGGACTGCCCTGTGAGCAGTGCGTCGGCGCCGGTCAGTGGCCCGCGCTGCGGCATGCCTGCTACCGTGGCTCGCGGGCAGCGACCGGTGTCGTCGTGACGATGCTGGCCGTCAACCGAGCATTCGGTACGTATCGGCGCAGCGTCGATCGTTACCTCGCGCTCACGGAGTTCGCGCGGACGCTGTTCGTGCGCGGCGGGCTGCCGTCCGATCGCGTCCAGGTGCGCCCGAACGGCCTCGCCGATGATCCGGGTGCCGGGCCCGGGGGCGGCGGCTATGCGCTGTACATCGGCCGTCTCGGCGCGGAAAAGGGCGTCGCGACGCTCGTCGACGCCTGGCTGCAGGACGCGCCGCTGCCCTTGCTGATCGCCGGTGACGGGCCGTTGCGCTCCGTGCTCGAGCAGCGGTCGGCGCGGCATCCCGCCATCCGCTTCCTCGGCGCGCGGCCGCGCGCTCAGGTACTGGAGCTGCTGCGCGCAGCAGAGTTCCTGGTGATGCCGTCCGAGTGCTACGAGGGCCTGCCCGTGACGTTCATGGAGGCACTCGCCTGCGGCACGCCGATTCTCGCGTCCCGGATCGGCGCCCTGGCGACGCTGATGACGGAAGGCCGCGAAGGGTTCCACTTCCGGCCCGCCGACCCCGCGGATCTGATGACGACAGTGCGCCGGGCGCTGGCCGACCGGACGGCCCTCGTGCCGATGCGTCGCCACAATCGCGCCCGCTTCGAGTCTGACTATGCGCCCGCCGCCGCGCTGCGCTCTCTCGAGCGACACTATGCCGAGGTGGTCACAGCGCACCGCGGCGCGTCAGGCGCTGAGCGGTCGGTGACCACGGCGACGCGCGCGCCAGTCTGAGAGCACCAGCGCCACGAAGCGCGGCCCCGACACGAAATACCGCCGCCACAGTCGACGTGGTTCTCGCCAGAGCCGGTACAGCCACTCCAGCCCCGCGCGCCGCATCAGGTGCGGCGCGCGCGGCACGGTGCCAGCGTAGAAGTCGAAGACGGCGCCGATGCCCGCCACCGCGTTGGTATCGAGGCGGGCGGCGCAGCGCGCCGCCCACTTTTCCTGTCGCGGCGCGGACATGCCCACCCACACGATGTCCGGCCGGACCGCATTGATCTGCGCCACGATTTCGGTCTCGTCGCCGGCGCTCCACTCCCCGAAGGGCGGCGATCGCGACAACACGCGCACGTTCGGGTAGTCGCGAGCCGCGCGTGACTCGATGCGTGCCAGGACCGCCGGCGTCGAGCCGAGAAAGTAGGCCGTGCCGTGCCGCCGGTCGAGGCGCGCCATCGTGCTGACGTAGAGGTCCCAGCCGGTCACGCGCGGACCGATCGACTCGCCGAGCAGGCGGCCGGCGACCCGCAGCGGCGCGCCGTCGGCGGTCACCCGCCCTGCCCCGCGCAGCGCCTCGTGAAACGCCCGGTCCGTGGCGGCGGTGACCAGCGAGTGAACGTTGGCGCAGGCAACGGTCAGGGGAGCGCCGGCCGGGCGGGTCGCGAGGCAATCGTCGGCGAGCTCGTCGGCCGAACTCGCGCTAATGCGATAGCCGAGCAGCGACCAGGCACGAGCCGTGCTCACCGATGCGGGATCGACGCTGACGCTGCCCAAGCGCTGCCTCCGATTGCGGGACCGACCGGCGGCCGGCGCACCGGCCAGCCGTCAGCACGGCATGATCCCGAAGTGACGCTACAGCTGCGTGACGTTTGCGCGACGCGCCCGCCACCCGCTGCAGGCGCGCTGTCATGAACGCAGCCTATGCTGCCCACCCGCTTCGCCAGATCCCGCCGTCATGCCGTCGACCGCCACTCCCGCCTGGATCCGCACCCGCCAGTGGGCCCGCCGGGCGCTCGGGCGCCGTGGCGTTGCGGTGGTGCGCGAGGTCGGCGCACGCCTGAACGCGGTGGTCCACCGCGGCTCGGGACATGCGTGTCCGTTGTGCGGCAACGGCTTGCGTGCCTTTCGTACCCTCGACGATCACTCGATGATCGACGCGGAATGCCCGGTGTGCGGCTCGCTCGGGCGGCACCGCTTCCTGTGGCATGTGCTCTCGGGCCATGGCATGGGCCCGGCCGCGGGCGAATCGCTGCTGCATTTCGCGCCGGAATGGCCGCTCGAACGCCGCCTCGCAAAGCGGCTCGGCCGCGGCTACCTCAGCGCCGACCTGCGGTCCGGCCGCGCGATGCGGGTCCTCGACCTGCAGTCCCTGGACCTCCCCGAGGCCAGCTTCGACTGGATCCTGTGCTCGCACGTCCTCGAGCACGTCCCGGACGACCACGCGGCGCTCGCGCAGATGCGCCGGGTGTTGCGCGCCCGCGGCCGGCTATTGCTACAGGTTCCCGTTCGGGATGGCAGCGGCACCCTCGAAGCACCACCGGACGCGTCGCCCGACTACCGCCGCCAGCACTTCGGCCTTGACGATCATCTCCGCCTCTACGGCGACGACCTCGTCAGCCGGATCGAGGGCTCCGGGTTCCGGGTCGCCGTCTGGGACCCGCGGACCAGCCTGACGCCCGAGCAGTGGCAGCTGCTCGCAGCCGATATCCCGGATGGCGCCGGGCGTCTGTTCACGAGCCAGAGCCGCCTGTACGTCTGCGAGGCCGCTTGACAGACCAGCGAAGCGCACGCATCACGGTGGTCATGCCGTTGTTCAACAAGGCGGCAGAAGTCCGACGCGCCATCGCTTCCGTCCAGCGCCAGACTCTGGAGGAATGGCGCTTGATCGTCGTCGATGACGGATCGACCGACGACGGGCCGAGGATTGTCGAGGCCATCGACGACCCCCGCATCGTGCTGCGCTCACAGCCGAATCAGGGTGTCTCGGCCGCGCGCAATGCCGCGATCCGCGAGGCCGCAACCCCGCTGGTGGCCTTCCTGGACGCGGACGACGAGTGGGACGACGGGATGCTGGAAGCGCTGCTGCTGTTGCATCGTGACTTCCCGACGGCCCGCATCTTCGCCACCGGCTATCGACTGCAATCACCGCTCGGCCCGCCGCGAGCCGCGCGGCTGAAGGGCGTGCCGGCGGACTTCCAGCGCGGCCTGCTGCAACGCTACTTCACGGTCGCCAGCCTCTCGGATCCGCCGCTCTGGACGTCCGCCGTGGCGGTGGAACGTCAGCTGCTGCTGGCGATCGGCGGCTTCCCGGTCGGCGTCACCGCCGGCGAGGACCTGCTCACCTGGGCGCGGCTGGCCGCGCGCGCGCCTATCGCCTACGTGCGGGAGTCGAAGGCGACGTTCTGGGAGCCGCATGGCGCCGACCCCCGGCCCCACCGGCGGCCCGCGGATCCCGACGTCGTGGGAACCGAGCTCGCCAGGCTGCAGGCGCCGGGATTGCGTCGCTACCGGGCCCACTGGCACCGCATGCGCGGCGTCTGGTACCTCGGTCTCGGGCAGCTTCCGCAGGCGCGCCGGGAGCTGCGCCGCGCGTTGCGCCTTGCGCCCGCCAGCATGACGCTGTGGGCGCTTGCGTTGCTGGCGCACGGTCCCGGCGGGATCGCGGCACGAACCTACCGACGCTACAAGGCGCAGCAGGCGGGATCGCCGCGACCGCTCGCGACGCCCGGCTGACGGTTCAGGCCGCCACGCCACCGGCGGCGCGGCCGTGTCGCCGCCGCAGGAGCCAGCCACGTGCCGCCGGATGCCACCAGGCAGCGACTGCCATCAGGCCAAGATACGCCAGCGGTCCGACGCCGCGCCCCAGGTTCGCGAGCGCGCCGGGTGTCGCCGCGCGCATGGCGAGGATGACAACGACGGCCGCTACGACTCCCACCAGTACGAAGCCACGCGAAGCCGGAGTCAGCAGATCGCCCGCCGGCGTGCCGGTGCGGCGGTGGTACGCGACGATGACCCACAGGCTGCCCACCACGAGCGCCGTGACCCAGCTCAGCAGCACGCCGTCTCGCGGCCAGAGTTGACCGGCGGCGAGGCCGAGCGCGAGATTCACGACGGCGATCAGCAGAGCGGCCACCGTGTGCGAGGCGATGAAGCCGGTGCCGAAATTCGCACTGATCGCCGGAGCGCTGATGGTGTTCACCCACCAGGCGATGGCCAGCCAGGCAAGGCTCAGCACGAAGGTGGGTTCGTCGCGCCCGAGCCATACGTGGCCGATCAGCGGGGCCGCGACGACCAGCAGCCCGAAAGCTGGCACGCTGACCAGCACCAGGAACTCGCCGCTCGAGCGATACAGCGCGCGCACGTGCTCCCGCTCGTGTTCCTGGGCGCCCGCGATCACCGGCACCAGCACCTGCAGCGCCGCGGTCACGAGCGCCCGCAGCTGCTGGGTGAGTCGGGTCGCCATCTCGAAGTAGGCGACCGAAGGCAGTCCGCTGAAGTGCGCGAGCAACCCCTTCGCGATCGGATCATGCAGCATCGCGAGCAGGGATTCGGCCTGCACGTTCGCCCCGAAGCGCAGCATCTCGCGTAACCGCGGCCGGTCGATGCGACGTGGCACAACCGGCAAGTCCGGCAAACTCCGCCGCAGCCGGCGCCACCCGAGGCCGAAGAGCCACGCGCCCTGCGCGAGCTGGGCGAGCGCGACGCCGCGCAGGCCAAGCGACGGCACGAGCGCAACCGAGCCCGCGACCAGCACCACGCTGGCACCCACCGTGATCGCACTGCGGGCGGCAATGCGCTGGCAGCCGTCCAGCGCCGACTGCGCGACGCCACCGAGCGAGCCGACCCACAGGGAACCCAGGGCGTACGGCAGCAGCTCGCGCGTGGCGGCCCGGAGCGAAGGGTCCACCAGCCGCTCGAGCACTACGCCGATGAGTGGATAGGCCAACGCCAGCATCAGGCCGATCGCGAACGCCGTCGCGACCACCGCGGTTTCCGCGTAGCGCGCCGCGGACGCGGGGGACCCCCGCGCCAGGTCGCGGGCGACGAAGCGGACGGCGGTGCCCTGCAAGCCGAGCGCACCGAGCCGCGCCACGTTCGTCGAGGCCAGCACCAGCGACCATACGCCGAGGCTGCTCGCCCCGAGGCGGTCGAGCAGGTACCGGTAAAGGACGAACAGCAGCAAGCCCGACAGCACCACCTGGGCGACGGCCGCCGCGGCATTGCGCCGGACCGAGGGCGGCAGCGCGGGCGCTGGCCCGCTCAAGCGCCCGCCCGCAGGAAACCGATCGTTGCGTTCGCCGAGCGGTCGACGTCCAGCCGCTCGACCGCGGCGGCGGCGGCGGCGATCATTCGGGCGCGATCCGCGGGATCGAGGGCCAGTGCCCGATCAAGTGTCGCGGCGATCGCCGCCGGATCCTCCGGGTGGACGCGATAGCCCGTCACGCCGTCATCGACCAGGTCGTGCGTCGCCGCGGCGTGCACGGACGCGACGACGAGCGTCCCGGCGGCCATGGCTTCGGGAATGACCGCGCCGAACGCGTCGTAGTGGCTCGCACAGACAAACACCGTCGCCCGGGCGCACTCGTCGGCGAGTTGATCCTGGGTCAGAGCCCCCAGGAACGTGGTCAGCTCCGCGAGCCCCAGCGCGGCGGCACGGGAACGCAGCGGCGCCTCCTCCTCGCCGGCACCGACGATCCGCAAGCGCACCTCCGGACGCCGCCGGCGCAGCATCGCGACCGCCTCGAGCAGCTCGTGGAATCCCTTACCGCGGACGAGACGCCCGGCCGAGAGCACGACCGACCCGGCTGACGGCGCCGCACGCAGCGATGCTGCGCGAAAGCACGCCAGGTTGACCGGCATCAGCGCGGTCAGCACCGCCTGGGGCTGAGCACCGTAGTGGAGGAACGCGTTCCGGGCGACGCTCGAGGAGGCGATGCAGCCGGCGCTGCCGCGAATCATGGCTCGCCGCAGGGCGCGCTTCAACGCCGAGCGCTGGGCACCGTCGCGCAACGTCAGCTCGCCCCAGCTGTAGTGACGGATGCCGGAGCGTCGCGCGTACCGATAAGCCGCGTAGTGCGCGGGCGAGAAGCCGCCCGACATCACCACGGTCGGCGCGAAGCGCCGTAGCGCCCTGCCGACGCCGACATTCACGTGCAGCCGCTCCCGCAGCCCGCGCACCGGATAGGCCGGCAACGCGACGTGGAATCCCGGCAGCACTTCGCAGTCGAAGCCCTCGGCGTCCACGCGCCAGTGGCGATCGGAGTGCGCGCCGGCCAGCACGAAGATGCGCAGTGCCTCGACGCGGCGCGCATACGCCTGGAACAGCCCGATGCGGTAGGGCGCGAGCAGCTGCGTGACGATCGCCAACCGCATCAGCGCGCCACGTTCGCGTAGCGCACTGCGGCAGGTACGAGCGGCGCGCCGCTCACCACCGCCGGTACGGCGGCGGTCCGCGCGAGCCCCGCCGCCACGAGCGCATAGGCCACCACGCCGAACTGAGCGACGTAGTTCAACGAGTTGTCGGTGGGCAGCGTGGCGAAATAGCCCACCAGCGCCGCGACCCCGATCCGCGCTCCGATGGCCTCGCCCGTCGAGCCCGCCGTACGCGCCACCCGTCCGAGTGCCACGACGAGCGCCGCGATCGCCACGCAGTAGCAAGCCAGTCCGAGCAAACCGAGATCGAGGTACAGGCGATAGAGATCCGAATGCAGCTCGACGCCGCGCACGTCGCGATCCCGGATCCATCGGTCCACGGAACCGATCCCGCCGCCGAACCACGCCGAGGTACCTGCGAACGACTCGTTGGCCTGCAGCCAGAGATCGTTCCGGCCGGAAGTGTCCAGGTGCGTGAGGAAGGCGCCGCTGTCCGTCAGCAACGTGCTCCAGGGGATGTCGTCGGCGTCGTAGAACATGCGCTTCTTGAACGCCGGCGACAGCATCAGCGAGCCGGCGATCAGGGCGAGCGCGAGCAAGCCGGCCAGCAGGTACGCCGGGCGCAGACGTGCGCGCGCCAGATGGAAGCCCAGGAACCCGACCGCCAGACTGCCGAGCGCCGCGCGATTGAGGGCGAACAGGATTGCGACGCCGCAGGAGAGCGCCACGATCACGAAACCCGCCTTGCGGCTGCGCAGGAAGCAGCCATAAGCCGCGAACGCTGCGGCGGCCATCAGGAAGGCAAAATTCGAGGGACTCGAGTACGGCGCCGACAGCTGTGGCAGCCCGAACAGCCCCTCGACGGGAATCAGCGGCGACAGCGCGCCGCGCGTGACGAAATTGAGGAGCGCCAGGGCCAGCGCGATCAGGGCCGCGCCGATGGCGGCGCGGATCAGTTGCGCCGGAGGAAGCCCCTCGTCGATCGCCACGAGGCAAGTCGCCAGGAAGAGTGCCGGCGTCGCTAGCTTCACCAGCATGCGCAGTCCGTACACGGCGCTCGGTGTCCACGTGAGGCTCAGCGCGGCGAAGCCGAGCAGTACGAGCCAGGCGGGAATGCGCGCCGCCGTCCTCGCGGCGGCGGCCGGCCGCAGTGCGAGCGCGATCGCGCAGCCAGCCATCACGCAGAACATGTAGAGGGCCTGCGCATCGACCTCGAGCACGCCGCTGAAGAAGCGCGCCTCTCCGGTCAGCAGCGGCATTTCGACGCCGGCGAGCCCCACCACCCACAGGCAGAAGCCCCGGACGTTGGCGAATGCCAGCACCAGGAGGCCTAGCATCAGCACCGCGAAGACCATCGCGCCCACCGGGTCACCCAGGTCCGTGGCGGAACGGCGCTGCCAGCGGCTCGCCGACGAACAGTCCTTGGCCCGGCATCGCCACCGACTTCCAGTACGCCTCGATCAGCGTTTCGCCGCGCAGGTAGTGACCCAGGAAGACCATCGGGCTCGGGAACTTGCCCGTGTGGTTGCACGGCTCCGTCACCGTTCCATAGCTGCCGGTCGCGCCGGCCCGCAGCCAGTCGAGGGCCGTCGTCTGTAGCCTCTGGTCGAGCACCCCGCCGATCGAGGTCAGGTGATCCGCCACGGCGCCGGGGCGAAAGCGCAGGCGTCCGAGTTCGGCGACCTGCGCCGCACCGGTGAAATACCCGAGCACATCGGCCGGGCCGGTCGACTCGGGTACGCCGATGCGCTCAATCCGGATCCGGTCACGATAGGCCGCCAGCGTCGCCGGGAAGGATTCGGCACGAACGTTGCGTGCCCGGTCCATGGTCTCGACCAGGTAGACGGTGCCGGCCGGCGCCGAGGCGTCCGCAGCTTGGCCGCGGGCCACGAGATCGGCGGCGAGCCGGGGATCGTCGGCCGGCAGCAGCATCGCGATCCGCCAGCCCAGGCCGCGCGCGCGATCGAGGGAATCGGCGTCGAACAGCGGACTCTCCGCCGTCCGGGCGCAACCCGGCGCGCAGTAGGCGTCGCCATAGCCGATCGCGAAGGCCGTCGTAATCGACATGCACCCCGCCGCGTACGGTGCGTTCCACACGAGCAGCAGCGCCGCTACACGCGCAGGCAGCCTCGCCAGAGCCTCGTCGCGCAGGCGGTTCAGCGTGGCCGGTGGCAGCACGGCTTCGCGGGGGACGTCGATGGCAACGAGATTCGCGGCCGGCACCCGTCGCTCGCGCCCGTAGAGTCGCGCCACCTGCTCGCTGGTCGCGTCACCGCGCCGATAGACGATCCCGAGATCGACGGCCTCGAGCGCCGGCGCCGACGTCGGCACGAGCCCGGCAGCCAGCGCACCCAGCAGAATCGCCGGGGCCGCCCTCATGGCGCGCCAGGCTGCGCTCGATGCTCGGCGGCACGCTCCGCGGCCGGTGACAGCCCCGCAAAGATCGGCAGTGCCATCGCCGACTCGCGATCCGACAGCGCCTGGCGAACGAGCGATTCGTCAATGACCTCCGCGCCGTCCGCGAAGCCGTAGACCAGCAGCAGGTCGCAGAGCTGGTTGATGAGGCGCGGCACGCCCGCCGTCTGATCGTGGATCAGCGCCAGGCTCTCGGGGCTGAAGAGCTCCGCATCCCGCCCCGCCACCTGCAGGCGGTGGCGCACGTAGGCCGACGTGTCGGAGGCGCCGAGCGGCCGCAAATGGAAGTCCACCGATACCCGCTGGGCGAACTGGCGCAGCTCGGGGCGTTGAAGCGTGCTGCGCAGCTCTGGCTGCCCGACCAGCAGCACCTGCAGTACCAGGTCCTTCTCGGAGTTCACGTTCGACAGCAGCCGCAGCTCTTCGAGCAGCGACGCCGGCAGGTTCTGCGCCTCGTCGACGATGAGCAGCGTGCGCCGCCCCTGCGCATACTGCCGGATGAAGCAATCCACGATCGCCTCGTAAATCGCCACCTCGCTGTCGTCGGCCGGCACGACCTCGAGCGCCTGCGCCACCCACGGGTGCAGCGAGCGAAAGCCCACGTGGGTATTGCTGATCAGTGCGACCACGGCGTCCGTGCCGACCTGGCGCACCAGCTGGCGCAGCAGCGTGGTCTTGCCGCTGCCAACCTCCCCGGTCAGCAGGGCAAACGAGGCTTGCGACTGCAGCCCGTACTCGAGCAGGGTCAGGGCCATGCCGTGCTGACGGGACAGGAACAGGAACGCCGGATCGGGCGTCAGCGCGAACGGGCGGACCGAGAAGCCGTAGAAGCGATCGTACATCGGTTCACGCGCCGCGTTCGCCGTCGCCCTGGGCACGATTGAGCACGGTGCCGACGACCGGTATTGCGCGCAACAGCGTCAGAGCACGCGCCACGTCCTCGCGCGCGCTGCGACCTTCGGCCACGACCAGCAGCACGCAGTCGACCCGGGCTGCCAGGCTCACCGACTCATCAGCGTCGAGCGCGGCCGGCAGGTCCACGACCACGATCGAGCCAGCCTCGCGGTCGCGCTCGGCGGCGATCATCCGTGCAATACCCTCGCCGGCGGCATCCGCGGGCGAACCGCCGCGCGCCGCGAGGATCCTCAGGCGCTCGGCCGGCTGTGGCCGCACGGCGGCTGCCCCGAGGGTGGTCCGTTGTTCGAGCACGTCCTCGACGGTCGCGGCCGGGGTCAATCCGAAGAGACTGGCGAGACCGGGGCGCCGCCAGTCGAGATCGACCAGCAGCGGCTCCTGGCCGGGGTCGGAGGCGATGGACAGGGCAAGGTTTGCGGCCACGGTGCTGCGGCCGTCCCCGGAACGGGCGCTGGTCACACCGATCGAGCGCCAACCGCGTTCCGCCATCCGCGTCAGGACCTGCGTGCGGAGCAGCCGGAAAGCTCCTGCTCCGGCACCTGCGGCTCCCGGCATGAGCAGACGCTGACGCTCCCAGTGTGCGAGGTCCGTCTCGACCGGCGGGATGCGCGGCTCCGCGAGCGCCGCCGCTTCGGGAGCGCTCGCCCGGTCCGCCCGCCACGCGGTGCCGACGCGTACGGCCGCCACATCGCCGTCCGCGGCCGTGCCCATCGAGGCGAACGAGCGTTCGTTCCGGGCCTTGTCCAGCGCGCGACGGATCTGGTCCATGGCGATTCCTAGAAGCCCAACCGGCGCAGCAGCGTCAGCCAGAGAATGTCGAGCGGCCGCACGAAGAGGTGGATTCCGAGCAGCAGCGCGAGCAGCCCGGCGGCGCCCGCAATCCAGCCCCGCCGTCGGCCGCGGCCGGCGCGGTCCCGATCGGCAAGGGTGCGAATCTCCGGAATGGCCGCGAGCGGTGCTACTTCCACCAGCCGGCCGAGGTCGCGCGGGCCGCGCACCGACCCGTCGAGCGCGTCAGCGAGCGCGAAGGCACCGAGCGCGAGACCGACGCTCGCCAGCCAGCCCAGCAGCAGCACGACCGGCCGGTTCGGGCTCACCGGCTGCTCCGGGGGCAGTGGCGGCTCGATCAGCGTGAAACGCTCACCCTTGCGCTGAGCCTCCAGGTTCTGCGCGGCCTCCGCCTCGCGCTGCTTGGTGCGCACCTCCTGGTACTTGAGCTGTGCATTCTCGTATTCGCGCATCAGCGCCCGGTATTCGCGCTCGACGCCCGGTGTGCGAGAGAGCCGCCTGTCAAAATCGTCGCGCCGCGACTCGAGCTCGGCGATACGCCGCTCGGTCGCCGCCCGCTCGGTCTGCACCGCGTCGAGCTGCGCCTTCAGCTGGATGTAGGCTGGGTTGTCGGGGTTCGTCCGCGCCGCGCGCACGCGCTCGGCGGCCGGCATGCCTTGCGACTCTCGCTCGAGACTTTCGACGGTGCGCGCCAGTCGCTGCACGTCCGGATGGTCGCCGGTGTACTTCTCGCGGGCCGCCGCCAGCGCGCCGCGGGTGTCCTCGAGCCGCCGCAGCACGTCATTCGCGCTGCCGTCCGCCGTGACCTCGGCCTGCAGGCCCTGAATCTCGCGCTCGACCGTACGCAGGTCGGGGTGCTCCGGGCCGTACTTGGAGCGCAGGTCTGCCGCCTCGGCCTTCAGCGTCTTCAACCGGTCTGCCGGGCTCAGGATGCGCTGGCCGGTCTCGCTGTACATCTGCGCCGTCGGCGTGATCTGCAGCAGCTGCGCCTGCAGCAGCACACGCTGCTCGTCCAGCGAGCTCAGCCGGTTGCGTGACTCCCGCAGGTCGAGCTCGGTGCGGTCCGCGAGCTGGAAGTTCGACTGCGCAAGGTCCGGTAGCTCGTTGACGTGAGCCTGCTTGAACGCCGCGATCTTCGCTGCCAGCTCCTGCACGTCATCGCGCAGGCGGTCCGCCTCGGCGCCAAGGAATCCGGAGGTCTGGCGGGCAGCCTCGGTGCGGATCGTCAGGTTTTCATTCAGGTAGAGGGAGGTCAGCTCGTTGGCAACCTTCAGGGCGAGGTCAGCCCCGGCACTCTCATAGGACAGCGTGAAGGCGATCGTGGCCTGCGTCGGGCGCCCGCTGCGCGGGTCCATTACGTTGGCGCTGATCAGCTTCATCTTGATGTCGTCGCGCATCCGCTCGATCACGACCTCGCGCGGCCGCGTGCGCCGTTGCCAGGGGTAGAGCTGATACTGCTCGACGATGCGCATCAGGTTCTGGCTGGTCATCACCCGCTGGCTGATGACCTGCACGCGCTGGTCGGCATACGAGGAAATCGTCGAACGCACGAGGTCCTGCGGAATCTCCTGCTGCTCGATCAGGATCGTCGCCGAGGCTCGGTAGGTCGGCGGCCACAGCAGCGCGACCGCCACGGTGAGCGCCGCGCCCGTGAGAAGCACGATTAGCATCAGCCGCCGATGACGACGCAGTGCGAGCAGTCGTTCGCGCAGCGAGGGACCCGCCTCGAGCCCTGGAGCGAGCGCGGCGGCGTTCACGTGAGCGTCGACCGGCGGAACCGGCGCTCGATGCTGACGCTGACGCCGTAGCCGTGGCCGGCGACCAACGTCTCGAACAACGTGGGATCGACGCGAACCTGCTGGTACGAGAGCTGCGCACGTACGGTCCATTCCGGTGCCGCCTCGAATGCGGCGCCACCGCTCAGCGACTCGTAGTGGCGACGGGCGATGTCGTAGCCGTAGAAGGTACTCTTCGTGTCCGATCGCCGCGCGCCAAGATCGAGCGCCACGCGCTCGGTCAACGACCAGTGCAGCGTGCCCGAGCGCTCCAGCGATTCCGCGAGCTGGCCAAAGCCACTGGGCTGGATCGAGCGCCCGACGGAGACGGCCCAGTCGAGGCGCTCGCGCCGGTGAGCCAGCCTCGCGAGGTAGACCGTCCCGGTCGAGCGGCCGGCCGCGCCCGTGTCCTCGGTGCGCGAGCGCCCGTAGCGAAACTCGTAGCTCCACAGCTCCGTCAGCGAGCCGACCACCCCGAGCTGCGTCGAGTAGCTGTATTCGCGTGGCAGGCTCGTCGAGACGTCGTAGCGGCTCGCCTGCGTGAGCCACTCGATCTGCGTACGGCTCGTCAAGCGACCGCGCACCTCGGCGGAGGCCGTGGCGTACTTGTAGCTGTAGAGGCCGTTCTCGAGAGCGCGCGGCTCGTCGGCGAAGCGCAGCGACTGCCAGCTGCCCTCCAGCCGGCTCTGGATCCGCTCGGTCGCGGCATAGGACCAGCCCAGATCCGCATCCACCAGCGCCTGGCGCAGATCGCTGCGAATCAGCGTCCCGGCGGCCGGCTCGCGGATGGCGGTCGAGTCGTCCCCCCATCGCGCGGTAGCCGCAAGGTCCGAGCGCTCGCCCGGTGCGTCGCCGCGCACACTCACGTAGTAGCCACTCGCACCGATCGCCGAGTCGCCGCCGGCATGCGCGAGCCGTGCGCTCGGCTTGATCTCGAGGTGCCGCGCGCCATCGTCCCAGGCGATCGGCATCGACGCATTCGCGACCAGTGCCGAGCCGGCCCGCGCCTCGTCCGGACGCAACAGTGGATTGGTGTCGTACTCCGTCGACGCCGCGACCGTCGGCTCCACCGACCAGGCGCCGGCGACCGCCGCGGCCGACCACGCCGCCGCCGTGGCCGCGAGCAGCGCACCGCCGGTGCCGGCACTCGGGAAGCGGTCGCCGGTCACGGCACGACGACCGTGTCGCCACCGCGCAGCACGATATTCTGCTCGAGCCGCTTGCCGCGCTCGACGTCGCCGTAGCGGAATTCGTACGACACCTGCGCGCCTCGCTCGCGGCGCAGGACGCGGATGGCATTCACGTCCGCGAAGGGCGTCGTTCCGCCGGCGAGGCTTAGCGCCTGCATGACGTCGGTCGGCCGGACGATCATGTAGTCGCCGGGCCGATTGACCTTGCCGATCACGTAGACACGGTTGCCGGCGACAGTCTTGACGCCGACGGTGACCGCTACGTCCGGAATGAAGTGCCGCAACCGGCTTTCGAGCTCGCCGCGCAGGTCCTCCACCGTGCGCTCGGCGGCGGTGACATCGCCCGCCAGCGGAAAGGTGATCCCGCCGTCCGGCCTGACGAGCACCTCCTGCTGGAGCTCCTTCTCCTTCCAGACATCGACGGTCAGGATATCCCCGGGCTGCAGCCGGTAGCCGGACGGCGCGGGGCTCGCGTCCGCGAGAGCCGCCAGCGACAGCAGCAGCGTCGCGGCCGCGACGCAAGGGCGCAATCCCCGCATGTTCGTTCTCACCCGTCCCTAAGACGCAGTCGGCCCCGTGCACGGGCGTACCCGGGGCCGACCAGCGCGCGTTTTGCCGAGGCGAACCTCAGGCTAGTGCGTTTGTCTTACAAGTTGATGGCAACCGGCCGCATCGGGTCCCGCCGGCGGCGCGCCACGATGGCGAGCGCCCCGAGGCCAGAGCCCAGCAGCACCAGCGCGTCCGGCAGCGGAACCGGCTGGAAGCCGATCTGCACGCCGTAGCTGCCATAGCCGAACGACAGCCCGGGCAGCGGCGTTGCCTGCCCGAAGGTCACGGCGTAGACGAGCTCCGCGCTGCTGATCGCGATGCTGAAGGACCCGGCGCCGCTGCCCTGCCCCAGGATGGTTCCGTCGGCGGTTGTGATCAGGTATCGCAGGTCCTGCAGCGAGGCCGGCCAGTGAAGGTCGGTCAGCGACAGCGTCAGCGTGCCGGGACCGCTGAGGTGCAGGTTGTTCACCGCCACCGCGCCCGCGGTTGTGACGGAGTAGCTCGCATCGACGAGCACGCTGCTGGCCGCCGCCGGTGACACTGCACCAAGCAGCGCCGCCAACACCAGGATTCCGTGAGCGATCCATGCCTTGCGCATCGACTGACCTCCCTGATTCATTGCCTCAGCCCGCCGTCAGCGCCACGAGCGAGCCGCCGGCCGCCGGCGCCTCGCCCGGCAGCGATTCGCCGCGGCGACGTTCGCTGCGCACGTAGACGTACTTGTCATAGAGGTGCTTGCGCAGCGCCTCGAGCGAGTCGGTCGGGTCGGTGGCGACGCCGGGCACGGATGCCTGGCGCAGACCGAGTAGCGCGTACGGCTGCTGCAGGCTCGCGAGGGCGAGCAGCGCGATGTCGTCGTGCGCCACGGCCTGGGCCGCCGGGACGCCCTCGTTGATGATCGCGGCCAGGCGCGCGGCATCGAGCTCGAAGTGCCGGATCAGCTCGCTGCCGGTCTCGACGAACATCGGCACGAGGCTCGGCCCGCGCAGCTGCGGGTCGCACAGCGGCGCGATTCGATTCAGCATCCACTTCAGCGCGAACCGGATCACGTCCGAATCGCGCACGCCGAGCCGGTCCGCGAGCTGCTTGACCTTGCGGATGTCGGAACTGCCGAGACGGATGGATACCGCCTGCTTGCGGCTCTCTTTCACTGGTTTCCCCTTCGCTCCTGGCACGGCGCGCCCCCCTTTCGTGTGCCCACGGTAGGGGGCTCGTGTTGCGGTCAGGTAGCAACCAGATGACGATGCCGCACCTTATGTCGCGCGACGGACACCCGACCGCACGGACGCGTGTCCGACCGGGCCTCGACGCGTGAACGACTTAGCGCGCTTTCCAGGGATGCGTCTGAGGTACGGGAGGGCGCGGCCCCGCCTCCGCGGCGACGACGGGCGACCCCAAAAGGGCAAACGCGGTGGTCATGACGAGACCGCGTCGATGCGCGGCAAGCGTCGAGCCGCCGGAGGCGGCAGGTCGGGAAGGCGCCGCCGATCGGCGCCCGGCAGCAGCAGTCGCCTAGGGCTTCGGGGCCAGCGGCGTGGCGGCGGCCGGCGGCGTGCGCAACTTCACGGCATCGGTGCGGGCACGGTACTCGTCAATGGCATTCTCGAGCTCGATTCGCTTCAGGCGAGTCAGCGGCTCGACCTTGCTGAGGCGGCTCCAGAAGCCCTCCTGCTCCCAGCGCTTCAGGATTTCGTTGTTGAGGTCGAACAGCGCAACGTTGTTGGCGGCGCACTGGTCGAGCGAGCGGTTGGCCGCGCCCAGATCGCGGCCGAGCGAGGCCTTCTCGCCCTCGACCCCCTCGAGCACGCCGATCGTCTCCTTGTACTTCGCCAGCAGCGCGTCGAGCCGCTTGCGAAGTTCCGCGGCGCCCTGCTCGGCCGCGGCGCGATCCGCATTGGCCTTCTCGAGCTCCTTGGCGCCGGCGCCGCTGCGCCCACGCAGCGCATCGCGCTCCTTGCGCGCCGTGGCGAGCTCCGCCTTGGCGTCCTGCAGCTCCTGCTTGAGCCGCGCGCTCTCCGCGAGCAACGTGGTCCGCTCCGCGCTCAACTGCTGGTACTGCTGCATGATCTGCGAGTTGGCGCCGCCGGCGCCGCCGCGACTCGTCTGCGCGGGCGCCGGCTCCACGGCGGCGACGGCTGCCAGCGTCACGATGGCCAGGCGGACTGCAGCGTGCATGGGCGGCCTCAGAAGCGGGTGCTGAAATCGAGCTGAATGATGTCGTAGCCGTAGCGCGTGCCGTCGATCTCGTTGGCACTCAGGTACCGCAGCCGCGCCCAGACATCGGCTGCGAGTCCCAGCTCGGTCCAGACGTAGTAGCCCTTGGTGTTCGTACCGCCGCCGTTGAAGTCGGCGTCGGTCCACGCATCGAGCACTGCGTCGCTCTGCACGTAGCGGTAGCCGAGCGCCGCCCGCCACTGTCCGCCACGGGAGATGCGCGGGTCGCCGAAGGAGAACTCACCGACATAGCCGCGGTTGCGCACCGGCAGGCTTTCGCCGGTCCGCTGCAGCAGGTCGGCGGCCGTGTCGCCCAGGTTCTTGACGGCTTCGGCGGCAAAGGCTGCCGAGTAGCGTCCGAGGGGGACCTCGTAGCGCGTCGCGAGATCGAGGATCCGGAACCGGGCCGCCAGCGCGAACAGGTTGACCGTCGGATCGGTCGTGCTGCTCGAGATGTCGAACATCGTGTTGCCGTGACGGACGAACTGCGGTGCGGTGTAGTTCGTGAGCGTGAGGTCCGGTGCGTTCTTGATGCCGCTGACGTGGGCGAAATCGTAGTAGCCGACGGCGAAGCGCCAGCGGTGCTCGTTGCCGAAATCGGCGAGCGTCCCGAGCTGGGCCCCGAGCAGCCACTTGCTGTCGGGACCGCGGATGGCGACATCCTGTACGGGCAGGCCGGCCAGCGTCAGGAAGACGTGCGAGCGTTCGGCGCCGCTGCCACCGAGCGCCAGCCGACCGGTGAAGGAAGCGCCCTCGAGCGTCAGGTCGCGTGCGTAGACGAGCTCGGTCGGCGCGAACCAGGGGTTCGGTATCCGGCCGGCCACGGTTGTCAGATAACGGAACTCCCCGGCGATGCGCGGCTCCCAGCGCAGGTACGCCTGGTCGACGCCGACCGTGTAGCGCGACGCGGTGGTGCCGAGCGTCTGGCTGGCCGATCCCGGATCCACCAGCGAGCCGCTCGCGAGCCGGATGCCGGCCGTGACGTCCGGGCTGAGGCGGGCCTCGACGCCGAGCCGGGCACGCAGCCGCATCCGGTCGCGGTCCTCGGTGACGTTCAGGAAGGCGTTGTAGAGGCCGAGCTTGCCGACGCCACCGGCCTGGTTGACTGCCTGGTAGTCGAGCTGCACGCCGGCGACGTTGTCACGGGCGTAGAGGTCCGCCTGCCCGCGCACGGTGACATCGCCGTACACCCGCACCCGCGCCAGCCACTCGGGCATCGCCGCGGGCACCCCCCAGCCTTCCGACCGCGCCCGCCGTACCACGTCCTCGACCGCCTGGCTCTCCACCTTGGCCGCGACCTCCTTCGAGATCTGGTCGCGGACGATCTCCGGCACGTACGGCACCCGCACCGCGCCGGGCTCGACCGCCGAATCGCTCGCCGCCTTGTCCTGCGCCGCCTTGACGAGCTGCTGTGCCTTCTCGCGCGTCAGCAGGCCCTGGTCCACCAGCGCCTGCAGCAGGTTGACGACCGTGTTCCGCAGCGTCTCGATCGACTCGGCATCGCCCGAAGCGGACGCCGGCGCCGGTACGGCGGCCAGAAGGGCAGCGGCCACGCCGGCCGCAACGAACCTCGACACTGTCATTTTCTCAACTCCCTGCTCGCGCGGCACCGGCTGGCGCCGCCGCGGTCAACCCGTGCGAGACACGATGCGGATGGTCACCGGCTCGGGCATCTCGAGCGGCGGTGATTCGGCGAGCGCGCCGATCGAGGCCACGGCGCTGCGGATGATCGCGTCGAGATCGCCACTGCCCGTGCCCGAGATGACGTGTACGTCGCGGATCCGGCCGTCGCTCTCGATCCAGATGCGCAGCGACACGACGTACTTGCGCGACCGCAGTCGCGATTCGCCGGCGAGCTTCTCAGCGACGCGGTCCTTGAGCCGGGCGGTATACCAGCCGAAAACGGCGCCGCCGGAGCCAACGAGATCGTGCCCGCCCTTGCGCGCCGCAAGCCCGAAGCCGTCACCACCGGCCGCGCCCTCGGCGTCGAGCCCCAGTTGCTCGGCCGGCGCGGCGGCGTCGCTCGGCGATGGCTCCGGCTCGTTCTGGGGCAGCTGCTCGTGCGGCTGGTCCGGCGGCGGCGGCGGCGGCGGCTGGTCGACCGGCGGCGGCGGCGGCGGCCGTATCATCGTGATCGTCTGCACCTGGCGAGCCGGCTTCGCGTCCTTGCCGGTCACCATCTGGCGGACGAACCACGCGAAGCCCAGCGCCGCCAGGACGCCGGCGACGCCAAGCAGCCAGCGGACGCGCGGCGGAAGTGGCGGCGGACCGTCCACCCGGCTGCCTACTTCACGATCCGCTGGGTGACGAGCCCCAGCTGGCTGATCTCGAGCCGTCCCAGCAGGTCCAGCACCTCGACCACGCGCTGGTACTGGATCGAGGAGTCGGCCTTGATGATGACGGGCAGCTGCGGGTTCGCCGCGCGGTACTGGCGCAGCAGGTTCTCGAGCTCGCCCATCGTCACCGGGAACGTATCGAGGAACATGGTGCCGTCAGCGGTGATCGTGATCGCCTTCGTCTGCGGCTTCGCGAGCGACGGCGCCGCGCTCGCCTGCGGCAGGTTCACCTTGATGCCCTGCACCGAGGCGGTGGTCATGATGATGAAGATCACCATCAGGACATAGGCGAGATCGAGCATCGGGGTGATATTGATGTCGTCGTAGACGTCCTTCTCTTCGCCGGAATCCGACATCGCGGCGCCCTCAGGTGTGCCGCTCGGCGATCTGCGCGATCAGCTCGTCGGCAAACACGCGCTGGTCCGCGTTGATCGCCTTGATGCGCGAGTTCAGCCAGTTGTAGCCGAAGAGGCTCGGGATCGCGACCGAGAGGCCGGCCACCGTCGCCGCGAGCGCGGCCGCCGTGCCGGGCGCGATCGCGTTCACGTTCACGTCTCCCGAGGCCGCGATCGCCGCAAAGGTGATCATCACGCCGATCACCGTGCCGAGCAGCCCGAGGAACGGACCACCCGAGATCGCGATCGTCAGCAACACCATCCGCGCCGACAGCTGCTGCTGCATCCGCGTCGAGGTCGCGTCGACCGAGGCGCGAATCGCCTCGACCGACTGCGCCGACACGGAGCGGTCGCCGTCCGGCTTGGCGTACGCGAGGCGCTTGGCGAGCTCGTCCGAGGCGACCCGGTACAGTTCGTACAGCGTCGAGCCGGCGCTCCCTTCCGCGCCGAGGGTCGCGGCGCCGGCCGCCGCGGGCTGCCCGATCAGCCGCTCGGCGGGCTCGCGGCGGAATTGTTCGAGGAAACGCCGGTTCGCGCGCTCGACGCGGCCGAGGTAGAGCGCCTTCATGACCATCACGACGATGGCGATGGCCAGCATCGCGAGGCAGATGCCGATGACGACCCAGCCATCGACCGTGAGGTTCTTGAGGATCGTGCCGAAGTACGAGGTGCCGCCACCCTCCTTCTGGGCGTCGCCGCCGTAGACGACCAGCGGCGACTCGAGTCCCTGGCTCTTCACGGCGACCCGGAACCACTCCGCGGGGCGCGCCACCTTCGCGGCCTCGACCTCGTCTAGCTCACCGGCGAATGGGTTCCCGCCCTGCGCGTCGCTGCCGATCGAGAACACGCCGCCGATTTCGGCCAAGGTCACGCCACCGCTGCCGGCCGGCTCGCCGTCGACGTAGAGGCGTAGCTGCCCGCTGCCCGCCGTCACCGCGAGGTGGTGCCAGGCGCCGCTCGACAGTTCACCCGGCGCGGTCACCGACACCGGCCCGGCCCCGGCCACGTACCGCGCGAACGGCCTGCCTGCAGCGAGACCGAGGCTGAGCTGCCTGCCGGACTCGCTCAGCGCGAGCACGACCTGCTCGCCGCCGCCGCCGTCCGGCTTGATCCACGCGGAGGCCGTGAAGCCCTGCGCCGGCAGCAGCCGCAGGCTCGCCGAGGCCGGCACCGTCGGCCGCCGGCCGGCGGCCAAGCGCAGGCCGCCACCGATCAGCGAGCCCGGAATCGGGCTCGCATCGCTTGCGGTGGCGTTGTTCTTGTAGGCAGTCGCATCCGCCGGCGCCGCGCCCGCGGCCTCGCCGAAGTGCAGCACCAGCGTCTGGTTGGCATCGTAGGTGCCGGAGGCATCGGCGCCCGCGGCGGCTCCGGGATTGCCGTAGTACACGAAGATCTTGTCGGTCTTCGCGCCGGCCGACAGCTGCGGCACGTGCACCCACAGAAACGCCATCTGCGCCTGCGCGTCGTAGCGCTCGAAGTGGAACTTGAGCGGCGTCTTGTCGTCCGCCGCCAGCACCCGGAAGTCCGCGCCGTCCGGCTTGGCATCGCCGAAGTAGTTGAAGTTCGCGAGTGACAGTCGCACCAGGATCGGAGCGTCCTGCACGGTCGCCGCGACGTTGGCGCCGGTCGGGGACAGGTCGAAGGAGACTTCCTTGCGGAACTTCCAGTCGTCGTTCCACCAGGAACCCGCGCGGGCGGCCGGCGCCAGCGAGAGCAGCGCCAGGGCGCCACAGGCCAACCACCCCAGCCGCTGGCCGGTGGCCGCGCTCCGATCCCGATTCCCCGCGCGCGTGCTCATGCGATCTCCCCGCTCCCCGTCCCGCAGCCGCCCGTCCGCCGGCCATTCGCCGGGGCAAAGGGCGTCACTTTCTCCGCTCCACGTGAATGCTTAATGACGACGCGGCGGATCAGTGCTTCGGCTGCCGCTTGAGGCAGTCGAGGTCGTCCGGCCGGCAGCCCTCCTCGCCGAGGCCGGTCACGAAGACCTCGAGCCAGTTGAGCGCCGACTGCGCGAGCGGCGAGGCCTGCTCGCGCTCCGCGCCGCCGCCCGCGACCGTCGCGGTCGAGCTCGCGGTCGAGCTCGACGCGGCGTTCGCGGCACCGCTGACCGTCACGCCGATGCCGCTCGCCTGCGGCGGCACGCCGGTCGCCGTCCCGCCGACGGTGATGTTGTTGAGACCGGCGACTGAGGCCGCGGCGATGTTGAGATTGCCCGAGGCGCCGATGCCCGCGTCGCCCGCGTTCACTGTGCCGACCGGCGCCACCAGGTCGACGTTACCCGGCGAGGCCGTGGGGCTGGTGATGATCGTACGGATGCCGCTGCCCGCCACCGCGGCACCGAAGGTCACCTGCACCCGACCCGAGGCGTCGACCGTGACCACCGGCGGCGGCGCGGAGATCGCGCTCTTCGCGCCCCGACCGGCGTCGATGCTGCCGGCCGAGGACCAGATGGCGATGTCGCCGCCGCCGAGCGTGAAGACGCGCGAGCTGTTCACCAGCACGTCGCCCTCGGTGAGGATGTTGATGTCGCCGCTTTGCTCGGTGACGATGCCAAGGTCCGACGGCTTGCGGACGATGCCCTGCTGCGAGACGGCCGGCGGGGTGTTGGCGAGCCCGACGTCGACCGATCCGCCGGGGGCGAGCACGTTGATCGAGCCGCCCTGCAGCGTGTAGAGGCGCCCGAGCGTCATGGAGAAGTCGCCCTGGAACGGGTTAGTCGGCGCCGTGACTCCCGGGAACGGCTTGTCACCACCGGCGGCGGCATTGGCCGCCACGATGGCGGGATCGGTCGCGATCACGTGGTTGATCACTGCATCGAAGGGATCCGTGCCCGGGAACAGCGACGCGATCGCCGTGTAGCCGCGCACGTAGCGGAACGCCACCTGCAGGGCCGCCGGGAACGCCTCGAAGGCACTCAGCGCCGAGGCATAGTCGAGACCCTGGCGGCCGGTCGCCGCCTCGACATAGGCCACCAGTTGCTGCTGGTAGACGGGCGATGGCGCGATCAGGTTGTCGATCAGCTTGACGAGATTGCTCTGATTGAGCGCCGAGCCGAGCTGACCGCTGCCGGACCCCTGCCCGGCGCGGGTCGGCAGCACGTTGTACTCACGGCCGGAGCGCACCAGTTCGTCGAACAGCACGCTCGTCAGCAGCGGCAGCTGCTGGGTGAGCGTGAGGCCACGGAACTGGTTCGCGGCCTCGGCGGCGCTCGTCGGCGCGAAGCCGAGCCCCTGCATGAACGACTCGAGGCGCGACTGATAGAGCGGCTGGCCGGTCGCGGGGTCGAGCGATCCGAGCACCACGTTCGCGAGGAAGTCGCCGTGCGGCCCGGCACCGGGCGCGTCGATACCGAGCGGCGCGCTCAGGCCGGCGAGCACGTTGATGTTGGCACCGCTGCTCGTGGTCAGGAACGGGTTCGTCAGCGTGCCGACCGTGGTCACGCCGCGCGAGAAGCCGAGGTCGATGTCCTTGCCGGCGATCAGGTCGAAGGTCCCGCCCCCGGCGATCTGGCTGCCGCTGTTGAGGTTGGCGAAGGTCGTGCGGATGCTGCCGCCGGCCATCTCGACGCTGGTGTCGGCATCGTTGGTATTGGTCGCAAACAGCACGAGGTCGGTGATGTCGCGGCCGGCGTAGATTTCGATGGCCTTGGGCACCGAGATCGTCATGCCGCCGATGTCGCCGCCGGCATAGACGATCGCCGGCGTCGTGTCACCCGTGTGCCGGGCCGACTGGCCCGACATCAGCAGCCCCGCATCGACCGGCAGCCCCGGGATGTAAGGCGCGAGCGCCGACGGCACCAGTGCGTCCGGCGCATCGCTCATGGTGATCATCGTGTTGCGCGCGGTGGTGTCGAGGTTCTGGCCGGCGTACAGCACGAGCTGGCCACGATCCGACGGCGTCATCAGGGGGCTGCCGTGCTCGAGCGTCAGGTCGCCCGAGGCCGCGACCACCGCGACGTTCGACGGCAGCGTCGCGAGCGTCAGCGCGCCCGTCTGGTAGAACGGCGCTGTGCCGATCACGCCGGTCAGGGGTGCATTGCCGAATCGCAGCCTGAGATCGCCGCCGGCGCTCACGACCGACAGCGCATCAGCCGGGGTCCAGCGGTAGAAATCGAGCTCGGGCAGCACCGTGCCGGAATACATCGCGCTCGCCGGCACGTCACCCTCGAGCGTGACGTCGCGGACCGCGAAGAGCCGATAGCTTGCGTCGCCGCTCAGCAGCAGCGTACCGACGTCGCCGGCCGGGATCGTCGGATCGCCGCGATCCGCGCCGAGCGCGCCGTAGGCCGTGACGCGGCCGCTGCCCTGCCCGACGTAGAAGAGCCCGCTCATGAGATCGCGGCCCGCCACCACGTCGAGGTTGCCGCCGCCGAAGTAGGTCAGGTTCTCGCCGTTGGCGTCACTCAGCGCGGTGTCGCCGGCTGCCGCGGCGAGGTCACGGACCGAACCACCGGCCCGGACGCGCACGTCACCACCGCCGAGTGCGCCGACGGTCCAGTCGAAGGCGCCGGCGTCGACGCCCCAGCTCGCCGCGCCCGTCAGGCCGAGCTGCAGTCGCGACTGCCAGTCGCCGACCGTGCCGCGGACCGGCGCGGCGACGACGTCGCGGCCGGCGTTGATCACGATGCTGCCACCGCCGCCCGGAAAGGCAGCGAACAGGGGCGGCAGATAGTCCGTTCCATCCGGCAGGTTCAGCGTCCGGTCCGCCCCAAGGCCGCCGGTGTACGCCGCCGAGCCTGCGCCGAAGACGACGTCGCGACTCGCGCCGAGCACGACGTCGCCCGTACCCGTGCGCACGATCGAGCCGGCCGCGATCATCAGGTCTGCCGCCTGGCCGGTGCGGGTCGCCGACAGCGACGCCGCGCCCGGCGACGCACCGGCCGTCAGCACGATGGTCGAGGACGCGTCGGAGCCGAGGTCGAGATGCGGTCGGCGACCGGGGCCGGCGGGCACGCTGACGAAGCCGTCGCTGATCGTACCGTTGACGGTCAGGTTGCCGGTCGCGTTGAAGGCGACGGTCGCCGGCGCGCCGGCGAAGCGCCAGGCGGGGCCACCGAGGTTCAAGTTGCCGAGCGTCAGGTCGCCCTGATACGTGAGCTCGATCAGCGGCGAGACCAGGCCGTTGGCGCCGAGGCCCAGCCGTTGGCCAATCGACGCGCCGTGGGCCGCCACAAACTGCCCGACGGCCGTCGCATCACCGTTGATCTCGGTCGCGGACGGCGCGCCGGAGGACAGGGTCATGGTCCACCAGGGCTGCACGACGACCTGGCCGAAACGCGTCGCGGAGCCAGGCAGGGCCGAGAGCGCCAGATCGGAGCCCGTGACCGGCGCCCGCAGCACGAGCTGCGAGTCGTAGCCACCCGACGACTCGCCCGTCACGAAAGTCGCCGACGGGTCGAGCTCCAGTGCGCCCGAACGGGTCGCGAGCACGATCCGCCCGCCCTTCGTGGCATCGTCGAGGGCGCTCACGTCGACCACGGCCGACGCGGCGAGGCTGACGCCGGTCGCGCCATCGAGCTCGACCATCGGCCGGCTGCCGCTGCCGGCTGCCCGGATGGTGCCGGCCACCTGCACGACGCCGCCATCAACCTCCAGCAGGACGTTGCGCGCCGTGAGCGTGGTGCCGGCTGCGAGCCGCAGGTCGCCGGCGCCGACGCGGACGGCGCGCGAGCCATCGACCGCGCCGGCCTCGAGCGCCGCGTTCAGCGTCGCAAAGTCCGCGAGCGAGCCGGCCTCGAGCGAGAACTCTGCCGTCCCGGGATTCGCACCGGTCGCGTCGATCGCGCCGGCGAGCGCAGCGGGCCCGCCGGCGGTGACCGCGAGAACTCCGCCGTCAGACCCGGGTCCGCCACCGATCGCGAGGCGCGAGCCGCTCGACTGCGTCACGGCACCCCCAGCGGTGATCGCGACGCGGCCACCCGGCGTTCCGAGCGGTATCGCGACGCCAGGTAGTGACCGGCCACCCACGTCGATCACCGATGTCGCGCCGAGCGTGACGGATCCGGTGGCGGACAGGTCCACCACGCCCGACGGCGCGAGGATCACGCCGTCGTCCCGCACGGTGGCCGCGGTCAGCGACAGCGTCCCGCCGAGCGGCACGCCGGCCGGCGCAGGCCCGCCTGCCGCTGGCGCGCCGAGGCTGAGCGTGCCGCCGGCGGTCAGGCTCGTGATGCCGTCACTCTCGACCGTGACGTAGCCCGTATTGATCGCGAGGTCGCCTGCGGTCGCGAGCGCGCCGACACCGCGGCCGCGCACGCTGTCGCTCGCCGCGAGCGTCGTCGTCCCGAAGCCATTGATCGCGAGCGAGCCCGGGCCTACGTTCAGGGTGCTCGCCTCCAGCAGGAGCTGCCCGCTTCCGCCGGCCGCCACCGGCGTCGGGGCACCGGCGCCCTCGATCGTCAGCGTCTCGGCCGAGAGGTGCACGGCGTCGCCGCTGCCGCCGTCCCGCAGTTCGCCGGCCACCAGCGTCAGGGCCTGCAGGCGTCCCGACCCGCTTGCACCGAAGTCGAGCGAGCGGTCGAAGGTGATCGCGCCGCTGGTCGCGATGCGCACGCTGCGACCCTGCGACAGCGCGCCCAGCAGCCAGTCATCGATGCCAAGCGTGCCCGGCACGGCCGTTCCCGTCGTCGCACCGAGTTCCACCGAGCTCGCGCCGCCGAGCGACCACGCAGCGCCGGCTGCTGCCACGGACCCGTCCGCGATGCTCGCGCCGCCCGGCGCATCGAGCGCGACGCTGCCATGGGTAGCCACCGAGCTGCCGGCATCGAGCGTCACCGTGCCCGCGAGCGCGAGCGCGAGCGCCGGGCCGCTGCGCGCAACCTCGAGGTCACCGAGGTCCGAGACCGCGAGCAGCGCCGCGCCGCCCGCATCGGACCCGGCCAGCGTGATCGTCCGGGGAGCCCCATGATCCGACGGTGCGGCAGCCGAGGCCGACGTGGAGCGCACCGTGCCTCCGGCGACGTGGACGCCGCCGTTCGCCGCGAGCAGCACCTCGTCCGCGCTGACCGTCGCGCCGGCATCGACCGTGACGCCCGTCGACGTGACGGTGAGCACGTCGCCGGCACCGAGCGTACCGCCGAGCACGATCGTGCCCGGCTGCCAGCTCGCCAGCACGTCGGCCCCCAGTCGTACGGTCCCCGACGGTGCGCCCGCGGACGCACCGCCGGCGCCAATCTCAATGGCGCCCGGTGTCGCCAGTTCGAACAACCCGCCGCGCCCCCCGGTGGCGGCCGCGAGGTTGACCGCGCCCGGCGCGGCCGACAATGACCCGGTCTGGATCGCGACGCTGCCGGCATCGGCCGGCAGCACGGGACGGGCGGCTCCCGCAGCACTGGCCGTCGCGAAGAAGGCCGAGGCGAGGCTGTCCTGGTAGCTCGCGAGCTGGTGGGCGTAGCTGCCGGGCTCGATCACGAAGCCCGCGGTCGTGCCGGAACCCAGCCCGGTGTTGCCGAAGCTCAGGTAGCCGGACACGATCGGCGCGCCGTCCGCGGCTGCCGCGACCGTGCCTATCGGCATATTCGTGTAGCCAGGTGCGACGGAGACTAGCACCGCACCCGGCAACAGCGCGTAGCGCGCCGGCAGCAGCGGATAGTAGCCGGCGGCGAGCCCGCCGCCCCCCGAGAGGTACACGCTCGATCCCGGCGCCAGCGTGGAATTCTGGTACTGCAGCGGGTCATACGGCGCGTACTGACCGAGCGTCGACGGCAGTATCGCGTACAGGCCCGGCGAGACCAGCGGCGAGAGCGCGTCGCGCGTGCCGCCCGGGCCCGGGATCCATTGGTACCCGTACAGGTCACCGCCGCCCGAGGCGTCGATGCGCGCACCGCTCGCCATCGTCAGCGTCGGGCTCACGAGACTGATGGCGCGCTCGGGAATCCCGGTGATCGGCGTCGCGAGTGACTCAACGAGCCCGTAGACCCACTGATTGCCGCCCTCGACGATGCCGAACGGCAGCGTCGCACCCGCGCCGCTCACCGATGTGAGGCTGCCGGCCGAGAAGTCGAGCGAATGCGTCGCGTTGAGGACGATCGACCCGAACGGCGCCCAGAGCGTGCCGCCCTGGTGGATGTCGTCCGCGTTCACGGTCAGCGAGCTCGCGACCGACAGCGGCACGCCCGGGGCGGTGCCCGCCTGCTCAAAGCTCACCGAATACGACGCGCCGGGCAGCGTCGCGACGTCGTTGATCACGAAACTCGTGGCGGTCGAGGTCACGACGGCGCGTGCCCGCAGCGTCAGGTCGCCCGCGAGCTGCAGCGAGCCCGGCATCGGCACCGCACCGGCCAGCGGATTGCCGACGAGCATCGCCACGCCATCGGTGCTGAGCCGCACCGTTCCGGCTTGTTGGATCGCGAGGTCGCCGGTGAGCGTCAAGGCCTCGCTCGCGGTGACTTCGAGCACGCCTGCGCCATTTGACGGAAGGTCCGGGTGAAGCGCGGTCGAACCCCCGCCGAGCGCGACGTACGGCGCCTCGACCGAGGCTTGGCCGGGCACGACCAGTGTCGGGGCGCCGAGCACCACGGCGCGACCCATCCGGACGTCGACGCCGGCCGCCAGCTCGATGCGGTCGGCCGACAGGGCAAGCGCGTCGATGCCGTCGGCGGCGACCTGCTGAGGATCGACCACCACGCTGCCGCTGTCGGCGGCCGCCACCACGGCCGGCCCGCCGCTCTGCACGACGACCGTGCGCGGCGCGACCGGGAAGGCGTTGTTGTTCGACACGAAGCCATCGACGCGCGACAGCGTGACGCTGAGCGTCCCGCCGGCAGCGGCCGGCCCGGTCCCCTTCCCGGCTGCCCCGTCGAGCGTGCCCAGCAGCGAAATGGACTCCGGCGCGGACACCGCCAGCAGGCCGCCCGCGGTCCCGACGACCTCGTGCAAGGGCGCCGCGCCCTGGCCCGGCGTCAACACGTCGATTGCGGCCTGGGTACCGGAGAAATCCAGCAACGCGCCGCTGTCGACCACGACCGAGCCGCGGTTGGCATGCAGCGAGATCGTGCCCCCTTCGTAGACCGTTCCGGTCCGCAGGCCATTGGCGCTCGGCACGTACACCGCGGTGCCCGAGACGTCGAGCACGGCCCCGGGGCCGACCTCGATCCGCTGCGAGGGCACGTAGCCCGGGTCGAAGGCGGCCAGTGGTGTCAGCGTCTCGACGCTGATCAGCCCCCCGGGCGCGCTGACGGTGCCGTCGACCGACACTGATCCCTGCGCCGCGACCCGCACCATGCCGGCGGCGCCGGCGTCGATGTGCACGCCCGCGCCGATGTCGACGCTGCCGACGTCGGCGGCATTCCACGGTGCTCCGTTGTTCAGGATCGCGCTCAGCGACAGCGTGGCTGGCAGCTCGAGATAGACCGGCGTCGCACTCGGCGACAGAAACGCCGCGAGGCTCGGCGCCGACGGCGCGTAGAACAGCGATCCCGACAGCGCGTAGCTCTCCGGTGCCAGGCGCAGCTGGCCGCTGGTGCCAGGCGTCGCGGTCACGGTCAGGGTCGCGCCGGCGGGATCAGCCGTCGTACGTGCCCCGTCGGCCGTCAGCGCGATGCTGCCGAAGCCGAAGTCGCTGAAGAGCGCCGATCCGAGCGTGAGGACGGAGCCGCTCGCCGGGTCGGCGCTCACCGTCTGCGCCGTCGCCCACGGCCCCGACCCCGTCCCGACCGCGATGCGTGGCGCCGTCAGCGACAGCGAGCCGCCGGCCGCGCCGCTGGCGCCGAAGGCGTCGAAGCGCACGCCGTCGCCGAGGCTGATCGTGCCATCCGGCCCTTCCGCGAGGCGGATGCTGCCGCCCGCGCCGGCGCTCGTCTTGCCACCGCGGGCGAGCCAGGCGCCGCCGCTCGCCTCGAAGGCGACGTCGTTGCCGATCGCCAGCGTCGAACCGCCGCCGTCGAGGCTGATCGAGCCACCCTTGAGGGCGATCGGCGACGCGAGTGCCGCCGCCGGCGCGGCGAGCGCATCGTTGGTCCAGTTGCCGCGCACGTCGAAGCTCACGCCGTCGGCGACATAGACGCCGCCTGCAGGCGTGCCGGGACCGATCAGGTTGCCGGTCGGCGTGAAGGCGCCGAGCGAGACCGAGCCGCCCGGCGCGGAGATGTCGCTCGCGATCTCGATCCGTGGCGCCGTGATGCTGAGCGAGCCACCCGCGCCGAAGCTCAGCGGCGTCGCCTCGGTGAGGCGCACGGTGCCGTTGCTTGCCAGTGTTACGCGCGTAAACCCGGCGGCGAGGATCTCGGGCAGCGCGAGCTCGGTGGTCAGTGGCGCCGGCAGCGCGGCGCCGTCGGCGACCACGATGGGCGTCGACTGCGAAACGAGGTCGATCGCCGGCGCCCGCGCATCGAGCGTGGCACCGGGCTGGCCCAGGATCAGCTGACCGCCCTTCGGTTGCGTCGCGGCCGTGCGCTGATGGATGCCGGCGACCACGGAGCCGAGCAGCGTCCCCTGCACCACCATGCCGCCCGGGGCCGTGATGCTGACCGTGCCGGCGTTCGCGCCCTGCACGTAGCCCGGGTCGTACTGGCCGACACCCGGCGTCGAGACCTCCGTGATGACGCCCCAGCGGTCGGAGACCTGCTGCAGGCTCGGGTTCAGCACCGAGACGAAGGTCTGGTTCGGGTTCGCGCTGCCGACGTCGACGACCTTGCCGGTGGAACTGACGAGCTTCGTCGTCTGCAGGTAGCCCGGCGTGTAGTTGACCGCCCCGCCGGAGACATTGATCGTGGAGCCCGATGCCACCACGACGTCGCCGGTCGAGTTCAGCGAGACCGTGCCGCCGGCGGTGGTGCGCTCGTACACGTCGCGCTGGATCAGCGCCAGCTCCCCACTGACGTTCGCGAGCGGCGTGCCGACCCGGGAATCGACGAATACCGTCTGGTGGTAGAGGAAGCCGCCACGCTGCTGCGGGTCGTCGGCGAGCTCGCTGGCATTCAGCGTCACTTCGACGATGTTTCGCGACACCGGCACGTCCACCGTGCTGCCACTGACGTCGATCACCGCGCCAGGGTCGATCCGGATGCTGGCCGGCCCCGTGCCGCCGGGATTGCTCGGATCGGTGGCCGCCGTGACCGCCACCGTGCCGCCCGTCGCGTGGGTCAGGCTGCCACCCTCGAAGTAGGCGTTCTGGCCGGACACCACGATCGTGCTGACCGGCTGCGCGACGGCGTCGACGGCACCGCCGCCGCTCGTATCCGGCAGCACCTCCGTGACGCTGCCGGCGCCGAGCGTCACCGTGCCACCACGGTGCGGCAGCAGCCGGAACGCGTTCGAGTCCTGCAGGACCTGCACCGAGTCCTGCGCCTTCAGGTAAATCGAGCCGTTTTCCGTGACGCTGGTGGTCGCCGTCACGCGGCCGAGCTGGTTGACCGCGAGGCCGACCACCGAGATGTTGCCGAGGCTGGCGGACAGGACACCGGTCGCCTGATTGGTGGCGACGCCGCCGCCGTCGACCTCGACCAGCAGCCCGCGCAGGTTGGGATCCGCACTCGCGGTCAGATAGACCTTCTGCCCGGCCGCGAGCACCACCTGGCCGCCCGCCGCCGTGAGGGTGCCGCCGTTGTCGATGGTGGGCGCCGCCAGCATCAGCCGCTGGTTTGCCGCGTTGGTCGTAAGCTGCGCTCCGGCCTGCACGGTGATCGCGACCGGCATGGGCTGCCCGTCCGCTCCGAGCACGAGCGTGCCGTCGAGCGTGGTCACGCCGGCGCGGCCGTCCGAGGCGAGCGCTGCCGTGCCGTTGGCGAGCAGGCCGGGATCGAGGATGCCGTTCTTCTGCGCGAGCGGATCGAGGTTGAGGGCCGAGGCCAGCAGCCCGCCGACGTTCACGCTCGCAGTCCTGCCGAACACGAAGCCGTTCTGGTTGATCAGGTAGACCTGGCCGTTCGCGGTCAACGCGCCGAAGATCTGGCTCGGCGAAGACTGGAAGATCCGGTTGAGCGCAATGGCGGTCGAGGACGGCTGGTTGAACGCGACGCTGGCGTTGGCCCCGATGTCGAAGCTCGACCAGTTGAACGTCGCGTTCGCCGAGGTCTGGTTGACCGTGAGCTTGCTGCCGGTAACGGTGAACGTCCCCGCCCCGCTCGAGACCCAGTTGGTCGGGGCACCTGCCGCCGATCCGCAGCTGCCCGGCGTGCACGGCAGCGGCGTCGCGTTGCTCGCGGGCGCCGCGGGCGCCGCCATCGCGACCTGGCGGGGCGGGATCGGGCCAGAGCCGGCGACAGCCGGCAGCGAGGCAAGACCCACGAGCCCGGTGACCGCATTCAGAGCCAGTCGAATGGCCCGGGTCAGCGCCGGGGACGGGATACGACGCGGGCTGCGGATCTTCACCATAGGCTCCTCACGACGAACATCCAGCGCGAATCCCCATCCGGCGTGCGCGTGCCCGGCTCGAGCGTGCGTGCCCAGGTCAGGTTGCCGCCCAGCGCCCGGGTCCAGTCGAAGTTGAGGCCCGCGCCGGCGCTCGCGAGGCGTGACGAGGCCACCTGGCCGCTGAGCGGCGCGAGCGTCCGGATGCGGCCGCGGTCGCCGAACAGGAATGGCCGGACGTGCAGCGACGCAGCACCGAACAGGTTCGGGGCCTGCAGTTCCACCGTCGAGCGATAGCCCACGTCGCCAAGCTCCTCCGCCTCGTAGTAGCCACGGACGGTCTGGGCACCGCCAATCAGGAACTGCTCGTTGCTGACGAGGGGATCAGGCGCCAGCTGGGCCGCGCCACGGAACACCAGCGAGAAGCCGCCGCCGAGCGACTGCGTCACCGACGCCTCGCCGTGCAGCGCGAATTCCGTCTGCCGGCACGCGTAGCACTTGTCGTCGAAGGCGCTGGGTCCGCTGCCAACGCCGCGCAGCACGAGCCCCGCCCCGACCGACCATGTCCAGACGCGCCGCGGCGCGACCACCGTGCCGGCGTAGCTCGTCGACAGCAGGCCGTACGAGATGGGCGTTGCGACCGTCGCTCCGAGGCCGGCGTTGACGGTCTGGTCGAAGCGCTTGTAGTCGAAGCCGACCGACACCGTCTCGAGGTGCCCTGGCGCCGCCACGACGTTGCGGTCGTAGCGCAGCCCGTACATGTGGCCCTTGCCGACGACGTCCAGCGAGCCGAGGCTCGCGACGCTGCTCGAGGAATTGATGTAATTGAAGGTCAGGTGCGCGGCCTCGTCGAGGCGCCGCGCGTAGGCGACGGCCAGCACGCCAACGTTGCCCGCCTGCTGCGGCGACGCCTGGTACTGCGCGGACAGCGAGTCGAGCCGCCCGAAGAGGTTGGCGTAGTCGGCGGTCAGGCTCGCGCGCAGCGGCCGGGTGTCAGCCGAATACTGGTTGTTCACCTCCGCCGCGAGGTGCAGCGGCAGATGGTCCTCGACGTTGAGCTCGAGGTCGACGGTCCCGGGCACGGGACCCGCCTTCAGCACCGGCACGACCGATCGGTCCGCGCTCTCGGCGTTGACCGCGGCCAGCTCCGCCTGCAGCGCCGGCACCGATGGCACCGTACCCGGTGCCGCTGACGGCAGCGCGGAGCGGATCTCGCGCCCGGAGAAGTAGCGGGCACCAGCCACGCGTACGGCATGCACTCGCCCCTCGGTGGCCCGCAGGCGCACGATGCCACCGTCGACGCGCTGCTCCGGGATGTCGACGTAGACCGTGCCGAAGCCCGCCTCGTGGTAGGCGGTCTCGAGCGCCAGTCGCGCCTCCTCGATGTCCTGGAAGCTGCGCGCCGGTCCGAGATGCGGATACACGGCGGTCTCGATCGTGCGCGCCGGCAGCACGCTGTTGCCGAGCACGCGGAACTCGAGAATGTCGAGCCGCTCCGGCGCGGCGGCCGGCCCAGGGCCGGGCGCCGGCTCTTCGGCGAGCACCGGCGACAGGGCGAGGCAGCACGCGAGCACGATTCCGATCCGGACCGGCGCCTGCGAAGCGCCCCGACCCGCATCCCCCGACAGTATCTTCATTCGGCCGATGCTAGTTTTTCGTTGTGACAGAAAGAGGACGTCCGGCGCGGAGCAAGCCCCGCGCCGGACGCCTGGACTACCCGAGCCCGCCGGCCGCGACCACCGTCCGTGGCGGTCGCGGTGCGGGCGTCGGCCCGCGAAGCGGGAGGGCTACTGGTTGCTGTTCTTGCGCGAGGCGCAGCTGTCGCCCGCACGCGAGAACATGCTCTCCGGCAGCGCGTCGGTGGCCCACTGGGCGGCCTTGCGGCGGGTGGCGGCCGTGAGGCCGTCGACGCCGGAGACCGAGTAGACCGCGTTGACGCTGGTGCCGATCCACTGCCCGTTCGACAGCGACCCGGTCTCGTTCGCGAACGCCGCCGTGGTCAGCGCGCTGAAGCTCTTGGCACGGGTCACCATGCCAGTCGCCGCCGCGGTGCCGCCGCCGGGATTGTTCGCCAGCACGCCCGCCCAGTTCTCGTAGGCGAACGTGTAGAGGCCGGCCGCCGCGTTGTGCGCGTTCGGCTGGTAGCCGTCGATCAGCAGCACGGCGTAGGAGAAGTTGCTGTCCTTGTTGGCATTCACCAGGATACCGATCGTGCCCGGCGCGGAGGCGACGCACGCCTTCATGTCGGAGCTGGCCGGCGCCTCGTACACCCACGGCGCGGTGGCGCCCGGGTAGACGGTGGTCGTGCCACTCGCGACCGGCGCGGCGCCATCGATGCTGCAGGCCTGCCCGGTGAACGTGATGTCGGCCGACAGGCCCGTGCCCGAACCGTGGTCACGACGGCAGACGTTGATCGGCGTGCTCGCGGTGTCGAGCGCCGCGAACTCCGGCACCTGGTTCCACTTCTTGTAGAACCCCTGCAGGATGCGCCGCACCGAGGTCGACGACAGGCTGATGTTCGTCTGGGTGTCGGTCGTGCCCGGCAGGCCGTGCGCGATCACACTGAACACCTGGCCGTTCATGACGCTCATTGCGGCCGTCGCGTTGGCGATGTCGGTCGCCGAGGGCGGCGTCGCGAGGGCGGCCGGACGCAGGTTCGGGTCGAAGTTCGAGCTCGGCCAGTGATCCGCGTTGAAGAGCGCTGGCTCGACGTCCGACACCGCGATGTCCGCCGTGCTCGCCGTCAGGATGTTGTTCGGATCGGAGGCCTCCGCATCCGTGACATGGTTGTAGCCGGTCGCCGTGCAGTAGCTGGTCGAGCCGACCGTCGGCCACACCGCGCCCGTCTGCGCGCCGGTCTTGCCCGGCACCGTGTAGCTGCCCGCCGGGCAGCCGGCGGCGTTCGGCGTCAGGAAGCGACGCTGGAAGGTCGGATTGGCCGCCGTCCAGACGCCGACCACCGAGCCGAACTCCGCCGCGTAGTGCATCGTCACGACGTCGCCGGCCGTCACGCCGTTCTGCGTCGCCTGCGCCGTGCACTGGTAGGCCGTGAAGTCCGGCGCGTACGCCGTGTAGGTCGTGTCGAGGTACTGCGCGGTCGCGAGGTTCGCCTTGTAGGTCGAGACGGTGAAGCCGCAGATGTTGACGCCGACGTCCTCGATGAAGAAGGAGCGCAGCGCCGACGAACCGGTCACGTAGACGTCGATGTTGGCTGCCGAGGCGGCGGCCGACACGAGCACCGCCGACACCGCAGCGCCCAGGAGATGAGCTTTACGCATGAAAATACTCCGCTTGAATCGTGAAAGAGCCGAACGCGGCGTCAGGCCGCGCGACGACGACGACCGACGCCGAACAGGCCGAGCAGGCCGCTGCCGAGCAGCCAGGCCGCAGCCGGCAGGGGCACCGGCGAACCGCCGCTCAGCGAGGTCACCGTGAAGGTGCCGTTCGCGTTCAGCGTGATCGAGCTGGTGGCCTCGAAGCCGTTGACGCCGCCGCCCTGGCCGAACGCGGTCTCGGCGAACAGGTACAGGTACTGGGCCGTGCCAACCGCTGCGCCCACCGGGAACAGCGAGCTGATGAACGCGTTCTTCGCCGGCACGCCGCCGGTGCCGATGCCGAAGCCCACGGTCGTGCTGGTGTTGTTGGTCAGCGTCGCGCCGTTGATCGTCGAGATCCAGCCGTTGTACTGGCTGAGCGCCGTGCCGGTCGCGCCCTCGACCGCCGTGCCGAGCAGCGACTGCACGCCGCCGGCGTCCATCACGCCCGTGCCGCCGACGTTCGTGCCGATCTTGCTCGAGGTGAACAGCAGGCGGTTCTGGCCCGAGCCGCCGTTCACGGTGTTCGGGTCCGCCGACATGATCGCCCAGGTGAACGTGTCGCCAGTGTGGCTCGTCAGAAACGAGGCCAGGTTCGGCGCGTTGTTGAGCGCCGCGGCAGTGGGCGCCAGCAGCGAGGTGAAGTCGACGGTCTGACCGAGCGGCGAGGCCGCCTCGGCGCTCGCGATCTGAGCCTGCGTCAGCAGCGAATTGAGCGAGATGCCCGTATCGCCGATGTAGTAGGTGCCGGTGGTGGTGTCCTGCACGAACACGATCAGGTCGGTGCCGGTCACGTTGGCGGCCATCGCGGACGAGCTCACGACCGCCGCGCTGATCAGCGCCAAACGGACGACCTGCTTCAGTTTCATCATTGACTGTGTACTCCCCTAGCGGTTGATCCGAAGCACTCCGCCTGTGGCGGGAGCCCCGGTTATGACGACGTCTTCCGAACAACTGGCTCCTGGTTGAAACCAGTGGCGGGGAGGCTGAGCGCCCCGCGTTACAGCGAGGTAGCACTTCCCTTACACGTTCGCGCCCGGCGCGCGGCGCGTCGTCAGGGGGCGACGTTGCTCTCGGCCGCGAGCCGCACCAGCGGCTCGATATCGACGACCACCGTGCGCTCGCCCGCACCGGTCTGTACGACAACCGTCGCCGCACTCGCGGACGTCATCGACGAGAACATCTGCGCCGCGACCTTTCCCTCGGTCAGCGGCACACCGTTGATCGAGCGAATGATGGCGCCGCGCGGCACGCCCGGCAGAGGCGAGCTGCCGTCGATGGCGGCCACGGCGTAGCCGACGATGTGCTCGTCGATCACGACCGGCCGCGGGTGCAGGAACTCGCTCAGGCGCGAGGCGGGTACGTTGGCCGGGTGCAGGCGGCGCTGCTCGGCAGTTCGTGGCAACGGCGCGCCGCCGGCGAGGCTCGCCGGCACGGCGAGCTGCGCGACCAGCGCGCCGTCGGCTCCGCGGGAGCCCGTCGGCAGGCACACCCGGCGGCGCGTACCGTTCGCTTCGACGAGGACGCACAGGGGCTCGACCGCGACCAGCGTGCCGCCCTCCTCGAGCGTTGCGCCGCTCGCATAGAGATGCTCCGGCTGGCCGTGCCGCCGCAGGATCGCGAGCCCCTCAGCCGGTCTTGCGCTTGCGATCGTGCCGGTGAGTTCGAGATCGTCCGCGATCGAGGGCTCGGCCGGGAAGGCACCGGGCTCGGCGCCGAACAGCGACCCGACCGCCGCCGTCCCGCGCGGCGCCGCTGCCTTCGGCGTCACCACGGCCGCCGGCGGGTGGCGAGGCCAGATCGCCGCGCGCGCGCTCAGGATTACCTGCACGAGGAGCAGCGAACCCGCGACGAACGTCGCGATTGCCGGCAGCGACGGTCGGCGGGCCAGGATCGCCGGCGTCGACAATGCGCCCGCCGCTGGGATGCCTCGCCTGGATGGGTGCATTTGCCCCGAGCCGTCCTGTCCGTCGCGGTTCCGGCCGCAGCCGTACGGCGCCCTCGCCCGCGCCACGACGTGGCCCGGGCATGCGACCGCCGGTGGACCGCCATCTTCGATCGGCGACGTTACCGCCCGCTTACAGGTTGGCAACCGCGCTCGGCCGCTCGGGCACGATCGTGCCGTCGCGCCCGATCCGCACGTGCACCGCGACCTCGTTTCGCTGCCAGCGCTCGAGCATCCAGACGTAGGCTGCCTCGAGCTGTGCCGCGAGGCGCCGCGCATCGGACGACGCGCCGGCGCGCGTCGTCCGCAGCCGTTCGCGCGCAGCGCTGCGCCAATCTGCGTCGCGGGCAGCGCGGCAGGCGAGCGCCTCGTAGTCCGGCCAGTCCTGCGCGATCCACTCACCAAGGCCCGCATGGCGCACGAGGCTCGGCGCCACCCGCGCCGCAAACGACCGGCCGGCGAGCGTCACGACCGGCACGCCGGCGTACAGGGCGTCGCGGACCGTCGAGTGACCCGCGTAGGGAAACACGTCGAGGAAGACGTCCGCGAGCGAAAGCTGCGCGAGGTACGCGGCGCGCGATGGCAGTCGGCTCGCGAAGCGAAGCCTCTCGGCCCCGATCCCCGCCGTTGCCGCGGCGCTGCGCAGTGCCTCGCGCGCGCTGCCGCCCGCGCTCAGCCAGAGTATGGATCCGGGGATCGCGCCGAGGATCCGCATCCAGCACGCGAACGTCTCGGGCAGGATCCGCGAGGCGCGCGTCAATGCCGCGAACACAAGCCCGCTCTCGGGCAGTCCCGCGGTCGCGCGGGACGGCGCCTCGTCGAGCGTCTGCGTCGCGTCGCTCGGGAAGAACCCGCCCTCGAGCCGGACGAGATGCTCGACATAGTCCGACTCGGCGCCCGCCGGAATCACGACCTCATCCGCCACCAGGTAGTCGATCGCCGGCCCGCCCCAGGTGCCCGGGTAGCCGAGGTACGACACCTGCAGGCGCGCGCCGCGCGCGAGCAGGATGCGCGGCCGCGAGCCGAGCGTGTGGCCCGCGAGGTCGACCGCGATGTCGACGTCGAGTTCGGCGAGGCGCCGTGCGACGTCCATGTCCGAGCGCGCGGACAGGTTCTCGAAGTGCTCACAGGCCGCCGCGATCCGCTCCCCGACCGCCGACGCCGGCCGCGCGCGCAGGCCGACGCCGAGTAGCTCGATCCTCGCCCGATCGTGCCGCTCGAGCACCTCGACGATCGAGTTCGCCACCGGGTGATCGCCGAAGTCCGGCGACAGGTAGGCGACGCGCAGGCGACCCGGCCGTCGCTCGCGACGCGGAAGCGCGTTGACGCCGCGGGCCAGGAACCGGTAGTAACGCGCGGCGGCGGCGCGCTGCGTCGCCGGCTCGTCGAGCACCATCGAGTAGACCAGCGGCGGACAGTCTCCGGGGGCCGCTTCGGTCGCTCGACGCAGTGCCGCGCGCGCCTCCTCGAGCCGGCTCCAGTCGGCGCACTGCAGCTGTGCCGCGACCTCGACCGCGAGTGCCTCGGCCGGCAGCTCGCCGAGCGCCCGTGCCGCGGCGAGCTGCGCGAGCGCGCCCGCGGCATCGCCGGCAAGCAGCAGCGCCTGCGCGAGACTCGCAAGCACCTCGCGGTCGCCGGGCGCGTGCTGCCGCGCCTCGGTGAAGACGGCGACGGCGCGCGGCACGTCCCCATAGCGCAGCAGCGCGAGGCCGAGGTTGTACCAGAGGTTGCGGTGGTGCGGCTCGAGTGCCAGCGCCTGTTCGAACTCCGCGAACGCTCGCTCAAACTGGCCGGCCTCTACCAGCACGCCGGCGAGCTCGCCGCGCGCCTCGAGGTTGCAGGGATCGAGCGCCACGGCTTCGTCGAGTACGCGAATCGCATCATCCCATTCGCCGGCATCGGCGAGCGCGACGCCCAGATTGGTGCGTGCAGTCGCATGCTTCGGATCGAGCGCCGCCGCGCGCGCGAAGGCGGCGCGTGCCTCCGCCAGCCGCCCGAGCCGCTTCAGCGCCGATCCGCGGTTGTTGTGCGCGTTCGCGCTCCCCGGCTCGCGCGCGAGCACGGCGTCGAAGCAGCCGAGCGCCTCCGCTTCGCGGCCGACGCGCAGCAGCGCATTGCCGAGGTTGTAGCGGAGCGCCGGATGCTCAGGCCGCAGCGCGACGGCCCGCTCGAGCAGCGTGACACTCTCGAGCGGTGCCGAGCCCGCGCAGAGCACCGCCAGGTTCGCCAGCGACTCCACGTCGTCGGGCGAGGCCGCGAGCACGCGCCGAAAGCCCGCGTCGGCCTCTGCCGTGGCCCCCGCCTGCAGCAGGATCAGCGCGTGGGCCCGCGTCGCGGCCGCGTCCGCCGGCAGCGCGCGCAGCGCTGCCGCGCTGATCGCGCGGGCTGATCGCAGGTCGCCGCGCCGCAAGCTCTCGGTGGCGGTGGCAAGTGGATCCGGGGGTGGCATGCGCACGGGTCCGACGAGGAAAGGCCGCGGAGTATAGGCGTCGCGGGTTGCCGTCGATCGACGGTCCCGCGTCACGCGGCGGTCATGCGAGGCCGGCAGCATGCCGGGTCCCCCGTCCGCCGCATCGGACCGCATGAGCACCGAAGCCACCGCCGACCCCGTCTCGCTGTGGCGTCGCGGCGAGATCGACGCAGCGCTCGCCGCCTGCCGGGCGCTCGAGCGCGAGCGGCCGCGCGACGCGCGCCTGCCAGGCCTGCGCGCCGCGATCCTCGCGGCCAGCGCTCGCGCTGACGAGGCGGTCGTCGCGATCGAGGCCGCGCTCGCGCTCGATCCCTCGGATCCCATGCTGCGCTACCAGCGCGGCAGCCTCGCCCTCGCCCGCGGCCGCCCGACGGAGGCGATCGCGGACCTCCAGCACGCGCTGGCGCGCAATCCGGCGTTCGCCGCGGCGCACAACGACCTCGGCCAGGCGCACCTGCGTGCCGGCCGGGCGGCCGAGGCCGTCGCGATCCTGCGCGACGCGCGAGCGCGTCACCCCGCGGACGCGACCATCGCCTTTAGCCTCGCGCAGGCGGAGCGTACCGCGGGTGCACCGGCGGCGGCGCGGGCCGCCGTCGAGGCCAGCCTCAGGCTGCGGCCGGCGGCTGCCGACAGCTGGCTGCTCCTGCTCGGGCTGGTTGCCGAGCACGGCACGCCGGCCGAGCGCACCCGCGCGGCCCGCGCGGCGGCGGCGGCGCTGCCGGATCACGCGGCGACGCTCGACGCGGCGGGCAGGACCCTGGCGCTCGCGGGCAAACTCGACGAGGGTCGACAGCTCCTCGAGCGTGCGGTCGCCCTCGCCCCCGACTACCTGCCGGCGCTCGTGAATCTCGGCATCACGTACATGCGCCGTGGCGAGCGCAGCCGCGCGCGCGCCTGCCTCGAGCGCGCGGCGCAACTCGCGCCGCAACACACGGGCGTACGGTTCAATCTCGCGAACCTCGCGCACCGTGGCGGGCGCACGGCTGAGGCGCTCGCGCACCTGGCGGCCGCCCTCGAGACCGCGCCGGGCTTCGCGCTCGCGCACCACTATCGCGCGAGCTGGTTGCTCGAGTCGAAGGGCTCGCTCGAGCAGGCGCTCGAGCACGCCGCTCGCGCCTGCGCGCTCGAGCCGGAGAACATCCAGTTCCTCGGCACGCGCCTCGCGGCCGAGACCGCCGCCTGGAACCCGGGTGCGGTCGCCGGGCTCTGGCAGGCGCTGCGCGCGCACTGGAACGGAGGCCAGGCACTGCCGGCGGGCCTGCTGTTCGCCGCCTCGACCGACCCGCGGGAACTGCGCGAGGGCGCCGCCGCGCGCGCCCGAACGATCCTCGAGGACTTGGGCGCCCGGGCGCCGGTCCCGGCGACCCGAGCCCGGCCACGACCCACGGCGCCGCTGCGCGTGGGTTACCTTTCACCCGATCTCGGCGACCACCCGGTCGGCTTGTCGCTCGTGGAAGTGCTCGAGCGTCACGATCGCGGCCGCGTCGAGCCGCTGGGCCTGTCGCTGCTGCGGCGCGAGGATTCTCCCGTGCGCGCGCGCCTGGTCGCCGGCTGTGCCGCCTTCCACGAGCTTGGCACGCTCGAGTCGCCGGACCTCGCACGCTTTCTGGGCGAACTCGATCTCGACGTGCTGGTGGACCTCGCCGGCTACACGAGCGGCGCGCGCGAGGACGTGCTCGCCCGGCGACCGGCGCCGCTGCAAGTTTCCTACCTCGGCTTCCCGGGCACGCAGGCCGCGCCTTGGATCGACTACCTGATCGGCGATGACATCGTGCTGCCGCCGGGATGCGAACCGGACTACCACGAGGCGCTCGTGCGACTGCCCGGCTGCTTCTTCCCGAGCGATGGCCGGTTCGCGCCGCCCCCGGCCGCGGAGTCGCGCGAGCGCGAGGGCCTGCCGCCCGGGGCGACCGTGCTCTGCTGCTTCAACCTGAGCGCGCGCATCAGCGGCGAACTCGCCACCGCCTGGCTCGAGATCCTGCGGCGGGTGCCGCGCGCCGTGCTCTGGCTCGGCGCGACCCATCCGCTCGCCGAGGCCCGGCTGCGCGCGCACTTCGCCGACGGCGGCATCGAGGCGGACCGCGTTCACTTCGCCGCCCGCACCCTGCGTCGCGAGGACCACCTCGCGCGCCACGCGCTCGCCGACCTCTACCTCGACACGTATCCGTACAACGGCCACTCGACGACGCGTGATGCGCTGCTGATGGGTGTTCCGGTGCTGACCTGCGCAGGCGCGACGTTCCCGAGCCGCGTGGCGGCGAGCCTGCTCCGGACGGTGCGTGCCGACGAACTCGTGACGGCAAACCTCGGCGAGTACGTCGAGCGCGCGATCGGCTACGCGGCGGATCCGGCGAGGCTGCGTCGCCTGCGTGCCACGCTCGCCGAACGTGCGCCGGCTGCGCTCTGCGATGCCGCCGGTCTGGCGCGCGCGCTGGAGGCCGCGTATGCCGAAATGACGCGCCGCCGGCAGGCCGGCCTCGCACCGGCCAGCATCCGCATCTCGGAGGGGGTCCGGGACGCTTAAATTTGTCGATATTTTACGGGTCGTTACAGGAACTTGCTCGAGGTCGACTCACCCTCGTACTCGACCCGACCGATCAGGATTCCGGGCGCGTCATCGGCCGCGGCATGGTGGCCGACAGTGCCCGCCCGCGCACGGGTCGTACCCAGGCGCAGGACGCCCGGGCGGGCTCGAGGTTGCCGAGGAACTGTTCGGTGGCGCGCTCCCAGCGGTACTCGAGTGCCTGTGCGCGGCACGCCGCGCGGTCGAGTCGCAGCGCCGCCTCGATCGCGGCGCCGAGATCCTCGCGCAGGCAGCCCGACTCGCCCTCGCGAACGACGTCGATCGGGCCGGTGACGGGATAGGCGGCCACCGGCAGCCCCGAGGCCATCGCCTCCAGCATCACGAGGCCAAAGGTGTCGGTCCGACTCGGGAACACGAAGCAGTCCGCCGCCGCGAGCAGCGCCGCCAGTTCCTCGCCGAACTTGAAGCCGGTGAAGACGACCGACGGATAGCGTCTGCGCAGCGACTCGAGCGCCGGACCATCACCGACCACGAGCTTCGTGCCCGGCGCCCGCGCCCGGCAGAAGTCCTCGACGCTCTTCTCGACCGCCACGCGACCGACGTAGATCAGCACCGGTCCCGGATACGGCCGGGCGATCCCCGGTTGCGGCCGAAAGAGCGCCGTGTCCACGCCGCGCGTCCAGTAGACAAGGTGGCGGAAGCCGCGGCGGCGGAGCTCGCAGCGCACCTCGCGGGTGTTCACCATCGTGCGGGCCGCCGCCCCATGGAAGCGGCGCAGCGCCGCGTAGGTGGCGCAGGGCGGGATCGGTGCCCGCGCGCTGATGTAGCGCGGGAACTGCGTGTGGTAGGAGGTCGTGAAGCGCAGCCCCGCGCGCCGCGCCGCGGCCCGCGCGGCGAGTCCGAGCGGGCCCTCGGTGGCGATGTGGATGGCATCCGGCCGCTCCGCCTCGAGCCAGCTCGCGATCTCGCGGCCCGGGAACAGCGACAGCCGGATCTCGGGATAGGTCGGGCACGGGATCGTGCGCCGCCCCTCCGGCGTGACGAAGCCGACCTCGTGGCCGAGGGCGCGCAAGCCCTCGCCGGTGCGCTCGAGCGTCGTGACGACGCCATTGACCTGCGGCCGCCAGGCGTCGGAGACGATCGCGACCTTCACGCGCCGGCCCGCGGACCCGCGTCAGGCGGCGGTTTCGAGCGCGGCGACCGCGTCCGGCAGGGCCGCGACCGGCGGCGCGCCGACGGGCATCGCTGCCGCGCCCGCCCAGTGGACGACCGCGAGCCGGCCGCTGCGGTCCTCGACCAGCGCCGAGCAATGCTCGACCCAGTCGCCGTCGTTGCAGTAGCGCACGCCCGACACCTCGCGGATACCCGGCTGGTGGATGTGCCCGCAGATCACGCCGTCGAGTCCATGCCGGTGAGCCGCGTGCGCGGCCGCGTGCTCGAAACGCTCGATGTAGCGGCGCGCGTCCGGCACCTGGTGCTTGATCCAGCTCGCGAGCGACCAGTGGCCGAAGCCGAGCCTGCGGCGCACCGCCTGCACGCCACGCCCGGCCCACAGCAGCACGTCGTACATGAACTCGCCGAAGTGCTTCAGCAGACCCGAGAACTTCACGGCACCGTCGAAGTCGTCACCGTGCAGCACCAGGTAGCGGCGACCGTCCGCCGCCTCGTGGATGAAGTCGCGGCGGATCTCGATGCCGGCCACTTCCCCGCCGCACAGCTCGCGGAATCCCTCGTCGTGGTTGCCGGGCACGTACGTCACGCGCGTGCCTGAACGCGCGATGCGCAGGATCTCGCGCAGCACCTCGTGGTGGCTCGAGGGCCAGTACATGCTGCGCTTCAGGCTCCACAGGTCGACGATGTCACCCACCAGCACGAGGTGCTCCACCTCGAGGCGCCGCAGGAAGTCGAGCAGGTACTCGGCCTGGCATCCCCGGAAGCCGAGGTGGACGTCGGAGATGAACGCGGTGCGCAGGGCGTGCGGTCGGCGCGTGCTCGCGGCAGGGGGGCTCATGAGGTCCTCGGGCCACCGGTTTGACGCACTCTGGCAAGCGCAGTTGACCGAACTGTGTCGGTCGCGCGAAGACTTTCTTACGAATGACCCGCTTAGCCGCCTTCGCTCGCGGGGCTGATGAGGTACCGGCTGGTGCATCCGCGACACGCCCCGGAGGCCGTGGCCGCTGCGCAACCGTCATCGGCCCGTCACGTCAGGGTCATCGACATTTGACGGAATGTAGCGGAGTCCGCGCGGCGCCCTCGCGACCGCCACAGGAGCGACCGACCGATGCCACGGATGCGCCACCCCAAGACTTCCGCCCCGCGACCGCTCGCTGCCGCCGTCGCGCTCGCCTGCCTCACCCTGTGGTCGACGGGCGCCGCGGCGCTGGCCTTGAGCCCGGTACCGGTCGGCGGCCCGCTGCTGCTGTCGGCAACCGCCACTGCCGCCGGCGCGAGCGATTTCGCCGTGGGCAGCGCGCTCTCCCCGCCCGCGGCCGGCGGCTCCTATCTGTACACCGACGCCTTCAGCCAGCCGAGCAGCGGCAACGTCCCGGGCACGACGTCCGGCTTCTACGACGCGTTCGTGTTCACGATCAGCGGCGGCACGGTCGACTCGATCACCTCGACCCTCGACCTCGGGCAGTTCCTCGGCATCACGAACCTGCAGGTGCGCCTGTACGACCTGACGGCGAACACCGACAACGTGACCGGCGCACCGGCCGGCGGCGCGATCGACGCGTGGAGCACGCCGCTCAACTTCGGCGCCGGCCTCACCGGCACCGTCGACGTGCTGCCGCGCACGACGCTCGGTCCCGGGACTTACGTGCTGCAGGTGCGCGGAACCGTGAGCGGCAGTGCCGGCGGCGCCTACGCCGGCGTGCTCAACATCGTGCCGGTGCCGCTGCCGGCGACGCTGCCGCTGCTGCTGTCGGGCCTCGCCGCGCTCGGCTTCGGCCGCCGCGTGCGCGGCTAGAGGTTGACGGCGGTGGGCGCGCGCGCGACCACGCGCCGCGCCGGGAAGCGGCAGGTGAAGGTGCTGCCGAGGCCCTCGCGGCTCTCGACCTGCAGCGTGGCGCCGTGGCGCTGCAGCGCATGCTTGACGATCGCGAGCCCGAGCCCGGAGCCGCCGGTTGCCCGCGCCCGGCTCGGGTCGACCCGGTAGAAGCGCTCGGTCAGGCGCGGGATGTGCTCAGGCGCGATGCCGACCCCGGTGTCCGACACCGTCAGCACCGCCGCCTCGCCATCGAGTCGCCAGCGGATGTCGACCCGGCCTTCCGGCGGCGTGTACTTCACCGCGTTCGACACGAGGTTCGCGAAGATCGAGTGCAGCTCGGGCTCCGAGCCGAGCAGCTTCGCGTCGGTGTCGAGGCGCAGCGTGATCTCCGCCGGGCGACGCTCGAGCGCGAGCGCCTCGCGCCGGATCAGCGTCAGCATGCCGGACACGTCGACGACGTCCTGGCCGGCCTCGCCGCTCGCCGACTCGAGGCGCGACAGCTCGATCAGGCCGTCGACCACCGCGCGCATGCGCTCGGTCTGGCGGCGCATCTCCTGCAGCGGTCCGCGCCACAGCTGGTCGACCGACGGGTCGTCCGCCAGCGTGTCGACGTAGCCCGTGATCACGGTCAGCGGCGAGCGCAGCTCGTGCGAGGCGTGCGCGACGAAGTCCTTGCGCATCGCCTCGAGCCGCACCTGGCGCGTGACGTCGCGCACCAGCAGCAGCTGCTGGGCACCGTAGGCGACCATCTGCAGCGACAGGTGCACGTCCGCGTCCGAGGTCGAGCGCATCACGATCGGGATCGAATAGTCGCCCTGCTCGACGTAGCGCACGAAGTCAGGATCGCGGATCAGGTTGTCGAGGCGCTGGCCGAAGTCGACCTTGCGGCGCAGCCGCAGCAGGCGGCCGGCATTGCGGTTGAACCAGAGGATGTCGCGGTCCGGGCCGAGCACGACGACGCCGTCCGGCATCGCCGAGGTCATGCGCCGGAACTCGCGGAACAGCTGCACGATGCGCCGCTTGTGGAACTGCTTGCGGCGGTAGATCCGCATGATCAGCGCGACGATGTCGCCCCAGACGTTCGGCAGGTCGGGGGGCGATTCGGTGCGCCGGCGGCGCAACCAGCGCTCGAGGCGGAACAGCCGCGTGAAGACGAGCGCGAGGTAGCCCGCCAGCACCACCAGGATCGTCAGCTGCACGTGCCCGAGCAGGAAGCCGGCCACCGCCGCGACCGCAACGACGCCGAGCAGGCGGGCGATCGCGAATGACCAGGCGGCTGACATCGATCGGGTGGGATCTACTCGACGCGGGTGGAGAACCGGTACCCGGCGCCGCGGACGGTCTGCACAAACCGGTCGCAGTCGAAGCCCTCGAGGGCCTTGCGCAGGCGGCGGATGTGGACGTCCACGGTCCGTTCCTCGACGTACACGTTACCGCCCCAGACCCGGTCTAGCAATTGGCCGCGCGAGTAGACGCGCTCGGGGTGGGTCATGAAGAACGACAGGAGGCGGTACTCGGTCGGCCCGAGCGGCACGGTCGCCTCGCCCACCATGACGCGGTGGCCGGCGGAGTCCAGCGTGAGCCCGCCGGCGGAGACCACCTCGTCGCGGGCGGCCGCGTGGCTGCGTCGCAGCACCGCGTTGATGCGCGCGAGCAGCTCTCGCGGCGAGAACGGCTTCGTGACGTAATCGTCGGCGCCCCCCTCGAGGCCGCTGACCTTGTCGTGCTCCTCGGCGCGCGCGGTCAGCATGATGACCGGCACCTCGCGCATGTCCTTGTCCTTCTTGAGGGCGCGGGTGAGCTCGAGGCCGCTCATGTCCGGCAGCATCCAGTCGACCAGGACGAGGTCCGGGCGGCGGTCGGCGATGCGCGCGCGCGCCTCGCGCGTGTCCTCGGCCTCGACGACGTCGAAGCCGGCCCGCCGCAGGCCGAACGCGACCATCTCGCGAATCGGGCGTTCGTCCTCGACGACCAGGATCTGGCGATTGCTCATGGGGTGGGTGCGGGCCAACCGGGGTCCTCCCATTAGAGCGACGCAATGTGACGCATCCGTGACGGTTTCCGGGGATGCCGCAGCCGTTGTCACAGGCCTGTCATTCTGCCTGACCCCGGCCGGAGCGGGTGGCCACGTCGTTGCGCAGGTAGACGGGCTCGGCCGACTCCGCCGGAACCGCCTCGCCGGCCAGCACGGCGAGCACCCCGAGCCCGGCGATCTCCCGGGCCCGCGGCAGCAGTTCCGGCCAGCAGGCGGCGAGCGCTCCGCCCGCCCCGGCGGCGAGCTCGGGGTACCGGCCGAAGCCGTGGCCCGCCGCCACCCGGCGCGGCGCCGACGGCAGTGCGCGCCAGACCACGCCCGGCGCGCCGAGCCCCTCCTCGGCGAGCGCGATGCCGCCGGCGGCGGTACGGCGGGCGCGCGCGTAGTACACCTCGCCCATGCGGGCATCGAGCGCCACCAGCGCCTCGGCGGCGGGTTCGGGCCCGAACTCGAGGTCGGCGCGGTCGAGCGCCTGCCGGGCGAGCGCGGCCAGGTCCGACACCGCGACGGTCGGGCGTTCGGCGCCGAAGGCCAGTCCCTGCGCGATGCTGACCGCGATCCGCACGCCGGTGAAGGCACCGGGGCCGCGGCCGAAGGCGATCGCGTCGAGCGCGCGCAGCGCGACGCGGCGCTCGGTCAGGAGTTCGTCGACCATCTCGAGCACGCGCTCGGCGTGCCCCCGGCCGATCACCGCCTCGCGCACCGCGAGCACGCCGTCGACGCTGAGCGCCGCGCTGCAGGCCTCGGTCGCGGTGTCGAGCGCGAGCAGCTTCACGGCGTGCCGGTCGGTGCGAGGCTGCCGAGGTGGTGGCGCAGGAACGCGACCGCCTCGTCGCGCTCGCGCGTCACGCCCATCGGCGGCAGGCTCGCGAGGAACGCGCGACCGTAGCCCTTGGTCGTCAGCCGCGGATCGCCGAGCAGCACCACGCCGAAGTCGTCGGGATCGCGGATCAGCCGGCCGACGCCCTGCTTGAGGGCGAGTACCGCCTGCGGCACCTGGTACTCGAGGAAGCCGTTGCGGCCGGCGCGCTTCAGTCCCTCGAGCCGCGCCTTCAGCAACGGATCGTCGGGCGCCGCGAATGGCAGCTTGTCGATCGCGACCAGCGACAGCGCCGGGCCGCGGACGTCGACGCCCTCCCAGAAGCTGCCGGTACCGAGCAGCACCGCGTTGCCGAGCTCGCGGAAGCGCCTCAGCAGCGCATCGCGCGGCGCCTCGCCCTGCACCAGCACCGGGAACGCGTCGCCCGGCCCGAGCGCGGCGCGCAGCCGGCGCGTGCCCTCGCCGAGCGCCCGGTAGCTCGTGAACAGCAGGAACGAGCGGCCGCCGGCCGCGCGCACCAGCGGCAGCGCCGCCTCGATCAGCGCCGCCGTGTAGCCGGGGTCGGCCGGCGCCGGCAGGCCGCGCGGCAGGTACAGGCGCGCCTGGTTCTCGTAGTCGAACGGGCTCGGGACGCGCAGGCAGTCGGCATCGCCGAGGCCCATGCGGCCGGTGAAGTGGCTGAAGTCCTCGTCGACCGCGAGCGTCGCCGAGGTGCAGACCCAGGCGCAGGGCCGCGCGTCGAAGTGCGCGCGCAGCCGCGCCGCGACCTCGAAGGGCGTCCACTCGAGGCTGTAGCCGCGCGCCTCGGACTCGGCCCAGCGCAGGCCCTCGCCCGGGTCGGACTCGAGGATCGTCGTCAGGCGCGCGCCGGCCTCGAGTGCCCGCCGCCCGCACTGGCGCACGCCCGCCGACTCGAGCGCCGGCTCGCCGAAGCGCTCGGCGGCGGCCGCGAGCGCGCGGGCGAGCTCGTGCGCCGCCTCGAGCGCCGCGTCCGGCAGCAAGGGCCAGTCGATGCGCTCGCCGAGGCCCGCGAGCACCCGGCCGAGCGTGGCGACCGCACCCTCGAGCGCCTCGACGGTGGCTCGCGCCGTGCCATCCAGCAGCCCCGCGCGGGTGAGCTCGGCCAGCGTGTCGCGGGCGAGCGCAAGCAGCGGGCGCGAGGCGACCCGGGTGCCGAAGAACTGCGCAGCGACGTCCGGGAACTGGTGCGCCTCGTCGAGGATCACCGCGTCGGCCCCCGGCAGCAGCTCGCCGAAGCCCTCTTCCTTGAGCGCGAGGTCGGCGAGCAGCAGGTGGTGATTGACGATCACGAGGTCGGCGGCCTGCGCGGCGCGGCGCGCCGCGACGACGTGGCAGTCGCGGAACTCCGGGCAGTCCTGCCCGAGGCAGTTGTCGCGGGTCGAGGTCACCTGCGACCACAGGGGCTCGGTGTCGGGCACGGACTCGAGCTCGCCGGTGTCGCCGGTCGAGGTGATCCGGGCCCAGGCGTCGATGCGCGCGAGCATGCGCCGGCCCTGCCGCGCGAGCCCGGGCAGCTCGTCGCCGGCGCCGTGCGCGAGCGCGAGCCGGTGCCGGCAGAGGTAGTTGGCGCGACCCTTCAGGAGCGCGACCCGGACCGGCCGGCCGATCGCGGCACTGACCGCCGGCAGGTCGCGGTGGTAGAGCTGGTCCTGCAGGGTGCGCGTCCCGGTCGAGACGATCACGCGGCGACCCGAGAGGATCGCCGGCAGCAGGTAGGCGAAGGTCTTGCCGGTGCCGGTGCCGGCCTCGACCACGAGCCGGCCGCGCGCGGCGAGCGCCGCCTCGACCGCGAGCGCCATCGCGAGCTGGCCGCGCCGCGGCCGGAACCCGGACACGGTCTCGGCGAGCGGCCCGGACTCGCCGAGCAGGAATCGAAGGTCGGGCACTCGTGGATCGTCCAGCGGCCGCCGTCCCGGCGCACGCCGGGACGGCGGCCGTGCGGGCGTTCGGGCCGATTATAGAGGCTTGGGCGCTCCAGTCGGGCTCCCGCCGGCCGATATACCGGGTGCGATCCCCGCGACGCCGCCCTCGGGCGGCCGGCGGAATCGCACCGCTGTGGTCCTCGTGCCGGGATGCCCATGCCGAACCCGCCTCGCCCCGCCCGCCCGCGCGCCCGCCTCGTCGCGGTGCTCGCGGCGTTGCTCGCGACCGGCGGCGCGGTCGCGGAATCGAGCCTGCAGAGCGGCGCCCACACGAAGTCGACGGGTGCGAGCGCGCACCTCGACTTCAAGATCGTGATCCCGCCGATGCTCGCGCTGCGGCTCGAGCCCGAGCCGATCGCGGCCGGCGGCGCGCCGCGGGTGGCGGTCGAGAGCAATACGCGTCATGCGCTGCTGACCGCCAGTACGACGGTGGGTACCAGCCTCTCGGGCACGCTGCTCGTGCGCGCGGGCCGGGGCGTGGTGCTGCGCGAGGAGGCAGGCTGCCGGCTCGCCGCACCGCGCCCGATCGCCGCCACCGCCGCGGGCCACGGACCGGCGATCGTCGACCAGCGCCCGGTCATCTGCACGGTCGCCCTGCCCTAGGCGCCGTGATTCCCGGGCGGGCCTAGCGGTCGCGCGCGCCCTCGCGCCGGCCGTCCCGCAGCCGTTCCGTCGCCGTGCATGGTTCACAGTCGGCCGCACGCGCCCGCGCGGCGGCCTGCGAACTGGCGCACAGATCCTGCACCGGTATCGGCCACGCGCCCGCGAACTTGAGCCGCGCAGTGCCGATTTGCGACTTAATTCAAGGTCGCCGTAATCCACTCCATTAATCATCGCGTCGCGTCCGGAGCCGCATGAGGCGGAACCGGGCGTGGGTCCGGGCGGGAGACCGCCCGTGTCGTGCCCCAGCATCCCTCCATCAGCACAGGAAGCAGATTCATGAAGACCTCCGTAGCCCTGAAGACCCTGCTGGGCGCAGCGACCCTGGCGCTGCCCCTCGCGGCATTCGCCGAGTCGAACGTGCAGACCGGCGCCGCGACGAGCGCGCCGGGCGCGACCGCGCACGTGGACTTCTCGATCGTGATCCCGAAGATCCTCTACCTGCGCGTCGGCACCGGCTCGAGCTACTCGACCGGCGCGCTGACCTCCAACGGCGCCATCGACCTGATCACCTTCTCGCCGACCGCGGCGCAGGTCGGCAGCGGCAGCGCGATCGCCGGCACGGGCGGCGACCTCACCGGCGGCGTCGAGACCGCCGCGGTCGTCAGCAACAGCGGCAACGTGACGCTGAACGCGACCGCGACCGGCGCACTCAGCAACGGCAACGGCGATTCGATCCCGTTCACGCAGATCACGACGACGGCCTCGACGCTGACCTCGGCGACGGCGCTGGCGGCGCCGACGCTCGCGAACGGCGCGAGCAACAACATCGTGCTGACGGCGCCGGCCTCGAAGGTGATCGTGCAGGACGCGAAGTGGACCTTCGCGTACGCGAACGCCGCGATGGTGCCGACCGGTACCTACGGTGGCATCAACACCAACAACGGGCGCGTGACCTACACCGCGACGATGCCCTAAGGCCGACGGTTGACCGCCATGCACCCCGCCAACTCCCCGCTCGCGTCCCGCCGGGCGCGCCCGCGCCGGGACGGCGGCCGTGCCGGGCGCTCCTCCGGCTGGTACGGGATGCTGCTCGGCGCCGCGGCACTCGCCGCGGCGCCGGCTGCCTCCGCGTACACCGTGACGCTGACCCCGGCCGCGCCGCTGACGGTCTTCCTGCAGGTCGGCGTCGGCACGTTCACGAAGAACTACATCAGCAACGGCAATCCCGGCAACAACAACACCGTCAACCAGGTCTCGACGACGGTGCCCTCGACCGCGGTCGGCAACGGCGCGGCCCAGGCGATGACGACCGACAGCACGCAGGCGCAGAGCTTCTACGACAGCTTCACGTTCTGCACCGTGCCGAGCCAGCTCTACATCGGCGGCTTCTACCGCACCGCCGGCGGCTCGACCGCCGCGGCGCGCGTGACCGCGACGGTGCCGGCCGCGCTCGTGAACGCGAGCGGCGCGACGATCCCGTTCTCGAAGATCCAGTGGACCTCGAGCGGCATCGGCGACAGCGGCACCGAGCCCTTCCCGGCCGGCACCTTCGTCGCCGGCGGCGTGCAGACCGTCGGCACGATGGCCAGCAACTCCTGGAACGAGAGCTGCTGGAACTTCTCCTACGTCAACGACATCGTCCCCGCCTCCGGCACCTTCACCGGGCGCGTCACCTACACGCTGAGCGCGCCATGAGCCGATCCCCGACCCCGTTCCGAGCGCGTTTTTTTTTGGTCCCGGCACTCGCCATAATCTGGCTGTCCGCGGCCGGCGCCGCGACCAAGATCATCGATGACGCCGGCACGACCAGCCTCGAGCCGAACGTCAACCTGCGCTGGAAATCCGCGGCGCCGGCACACGGCGCCGAGGGCATGGCGCTCACCGGGCGCACGACGCTGCGGGTGCACCTCAACGTGCAGCCGTGGCTGCACCGCCGCGGCCGCATCTTCCTGTCGCTGCCGGCGCAGCCGCCCGGCCCGCTGACCGCGACCTGGACGACGCAGGGCCGGCTCGCCGCCGGCCAGGTGCAGTCCGGCAGCCGCACGCTGCTCTACGCCGGGCCGATCACGAGCGGCGTGATCGAGGACATCGTGACCTTCCAGTTCAGCGTCGACGGCCGCCTCGTGCGCCGGCCGTTCGCCGTGAACCTGCGCTTCGAGATGGACGAGGAATGACCATGCGACGGATTCTGTTTGCCGGCTGCCTCTGCCTCGCGGTGCTCGCCGCGCCCGCCCAGGTCCGCGCGCAGGGCTTCGCCGCGCTGGTGTCGCCGCCGCGCTTCGAGCTCGCGAGCGCGCCGGGCAAGTCGCTGCGCGGCGCCTTCGAGATCAGCAACCGCTCGACCGCGGCGGCCCGGTATCACGTGCGCACCGCCGACTGGAGCCTCGGGCAGGACTTCAGCGTCAGCTTCCAGGAGGACCTGCAGCCGGGCAGCTGCCGGCCGTGGGTCGCGATCGAGCGCCCGGAGGTCGTCGTGCCGGGCGCCGGCAGCGTCCGCTACCGCTTCCAGGTCGAGGTGCCCGCCGATGCGCCGGCCGGCGAGTGCCGCTTCGCGATCATGATCGAGGGCGCGGAGCCCTCGCTGGCGCGCGGCCCCGGCCTCGACGTGCCGGTCACCGGCCGCATCGGCGTGATCGTCTACGTGACGATCGGCGCGGCCGGTCCCGAGCTCGAGGTCTTCGGCCCCGAGATCGCGACGCTGAACGGCCAGCCGGTACCGACGCTGAAGGTCCACAACGCCGGCAACGCGCACGGCCGGATGGGCGGCTTCCTGACGGGCAAGGACGCCAAGGGCGTCAGCTACGACTTCACGCCCTCCGACTTCCCGATCCTGCCGGGCGAGGTCCGCGAGGTGTTCCTGTCGCCCTCCTCGACGCTCGAGGACCACCCGACGCTGACCTTCCCGGTCACGGTCAAGGGCACGCTCGAGTGGGGCCAGCGCAAGACCGAGCTCAACCAGACGTTTGAGTAGTGACCGTGTCCATCCCGCCCGCTCGCCGGCTCGCGCCGGGCCTCTGCGGGCTGGGGGGCCTTGCACTCGCCGCGCTCGCCGCGGCCCAGTCGCCGCTCCCGGCCGAACCGCCCGCCTACCAGGACCGCTACATCGCCGGCGGCACGCTCGCGCCCGAGGTGCTGAGCGACGAGCTCGCGCCGGACGATGCCGCGGCAGGGCTCGCGCGCTCGCTGCAGGTGGATGGCGTGCTCGCGCGGCTGCGCTCGAGCGAGGGCGACGCCGACCACTCGATCACCGAGCGAGGGCTGGTGGCGAAGGCGCAGTGGGAGACCGCCGCCTACGGTGCCTGGTCGCTCGAGGGCGCCGTGCACGGCGGCGGCGACGAGCCGGGCGCGCCGTCGCACGGCCGCGGTCTCGTGAGCCTGCGCGAGCGCGGCCTGGCCTTCGACGGCGGCTGGGTCGCGGACAATGCGCTCGGCGACATCAATGCCGCCGAGATCGCGCTCGCGCGGCTGCAGCCGCGCTTCTACCTGCCGACGACGCCGATGGAGGGACTCACCACCGAGTGGCGCGGCCCGCACGGCCTGCAGATCACGGCCGGTGGCGGCGAGCCGGGCCTGTACGCGGGCCTCGCGGTACCGGGCTTCGCGACGCTCGGCGGCTCGACCGCCGCCGCCGGCGTGCAGTGGTCGCCCGCCGCCCACTGGACCGTGGGCGGGCAGCTGATCGAGGCGCACGACGTCGCCCTCGCCGCCGGGCCGCTGGTCGACCTCGGCCAGAGGCTCTCGGCGACCACCGGGCTTGCGAGCGCGCTCTACGAGACCAAGGGCGCTCGCCTGCAGCTCAACGTGCTCGACGGCAGCGTCTCGGGCCTCGGCAACGGCATCGGCGGCTGGGTTGACGGCAGCGTCGTCCGCGGCCGGATCCAGCAGAGCGCGGGCCTCTTTCGCATCGACCCGGACCTCACCTGGGGCAACCAGCTGATCTCGAACGACGCGCAGGGCGGCTACTACCGCTTCGGCTACCAGAGCCGCCAGTGGCTCGCCGACGTCGGCATCGACGCCGTGCGCTCGGTCTCGGGCCTCGGCGCCAATACCACCTTCCTGACGAGCGACGCGCGCTACCAGCTGTCACGTGACTGGGGTGTCGGTGGCGTGGCGAACCTGAGCCACACGGGCGGCGGCGCCAGCTGGTCCGCCGAGGGCTACGTCGACCACGCCAACCGCTTCGGTACCGGCCGGGTGCAGGCCGACACCGCGCACACGCCGACCGGCAGCGAGGTCTCGCTCGCGCTCGATCAGGCCTGGTCGACGCTACAGGGCTTTCGCCTCAACACGACGCTCTCGCTGGAACGCATCCAGGGCGCGCTGATCGACGACGCGCCGCAGTCGAGCACCGTGCTCGGCCTCGCCGTCAATGGCGGCGGCCAGCTCACGAACGGGCTCTCGCTCGAGGCCAACGTCCGCTGGTCGAGCGCGGTCGAGGGTCGCGCGGCGCCCGGTGTCGCGGCGACGGTGACGCTGAACTGGCAGCTGTCCTCGTCGTGGCAGCTGCTCGCGACCTACTACGACAGCACGGTCGGCTCGTGGACGCCGATCACGGTGAGTTCGCCGCTGACGCCGCCGTCGGAGATGCCGGTGCCCGCGGTGCGCGAGCGCGGCGGCTTCCTGACGGTGCGCTACCAGCGCGCCGCCGGCGCGCACTTCGCGCCGCTCGGCGGCGCGCCCGGCGGTGGCGCGGGCGCGCTGGCCGGGGCCGTGTTCCTCGACGCCAACGATGACGGCCGGCTCGACAACGGCGAGGCCGGCGCACCGAACGTCACCGTGGTGCTCGACGGCCGATTCTCGGTGCAGACCGACGCGTACGGTCGGTTCGAGTTCCCGGTCGTGGCGGCCGGGAGGCATGTGCTGACCGTCGTCAGTGACAACCTGCCGCTGCCCTGGTTCCTCGCCAACGACGGGCGCACCGAGGTCGAGGTCGGCACCCGCAGCCGCACCCAGGTGACCATCGCGGCGCACCGCATCCGCTAGCGCCCAGTCTGACAATTCACACGAGTATGTTTATCTAATACTCTGTTTATAAATAATATTTACCGGGTCGCCTGAGCGCCGATCCCGGCCGCCGGATCGCCGCGATCGCGCGGCGCGGCGCGCGCCACCGCGCTCGCGGGTCACAGCGCCGGCATCGCCATCGTGGGGTACCGCACCGCCGCATCCGCGGGGGCGCTCGTATAATCCGGGGCCCGGGGATCCCCCTAGACCACCGAGCGCCATGATGGCCAAACCCGCCGTGCATCCCGCCGCCTCCTCCCCCGACATGCCGGAGGCGGTCGCCCGCTGGGTGCAGGAGGTCCGGGCGCTGACCGAGCCGAAGGCGGTGCACGTGTGCACCGGCAGCGACGCCGAGGCCGCCGAGCTCACCGAACAGCTGGTCAGGGCCGGCGAGCTGCTGCCGCTCAACGCCGAGCGCTACCCGCGCTGCTACCTGTATCGCTCGAACCCGAACGACGTCGCGCGCGTCGAGCACCTCACCTTCGTCTGCACGAAGAGCGAGGCCGACGCCGGCCCGAACAACCACTGGATGGCGCCGGACGCCGCCCACCGCAAGATGGACGAGCTGTTCCGCGGCGCGATGCGCGGCCGGACGATGTACGTGGTGCCCTACTGCATGGGCCCGATCGACTCGCCGTACGCGCGCTGCGGCGTCGAGATCACCGACAGCCCGTACGTGGCGCTCAGCATGCGGCTGATGACCCGCATGGGCGACGCCGCGCTCGCGCGCATCGGCCGCGACGGCGTCTTCGTGCGCGGCCTGCACTCGATCGGCGAGCTCGACCCCGAGCGGCGCTTCATCATGCACTTCCCTGAGGAGCTCTCGATCAAGAGCTTCGGCTCGGGCTACGGCGGCAACGCGCTGCTCGGCAAGAAGTGCCATGCGCTGCGGATCGCGAGCTGGCAGGCGCGGACCGAGGGCTGGCTCGCCGAGCACATGCTGCTGCTCGCGCTCGAGAGCCCGGCCGGCGAGACCCACTACGTCGCCGCCGCCTTCCCCTCGGCCTGCGGCAAGACCAACCTCGCGATGCTGGTGCCGCCAGCCTCGATGCCCGGCTGGAAGGTGCGCACGCTCGGCGACGACATCGCCTGGCTGCACCCGGGACCCGACGGCCGGCTGTGGGCCATCAACCCCGAGGCCGGCTACTTCGGCGTTGCGCCCGGCACCAACGCGAAGAGCAACCGCAACGCCTACGACATGGTCCGCCACGACACGATCTTCACGAACGTGGCGCTGACCGCCGAGGGCGACCCGTGGTGGGAGGGACTCGAGGGCACGCCGGCCATCGACTGGCAGGGACGGCCGTACGACCCGAAGAACGGCCCGGCCGCGCACCCGAACTCGCGCTTCACGGTCTCGGCCCGCAACAACCCCTGCTACGCCGCCGAGTCCGATGCCGCCGCCGGCGTGCCGCTGTCGGCGATCATCTTCGGCGGCCGGCGCCGGGCGCTCGCGCCGCTGGTGTTCGAGGCGCGCGACTGGCGGCACGGCGTGCTGGTTGGTGCCGGGGTCGCCTCGGAGACCACCGCGGCGATCACCGGCAAGGTCGGCGTGCTGCGCCGCGACCCGATGGCGATGAAGCCGTTCGCCGGCTACAACTTCGGCGACTACTGGCAGCACTGGCTCGCGATCGGCGAGCGCCTGACGCGCCCGCCGAAGCTGTTCCACGTCAACTGGTTCCGCCAGGACGCCGGCGGCCGCTTCCTGTGGCCGGGCTTCGGCGAGAACCTGCGCGTACTGAAGTGGATGATCGAGCGCGTCGCCGGCCGCGCGGGCGCGCTCGACACGCCGATCGGCGCGATGCCGGCCCGCGAAGACCTCGATCTGGACGGGCTCGAGCTGCCGCCGGCGTCGCTTGCGGAGCTGCTCGCGGTCGATGCGCCCGCCTGGCGCTCCGACCTCGCGCACCTGGCCGGCGAGTTCGACCAGTACGGCGCGCGGCTGCCGCCGGTGATGCGGCGCGAGCTCGACGAAGTTCTGAAGCGCTTCGGCTGAGCTATTCCTCGCAGACGAAGCGGATCGTCTGCAGGGAATCCCGCTCGGGGGCCCGGCCGAGACCGATCAGCCCCTCGCCGCGGATCGGCAGGCTGTCGCGGCGCACGAACTGCTCGTCGCCGGCCGCGCCGTGCACGAACGTGCCGTTGGTCGACTGGTCGATCAGCACGAAGCGCGCCTTCGAGGCCTCGATCCGCGCGTGCAGGCGCGAGATAAGGTTGCCCTTCACGATCAGATCGTTGTCGTCGGCGCGGCCGATGGTGACGTGCGTGCGCTGGTCGTCGAGCACGATCTCCTCGCCCTGGAACCGCAGCCGGAGCCGCCGCGGCCGGTGCGTCTCGCGGTTGGCGAGCGCGATCGCCGGCAGCATGCTCGTGATGTCCTCGGTCTGCCACAGCACCTCGTAGAGGGCGACCTCGTGGCTGCGACCCTTCAGCGTCGCGACGTCGATCTGGCGCACCGCGCTCTTCCACTCGGGCGAGAGCCGCTCGACCATCGTCACGGTCGTCATGATCTGGCCGGCCTTCGCCTGGCTCGTCATGCGGTTCGCGGTGTGGACCGCGGCGCCGAACACGTCGCGGTTCTCGAGCACCACCGGACCGAAGTGGCAGCCGATGCGGATCGCGACGTGCGTGGTGCCGGCCTGCAGGCCCGGGTTCAGCGTGATCTCGCGCTGCATCTGGCTCGCGGCGTTGATCGCCTCGTCCGGCATCGCGAAGGTCGCCATGACCTCGTCGCCCATCGTCTTGATGACGGTGCCGCCATGCCGCTCGGTCGCGCCCTTCATGATGTCGATGCAGGTGCCGACCATCTCGCGCGCCTTCGCGTCGCCGAGCATCTCGTACAGCTGCGTCGAGCCGACGACGTCGGCAAACAGGATCGCGAGCTCGATGTCCTTGGGCATGGCGGGCGGGATTATATACGACTTGTCATATTCCCCCGGCCGGCCACCGCGCGGCCCCGGGGCGTGATTCAGGCCATCGCCGCACGCGGCAGCTGCGCCTCGGCGGCCTTAAGGGCTGCCTCGAGCACGGCGAACGACGCACCGGGACGCGGTGCGAGCTCGGAGATCACGCGGCGAAACGCGCGCGCGCCCGGCCGTCGGGCGTAGAGCCCGAGCAGGTGGCGGCTGATCGACGCGAGGCGCTCGCCGGCCGCGAGCCGCGCCTCGACGTACGGACGCAGTGCCGCGACGAGCGCCGGCGGTTCGGGCGCCGCCTCGACCGGCGCCGGCCACGCGCGCCGGTCGAGCGCGGCGAGCAGGTACGGATCGTGGTACGCCGCGCGTCCGAGCATCACGCCGTCGACGTGCCGCCACTGCGCCTCGGCCGCAGCCAGGTCCGTGAGGCCGCCGTTGACCACGATCGTCAGCCCCGGCCGCTCGCGCTTCAGGCGCCACACGGTCGGATAGCGCAGCGGCGGGATCTCGCGGTTCTCCTTCGGCGAGAGGCCGGCGAGGATCGCCTTGCGCGCGTGCACGATGAACGTATCGCAGCCGGCGAGCGCGACCGTGTCGACGAAGCGGAACAGGAACTCCTCGCTGTCCTCGTCGTCGATGCCGATGCGGCACTTCACCGTCACCGGCAGCGGCACCGCGGCGCGCATCGCGGCGACGCACTCGGCGACCAGCGCGGGGCGCGCCATCAGGCACGCGCCGAAGGTCGCGTTCTGCACCCGCTCGCTCGGGCAGCCGACGTTGAGGTTGATCTCATCGTAGCCCCAGTCGGCGCCGATGCGCGCGGCCGCCGCGAGGGTGGCCGGGACCGAGCCGCCGAGCTGCAGCGCGAGCGGGCGCTCGATCGGATCGAAGTCGAGGAGCCGGGCGCGCCGGCCGCGGACCACCGCGTCGGCGACCACCATCTCGGTGTAGAGGAGCGCGCGCGGCGCGAGCAGCCGCATCATGTGGCGATAGTGCCGGTCGCTCCAGTCCATCATCGGCGCGACGCAGACGCGCCGGCTCAGGGGGTCGCTCAGGGAGTGCATGCAAGCCACAGATACATAACGGGATTTTTCCCGGGAACCGGCGCTAGCTTGTCACACCCGGCCGGGGATGACCAACGCCCCCGATCCGCGGGCGGACAGGCGGGATCGTGCCGGAACAGGGGCTCGCGCCGCGTCCCGCCCCCCCGCCCCGCCGTCCCTGTCCGGCGTCCCGAGGGTCCGGCGCCCGGCGCCGCCGCGCGCGCCGTCGCGGTCGATCATCGCGGATCGCCAGCGCGACCGCCTCGCCCCGGGAGCGCGCGGCGATGCGCCGGCGGTCATCCGCATTCGACGCAACAGACGCCGAAACCCTGGGTCGTGATAATGGCCCGGGGATGGACGGCGCGCGCACCAGAGGCACGGAGCCCATGATCAACGGACCGAGCGAGCCCGAACAGGTCGCGTTCTGGGACGGCTGGAACCGGCAGTATCGCGTCGACCGCTTTGACGGGTTCATGCAGCGCCAGTGCGAGGTGGCGCGCGCCTGGGCGGCGAGCACCAGCGAGCCGCGCCGGATCCTCGACGTCGGCTGCGGCACGGGCTGGCTGTGCGACCAGCTGTCCGCCTTTGGCCGGGTCACCGGCGTCGACCTGTCGCCAGAGTCGATCGCCGAGGCCCGGCGTCGCTACCCGGCCCTCGAGTTCCGCGCCGGCGATTTCGAGCAGCTGGACCTCGCCGGGCCCTACGATTTCGTGGTCAGCGCCGACACCATCGCCCACGTCCGGGACCAGCCGCGTTTCATCGACAAGATTGCCTCGCTGATGCGGGTCGGCGGGATCTTCGCGCTGATGACGCAGAACCCGTTCGTCTGGAACCGCAGCTCGCAGCTCGACCCGCAGCGGCGCGGCCAGATCCGTCACTGGCCCTCGGTCGCCGAGCTGCGGCGGCTGCTGCGCGGCAGCTTCGAGATCCTGCACGTGTCGTCGATCGCGCCCGGCGGCGACCGCGGCATCCTGCGCCTGACGAACAGCTACAAGGTCAACCGGCTGCTGTCGCAGGTGCTCGGCGAGGCGCGGCGCACGCAGCTGCTCGAGCAGCTGCGGGTCGGGCGCGAGCTGGTGGTGGTGGCGCGGCGGCGCTGAGCCGGGCGCACCCGGCGCGGGGCGCCCGCGGCAGCGACGGTCAGGCCGTGCGCCGCGCCTCCCGCACGCCGAGGCGCGCGCGGTGCCCGGCCCGGAACGACTCGGCCGCGGCACGCCCCATGTACTTGGCGAGCACGCGCTCGTCGGTCTCCATCAGGTCGACCGCCACCAGCACGTCGATCGAGTGGCCGAAGGCCGGGTCGACATTGAAGCCGAGCACCTTGGCGCCGAGCTTCAGGTACTGGCGCAGCAGCACCGGCACGCCCTTGCCGTCGGACTCGAGCGAGGCGACCACGCTCTCGAGCACGTCGAGCCCGCCGACCTCGGCGGCCTCGCGGCGCACGAGCCGTGCGCCGCCGCCGTTCGGCAGCGGGTTGCGCGGCCGCACCAGGCGCGCCCGCGCGACATCCGCGCTCTGCGCCCGCAGGAAGCCCGTGATCAGTGCGCGCGAGGCCGACGAGTAGTCGTTGCTGATGCTGACCGGCCCGAACAGCACGCGGTAGCGGGCGTGCGCGACGACGTAGGCCGCGATGCCCTTCCAGAGCAGCAGCAGCGGCGCGAAGCTGCGCTGGTACTCGGGCCGCACGAACGAGCGGCCGATCTCGAGCGCCGGGCCGAGCGAGGGCAGCAGCGAGTGCCGGAAGTCGAACAGCGTGTGGGTGTAGAGGCCGCGGGTCCCGTAGCGCTCGTAGATCCGGTCGACCGCGCCGATGCGATAGCCGCCGACGATCTCGCGGCTCGCGGGACTCCAGACGAACAGGTGATCGTAGTAGCGGTCGTACAGATCGAGGTCGCGCGCGCGGCCGGTGCCCTCGCCGACCGTGCGGAAGGTGAGCTCGCGAAGCCGGCCGATCTCCTGCAGCACGTCCGGCGCCTGCGCCTGGGTCGCGTGCCAGACCTCGAGGTCGTTGCCTGCCGCGAGGCGCTGCGACGGGTCGAGTTGCGCGAGCTCGGCGGCGAGGCGCGCCGGCTCGATGGCCTCGCCGACCGGCTCCGCCGCCGCCGGTGCCATCGCCGCCCGCGGGACCTCGAGCGACGGCGACTCGCAGGCGAGTGCATACACCCGCAGGCGCAGGTAATCCGACAGGAGTTCGTCGCCGCCGATCGCATCCAGCTGCGACAGCGGGATCGGGCGCCCGATGTTCACCGGGATGTGCCGGCCGCGCTTGTTGAAGAGTTCGCGCGGCAGCAGCGCCGTGCGCAGTCGCGGGTGCAGACGCCCGGCGGCGTGGAACAGCCGGCTGTTGCCGCCGCTGACGTAGACCGGGACCACCGGCGCGCGCGCGAGCCGCAGAAGCCGGGCGATCGACGGGTGCCAGGCCGGATCGACGACCGTGCGCGAGCGGCGATCGACGGTCGCGACCTCGCCGGCCGGGAAGACCAGCAGCGCCCCGCCGCCCTCGACCCAGCGGATTGCGGCACGCATCGCGGCGGCGTTGCGCCGCGCGGCGCCGCGCCCGCCGAGCACGTCGACGGCGATGACCGCCGGCGCGAACTCCGGGATCTGGCCGAGGATTTCGTTGCCGAGCACCCGCACGTCCGTGCGCCGCCCGGCGAGCAGCGTGTAGAGATAGAGCCCCTCGATGCCGCCGAACGGGTGGTTCGCGACGACGATCAGCGGACCGCTCGCCGGCACGGCCTCGAGTGCGCCGCTCGGCTCGAACTCGACGTCGAGCGCCTCGAGGGCCTCGAGCGCGAAGCGGCGCGGGTCGACCCCGTGGCTCAGCGCCTCGTAGGTGCGTTCGCAGCGGCGCAGCGCGAGCAGCGACTCGAGCGGCGGCGCGAGCACCTGGGCGACCGGCCGCGGGACGAACTGCGACAGGATCGGGTCGAGGCGGAAGCGACGGGCACCGGTGTCCGGCATGGCGGCTCCAGTAGCAGCGGATCTGACGAGGTTAGAGGGCGCTCGTTGCAGTTCGTTTAATCCCCGCGAGTTCAGTCACTTGGTGGTGGTTTCTGCGAAATCCATTTGCATCCGGGGCGCAATCTCCGGATGCAGGCCGGTGGCCGCCGGCACGCGGCCGGCGCGTCGCCCGGCACCCCGGGCCGGTGCGACGCGGAGTCTCCAGCATCGGAGCACGCAGGGGTGCGGTCGGCCAGTCGTGATTGCCGGGGGGACGTGGGCGGCGGCCTGCCGGCCTCGGCGGGGGGATTCGCCCCGGGCTGGCTAGCTCAGGTTGCTCGCGGTCTCGCGGACCAGCCAGTCGACCACCGCCGAGAGCGCCTCGCGCTCGCTCGCGCCGTTCGACTTGGCCTCCTCCCACACCCGGAGCTGCCGGTGCGCGCTGGTGCCGCGCTTCAGGATCGTGCGGGCATGCTCGACCTCGCGCACGCAGTCGAGCGCGACCGCGTCCTCGTGGATCAGCGCCAGCAGCTCCTCGAGCAGCTCCGCGAACGGCATCAGCTCGGCCCGCGCGAGGTCGAGCAGGCCCTCGTCCGAACCGTAGCGCATCGCGCGCCAGCGGTTCTCGGCGAGCAGCATGTCGGCGTACATCCGCCACTGCTGGTTGCCGGCACGCAGCCGGTACAGCATGCGCAGCGTCGACTGCACCAGCGCGGCCAGGCACGCGGAGTCCTCGACGCTGGTGCAGCAGTCCATGATCCGCGTCTCGAGCGTCGGGTAGCGCCAGCTGGGGCGCATGTCCCACCAGATCTTCGAGGTGTCCTGGATCAGGCCGGTGCGGATCAGCGTGTCGATGTGGCGCTGGTATTCGCCCCAGCTCGCGAAGCGCTCCGGCAGCCCGGTGCGTGGCAGCGCGTTGAACACCGTCAGCCGGAACGAGCGAAAGCCCGTCTGCTCCCCTTCCCAGAACGGCGAGGACGTCGACAGCGCCAGCAGGTGCGGCAGGAAGTACGACAGCTGGTTCATCAGGTCGATGCGCTGCTCGTTGTCGTCGATGCCGACGTGGACGTGCATGCCGCAGATCAGCATCCGGCGCGCGGCGGCCTGCATTTCCTTGGCGAGCGCGAAGTAGCGGTCCTTCTCCGTATGCTTCTGCTGTACCGCCCGCGCGAACGGGTGGGTCGAGGCCGCGATCGGCGCGAGCCCGTGCCGGCCGGCGACGTCGACCACGATCTGCCGCAGCCGCTTCAGGTCCTCCTTGGCCTCCGGGATCGTGCGGCAGACCTTGGTGCCGACCTCGATCTGCGAGCGCAGGAACTCCGGGCTCACCTGGCCGCCGCCGAGCTGGTGGCACTCCTCGACGAGTCCGTGCGGCGGGTCGTTGTCGAGATCGCGGGTCCTGAGGTCGACGAGCAGGTACTCCTCCTCGATCCCGACCGTGAACGGCGGCTCCTGGATGCTCATCGACTCCCCCCTTCACGGCGCGGCTCGCGCGCCTGCCAGATCTCGTACAGCGTGCGGTCCGCGAGGATGCCGCCAAGCGCCGCCGCCAGCCGCTCGGCCCAGGCCGCGATGCCGGCCGGCGCCAGCAGCTGATCCTGGCGCACCTCGAGGCAGACGTGCGGCAGGCCCGCGCTCTCGGCGTGGTGGTCGATCGTGTAGTCGGCCGGGTGTCGGCCGGAGTACGGCTGGTTGTCGCCGACCACGAGGCCGGGCTCGGCGCGCAGGCGCTCGAGGAGCGGCACGGCGATGCGCGGATCGCGGTCCCACAGCACGCCGACGTGCCACGGCCGCGGCTCGCGCCCGAGCACCGGCGTGAAGCTGTGCACCGCGAGCAGCGCCGGCACGACGCCGGCCACGTGAAACTCGTGCAGCCGGCGCGCGATCGCCTTGTGATATGGCTCGTGAATCGCGGCCGCGCGCCGCAGGCGCTCGGCCTCGCCGAGGCCCTCGTTGCCGGGCACCGGCTGGCCGTCACCGAGGGCGACGAAGCAGGTCGGGTCCTCGAGGCGCCGGTTGCAGTCGATCACCAGCCGCGAATAGCCGGCCAGCACGCCCGGTGCGTCGAGCCGCGCGCAGAGCGCGCGCGTGAGCTCCGCCGCGCCGATGTCCCAGGCGATGTGCCGCCAGGTCGCCTCCTCCGGCAGCCCGAGCCGGCCGAGCGCGCGCGGGAACGCGCGGCTCGCGTGGTCGCAGACCACGAGCAACGGCGCGCGTCCCTGCGGGTGGATCAGCTCGAAGGGCGGCGGATCGGCGGGACCCAGCAGCGCCGTCGCGGCCGCGCGGGCGGGTTCGGAGCCGGCGGTCTGCCGGTGTGGGTCGCTGCAGTCGGTCGGGTGCGCCACGGTTCGCCGGATCTGGGGCGGTTGCCGGCATTCTAGACGAGCCGCCGCGACGGCGGCGGATCCGCGGCGACGGATCAGCGGCGGCGGCTGGCGGCGAGCGAGGCCTCGAGCTCCCGGATCGGGGCCGGGCGCGCGATCAGGAAGCCCTGCGCGTAGTCGACGCCGATCTCGGCGAGCGTGCTCAGCACTTCCGGGGTCTCGACGCGCTCGGCGATCGTGCGGATCTGCATGGCCCGCGCGACCTGGCAGATGGCCTCGACCATGCTGCGGTCGACCGGGTCGCGGTAGACGTTCTCGACGAACTGGCCGTCGATCTTCAGGAACTCGACCGGCAGGTTCTTGAGGTAGGAGAACGAGGACAGGCCCGAGCCGAAGTCGTCGAGCGCGAAGCGCACGCCCCGGTCACGCAGCTCGCGCATGAAGTACACGACGTTGGTCAGCGAGGCGATCGCCGCCGTCTCGGTGATCTCGAAGCACAGCGAGCCCGGCCGGATCTCGGTCTGCGTCAGCTCGCCGAGCAGGAACTCGAGGAAGCCCTCGTCGGACAGGGTCGTGCCGGAGAGGTTGATCGCGATCGTCGCATGCTCGCCGACCTGGCCGCGGCCGAGCACGGTGCCGAGCACGTGGCGCACCACCCAGCGATCGATCGCCGGCATCATGTTGTAGCGCTCGGCCGCCGGGATGAACTCGATCGGCTGCACCAGGTTGCCGGTCTCGTCGCGCATCCGCAGCATCAGCTCGTAGTGCGGCTGCGGGTCGCGGTTGCGGCCGATCGGCAGGATCGGCTGGAAGTAGATCTCGAGCCGGCCGTCGTCGGAGGCTCGCTGCAGGCGCGAGACCCACTGCATCTCCTTGTGGCGCGCCGGCACGTTGTCCGCCTCGTAGACGTGCACGCGGTTGCGGCCGCCGTCCTTGGCGGCGTAGCAGGCGACGTCGACCGCGCTCATGACCGCGGCGACCGACTCGCTGGCGCGGTCGATGCCGACGATGCCGATCGACGCGCCGATCTGGATCTGCTGGCCGTTCCACTCGTAGCGGAACTCGCGGATCGACTGGCGCAGGCTCTCGGCGATCTTCATCGCCTGCTCGAGCTGGCAGTCCTGCAGCAGGATGCCGAACTCGTCGCCGCCGAGCCGCGCCAGCGTGTCGCTGGTGCGCACCCGCGTCTGCAGCAGGCTCGTGACCTGCTTCAGCAGCCGGTCGCCGGCCGGGTGACCGCAGGTGTCGTTCACGATCTTGAACTGATCGAGGTCGACGTAGACGAGCGCGTGCACGATCGGCGACTCGCCGCGCGTCTCGTCGAGCGCGGCGTGCAGGCGGTGCTCGAACTCGCGGCGGTTGATCAGCCCGGTCAGCGCGTCGTGGGTCGCCTGGTAAGAGAGCGCACGCCGCAGGCGGCGCTCGCGGCTGACGTCGCGGAACACGACCACGGTGCCGAGCAGGCTGCCCTCGCGGTCGCGGATCGGTGCGGCGGAGTTCTGGATCGCGACCTCGCGGCCGTTGCGCGCCACCAGCGTCGACTGGTCGTTGCCGAGGATGACCCGCCCCTCGCGCAGGCAGCGCGCGATCAGGCTCTCCGCGCCCTCGCTGCCGCCTTCCTCGACGATGCGCAGCACCTGGTCGAGCGGCCGGCCGCGCGCCTCGTCGAGGGCCCAGCCTGTCAGCTGCTCGGCGATCGGGTTCAGGTAGTCGATCACGCCGCCGGCGTCGGTGGTGATCACGGCGTCGCCGATCGACTGCAGCGTGACCTGCGCACGCTCCTTCTCGGCGTGCACCGCGAGCTCGGCGCGCCGCCGCTCGCTGATGTCCCAGAGCGTGCCCTCGAAGCCCTGCACGGTGCCGGCGGCGTCGCGCACCACGCGCGCGTTCTCGACCACCGTCACGACCCGGCCGTCGGGCCGTTTCAGCTCGTACTCGGCGTTGCGGATCTCGCCGTCGCGCAGGAGCCGCGCGTGCAGCTCCGCCTGCACCTCCTGGAAGAGGTACAGGTGCCGGGTCGAGTCGAGCGCCATCAGCTGGCCGGGCTCGTCGAAGCCGAGCATGCGCACCAGCGCCGGGTTCACCGCCTTCAGCCGGCCGTCCGGCCCGCTCTGGTAGACGCCCTCGACGACGTGCTCGAACAGCCCGCGGAAGCGCGCCTCGGAGGCGCGCAGCGCCGATTCCGCGCGGCGCCGCTCGATCGCGATGCCGGCAAGCTGCGTCATCCGCGCCATCATCTCGGCGTCGCGGCCCGCCGGCGCGCACGGCGCCGTCAGGTACACGGCGAGCGTGCCGATCACGCTGCCGTCGGAGGCGCGGATCGGGTTCGACCAGCAGGCCCTGAGGCCCGAGCGCAGCGCCGCCTCGCGGCGGTACTCCCAGAACGGGTCGGTCGAGATGTCGGCGACGATCACCTGGCGCGCGAGGTAGACCGCGGCCGCGCACGAGCCGAAGCGCAGGTCGACCGGCACCTCGTGCAGTGCCTGGCAGAACTCGCGCGGCAGGTTGCGAGCCACCACGTGGCGCAGCATGCCGTCCTCGTCGAGCAGCCGGATGGTGCAGCGATCGCCCGCGTGCAGCCGCTCGACGACGTCCGTGATCGCCTCGAGCGCCGCCTCGAGCGGCGCGTTCGACGCGAGGCGCTCGAGCACGCGGCGCTCGCCGGCCGCGTAGACCTCGGCGCGCTTGCGTTCGCTGATGTCGGTGATCGAGCCGCGCACCAGCCGGCGCCCGGCGCTCGGCAGGCCCACGAGCCGCACCTCGCACGGCATCTCCTTGCCGTTGGCGTCGAGGTGCACCCACTCGAAGACCGGCGTCTCGCCCGACAGCGCCCGGTCGATGTAGCCGCGCACCACGCCGAACGACGGCGAGCCGTCGGCCTGGAACGGCGGGCTGATCTGCTCGGCGCCGGCCGACAGCAGCTGCGGCCGGGTCATCTTGAAGAACCGCAGCGCGTGGTCGTTGCAGTCGACGAAGCGACCCATCTCGACGTCGAGCACGACGATCGCCTCGGGCGCGTTCTCGACCAGCAGCCGGTAGCGCGCTTCGCTTTCGCGGGTCGCGCCCTCGGCGATCTTGCGCTCGGTCGCATCGCGCAGGCAGAGCACGTAGACCATCTTGCGGCCGACTCGGGCCTTCGAGACGGCGAGCTCGGCCGCGAACTTCTCGCCGCTCTTGGCGCGGCCGGTGGTCTCGTGCGCGGCGAGGTCGACGTGCGTGTCGTCGCTCTTGAGCGCGAGCTGCTCGAGCCGGTCCTGCACCTTGGCGTTGCCGCTGCCGAGGTCGGGCAGCAGGAAGGAGAGCGGCCGGCCGATGATCTCCGCCTGCGAGTAGCCGAACACGCGCTCGCCGGTCGGGTTGAAGGACTCGATGTAGGCCGACGCGTCGACGGTCAGGATCACGTCCTTGACGTGGTCGAGGATCGCCTGCAGCTGGCTCGCGGTCTGCTCACGCAGCTCGCGCGTGAGCTCCTGGGCCTCGTCCGACATCAGCTGCATCGAGCGGACGATGCCGCGCCGCTCCTCGTCGACCTGGTCGTAGTAGCGGCTCGCTGCCTCCATCAGGCGGTCGACGTTGAGCTCGCCGTTGACGGTGGCATCGCGCAGCTGCCGCGCGAGCGTCCGGTTGATGCTGGGGTAGCGACCCGAATAGCCGCTCGGCAGGGTGGTCGAGGCGCTCAGGCTCGCGGTCGCACCGGGATCGACGGTGTCGGACGCCCGCCCGCCACCGGGGTCGGTGCGCGCGAGCGGCGTGATCCGCGACGGACTTGGGGACGAGGACATGAGGCCAGGCAGCCCTGCCAGCCGTGTCGGCCAACGATTTAACGATGTTAGGGAGAACACCTAAACCGGGGTGTGAAGCGGGTCCCGGTTCCGTAGGCCGTTTCCAGCCCCGTGCGCGGATGCCACGACGGTCGCTCGGGCCCTCGAGACCGGGCCGGCCCGGAGCCCCCGCCTGCCGCCGCGAAGGCCCGTCCAGGGCGCCTGGCGCCGCCCGCCGGAGGCCCGTGCCAAGGCCCTCCCAGCGGCCTTAAGCCGCCCCTAATCCCGGGCCCGAGAACCCGGGCGGACCTGGGCGCGGAGTGGGCGCGGACCCGCCGGCCAGGCGGCTGGCCCTACTCGACCCGCTCGGCGCGCCGGCGCTCGTGTTCCTTCAGGAAGCGCTTGCGCAGGCGGATGTTGCTCGGGGTCACCTCGACGAGCTCGTCGTCGTCGATGAACTCCATCGCCTGCTCGAGCGTGTAGCGCAGCGCCGGCGTCAGGATCACGTTCTCATCCTTGCCTGCGGCGCGGATGTTCGTGAGCTTCTTGCCCTTCAGCGGGTTGACGACCAGGTCGTTGTCGCGGCTGTGGATGCCGATGATCTGACCCTCGTAGACCGCGTCGCCCGGGCCGATGAACAGCCGGCCGCGCTCCTGCAGGTTGAAGAGCGAATAGGCGAGCGCCTCGCCCTCGCCGTTCGAGACCAGCACGCCGAGCGAGCGCTTGGCGAGCATCTTGTCGACCACCGGGCCGTAGTGGTCGAAGACGTGGTAGAGCAGCCCGGTCCCCGAGGTCAGCGTGCGGAATTCCGTCTGGAAGCCGATCAGTCCGCGCGACGGCATCAGGTACTCGAGGCGGACGCGGCCGCGGCCGTCGTTGCCCATGTTCGTGAGCTGGCCGCCGCGCTCGCCGAGCGCCTGCATGATGCCGCCCTGCGAGCGTTCCTCGATGTCGACGGTCACCTGCTCCCAGGGCTCCTGGCGCACGCCGTCGACGACCCGCACCACGACCTGCGGCCGCGACACGGCGAGCTCGTAGCCCTCGCGGCGCATGTTCTCGATCAGCACGCCGAGGTGCAGCTCGCCGCGCCCGTAGACCTTGAACTTGTCCGGGTCGTCCATGTCCTCGACCCGCAGCGCGACGTTGTGCAGGATCTCGCGCTGCAGCCGCTCGCGCAGCTGGCGGCTGGTGACGAACTTGCCCTCGCGACCGAAGAACGGTGAGGTGTTGGTCTCGAAGGTCATGCTGATGGTCGGCTCGTCGACCACCAGTGCCGGCAACGGATCCACGTGCTCGGGGTCGCAGATCGTGTCCGAGATCTGCGGCGCCTCGATGCCGGCGAAGGCGACGATGTCGCCGGCGCTCGCCTCCTCGACCTCGACGCGCTCGAGCCCGAGGAAGCCGAGCACCTGGCCGATGCGCTCGCTGCGTGCCTCGCCGTCCCGGCCGACGACCGCGACCGGCGTGTTGCGGCGGAGCGTGCCGCGCGTGATGCGGCCGATGCCGATGGTGCCGACGTAGCTCGAGTAGTCGAGCTGGCTGACCTGCAGTTGCAGCGGGCCGTCGACGTCGACGCGGGGCGCCGGGCAGTGCGTGACGATCGCCTGGAACAGCGCCTGCATGTCCCCGCCGCGATGCTCGGGATCGAGCGAGGCAAAGCCGCGCAGCGCCGAGGTGTACACGACCGGGAAGTCGAGCTGCTCGTGCGTCGCCCCCAGCCGGTCGAACAGATCGAAGGTCTGGTCGAGCACCCAGCCCGGGCGGGCCTCGTCGCGATCGATCTTGTTGATCACCACGATCGGCCGGTGGCCGTGCTGGAAGGCCTTCTGGGTGACGAAGCGGGTCTGCGGCATCGGCCCGTCGACCGCGTCGACCAGCAGCAGCACCGAGTCGACCATCGACAGCACGCGCTCGACCTCGCCGCCGAAGTCGGCATGGCCCGGCGTGTCGACGATGTTGATCCGCCATTCGCCCCAGCGGATCGCGGTGTTCTTCGCGAGGATCGTGATGCCGCGCTCGCGCTCGAGGTCGTTCGAGTCCATGACCCGCTCGGGCACGATCTTGCGCGCATCGAGGGTGTTGGACTGCTTGAGCAGCTGGTCGACCAGCGTCGTCTTGCCGTGGTCGACGTGCGCGATGATCGCGATGTTGCGGAGCTTGGAAATCACGCGGGGGCACTCAGGGGACCCGGCCTGAGCTGGCCGGAAAGCCGCCCATTATACCGCGTGGAGCCCCCCGGCCAGAAGCCTCAGCGGGTGGCGGGCGGGCCGCCCTTCGTCCCGGGCCCGCCGCTGGACGGTGCCGGCGCCGGCGGCGCCTGCGCGCCCACCACGAGCGGATAGGCGAAGGTCCGCGACTCGGGCCCGCCTGGCAGGTCCAGCGTCGCGCGCACGAGCACGATGCGTGTGCCGGCGACCGCCGAGCTCGCCCGGACGGCGAGCCGCACCACCGAACCCGCCTGCACCTTCTCGAAGCTCACGGGACCCTCCGGCTCGATCACCGTCAGCCCCTCGCCGCCCGTGACCGCGAGCCGCAGGACCGGCGCCGTCAGCGCCGGCAGTACCGCGACGTCGACCTTGAACGTTTCACCGGGAGCCGGCACCGAGGCGAGATTGAAGCGCACGTCGAGCGAGGTCTCGGCGCTCGCACCGGCACCGAGCGGCACGCCCGGCGCCATTGTCCGGTTCACCTCGGCGACCGCCGGATCGACGGCGGCGTCGGCCGCGACCGGATGCTTCGCGGTGCTGCGCGAGGACGGATTGGCCGAGGAGCCGTTGTCCGAGTGGCAGCCGCCCGCGAGGCAGGCGGCGGCGAGCGCCCCGACCACGCCGTGCCAGGTCAGCGACCGCTCCGTCGCACCCCCACGCCTCATCACGGGATCGGGTCCTGCTCGCCCATCCGGCCACTATAACCGGAGTGGGGGCGCCGCCAGCGCCTCGAGTTGTTCGGCGAGCTGGCGTACGTGGTCGTCCCAGTAGCGCGCGGCGGCAAACCACGGGAAGGCCTTCGGAAAGGCCGGGTCGTGCCAGCGCCGCGCCAGCCAGGCGGCGTAGTGGATCATGCGCAGCGCGCGCAGCGGCTCGATCAGCGCGATCTCGACTCGGTCGAAGTCGGCGAACTGCTCGTAGCCCTCGACGAGGTCGGTGAGCTGGCGGCGCATCTCGTCCGGGCTGCCGGCGAGCAGCATCCACAGGTCCTGGATCGCCGGCCCTGTCAGGCAGTCATCGAGGTCGACGAAGTGCGGGCCGGCGGCGGTCCAGAGGATGTTGCCGCGATGGCAGTCGCCGTGAATCCGCAGCTGCCGCAGCGGTGCCGCGGCCGCGAACGCCTCGTCGATGCCCTCGAGCAGCGCCTCGGTCGTGTCGGCGTAGCGCTCGAGCTGGTAGTCCGGCAGCCAGTCGCCGTCGAGCACGAACTCGCTGGCCGCACGGCCGAGCGCCGCGACGTCGAGCGTCGGGCGATGCTCGAAGCGCCGGGCCGCGCCGAGGCGATGCAGCCGGCCGAGGAAGCGGCCCATCAGCACGCGGTCGTCGGTGCTGTCGAGATCCGGCCACCGGCCGCCGCGCCGCGGATAGACCGCGTAGCGGTAGCCGTCGAGCTCGAGCAGCGTCGTGCCGCCGATCACGCGCGGGGCAACCACCGGGATCTCCGCGCCGGCGAGCTCGAGCGCGAAGGCGTGCTCCTCGAGGATCGAGGCGTCGGTCCAGCGCCCGGGCCGGTAGAACTTGAGCACCACGGGCTCTGCATCCTCGACCCCCGCCTGGTAGACGCGGTTCTCGTAGCTGTTGAGCGCGAGCACGCGGCCGTCGCTCGGCAGGCCGGCGGCCTCGACCGCCGCGATCACCTTATCGGGCGAGAGGCGCGCGTACGGCGTCTCCGCGGGGGAGCCCGCAAGGGATTGTTCCATCAGCGGATTATGCCGCAGGCGCGGGCCCGGCAGCACAAAACTGCGGCGCCGGTCGCACGGCCGAAAAGGACGGGTTGCTATCCTCTGCCTTTCGCCACCCGGAACCGCGCAGCGCATGAGCCAGTCAGCGATCCTTGTCACCGGCGGCGCCGGCTACATCGGCAGCCACGTCGTGCGTCAGCTCGGCGAGGCCGGCGAGCGGGTGGTCACGCTCGATAACCTCTCGCGCGGCTTCCGCGAGGCGGTGACCCACGGACCGCTCGTGGTCGGCGATACCGGCGACCAGGAGCTCGTGCTGCGCGTGCTGCGCGAGCACCAGATCGGCACGGTGATGCACTTCGCCGCCTTCACGATCGTCCCGGAATCGGTCGCGCAGCCGCTCAAGTACTACCACAACAACACCGCCTGCACCCGCACCCTGCTCGAGTGCTGCGTCGAGGCCGGCGTCCACCAGTTCGTGTTCTCCTCGACCGCTGCCGTTTACGGCATGCCGGCGAGCGGCGTCGCCGCCGAGGACACGCCGACGGCGCCGATCAACCCGTACGGCACCTCGAAGCTGATGAGCGAGTGGATGCTGCGCGACGTGTCGGCGGCCACGCCGCTGCGGCACGTGGCGCTGCGCTACTTCAACGTCGCCGGCTGCGATCCGGGCGGCCGCATCGGCCAGCGCACGCCGCAGGCGACGCTGCTGACGAAGGTCGCCGTCGAGCACGTGGTCGGCAAGCGGCCGCACGTGTCGATCTTCGGCACCGACTACCCGACCAAGGACGGCACCGGCGTGCGCGACTACATCCACGTCGAGGACCTGGCGTCCGCGCACCTGGCGGCGCTTGCGTACCTGCGGCGCGGCGGCGCCTCGACGACGCTCAACTGCGGCTACGGCCGCGGCTTCAGCGTTCGCGAGCTGCTCGATGCGGTGGCACGCGCGGCCGGTCACCCGCTCGTCATCAAGGAGGAACCGCGGCGAGCCGGCGACACGCCGATGCTGATCGCCCGCGCCGATCGCATCCGGGAGGTGCTCGGCTGGACGCCGCGCTACGACCGGCTCGACCAGATCGTTGGCGACGCGCTGCGCTGGGAGCGCCAGCTGGTCGCACCGCCGGCGGCATAGCGGCCGCGGCGGCCGTCGCGCGCGAGTCGGCCTGATATCATTCCGCGAATGCGCCTGGCCCGACCGAAGTCGCTGAGCGGACTGCTGCTGATCGGCTTCGCGCTGGTGGCCATCCCGCTGCTGATCGGCTACGTCAACGCCACCGTGCAGATGCGCCGGCTGACGCACCAGAGCGAGGCGCTGGTACGGCTCGGCATCGACGCCACCCGCCACAACCAGGAGCTCGCCGAGTCGCTGAAGGGGCTGCGGCGCAACGCCGGCTTCTTCCAGGCCTCCGGCAAGGACGGCTACAAGAAGATCCTCGCCCAGTACCGCACCGAGGTCGACGCGAGCCTCGCCGCCCTGGAAGGGATGAAGCTCGAGGGCTCGACCCGGACCCTGACCTCCGGCATCCGCGACGACGTCGGTCGCTTCACGCGGGCCTTCGAGTCAGCCGAGGGCCCCTCGCCTGCGCTCGCCGCGGCGCTCGAGGACTTCAGCCGGACGGAAGAGGTGCTGAGCGCGCTCGGCCGCAAGACCACCGCCGACATCAACGCCGGCCTCGAGGCGCTGCAGGTTGCAGCCGTCGACATGCAGCGGCGCCTCTTCTGGCAGGCCGCGGCACTGATTCCGGTCATGGTGCTGGTCGTCACGGTCTTCGTGCAGCTGCTGGCGCGGCCGATCCGCCAGGTCGACCAGGCCATCAGCGAGCTCGGCCGCGGCACCTTCTCGCGCCCCGTGGTCGTGCAGGGTCCGAGCGACCTCGAACGCCTCGGTCGCCAGCTGGAATGGCTGCGGGTTCGGCTGCTCGACCTCGCCAACGAGAAGAACCGCTTCCTCCGGCACATGTCCCACGAGCTCAAGACGCCGCTGGCTAACATGCGCGAGGGCACCGAGCTGCTGGTCGAGGGCGCCGTCGGCCCGCTCGACCCCAACCAGCGCGAGGTCGCGAACATCCTGCGCGAGAACAGCATCAAGCTGCAGCGGCTGATCGAGAACCTGCTGTCGTTCAGCGCCTGGCAGGCAAAGTCGGTCGGGCTCGAGCTCAGCCAGTTCTCGCTGCGCCAGCTGGTGCGCGCGGTGGTCGGGGCGCAGCAGCTGACGCTGGTCGCCAACCGGGTCCGGCTCGATGTCAAGGTCCAGGATGTCGAAATCACCGCGGACCGCGGCAAGCTGCGATTAATCCTCGACAATCTGCTGTCGAACGCGGTCAAATTTACGCCGCGCGAGGGCACGATCTTCATCCACGGCCTCACGTACAAGGACCACCTGATCCTGGACGTCGCCGACACCGGCCCCGGGATCCCCAAGGACGAGCGCGCGCAGGTGTTCGACGCTTTCTACACCGGCAAGACCGAGCAGGCCGGCAAGCTCAAGGGAACCGGCATCGGACTGTCGGTCGTGACCGAGTTCGTGCAGGCGCACGGCGGCACGATCGAGCTGGTCGACGGCGTGCATCCGGGCGCGCATTTCCGGATCCGCCTGCCGGTCCGGGCGGCGAGCGCGCCCGGCACTGCGCCGGCGGACGCAGCGGCATGAACGTCGTGCGCCCGATCGCCCTCGCCTGCGCCCTGCTCTCGCTCGCTGCCTGCGGAGCGGTGGGCGGGGCCGCGAAGCCCGTCCGCGAGCACGCCGAGCCGGTCGTCAGCCGGCCGGCGGCCGACGCCGAGGCCGCCCGCGCCTACCTGGTCGCGATCGGCGAGCTGCAGGCAGCGCCCCCGGCCGCACAGGCCGAGATGCTGCAATCGGCGAGGGCCGCCGCCGAGGCGGCACCGACGACGCTGAACCGACTGCGCTACGCGCTGATGCTGGCGCTGCCGGGCCACGCGGGCGCGGATCCTGTCGCCGCTCGCAGACAGTTGTCGGATTTAGCAGCTAGGCCAGAATTGCTGTTGCCGACCGAGCGTGCGCTCGCCAGCGTGATGCTCGCCGAGGTCGAGGAGCGCCTGGTGCTGGTCGCCGAGAACCGGCGGCTGCAGCAGGCGAGCGCGTCGCGCGACACCGACCGGACGGCGACGCTGGCGAAGCGGCTGCAGGCGGAAGTGGACGAGAACGCGAGGCTGCGGCGCGCGGTCGAAGATGCGCAGAAGAAGCTCGACGCCATCATGGAGGTCGAGCGGTCATTGACTAGCAGGGGTTCGCCCCCGAAGCCGTGAACGACAGAGGCGGATGCAACCTATGCAGGCTCTACGCAAGGATTCCCAGAAGCGCCGCGCCAAGATTCTCGCGGTCGACGACGACCCGGGCCTGCTGCGGCTGCTGACGATCCGGCTGCGGTCCGAGAATTACGAGGTCGAGGCCGTGCAGAGCGCGGCCGACGCGCTCGCCGCGGTCGGCCGCTTCCGGCCCGATCTCGTGATCACCGACCTGCGCATGGACCAGATGGACGGCATCGGGCTCCTGAAGGAACTGCAGGCGCGCTGGCCGGCGCTGAAGGTGATCCTGCTGACCGCGCACGGCACGATCCCGGACGCCGTGCGGGCGACGCAGAGCGGCGCGTTCAGCTTCATGACGAAGCCGGTCGAGAAGCAAGAGCTGCTCGAGCAGGTGCAGAAGGCGCTGCGCATCTCGGGTTTCCCGGCCGTCGACGAGGAATGGCGCGCCGACATCGTCACGCGCTCGCCGCTGATGGAGGAGAAGCTCTCCCAGGCGCACATGGTCGCAGGCACCGATGCCCGCGTGCTGATCACCGGCGAGGCCGGCGTCGGCAAGAAGCAGCTGGCGCGCGCGATCCACCTCGCGAGCAACCGGCGCGAGGGCCCGTTCGTCGTGCTCAGCTGCACCGAGGTCGCGGAGAGCGACCTCGAGACCGACCTTTTCGGCTACGACAACGGCGTCGTGCCCGGCGCCGCCCACACCCAGCGCGGCCTGCTGCAGGCCGCCGAGGGCGGCACCGTCGTGCTCGAGGAAGTGGCCGACCTGCCGCTGCCGCTGCAGGCCAAGCTCGCGCGCGCGCTGCAGGAGAACCGGGTGCGCCCGGCGGGGACCGACGAGACGCGTCCGTTCAACGCGCGCGTGATGGCGACGACGCGCCAGGACCTGACGCAGCTGATGGTGCAGGGCCGCTTCCGCGAGGACCTCTACTACCGCCTGAACGTGGTGCACATCGACGTGCCGTCGCTGGCGCGGCGGCGCGAGGACATCCCGCTGCTGCTCGCGCACTTCCTCGAGCAGGTCGCGGCCGAATCGGGCAGCCGCAAGATCTACGCCCCCGAGGCGATCGAGTTCCTCGCGACGGCGGAATGGCCGGGGAACATCCGCCAGCTGCAGGCCGTCGTGCGCCAGAACGCGGCGATCGCGCAGACCGCGGTGATCAGCACCGAGATCGCCGAGCAGGCGGTCGGCGCCGGCGCCTCGGGCCTACCCTCCTACGATGCCGCGCGCGATGAGTTCACACGCAACTACCTGGTGCAGATCCTGCAGATCACCGGCGGCAACGTCAGCCAGGCGGCGCGGCTCGCGAAGCGCAACCGTACCGACTTCTACAAACTGCTCGCGCGGCATCAGCTCTCGCCCGAGGAGTTCAAGTCTCGCTGACCGGGCGAGGCAGCGAGGGTCGAGCGCAGCACCGCGAAGCCGCCGACGACCAGCGGCAGCACCATCAGCAGCTGATACGCCACCGACGCCGCGAGCGCCCGCTCGGGATCGGCGCCGAGGGGGCGCAGCGTGATCAGGAAGGCCACCTGCACCGAGCCGGCGTAGCCCGGCGCGTTCGGCAGCAGGAAAGCAACCACGATCCCGACGACGACCAGCATCGCCGTCGCCGGCTCCGGACGCAGGCCCACGATCGCGAGGCAGCCGGCCACCGCGGCGGCAACGGCCAGCCACTGGCCGAGCGACCAGGCGAGCGCGATCGTCGCTGCGCGGACCGAGCGGACCGGCGCGAGTCCCTCGAGCGCATGGCCGACCTGTGACACGACCCAGCGGCCGGCCGTCGCCGGCAGCGGCCGAACGCCGGCAGCCACGCCGCGCCGCACCGCGTCCGGCCGCAGCACCGCCGCGAGCACCAGTACCGCGAGCACGGCGGCGACCGCGCCGAGCGCACGGAACGCCGTCGCGAGTGCCGCCGAGGGCTCGACGTACACGAGCGCCGCCGCGCCGAGCACCAGCACCGCGAACAGATCGAACAGCCGCTCGGCGACGATGGACGAGAGGACGCCCGCCGCGGCCCGTCCGGCGGTGCGCTGCAGCCCGAAGGCGCGCACGAACTCGCCGGCGTGCGGCAGGCAGGCGTTCAGCGCCAGGCCGGCAAGCACCGCTCGCCACAGCACGCCGGAGCGCTGCGCGGGCCAGCCGCCGAGCAGGACGCGCCAGCGCACCGCCTTCGCGTACACGAACAGCCCGGTCGCGAGCAGCACCAGCGGTCCCGCGAGGCCCCACTGACCGGCCTCGAGCAACGCCCAGACCGACCCGGTCGACACGCCACGGAAGGCGAGCGCCCAGAAGGCGGCGCCGACGAGCAGGCCGATGCCCGCGGCCAATGCCGTGCGGCCGAGCGCCATCAGCGGCGCCGCGCTTCAAGCATGGAAGCGGCGGATCGCGTCGACCACGTACTCGAGCTGCGCCGGCTGCAGCTCCGGGAAGATCGGCAGCGCGAGCGACTCGCGCGCGGCCGCCTCGGCCACCGGGCAGTCGCCGGCGCGGCCGCCGAGATAGGCGAAGCACTGCTGCAGGTGCAGCGGCACCGGATAGTAAATCTCGGTACCGATGCCCTGCTCCGCGAGGTACGCGCGCAGCTCGTCGCGGCGGGCGACGCGGATCACGTACTGGTTGTAGATGTGCCGGCCGCGCGGCGGCGCGATGGGCGTGCGGACACGGTCACCGAGCGCCGCCGCCTTGAACAGCGCGTCGTACTGCGCGGCGTTGCGCTGCCGCCCGGCCGTCCAGGCATCGAGGTGGCGCAGCTTGATGTTCAGCACCGCGGCCTGCAGCTCGTCGAGGCGGAAGTTGCCGCCGATCAGCGAGTGGTAGTACTTGGGCTTGCCGCCGTGGACGCGCAGCACCCGCATCCGCTCCGCCAGCTCCGGATCCTGCGCGGTGCACAGGCCCGCGTCGCCGAACGCGCCGAGGTTCTTGGTGGGGAAGAACGAGAAGCAGCCGATGTCACCGCGGCTGCCGGCGCGCGCCCCGCCCGCGTCCTCCGCGCCGATCGCCTGCGCCGCGTCCTCGATCAGGTGGAGGCCGTGGCTGCGCGCGATCTCGACGAAAGCGTCCATCTCGGCGCACTGACCGTAGAGGTGCACCGGCATCAGCGCCGTGACGCGGCGGCCGCTCGCGCGGTTATAGAGCCCGTCCGCGCGCCGCTCGCAGGAGTCGGCGATGAAGCGTCGCACCGCCGCCGGGGAGAGGTTGTAGCTGACCGGGTCGATGTCCAGAAACACCGGGTGCGCGCCGGTGCGCGCGATCGTTCCGCCGGTCGCAAAGAACGTGAACGTCGGCGCGAGCACCTCCTGCCCCGGGCCGATGTCGACCGCCATCAGCGCGAGCAGCAGAGCGTCGGTACCCGAGGAGACCCCGATGCCGTGGGCGGCGCCGGAATACTCCGCGACCGCGCGTTCGAGGGCAGTGACCTCCGGACCGAGGATGAAGGCCTGCTGCTCGCACACGCGCGCCATCACGGCGAGCACCTCGTCGCGAATCGACGCGTACTGAAGCTTCAGGTCGAGCAGCGGGACGGTCTGTCGCGCGGGTGACCGGGTCGGGCTGGAATTCACGAGACCTCCGTCTCAAGCAGCAGCGTCATTCTACGCGGGGCTGCGACCGACCGCACAGGCGCGCCGCGGGAGCGCCTGCTAACCTCGAACCCCGCGCCGGGGGTCCGGCGGCGAAAGGGCAGACGATGGACTTCGACACGATCGTGGCCGGCGGCGGCGTCGTCGGACTCGCCTCGGCGCGCGCGCTCGCGCTCACCGGACGGCGCGTGATCGTGCTCGAAGCCGGCGAGCGGATCGGCGCGCAGACCAGCAGCCGGAACTCCGGCGTCATCCACGCCGGGATCTACTACCCCGCCGGTTCGCTGAAGGCACGCCTGTGCGTGGCGGGGCGCGATCTTCTGTATGCGTACTGCGCCGAACGCGGCATCGCCCACCGTCGCTGCGGCAAGCTGATCGTGGCGACCTCGCCCGCCGAAACCGACGTGCTGCGCAGCTACCAGGCGTCCGCCGTGCGCAACGGCGCCGGCGAACTCGCCTGGCTCGGCGCCGACGAGGTCGCGGCGCTGGAACCGGCAGTCTCGTGCGTCGCCGCGCTGCACTCGCCGCGCACCGGCATCATCGACGCGTCCGAGCTGATGCAGGCGCTGCTCGGTGACCTGGAGGCCGCCGGCGGCCTGCTGGCGCTGCGCTCGAGAGTCACCGCGGTAAGCGTCTCGACCGCCGGTTGCGAGGTCCTCGTGGCCGGCGAGGATGGCGGTCCGCTGCAGGCGCGGGAGTTCGTCAACGCAGCCGGGCTGCATGCCGCGGAGGTCGCGCGCGCGACCCGGCCGCTCGACCGGTGCCACGTACCGGACGCCTACTACGCCCGCGGCCACTACTACTCGCTGTCGGGTTCGCCCCCATTCCGCCGGCTGGTCTATCCGATCGCCGAATCCGCGGGGCTCGGCACGCACGTCACGCTCGACCTGGCCGGGCGTGTTCGCTTCGGACCGGACGTCGAGTGGATCGACGGCATCGACTACCGCTTTGGCGCCGACCGGCGCGCGGAGTTCGCCGCGGCGATCCGCCGTTACTACCCGGGGCTCGACGCGAGCCGGCTGGCGCCGGACTACACCGGTATCCGGCCGAAGATCTCGGCGCCGGGCGCACCGGCCGCGGATTTCCGGATCGACGGGCCCGCGCGGCACGGCCTGCCTGGGCTCGTCAACCTGTTCGGCATCGAATCGCCGGGGTTGACCTCGTCGCTCGCGATCGGCGAGTACGTGCGCGAGCTGCTCAGCGGCTGACGGCCGCCGGCCGGTCGACGTCGCGCAGCCGGAACGTCAGCAGCGTCGTGCCGGCCACGAACGTCACCTGCTGGTGTCCCTGGTACCGGTAGGTGATCGGCCCGGCCGCGACCGTGCCGCCGGCGCTGAAGCTCCAGAGCTTGTGCCCCGTGCGCGAATCGAGTGCGAACAGCTCGTCACGGTCGCCCGAGAGCAGCAGCCCGCCGTCGGTCGTCAGGATTCCGGGCGGATTGGTGCCCTCCTCCGGATCGTCCGGGCGATACTCCCAGCGCAAGGCTCCCGTGGTCGCATCGAGCGCCCGGATCGCCGTGTAGCAGCGCGAATCCGGCAGGCTCTCGGCGTTGCCGCTCGCGTACATGTGGCCCTCGTGGTAGTCGTCGTCGATCTCGAAGAACATCCCGCCCTTTTCCAGGGTCGGCACATAGACGAGACCGAGCTTCGGATCCACCGACGGCGACCACCAGTTCGTCGCACCGACGCCCGACGGATAGACCGGCACGCCGGTCGGCGAGGGCTCGACGTTCGGCCGCTTGACGGGGCGACCCGCCGCATCGAGATGGTCGGCCCAGGTCTGCTTCGCGAACGCGCTACCGCGCTCGAAGCGTCCGGCCGCACGGTCGAAGACGTAGTAGAACCCATTGCGGTTCGCCCACAGCAGCAGCGAGCGCCCGCCGGCGGCCGTGCCATCCAGCAGCAGCGGCGTCTGCGTCGAGTCCCAGTCATGGCCGTCGTTCGGCGAGAACTGGAAGTGCCAGCGGCGCAGGCCGCGGTCCGAGTCGAGCACGACGACGGAGTTCGAATAGAGGTTGTCGCCGCCGCGCGCGCCGGAGCGATAGACCGGCGCCGCATTGCCGACGCCCCAGTACAGCTCGTGCCGGGCGGGATCGTAGGAGCCGGTGTGCCAGGTCGCCGAACCGCCGAGCTTCCAGGTCTCGCCGCTCCAGCTTTCGTGCCCGGACTCGCCCGGCGCAGGTACGGTGTTGAACTGCCAGAGCCGGCGCCCGTCGCGCGCGTCGAAGGCCGCGATGAAGCCACGCGCACCGAAATCGCCACCGGCGACGCCGGTGACGATGCGCCCGTCGAGGGCGAGCGGCGCGCCGGTGATGCTGTAGCCGGCGCGATAGTCGGCGACCACCGTCTCCCAGCGCACGAGGCCGGTGCGCCGGTCGAGCGCGATCAGGTGCGCGTCCAGCGTACCGACGTAGAGCTCGTCGCCGAGCAACGCCACGCCGCGGTTGACGCGGCCGCAGCACAGGCGGATGTCCTCCGGTGGCGCCCGCGTGAAGGCCCACAGCTCGCGCCCGTTGGCGAGGTCGAGAGCACGAACCGCGCCGCCCGGCTCGGTGACGTACATGACATCACCGCGCACCAGGGGCGTGGTCTTCAGCGCCCGTTCGGGCATCGGCAGCTGGCGCATCCAGAGCGGCTCGAGCCGCCCGATGTTGGCCGTGGTGATCTCGTCGAGCGAGCTGTGTCTGAGTCCCGCGTAGCTGCCCGAGAACGTGAGCCATTCGGCGCCCGCATAAGGGGATGCGGCGAGCTCGGCGTACGTGACCGGCGGGCCCCAGTTGACGCTGAGGTCGACCTGCGCCTGGCGGGCGGTCTCCTCCGCCTTGCGCGAGGCGCGGATGTAGCCGACCACGTTCCACAGGTCCGCGAACGCGATCTCCGGATGCGGGGCCATCGCCGTTTCCGGGACGCCGTAGCGGATCGTCCGGAACATCGCCCAGTCGCTGGTCGCGCGCCGCAGCGCGCCGTGGAAGAGATCCGGACCGCCGCGCGCCTCGCCGCCGGGGGTGCCGTGGCACGTCGCACAGCCTGCGACGAACAGGCGGCGACCGGACTCCACCTGGGCGGCGGACAGGTTGGGCCGGCGGATGACGGCGTACGGGCTGCGCCCGCCGTCCGACATGGGCTCGAGCCAGAAGCTGCCCCGCGGGTTGAGCAGCGGCACGAGCTCCTTCCAGGCGATCATCGGGTAGTAGCCGCGCAGCTTGTTCCGCACGATCTGCGCACGCCAGGCGAGCGAGGGCATCACCGCGATCGCGCCGAGGAACGCGAGCAGCGCGGCGCACGCAAGCACGGCCCAGCGGACCCGGCGGTTCGACCAGCGCAGGTTCATCGTCAGGCGGGCTCGGAGGCAGTGGCACCCATCGCCGGAAGGATATGTCGTGTGCCGACGGCGGCCTGCGACGCAGTCGACAGAGTATGCAAGGGGCTTACGGACGCGGCCGCGGCCCGCCGGCCGTCAGGTGAAGCGGCGGTAGACGGGCTTGACCGGTGGACCGCGCAGGTACTTCTCGACGCCCTCTTCGAGGGCCTTCCGGTACACCCACAGCGCCTCGCCGGCCGCCTCGATCGTGCGCTCGATGTCGGCACTCGAATGCGAATAACTGACGACGAACGAGGGCGCGAGTATGCCGCGCTCGATCATCTCCTGCAGGAACAGCGTGCGAAACGGCTGGCTCGGCTTGAGGTCCGCGTCCAGCGTGCCGAAGAACAGGCAGCAGGGCCGGCCGGAGATCGGTACGTGGCGCTGCAGGCCGAGCTCGGCCGTCACCCGCTCGATGCCGGCGCGCAGCTGCTGGCCGCGGGCATAGAGCGTCTCGACGACCGGCTCGGAGCGGTAGGTCGACATCACCGCGAGCCCGGCCGCCAGCGCGTGCGTCTCGGCGCCGTGGGTCGTCGACAGCAGGAACACGCGCTCGCGGCTCGTGTGCAGGCCGCCGCGCTCCATCAGGTCGCGCCGGCCGGCGAGCGCCGACAGGGCAAAGCCGTTGCCGAGCGCCTTGCCGAAGGAAGCCAGGTCCGGCGTCACGCCGTAGACGTGCTGGGCACCGCCGTTGTGCCAGCGGAAACCGGTGATCATCTCGTCCAGCACCAGCAGCGCGCCATTGCGGTGGCAAAGCTCGAGCAGCGCCTGCAGGAAGCCGTCGCGGGGCTCCTCGGTGCGCGCCGGCTCGAGCACGAAGCAGGCAAGCCGGCCCGGGTGGGCGTCAAAGAGCGCCTGCGCGCTCGCAAGATCGTTGTAGCGGAACTTGACCGTGTGCTCGCGGGTCCAGTCGGGGATACCGCCCGGGATGCCGGTCGAACCGATGAACCAGTCGCTCGACGAGAAGAAAGGATGGTCGCCGCAGATCGCGACCATGTCTCGTCCGGTGTGGGCACGGGCGAGCTTCAGCGCCGCGTCCAGCGCGGCGGAGCCGTCCTTGCAGAACTTGACCATCTCCATCCGCGGCAGCATGGCGAGGAAGGCCTCGGCGCACTCCACCTCGATCGGTGCGGGCCGGTTGAAGTTGGTGCCGAACTCGAGTTGCCGACGGACCGCCGCGACGACCGGTTCGTACGCATGTCCCAGGGTCACCGCCCGCAGGCCGAGCGAATACTCGATGTACTCCCGGCCTTCCACGTCCCAGACGTGGCAGCCCTGGCCACGCGCGATGAACGTCGGTGCGTTCTGCGGGAACTGGTCGTCGCCCTTCGCATAAGTGTGGCAGCCGGCCGGAATCGCCGCGTGCGCACGGCGCCGCAGCGATTCGCTCGAAGACTCGGCAGGGGCCGTTGCCGGCGACTCAGATGACGATCTTGCGTCCATGGAATGCCTCGGCATAGCCCTCAGGCGCATTGCACTCGATGCCACGCAGGCGCAGGAGTGCGAGGAAGGTGTCCGGCGTGAACCAGCGTCGCGAGCGCTGCGTCGCGAAGTGGCGCATCAGGTGCGCGACCTTGCGACGCGCCCGGCTCGGGCTGATCGCCACGTAGACGTTCGGATGACCGAGGTCGCCCTCGTATTTCGGGATCTCGTACTCCAGCACCGCGTGGTTCCGCCACGTATTCCAGGTCAGCTCCGCCACGGTGCGATGGTCCTGGTGACGATCGGCGAGCGTGTGCGAGAAGACGAGGTCGGGGTCCTGCTTGCGCTTCAGCTGCTCGCAGAACTCCTTGATGGCTCCGTACTGCCCCGGGAAGAAGCCGTCGCGAAAGCCACCGAGCACGATCTCCACGTGCCGGAAACCGCGCAGCAGCGCGCGCGCACTGCGTCGCGCCTCGACGCCGCGCTCCCGGTCGGCCGCGAATACGACCCAGCAGACCCGCGCCGCCGGGTAACGGCGCGCGAGCTCCAGCACCGTGCCGCCGCAGCCGATCTCCGCGTCGTCACTGTGCGCGCCGAGGAAGAGCAGCCGCGGAGCGCGGCGGCCGGCCAGCAGCGGCGCGAAGTTCAGCATCGGCGCTCCCCTACCGCTTCCAGACCATCCACGGACAGTTGCCCTTCGCTTCCATCCGGTCGTAGGTGATCTTGTCCTTGAAGGTGTCCATCGACTGCCAGAAGCCCGGGTAGCGGTACACGGACAGCTGCCGCTCCTCGATCAGCCGCTGGAACGGCTGCTCGACCAGCTCCTCGCCCTCGCGCATGTACTTGAAGATGCTGCCGCGGAAGACGAAGAAGCCCCCGTTGATCCACATCGTCGAATCGCGCATCGCCCCGAGGCCGGTCACGATGCCGTCCTCCTCGGCGCGCACGCAGTGAAAGCTCTGGGCGGTCGATACCGCCACCATGCTCGCCGTCACCTGCTTGCGATGGAACTCCGCGATGTGCTGATCGAGCGGCAGGTCCGACAGGCCGTCCGCATAGTTGGCGAGGAACACCTCTTCATTCTCGACATACTTGCGCACCCGCATCAGGCGCTGGCCGATGTTCGAATGCAGCCCGGTGTCGACGAACGTGATCCGCCAGTCCTGGATGTCGCTCTGCAGCAGCTCGATCCGCTTGCCGCCCTCGGAGAGCACGAAGTCGTTGGTCATGCACTCCTGGTAGTTCAGGAAGAACTCGCGGATCATGTCGCCGCGATAACCGAGGCACAGCACGAAGTCCTTGTGGCCGAAATGCGCGTAGTAGCGCATCAGATGCCAGATGATCGGCCGGTAGCCGATGTTGACCAGCGGCTTGGGTACGGTATCCGAGTGTTCGCGCAGGCGCGTCCCGAGTCCGCCGCAGAAGAGTACGACCTTCACGCGTTCATCTCCTTACCATCTGTACCGGTCGAATCCGTCAGCAATCCAGCGCCCCGCAGCGCCTGCGCCGCCCGCTCGACCACGGGGAACGGCAACCTTGCCCGGTCGGCAACGGACAGCAGATCGGGCCCACCGTCGGACTGGTTCAGCACCCAGAGCAGCGCATTTTCGAACTCTCCCGGCGCTCCGCCGCCCATGCTGCCATAAAGGCCTCGCTTGCCGAGTCGCGGCTCGCCCTTCGGCGCCAGGTTGCGCTCGGTGGCGTTCCCTTCGAGCACGCCCAGGATCCGGTAGAGCGCCTGCAGCGACTCGGCGAGGGCCGGCACGGTCACGAACTCCGGATTGTCCGCCGAGGTGTGGTACTCGGGATAGGCGCCGTTCGAGCTGCGGGTCAGGCGGCCGAACGGCAGGTTGAACCCCGGTGAACAGAACTGGCGCTCGTCGTAGCCGTAAGGCTCGAAGTCGACGCAGCGGACGCCGGCTGGAAACCGCCCCAGCACGTGGCGCGCGGCACGGTCGACGTCCGCGTCACCGCGCCGCGACGCCTTGTAGGTCAGCGGACCCGGGTCGCCCAGCAGCCCCACCACGAGTCCGTGGCGCAGCCGGCCGAGCGACGCCTCGTTCCTCGCGAGCCAGGCCAGCGAACCGATCGTGCCGGGTCCCCATACAAAGCGCAGCGTGTGGCGCAGAGGAACCTCGGCGAGCTTCCGAGCGAGCAGCGCACAGAGTGCGACTCCGGTCAGGTTGTCGTTGGCGAGCGAGGGGTGGCAAACGTGCGTGTAGATCACGATCTCGTCGCTCGAGCGGCCCGCGAGACGGAACTCGCCCAGCGTCAGCGAGCCGGGCTCGAGGCGGGTATCCACGCACACTTCGTACTCGCCGGGCTCAAGCGCGAGCAAGTCCCGGTGCCGCAGGCAGAAGCCCCAGTAGTCCCGGTAGTAGGACGTCCGATAGGGGATCCAGTCCGGTCGCTCCGGCAGCGAATGCAGGTGCTTGCGAAGCTCATCGAGGCTCAGTCGTCCGCGGAACGGCACGGAATAGCTGACCAGGTGCAGGCTGTGCTCGGCGAAGTCCACGACCGTCCGGCCGCTGGAATCCCGAATCCACGCCGCGCGCACGTTCCATTCGCGCGGGATCTCCCAGTCGAAGACCGCGGTGCCGCTCGGTACTTCCGTCAGCTGCAGGGGCACGATCCGCGCCAGGCGCCGCAAGGTCTCGCGCACGCCGTCGCCCGTGATGCTGCGACAAATCGGGTACAGCTCGCGAATCAGGCCGTGAGCCTCCTCGGCGTCCGGCACGAACTCCGCGCGGGGGGCTTCCTGGAACGGGATCGTCACGGCCCGGTACCGTGCCCGCCACGACCGAAGCGCCCGCGGTGCGTCACCACGTCGAAGTCCGGATAACTCGCATCGCGCGCGGCGATCATCGAGACCGGCAGCGGCCAGCGGATACCGAAGGCGGGATCGTCGTAGCGAACGCCGTCGGCGAGTTCCGGGGCGTACACGTCCGTCATCAGGTAGAGAACGCGGCTGTCATCCTGCAGCGTCTGGAAGCCGTGTGCGCAGCCGGGCGGTATGTAGAGCGCCTTGCCTGCCGCGGCCTCCAGGTCGAAGGCGAGATGCTGCTGGAACGTCGCCGACTCGGGCCGCAGGTCGACGATGACGTCGTGCACCGAGCCCGCCTCGCAGCGCACCAGCTTGCCCTCGGCGGACGGCGGCCACTGAAAGTGCATGCCGCGCAGCGTCCCGGCGCGCGCATTCTGGGAGACGCTACCCTGCCGCAGCACCGGCGGCAGGCCGTGCGCCTGAAACTCCTCGGCACACCAGACCCGCGCGAAGTAGCCGCGTTCGTCGACCTTGCGGTCGAGCTCGACGACCCACGCACCCGCGATGGTCGTCGACGTGAAGATCATCGCGGCTTCCAGAAGAACTCGTCGTCGATCTGCGCCGTGCTCTGCAGGTAGCCGAGCTGCTTGAGGCGCGTGAACGCACGGAACCGGTACGTCTCCTCGCCCATCTGGATCTGCTCGAAGACCTGGTGCAGCTGCCGCGCTCCGTCGGCGGCGGAGAAACGACACTTGAAGCCAGGCAGTTCGCGGTGGATGCGGTCAAAGTTCACGCGGTAGCTGCGGCTGTCGCCGCTCGAGTTGCCGACGCTGAGCTGACATCCAGGGAACTCGCGCGCGACGATCTCGGCGATCTCGCGGATCCGGTAGTTGTCGGAATTCTGGCCGACATTGAAGATCTTGCCGCGCACGGCTTCATCCGGGGCGCGCAGCGCACAGTAGATCGCCTCGCAGATATCCTCCACGTGCACCACCGGCCGCCACGGGCTGCCGTCGCTGGTCATCGCGATGCGCTTGGTGGTCCAAGCCAGCGCGCAGAGGTCGTTGATCACGATGTCGAAGCGCATCCGTGGCGAGGGACCGTAAGCGGTCGCATTGCGCAGGAATACCGGACTGAAATCCGCACCTGCCATGGCACCGACGTCGCGCTCGACGAGCACCTTGCACTCGGCGTACGCCGTCTGCGGGTTGGGCTTGGCCGTCTCGTCGAGGAAGTCACCGGTCCCGGCGCCGTAGACGCTGCAGGACGAGGTGTACACGAAGCGGCGGATGCCGGCGCGCCGCGCGAGTTGCGCAAGCGCCACGGAGCCGCGGTGGTTGATCTGGTGGGTGACCGCCGGATTGTTCTGCCCCAGCGGGTCGTTGGAGAGTTCGGCGAGGTGCACGACCGCATCGCAGCCGTCGAGGTCACGCTGCTCGATCCGCCGCAGGTCCTTGTTGATGCAGTACGGCGACGTCGGCAGGTGCGCGTCGTTGCTGTACAACCAACCGTCGCGATAGAAGCCCGTGTCCAGCCCGACGACGTCGATGCCGCGGCTCAGAAGGTATGGAGCCAGCACCGCGCCGATGTAGCCGTTGACTCCCGTGACGAACGCACGCATACGCGGACCTCTCGCTCCTTGCAATCCGCGCATTGTAACGGCTCTCCGGCCGCCACCGGCCACCGGGTGCGCACATACGCAAGTGTCGGAAAATGTGATGCAGACAGCGGCTCTTTCGGCCGCAAGACGCTATTACATACAATCCGAAGGACTGCCACAGCGACCAAGGTCACAAATGAGTTCAATCGCCGCCCAGACCACCCCCCACGACGCCAGCGCCCAGCCATGCCGCTTCTGCGCGGCGCCGCTCAGCCGGACGTTCGTCGACCTGGGCATGTCACCGCTGTGCCAGACGCATATCACGCCGGCCCAGCTCCAGGAGATGGAGCGCTTCTACCCGCTGCATGCATACGTCTGCGAGTCGTGCCTGCTCGTCCAGCTCGCGGAGTTCGTCGCGCCGTCCGACATCTTCAGCGAGTACGCCTACTTCTCCTCGTACTCAGACAGCTGGGTGGAGCACGCGCGGCGCTACGTCGAGGCGGTCAGCGAGCGATTCGCGCTCGGCAAGAACTCGCTGGTCATGGAGATCGCCAGCAACGACGGCTACCTGCTGCAGCACTTCGTCAAGAAGGGCGTGCCGACGCTGGGCATCGAGCCCGCCGCCAACGTGGCCGAGGCCGCGCGCGGACGCGGCGTGCGCTCGGTGGTCAAGTTCTTCGGCCGCCAGACCGCGCGCGAGGTCGCGGCAGAGTACGGGCGCCCGAACCTGCTGCTCGGCAACAATGTGCTGGCCCACGTGCCGGACCTCAACGACTTCGTCGCCGGCATGAAGATCCTGCTCGCGCCGGACGGCGTGATCACGATGGAATTCCCGCATCTGTACCGGCTGATGCAGGAGAACCAGTTCGACACGATCTACCACGAGCACTTCAGCTACTTCTCGTTCCTGACGGTCGAACGCGTCTTCGCGCATCACGGCATCACGCTGTTCGACGTCGAGGAGCTGCCGACCCACGGCGGTTCGCTGCGCATCTACGGCCAGCACTCGGAGTACCCACGCGCGGTCGGTCCACGGGTGGTCGAGCTCAGGAATCGCGAACTACAGGAGGGCTTCGCCACGCTCGAGCGCTACAGCGCGTTCGGCGAGCAGGTGAAGGCCACCAAGCGCGACATCCTGCGGTTCCTGATCGACGCTAAGGCGGCGGGGAAGCGGATCGCCGGTTACGGCGCCCCCGGCAAGGGCAACACGCTGCTCAATTACTGCGGCATCCGGCAGGACTTCCTCGACTACACCGTCGACCGGAACCCCTACAAGCAGGGCAAGTACACGCCCGGCACGCACATCCCGATCCTCGATCCGTCGGCGATCGCCCGCACCAAGCCCGACTACCTCTTCCTGCTGCCCTGGAACCTCGCCGAGGAGATCACGCAGCAGTGCGCGTTCATTCGCGAATGGGGCGGGAAGTTCGTCGTGCCGATCCCGCGGATCAAGGTGCTCTGAAGGCAGGCACCCGCCCCGGGGCGCCTGTACGCCTAGCCGGCGACGGTGGCGGCCAGCAAGCCGCGACCGCTCAGCACATCACGCATGGTGCCGAAGCGGAAGTCCCGCAGCAGTCGCGCCAGCCGGCCGTAGGTGTGCCGCAAATTGACGTAGTGGCGGAAGCGCGAGCGCCACGACAGACCCGCCATCACCGGTTGCTCCGGATCGACTTCCCAGGGATGCAGGTAGAAGACCAGTGGCCGCCCCTGCGCGCGAATCCGGCGCATGCCGGCGCGAAAGAGGCCGTAGGGATAGATCCGGAAATAGCCGCCGCCAGCCATCGGCACATTGAGCCCGAGCAGTGGCAGCGTGCTGAGCGGGAACTCAACGAGCGGCCGACCGGCCGGCGTCGTCAAGACATGCGGCTCGAGCGGGGCGCCCGGAATGCCGTAGCGATCGTGACGCACCGGAAAGATGCTGGAATCGTAACGAAACCCTTCCTCCACCAGCACGTCGAGAGCCCAGCGTGACGATTCCACGATCGAATACGTCGCCGCCCGGTAGCCCTCGACCGGGCGCTGCACCTGGTCCTCGAGCAGTCGCTTGCTGTCGCGGGTCTCGCGACGAAACTCATCCGGGCTCTGCTGGTAGACGAGCCGATGCGACATCCCGTGGCAGGCCACCTCGTGGCCGCGGCTCGCGATCTCGCGCACCAGGTCCGGCTGACGCTGCGCGACCCAGCCGAGCACGAAGAAGGTGCCGCGCACTGCGTGCTCGTCGAGCAGGTCCAGGATGCGGCGGGTGTTCGCTACCACCCGGCTCTGCTGGCTACCCCAACTGTCGCGGGAAACGACGGCGGAGAGCGCGTCGACCTGGAAGTAGTCCTCGACGTCGATCGTGAACGCAGCGTCGAGGACGTCAGCCGCGTTCGGCGGCACTACCCGTGTCAGCATGGTCGCTCGTAACCGCCGGTGCGGCGGCAGCCCACCAGATTCGACGCAGGTAATGATACATGAGCGCCGGTTGGCGCCACGGCGAGTCGGCCAGACTGCGAACCACCGCACCGAAATCAGCGAATCGCAGCGTTCGCGGCCGACGCAGGCGCGCGTACAGGAACTGCGGGAACAGCACGCACTCGCGATCGACCCGCGGGCGACGCGCTACGAAGTTCCGCTGGCCCTTCAGGAAGGCGGCGAACATCTCGAGAAAGGGCACGCCGCAGCGCTCAGCCGCCATGATCGCCGCCCACGGTCGGGGATTGAACTCGAGGAAGACAAAATCGCTGTCGGTGATGATGAACTCCGCGCAGCCGAGCCCATTCCAGTTCAGGAGCCGATAGACCTTGGCCGCGTAGTCCGCCAGCCGTTCGGCATCGATGGACTGCACGCGGATCGAAGGCCCGGTTCCAGCCGGGTACGCCTCGATGGTCTTCTGCGCGAATAGCTGCACGACCGCGCCATCGACGGCGAGCGCGCCGACGAGGCAGCGCGGACCCTGGATGAATTGCTGCGCGAACGGCGGCGCGGGCGACACCCGCTGCAGCTCGGTGTAGGCACGCTCGAGGCGCTGCGGGTCAGCAACGATTCGCACCTGCTGGCCCGAGGTGCCCTGCGTTCCGCGCACGACCAGCGGCAAGCCGAGCGCTTCGGCCGCGGCTTGCGAGGAAGCCGCGCTCGGCATCGCCACCGAGCGCGGCACCGGCACGCCGGCCGCGGCGACCGCCTCGTACATTCGCTGCCGATCGGCCAGCAGCGCCTGCTGACCGGCGGACAGCCGCGGGAAGACACGCGTTGCCAGAGACTCCGGCAAGTCCGCGAGCCGCTGGATGCCGAGCTCGTTGGTCGGGAACACGATGTCGTGCGGGTGCCGCTGCAGGTACGCGGCCACCTCGGCGACGAATCGCGGATCATCGCTGCCGCAGAACGGCACGTGCCGGCAGAATCGACCGAGCGCCGCGGCCTCGACGACCATCGGCCCGGCGAGCGTCACGCGGAATCCGGAATTCGCCAGCGCGGCGATGACGTACGGCGTCTGGTCCCAATTCGAGTCGAGAACCAGGATGCTCGGCGATGCCCGGCCGGGGTCGCCAGTCATCACGCGAAGCCGCGAACGCCTGTCATCCCCCTAGTATCGCACGCACACTTCAGCGCCGTCTGACGACAGCCTGTCGCAGGGTCAGCACTGGCGGCGATTCGCGACCGTAAAGATCTGCCAAGCGCCCTGCACCGCCTTGGTGCGGTCGGTCCGCCGGTGGCGAACCCTGCCTGACCGGCTCAGTGCACGGTCAGCTGCAAGGGTGCAGATGGCACGGGCGTGGCGGTACCGCTGACACTGTAAACATGCACGATTGGCCAGGGCGTGCTGCTGCCGCCACCCGGGCGGTAGGCGTTGCCTTCGGCGACGTACAGGATGCCGTTCGTCGAGTCGTACGCCGCGCCGACGATGTCATTGAAGTTGTCGGAATCGGTCCAGGGCCAGTCGCCACTCGGGTCGAAGACCGTGTAGGGACCCACCGTATTCGCGGCCTTCGTGCCCTGCGCCACCTGCGCGAGGTCATCCGGATCGATGAACAGGAGCCGCGGCCGGTACGGGCCGTTATGGTAACCCTTGTTATTGGTCACCGCGATCGGCGCCGGGCAGTCGACATACCCGGTGCCGTAGCAGTACGGCGGCGTATTCGTGCCGACCGCGCCGTGGCAGCCGTCGCCACTTGCCGTGGGCGGACAGGGATTCGAGTCATCAAACGTGCCGTGGCGTCCGACCAAGATCAGGGCCTTCTTCGTCCCGCGCGCGACCCAAGCACCACCGTGCCAGCGATCGCCAGCGGAGTAATAGGTGTAGTTCGGGTCACCGTTCAGCCGGAACTGCATCCACGTCGTATCGCTCGTGTGCAGCGTGATGCTGTTGAAGTACATCAGGGGTACGGCCGAGAGGTTGGCACCGGCGGCCAGTGAACTGTCCAGCCAAGGGCCGATGGCCGTCAGGACGGGGCCCATCGATCCTCCGGCCGCGCCCGCCTCGCGGTAGCGCCCGACGAGCAGCGAGCGTCCGCCGGTGTACTGGTCGGCCCATGCCTGATCGATCGGGATGATGTAGTCGCCATACTTCTGGCCGTGGTAGGCGGAATCGAACGTGCTTGCCGCCGGCCCGACGTGCCACAAACCGACCGCGCTGGCGGCCGACAGGTCGACGTTGGAGCGGCCGATCGACGGATAGTCGACGCCGGCGACGTTGTAATAGATGTACGTTGTCCAGTAGATCTGCGCCGTCGTGTGCGCGCCGCCCGCCGGCAGGTAGGCCACCGCGCCGAAGCTGTCGTTGCTGCCCTGGTTGACGCTGCCCGTGATGCCGTTGACCGACCGGATCTCGTTCGCGACGGGCAGCGCACCGGAGTTCGTCGTCTTGACGGGCGCCGGAATCGTGATCTCCGCGACCCAACCGCGGTTCGAAAAGATCAAGCTGCCGGGATAGCCGTCGCCTCCGCCGCTCGGATCGCCGTCTGGCCGGAAGGTCATCGAGGCCGCCGCGGCGATAGCGCCCATACCCGCGTACGGATCGGTCGACGGTACCCGGAAGGCGCCCAGATAGGTCAGATCCGTCGGTAGCAGGCGATCAGCTGCCGCGGCGCCCGCCGCCAGCAACAGCGCTCCGGTGACCACGGTCCGTGCAAAAGCTGAGAGTTTCACTGGATTCCCCTGCAGGCGGCAGCGCGGTGCGCGCCGGACTATCGAACGACCAGATTGGTGGGAGAGCTAGGCGTCAGCGTGCGGCCGAACTGATCGGCGCCGATGTCCACGGCGCCGGACGGGCGCGGATCGCCGTCGAAGTCGTCGACCAGCCCGGCGACGGCGGTGCCTTTTCCGATCACGGCCGGGACGGCGCTCGCGAGATGAAGGTCCGGCGTCGTGACGCTGACAAACCACGCATCCACGGCGGCGGTAACGTTGGTCTGCAGCGTAGCGCTGGCGCCGTCCCGATTCAGGATCTGCTTGTTCGTCAGGTTGTTTGCGAGCAGTACGCCCGTCGTATCCGCAAATCGATACTCGATCGTCCAGCCAAAGCCGTCCTCAAGGATCACGGTGTTGTTGTAGACCGAACTCGACGGGCTGTCGATCAGTGCGATCCCGACATCCGCGAACGGCCCGGCAGAGGCCGCCGACCTGAATACCATGTTGTTGCGCACGACGCCGCGCTGATTGCCCTGACCGTCGAGACCGAAGCCGATGCCGCGGTCGCAGTTGACGATCAGGTTCTTCTCGACCGTGTTGTCAGCCGACCCGTCCCAGAAATGCACGGCGAACTCAGCCACCGAGGCGCTGGGGCTGATGATTGAGCGGAACGTGTTGCCGCGCACCGTCCAGCCGTGTGCGGCGTGAGCGTCGATGCCTCCGATGTAAAACTGCGGCCCGATGCCGGCCGTGTACTCGAATACGCAATTCTCGACGAGGCCGTTATCCGAATGCATCGCCGGGAGCGTCGGGTCGTTGCTGACCTTCAGCATCTGCTCATAGGCATCGCGCAGGATGCAGTTGCGGATTACCGGTGCCTGCGCGCCCTGCTCGCCCGCGACCTGGATCAGGTGCCAGCCGCTTTTTCGCAGCGTCACTCCCGAGAGCGTGAAATTGCTGCCCGCCACGCGGATCACGTTACCGACCTTCGCGGACGCGCTCATCGCGTCGCCCTCGATGATGACGTTTTCACGTACGCCCGACTGCCCCTGGATCGTGACATTGGGGACGTTGACGTACAGCGTATCGGAAAGCGTGTAGGTGCCGTCCGCCAACAGGATCGTCGTGCTGCCGCCCGCGTTGTTGGCGGTGTTCACGGCCGCCTGCAATTGTGCCGCCGTCGAGACGGTCACCGTGCCGGCGAACGATGACGTCGCGACGGCCGTCAGCACGAGCGAGGCCACGACAGGACCGAGCACCACGTGGCGTCGAGACTGGCGCGGAAGGGCGTGCTGGGTTGCCATAACGCGAGTTTAGCGGCCGCTGCCGAATTCCGGGCGCATGCAAGTGTCGCCGGATGGCGCCAAAGCCGTCTCGGCGGCGCCGTCGGTGACCGGCCCGCGCGACGACTGAGACGCAGTACGCATTTCGACCGCGAGAATCCCCTACGGCCGCCCGCGTCGCCGCACTCTCAGCGCCGAGCTTCGTCGTCCACGGTGGCCGCGTGCGCGCGCACGTCGCCGCGCAGCCAGCGCAAGCCCACGAGCCCGGCGCGCGCCAGCGGCGCGCCCCACGGCTGCGTGGCGACCGTCGCCAGGGTATCGAGGCCCCACGGCACCCCCGCACGACCTGCGGCGAACTTCTCGCGCAGCGCGGCACCTTCACGCCAGCGGCCGACGGCAGCCAGGGCGCACGCGCGCTTCGCCGCCTTTGTCGCCAGCAGGCTCTCGAGCAGAGGCCGCAACGGAGCCGGGCAGACAGCGCGGACGTCGTCCGGATGCTTCAGGACGGGCTCCAGAGGTCGCGACGCCAGCGTCCCCAGGTGACTGAGCCCGGCGGCGCCTTCGTCGACGCACATCCGCGGTTCGAGGTCGAGATGCACGGCGTGACGCAGCAGGACGCGCAACCAAAGGTAGCTGTCTTCGCCGTAGGTACAGCGCTCCGCATCGAAGAACCCACCGAATTGCTCGAGTACCGGACGGCGCACGACGGTCGTCACGGGAAACAGATACGTCAGCACCGCGAGGAACTCCGCCGTCGGCGTCCGCGCCGTCGCCAGGAACTTCCCCTCGCGCAGCCCGCGCTTCAACCAGTGCTCGCGAGGGTCACGCTCCGCACCGCTCGCTGCCCGGGTGCGGTGGCCGCTTGTGCAAGCCGCGATATCGGCATCGGCGCCGAGCACCTTGACCGCGTGCTCGAGATAATCCGGAAACCACCAGTCATCGGCATCGAGAAAGGCCACCAGCGAACCCGTGCCCGCGCGCCAGCCGCGGTTGCGAGCGAGTCCCGGACCTTGATTCGGCTGCTCCAGCACTCGGATCCGCGGGTCTGCGATGCCGCGCGCAATCTCGCCGCTGCCGTCGGTACTGCCATCGTCGACCACGATCAGCTCGAAATTGCGGAATCGCTGCGACAAAACGGAACGGAGCGCACGGGCGACGTAGGGCGCCTTGTTGTAAAGTGGCACCACGATAGTGATGAGCGGCGGTTCCGTGTCAGCCATCTGGGCGCCTGCGGCGAGCGAGTCCCGAAACCGAGATTGTAAGGCTTCGCGACGCACGCTCGTAAGCGGCGTCGTACGGCGGACTTCGTCGCTCGACCCGCTCGGTTCCGGCTCGAACGCCAGGAACCAACGGTTGCTGGCGGCACTCGCGCTCACCGCGATTCTGACGGGCGCGCCCGCCGCCGCCAGTCCCGGCGGCCTGCCGGTGATTCCGCCCGCCCCCGCGATGCGGTTTCCACTTCGAATCGCCGCGGAACGCCACGTGCTGCAGGATGCCGGCGGCGCACCGGTCGTCCTGCACGGTGACGCGGCTTGGTCCCTGATCGCCGAGGCGAGTGCGCGCCAGACCGACAGCTACCTGCGGGATCGGCGGACGCGGGGATTCAACGCACTGCTCGTGAATCTGATCGAGCACAAGTTCGCGCGCCGCGCACCGCGGAACGCCGAGGGTGTTGAGCCATTTGGGGCTGCCGGGCCGTTCACGGCACCCAACGACCACTATTTCGCGCACGCGGAGGAAGTCGTGAGCAGGGCCGGCGCCGCTGGCTTCGCCGTGCTGCTCGCGCCTGCCTATCTCGGCTTCGATGGCGGTGACGAAGGCTGGTACCGCGAGGCCAAGCTGGCCGGCGCCGAACGCCTGCGCGATTATGGTCGTTATGTCGGCGCGCGGTTCCGCCACCTGCGCAATGTTCTGTGGGTGCTGGGCGGCGATTACGCCCCGCCCGACCCGACGCTGGTGGAAGCCCTGGCGGCCGGCATCCGCGAAGCCGACCCTGACGCACTCATGACCGGCCATTGCTCGCGCGGCCGATCGGCAAGCAGCTGCTGGCCGAATGCCACGTGGCTCGACATCGACACGATCTATACGGGCGCCGAGGTCCGCGAGGCCGCGGAACACGCCTATGCCGGCGCCCGCCCGTTCCTGCTCATCGAGGCAATCTACGAGACAGCCCCTGCCGGCACCCCTCGACAGGTGCGCAAGCAGGCATACGAGGCGCTTCTCTCCGGCGCAGCTGGCCACGTCTACGGCCATGAAGATGTCTGGCACTTCGACGCCAGCGGCGTGCAGGCGCCACGCGCGGATTGGAAGACCGCGCTGGACGCACCCGGTGCTCGAGGCATCCAGGAACTCATCGTCCTCATGCGACAGCTCGTCCCGGGGCCTCTCGCGCCGGATCGCCGCGGCATCATCAAGGCGCCACGCGACGGCCATCGCGGTGCCCTGCCCGTCAGCGCGAGCACCGACCACGGTCGCGTCGTCCTGGCATACCTCCCGGACGGTGAGCCGGTCGTGGTCGATCCGCGTCCGCTGCAGGATTCGACCGTGCGCGGTTTCTGGATCGACCCGGTGAACGGCAGTCGCTACCCCGCAGCGCTCGGAGATCCCGGCGACGGCAATGGCCGGCTCGTGCGGCCCGTGGGGATCAATCACGGGGGCGAGCACGACTGGCTGCTGCTGATCGAGCCGGGTGAGCAGAATGGCGAACGTCGCGAACCACTGCCTCAGGGACAGGATGGGCGCTCGTGAGCAACCCGACGCTGTCCGTCATCATATGCACGTGGAACCGCGCCGAGCTGCTCGGGCAGACCCTCGCGACCCTGGCGGCGCAGAGCGGTGTGGATCCGGAATCCATCGAGGTGCTGGTCGTCGACAACAACTCGAGCGACGACACGCCCACGGTCGTGCGCAACGCTGCGGCCGGGTGGCCGCTCGGCCGACTGCGATACGTCGCCGAACCTCGCCAGGGAAAGCAGTTCGCGCTCAACCGCGGCATCGAGACTGCGGTCGCAGACCTGCTGGTCTTCACCGACGATGACGTGATCGCGCCGCGGGACTGGCTGGCGCAGATTCTCGCCGCGTTCCGCGACCCGACCGTCGAGCTGCTCGGCGGCAAGACGCTGGTCGCCTGGCCTGACGGCAAGCCACCGGCCTGGTACCACCGGCGGATGCTCGCCGTGGTGGCTGGCGTCGACATCGGCGATGAGCGGCTACGACCGCCGCCCGCGGATTACGCCCCGAGCGGCAGCAACGTCGCCGTGCGCCGTCGCGTCTTCGAGCGCATCGGAGGATACTCCGAGACCCACTTTCGCCACATGGACTACGAGTTCGGGCAGCGCGCTCTCGCCCGCGGGGTGATCGTCGAATACAACCCACTTGTGGTCGTCAGCACGGAGGCGCCCCGTCACACGATCAACAAGCGCTACTTCCGCCGCTGGTACTTCAAGCTGGGCATCGCCCGGGCGATGAAGGCTACGCCGCCGCAGGTCCCGTACCTGCTCGGGGTGCCGCGCTGGATGTGGGGGCAGGTACTCGCGAACGGCGGACGGTGGCTCAGCACGGCGCTGCGCCAGTCCCGCAATGCCGCCTTCGTGTACGAGCTCGCCGTCATCGATTTCGCGGGCCAGCTTTCCGCGGTCTGGCATCGCCGCCTACGACCGGGTCACCACGACCGCTGGGTGGCTCGCTGGTCGCAGAAGCCCGGCGGAACGTTCAGCTAGCGCGCCAGCCTCGTCAGCGGCCGCCGAGCTTGCCGCGGGTACGCCGCCACAGTGCACCGGCGAACGCCTTCGGCCGCGACAGTGCCTCGCCAAGCTGTCGGAGCGCCGATCGGGAGACTCGCCCCCACGGAATGGTCAGCCCCGCCGTCGCCAGTCCACGGCGCTGGTAGCGCCAGAACGCGAGTTCACGGCGATGCAGCACCGCAGCGCCCAGCAGCTCGCAGAGATTCGCCCAGGCCTCGTCGCTCGCTGCCTCGAACTCCGCCGCGGTCAGGAAGTCGCGGCCGTAGCTCTCGACGATGATGAGGCGATCGACGAGGTGCGGCGCATACGAGGCTCGCTGCCCCATCTGCGAGGCCGCATCGACCCGCAGATAGCTGAGCGGCTCGTGCACGAACCCGAAATCATGGTCGCGCAGGATCTCGTAGCCGGCCTCCGTGTCCTCGTGATAGCGGCCGAGCCGGTAGAACGGTCGCCGCGCCCGCACCACGTCGGAGCGGTACATCACGGTCGTCGGCGAGCCGAGGAAGAACCGATCCTCGAGGAGCTGCAGCCGGGCCGCTGCCCGTCCCGGCATGATCGTGGTGCCCGCCGGCACGCCCTCGCCGCAGACCGCCTCGCCCTTGCGATAGAGCGACGACACGATGCCGATGCGTGGGTCCCGCTCTGCCACCTGCGTCATCGCCTCGAGGCAGCGCGGGTACAGCCAGTCGTCCGCCTGCACGATCTTGGTATAGCGACTGCACGGGCCGATCTGCCCGAGCGCGAAGTTGTAGTTCTCGACCTGCGGCAGCAGCCGCGGCGTCCGCACCAGCCGGATTCGCGGCTCCTGTCGCGCGAATGACGCCGCGATCTCGGCGGATCCATCGGTACTGCAGTTGTCGACGAGGATGTATTCGAAGTCCGGCGCGGTCTGCGCAAGTACGCTGCGAACACACTCCGCGAGATAGGGCGCCGTGTTGTAGAACGGCGTCACCACGCTGACCGGCGGCGAGGCTGCGGTCGTCACCGATCAGCCCGCGGAGATCGTGACCTTTGGATAGAGGTTCGCCGCGCCGCGCACGTCGATCGGCGTCCGGATGAAGATCGTGGCGGCCGGCTCCATCACGTCGTACTTGTGGTTGATGTCGTAACGGTGCAGGGCCGAGTTGATGTGGAAGCTGCCCGCCGCGAGGTGCAGGTCGAGTTCGTAGGTGACCGTGCGAGTTTCACCCTCGCGCAGGTCGAGCGGCGCGTGCCCGAGCCGCTCGGTCGAGGTGTGGAACAGCTCGTATTGCTGGTCGTCGCGCAGGTAGAGCACACAGGCCACCCGCTTGGCATCGCGCAACGCCTTGATCCGGATGTCGACCCAGGCCTTCTCGCCGGCCGTGTAGTCGAACCTGGGCTTGTCCGCGCCGCGCACGGTGACCGACTCGATGACGACCTCCGCGTCGGTCGCGTGGCTGCGATTGAGCTTCACCTGCTCCATGTAGCTGCGGATCACGGCCGACGTGGTGTCGTCCTGCACGAGCCGGCCGCGATGGAACAGCAGCGACCGCGGGCACAGGTCCGCGACCGCGCGGAGGTTGTGTGAAACGAAGATCACCGTCGCGCCGCTGCGCGCCACCTGGCGCATCTTCTCGACGCCCTTGGCCTGGAACACCATGTCGCCGACGCTCAGGACCTCGTCGATCACCAGGATGTCAGGCTCCATGTGCGCCGCGACCGAGAAGCCGAGCCGCGCGTACATGCCGGACGAATAGCGCTTGACCGGCGTGTCGATGAACTCCGCGAGCCCGGAGAACGCCACGATCTCGTCGAACTTGCGGCGCACCTCTGCCCGCGACATGCCGAGGATCACGCCATTGAGGAAGATGTTCTCCCGGCCGGTGAGGTCGTGATGAAAACCCGCGCCGACCTCGATGAGCGCCGACAGGCGTCCGCGGACGTCGATGGTCCCGGACGTCGGCCGGATGAGCCCGCTCAGGTGCTTGAGCAGCGTGCTCTTGCCCGCGCCGTTATGGCCGACGATGCCGACGGTCTCGCCGCGGCCAATCTCGAAGGAGACGTCCTGCAGCGCCCAGAACTCCTGTTCCTTGAGCTGCGGCGGGCCCACCATGCTGGTCAGCATGCGCTTTGCCAGCGCCGGTATCAGGTCGCGCAGCGAGTCGTGGCGCTCGCCGCGGGTGAACTTCTTGTAGACGCCGCGCAGGCTGAGCGCCGGTTGGTTCACGGCCGCCATGCTAGATGCTCTCCGCGAAGCGGCCTTCCAGCTGCTTGAACAGCCAGTAGCCGAAGACGAGCAGCAGCACCGATACCGCCGCGCTGTAGCCCACCCACATCCAGTCGGGCGCTCGGTGATCGACGACCACCGCCGCCAGCCCCTCGAGCACCGGCGCGACCGGGTTGAACATAACGATGTACGCCCACTTGCCGAGCACGCGCGCCTCGTAAAGCACCGGCGTGAAGAAGATCGCGTAGGTCAGCAGTATCTCGACGACGTACTTCACGTCGCGGAAGAACAGGTTCGCGGACGACAGCACCAGCGAGAGCCCGGTCGTGAACGCCAGCAGCACCAGCACCAGCGGCAGCGCCCACAGCGCCTCGAAGGTCGGCCGCCAGCCGAGGAACGGCAGCGCCACGAGCGCGACCGCCGCGGCGACTGCGAAGTCGAACAGGCTGGACAGGACCGCCGATAGCGGAAAGACCTCCTTCGGGAATGCGATCTTCGTCACAAGATTGGCATTTCCGACGAGGCTGTTCGTGGCGAAGCGGATGGCGCCGATGAAGAGCGCCCACGCAACCGCCCGGACGATGATGGATTCGATGTCATTCATGCCGACGGGGGTGCCCGACAGCTGTGCCGCACCGACGCGGACAAGTGCACCCGCCCCCACCACGAGCGCCGGCATCAGGACCGCCCAGAGCACTCCCATGACCGACTGCTTGTAGCGGACCCGGATGTCACGCCGCGTCAGCGTGAGCAGCAGGTCGAAGAATCGCGTCAGTTCGGCGTGGTTCGTGCTCAACGGATCCTACTCACGGTTCGCGCAGGTACAAGCGTGTAAGATTGCCCGCAATTCGCGAAAAGAGCGGCGACTTGGTGCACATTCGGTCCGCGGGGCATGGCCGACACGTCGGCGTTCTCACACCCTACAATGGTACCAACTTGGGCGACCAGGCGATCGTCGGCGCCTGCCTCGAGGCCCTGCGTCGCGACCCATCGGTCGGCAGGATCACGCTGATCTGCCTCAATCCGGCTCGGGTCCGTGCACTGCATGGGGTCGCGACGTTTCCTATCACCGGACTCGCCGTTCACTTCTACTCGAGCGTCGCGGACCTCTTTGCACCGGACGAGCCGGCAACTGACGCGCGCGGCCCCTCGGCGGATCATCCGGTGCAACGCCCCAGTGGCGCCGGCCCCCGCTGGCGTGGCTGGCTGAAGTCGATACCCGGCGCCCGTTCCACCGTCGGCGCTCTGCGGCGCCTGCTCGAGCGCGCTGCCAATGCACCACGCGAGCTGCTCTGGCTCTGGCGATCGTGGCAACTCGTCGGGACGCTGGACCTCCTGATGGTCGCGGGCGGCGGCCAGCTCGACGAGGAATGGGGCGGACCTTGGGGCCATCCCTACTCGCTCGCCCGCTGGGCGAGCCTGTGCTCGCTGCGGCGCCGACCGTTCGTGATCGCGAGTGTCGGCTTCTGCCGGGTCGAATCCTTCCTCGCGCGAGGGTTCATCCGCCGTGCGCTGAAGGCTGCCCGTTACCTCAGTTGCCGTGATCCGGGCAGCGCGGCCGCGGCCGATGCGCTGCTTCGGCGCCGCAAATCGGTCGTCGTTGCGGATCTCGCCTGCGGCCTTGCGCTCGATCCAGGCGCGGACGCGACGAATGGCATCGCTCGGGTCATCGTCAGCCCGATCGCCTTCGGCCGCCCCGGCTCCTGGCCGGTACCCGATCCGGCTCTCTACCAGCGATACCTCGCGGCGCTCGCCGAATTCACGGCCGGGCTGGAACGGGCTGGCCACCCGATCACGATCATCACGACCAGCAGCCCCGACTGGATCGCCGTGACGGAATTCGCCGCACTGCTCAGCGCCGCGCGGTCGGCCGACGCCCGCCCGCTTGATGTCCGCCGGCCCCGCTCACTGGAGGAGCTGCGCGCGATTCTCGCGGCGGGCGACGTCGTCGTCGCGAGCCGGCTGCACGGGGTCATCCTCTCGCACCTCGCCGCGCGTCCCGTGCTCGCGATCTCCTTCGATCGCAAGGTCGATGCCCACCTCGAGGACTTCGACCAGGGCGACTTGCGGCTCGACATCCGCACCGTCTCCGCCGAGGCACTGCAGCGTCAGTTCGCCGACATGCTGGCGCGGCGCGAAGCGATCGTCGCGCACCTGCGCCGGATCGCGAGTGAGCGGCGCTCCGCAGTTCTGGACCAGTTTCGCGGTTTTTCTCCGTTTAGCGACACCGTCACGCGGCTCGACTAATCCGGGACTATGTCATCCTCACGCCTCGACCACGTGCGCCAAGACAGGTAGTCCGGCCATGTTCCTTGCTCCCGGTGACGATCGTCGCGGCGCTGCCCGCCCCCGGCTCGTGCGCGAACGCTTCGCGTTCGTGCTCGCGCTTTCCACGGTTCTCACGGCCTGCGGTTCGGGAGGTGGATCGAACACCACTCCGCCGCCGGCCCCGACGGTCACGCTGACCGCCAACCCGACGACCGTCACGAGCGGCTCGGCGTCGACGCTCACCTGGAGCTCCACCGATGCGACGGCCTGCACGGCCTCGGGCGGCTGGAGCGGGTCGGAGCCGACCAGCGGCTCGACCTCGACCGGCAACTTGACCTCGGCCACGACGTTCACGCTCGAATGCACGGGTGCCGGCGGCAACGCGTCGCAATCCGTGACGGTGAGCATCGCCTCCCCGCCGCCGATGCCCTCCGTCACCTTGACTGCGAACCCGACCAGCGTCGCGAGTGGCGGCACATCGACGCTGACGTGGACTTCGACCAATGCGACCAGCTGCACGGCCTCCGGTGGCTGGACCGGGGCCGAGGCCACCAGCAACTCGACGGGCGTCGTGGTCGGCCCGATCACCACGACGACGAGCTATACGCTGACCTGTAGCGGGGCCGGCGGCAGCGCCGCTCAGACGGCGACCGTGACGGTCGGCTCGGCGCAGATGCCGACGGTCTCGCTGTCTGCCAGCCCCTCGTCGATCGCCTACGGCGCGACGTCGATGCTGACGTGGAGCTCGACCAACGCGACAAGCTGCACCGCCTCCGGCGGCTGGACCGGCACGCAGACGACCAGTGGCTCGATATCCACCGGCACGCTGACGACGACAACGACGTACACCCTCAACTGCTCCGGGGCCGGTGGCAGCGCACAGCAGTCCGTCATCGTGACCGTCGGTGCCCCGCCGGCACCTACGGCCGCGCTTTCCGCGAACCCGACTTCAATCGCCAGCGGCCACACGTCGGTGCTGACCTGGAGCTCGACCAACGCGACCAGCTGCACGGCCTCAGGTGGCTGGAGCGGCACGAAGGCGACGAGCGGCACGTTCACGACGCCGGCGCTCAGCGCCACGACGACCTACTCCCTGACGTGCACGGGTCCGGGAGGCACGACCGGCCTGCAGTCCGCGACCGTCACGGTCGTTCCGGCGCCCACCGTGACGCTAACCGCGAATCCGACCTCGCTCGCGAGCGGCACCGCGTCGACCCTGAGCTGGAGCTCGACGAACGCCACGACGTGCACGGCTTCCGGCGGCTGGAGCGGATCGAAGGCGACCAGCGGCTCCGCGAGCACGGGGAACCTGACGGCGACCACCACCTACACGCTGAGCTGCACGGGCACGGGCGGCTCCGGCAATGCCAGCACCACGGTCACGGTGGTCCCGGCCCCGACCGTGACGCTGACGGCCAACCCGACGAGCGTCGCGAGCGGCGGCGCCTCGACACTGACCTGGAGTTCCACGAACGCGACGACCTGTACCGCGTCCGGCGGCTGGAGCGGAACGAAGGCGACCAGCGGCTCAGCGAGCACGGGAAACCTGACGGCGGCCACCACCTTCACGCTCACCTGCACCGGCACCGGGGGCTCCGGTAACGCGAACGCGACGGTGTCCATCAGCGCTGCGGCCCCGAGCGTCACGCTGACGGCGACGCCGAGCACGATCGCAAGCGGCAGCACCTCCTCGCTCACCTGGACGTCCTCGAACGCCACGTCTTGCACGGCTTCGGGTGGCTGGACCGGCTCGCAGGCCACCAGCAACTCGACCGGCGTCACGGTCGGACCGATCACGACCACGACCGCCTACACATTGACGTGCTCCGGCGCGGGCGGCACGGCCAGCTCCACCGCCACCGTCACCGTGACGGGTGCAACCTCGATGTTCCCGCTGGCGCTCGTCGGCGGGCGCTACCTGCAGGATGCTCAAGGGAACCCGTTCCTGCTGCAGGGCGACGCCGCCTGGTCGCTGATCGCCCAGCTGAGCGACAGCGACGTGGACGTGTACATTGCCGACCGCAAGGCCAAGGGCTTCAACGCACTGCTCGTCAACCTGATCGAGCACGTCTTCGCAAACAACGCACCCGCCGACATCGCCGGCGACCAGCCGTTCACGACCACCGGGGACTTCTCGACGCCGAACGACACGTACTTCAACCACGCCGTCAGCGTAGTGACCAAGGCCCAGGCCGCCGGCATGGCGGTGCTGCTGGTGCCCGCGTACATGGGCTATGGTTGCCCGACCTCGCTCGGCGCCACGAACCAGGGCTGGTACGCGGAGATGAACGGCAGCGGCGGCGGCACCACCAAGCTGCAGGGCTACGGCGCGTATGTCGCTACCAAGATGAAGGCCGCCGGGCTCAACAACATCATCTGGGTCAACGGCGGCGACTGCGACCCGACCAACAAGGGACTGCTGGATGCGATTGCCGCCGGCATCAACGGCGTCACGCCGAATGCGCTGTTCACCTTCCATGGTGAGCGCAACAACAACATCGCGAGCGGCGAGCTGGGATCCGGCCACTCGTGGCTGAATATCAACACCATCTACACCGACGACCAGTTCGTGATCGACTGCGCCCACGCCGCGTACTCGGTCTCGCCGGTGATGCCTTTCTTCCTGGTCGAGGCGATCTACGAGAACGAGGCCGGCGGCTTCACCGCGGCCGGCGTGCGGCAGCAGGCCTGGCAGGCGGTGCTGGGCGGCGCCATGGGCCAGGTGATGGGCAACAACCCGGTCTGGTGCTACGGCGAGACCAACCCCAATGACGGTGGTCTCTGCCTGAGCTCGACCTGGAAGACTCACCTGGCCGATGCCGCGGCGGGCACGATGCCGTACATCGCATCGATCCTGGGCAGCAGCTGGACCCAGCTGGCGCCCGACGCCACGGGTGCCTATCTTTCCGGCGTGTCCGCCTTCGGGGCCTGCTCGATCACGGGCAGTGGCGGCAAGGGATCGAATCCCGTCGCCGCGTTCACGGCCGACAGCAGCCGCGTCGTCGTCTATACGCCCACCAACAACTCGAACTTCACCATCAAGCTGTCGGCCATGGCGGGTGCCGGAGGCCACGTCGCGGCGAGCTGGTACGACCCGACCAACGGCAGCTCGCAGGCCGCGAGCGGCTCACCGTACGCCGCGAGCGGAACGCATGCGTTCACGACGCCGGGAAACAATCACCTCGGCGATGGCGACTGGGTGCTGGTGTTGACGGCCCAGCCGTAGCCGGCCGCCCGGGCGCGGCGCAGGAATTCACCGCGCGCCCCGCCTATCGCTTGGCTGCTGCCGCCGCGTAGACCTCGACGTGCCGGCGGGCGCTCACCTGCCAGGAAAACCCGCGCGCCCAGGCGCGCGAGGCCTCGGCACGATCCGGCGCTTCGCCGTCCCGGACGATCGCGCGCAAGGCGTCGAGCCACGCCGGCATGTCGTGCGCGTCAAGCACGCGGGCCCCGGGCCCGACGAGTTCGGCGAGGCTGCCGAGCGGACTGAAGAACACCGGCGTGCCGACCGCCTGGGCCTCGAGCGCCGGCAGTCCGAATCCCTCATAGAGCGTCGGATAGAGCACCGCGAGCGCGCCCCGGTAGAGCGCCGGCATGTCGGACTCGCTGACGAACGGCGCGAACACCACCTGCTCGCGCACGGCCTCCGGTATCGTCGCCTGCGCCGCCGGGATCTCATCCGGCCGGAAGCCGAGCGTCACGAGGCGCAGCGAGCGATCGCCGAGCGCCGCCAGCAACGCCAGCGCCCAGTCGAGGCGCTTGCGCGCGATGGCGCCACCGACGTACACGAGGTAGCGCTGCGCGCCGAGCAGCATCGCGAGCGCCTCCGGTCGCGTAGCCGCCGGCGGCTCGAAGTAGACGTCCGACACGCCGTGCGGGATGACGACCAGCTTGGGTTCGATCCACGGCCAGAGCTCGACGAGATCCCGCCGCGAGGCCTCGCTGATCGTGATGACGGCAGCGCAGCGGCGCAGCGCACGTGGAATCAGCGAGTGCAGGTACCAGCCCTGGAACCCGCCGGGCGACGGGCTGTGCCAAAGGATCGCGTCATGCACCGTCGCGACGGTCGGTATCGGCTGCCACCACGGCAGGGTCGTGGCGGCGCAGTGGAGTACGTCGAGCGCGCCGCGGCGCGCGCGCGCCGGCAGACCGGCCTGCTCCCACAGATGGTAGCGGTAGCCCCGGAAGGGGAAGACCTCTGTCTGTGCGCGCACCCCGGGCGGTGAGACCATCGGCAGTTCCGGCCGCTCGCCGAAGAGTGTCCACTCGATCGGCGCCACGCCCTCGGCATGCGCGATCACTTCATAGACGTACTTACCCATGCCGCGCGGGTGGACCGTGTTGAGGCAGCGGGCATCGAGACCGACGCGCATCAGTAGCGGTACCCGAAGGGCATCAGCAGCGACTTCACCAGCGCCTTCCAGGCACCCACGTCGCGGGGGCGGCGCGCGAGCACGCCGGCGGCGCAGCGCGCCGCCAGACGCCAGTCGCCCGCCTCGAGCGCGTAGTGGCAGTGGATCTCGTAGGACGCGAGCAGCGCCTCGCGCCGCAGCGCCGGGAACGCCGCCCCGGCCCCGCCCGGCGCGAACGCCGCGGCGATGATCCGCTCATGGTCCCTCAGCGTCTTGCGAACCTGCATCGACTTCGACTGGCGGTGAACCCGGTAGCGGACCACCGGCTCCGGCAGGTAGCCGAGTTCATGATCCTTGCACAGCGCGATCCACAGCGGCCAGTCCTCGACGCCCGGCAGCGACTCATCGAAGCCCCCGACCGCGCGGTACGCGGCGGTGCGCATCAGCACCGACGACTTGGTGATGAAGTTCCGCACCAGCAGCTGCGGCAGCACGCGGCCGGCATGCGGCGGCTCGAAACTGCTGCGGCGCGTCTCACGCTCGAGCCCCTCGCCGAAGCAGACGGAGTCCGTGTGCGAGACAGCGAACGCCCCGCAGCGGGCGACCTGCTGGGAGAGCTTGTCCGGCAGCCACTCGTCGTCGGCATCGAGCAGCGCGAGCCAGGGCCCGCTCGCCGCCCGGGCGCCGGCGTTGCAGGCGGCCGCGACCCCGGCGTTTGCCTGGCGGATCACGCGGATGCGGTCGCCGAATTGCCGCAACACCTCGGCGGTGTCGTCCGTCGAGCCGTCATCGACGACGATGACCTCGATCGCCGGGTAGTCCTGCGCCAGTACGCTCTCGACCGCGGCGCGCACGTAGCGGCCAGCGTTGTACGCCGGGATCACGACGCTGACGGTCTCGGCCATCTCAACCCTGCCCGCGCCGCTCGGCCGTGCGCCGCGCCGGTCGTCGGAAGTCGCGCTGCATCCCCGGGCCCGTCGCGGCCTCTGCCGGCGGGGCCTCGGCGGGCGCCGGCTTCAGCGCCGCCTCCCGTGCGAGCCGCCTCAGCATCACGCCGAAGAAGGCAACGTACCAGGGGAATTCGATGTAGAGCATGTTCAGGAACCCGGAGCCGATGATGTAGCCGACGTAGCCGAAGGTCATCCACGACGCCAGGTCCCGCACCCAGTCGAGATCCGGTCGTCGGCGCGCCACGTCGATCATGTCGCGCCAGGTGGCGAGCAGGCTCCAGAGCCCGAGGCCGACAAACAGCAGGTACAGCGCGAGCGCCGGATAGCCGTTCTCGCCCAGCACCTGGAAGTACACGCTGTGCGCCACGCGCACCTGCACGCCGGGCTGGAGGTTGTTGTTGTAGCGCACGTGGTTGTTCGGGCCGACACCGAAGAACGGAAAGCGCTGCGCCTCCTCGAGCGACAGCTCCCAGTTCTCGAATCGGCCCATCGCCGAGGTATCGGCCGACAGGTCGCGCATCGTCGACAGCCGGCTGAAGTAGCTTTCCGGCACGAGCCATGTCGCCAGCCCGACGAAGGCGGCGAGCACCACGAGGTTTCGCAGCGGCTTGCGACTGAAGATGCTGCGCAGCGTCAGGATCACCACCAGCGAGATCAGCGCACCGCGCGACTTGGTGTAGACGATGCAGAGCATCACGAAGACGACGCCGAGGGCGTACAGGATCCGCAGCCAGCGCCGCTGCGGCAGCGAGGACTGCAGCCCGAGCAGGATGGCCACCACCGGGCAGAGCACGAGGCCGAAGACGTTGTTGTCGCCCACGAAGCCGGCGATCTGGTCGGTCAGCTGCCCGCCGCCGTGCAGCGTCAGCGAGACCGAGGTCTTGACGGCGTTGATGCCGATGCCACCGGCCGCCACCGCGATCACGGCGCGCAGCAGCGACAGCTCGTGGATGGTCGCGAACATCACGATCGGCGTGACGATCAGCGGCGGAACGAAGACCTTCCAGAACTCCCAGGCGAGATCGGTGCGGTACGCGTAGGTCGCGCTCAGCGTGATCCAGCCGAATAGCAGCAGGTACACGACGAGCACCGCCGGCATGCGCGGACGGAACTTGCCGCGCAGCACGGTCGAGGCAATCGTCGCGATCAGCGCAAACTGGAACACCGGCAGCTGGTTCCACAGCCCCCAGGAAAAGTCGTAAGGCCGCTGGAAGCAGATCCAGTTGAGCACGATCACCGCGGCCGACGGCGAGAACAGGCTCCAGATCAGGCCCGCCGGGATCAGGAGGCTGATGATGAGGTCGCGCATCGCCGGGTGCCGCGGCTACGCCCCGCCCGTGCGCGCCGCGGGACCGCGGCGGCCGAGCGATTCGAAGAGCGTCGCGTAGCGGTCCGCCATGCGCTGGGCCGAGTACTCGGCGCGCACGAAGTCGCTCGCCGCCTGCCCCAGCCGCCGGCGCGCCGGCAGGTCGGTCGCGAGCTCGCGCAGCTGCGCGGCCAGGGCCTGCACGTCCCCGACCGGGAACAGCAGGCCGGTCTCGCCGTGGCGCACCAGCGAGCGCGTGCCGGGGATGTCGGAGCCGACCACCGGCACCGCGGCCGCCATGGATTCGAGCACGCAGCGCGGAATGCCCTCGAGCCGCGACGGCAGGACGAAGGCGTCACATGACTTCAGCAGCGCGAGCCGGTCGTTGCGATAGCCCAGGAAGCGGACTCGCCCCTGCAAGGCAAGCGCCTGCGCCAGCGCCTCGAGTTCCGGTCGCTGCGGCCCGTCGCCGATGATCCACAGTTCGGCCGGCGCCGGGAGCGTCGCGAAGGCCCGCAACAGGTCATCGATGCACTTGCGCGGAATCAGCTGGCCGATGTAGCCCACCACGAAGCGCCCGGCCGGGCGCTGCTCGCCCGCCGTCGGCAGGCCCGGTACCGCGGCATCGACCTCGGAGACGTCGACGGCGTTGTTGATCAGGGTCAGCCGGCCTGCGAGCCCGGGCCAGCGGGCCAGCCCGTCGTAAAGGTCCTGCGACAGCGGACAGACGGCGTCGAACGTATAGAAGGCCAGACGATCCAGCGTCTCGTACACCTGCAGCTTGAGGCCCGCGTTCGTGCTCCAGCCGTGTGGCGTCGAGACGATCCGGCAAGCCGTGCCGCGCACCGCGAGGCGCCCGAGCAGGTCGCTCTTGTAGAAATGCGTGTGCAGCACGTCGACGTGCTGCTCGCGGAGGTAGCGGCGCAGCGCCGCGACGGCCGGCGCGCTGACACGTCCGGGCGCCTCGAAGACGACGGTGGCGAAGCCACGCGCGGCGGCCTCGACGCACAGCGCCGGCGCCGGCCCGGGAACGTCCTTGATCGTGCCGACGATCGATTCAATGCGACCCGTTGGCAGGTGGCCGATCAGCGCCAGGATCCAGCGCTCGGCACCGTAGAGCCCCATCGGGCCGCCCAGTTGCAGCACCCGGAGCGGCCGGTCGTGCGCGGCGGGAGCTTCCATCATGGTGCAACCACCAACGACTGGCCTCGCGACCACAGCCCGAGAGTCAGCAACGACCAGGCGAGGTCGCTGTGGTCGCGAGCGCCGCTCAGGTGCGCACGCCACAGGCGCTCGATCACCGGCCGCTGCAGGCGCCCCTCCCAGGGGCCGCCACCCCCCAGCAGGACGTCCTCAACGAGCGGCCGCAGCTCGCCGCGCAGCCAGCCGGCGATCGGCGCCGCAAAGCCGCGCTTCGGCAGCCGATCCACGCCGGGCGGCAGTCGCCGCGCCGCGAGCGCGCGCAGCAGCACCTTGCCGACGCCGCCGTGCAGGCGCAGCCGCGCCGGCAGCCGCGCCGCGAATTCGAGGACCCGGTAGTCGAGCAGCGGCGCGCGGACCTCGAGGCCGTGCGCCATGCTCATCCGGTCGACCTTCACCAGCACGTCGTCCGTCATGTAGAGCGCGACGTCGGTCGCCTGGCTCCGCCCAAGTGCGTCCGGCGCATCACTGCCCGCGTAGAGCGGGATGACATCGTCTGCCGGCGTGTAGCCGCGCAGGCGCTCGAGGAACGCGGGCGCGTACAGCCCGGCGCGGGCATCGTCCCGCAGCTGCGAAAGGTCGCGATAGAAGGCCTGCGGGTCGCCGACCGCGAGGTTCTGGAAGATCGTCCGCAGCCGCAGCGGCCGTGGCAGCCGGGCCGAGGCCGGCCAGGCTGCGCCGAGCGGGCCGAACAGCGCTCGTCGCAGGCCGGCCGGCAGCGATCGCCGCAGGCGCGACTCGACCGCGTGCGGCCGGTAGCGGAACGTATAGCCCCCGAAGCCTTCGTCGCCGCCGTCGCCGGACAGCGCGACGGTCACCGACTGGCGCGTCATCGCGCACACGTACCAGGTGGGCACGGTGCTCGAGTCGGCGAGCGGCTCGTCGGCGTGCCAAGCGACACGGGCGAGCACCTCCTCAGCGCGCGGCGTCACCAGGAACTCGCGGTGCTGCGTGCCGAGCGCCGTGGCGATCGCCGCGGCGACGGGCAATTCGCTGCCCTCGCGCGCGTCGAAGCCGATGGAGTGCGTGACGAGCGGCCGCCCCATCTGGCGCGCCATCGACTCCACCACCAGCGACGAGTCGATGCCGCCGGACAGGAACGCGCCGATCGGCACCTCGCTCATCAGGCGGCAGCGCACCGCCTCGTCGAACAGCGGGCCGAACTCCTCCAGCGCCTCGTCGAGCGAGCGCTCGCGCGGGGCGGCGAAACTGAGGCGCCAGTAGCGTCGCTCGCGACGGCCCTCTGCGCCGATCCGCAGGACGGTGGCCGGCATCAACTTGCGGACGCCGGCGAGGATCGTCCGCGGTGCCGGCACGTAGCCGAGCGTCAGGTAGCAGTCGAGCGCCTCGTCGTCGAGCGCCGTCGGGCAGGTCTCGACCGCGCGCAGCGCCTTGAGCTCGGAGGCGAACCACACCGTCTGGCCCTGCTGCAGCACGTAGAGCGGCTTCTTGCCAACCCGGTCGCGCGCGAGCACCAGCGTGCGCACCCGGCCGTCCCACAGGGCCACCGCGAACATGCCGTTCAGGCGCTCGAAGGCCTGCTCGCCCCACTGACGATAACCGGCCAGGATCACTTCGGTGTCGCTGTTCGTCCGGAAGGCATGCCCGAGCGCCGCCAGCTCGCGGCGCAGCTCCAGGTAGTTGTAGATCTCGCCGTTGAAGACGATCTGCAGCACGCCGTCGGCCGTCGCCATCGGCTGGTGGCCCCCGCTGACGTCGATGATCGACAGGCGGCGGTGGCCGAAGGCGATCGATGCGTCGACGTGGAACCCCTCGTCATCCGGCCCACGGTGCCGGATGCGGGCATTCATCGCGCGCAGCGTCGCCAGCGCCTGCTCCGGCGAGTGGCCGTCGAAACTGACGATGCCGGCGATGCCGCACACGGCCTAGGGCTCGCCCGCGCCGGTGAATCGCGCGTCCAGCGCCCGCACGGCGCGTGCCGGATTCCCCGCGACCAGCACGCCGTCGGGCATGGCATCGAGGACGACGGCGCCCGCGGAGACGACGCTGTGCGCGCCGACGTTCGCCATCACGATCGCACCCTCGCCGACCCACGTCCGGTGCCCGATCGCGACGCGCTCGAAGCGCGCCTCCGCCGAGAAGCGGCCCTGCTCGTCCACGTGCTGGCGACGCCCGCTCGGGATCGACACCCGGCTCGCCATCACGACCCCGGCGCCGATGTCGGCATGGCCGACCACGCAGTAGCAGCCGAGCGACGCATGCGCGCCGAGCGCAGCGGCGCGCTGCGAGAACACCGAACCGAAGCCGACGTGCACCTCCCAGTCGCAGCGCTCGAGCGTGCCGAAGTAGTAGGCGGCGCGAAGCATGGCCCCCGGCCAGCCGGGCGCGACCGCGAGCAGCTGGCTGCCGAACACGAAGCACACCTGCGACGCGGTGAGTCGCGCCTCGAGCCACGCCAGCACCACGAGCGGCGCGGTCAGGATGAAAGCGATCGCAAAGGCGGCCCGCTTCAGCATCGAGCGCATCACGGGCCGACTTCTCCCCGGTTGTCGCCACGGCCCGTCGGGCCGAGCATTTCGCGATAGATCGTATCGTAGCGATCGATCATCCCGGCGAATGTGAACTGGGCCCGGAAGCGTTCCGCCGCCGCCCGGGCGCGTGCGCAGCGCTCGGCGGGCTCGGTGGCGGCCGCGACGACCGCGGCTGACAGCGACGCCGCGTCGCCCGACTCCACCACCCAGCCGTACGCGGGCCCGGGAACGCATTCCGGATTGCCGCCGACGCGGGTGACCGCTACCGGCACGCCGGCGGCCATCGCCTCGAGCAGCGCCATGGAGGTTCCCTCGCTGAGGCTCGAGAGGACGAACAGGTCCATGCACTGGAGCAGCTGCCGGGCATCCGGCCGGTAGCCGGTCAGATGCACCTGCTCCGTGAGTCCCTGTTCGCGCAGCAGCGCTTCCAGCGCCGGCCGAACCGGGCCGTCTCCTACCAGCAACGCCCGCAGCCGGGGCACGCGCGGCTGTGCGAGCTTCAGCGCCGCAACCAGCATCGGCAGGTTCTTGATCGGGTCGAAGCGCCCGACGGTACCGACCACGAAATCCGCATCCGCAAGACCGAGGGCGGCGCGCTGCGCCGCGCGCGCGGTCGCTTTGAGCGGCTCGGCGGGCTGCACGCCGTTGTAGACGACCTCGATCGGCGCGCCCTGCAGCCCCTCGTAGCGTCGCAGACGATCGGCGATGTCGGCCGAGACCGCGATGAACCGGTGCGTCAGCGGCCGGGCGACGCAGCGGTGGATCAGGGCGCGCAGCGGCGAGTAGTGTTCGGGGAAGAAGCGACCATGCTCCTCGAGCAGCAGTCGCGGCCCGCGCCCGAGCAGCCGCGCGAGCGCAGCGTAGAACCACGGCGTGCACTGGTGGGCGTGCACGAGCGCGGTGCCCCGGACGCGGAAGTCCCGCGCCAGCAGCACCGGCATGCCGAGGTCGAGGCCGGGCTGTCGCCACAGGCAGGTCACGCGGATCCCTGCGCGGCGCAGATCCCTGGCCCACGCACCGGGCTCGTCGAGACAATAGACCTCGACTTCGTAGCGGTCGCGGAATGCGAGGCTCATGTCGCAGACCAGCCGCTCGGTACCCCCGGGGTTGAGGCTGTTGACGACGTAGGCGATGACCGGACGCGGCGGCACGGCCTAGATCCAGGCCCGCAGCCACCGCGGCAGGCGGTCACGCAGCATGCGCCGCGACTCCGCGGCCACCAGTCGCATCCGTGCCGGTATCGCCGCCCGCAGGCGGGCCCGCTGCGGTACGAACGGCTCCGGCACGCCGAAGTCGAGCACCCGCGGCGGCGGCGGCTCCGGCCGCTCGACGTTCGCGAAGTACGACTCGACGACACCGAATACGCACAGGATCACGAGCGGTCGTGCCACCCGCGCCGTCGGGAAGCGCTGCACGTCGGTCACGGCCGAACTGAAGAACTCCCGGGCCCGCGCGCGCAGCGGTGCGCGCAGTGCGCGAGGCGCGTAGGCCGCCGCGAGGTGAAGCACGTGGCACTTGCGCACGTCGTGCGCCGGCCAGGTCTCGGTCGGGATCAGCACCCGGTCCAGCCACTCGTAGTACGGCCGCTCGTGCTCGAGCATCCACGCGGCATAGCGCAGCAGGCTGCTGCGGGCGTACTCGAACGCGAAGTCGAGCTCGTCCCGTCCGCTCTTGAGCTCGAGGTACTTGCCGAGCATCTGCAGGAAGACCAGGTACGACCAGCGGCGCTCGGGCTCGTCGAGCTTGAGTGCCGCGACATCGTCATCCGGGTGGATGCAGCGGCGGATCAGCGCCTCGGCCTTGTCGAGGTAGCGGCGCTCGCCGGCGAGTACGAACGCATCGAGCAGCGCGTTGATCGAATTGCCGGCGCCGCGGCCGGCGCGATGATAGTCGTTGCTCGCGGTCTTGCTGGCATCGCCCGTGGCGGAGGCATCGAACAGCGCGAACAGCGTGCGTGCGCCGTCGTCCATCGCGAGCACCCAGTCCGCGAGGCCGATGACCGCGTCGCGCGCGTCTCGATCGCCGGTCAGCAGGTGGTACTGCAGCAGGCCGGATGTGTAGTTGTGCTCGTTGCTCGGGCCGCCGCCGTAGCCGCGGTCGCTGGAGTTCCGCGCGCTGTAGGTCCGATGGGTGGCGGTGGCCGCCGGGTAGTAGTGGTCGGTGTGCCAGAAAAGGCCGCCATTGAACGCCGCCCGGTCGCCTTGCGTGTGGTAGAGGTCGATGTCGAGGACGTGCTTCGCCGCCTCGCTGCCGAGCTGCCACCAGCGGCAATCCCCGGACCGCAGGAAGTGCTGCAGCGCACCGAGCACGAAGTCGTACTGGTTGTTGTAGTGGGACGGGAACAGCGTGCCCGGCGTGCGCACCGCCTCGTGATCGGCGTAGACGTCGCCGAAGTGCCGCCAGCCGTACTCGTCGATCGCCTCCCGCTTCGCGAAGAAGCTGTCCGGACCCTCGATGATGTTGCCGACGTAGCGCAGGTAGTCGAGGTTCGCGTCGCGCGACTCGGGGACGAACCAGGCGACCGCGCCGCTCAGCGCGACCTGCTCGGGGTTCAGGTGCACGCGAACGGGCTGCAGCCGGGCGCCGACCGACGGGCTGGCCGGCCGCCGGCCGCATTCGACGTGCGCCACGTGCCGCTTGCGTTCGCCGCCCTGCAGCTCCACCGCGGCGGACTCCCGCGGGAACAGCCCGACCTCGACCTGCTGCGCATCGGCACGCAGCGCCTTGGGGAACTCTTCCCAGAAGCCTCCAACCGCGACCGCCAGCCAGTGCTCGCCGAAGTCGGCGCGCAGCTCGGGGGTGGCGCGCTGCCCGGCATGGGTTGGGGCCGGATCGCCGCCGCTGACCCGGTAGCCGCGAAAGCGCACCGTCGGGCGATTGGCGCGATCGACGTGGTTGGGCGAATCCCAGTGCTCCCCGCCGCTCGAGTCCTGGTGGAGCAGCCAGGGCCAGGTCCCGGTGCGCAGCACCGGCATCGACGGCTCCGCGCGCAGCTCCGCGGCCTCGATTGTCGAGGCGGGTCTCAGCAGCAGCGAGCAGTCCTCGATGTCGACGGACGCCCGGTCGCCGAGGTCCCACAGGCCGCCGCCGTGGCGTGCCGGCGTCGGGTTGTGCAGCAGCACCGCCACGCGCGTGATCCCCGAGCCCGCGACGCACTCGACCTCGAGGCAGACCAGGAGCGTGCGTCCCCTCCCCGCGGCCAGCCGGCCGGTGCCCACGGCCGTGGACCGCAGGGGTCCCGCGCGCTCGATGTTCACACGCTCGAGTGCGACCAGGTGGTCGTGGCCCGCGAGCCTGAGGCGCAGCCCGCCACGCACTCGCGTGGCGCCGGTCGTGGCGTCCCGCCAGCACAACGGCCACGGGTCGCCTGAGCGCAGCTCGATCCGGGCGGCACCGGTGTCGACCATTACGGCGTCGTCGGTCGCCGTCGCCCGCACCTCGGTCGGCGGTCGCGGGACCTCGCCACGCGCAGCGGCCTCGAGGCGATACGTCTGGCGCGCGTGCGCCGCGACCGGCACCACCGCCTCGACGAGCGCCCACTGCACGCTGCCATCCGGCCAGCGCGCGAGCGGCTCGAGCTGGCACGCGTGCCGCCGGCCAGTGCCGTCGGCCAGGACGGCATCCTGCCCCACTGGGAAGGCGCCACGCGGCAGCGGCACCCCGATCCTAAGCGGCTCCAGCCCGCGCGCAAGCCCGCACGGCTCCGCGACCTCGAAGCTCCCGGCCGACGTTGCGGAGGCACTCACGAGCGGCGCTCGGCCGGGCGTGCCGGCGACGCGGCCGCGAGCAGAGCGTCCAGCGACGACAGGTTCTGCCGCCATTGGTAGTTCGACTCGACGCAGCGGCGCGCCGCATCACCGAGCTGCGCGCGCCGGACCGGGTCGCCGAGCAGGCCGATCACGACATCCGCGAAGCGGGCATCGGTGGGCGCCACGAGAAGATCGCGCCCGGGCTCCGCCTGCAGGCCCTCGTGCGCCTCGCCGGTCGCGACCACCGCGCGCGACATCGCCATCGCCTCGAGGACCTTGTTCTGCAGGCCGCGCGCGATCCGCAGCGGCGCGACGCACACCGCCGCGCGACGTACATACTCGCGCACGTCCGGGACGCGGCCGGTCACCTGCACGCCCGGCACGGCGGCGAGTCGCTGCACCTCGGCGGTCGGCTGCGAGCCGACGATCCAGAAGCGCGCCTCCGGTACCGCCGCGCGGATGCGCGGCCAGATGTCCCGCGCGAACCAGCAGACCGCGTCCACGTTCGGCCGGTAATCCATGACGCCGGTGAACACCACCTCGGCGCCCGGGACCGGCGCGGCGGCCGCGAAGTAGTCGAGGTCGACACCGTTGCTGACGGCGATCAACTGCCCGGTCGCGCCGCCCGGGAAGTAGTCCCGCTCCTGCGCGCTGACGACGAGCGCCGCATCGAACGAGGCGAGCACGCGTCGCTCGTATTCTGCGAGTCGCCACGCCTCGTAGCGATACACCCACGACCACGGCGGCAGCCCCTCATCGGCGTACTGGCGCCACTTGTGCGAGTCGACGTCGATGAAGTCCATCAGCCGCCGGGCGCCCTGCATCGCTGCGCCCCAGTGCCGCGACCGGAAGAGGTATTCCGCCATCGGCGACGAGAAGCAGAGGTAGGCGTCGAAGCGCTCGGCATCGACCAGCGCGTCGATCCGCTGCTGCAGTGCCGCGCTGTAGAAGTGCGCGACGCTGACGGAGCGCCGGCCGGCGAGCGCCCGGCACAGCGTCGCCACCCCGGCGCGCGGCGGGATCGGAGCGGTCGTGACGCTGCGCACCCCGGCCGGCGGGCTCGACTGGCGCTGCGCGTCCTCCGCGGAATCGAGCGGGCACGCGACGTGCAGTTCGTGCGCGGCCGCGAGGTGCCGCAGGATGTTGAACGAGCGGATCTTGTCACCCTTGTCCGGCGGCCAGGGCAGCCGGTGGGTCAGCAGCAGGATGCGCATGGCGTCAGGGCAGCTTGCCGGCGATCGCCGGGCCGATCAGGTTCGCGCACCACAGCGGCAGGCGCTGCCAGACCGACACCGCCAGCGCGTACTTCGGGTTCGCATGGTTGAGCTGCGGCAGGGCCGCCCCCTCCGGCAGCCAGTAATGCCAGTGCAGCTGGCGCGGCTCGGCACCCCACTGCAGCTTGAAGCGATAGGTGCCGCTGTCGACACTCGAGCGCCCGAAGTCGAACGCCGCGGCACCGGCCGCCTGGGCGCGCCGCAGCAGCTCCCAGTACAGCCGCATGTTGGCGGATGCTCGCTTCCCTTCCGGCGTGGCCGCGGCCCAGGGCACCTCGATGCGGTCGCCGTGCCGTACCAGGACGGCGCACGCCTGCACCACACCCGCGAGCCGCACCGTTGCGATCTCGGTGTCCGGCAACGCCGCGAGCACGGCACGGAAGAACCGCCGCGGGTACACCGGCGTACCGAGGTCACGCATCGAGCGCGCGAACACGGCGTAGAACTCGTCGACCTGATCTTCGCGGCCCCAGCGGACCTCGACGCCCTCGCGCTCCGCCCGCCGGATCTGCGAGCGCAGCTTCGAACCCAGTTGCTTCGCAAGCGCCGCCTCGGTCGAGGGCAGCGCGAGCTCGAGGGAGACCTTGTCGAGCCGCTCCGGGAGACCGAGGCCGGCGACGGCGGCTCGGTGCCGGAGCTCGACGTGCCGCGCACCTCGGTCACGTGCCAGCGAGCTGGCCGCGGCGGCGAGCGACGCGGCAGCCGCGTCGTCCTCGGCCAGGATGCCGCCGTACGTGAAGTACGGCACCGAGACCAGGAATCTCCCGAACGCGAGGCTCGACTGCTCGACCAGCGGCAGCACGCCGCGCAGTGCCCCGCGCGGGTCGCGAACACTCGCGTAGTAGACGGGCAGGCCGAAGACGCGCTGCGCGATCGCCACCGCCGCCGCGCGGTGATAGGCGCTGCCATCAGGCCGGGCCGCGACGAACGCGTCCCAGTCGGGCGGCGCCTGCGCGGCGACCTCGGCGGTCACGCGCTGCGTCCCGTCCCGTGCCGGCTCGCCGGGGGCCGCCGGCCGACCCGCATTCGCCGGGGCTGCCGGGTCGGCGACGACCATCGACTCAATCCGCCTGCGCGGGGCCGGCCAGCGCCTTCCGGGCCAGACCGTAGCGCAGGAACAGCGCGACGCGGTCGTCGACGTAGCGGTCGGTGGCGATGTCGGAGCGGCGCTCGACCCGCTGGGCTTCGACCAGAAGCGAGAGGTGCCGGCCGAGGCCCATGCGCATGCCCGCCGTCACCACCCGGTCGTCGTAGGCGCCGGCGATGCCCGCGAGGTGCTCGTGCGCCGCGAGCACCGAGGCCGTGACCCCGAGTCGCTGGCGCACCGCATGGTCGACGCGCGCCTCGAGCTGCAGCCGGTTGCGGTTGATCGTCTGGTCCAGGTCGTGGCGTTCCTCGTAACTCGTCGCCGTCAGGTCGAAGGCCGTGCGCGGGGTGCGGTACTGCCATTGCGCCGTGCCAACTTGCGCGCGGTAGGGATCATTGCTGCGCTGGAGCGGTGGCACGATCTGGCCGCCGAGCAGGTCGCCCTGCGCATTGCGCAGCGCCGTGGCCGCGTCGAACGACTCCTGGTCGTAGGCGAGCTTCAGCTTGTTGCGCGTATTCAGCACGCGGGTCAGCTCGGCGCGGTACAGCGGCCGGGTGCCGCTTTCCCCGAGCACCTTGGTGCGAGACGCGCCGGCCGCAAACGCGAACTGCGTGCGCGCACCGCCGACGACGTAGCGACCGTACACCGACGAGCGGTCAAAGTCCGGGTTCGCGACGTCGTCCTGGTACCGGACGCGCTCACCCTCGGCGTTCAGCGACACCGACGCGGCCGGCGACAGGTCGTGGATCAGCGCCGCCAGCACGTCGACGCGGCGATTATCCGTATTGGTGCGCTGGTAGTTGACCGTCGAGGCGAGCGCGGTCAGCAGGAATCGAGTCTGGTCCGCGACTCGCAGGTTCAGCTCCGGTCCCGTCGACAGGTAGTTCACGGTCTCGCGATTGGCCGGATTGTCCGGTGCACCGAGCACGAGCTGCTGCTGTCCGAAGTTGTCGCGCACCACCCAGGCAAAGCGCTCCGGTACCAGCAGCGCCCGCAGCGAGCCGGTGGCGTTACCGACCGTCTCGTTCGGGTAGGCGTCGTTCAGGAACTTCAGGTACCGGACGTCGCCGGCGACCTTGACGTCGGCATACGGCCGCTGCTCGTCGACCGCGAGGTCGACGCCCGCCGCGGCGATCGTGGCGCTCTTCGGATCGTGGTCGGTGAGCGTGACGTTGTCGGTGTAGATCGCGCCGAGCGAGACACCGGCATCCGAATCCGCCAATGCCGCACCGGCCCACATCGCTGCCGGCACCCACAGCCAGCGCAGCGAACGCCGCCCGGCCGAGCTCGCGGGGCTTCCGCGCGACGTGCGCGACTCAGGCTTCGAATCCATATCAGTAATACGCCTCGGAGGTCTGGCTGGCACAATCATTGAGGATCACGCTGACGTTGCGACCGGCCGGGATGAGCTCGAGCGAGGACATCACCGCCCGCCGCGGCGTGCGGCCCGCGCGCACCACGAACAGCACCTGGCCGGCGTGGTCAATCAGCGCCCGCGCCTCGCTCGAGGAGAGCAGCGGCGGCGAATCGAACACGATCAGGCTGCGCTCGGCGCCGGCACCAAGCGTCGCGATCAGCTGGCCCATCCGCGGGCTCGCGAGCAGCTCGGTCAGCCCTTCGCGATGCTGGCCGGCGGCCAGCACGCTCAGGCTGCCGATGTCGGTCGCGAACAACAGCGAGTTGACGTCGATCGACTCATCCTGCAGCGCATCGGCAAGGCCGGTCGCCGAACCGAGGCCGAGCAGGCTCGACAGGTCGCGCTTCGGCAGGTCCGCATCGACCAGCACCACCGACAGGCCGCGCTCGCGACTGAGGCTGAGCGCGAGGTTGAGCGCCGCGAAGGTCTTGCCGTCGCCGGAGACGGCGCTGCCGACCAGGATCGAGCGCGGTCCGTCGGCCGGGGCGTCCGGACCGTAGGCCTCGGCCAGCAGCGGCCGCTTGATCTGCCGGAACTCGTTCGCCAGCTGGCGGTCCTGGGTGGCATCGACCAGCAACCCCGCCGCATGCAGCGCCTCGCGATCGAGTCGCATGTGGCGCTCGTAGTGGCGCGGCTTCGCGGCCACCGACGGCGCCGGGCTTGCGACGGGCGCCGCCAGCGTCGCGCGCGGCGCGCTCTGCGCCGGGGACGAGACCCCGGCGCCGGCTTTGAGCTTCGCGAGCGCGGCTTCGACGAAGTTCATGTGGACCCCGCCGACAATTGGTCAATCGTCGCCGAGATCACCATCTGATCGCGGATCACGAGCGCCACGAAGATCACCAGCAGGCCGGCGACGCCGGCCACGAACCAGCGGCGGTCGCGCAGGCGCAGGGCCCGCAGCGCCGTCGTCAGCGGAGTGCCCACCGTGCCGATCACCTGCACCCGCGCATGCTCGGCGAGCTCCCGCGCCGAGACGTAGACGGGCTGCAGCACGTTCAGCAGGTACGCGAAGCCCGCGCCCAGCACGAGCGCGACCATCAGGATCGCGGCGTTCAGCGGGCCGCGCAGCGGTGAGACCGGCTGGAACGCCGCGGTCGGCGGCTGCACCACCTCGAAGCGCACCGAGCCCGCCTCGTCCGCCGCCTCGCCGAGCTTCGCCTTCTGCAGCCGATCGAGCATCTGCGCGTACTGCGCGCGATTGATTTCGTAGTCGCGGTTCAGGCGCGCGAGCTCCGCCTCGATCTGCGGCATGGTGCCGAGCAGGCGCCGCAGCTCGCCGACCTTCTGCTGGCGACTGGCGAGCTCCGTGCGCAGCGAGGCGACGTCGACGTCCGCCTGGTTGAGCCCGAGCTGCAGCGCCTGGTAGACGGGGTTCGCACCCGCGCCGGTCGCGACGGCGGCACCGAGATCGCCCTGCCGCAGCGCGGCGAGTTCGGCCTCCCGGCGCCGGTTCAGCTCGGCGAGCGTCGCCCGGGTCGCGATGACCTCCGGGTGCTTCTCCGTGAAGCGCAGCAGCAGCTCGTCGAGCTTCGCCTGCGTCTCGCGGATCCGGGTCGCCGTGTCACCGCCGGCGGCCGCCGCGGCACCGCCGCCGGCCGCCGGTGCGGCGGCCGGCGCGGGGGCTGCCGCCAGCGGCGCACCGCCGTGCAGCTGCCGCAGCAGCTCCGAACGCTTGGCCTCGGCCACGTGCAGCCGGTCCTCGACGCCCTTCAGCGCGTCCATCTCCGCCTGCAGGCGCGCGAAATACCCGCCGCCCTCGCCCGGCATCATGCCGATGTTCTGCTGCTTGAAGCGCGCCAGCCGGTCTTCGGAGTCGCTGAGGTGCTTCGCGTACTCCTGCACGCGCGCCTCGATGAAGCTCTGCGCGTTCGCGGAGCCCTCGCGGTTGCCACCGACCGTCTCGTCGATCAGCGTCTTCAGCAGCGTCTGCACGACGCGCAGCGCGCGCGGCCGGTTGCTGTCGTTGTAGGCCACGCTGTAGATCGTGCCGGCCGCCTCGCCCTGGGCCTCGTTGGCGGTGCGCACAGTGAGGTTGATGCGGCGCCGGAACGCGTTCAGGCGCAGCTCCCGGTCGCGGGCCTTGAGGTCCGCCTCCGACAGCAACTGCGTCTGCAGCGCAATCTTCTCGAGCTGCGGACCGGCGAGCAGCGACTGGCGGGCGTAGTTCAGGTGCTGGTTCACGTCCTGTTCGACCGCGAGGCCCGCGAGCATCGGCTTGAGCGCGGTCTTCGTGTCGACGAACAGGCTGGCTTTGGCCTCGTAGACATCCTGCTGGAAGAACAGGAACGTCCAGCCGGCGAGCGCCAGGACCCAGGCCACGATCAGGCCCGACCAGCGGAACCGCCACGCGCCACGCGCCTCGTCCAGCGCCCTTTCGACGAGCGGATGCATGCTCAGAACCGCGTCTCGGGCACGACCAGCACGTCGCCCGGCCGCAGGGCGACGTTCTGGCTCATGTCGCCCTTGTCGACCAGCTGCTCCAGTCGCACGCGGATCTCGGTCTGGTGGCCGTTCTCGACGCGCACGATTCGCGCGCGGTTGCCGGCGGCGAAGTTGCCGAGGCCGCCGGTCGCGAGCACCGCGTCGAGGACGGTCATGCCCTCGCGATAGGCGAGCGCCTGCGGCTTCAGCACCTGGCCGACCACCCGGACCTGGCTGAACACGCTCGCCGCCTGCGTGACGATCACGTTGACCTGCGGCGAACGCACGAACTCGCCGAGCACCTGCTCGATGTCGCGGGCGAGCTGCGAGGGCGTCTTGCCCACCGCCACCATGTCCTCGACCAGCGGGGTCGAGATCTTGCCGTCGGGCCGCACCGGCACCGTCGCCGAGATCTCCGGATTGCGCCAGACGAATACCTGCAGCGTGTCCCCGGGACCGATGCGGTACTGCGGCGCGAGCGCGGCCAGCGCGGCCTGCGCCTGGACGCTGTCGCCGCCGGAAGGCGTCGGATCGGCGGCGGACGCCGGCATCGCCAGGCCCACGAGAGCGCCCAGCAGCGACAGGCACAGCACCCAGCGACGCATGGAAACCGGTGACGATCCAGACATAATCCCTTAAGCCTCTGGCCTGCGGCGCCCCCGTGGGCGGGGTGTCGCCGTCACTTCTCAGTCAGCCTCGAAGTATAGGCGGCAGACACGTGACAAAACTGCCAAATGTGCGGCATTCGTCGCATCCCGGCAGGACGCCGGCGGCCGATTCGGCCCGGTTTCGGGGTCGCCACGCACCGGCGCGAGGTCGACCGAGGATATCAGCCGCTGTCGCGGCGCCGCCACTTGCGGAAAGGCGCAATGGCACGCGGCGAACCACCACCCCGCCGCCTGCCTCAGCGCGCGCCGCGCCCGAACAGCACCGTCTCGGCCGTCTCCACCAGGATCACGAGGTCGAACAGCAGGCTGTGGTTCTTCACGTAGTACAGGTCGTACTGCAGCTTCTCGGTGGCATCGTGCGCGCTGGCCCCGTACGGGTAGCAGAGCTGCGCCCAGCCGGTGATGCCCGGCTTCACGCTGTGCCGCTCGCGGTAGTACGGGATGCGCTCCGACAGCTGGTCGACGAATTCCGGACGCTCCGGTCGCGGCCCGACGAAGGCCATGTCGCCGGCGAGCACATTGAAGAGCTGCGGCAGCTCGTCGATGCGCACCTTGCGGATGAAGGCGCCGACCTTGGTGACGCGGGTGTCGCCCTGCTGGGCCCACTGCGCGCGCCCGCCACGCTCGGCATCGACGCGCATGCTGCGGAACTTCACGATCTGGAAGTCGCGGCCGTCGAGACCGACGCGCGTCTGCCGGTAGAAGACCGGTGCGCGCCAGCCGTCCTCGAGCTTGATCGCTGCCACCGCGAAGATCATCAACGGCCAGGTGAGCAGCAGCACGACGAGGCTCGCGACCAGGTCGAACAGCCGCGTCGTCAGCATGCGCAGCGGGTCGCGGCGGAAGCCTTCGGCGAAGATGAACCAGCTCGGGTTGAGCACGTCGAGACGCACCTTGCCGGTCTCGCGCTCGAGGAAGGTCACGAGGTCGACCACGGTGATGCCGTTCAGCCGGCACTCGAGCAGATCGTGGATCGGAAAAGCCCGGCGCCGGTCGTCGACCGCGACGACGATCTCGTCGGCCTGCAGCTGGCGCGCGAGCGCGAGCAGCGAGCCCTCGTCGGCGACGATGCGCTCCGCCGGGACCCGCACGCCGCCCGGCTCGCCGCAGTCGACGAATCCCACCAGCAGGAAGCCGCGCTGGTCGACGCGCCGGCGCAGGCTCAGGATGCTGGTTGCCTGACGACCGGCACCGTAGACGAGCACGCGACTGCGGAACACGTCCAGCGAGGCGGCGCGGTCGATGGCGACGCGCACCATCGTCAGCAGCGCGAACGCAGCCGCCGCCAGCACCACGAGCTGCGTCGTGCTGAGGAAGTCCCGCGGGGTCAGCACGTTCGCAAGCGCGAGCATGCCGACCGAGACCGCGACCGCGCCGATCAGCCGCACCCCGATGCCGGTCGGACCGGAGCGCTGGCGCGCCGCGTACAGGCCGAACGCGGTGCTCGCGGCGACCAGGATCGCAGCGAAGGCGGTGGCCTGCAGCGGGAAGCGCCGGTCGAGGCTGGCCGTGACCACCGGCTCGGCGGCCGGGTAGACGCGCACCGCGAGCCAGTAGGCGAGCGCAGCCGCGGCGACGTCGGCCAGCAGCAGCCAGAGCTGCTGGCTGTGCAGTCGATAGCCCATGAAGCGGACACGCATGCGGCGGCGCAGGCTCCGATGCAACCCGGTGAACGGCCGGCAGTCTAGCGGGACAACGTGAACACCCGAGCGGCCTGCGTCACATCGCCGGCGGCCGCGGGGAACCGGCCCGGCCGCGGAAATGGCGTCCCCAACGGGATTCGAACCCGTGTCACTACCTTGAAAGGGTAGTGTCCTTGGCCTCTAGACGATGGGGACGGCGAGTGACGCGCCGAGACGGGTTGGTGGAGCTAGCCGGGATCGAACCGGCGACCTCTTGCATGCCATGCAAGCGCTCTCCCAGCTGAGCTATAGCCCCACACGGAATCTGGGATTTTAGGATTCTCCGCGCGCGGGTGTCAACTGAATCAGTGACATACGGGCCTACGCCGGACCGGCGGCAAACGCGATCGCACGATCGAGCCGCGCGAGCGACTCGTCCCGGCCGAGGATCGCGAGCGTCTGGTCGATCGGCGGGGAGACGCCGCTGCCGGCGAGCGCGACCCGCAGCGGCTGCGCGATCTTGCCGAGCCCGACGCCGCGCGCCTCGGCGAGCTGCGTCAGGCACTCGTGCAGTGCCCCCGCCTCCCAGCCGGCGATCCCGGCGAGCGCGGTGCGCAGCGCCGCGAGCACCGGCTGTGCGTCGGCTCCGAGGTGCTTGGCAGCCGCCTTCGGCTCGTAGGCCTCCGGCCGCCGGAAGAAGAACTGGCTGCCCTCGGCCATCTCCTTCAGCGTCCGCGTCCGCTCCTTGAGCGCCTCGGCGATCGCGGCGAGGTCACGGCCGGCGGGATCGATGCCGGACCGCCCGAGCTGCTCGGCGAGGAACGGCGCGAGCTGTGCCCCGCTCATGCGCATCATGTGCTGCTGGTTCGTCCAGGCGATCTTGTCGACGTTGAGCGCCGAGGCCGACTTGTTGACCGCCTCGACGTCGAACAGCCCGACGAACTCCTCCAGGGCGAAGACCTCGAGGTCGCCGTGCGACCAGCCGAGCCGGCCGAGGTAGTTCAGCAGCGCCCCCGGCAGGTAACCCTCGTCGCGGTACTGCAGCACGCTGACCGCGCCGTGCCGCTTCGAGAGCTTGGTGCCGTCAGGGCCCAGGATCATCGGCAGGTGCGCGTACACCGGCACCTCGCCGCCCATCGCGCGCAGCATGTTGATCTGACGCGGCGTGTTGTTGATGTGGTCGTCGCCGCGGATCACGTGCGTGATGCGCATGTCCCAGTCATCGACCGTCACGCAGAAGTTGTAGGTCGGGTTGCCGTCCGAGCGCAGGATGATCAGGTCGTCGAGCTCGCTGTTCTGGAACACGATCGGCCCGTGCACGACGTCGTGCACCACGACCTCGCCTTCGACGGGATTGCGGAAGCGGACCACCGGCACCACGCCCGGCACCGGCTCGCGCCCGCCGCGGCAACGACCGTCGTAGCGGGGCTTCTCCTTGCGCGCCAGCTGCGCGGCGCGCATCGACTCGAGCTCTTCCTTGCTGCAGTAACAGTGGTAAGCCCGGCCGTCGCCGAGGAACTGGTCGATGACCGCGCGGTAGCGGTCGTAGCGCTGGGTCTGGAAGTACGGGCCCTCGTCCCAGTCAAGGCCCAGCCAGCGCATGCCGTCGAGGATCACCTGCACCGCGTCATCGGTCGAGCGCTCGCGGTCGGTATCCTCGATGCGGAGGATGAACGTGCCGCGGTGATGGCGCGCGTAGGCCCAGGAGAAGAGCGCGGTGCGCACGCCGCCGATGTGCAGCAGCCCGGTCGGGCTGGGCGCGAAGCGCGTCCGGATCTCCGTCGTCCGCTCAACCACGGGCCGAGCCTCGCGCCCCACTGCCCCATCGCCCGCTCGTCATGTCCGCGCTCCGCCCGCTTCGAGGCGCGCGAGTGTACCGCACCGACCGCCGGCGCCGCAGGCAGTCGCCGCCCCGGCCCCGGGCGGGCTCAGAGCGTCTTGGAGGCGATGTTGGAGTAGCCGCTCTCGTGTCCGGCGCTGTCGACCGCGGTGACGGCGAAGTACCAGGTTCCCGAGGTAAGGCTGCTGATGACCGTGGTGGTCACGGTGGCGTTCGTGATGCTGAGCCGGTTCCCGAGCGAGCCCTGCTGCATCCCGTAGTAGACGCGAAAGCCCGCCAGGTCGGTCATGGCGCTGCCGTCGGTGTGCGTGGTCGGCGCGACCCACGACAGCGTGGCGCTGCCGGTCGCGGCCTGCACCACCGACAGCACGAAGCTCATCGACGCCTGCGTCGTGCCGTTGCTTGCGGTGATCGTGATGGTCGAGGTGCCGATGTCGCCGGACCCGGGCGTGCCGGAGAGCTCGCCCGTGGTCGTGCTGAAGGTCGCCCAGCTCGGCTTGCCCGCGATCGAGAACGTCAGCGCCAGGCCGTTCGGGTCGGACGCCGTCGGCTTGAAGTCATAGGCCGTGCCCGCCGTCACCGTGGTGGCCGGCGAGCCGCTGATCGTCGGCGGCGAGAGCGGCGACAGCGTGACCGCGGCGCTGGCGGACTTGGTGGCATCGGCGACCGAGATCGCCGTCACCGTGACGTTCGACTGGGCCGGCATCGTCGCCGGCGCCTGATAGAGGCCGCTGGCCGAGATCGTGCCGACGGTCGCATCGCCGCCGGTGATGCCATTCACCTGCCAGGTGACCGAGAGATTGGCGGCATTCGAGACGGTGGCGACGAAGGGTTGCGAGCCGGTGCCGATCTTGACGGTGGCCGCGGTCGGCGAGACCGAGACCGCGACGGCGGCGCTCGCGGCCACCAGCGTGAGGCTGACCGAGGACTCGGCGGTCGGATCGGCCTGGGAGGTCGCCGAGATGGTCACGGTCGCCGGCGACGGCAGCGCCGCGGGCGACAGGTACTGCCCGGAGGCCGAGATCGTGCCGACCGTGGCGTTGCCGCCCGGCACGCCGTTGACCTGCCAGGTCACCGCGGTGTCGGTGCTGTTCTCGACCGCGGCGCTGAAGCTCAGCGTCTGGCCGCCGACGGCCAGGGTCGCGCTCGACGGCGAGACGCTGACGCTGACCGGCGGCGTCGTGACCGGCTGCTTGTTCGAGTCGACCTTCGTCGATCCGCACGCCGCGAGCGCGAGCGACGCGCAGGCGACGAGCACGGCGAGCCCGACCGGGCGCGTTGCGCGGCTGTACCAGTCGAACCCAATGGCCACGGTGCAACTCCCTCGACGCTGTTTCACCCCTCGCCACGGAGCGCGGGTGATCGCTCATCAGCCTGGGACGAGGTTAGGCACCGCACTTCGCGCGAACAATATGTCTTGCCGTCTGGAATCGGCGACAACGCGTGCGCGCGCCGCCGCGTTCGAAAAAAACAGGGAATTCCTGAGGCAAAACCGCGGGCGTCTGGCAGCGTCTGCGCGCGGCGACAACGCGAGAACTGTGACGCGTCTCGCACGCGTCGTGCGCGCTCGACGCTCGCACGAGCGACACCTCGCACGGTGTTGCGCGGCGTTGCGTCTGCGGGCTCGAGGCGGCGGGTCGCGGCGCACTCGATGGCGAGCCACGTCGCGACCGCTGACGCCACCGCGAGCCGCCGCGAGCCCGTTCCGGGCCGTCGCCGCCGGCGGCTCGGCGTCGCGGCGATTGACCGCGCGCGCGCCACTTCGTACCCTTCGCGTCCGGCTTCGGGCGGTTAGCTCAGCGGTAGAGCACTGCTTTCACACGGCAGGGGTCACAGGTTCAAGCCCTGTACCGCCCACCAATCCCTTCAAGGACTTAGGCGCGATCTGCCCGCGCGCCGGCGCCGATCCCTGCCCGACCACGCGCCGGGTCGCCGGGCCGGTGCCCGGCCCCGCGCGCCCCCGCGCATGCGCTACCCTTCGCCGACTTCGCCACCGGCGCGGCCAGGGGGACGGATGCAGAAGCTGTTCGGGTTCGTGCTCGCGATCGTTGCCGCGATCCTGGTCGGCGGGATCGCGCTCCACCGCGGCGAGTCGATCAACGCGCTCTGGATCATCGCCGCCGCCGCGTGCATCTACACGCTCGGCTACCGCTTCTACGCCGCCTGGATCAGCGCCGACGTGCTCGCCGCCGATCCGACGCGCGCCACACCGGCGGAGCGGCTCGACAATGGCCGTGACTTCGTGCCGACGCCGCGCTGGGTCGTGTTCGGTCACCACTTCGCCGCGATCGCGGGCCCGGGGCCGCTGATCGGACCGACGCTCGCCGCACAGTTCGGCTACCTGCCGGGCACGCTGTGGATCCTGATCGGCTCGGTACTCGGCGGCTGCGTGCAGGACATGGTGGTGCTGTTCTGCTCGACGCGCCGCGACGGGCGCACGCTCGGACAGATGGCCCGCGACGAACTCGGGCCGTTCGGCGGCACGGCCGCGATTCTCGGCACGCTGTCGATCATGGTGATCCTGATCGCGGTGCTGGGTCTTGTGGTCGTGAACGCGATGAAGCACAGCCCGTGGGCGACCGCGACGGTGTTCGCGACGATCCCGATCGCGGTGCTGGTCGGCCTCTACATGCGCAGCCTGCGTCCCGGGCGCGTCGCCGAAGCCTCGCTGCTCGGCGTCGCGCTGCTGCTCGGCGCGGTCGTACTCGGCGGCTGGGTCGACCACGAGCCGGCGCTGCGCACGTACTTCGACCACCCCGGCACCACGCTGGCGTGGTTCGTGATCGGTTACGGCTTCGTCGCCGCGGTGCTGCCGGTCTGGCTGCTGCTCGCTCCGCGAGACTACCTGTCGACGTTCCTGAAGCTCGGCACCGTGGTGCTGCTCGCGCTCGCGATCGTCGTGCTGCGCCCCGAGCTCAAGATGCCCGCGCTCACCCGCTTCGTCGACGGCAGCGGACCGATCTTCGCCGGCAAGCTGTTCCCGTTCGTTTTCATCACGATCGCCTGCGGGGCGATCTCGGGTTTCCACGCGCTCGTCTCGAGCGGCACGACGCCGAAGCTGATCGCCACCGAGCGCGACGTGCGGCTCGTCGGCTACGGCTCGATGGTGCTCGAGTCGCTGGTCGCGATCATGGCGATGATCGCCGCGGCGCTGCTCGATCCCGGCGTCTACTTCGCGATCAACAGCCCGCTGGCGGCGCTCGGCGGCGCACCGGACGCCGCGGTCGCGACGCTTACTGCCTGGGGCTTCCCGGTCTCGGTCGAGCAGATGCACGCCCTCGCCCGCGAGGTCGGCGAGGCGACGCTGTTCGCGCGCACCGGCGGGGCGCCGTCGCTGGCGGTCGGCATGGCCAGCATCCTGTCGGGCGTGTTCGGCACCGGGCTGCTGGCGGTCTGGTACCACTTCGCGATCATGTTCGAGGCGGTGTTCATCCTGACGACGCTCGATGCCGGCACGCGCGTCGGCCGCTTCATGCTGCAGGATGCGCTGGCGCACGTCTGGGCGCCGCTCGGCCGGACTTCCTGGTACCCGTCGGTCGTGCTGACCAGCGCGCTGGTGGTCGCGGCCTGGGGCTACTTCCTGTACGTCGGCGTGATCGACCCGTACGGCGGCATCAACATCCTCTGGCCGCTGTTCGGGATCGCGAACCAGATGCTCGCCGGCATCGCGCTCGCGGTGGTGACCGCGATCCTGCTGAAGGGGTCGCACGCCCGGCACGCCTGGATCACCGGCATCCCGCTCGCCTGGCTCGCGGTGGTCACCACCGCCGCCGCGCTCGAGAAGCTCAGCAGCCCGAACCCGAAGATCGGCTTCCTGTCCGGCGCCGCCGACCTCGCCGCCAAGCTCGCCGCGGGCATGCTGCCGCCGGAGCGGCTCGCGGCGGCGCCGAAGCTGATCTTCAACCAGCGACTCGACGCGCTGCTGACCGCGTTCTTCCTGGTGGTGCTGTGGGTGGTGATCGCCGACATGCTGCGCCTCGCCTGGCGGCGCGCCCGCGGCGGGCGCCTGCCGGCCTCCCCGGAGGCGCCGTACGCCCGCAGCCAGCTCGGCGAGGCCGGCCGTGCCTGAGCCGCTCGCGCCACGCCTGCGGGCGCTCGCGGCCGCGCTCGCCGACGTCGTGCGCGGCGCCGCCGGGCTCGACGAGTACGCGCGCTACGTGGCGCACCACCGGCGCCGGCATGCGGGCGAGCCGTGCCCGTCCCGCGCGGAGTTCTTCCGCAACCGCCAGTCGGCGCGCTGGCACGGCGTGCGGCGCTGCTGCTGACGGGCCGGGTTCTCGCCGCGCGCCCGCGGCTCGGTGATAATCGCGGCCCCGCCCCGCCGAGTGCCGTTCATGACCGTCTTTCAGATCCTGATCCTGGCCGTCATCCAGGGCGCCGCCGAGCTGCTGCCCGTGTCGAGCTCGGCGCACGTGATCGTCGCCGAGAAGCTGATGGGCCTCGATCCGACCGCGCCGCAGATGACGCTGCTGCTCGTGATGCTGCACACCGGCACCATGTTCGCGGTCATCGTCTACTTCTGGAGCGCCTGGCGGGCCACCTATTTCTCCTCGTGGGCGGGTTTTCGCACGCAGGCCGTGCACGTGATCGTCGCCTCGGCCGCGACCGCGGTCGTCGGGGTGGCGCTGCTGACCGTCATTAAGCGGGTCGTGATGCGCGGCGCCGATGGCTTCGAGATCGAGCACCTCTTCGGCAACGCGCGACTGATGGCTGTGGCGCTCGCCGCCGCCGGGATCCTGATCATCGTCTCGGGGCGCCTGCGCGACGCCGGCGGCGAGCTGTCGACCCGGGCGGCCGCCTGGATCGGCGCGGTGCAGGGCCTGTGCCTGCCGTTCCGCGGCTTCTCGCGCTCCGGCGCGACGATCTCGACGGGCATGGTCTGCGGCGTCGGGCGGCGGCGCGCCGAGGAGTTCAGCTTCGCGCTCGCGGTCGTGATCACGCCGGCGGTGATCGCCAAGGAGGCGCATCGCCTGTGGCAGGTGCATGGCGCGCTCGGCGAGCAGTTCCTGCGCGCCGCGGGACCGAGCGCGCTCGGCATGCTCTTCAGCTTCGCCGCCGGCCTGCTCGCGCTGCGCTGGCTGTCGCACTGGCTCGAGCGCGGCCGCTGGTACGTGTTCGGCGGCTATTGCCTCGCCTTTGCGCTGGTGGTGCTCGCGGTCGGCTGATCGCTCAGGGCCGGCGCAGCCGCGGCAGGTCGCGCCCGCCGCAGGCATCGCAGGCGCTCTGGCCGGCCAGCCAGATCCGGAAGCGGTCCGGCAGCCGGCCGGTGGCGCGACGCGCGAGCGCCACCCGCCAGCCGAACGGCGCCAGCGTGCGGAACGCGACCAGCGCGCTCGCGAGCACCGCCGCGCCGACCACGAGCCACTGCAGCCAGGCGGTCATGCCGCGCCGGCCCATGCCCGGCACAGGTGGTAGGTCACCCCCGCCGCCACGTAGGCGAGCGTGAACTGGTAGGCGACCATCAGCAGCGGGTAACGCCAGCCGTTGGTCTCGCGTCGCGCGGTGACCAGCGTCGACAGGCACTGCGGGGCGAACACGTACCACGCGAGCAGCGCCGCGGCGGTCGCGAAGCTCCACTCGCGCGCGATCAGCGGCGCGATCTGGCCGGCGACGTCGCTGCCGGTCGCCGCCAGCGAGTAGACGGTACCGAGCGCCCCGACCACCACCTCGCGCGCGGCGATGCCGGGCACCAGGGCGAGCGAGATCTGCCAGTTGAAGCCGATCGGCGCGAACAGCACCGCGAGGCCCGCGCCGATGCGGCCGGCGATGCTGTATTCGATCGCCGGTCCCGTCGCGCCCGGCGGCGGCGCCGGGAAGCTGCTCAGGAACCAGAGCAGCACCATCAGCGCCAGGATGATCGAGCCGACCCGCTTCACGAACACCTCGACCCGCTGCAGCAGGCCGATCCCGAGGTTGCGCAGGCTCGGCACGTGGTAGGTCGGCAACTCCATCTGCAGCGGGTGCAGTGCCGCGGAGCCGTGCAGGCGCTTCATGACCCAGGCGACCAGGAACGCGCCGGTGACGCCCGCGAAGTACAGCACGAACAGCACCACGCCCTGCAGGCCGATGCCGAGCGCGAGCGTGCGGGCGGGCACGAAGGCCCCGATCAGCAGCGTGTACACGGGCAGCCGCGCGGAACAGGTCATCAGCGGCGCGACCAGGATCGTCACCCGCCGGTCGCGCTCGTTCGGGATCGTGCGTGCCGCGAGGATGCCGGGCACCGCGCAGGCGAAGCTCGACAGCAGCGGGATGAACGAGCGTCCCGACAGACCAACGCTGCCCATCAGGCGGTCGAGCAGGAACGCCGCCCGCGGCAGGTAGCCCGAATCCTCGAGCAGCAGGATGAACGCGAACAGGATCAGGATCTGCGGCAGGAACACCAGCACGCTGCCGGCGCCGGCCAGCACGCCGTCGACCAGCAGGCTCTCGAGCGGACCGGCAGGCAGCACCCGCGCGACGCCGCCGGCGAGCGCGGCGATCAGCGCCGTGATCGCGTCCATGAAGGGCTTCGCCCAGACGAACACCGCCTGGAAGATCAGGAACAGGGTCACCGCGAGGATCAGCGGCCCGGCGATCGGGTGCAGCACGACCCGGTCGATGCGGTCGCTCAGCGTGTCGCTGCGCACGCGCTCGAGGCCGAGCCGCGTCAGGATGCGCTCGACCTCGTGCTGGTCGCCGGCCACGGTCGCGAGATCCGCCGCCACCGACGCGCTGGCGCCGGCCGCCGCGGTGGACGCGTCGGCCGGCGCAGGTGCCGGGCTCGGGGCGTGGGTCGCGTCCAGGTGCGCGATCAGCGCCGCCGCACCGCCTGCCCGCACGCCGACCGTCTCGACGACCGGCAGCCCGAGCTCACGGCTGAGCGCCGCGGCATCGACGCGGATGCCGCGCCGCTCGGCGAGGTCGACCATGTTGAGCGCGACGACGATGCGCTGGCCGAGGCGGCGCAGCGCGAGCACGAGGCGCAGGTGTCGCCGCAGGTTGGTCGCGTCGACGACGGCGACCACCTCATCGGGGCGGCGCTCGTCGGGCAGGCGGCCGAGCACGAAGTCGCAGGTGATCTGCTCGTCGGGCGTGCGCGGCCGCAGGCTGTAGGCGCCGGGCAGGTCGAGCACCCGCACCCGGTGGCCGGACGCCGTGCGCAACCGCCCCTCCTTGCGCTCGACGGTGACGCCGGCGTAGTTCGCGATCTTCTGCCGGCTGCCCGTCAGCAGGTTGAACAGCGCCGTCTTGCCGCAGTTCGGGTTGCCGACGAGCGCAACCAGGGGTTCGCGGGCGAGCGCGTTCACGGCGCCGCCGCCGGGACGCCCGCGAGCGCGACCACCCGGATGCACGCCGCCTCGGCCCGCCGCAGCGCGAACGTGTCGCTTCCGACCCGGACCGCGAGCGGCTCGCCGAAGAGCGCCCGCGCGAGCAGCCTCACCCGCTCCCCCGGCAGGAACCCCATTTCCGCCAGCCGCTCGGTGAGATCGCCCGCCTCACGGCCCGGCGGCGCGTCCAGCGCGACGATTTGGGCTTCGATATCGAGCGGAAGCTCTTCAAGTCCCAAGGAATTCGGCGGTCGGGCGGTGTCGGTTCCGGGGCTCACGGCGGGCTCGGGTGGCTACGCCGGCCATTCTAATTGAGAATGACTCGCATTCGTCAATGCGGAGTATCCACAATGACGATTCCGCCCGGGCCGGGCCGGATCAGTGGTCCGAGGCGATCGCGCCCAGGGTGTCCAGGAAGGCGAGGATCTCCGCCGTCCGCGACTTCATGAGCCGTAGGTCCCCCCGGCTCTCGACGTTGAGCCGGATCAGCGGCTCGGTGTTCGAGGAGCGCAGGTTGAGCCGCCAGTCGGCGTGCTCGATCGACAGTCCATCCGTGTAGTCGATCGCGAGCGCCCCCGGCGCATAGCGCGCCTCGACCGCCGCGATCGCCTTGGCCCCGTCCGGGACCCGGCGGTTGATCTCGCCGCTCGCCGGGAACAGCCGCATCCGCTCCGCGACCAGCGCCGACAGCGGCTGGCCGGTCTCGGACAGCATCTGGGCGACGACCAGCCACGGGATCATGCCGCTGTCGCAGTAGGCGAAGTCGCGGAAGTAGTGGTGCGCACTCATCTCGCCGCCGTACGCGGCATCGACCTCGCGCATCTTCGCCTTGATGAACGCGTGGCCGGACTTGCACAGCACCGGCTCGCCGCCCGCGGCGCGGACGATGTCGAGCGTGTTCCAGGTCAGGCGCGGGTCGTGCACGATGCGCGCGCCGGGCTGGCGGCGCAGGAACACCGAGGCGAGCAGGCCGACGATGTAGTAGCCCTCGATGAACGTGCCTTCCTCGTCGAAGAAGAAGCAGCGGTCGTAGTCGCCGTCCCAGGCGATGCCGAGGTCGGCGCGCTCGCGGCGCACCGCCTCGACCACCGGCGCGTGGTTCTGCTCGAGCATCGGATTCGGCACGCCGTTCGGGAACGTGCCGTCCGGCGCGTGGAACAGCTTCACCCAGCGGAACGGCAGCGAGGGCTCGAGGCGGTCGATCACGAGGCCGGCGCCGCCATTGCCGGCATTGCAGACGATCTTCAGCGGCTTCAGCCGGTCGCGGTCGACGTACGACAGCAGGTGCTCGAGGTACTTCGGCATCGTGTCGACGGCGGCGATCGTGCCCGGCCGGGCCGGTGCCGTGAAGCGCGCCGCCTCGGCGAGCGCGCGGATGTCCTTGAGGCCGGTGTCGGCGGAGATCGGCCGCGAGCCCTCGCGCACGAACTTCATGCCGTTGTAGTCGGGCGGGTTGTGGCTGGCGGTGACCATGATCCCGCCGTCGAGGCCGAGCGCGAAGGTCGCGTAGTAGACCCCCTCGGTGCCGCACAGTCCGATGTCGACCACGTCGACCCCGGAGTCGACCAGCCCGCGGATCACGCTGCCGGCGAGCTCGCCGCTCGACAGCCGGATGTCGCGCCCGACGCAGACGCGCCGCGGCTTCAGGAATTCCGCGTAGCCGCGCGCCACCCGGTAGGCGATGTCGGCGTTGAGCTCGGTCGGGATGCGGCCGCGCAGGTCGTAGGCCTTGAAGGCGGTGATGGCGCTCATCGGCAGGGGGTACTCGTGTGGCGGACGGAGAGCCGGCGGGACCGGCGGTCGCTCAGGTGTTCGTGCCCTCGCGCCCGTAGCGGTCCTCGAAGCGGACGATATCGTCCTCGCCGAGGTAGGAGCCCGACTGCACCTCGATGATGTGCAGCGGCACCTTGCCGGGGTTCTCGATGCGGTGCCGGGCGCCGATCGGAATGTAGGTCGACTCGTTCTCGGACAGCAGGAACACCTTGTCGTCGCAGGTGATGCGCGCGGTGCCCTCGACCACGATCCAGTGCTCGGCGCGGTGGTGGTGCATCTGCAGCGACAGCGTCGCGCCCGGTTTCACCGTCAGCCGCTTCACCTGGAAGCGCATGCCGCCGTCGACGCTGTCGTAGCTGCCCCACGGCCGGAAGACCTCGCGGTGCAATGCCGGCTCGCCCCGGCCGAGCGTCTTGAGCCGCGTCACCAGCTGCTTGACGTCCTGCACCCGTGACATCGGCGCGACCATCACCGCGTCCTTGGTCTCGACGACCACGTGGTCCTTGAGGCCGATCGTCGCGACCAGGCGCTCGGAGGAGTACAGGTAGCAGCCGCTCGAGTCCTCGGTCACGACGTCGCCGCGCGTGACGTTACCGGCCTCGTCGGCCGGCAGGCTCTCGTGCAGCGACGACCAGGAGCCGACGTCGCTCCAGCCGGCCGCGAGCGGCACGACCACGGCGTCGGCGGTCTTCTCCATCAGCGCATAGTCGATCGAATCGCTCGGGCAGCGCTCGAAGGCGGCGGCATCGAGTCGCGTGAAGTCGAGGTCGCGACGTGCACCGGCGACCGCGGCCTCGCAGGCACTGCGGATCGCGGGCGCCAGCCGGCCGAGCTCGTCGAGGTAGCGGCGCGCGCCGAACAGGAACATGCCGCTGTTCCACAGGTAGTCGCCTGAGGCGACGTATTCGGCGGCGCGCCGGGCGTCGGGCTTCTCGACGAACTGCGCGATCGGGTACGCCGGACCCGCGCCCGGGCCGCGGCGGATGTAGCCATAGCCGGTCTCGGCCTTGGTGGGCACCACGCCGAAGGTCACGAACTGGCCGGCGCGCGCCGCCGGCAGGCCGGCGCGCACGGCCGCGCGGAACGCCTCGACGTCCTTGATCAGGTGATCGGCCGGCAGCACCAGCAGCATCGGCTCCTCGCCGCCGCCCGCGCCCTCCAGGGCCGCGAGCGCGGCGATCGCGACCGCCGGCGCGGTGTTCCGGCCGGCGGGCTCGAGCACGATCGCGGTCGGCTGCACGCCGATCTGCCGCAGCTGCTCGGCGACCATGAAGCGGTGCTGCTCGTTGCAGACGACGACCGGGCCGGCGGCCGCGAGCGGTCCCACCCGCCGGGCCGTGCCCTGCAGCATCGTCTCGGAGCCGACCAGCGGCAGCAGCTGTTTCGGGTACAGCTCGCGCGACAGCGGCCAGAGCCGCGTGCCCGAGCCGCCGGACAGGATCACGGGAAGGAGCATGCTGGAATTCCTTGCGGGACCGGTTCAGCACCCGGACGGCGGCTGCGCGCCGCGGCCGATGCCGTAGTAGGTGAAGCCGAAGCGCTTCATCAGTTGCGGGTCGTACAGATTGCGGCCGTCGAAGATCACCGGCGCGCTGAGCGCCGCCTTCAGGGCATCGAAGTCCGGGCTGCGGAACTCCTGCCACTCGGTCACGATCGCGAGCGCGTCGGCGCCGATCAGGGTCTGCTCCATGCTCTCGCACAGCACGAGGTCGGGGCGCTCGCCGAAGACACGCCGCGCCTCGTCGCGGGCGACCGGGTCGTAGGCCCGTACTCGTGCCCCGCTCGCCCACAGCGACTCGAGCAGCACGCGGCTCGGCGCCTCGCGCATGTCGTCGGTGTTCGGCTTAAAGGCGAGGCCCCAGATCGCGAAGGTCTTGCCGCGCAGCGCCGGGCCGAAGTGCGTGGTGATCTTCTGGTGCAGCACCTGCTTCTGGCGCGCGTTGATCGCCTCGACCGCGCCGAGGATCGTCGACTCGTAGCCGACCCCGCGCGCCGAACGCTCGAGCGCCTGCACGTCCTTCGGGAAGCACGAGCCGCCGTAGCCGACCCCGGGATAGATGAACGCGTAGCCTATGCGCGGGTCCGAGCCGATGCCGACCCGCACCTTCTCGATGTCGGCGCCGAGCCGCTCGGCGATGTTGGCCATCTCGTTCATGAACGAGATCTTGGTCGCGAGCATGGCGTTGGCGGCGTACTTCGTGAGCTCCGCCGAGCGGATGTCCATCACGATCAGCCGGTCGTGGTTGCGCGTGAACGGCTCGTACAGCGCGCGCATCAGCTCCGTGGTGCGCGGGTTGTCGGTGCCGACGATGATGCGGTCGGGCTTGTTGAAGTCATTGATCGCCGCGCCTTCCTTGAGGAACTCGGGATTCGAGACCACGTCGAACTCGACCGCCGCGCCGCGCGCGGCGAGCGTCTCGACGAGCGCCGCCCGCACCTTGTCGGCGGTGCCGGTTGGCACGGTCGACTTCGTGATCACGACCTTGTACTCGCTCATGTGGCGGGCGATGGTGCGCGCCACCTCGAGGACGTACTTGAGGTCGGCTGAGCCGTCCTCGTCCGGGGGCGTGCCCACGGCGATCATCTGGAAGAGCCCGTGCGCCACGCCATCGGCGGCGTCGAGCGTGAAGCGCAGCCGGCCCTTGGCCTGGTTGCGGGCGATCATCTCGTCGAGGCCAGGCTCGTGGATCGGCACCTCGCCGCGCGCCAGCATCTCGACCTTGCGCGGATCGACGTCGACGCAGACGACGTGGTTGCCCGCTTCGGCGAGGCACGCGCCGGTCACCAGCCCCACATAGCCTGAGCCGAAGATGGTGATTCGCATCGCAGGGCCTTGTTCTAGATGGAAAAATTGAGTCGCGAAGGGTACGCGTTCGGGTGTCGGCCGTAAAGCGAGGCGGATCCCATTTCGAGCGGATGGTCGCGCGCGAGGCGACCGCCCGGCCCTGCCGGACCGCGGCCGGCTCCGCGCGGGGCCCGACGAACCCACCCGGCGCAGCCGAAGGTTAACCGATTGTTTTTACGGCCCGTCGTGGCGACGTCCGCGCCCGGCCGCCCGTCAGGCCGGGGCGTCGACCCGCATCAGCCGCACCGCGCGCAGCCGCCGTCCGGCGGCATCGGCTTCGGCAAGTCCCAGAAAGGCACCGGCCGGACCGTAGACGCGGACACGGGCGCCGGGTGGCGCGACCGCCTCCACCTCGCGGCCCTGGCAGAGCGCGAGCGCCGCCGTCGGAGCGAGCACGACCGCCGGCCAGGACTCGAGCGCGGCGTCGGGCGGCGCGAGCAGCGCATCGAGCGCCGCCAGGTTGCCGTCGAGCGCCTCGAGCGCCGCGAGCGGGTGCGCCGCGCGCCCCGCGAAGGCGCCGCCGATCGCAGTCCGCCGCAGCGCGCGCAGGTGCCCGACCGTGCCGAGCGCACGCGCGAGATCCTCGCCGAGGGTGCGCACGTAGGTGCCCTTCGAGCAGGTCACCTCGAAACTGAGCGCATCCGGCGCGAGGCTGAGCAGCACGAGCGAGGAGATGCGCACCGGGCGCGGCTCGCGCTCGACCACCTCGCCGCGCCGCGCGAGCGCATAGAGCGCCTCGCCGTCGCGCTTCAGCGCCGAGTACATCGGCGGCACCTGGCGGGTCTCGCCGCGGAAGCCCGCCAGCGCCTCCTCGACCGCCGGCGCCGCGAGCGGCGGCACGGCGGCCCGCTCGACCACCTCGCCCTCGCGGTCGCCGGTCGCGGTGCGCGCGCCGAGCGCGAGCGTCGCGCGGTAGGTCTTGTCGGCCTCGAGCAGCAGGCCCGCGACCTTGGTCGCCTCGCCGAAGCACAGCGGCAGCACCCCGCTCGCGAGCGGGTCGAGCGCGCCGGTGTGGCCACCCTTGTGCGCGCGGTAGAGCCGGCGCACGCGCTGCAGCGCGGCGTTCGAGCTCAGGCCCTCGGGCTTGTCGAGCAGCAGGATGCCGTCCACCGTCCGCCACTCGATCCGCGGGCGGGCGGTCCCGTTCACGGCGGCGATTCGTCGTCGGGCGGCGCGTCGGGCGCGCCGGGCTCGGCCTGCGCCGCGCGCGCCGCGTCGCTCGCGACCGCGCCCTTGATCAGCGCCGAGAGGCGCGCGGCGCGGTCGATCGACTCGTCACGGACGAAGTGCAGCTCCGGCACCTGGCGCATCTTGAGGTGCTTCTTAAGCTGCATCCGCAGGAAGCCCGCCGCGGAGGCGAGCGCCGCGGCGACCTCGCCCTCCGGGCGCCGCGCGTCGAACGGCACGAAGAAGACCTTGGCGTGCGAGAGGTCCTTGCTGACCTCCACCGCCGTGATCGTCACCGTACCGACGCGCGGATCCTTGACCTCGCGGCGCACGAGCTCGGCGAGCAGACGGTGGATCTGCTCCTCGACGCGCTGGCTACGGTGAAAGTCGCGCGGCACGTCACAGCGTGCGCGTCACCGTGACGCGCTCGTAGCACTCGATCTGGTCGCCGGCCCGGACGTCGTTGTAGTCCTTGACGGCAATGCCGCACTCGGTGCCGGCGCGCACCTCGCCGACGTCGTCCTTGAAGCGGCGCAGCGACTCGAGCGCACCCTCGAAGATCACGACGTTGTCGCGCAGCACGCGGATCGGGTTGTTGCGCCGCACGTAGCCCTCGGTGACGAGGCAACCGGCCACCTGGCCGAACTTGCTCGAGCGGAACACCTCGCGCACCTGTGCGAGGCCGACGATCTGGTCGCGGACCTCCGGCGCGAGCATGCCCGAGAGTGCGTTGCGGACGTCGTCGATGGCCTCGTAGATGATGCTGTAGTAACGGATGTCGATGCCGTTGTCCTTGATCGCGGTGCGCGCGGCCGCGTCGGCACGAACGTTGAAGGCGATGATGCGCGCCTTCGAGGCGACCGCCAGCATGACGTCGGACTCGGTGATGCCGCCGACGCCCGACGAGACCACCTTGACCGCGACCTCGCTGGTCGAGAGCTTCGTCAGCGCGTCGCGCAGCGCCTCGGCGGAACCCTGCACGTCCGCCTTGATGACCAGCTGCACGGTCTGGGCCTTGCCCTCCTCGAGCTGCTGGAACACGTCCTCGATCTTCTGCGTGCGGCTCGCGAGCTTGACGTCGCGGAACTTGCCCTGCCGGTACAGCGCCACTTCGCGCGCCTTGCGCTCGCTCTCGACGGTGAGGATCTCGTCGCCGGCGTTCGGCGCGCCGGAGAGGCCGAGTACCTGCACCGGGATCGACGGGCCGGCCGTCTCGACCGCTGCGCCGGTCTCGTCGAACATCGCGCGCACGCGGCCGAACTCCTGGCCCGCCAGGATCGGGTCGCCCGACTTCAGCTGGCCGCGCTTGACCAGCACGGTCGCGACCGCGCCGCGGCCCTTCTCGATGCTCGCCTCGAGCACCACGCCGGTCGCCGGCCCGTCGGCCGGCGCCTTGAGCTCGAGCACCTCGGCCTGCAGCGCCAGCGTCTCGAGCAGCTGCTCGACGCCGGCGCCGGTACGGGCCGAGACCGGCACGAACATCACGTCGCCGCCGTACTCCTCGGGAATCACGCCCTTCTGCACGAGCTCGCTCTTGACGCGCTCGGGCTCGGCCTCGGGCTTGTCGATCTTGTTGAGCGCGACGACGATCGGCACCTCGGCGGCGCGCGCGTGCTCGATGGCCTCGGCGGTCTGCGGCATCACGCCGTCGTCCGCGGCCACCACCAGCACGACGATGTCGGTGACCTGTGCGCCGCGGGCGCGCATCGAGGTGAACGCCGCGTGGCCGGGCGTATCGATGAAGGTGATGATGCCGCGCGGCGTCGTGACGTGGTAGGCACCGATGTGCTGGGTGATGCCACCGGCCTCGCCGGCTGCGACCTTGGTGCGGCGGATGTAGTCGAGCAGCGACGTCTTGCCGTGATCGACGTGGCCCATGATGGTGACGACCGGCGGGCGCGGCTGCGCCTCGGCGGCGGAGGTCGGCTCGGCCTGCAGGCCCTCCTCCATCGCGTTCTCGCGGATCGGCTTCGCGACGTGCCCCATCTCCTCGGTGACCAGCACCGCGGTGTCCTGGTCGAGCGGCTGGTTGATGGTCGCCATGACGCCCATGTTCATGAGCGCCTTGATCACCTCGCTGCCCTTGACCGCGATCTTGGCCGCGAGCTCGGCGACCGTGATGGTCTCCGGGATCGAGACCTCGCGCTTGACCGGCGCGGTCGGCATCTCGAAGCCGTGGCGGCCGTCGGCCGGGGCGCTGACGCCGCGGCGGCCGCGCACCGGCTTCTTCTTCTTGTAGCGCGAGCTGACGTCGGTGGAGACGTGCAGCTCCTGGCGGCCGTAGCGCGTCTCGCGCGCGTCGGCCTCGGGGCGAGCCGGGCGCTCGGCGGCCTTGCGGGCCCGCTCCGCTTCCTCGCGCTCACGCTGCTCCGCCTGGCGGCGCACCTCTTCCTCGGCGACGCGGCGCGCATCCTCCTCGCGCTTGCGGTTCTCCTCGTCGGTGCGGCGCTTGGCCTCCTCGGCCTCCTTGCGCTGCTGCTCCTCCTCGACCGCCTTGCGCGCCGCCTCCTCGGCCTCGCGCTGGCGATCGACCTCCTCCTGCGCGAGGCGGGCCTGCTCCTCGAGCACGCCGCGGTTGATGTAGGTCTTCTTCGAGCGCACTTCGACGCTGACCGTGCGGGCACGGCCCTGCGCAGCGCTGACCTTGATCTCGCTCTGCGTCTTGCGCTTCAGCGTGATCTTGCGCGGGCCGGCGGTCGCGACCTCGTCGGCGGCGCGCCCGTGCGCCTGTCGCAGGTGCGACAGGAGCTCGGTCTTGGCCTCGTCGCTGATGCGATCGTCGGCGCCCGCGACGCGGATGCCCGCCTCGTCGAGCTGCTTCAGGAGCTTGTCGACCGGGACCTTCAGGACCTCGGCAAACTGGGCTACGGTGACATCTGACATCCGGTCGCCTCCTCAGTTCGTCGCCGCGCCGTCGGCGAACCAGTGCGCGCGCGCAGCCATGATCAGCTTGCCCGCCCGCGCGTCATCGAGGGCCGCGATGCCCTCGAGGTCCTCGATCGACTGCTCGGCCAGCTCCTCGCGCGTGCGGATGCCGCGCGCCGCGAGCGACTTGGCGAGCGACTCGTCCATGCCCTCGAGGCTGAGCAGGTCCTCGGCCGGCACGCCGCCCTCGGCGGCCTCCTCGGTCGCGATCGCCTGCGTCAGCAGCACGTCGCGTGCGCGGTTGCGCAGCTCGCGCACGATGTCGTCGTCGAACTCCTCGACCGCGAGCAGCTCGTTGGTCGGCACGTAGGCGATCTCCTCGATCGTCGAGAAGCCTTCCTGCACCAGGATCGTCGCGACGTCCTCGTCGACGTCGAGCGCCTTCATGAACATGTCGCGCAATTCCTTGGTCTCGACCTCACTCTTCTCCTCGGCAGCCTGCTCGCTCATGATGTTGAGCTTCCAGCCGGTGAGCTCGGAGGCGAGCCGGATGTTCTGGCCGCCGCGGCCGATCGCCTGCGACAGCTTCTCCTCCGCGACCGCGATGTCCATGCTGTGCTGGTCCTCGTCGACCACGATCGACGTGACCTCGGCCGGCTGCATGGCGTTGATCACGAACTGCGCCGAGTTGTCCTCGAACGGGATGATGTCGACGCGCTCGCCGGCGATCTCGTTGGAGACCGCCTGCACGCGGCTGCCGCGCATGCCGACGCAGGCGCCGACCGGGTCGATGCGCGGGTCGAGGCTGCGGACCGCGATCTTGGCGCGCGCGCCGGGGTCGCGGGCGGCGCCGAGGATCTGGATCAGGCCCTGGCCAACCTCGGGCACCTCAAGCTTGAACAGCTCGATCAGGAACTCGGGCGCGGTGCGCGACAGGAACAGCTGCGGCCCGCGCGGCTCGGAGCGCACTTCCTTGAGGAAGGCCTTGATGCGGTCCTGCGAGCGGACCGGCTCGCGCGGGATCATGTTCTCGCGCGGCACGAAGCCCTCGGCATTCTGACCGAGGTCGACGTACACGCCGTTGCGGTCGACGCGCTTGACGATGCCGGACACCAGCGTGCCGACGCGATCCTGGTAGGCGTCGACGACCTGGGCGCGCTCGGCCTCGCGCACCTTCTGCACGATGACCTGCTTGGCGGTCTGCGCGTCGATGCGGCCGAAGGTCTCCGACGGCAGCGGCACCTCGACGAAGCCGCCGACCTCGGCCGCCGCGTCGACGTCGCGGGCGTCCTCGAGCCTGAGCTCGCGTTCCGGGAACTCGAGCTCGCGCGAATCATCGGCGAAGACCTTCCAGCGGCGGAACACGTCGTAGTCGCCGGTCTTGCGGTTGATCGCGACGCGCGCATCCATGTCCTCGCCGAGCCGCTTGCGGGTCGCCGAAGCGAGCGCGGCCTCGAGGGCCTCGAAGATGATCTCCTTGTCGATGCTCTTCTCGTTGGCGACGCTCTCGACGGCGTCAACGATCTCTTTCAGCGTGGTCCGCACCATGTCTCGTCACTCCCGTCGCGGGCCGAATTCCGGCACCACCCGCGCACTCTTGATCTCGCCAAATCCCAGTTCCACCGGCTGACCGTCGACCTCGAGCTCGACGCCCACCTCGCGCACCGCCGCGAGCCGCCCGGTCCAGCGCCGCCGGCCGGCACGCGGCACCAGGCTTTCCACCCGGATGCGACTGCCGGCGGCGCGCTCGAAGTGCGCCTTCGTCCGCAGCGGCCGGTCGAATCCCGGCGAGGACACCTCGAGCGTGTACTCGCCGGCGATCGGGTCGGCCGCATCGAGCACGGCGCTTACCCGGCGGCTGACCGCCTCGCAGTCCTCTACCGTCACGCCCTCCTCACCCGAGCCGGGGCGGTCGATGTACAGCCTCAGGAGGCCACCGCCCCGGTGGGGGTGGAACTCGAGCTCGACGAGCTCGTAGCCCAGCGCCGCGACCTCGGGCTCGAGGAGCCTCAGGAGCGCCTCGCGCATCGAACCATCCCGACCCCGTCAGGGGGCCAAAATCAAGGGTCTGTAACCACCCGACCCAAAAAAAGGGCCAAAAAAATGGGCCATTGGCCCACTTCCGGCGGTCCGGCGCCCCCAGGACGCCCCGACCCAAACGAAAAAGCCCCCACGGGGGCTTCATCCGAACACCAGGACCGCTCCGCCAGAGCCGGTCCCTGAGAAGCGGAATTATACGGCAGTCGGCGGGCGACCGGAAGCGCGCCGTCAGGGCGGCGCGAGCGACTCGGCGGTGACGAAGCGCGGCCGGATGTCCACCGGCACCCCACCGAGGTCCGCGAGCAACTTCGTGGTCTGCGGCCGCAGCACCGACATCTGGCCCATCCACGCCTGCGCGCGCCCGTAGTCGCCTTCCGCCTCGAGCATCAGCAGCTGGCGCGCGAGTCCCTCCACCCCCTGGCGCACGCGCGTGAAGTCGACCGCGAAGCGGCCGTCCGCGCCGACCGTCACCGCGCGCGCATCGAGCAGGAAATTGAGCTGCAGCGCCATGCCGCGCGCGTGCGCGTCGCTGACGCCGAAGCGCAGCGTGCGGAACATCGAGGCCAGGTAGGTCACGTAGTAGGCGCGCTCGTCCGCCTTCGGCAGCACGCCGCGGTCGATCAGCTGCTGCAGCGCCCAGAGACCCGCGGCATCGGCCTTGGCCTCCTCGAGCGTCGCGTACAGCTCCTTGAGCTCGGCGCGCGGCGTCGTGTCCCGGCCGCCGGCGTGGATCGTCTGCGGACCGAGACCGTGCATCAGCTCGTGCATCAGGATGTGCGTGAAGAACGGCTCGAACTGCACCAGCGGCTGGTCGCCGGCGCCCAGCGCGCGGCGCGAGATCGGCACCAGCGTGTGGTCGAACTTGGCCCGCTGGAAGTTCTTGAGCAGCACCCGCTTCGAGCCCTTCGCGGCCACCACCTGCTCGTCGTTCGGCAGGTTGTAGGCCGCGAGCTTGATGCCCTGGTCGGCGTCGCCTGAGGCGTAGACGACGTTCACGACGCGGATCGGCGCGGCCGCGCCGAGCTTCGGGCGGCGGAAGCGCGGCTCGATGGGCAGGTGATCCTCGAGCCACTGCAGCTCGTGCGAGAAGCGCGCGAGCTTCTCGGAGGCGCCGGCGTCGACCACGCCGATCACGGCCTCGAACGCCGCCTTGTAGTTGAACCACTCGTCGAAGTAGGTCTCGTAGGGACCGATGGTCGCCTCGAGGCTGGCGTCGAGGTCCATCCACGCCACGTCGCTCGCGTAGTAGTCGTTCGACAGGAAGGCGGCAGCGCGCTTGTCGAGGAAGTCCCGCAGCGTCGGCTGCGCGGTCGCCGCGGCCGCCGCGCGCAGCGCCGCCGCGGCAGCCTCGAGTCCCTGCTGGTACTCCGTCGAATACGGCACCAGCGTCAGGTGACCGGCGGGGTCGCGGCGCACCGTCGTGAAGAAGCCGGTCGCCCGCGCCCGATCGGCGGCGCCGAGACCGGCGATCCAGGCCTCGACCTCGGCGCGGGTGGCATCGCGCGGGTAGAAGCCGGCCTGCGCCGGGCGGGCGCCGACGCCGCCGAGGAATGGTGCGTCGTGGTCGACCCGCGACCAGGGCCCCTTGTTGATCAGGAAATAGTCGCGGCGCGCCGCACCCAACGCGGAAGTGTCGAGCGACAGCTCGAGCAGCGTCGCGGTGCCGCCCGGCGCCACCTGCTCGAGGAACAGGCCGTCGAGCACCCGCGCGGCGGCGACCAGCTGGCCGAGCGCGCGTCGTTCGCTGTCCGCGAGTCCGTCGAGCGGCACGACGATGTCGACCGGCGCGAAGCGCGCCGCCATTGCCCTGAGCTCCTCGGCGCCGGGCGGCGCGGCGACGGCCGGCAGGGTCAGCAGCGCGAGGCAGGCGACCAGGGGCAGCGGCAGTCGGGTCATCGGCGCACTCCCTCGAGCCTCGGGATATGCCGGCGACCCGCGTGTGGCGCGGAACCGGCGCGGCGCGGCGCCGTCGTAAGGATAGACCCCACCGCCCGGCGTCGCCGGCCCGGACTATACTCCGGGGGCGCCCCGCGGCGTGCGTCCGTCGAGGAACGATGCAACCGACCGACACCGGCCAACCCGACTTCTTCCACCAGGTCGTCGACTGCCAGTGGGCCTGCCCTGCCCACACCGATGTCCCCGAATACATCCGGCTGATCGCGCAGGGCCGCTTCGGCGACGCCTACCTCGTCAACCGCGAGTCGAACGTCTTCCCCGGCATCCTCGGTCGGGTCTGCGACCGGCCCTGCGAGCCAGCCTGCCGGCGCGGTCGCGTCGAGGAGAAGCCGGTCGCGATCTGCCGCCTGAAGCGCGTCGCGGCCGATCACCGCGAGGACGTGAGCGACCGGCTGCCGCGCGCACCCACCGAGGGCAACGGCCGCCGCATCGCCTGCATCGGCGCGGGCCCGGCCTCGCTGACCGTCGCCAACGACCTGCTGCCACTCGGCTACGCGGTCACGGTGTTCGAGCAATACGCGCTGACCGGCGGGCTGATGCGCACCAACATTCCCGCGTTCCGCCTGCCGGCGGCGGTCCTCGACGACGAGATCGGCGCGATCCTCGCGATGGGCGCGGACTTGAGGCTCGGCACGCCGGTCGCGAGCATGCGCGCGCTGCTCGAGGGCGGCGAGTTCGACGCCGTGTTCGTCGGCTCCGGCGCCCCGAAGGGCAAGGAGCTGCGCCTGCCCGGCCGCGCCGACAGCGACCGCATCCACATCGGCATCGACTGGCTGCACTCGATCGCGTTCGGTCATACCGCCAAGATCGGCGAGCGCGTGCTGATCATCGGCGTCGGCAACACCGCCATGGACTGCTGCCGCTCGGCGCTCCGGCTCGGCGCGCGCGACGTCAAGGTGATGGCGCGCAAGTCACGGCGTTTCTTCAAGGCCTCCGAGTGGGAGCTCGAGGACGCCGAGGGCGAAGGCGTCGAGATCGTGATCAACCACGCGCCGAAGGCGTTCGTGATCGAGGACGGCCGCCTGACAGGCATGCGCTTCGACGTGCTCGAGTACCAGGTCGAGGGCGAGCGGATCGTCGGCGAGCGCGTGACCGGCGAGCGGTTGATCCCGTGCGACGACGTGATCCTGGCGATCGGCCAGGAGAACGCCTTCCCGTGGATCGAGCGCGACCTCGGCATCGAGTTCGACGAGTGGCAGGTGCCGAAGGTCGATGCGCGCACCTTCCAGTCGACGCGCCCGGGCGTGTTCTTTGGCGGCGACGCGGCGTTCGGGCCCAAGAACATCATCTGGGCCGTCGAGCACGGTCACCAGGCGGCGATCTCGATCCACCGCCACTGCCACGGGCTGCCGGTTGCCGAGCGCCCGCCGCGCGGGGTCACGCTCGCGAGCCGCAAGATGGGCCTGCACGAGTGGTCGTACAAGAACGACTACAACCCCGCCGAGCGGCGCCTCGTGCCGCACGTGGCGCTGGCCGAGCGCTTCAAGAAGATCCGCATCGAGGTCGAGCTCGGCTTCACGCCCGAGCAGACCGCGCTTGAAGTTCAGCGCTGCCTGAACTGCGACGTGCAGACGGTGTTCCAGGCAAAGCTCTGCATCGAGTGCGACGCCTGCATCGACATCTGCCCGGTGGACTGCCTGACGATCACCGCCAACGGCAGCGAGGCCGAGCTCGGCGAGCGCCTGAAGGCGCCGCGCCGCAATCCGGCGGCGCCGCTGTACGTGTCGGCGCCGCTGCCGCAGACGGCGCGCGTGATGGTCAAGGACGAGGATCTGTGCGTGCACTGCGGCCTGTGCGCCGAGCGCTGCCCGACGGCGGCCTGGGACATGCAGAAGTCCACGGTGCGCATTCCCCACGCGAGTGACGACGAGGCCCCATGCCAGCAGCCCAGCCGACGCAAGAGCGCCTGAACGACTTCGTCATCAAGTTCGCGAACGTGAACGGCACCGGCTCCGCCAGTGCCAACACGCTGGTCATGAAGGCCATCTTCCGCAGCGGCGTGCCGGTCGTCGGCAAGAACTACTTCCCGTCGAACATCCAGGGCCTGCCGACGTGGTACGAGATCCGCGTGTGCGCCGACGGTCACCAGGCCCGCGCCGGGCGCGTCGACCTGATGCTGGCGATGAACATCGAGACCTATGCGCGCGACGTGCGCGAGGTCGCACCGGGCGGCTACCTGGTCTATGACTCGACCTGGCCGCGCAGCTCGCTGCTCGAGCGGCACGACATCCAGGTACTCGGCGTACCGCTGGCGCGGCTCTGCAACGAGAACTTCGACGGGGTCCGCAACCGGATCCTGATGAAGAACATCTGCTACGCGGGCGTGCTCGCCGCGCTGATCGACATCGACCTCGGCCTCGTGCGCGCGCTCGTCACCGAGCAGTACGCCAAGAAGCCGAAGCTCGCCGACGCCAACCTGAAGGCCATCGAGCTCGGCTACGCCTATGCCAAGGAGCACCTGCCCTGCCCGCTGCCGCTGCGGATCGAGCGCCTCGACCGTACCGCCGGCCAGGTGCTGATCGACGGCAACACGGCGGCAGCCCTCGGCTGCGTGTACGCCGGCGCGACGGTCGGCGCCTGGTACCCGATCACCCCCTCGACCTCGCTGATGGACGCGTTCCGCGGCTTCTGCGAGCGCTACCGGGTCGAGCCGGCCACCGGCGAGCGCCGCTACGTGGTGCTGCAGGCCGAGGACGAGCTGGCCGCGATCGGCATCGTGATCGGCGCCTCCTGGAACGGCGCGCGCGCCTTCACGCCGACCAGCGGGCCCGGCATCTCGCTGATGAACGAGTTCATCGGGCTCGCGTACTACGCCGAGGTGCCGTGCGTGATCTTCGACGTGCAGCGCGTGGGTCCCTCGACCGGCATGCCGACACGCACGCAGCAGTGCGACCTGCTGCTGTGCGCCTACGCCTCGCACGGCGACACGCGCCACGTGCTGCTGTTCCCGGCCGACCCCGGCGAGTGCTTCACGATGGCGGCCACCGCTTTCGATCTGGCCGAGCGGCTGCAGACGCCGGTGTTCGTGCTCTCGGATCTCGACATCGGCATGAACGACTGGATGGTGCCGGAGCTGCGCTGGGACGCGGGCTACCAGCCCGACCGCGGCAAGGTGCTCGGTGCCGCCGAGGTGGAGAAGCTCGAGAAGTTCCACCGCTATCTCGACCGCGACGGCGACGGCATCCCGTACCGCACGCTGCCGGGGGTGAGCCCGAAGGCCGCCTACTTCACGCGCGGCTCCGGGCACAACCAGTACGGCGCCTACACCGAGGACTCGGCGGAGTATCAGCAGGTGCTCGACCGCCTGAAGCGCAAGTTCGCGACCGCCGCGACCCTGGTGCCGCGGGCGGTGCTGACCGGGCCCGGGACGCGGGAGGCCGGCATCATCAGCCTCGGCAGCTGCGACGGGCCGATCCGCGAGGCGCTCGGCCGGCTCGCCGCCGACGGCCTCGAGCTCGACTACCTGCGCGTGCGCGGCTTCCCGTTCGGCGCCGAGGTCGAGGCCTTCGTGGCCGCACATCGCACGATCCTCGTGATCGAGCAGAACCGCGACGCGCAGCTGAAGTCGCTGCTGACGCTCGAGACCTCGGTCGACAAGCAGCGGCTGCACTCGATCCTGCACTACGACGGCCTGCCGCTGACCGCCGACTTCGTCGTCGCCGGCGTCCGCAGCGTGCTCGCCGGCAAGGCCCGGCGCAGCGCCGCCGCGGCCGTCTGAGGAGCGCCCGATGACCTCGATCGTCAAGCCCCGCATCGCCCATCCGTCGCTGCCGAAAAACGAGCTCGGCATGACGCGCCGCCAGTACGAGGGCGCGATGTCGACGCTGTGCGCCGGCTGCGGCCACGACTCGGTGACCGCGGCGCTGGTGGAGGCCTGCTGGGGCCTGTCGCTGCGCCCCGAGCAGCTCGTCAAGCTTTCCGGCATCGGCTGCTCGTCGAAGACCACCGCCTACTTCGTCGGCGGCGCGCACGGCTTCAACGGCGTGCACGGCCGCATGCCCTCGGTCGCGACCGGCGCGAACGCCGCCAACCGCGAGCTCGTCTACGTCGGCGTCTCGGGCGACGGCGATTCGCTGTCGATCGGCCTCGGCCAGCTGGCGCACGCGATCCGGCGCAACGTCAACATGCTGTACATCATCGAGAACAACGGCGTGTACGGCCTCACCAAGGGCCAGTTCTCGGCCTCGGCCGACGTCGGCACGAAGTCCAAGAAGGGCGATGCCAACACCCAGACGCCGGTCGACCCGGTGCTGCTCGCGCTGACCCTCGGCGCGACCTTCGTGGCGCGCAGCTTCTCGGGCGACAAGCGCCAGCTGGTGCCGCTGATCCAGGCCGGCATGCGCCACCAGGGCTTCGCGATCATCGACGTGCTGTCGCCGTGCGTGACCTTCAACGACCACGAGGGCTCGACCAAGAGCTACGCGTTCACGCGCGAGCACTACCACCCGGCGGTCGAGGCGGACTTCGTGCCGCGCGCCGCCGAGATCGCGGTCGACTACGCCGAGGGGGCTTCGACCGTGGTCGACCTGCACGACGGCAGCCGCGTGCGGCTGCGCAAGCTCGACCCCGACTACGATCCCTCGGACCGCGCGGCGGCCTACGCCTACATCGAGCGCCGGCTGCGCGACGGCGAGTACGTGACGGGCCTGATCCACGTCGGCGACGGCGCGGCCAGCGAGCTGCACGCGGTCAATCAGACGAGCACGACGCCGCTCAACCGGCTGCCGTACGAGGCGCTGTCGCCGGGCCCGGAGGCGCTCGGCCGGCTGATGGCCCGCTTCCGCTGACCGCCGCGCGGGCCGCTCAGGCCTGCGCTGCCCGCCACATCGCCGCGAGCGAGGCCTCGAGCGGCTCCGCGGCGCGCCAGCCGGTCGCAGCCGCAAGGCGCGCCGGGTCGCCGAGCAGGATCGGGGTGTCATCGCCCGACAGCGGCACCTCCTCGAACTCGACCGGCCGGCGCCGCCCGGCCACGCGCAGCAGCGTCGCCGCCACCTCGCCGATCGAGCGCGGTGCGCCGCTCGCCACGTTGAAGACCCGCTCGCCCGGGTCGTCGAGCTCGATCAGCTTCTGGTAGGCCGCAATCACGTCGGCGACGTCGGTGAAGTCGCGCACGCTGTTGCGCCCGCGCATGCGCAGCGGGGCCGACGTCTCGCCCTCCTCGCGCAGCCGGCGGATCAGCGACGGCACGACCAGCGCCGGGTCGAGCCCGACGCCGAGGTGGTTGAAGGGCCGCGCGATGCGAACGTCGAGCCGGTCGGCGAAGGCGAGCGCCGCCTGCTCGCACAGCAGCTTCGACAGGCCATAGCTGCCGCGCGGCCGGGTGGCGTCCGCCTCGGTAAGGGCACGCGAGGCCGGCGAGTACACGTGGCAGGAGCTGACCAGCAGCAGCCGGCAGGGCTCGAGCCCGCCGAGCAGCTCGAGCGTCATCGCGACGTTGCGCAGCGCATCGCCGGCCGCCGCGTGCCGCTGCGGGATCGAGTTCGCCGCCAGGTGGATGACCGCCCACCAGCCGCCGCCGAGGCGCGCGGCGCCGGCGGGCTCGAGCAGGTCGAGCGTCCGCCACTCGACCTCGGCGGGCGCACCGGCGGGCTTGCGGCCGAGCGAGGTGCCGGTCACCGCGTAGCCGGCCGCCACCAGTCGCGGCATCAGGTGCCCGCCAACGAAGCCGCCGGCGCCCGTGACGAGCACGCGCCGCGCGCCGGGCGCGGTCATTCCGGGCCCTGACCGCTGACGACGCCGGTCGCGGCCTCGTGCTGCGCGAGCCGCAGGTCCGAGTCGACCATCATGCGCGCCAGCTCCGCGACCGAGGTGCGCGGCGACCAGCCGAGCTCGGCCGCGGCCTTGCGATAGTCGCCCTGCAGCTCGTCGACCTCGGCCGGCCGGTAGAGGCGCGCGTCGGTGTCGACGTGCGCGCGCCAGTCGAGCCCGGCATGCTCGAAGGCAAGCGCCAGGAAGTCGCGGATCGAGATCGTGATCCCGGTCGCGATCACGAAGTCCTGCGGCGTCGGGTGCTGCATGATCCGCCACATCGCCTCGACGTAGTCGCCGGCGTAGCCCCAGTCGCGGCGTGCGTCGAGGTTGCCGAGCGCGAGGCGCGACTGCAGGCCGAGCTTGATGCGCGCGGCGGCCCGCGTGATCTTGCGGGTCACGAAGTTCTCGCCGCGGCGCGGGCTCTCGTGGTTGAACAGGATGCCGTTGCAGGCGTACATCCCGTAGCTCTCGCGGTAGTTCACGACCTGGTAGTGCGCGTACACCTTGGCGCAGGCATACGGGCTGCGCGGCTGGAAGCGGGTGGTCTCGGACTGCGGCGGCGCGGCCGAGCCGAACATCTCGCTGGAGCCGGCCTGGTAAAGGCGCACCTCGCGGCGGGTATGCGCGGCGTAGTTGCGGATCGCCTCGAGCAGACGCAGCACGCCGGTGCCGGTGACGTCGACGGTGTACTCCGGCTGGTCGAAGCTGACCCGCACGTGGCTCTGCGCGGCAAGGTTGTAGACCTCGTCCGGCGCGACCTGGTCGATCACGTGGCGCAGCGAGTTGGCGTCCGAGAGGTCGGCGTGGTGCAGCGTGATGCGCGCCGGCCGGTCGCGGCCGGCAAGCAGCGCTGCGATCCGCTCGGTGTGCGGCACGCTCGAGCGACGGACGATGCCGTGCACGGCATAGCCCTTGGCGACCAGCAGCTCGGCGAGGTAGCTGCCATCCTGCCCGGTGACGCCGGTGATCAACGCGGTCTTCTGGTTCATCGTGCTCGTCGCTCGCTCGGCACGTGCCGGATGGCGCCGTCCGCCGCGGAGCGCCGCGCGCCGGAACCTGGCCGCCGGTTCGTGCCGCGACGGCGCGCCGCAGGCGCCCCCCGCCCGCTGGCGCGCACTCTAGCAGTTCGCGCGCACCGGGCGACCGGCCCGCACGCCGGCGAGCGCGCAGCGCTGTCGCCGCCCCCCGACAGTTTGCGGCACCGAGTGGCCGCCTCGACATCGGCCGAGTGGCCAGCGAAATCAAGCCGTTCCACGCGCGCATCCGATCGATGGCGCAGGCTGCGGCGCGCGCCTACAGTGCGCGCACCCGCCGCGCCCGGAGTCCGCGCATGCCGCGAGCCAACCGCAACCGCTGGATGACGCCGCTGGCCCTGCTGCTCGGCGCCTGCGGCGGTGGCGGCACCGCCCCGCCGCCAGCCTCGCCCCCCGCGATCAGCCAGCAGCCGGTCGCCGTCGCGGTCGTGGCGGGCGCGACCGCCTCGTTCAGCGTCGTCGCGAGCGGCAGCGCGCCGCTCAGCTACCAGTGGCAGCGCGACGGCCAGGCGCTCGCCGGCGCAACCGGGGCGAGCTACACGACCCCGCCGACCACGGTCGCCGACAATGGCGCGAGCTTCCGGGTCGTGGTCGGCAACGCCGGCGGCTCGGTCACGAGCGATGCCGCGACGCTGCGTGTCACGGCGACGGCACTCGCGCCGACGATCACGACTCCACCGAGCAATCAGTCCGTGCCGGCCGGTCAGGCCGCCACCTTCCGCGTCGTCGCCACTGGCACCGCACCGCTGCGCTACGCCTGGCAGAAGAACGGCCAGCTGCTCGCCGGCGCGAGCGCCGCGAGCTACACGACCCCGGCGACGAGCGCGGCAGACAACGGCGCGGTGTTCACGGTGACCGTCAGCAACGCCGCCGGTAGCGCCGCACCCGCCTCCGCGACGCTGACCGTGACCGCCGCGGTGGCAGGCGTCGACGTGCTGACGTACCACAACGACAACCTGCGCACGGCGCAGAACCTCGCCGAGACGCAGCTGACGCCGGCGAGCGTGACGGCGACGGGCTTCGGCCTCCTGCGTACGTTGCCCGCGGACGGCCTGGTCGATGCGCAGCCCCTGGTGGTCTCCGGGCTCGCCGTGCAGGGCATGATCCGCAACGTCGTCTACGTCGCGAGCGAGCACGGCACCCTGTATGCCTACGACGCCGACGCCGGCACGCTACTCGCGAGTGCGTCGCTGCTCGGCAGTGGCGAGACGCCGAGCGATGATCGCGGCTGCGGCCAGGTGAGCCCGGAGATCGGCATCACCGCGACGCCGGTGATCGACCGCGGCGCCGGCAGCCACGGCACGATCTTCGCGGTGGCGATGTCCAAGGACGCGAGCGGCCGCTATCACCAGCGCCTGCATGCGCTCGATCTAGCGACGCTCGCCGAGCAGCCCGGCAGTCCCGCGGAGATCGCCGCGACCTTCCCGGGCACGGGTGCGGGCTCGAGCGGCGGCAGCGTGGTCTTCGACCCGAAGCAGTACAAGGAGCGCGCGGCGTTGACGCTGGTCGGGGGACGGGTCTACACCGCGTGGGCCTCGCACTGCGACATCGACCCGTATACGAGCTGGGTCATCGGCTACGACGAGCTCTCGCTCGCGCCGGTGGCCGTCCTCAACCTCGTGCCGAACGGCAGCGAGGGCGCGATCTGGCAGGCGGGCGGCGGCCCCGCGGCCGATGCCGCCGGCAGCCTCTACCTGCTGACGGGCAACGGCACCTTCGACGTGCAGCTCGACGCGCAGGGCTTCCCGTCACAGCGCAACTTCGGCAATGCCTTCGTCCGGCTATCGACCGGCGGCAGCCTCGCGGTCGCCGACTACTTTGCCGAGAGCAACGACGTCAGCGAGTCGCAGGCGGACGTCGACCTCGGCTCCGGCGCGCCGCTGCTACTGCCCGACGTCACCGACGGCGGCGGCGTGACCCGCCACCTCGCGGTCGGCGCCGGCAAGGACGGCCACCTGTACGTGGTCGATCGCGACCATCTCGGCGGGTTCAGCCCGAGCGGCAACCCGATCTGGCAGGACCTGCCGGGTGCGCTGCCGGGCGGCATCTGGTCGGCGCCCGCGTATTTCCAGGGCAGCGTCTACTACGCCGACGTCGGCGGGACGCTGAAGGCGTTCCGGCTCGACGCGAGCGCGAAGTTCGGCGCGACTCCGGCCTCGCAGTCGGCCGCGAGCTTCCCCTACCCGGGCGCCTCGCCGGCCGTGTCCGCGAGCGGCACGGCCAACGCGATCGTCTGGGCCGCCGAGACGCCGGCGCAGGGCCCGGGCGTGCTGCACGCCTACGACCCGGCGAACCTGGCGCACGAGTACTACAACTCGAACCAGGCGGCGAACGGTCGCGATCACTTCACCGGCAACAAGTTCGTGACGCCGACGGTCGCGAACGGCAAGGTCTACCTCGGCACGCCGTCCGGCGTCGCGGTGTTCGGCCTGAACCCGCCCTGAGCGGTCCCCGCCCGGCTCAGGGCAGATCCTCGCCGGCCGGCGGCTCGCTGCCGGTCAGGTGCGCCGCATCCGGCACCACGAGCGGCGCGAGCCGCGCGGCGCGCAGCGCCTGGTTGGCGTTGGCGAGCTCGTGCGTGCGCACCGCCTGCCAGCGCCCGAGCAGCGACTGCACGGCCGCGTGGGTGAGCCCCGCGACCTCGCGCTGCGCGGCCGTCGGCGCCCGGTCCGCAGCCTCCACGTCGGTCGCGATCGCGGCGAGCGTCGTGCCGGCCAGATCGAGGCTCATGGCGTACTCGCTGCCTCCCGCGACCAGCGGCGCGAGCGCGTGCTCGAGGCCTGCGAGCGCCGCGTCGAGCGGCGCCGGCGTCGCGCGCTCCGCGAGCGCCCGGCGACGATCCGTGATCGCCCGGCGAATGGCGCCGATCTCGGCATAGCCGCGCCACACCGCCTCGAGGTCCGCGCCGAGCTCGCGCGAGAAGGCGAGCGCCGCCTCGAGGTCCGCGGCCGGGGTCGTGACGCGCGGGTCGCCGCGCACGACGAGCGGCGCCTCCAGCCGGCCGCCGCCGACCTTCAGCACCACGCGATAGCTGCCCGGCAGCACCAGCGGCCCGGGAGGCAGCAGCTGCGTGCCCTCTGACGGCGAGGCGCCGATGCTCCACTCGTACTCGAGCGCGCGGGGCCGCGGGTAGCGCAGGTCCCAGACGACGCGATGCGCGCCGGCCGCGGTCGGCAGGCGCTCCGACTTCGGCAGCCAGCGGCTCGCGAAGTACGGCTCGGCCTCCGGCGCGGCGGCATCCGCCTCGCTCGACAGGCGGCGCACCAGCGCGCCGTCGCGGTCGAGGATCTCGATCGTCACGGGCCCGCGGGCCGCCGCCGGCAGCACGTAGTCGATCACCGCGCCGGTCGGCGGGTTCTCGCCGAGCGGCGTCTCCGGGGTCAGCGGCGTATCGCGGTTCTGGTTGCGGCGCAGCCGGTAGGCCGGCGCCGGTGCATACAGCTTCGGCCCGCCGAGCGCGCCGCGCTGCCGCAGCGGGGTCACGTCGTCGAGCACCCACAGCGCGCGACCGACGGTCGCGGCGATCAGGTCGCGATCCTTGACGAGCAGGTCGTGGACCCAGGCCGGCGGCAGGTTGAGGTCGAGGCTCTGCCAGTGGTCGCCGTCGTCGAAGGACACCTGCACACCGAGCTCGGTGCCCGCGTACAGGAGTCCGGCTCGCACCGGGTCGGCTCGCACGACGCTCACATAGTGGCCGGCCGGCAGGCCCGCCCCGATCGCGGTCCAGCTCGCGCCGAAGTCGCGCGTGCGGTACACGGCCGGCCGCGGGTCGTCCTGGCGGTGGTTGTCGACCGCGACATAGGCCGTGCCGGGACTCTGCGCCAGCAAGTCGACGCTCGCGATCTTGGCCCACGGCGGCACACCGGGCGGCGTGACGCGCGCCCAGTGGCGGGCGCCGTCCCGGCTCAGCCACAGGAGCCCATCGTCGGTGCCGACCCACAGCTCGCCCGCATCCGCGGCCGACGGCGCGATCACGTTGATCGAGCCGAAGCCGCAGTCGAGCGCGCGCGCTGGCGGCGGCGAACCGCCGCAGTCGGTCGTGCCCTCGCGCCGCGCCGACAGGTCGGGGCTGACGACTTCCCAGTGTGCGCCGCGATCGGCGGAGCGCCACAGCACCTGCGTACCGGCGTACAGGTAGCGCGGCCCGTGGCGCGAGAAGGCGATCGGCGAGAACCAGTTGTAATGGTGGCGGTAGTCCGTCGGGCGCTTGCCGTAGCTCGCGAGCGGCCACGGCGTCACGTTCGCGACCTCGCCGGTGCGCGCATCGAAGCGCGACAGGCGCCCGCCGAGCCCGCTGCCGTAGACGATCGCCGGGTCGTCCGGGTCCGGCAGGTCGTAGTCGCGCTCGTCGCCGCCGACCGGCTGCCAGTCGCGCAGGCTGAGCGAGCCGTAGTCGCTGCGGCTCGCGATGCCGACCGTGCCGCTGTCCTGCTGGCCGGAGTAGACCCGGTACGGGAAGCGGTCGTCCGCGGCGAGGTAGTAGAACTGGCCGGTCGGCTGGTTGTACCAGTCGCCCCAGCTCGCCCCGCCGTTCACCGTCACGATCGCCCCCTGGTCGCCGGCGGCGATGCGGTGACTCGGGTCGCGCGGGTTGATCCACAGGAAGTGGAAGTCGTCGCCGCCGGGCGCACCGCGCACGATCGTGAACGTGTGCCCGGCGTCGCGCGACTCGTGGATCGACTGGCCGACCGTGTAGAGCGTGTCGGGATCCCCGGGTGCCACGGTGAGCCGGCTCATGTACCAGCTCGTCAGCCAGTGGACGTCGTGGACGCGCTGCCAGTGGCCGCCGCCGTCGTCGGACCGGTAGAGGCCGCCCTCGCCCGCGCTGCGCGCGACGCTCGCGTACAGGCGCGTCGCACCGCCAGCCCGGGCGACCGCGAGGCCGATGCGCCCGAGCGGCCCGGCGGGCCAGCCGGCGCCGCCGAGGCGCTGCCAGTGGCGCCCGCCGTCGCGCGAGCGGTAGATCGCGCTGCCCTCGCCCTCGACCGGCGTGAAGTAGCTGAGCCAGGGCCAGACGCGCGCGGTCCAGGTCGCCGCGTAGACGACGTCGGGATCGCCGGGATCGCGGGCGAGGTCGACCGCGCCGGTCTGCTCGTCGACGTACAGCGCCTGCTGCCAGCTGCGGCCGCCGTCCTCGCTGCGGTAGACGCCGCGGTCACGGCCGGGACCGAACAGGTGGCCCTGGGCGGCGACCAGCACCGTGTCGGCACTGCGCGGGTCGACCGAGATCGCGCCGATGTGGCGGGTCGCCGCGAGGCCGAGCGCCTGCCAGCTGTGGCCGGCGTCGACGCTGCGATAGACGCCGCTGCCGGCGCCGACGTCGTAGCGCGGCTCCGGGTGCCCGGTGCCGACGTAGACCACCTTGCCGTCGGAGGGCGCGACCGCGAGCGCCCCGACCGCGGTCACGGGCGCACCGTCCGTGACGTTCTGCCAGGTGCGCCCCGCGTCGGTGGTCTTCCACACGCCGCCGCCGGCGGCGCCGAGGTAGAACGTGTCCGGCGCGTCCGGCACCCCGACCGCCATCGTGCTCCAGCCGCCGCGGAACGGGCCGAGCAGCCGCCAGTGCAGCGCCGGCAGCGGCTCCGGCCCGGCCGCGGGCGGGACGGCCGCCGCCCCGATCCCCGGCGCGGGCGCCCCGAGCAGCACAAGCAGCAGCGCGATGGGGAGGATTGAACGCCTCATGGGACACCTGCCGGGGGGCGGCGCGACGACGCGCCGGTGGCGGACTATATCCTGCCCGTGGTCGTGGCAAGCTCCGCGGGTCCTGCCGCCCGGCGGACAGCGACTCGCGGAGGCTCGATGGGCAAGGGACGGTTCGAGGCGTTCAGCGACGGCGTGATCGCGATCCTGATCACGATCATGGTGCTCGAGATGCACGTGCCGACCGGCGAGACGCTGGCCGCGCTCGCGCCGGTGCTGCCGGTGTTCCTGAGCTACGTGCTCAGCTTCGTCTACCTCGGCATCTACTGGAACAACCACCACCACATGCTGCACACGGTGCGGCGGGTGAACGGCGCGATGCTGTGGGCCAACCTGCACCTGCTGTTCTGGCTGTCATTGATCCCGTTCACGACCGGCTGGATGGGCGAAAGCCACTGGGCGTCGCTGCCGACGGCGGCCTACGGGATCGTGCTGCTGATGGCCGCGCTCGCCTACTACCTGCTGCAGCAGACCATCATCGCCGCCCAGGGCCCGGAGTCGCTGCTGGCGCGCGCGGTCGGCGGCGACTGGAAGGGCAAGGCCTCGCCGCTCTTCTACGTCGCGGCGATCCTCGCCGCGTTCTGGTCGCCGCGGGTCTCACAGGGGCTCTACGTCGCGGTCGCGCTCCTCTGGCTCGTTCCCGACCGGCGGATCGAGCGGCTGATCGGCGCCGCGAACCCAGACTAGCTAGCGCGCCTCGATCAGGCGCTGCTTCAGCCGCGCGAATTCCTCGTCGGTCAGGATGCCGCGCCGGCGTAGGTCCTCGAGCTTGAGGAGGTCCTCGTGCAGCTGGCTCACGGCGCTCGCGGCCGTTCGCGGCGGCTCGGCACCGCTGCCGGGCGGGGCCGGCAGCGCCGCGCGCGTCGGCGGCGCGCTCGCCGCAGGCGCCGCGCCGGCCTCCGGTGCCGTGCCGGCCGCGGGCACTGCGGCCGGCGCCGGCCGGGCGGGCGTGCCCTGCGCGGCGGGCAGCGCCGCGGTCGCGCCGGCGGGTGCAACGCGGAAGTCGTAGTCGATCGTCGACAGCCGGCCGACCGGCAGCGTCTCCTCGTGCGAGGCGACCTCGAGGGCGGTGCCGCCCTTGCCGCGCGCGAACGCCGCGGCCTCGGCGACGACGGCGGCTCGCATCGCGGCAGGGTCGGCGTACTGGCCGCCCGGATCGACGCGGGAGATCCGGTAGGTGTCGGGGGCGATCTGCCGCAGTCCCGTCTGCGGGGTCGCGCAACCGGCCAGCAGGCTGGCCGCGAGGACTCCCATTCCGATGATCGCGCGCCGCGTGAGCATGCCGAGACTCCTGATGCCAGCTTCGGGCACACCGTAGCGCGCCGCGCTGCCGCGCACGATGGTAAAGACCGAAACGGCCAAGGGCCCGCCGGCGCCCGCGCGGGCGACGGCGCCCGCCCGTGACGCCCGTCACGAGGCGCGCGGGCCGTTGCCGGAATTCATCAAGCCGTAGCAAACGACAGGCTTAATTCCGCGCGTTCCGAGCACCGTTCGCGGCCCACGCGGCCGCGGCCCGACCCCCGGGGAGCGCATGCCCGACACGCCGCTGTACTCGATGAGCGAGCCCACCCTGAGCCTCGGCCAGCGCGCCTTCATCCGCGCCCTCGAGACCATCACCGGCCAGCGACGGCTGCGCAGCCTCTACCGGGACTACCAGCGCAACGCGCAGCCCGGTACGAACTTCTGGAACGACGCGATGACGCTGTTCGGCGTCGAGCCCGCGCTCGATCCGGACGCGCTCGGCCGGATCCCGCGGACCGGGCCCCTGCTCGTGGTCGCGAACCACCCGTTCGGCTTCGTCGACGGCCTGCTGTTGTGCTGGCTCGTCGGCCAGGTCCGGCCCTACTTCAAGGTCATGATCAACGACGGCCGCTTCGTCCCGGAGATGGCCGGCAACGCCATCACGATCGACGACTCGGGTACCCGTCAGGCGGTGCGCACCAACGTCGCAGCCCGTGCCGAGGCGCGGCGCACGCTTGAGCAAGGCGGCGCGCTGCTGATCTTCCCGGCGGGCGGCATCTCGACCTCGGACGACCGCTGGGGACGGACGCCCGCCTTCGACGTCAGCTGGCATCCGTTCGTGGCGCAGCTGCTGATGCGGGCCCGCTGCCCGGTGCTGCCGGTGTACTTCGCGGGCCAGCACAGCCGGCTGTTCCAGATCGCGAGTCACCTCAGCATGACGCTGCGCTGGGGCATGCTGATCGGCGAGAACGTGCGCCGCGTGCGGGCGCCGGTCCGGGTCGTGGTCGGCGAGGCGGTGCCGTTCGAGTCGCTGCCCCTGCCGCGCGACCGGGCTTCGCTGGTGCGCGAGCTCTACTGCCGGACGTACGCGCTGGGCGGCTTCCCACGCAGCCTGACCGATCGCGAGCGGACCTGGCCGAAGGCGCTCGACGCCTTCCAGCCGCGGCCGCCGAGCGACGAGCGCGCCGAACCCGCGGGACTGCTCGACTTCCTCCGCGCGCGCGGCTGAGGCCGGCCCCGTCCCGGAACGACGGCCGGATCAGCCCGGCGGGGCGGCGTTCACGACCACGCTGCCGAGCGCGCTCTCCTGTCCGCGGGCGTCGACGGCACTCAGCGCGAGCTCGTGCTGCGCGCCGTGCGCGAGCGTGGTGACGAGCCGCAGCCGCAGTCCACCACTGCGGTAGGCGTTCGCCACGTCGCGGCAGACACCCGGTTGTTCGCGCGCCAGCCGCCCGAGCATGAGGCTCACGAGCGAGGCGAGCGCCGCCCCGTAGGCCGTCACGGTCTCGTCGCTGACGATGTAGGCGGTCGAGGTGCTCACGCGGACTCCTCGGGAACCGGCCGCAGGCCGCGCGGCAGGAGGATCAGGGCAGGCGGGCGGACGGCGTCAGCGCGGCGTCCGAATAGTCGCTCGGGCCGCGCCCAAGCACGTACAGGACCTCGAGTCGCGCGGTGGCGGTGGCGGTCGCGCTCCAGTTCACGAACGGCACGCAAACGAGCTTCCCGCGCCCGGGCTCGGTGTGCTCGACCGGTCGCTCGGGAAAGCGCGCCTCGCCATCCGCCTCGCCGACCTCGACAGGCCCGTCGCCACGCCCGGGCGCCGGCGGCGCGCGGCGGATGTAGAGCGCCGAATCGGTCACGAACGCCGCGGCGGGCACCGCGGCACAGAGCTCGACCGGCAGCGCGTCCGCTTCCTGGCATGCGGTCGTCGCCGCGACCGGCCGGCAGGGACCGACCGTGAGCGACGCGGCCACGAGCGTCGGTGCCGGGCGTCCACTGGCCAGGCGTCCGCGGGCCTCCGCGCCCTCCGCCAGCCCGGCCCTCGACAGACGGTCGGTGGTGGCCCTGATCCGCTCGACCTCGGCGCGCAGGTCGGCGCGCACCGCGGCGTTCTCGCGCTCGCTGTCACCGAGCATGCCGCGTGCCAGGGCGAAGCCCCCGACCGCGGCGGCGGTCATCAGCACGAGCACCGCGAGGATCGGTCCGCGGCGCGACTTGCGGCTGAGCGGCGTGCCACGGCTGCGTTCGGTGACTTCCCGGCGCCAGGCGGCGCGCAGCTGGATCAGTGCGCCGACCACGGTGCCGGCCGCGGCGATGGTGGCCGCCACGACCTTGTCGTCGAGTTCGGTGAGGCTCATGCGGCACTCCCGCCCGGCCCGTCGCCCCTGTCCCTGCCGGGGATCCGCAGACCGTGCGCGGTCCCCGTCCCAGCCGACCGACCGTAGCGCCGTCACGGGTCGTGGACTGAGACGCGGATCCGGTTTTGCGGTTCCGACACGGCCAGGGTGGCGGCCGGACGGCCGGCGGAGCCGGCCGCAGCAACGAAAAGGCCCGCCGAAGCGGGCCTTGTGCCTCCACGAGGGAGGTTGGTAGCGGGGGCGGCCTTTCGCCTGTTCCTATGAGGGTCGCGCTACCCCGGCGCCGGGCGGCCTAGTCCGTAGGCTGGCGTGATCTTCAGACTCGGAAGCGACTTATTCAGCGGGAGGCGCCTTTCCGAACTTACCTTCCGATCCAGCGCCAACCGTTGCGCGGTGGTGAGCGAGCGTTTCCGGGATGCGATCCATGGGCTGGACTACGCCGAGTCCGGCGGGATCCTTTACGCGCACCTTGCGTCGTTCGTCTCCGTCTACCCGAACGTGCGACCAATGCGATTGGACCCCGCAAACGATTCCAACCGGCATTGCTCGCTCAATGGTCTTTGTACCTTTCAACGCGGTCCCGTCCGGGCAGGTGACAACCAATCCGCCGCTGTTGCCGGGAAAAACTTGCGCGTCGACCAAGTACGGCTGGCTCGGATCGTCGTAGCAGTCTTGAATTCGCGCGAAGCAACCTGATCGGCAAACAGGCCGCTGCCGCCCCCTGCTCATTTCGCCGAGCGGGTAGCCTAGTACGAAAGCCCCGTCGCCCTCAGACACGCCCGCTTCGCGCATTTGAGCGACCGTCCATGCCAGATCCGATCGCAAGAACTTTTCGCTAACTTCCTTCTCTCGAATCTGATCCCCACCCAAGCAGAACGCCGCGATATCCACATCCGGGTTCGGATGTCCGGCCCAGAAGAGGCGGCCGCCTTCAGACAGCGGCAAGGTGAAGTCCTTTGGCTCACCGGACTTTAAATTTAGACGCATTAAAATCTCTTTAGCCGGCTGCCGATCTTCGCCTAGGAAATTGTGGCGGCAGGTAATCAGCCACGGAATCCACCGGCAGTGCTCCTTGTCCTCGGAGTAACCGACTACCTCTGCATAGAGAGTTGCTGAGCCGAACCAATTGCTTTGCCCTTCGCCCGCTTTCTCACCTAGCGCCACCACATAATCCATGTAGAGAGGCGGAAGCCGCGCCACTAGCGTGCATCCCACCGTCGCACGCGAGCCCGAATCATTCTCGATCGCTTCAGCGCGACGTCGAACGCGTGGCCGGCGCCGAGGATCTTGAGCGTCGTGGCGCTCGCCGCGTACCTGCCGCTGGAGTCGGGCTTGATCATGGCGGCCATCTGGTAGTCGTAACTCGGGTGCGCCGGGTTCAGAAGGTCGCGTAGCTGCCGGACGCTGACGCGGAGCGCCGCCGCGATCTGCTTTTGGCCGGTGACGATTCGGTCGCGAGGTACGGCGGCTCGTAGCGCATGAACCCTCCACGCGCGGACGAAGATGAGCCCTTCGGCGGCTCCGCCTTCCTCGTAATTCGGGATTACCTTCGGCCGTCCCACAAACCGCCGCTCCTCTAGACCACCCGGTACCACAAACCGCCGCTCAACGCGCCCCGCCCCGGCCGGCTCTGGCGGACGATTCGCGGTATGAAGCGCCCATCCCGCGAACGCCGGATTCCGGACCCGAGTATCGCTCGCGGCGACGGAAATCGCGACATCCCCGTTCTGCACACGCCGACCGGCGTCGCTCGCCTCGCCGGCGTCGATCCCTCGACGGTGCGTCTGTTCGCGATGTCCGGGCGGGCGCCGGGCGTGTACCAATTGTCGACTGGCGGCAGGCTCGTGTTCGACGGCGCGTTCGTGTCCGCCTTTCTCGCGCGCCATGAAAGCTGACGAGCACACCGCGACGCTCGACCTCGCCCGCGCCTTCGCGGCGGCGGTCGTCGAGGAGCTGTGGGCCGAGATCGTCGCCGAGGCTGACGCTGAGCGGGAGGCGACGCGGCCCGTTGACGACCAGCCAGCCTGAGATCTTCGCGAACACTTCCAAAAACATCGTCGTGCTGGTTGTGCGCTGCTTCGGCGCCCGCGACGAATACCAAGTTTTCGAAGCGCCCATCACCGCGTGGCGCATCGCGCACGACGAGGAGAACGGCGACGTGACGCTACCCGTTTTTGCCGAGGACGTCGCCGTCGCGCTTCGCTACAGCGGCGCACACGCAACAGCCATCTACGACACTGACCAGCGAATCGGCTGGACCGCTGACGGCGCGATGTGCCGCGATGAACTTGTCCGAGCGCTCAAGGCCGAAGCACTCCACGCCCGGCGGCGACGCGCATGAGCATCCCGCGCTTCGGCGACGTCGCAGCGCGGCTGGTCGCCAACGGCTACAAGCCGGTTCCCGTCGGGTATGGCACCAAGGATGTCCTGCCCAAAGAGTGGACCCAGTACGAATACCCGCGCGAGGCACAGCGCTGGGCAAACGAAGCCACCAGCCTCCTAACGAAGCTGAACCCCGCCGGCGACATCGACGTGCGCGATGCGGCGTTGGCGGCGGAACTCGACGAGCTGCTGGTGCGGATGATCGGCGCGGGACCGAAGCGCATCGGACGAGCCCCGAAGCTGCTGCGGGTGTTCCGCCTCGAAGGCGAGCCGTTCGAGAAGATCCAGACCGCCGGCTATCGACTCCCCGGCGACAGTCCCGAGGACAAGCCCCACAAGGTCGAAATCCTCGCCGACCGCCAGCAGTTTGTCTGCTACAACCGCCACCCCGAAACCGGCAAGCCGTACACGTGGAATGGAAGCGGCGACCCGTTGTCGGTGCCGTCGGGCGAACTGCCGACGATTACGCGCGAGCAGGCCCAAGCCTTCATCGACGCCGCTGAAAAACGGCTAGCCGCAGTCGGCACGCGAGTCGGCAAGCTTCAAGCGAAGGACGGCGACCGACCGCATGTAACAAGCGACGCCCAGCGAGCCGCTGACCCGAGGCTGTGCCGTGCCGCGCTTGCCGCGATCCCCAACGAGGACCTCGATTGGGATGACTGGGTGTACGTCGGTCTCGCGGTGAAGGGGGCGCTCGGTGAGGACGGCTTCGACGCCTTCGATAGCTGGTCGAGCAAATCCACCAAGTACAACGCGCAGAAGACCGCGAAGCAGTTCGCGTCCTTCGAGCCGAAGCAGATCGGCGCCGGCACGATATACCACCTAGCCGAAGAACACGGCTGGAAGCGGTCGTGTTTGCTGCTTGGACCCGCGGCGTCGATTGGGACGCGCGACGAATGGCACGGCTTCCCCTACGAGCCGCCCGAGATCGTCGCGAACTTCATCCCCGAAGACGCCGGCGGCAGCGTCGGTCCCGGCGGCCACGGCAAGACCACGCTCGCGCTGTACGAGTCGATCATGATCCGGCTCGGCCGCCCTCTCTACGGCCGCAAGATCGCGCGCAGCGGTCCGACGCTGGTGGTGACGGCGGAGGATCGGCGCGAGATCGTCTTTTCGCGCACGAACCAGATTTGCCGTGGACTCCGCCTAAATGCCGACGAAATCGAACACGTCCGCACCGGCATCTTCGTCGAGGACGTCACCGGCAGCCTCGCGCGCATCGCCGAAGCCGACCGCAGCGGCGCAGTTCACCCCGGCGCGCTGATGAGCGGAATCGTGGACGCGTACAAGGACGCCGGCCTAGCAACCGTCATCCTCGATCCGACTTCGCTGCTCGGTCCCGGCGAAACCTTCGGCAACGACGGCGCTGCTGCGCTGCTGCGAATTTCCCGGTACCTGTCGCGGGAACTTCGGGCGGCGGTGCGGCTGATTCATCACGTCTCGCAAGAAGTCGCCCGCAACAAGCTAATGGATCAATACGCGGCGCGCGGCGGCACAGCCTTCGTCGACAACAGCCGGTTCCAGCATCAGTTGATCGTGCTGGAAGAACGGAAGCTGGTCGTTTCGGGATGGGGCACGTTTCGCGTGCCGGACCGCGCGAGCGACGCCGCGATCGCTAAAGGGCGCGTGCTCGGAATCCTCGTCCACAAGCTTTCGTACGCAGAGCGTGACCGCGTGCCGATCTTCGTGCTGCGCGACGGATTCGAGTTCACGTATCTCGAAGCACTCGGAGGCGACATGAGCGTCGAAGAACACGAGGCGGAAACCGCGAAGGACGCCGCGACCATTCACGCCTTCCTCGTCCGCAAGACGGATCAGGGGCACTTCATCACGGCGAACTCGCTGGTGAGCGACTACCTCGACGAGGTGGGCTTGACCCGTATCCGGGCTCAGAAGGCCATCGCGGAGGCCCGACGAATCGGCGCCGTCGTCGAGACCGACCTACCGCCCGACCAGAGGCGCGGCCAGCGGAAGACGTACCTGAAGCCCACCTCGGAGTACCCGTTGTGAGCCATTCCCCCATTCCGCCGCTATTCCGCCGCTATTGCTCCGGCGCAATAAGGACAAGGGGTAGCGGATTGGCGGTTGCTATTCCGCCATTCCGCCGTCCCCTATACCGGGGGGGAATAGACGGCGGCGGAATAGACCGACCCGCGAAGTACATCGGATCGGCTCGCCCAGCGGCCCATTCCGCCGAGACGCGGGAGCCCCGGGACGACCTCTCGGTAGGGGTAACGGCCGATCGCGGCGCCTGCACAGCGGTAGGTGGTCCGGCGTGTGGTCTAGAACGCCGCCTCGGTCGCGGATTCGGCCTCCGGGACGCCCGGAGCGGCGGCCTTCATAGGGGGTTCGGCGACGGCTTCAGGCGGATCAGCGGCTTACCAAATCAGCCTCGTAGCCCGGTCCCGCTTTCGGTCGGCCGATTCGACCCATTGCCCCGGGACGATAGGCGGCCGGCGCCCGGCCAAAGGACCACCGGCTATGGGCGGTAAGACGTCCGGTCGCATGAACCCGGCCAAGACGGTGCTGCCGACGAAGGCGCGACCGGGCTGGCTGACGAAGATGGATCAACGGAGTGCACTCGCGCGCGCCCTACTCGCTCGCTTGAGCGCTGTCGAAGCGCAGCTTGGCGAGCTGACTCCGATCGAGCGGTCACTCGCGGAGCGGTGGATTCACATGGAGGCGATGACGATCCGCATGGAGACCGACATGCGCGACGGCAAGGACTTCGACGTCGGCAAGTACCTCGCCACCATCGACCGTCTACACGGCCTCGCACGCACGCTCGGACTAAAGCGCCGCGCGAATTCCGCCAAGACCCTCGCCCAGCTAGTCGCGGAGGGTGACGAATGAAGCCGTTGCCGATCCTCACAGCGTTCAAGAAAGTTCTCGGCCTCGGCGGCCCCACCTGGGCTGCGTGGCGCGCGCTCGTGGGCGGCGCGTTCGGCTGCGCGTTGACGCCTGACGAGGCTGCAGTGTTTCGCGAGCTGACTGGCGGTCGCGAGCCGCTGTCGCTCCCCGCCCGCATGCTCGTGTTCGCGATCGGCCGACGTGGCGGCAAGGATTACGTCGCCGTCCGCATTTTGATCTACCTCGCGCTGTTCGTGTCGTGGCCGCTCGCGGCCGGCGAGGTCGGCGCGCTGTTGCTGATCGCCGTCACGAAGGAACAGGCGCAGGTCGCGATGCGCTACCTCGTCGGCGCGCTCGAATCGGTCCCGGCGCTGTGGCAGGAAGTCGCGAGCACGACCAACGACACCGTCGTCTTCCGCAACGGCATCGAGATCCGGATCGCCGCCGCCGACAAGGCCAGCGTTCGCGGCGTCACCCTCCTCGGTGCGTGCCTCGACGAGTTCGCGTTTTTGAACAACTACCAAGCCACCGAGTTGCTGCGCGCGCTCGGCCCTGCGATGGCGACGCAACCGAACGCCCGCCTCGTCATCATCTCGTCCGTCTACGCCGCCAACAGCCCGCTCGGCGAACTGTACCGCCGGCACTTCGGAACCGACGACCCGCACACACTGTTCGCGCTCGCGACCACGCGGCAGATGAACCCAAACATTCCGCAATCGTTCATCGACGAGGAGCTAGCCCGCGATCCAGTCGGCAATAGCGCCGAGTACCTCAGCATATTCCGTAGCGACGTTGCCGAATTCATCGACCAGTCGCTCGTCGATTCGCTAACCCGCTCCGAACCTCGCGAACTGCCGCGCCAGCGCACGACCCGTGACGGCAGCAACGTCATCTACTACGCCGGCCTCGATGTGTCGGGCGGTCGCGGGGACGCGGCTGCCTGCGCAATTGCGCACGTCGAGGGTGATCGCGTGGTCGTGGACGCGTGTCGCCGGTGGGGCGCGCCGCATGATCCGAAGGTCGTCGCCGCACAAGTCGCTGACTTCCTCGCAACCTACGGACTCAGTGCCGCGACAGGCGACACCTACGGCGCCGGGCTCGCGCGTTCCATCTACAACGACGCCGGTATCGAGCTGATCGCCGCCGAGATGGTGCGGAGCGATATCTACCTGCGACTCCTGCCGCTCATGACGACAGCGCGGATCGAGCTCCCGCCGGAACCCATCCTCCGCGTCGAACTCCTCGGACTAGAGCGGCGCTCAGGCCGCAACGGCAAGGAGAGCATCGACCATCGTCCGGGCGGTCACGACGACCTCGCGAACAGCGTCGCAATCGCTGCCGTCTGCGCATCGCGGGCGATGGGCAAGCCCGGCGAAGCATTCGTGATTCGAAATGAGTTTTTCGACGACTACGCCAACCCAGAGCGCGGCATCCTGCCGCGTGGATTCTGGGACGGCTTCTGAAACCCTAGGAGTTTAAGCACCCATGGCTTCCGCCAAAAAGATCCTTATGAAGCGCGATGCGGCCGGCGACCTCGCCATCGGCGACAAGGCCGAACTCGCACGCGTACATCGCTCAACCATCGAGCTCAAGTCCGACCTCCGCGTCACCCGCGAAGTACAGCACGCCGCCTCGCAGCGTCTCGCGGAGATGGCGCGGACGCTGAGCGACGCGACCGGCAAGCCGTTTGCCGAGTGTGCGTCGCGGACGATCCGCAATAACCCGATCCTCGCGCGATTCTGGGCAGCGCGGATCGAGTCGGAGGCCCGCGCGGATGTCGCCGCGGAGGACGTGCCGCATGACGAGTGAAGAGATCCCGGGCCTCATCGGTCGCGGGAACAGCGTCGCCGAGTCCATGGAACGCGAGCTGAACCGGTTGAACACGACGCCGCCGTCGCTCGCGGACGTCCTGCTCGGAAGGCTAACGCACCGACTCGACTTCGCTTCGGCCGACGCGATGTTGCGGGAACTGAAGGCAGTCCCGCCGGAGCTGCAGCACAAGGTCGTCGTTCACTTCGGCGAGCACCAGACGACGGACCTGATCCGAGATCGGCTCGTGACGGCGCTCGCCGGCGCCGAGGCATATCGGAGGTTCAAGCAGTGAGCAATGTCGCCACCTCGCTAGCACTGCGACGCGGACAGCGGATGCTCGACGAGAGGCTGGACGAGATCGCGAGGTTGATCCGGTCGATCCGCCACTCCAGCGACCCGCCCGAGGTCCGCGCCGCGCGTCTCGCCGACGCCGAACTCGACCGGCTCGCCGTTCTCAGCACGAAGGACGTCATGGCCGAGGGAGGACTGCGCCTTGAGTAGCTTGAAGGGTGCGGAGATCTTCGCGACCGGCACGCACAACAGCGTCGCCTTCACGACGGACGACCTCGACGCGATGGTCGCTAGCTTCGATGCGCTCGGACTCTCGGGCCGCGTACCCCTGAAAGTCGGGCACAGCGGCTTCGACCCCCGCGACGACGGAAAGCCAGCGCTCGGATGGGTGACGCGGGTTTGGCGCAGCGGCCAGAAGCTGCTCGCGGACGTCGCGGACATCCCGAAGCAGGTCGCCGACGCGATCGCCGCGAACGCCTACAAGTACTGCTCGGTCGAGCTGCTGCAGGACATGAAGGCCGGGACGCACAAGTTACCTTGGGTCCTCGATGCCGTCGCACTACTCGGCGTGTCTGCGCCGGCCGTCGGCGACCTCGCTCCGCTCCGTGAATCGCTCTCAATGCGGCGCCGCTACGAGTTCAAAGCGCGCCACCAGTTCACTCATGCCCTCGGAGGCAACCCGTCGATGACTGATCTTACGAACGAACAGCTTCAGAACGAGATCCAGACTTTGCGCCGCCAGCTCGTCGCCGCGAATCTCGAAGGCGCCATCAACGCCGGCCGCTGCCAGCCGAACGCCCGCGTGTTGTTCTCGCGGCAGTATGGCGCGGACGCGACGCTGGAGGACCTGACTGAGTTCCTGAAGACCGCGCCGAAGCCGCCGAAGGGAGGCGTGACGTCGCGCACGAACGTCGATGCCGATCCGGCCGACACGAATGAGCGGGCGGACGCGACGCTGCTGCGGATGGCCCGGGCTCGCGTGAAGGCAGCGAAGAAGGACGGCGACGACTTGACGATGGACGCGGCCGTGAAGCTGGTTATGAAGGAAGACCCGACTCTCGCCCGCCGCTGGCAGATGCTGCCGGAAGCGTGATCGTTTTGCGCCCCCGGGCCGGTAAGACGGTTTGTCTCCAGTGTTGGCCGTCGCCCGCTCCTACGCCGCCCCGGGGGTGCTCTTTTCCGCATGTGCGATACACAGATTTCCCTGCGAACCAACGGTGGGCGCTGATTTTCCATCCTTCATCTGCGGCGCTCCCCGCTTCACGGCCCGCCGTTCGCCTCCCTTCGCGGGCCGTGTTTTTTCACGATGTCGCCTTTTTCGGTGATACTAGGTAATATTACGTAGCCCGCTAATATCGAGGAGATCGGAATGGCCGCCGTTAACGTGAAACAAGTCATCGCCTACCTCACGCCGAAACAGCACGAGGCGCTGAAGAAGTTGACGGCGCGGACGCGCGTGCCGATGGCGGCGTACTTCCGGGAAGCGATCGACGACCTCCTCGCAAAGCACAAGGCGAAGTCGTGAGTGATCCCGTGCTCGTCGGCGTGATGGACGCGGACTACGTTTCGGCTCGCCCGCGCATCCGGATTCTCAGCGATGCTTCGGTCGCCGAGGTTGTTTCCGAAATTCGCACCCGCAATTTCCGTTCGGTCTTGATCGAGGGTTTTTCTGGCTCTGGTAAGACGACTCTGGCGTCGCAGGTCGCTGCCGCACTTGGCTGGCGCCATATCGAGGTCGATGAGCTGCTGATTGAGGGACCGATTGAGTCGTCGCGCTTCTCCGACTGGGTTGACCAGCGAAAGCTGGCGGCCGCGATCGCGGCAAGCGGCGCACATGTCATCGACGGCGTGTGCCTCCGCGACGTTCTGCCGCACGAGGTTTTGAATCGCGATCCGTTCGCTATCTATGTCGCTCGGGTCGGAAGCAAGCCAGGCGGCTCGTATCTCTGTTACGACTTCCTCGAAGCGGAACATCCCGGCCCGTCGCTGCCGTGGTTGACGGCGGCCGAACACGAATACCACCGCCGCGTCGGTCCCTGTTCTAAGGCGGATGCGATTTTCCTGCGAGTGGAAGACGAACAAATCGACGACCTCCTCACGAAGCACAAGGGGAAGTAACCATGACTCTCCGAGCCGCTATCTACGCCCGCGTCTCCGTCGAAGACAAGGACGACAAGGACTCCTCCACCGACACCCAGATCCGCGTCTGTCGCGAGCGCGCGAAGGCGGAAGGCTGGACCGTCGTCGCCACCTTCACCGACGTCGGCATCAGCGGCGGCGTGCCGCCGAACCTGCGACCGGACGGCGCGCGATTAATCGCTGCTCGCGACGCGCGGGAATTCGACGTCCTCATCATCTCCGAGCCCACCCGCCTCTATCGCAGCGACATGCTCGCCGCCGAGCTGCGCCGTTGGGCGGCGGAGGATGTGCGCGTCGTGTTCGTCGGCAACGAGATCAACATGGCGGACGACGAGTGGGAGCTGTCCGCCGGCATGCACGGCATCATCGGCCAACACTTCCGCAAGATGATCTCGAAGAAGACCCACGCCGCGCTCGTGTCCCGGGCGTTGCGCCGGAGCTGGACGGGCGGCCGACCCTACGGCTACGACAACGGCGACGACCCCGAAGGCAACCGCCGCATCCTCATCGTTAACAAGCAGCGCGCCGCGATCGTCGCCGAGATCTTCGACCGCTACACGCGAGGCGCGAGCTGTACCGACATCGCCCGCGACCTCAACCAGCGTGGCGTCCCCTCCTCCGCTGCCGAGTGGAAGCGTTCGGAGCGCCGCAGCGACGGAAAGTGGATCGACAGCGCGGTCCGCGCGATCCTGCTGAACCCGATCTACACCGGCACGGTCCACTGGAACAAGTCGAGGTGGCGCCTCAGCGAGCGCACCGGGAAGTCCATCCGCACCGAGCGCAAGCCGTCCGACTGGACCCGCTACACGTACCAGGAGCCCGCCTACCGCATCGTCAGCGACGAGGTGTGGCATGCGGCGCAGGCGCGCATAAAGTCCCTCTCCAACCCCGACACGCGCATGAAGTCCGGCGGCAAGGCGGTGTACCGCCTGTCGGGGTTGCTGAAGTGCGGGGTCTGCGGCCGGAACTTCGTCATCGACAGCGGCACTCACTACGCCTGTCCGTCGGCGAAGTCCGGCGCCTGCACGAACAAGATCCGGCAGCGACGCGACGACGCCGAGACCTACATCCTCGGCGCGATCGACCGGAATCTGCTGGACCCGAAGATGGTGACGATGATGGCGCGGGAGATCGAGCGCGACCTCAACGCCCGCATCGACGCCCTCCAGAAGCGCGAGGCGGACCGGCCGGCGGAGCTGGTTGCGCTAGATGCCCGGCTGAGCCGGCTTCGGGCGCGACTCCGGGACGGCGACCCGGATATGGCGCCCGACGAGATCCAAGCCGCCATCGAGAAGGCCGAGGCCAAGCGCGCCGACCTCCTCGCCGCCCGCCCAGAAGCCAAGGCCGCCAGCCGGGTCCTGTCGATGTTGCCGAAGGCAGCGGCGGCGTACCGGGCGATGATCGCCGGGGGCCTAAGTAAGCACCCCGAGCCCGCCGCAAGGGCCCGGGCGGCCGTCCGCCAGCTCGTCGGGGGCGAGATCCGGCTGAACCCGGCCAAGGCGCCGGACGGGACGGAATATCTGGAGGCGACCTTCGGGCTCAGCCGAGTTGCCCTGTTTTCAAGGGTCTCGGCGGCCTATAGGTTCAGTGGTAGCGGGGGCAGGATTTGAACCTGCGACCTTCGGGTTATGAGCCCGACGAGCTGCCAGACTGCTCCACCCCGCACCGGGATGAGCCGGAAATCATACCGGCCTCAGCGTCCCCCCGCAAGTTCGCTCAGGGCAGCGCCTTCGCGATCACGTCCACGAGCGCCCCGTTGAAGAGGCCGAGCGCCAGCACCGCGAGGCCATTGAGGCTGAGCAGGAACTTGAGCGCGGGACCGGCCGTCACCGCGACTTCCTCGCCCGGCGCGTCGAAGAACATCACCTTCACCACCCGCAGGTAGTAGAACGCGCCGATCACCGAGAACAGCACCGCCACCACCGCGAGCCAGGTGAGCCCGACGTCGAGTACCGCCTGGATAACGTACAGCTTCGAGAAGAAGCCGACGAACGGCGGCACACCGGCCGTGCTCACCATCAGGAACAGCATCACGCAGGCGAACCACGGATGCCGCTGGCCGAGTCCGCGGAAGTCCTCGATCTGGTCGGCCTCGAAGCCCTTGCGGCTCAGCAGCACGATCATCGCGAACGAGCCGAGCGCCATCACGACGTAGGTGATCGTGTAGAAGAGCGCGGCCCGGTAGCCCGTCGGCGTGCCGGCCAGGATGCCGAGCAGGATGAAGCCAACGTTCGAGATCGTCGAGTACGCGAGCATCCGCTTGAGGTTGGTCTGTGCCACGGCGACGACGTTGCCGATCGCGAGCGACAGCACCGCAAGCACGACCAGCATTTCCTGCCAGGCCGGTACCAGCCCGCCGAGGCCCTCCGCGAGCACGCGCAGCGCAAGCGCGAAGTACGCGAGTTTCGGGGCGGCGCCGAGGAACAGCGTCACCGAAGTGGGCGCGCCGTGGTAGACGTCCGGAATCCACATATGGAACGGCACGGCACCGAACTTGAAGGCGATCCCGGCGAGCAGGAACGCGAGCCCGAACAGCAGGCCGACCTGGGTCGCGGCGCCGGCATCGAGGCGCACCGCGAGCGCTCCGAGGTCGAAGGTACCGGTCACGCCGTAAATGATCGAGATGCCGTACAGCAGCGTGCCGGAGGCGATCGCACCGAGCACGAAGTACTTCATGGCCGACTCCGCCGCCACCGGCGAGTCGCGGTCGAAGGCGACCAGCGCGTACTGCGACAGCGCCAGCAGCTCGATGCCCATGTACATCGTCAGCAGGCTGCCGGCCGAGGCCATCACGAAGATGCCGAGCGTCGCGAACAGCGCCAGCACGAAATACTCGCCACGGAACAGCCCGCGCTGGATCAGGTAGTCGCGCGAATAGACGAACACCACCGCGACCGTCGCGCAGCTGACGAGTTTCAGCAGGCGCGCCACGCCGTCGACCACGAACATGCCGCCGAAGGCCGCGTAGTGGACCTCGGGAAGCGCCGCGACCTGCACCGCGGTCAGCGCCAGGGTCAGCAGGCCGAGGAAGTACGTGATCTGCCGCTGCCGGTCGGTCAGGAACAGGTCGACCAGCAGCATCAGCGACGCGCCCCCGAGCAGCACCATCTCGGGCTGCGCCAGCGCGAAGTCGACGGCGGACATCGGGTTCATGGGGACCTGCCTCTCCGCCTCAGAGCTTGCTGACCGACATCAGCTGCACCACGTGGCGCAGCGTCGGTTCCATCACGTCGGTCAGCGGCTTCGGGTAGACGCCGAGGGCGAGCACCGCGACCGCGAGCACCCCGAGCACCAGGAACTCCCGGCCGTTCAGGTCCTTCAGCGAGGCGACGCCGTCGTTCGCCACCGCGCCGAACACCACGCGCTTGACGAGCCACAGGGTGTAGGCGGCACCCAGGATCAGCGTCATCGCCGCCAGGAAGGCGAACCAGAAGTTCGCCTTGAAGCTCGCCAGGATCACCAGGAACTCGCCGACGAAGCCGGACGTGCCCGGCAGGCCGGCGTTCGCCATCGCGAACAGCACCATGAACGCGCCGAACACCGGCATCGTGTTGATGACGCCGCCATAGGCGCCGATGTCGCGGGTATGCAGCCGGTCGTACAGCACGCCGACGCACAGGAACAGCGCGCCGGACACGAGCCCGTGCGAGATCATCTGCACCATCGCGCCGGACAGCGCCAGCGTCGCGCCGCCGTAGCCACCGGTCGCGGCGGCGATCTCGTAGCCGACGAAGCAGCCGAGCGTCACGAAGCCCATGTGGGCGATCGAGGAGTACGCGATCAGCTTCTTCATGTCCTGCTGCACGAGCGCGATCAGGCCGATGTAGACGACCGCGACCAGCGACAGCCCGATCACCAGCCAGTCGAGGGCGTGCGCGGCATCCGGCGTGATCGGCAGGCTGAAGCGCAGGAAGCCGTAGCCGCCCATCTTCAGCATGATCGCCGCGAGGATCACCGAGCCGCCGGTCGGCGCCTCGACGTGCGCGTCGGGCAGCCAGGTGTGCACCGGCACCATCGGCACCTTGACGGCGAAGGCCGCGAAGAACGCCAGGAAGATCAGTACCTGCTCGGTCAGCGACAGCGGCAGCCGGTACAGCGCCGCGAGGCTGTAGTCGCCGGTCTTCAGGTACATGTAGACGAGCGCGACCAGCATGAACACCGAGCCGAGGAACGTATACAGGAAGAACTTGATGGTCGCGTAGATGCGCCGCGCGCCGCCCCAGATGCCGATGATCAGGAACATCGGGATCAGCATCGCTTCCCAGAAGACGTAGAAGAGCAGCGCGTCGGCGGCCGAGAAGACGCCGATCATCAGTCCTTCCATGATCAGGAAGGCCGCGAAGTACTGCGCCGGGCGCTTCTCGATGACGGTCCAGCCCGCGATCACGACCAGCACGGTCGACAGCGTCGTCAGCAGGATCAGCGGCAGCGAGATGCCGTCGATGCCGAGGTAGTAGTCCGAGCGCAGCGAGGGGATCCACGGCATGCGCTCGACGAACTGCAGCGCCGCGCTCGAGGCGTCGAAGCCGAGGTACAGGGGCACGCTCGCCGCCAGCGCCGCCAGCGCGACCGCGAGTGCCAGCCAGCGCGCCACGCTCGCGCGCGCGTCGCCGACCAGCAGCACGGCGACGCCACCGAGGATCGGCAGCCAGGTCAGCAGGCTGAGCAGGGAGGAATGCATCTTGTCAGTTCCGTGTGTCGCGGCTCAGGTCCGCCACAAGAGCCAGGCGAGCAGCGCCGACAGCCCGATGATCATCGCGAACGCGTAGTGGTAGAGGTAGCCGGACTGGACGTGACGGGTGACCGCCGCGAGCCAGCCGACCGTCCGCGCCGAGCCATTGACCAGCGCGCCGTCGATCAGGAACTCGTCGCCGACCCGCCAGAACAGCCGGCCCACGGCGCGGCTGCCGGCGGCGATCACGTTCTCGTTGACCCAGTCGAACCAGTACTTGTTGTCGAGCACCCGGTACACGGGCGCAAGCGCCGTGCGCAGTCGTGCCGGCAGATCCGGGCGCCGGAGGTAGAGCAGCCAGGCAAGCGCGACGCCGGCCGCCGCCAGGTACAGCGGCAGCGAGGTGAAGGCATGCGCGGTGAAGGCCAGCGGCGTCGTGTACTCGCGCCCGATCTCGCCGAGCACATCGTGCTCCGGGCGAACGACGATCGCGCCGTCGAAGTAGCCGTGGAACAGCACCGGACCGACCGTGAACCAGCCGACCACCACCGACGGTATCGCAAGCAGCACCAGCGGCAGCGTCACGACCCACGGGCTCTCGTGCAGGTGCTCACGCGTGTGGGCGTCCATGCGTTCCTCGCCGTGGAACGTCATGAAGATCATTCGGAACGTGTAGAGCGCCGTGATGAAGACGCCAGCTGTCACGCAGAAGGCCGCGTAGGCATGTCCCGGCACCCGCGACTCGGCGACGGCCTCGATCAGCGCGTCCTTGGAGAAGAAGCCCGAGAAACCGGGGAAGCCGATCAGCGCGAGCGCCCCCAGCAGCGTCGTCCAGTAGGTCACCGGCAGGTACTTGCGCAGCCCGCCCATGCGCCGCATGTCCTGCTCGTGGTGCATCGCGATGATGACCGAGCCGGCGCCGAGGAACAGCAGCGCCTTGAAGAACGCGTGCGTCATCAGGTGGAAGATGCCCGCACCGTAGGCCGAGGCGCCGAGCGCGACGGTCATGTAGCCGAGCTGCGAGAGCGTCGAGTACGCGACCACCCGCTTGATGTCGTTGTTGACGATGCCGAGGAAGCCCATGAAGAGCGCCGTGGTGGCGCCGATCACGAGCACGAACGACAGCGCGGTCTGCGACAGCTCGAACAGCGGCGACATCCGCGCGACCATGAAGATGCCGGCCGTGACCATCGTCGCCGCGTGGATCAGCGCCGAGATCGGCGTCGGGCCCTCCATCGAGTCCGGCAGCCAGACGTGCAGCGGCACCTGCGCCGACTTGCCCATCGCGCCGATGAACAGGCAGATGCAGATGACGCTCATCGCGTTCCAGCTCTGGCCCTCGAACAGCGTGAAGCTCTGCTGCGCGATCTGCGGCGCCAGGTGGAAGGCACGCCCGTAGTCGAGCGAGCCGGTGAAGTGCACGATGCCGGCGATGCCGAGCAGGAAGCCGAAGTCGCCGACGCGGTTGACCAGGAAGGCCTTCAGGTTCGCGAAGATCGCGCTCGGACGCGTGTACCAGAAGCCGATCAGCAGGTACGAGACGAGGCCGACCGCCTCCCAGCCGAAGAACAGCTGCAGGAAGTTGTTGCTCATCACGAGCATCAGCATCGCGAACGTGAACAGCGAGATGTACGCGAAGAAGCGCGTGTAGCCGTCGTCGTCGTGCATGTAACCGATGGTGTAGACGTGCACCATCAGCGACACGAAGGTCACGACCACCATCATCAGCGCCGTCAGGTGGTCGACCAGGAAGCCGACCTGCATCCGGATGCCGTCGCTGACCAGCCAGGTGTACACCGCACCCTCGAAGGCCGGCGCGCCGTCGAGCAGCTGGCCCTTCAGCACCCAGGCCGACAGCACGAACGAGACCGCGACGCCGAGGATCGTCACGCTGTGCGCGCCAACCCGGCCGATCCAGCGGCCGCCGAGGCCGGCGATGATCGCCGCCGCGAGCGGCGCCAGCGCGATCGTCAGGAGCACGTTCTGCATCATCAGCCCCGCATCGTGTCCAGGTTCTCGACGTTGATGCTGCGCCGCTCACGGAACAGCACCACCAGGATCGCGAGGCCGATGGCCGACTCCGCGGCCGCGACCGTCAGGATGAAGAACACGAACACCTGGCCATCGAGGTCGCCGAGCCAGCGGCTGAAGGCGACGAAGTTGAAGTTGACCGCCAGCAGCATCAGCTCGATGCACATCAGCAGCAGGATCACGTTCTTGCGATTCAGGAAGATGCCCGCCACTGCGATGCTGAACAGGATGCCGGCGAGCAGCAGGAAGTGCGGCAGGCCGATCATGGGCGCTTCTCCGGTTCGACCTGGACGATGCGGATCCGGTCCGCCTTGCGCACCGCGACCTGGCCGGCGACGTCCTGCTGCTTGTAGCCGGTGCGGTGGCGCATGGTCAGCGCGATCGCGGCGACGATCGCGATCAGCAGCACCACGGCCGCCAGCTGGAACGGCAGCGCATAGTCGGTGTACAGCACCGCGCCGAGCGACTTGGTGTTCGAGTAGCCGGCCGGCAGCGGCGGCGCCCCGCCGCCGAGGTCGAAGCCGAGGTGCCGCACCCAGACCACGTAGGCGATCTCGGCGACCATCAGCGCGGCGACCACGGCGCCGAGCGGCGCATAGCGCGTGAAGCCGGCGCGCAGTTCGGCAACGTTGATGTCGAGCATCATCACGACGAACAGGAACAGCACCATCACCGCGCCGACGTAGACGAGCACCAGCACGATGCCGAGGAACTCGGCCTCCAGCAGCAGCCACAGCACCGCGCTCGTGAAGAACGCCAGCACCAGGAACAGCGCTGAGCGCACCGGGTTGCGGGCCAGCACGACGCCGAGCGCCGCGCCGATCAGGATCGCCGCGTACACGTAGAACAGGATGGTCGTCAGCACGATGGCTCCCCGCGCCGGCCGTCAGCGGTAAGGCGCGTCGGCGGTCTTGTCGGCCGCGATCATCGCCTCGTAGCGCTCGCCGACGGCGAGCAGCTTGTCCTTGGTCATGATGTTCTCGCCGCGGTTCTCCATGTGGTACTCGTGGATCCGCGTCTCGACGATCGCGTCGACCGGACAGGCCTCCTCGCAGAAGCCGCAGTAGATGCACTTGAAGAGGTCGATGTCGTAGCGCGTCGTGCGCCGCGTGCCGTCGGCCGAGACGCCCGACTCGATGGTGATCGCCAGCGCCGGGCAGACCGCCTCGCACAGCTTGCAGGCGATGCAGCGCTCCTCGCCGTTCGGGTAGCGGCGCAGCGCGTGCAAGCCGCGGTAGCGAACCGACTGCGGTGCCTTCTCGAACGGGTAATGGACCGTGAACTTCGGCTTGAACAGGTAGCGCAGCGTCACGCCGAGCCCGGTCAGGAGCTCGCCGAGCAGCAGCGTCTTCGTCAGGTTGCGTACCGAGCCCATGACTACCTCACCCGCCTCACATCCGGCCCCACGGGCCGACGTGGTACCACGCCAGCACGCACTCGACACCGATCCAGACCAGCGTCAGCGGGATGAAGACCTTCCAGCCGAGTCGCATGATCTGGTCGTAGCGGTAGCGCGGGAAGGTCGCGCGGATCCACAGGAAGCAGAACAGGAACCAGAGGATCTTCACGAACAGCCACAGGAACGAGGGCTGCGCCAGCAGCGAGTCCGCCGGCAGCAGGCCCTCGAACGGCGACAGCCAGCCGCCGAGGAACAGCAGCGGCGCCAGCGTCGCCACCAGGATCATGTTCGCGTACTCGGGCAGCGCGAACAGGGTCGCGAAGGTGGCACCGGAGTACTCGACGTGGAAGCCCGAGGCGATCTCCGACTCGCCTTCCGCGACGTCGAACGGCGCGCGGTTGGTCTCGGCGATGCCGGCGATGAAGTAGATCACCATCAGCGGGAACAGCACGAGCCCGTGCCAGTGCGTGATGCCGCCGGCCTGCGAGCGCACCACGTCGGTGAGGTTCAGGCTGCCGGCCGCCATCAGCACGCCGACGAGCGCAAAGCCCATCGCGATCTCGTAGGCGACGATCTGCGCCGCCGAGCGCATCGCGCCGAGCAGCGCGTACTTCGAGTTCGACGCCCAGCCGGCGAGGATCACGCCGTACACGCCGAGCGAGGTCAGCGCGAGGATGTAGAGCAGGCCCGCGTCGATATCCGCCAGCACGAAGTCGGGCGAGAACGGGATCACCGCCCAGGTCGACAGCGCCGGCACCAGCGCGACGAGCGGCGCGATCAGGAACACCACCTTGTCGGCGTTCGCCGGCACGATGACTTCCTTCATCAGCAGCTTGATCACGTCCGCGAACGGCTGCGCCCAGCCCTTCAGCACCGGCAGGCCGAAGATCCGGATCTGGTTCGGCCCGAACCGCACCTGCATCCAGCCGATGACCTTGCGCTCGGCCAGCGTCAGCATCGCCACGCTGATGATCACCGCGAGCATGACGCCGACGATCTCGACGGCCATCACGATGAAGCCCCGCAGGTCGGGCGACAGCTGCTGCCAGAAGGCGAGGAGACTGCTCATGGCGCCTCAGTACGTCGCCCGCGGCCGGGCGGCGGCGCGGGTCTGCTGCAGGGCGGGCGCACGGCGCACCACCGGATCGCTCTGGTAGAGCGGCGCGTCGGCGAGCGCGCCGGGCAGCGAGCCCTGCGGCCGCCAGGCGCCGCGATAGGCGGTGTCGGCGCCCTGCCCCGCCTGCGCGCCGAGCGCGCGCTCGAGCTCGATGCGCACGTCCTCGGACGACTCGTACTCGAAGCCCGGCAGGTTCAGCAGGTTGCCGAGCACGCGCAGCACCTTCCAGCCGGGACGGGCCTCGCCGACGAGGCGTGCCGCGGCCGCGAAGCTCTGCCAGCGACCCTCGACGTTCACGAACGTGCCCGAGGTCTCGGCGAAGGTGCCGATCGGCAGGATCACGTGCGCGTGCCGGCGCACCGCCTCCGGCGCATAGGGCGAGAGCGCGAGCACGAAGCCCGCGCGGGCGAGCGCCGCCTCGGCGCCTTCACCGGCCGTGTCGAGCCCGGCCTCGATGCCGCCCAGCAGCACGTAGGCATCGAGGCCGCCGGCCAGCATCGCGCCGGCGTCGAGTCCCACGCGGCCGGCGGGGCGTCCGCCCGCCTCGCGGTGCGGCAGCACGCCGGCGAGCGCGGCACCGGCCGCATTGCCGCCACCCGGCAGGTAGCCAAGCGCGGCGCCGGCGAGGCCGGCGACTGCCGCGGCGATCGCACGCAGGTCCGCATAGCCCGGATGGCGCTCGGCCAGGCCCCCCAAGAGCACGAGCCGCCGCTCGCCGCTCGCCAGCGCCGCCGCGGCCGCGCGCTGGCCGTCATTCGGCGTGCCCGCGTGGGCGAGCGCCGCCGGCAGTGCCGCGCCCGTGGATTCCGCGAGCGCCCGGCCGATGGCGGCCAGCTCGGCGGCCATGTCGCCGGCACCGACCGCACGATAGGCCGCGACCGGGAAGTGATAGTCGAAGCGCGCCGGGTTCACGAAGGCGATGCGCGCCTTGTTCCGGACCGCCGCCTTGCGCACCCGGTGCGCGAGCACCGGCGCCTCCTGCCGCAGGTCGGCACCGACCACCAGCAGCCCGTCGAGCCGGTCGAGATCGGCGATCGCGAGGCCGAGTCCCGGGAACACCGGGTCGGCGCCCTGGTCGCGGAAGTCGCGCTGCCGCAGGCGATGGTCGAGGTTCGCGACCCCGAGGCCGCGCGCAATCCGCGCGAACAGGTGCAGCTCCTCGGTGGTCGCCGAGGGCAGCGCCAGGAACCCCACCCGGTCCGCGCCAGGCGCGATCGCGCCCTGCAGTCCGCGGGCGGCCGCCTCGAGAGCAGTCTCCCAGTCGCAGGGTACGAGCGCCCCGCCCTGTCGCACCAGCGGTCGCTCGAGGCGATCCGCGGCGTAGATGCCCTCGTAAGAGAACCGGTCGCGATCGGCGATCCAGGTCTCGTTGATGGCCTCGTTGGCGCGTGGCACGACGCGCATCAGCTGGCCGCGACGCACGTGCGCCGACAGGTTCGTGCCGACCGCGTCGTGCGGCGAGACGAGCGCCTGCGCCGTCATTTCCCAGCCGCGCCCGTGGAAGCGGAACGGCTTCGAATTGAGCGCGCCCACCGGGCACAGGTCGATGATGTTGCCCGACAGCTCGTGGTCGACGCTCTTCTCCACCCAGGTGCTGATCTGCATGCCTTCGCCACGGCCCATCGTGCCCAGCTCCTGCACGCCGGCGATCTCGGCGGTGAAGCGCACGCAACGGGTGCAGTGGATGCAGCGGGTCATGTCGGTCGAGACCAGCGGCCCGAGGTTCTTGTCCTTGACGACGCGCTTGCGCTCCTCGAAGCGCGCCGCGTCGCGGCCGAAACCGACCGCCAGGTCCTGCAACTCGCACTCGCCGCCCTGGTCGCAGATCGGACAGTCGAGCGGGTGGTTGATCAGCAGGAACTCCATCGTCGCCTTCTGCGCGCCAATCGCCTTCGGCGACTTCGTGTAGACCTTCATGCCCTCGGCGATCGGCGTCGCGCAGGCCGGCATCGGCTTCGGCGCCTTCTCGACCTCGACCAGACACATGCGGCAATTGGCGGCGACCGAGAGCTTCTCGTGGTAGCAGAAGCGCGGCACGTAGACGTCCGCGGCATCGGTCACCTGGATGATCATCTGACCCTTGCGGCCCTGCACCGCAACGCCATTCACTTCGAGATTGACGATGTCCTGGCTCATGCGCGTCGGTTCCGGGGCGGCATCACGCGGCTCGCCGCGCGGGGTCGTCGACGAGGCTCTTGCCGCCGTGGTCGATCATGTACTCGAACTCGTGGCGGTAGTGCCGCAGGAAGCTCTGCACCGGCCAGGCCGACGCGTCGCCGAGCGCGCAGATCGTGTGGCCCTCGATGCGGTTGGCGACGTCGACCAGCAGGTCGAGGTCTGCGCGCTGCGCCTCGCCGTCCAGCACCTTGCGGACGATGCGGTTCATCCAGCCGGTGCCCTCGCGGCACGGCGTGCACTGCCCGCACGACTCGGCCTTGTAGAAGCGCGTAATGCGCTCGAGCAGGCGCACCATGCAGGTGGTGTCGTCCATGACGATCACCGCCGCCGAGCCGAGCGCGCTGCCGGCCTTGCGCAGCGAGTCGTAGTCCATGTTGGCCGCGAGGATGTTGGCCGCCGGCAGCACCGGCACCGACGATCCGCCGGGGATCACCGCCTTCAGGGGCCGGCCGCCGCGCATGCCGCCGCAGACGTCCTCCAGCAGTTCCTTGAACGGAATGCCGAGCGGCAACTCGTAGTTGCCTGGTCGGTTGACATGACCGGACACCGAAAAGATCACCGTGCCGCCGGAATTCGGCACGCCGAGGTCGGCGAACCACTTCGCGCCCTTGCGCAGGATGGTCGGCACCGAGGCGTAGCTCTGGGTGTTGTTGACCGTGGTCGGCCGGCCGTACAGGCCGAAATTCGCCGGGAACGGCGGCTTGAAGCGCGGCTTGCCGGGCTTGCCCTCGAGCGACTCGAGCAGCGCCGTCTCCTCGCCACAGATGTAGGCACCCGCGCCGGCGACCGCGTGCAGGTCGAAGTCGAATCCGGAACCGAAGATGTCCCGGCCCAGCAGGCCGGCCGCGTACGCCTCGCGCAGCGCCGCGTCGAAGCGCGGGAAGGGCTCCGCCAGGAATTCGCCGCGGATGTAGTTGTAGCCGACCGTCGCGCCCATCGCGTAGCCGCCAATCGCCATGCCCTCGATCACCGAGTGCGGGTTGAAGCGGAGGATGTCGCGGTCGTGGCAGGTGCCCGGCTCCGACTCGTCCGAATTGCAGACCACGTACTTCTGGCCCGGCGCGCTGCGTGGGATGAAGCTCCACTTCATGCCGGTGGGGAAGCCCGCGCCGCCGCGGCCGCGCAGGCCAGAGGCCTTGACCTCCTCGACGATCTTCTCGGGCGGGATCTTCTCGCGCAGGATCCGCTCCCACGCCTCGTAGCCGCCGATGCTCCGGTAGGTGGCGAGCTTCCAGCTCTCGGGGAGCTTCAGCGGCTCGAACACGACCTGGTTCATTTCGCGGGGCATGCGCGGCTCACTTGAGGCTGTCGAGCACCTGGTCGACCTTCTCGGGCGTCAGGTTCTCGTAGTAGACGTGGTCGATCATCATCATCGGCGCGTTGTTGCAGGCGGCGAGGCACTCCTCCTCGCGCTTCAGGAAGAACTTGCCGTCCGGCGTGCTCTCCCCGGTCTTGACCCCGAGGCGCTTCTCGATGTGCTCGACGATCTTGTCGGCGCCGCACAGCATGCAGGAGATGTTCGTGCACACCGACACATGCAGCCGGCCGGCGGGCTTGGTCTCGAACATCGAGTAGAAGCTCGCGACCTCGTACACCTGGATCGCGGGCACGTCGAGGTAAGCGCCGACCGCGTCCATCAGCTCGCTGGTCAGGTAGCCATGGTTCTGGTGCTGCGCCGCGCGCAGCGCCGCGATCACCGCCGAGCGCTGCCGTCCCTCCGGGAACTTCGCGCGCCAGTGATCGATCTCGTGGCGGGTGTGCTCGCTCAGCAGTCCCGCCGTGCCGCTCGACTGTGCCTCACTCATCGGTCGATCTCTCCGAACACGATGTCGATCGTGCCGATCACGGCCACGACGTCGGCGAGCATGTGGCCGCGCACCAGCTCGTCCATGGCCGCCAGGTGCGCGAAGCCGGGCGCCCGCGCCTTCATCCGGTACGGCTTGTTCGCGCCGTCCGACACCAGCCAGATGCCGAACTCGCCCTTCGGTGCCTCGACCGCCGCATAGGTCTCGCCGGCCGGCACCGAGTAGCCTTCGGTGTACAGCTTGAAGTGGTGGATCAGCGACTCCATGTCGCCCTTCATCTCGACGCGTCGCGGCGGGACGATCTTGTGGTCGTCGACCATCACCGGGCCCGGGTTCCGGCGCAGCCACTCGACGCACTGCCGGACGATGCGGTTCGACTGCCGCAGCTCCTCGACGCGCACCAGGTAGCGGTCGTAGCAGTCGCCGTTGACGCCGACCGGGATATCGAAGTCGACCCGGTCGTAGACCTCGTAGGGCTGCTTCTTCCGCAGGTCCCAGACGACGCCGGAGCCGCGCAGCACCGGGCCCGAGCACGACAGCGCCATCGCCCGCTCCGGCGACAGCACGCCGATGTTGACGGTGCGCTGCTTCCAGATGCGATTGTCGGTCAGCAGCGTCTCGTATTCGTCCACGCACTTCGGGAAGCGCTGCGTGAAGTCGTCGATGAAGTCCAGCAGGCTGCCGGCGCGGGCCTCGTTCAGCCGGTCGATCTCCTTGCGCGAGCGGAACTTCGACGGCGCGTACTTCGGCATCTGCTCGGGCAGGTCGCGATAGACCCCGCCCGGGCGATAGTAGGTCGCGTGCATGCGCGTACCCGAGACCGCCTCGTAGCAGTCCATCAGGTCCTCGCGCTCGCGGAACGCGTACAGGAACACCGTCATGGCGCCGATGTCGAGCCCGTGCGCGCCGAGCCACATCAGGTGGTTCAGGATGCGCGTGATCTCGTCGAACATCACGCGGATGTACTGGGCCCGCAGCGGCACCGCGATGCCGAGCAGCTTCTCGATCGCCATGACGTAGGCGTGCTCGTTGCACATCATGGACACGTAGTCGAGCCGGTCCATGTAGCCGATGCTCTGGTTGAACGGCTTCGACTCGGCCAGCTTCTCGGTACCGCGGTGCAGGAGTCCGATGTGCGGGTCAGCCTTCTGCACGACCTCGCCGTCCATCTCGAGGACGAGCCGCAGCACGCCGTGCGCGGCCGGGTGCTGCGGCCCGAAGTTCAGCGTGAAGTTGCGGATCTCAGCCATTCGGCTTCCCCGGGGGCGGCGGCGGGTGGCCGAGCAAGGCCGGCTCGTAGCGGTTGTCGTCGCGGATCACGCGCGGCACGAGCACGCGCGGCTCGATGCTGACCGGTTCGTACGCGACGCGGCGCTTCTCCGGGTCGTAGCGAACCTCGACGTGCCCGACCAGCGGGAAATCCTTGCGGAACGGGTGCCCGATGAAGCCGTAGTCGGTGAGGATGCGGCGCAGATCCGGGTGGCCGCGGAACAGGATGCCGTACAGGTCGAAGGCTTCACGCTCGAACCAGTTCGCGCCGGACCAGACGTCCGTGACGGTGTCGATGACCGGCGGCTCGCCGGCCGCGCAGTACGCCCGCACGCGCACGCGCCGGTTGTGCGCGATCGACAGCAGCTGGTAGACGACCGCGAAGCGGCGCTCGGCAACGGGCGCGGCCGGCAGCGGCGCGGCCTGCGGTTCGGCGCGATAGCGGCCAGTGACGCCGCGGCTGAAGCCGGAGCCGGTGGCCGCGTGAGTGCTCCACTCGTCGCGCCCGAAGGTCAGGTAGTCGATGCCCGAGAGGTCGACCAGCACCTCGCAGCGCACCCGCGGATCATCGCGCAGCGCCGTCATCACCGCGACGATCGCCTCGGCCGGCACGTCGATGTGCAGCTCGTGGGGCAGCGACGGCACGCGCGTCGCCCGGCCGCCGGCGGCCTCGAGCACGGCCGCCGCATAGGCCTCGAAGGCGTCGGGGGCTTCGCCCGCCGGGGTCGCGCTCGCGTCGCTCATCGGTGCACTCATCGGGCGATCGTGCTGGTGCGGCGGATCTTGTTCATCAGCTGGAAGATGCCGTACATCAGCGCCTCGGCCGACGGCGGGCAACCCGGCACGTAGACGTCGACCGGCACGATCCGGTCGCAACCGCGCACCACCGCGTAGGAATAGTGGTAGTAGCCGCCGCCGTTGGCACACGAGCCCATCGAGATCACCCAGCGCGGCTCGGACATCTGGTCGTAGACCCGCCGCAGCGCCGGCGCCATCTTGTTGGTCAGCGTGCCGGCGACGATCATCACGTCCGACTGGCGCGGGCTCGCACGGAAGACGACGCCGAAGCGGTCGAGGTCGTAGCGCGAGGCACCGGCGTGCATCATCTCGACCGCGCAGCAGGCGAGCCCGAAGGTCATCGGCCACAGCGAGCCGGTCCTGGCCCAGTTCATCAGGTCGTCGAGACGGGCCGTCATGAAGCCCTTGTGCTTGAGCTCGGCATCCACCTCGGCGACTAGTCCCATTCCAGCGCTCCCTTCTTCCACTCGTAGACGAAGCCGACGATCAGGATCGCGAGGAACAAGCCCATCGACAGGATCCCGAAGTGGCCCACCGAGCGCAGCGAGACCGCCCAGGGAAAGAGGAATGCGATCTCGAGGTCGAACAGGATGAACAGGATCGCCACGAGGTAGTAGCGCACGTCGAACTTCATGCGCGAGTCCTCGAACGCCTCGAAGCCGCACTCGAACGGTGACAGCTTGTCGGGATCGGGCCGGCGCGGCCCGAGCAGGAATCCGAGGACGATCAGCACGCCGCCGATCGCGGCGGCGACGCACAGAAACACCAGAATCGGCAGGTAGTTTGCGAGCATCACCGGCGGTCCCGGGCCGCGTGCATCGCGTCCCGTGTCATCCGCCCTATTCTAGACGTCCGGGACTCACCTCGTCACCCTCTCCGGGGTGTTTCGCCTCGCGTCGTCTGAGTGCTGGTGCCGACGGCCGGACTCGAACCGGCACACCTTACGGTGCTAGCACCTCAAGCTAGTGCGTCTACCAATTCCGCCACGTCGGCAATCGACTCAAGAATCGCGCGAACCGTCGTCTGTTACTTGTTGCTGGCCGGCGGCTCGCCGGCCGGCGCGGCCGGCACCGCCGGCAACTCGCTCGCCGGCGCCGGCACCGGCGCGGGCTGCGTCAGCGGAACCTGGTCGACGAGGCTCTTCGGCGCGCCCGCACCGCGGTGGCTCGCGAGGTAGGCCAGCGACAGGCTGGTCACGAAGAAGCACGTCGCGAGTACCGCGGTGAGCTTCGAAAAGAACGTCGAGGAGCCGCGCGCACCGAACACCGTGCCCGAGGCCCCGGAGCCGAAGCCCGCGCCCGCATCCGCGCCCTTGCCCCGCTGCAGCAGGACGAGGCCGATGATCGCGGCCGAGAGCATCACGTGCAGTACCGTCAGTATCGTGTTCAGCATAGCTTTATCGCACCGCCGCTCAGGCAGCGGCGGCGCAGATCCTCACAAACTCATCCGCCTTGAGCGAGGCGCCGCCGACCAGGCCGCCGTCGACGTCCGGCTGGCCGAAGAGTTCGGCGGCATTCGCGGCCTTGACGCTGCCGCCGTACAGCAGCCGCAGTCCACCCGCAATTGTAGCATCCCGCGCCGAAATCCGTGCGCGGACGAAGGCATGCACCGCCTGCGCCTGCTCCGGCGTCGCGTTCTTGCCCGTGCCGATCGCCCAGACCGGTTCGTAGGCCACGATGGCCTTCGCGAACGCCGCGACGCCCGCGACGTCGAGCACCGCGTCGAGCTGCCGGCCGACGACGTCCTCCGTCACGCTGCGTTCGCGCTCCTCCAGCGTCTCGCCGACGCAGAGGATCGGCACGAGGCCCGCCGCCTGCGCGGCGCGGAACTTGCGCGCGACGAGCGCGTCATCCTCGCGGTAGATCTGGCGGCGCTCCGAGTGACCGACGATGGCGTAGCTGCAGCCGACATCCTTGAGCATCGCCGCCGACACCTCGCCGGTGAACGCGCCCTGGGCCTCGGCGCAGACGTTCTGCGCCCCGAGGCCGATCGAGCTGTCCTTCAGCTGGCGACCGACTTCCCAGAGATAGACGTGCGGCGGGCAGACGACGACCTCGCCGCTCGCCTTGTCGCTGGCTTCGATCAGCGCCTCGACGAGACGGGCGTTCTCGGCCCGCGTGCCGTGCATTTTCCAGTTGCCGGCAACCACCGGTCGGCGCATGGGGGTGTCCTCAAAAGGCGGCGCAGGATACTCGCCGCCCCCGCCAAAATCAACGGTTTGCGTGCTCAGGCCGCCGCCGCGCGCACGGCCGCGGCGATCGATTCGGCGACCTCTCGGACGAGTGTTTCGTCCTGGCCTTCGGCCATCACGCGGATCACGGGCTCGGTGCCCGAGGGGCGCAGCACGATGCGCCCGGTACCGGCGAGGCGCGCCTCGGCGGCCGCGACCGCGGCCGCGATCTCCGGCCGGCCGCGCAGGTCGAGGCGCGCGGCCGTGCGCACGTTCAGCAGGATCTGCGGATACTTCGGCATCGCAGCGACGAGTTCGGCGAGCTTCGCCCCCTCGCGCCGCATGATCGACAGCACCTGCAGCGCGCTGACGAGGCCGTCGCCGGTGGTGGCCTTGTCGAGGCACAGGAGGTGACCGGAGGCCTCGCCACCCAGCTCGCCGCCCTCGGCGCGCAGCATCTCGAGCACGTAACGGTCGCCGACCGCCGCGCGGCGGAACGGCACGCCGAGCGCGCCGAGCGCGTGCTCGAGCCCGAGGTTGCTCATCACGGTGCCGACCACCGGTCCCCGCAACGTGCCGAGGTCGCGGCGACTCTTGGCGATCACGTACAGCAGCTGGTCGCCGTCGACCGCGCGCCCGAGATGATCGACCATCACCAGCCGGTCGCCATCGCCGTCGAGCGCGATGCCGGCGTCGGCGCGCACGCCCGGCACCGTCAGTTGCAGCAGGCCCGGCTCCGTCGACCCGCAGCCGTCGTTGATGTTGCGGCCATTCGGCGAGCAGCCGATCGGCACGATCTCCGCGCCGAGGTCGGCGAGCACCCGCGGCGCGACCTTGTACGCCGCGCCGTTCGCGCAATCGACCACGAGCTTGAGGCCCGCCAGGTCCATTCCCGGCGGCAGCGTCGAGCGACAGAAGTCCTGGTATTCGACGCGCGAGCGGTCGACCCGCACGGCCCGTCCGAGACGGCGCGACTCCACGGTCGTGGCCGGCTCGTCGAGCCGCGCCTCGATGGCCGTCTCGAGCGCGTCCGAGAGCTTGCCGCCGGTGCCGTCGAAGAACTTGATGCCGTTGTCCTCGTAGCGGTTGTGCGAGGCGCTGATCACGACGCCGAAGCTGCAGCCGAACTTCTGGGTCAGGTAGGCGACGCCCGGTGTCGGCAAGGGACCCATCAGCTGCACGTCGACGCCGGCGGCGACGAAGCCCGCCTCGAGCGCCGCCTCGAACAGATAACCGGAGAGCCGGGTGTCCTTGCCGATCAGCACGCGCCCACCGTCGGGCGCGAGCACCTGCGCCGCGGCGCTTGCCAGTCGCAGCGCGAACTCGACCGTCATCGGGGGCTGGCCCACGCGCCCGCGCACGCCGTCGGTCCCGAAATACTTGCGGCTCATGCCTCTCCTCCCCGGTCGCGGCCGAAGGCCGCCCCGATCCGAACTGCATCCAGCGTCGCGCCGACGTCGTGGGCGCGGACGATCCGGGCGCCGCGTTCCGCCGCGAGCGCCGCGAGCGCGACGCTGCCAGCGAGGCGCTGCGCCACCGGTCGGCCGGTCAACTGGCCGACCAGCGACTTGCGCGAGACGCCGATCGCGAGCGGCGCGCCGAGCGTCGTGAACTCCTCGAGCGCCGCGAACAACGCAACGTTATGTGCCGCGGTCTTGCCGAAGCCGAAACCCGGGTCGACCACGATGGCGTCCGCACCGATCCCTGCGGCCCGACACGACGCGACCCGTGCCGCGAGGTACGCCCGCACCTCGGCGACCACGTCCTCATAGGCCGGCGCATTCTGCATGGTCTGTGGCTCGCCCTGCATGTGCATGACGCACACTGCGGCGCCGACGCGCGCCGCGGCGGCGAGCGCGGCGGGGTCGCGCAGGCCGCGAACGTCGTTGACGAGGTGGGCGCCCGCCTCGACTGCGGCCTCGATCACCGCGGCGCGGCTGGTGTCGATCGAGACCACGACATCGAGCGTCGCGGCGATGGCGCGCACCACCGGCACCACGCGCGCGAGTTCCTCGGCGAGCGGCGGTGGCTCGGCACCCGGTCGGGTCGATTCGCCACCGACGTCGATGAGCCGCGCGCCCTCCTCGACCATGCGGCGCGCGGCGGCCAGCGCCTCGGCCGGCGCGAGGCACCGGCCGCCGTCGGAGAAGGAGTCAGGCGTGACGTTGAGCACGCCCATGACGACCGGCTCCGCGAGCGGGAGCAGTCGGGTGCGACAGCGCAGCTGCACGCCCGTCGCCGGGCTGCCGTCAGTGCTGGCCGGCCGGCGTGCCGACGCCGATGCCGGGCTTCTGCTCCGGCTCGGAGGTCGGCGGGCTCGGCGGCGAGCTGTCCTCCCAGCCATCGGGCGGACGCGGCTCGCGGCCGGCCATCAGGTCCTTGATCTGCTGCTCGTCGATCGTCTCGTAGCGCACCAGCGCCTCGGCCATCTTGTGCAGCACCTCGAGGTGGTTGGTCAGGATGTCCTTGGCACGGGTGTAGTTCGAGTCGATGACCTGGCGCACTTCCTCGTCGATCACGTGCGCCGTGACGTCCGAGACCTGCTTGTGCTGCGTGACGCTGCGGCCGAGGAAGACCTCGCCCTGGTCCTCGCTGTAGGTCTGCGGCCCGAGACGGTCCGACAGGCCCCACTTCGTGACCATGTTGCGCGCGAGCTCGGTCGCACGCTCGATGTCGTTGGAAGCGCCCGTGGTCACCGAATCGGGCCCGAAGATGATCTCCTCGGCGATGCGGCCGCCATACAGCGTCGCGATCTGGCTCTGGATCCGGCGCTTGCTCAGTGAGTAGCGGTCCTGCTCCGGCAGGAACTGCGTGACGCCGAGCGCGCGGCCGCGGGGAATGATCGTGACCTTGTAGACGGGATCGTGCTCCGGCACGACGAAGCCGACGATCGCATGGCCTGCCTCGTGGTAGGCGGTCATGCGCTTTTCCTGGTCGGACATGACCATCGAGCGCCGCTCGGCGCCCATGTAGATCTTGTCCTTGGCGCGCTCGAACTCCTCCATCGAGACGACGCGGCGGTTGCCGCGCGCGGCGAACAGCGCCGCCTCGTTGACGAGGTTCGCGAGGTCCGCGCCGGAGAAGCCGGGCGTACCGCGCGCGATCACCGACGGCTTGACGTCGTCCGCGACCGGCACCTTGCGCATGTGCACCTTGAGGATCTGCTCGCGACCGCGCACGTCGGGCAGCGGCACCACGACCTGGCGGTCGAAGCGGCCGGGGCGCAGCAGCGCGGGGTCGAGCACGTCGGGGCGGTTGGTGGCCGCGATGACGATGATGCCCTCGTTGCCCTCGAAGCCGTCCATCTCGACGAGCAGCTGGTTGAGCGTCTGCTCGCGCTCGTCGTGGCCACCGCCGAGCCCGGCGCCGCGGTGGCGACCGACCGCGTCAATCTCGTCGATGAAGATGATGCACGGCGCGTGCTTCTTCGCCTGCTCGAACATGTCGCGCACGCGCGAAGCGCCGACACCGACGAACATCTCGACGAAGTCGGAGCCCGAGATCGTGAAGAACGGCACCTTCGCCTCGCCGGCGATCGCGCGCGCGAGCAGCGTCTTGCCCGTGCCGGGGCTGCCGACCATCAGCACGCCCTTCGGAATCTTGCCGCCGAGCTTCTGGAACTTCGCGGGGTCCTTCAGGAAGTCGACGATCTCCTTGACCTCTTCCTTGGCCTCCTCGACGCCGGCGACGTCGGCGAAGGTCACGTTGACCTGGTCCTCATTCAGCAGGCGCGCGCGGCTCTTGCCGAAGCTCATCGCGCCGCGGCCGCCCGCGCCGCCCTGCATCTGGCGCATGAAGTAGACCCAGACGCCGATCAGCAGCAGGATCGGGAACGACGACAGGAACAGCTGCATCAGCATCGACTGATGCTCGGGCGGCGAAGCCTTGAAGTTGACGCCGTGCTTCTGCAGCTCGCCGATCAGCGCGGAATTGCTGGTCTCGGGGCTGTAGGTGACGTACTGCTCACCGTTCGCGCGCGTCCCGCTGATCGTCTCGCCCTTGATCTCGGCCGTGCGGATCGCGTTGTTGTCCACCTCGGTCAGGAACTGCGAGTACGGAATCTCGGGGTTGGAGGTCGGCCGCGCGCTGAAATTGGAGAACACCGCGAGCAGCACGACCGCGATCACGACCCAAAGGATGATGTTCTTGGTCAAGTCGTTCAAAAGAGTCTCCGCGGACTCGCCGCCGGCTCCAAGCCGGCGACTACAGGATACGCCTGCCGGTCGCCAGCAGGTACATTTCGGCACTGCGCGCGCGCGACGCCGGCGGCTTCTTCATGCGCACCGTCTCAAATTCGCGACGCACGGTGCGCAGGTATTCGTCGAAGCCGGCGCCCTGGAATACCTTCGCGAGGAACGTCCCGCCGGGCCGCAGCACCTCGCGGCAGAACTCGAGGGCAAGTTCGGCAAGGTACAGCTGGCGCGGCTGATCGACAGCATCGATGCCCGACATATTGGGGGCCATGTCCGACATCACAAGATCGACCGGCCGGCCGTCCAGGGCGGTCTTAAGTTCCGCGAGCGGCCCGGCCTCGCGAAAATCGCCCTGCAGGACGGTGACCCCCGGGAGCGTGGCCATCGGCAGGAGGTCGAGCGCAACGACATAGCCCTTGCCATTCAATGCCTTGGCCGCGTACTGGCTCCAGCCGCCCGGGGCTGCACCGAGGTCGACGACGGTCATCCCAGGCTTTAGGAGCCGCTCGGCGGCGTCGAGTTCCTCGAGCTTGAAGGCCGCTCGGGAGCGCAGGCCCTCCTTGCGGGCCCGCTTCACGTAGGCGTCCGACTCGTGCTCCTTGAGCCAGCGCTCGCTCGATTTGCTGCGTTTCGACATGCCGGGGGCGGTCCAGACCGAAGAGGCTGCTCCCTATAATGTGCGGATGGAACTCAACGAACGCCAGAAGAAGCACCTGCGGCGCCTCGGGCATCCGCTGCACCCCCTCGTCACGCTCGGCCAGGCCGGCCTCACCGACGGCGTCGCCGCCGAGATGGAGCGCGCGCTGACCGACCACGAGCTCGTCAAGGCCCGCGCCCGGCTCGGCGATCGCGAGGCCCGCGACGCGGCTTTTGCGACGCTCGCCGAACGCACCGGCAGTCGCCTCGTACAGCGGATCGGCAATGTCGGCCTCTTCTTCCGGCCGAACCCGACGCTATCGCGGATCGTCCTGCCGGACTAGCGCGGCGCGGCGACCCGCCGCCACTCTGCGACGAACGCCGCAATCACGCCGCCGGTGGCCGTCCAGTAGCAGAGCGAGGCAAGCGCATGCCAGCCGCCGAACGCGCCCATCGCGCCCGCCGCCCGCGCGGCCTCGAGCAGCGGCCGCACGCCCCATTCGCTCGCCGACAGCAGCAGCGCCGGCCACAGCACACCGAAGGTCCGCCCGGCGGGCGGTGCGGCGCGCCAGTCGAGAGCCGTCAGCAACGCCGCGGCGAGCGCCGACAGCACCGTCGCGGCCCGGAACAGCTCGCCCGCGAGCGTGCCGGCGAGGTGCCGGTCCGGGAGCACGTGGAAGAGCAGCGGCGCGACGAACGCGCCGAGCGTGACCAGCAGGCCCGCCCAGAGGGCGAGCAGCAGCGCGCGCGCGAGTCTCACTCGTAGCGGACGGCGACGATCTCGTAGGAGCGCACGCCGCCCGGCGCCTGCACCTCGACCGTGTCGCCTTCTTCCTTGCCGACCAGCGCACGCGCGATCGGCGAGGTCACCGCGATCAGGCCCTGGCGGATGTCGGCCTCGTCCTCGCCGACGACCTGGTAGGTGACGCGCACGCCATCGTCGGCGCCCTCGAGCTCGACGGTCGTGCCGAACACGACCTTGCCGGTCTGCGGCAGCTTGGCGACGTCGATCACCTCGGTATGCGAGAGCCGGTGCTCGATCTCGTTGATCCGGCCCTCGATGAAGCCCTGGTGCTCGCGCGCCGCGTGGTACTCGGCGTTCTCCGACAGGTCGCCGTGGCCGCGTGCCTCGGCGATCGCCTTGATCACCGCCGGGCGCTCCTCGGTCTTGAGCCGCTTGAGCTCGGCGCGCAGGCGCTCGGCGCCCTTCACCGTGATGGGACTGCGCTTCACGCGGACAACTCCTTGTGCAGGTCCTGCAGCCGGTTCACCTCGACCTCGTCCAGGTGGTCGAGTGCCTCGCAGGTGGCTCGCGCCGCCTGCACGGTCGTGTAGTAAGTCACCTTGCGGGCGACCGCCTCGCGGCGGATCGAGCGCGACTCGCGCACCGCCTGCTTGCCTTCGGTGGTGTTCACGATCAGGTCGATCTCGTCGTTCTTGATCATGTCGACGATGTGCGGCCGGCCCTCGCGGACCTTCAGCGCCCGGCGGCAGCTGATGCCGGCGGCCTCGAGTGCGCGCGCCGTGCCCTCGGTGGCGACGATCTCGAAGCCGCGCGCGATCAGCTCGCGCGCGAGGCTGACGGCGCCGGGCTTGTCGCGCTCGCGGACCGAGACCAGGCACACGCCGCGCCGCGGCAGCACGACGCCCGAGCCGCTCTGCGCCTTCGCATAGGCCTCGCCGAAGGTCCGGCCGGTGCCCATCACCTCGCCGGTCGACTTCATCTCCGGCCCGAGAATCGGATCCGCCTCCGGGAACTTGGCGAACGGGAACACCGCTTCCTTGACCGAGTAGTACTCCGGCACGCGCTCCGCGACCGCGCCCTGCTCGGCGAGCTTGCGTCCGGTCATCGCGCGCGCCGCGATCTTGGCGAGCGGCCGGCCGGTCGCCTTGGAGACGAAGGGTACCGTGCGCGAGGCGCGCGGGTTGACCTCGAGCACGTAGACGACCCCGTTCTGGATCGCGAACTGCACGTTCATGAGCCCGACGACGTTGAGCGCCTGCGCCATGCGCCGCGTCTGGTCGCGCAGCTCCGCCTGCAGCTTCGCCGTCAGCGCGTGCGGCGGCAGCACGCACGAGGAGTCGCCGGAGTGCACGCCGGCCTGCTCGATGTGTTCCATGATGCCGCCGATCAGCACGTCGCTGCCGTCGCAGATCGCGTCGACGTCGACCTCGGTCGCGAGGTCGAGGAACCGATCGAGCAGCACCGGGCTGTCGTTCGAGACCTTGACCGCCTCGTTCATGTAGGTGCGCAGGTCGTCCTCGTTGAACACGACCTCCATGGCGCGGCCGCCGAGCACGTACGAGGGCCGCACCACGAGCGGATAGCCCACTTCGCGCGCGAGCTGCACGGCCTGCTCCTCGGTGCGCGCGGTCGCGTTCGCCGGCTGCTTCAGGCCGAGCTTCTGGATCAGCTGCTGGAAGCGCTCGCGGTCCTCGGCCACGTCGATCGAATCCGGTGTCGTGCCGATGATCGGTGCGCCGGCGGCCGCCAGTGCCCGCGCCAGCTTGAGCGGCGTCTGGCCGCCGTACTGCACGATCACGCCCTCGGGCTTCTCCTTGGCGATGATCTCCATGACGTCCTCGAAGGTCAGCGGCTCAAAGTAGAGCCGGTCCGAGGTGTCGTAGTCGGTGGAGACGGTCTCCGGGTTGCAGTTGACCATGATGGTCTCGAACCCGTCCTCGCGCAGCGCCAGCGCCGCGTGCACGCAGCAGTAGTCGAACTCGATGCCCTGGCCGATCCGGTTCGGCCCGCCGCCGAGGATCACGATCTTGCGCCGGCCGGTCGGCTCCGCCTCGCACTCCTCCTCGTAGGTCGAGTACAGGTACGCGGTCGTGGTGGCGAACTCGGCCGCGCAGGTGTCGACGCGCTTGTAGGCGGGGTGCAGGCCGTAGGCGTGCCGGCGCTTGCGGATCACCGCCTCCTCGACACCGATCAGCCGCGCCAGGCGCGCGTCGGAGAAGCCCTTGCGCTTCAGCTGCCGCAGCCGCGGCTGCTCGAGCTCGGCGAGCCCGCCGAGCCGCACGCGCTGCTCCTCCTGCACCAGGTCCTCGATCTGCGCGAGGAACCACGGATCGATCGCCGTCAGCTCGTGCAGCCGCGCGAGGGTCCAGCCGGCCCGGAAGCCGTCGGCGACGTACAGCAGCCGGTTGGCGCCCGGGTGGCGCAGCTCGGCGACCAGCGCGGCCTCGCGCTCCTCGTTGAGCGGCAGTGCCACCTGCTCCTCGAAGCCGCCGAGCCCGGTCTCGAGGCTGCGCAGCGCCTTCTGCAGCGATTCCTGCAGCGTCCGGCCGATGGCCATGGCTTCGCCGACCGACTTCATCTGCGTCGTGAGCCGGGTGTTCGCGCCGGGGAACTTCTCGAAGGTGAAGCGCGGGATCTTCGTGACCACGTAGTCGATCGAAGGCTCGAACGAGGCCGGCGTCTTGCCGCCGGTGATCTCGTTCTTGAGCTCGTCGAGCGTATAGCCGACCGCGAGCTTGGCGGCGACCTTGGCGATCGGGAAGCCGGTGGCCTTCGAGGCCAGCGCCGAGGAGCGCGACACCCGCGGGTTCATCTCGATGACCAGCACCCGTCCGTCCTTCGGGCTGATCGCGAACTGCACGTTCGAGCCGCCGGTGTCGACGCCGATCTTGCGCAGCACCGCGATCGAGGCGTTGCGCAGCCGCTGGTACTCCTTGTCGGTCAGCGTCTGCGACGGCGCGACGGTGATCGAGTCACCGGTGTGCACGCCCATCGGGTCGAGGTTCTCGATCGAGCAGACGATGATGCAGTTGTCCGCCGAGTCGCGGACCACCTCCATCTCGTACTCCTTCCAGCCGAGCACCGACTCCTCGAGCAGCACCTCACTGGTCGGCGAGGCGTCGAGGCCGCGCGCGACGATCGCCTCGAACTCCTCGCGGTTGTAGGCGATGCCGCCGCCGGTGCCGCCGAGCGTGAACGACGGCCGGATCACGGTCGGGTAGCCGATCTCGGCCTGTACCGCCAGCGCTTCCTCGAGGCTGTGCGCGATCATCGCGCGCGGCGTCTCGAGGCCGATGTCGCGCATCGCGTTGCGGAACAGCTCCCGGTCCTCCGCCATGTCGATCGCCTCGCGCGAGGCGCCGATCAGCTCGCAGTTGAACTTGTCGAGCACGCCCTCGCGGACGAGGTCGAGCGCGCAGTTGAGCGCCGTCTGGCCGCCCATCGTCGGCAGCAGCGCGTCCGGGCGCTCCTTCTCGATGATCCGCGCCACCGTCCGCCAGTGCACCGGCTCGATGTAGATCGCGTCGGCCATCTCCGGGTCGGTCATGATGGTCGCCGGGTTCGAGTTCACGAGCACGACCCGGTAGCCCTCCTCGCGCAGCGCCTTGCAGGCCTGCGCGCCGGAGTAGTCGAACTCGCACGCCTGGCCGATGACGATCGGGCCGGCGCCAATGATCAGGACGGTCTTGATGTCGGTGCGTTTCGGCATGGATCTCGCGCGTTGCCTCAGCCTTCGGTGACGCCGGTCTGCTCGGTGGCGGCCTTCGCCTCGCGCTGCCGCACCTGCGCCTGCAGCCGGCGCAGCATCAGCTGTACGAAGTGGTCGAACAGGCCGTTCACGTCGTGCGGGCCGGGGCTCGCTTCCGGGTGACCCTGGAAGCTGAAGGCCGGCCGGTCGGTGAACTCGATACCCTGCAGCGAGCCGTCGAACAGCGAGCGATGCGTGGTGCGCACGTTCGGCGGCAGCGTCGACTCGTCGACCGCGAAGCCGTGGTTCTGGCTCGTGATCAGCACGCGGCCGGTCTCGAGGTCCTGCACCGGGTGGTTCGCGCCGTGGTGGCCGAACTTCATCTTGACCGTGCGCCCGCCGGCCGCGAGCCCGAGCAGCTGGTGGCCGAGGCAGATGCCGAACACCGGGATGTCGGTCTTCAGGAACTCGCGGATCGCGGCGATCGCGTAGTCGCACGGCTCCGGGTCGCCGGGCCCGTTCGACAGGAAGATCCCGTCCGGCGCGAGCGCGAGCGCCGCCTCGGCGCCGGTCTGCGCGGGCACGACGGTGACCCGGCAACCGTGGTCGGCGAGCAGGCGCAGGATGTTGCGCTTGATGCCGTAGTCGTAGGCGACCACGTGCAGACGCTGCGCCGCCCGCACCGGCCGGCCGCGGCCCTCGAAGTGCGTGCCGTCGTTCCACTGGTAACTGCGCTTGACGGAGACGACCTTCGCGAGATCCATCCCCTTCAGTCCAGGGAACTTCTTCGCGGCGCGCACCGCCGCGGCGGCGTCGACGTTGTCGCCGGTCATGATGCAGCCGGCGAGCGCGCCCTTCTCGCGCAGCGTGCGCGTCAGCTGGCGGGTATCGATGTCGGCGATCGCCACCACCTTGCCGCGCTTCAGGAAGCTCGGCAGCGACTCGGACGCCCGCCAGCTCGAGTGCAGCAGCGGCAGGTCGCGGATCACGAGGCCGGCGGCGAAGATCGCGCCCGCCTCGAGGTCCTCGGGCGTCGCGCCGGTATTGCCGATGTGCGGATAGGTCAGCGTGACGATCTGACGGCTGTAGGACGGGTCGGTCAGGATCTCCTGGTAGCCCGTCATCGCCGTGTTGAAGACCACTTCGCCGGTGGTGTTGCCCTTGGCACCGATGGAAATGCCCCGGAAGACCGTGCCGTCTTCCAGGGCGAGTACTGCGGGCGTCGTCAAGGTTCACTCCCCTGGCGGGCCGTCCCGCCGGGCGCTTCCGGTTGCGGGCCGCACATGCGCAAAGCGGGTGGAGCCTTGGTGAAGACTCCGCCCGCTTTGGTCGTCTCGGCGCGTTGAATGTCCGGGTGCGTAGTCTACGGCAGGCGTCCCCGACGCACCAGTCCGACGGGCGCGCGCGCTCAGCTGAAACCGAGCACGTCGCCCATCGAGTAGCGCCCGGCCGCGCGGCCGCGCAGCCACTCGGCGGCCCGGAGCGCGCCGTAAGCGAAGGTCATCCGGTCGTGCGCCCGGTGGGTGAGCTCGAGCCGCTCGCCGGGCCCGGCGTAGATCACCGTGTGCTCGCCGACGATGTCGCCGCCGCGCAGGCTGGCGAAGCCGATCGTGCCCTCGCGGCGCGGGCCCGCATCGCCCGCCCGCGGCGGCGCCGCCAGCGACTTGAGGTCCGTGCCGCGCCCGGCCGCGGCCGCCTCGCCGAGCTTGAGCGCGGTCCCGCTCGGGGCATCGGCCTTGTAGCGGTGGTGCGCCTCGACGATCTCGATGTCGTACTCCGCCGGCAGGGAAGCTGCTGCCTGCTCAACGAGTTGCGCCAGCAAGTTCACGCCGAGACTCGTGTTCGGCGCGACCAGTACCGGCACCGACGCCGCCGCGCGGTCGAGCCGATCGAGCGTCTCGGGGCGAAGCGCAGTCGTGCCGACCAGCAGCGCGCAGCGCGTCGCGAGGCAAGCCTCGATGTGGCCGTCCACGGCCGAGGCGACACTGAAGTCGAGGGCGACCTCGGCCCGCGCGAGCACCGCGGCGGGCGCCGTGCCGACCGCCACCCCGAAGCGGCGGGTGAGGCCCGCGGCCTCGCCCGCGTCCTGGCCGAGGACCGGGCTCTCGGCGGAGGCGGTCGCGCCGACGAGCTCGAACTCGGTGCTGTCGAGGATCGCGCGCAGCAGGCTGCGCCCCATCCGCCCGGTCGCGCCGAGCAGGGCGATGCGCACCGGCGCGAGCGGCGGGCGGACCGGGTTCACGGGGCGATGTTCTCGAAGAACTTCTTCACGCCGTCGAGCCAGCTGGCCTCGCGCGGGTTGTGGCGCTGCGCGTCGGCGCGCAGCGTGGCGTCGAGCTTGCGCAGCAGCTCCTTCTGCTCGGCCGACAGGTTCACCGGGGTCTCGACGACCACCCGGCAATAGAGATCGCCGACCGCCCCGCCGCGCACCGGCCTCACCCCTTGGCCCTTGAGCCGGAAGATCTTGCCCGACTGGGTCTCGGCCGGCACCTTGAGCGTGGCCTGGCCGGCCAGCGTCGGCACCTCGATCTCGCCGCCGAGCGCCGCGGTCGTGAACGCGAGCGGCACCTCGCAGGACAGGTCCGCACCCTCGCGCGCGAACAGCTCGTGCTTGCGCACCGCGATCTCGACGTACAGGTCGCCCGGCGGCCCGCCGTTGCGGCCGGCCTCGCCCTCGCCGGAGAGGCGGATGCGATCACCCGAATCGACGCCGGCCGGCACCTTGACCTGCAGCGTGCGTGCCCGGCGCACCCGGCCCTGGCCGTAGCAGCTGTCGCACGGCTTGTCGATCAGGCTGCCGCGGCCCTTGCAGCGCGGACAGGTCTGCTGCACGGCGAAGAAGCCCTGCTGCATGCGCACCTGGCCTGCGCCGCCGCAGGTGGTGCAGCGTGTCGGCTGCGAGCCCTTCGCGGCGCCGCTGCCGGCGCAGGTCTCGCATTCGCCGAGGGTCGCGATCTCGATCTCGGCGGTGTGGCCGAACACCGCCTGCTCGAGCTCGAGCTCGAGCTCGTAGCGCAGGTCGGCGCCGCGGAAGACCTGGCGCCCGCCACGGCGGCCGCCGCCGAAGATGTCGCCGAACACCTCGCCGAAGATGTCGCCGAACACCTCGCCCGGGTCGACGCCGCCGCGCCCCTGCTCGAGGCCGGCGTGGCCGAACTGGTCGTAGGCGGCGCGCTTCTGCGGGTCGGACAGGACCTCGTAGGCCTCCTTGGCCTCCTTGAAGGACTCCTCGGCCGTCGCATCACCGGGATTGCGGTCCGGGTGGTGTTTCATCGCGAGGCGACGATAGGCCTTCTTGAGGTCGGCCTCGCTCGCGGTGCGCGCCACCTCGAGCACCTGGTAGTAGTCCCGCTTCGCCATGCACCCTCACGTCGCAAAGCCGCCGCCGCGAGCCCTCGGGCGCGCGGCGGCGGCGGCGTCGTTCCCCCGACCGCGGGCGATCAGCCCTTGCGGTCCTTGCCTTTCACTTCCTCGAACTCGGCGTCGAGCACGTCCTCGCCGCCCGGCTGCGCCGCGCCGGCCCCGGCCGCCCCGGCGGCGCTCTCCGCGCCCGCCTGGCTGGCCTTCTGCAGCACCTCGCCGGCGGCCGCCGACAGCGCCTCGGCCTTGCGATTGATCACGTCCTGATCGTCGGCCGCGATCGCGGTCTTGAGGTCGCCGAGCGCCGACTCGATCTTCGCACGATCCTCGCCCGTCACCTTGTCGCCGAGGTCCTTCAACGACTTCTCGACCTGGTGCGCGAGCGCATCAGCGCGGTTGCGCGACTCGACCAGCTCGCGGAACTTCTTGTCCTCGGCGGCATGCGCCTCGGCATCCTTGACCATCCGCTTGATCTCGTCCTCCGAGAGGCCGGACGAGGCCTTGATGACGATCTTCTGCTCCTTGCCGGTGCCCTTGTCCTTGGCGGACACGTGCAGGATGCCGTTGGCGTCGATGTCGAAGGTGACCTCGATCTGCGGCATGCCGCGCGGCGCGGGCGCGATGTCCGAGAGGTCGAAGCGGCCGAGCGACTTGTTGTCGCCGGCGCGGTCGCGCTCGCCCTGCAGCACGTGGATCGTGACCGCCGGCTGGTTGTCGTCCGCGGTCGAGAACACCTGCGTCGCCTTGGTCGGGATCGTGGTGTTCTTCTCGATCAGCTTGGTCATCACGCCGCCGAGGGTCTCGATGCCGAGCGACAGCGGCGTCACGTCGAGCAGCAGCACGTCCTTGACCTCGCCGGACAGCACGCCGCCCTGGATCGCCGCGCCAACCGCGACCGCCTCGTCGGGGTTCACGTCCTTGCGCGGCTCCTTGCCGAAGAAGTCCTTGACCGCCTTCTGCACGAGCGGCATGCGGGTCTGGCCGCCGACCAGGATCACCTCGGCGATGTCGGCGAGCGCGATGCCGGCGTCCTTGACCGCAGTGCGGCAGGGGCCGATGGTCCGCTGCACGAGGTCCTCGACCAGCGACTCGAGCTTCGCACGGGTCAGCTTGACGTTCAGGTGCTTCGGTCCCGACGCGTCGGCCGTGATGTACGGCAGGTTGATGTCGGTCTGCTGGCTCGAGCTGAGCTCGATCTTGGTCTTCTCGGCCGCCTCCTTGAGGCGCTGCATCGCGAGCGGGTCCTTGCGCACGTCGACGCCGGACTCCTTGCGGAACTCGTCGGCGATGTAGTCGATGATGCGACGGTCGAAGTCCTCGCCGCCGAGGAACGTGTCGCCGTTGGTCGAGAGCACCTCGAACTGGCGCTCGCCGTCGACTTCGGCGATCTCGATGATCGAGATGTCGAAGGTGCCGCCGCCGAGGTCGTAGACGGCGATCTTGCGGTCGCCGCCCGCCTTGTCGAGGCCGTAGGCCAGCGCGGCCGCGGTCGGCTCGTTGATGATGCGCTTGACGTTGAGGCCGGCGATGCGGCCGGCGTCCTTGGTCGCCTGGCGCTGCGAGTCGTTGAAGTACGCCGGCACCGTGATCACGGCCTCGGTGACCGCCTCGCCGAGGTAGTCCTCGGCGGTCTTCTTCATCTTCATCAGCACGCGCGCCGAGACCTCGGGCGGGGCCATCTTCTTGCCCTGCGCCTCGACCCAGGCGTCGCCGTTGTCGGCCTTGGCGATCTTGTACGGCACCAGCCCGACGTCCTTCTGCACGACGTCGTCGCCGAACTTGCGGCCGATGAGCCGCTTCACCGCGTACAGCGTGTTCTGCGGGTTGGTGACCGCCTGGCGCTTGGCCGACTGGCCCACCAGCACCTCGTCGTCCTTGGTGAAGGCGACGATCGAGGGCGTGGTGCGGTCGCCCTCGCTGTTCTCGATGACCTTGGGCTTGCCGCCCTCCATGATCGCCACGCACGAGTTGGTCGTGCCGAGGTCGATGCCGATTACCTTTGCCATGCCTGTGCTCCTCGATGCGGATTCGGAATGCGTTGTCGCCTTAATGTGGCCGCGCCGGCGCTTCTCAAGCGTCCGGGGCGCGCGCGACGACGACCCGCGCGGGGCGCAGCACCCGGCCGTTCAGCAGGTAGCCCTTCTGCACCGTGCGCAGCACGGTGTTCGGCGGCTGCTGGGCGGTGGGCTCGGCCATCATGGCCTCGTGGCGCTGCGGGTCGAACGGCTGGCCGGCGGGGTCCAGCTCGGCGATGCCGGCCTTCTCGAAGGCCTTCAGCAGCAGCCGCTGGGTCGCGGCGCTGCCTTCGAGCAGGCTGCGCGCGTCGGCGCGCTCGGCGTTGGCGAGCGCGAGCTCGAAGCCGTCGAGCGCCGGCAGCAGCTCCTGGGCGAAGCGCTCGACCGCGAAGGCCCGGGCGCTGTCGAGGTCGCGGGCGCTGCGCTTGCGGTAGTTGTCGAACTCGGCGAGCACCCGCACGTACTGGTTGTAGTGCTCTTCGGCCTTCTGCCGCTGGGTCGCGAGCTCCTGCTCGAGGGCCGCGACCACCTCCGGCCGCCCGACACCGCCTTCGAGGACGGTGGTGGCTTCCGGGTCGATGCCCGCGGCACCGCTCGGGTCAGAGGTCGGATCGGTCATCGTGCATCTCCCGCCGGATGCGCGGCCCCTGCCGCGCCGGCGCGGAGGATGGGGGCTCCCGACCCTGAATTCAAGGGCTTGGGGCCGGCTTCAGCGATTCTGGTTGAGTGCCGAGCCGAGCAGGCGGGCGGTCAGGTCGACGATCGGGATCACCCGCTCGTAGGCCATCCGGGTCGGGCCGATCACGCCGAGCACACCGACCACCTCGTTGTTGACCGTGTAGGGCGCGGTCACCACGCTCAGGTCGTCCAGGATCCGGTAGCCCGACTCCTGGCCGATGAAGATCTGCACCCGGTCGGCGGACAGGCACTGGTCCAGCAGGTGCAATATGTCGCGCTTCTCGTTGAAGGCATCGAACAGCCGCCGCAGCTTCTCGACGTTGGAGAGCTCGGCGAAGCCCATCAGGTTGGTCTCGCCGGCGATCACCACGTCGACCGGCGCGTCGGCCGGCGTGCCCGGCGCGAACATCTTCTGCGCCATCGAGATCGCGTCCAGCATCAGCTGGTTCATGCTCGCGCGCGTCTCCTGCAGCTGCGACAGCAGCAGCGCGCGCACGTCGCTGAGCTCGCGGCCGCCGAACTGTTCGTTGAGGAAACCGGCCGCGCGCCGCAGCTCCTCCGCGCCGAAGCGCCGGTCGACCTCGAGGATGCGGTTCTGCACCTCGCGACCGTTGACCACCAGGATCGCGAGCACGCGGTTCTCGGACAGCGACAGGAACTCGATCTGGGTGACCGCGGCGTGCGAATGGCGTGGCACGGTCACGACGCCCGCGAGGCTCGTGAAATTCGACAGCAGCTGCGAAGCGGAGGCGACCAGCTGGCGCGGGTCGTCGTTGCGCTCGACCAGGCGCTGCTCGAGCGTGCGCATCAGCTCGCGGTCGAGTTCGCCGCCGGGCCCGAGGCGCATCAGCGCGTCGACGAAGAAGCGGTAGCCCTTGTCGGTCGGCACGCGTCCCGCCGAGGTGTGCGGCGAGGCGACGAAACCGTACTCCTCGAGGTCGGCCATCACGTTGCGCACCGTGGCGGCGCTGACCGCGAGACCTGACTCGCGCGTCAGGGTGCGCGAGCCGACCGGCTGGCCGTCGCGGATGTAGGCCTCGACGAGCGCGGTGAGCAGCCGCTGCGCGCGCTCCGACAGCACCGCCGCCCCGCTACGTTCGGTCACCGACGCTTCGCGCGATTCGCCGACCATGCGCACTAAGCCCCTGTACCTAAAAGAAATTCGAGCTCGCCTCGCCGGAATCTAGCGACGCCGCAGCGAGGGTGTCAAGGAGCGGGCGGCCGCGGCGCCGATTCCCCGTGCGTTCGCGCCAATTCGCGCCGCCGGGCTCCGGCGCGCAAAGCCCGCGTGGTACCTTGCCGGCACCACATGCCGAGCCGCTTCCAGACCATCGCGCTGATCGGACGCTTCGCCGACCCGCGGGTCGCCGAGGCGATGGAGGCGCTCGCGACGCATGCGCTCGCGCGCGGCGTGGCGGTGCTGCTCGACGCGGCAGGCCCCATCACGCCGCGCCCCGGGCTCGCGCTGCTGCCGGAGGCCGAGCTCGCGGCGCGCGCCGAGCTGCTGGTGGCGGTCGGGGGCGACGGCACGCTGCTGCACGTCGCCCGCCTCGCCGGCGACTCCGGCGTGCCGCTGCTCGGCATCCACCGCGGCCGGCTCGGTTTCCTCGCCGACATCAGCGCCACCGAGATGGTCGAGCGCTTCGGCGACGTGCTCGACGGGAACTACAGCATCGATCCCCGCCACCTGATCGAGGCGGAGCTCACGGACCCGGCGCTGCCCGCGCCGCGCACGGCGCGCGCGCTGAACGACGTCGTGCTGCAGAAGCTCGAGACCGGCCGCATGCTGGACTTCGAGACCGTGATCGACGGGCGCTTCGTCAACGGCCACGGTGGCGATGGCCTCGTGGTCGCGACCGCGACCGGCTCGACCGCCTACGCCCTCTCCTGCGGCGGCCCGATCCTGACGCCGAACCTGGACGCGCTGGTGCTCGCGCCGGTCTCGCCGCACACGCTGTCCGACCGGCCGATCGTGGTACCCGCGAGCTCGGTGGTCGAAGTGCGGCTGCTCGCCCAGGCGCCGACCCGCGCGCAGGTGACCTGCGATGGCGTCGTGCTCGGCGACCTGCCGCCGGACGGCCGGCTGCTGATCCGGCCGGCGGCGACGCGCGTGACGCTGCTGCACCCGCCCGGCTACGATTTCTTCCGCATCCTGCGCTCGAAGCTCCACTGGGGCCGCGGCGGGCGCCATCCGCAGCGGGACACCTGACGATGCTGACCCACCTGCAGATCCGCGACTTCGCGATCATCGACGCCGCCGAGCTCGAGCTCGGCGATGGCCTGACGGCGCTCACCGGGGAGACCGGTGCCGGCAAGTCGATCCTGGTGGACGCGGTGCTGCTCGCGATCGGCGGTCGCGGTGGGCCGGATGTCGTGCGCCACGGCGCCGAGCGCGCCGAGATCACCGCGACCTTCGACATCCGTCGCAACGCGGCGGCGCGCGCCTGGCTCGAGGAGCAGTCCCTCGAGCACGATGGCGAGGTGATGCTGCGGCGGCAGATCGGCGCCGATGGCCGCTCGCGTGCCTACGTCAACGGCCAGGCCCAGCCGGTCAACCAGGTGCGCGCGCTCGGCGAGCGGCTGCTCGACATCCACGGCCAGCAGGAATTCCTGACCCTGGTACGCCCGGACACGCAGCGGGCGCTGCTCGATGCGCACGGCGGCCACGCGGCACTGCTCGCGCCGGTCGCCCGGCTCGCGCACGAGTACCGCGCGGTCGAGGCCGAGCTGCACGACCTCGCCCTCGCCGCCGCCGAGCGGGACGCGCGGCTCGAGCTCCTGAGCTACCAGGTGCAGGAGCTCGAGGCGCTCGCGCTCGAGGCCGGCGAGCCAGAGGCGCTCGCGGCCGAGGCCCAGCGGCTCGCCAACCGCGGCCGGCTCGCGACCGGCGCCGAGGCCGCGCTCGCGCTCCTCTACGAAGGCGACGGCGAGGACGCCCACGCGCGCACCGGCAAGGCGCTCGCGCAGCTGCGAGCCGGCCTCGAGCTCGACGCGCGGCTGCAGCCGGTCGCGGCCCTGATCGGCGAGGCGCTGATCCCGCTCAAGGAGGCGGGCCGCGAGCTCGCCGCGTACCTCGAGTCGCTGGAGGTCGATCCGCGGCGCCAGGAGGCGGTCGAGACGCGCATGGCCTCGATCGAGCAGCTGGCCCGCAAGCACCGGGTCGCCGCGGCGGAGCTGCCCGGGCAGCTCGCGGCGCTGCGTCTCGAGCTCGAGACGCTCGAACGCGCCGGCACGACCCTCGCCGAGCTCGAGGCGCGGCGCACGGCGCTCGGCCGCGAGTATCGCGCGGCGGCGGCCACACTCAGCGGCGCGCGACGGCGCGCGGCCGGCGAGCTGGGCAAGGCGGTCACGGCGCTGATGCGCGGGCTCGGCATGCCGGGCGGCAGCTTCGTGGTGGAGGTCGCGGCGCTGCCCGAGGCGGTGGTCGACCCGCGCGGCGCCGACACCATCGAGTTCCTGGTCAGCGCCAATCCGGGCCAGCCGCCGAAGCCGATCGCGCGCGTCGCCTCCGGCGGCGAGCTGTCGCGCATCAGCCTCGCGGTGCAGGTCGCCGCGGCGCGCGAGAGCGACGGGCCGACCTGCATGATCTTCGACGAGGTCGACGCCGGGGTCGGCGGCGCGGTCGCGGAGATGGTCGGCCGCGAGCTGCACGCGCTCGGCCGCCGCGGCCAGGTGCTGTGCGTGACCCACCTGCCGCAGGTCGCAAGCCAGGCGGACCAGCACGTGCGCGTCGCGAAGCTCTCGGACGGGCGCTCGAGCCGCACGGTGCTGACGCCGCTCGGCGCCGACGAGCGCGTCGAGGAGCTCGCCCGCATGCTGGCGGGCGTCGACGTCACGGCGGCCGCGCGCGAGCACGCGCGCGAGATGCTGTCGAAACCGAAGGGCAGCGAGGCGCGCCCGGCCGGGCGCAAGCGCCGGCCGAGCTGAGCGTCAGTCCTCGCGCAGCTTGCGGTTTGGGCAGGGCGAACGGCGGCAGTGCCCGTACAGGATCAGCGCGTGGTCGGCGATCGTGAAGCCGAGCCGGTCGGCAGCCGCCGACTGCAGCGCCTCGATCGCCGGATCGTTGAACTCCTCGACCCGGCCGCAGTCCACACACACCACGTGGTCGTGGTGCTCGCCGCGGTTGAGCTCGAACACCGCCGTGCCACCCTCGAAGTGGTGGCGGGTCACGAGCCCGGCGGCCTCGAACTGGGTCAGTACCCGGTAGACGGTCGCGAGCCCGATGTCCTCCTTGAGGTCGAGCAGCTTCTTATAGATGTCCTCGGCACTGAGGTGGTGGGCCGCCGAGACCGCCAGGATCTCGAGGATCTTGAGGCGCGGCACGGTGACCTTGAGTCCGGCCCGGCGCAGGTCCTGGCTTTCCACGCTGCTCACCCTGAGGTTCCGGTATGATGCGCGGCCATTATCCACCCCGCGCCACGGGCGACCAACCCCGTGGAACTACTGAGTCCGATCCGATGCGACCTGCTCTGCCGGCCCTGGCTGTCACCGTGCTGCTCGCCGCGTCCGCGGGCGGCTGCATCTACCGGGTGAACATCCCGCAGGGCAACTACCTCGAGGCCAAGACCCTGGACCAGGTGCAGGTCGGCATGACGCGCAGCCAGGTCCGCTACCTGCTGGGCACGCCGATGATCGCGGATCCGTTCCACCCGGACCGCTGGGACTACCTGTACTACTTCAAGGACGGCAAGACCCGCAAGGTCGAGAAGCGGATCGTCGTCGTCTACTTCGGCGAGGAGAAGGTGGCGCGGCTCGAGCGACCGAGCGGCGAGTTCAAGGACCCGTCGGTCCACAACGGCCCGGTGCTCTAGCGACGCGCCCGCGCGCTGCGCGCGCGCTGCCGCCGCGCCTCCTTCGGGTCCTGCGCCAGCGGCCGGTAGATCTCGACGCGATCCCCGTCCGCCAGCGCCGCATCCGGCGCCACCACGCGTCCCCAGATGCCGAGCGGTGCCGTGGCGTCGATCTCCGGGTGGCGGGCGCGGATGCCCGAGCGCTCGACCGCCTGGGCGGCAGTGGTGCCGGCCGGCACCGCGAGCTCGATGACCGACTGCCGCTCGCGCCCGGCAAAGGCCACCGCGATGCGCAGCTCAGGCACGGGCAGGGTGCAGCTCGCGCGCCCGGCGCACGAACGCGTCCACGAGCGCGTTCCAGGTCGACTCGAACAGCGGCCCGAGCACCACGCCGAGCGCCGCGTTCGCGAACTGGAAGCCGACCGCGAGCTCGACGCGGCAGCCCCGCACCGGCTCGTCCGCGCCGGCCGCGCGGATCGGCACGAAGTCCCAGCGGCCGTGGAAGGCACGCAGCGGCCCGTCCACGAGCGTCATCTCGATCCACTCGCCGGGGCGCATCGTGTTGCGCGTGGTGAGCGCGAGCGTCAGGCCCGCGCGCCGCAGCTCGAGGGTCGCGGTGATCGACTCGGCCGTCTCCTCGAGCACCCGGGTCGACGGGCACCAGGCCAGGAACGCCGGGTACTGGCGCACGTCGTTGACGATCGCGTACATCTGCGCGGGGCTCTGCGGGACGAGGGCGCTGCGGCGGACTTCGCGCATCGACGGCACGGGGGCTCGGCTCGGGAGCCCCATTGTGGGGCCCGGACCGGCCGCGGACAACGCGCGATAGAATGGCGACCCGAGGCGGCAGCAGCGCAATGAGCCAGAGCAACGACAAGGACAGCCACGAGGGCACGATCGCGGTCAACCGCCGCGCGCGCCACGACTTCTTCATCGACGAGCGCTACGAGGCCGGGCTCGCGCTGACCGGCTGGGAGGTCAAGGCGCTGCGCGCCGGCCGTCTGCAGCTGGCCGAGGGCTACGTGATCGTCAAGGACGACGAGGCCTGGCTGCTCGGCAGCCACATCACGCCGCTGAACTCCGCCTCGACGCACGTGGTCGCCGATCCGACGCGCACGCGCAAGCTGCTGCTGAAACGCCGCGAGCTCGACCACCTGGTCGGCGCGGTCGAGCGCAAGGGCTACACGCTGGTGCCGCTCGCGATGTACTGGAAGAACGGCCGTGCCAAGCTCGAGGTGGGCCTCGCGCGCGGCAAGAAGGCCCACGACAAGCGCGCTGCCGAGAAGGATCGCGACTGGCAGCGCGAGAAGGCCCAGACGCTGCGGGCCCGCAACCGCTAGCGGCTCAGCGCGCCGCGATCACCACGATCTCGACCTTGTAGGCCGGCGTCGCGAGCGCCGCCTGCACGGTGGCGCGTGCCGGCGTGTTGCCGGCCGCCACCCACGCGTCCCAGACCGCGTTCATCTGCGCGAAAGTCGCGATGTCGGACAGGTAGATGGTCGCGGCCAGCAGCTTGGTCTTGTCGGTGCCGGCCGCCGCCAGCAACCGGTCGATGGTCGCGAGCACCTGGCGGGTCTGCCCGGCGACGTCCGCCTTGGTGTCGTCGGCGACCTGGCCGGCGAGGTAGACGGTGTTGCCGTGCACGACCGCCTGCGACATGCGCGGTCCGACTTCGAGGCGCTGGATCATGACGGGGCTCCGGGACGGGGCTTGTGGAGGGCGGGACTCTACCCCATCTCCGGACCGTGACCGCCGTTCGGGCGGCTCGCGACGATCTCGGGTATCCTTGATGTCGCTACTGGGGGCGACCGGTTTCGACGTGGGTCACGAAACTCCAGGTGCATGCCGAGGTGCAGGTTCCTCGTTAAACCATTTGCAAACTCTAGCTGCGAACGACAACAGCTACGCTCTGGCGGCTTAAGCCCCGCCTACTCCACCCTTCTCCGTGCCTGTGCGGGTTGGGATGGGGTCGCAATCACAGGATCGCCCTGAGTGCGTGTTCCGGGTAACGCAGGGCTAAACAGGACGGAGCTGGCGACGGGTTTTCCCTGCCGATCGGGTAGCCCGGCGCGAGAACAATAGACCGGATACGCATGTAGATCTTGTAGCGTAGGGCTTGCGGACGGGGGTTCAATTCCCCCCGCCTCCACCAATTCCCGCCGGCGGCCGCCGCCGGCGTGCTCCGGGTCTTGGCCGGTGCGCCGTGCCCCGCTCGGGCGGCCGCGTTGGCTACGGCGCCTCGAAGACAATCCGGCCGCCGACCATCGTCAACGTCGCTCGCGTCCGGCTGATCTCCCCGGCCGGCACGCTGAAGATGTCCTGCGACAGCACCGCGAGGTCAGCCAGCTTGCCGGGCTCGAGCGAGCCGACGCGCTGCTCGGCGAACGCGGCATAGGCGGAGCCGCGCGTGTAGGCATCGACCGCCTGCTGGATCGTGATGCGCTCTTCCGGCTCGAAAACCTTGCCTGCGACCAGCACCGCGCCGCCCTGACGCGCGCCGTCGAGTGCCGCGCCCTCGATGCCGGCCGTGTCCGGCGACTGCCACACCTCGCGCGTCACCGCCTGCTGCATGTTCACGAACGGATCCGCCGGCCACATGCACGGCCAGTCGGTGCTGAGGGCCAGCACGACGCCCGCGGCGAGCAGCGTATGCCAGCGATCCGAGGGCGTGGGATCGCCCGGGTCATAGCTGGTGCCGGCCTCGCCGCAGCAGAACGCCGGCTGCACGCCGGCGATCACGTGCATCGCGGCGAAGCGCGCGACGTCCGCGTCGCTGACCACGAAGCTGTGCTCGATGCGCCAGCGACGCTCACGCGGCCCGTTGACGCGCAGCGCATTCTCGTACGCGTCGAGCACCAGCTCGACCGAGTCGCGCCGCTCGGCGTGCGTCATCAGCTGGAATCCCCGCTTGTCGAGCTCGAGCACCAGCGCCTTGTAGTCCGCGGCGCGGTAGACGAGCGGCGGATAGAGGCCGGTGCTGCCGTCCGCGAAGAATTTGACGAGGTTGGCCGATACCCACTCGTCGTGATAGCGGGACCGCGCTGCCTCGAGGTCGCGGAGCAGTTGCTCGGTCAGGCGGTGCGGCACCGCCACGGCGCCGAAGGCCGTGCGCGTGCGCACCGTCAGCTCGCCGCGCTCGTGCAGCTTGCCGTAGAGCTCGATCTCGGCGAGGTCGCCGGTCGCATTGACGATGCTCGTGATGCCGAAACCGTTCAGGTAGCGCATGCCAGCGCGCAGCAGGGCGAGCTTCTGCTCGCCGTCGAGCTCGCGCAGCACCGCGCGCTCGATCAGCTCCTGCGCCGCCTCGAGCAGCACCCCGGTCGGCCGCCCGCTCGCATCGCGGATGACGTAGCGCTCCTCCTCCGGATCGGCGACCGGCCGCTCGGTGATGCCAGCGAGCTCGAGCGCCTTGGCATTGACCCAGAGCACGTGCTCGCTCGAGTTGTGCACGACGACCGGCCGGTCGCTGACGGCGCGATCGAGCAGCGCGTGGGTGGGCGCCGACGGCTCGATCGAGCTGAAGTCCGCGCGACCGACCAGGATCCGGTCGTGCGGGTGGGCGGCGGCGAAGTCGCGGACCGCCCGGACGAGCGCCTCCGGCTGCGCCGGCGTCAGGCTGTGCTCGGGCGTGGACAGGCTGAAGCCCGCCAGCTCCATCGCACCGAACAGCAGGTGCATGTGCGCATCGATGAGCCCCGGAACCACGGTCCGGCCCTTGAGGTCGACCAGCCGGCTTCCCGGGCGCGCGCGGCTGCGGACCGCACGCTCGGCGCCGACCGCGACGATCCGGTCGCCACTAGTCGCGAGGCTGTCCGCCCACGGATGCGCCGGATCGGCGGTGTAGATGTGGCCGTTCACGAAGAGCGTCGCCTCGGCAGGCTTGCCGGCCTGCGCCTCGGACGAGACCGCGACGAACAGCGCGAGCGCGCCGGTGAACACGACAGAAATCGATTGAGCCTGGCGCACGAAGGGACCCTTGCCTGGCACCCGGCATCCGCGAGGGCGGCTGGCCGCGGCGAAGGGCCGACTGTATCACCGGCCTCGGCCGGACGGCCGCGTCACGCTCCGCGCGGTGGAACGTCGGCGCCGCCGATTTCCTTGCGCATCGGCACGAAGCGGATGGTGAGGCCTCCCGGCAGCGGGTGATCGACCTCGCCCATCGCCACGAATCCATACTCGCGGTAGAGGCGCTGGCCCGGCAGCGTTGCCATGAGTTCGAGCGCGCGGAAGCCCGCGCGCCGCGCGTCCGCCTCGCTGCGCTCGAGCAGCATCCGCCCGAGCCCGCGGCGGGCGTGCGCGGGATCGACGAAGAACGCACGTATCTTGGCAGGCTCGGTCGCGGGATCGAGCGAACCCTCGTCGCGGCCGGCGCGGTTGTCGCTGCCGAACAGCGTCCGGCGGTGGCTCCAGCCGCCGCAGGCGGCGATCTCGCCGCCGGCGCCTTCGATGACGAAGTACGTGCCGTCGCGGATCAGCGCGGTGTCAACGCCGAACGCCCCGGTCAGCGCCGCCTCGATCTGGGCTGGCGTGTAGTCGCCGGTGCCGAGACCGTGGATCGAGCGCCGGATGAGCGCGTGCAGGACCGGCACGTCCGCATCCGAGGCGGTCCGCAGATGGTATTGCAAGGCTGGTCCCTCGCCGCGCGAGGCGCGCGCTGCCGCCAAGCGTAGCGGACGCGCCTTGCTCGGGCCACGCCGCGGTCGCCAACCGCGGCCCGCCGCGAGGATCGGGCGGCGCGAGGAACCTTCAGTCCCTCGCGCCGCCCGGCTCGCCGGTTTACTTGAAGCGCACCCTCAGGCTGGCGTACCAGAACGCGCCGTTGATCCCGAAGGGCCCGCCGTTACGCGGATAGATCTGGCCGTCGAGCGTGCCGCCGGTCAGCGTGAACAGCGGATTGTCCGGCGAGGCCGCGACCTTGTCCGGATAGGTGTTGAACAGGTTGCTCACGCCGAGCGTCGCCGTGTAGTTGTCGAAGAACGTGTAGTTCACGTCGAGGTCCGTCGTGAGCTTGGCGCCAAACTCCTGGCCGGCCGTCACGTTGCCATTGGCATCGTGCGCGATCGGGTAGTCGTTCGCGTCGACCCACGCGCCGAAGTAGTTCTCGCGCAGGTTGATCGACAGGTCGCCGTACGACCAGTTCGCCGACAACGTGGCGCGGTGGTTCGGCGCCAGCCGCTCGATGTCGATGATCTGGTAGGTCGCGATCGCCGCCGGGTCGTACTTCGTCGCCTCGCTCTTGTTGTAGTTGTAGGCCAGCGACAGGTTCAGCTTGCCGCCCAGAGCGTTCATCCGGTACGTGCCGACCAGGTCGATGCCCTTGGTGGTGGTGTCGAGCGAGTTCGTGAAGTACTGCACCGTGCCGCCGGCACCGACCGAGGCGAGCTCCGGCAACGCCGCGATGTCCGGATTGGTCACCGTGTAGCTCTTCGAGATGAAGATGCGGTCGCGGACGTTGATCTTGTAGATGTCGATCGTCGCGGTCAGGTCGCTGCTCGGCTTCAGCACCACGCCGGCACCGAAGTTCACCGAGCGCTCCGGCTTCAGCGGCTTGGCGCCGTAGTACTGCGCCACCGCGCTCGTGACCGGGAACGTGCCCTGCTGCAGCGACACGCCCTGGCTGAACGTCGTGGTCAGCACCTGCGTGTTGTTCTGGCCCGGCGACGGCGCGTGGAAGCCGCTGCCGACCGTGGCGCGCAGGCCGACGACGTCGTTGATGTGCCAGATCGCGTTCAGCTTGCCGACCGTGGCGCTGCCGAAGCTCGAGTAGTCCTCGTAGCGGATGGCGGTGCCGACGCTGAGCTGCTTCAGGACGTCGCCCTCGAGGCCGAGGTAGAAGCCGTGGCTGTTCTGCGTGTGCGCGCCGGCGTAGGTCGGGCTCGTGCCGCCGTAGCCGCTCGCCGCCGGCGACTCCGCCGCGGTGGTCGTGCCGTAGGGGCACGCGGCCGGTGCCAGGTTCGCGCAGGACGTGTAGACGCCGGGTGCGGTCTGCACGAACAGCGGGTGCGGCGAGGCATACGGGCCCGCGCCGTAGGACTGCGGGTCACCGGCGGTCGCGGTGAACTCCTCGCGGCGGAACTCCGCGCCGCCCGACAGCGTCAGCGGGCTCGCGAGCCCCGCGTCGATCGCGTAGGTCAGGTCGAGGTTGAGGTCGAACTCCTTCTGGATCAGCTTGCCGAACTCGAAGCTGCGCTGCGAGGCGCCGCCGTAGGACGGGCTGATCGAGTCGTACATCGACAGGTCGACCGTGTTGTTGCTCGAGGACGCCGACAGGTCGTAGTTCACGCCGCCGGAGGTCTTGCCCTTGTAGCCGACCGTGCCATACGACTGGGTCGTCTCGCCGACGAAGCGCGGCGTGAAGCCGCCCGGGTAGATCGAACTCAGCAGGAACGTGTTGTTGTCCACCACGTAGCCGTCCGCCGGGCAGGTCGGGTTCCCGGCCGGGCACTGCGTCTGGTAGTACGGGTGCTGGAAGAACGAGCGGCCGCCGATGTCGATGACGTCACCGGTGGTGGTCGTGAACGGCCGCGTGCCGAGCACCGAGGAGCGGAAGTTGAAGCTCTCGTTGGTCCGGTTGCTCGCGATGTTGCCGAACAGGTAGAGCTTGCTGCTGTCGTTGACGTCGAACGCCGAGTTCAGCAGCAGCTTGTAGCCGCGCGTCGGCGACTGGCCCCAGATCTGCGCCGGCAGCGGGTAGTTCGGCAGCGTATTGACGAGGCTCGGGTTCTCCTGCGCAAAGGCGACCGCGATCGGGCGCGTGACGCCGCGGCTCGTCTGGCCGTCGTCGTCGTACTCGGCCGACAGGTTCACGAAGCCGACGGTGCCGAACTTGAGGCCGCCGTTCATCGCGTACTGGTAGCTCTTGCCGTCGCCGTGGTCCTGATAGTGACCGTAGCGCGCCTGGACCTCGAGTCCCGTGTCCTCGCGCAACCCGTAATTCAGCACGCCGGCGATCGCGTCCGAGCCGTACTGGGCGGTCGCGCCGTCACGCAGCACCTCGAGGTTGCGGATCGCGATCGAGGGGATCGACGAGAGGTCCGAGCCCTGCGAACCGAAGGCGAGCTCGGTATCGCCGCCCGCGTAGACCTGCACGAGGGCCGAACGGTTGAAGCGCTTGCCGTTCAGCATCACCAGGATCTCGTCCGACGGCAGGCCGCGCAGCGACGGCGCGCGCACGATGCTCGACGCGTCGGAGATGGTGTTCTGGCCGACGAAGAACGACGGCACGACGTTCTTGATCTGGTCCAGCATGTTCGCGGCCGGCTGCGCCTGCAGCTCGGCGGCGGAAATGATGTCGACGGGCGAAGCGGAGTCGGTGACGGTGCGATCGGTGCGGCGCGTGCCGGTCACGACGACCTCGCCGAGCGTCGAGTTGTCGCTCGCGCCCGATGGCGAGGCTTGCTGGGCCTGCGCCGATTGCGCGGCGGCCGCAAGCGTCGCCGCAATCACGATAACAAGCGGATTAACCTTCATCAGCGTGTGCTCCCCTGGCGTTGAGTACCTAAGCCACGATCGGTCTCGGCGCCCCTGCGCCCGACGACCCGTCGCCCCCTCGTTCTTTTCGTATCAAAAGGGCAACACGGATCGCGTCCGCGGTCGTCGCCTTCTTGACTGACCCTACTCTAAGCCATCCTTGACAGAAATTGACAACCTCGGCGGCCCTCTCCGGGGCGTACTTCGCGAATAGTTGTTGCTGGAGCGCAACGATGGCGCGGGACACGCACTCAAATCGTCGACCTGTTGCGCCGGCATCGAGGCGTCCAGGGCAACCGCGCCGTCAGGGCCGGTAATCCAGGTCGCGCTGGCCGGCCAGCGCGAGCACGCGGACTTCGTCATCCGCGACGGCGAAGCGATAGAGCGCGAGCGCGCCGGAGGACCCGTGGCTGATCACGAGCTGCCTGAGCCCGCGCTCGACGACGGACCCGGCGAGGGGATGGCTCGCGAGCAGCGCGAGCGCCGAGCGCAGCGCGGCGATGCGCGGCGCCTGGCGCTCGGGGCCGGCCGCCGCGACGAATTGCTCGATGCCGCGACACGCGGCACCGGCAAGGACTACGGTTGCCATGGCGCGGGCGACCCCTCGCCGGCCGCGAGGCGAGCGAGCCAGGCATCGACGTCCGCCGCCGCATAGACCTCGCGGACGCGCTCCAGGCCGCGGTCGGCGGCGAGCGCCTCGCGCACCAGCGCCCGCAGCGCCTCCTCGTAGGCGGCGTACCGCTCGACGGCCTCGACGATCAGGCTGTGCACGGAGCGATCGCCCTGCTTGGCCAGCGCGGCGAGGCGCACGCGCAGTTGCGGCGGCAGGCGGATGGTCGTCGTGTCGGCCATGGCGGTTCCCTCGGTTCGTGTGCTCGCGGACGGCGACGCCCGTCGGTCTAGCGCTCGATCGGCGGCGGCGGCGTGCCCGGCAGAAGGCCCACTGCCTGCGCACGTTACAGCCCCTGGCGATGGAGCGGCGAGTTCGCTCCGGGTCCGGTGAGCACCACCGCCACCAGCGGCAGCGTCAGGCCCCGCCCGCCGGTCATCTCGCTGACGATCACGAGCGCCGTCAGCGGCGCCTGCACGACAGCGGCGAGATACGCGGCCATGGTCAGCACGACCACGGCCCCCCGCGGGAGCGAAGACGTCCGCGGTGATGCTACGGCGGCGACGGGTGACTCAGGAACTCGTCGACCTTGCGCAGCAGACTGGCGCGCGCCGCCGAGTCGTCGAGCTGGTGATCCAGGTGCTCGAAGGTCACCAGCTCGTGCGGCACCTTGGCCGAGGACAGCGCCTTGTCCATGAGCTCGGACTGCGCGTACTCGACGTTCGAGTCCTCGGTACCGTGAAACAGCAGCACGGGCACGCGGATCTTCGCAGCATTCTGCGCCGGCGAGCCCGCACGGACTTCGGGGCCCTCGCCGATGAAGTCCTTCATGATGCGGAAATTCGACCAGCGACGAAAGCTCTCGCGCAGGCTCTCAAGATCCGTCACGGGTGCGATGGCGACCACCGACTTGAAGACCTCGGGATCGGTCACAGCCGCCTGCAGCGCCGCGTAGCCGCCATAGGACCAGCCCACGACGCTCAGACGCGCCGGATCCGCAATGCCCTCTTTGACGAGCCAGCGGCCGCCGTCGAGCACGTCGCCGACGGCCGAGGGCCACGACCGGAAGCCGTTCTGCTCGTACCAATCATCGCCGTATCCGGCGGACCCCCGGAAGTTTGGCTGCAGCACAGCGTAGCCGCGCGCCGCCAGGAATTGCACCAGGTAGTCGAAGCCCCATTCATCGCGCGCGCCCGGCCCCCCGTGCGGCATGACCACCGCCGGCAGCGACTTCGCCTCCTTGGCGCCGGGCGGCAGCGTCAGGTAGGCGGGCACCTCCACGCCGTCCCGTGCCGCGAACTTCAACGGCTTCATCGGCGCGAGTTTCACGCCTTCGAGCAGCGATCGCGCGACCACGAGCGTCTCGAGATGCTTCGTCGACCGGTCGTAGAGGCCATAGACGCCCGCGTCCACGTCGCTCGCCGCGAAGATCAGCAGCTTCTGGCCATCGAGGCTCGCGTCGACGATTTCGATCGCCGGCTGCCCCGGCAGCGCCTTCGAGATTCCGGCGATGACACCCTCGATGGAACTATCGATGAAGTGCCCGTGGCGTCGCTCGGTCACGTAGCTTACGCCCACGACCCTCCCCTCCCGACCGACGCGGATCAGGCCATCCACGTCAACGTCGTCGCGTGCGTACACGAGCGACTGCTGACGCGAGCCGTCCAGCGAGATCGTGTAGACCGCACGTCGGCCGTTGAGCTTCTGGAATCCGTAGACGACGTCGCGATCGGGGTCGACGGCGACCGCTTCAAAACCCTCCCGCGATACGTAGTCGTAGGTGCTGAGCGGTTCCCAGACCCGCGAGCCCTTGCGACGGTAGGAAATATCGACGACCGCAGTGTCCATACCCTTCTGGCGCATGCGCTCCACGTACATGACGCGCACCGTGCCCCGGCCGTCCCCGAGATAGTCGATCGCCTTCGGGTTGGGCGGCTCGATCGTGGTCGACTGCAGCGTACGACTGTCGACGCGATCGACAGCGAGCCCGCTTTCCTCGGTCCCCAGGCGGCTGCCGAGGTGGCTGTCCGGGCGTGCGATCCGCGCCATGACGACGACACCATCGTGATCCGGTACCCAATCGACGACCCGGTCGCCGCCGTACTGATAGCCGCGCGTGTAGCCGTTCGTTGGCCTCGCCAGGACCTTCATGTTTCCGCCATCGGCATCGATCGCGATCCGCCGGGACATGTACTGCAGCGTCAGCAGCGATTTCTCGTGAATCGTTCCGTACACGGTGCAGACCAGGCGGGTGTTCGAGAGCCATTCGCAGTCCGTCAGACGGTCGGGGTTGCCACCGACGCGTGCGGCGACTTTGGGCTTCGCGCCCGGCTCGAACGAATACACCACGAGCTGCGATCCCTGGCCGGGCAACGGCATCAGGTAGGACACCGACTTGCCATCCGGCGATAAGTGCAGGCCGGAGACCGTGCGTCGCGCCCCGAAGGCGACCGCCGGATCGAAGGCCGGCCGATCATCGGCGGCGACCATCGCCGGGGCCAGCAGTGCCCAAATGGTCGCGAACAATCCGAACCGCATGGCGTCCCTCCCTGGATGTCGCCGGATACTCGCTAATCCGCGCGTCGCTTCGCAACTCCCTGCCGACCGGCGGGGACCTGCGGGGTCGATGGCACGCGGGGTTCTCGGGCACACTCACGGCCGGGAGGCCGAGGCCATGATCCCTAGGCTGCTGCTTGTCACCGCACTGACGTTGGCCGTTGCGCCGGCGCACGCAGCGCCGCCGTCGGCGCGCAATGTCGTGCTCGTGGTGTGCGACGGCCTGCGCTGGCAGGAGGTGTTTCAGGGCGCCGACCCGGTCCTGCTCGCCGATCGTTCGCGCCCCGGCAGCTGGACGCCGGCTGCGATGCTCGAAGCGCGCTTCGGCGGCGCGAGCGCCGAGGTACGCCGCGCGCGACTGATGCCCTTCCTGTGGGGAACGGTCGCGCGCGACGGGCAAGTGCTCGGCAATCCGGCGCGCGGCAGCCGCGTCTCGGTCGCCAACCACGCCTGGGTCTCGTACCCGGGCTACAGCGAGATGCTGACGGGCAACGCCGACCCGGCGATCGACCGGAACGAGTTCGGTCCCAATCCCCACGCGACGGTGTTCGAGTGGCTGAACGCCGATCCGGCGTTCCGCGGCCAAGTGGCGGTGTTCGGCACTTGGAGCGTGCTGCGCGACGTCTTCGGCGCGGGGCGCAGCCGCCTGCCGCTGCGCGTCGGACCGACAGCGGTCGACCACGACGATCGCAGTCCCGAGGGGCGAGCGTTCGCGGACCTGGATCGCACGACCACGAGCCTGTACGGCTCGAACGTCGCCGACGGCTTCCTGCACCTCGCGGTCCGGCGCGCGCTCGAGCGCAGCCGGCCGCGAGTGCTGTTCGTGGGTTACGGCGACGCCGATCTCTGGGCGCACATGGGGCGTTACGACCTCGTGCTTGAGACCCTGCAGCACTTCGACGCGTTCGTCGCAGACTTGTGGCGCACGCTGCAGTCCCGGCCGGAATACCGCGGCACGACCACCCTGCTGCTGACCGCGGATCACGGCCGCGGCTCGGGCGCGCTCGACTGGCGCGAGCACGGCGCCGGCGTGCCCGGCTCGGGTGAGATCTGGCTTGCGGCGCTCGGCGCGGGGGTGCCGGCACTCGGCGAGCGACGCGACACGCCGCCGATCGTGCAGGGACAGGTCGCCGCGAGCATCGCGGCACTGCTCGGGCGCCACTACACCGGCGAGCACGGCGAAGCGGCCGCGCCGTTCCTCGACGTGCTCGCCGGGCCTCCGGCTCACTGACGCCCGATGCCGCTCATCGCGCTGACGGCGGTGCTCTGCGCCGCGGTACTGCACGCGATCTGGAACGTGATCGCGAAGCGCGCCACCGGATCACGGCACTTCATCTGGCTCTATTCGGCCACCTCGACGCTGGTCTGGTCGCCGGTCGTCGCCTGGGTCCTGCTGACGACCGGCCTGCCACGCGGACCGCGCCCGTGGCTGGCACTCGCGGCCACCGGAGTCCTGCACCTCGGCTACTCGGCGGCGTTGCAGGCCGGCTACCGGGCCGCGGATCTCTCCGTGGTCTACCCGATCGCCCGCGGCAGCGGGCCGCTGCTGTCGTTCGTCGGCGCGGTGCTCTTGCTCGGCGAGCCCTTCAGCGGCGCCTCGCTGCTCGGTCTCGCGCTGATCGTCGGCGGCATGATGCTCGTCTCCGGCCTCCTCGGCCGCTCCGGCCGCCTCGACGCCGGCGGAGTTCGCTGGGGCCTGGCGACCGGTGCCTGCATCGCGCTGTACACGCTGAACGACGGCTGGGCGGTGCGGATGCTCGCCGTGTCGCCGATCGTCATCGACTACGCGGGCAACCTCTTCCGTCTCGCGGCGCTGATGCCGGTGGTCCTGCGCGATGCCGCCGGTGTGCGTCGCGAGGCGCGTCAGTACTTCTGGTCGGCGCTGGGCGTCGGTACGCTCGCCCCGGCCGGCTACATGCTGGTGCTGTTCGCGATGCGTCACGCACCGGTGAGTCACGTCGCACCCGCTCGCGAGCTCGCGACCCTCGTCGGCACCTACCTCGGCGCGCGCGTGCTGCGCGAGGCGGTGACGCTGCCGCGCGTGCTCGGCGCGGCCTGCATCGTCGGCGGCATCGTCTGCCTCACGCTGGCCCGCTACTGACGACGGGGAAGCGCGGGGCACCGTGCTAGCATCGAGCGGCCGTGCCCACCGAACTCCTTGCGCACTGGTCCCTCGACCCCGCGGTTCGCTACCTGAACCACGGCTCCTACGGCGCCTGCCCGACCGCGGTGCTCACGGTGCAGTCGGCGCTGCGCGCCGAGCTCGAGCGCGAGCCGGTGGCATTCCTTTCCACGCAGCTGCCCGGGCGGCTCGCGCTCGCCCGGGCGGCGCTCGGCGCATTCCTTGGCGCCGATCCCGACGACCTCGCGTTCGTGCCAAACGCGACCAGCGGCGTCAACACGGTCCTGCGATCGCTGCCGTTCGAGCCGGGCGACGAGCTGCTCGTCACGACGCACACCTACGCCGCGTGCCGCAAAACGGCCGATGACCTCGCGCGTACGCGAGGCATCCGCGTCGTGGTCGCCGAGCTGCCGTTCCCGGTAGCCAGCGAGGCGGAGCTGATCGCGCCCATCCTGGCCTCCGCAGGTCCGCGAACGCGGCTCGCGCTGCTCGACCATGTCACGAGCCCGACGGCGCTGGTGCTGCCGCTCGTGCCGCTCGTGCAGTCGCTCGCCGCCCGCGGCATCGACACGCTCGTCGACGGCGCGCATGCGCCGGGCATGGTTCCAGTCGCACTCGACGCGATCGGCGCGGCCTATTACACCGGCAACGCCCACAAGTGGCTGTGCGCGCCGAAGGGCGCCGCGTTCCTGCACGTCCGGCGCGACCGCCAGGCCGCGATCCACCCGCTCGTGACCAGTCACGGCGCAGGACAGGGCTATCGCGCCGAGTTCGACTGGACCGGCACCCAGGATCCGACCGCCTGGCTCTCGATCCCGGCAGCACTCGAGACCATCGGCGGGCTCGTGCCCGGCGGCTGGCCGGCCGTGATGGCGCGCAACCACGCGCTCGCGCTCGCGGCTCGCGACGCGCTCTGCCGCCGGCTCGGCGTGGCACCGCCCGCACCCGACTCCCTGCTGGGCTCGATGGCGTCCGTGCCCCTGCCGCGCGCGGAGCCCGGCAGCGTCGCCGCCACGCGCGACACCGACGCGCTCGGCGAGTGGTGCCGGGAGCGCGGCGTGCGCACCTGGCTCTATCCGCACCCGCGACCACTGGTGCGCGCCTCGGCGCAGCTCTATACGTCGATCGAGGACTTCGAGGTGCTGGCGTCACTGCTGGCCGAGGCGCTGCGTGTCCGCTGACCCCGGGCGGATCGAGGCGCGCCTGTCGACGTTCGACACCGCGATGGTGGTGTTCAGCCTCGTCGTCGGGATCGGCATCTTCCGCACCCCGGCGATCGTCGCCGCGGCCGCCCAGTCGACGGCGCTGTTCTTCGGCGCCTGGACGATCGCGGGACTCGTCGCGCTCGTCGGCGCGCTGACCTTCGCCGAGATCGGCTCGCGCTTCCCGCGCGCCGGCGGCTACTACCGCGTGGTTGCGGAGTGCTACGACCCGCGCCTCGCGTTCATGCTGAACTGGGCCCAGGCGCTGCTGCAGGGGGCGAGCACGGCGGGCGTTGCGCTGATCGGTGCCGAGTACCTCGCGCCGGTGGTGCTCCCTGACGCGTGGCAGACGCCGCGCGCCGCGCTGTGGATCGCCTCGGCCACCATCAGCGTGCTGCTCTACGTCAACTATCGCGGCATCCGCACCGGCGCCCGCACGCAAAACCTGCTGTCGCTATTGAAGATCGCCATGATCGTCGGGCTCGCGGCCCTCGGTCTCGCGCTCGCCCCGCCCGCGCCGGCGGCGGCGACGCCGGTCACGGCCACGACGGGCGCCTGGCCCGCCCGGCTCGCAACCGCACTGATCCCGTGCTTCTACGCGTACGGGGGCTACCAGATGACCATGAATCTCGGGGCGGACCTGCGCGATGCCGGCCGGCGCTTTCCGCTCGCGATCACGGCCGGCATGGCGCTGGTCGTGGGTCTGTACCTGCTGCTCGACGCCGCCTACGTCGCGGTGCTGGGCACCCCCGCCCTCGCCGGCTCGCAGCTCGCCGCGGCGGCACTCGCGCGCGCCGTGCTCGGTCCCGCCGGCGGTACCGTCGTCTCGATCGCCGTATTCCTGTCGGCGGCGGGCTTCGTCAACGCCGGGATCCTGCAGATGCCCCGCAGCTTCCACGCGATGGCTGCCGACGGCGTGCTGCCGCGCGCGTTCCTGAGGGTCGATCCGCGCACGCAGGTGCAGGAGGTCGCGCTGCTCGCCTTCGGCGCGACGATGCTGGTACCGGCGTTCACGCTCGGCTCCTTCGAGAAGCTTCTCAACTACGTGATGTTCACCGACGCCCTCAGCATCGCGGTGGTCGCCTCGACGATCTTCGTGCTGCGCCACCGCGCCGTGAACGCCACGGGCTTCGCGATGCCGGGCTACCCGCTGCTGCCGGGGCTCTACCTCGGCGCCCTGCTGCTCGTGGCGGCCAGCGTGCTCGCCACCGATCCGGCCATGGCCGTCGCCGGCGTCGTGATCCTGGCGCTCGGCTGGCCACTGTTCGTACTCGGGCGCCGACTCAACCGCCCGGACGCGGCTGGCGGCCAATCCCCTTGAGCTCGCGCCTGCCGCGGCGCGTGTTGCTGGTCGGGCTGTGCTCGCTGGCCGTGTTCATCGCCTACACGGATCGCGTCAACATCGCGGTCGCCGCGGTGGACATGCGCCTGCACTTCGGCTGGTCACTCGGCGACCAGGGCGTCGTGCTCGCCTCGTTCTACCTCGGCTACCTGTGCTGCATGCTCGCGAGCGGCTGGTGCGCGACGCGCTATGGCGGACGCCGGGTGCTCGGCCTCGCGGTCATCGTCTGGTCGCTGTGCACGCTGCTGACGCCGCTGGCGGCATCGCTGTCGCTGGCGACGCTGATCGGGACCCGCGTCGCGATGGGCATCGGCGAGGCGGCGGTGTTCCCGGCTGCGATCGCACTCTACGGGCAGTGGATCCCGCCCGCCGAGCGTACCCGCGCGGTCGGCTGGCTGATGAACGGCATCCCGGCGGGCACCGTCGTCGGCCTTGCCGCGAGCGGCTGGCTGGTCGGACGCTTCGGCTGGCCCATGGCGTTCTACGCGTTCGGCTCGCTGGGCCTGCTCTGGGCCGTGGCCTGGTTCCGCATCGTCCGCGACCGGCCGGCGCAGGACGCGCGGCTCTCGGCGCCCGAGCGAGCGCTGCTCGCCGGCGTCACCCCCGAGTCGGACACCCGCGCACCGATCCCGTGGCGCGGCCTGATGCTGCGCGGCCGGCTGTGGGCGACGGTCGCCGCGCACTTCGCCTCGGTCTGGACGCTGTACGTGCTGCTGTCGTGGCTGCCGAGCTACTTCCGCGACACGCTCGGCCTCAGCATCGGCGGCGCCGGACTCTACTCGGCGCTGCCGTGGCTCGCGATGTTCGCGACGACGAGCGTGGCGGCCCCGCTCTCCGACCGGCTGATCGCGCGCGGCGTGCCGGTAACGCGGGTCCGCAAGCTGTTCCAGTGCGCCGGGCTGCTCGGCGCCGCGCTGCTGCTCGTGCTGGCGCGGGACGCGCACAGCCTGGGCGGCGCGGTCGGCTGCCTGTGCGGCGCGACCGCCATGCTCGGCTTCACCTGGCTCGGGTATGCGCCCGCACTGATCGATCTCGCGCCACGCCACGCACCGCTGCTGGTCGGCGTCAGCAACTCCTTCGCGACCCTGCCGGGGATCGTCGGGGTCGGCGCGACCGGCTTCCTGGTCGAGGTGACCGGCAGCTATGCCGCACCCTTCCTGCTGACCGCCGCCGTCGGCGTCGCCGGCGCCGCGATCTTCGCGGCGGGCTTTCGCGCCGAGCCGCTCGTCGAGTGAGCCGCCGCCCGGCCTTCGCTTAGAATGCGGCCGTGACAACCGCGCCCCCGAAGCCGCCCGCCGCGGCGAGCGACAGCCACCTGCCGCAGTACCACGTCGTGGGCTTCACGGGACATCGCCAGCTGGCCGATTCAGCCAAGGCGGACGCCTGCCTGACCCAGGCGCTCGCCGCACTCGCCGCCCAGGCTCCTGGCGAGTGGATCGGCGTCTCCTCGGCGGCGCTCGGCAGCGATCTGCTGTTCGCCCGTCGCGTGCTCGAGCGCGGCATTGCCTGGCGCGCGCTCCTGCCGTTCGCCCCGGCGGAGTTCAGCAAGGACTTCGATGTCGAGGAATGGCAGGACGTCGAAGGCCTGCTGGCCCGTGCCGAAAGCGTCACGGTGCTCGGCGGCGACGGATCGCGCGAGGAGGCCTACCTCGATTGCGGCATCGAGACCGTGAACGCCTGCGACGTGCTGGTCGCGTTGTGGGACGGCGAGCCCGCGCGCGGCCGCGGCGGCACGGCGGAGATCGTCACCTACGCGCGCGAGCTCGGTCGGCCGCTGGTCGTGATCGACCCCGCCACCGCCGAGGTGCGGCGCGAGAACTTCGAGCACTTCAACGCGGTGGACCCCGAGCTCTCGTTCCTGAACGGGCTGCCCGAGCCGCCCGGCACCCCGAACGGCGGTGAACGCGGCCGCGTCGAGCGATTCCAGCTCAAGGCGGACATCGCCGCGAGCCGCGGCGCACCGCAGTTCCGCACGCTGCGCGCCTCGATTGTGCTGCTGCATGCGACCGCGACCGTGGTCGCGACCGCGGGCCTGGTCTTCGACTGGCAGCCGCTGTTCGTCTCGTGGACCAAGCTGCTGTTCCTGCTCGGCGCGCTCGGCGCGGCGGTCGCGATCCAGCAGTACCAGGCGCAGCGCGTCTGGGTGCGCTGCCGGTTGGCCGCGGAAATCGGGCGCGCGGCGCTCGCCACCTGGGGCATGCCGCGCCGCGCGGCGCTGTTCGAGGACCTGGAGCTGCCCGAGGTGCGCCAGCTGGTGCGCACCCTGCACACCCTGCACAGCCGCGGCGCGTCCGAGCGCCGCGCCAACCTCGACACCTTCCGACAGCACTACCGCCAGACGCGGATCGACGACCAGCTGCGGTACTACCGGCGCCGCCTCGACCGGGCCGCGCCGATGCTGTCGAGGATGCGCTTCGGGTTCGTCGTCAGCACGCTGCTCGCGATCCTCTGCACGGCGGCCTACGCGGTGCAGGCGACGTTCCCGGTCGGCCACCTGCCGCATGCGCTGGAGGCGGCGTTGTTCCACTTCGCGCCGATCGTGCTGCCCGTGGTCGCAGCCGCGTTCGTGGCGCTGATCTCGATCAACGACCTGCACCGCCGGGTGGCCCGTTACCGCGAGATGTGCCACCTGCTCGAGGCCGCGCACAAGCAGATCGTCGTGACCCACACCTGGCACAGCCTCGAGCACCTGGTGCGGCGCACCGAGCGCTCGCTGCTGCAGGAGGTGCTCGAGTGGCACACGCTGATGAGCCACCTCGAGTCGCACTGAGCTTCGCCGGCCCGCCCCGGCGCGGCGTGCGACGGCGCGGCCGCTAACGCGGCCGGGCCTCGAGTTCGAAGGCGTCGCGGCGCTCGAAGCGTCCCGGTACGGCCGCGTCGTAGTCCTCGAGCCGCCACATCTCGACCCGCAGGCGCGCACCGTCGAGCGCGAAGCGCAGGTAGTGGTAGTTCGGGAAGCCGGGGCCGGTGTACAGGTCGCCCGCGTCGCGCTCGACGGCCACCGGTCGCGCGCCCCCGCCGCCGGATACGAGGTAGGTCACCTCGCCGTCGACGCGCCGCTCGTAGTTGTGGACATGCGCGCCGCACACCAGCAGCCGTGCATGCAGGCCCGGAGCAAGCTCGCGCAGGCGATCGGCGAGCGCCCGCTCGTTCGATCGTGGATTGTGGCTGGCTTCGAAGCCGCCCTGCAGGTCGGCGACCGGCGGGTGATGCAGGAAGAGGATCACGAAATCGACCGCCGGCGCGAGGCCCGCCAGCGTCGCGTCGATCCAGCGTCGCTGCGCGCTGCCGGCCTCGAGCGAGGCGTCGCTGTCGAGCGCGAGGGCGAGCACCCGTCGACCGAGCGCGACGGCGTACCAGCGCTCGCCCCGATGCTCCGGGAAGGTGCCCCACCAGCGCTCGAGGCAGTCGGCCTCCTCGCACTCGCGGAACTCGTGGTTGCCGAGGGTCGGGAAGACCCGCAGCCGGGCGGCGCGCCAGGCACGCGTCTCCGCCTCGTAGACGGCGTAGTCCTTGGCGATGCCGCGATAGGGGATGTCGCCCAGTACGAAGAGTGCGGCCGGGTGCTCCGTCACCATCCGCGCGACCAGCGCGCGCCGCGCGGGACCGCTGCTCGCGCCACCTTCGTCCGCCGGCGTGAAGCGGATATCGCCATAAGCGATGAAATGGGGAGACTCGCCCTCCACGGTGAGCGGCAGCCCCGATCGGGCCGCCGGGCCGGGAGCGCAGCCGGCACCGAGCAACCCGAGCGCCGCGAGCGCGCCGACGGACAGAAGGAGTGCCAGCAGGCCTCCACCCGCCCTGCTGCTCCGCCGGAATCGTTCGCTCATGCAGCCGCTCTCCCCTCGTGGCGTCGACCCTACAAGCCGGCGCAAATCCTGGCGCGGCGCTTGACGGATCTTCGCACTCGGGTTGTACGTGGAACAGCGTCGCACCCGCCCCTGTGCACCGGCTTAATTCTCGGGTACCTTCTGGAAGCGACCATCCTCAGGCTGTCGACTTCACACAACAACGACCGCAGCCAGGGAAGTTGCCGCGCCTCGGGGGGACGGTTGGAAGTTAGCGCGACGCCGCCGGGCGGCGGCGCACCGATCAATGGGTACTGCTGGGGGATCACAGAATGACCGGGATTCTCGTTCGCATGGGCATGGCCGCCACGTTGGCGGCAATCCTCCCCGCGGGAGCGCCACTGGCGCAGACCGCCGATAAGTCCGCGAATTCGCTGGACGAAATCGTTGTCACCGCGACGCGCCGCGAAGAACGCCTGCAAGACGTGCCGATCAGTGTCAGCGCGTTCAGTCAGGAGAAGCTCGATTCGCAAGGTCTCAAGAACATCGATGACCTGTCGCGACTCTCGCCTGGCATGACCTTCTCCCGAAACGGCACCGGCTCGAACGCGAACTACAACGACGAGAACTCCGATATCTCGATCCGCGGCATCGATTCCGCGGCGGGATCCTCGACGACCGGCGTCTATCTGGACGACACGCCGATCCAGAGCCGCCACATTGGCTTCGGCGCTGTGAACGTCTTTCCACAGATGTTCGACGTCGATCGCGTCGAGGTGCTGCGTGGCCCCCAGGGCACGCTGTTTGGCGCGGGCGCCGAGGGTGGTGTGGTGCGCTTCATCACGCCGGCGCCGAATCTTGTTGGCCAGACGGGCTACGTGCGCGCCGAGACATCGATGACTCGCTACGGCGACCCGAGCTACGAGCTGGGCGCGGCGATGGGAACGGCGCTCATCGACAACACGCTGGGCCTGCGCGTCAGCGCCTCGTATCGACGCGACGGTGGCTGGGTGGATCGCGTCAATTACACGCAGAGCGACCCGAATGCCTTACTGCCGACGCTCTCGTACGCCGGCACGACGGAGAAGGCCTCGAACTGGCAGGACACCATGACGCTGCGAGCAGCGCTCAAGTGGAAGGTCAGCGACGCGGTGACGGTCACACCGTCGATCTACTACCAGCGCCTGCACATCAACGACACCGCGATCTACTGGACGTCGCTCTCGGATCCGGCGAACGGAGTGTTCCGCAACGGCAACGCGCTGACGAATCCGAGCACCGATCCCTGGTATCTCGGCGCGGTGAAGGTCGACTGGGACGTCAGCCCGTCGGCGCATCTGGTTTCCACGACCTCGTACTACGCGCGAGATCAGCATTCGACGTCTGACTACACGCAGTACCTGCGCGCGACCTGGGCACTGTACGGCCTGCTGTATGCGCAGACGCCGTTTCCGCAGCCGACGCCGTATCCGAACACGTATCCGCGCGCCGGAGACGCGGGCTACGCGCCGTTCCACGATCAGCAGCACAACTTCTACCAGGAGTTCCGCATCGCCTCGACCGATGCGAATGCGCGCCTGACCTGGAACGCCGGCCTCTACTTCTCGCACACCAACGAGAACATTCCCGAGGACATCTACGACAACAACCTCGAGGCGGAGACCGGAGGCGGCGTCTGCGCGTGGGTGGGCGTGCCCTGCCCTGCCGGACTCATTTATCACGGCCCCGAGGACCGGATCATCGAGAAGCAGATCGCTGCGTTCGGTGAACTGAGCTTCAAGTTCCTCGATGTGCTGAAGGCGACCGTCGGGCTGCGCGTGTCGAAGATCGACGTCGATGGCACGACCGGCTTCGGTGGTGCGTTCACGGTGACGCCGCTCGACCCGCTCACGACCGGCGAAGCAAAGTCCTCGGAGAAGCCGGTCACGCCGAAGTTCGTGCTGGCGTACCAGCCTGACCGCGACAACATGTACTACGTGAGCGCGTCGAAGGGCTACCGGGCGGGCGGCATCAACATCCAGGTTGCCGCCGCCTGCGCACCGGACCTCGCCACTCTGGGTTTGCCGCTGGGTAGCGACGGCCAGCGCCATGTCCCGGGCAGCTACACGTCCGACTACCTGTGGAGCTACGAGATTGGCGCGAAGAACACGCTGCTCGATCGCACGCTGCAGGTGAACTCGAGCCTGTTCGTCATCGACTGGAACAAGATCCAGCAGCAGGTCTACCTGCCTTCGTGCGGCGAGCAGTTCTTCGCGAACCTCGGCAAGGTACAGAGCCGCGGCGGCGACATCGACATCACCTACAAGCCGGTTCATGAGCTGACCCTCGGCTTGACGGTCGCCTACACCGACGCGCGTTACACCCAGAACTCGTGCGCCGGCACGCGCGTGGCTCAGGGCGCCTTCTGCGCCGATCCCACGGGCGCGAGCGGCCCAACTGCCCCGGTCGTCAATGAGGGGGATCGACTGCTGGGTGCGCCGTGGTCATTCCTGGCGTCTGCCGAATATGCGACGCAGCTATCCTCGTGGGGCGGACGCACGGTATATGTGCGCTTCGACTACCAGCGGACGACGGCTCAGACCGCGTTGACGCCGGGTCTCGACGACCGCAATGCCCTTTTTGACGACTCTGTGCCGGGCTTGCCGGCCACTGCGGATCTTTCGATCCGTGCCGGCCTGCGATTCAACGGGCTTGACGTGTCGCTGTTCGGCACGAATCTGACGAACGCGCACCCGCTGCTGTTCTCGTCGCGGGATATCGCCTGGGACTGTGCTTCGGGCGCGCACTGCAATCCGAACGTGCCGTACAACCCCGCGACAGGAGCGGGAAGCACGGACAATCTCTACTTCGGCCGCGGCGTGCGACCCCGCACGGTCGGCATTACCGCGACCTATCGCTACTAGCGACCCCGGCGGCGGCCCTGCAGGGGCCGCCGCCGGCTGTTGGCCTTACATGCCTCGCACCGGCCTCGTCGCGCACGAGCGCTACTTCTGGCACGACGCCGGCAGCGGTGCCGGTTTCTCCGACGGCAATCCGTTCGTGCAGCCCGACCGCCACCCGGAGTCGCCGGACTCGAAGCGGCGCCTGCTGTCGCTGCTCGACGTCAGCGGGCTGCTTGACCGTCTCGAGCGGATTGCGCCGCGCGCCGCGACCCGCAGCGAGCTGGAGTACTTCCACACCCCGCGCTACATCGATTCGGTGGCGCAGCTGTCGTCTGCCGCCGGCGGCTCCATCGGCGACAGCGCCACAATCGGCCACGGCAGCTACGAGATCGCGCTGCTCGCGGCCGGGGGCTGCCTGGCCGCGGTCGACGCCGTCGTAGCCGGCCGCGTGCGCAACGCCTACGCCCTGGTCCGCCCGCCGGGCCATCACGCGGAGCCCGACCGCGGACGCGGCTACTGTGTGTTCGGTAACGCCGTGCTGGCGGTGCGCCACGCGCAGCGCGTGCATCGACTCGGACGCATCGCCGTGATCGACTGGGACGTGCACCACGGCAACGGCACCGAGTCCGCCTTCCTCGACGATCCGTCAGTACTGACGATCTCCGTGCACCAGGACCGCTGCTACCCGGTCGACTCCGGCCAGCTCGAGGTCACCGGTCGCGGACGCGGCGCGCACACGAACCTCAACGTGCCGCTGCCGCCCGGATCCGGGCACGGCGCGTACGTCGCCGCCTTCGAGCGCGCCGTGATCCCGGCACTGATGCGCTTCAAGCCCGAACTCGTCGTGATCGCCTCCGGCCTCGATGCCAACGGCATGGACCCGATGGCGCGGATGATGGCGACCAGCGCCACGTACCGCGAGCTCGCCCAGCTCGTGCTGGCCGCCGCGGACGACGTTGCGGGCGGCCGGGTCGTCGCGACCCACGAGGGGGGCTACTCGAACGCCTACGTGCCCTTCTGCGGGCTCGCGGTCATCGAGGCCTTCGCGGGCGAGCGCAGTGCCGCGTCCGACCCGTATCTCGAGGAACTGATGCAGATGGGCGGACAGGGGCTGCAGGCGCACCAGGCCGCGGCGATCGACGCGGCCGCGGCCGTCGCATTGCGCGTGCCGCTCGCCGGCTGAGCGGGGCCTGCCCGTTCAGAGCCCGGCGCTGAGCTCGTCGCGGCGGCGGGCGTGCAGCACGAGGCCCCAGACGAGACCCGCGGCGAGCCAGCCGAGGCCGACTTCGGTCGCGAGGCGGCTCATCCCCGAGAACACGGCTGCGACCACGGCGATGCCGGCAAGCGGCGACAGCCAGTGCACGAACAGCTGGCGCGACCGCCCGCGCACGCCGAAGTGCACGAGCACCGAGATGTGCAGCAGCACGAATCCCGACAGCGCGCCGAAGTTCACGATCGTCGCGAGCTCGTCCATCATGTTGCGCATCACGATCGCGACCGCGAGCGAGAGGGCCGCCGTCACCAGCATGCCGACGTAGGGCGTGTGGTAGCGCGGATGCACCCGCGCAAGCGCCGCCGGCAGCTGGCGGTCCCGGCCCATCGCGTACAGCACGCGCGCGACGCCGACCTGCATGGGCAGTGCGTTCGAGAATCCGACGACCAGCGCATACGCCCAGGCGAGCACCACCGCCGCCCAGGCTCCGATCGCGTAGCGCGTCACCTCGTACGCGGCGGCGGCCGGATCCTGCAGGCGGATGCCGGCGAGAACGTTGCCGAGCACCCAGCTGACCACGACGAAAAAGCCCGCGGAGATCACCAGCACCGCGATGATCGCGCGGCCGACGAGCCGCCGGTCATGCCCCTCCACTTCCTCGGAGAGCGTCGAGATCGCATCGAAGCCGAGGAACGACATCACGCAGATCGAGGTCGCCGTGAAGATCGCGCCGGCGTCGAATCGCCCCGGCATCCAGAACGGCTGCAGCGTGAGGCTGCCCGTGCCCTTGCCGTGGTAGAGCGCGACGGTGGCGAGGCCGAGCAGCGCCAGTACCACGACCACCTGGGCGCCGACGGCGATGAAATTGGCGCGCGTCGTGACCGTGACGCCGAACCAGTTGATCAACGTGGTGACCGCGACCATCAGCGCGATCCACACACCCCGATCGACGCCCGGCACCAGGGTCTCCATGGCCACCGCGATCAGCACGTACACGAACGCCGGAATCAGCAGGTAGTCGAGGAGGATCATCCAGCCGCCGAGGAAGCCCGGCAGCCGGCCGAGCGCATGGCGCGCGAAGCCGTAGACCGAGCCCGCGGTCGGGATGGTCTCGGTCATGACCGCGTAGCTCTTGGCCGTGAAGTACATGCAGACGCCGCCCAGCACGTAGGCGAGCGCGATCAGTCCGTGCGAGGCGTCCCAGACGAAGCCGAGCGTCGACAGCGGCGCGATCGGCGCGATGTAGGCGAGACCGTACACGATCAGGTCCCAGTAACCGAGCGAGCGGCGCAGCGTCGGCGTCGCGGGATCGTTAGACATGGGGTCCTCGGGAAGGCGCCGGCGGGAAGGCCGTGCGGTAGAGGTCGGTGAGCCCGGCGGCTGCGAGGTGGAACGCCACCTCGAACACCGCCGCATCGCCGTACGGCGGCCCGACGACCTGGACGCTCGTCGGCACGCCGCTCACCGCCCGGCCGCTCGGAACGGCCAGCGCCGGGTAGCGCGACAGCAGGTTGAAAGGCTGCGTGAAGACCCAGCCGAGGTAGCTGTCGACCGCCTGCCCCTCGATGTCGACCGTTCGCGCGACCGAGACGTCGAGGTCGGCCGGCATCTCGGTGGTCAGCACCGTCGGGCACAGCAGTGCCTTCGCGCCACGGCTCCAGAGCTTGGCATCGAGCTCCTGGTGCAGCTGGCTCGCAAGGGCGGCGGCGCGAAGGATCGAGTTGCGCCGGCCCCGGTGCCGCCCGACCAGCCAGCGCAGGTAGGGCGTCGCGCGCTCGAGGTCGGCGGCCGAATACGCCTCAAGGTACTCGTCGAAGTAGATGCCGAAGATCGCCTCGATCAGCACGTCGCCGATCGTCGCCGGGTCCCAGTCGAGCTCGATCGCCTCGAGCCGCGCGCCGCGCACGCGCAGCGCCTCGGCCGCGCCCTCGAGGCCGCGGCGCGTGTCGCGACAGAGCGGCCGGTCGCGGCCGGGAAGCGCGAGCCCGATCAGCGCGCCGTCGAGGTCGGGGTAGCGGGACGCCAGCCGCTCCGCCGGCATGCCCGTGTAGCTCGCCGGATGCGGCCCCGCGATGGCGTTCTGCATCAGCACCAGGTCGTCGAAGGTGCGGGCGAGCGGGCCCTCGACGGCGAAGGCGAAGAGCTCCTCACCCGGCGTGCTCGCCAGGCGGCCGAACGGCGGCTTGTAGCCATACACGCCGGCGAGCGCCGCCGGGATGCGGGTCGAGCCACCCATGTCGCTGCCGGTCGCGAGCGGCGCGAGTCCGGCGGCGAGCGCCGCCCCGGAGCCGCCACTCGAGCCGCCGGGCGTCAGCGCCCGGTTCCAGGGGTTGCGCGTGACGCCGAAGCGCAGCGAGTGCGTCTGCGGGATCACGCAGAACTCCGGCACCGCCGTCTGCAGGTGCGGGATCGCCCCGGCCCGCACCAGCCGATCGACGATCGGGTGATGTGCCGTGGGCACCTCGTCGTGCAGCCAGGATCCGATCGTTCGCCGCCAGCCGGCGACCGAGGTCTCCTCCTTGATCGCGACCGGCACGCCCTCGAGCGGGCGCGCGGTGCCGGCGCGGTAGCGCGCTTCGGCGACGCGCGCGGCCGCCAGCGCCTCCTCGGCATGGATCGCGACGGTCGCGCCGTAGGCCGGCGCCAGCCGCTCGGCACGCGCGAGCAGCGCCTGCATCCATTCCACCGGCGAGAGCCGCTGCGCGGCGAACCGGTCGATCGCCTCGCGCGCGCTCAGGTAGGCGAGTTCCTCGCTCATCCGCGGCCGCGCCGGCCGCCTCCCGGCGGTGCCCGACCGGGGGCGGCGAGCCGCGGCTTCGGCAGGCCGGGCGCCAGGCCCGCCGCGGCCACCGGTGCCCCGAGCCCGTGGCGGAATGGCACGACGCCGGCCCAGACCGGCCACGCCTGATCGCGGGCGGGCTCCGCGGGATCGCCGCTGCGGACCTTGGCCGAAGCGGCATCGATCGGCATCGACAGCACGTGCGTCGCACCGAGCTCGCGCTTGTGGACCGGGCGCAGCGCGTCCCAGCGGCCGGGAAACCAGTGCTCGCTGAACGCCCGCAGCACGCGCAGCTTCTCCTCGGGCGCGGTCACCGGCTCGGGCCGGCCGAACAGCATCGCGCAGCGGTAGTTCGCGGTATGGTTGAATGCCGACCGCGCCAGCACCCAGCCGTCCATGAGGTACACGGTGAGGCACACCTCCCCGCCCGACGCGTTGGCCCGAAGCATCCGGCTCGCGATGCTGCCGTGCCAGTAGACGCGCGCGCCGATCCGCCAGTGCAGCGTCGGCGTCGCGACCGGGCGACCGTCGACGACGTGCGCAACGACACAGGTCGCGCCGGCATCGAGGATGCCGTGCACGGTCTCGGCGTCGTAGCGGGCGAGCTCGCGGACCCGGCGGACCCGGGTGAAGTCGTCACGGGTCCGCCGGCCCGGGCCGTGCGCGCGCCGCCTCTGCTCGACCATGTCAACGCCTCCGCGGCGCGCCGTGCGCCGCGCGCAGTATGCCCTGAGCCACGCCTCGAAATCCTCCACGCCGACGATGCGCTGGTGGCGATCGCGAAGCCCTCCGGGCTGCTCGTGCATCGCACCGGACTCGAGCCGCGCGCGACGACCTTCGCCGTGCAGCAGCTGCGCGACCAGCTGGGCCGGCACGTCTGGCCGGTGCATCGCCTCGATCGCGCGACGTCTGGCGTGCTGCTGTTCGCGCTGTCGCCGGAGGTGCTCGCGATCCTCGCCGCGTCGTTCGCCGCCGGCGCCGTCGCGAAGCGCTATCTCGCGGTCGTGCGCGGCTGGCCGCCGCCCGCGCTGACGATCGACCACCCGCTCGCGCGCCTGGCCGACGAGGCCGAGGGCCCCGCCCGCGCGGCGTCGACCCGGCTCGAGCGGCTCGCGACGATCGAGCTGCCGCTGCGCGTCGACCGCTACCCGACGAGCCGCTACGCGCTGGTCGCGCTAGAGCCCGTCAGCGGCCGGCGCCACCAGCTGCGGCGGCACCTCAAGCACGCCGGCCACCCGATCCTCGGCGACACGACCTATGGCCAGGGCCGGCACAACCGCCACTTCCGCGAGCGCTTCGGGCTGACGCGACTGCTGCTGCACGCCGCGGCGCTGCGGTTCGATCATCCGCTCGATCGTCAGCCGCTGAGCATCGAGGCCGAGCCGCCGGCCGACTTCGCGCGGGTCGTCGCCGCCTGCGGGCTCGCGGCCGCGACCGCGACCGAGCGATGAGCCTGCCGGTGCTCGCCATCGTCAACCCGGCCGCGGGCGGCGGCCGCGCCCAACGCCGCTGGACGCAGCTCGCCCGCGCGCTCGAGGCCGCTGGCGTCGCGTTCGAGCAGGTCACGACGCACCGCGCGGGCGAGGCGACCGAGCTCGCGCGCGCCGGGCTCGCCGCCGGGCCGCGCACGCTGCTCGCGGTCGGCGGCGACGGCACGCTGCACGAGGTGCTGAACGGCGCGCTCGGCGGCGCGCGCCGACCCCGCCTCGCGGTCGCGCCGTTCGGCACCGGCAACGACTGGGCGCGCGAGATGGCCGCGCCACGCGAGCCGGCGGCCTTCGCGCGCATGCTTGCCGCCGGCCGGGTGCGCGCCGTCGACGCCGGACGCATCGATTACCGCGAGGCGGGCGCGCCGGCGGCGCGCTTCTTCATCAACGTCGCCGGCGCGGGCTACGACAGCTACGTGCTCGAGCAGCTCGAGGGGCGCAGCAAGCAGCCGCTCGCCTACTTGCGGGCCGTGATCGCCGGCCTCGCGCGCTACCGCGCGCCGCGCTTCAAGCTCGCCGGCGACGGCGTACGCCTCGAAGGGCCGCTGTTCGTCGCCTTCGCCATGCTCGGCCAGGCCTGCGGCGGCGGCATGCGCTTCGCGCCGGTGGCACGACCCGACGACGGCCTGCTCGACCTGGTGGCCATCGAGCACCTGTCGAGGGCGAGCGCGCTCTGGCGGCTCGCCAAGATCTACACCGGCACGCTGCTGCGCGATCCCGCGGTCCGGCATGCGACGCTGCGCGAGCTCTCGATCGACGCCGAGCCGCCGGCGCGCCTCGAGGCCGACGGCCAGCTGCTCGGCCATACCCCGGCGACGCTGACCGTCCTGCCCAAGGCGGTGGAGTTCGTCGTGCCGTGAGATGCTAGGCACCCGGCCACCGGTGAGCGGCATGTACGAGAAGCGTTCCGATCGACTCGCACCTCCGAGGGTCTTCCTGCGCCGGCTCGCGCGGCACGCGGCGCTGACGCTTGCGCTGATCGCCGTGTCGCTCGCCGCGGGCATGCTCGGCTACCACGCGCTCGAGCACCTCGGCTGGACCGATGCCTACTTGAACGCAGCGATGCTGCTGGGCGGGATGGGCCCGGTCGACCCGCCGCGCACCGAGGCCGGCAAGCTGTTCGCCGGTACCTACGCGCTCTACTGCGGGCTGGTCGTGATCGTCGCCGCCGGCATCCTGCTGGCGCCGTTCCTGCACCGGCTGATGCACCGCTTCCACCTCGAAACCGGCCGCGACCCGTGAGCGTCTCCGCCCGGCACCGCGCCGTGCTCGGCGTGCTCGCACTGCTGGGCGTGCTCGCGGCGCCCGCGAGCCGTGCCGAGGCCGCGCCGACGCGGCCGAAGGTCTGCCTCGTGCTCTCGGGCGGGGGCGCCCGCGGCATTGCGCACATCGGCGTGCTGCGCGTGCTCGAGGAACTGCACGTGCCGATCGACTGCCTGGTCGGTACCAGCGCCGGGGCGATCATCGGCGGCGCGTACGCGGCCGGCGCCTCGCCCGACCAGATCGAGACGGCGATGCGCACCGCCGACTGGGACCGGCTGCTGACCGACCAGCCGGAGCGCGCCGAGCGCTCGCCGTACGCCAAGGAACTCGACCGCGAACAGCTCGGCGCCGCCGAGGTGGGCCAGCGCGGCGCCGGGCTGCTGCTGCCGCGCGGCGTCGTGACCGGGCAGCACCTGCAGTTCTACCTGCAGGCGCTGGTCGCGCCGGCGGCGCGCGGGCCGTTCGACGCGCTGCCGATCCCCTACCGCGCGATCGCCACCGACTTCGAGAGCGGCGAGATGGTGGTGCTCGACCACGGCGATCTGGCGGCCGCGATCCGCGCCAGCATGTCGGTGCCGGGCGCGTTCGCGCCGGTCGAGATCGACGGCCGGCTGCTGGTCGACGGCGGCCTGGTGCGCAACGTCGGCATCGACGTCGCCCGTCGGCTCGGCGCCGAGCGCGTGATCGTGGTCAATGTCGGCACGCCGCTGCTGCGCCGCGCCGAACTCGGCTCGCTGCTGTCGGCGGCCGAGCAGACGCTGACGATCCTGACCGAGCAGAACGTCGCGAACTCGATCGCCACCCTCGGACCCGACGACGTGCTGATCCGGCCCGAGCTCGGCAACTTCAGCTCCACCGACTTCGCCCACGGCACCTCGCAGATCCCGGCCGCCGAGGCGGCGACGCGCGCCGCCGCGCCGCGCCTCGCCGCGCTCGCCGTCGCCCCGGACGAGTACCAGCACTGGGTCGCGGCGCACCGGCGCGAACGCGACGAGCCGCGCTACGCGCGCCTCGAGCTCGATACCACGGGCCTGACGCGCGTCGCCCCGGCAGCCGTGCGCCGCCTGGTCGGCGCCGACCTCGATCCGGCGGACCCCGACGCCGTGATCCGCGAGATCCTGCGCACCGACGACTTCGAGTCCGTGGTCGGCACGGTCGTGCCGGGCAGCGACGGGGCGACGCTGGTGCTGCGGCCGGTCGAGAAGCCCTGGGGCCCGAACTATGTGCACGCGGCCGGCGAGCTCGCGACCGACTTCGCCGGCGAGAGCGACTTCCTGCTGTCGCTCGACCACCGCGCCACCTGGCTGAACGACCGCGGCCTCGAGTGGCGCAACCGGGTGCGGCTCGGCTGGACGAACTCGCTCGACACCGAGCTGCGCCAGCCGCTCGACGCCGCGCGCCACAGCTTCGTCGCGCCGACGCTCGAGCTCAGCCAGCAGCAGCGCAGCCTGTACGCCGACCACGACCCGCTCGGCACGTACCGGCTGCGCCGCTTGCGCGGCGGCATCGACCTCGGCGTGCTGCTGGGCGCCTACGGCGAGCTGCGGGTCGGCCTCGAAAGCGGCTTCGACAGCGTCGCGCTGACGAGCGGCGAGCCGGTGCAGCCCGATCGGCGCGAGCGCGTCGCGGCCTGGCGTGCCTCGCTGGTCCTCGACCGGCTCGACGACCTCGACTTCCCGCGGCACGGCTTCCTGCTGAGCGCCGATGCGCACCTCGCGCGCCGCATGCTGGGCAGCGAGACCACCTACGACCGCGTCGCGGTCGAGGCCCAGCAGGCCTTCGGCAGCGAGCGCACCAGCTTCCTGTTCGCGGCGCGCTACGACAGCGCGCTCGGCGGCACGCTGCCGCTCGCCGAGGCGTTCACGCTCGGCGGCTTCCAGAACCTGTCGGGACTGAAGCGCGACCAGCTGCTCGCGAGCCGCGTCGCGTTCGTGCGCGCGGTGGTGCGCGAGCGGCTCGCCACCTTTGCGCCGTTCCTGCCGGCGCTGTACGGCGGCGTGTCGCTCGAGGGCGCCGACGTCGGCGGGCGCTTCGACGGCAGCGGCGTCAGCCGCCTGTACGGCGGCGCGCTGTTCCTGTCGGCCGACAGCGCGATCGGGCCGCTCTACCTCGGCCTCGGCGTCGCCGAGCACAGCTTCGTGTCGCTCTACCTGAGCGTCGGCCGGCCCTGAGCTGCGCACGATGAGCGCACCGGCAGCGCATCCGCGGCGGCGCCTGGCGCTCGCGGTGCTGGCCGCGCTGCTGCTCCTGCACCTCGCGGCGTTCGGGCTGTACGCGCTGCGCGAGCGGCAGTCGCAGCTGCTCAGCCTCTACCTCGACGCGCGCGACCAGTGGAAGGCCGGCCATCACGAGCTGGCCGCACGCGAGTACCGCGAGTTCCTCGCGGCGCGCCCGGGGGCGACCTGGCCGGTGGTGCTGGTGCGCGCCTTCCCCGACGCCGCCAGCGCCTGGTTCGCGCTCGGCCGCGTCGAGGCCGAGCGCGGCGCCGTCGACGCGGCGCTGGCCGCGTTCCGGCAGTCGATGGCGCTCGAGGCCTCGCGCGGCCGGCGCGAGTACCGCGACCTGCTGCTCGAGAGCGGCCGTGGCGCCGCGCTCGCGGCATTCGCGCGCGCCGAGCTCGCGCAGGACCCGCACTCGCCGCTCGCCGCCAAGGACCTCGGCGCGGCGCTGCTCGCGACCGGCGACCCTGCTGGGGCCTCGGCCGCCTACCTGCGCGCGCTCGAGGATCTGCCGGCGTACCTCGCGGTGCACGATCCGGCCATGGTCGACCGGCTCTCCTCGCAGGAGGCCGACCTGATCAACCTGTGGTCGGTGGCGCGGCGGCTCGCCGGCGACCGCACCGGCGCGGACCTCGGCTGCGAGCGCCTGACGCGCCGCGCGCCGCCGCCGGCGCACGTCGACCGGCTGTGCCGGGCGTACCTGCTGGCCGACGCCGGCGACCCGGCGGGCGCGCGGGCGGAACTCGCCGCCTACCAGCCGCCGGCGCCCGAGCACCAGGCGCTTGCCGACGCGCTGGCGGCGCGCCTGCCCCGCTAGCCCCTCTCGCCCCGCACCAGCGCGGCGATGCGGATCGCGGTCTCGAGCGCGGCGCGCCCCTCGGCGCCGCCGACGAGCGGCGCGCGTCCGCCGCGGATCGAGTCGACGAAGGCCTGGATCTCGGCGAGCAGCGCGTCACCCTGCTCGTACGTGCGCTCGTCGATCGCCACCTGCGGCAGGTCGCCCACCGCCGGCGCGGCGCCCTTGCGGATCACGGTCAGGATCTTCTGCTGCAGGTCGAGCGACAGGTATGCCTCGTCCTCGAACAGCCGCAGCTTGCGCTCGGTCTTGAGGCTGACGCGGCTGGCGGTGACGTTCGCGACGCAGCCGGACTCGAAGGTCAGCCGGGCATTGGCGATGTCGAGGTCGTCGGAGAAGACCTTGGCGCCGATCGCCTCGGCCGAGCGCAGCGGCGAGCGCACGATGCTCTGGATCAGGTCGATGTCGTGGATCATCAGGTCGAGCACGACGCTGACGTCGGTGCCGCGCTGGCGGAACGGTGCGAGCCGCGCCGACTCGATGAAGCGCGGCCGCGTGACGATGCCCTCGATCGCCCGCACGGCGCTGTTGAAGCGCTCCAGGTGGCCGACCTGCAGCACGCGCCCGGCCCGCGCCGCGGTCGCGATCAGATCCTCGGCCTCGGCGACCGTGGTCGTGATCGGCTTCTCGACCAGCACGTGGATGCCCGCCTCGAGGCAGGCCTTCGCGATCGGGTGGTGCTGCGGCGTCGGCGTCGCGATCGACACCGCCTCGACCGCACCCAGCAGCTCGCGCCAGTCGGCGTGCGCGGCGACGCCGAGCTCGGCCGCGACCGCGGCGCGCGTCGCCGGGACGGGGTCCGCGATCCCCACCAGCCGGCAGCCCGCCAGCGAGGCCCACTTCTGCGCGTGGAACCGGCCGAGGTATCCGACGCCGATGACCGCCGCCCGCAACTCGCCGCTCCCGGCCATGTCCTACCCCCTGCGTGCGTCCGACCCGCCGCCGGTTGTCCGCCGCGGTGCCGCTCGCCATTATAGGCAGCCCCTGCTGGAGCCCCCGATGTCCGCCGCCCCGCCGCCCGCCGCTGCCGAGCTGACGCCCGCCGAGGCGGCGCGGCGCGCCCGGCTGCGCCGCGAGCTCGTTATCTTCGGCATCGTCGGCGGCTTCGGCATCGTGCTGCTGCCGTTCCTGGTCTACCTCGCCGGCAGCGCGACGCTCGGGCCCTACGACGGCGGGCTGCTCACCTTCCTCGGCAAGCTCTACGGCGACCTGCTGCGGCTCTCGCCCGCCGCCCTCGGCCTGCTGCTCGGCCCTTATGTCATCTTCCAGGCCGTCCGGCTCCTGAGCCGGCCCCTGCGGCGGCCCGGCGCTGAGGCAAAACCGGAAGCTAGGGGTCTCCCCTAAAGATTCAGCGAGCCCGGACGTTACAGGCTTCAGGACCGGCGCGTCGGCGCCGGCAAAGATGGCCTGTCCCTCGGAGTCCGCTGGCATGACGCCGGAACTCGACGCCCAGCTGCGCTCGCTGGTGAACTTCCCCTCGCCGCCCGGCGTCGCGAGCCACATCATCCAGCTCGCGCAGGATCCGAACATCGAGATGGGCAAGGTCGCCAAGGCGATCGGCATGGACCCGGCGCTCGCGACCAAGGTGCTGCGGATCGCGAACTCGCCGCTCTACGCGCAGCGCCGGCGCAGCGAGAACCTGCGCCAGTCGCTGATCGTGCTCGGCCTGAATGCGACCCTGACGCTGGCGCTCAGCTTCTCGCTGGTGAAGTCGCTGCGCGGCGCGAAGCCGAACGGCGTCAACCACCCGCTGTACTGGCGCCGCGCGCTGCTCGGCGCCTCGGCGGCCCGTGCGCTCGGCGAGGCCACCGGCCAGACGCTGCTCGAGGAGCTGTTCCTCGCAGGCCTCTTGCAGGACATCGGCATGCTGGCGCTCGACAAGGCGGTGCCGGACCTCTACCGCGACACGGCCGAGCTGCAGAAGTCGCACCGCGAGCTGGCCGCCCACGAGCGCAAGCGCATCGGCGTCGACCACGCCGACGTCGGCCAGTGGCTGATGAAGCAGTGGAACCTGCCGGAGCGGCTGTCGACCGCGATCGGCCACTCGCACAAGCTCGACAACCGCCGCGTGCTCGACCCGGCGGACGGCTTCAACCGCTGCGTGGCGCTGTCCGGCCCGCTGGTCGACATCTTCGTGCTGCCGAACGACAAGAAGCCGTTCCAGGAGACCGCGCAGCAGGTGGAGCGCGTGTTTGGCCTCGACAAGGAGGAGTTCGGCCGCGTGATCCAGCGCATCTCGAGCCTCGTGCCCGAGACCGAGGCGATCTACGAGACCGACGTGCTGGCAGACCCCGAGGCCATCGTCGACCAGGCGCGCGAGGTGCTGATGATCCGCAACCTGCACGCGATGCAGGAGATCACCCAGCTGCGCGACACGGCCGACTCGCTCTCCGAGCGCGCCCGCGAGCTCGAGGAGGAGTCGCGGCGCGACCCGCTGACCGGGGTCTACAACCGCAACTACCTCGAGCAGTACCTGCGCCAGGAGTTCGACCAGGCGAGCCGCAACGACTGGCCGCTGTCGATCGCCTTCTGCGACCTCGACGGCTTCAAGCGGGTGAACGACACCTACGGCCACCAGGCCGGCGACAAGGTGCTGAAGACCACCGCCGCGATCCTCAAGAACGCGGTGCGGCGCGTCGACGTGGTCGCCCGCTACGGCGGCGAGGAGTTCGTGCTGGTGCTGCCGGCGACCGACCGCGACATCGCGCGCACGGTCTGCGAGCGCATCGTGCAGGCCTTCCAGAACACCCGTCACGACATTGCGCCGCAGCCGGTGTCGGTGACCGTGTCGATCGGCTACGCGACCCACGGCGGCGGGCAGCGCTTCGCGAGCGTCGAGGCGCTCGTCAAGGCGGCCGACCAGGCGCTCTACACCGCGAAGCTGCAGGGCCGAAACCGCTTCGTGCGCTACGAGGCCGGCGAGCGCGCCCCGGTGGTGCAGTTCCTCTGACCTGCCCCGGCGGCGAGGCGACATAATCCGGCCGCCCGGCCGGTCTGCGGGCCGCGTCACGTCCCTTTCGTGCCGTGCCCGGCACGCTGGATCCCGGGGCGTTCCGCCCCGGCCAGGGACCCGCGCATGCCGCCGCCCGTCCGCCGCCCGGTGTGTGCCTGCGCGCTCGCGCTTGGCCTCGCCGCGGCCGCCCCGGCCCGGCCGGCCCCTCCCGGCGACCGCCACTGCACCCGCGAGGATGCCCGCGCCGCCTTCCCGGCGCCGATCGGTCACGTCGGGGGCTCGACGCTCGCCGAGGCGCTGGCGGTCGAGGCGGCCCGGCCGCTGCCGTTCGCCCGCTCGACCGGCCCGGACGCCGCCGTCCCCCTCGTCACCAGCCTGCGGGCGACCCCGTTCAGCGACCACCGCGACCTGGCGAGCCGCCTGCGCGGCGTGCGGCGCCTGAAGCTCGTGCCGGTCTACGACGATGCCTGGGTGACCGTGTTCCTCGGCCTCGACCGCCGCGGCGTGCCGGGACTCCACGTCCAGCAGCAGCAGGGCGACGATCTCGGCGCGATGCTCTGGGCCGACGCGCCACCCCGGGCGCGGTCGAACCCCTGAGGCGTGCGGGAACGACCCGCCGGGCTACGCGGTCGAACCCAGTCGAGGCTCAGGCGGGCCAGTAGTAGGCTGCCAGCGCGGCGATCGTGGCCCAGGTACCGCCCTGCGCGAGCCAGCGCCACCGGCGCTGTCGCAGGACGCCGACGAAGGCGTAGCCGGACACGAAGGCCAGCGCCAGGAACAGCAGGAAACTGCGCAGCAGCGGCCCGGTCTCGCGCGCGAGGCCCGGCTGTTCGCCGGACATGGCCAGGAACACGGTGACGACCATGGCGAGGCCGATGACGATGGTGACGGCGGACCCGAAGATGATCCCGGTCAGGACGGCCAGCGGCGACATGCACCCCTCCCCGGGGCGGCACTTGATCCCGGCCCCCCCGGTCCTTACGCTCCAATCCATGACACGACAGCGGAAGCGCGACTCAGGCCGCTTCGCCGGCTCCGCGCCGGCCGGTAGTCTATCCTCCCCATGACCCCAGCCCCGAAGCCCTCCTCCCCGCGGCGCCCCGGCCGCGCCTCGCGCCTTGCGCTGACCATGCCGGCGCTGGCGCTCGTCGGCCTGCTGTTCACCGGCTCCACGGCCAACCGCCCGGCGGCGGTCCCGGCCGCGAGCCCGAGCACCGAGCTCGTGCCGACCGAGCGCCACCGCAAGGTCGCGCGCCTGGTCGGCGAGGTCATCGAGCGCTCGCACTACCGGCAGGCGGTGCTCGACGAGAAGATGTCCTCGCTGGTGTTCGACCGCTACATCGAGTCGCTCGACGGCAGCCGCAGCTATTTCCTGGCCGGCGACATCGCCGAGCTCGAGCGTTTCCGCTACAAGCTCGGCGAGGCGATCCGCACCGGCAACGTCGAGCCCGCGTTCGCGGTGTTCGCGCGCTTCCAGGAGCGCAACCGCGCCGCCATCAAGGGCGCGATCGCCGACCTCGAGACCGAGCCCGACTTCTCGCTCGACGAGTCGCTGGCCTTCGACCGCGCCAAGGCGCCGTGGCTGGCCACCCAGGCCGAGGAAGACGACCTGTGGCGGCGGCGCGTGAAGAACGACGCGCTGTCGCTGCTGCTCGCGAACAAGACCTGGCCCGAGGCGCGCGACGTCCTCCGGAAGCGCTACGAGCGCGTGCTGAAGCGCGTCGACCAGGTCACCAGCGACGACGTGTTCGAGACGTTCATGAACGCCTACGCGCACGTCTACGACCCGCACTCGAACTACCTCTCGCCACGCTCCAGCGAGGAATACAACATCCAGATGAAGCTGTCGTACGTGGGCATCGGCGCCTCGCTGCAGCTCATCGACGACCACGTGACGGTGATGAACGTGATCGCCGGCGGACCGGCCGCGGTCAGCGGCCAGATCAAGGTCAACGACCGCATCACCGCCGTCGGCCAGGGCAAGAACGGCGAGCTGGTCGACGTGGTCGGCTGGCGGCTCGACGATGTGGTGCAGTTGATCCGCGGCCCGGCCGGCACGCTGGTGCGGCTGTCGGTGCTGCCGGCCGGCGCGACGCCGGGGTCGAAGGAGTCGACGCTCGAGTTCGTGCGCAACAAGGTCACGCTCGAGGCGCAGGCGGCGCAGAAGAAGGTGCGCACGGTCACCCGCGGCGAGCACGAGTACAAGATCGGCGTGATCGACGTGCCGAGCTTCTACCAGGACTACGAGGCCAAGGTCACCGGCGACAAGGACTACCGCTCGACCACGCGCGACGTGGCGCGGCTGATCGGCGAGCTCAAGAAGGAGAAGGTCGACGGCATCGTGATGGACCTGCGCGGCAACGGCGGCGGTCACCTGTCCGAGGCGACCAGCCTGGTCGGCCTTTTCATCCGCCGCGGCCCGGTGGTGCAGCTGCGCGAGACCGGCGGCCGCATCGAGGTCCTGGACGACCCGGAGAACGGCGAGATCTGGGACGGCCCGCTGGTGGTGCTGGTCGACCGCTCGAGCGCCTCGGCCTCCGAGATCTTCTCGGCCGCGATCCAGGACTACGGCCGCGGCCTGATCATCGGCCAGCAGACCTACGGCAAGGGCACGGTCCAGAACCTGTACCCGCTCGACCGCTTCGCGCTCGGCCCGAACGCCGGCTTCGGCCAGCTGACGGTGACCATCGGCAAGTACTACCGCGTGACCGGCGACAGCGTGCAGAACCGCGGCGTGATCCCCGAGATCAGCCTGCCGTCGATGATCAGCACCGCCGAGGTCGGCGAGTCGACCCGCGACAGCGCGCTGCCGTGGGACCGGATCCGCTCGGTCGAATTCGAGCCCGACCACGCGCTCTCGGGGGCGCTCGACGCGATCGCGCGTTCCCACGCGGCGCGCATGGCGACCGACCCCGACCTCAAGGCGCTGCTCGGCGACGCCGAGGCGGTCGAGAAGCTGCGGGTCGAGAAGACCGTGTCGCTGAACCTGAAGGCGCGCAAGGCGGAGCGCGAGGAGCTCGACACCGAGCGCCTGGCGCGCATCAACGCGCGCCGCGCGGCGCACGGTCAGCCGGCGCTGAAGTCGCTCGAGGACCTCAAGGCCGACGACGAGCCGGACGCGAACCTGGGCGAGGCCTCGGAGATCCTGGTCGACCTCGGCCAGTCGCTGCAGGGCGCATCGACCCGCGTCTCGCAGCTGCAGACGCCCCGCCGGCCCTGACGGCGGGCGCGCGCGCCGCCGCTCAGCGCAGCAGCACCGAGTACACGTCCCAGAAGTCCTCGACGAGGACGTTCGGCTCGCGTACCGGCACGCCGCGGCCGACGAAGGCCGACGGCAGCGACCCCGGGTCCGGCACCGTGTCCTCCGGGTGGCGGTAGGTCGCGGCGTTCTTGAGCGCCTCGGTGCGGGTACGGACCTCGGCGGCGACGTCCTTCTGCGAGCGCACCAGCGCGAGCCCGGCGACGATCTCGGCCATCATCGCCTCGCATTCCGCGCGCGCGCCGTAGTGGCTCTCCTGCACGCCCTTCTGCCGCGCCTGGCGCGCGTGCAGCGCGAGCCCCGACTCGGCGAGCCGCGCGTACAGCAGCTGCGCATAGGCGATCACGGCATTGTTGATGGCGCGCCGGCCCTCGAGCGAGAGCCCGGTGAACTCCGGCCACGGCTCCTTCTCGATCGTGCGGCGCGACTCGCGCATGTCGTCGAGGAAGTTCTGCGCCGCGCCGAGCCGGGCCGCGTGGCGGACCCGCTCGTCCTGCAGGCGGCGGCGGCGGAAGTAGTGCCACAGGCCGCGGGCGGCCTCGAGCTCGGCCGCGAGCCGCGCGCCCTCGCCCTGCTCGGCGGCGAGCGCCGCCTCGGCCTCGGCGAGCCGCTCGCCGGCGAGCTGCACGCGTCCCTGGCGGTCCTGGTGGAACTCGACCAGCTGGCGCTTGCGCTCGCGGTCCTCCTGCTGGCGGCGTAGCTCCGCCGCGAACTGCTCGAGCTGGCCGCGGCAGGCGCGCCACAGGCCGTTCAGCTGGAAGTAGACGAGCGCGCCGTAGCCGAGCTCGGGGTTGCCGAGCAGCGTCTCGAGCGACTCGCGCTCGTCGCGCACGCGCTGCGTGGCCGCCTCCTGCTGCTTCAGCCGGTCGCGCAGCTGGTAGAGCTCGTCGTCGAGGCCGGCCAGCTCCTTCTTGAGCTCGGCGCGGTTCCAGTACAGCTTCAGCAGCCGCTCCTGCTCCTCGGTCGAGCGGCGCGCGCCGAGCCCGGGAAGCTTGAGGGCGGTGATCTTGTCGCCGATGCTCATGGCGAGCGGCGCGCCGGGCGCGGCGCGAGACTCAGGCGGCTGCGCCGAAGCGGTGGCCGCGCTCGACGCAGTACTCGAGCCACTTGTTCAGCATCACGTTGCGCGTCCAGCGCGAGCGCAGGTCATCCGCCGCGCGCGGTGGCGCACCGAAGGCGTGCGCCTCGGCGACCCGCGCGTCGTGGTAGACGCGCACCGCGAGGTCGGGCGCATCGGGCGCGTCCGGACCGCCGCCGAACGCGTAGGTGAGCTGCAGCATCGTCGTGTACGGCCCGCGCTCGAGCACGGCGAGCTTGAGCTCGAGGTCGGCCGCGACCCGCGAGCGATGCTCGCCGTCGAGCGCGCGCAGGTTGCCGGCCAGCCAGCCGAGCCGGATGTAGTTGCTCTCGTAGAGCGTCATCAGGCCGACGAAGCTGCCGGGACGTGCTCGCCACGAGGCCGCGCAGAGTTGGTCACCGAGCATGGATCGAATATAACACACGGATTTTCAAGGTCTGGCGCACGTTCCGGAGTTGAGAACACGCGCAGGTTCGGCACCGCGCGCTGCGAACTCCGTCACGCCCCGGTCAGGGCTTCAGGCGGCGCTCGATGCCGGTCGCCTGCATGATCCGGCTGCCGATCTCCTCGACCGAGCACAGCGTCGTGTCGAGGTACGGGATGCCGATCCGGTCGTACAGCGCCTCGGCCGCGCGCACCTCGAAGGCCACCTGCTGCGCCGAGGAGTAGCGGCTGTTGGGCCGCCGCTCGTGGCGGATCTCGCGCAGCCGGTCCGGCCGGATCGTCAGCGCGTAGAGCTTCGGCAGGTGCCGCTGCAGCACCGCCGGCAGCTTGCCGCCCTCGAGATCGTCCTCGGTCAGCGGGTAGTTGGCGGCGTAGATGCCGTACTGCAGAGCCATGTACAGGCAGGTGGGCGTCTTGCCGGAGCGCGACACGCCGACCAGGATCACGTCCGCCTGCTCGTAGTCGCGCGTGTGCGTGCCGTCGTCGTTGGCAATCGCGAAGTTGGTCGCGTTGATGCGCGCGGTGTAGGTCTCGAGGTTCGCCATGCCGTGCGCGCGGCCGGCCGCGTGCGAGCTCTTGACGCCGAGCGCGCTCTCGAGCGGGCCGAGGAAGGCGTCGAAGAAGTCGAGGAACACCGCGCGCGCCGCCTTGACCTCGTCGCGCAGCTCGTCCTTGATCAGCGTGCTGAACACGATCGGCAGCTCGCCTTCCGAGTCGGCGGTCGCATCGATGCGCGCGCGCGCCTCGGCGGCCTTCTCCGGGGTCGCCACGAACGGCAGCGTGACCGCCCGGAACGCGAGCCCCTCGAACTGCGTCAGCAGGCTGTGACCCATGGTCTCGGCCGTGACGCCGGTCTGGTCGGATACGAAGAACACCGTGCGCTTCGGCAAGCCGGCACCTCCGGCACGGAGTGTACCGCGCCGGGCGCCCGCCGGCGGTGCGACGCGGATCACGCCGGCCGTCACGCAGGTTGGCCGCGAATGCGGCACAATTCGCGGCCGGGATGCCGCCGGTCGAGGAGTGAGGCGTGACCACCTACATCGTTCCCTTCGAGCAGCTCGGGATGCACGACGTCGAGCGGGTCGGCGGCAAGAACGCCTCGATCGGCGAGATGATCGGCAACCTTGCGCGCGTCGGGGTGCGCGTGCCGGGCGGCTTCGCGACCACCGCCGACGCCTTCCGCGAATTCCTCGCGCACGGCGGCCTGGCCGGGCGGATCCGCGAGGCGCTCGCGACGCTCGACGTCGACGACGTCGACCGGCTGGCGGCGACCGGCGCGCAGATCCGCGACTGGATCCTCGCGACGCCGTTTCCGGCGGCGCTCGAGCGCGCGGTCGTCGACGCCTGGACCGGGATGGGCGGCGAGTCGATCGCGGTCGCGGTGCGCTCCTCGGCGACCGCCGAGGACCTGCCGGAGGCTTCCTTCGCCGGCCAGCAGGAGACGTTCCTGAACGTGCGCGGCCGCGAGGCGATGCTGAAGGCGATGCACGAGGTGTACGCGTCGCTGTTCAACGACCGCGCGATCGCCTACCGGGTCCACCAGGGCTTCGATCACTCCCAGGTCGCGCTCTCGGTCGGCATCCAGCACATGGTCCGCAGCGACCTGGGTGCGAGCGGCGTGATGTTCACGCTCGACACCGATTCCGGCTTCCGCGAGGTCGTGTTCATCACCGCGTCCTACGGACTCGGCGAGACCGTCGTGCAGGGTGCCGTCAACCCCGACGAGTTCTACGTCTACAAGCCCGGCCTGCGCGCCGGCCGGCCCGCGATCCTGCGGCGCAACCTCGGCGGCAAGGCCGTCAAGATGGTCTACGCGAGCGACGCCGGCCGCGGCCGCCGCGTCGAGACCGTCGACGTGCCGGCGGCCGACCGCGCCCGCTTCTCGATCGGAGACGCCGATGTCGAGGCGCTGGCGCGCCAGGCGCTGCTGATCGAGGAGCACTACCGCTGCCCGATGGACATTGAGTGGGCGAAGGATGGCAGCGACGGCGAGATCTACGTGCTGCAGGCGCGCCCCGAGACCGTGCAGAGCCGCGCCGGACGCTCGATCCAGCGCTTCACGCTCAAGGGCAGCTCCACGGTGCTCGCGACCGGGCGCGCAATCGGCAGCCGCATCGGCTCCGGCCCGGCGCGCCTGATTCGCGACGTGCGCGAGATGGCGCGCGTGCAGCACGGCGACGTGCTGGTCGCCGACATGACCGACCCCGACTGGGAGCCGGTAATGAAGCGCGCCTCGGCGATCGTCACCAACCGCGGCGGCCGCACCTGCCACGCCGCGATCATCGCCCGCGAGCTCGGCATTCCCGCGGTGGTCGGCTGTGGCGACGCGACCGAGTCCGTGCCGGAGGGACGCGAGGTCACCGTGTCCTGCGCCGAGGGCGACACCGGCCACGTCTACGCCGGCCTGCTCGACTTCGAGCAGCGCCAGATCGAGCTCGACGCGCTGCCGACGCCGCCAGTGAAGATCACGATGAACGTCGGCAACCCCGACCGCGCCTTCGACTTCGCCGGCATCCCCAACCACGGCGTCGGGCTGGCGCGCCTCGAGTTCATCATCAACCGCATGATCGGCGTCCACCCGCGGGCGCTGCTCGAGTTCGAGCGGCTGGACCCGTCGCTGCAGCAGACCATCCGCACGCAGATGGCCGGCTACCGCGACCCGGTGTCGTTCTTCGTCGACAAGCTGACCGAAGGCATCGCCCAGATCGCCGCCGCCTTCGCCCCGAATCCGGTGATCGTGCGCCTGTCGGACTTCAAGTCCAACGAGTACGCCAACCTGATCGGCGGCAAGGTCTACGAGCCGCACGAGGAGAACCCGATGCTCGGGTTCCGCGGCGCCTCGCGCTACGTCGACGAGACTTTCCGGCCGTGCTTCGAGCTCGAGTGCCGGGCGCTGAAGCGCGTTCGTGACGAGATGGGACTCACCAACGTCGAGGTGATGGTGCCGTTCGTGCGCTCGCTGAAGGAGGCCGAGCAGGTCACCGCCCTGCTCGCCGCCAACGGGCTGGCACGCGGCCAGAACGGCCTGCGGGTCATCATGATGTGCGAGCTGCCGACCAACGCGCTGCTGGCCGAGGAGTTCCTGCGCTACTTCGACGGCATGTCGATAGGCTCGAACGACATGACCCAGCTGGTGCTCGGCCTCGATCGCGACTCGGGGATCGTCGCCAAGCTCTTCGACGAGCGCGACCCGGCGGTCAAGGCGGCGATCGCGCTCGCGATCAAGGCCTGCCGCGCGCAGGGCAAGTACGTCGGCATCTGCGGCCAGGGACCGTCCGACCACCCGGAGTTCGCGCGCTGGCTGGTCGACCAGGGCATCGGCAGCCTGTCGCTGAACCCGGATACCGTGCTCGAAACCTGGCTGTTCCTCGCGGGCACGCCGCGCTGAGCGACGGCACGGGCCGGCTCAGTCGAGGCGGGCCCTGGCCGCCTCCCAGTGGCGGCCGTCGAACGAGCTGACCTGCATGCCGGCGATCCCCGCGGGGTCGAGGCAGCGTGCATTGACGCTGACCTGGTCCGGATGCGAGCGCGGCACGTAGAAGGACTTGATGCCGCAGCGCCGGCAGAACAGGTGACGCGCGACCCCGGTCCCGAAACGGTACTCGCTGAGCGCCTCGCGGTCGGTCAGCAGCCGGAACCGCTCCTGCGGCACGATCAGGTGCAGGTAGCCGCTCATCGCGCAGATCGAGCAGTTGCACTCCGAGACGTCGAGCAGCGCCGGCGCATCGACCTCGAAGGCGACGGCGCCGCAGTGGCAGCCGCCGCGGTGCGCGATGCGCGGCGTGGCGCTCAGGAGGCGACTCCGGCCGGCGGGCGGCGGTGGCTGGGGTGGCTGACCATGTGCGGGACTCCGCGGCGATGATAGGACCGCGACACCCGGGTGTCGAACGCTATGGGCAGGGCGCGGACCGGGCGACGGGCGCGAGCAGCGCGTAGCTGCGCCCGCCAGGGCGCGACCAGACGCACACCACCGTGAGATCGCCGAGGCCCGCCGGGGGTACGACCGCCGGCGGCGCGGGCGCTTCGCCGTCGTAGCCGGCGAGCGCGAGCCACGCGCCGGGACCCCAGCGGCGGCGGTCGGGCACGAGCCACAGCAGTGCGCCGTCCGGACCGAGCGAAGCGCGCCCGGCGGCGAGGCGCGCGGGGTCGCGGCTCTCGAGCACCGGATGGGGTGCCGCGGCCGGCAGGTAGAGCGCCGCGAGCGCGAGCGTCGTCTCGTCCGGGTCGAGCAGCCCGAGCGGCGCCCGGTCCGCGGCGCGCCCGATGCGCGCCGCGAGCGGCTCGAGGCCGAGCCAGTCGTTGAGGCGCAGGTACACCGGCAGCAGGCCGACCGACAAGGTCGCCGCGAGCGTCAGCGCGAGGAACGGGAAGGACCAGGCCCCGGTCCGCGGCCGGCGCACGAGCGCCGCGACCGCGAGCGCCAGCAGCACCGCGGCGGTCGCGCCGAGCAGCAGGGTCGATTCCGGCGTGCGCCCGGCCGGCGCCAGCGCGAGCGTACCGAGCAGCGCCGCGACCAGCAGCGCGAGCAGCGCCACGAGCGCGGCCGTGGCGCGCCAGGCGAAGCGGTCCCAGCGGTCGAGCGCCGTCGCGGCGCTGCCGACGTAGAGGCCGACCAGGATCGCGAAGCCGAGCGCCGGCGGGCCGTAGTAGACGCCGCGCGCCGTGGCCGCGAGCGACAGCAGCAGCGTCGGCAGCGCGATCGCGCCGAAGCCGAGCCGCCAGGCCGTGCCCTCCGCGTCGCGGCGCCGCAGCGTGCGCGGCAGACGGCCGAGCGCGACCAGTGCGAGCGGCGTCCACGGCAGCAGGTAGAGCGGCAGCTCGGCGAGGTACTTGCCGGGCGAGTTGCCGTGGCCGCTCGCGTACGCGAGCTCGGGCGGCGCGGCGAGCGGCACGACGCGGCCGACGAGGTTGTACCAGAAGAGCACGCGCAGGGACTCCGCGCCGCCCGGGCTCGCGCCGACCCACAGCGCCCAGAGCCCGATCAAGGCGAGCACGACGAGGCCGCCGGCCCACAGCTCGCGGGCGAGGAACTCGCGCCAGCGCCGCTCGAGCAGCACCACGGTGAGCCAGGCGGACACCGGCACCAGCCAGCCGGCGAAGCCCTTGGCGAAGAACGCGATCAGGAGGCCGGCGTGCAGCGCGCCGTAGCCCAGGAGCCGCTCGCGTGCGGCGCCCGCGGCCAGCGCACGGTAGGTGCCGTAGAGGCTGAGCGCAACGCCGGCCACCAGCGGCGCATCGGTCGCGAGCCAGGTCAGCACCTGGTAGAGCTGCAGCGCCGTGCCGGCAACGATGCCCGCAGCGAAGCCCGCGAGTGGCCCGGCGGCGCGCGCGACCAGTGCGGCGATCGCCGCCGCCGCGAGCAGCAGGTAGGCGAGGTTCGGCAGGCGTGCCGCCGCCGGGCTCGGCCCGAGGGCGGCGACGGCGGCGCCGCCGAGCCAGTACAGCAGCGGCGGCTTTTCCGCGAACGGCCGGCCGGCCAGCGTCGGCAGCGACTTGCCCGCCTGGGTCGCCATCGCGACCACCATGCTCGCCTCGCGCGGCTCGTCCGGCGTGTAGTAGGCGCGCGCCAGCAGCCCGACCAGGGCGACCGGCAGCAGCATGACGACGAGCCGCGCCAGCGGGCTCGCGGTCACGGCGAACCGACGCGCAGCAGGTGTTCGCGGTAGTGGCGCAGCTCGCGGATCGAGTCGCGCACGTCGTCGAGGGCCTGGTGCGCGTTGCCCTTCGTGACCCCGGCGAGCACCTGCGGCGCCCAGCGGCGCGCGAGCTCCTTGAGGGTGCTGACGTCGAGGTTGCGGTAGTGGAAGTGCCGCTCGAGCGCCGGCATCCAGCGCGCCAGGAAGCGCCGGTCCTGGCAGATGCTGTTGCCGCACATCGGCGAGGCCCCGGGCGCGAGCCACTCGGCGAGGAACGCCACCGTCTGCTGCTCGACGGCAGCCTCGTCGAGAGTCGAGCGGCGCACCCGCTCGATCAGCCCGCTGGCACCGTGGGTGCGCTGGTTCCAGGCGTCCATCCGCGCGAGCGTCTCGTCCGACTGGTGCACGGCCAGCACCGGGCCCTCGGCGAGCACGTTGAGGTCGCGGTCGGTGACGATCGTCGCGACCTCGATGATCCGGTCGACGTCCGGCACGAGCCCGGTCATCTCCAGATCGATCCAGGCGAGGTTGTCGGCGTGCTGCGGCATGGGCGCGGTTGCCGGTGATTCTAGCAGAGGCTAGAGTGCCGCCTCCCGCGAGACCACCCATGCCGGCACTCACGACAGTCTTCCTGGCCGCGCTCGCGGCGATGGTCGCGATCCGCTGGTGGCTCGCCGGCCGGCAGTTGCGCGCGCTGCGCGAGCACCGCGACGCCGTGCCGGCGCCGTTCGCCGCAGTGATCAGCGCCGCGGAACATGCGAAGGCGGCCGACTACACGGCTGCCAAGCTGCGCCTCGGCCGCCTCGAGCTCGCGTGGGAGGCGCTGCTGCTGCTGCTCGTGACGCTCGGCGGCGGCTTCGCGGCGCTCGATGCCCTCGTCGCCCGCCTCGGCTGGCCGCCGCTCGCGGCCGGCGTCGCGACGCTCGCCCTGCTTGCGCTCGCGCTCGCGGCGGCCGGGCTGCCGTTCGAGCTGTACGCGACGTTCCGCATCGAGTCGCGCTTCGGCTTCAACCGCACCACCCCGCGGCTGTACCTCGCCGACCTCGCGCGCTCGCTCGCCGTCGCGGCGCTGCTCGGGCTGCCGCTGGTCGCGCTGCTGCTCGCGCTGATGCGCGCCGCCGGCCCGGCGTGGTGGCTGTACGCCTGGGCGGCGTGGGTGCTGTTCGGCGTCGGGCTCGCGTTCTTCTGGCCGCGCTTCATCGCGCCGCTGTTCAACCGCTTCCGGCCGCTCGAGCCGGGCGCACTGCGCGAGGCGGTGGAACGGGTCATGAGCGCCTGCGGATTCGCCGCGGACGGTGTCTACGTGATGGACGGCTCGCGGCGCTCGAGCCACGGCAACGCCTATTTCACGGGCTTCGGCCGCCACAAGCGCATCGTGCTCTTCGACACGCTGCTCGAGCGGCTGACGCCCGTGGAGGTCGAGGCCGTGCTCGCCCACGAACTCGGCCACTTCCGCCTGCACCACATCCGTCAGCGCCTCGCGCTCAGCTTCGGCGGTGCGCTGGCCGGCTTCGCGCTGCTCGGCCGGGCGGCTGCGGCACCGGCGGCTTACGCGGCGCTGGGCGTGCCGGTGCCGTCGGCGCATGCGGCGCTCGCGCTGTTTGTGCTGGTCGTGCCGGTGTTCACGTTCCCGCTGGGACCGCTCGGCAGCTGGTGGTCGCGACGCCACGAGTACGCCGCCGACCGGTACGCGGCCGCGCACGCCGATGGCCGGCAGCTCGCGACGGCCCTCGTGAAGCTGTTCCGCGACAACGCCTCGACGCTGACGCCGGACCGCTGGTACTCGGCCTGGCACGATTCGCACCCGCCGGCACTCGCCCGCATCGCCGCGCTCGAGCGCGCCACCCGCTGATGGCGGCTGGGCGCGGCACGGCATCGCCGGAAGCGCTCGAGCGCGGGCGCGTCGTCGCGAACCACGGCCGCCAAGTCGTGGTCGAGGACGCCGCCGGCCGGCGCATCCCGTGCCGCCTGCACGGTCGCAAGCTCGCCGCCGTCTGCGGCGACGAGGCACGCTGGGCCTACGCGCACGCGGGCGACGACCACGGCACTGTCTACGCGCTCGAGCCGCGCCGGCGCACGCTCGAGCGTTTGACGAGTGGCGGCCACGCCGAGCCGATCGTTGCGAACCTGACGCAGCTGGTCGTCGTGGTCGCGCCGCTGCCCGCGCCCGACTGGTCGATCGTCGACCGCTACCTCGCCGGGGCCGCCTGGTGCGGGGTCGCCGCACTGATCGCCTGCAACAAGGCCGAGCTCGGGCTGCCGGCGGTGCTCGCCACCGAGCTCGACGCCTACGCCGCGATCGGCGTCGCGACCGTGCACTGCTCGACCCGCGGTGCCCCCGGCATCGAGGCGCTTGCGACCCGCCTGGCCGGCGCGGTGAGCGTGCTCGTCGGCCAGTCGGGTACCGGCAAGTCGAGCCTGCTGAACGCGCTCGCGCCCGAGGCGCGCGCAGTCACGCAGGAGATCTCGGCGGCCACCGACGAGGGTCGGCACACGACCACCCACGCGGTGCTGCACCGGCTCGCGAGCGGCGGCGACCTGATCGACTCGCCGGGTGTCCGTGATTACGCCCCGCCGCTGCCGGCGCCACGCGCGGTCGCCTCCGGATTCGTGGAGATCGGGCAGCGCGCGGCGGGCTGCCGCTTCCAGGACTGCCTGCACCTGAGCGAGCCCGGTTGCGCGGTGCGAAGCGCCCTCGCCGCGGGCGAGATCCGCCCGCGCCGCTATGACAGCTACCGCCGGGTGGTCGAGCTGGCGCGCGAGTTCCGCGAGCGCTATCCCGAGCGCCGGCCGCGCTGACCGCCGCTCAGCTGAGCGCGTGGCGCCCGGCGAGCGCGTGCGCGAGCGTGCCGCCGTCGACGTACTCAAGCTCGCCGCCGACCGGCACGCCATGGGCGATCCGGGTCGCGCGCACGCCGCGCCGCGCCGCGAGATCGGCCAGGAAGTGCGCCGTCGCATCGCCCTCGACCGTCGGATTGGTGGCGAGAATCAGCTCGCGCAGCGTGCCCTCGGCGAGCTGCGCCTCGAGCTGGTCGACGCCGAGCTCGGCCGGGCCGACGCCGTCGAGCGGCGAGAGGTGCCCCATCAGCACGAAGTAGCGGCCGCGGTAGCTGCCGGACTGCTCGACCGCCACCACGTCGGCCGGCGACTCGACCACGCACAGCAGCGAGGGATCGCGCTGCGGATTGGCGCAGATCGGGCACAGCTCCGCATCCGACAGCATGCGGCAGCGCCGGCACTGGCCGATCGACTCGACCGCCAGGGCGAGTGCCTGGCCGAGCTCGCGCGCCCCGTCGCGATCGCGCTCCAGCAGGTGGAAGGCCATGCGCTGCGCCGACTTCGGGCCGACGCCCGGCAGGCGCCGCAGCGCGCCGATCAGCCGGGCCAGGGCGGGCGAGTAGTTCACGCGCTCAGAACGGCATCTTGAAGCCGGGCGGCAGCTGCATGCCACCCATCATGCCGGCGAACTTCTGCTGGCTCGCTGCCTCGACCTTGCGCACCGCGTCGTTGATCGCGGCGGTGACGAGATCCTCGAGCAGCTCGCGGTCATCGCCCGCGACGCTCGGATCGATGACGACGCGGCGCACCTCGTGCTTGCCGTTCATGACGACCTTGACCATGCCGCCGCCGGACTCGCCGGTCACCTCGAGCGTGGCGAGCTCCGCCTGCGCCTTCTGCAGGTTGGCCTGCATCTGCTGCGCCTGCTTCATCAGGTTGCCGATACCACCCTTCATCGCTCGCTCCTCGTTGCTCAGCGGTTGGGCTTGACGGTGTCCGGCGCGACGCTGGCGCCGAAGCGATCCATCAGCGCGCGTACCGCCGGCTCGGTCTCGAGCGCCGCGCGCGTGGCCGCCACTTCGGCCGCGGCCGCACGCGCCTCGATCCGCGCCGGCGTCTCGGCCGTCGGGGCGCCGCCGCCGGCGCCTTCCTCGCGATCGATCACGACGCGCACGGCCCCGCCGTAGTGGCGCGCCAGCGCCTGGCCGAGCCGCTCCTCGGTCTGCGGCGTGCGCAGCGCCTCGCTGCGCCGGTCGAGCCGCAGCCGGATCGTGTCGCCCTCGCGACCGGCGAACGTGCAGTTGGCCGCGAGCTGGCGCGCGGCGCCCGAGAGATCCAGCGAGGCGACCAGGGTGGCCCAGTCCGGCGTGCCCGCCTCGCTCGCCGCCGGACCCGCGGGCGGACGGACCGCCGCGGCTTGGGCAGCGGGCGCGGGAGGGGCGGCCGGCGTCGCACGACCGCCCGGGTTCCGGCCGGCGGGCGACGGCGCCTCGCCGGACGCCGGCCGGAACGCCAGCATCCGCAGCAGCGTCATCTCGACGCCGACCCGCGGCTCCGGGGCGAGCCCGAGGTCGCGCCGGCCGAGCAGCGCGATCTGGTAGTAGAGCTGCACGTCCTCGGCCGGCAGCCGCGCCGCGAGCGCCGCGACGAGCGCGCCGTCGGTGGCCGCCTCGCCGCCCGATCCGGGCACCACCTGCTCGAGGGCGACGCGCTCGAGGAGACCGGCGAGCTCCGCAAGCACCTGGTCGTAGTCTGGCGCCTGCTCATCGAGCGCGCGCAGCGTCGCGACGAGCGTCGCGCCATCGCCCGCGGCAAGGCATTCGGCGAGGCGCGCGACGTGGCCGCGATCGATCGTCCCGAGCATCGCGCGCACGTCCGCCTCGACCACGGTGTTGGCGCCGAACACGAGCGCCTGGTCGAGCAGCGACAGCGCATCGCGCAGGCTGCCGTCCGCCGCCCGCGCCAGCAGCGGCAGCGCCGCGGGTTCCGCCGGGATCTTTTCGGCCGCCAGGATCGCGGCCAGGCGCTCCGCGATCTGCGACGGCGGCAGGCGCTTCAGGTGGAACTGCAGGCAGCGCGAGACCACCGTGACCGGCAGCTTCTGCGGGTCGGTCGTCGCGAGCAGGAACTTCACGTGCGGCGGGGGCTCCTCGAAGGTCTTGAGGAGCGCGTTGAACGAGTGGCCCGACAGCATGTGCACCTCGTCGATGAGGTACACCTTGTAGCGGCCGCGGGCCGGCGCGTAGTGGACGTTCTCGAGCAGCTCGCGCGTGTCCTCGACCTTGGTGCGCGAGGCGGCATCGACCTCGATCAGGTCGACGAAGCGACCCTCGTCGATCTCGCGGCAGGCGGAGCAGATGCCGCAGGGCCGCGACGAGACGCCGGTTTCGCAGTTCAGCGCCTTGGCCAGCAGGCGGGCGATCGTGGTCTTGCCGACGCCGCGGGTCCCGGTGAAGAGGAAGGCGTGGTGGACGCGGCCGGTGTCGAGCGCGTTCGAGAGCGCGCGGACCACGTGCTCCTGGCCGACCAGCTGGTCGAACGCACGCGGCCGCCACTTGCGGGCCAGGACCAGATAGCTCATGGCCGGAGCCCCGTCGGAAGGGAGGCGGCCCGCGCCAGCACCCCTCCGGCGCCCGATCGCACCGCTACCGCTGCTCCCTTCCGGGCCTGACGGGGTTTACGGCTGATCGTCGCGGAGGAACCGGCGCGGGCCACCATGGAACGCAACTTGCTCGCTCGACTCCGCCGGCTCGGTTGCCGCTGGCCTCGGCCGGCGCGCCTGCGGCGCGACGGGCCGGCGCCAGAGGCGGCCGGGCTGCCAGGGAGCACGGGAAGTTTGATTGATAAACCTATGATACTAAAAGAGATCGGTGGCCTTTCCGGTCACTGCTGCCGCGCGCGAGTGTGGCGGAGAGGGTGGGATTCGAACCCACGAATACCTGTGAGGGTATTACTGGAATTCCAGTCCAGCGCCTTCGACCACTCGGCCACCTCTCCGGCGGCTGCGAAGCCTAACCGGGGCTCCCCGCCGAGGCAATCGACTCGTCAGCCCTTGGTCGGCTTCGGCTTCGGCCGGTCGGGGTAGAAGCTCGGCGGCTGGTCGAGGCAGACGGCGCCCGGCGCGCGCGGCTTGGGCTCGCCGGCGTCGGGGATCTTGAGGGCGTTCTTGGTGTTGGCAGCCGGCAGCCCCTCGGCGGGCTTCAGCGCCGGCACGCTGCTCGCCTGGCCGTAGTGCTGCAGGTCCGTGCACGCGTCCTCGCGGGACAGGTGGCAGCCGGCGAGCACGGCCAGTGCCGCGATGGACAGAAGTCGGACGATCAGTGACATGCAACCCCCGCGGCGCGCAAGGCTTCGCGCACCGTGTGCTGGCCCGCCGCCGACAATGGCGTCAGCGGCAGGCGGATTCCGGAACCGATCCGGCCGAGGCGCTCGACCGCCCACTTGACCGGGATCGGGTTGGCTTCAACGAACAGGCCGCGATGCAACGGCTGCAGCGCGGCATCGAGCCCGCGGGCGCGCTCCGCATCGCCCGTCAGGGCCGCGTGCGTCATCTCGCGCATCGCCCGCGGCACCACGTTCGCGGTGACCGAGATCACCCCGCGCGCGCCTGCCAGGATCGACTCGGCCGCGATCGGGTCGTCGCCCGACAGCAGCTCGAGCTCGGCTCCGCAGCGCTCTTGGAGCTCGGCGAGCCGCGCCAGGTTCCCGGTGGCCTCCTTGAGCGAAACGATCCGCGGATGCCCGGCGAGGCGCGCCGCGGTCTCGGGCAGGAGGTCGACGCCCGTGCGCGAGGGCACGTTGTAAAGGATCACCGGCACGCTCGAGTCGTCGGCGATCGCGCTGAAGTGCTGGTACAGGCCTTCCTGCGTCGGCTTGTTGTAGTACGGGGTCACCACCAGCACCGCGTCGGCGCCGGCCTCGGCGAGCTCGCGCGTGCGCTCGATGCTGCGCGCGGTGTCGTTGGTGCCGCTGCCGGCGATCACCGGCACGCGGCCGCGCACGCGCGCCGCCGCACGGCGGGTGAGTTCGACCGCCTCGCTGAGCGTCACGGTCGGCGACTCGCCGGTCGTGCCGCAGACCACGATGCCGTCGCTGCCCTCGGCGACGTGCCAGTCGAGCAGCGCTTCCCAGGCGGCGTAGTCGATGTCGCCGGCCGGCGTCATGGGCGTCACGATCGCGACAAGGCTGCCGGCGTACATCAGGCTCTCGGGAACCGGGGGCCGGGCATGGTACTGAGGCGTCGCCGGGCGATGCAAGCCGCGGAAGCCCCGGCGGTTTCCCTCGGTGTGCCGGCGGAGGGTAAACTAGCCGTTCACCCGCCCTCCCCCGAGCCTTCCCCCCGGATGAAGCAGCTGATCGCCCTGTCTGCCATTGGCAGCGACCGCACCGGCATGGTGCACGACCTGACCCGAGTGATCGCCGACTGCGGCGGGAACATCGTCGAAAGCCGGATGTCGGCCCTCGGCAGCGAGTTCGCCATCGCGCTGCTGATTTCCGGCAACTGGCACTCGCTCGCGAAGATCGAGACCGAGATCAAGAAGGTCGCCGAGTCCTCGGACATCGCGCTGCAGATGCGCCGCACCGAGCAGCGCGCGGTGCGCGGCGACATGCTGCCGTACTCGGTCGACATCGTCTGCCTCGACCAGTCGGGCATCGTCTCGAGCGTGTCGGGCTTCTTCTCGGCGCGCGGCATCGACATCGCCGAGCTCGACACCCGCAGCTATCCGGCGGCGCACACCGGCGCGCCGATGTTCTCGCTGCGGCTCGTGATCAACGTGCCGAGCCGCATCCACCTCGGCGTGCTGCGCGAGGAGTTCATGGACTTCTGCGACCACCTGAACCTGGACGCGATCCTCGAGCCGGTCAAGAACTGAGCGCAGCGGGAACCGGCATGGCGGCAGTGACGATCGGCAAGAAGGTGGCGGACTTCGGCGGCGACTCGACCGCCGGGCGCTGGCGGCTCAAGGACGCGGCCGGCAGCCGCCTGGTGCTGTACTTCTACCCGCGCGACAACACCTCCGGCTGCACCAAGGAAGGCGAGGCGTTCCGCGACCTCGCCGCGGAATTCCGCAAGGCCAAGACCCTGATCGTCGGCGTCTCGCCCGACACGGTGGCCTCGCACCTCAAGTTCAAGGAGAAGCACCGCTTCCCCTTCGAGCTGCTCGCCGACCCCGAGCGCGAGGTCTGCAAGGCCTTCGACGTGATCCAGATGAAGAGCCTGTACGGCCGCAAGTACCTCGGCGTCGAGCGCAGCACCTTCCTGATCGACGACAAGGGCGTGCTGCGGCAGGAGTGGCGCAAGGTGAAGATCGATGGTCATGCCGCGGCCGTGCTCGCGGCCGCCCGTGCCCTGTAGGTGAACCCGACCATGCCCCGCAGCGCGCGCGCCAAGCGCCGGCTGTTCGTGCTCGACACGAACGTGCTGATGCACGACCCGACGGCGATCTTTCGCTTCGAGGAACACGACATCTACATCCCGATGATCGTGCTCGAGGAGCTCGACGCGGGCAAGAAGGGGCTCTCCGAGTCGGCACGCAACGTGCGCCAGGTCAGCCGCTTCCTCGACGAGCTGATGCAGGGCGCGACTAAGGACGAGATCGACCGCGGCCTGGCGCTGCCCAACGCGCTGAACGGCAGCGGCGGCAAGCGCCCGCCGGCCGGACGGCTGTTCTTCCAGACCAAGAACCTCGACGCCGGGCTGCCGGAGCTGCCGGGCCACGGCGCCGACAACGCCATCCTCGGCCAGGCGCTCGCGCTCAAGCGCGCTCACCCGGATGCCGAGGTCACGCTGGTGTCGAAGGACATCAACCTGCGGATCAAGGCCGCGATCCTCGGCGTGCACGCCGAGGATTACTTCAGCGACCAGACGATCGAGGACGCGGACCTGCTCTACACCGGCACGCAGGCGCTGCCGGCGGACTTCTGGGAGCGGCACGGCGCCGACATGCAGTCGTGGAAGGAGCACGCCCGGACCTTCTACCGGCTGCGCGGCCCGGCGGTGCGCGAGTGGCACCCGAACCTGTTCCTCTACGAGGACACGCCGAACGGCGTCGAGGCGACGGTGCGCAGCGTGCAGGGCGACGAGGCGGTGGTCGAGCTGGTGCACGACTTCCGCACCGAGCGCCACAACGTCTGGGGCGTGACGGCGCGCAATCGCGAGCAGAACTTCGCGCTCAACCTGCTGATGGACCCCGAGATCGACTTCGTGACGGTGCTCGGCCCCGCCGGCACCGGCAAGACGCTGCTGACGCTCGCCGCGGGCCTGGCGCAGACCCTCGACAACCGTCGCTTCAACGAGATCATCATGACGAGGGTGACGATCCCGCTCGGCGAAGACATCGGCTTCCTCCCGGGTACCGAGGAGGAGAAGATGGAGCCGTGGATGGGCGCCCTGATGGACAACCTCGAGGTGCTGACCCAGGGCCAGGAGGGCGGCAACTGGGCGCGCGCCGCGACCAACGACCTGCTGCGCAGCCGGATCAAGATCCGCTCGCTGAACTTCATGCGCGGCCGCACCTTCCTGAGCCGGTTCCTGATCCTCGACGAGGCCCAGAACCTGACGCCGAAGCAGATGAAGGCCCTGGTGACCCGGGCGGGCCCGGGCACGAAGCTGATCTGCCTCGGCAACATCGCCCAGATCGACACCCCCTACCTGACCGAGACGACCTCCGGGCTCACCTACGTGGTGAACCGCTTCCGCGGCTGGGCACACTCGGGCCACGTGACGTTGGTCCGCGGCGAGCGCTCGCGCCTCGCCGACTTCGCCTCGGACAGCCTGTAGGCGGGCCGCGGCCCCCGGAACCTCCACCCCCGGCCGCGGTCGTAACGAGCACCATGCGCACCCATCCCCTGCTCCGCCGCCTGCTGGTGACCGCCGCGGTCGCGGCCCTGGCCTCCGGCGCCGCGTTCGGCGCGGCCCCGGCCAGCCAGGAACTGCCGGACATCGGCACGCCGGTCGACTCGATCCTCACCAAGAGCGACGAGTACAAGCTCGGCGCGATGGTCATCCAGGGCCTGCGCGACCAGGGTCAGATCATCGACGACCCGGAGATCAACGAGTACATCCAGTCGGTCGGCGAGCGGCTCGCGAGCCACGCGCAGGAAGGCACGGTCAAGTTCACCTTCTACGTGGTCAAGGACCGCGGCATCAACGCCTTCGCGCTGCCCGGCGGCTTCGTCTGCGTCAACGCCGGGCTGCTGCTCGCGACCGCGAGCGAGAGTGAGCTCGCCGGCGTGCTGTCGCACGAGATCTCGCACGTCACGCAGCGTCACATCGCGCGCAGCATCCAGGACGCGAGCCGCGCGAGCCTCGCCTCGACCGCGGCGATGCTGGCGGCGATCGTGCTCGGCGCGGTCTCGGGCAACTCCAACGTCGGCATGGCCGGCGTGATGGTCGGCCAGGGCGCGGCACTGCAGCACCAGCTGAACTTCTCGCGCGAGAACGAGTACGAGGCCGACCGGGTCGGCATCGGCGTGATGGCGGCGACCGGCTACGACCCGAACGCGATGGCGAGCTTCTTCGAGACCCTCGAGCGCCGCATGGGCAGCGCCGGCCAGAACGCCAAGATCCTCGAGTTCCTGCAGACCCACCCGGTGACCAGCGGCCGCGTCGCCGAGGCCAAGGCGCGCGCCAGCAGCTACCCGATCGTGCGGCCGGTCGACACCACCGGCTATCGCCTCGCGCGCGAGCGCGTGCGGGTCATGACCTTCGGCCCCGAGGACAACCCGCGCGACGTGTACGCCGATGCCGCGAACGTCGACCTCGCGGTCGCGGACTACCGCTACTACGGGCGGGCGATCGCGCTGGTGCAGGCGAATGCGGCGGGCGAGGCCGTGCCGATCCTGCGCGACCTCGTGCAGCGGCACCCGGACACGATCGAGTACCACTCGGCGCTCGGCCAGGCGCTGCTCGCGGCCGGCAACGTCGAGGGCTCGCGCGAGGTGCTGGCCCGCGCCAAGGAGCTGTTCCCGCGCAACGTGCCGGTGACGGTGCGCTACGCCGACACGCTGATGCGCGCCGACGACCCGCGGCTCGCACACGCGGTGCTGCTCGACCTCTTCAACAACGTGCCGCCGACCCAGGCACAGGTGCGGCAGATCGCGCTCGCCGCGAGCGCGGCCGGCGAGGCCGCCGAGGCCAACTACTACATGGCCGAGTACCACGTCATGAGCGGCGACCTGACGCTCGCGATCGAGACGCTGCGGCTCGCGCTCGCGACGCCCAACGTCACGCCGGTGCAGCGCAGCCGCTACAAGGCGCGCATCGACGAGCTGAAGGAGTACCTGCCGCCGCGGGCGCAGGCGGCGCTCGAGCGCGGCGAGCCGCTGCCGATGCCGCCGCCGGACGGGCGACGCCTGTAGGCCGGGGCGGGCTGCTAGACTGGCCCTCCTGACAGGAGGACGCGATGCCGCGCACCGCCCATCGGCCCAGCGGAAGGGCCGCCACCCACGTTGCCCTGCTGCTGATCGGCGCCGCGAGCGCCTGCCCCGCGGCGGCGGCCGAGCCGCCGAAGGACCCGTTCGAGCGCGTCAACCGCGCCACCTACGCCTTCAATGACGCGCTCGACCGGATGCTGGCGCGGCCGGCGGCCAAGGCCTACCGCGCGGTCGTGCCGCAGAAGGCGCGCGAGGTGGTCAGCAACTTCCTCGCCAACCTCGCCTACCCGACCGTCATCCTGAACGACGCGCTGCAGGCCAAGTTCCGCGACGCCGGCAGCGACACGCTGCGGCTGCTGACGAACACGGTGGTCGGCGTCGGCGGCCTGTTCGACCCGGCGACGCACTTCGGGCTCGCCGCGCACGACGAGGACTTCGGCCAGACGCTGGGCGTCTGGGGCGTGAAGACCGGCCCGTACCTGGTGCTGCCGTTCCTCGGCCCGTCGGACCTGCGCGACGGCCCGGCGCGGCTCGTCGACCACTTCACGTCGGGCGAGTACTACCTGCGCTACTCGAAGAACAAGACCGTGAGCGCGACCAGCACCGAGTACGCCCTGTTCGGGCTGCGCTTCCTCGGCATCCGCACCGAACTGCTGTCGACGGACGAGGCCTTGCGGCAGGCCTTCGACCCGTACGCGGTGATGCGCAACGCCTACCTCGCGCACCGCGAGTACCTGGTGCGCGACGGCAACCTGCCGGAGGAGACGTACGACGACCCGACCGGCGACAGCGGCGGCCGGCCCGTGGCGCCGCCGGCCGATGCCGCCGGCGCGGCGGTCGAGACCGCGGTCGCGGTACCCGCGGAAGCGCCGGCGGATCCGTCGCTCCCGGACGGGCGCGCGATCGATGCAGTAGCGCCCAGCGACGGGGCGCCCGGCGATGGCCTGCCGGCGCGGGCGCTGCCCGCGGCGGCGGGGCTCGAGGATCCGGCGCGGACCTGACCGCTACGCGGTGGCGGCGGCTGACCCGAGCATCGCCTCGACGCCGCACACCCGCGCGAGCGCGGCGAGCGTGGCCGGCAATCCCGTGAAGCGCAGCGCCTGGTGCGACGCATGCGCCCGGCTGATCCAGGCGAGCAGCACCGCGAGGCCGGCACTGTCGGCACCGGTGAGCCCGGCGAGGTCGACCTCGATCTTCGGCTGGCCGTGGAACTCCGCGTAGCCGCGCTCGAGCAGCGCGCGGGCGCTGCTCATGTCCGCGACCCCGCTCAGGCGGTAGCGGCCCTGCGAGCCCTCGAGGGTGAAGTCGCCCATCGGTCTCAGTGCTTGCCGCTCGTGGCCGCCGACTTGTCGCCCGCGATCTGCACGTTGAGGCCGTCGTGCTCGAGCCGCGCGATCACGGCGTCGAGGCCCTTCTGGCTGACTTCCGCGCCGAGGTCGGTGCGGTAGTTCTTGACGTACGAGATGCCCTCGATGATCACGTCGAAGGCCTTCCAGCCGGCCTCGGTCTTGCGCATCCGGTAGTCCACCGGCACCGAGGCACCGCTCGAGCGGGTCACCAGCGTGCGCACGGTCGCCTGCGTCGCCGCCGGGTCACCGCGGAACGGCAGCAGCTTGAGGCGGTCGGCGGTGAAGTCGGCGATCGCGCCGCCGTAGGTCTTGAGCAGCGCCCGGTACAGCGCCGCGACGAACCGCTTCTGCTGCTCCGGGGTCGCGCTGCGCCAGTTCTGGGCGAGCACGAGCTGCGCGGCGTAGTCGGTGTCGAAGTGCGGCAGCAGGATCGTATCCACCAGCGGGAAGGCCTTCTCGGAGTCCTTCTTGATCGCGGCGCGGTTGGAATCGAGCGCCTCGAACAGCTGCTTGGAGACGGTCTCCATGAGCTCCTGCGGCCCGAGCGTGGCGGTGGCGTCCTCGGCGCGCGCCGGCGTCGCGGGCGGCGCCACGGCGGCCAGCGCCGCGACGGCGGCCAGCAGGACGGCGGCAAGGCGGATCGACAGCGGGCGGGTGCTCACTTGCTGGCTCCTTCACTCTTCTTGGCATCCCCCTGCGCGGCCTTGTCGAACAGGAACTTGCTGATCAGGTTCTCGAGCACGACGGCCGACTGGGTCAACTCGATTTGATCGCCGTCCTTGAAATAAGTTTCCGAGCCGCCCGGGCTCAGGCCGACGTACTGGCCGCCGAGCAGGCCGGCCGTGTAGATCGCGACGTCGCTGTCGTTCGGCACGCGGTCGTAGCGGCTCTGGATCGCGAGGCGCGCGACCGCCTTGTAGGTCTTGATGTCGTAGTCGATCGACTCGACCCGCCCGACCGTGACGCCGCCGATCGAGACCGGCGCGCCGACCTTGAGCCCGCCGACGTTGTCGAAGCGCGCGGTCAGGTGGTAGTTCTGCTCGTGGAACACGAGGCCGCGGTTCGTGATCTGCGTGATCATGAAGAACAGCGACGCGAAGCCGAGCAGCACGAACAACCCGGTGCTCAGCTCGATGGCCCTGGCCTGTCTCATCGGAACTCTCCTCCGCTCACAGCAGCAGCGCGGTGATCATGTAGTCGAGCACCAGCACCGCGACCGACGAGGTGACGACGGTGCGCGTGGTAGCGCGGCCGACGCCCTCGGCGGTCGGCACCGCGTGGTAACCCTCGAACACGGCGATCGCGCTGCAGGCGAGGCCGAAGGCCCCGCTCTTGATGACGCCCTCGGTGATGTCGCGCAGCTCCACCGCGCCGCGCATCTGCGACCAGAACTGGCCGGCATCCACGCCCATCAGCGTCACGCCGACCAGCTGGCCGCCGAAGATGCCGATGGCGCTGAAGATCGCCGCCAGCAGCGGCATCGCGATCACGCCGCCGATGAAGCGCGGCGCGCAGACCCGGCGCACCGGATCGACCGCCATCATCTCCATCGCCGACAGCTGGTCGGTCGCGCTCATCAGGCCGATCTCGGAAGTCAGCGCGGTGCCGGCCCGGCCCGCGAACAGCAGCGCCGTGACCACCGGGCCGAGCTCGCGCAGCAGGCCGAGCGCGACCGCCGAGCCGAGCGACTCGGTCGAGCCGAAGCGCCGCAGCAGGTCGTAGCCCTGCAGGCCGAGCACCATGCCGACGAACAGGCCGGACAGCATCACGATCACGAGCGACAGCGCGCCGGTGTTGTAGACCTGCTCGATCAGCAGCCCCGGGCGCAGCAGCGCCCGCGGCGTGACCGCGAACAGCCGCCCGGTGAAGAGCGTGAAGCGCCCCCACTTCTCGATCAGCCCGCGGCCGTTCGAGGCGAGTTCCGGCAGGAAGCTCACGTCGGCACCTCGGCGCCGAGCAGCTGCTCGGCGTAGTCCGGCGCCGGATAGTGGAACGGCACCGGACCGTCCGCCTCGCCGCCCATGAACTGGCGCACCGCCGGGGCGGGATCGGCGGCGAGCGTCGCCGGGGTGCCCGCCGCGGCCACCCGCCCCGCCGACAGCAGGTAGGCGCGGTCGGCGAGCAGCCCGATCTCCTGCACGTCGTGCGAGACCACGATGCTGGTGAGGCCGAGTGCGTCGTTGGTGCTGCGGATCAGGCGCAGCACCACGCCCATGGCGATCGGGTCGAGGCCGGCGAACGGCTCGTCGTAGATCAGCAGCTTCGGGTCCATCACGATCGCGCGCGCCAGTGCCACGCGGCGGGCCATGCCGCCGGACAGCTCCGCCGGCATCAGCCGCGCGGCGCCGCGCAGGCCGACGGCCTGCAGCTTCATCAGCACGATCCGCGCGACCAGCGCCTCGGGCAGGCGGGTGTGCTCGCGCAGCGGGAAGGCGACGTTCTCGTAGACGTCGAGGTCGGTCAGCAGCGCGCCGTTCTGGAACAGCATGCCCATGCGCCGGCGCAGCCGGTACAGCCCGTCGGTGTCCAGCCCGCCAAGGTCCTCGCCGTCGACCTCGACACGGCCGCGGCTGGCGCGGATCTGCCCGGTGATCAGCCGCAGCAGCGTCGTCTTGCCGGTGCCCGACGGGCCCATGATCGCCGTGACCTTGCCACGCTCGATCGCGATGTCGAGGCCGTCGAAGACCGTTCGGCCGCCGATCTGGTAGCCGACGCCGTCCAGCCGCGCGATGCAGCCGGCCGCCGCCGTGGCCGGCCGCTCGGGGACACTCGCCATCGGGAGAGCCGGCCGCGGCCTCAGGCGGCCTGCTTCTCGAGCGCCGGGTCGTACTTGCCCTGCGTCGCGAGACCGTTCAGGCGGGCACGCTTCAGGTACTCGCGCTGCGCACTCGGCACCTGCGCGGTCACCCCGCTCCAGGCGGTCAGCGCGGTCGCCTGCAGCGCACGGCCGTAGCTGAAGGTCAGGCCCCACGGCAGGCCGCCGATCCGGTTCATCAGGTCGAGGTGATGGGTGGCCTCGGCCTCGCCCTGGCCGCCGGACAGGAACGCGATGCCCGGGACCGCCGACGGCACGTGGCGCTTCAGGCAGCGCACCGTCGCCTCGGCGACTTGCGCGGGGCTCGCGCGGTTCGGCGCCTTCTGGCCGGAGATCACCATGTTCGGCTTCAGCACGATGCCCTCGAGGTAGACCCGCTGCGCGTACAGGCGCGCGAACACCTCCTCGAGCACGGCGTCGGTGACCTCCTCGCAGCGCTCCTGCGAGTGGCCGCCGTCCATCAGCACCTCCGGCTCGACGATCGGGACGATCTCGGCCTCCTGGCACAGGGCGGCGTAGCGCGCGAGCAGCTCGGCGTTGGTCTCGATGCAGGTGCGCGTCGGGATCCCGGCGCCGATGTCGATCACCGCGCGCCACTTCGCGAAGCGCGCGCCGAGCTTGTGGTACTCGGCCAGCCGGCCGGCGAGCCCGTCGAGGCCCTCGGTGATGACCTCGCCCGGGAAGTTCGGCATCGGCTTCGTGCCGGCGTCCACCTTGATGCCGGGCACCACCCCGAGGCGGCTCAGCAGGTCCGCGAAGCGCTCGCCGGACTTGGTCGACTGGCGCAGCGTCTCGTCGTACATGATCACGCCGGAGATGTGGTCGGCGGCCCCTGGCGCGGTGAACAGCAACTCGCGGTACGCGCGGCGGTTCTCCTCGCTCGACTCGACCTTGATCTTGTCGAAGCGCTTCTTGATGGTGCCGGTGCTCTCGTCCGCGGCGAGGATCCCGCGGCCCTTGGCGACCATGGCGTGCGCGATCCGCGCGAGTTCGTTGCGATTCATGTCCGACTCCTCCTGTGGCGCCGCCGCCACGCCGGCGGGCAGCCTGCTCGATGCCGAGCTGCCCATGATAACGGATCGCCCGGCCCGGCCGCTGTGGCGGAACCGTCGCACAGTGGCGTCGCCGCCCTATCAGGACTAAAATGGTCCTGAATACGGAGGCGGCGCAACATGCTTCGCATCAGCAAGCTGACCGACTACGCCACGGTGCTGCTCGCGCAGCTCGCCGGCGACGAGCGTGCGCGCCGCACCGCGGTCGAGCTCGCCGAGGGCACCGGCATCGGACTGCCGACCGCCAGCAAAGTTCTGAAGGAACTGCAGCGCGCCGGGCTCGTGGTCTCGACCCGCGGCGCGCACGGTGGCTATGCGCTCGCCCGCGCCGCGGCGGCGATCAGCGCCGCCGACATCATCGACGCGGTCGAGGGCCCGGTCGGCCTCACCGAGTGCGCCTCGCATCCGGGCCAGTGCGACCTCGAATCGAGCTGCCGCGTCGGGCGCAGCTGGCAGCGCGTGAATGCGGCGATCCGGCGCGCGCTGGCCGACGTCAAGCTGACGCACCTGACCGGGCGCGACGCAAGCGCGCTACCCGTCCCCGACCTCACCATCACGCTCGGCGCGCGGCCCTCGGTCCGCGCCCGGCTCTGACAGGCTCGCCATGGCCACGCCCCCGAACCAGCTCGACGACCTCGTCAGCCAGCAGTACCGGCACGGCTTCGTCACCGACATCGATGCCGACACGCTGCCGCCCGGCCTCGACGAGGACGTGATCCGGCTGATCTCGCGCAAGAAGCAGGAACCCTCGTTCCTGCTCGAGTGGCGGCTCAAGGCGTTCCGCCACTGGCTGACGATGCGCGAGCCGCACTGGGCGCATGTCCGCTACGCGCCGATCGACTACCAGGCGATCTCGTACTTCTCGGCGCCGAAGACCAACAAGGACGGGCCGAAGAGTCTCGACGAGGTCGACCCGAAGCTGCTCGCCACCTACGACAAGCTCGGCGTACCGTTGCACGAGCGCGCCCGGCTCGCCGGCGTCGCGGTCGACGCGGTCTTCGACAGCGTCTCGGTCGCCACCACGTTCAAGGCGCGGCTTGCCGAGGCCGGCGTCATCTTCTGCCCGTTCTCGGACGCGGTCCGTGAGCACCCCGAGCTCGTCGAGCGCTACCTCGGCAGCGTCGTGCCGACCACCGACAACTTCTACGCGGCGCTGAACTCGGCGGTCTTCAGCGACGGCTCGTTCGTGTACGTGCCGAAGGGCGTGCGCTCGCCGATGGAGCTGTCGACCTACTTCCGCATCAACGAGGCCAAGACCGGGCAGTTCGAGCGCACGCTGATCGTCGCCGACGAGGGCAGCTACGTCAGCTACCTCGAGGGCTGCAGCGCCCCGCAGCGCGACGAGAACCAGCTGCACGCGGCCGTGGTCGAGCTGGTCGCGCTCGACGACGCGCAGATCAAGTACTCGACGGTGCAGAACTGGTACCCGGGCGACGAGAACGGCGTCGGCGGCATCTACAACTTCGTGACCAAGCGCGGCGAGTGCCGCGGCCGCAATTCACGAATCTCCTGGACCCAGGTCGAGACCGGCTCGGCGATCACCTGGAAGTACCCGAGTTGCGTGCTGCTGGGCGATCACTCGGTCGGCGAGTTCTACTCGGTCGCGGTCGCCAACCACCGTCAGCAGGCCGACACCGGCACCAAGATGATCCACGTCGGCCGCAATACGCGCAGCACGATCGTCTCGAAGGGCATCTCCGCCGGGCGCGCGCAGAACACCTACCGCGGCCTCGTCAAGGTCCTGCCCTCCGCCGACGGTGCCCGCAACTACACGCAGTGCGACTCGCTGCTGATGGGCTCCGAGTGCGGTGCCCACACCTACCCGTACGTCGAGGTCAAGAACCCGACCGCCACGCTCGAGCACGAGGCCACCACCTCGAAGATCGGCGAGGACCAGCTGTTCTACTGCCTGCAGCGCGGCCTGTCGGCGGAGGACGCCATCAACATGATCGTGGGCGGCTTCTGCAAGAGCGTCTTCAAGGAGCTGCCGATGGAATTCGCCGTCGAGGCGCAGAACCTGCTGGCCGTGAGCCTGGAAGGCGCGGTCGGCTGAGCAGCGACACAGGAATCGAGCACATGAGCGGCATTCACAAGGGCGACCCGATCCTCGAGGTGCGCGGCCTGACGGTCGACGTGCAGGGGCGGCGCATCCTCGACGGCCTCGACCTGACGGTGCGCGCCGGCGAGGTGCACGCGATCATGGGCCCGAACGGCGCCGGCAAGAGCACCCTGTCGCAGGTGCTCGCCGGGCGCCCCGACTACGAGGTCAAGGCCGGCAGCGTCCGCTACCGCGGCGAGGACCTGCTCGCGCTGCCCGCCGAGGAGCGCGCCCGGCGCGGCCTGTTCCTCGGCTTCCAGTACCCGGTCGAGATCCCCGGGGTCAACAACGTCTACCTCCTCAAGGCCGCGCTGAACGCCCGGCGCCGGCAGCGGGGAGAGTCCGAGGTCGATGCCTTCGAGTTCCTGGCGCTGGTGCGCGACAAGATGAAGCTGATGCAGATGGACGAGAGCTTCCTGTCGCGCGGCGTCAACGAGGGATTTTCGGGCGGCGAGAAGAAGCGCAACGAGATCCTGCAGATGTCGGTGCTCGAGCCGACGCTTGCGATCCTCGACGAGACCGACTCCGGACTCGACATCGACGCGCTCAAGGTCGTCGCGCAGGGCGTCAACAGCCTGCGGCGTGACGATCGCGCGATCGTGCTGGTCACGCACTACCAGCGGCTGCTCGACTACATCGTGCCGGACCAGGTGCACGTGCTCGCCGGCGGCAGGATCCTCAAGTCCGGCGACCGCTCGCTGGCGCTCGAGCTCGAGCGCCGCGGCTACGACTGGGTGCGCGAGGGTGGCGCCGCGGCATGAGCGCGAGCCCCCGCCCCAGCGACCCGCTCGAGCGCCTGCGCCCGCTCCTCGCCGAGCTGCCGGGCGGCGGCGCCTGGCGCAGCCAGCGCGAGCAGCTCTGGAACCGGCTGCTCGCCGCGGGCCTGCCGACCACGCGCGACGAGCCGTGGAAGTACGCGAACCTGCGACTGCTCGCGCGGCGCGATCTCGCCCCGGCCGCGCCCCGCCCGATCACCCCGGAAGCGCTCGCCGCCGCGCCGGACGCCGCGGCCGGCGGCGCGACTCGGCTGATCTTCGTCGACGGCCGCTACCAGGCGGGCCTCGCGCAGCGGCTCGCGCCGCCGTCCTCGCTGCAGCTGTCGACCTTCGCCGCCGTCGTCGAGGCCGGCGAACCCGACCCGGGCACGCCGCTCGCGGGCGACCCTGACCTCGTCGACGAGCGGCTGCGGGCCTGGAATGGCGCGTTCGCGGTCGACGGTCCGGTGATCCGCGTGCCGGCGCGCGCCACGCCCCCGGCCGTGCACGTCGTGCACCTCGCGACCGGCGGTGGCGCCTACCCGCGCACCCGCATCGCGCTCGAGCCGGGCGCGCAACTGGAGCTGGTCGAGACGCACCTGACGCTCGGCGCCGCCGAGGCGACGGTGGTCGCGGCGACCGAGGTCGAGGTCGGCGCCGGCGCCGAGCTCACGCACACCGTGCTGCAGGTCCTCGGCGAGCGCGCGGTGCTGCTCGAGGACCTCGCGGTCGAGGTCGGCGCGGGCGGTCACTACCGCCACCGGCTGGCGGCGCTCGGCGGCCAGTTCGCGCGTCTCGACCTGCGCGTGCGGCTCGCCGCCGCGGGCGCGGCCGTCGAGCTCGCGGGACTGCTGTTCGCGGACGGGCAGCGCGAGCAGCACGTGCGCACGCTCGTGACCCACGCCGCGCCGCGGACCTCGAGCGACCAGCTGTACCGCGGCGTCGGCGCCGGCCGTGGCCGCGGCAGCTACGACGGCAAGGTGGTGGTCGGCGTCGGGGCTGCCGGCACCGAGTCGCGCCAGTCGAGCCGCCACCTGCTGATCGGCCGCGAGGCCGCCTTCGATTCCCGTCCGCAGCTCGAGATCAACGCCGACGACGTCAAGTGCAGCCATGGCGCGACCACCGGCACGCTCGACCCGCAGATGCTGTTCTACCTCTTGTCGCGCGGCATCGACGCCGAGACCGCGCGTGCGCTGCTGACGTACGCCTTCCTCGGCGAGGTACTGCGGCGCTTCTCGGTCGAGCCGGTGCGCCGCGCCGCCGAGCAGCGGGTCCTCGGCCGCCTGCCGTCGGCGGAACTGCTGCGGGAGTTCGTCGCATGAGTGCCGCCGTCGCCACCCCTGCCCCGCTCGACGTCGAGCGGATCCGCGCCGACTTCCCGATCCTCTCGCAACGGATCAACGGCCACCCGCTGGCCTACCTCGACAACGGCGCCTCGAGCCAGCGGCCGCGCGCGGTGATCGACGCCGAGCGCCGCTATGCCGAGGAGATGCACGCCAACGTGCACCGCGGCGTGCACACGCTGTCGCAGCGCGCCACCGATGCCTTCGAGGCCGCCCGCGAGCGCGTGCGGCGCTTCGTCAACGCGCGGTCGACGCGCGAGATCATCTTCACCCGCGGAACGACCGAGTCGATCAACCTGGTCGCACACTCCTTCGTCCGACCGCGCGTCCGCGCCGGCGACGAGATCCTGATCACCCACCTCGAGCACCACGCCAACATCGTGCCGTGGCAGCTGGCCTGCGAGGCGACCGGCGCCGTGCTCAGGGTCGCGCCGATCGACGAGCGCGGCGCGGTCGATGCGGCCGAGCTTGCCGGTCTCATCAGCGAACGCACCCGCCTCGTCGCGGTGGCACACGTCTCGAACGCCCTCGGCACGGTGCTGCCGGTGCGCGACATCATCGCCCGCGCGCATGCGCGCGGCGTGCCGGTGCTCGTGGACGGCGCGCAGGCGGCGCCGCACCTGGCGCTCGACCTGCAGGCCCTCGACGCGGACTTCTACGCGTTCTCCGGCCACAAGGTCTACGGACCGGACGGCATCGGCGTGCTCTACGGCCGCGAGGCACTGCTCGAATCCATGCCGCCGTGGCAGGGCGGCGGCGACATGATCCTGGCCGTGCGCTTCGACGGCACCACCTACAACCAGCTGCCGTTCAAGTTCGAGGCCGGCACGCCGCACATCTCGGGCGCCGTCGGGCTCGCCGCGGCGCTCGACTACGTCAGCGCGCTCGGGCTGGAGCGGATCGCGGCCTGGGAGCACCAGCTGCTCGAGTACGCGACCGAGCGCCTGTCGGCCATCGACGGGCTGCGGATCATCGGCACGGCGCGCGACAAGGCGAGCCTGGTCTCGTTCGTCGTCGCCGGCGTCCACCCGCACGACCTCGGCACGATCCTCGACCAGCAGGGCATCGCGATCCGCACCGGCCACCACTGCGCGATGCCCGCGATCGAGCGCTTCGGCGTGCCGGCGACCGCGCGTGCCTCGTTCGCCTTCTACAACACCCGCGCCGAAATCGACCGGCTGGCCGCCGCGGTCGAGTCCGCCCGCGCGATGTTCCGCTGAGCGCCGCATGGACCTCAAGGAGCTCTACCGGGACGTGATCCTTGACCACAACAAGCGGCCGCGGAATTTCGGCCGCCTGGCGCCGCCGGCGCATTTCGCGCACGGTCACAACCCACTCTGCGGCGACCAGCTGACCGTGTACGCCACGGTCGACGGCGAGGTCGTGCGGGACGTCGCCTTCGAGGGCAGCGGCTGCGCGATCTCGGTCGCGTCCGCCTCGCTGATGACCGAGGCGGTCAAGGGCCGTTCGCGCGCCGAGGTCGAGCGGCTGTACGCGACGGTCCATGAGCTGCTGACGCGCGCCGACGCCCCGGTGACGGCCGAGCTCGGCAAGCTCGCGGCGCTGTCCGGCGTGCGCGAGTTCCCGGCGCGGGTCAAGTGCGCGAGCCTGTGCTGGCACACGCTGCACGCCGCGCTCGCCGGCACTGCCGCGCCGGTCACCACCGAATAGCCGAGGACGCCCGCCCGCATGCGCCAACACGACCGCGATCCCTTCGTCGTCGGCCGAGACGTCAAGGCGGTGCTCGTGCCCGCCGGCATCGAGGTGTCGCTGCGCACCGGCAGCGTCGGCTACATCACCCAGGCGCTCGGCGGCAGCTTCACGGTCTACGTCGAGGGCAACCTGTTCCGCATCGCGGGCGCCGATGCCGACGCGATCGGCCGCGAGCCGCCGGCCGCGATCGAGCTGCCGCCGGATGCCACCGACGCCGACGTCGAGCGGCTCGCGTGGGAGCAGCTGAAGACCTGCTACGACCCCGAGATCCCGGTCAATATCGTCGACCTCGGGCTCGTCTACTCGTGCGAGATCGCCACCGGCGCGGACGGCCGGCGCACCGCGAGCGTGCGGCTGACGCTGACGGCGCCGGGCTGCGGGATGGGCGAGGTGCTGGTGCAGGACGTCAAGGACAAGCTCGAGCAGATCCCGACGATCACGAGCGCCGACGTCGAGCTGGTGTTCGACCCGCCCTGGAGCCGCGAGATGATGAGCGAGGCCGCCCGGCTGCAGACCGGCATGATGTGATGGCCGAGGACGCCCCGCGCTGGCTCGAGGTGGACGCCGCCGACGCCGTGCCGGCCGGCGGCCACGCGGTCTACGAGGTCGACGGCCGCTACGTCGCCGTCTACAACGTCGGCGGCGAGCTGTACGCGATCGAGGACCGCTGCAGCCATGACGACAATCCGCTCGCCGACGGCCCGGTCGAGGGCCTCGAGGTCATCTGCCCGCGCCACGGCGCGCGCTTCTGCCTGCGCACCGGCGCGGCGCTGAGCCCGCCCGCCTACGAGCCGGTGGCCACCTTCCCGGTGCGCCGCCGCGACGGCCGCCTGTGGATCGCCGCCCCCTGAGCCCGGGCGCGTAGAATCGGGCCATGAAGCTCGTCACGATCGTGCGCCACGCGCACGCCGAGAAGCACGAGTCGGACATCGAGGACTTCGAGCGGCGCCTCGACAAGCGCGGCCGGCGCGAGGCCGAGGAAATGGCCGAGCTCGCCCACGAGCTCGGCCTGCGGCCCGACCACCTGCTGACGAGCCCGGCGGTGCGCACCGTCAGCACCGCCAAGGAGTTCGCCCGGGCGCTGAACTTCCCGCTGCCGAAGATCCGGCACGACGACCGCCTGTACCTCGCCGAGCGCGCGATGCTGGTCGGGATCCTGCGCGCCGTGCCAACCGCCTGCCGCCACGTGCTGCTGGTGGGCCACAACCCCGGCCTCAGCCGCCTCGCGCGCTGGCTGAGCGGCGACGACGAGATCGACGAGCTGCCGCCGGCGGCGGTGTGCGCGCTGCGCGGCGACATCGACCGCTGGGCCGACGTCGCCGACGGCGCCTTCGAGTGCACCGCGCTGCGCTGGCCGGGCGACGGCAAGCGCTGAGCGGCGCGCGCCGCTACTTGGCGTTCGGGTCGTAGGTGCCGGCCTTGAAGATCAGGCCGTCGTGCACTTCCCAGTACGCGAGCTTGTTCTCGACCTTGCCGCTGACCGGGTTCTTGCGCTGGTAGGTGAGCCAGCCCGACGACTTGGTCTTCGCCGCGTCGACGATTTCCTTGATGAACTTCTTGCCGGCGGGATCGGCCGCCTCGAGCCGGTTCAGGCCGACGAGGCTCGGCGTCACCGGGTGCGCGACGCAGGTCCCGGCGGTGTCGTGCACGTCGACGTAGTCCTCGCCCTTGGCGAACTGGCCGTCCTTGTTGTTGAACTCGGCGAGCGCCTTGTCGCGGCCGCTGGCCTTGTAGAACGCGATCGCCTTCTTGACCTGGGCGACGACCTGGTCCTTGCTCGGCGGTGCGTCGGCGAGTGCCGCGACCGGCAGGGCGGCGAGCGCGAGGCCGAGCAGGAACGTGCATAGCGTGCGAATCATGGTGGGTGGCTCCTCGAACGGGATGGGTGGATCGTCAGGTGGCCTGCGCGGCGCGGCCGGACCAGGGCCGGCTCGACGCGCGTCGCTCGACCGTCGGGGCCACGGGCGGGGTCGCCGCAGCGCTGCCGGCGGCGGTCACGCGGTAGCGCGACATCATGGCATCGAGCTCGCGCGAGGACGTGGCGAGCGCCTCGGAGGCCGCAGCCGCCTCCTCGACCAGCGCCGCGTTCTGTTGCGTCAGCTCGTCCATCTGCGCGATCGCGCGCCCCACCTGGTCGATGCCGGAGGACTGCTCCGCGCCCGCTGCCGAGATCTCGGCGATGATGTCGGCGACCTTCTTGACGGCGAGCACCAGCTGCTCGAGCGTGCCGCCGGATTCGCCGACCAGCCGCGAGCCCTCCTCGACGCGCCCGACGCTGTCCTGGATCAGCGCCTTGATCTCCTTGGCCGCTTCGGCGCTGCGCGAGGCCAGGTTGCGGACCTCGCTCGCGACCACCGCGAAGCCGCGGCCCTGGTCGCCGGCGCGGGCCGCCTCGACCGCGGCGTTGAGCGCCAGCAGGTTGGTCTGGAAGGCGATCTCGTCGATCACGCCGATGATGTCGGCGATGCGGCGCGAGGCGGCGCTGATGCCGTCCATCGCGGTGACCGCCTGCGACACCACCGCGCCGCCGCGCTCGGCGCGCAGCCGGGCGTCGATCGCGAGCTGGTTCGCCTGGCGCGCGTTGTCGGCATTGCGCCGCACCGTCTCGGTCATCGACTCCATCGAGGCCGCGGTCTCGCCGAGCGAGGCCGCCTGGTCCTCGGTGCGCTTCGACAGGCTCGAGTTGCCGCGCGAGATCTCCTGCGAGCCGCGCGCGACGTCGGCGGCGGTCTCCTTGACCCGCGCGACCATCCCGGCCATCTCGCCCACCAGCTGGTTGACGCTGGTGCCGATGCGCTTCTCGAGGCCGCTGCGGTTCTCGACGTAGACGCGCTGCGTCAGGTCGCCGCCGTTCGCGCCGTCGACGATGCGCTGCAGGCCGCGCACGACGCCGGCGACGTTGTCGACCAGGCCGTTGATGCTGGTGGCGAGCTGCGCGGCGAAGCCCGACTTGCCCTCGACCGGCAAGCGCCGCTCGAGGTCGCCGTCGACCACGGCCGCGACGATCTGCTGGACCTCCTCGAGCGCCCGCCGGTCGGCCTCGGCGCGCTCGCGCTCCTCCTCGCGGTGGCGGCGCTCCGCCTCGGCGCGCGAGCGCAGGTCCGCCTGGGTGGCGGCCACCCCGGCGAACAGCTCGCCCAACTCGTCGCGCCGGTCTGAGGCGACGCGCGCCTCGAGGTTGCCGGCGCCGATCTCGCGCAGGTGGCCGATGACCTGCTGCAACGGCCGCGTGATCGCCCGGCTGACGCCGAAGGCGACCAGTCCGCCGAGCGCGCCGGCCAGCACCAGCAGCACGAACACCATCCGCCGCGCGCCGGTCGCGATGCCGTCGGCCGCCTCGCGCGCCTGCGCCGCGGCGGCGTTCTCGCTGTCGATCAGGCGGCGCGCGGCGTCGTGGACCGCGTCGTACTTGCCCTTCGCCTGGGCGATCAGCACGCGCTGCGCGTCGCCCGGCAGACCGTCCTCGGCCATCGACAGCGCGCGCTGCTGCTCCTTGTCGTAGTCCTGCCACTTCGCGGTGAGGTCGGCCCAGGCGCTGCGCTGGGCCGGGGTCTGCAGGTGCGCCTCGAAGGCCGCCATGTCGGCCTTCATCCGGGTCGAGAGCGCGGCCAGGGCCTGGCTGGACTCGCTCGCGCCGGCGGCGTTGTTGAGCTGCAGGCGCGTCAGGATCTCGAGCACCGCCGAGCGGCTCTCGGCAACCTCACTGCCGATCTGCGAGATGCCGTAGACGCTCGCCAGCGACTCGTTGGCGATGTGGTCGGCGGTCGCGGCGACCCGCGAGAGCTGGGCGAGGGCCGCGAAGCCGATGATGCCGGCGAAGGCCAGCACCGCCAGGAACGCGAGCTGCAGCTGAGATCCGAGCCGCAAGTTCTTGAATAAGCTCATATAACGTCGACGCTCCGGCCAGGGCGGGAACGTCGGCGGCAACCGTCAGGGCCTGGCCGAGCGTGTCCCGCGTGCGCAGGTACCCGTCCCGGGTGTCGACCCGCGGCGGCAAATCTGAAGGGGAGCGCGCCGACCGGGCCCCGCGGCCCGGCCGGCCGGGTGCGCCTCAGCCGGCGAGCGCCAGCAGGCTCGCGTTGCCGCCGACCGCGGCGGTGTTGACGGTCACCGTCTGCTCGGTCGCGAAGCGGTGCAGGTAGTGCGGTCCGCCCGCCTTGGGGCCGGTGCCGGACAGGCCCTGGCCACCGAACGGCTGTACGCCGACGACCGCGCCAATCATGTTGCGGTTCACGTAGACGTTGCCGACCCGCGCCCGCGCGCGGATCCGCTCCACCGTCGAGTCGATGCGCGTGTGGATGCCGAGCGTGAGGCCGAAGCCGGTGGCGTTGACCTCGTCGACCAGCGCGTCCAGGTCGCGTGCCTTCCAGCGCAGCACGTGCAGCACCGGCCCGAACACCTCGCGCTCGAGCACGCCGAGCGAGGGGATCTCGACCGCGAGCGGCGCGAAGAACGAGCCGTGGCCGGCGTCAGCCCCGAGCCGAGCGCGGTGCGACCAGCGCGCGCCGCGCACGATGCGGGTGGCGTGCTCCTCGAGGCGCGCCTGCGCCTCGCGGTCGATCACTGGGCCAACGTCGGTGGCCAGCAGTCCCGGCGCGCCGACCGTGAGCTCGTCCATCGCGCCTGCCAGCAGCGCCTCGACCCGGTCGGCGATCTCCTCCTGCACGCACAGCACGCGCAGCGCCGAGCAGCGCTGCCCGGCGCTGCCGAACGCCGACAGCACCGCGTCGTTGACCACCTGCTCGGGCAGCGCCGAGCTGTCGACGATCATCGCGTTCTGCCCGCCGGTCTCGGCGATCAGCGTCGCGATCGGCCCGGGGCGCGCGGCGAGCGCGCGCTGGATCGCGGCGGCGGTGTCGTTCGAGCCGGTGAACGCCACGCCCGCGACCCGCGGATCGGCCGTCAGCGCCGCGCCGACGCGCGCGCCGTCGCCCGGCAGGAACTGCAGCACCGCCCCCGGTACGCCGGCGGCGTGCAGCAGCTCGGTCGCGAGCGCCGCGACCAGCGGCGTCTGCTCGGCGGGCTTCGCGATCACAGTGTTGCCGGCGGCGAGCGCCGCGGCGACCTGGCCGGTGAAGATCGCGAGCGGGAAGTTCCACGGACTGATGCAGACGAACACGCCGCGGCCGCGCAGCACGAGCTCGTTGCTCTCGCCGGTCGGGCCCGGCAGCGGCTGCGGGCGCGCGAACTCGAGCCGCGCGCGCTGCGCGTAGTAGCGCAGGAAGTCGACCGCCTCGCGCACCTCGGCGACGCCGTCGGCGATGGACTTGCCGGCCTCGCGCGTCAGCAGCGCGATGAACGGCGCGCGGTGCGACTCGAAGGCCTCCGCCGCCCGCTCGAGGCACAGCGCGCGCTCGACGGCCGGCGTGCGGTCCCAGTCCGGGAACGCCGCCGTGGCGGCGGCGAGCGCGTCGCGGACGTCGGCGGCCTGCGCCTCGACGACCGCGCCGACCACGTCGCGGCGGTCCGCCGGGCTCGTGACCGGCGCACCGCGCTTCAGTGCCTGGGCACGCTCGGCGCGCGCGCGACCCTCGACCAGCGGCACCGCGACCCGGGTGTCGGCGAGCGTCGCGCGCGCGCCCGACTCGAGCTCGGCCAGCACGCGGCCGTCGGCGAGGTTGAGGCCGGCGGAGTTCGGCCGCTCGGCGCCAAAGATCCGCGCCGGCAGCGGGATGCGCGGGTGCGCGGCGCTCGCCAGCGACTCGACGAAGGCCACCGGGTCGGCGGCGATCTCGGCCGCGGGCAGGCGCGCATCGACGATGCGGTTCACGAACGAGGTGTTGGCGCCGTTCTCGAGCAGCCGGCGCACCAGGTACGGCAGCAGGTCCTCGTGCGAGCCGACCGGCGCGTACACGCGGCACGGGGCGGCCTCGCGGGCCGGGTCGGTGACGATGCCGTAGAGCTCCTCGCCCATGCCGTGCAGGCGCTGGAACTCGAAGCTGCGGCCCCGGGCACGGGCGAGATGCAGGATGCTCGCGACGGTGTGCGCGTTGTGGGTGGCGAACTGCGGGTAGATGACGTCGGCGGCCTCGAGCATCAGGCTCGCGCAGGCGAGGTAGGAGACGTCGGTGCTCTGCTTGCGGGTGTAGACCGGGTAGCCCGGCAGGCCGCGCTCCTGGGCGCGCTTGATCTCGCTGTCCCAGTACGCGCCCTTGACCAGGCGCACGTTGAGGCGCCGGCCGGCGCGGCGGGTCGCGGCGATCAGCCAGCGCAGCACGTCCGGGGCGCGCTTCTGGTACGCCTGCACCGCGAGCCCGAAGCCCTGCCAGCCGGCGAGCGAGGGCGCCGCGAGCACGCGCTCGACGAGCTCGAGCGAGAGCTCGAGGCGGTCCGCCTCCTCGGCGTCGACGGTCAGCGCGATGCCGGCGGCGGCGGCGCGCTCGGCGAGCAGCACGAGGCGCGGCGCGAGCTCGCCGGTCGCGCGCTCGTGCTTGGCGAACTCGTAGCGCGGATGCAGTGCCGAGAGCTTCACCGAGATGCTCGGCGCGGACTCCGGGGTCCCCTCGCGCTCGGCGCGCGCCGCGCGGCCGATCGACTCGATGGCCACCGAGTAGGCCTCGAGGTAGCGGTCCGCATCGGGCGCGGTCAGCGCCGACTCGCCCAGCATGTCGTACGAGTAGCGGTAGCGGGCGTTCGTGCCCTCGCGCGCACGGCCGAGCGCCTCCTCGATCGTGCGGCCCATCACGAACTGGTGGCCGAGGATGCGCATCGCCTGGCGCATCGAGGTGCGCACCACCGGCTCGCCGACGCGCGCCACGAGGTTGCGGACGAAGCCGCCCGGATCGCGCTGCGTGCCGGCGTCGGGCTGGACGATGCGCCCGGTCAGCAGCAGGCCCCAGGTCGAGGCGTTGACGAACAGCGAGCCGCCGTCGGACAGGTGCGAGGCCCAGTCGCCGGCGCGGATCTTGTCGGCGATCAGCCGGTCCGCGGTGGTCGCGTCCGGGATGCGCAGCAGCGCCTCGGCGAGGCACATCAGGATCACGCCCTCCTGCGAGGACAGGTCGTACTCGCGCAGGAACGCGTCCATGCCGCCGCGGTCGACGCGCGTGCCGCGAACCGCTTCGACGAGCGAGGCGGCGTGCGCCGTGATCGCCTCGCGGGCGGCCGCCTCCTGGTGGGCGAGCGGCAGGATCTCCCGCAGCGCCGCCTCCTCGTCCGCGAGCCACAGCCGGTTGATCGCGGTACCGACCGGAGACTCGTAGGGTCCGGGTGTTGCGCGCAGGAAGGGCGTCATGGGGTTCCCCTGATGGATCCGCCTACTTTATTTGCCATGCGGGAGACGATTCGACTAATCTGGTACGACAATCGCAGCCTAATCAACTACCTGGGGCGCGCGTGGCCCACGTCCTCGATCGCATCGACCGCCGCCTGCTCGCGCTGCTGCAGGCGGACGGGCGCCTGTCGGTGGCTGAGCTCGCGCGGCAGGTGCACCTTAGTCCCACGCCCTGCCTCGAGCGCGTGCGGCGGCTCGAGCGCGAAGGCTACATCCGCGGCTATGCCGCCGACCTCGATCCGGCCAAGCTCGGCGCCGGCCTGATCGCCTTCGTCGAGGTGCAGCTCGACCGCACGACCCCGGACGTCTTCAACCGCTTCCGCGACGGCGTGATCGGCCTCGCGCCAGTACAGGAATGCCACATGGTGGCCGGCGGCTTCGACTACCTGCTCAAGGTACGCACCGGCGACATGACGCAGTACCGGCGCTTCCTCGAGGACCTCGCCGCGCTCGCCGGCGTCGAGCAGACCCATACCTACGTGGTGATGGAGGAAGTGAAGTCGACCCGCGCGGTGCCGATCGACGAGCGCTGAGGCATCAGCCGCGCGCCCGCGCGAGGTAGTCCGCGAGGATGCGCGCGTGGTCGAAGGCGAGCGGCGGCAGTGCCGCCGGATCGACGATCGCGACCGCCTGCGCGTCGTCGGCGGCGGCCGGCGCGCCGCGCGCGCGGCCGACGTAGACGATGCCGATCGTGTGGCCGCGCGGGTCGCGCGCCGGGTCCGAGTAGACGCCGAGCAGCGCGGTCAGCTCGACCTCGAGCCCCGTCTCCTCGCGCGCCTCGCGCACCGCGGCGGCCTCCACGGTCTCGCCGAGCTCCACGAACCCGCCCGGCAGCGCCCAGCCGGGCGGCGGGAAGCGCCGCTCGATCAGCACGATCGGCCGGCCTGGCCGGTCGACGAGCTCGATCACGACGTCGGCCGCCACCGGCGGGGTCACGGGTCTCGGCATCGGCCGAGTATCCCACGTGCCGGGGCCTTGATACTCGCGCGCCCCGCCCGCACGCTGCCCGCTCCCGTCGTTGGATGCTCACCCATGGCCAGCGCCTCCCCGCTCCGCGCCGTCACCGCGGCCGACTTCGACGCCGCCGTGCTCTCCCGCTCGCAGGCCCTGCCGGTGCTGGTCGACTTCTGGGCCGCGTGGTGCGCGCCCTGCCGGGTCGTCGCGCCGCTGCTCGAGCGGCTGGCACCCGAGTACGCGGGTCGCGTTGAGCTCGTCAAGGTCGACACCGACGCCGAGCCGGAACTCGCCGCGCGCTATGGCGTGCGCAGCCTGCCCACGCTCGCGCTGTTCGCGCGCGGCGCGCTGGTCGACGCGCTGATCGGCGCGCAGCCGGAAGGTGTCGTGCGCGTGCTGCTCGAGCGCCACCTCGAGCGGCCGACCGACGTCGAGCGCGCGGCGGCCGTCGCCGACGCGGCGCGCGGCGAGGTCGACGCGGCGGTCGCGACGCTCGAGCGGCTCGCGGCGGCCGAGCCCGACCGGCCGGCGCACTTCCTCGCGCTCGTCGACGTGCTGATCGGGGCGGCGCGGCTCGAGTCCGCCGCCGCCCGGCTCGAGGCGGCACCGGTGCGCCTCGCGAACGAGCCGGCGCTCGCCGAGCGCCGCGCGCGGCTCGAGCTCGCGCACGCCGCCGCGGCACCGGGCGAACCGGGCTCGCGCGCGGCGCGCTACGCGGCGGCGGCGCGGCAGTATCTCGGCGGCGAGCCGGCCGCGGCGATCGAGGCCTGGCTCGCACTGCTCGGCGAGGAGCCGCGTCTGGGCGGCGGCGCGCTGCCGCGCGCGCTCAAGGCAGCGTTTGCGCTGCTCGGCGACGACCATGAGCTCGTGGCCGCCGGCCGGCGGCGCATGGCCTCGCTGATGCACTGAGCGTCAGCGGCGCCCCTGGCGGCGCGCCAGCGCGAGCAGGTCGCGGCGCGCCTTCTTGTCCGGGCGGCCCTCGGGACGCGGCGTGGTCAGGGCCGCGAGCCGCTGCGCGCCCGCGAGCGCCGCCGCGCGCGCCAGCGACTCGGCGCTCTCGGCGTAGCAGGCTCGTGCCTCGGGCGCCGGACCGCGACGCGCGGGGATCGCCCGCACCGTGAGCTCGCGGTCGAGCCCGCCGTGCGCGAGCCGCAGCCGGTCGCCCGGCCGCACCGGCCGGGCAGGCTTCGCGCGGGCGCCGTTCAGGTGCACGTGGCCGCCCGAGACCGCGGCCGCCGCCAGCGAGCGGGTCTTGTAGAGCCGCACGCACCAGAGCCAGCGGTCGAGGCGCAGCGTGCCGGCCGGGCCGCCGGCGTTCCCGGCGCCCGCCGCTTCGTCCGCCGTCGCGTCCGCGTCGTCGTCCTCGTCCTCGTCCTCGTCGTCGACCGCCATGGCGCCCTCCGCGACCGGGCGCGAGGCCCCGGCGCGGCATTATTGCCTATACTTGCGGCCCCTCGAGCGACCCCGGACCCCGGCATGGACCCCGCCTTCTACGACCGCCTCGCGACGGAGCTCGCGGCGCTGCGCGAGCAGGGCCTCTACAAGACCGAGCGCCTGCTCGGCTCGCCGCAGGCGGCCGTGATCCGCGGCGCGGATGGCCGCGAGGTCGTGAACCTGTGCGCCAACAACTACCTCGGCCTCGCCTCGCATCCGGCGGTCCGCGAGGCAGCGCACCGCGCGATCGACCGCTACGGCTACGGCATGGCCTCGGTGCGCTTCATCTGCGGCACGCACAGCGTGCATCGCGAGCTCGAGCAGCGGCTCGCGGCCTTCCTCGGCACCGACGAGGCGATCCTGTACTCGTCCTGCTTCGACGCCAACGGCGGCCTGTTCGAGACGCTGCTCGGCGAGACGGATGCGGTGATCTCGGATGCCCTGAACCACGCCTCGATTATCGACGGCATCCGCCTGTGCAAGGCGCGCAAGTACCGCTACGCGAACCGCGACCTGGCCGAGCTCGAGGCGCGGCTGCGCGAGTGCGCGGATGCCCGCACGCGGCTGATCGTCACCGACGGCGTGTTCTCGATGGACGGCACGTTCGCGCCGCTGGCCGCGATCTGCGACCTCGCCGACCGCTACGGCGCGCTGGTCGCGGTCGACGACTCGCACGCGACCGGCTTCGTCGGCGCCGGCGGCCGCGGCACGCACGAGCGCGCGGGCGTCATCGGGCGCGTCGACTTCCTGACCGGCACGCTCGGCAAGGCGCTCGGCGGCGCCGCGGGTGGCTACGTCGCGGGACGGGCGCGCGCGGTTGAGTGGCTGCGGCAGCGCTCGCGGCCGTACCTGTTCTCGAACTCGCTGCCGCCGGTGATCGCGGCGACGACGCTGCGCGTGCTCGACCTCGTGCAGGAGGGCGACGAGCTGCGCGCCCGGCTCGGCGACAACGCGCGCTTCTTCCGCGCCGGGCTCGCCGCAGCCGGGTTCCGGCTGGTCGACGGCGAGCACCCGATCATCCCGGTCATGCTCGGTGAGGCGAGCCTCGCCGGCCGGATGGCCGACCGGCTGCTCGAGCTCGGCGTGTACGTGATCGGCTTCTCGTTCCCGGTCGTGCCGCGCGGCCAGGCCCGCATCCGCACGCAGATGAACGCGGCCCACAGCCGCGCCGACCTCGAGCGCGCGATCGCCGCGTTCACGACCGCCGGCCGCGAGCTCGGCGTGATCTCCTGAAGGCATCCCCATGAAGGCACTGGTCAAGGCGAAGGCGGAAAAGGGCATCTGGATGATGGACGTGCCGGAGCCGACCATCGGCCCGAACGACGTGCTGATCCGGATGCGCAAGACCGCGATCTGCGGCACCGACATGCACATCTGGCACTGGGACGACTGGGCGCAGCGCACCATCAAGGTGCCGATGGCGGTCGGCCACGAGTACTGCGGCGAGATCGTCGAGATGGGCAGCGAGGTGCGCGGGCTCGCGGTCGGCGACCGCGTCTCGGGCGAAGGCCACATCACCTGCGGCTACTGCCGCAACTGCCGCGCCGGCCGGCGACACCTGTGCCGCAACACGGTCGGCGTCGGCGTCAACCGGCCGGGCTGCTTCGCCGAGTACATGTCGCTGCCGGCGGCCAACGTCTTCAAGCTGCCGGCGGCGATCCCCGACGAGATCGCCTCGATCCTCGACCCGTTCGGCAACGCGACCCACACGGCGCTGTCGTTCAACCTGGTCGGCGAGGACGTGCTGATCACCGGCGCGGGCCCGATCGGCATCATGGCGGTCGCGATCGCGCGCCACGTCGGCGCGCGCCACGTCGTGATCACCGACGTGAACCCTTACCGGCTCGAGCTGGCGCGGCGCCTCGGCGCCTCGCTCGCGCTCGACGTGCGCAGCGAGGGCCTGGACGCCGCCATGCAGCGCCTCGGCATGGAGGAAGGCTTCGACGTCGGCCTCGAGATGTCGGGCGTGCCGTCGGCTTTCCGCGAGCTGCTGCGCACGATGCACCACGGTGGCAGCGTGGCACTGCTCGGCATCATGCCGAAGGACACCGGCATCTCCTGGGACGAGGTGATCTTCAAGGGGCTGGTGCTGAAGGGCGTGTACGGCCGCGAGATGTTCGAGACCTGGTACAAGATGGCGAGCATGCTGCAGAGCGGGCTCGATATCTCGCCGGTGATCACGCACCGTCTCGGGATCGAGGAGTACCGGCTCGGATTCGAGACCATGGCCTCCGGGCAGAGCGGCAAGGTGATCCTCGACTGGGCCGCGTGAGCCGACCGCCGGCCGCGGGATCCGCGGCCTCAGCGCCGTGACGGGCTTACACGCGGATCGGGGCCCTCCGCGCCACGGGCCTCGTGCGCCGGGCGCGCCCGGACCTCAGCGCAGCTCGCAGGCGCAGTAGGCGTACAGCTGGCGCGGGTCGTTGAAGCGGCCGAGCGCGCGCAGCTCGAGGCCGAAGGCATCGAGCGCCCGCGCGAGCGGCGCGGCCGGCGCGAGGCCGCTCGCCCGGGCGACCTGGGCGCCCTCGGCGCGCAGCTCGCGCAGCAGCCGCTCGCGCCAACCGAGCTCCTTCTCACGGAACGTCACCTGGTACTTGCCGGCCGCGAGCCCCGCGCGCCGCGCCGCCGCGGCGGTCGCCGCGTCGAGGTCGCCGAGTTCGTCGACGAGCCCGAGGCCCCGCGCCTCGCGGCCGCCCCAGACGCGCCCCTCCGCGACCTTCTCGATGTCGGCGGGACTGCGCCGGCGCGCAGCCGCGACGCGACCGACGAAGTCGCGGTAGGCGTGCTCGACGCCGAGCTGGGCGACCGCCTGGGTCTCCTTCGTCAGGCCGCGCTCGAGGTGCATGGACGCGGCGAGCGGCGAGGTCGCGACGCCGTCGCTGCCGATGCCGAGCTTGCCGAGCGTGCGCTCGAAGGTCGGCACCAGCCCGAACACGCCGATCGAGCCCGTGATGGTCGTCGGCGCGGCGTAGATCGCGTCGGCGTCCATCGCGATGTAGTAGCCGCCGGAGGCGGCGACGCTCGAGAACGACGCGACCACCGGCTTGCCGGCGGCCTTCAGTGCCGCGACCTCCTGGCGGATCACCTCGGACGCCAGCAGGCTGCCGCCGCCGCTGTCGATGCGCAGCACCACCGCCTTCACGTCGTCGTCGAGGCGCGCCTCGCGGACGATCGCGGCGAAGGTGTCGCCGCCGATCTCGCCGGCCGGCGCCTCGCCGTCGACGATGTTGCCGGCCGCGACCAGCACCGCGACCTCGGCCGGGGCGTGGCGGCGCAGCGCGGACTCCGGCCGGATCGCCGCCAGGTAGTCACCGTCGTCGATCGCGTTGAACGAATGCGTCGACTTGTCCTCGCCGACGAGCCCGATCAGTTCGCGCTCGAACTCGAGCTGGGTCTTGCGGCCGCTGATCAGCTGGCGCAGCTGCGCGTAGCGCGCCGCGTCGCCGTCCGCCTCGCGCAGGCCGCTGACCGCGTCGGCGACGTAGCGATCGACGCTGCCGGCCGGCAGGCCGCGCGCCTGCTCGACGCCCGCCGCATAGGCCTGCCACACCGGGGTCAGCCAGCCGAGCGTCTGCTCGCGGTCCTCCGGCGACATGTCCTGGCGCGTGAACGGCTCGGTGAACGACTTGTGCGTGCCGACCTTGAAGACGTTGACGGTGACGCCGAGCTTGTCGAGCGCGTCGTGGAAGTAGAGTCCGTAGGCCGCGTAGCCGACGACGCCGACGGCGCCGGTGGGCTCGAGGTAGACCTCGTCGGCCTGCGCCATCAGGAAGTACTGCTCCTGGGTCGCGTAGCGGCCCCAGGCGAGCACCTTCTTGCCGGCGTGGCGGAAGCCCTGGATCGCCTCGGCGAGCGAGGCAAGCTTGGTCAGACCGCCGCCGGTCAGCTGCGACGGGTCGATCACCAGCACGCGGATGCGGTCGTCCTTGGTGGCGGCCCGGACCGTCTCGATCAGGTCGCGCAGCAGGGTCTCCGGCTCGTGCTCCGCGTCGACGAAGCCGAGCGAGCGGTCGAGCGCGCTCGCCGACAGCTGCTCGACCAGCCGGCCCTGCGGGCGCAGCACGAGCGCGGCCCGCGAGGGCACGAGCGGCAGCGGGTGGCGCGCCGCGGCCCAGACGAGCGCGAGCAGCGCGAGCAGCAGCGCGAGGTGCAGGACCTTGCGCAGGCCGTCGAGGAAGCGCCACACGCCGCTCAGGATTCGACCGAGGACACCCATGGGAACTCCGCAGGCGGACCGGCGGACGGCGCCGGGCCGGAACCGAGTCTAGCGGGGCCGGCGGCTGCCCGCCGCAAAGCAAACGGGGCCAGCGGGGCCTGCGCCCCGACTGGCCCCGCGGCGCGCGCCGGGCGCGCGGCCGGTCAGACTTTCTCTTCGATGCGGGCCGACTTGCCGGAGCGGTCGCGCAGGAAGTACAGCTTCGCGCGGCGGACGTTGCCGCGGCGCTTGACCGTGATCGCGCCGAGCGCCTTGCTGTAGGTCTGGAAGACGCGCTCCACGCCCTCGCCGTGCGAGATCTTGCGCACGGTGAACGAGGAGTTCACGCCGCGGTTCGAGCGCGCGATCACCACGCCCTCGTAGGCCTGCACGCGCTCGCGGTCGCCTTCCTTGACCTTGACCTCGACGATGACGGTGTCGCCCGGGCCGAAGTCGGGGACCTTGCGGGCCATCTGCCGCTGCTCTAGTTCCTGGATGATCTTGTTCTGCATGTCTCGCCTTCCTCTCGATACTCGTCGAGGAGTCGCGACTCCTCGCTCGTCAGTTCCTGCCCGGCCATCAGGTCCGGGCGCCGCTCGCTCGTCCGGCCGAGCGCCTGCTTGAGGCGCCAGCGGCGGATCGCGGCGTGGTCGCCGCCCCGCAGCACCTCCGGCACGCGCCGCCCGCGCCACTCCTCGGGCCGCGTGTAGTGCGGCCAGTCGAGCAGCCCGCGGCCCGCGCCGAAGGACTCCTGCTCGGCCGATTCCGCGTCGCCGAGCACGCCCGGCAGCAGCCGCAGCGTCGCATCGATGACCACCAGCGCCGCGAGCTCACCGCCCGACAGCACGTAGTCGCCGATCGACAGCTCCTCGTCGATCGTCTCCTCCAGCAGCCGCTCGTCGACGCCCTCGTAGCGCCCGGCCAGCAGCAAGAACCCCGGCAGCCCGGCGAGCCGGCGCGCCTCGCGCTGGTCGAACCGCCGGCCCTGCGCGCTCAGGTAGATCCGCGGGCTGCCCGCCGGCAGTCGCGCCGCCGCCGTCGCGACCGCGGTCGCGAGCGGCTCCACCTTCATCACCATCCCCGGCCCGCCGCCGTAGGGACGGTCGTCGACGGTGCGGTGCACGTCCGTCGCGTAGCTGCGCGGGTCCTCGGTCCCGACCCGCGCGATGCCGCGCTCGATCGCCCGACCGACGACCCCGACCGCGAGCTGCGCCCGGAACGCCTCCGGAAACAGCGTCACGACCTCCACCGCGAGCCGCGGACCCACCGCGTCCATCGCCTCAGAACTCCGGATCCCAGTCCACGACCACCTGCCGCGCACCGAGATCGACCGTCTTCAGGTGCCGCGGCGAGAGCGGAATCCAGCGCTCGCGCGACCCCCCGACCACCACCATGACAGGACCCGCCGGGTACTCGAGGAAGTGCCCGATCGTGCCGAGCGGCTGTCCCTCGAGCGTCGCCACGCGACAGCCGACGAGGTCCTCCCAGTAGTACTCGCCCTCGCGGGTCGGGGGCAGCGCCGCGCGCGGCACCGCCACGTCCCGCTCGGTGTAGCGGCGCGCAGCCTCCGGGCTTTCCACGCCCTCGAGGGCCGCCACCAGCACCCGTCCCGTCCCGTGCGGCCGCCCATCGCGGATCCGCACCTTGTCCCAGCCGCCGTCCGGCCGCGCGACCGACCACTCGGGGTAGTCGAGGAGCGCCGCCGGCGGGTCGGTATAGGAATCGACCTTGACCCAGCCCTTGATGCCCCACGGGGCCCGCAGGCGCCCGAGGACGATCATCCGTTCCGCGGCCTCGGCCACGGAGGCGGATCAGGCTGCGGCGGGAGTTCCCGCCTGCTTGCGGTAATCCTTGAGCAGGGCCGCCACCCGCTCGGAGGCGAGCGCACCCTTCTGGATCCAGCCGTCGATCTTCGCGACGTCGAGGCGCAGCTTGGTGTCCTTGCCGCGGGCGACCGGGTTGTAGAACCCGACCAGTTCCAGGGTCGTGCCGCCCTGGCGCTTGCGGCTGTCGGTGACGACCACGTGGTAGAAGGGCTCCTTCTTGCCACCGCGCCGCGTCAGGCGAATCGTGACCATCGGCTTGAAATTCCTAAGAAAAGTCTGTGGTTACCCGCGACCCCCGTTGCCCGGGGCCGCCAAAGAGCCGCGCATTCTACTCAACTGGCCCTGATCGTGCTAGGGGCCGAACCCGGGCGGCAGGCGCCCGCCGAGGCTGCGCATCAGGCCGCGCACGCCGCCCTTCGAGAACTGCTTCATGACCTTCTGCATCTGCAGAAACTGCTTCAAGAGGCGGTTGACGTCCTGCACCTGCACGCCCGAGCCGTTGGCGATGCGGCGCTTGCGCGAGCCGTCGATCAGCTCCGGGCGGCGGCGCTCGGCGGGCGTCATGGAGTTGATCATCGCGATCTGCCGCCGCACCTGCTTGGCCTCGAACTGGCCGGGCGCCTTGGCCGCCGCCTGCGACAGCCGGCCCGGCAGCTTGTCCATCAGCGACTCGAGCCCGCCCATCTTCTCGATCTGGCGCATCTGCTCGCGCAGGTCCTCGAGGTCGAAGCCCTTGCCCTTGGCGAGCTTCTTGGCGAGCTTCTCCGCCTCGCCGCGGTCGACGTCGCGCTGCACCTGCTCGACCAGCGACAGCACGTCGCCCATGCCGAGGATCCGCGAGGCGACGCGCTCCGGGTGGAACGGCTCGAGCGCGTCGGTCTTCTCGCCGACGCCGACGTACAGGATCGGCTTGCCCGTGACCTGCCGCACCGAGAGGGCTGCACCGCCGCGCGCGTCGCCGTCGGCCTTGGTCAGCACGACGCCGGTCAGGTCGAGCGCCTCGTTGAAGGCGCGCGCCTGGTTGACCGCGTCCTGGCCGGCCATGCTGTCGACGACGAACAGCCGCTGGTGGGGCTGGAGCTCGCGGTCGAGCGCGCGCACCTCGTCCATCATCTCGGCGTCGACGTGCAGCCGGCCCGCGGTGTCGAGGATCAGCACGTCATAGAGGCCGCGGCGGGCGCGCTCGTGCGCCGCGCGCGCGATCGCGAGCGGCGCCTCGCCGGCCGCGACCGGCTGGAAGTCGACGCCGACCTGCGCCGCGAGCCGCTCGAGCTGCGTGATCGCCGCCGGCCGGTAGACGTCGGCGCTCGCGAGCAGCACGCGCTTCTTCTGCGCGGCGAGCAGGCGCGCGAGCTTGGCGGCGGTGGTCGTCTTGCCCGCGCCCTGCAGGCCGGCGAGCAGCACGACCACCGGTGGCTCGGCGCGCAGGCTGAGCCCCTGCCCCGGCTCGCCCATCACCCGCACCAGCTCGTCGTGCAGGATCTTGATGAACACCTGGCCGGGCGTCAGGCTCTGCTGCACCTCGGCGCCGAGCGCGCGCACCTTGACCGCGTCGACGAAGGCCTTGACGACCGGCACCGCGACGTCCGCCTCGATCAGCGCGAGCCGCACCTGGCGCAGCGCGTCGCCGATGTTCTCCTCGGTCAGCCGGCCGCGGCCGGTGAGTGCCGCCACCGCGCCGGACAGGCGCTCGGTCAGTCGGTCGAACATGGATGCTCCTCGGGGGGCGCCATTATAGGGAGCGGCGCGGCGGCGCGCGCTTCACGCCCGGGGACGGCCTGTGCAATGATCCTCTCCCGCCGACCACCGCCCCCACCGTGCTGCCCCTCATCCCGCTCGCGCTCTACCTGGTCGCCGCCACGCTCGCGTGCCGCAGCGCGCGGCGCGCGCCCGACGCGCGGCCCTGGGCCGCGGCCGGCGTCGCCGCGGCGGCGCTGGTCGCGCACGCGCTGGTGCTGTTCCGCGCGATCGACACCGCGCACGGGCTGTCGCTCGCCGTCACCGACAGCGCCTCGCTGGTCGGCTGGGTGATCGGCGCCACGACGCTCGCCGCCATGCTGCCGGCGCGGCTCGCGGCGCTGCCGGCGGCGCTGTTCGCGCTCGCGGGGCTGCTGGCCGCCGGCACCGGCGTGCTGGCCGGCTTCTCCGAGATCCACGCGCCGCAGTGGGAAATCACCGCCCACATCGCGCTCGCGGCGCTCGCCGCCGGCTGGCTGTCGATCGCTGCGCTGGTGGTGCTGCTGATCGCCTGGCAGGACAGCCGGCTGCGCGCCCGCCAGCCGCTCGGCGTGCTGAGCCTGCTGCCACCGCTCGAGACGCTCGAGACCGCGCTGTTCCGCGCGCTCGGCGCCGGCTTCGTGGTGCTGACCTTCGTGCTGCTGACCGGGCTGTTCTACGTGCAGGACGCGATCGCGCAGCACCTCGCGCACAAGATGGTGCTGGCGATCGTCGCCTGGCTGGTCTTCGGCGTGCTGCTGTGGGGCCGCCACCGCTACGGCTGGCGCGGCCGGCGCGCGCTGCGCTTCACGATCGCGGGCTTCGTGATCCTGGCGCTCGCCTACTTCGGATCGAAGTTCGTGCTCGAAAACCTCCTCGGGCGCCACTGGGGCTGAAGTGAGCGACGTGCCGCTCGGCGTCTCGATCGCCGGGCTCGTGATCTGCATCGTGCTGTCGGCGTTCTTCTCGAGCACCGAGACGGCGCTGATGAGCATCAACCGCTACCGGCTGCGGCACCTGGCGAGCCGGGGCCACGCGGCGGCGCGCCTGGTCGAGCAGCTGCTGGCGCGGCCCGACCGGCTGATCGGCGTGATGCTGCTCGGCAACACGCTGGCCAACGTCGCCGCGGCCAGCATCGTCACGCTGCTGACGCTCGAATACGCGGACGAGCACTGGCTCGCGCTCGCGAGCGGCGTGCTGACGCTGGTGCTGCTGCTGTTCTGCGAGGTCGGGCCGAAGACCTACGGGGCGCTGCACGCCGAGCGGCTGGCGCTGCCCGCCGCGTACGTCTACCGGCCGCTGCTGTGGCTGACCTGGCCGGTCGTCTGGCTGATCAACACGATCACGAACGCGCTGCTGCGGCTGGTCGGCGTCTCGGCCGAGCGCGTCGCCTCGCACTCGCTGTCGGCCGACGAGCTGCGCACCGTGGTCGCCGAGGCCGGCGCGCTGATCCCGATGAAGCACCAGCAGATGCTGGTCAGCATCCTCGACCTCGAGCGGATCCGCGTCGACGACATCATGGTGCCGCGTGGCGAGGTCGCCGGCATCGACCTGCGCGACGACTGGGAGCGCATCCTCGAGGTGCTGCGCGAGGCGCAGCACACGCGCTTGCCCGTGTACGAGGGGGACCTCGACCACATCGTCGGCATCCTGCACATGAAGCGCGTGGCGCGCGAGCTGGCGCGCGGCGCGCTCGACCGCGAGCAGCTCACCGCGATCGCGAAGCAGCGCGAGCCCTACTACGTGCCGGAGGGCACCACGCTGCAGCAGCAGCTGGTTGCTTTCCAGGAGGCGCGCCGTCGCCACGCGTACGTGGTCGACGAGTACGGCGACGTGCAGGGCCTCGTGACGATCGAGGACATCCTCGAGGAGATCGTCGGCGAGTTCACCTCGATGCCGTACGCGCTGCGCCGCGACATCCGCGCCGAGGAAGACGGCAGCTACGTGGTGCCGGGCGCGACCACGGTGCGCGCCCTCAACCGCGCGCTCGGCTGGCAGTTGCCGACCGGCGGCCCGAAGACGCTGAACGGCCTGATCATCGAGTACCTCGAGACCATCCCCGAGCCCGGCACCGCGCTCAAGCTCGCCGGGCACCCGGTCGAGGTGCTGCAGATCGCGGACAACGCGGTGCGCACCGTGCGGCTCTGGCCGCGACCCACCGGCGACTGAGCGCTCAGCCGATCGCGCGCAGCGCCTCGTCGAGCCGCGCGACCGCGACCACCTCGAGGCCCTCGAGCGGCCGGCGCGGCGCGTTCGCGGCCGGCACGATTGCGCGCCGGAAACCGTGCTTGGCCGCCTCGCGCAGGCGCTCCTCGCCGTAGGGCACCGGCCGGATCTCGCCCGCGAGCCCGAGCTCGCCGAAGGCGACGAGCTCGCCCGGCAGCGGCCGGTCGCCGAGACTCGAGACCGCGGCGAGCAGTGCCGGCAGGTCGGCCGCGGTCTCGCCGAGGCGCACGCCGCCGACCACGTTGACGAACACGTCGTGCGCGCCGAGCGCAATGCCACCGTGGCGGTGCAGCACCGCGAGCAGCAGCGCGAGGCGGTTGGCGTCGAGGCCCACCGCGACGCGGCGCGGCAGCTGCAGCCGCGACTCGTCGACCAGCGCCTGCACCTCGATCAGCAGCGGCCGGGTCCCCTCGCGCGCGACCGTCACCACGCTGCCGGTCACCGGCGCCGGGTGGCGCGACAGGAAGATCGCCGAGGGATTCTTGACCTCGCGCAGCCCGCCCTCCTCCATCGCGAACACGCCGATCTCCTGCGCCGCGCCGAAGCGGTTCTTGACCGCACGCACCACGCGGAAGCGGCTGCCGGCATCGCTCTCGAAGTAGAGCACCGTGTCGACCAGGTGCTCGAGCACGCGCGGGCCGGCGATCACGCCCTCCTTGGTGACGTGGCCGACGAGGATCACTGCGGTGCCGCTGCGCTTGGCGAACTCAACCAGCCGGGCCGCCGACTCGCGCAGCTGGGTCACCGAGCCCGCGCCCGCCTCGAGCTCGCCGCTCGCCATGGTCTGGATCGAGTCCACCACCAGCAGCCGCGCCGCCGCGGCCTCGGCGGCCGCGATGATGGCCTCGACCGAGGTCTCGGCGAGCACGGCGAGCGGGCCCGCCGCGAGCCCCAGCCGGTGCGCCCGCAGGCCGACCTGCTGCAGGCTCTCCTCGCCGGTGGCGTACAGCACCGGCACGCGCGGCGCGAGCGCCGCCGCCGCCTGCAGCAGCAACGTCGACTTGCCGATGCCGGGATCGCCGCCGAGCAGGGTCACCGAGCCCGTCACGAGGCCGCCGCCGAGTACCCGGTCGAACTCCGCCGAGCCAGTCGGCAGCCGCGCCGCCTCGGTGAGCGCCGCTGCGCCGAGCGACTCGGCGAGCGAGGGCGGGACGCCGGCGCGCGGCGGTCGCGCCGCGCGCCCGGCCGCGCCGCGCGGTGCGGCAAGCGCCGACAGCGTGTTCCACGCGCCGCAGGCCGGGCACTGGCCCTGCCACTTCGGCGTGCTGTCGCCGCAGGCGCTGCAGACAAACACGGTGCGGGCTTTGGCGGTCACGGCCGGATGCTAGCAGAGCACTCCCGGCCGCCCGGCCGGGCGGGCCGGCGGGCCACAATGAGGCTTGCGCCCGCGACGGCCGCCGGCCGGCTCCGCTAGACTGCCCGGCGGTTTTCCATAAGCGGGACCCGATGTACGCCCACCCCCTGTTCCGGCCGGTCGCCGCCGCGGTCGCGGTCGTGGTCCTGGCCGTCGCGCTGGCGTACGGGCTGATGCCGCCGGTCGGGGCCGGCATCGACGGGGCGATGCTCGCGCTCGTGCAGCGCGCCGAGAACGCGCCCGCGGCCGCCCGCGTCGTCTGGGCGAGCGCCGAGGGCAACGCCACCGACGCCGGCCGGCTGCGCGCCGAGCTCGCCCGCGCGGTCGACTTCCTCGGCAAGGCCGGCGCGCGCGCGATCGTGCTCGACGTGCCGCTGACCGAGCCGAGCGACAGCGCCGACCTGGCGCGCGTGCGCTCGTTCCTGGAGGGCACCGAGGGCTCGGCCGACGCAGCGATGCGCGCGCGCCTGACCGCGTGGGTCGCCGAGCTCGACCACGACTCCGAGCTCGAGCGTGCGATCCGCGCCGCCGGCAACGTGCTGCTGCTGGCCACGCCCGGCAGCGCGCCGCTCGATCGCTTCGCCGCCGCCGCGCGCGGCATCGGCGTCGACCCGACCGCCCCGCCCGACGCCGACGGCGTCAGCCGCCGCGACCGCCTGACCACCGCCGACGCCGCCGGCGGCGCCGTGCCCTCGCTCGCCTTCGCGGCGCGGCTGCTGGCGGCCGCGCCGAACCCGGCCGCCGCGCCGCTCGCCGACGGCCCGCTGCTGGCGGCCGCCGCCGCCATGCGCGCGAGCGGCGGGCGCTGGGTCCCCCACTACGGCCGCCGCGCGAGCGAGCAAGGCGGCACCACGCGCGTCGCGCTGCGCGAGCTCGCCGCCGGCAAGCTGCCTGCTGCGCGCTTCGCGCAGCAGATCGTCGTGCTTGGCGACGGCGGCGCGCCGCTCGCGGTCGCGACCGGACCCGGCCTCGCGGCCGGCGAGGCGCTCGCGCAGCGCATCGACAGCCTCGAGACCGACAGCTACGCGGTGCTGCCGCGGCTCGCGCGCCTCGCCGGCGTGCTCGCCTGCCTCGCGTCCATCGCCTACGCCGGCGCGCTCGCGCCGCGGCTCGGTGCGGGCGCCGCCTTCGGCTTCGCGCTGCTCGGCGCGATCGGTCTCGTGGTGCTCGAGCTCGTGCTGCTGGCCGAGGCGCGCCTCTGGCTGCCGCTCAGCTTCGCGGCGCTGCTGGTGCCGCTGACGACGCTCGCCGCCTGGCTGATGCCGGTGCCGGCCGAGCGGGTGACGACCCGCACCGAGCCGATCGTGCAGCGCCCGGCGCCCCGGCCGCGGCCCGCGGCCGCGCCGCGCGCC
>JAFEDR010000011.1 GCA_018241525.1 Pseudomonadota bacterium
GCCCCGGCCGGTGCGACCGACCCGGCGAGCGGCGCGGCCCCGGCGGCCGTCAACACGCTGCTGCCGAAGTACCTGCCGCAGAACTGCCGCGCCTAAGACCCCTTAGGTTGCTGCATCGAAGCAAGGCCCCTCCTCGGAGGGGCCTTGTTTTTGGCCCTCCCCACCTGTGAGCCCGGTCACGCGACGCGGCCGCCGGATGTGGGAGGATCACCCTGATTTAACATTGCCCGCAGGGGCGACTCCGGTACTATCTTAGGTCCCCTTTCCGCCACGCAGATCGCGCCTAAGCCCATGAATGACAACGCCATGTCCGTCGCCGGAGCCGCGGCCCGCAACGCGGGCAACATCGGCTTGCCGGAGCGGCTCGTGCAGGACGGCCTGCTCGACGAGGCGTCGATGGCGGATGCGCAGAAGGCGGCGAAGGAGAACCGGCAAAACCTCGTCTCCTACCTCGTCTCGAAGAACATCGTCGAGTCGCGCGAGATCGCGATCGCCGCCTCGCAGATGTTCGGCGTGCCGCTCCTCGACCTCGACGCGGTCCAGGTCGACCTCGACACCGTCAAGCTCGTCTCCGACAAGCTGCTGCAGAAGCACCGGGTGATGCCGCTGATGCGGCGCGGCCGGCGCCTGTTCGTGGCGCTGTCGGATCCGACGAACCTGCACGGCATCGACGAGATCCGCTTCTCGACCTCGCTGAACGTCGAGGCGGTGGTCGTCGAGGAGGACAAGCTCCAGAAGATCCTGTCGAAGGCGATGGAGCAGGTCGACACCTCGATGCCGACGATGGCCGAGGACGACTTCGACCTCGAGAACCTCGAGGTCACGGGCGGCGAGGACGAGGTCGACCCGAGCACCGGGCGCGACGACGTCGAGGACGCGCCGATCGTCCGCTTCGTGAACAAGGTGATGCTCGATGCGATCAAGAAGGGCGCGTCGGACATCCACTTCGAGCCTTACGAGAAGACCTACCGCGTCCGCCAGCGCATCGACGGCATCCTGAAGGAAGTCGCGGTGCCGCCGGTGCAGCTGTCGCCGAAGATCTCGGCGCGCATCAAGGTGATGGCGCGGCTCGACATCGCCGAGCGGCGCGTCCCGCAGGACGGCCGCATCAAGATGCGGCTGTCGAAGAACCGCTCGATCGACTTCCGCGTCAGCACCTGCCCCACGCTCTTCGGCGAGAAGACCGTGATGCGTATTCTCGATCCCTCGAGCGCGATGCTCGGGATCGATGCGCTCGGCTACGAGGGCTTCCAGAAGGAGCTCTATCTCAAGAACCTGAAGAAGCCGCAGGGCATGATCCTGGTCACCGGGCCGACCGGCTCGGGCAAGACCGTCTCGCTCTACACCGGCCTCAACATCCTGAACGTCGAGGACACGAACATCTCGACGGCCGAGGACCCGGCGGAAATCATCCTGCCCGGCATCAACCAGGTGAACGTCAACCCGAAGGTCGGGCTGACCTTCGCGGCCGCGCTGCGCGCCTTCCTGCGCCAGGACCCGGACGTGGTGATGGTCGGCGAAATCCGCGACCTCGAGACCGCCGAGATCGCGATCAAGGCCGCGCAGACCGGCCACCTGGTGCTCTCGACGCTGCACACGAACGACGCGCCGCAGACGCTGACGCGCCTGGTCGACATGGGCGTCAAGCCGTATGCCATCGCGACCTCGGTCAGCCTGATCATCGCCCAGCGCCTCGCGCGCCGCCTCTGCAGCCACTGCAAGCAGCCGATCGACGTGCCGGCCGAGGCCCTGCTGAAGGAGGGCTTCCGCGAGGAGGACGTCTCCTCGGGGCTGCGCCTGTACGCGCCGAAGGGCTGCGGCAACTGCACCGACGGCTACAAGGGCCGCGTCGGCATCTACCAGGTCATGCCGGTCACGGAGTCGATCGGCCGCATCATCATGGAAGGCGGCAACGCCATCTCGATCAACGACCAGGCGAAGAAAGAAGGCGTCTGGGATCTGCGGGCTTCCGGGCTCAACAAGGTCAAGGACGGCCTGACGAGCCTCGAGGAAGTCAACAGCGTGACGATCGAGTAGACGCGGTCGCGGCGAGGAGCTGAGCGCACATGGCACAGGCAGCAACGGTCTCGAAGGACACCCCCTTCATCTGGGAGGGGAAAGACAAGAAGGGCAACCGCGTCACCGGCAAGTCGCTGGCCGCGAGCGAGCAGGCGCTGCGCTCCGACCTGCGCCGCCAGGGCGTGGTCGCCACGCGCGTGCGCAAGCAGCGTGCGGCGTTCCGCAGCGGCGCCAAGCCGACCTCCGAGGACATCGCGATCTTCTTCCGCCAGCTGGCGACGATGCTGACGGCGGGCATTCCGCTGGTGCAGTCGTTCGAGATCGTCGGCACCGGGCACGAGAAGCCGTCGGTGCAGAAGCTGATCCTCGACATCAAGGCGCAGATCGAGGGCGGCGCGACGCTGCACGAGGCGCTCGCCAAGCACCCGCTCTACTTCGACGACCTCGCGGTCAACCTGGTCGAGGCCGGCGAGCAGGCCGGTGCGCTCGAGACGCTGCTCGACAAGATCGCGACCTACAAGGAAAAGACCGAGGCCATCAAGAAGAAGATCAAGAAGGCTCTTTTCTACCCGACCGCCGTGCTCGCGGTCGCGGTGATCGTGACCATCATCCTGCTCGTTTTCGTGATCCCGCAGTTCGAGAGCCTGTTCAAGGGCTTCGGTGCCGACCTGCCGGCGTTCACGCAGATGGTCATCGAGATGTCGAAGTTCGTGCAGACGAAGGGCTGGCTGCTGGCCATCTTCGCCGGCGGCGCCGGCTACGCGTTCTTCTACTTCAAGAAGCGCTCGCGCAAGATGCGCGAGTTCCTCGACCGCGCGATCCTCAAGGCGCCGGTGGTCGGCCCCATCATCCAGAAGGCCGCTATCGCGCGCTACGCGCGCACGCTGGCGACGACCTTCGCGGCCGGCGTGCCGCTGGTCGAGGCGCTGACCTCGGTCGCGGGCGCGACCGGCAACATCGTCTACCAGGACGCTGTGCTGCGCATGAAGGACGAGGTCTCGACCGGCCAGCGCCTGCAGCGCGCGATGGACAACACGGGCCTGTTCCCGAACATGGTCAACCAGATGATCGCGGTCGGCGAGGAGTCGGGTTCGCTCGACCAGATGGCCGGCAAGGTCGCGGACTTCTACGAGCTCGAGGTCGACGCCGCGGTCGACTCGATGTCCTCGCTGCTCGAGCCGCTGATCATGGCGATCCTCGGCGTGCTGGTCGGCGGCCTCGTGATCGCGATGTACCTGCCGATCTTCAAGCTGGGATCGGTCGTCTGACGGCGCGCGCCGGCCGGCCGATGCCCGCGGGCGGCGCCTGATGCTCGGCGAGCTGCTGCGCGCCGAGCCCGCGGCGTTCGTCGCGCTCGCCGGCGTCCTCGGGCTGATGATCGGCAGCTTCCTGAACGTCGTGATCCACCGCCTGCCGAAGATGCTGGAGGCGGAATGGCGCGCCGACTGCGCGGCGCTCGATGCCGCCGCGCCGCCGCCGGCGCCGCTGCGCTACAACCTGGTCGTGCCGCGCTCGGCCTGCCCGTCCTGCGGTGCGCCGATCACGGCGCTGCAGAACATCCCGGTGCTGAGCTGGCTCGCGCTGCGCGGCCGCTGCGCGGCCTGCGCGGCACCCATCTCGGTGCGCTACCCGCTGGTCGAGCTCGTGACCGGTGCCCTGTCCGCCGCGGTTGCCTGGCGCTTCGGCTTCGGCTGGGACGCCGGCCTCGCGCTCGTCTTCACCTGGACGCTGATCGCACTGACCGGCATCGACCTCGACACGCAGCTCCTGCCCGACAGCCTGACGCTGCCGCTGCTCTGGCTCGGCCTGCTCGCCGCGGCGCTGCTCGGGCGCGGCGCGGCGCCGGTGCCGGTCGACCTCACGAGCGCGGTGCTCGGCGCAGCGGCCGGCTACCTGAGCCTGTGGGGCGTCTACCACGCCTTCCGCCTCGCCACCGGCAAGGAAGGCATGGGCTACGGCGACTTCAAGCTCTTCGCCGCGCTCGGCGCCTGGCTGGGCTGGCAGATGCTGCTGCCGGTCATCCTGTTCGCGGCCGGCAGTGGCGCGGTTCTCGGCGTGCTGCTGATCGTCCTGCGCCGCCACGCGCGCGAAGTGCCGATCCCGTTCGGGCCGTACCTCGCGATCGCCGGCTGGATCGTCATGATGGGATCGCACCAGCTGGTCGCCCCGTGGTGGCAGTTCGCGCGCTGAGCCGCCGATGAACGCACCCTTGCGCATCGGGCTGACGGGCGGCATCGCGAGCGGCAAGACCGCGGTCGCCGCCGCGTTCGCACGCCGCGGCGTGCCGGTGATCGACACCGACCAGCTGGCCCGCGAGGTCGTCGAGCCCGGCCGGCCGGCGCTCGCGGCCGTGGTGGCTGCCTTCGGCGCGGGCGTGCTCGGCGCGGACGGCCGGCTCGACCGGCGCCAGCTGCGGGCGATCGTGTTCGCCGACGCCGCGCGGCGCCGCGAGCTCGAGGCGATCCTGCACCCGGCGATCCGCGCCGCGATGGCCGAGGCGGTCGCCGGCCTGCGCGCGCCTTATGTCGTGCTCGCGATCCCGCTGCTGGTCGAGACCGGCGGGCGCGACCCGGTCGACCGGGTCCTGGTCGTCGACTGCCCGCCGGAGCTGCAGGTGGCGCGGCTGATGGCCCGCGACGGCGAGACCGTCGATGCCGCACGGGCGATCCTCGCGGCACAGGCGAGCCGCGAGGCGCGCCTCGCGGCGGCCGACGACGTGATCGACAACCACGGCACGCTCGAGGCACTCGAGGCGGCGGTCGCGCAGCTGCACGAGCGCTACCTCGCCCTCGCCGCCGCTCGTCGGTGAACGGCCGCTGAACGGCGACCGGGGCGGCGGGCGGCCGCGGACGGGTTGTCGGGGTCCGGGCGGGACGCGCAGAATAGCCGGATGCAGCCGATGGCCCCGGTCGAGCCTGACGCCCTCGCGGCCCGCCGCACGGTCGTCTTCGAGCAGCCGCTCAACGAGCGCATGCGCACGTTCCTGCGGCTCGAGTTCCTGTACCAGCAGGCGGTCTACCACAACCAGACCGCGAACGCCTGGTCGAGCCGCGCGGCGGTTGCGAGCCTGCTCGAGATCCTCGCGATCACCGCGCGCGGCGACCCGCGCAGCGACGTGCTCAAGGACCTCGAGCGCCAGATGGCGCAGCTGCGCGACTTCCAGAACCGGCCGGGCGTCGATGCCGGCCGCCTGCGCGCGGTGATCGCGCGGCTGACGCAGCGGCGCGACGAACTCGGCGCGACCTCGAGCAATGCGGTCGCACGGCTGCGGGACAGCGAGTTCCTCGCCGCGATCAAGCACCGCAGCGCGATCCCCGGCGGCACCTGCGAGTTCGACCTGCCGGACTACTACCACTGGCTGAACCTGGCCGCCGAAACCCGCCAGGCCGACTTCGCCAACTGGATCGCGCTGCTGCGGCCGCTGTGCGAGAGCGTCTCCGACCTGCTGTGGGTGACCCGCGAGAACGCGCGGCCGCAGCGCCAGGTCGCCACCGGTGGCAGCTACCAGATCGCGTTCGACCGCGACGTGCCGATCCAGCTGCTGCGCATCTCGCTGCCGGGCGACAGCGACCTGTTCCCCGAGATCAGCGGCAGCCACCATCGCTGCGCGATCCGCTTCCTGTCCTGGGTCGACGCCGACAACCGGCCGCTGCAGGCGCCGGTCGACGTGCCGTTCGTCCTGACCTGCTGCACCTGAACGGCGCCAGCGTGCCGAGCGCCCAGGCGAAGTGCCCGGCCTGCGGACGACGCTACCGGCCCGATCCGGCCAGCGCCTACCGGCCGTTCTGCAGCGAACGCTGCCAGCTCATCGATCTCGGCGGCTGGCTGAGCGAACGGCACGCGATCCCGGGCGAGGCGGCCGAGGTGCCGACGGCCGCGAAGCCCGGCGACGAGGACCCGTGAAGCTGTACACGAACCGCTACGCGCCGAGCCCGCGCCGCGTGCGCATGTACGCCGCGGAGAAGGGCATCGCGCTCGAGCTCGTCGAGGTCGACATCGCCGCCGGCGAGACGCGCGCGCCCGACTACCTGGCGGTCAATCCGTTCGGCGAGGTGCCGACGCTCGAGCGCGACGACGGTTCGCGCCTGACCGAGTCGCTCGCCATCTGCCGCTGGCTCGAGGAGCGCACGCCGGAACCGAACCTGTTCGGTCGCGACGCGGCCGAGCGCGCCGAGGTCAATCGCTGGATCGACCGGCTGATGTTCCGGCTGTACGTGCCGACCACGCACGTGTTCCGGCACACGCACCCGTTCTGGGCGACGCGACTGACGCAGGTGCCCCTGTGGGGCGAGCTCGAGCGCGCGGCGGTGCTCGCCGAGTACGACGCGCTCGATCGCTGGCTCACGGGCCGCGAGTACCTCGCCGCCGGGCGGCTGACGATGGCCGACATCGTGGCCTTCGTCGCGATCGACTTCGGCAAACCGTCGGGCCTGCGCGTCGACGCGACGCGCCCGGCGCTCGCGCGCTGGTATGAGGCACTGAAGGCGCGGCCGAGCGCGCGCGCCTGAGCCGTGCCCGGCCGGGGTCGCGCCGCGCCCCTCTGCTAGAATCCGCGGCCCAGTCGGAGTCGATGCGACATGCCTGACCCGGTCCGTCCGGCGGCCGGCCGCGGCGGCACCCGGCCGCTGGCCGCCTCGCTCCTCGTGCTGCTGCTCGCCGCCTGCGCGGGCACGCCGCCGCGCCCCGCCGCGCCACCGGCCGCGGCTGCCGGCGCGCGACCGGTCGCGGCCTACCCGCCCGCGCGGCGCGGCGCGGAACGCGACGAGTACCACGGCGTGTCGGTCGAGGATCCGTACCGCTGGCTCGAGTCGCCCGACGACCCGGCGGTCGGCGCCTGGATCGAGGCCGAGAATGCGCTCTCCGGCCCGTACCTCGAGCACCTGCCGACGCGTGCCGCCTGGCACGAGCGCCTCGCGGCGCGCTGGCGCTACGAGCGCTGGGGCGGCGCACTCGCCGGCAGCGGCGGCTTCGTCGCGCCCCGCCTCCGCGGCGGCCGGCTCTTCTACCTGTACAACGACGGCACGCAGGACCACGCGGTGCTGATGGTGGCGGCCGCCGACGGCAGCGACGCGCGCGTGCTGCTCGATCCAAACGCACTCGCCGCGGACCGTACGCTCGCGCTCGCGGACTTCGCGGTCGCGCCGGACGGCCGGCACCTCGCCTACGCGGTCGCGGACGGCGGCAGCGACTGGAAGACCGTGCGGGTACGCGCGGTCGACAGCGGCAGCGACCTGCCGGAGGAGCTCGGCCTCGTGAAGTTCACGCCGCTCGCCTGGACGCGTGACGGCCGCGGCTTCTACTACTCGCGCTATCCGGCGCTCGCCGACGGGCGCGGCGACGACACGCTGCAGGTCAGCCTCTGGTATCACGCGCTCGGCACGCCGCAGAGCTCGGACCGGTTCGTGTACGCGATCAGCGACCACGCCACGCGCAACCCCTACCCGATCGTCAGCGACGACGGCCGCTGGCTCGTGATCGAGGTGCGTGACGGCTTCACCGCCAATGGCGTGTACCTGCTCGACCTCGCGCAGCCGGACGCCGACGCGCGCCGCGTGCTCGATGCCTGGGACGGTCGCTACGAGTACCTCGGCAACCGCGGTCGCGAGTTCTACTTCCGCACCACCGCCGGCGCGCCGCGCGGCCGGATCGTCGCGCTCGACCCCGAGCAGCCTGCGCCTGCGCACTGGCGGACGCTGGTCGCCGAGGCTGCCGAGCCGATCGACGCGGCGGCCTATACCGGCGGGCACTTCGTCGTCAGCTACCTGCGCGACGCGCATTCGGTGCTGCGGATCTTCGACGGCGACGACGGCCGCGGCGAGGAGCTCGAGCTGCCGGGCGTCGGCCAGCTGGCGGGACTCGCCGCCCGCGCCGACGACGAGGCGCTCTACCTCGCGTACACCGACTTCCTGACCCCGCACGCGATCTACCGGCTCGACGCGCCAGGCCACCGCCTCGAGCTCTTCCGCCGGCCGGGCGCGGCGCTCGATCCGGCGACCTACGTCACCGAGCAGGTCTGGGTCGCCTCGCGGGATGGCACGCGCCTGCCGATGTACCTCGTCCACCGTCGCGACGTGCCGCGCGACGGGCGGCGCGCGACGCTGCTGACCGGCTACGGCGGCTTCGGCGTGCCGCAGCTGCCGGCGTTCAGCGCGCCGGTCGCGGCCTGGCTCGAGGCCGGTGGCGTCTACGCGCTCGCGAGCCTGCGCGGCGGCGGCGAGTACGGCGAGGCCTGGCACGCGGCCGGTACCCGGACGCGCAAGCAGGCGGTCTTCGACGACTTCATCGCCGCGGCCGAGTGGCTCGCCGCGAACAAGGTGACCTCGCGCGCCCATCTCGGCATCCGCGGCCGCAGCAACGGCGGGCTGCTGGTGGCCGCAGCGCTGCTGCAGCGGCCGGAGCTCTTCGGCGCGGCGCTGCCGGCGGTCGGCGTGCTCGACATGCTCCGCTACCCGACGGCGAGCGCGAACGCGCGGCAGTGGTCGAGCGACTACGGGCTCGCCGACGACCCGGAGGAGTTCCGCGCGCTGCTCGCGTACTCGCCGGTGCACAACGTGCGGACGGGCGTGTGCCTGCCGCCGACCCTGGTGACGACGGCGGCGCGCGACGACCGCGTCGCGCCCTGGCACAGCTACAAGTTCGCGGCGGCGCTGCAGGCGGCGGAGCCGTCCGGCTGCCCGAGCCCGCTGCTGCTGCGGGTCGCGGGCCGGTCCGGACACGGCGCCGACCGTCCGGTGTGGATGCAGATCGACGACTACGCCGCGGAGTGGGCCTTCCTGGCCGCGCACCTCGGCCTGCCCGTGAGCCCGCCATGAAGCCACCGACCTTCCTCGACCTCGGGCGGCGCAAGCAGTTCGGCCGACCCGTTCGCAAGCCGCTCGGCCCGCTGCCGCCACCGCCGGACCCGGCCGGCGTGCCCGACTTCGAGCTCGCGACCTGGCGCGTGCGGCCGTCGCTCGCGCGCATGACGCGTGCCGACCGCATCCTCGCGCTCGACGCGCAGACGCTCGCGGTGCTGCTGATCCTGGCGGAGCGCCCGCCCGGCGGCGTGAACCGCGACGAGCTGATGGCGCGCGTGCTCGGGCCGGGCGAGGACCAGGACAAGCGCGACAAGCTGCGCCGCAGCCTCAGCTTCCTGCGCCGGGCGTTCTCCGAGGACGGCTCGGTGCGCATCGTCAATGCCCCCGGCGACAGCTTCGTGCTCGAGGTCGGTCCGCCGCAGGCCGACCGCGGGCTGCGGCCGGCCGGCCCCGACGTGCTGCTCGACAACCCGCCGGCGATCGGCAACTGGCTGCGGCGCGGCAAGCGCCGCGGGCTCGCGATCGGCGTGGCGACGGTGGTCGTGTTCGGCATCACGATCGCGCTGGTCTGGATCAGCAACCGCGGCCAGGTGGTGCTCTCCGGGCGCGTGGCCGCGGTCGCGCCGTTCGCCACCGAGCCGGGCGCGAAGCGCAGCCCGAGCTTCTCGCCCGACGGCCGCCAGCTGGTCTACAGCTGGCGCCAGCCGGACGGCACGCAGAAGCTCTACCTGCGCGCGCTGCCGGCCGGCGCGCCGCGGCCGCTGACCACCGGCGGCGGCGACGATGCCTATCCGGCCTGGTCGCCGAAGGGCGACCTGATCGCGTTCCAGCGCCGCAGCGAGACCACCTGCGCGGTGCTCGCGATCCCGCCGGCCGGCGGCGAGATGCGCCTGCTCGGCGACTGCGACTTCGGCGGCGGCGGGCCGATGACCTGGACCCGCGACGGCGCGGCGCTCATCTACACGCACCGCACCGCCTGGAACCTGGCGACGCAGATCGTCTCGGTCAGCGTCGCGGACCTCAGGATGATCGGCGTGACCAACCCGACCGTCGGCATGCCGGGCGACTCGCAGCCGACGCTCGCCACCACGGGCCGCCGGCTCGCGATCGAGCGGACCCGCGCGCCGGGCGCGGCGGACCTGATGCTGCTCGAGCTCGGTGGCGTCGCGCCGGAGCGCCTGACGCGCGACGGCGTGCCGACCGCCGGCATGGTGTGGGAGCCGGGCGGCTTCCGGCTGATCGTCGCCTCGCCGCGGGGCGGGCGCGATGCGCTGTGGCGCTCGCGCGTGAACGGCTCGGCGCCGGAGCTGCTGCTGGCCGGTCCCGATCCGCTGCGGGCGCCGGCGCTGACCGGCGACGGTCGCACGCTCGCCTTCGAGCGCTGGCACCTCGTGACGCGCCTGGCGCGCCTGCCGCTCGCCGGCGCCGACGAGGCGCCGCCGTGGCGCGAGGGCGGCGCCTTCGAGCGCGGCCTGCGCTTCTCGCCCGACGGCCGGCAGGCGGTGTTCGTCTCCAACCGCGGCGGCCGGGAGGCGCTGTGGCTCGCACCCACGGCGGGGGGCGAGCCGACGGCGCTCACGCAGGGCCACTACGACTACCTCGAGACGCCGCGCTGGTCGCCGGACGGGCGCTTCGTGGCATTCACCGCCGCGATCGACCAGCGCCTCGACGTCTGGGTCGTCGACGTCGGCACGCGTGAGGAGCGTCGCGCCACCGACGACGGCGCGAGCCGCGCGCCCTCCTTCTCGCGCGACGGCCGCTTCCTGTACGTCGGCTCGGCGCGCGGCCGCGGCTGGCAGATCTGGCGCCGGCCCTGGCCCGCCGAGGGCAGCGCCGTGCAGGTCACGACCGAGGGCGGGCTGGCGGCGCTCGAGTCGGCGAGCGGCAGCGTCCTCTACTACGTGCGCGCCGACCGCCGTGGCCTGTGGCAGCGCGACCGCGAGCCGGGCGGCGACGAGGTGCTGATCTCGCCCGAGGTCTCGCCGATCGACTACCGCAACTGGGACGTCGTCGGCGAGGCGATCTGGTTCCCGGTGCGCCCGGTCGAGGGTGTGCCGCTGCTCGCGCGCTTCTCGCTGCTCGATGCGCGCCTGACGCGCTTCGGGCCGCTGCCCGACCTGCTGCCCGACTCCGGGCTAACGCTGGCGCCCGACGGCCGGGCCGCGATCGCGGCGGCCGCGCTGCCCGCCGAGGTCGACCTCGAGCTCGCGACGCTCGAGTGATGCCGGGCGGCGCGCACGCGTGGCCGTGAACCGCCTCTGGCGCCGCGCGCGCGGTCCGCTGACGGACTTCCTGCGCCTCGAGGCGGCGGCCGGCGCGTGCCTGGTCCTCGCCACGCTCGCGGCGCTCGCGCTCGCCAATTCCCCGGCGCAGGGCCGCTACCAGGCGCTGCTCGCCTGGCCGGTCGGCGGCCACGCGCTGCTCGGCTGGGTCAACGACGGGCTGATGACGCTCTTCTTCCTGCTGGTCGGGCTCGAGATCAAGCGCGAGTTCCTGGCCGGCGAGCTGCGCACGCGCCGGCGCGCGGCGCTGCCGGCGATCGCCGCGCTGGGCGGCATGCTCGTGCCCGCCCTGCTCTACCTCGCCGTCGTCCGCGGCGAGCCGGCGCTGGCGCGCGGCTGGGGCGTGCCGACCGCCACCGACATCGCCTTCGCGCTCGGCGTGCTGGCGCTGCTCGGCCCGCGCGTGCCGCGCTCGCTGAAGGTCTTCCTGACGGCACTCGCGACCCTCGACGACCTCGGCGCGATCGTGCTGATCGGGGTCTACTACGCCGCGGCGCCGTCGTGGCCGGTGCTGGCCGGCGCCCTCGGCGCCTTCGCCGTGCTGCTGATCCTGAACCGGCGCGGCGTGACCCGGCTCGCGCCCTATCTCGCGGTCGGCGCGGTGCTGTGGGCGCTGGTGCTCGCCTCGGGGGTGCACGCGACGCTCGCCGGCGTCGCGCTGGCCGCCACCATCCCGCTCGGTGAGGTGGGCGAGGCGGGACCGCTGCGGCGGCTCGAGCATGCGCTGCATCCGTGGGTCGCGTTCCTGGTGCTGCCGCTGTTCGCGCTCGCGAACGCCGGGCTGCCGTTCGGCGGCGCGAGCGGGGCCGGCGTGCTGCCGCTCGCGATCGCGACCGGGCTGCTCGTCGGCAAGCCGCTCGGCGTGCTCGGCGCGACGGCGCTCGCCGTGCGCCTCGGGATCGCGGAGCCGCCCGCCGGTTCGACCGGGCTCGAGCGGCTCGGCGTCGCGCTGCTGTGCGGGATCGGCTTCACGATGAGCCTGTTCATCGGCGGCCTCGCCTTCGAGGCCCCGGGGCGCGGCGACGCGGTGCGCCTCGGCGTCCTCGGCGGCTCGCTGGCGGCGGCGCTGCTCGGGCTCGCCGTGCTCGTGCTCGCGGCGCGACGCCGGGACCGGCGCGGCGCCGGGTAGCGGGTCGCGGGCTCGGGCCCTAGAGCCGGCCGATCGCGATCGGCCGAGCCGGCCGATAGCGGCCGGTGGCGCCGGCGGCACCCTCGAGCGCCGCGGCCGCCTCGTCCAGGTACCACGGCAGGCCGGCCTCGGCGACGGCGCTAAGCGGCGCGCGCTCGGCGGCCCTTGCCGGCAGCAGCAGGAAGTCGGCGCCCTCGGCGGCCGCCCGTGCCGCCTCCGTCGGCGAGCCGAGCAGGCGACCCGTCAGCGTGCCGAGCGCATCGTGCGCCACCGCATGCGGCCGCGAGTACACGCTGCCGGCGCCGCCGGCCGGCGGTGCGCGCGGGTCGAGCACGAAGACCAGGTCGCCGTGCTCCTCGAGGCGCCGCACGACGCCGAGATCCGCGGGCAGGGCTTCGACCAGCCAGGCGACCCGGCCGGACCGCGGCCCGGCCGGGACGTGCTCGGCGAGCGGTTCGTCGGCAGGCACGCGCACGAACTCCGGCGGCAGCAGCAGCGCCGTCACAAGCGGCCGGTCGGCCTCGAGGATGTCGGCGGCCAAGAGCTGCTCGCGCGTGCACCAGCGCAGCCGCTGGCCGTCGAGGCCGGCGGGCGTGCCCTGCCACGCCGTCACCCGCCAGCAGTCGATGTGCACGGCCGCCGCTGCGCCGGGATAGCGATGCCGCACCGTGAGCAGCGGCGCGGCCGCGACGACCTCGATGCCGAGCTCCTCGGCGAGCTCGCGGGCGAGCGCGGCGCGGGGCGCTTCGCCGGGTGCGCGCTTGCCGCCCGGGAACTCCCAGCGGCCGGCGAAGGACTTGCCGGCGGGCCGCTCGGCGATCAGGACGCGGCCGTGCGCGTCGCACAGCGCGCCGGCGACGACCTCGAGCGGCGGCCCGCCGGCCTGCGCGCCGGTCATCGGCCGCTCAGGCCTCGCGCTGCAGCTGCCCGTGGCAGTGCTTGTACTTCTTGCCGGAGCCGCACGGGCACGGCTCGTTGCGCCCGACCTTGCGCTCGCTGCGCTGGAACGGCTCCGCCGGCCGCGCCGGATCGTCCGCCGGCGGCGGCTCGGCCCCCGAGCCCGCGGCGGCGATCGCCGGGTCCTCGTCGAGCGCGACCGGCGGCGGTGCCGCGTGCTGGAACTGCATCATCCGCGCGAGGCGCGCCTGGCGCTCCTCTTCCTCGCGCTCGAGCTCCGCCTCGGAGCGCACCTGCATCCGCGACAGCAGCGTGACCGTGTCGAACTTGATGCGCTCGAGCATCGCCGAGAACATCTCGAACGCCTCGCGCTTGTACTCCTGCTTCGGGTTCTTCTGCGCGTACGAGCGCAGGAAGATTCCCTGGCGCATGTAGTCCATGGCGCCCAAGTGCTCGCGCCACTGCGCATCGACCATCTGCAGCATCAGCGTGCGCTCGATGCGCCGCAGGTCGCCGGCGCCGACCAGCGCCTCCTTCTCGGCGTAGGCGCGCTCGAGCTCGGCGATCAGATGCTCCTCGAGGTCGCGCGGGCCGCGGCTCTTGTCGGCCTCGAGCCAGGCCTTGCTGTCGACCGCCAGGCTGAAGTCGCGGCGCAGCGACTCGTCGATGCCGGCGAGGTTCCAGTGCTCCTCGATCGACTCGGCCGGCGCACTCTGCGCGACCAGCCCGCCGATCACCTCGGCGCGCAGCGCGCGGATCGTGTCGGCGATGTCCTCGGCGGCCATCAGCTCGTTGCGCTGGCCGTAGATGACCTTGCGCTGGTCGTTGGCGACGTCGTCGTACTCGAGCAGGTTCTTGCGCAGGTCGAAGTTGTAGGCCTCGACCTTGCGCTGGGCACGCTCGATCTGCCGCGACAGCATCGCGCTCTCGATCGCCTCGCCCTCCTTCATGCCGACCCGCGACAGCAGCGCCTTCATGCGCGCCGGGTCGCCGAAGATCCGCATCAGGTTGTCCTCGAGCGACAGGTAGAAGCGCGAGGAGCCGGGGTCGCCCTGCCGGCCGGAACGGCCGCGCAGCTGGTTGTCGATGCGCCGCGACTCGTGCCGCTCGGTGCCGATGATGTGCAGGCCGCCGGCCTGCAGCACCGCGTCGTGCCGCGCCTGCCACTCGGCACGCGCCTGCGCCGCCGCCTCGGAGCCGGCCGGCGGCGCCGCGCCGGGCTCGGCCTCCGGCCGGCCGCCGAGCACGATATCGGTGCCGCGGCCGGCCATGTTGGTTGCGATCGTGACCGCGCCCGGCCGGCCGGCCTGGGCGACGATCTGCGCCTCGCGCTCGTGCTGCTTGGCGTTCAGCACCTCGTGCGGGATGCCGCGCGCCTGCAGCGCCTTCGACAGCAGTTCCGAGGTCTCGATCGAGGTCGTGCCGACCAGCACCGGCTGCTCGCGGCCGCGGCACTCCTGGATGTCCTCGATGATCGCCTCGAACTTGTCCTTCTGCGTCAGGTACACGAGGTCCGAGTGGTCCTTGCGGACCATCGGCCGGTGGGTCGGGATCACCACGACCTCGAGCCCGTAGATCTGCTGGAACTCGTAGGCCTCGGTGTCCGCGGTGCCGGTCATGCCGGCGAGCTTGCGGTACATGCGGAAGTAGTTCTGGAAGGTGATCGAGGCGATCGTCTGGTTCTCCTCGCGAACCTCGACCCCCTCCTTGGCCTCGACCGCCTGGTGCAGGCCGTCCGACCAGCGCCGGCCGGGCATCGTGCGGCCGGTGAACTCGTCGACGATGATCACCTCGCCGTTGCGGACGATGTACTCGACGTCCTTGCGGTAGATGCCGTGCGCGCGCAGCGCGGCGTTCAGGTGGTGCATCAGGCGGATGTTGGCGGCGTCGTACAGGCCCTGGCCGTCGCGCATCAGGCCCGACTCGGCGACCAGTTCCTCGACGCGCTCGTGGCCGCGCTCGGTCAGGTGCACCTGCTTCTGCTTCTCGTCGACCCAGTAGTCGCCGTCCTCGGCCTCCTCGCTCGTGCCGCGCTTCAGGCGCGGGACCAGCTGGTTGATCTTGAGGTAGAGCTCGGTGCTCTCCTCGGCCGGGCCGGAGATGATCAGCGGCGTGCGCGCCTCGTCGATCAGGATCGAGTCGACCTCGTCGACGATCGCGTACTCGAGGCCGCGCTGCACCCGGTCCTCGAGCCGGAACGCGAGGTTGTCGCGCAGGTAGTCGAAGCCGTACTCGTTGTTCGTGCCGTAGGTGATGTCGCAGGCGTAGGCGGCGCGCTTCTCGTCCTGCGTCTGGCCGGAGCGGATGACGCCGACGCTCATGCCGAGGAAGCGGTACACCGGCCCCATCCACTCGGCGTCGCGCGAGGCCAGGTACTCGTTGACCGTGACGACGTGCACGCCGCGCCCGGGCAGCGCGTTCAGGTACACCGGCAGCGTCGCCACCAGCGTCTTGCCCTCGCCGGTGCGCATCTCGGCGATCTTGCCCTGGTGCAGCGCGATGCCGCCGATCAGCTGCACGTCGAAGTGCCGCAGGCCGATGGTGCGCTTCGCGGCCTCGCGCACCGCGGCGAACGCCTCCGGCAGCAGCTGGTCCACCGTCTCGCCCTTCGCGAGCCGGTCGCGGAAGGCCTGGGTGAGGGCCGGGAAGGCGTCGTCGGCGAGCGCCGCCATCTGCCCGTCGAGGGCGTTCGCGGCCACCACGAACTTGCCGTACTGGCGCAGCAGGCGCTGGTTGCGGCTACCAAAGATCGACGTCAGGAGCTTCAGCACGGGTCACGGTCCTTGGGGGCGGCCCCCGGGGCGGGGGGTCGCGCGGGAAAAGTCGCGCATTGTACTAAGGAGCGGGCGGTACTGCCCGCGGACGGTCCGGCCCCGGCGGCAGGAGCCGCGGGCCCGGGATCGACCGGCCGCGGCGTCGCCGGGCGGGTCTCAGCGGCGCACGGCCGCGAGCGGGGGGGTCGCGTTCTGGTTGATGAACGCCATCGGGTCCACGGGGCTGCCGTCGCGCAGCACCTCGAAGTGCACGTGCGGGCCGGTCGAGTGCCCGGTGGAGCCGACCAGTGCCAGCACCTGGCCCTTCTGGACCGTGTCGCCGGCCTTCACCAGGACCTTGGAGTTGTGCCCGTAGCGGGTCACGTAGCCGTTGCCGTGGGTGATCTCGACGAGGTTGCCGTAGCCCATGTGCTCGCCGGCCCAGGTCACGACCCCGGTCGCCACCGCCATGACCTCGCCACCGGCCTCGCCGGCGAAGTCGACGCCGGGGTGGAAGGCGGTGTAGCCGGTGAACGGGTCGACGCGGCTGCCATAGAAGGAGGAGATGAAACCGGACTGCACCGGCCGGCCGGTCGGGTAGACCTCGGCCCGCAGCTCGCGGGTCTGGATCAGGTTCTCGAGGGCGCCGAGCTGGCGCTCGCGGTCGGAGAGCTGGTCGGAGAGGCGATCGAGCATGTCCGACAGCAGCGGCACGCTCGCCGGCCGGCCGCTCTTGTCCGAGACGTCGAGGCCGCCGATCGGCGGGGCGCTCTCGAAGTCGAACTCGCCCTTCTTGAGCCCGGCCATGTCGGTCAGGCGCTTGCCGAGCGCGTCGAGGCGGATCACGTGGGCGTTCATCTGGCCGACCCGCATCGCGAGCGCATCGACCTTCTGCTGCAGCAGCTGGCGCGCCGCCTCGACCTCCTGGCGCTGATGCGCGAGGTCCTGGGTCCAGCGCCGGAGCTCGCGGCCTGGCTCGTTCGAGGCCCACTGGGCGCCGATCCAGGAGCCGGCGGCGAACACCCCGCCGAAGAGCACCAGCACGACCGTCAGCGCCACGGCCAGGAACAGCGGCGAGCGCAGGTCGAACTGCCGCGCCCGGCCCTGGTGCCGGCTGAAGACGATGATGTTCATGGCCGTCGCTCCAAACACGCCTCCGGACGGGACGACAACGGGACTCCGGCAACCGATCGGTGGCCCGACCGGCCGCTCACGCAGTCCCGGCGTCCACGCCGGGAGGGTTTGGCCATCCGCGCAGTAACGGGCCCGAGGACCCCTGCGCATCCGGCGCTCGCGAACGGCGACGCGCGGCCTGCCGTTCCCATCTTGACCGGGCCTTCGGAGCACGCCCCGCTGGACGCGCGATGATCCGGGACCCCGACGAATCGGTTCGTCATCTCTGGCAACCCCGCTGTCGTAGCTTTCGCCGTAGACCGGTGGCTTTGCGTCCCCGCCTTTCGACGGGTTTGCCCTTGTGCAGCGGGGCGGACTATGCAACAAAAACCCTCGGTGGAACAACCACTTTAGTCATTTTTTGGGACATAGGTCCGCCATCCCAGATGCGAAAAGCAAGGTCGGTCAGCGAGTTATTGGCGGAAGGTAAGGCGGCACTGGAACGCCTCAAATCGGGGGCCGCCGCGGCCGGGGAGGCGCTTGCTGCGCTGCAGCGCACCCTGCCGGCCGAGCTCGCCGATCACGTGTTCAGCGCTGTCCTGGACAAAGAGGGGCAGCTGACGGTCGTCGCCGACTCGGCCGCCTTCGCGACGCGGATCCGCTTTGAGCTTGCCGAACGGGACGCGGCGTTGAGCGCCGCCCTGGGCAGCCCGGTCGCGCGCGTGGTGGTGCGGGTCCGCCCCCGCCCCTGACGGGGCCGCGGGAGGCGGATCAGTGGCCGACGGCGGCCGCCGGCACGTAGGAGATCGGCGCCTCGCGCAGGTCCCGGAAGGTGACCTCCTCCCAGGCCGACTCGTCCGCGATCAGCGCGCGCAGCAGCCGGTTGTTGAGGCCGTGCCCCGACTTGTAGCCGCTGAACTCGCCGATCAGGCTGTGCCCGAGCAGGTACAGGTCGCCGATCGCGTCCAGGATCTTGTGCTTGACGAACTCGTCCTCGTAGCGGAGGCCGTCCTCGTTCAGCACCTTAAAGTCGTCGAGCACGATCGCGTTGTCGAGCGTGCCCCCGAGGGCGAGGTTGCGCGCCCGCAGGTACTCGAGGTCGCGCATGAAGCCGAAGGTGCGGGCGCGGCTGACCTCGCGCAGGAACGAGGTCGTCGAGAAGTCCATCGACGCCTTCTGCGAGTGGCGCCGGAAGATCGGGTGGTCGAACTCGATCTCGAAATTGACCTTGAAGCCGTTGAACGGGTCGAAGCGCGCCCACTTGTCGCCGTCGCGGACCTCGATGCGCTTGCAGATGCGCACGAAGCGCTTGGCGAGCGTCTGCTCCTCGATGCCGGCCGACTGCAGCAGGAACACGAACGGGCCCGCGCTGCCGTCCATGATCGGGATCTCGGGCGCGCTGACCTCGACGAACGCGTTGTCGACGCCGAGGCCCGCGAACGCCGACAACAGGTGCTCGACGGTGCTGACCTTGACGTCGCCGTTGATCAGCGTGGTGCCGAGCGTCGTCTCGCCGACGTTCTCGGCGCGCGCCGCGACGTCCGGCGCGTCCGCGAGATCGGTGCGGCGGAAGATGATGCCGCTGTTCGGCGGCGCGGGCCGCAGGGTCATGTAGACCTTCTGACCCGAATGCAGGCCGACGCCCGTGGCGCGGATCGAGTTCTTGAGCGTGCGCTGGTTCAGCATGCGGAGGTCAGCCACCGACGTCGTGCCGGGACCGGGGGCTCGGCGAGTGGCCCGCACCCTATCACAGGCTCGAAAATCGCCACAAGCCGTTGAGCTTGCAAAGAATCGTCGGCTGCGACGGACGGCACATTCAAAACGGCCGGCGGCACGGGCCGCGCCGGACCGTCGCCGGATGACGACAGTCTCGGCTCGGCGCTGCGCCGGGCCCTGAGCCGGCCGCGCGCCAGCGCGTTCACGCGCCGCTCGTCGCGCATCGCTCGCCTCCCGGCGCGGGCCACGCGGCCCGCGCCCCCGCCCTCAGTCCGCCTGGCGCCGCAGGAACGCCGGGATGTCCAGCATGTCGTCCGACTCCAGGTCCGGGCGGCTCAGCCCGTCGCCCACCGCGGCCTTGCGGATCACCGCCGGCTTGTCGTAGCTGTCGTAGTTGGGCGCCGCGACCGACGGCTCGTGGCGCGCGCGCGGCACCGTCCGGAGCTTCTTGTCGCTCGCGTCGGCGACGTGGCGGACCGCGACCGGCGGCTGCACCATGCGCATCGTCGGCTTGCCGAGGCCGGTGGCCACCACCGTGACCCGGAGCTCGTCCTGCATGTCGGGCTCGATCACGGTGCCGACCACGACCGTCGCGTCGTCGCTCGCGAACTGCTTGACGGTGTTGCCGACCTCCTCGAACTCGCCGATCGCGAGGTCCATGCCGGCGGTGACGTTGACGAGGATGCCCTGCGCACCGGCGAGGTTGATGTCCTCGAGCAGCGGGCTCGACACCGCCATCTCGGCCGCGAGCCGCGCCCGCTCCTCGCCGGTGGCGTGGCCGGTGCCCATCATCGCCATGCCCGTCTCGCTCATCACCGTGCGCACGTCGGCGAAGTCGACGTTGATGAGTCCCGGCCGGGTGATCAGCTCGGCGATGCCCTGCACCGCGCCCTGCAGCACGCCGTTCGCCGAGGTGAACGCGTCGAGCAGCCGGGTCTTCGGTCCGAGCACCGACAGCAGCTTCTGGTTCGGGATCGTGATCAGCGAGTCGACGTACTTGCCGAGCTCGCCGATGCCCTGCTCGGCGATACCCATGCGCTTGGAGCCTTCCATCGTGAACGGCTTGGTGACGACTGCCACCGTCAGGATGCCGAGCTCCTTGGCCACCTGCGCGACCACCGGCGCCGCACCGGTGCCGGTGCCGCCGCCCATGCCGGCGGTGATGAACAGCATGTCGCAGCCTTCGATCAGCTCGACGACCCGGTCGCGGTCCTCCATCGCCGCCTGGCGACCCACCTCGGGGTCGGCACCGGCGCCGAGGCCCTTGGTGATGTTCGTGCCAATCTGCAGCGTGGTCTTGGCCTTCGACTTCTTCAGCACCTGCGCATCGGTGTTGAGGCAGACGAAGTCCACGCCCTCGATGCCCGCGAGCAGCATGTGGTCGACGGCGTTGCAGCCGGCGCCACCGACGCCCAGCACCTTGATCACGGCACTCTGGCTGTAGGCATCCATTAGTTCGAACATGTGCATCTCCTTCCTGTGAAGCGGATAAGTCGCGATCTCGTTCTTAGAAGTAGCCCTTGAACCAATCCTTCATTCGCTGAAGCGTTCCTTCGACGCTTACGCCGCCCGGGGCGTGCTCGCCCGGCGGCACGAACTGCTGCGCGCGCGCGTACATCAGGAGCCCGACGCCGGTGGCGTGCACGGGGTTGCGGATCACGTCGCCGAGGCCGGCCACGCCGTGCGGCACGCCGAGCCGCACCGGCACGTGGAACACCTCCTCGGCGAGCTCGACCGCGCCCTCCATCTTGGCGCTGCCGCCGGTGATCACGAGCCCGGCGGCGATCGCCTCCTCGAAGCCGGAGCGCCGCAGCTCGTCACGGATCAGGTTGTAGAGTTCCTCGTAGCGCGGCTCGACGATCTCGGCGAGCGTCTGCCGCGCGAGGCGGCGCGGCGGACGGTCGCCGACGCTCGGCACCTCGATGGTCTCGTCGGGGTTCGCGAGCTGGCTGAGCGCGCAGGCGTAGCGGATCTTGATGTCCTCCGCGTACTGGGTCGGCGTGCGCATCGAGACGGCGATGTCGTTCGTGACCTGGTCGCCGGCGATCGGGATGACCGCCGTGTGGCGCAGCGCGCCGCCCGAGAACACCGCGAGGTCGGTGGTGCCGCCGCCGATGTCGACCAGGCACACACCGAGGTCCTTCTCGTCGTCGGTCAGCACCGCGTGGCTTGACGACCACTGCTCGAGCACGATGTCCTCGACCTCGAGGCCGCAGCGCTGCACGCACTTGACGATGTTCTGCGCGGCGCTCTCGGCGCCGGTCACGATGTGCACGCGCGCCTCGAGCCGCACGCCGGACATGCCGATCGGGTCGCGGATGCCCTCCTGGCTGTCGATGATGTATTCCTGCGGGATCACGTGCAGGATGCGCTGATCGGCCGGCATCGCCACCGCCTGCGCGGCGTCCATCACGCGCGCGATGTCACCCGGCGTGACCTCCTTGTCCTTGATCGCGACGATGCCGTGCGAGTTGAGGCTGCGCACGTGGCTGCCGGCGATGCCGGTATAGACGGCGTTGATCTCGACGCCGGCCATCAGCTCCGCCTGCTCGACCGCGCGCTGGATCGACTGCACGGTCGAATCGATGTTGACCACCACGCCGCGCTTCAGGCCGCGCGACGGGTGCGAGCCGATGCCGATGACCTCGAGCTCGCCGTCGGGCTTCAGCTCGCCGACCAGCGCGACGACCTTCGAGGTGCCGATGTCGAGTCCGACGATGAGGTGGCGATCGGTGCGCTTAGGCATCTTGGTCCCGTTTGGTCTTGAGCGGCGTTTCCTCGTTCGTTGCCGGCCGCGCCTGCGGCGAGCCGGGCGTGCGCCAGCCGACGGTGAAGCCGTTGGAATAGCGCATGTCGAGGAAAGCGATGTCGTTCGGGCGGCCCGCGATCACCGGCGCACCCACCTTCAGAAAGCGCTCGACCCGTTCCTGCAGCTGGCGCCGGCCGAAGCGCACGTTGACGCCGTTGGCGAGGTCGAGGTCCCAGGCGCCGCGCGGATCGAGCTTGAGGGCACTGATGCGCAGCCCCGTCTCCAGCAGCTTCGGCTGCAGCTGGTAGAGCAGCTCGGCAACCTGATGCTCCGAGCCCTCCGGGCCGTCGAGGCGCGGCAGCTCCGGCGGCACGTGCCGCGCATCGCGCAGGAACAGCTCGCCGCGCGCGTTCACCAGCCCGGTCGCGCCCCAGCGCGCGGTGGCGCTCTGCTCGGTCACCTGGACCGCGACCGCGGCCGGCCAGCGGCGCTGCACGCGCGCCCGATCGACCCACGGCAGCGCCTCGATCGCCCGCTGCAGCGCATCCAGGTTCGCCGTGACGAAGCCGCCGCGCAGGCGCGTACGCACCACCTGCTCGACGTCCAGCGGCGAGACGCGCTGGAAGGGCCCCGCGAGGTCGATGCGCCGGATCGGGCGGTCGAGCGCCAGCGCGATCGCGCCGGCGAGCCCCGCCAGCGCCGCGAGCCCCAGCAGCGGCGGCGCCAGGCGCCGCCACGGGATCCGCGGCAGCGCGAAGCGCCGCGACTTCTCGGTGCGGGCGCGGTTCTTCGCGCGGCGCGGCCAGAGGCTGGCGAGCGAGATCACGGCGCCCGCCCCGCGACGCTGGTCTCGAGGATCCGCCAGACGAGCTCGTCGAACTCGACGCCAGTGGCGCGCGCGGCCTTCGGCACCAGCGAGTGGCTGGTCATGCCGGGCGTCGTGTTCACCTCGAGCAGCCAGTTGCGGCCGGCCTCGTCGCGCATCACGTCGACGCGTCCCCAGCCGGCGGCGCCGGCGGCCCGGAAGGCGGCCAGCGCCAGCGCCCGCAGCGCCGCGTCGGCCTCGGGCTCGAGTCCCGGGCAGATGTACTGCGTGTCCTCGGCGACGTACTTGGCGTGGTAGTCGTAGTAGGCGCCGGCCGGCACGATGCGGATCGACGGCAGTGCCTCGCCCTGCAGGATGCCCACGGTGTACTCGCCGCCGACGATCAGCGTCTCCATCAGCAGCTCGCCGGCGTAGCGGCGTGCGAGCTCGACGGCCGCCGGCAGCTCGGCGGCGGAGAACACCCGGCTGACGCCGACGCTCGAGCCCTCGAGCGAGGGCTTGACGATCAGCGGCAGGCCGATGCGACCCGCCGCGGCCGCGACGTCATCGCCCGGCGCGAGCCGCTCGTAGCGCGGCGTCGGCAGGCCGCAGGCGAGCCAGACCTGCTTGGTGCGCACCTTGTCGAGGGTCAGCGCGGCACCGAGCACGCGCGAGCCGGTGTACGGCACGCCGAGCGCCTCGAGCAGTCCCTGCACGACGCCGTTCTCGCCGGCCGCGCCGTGCATGATGTTGAAGACCCGGTCGAAGCGGCGCGCCGCGAGCGCCGCCGTCAGCGCCGCGATGCCGTCGACGCCCTCGGCCGCGACGCCGCGGCGCCGCAGCGCCTCGAGCACGTTGCGGCCCGACTCGAGCGAGACCTCGCGCTCCGAGCTGTCGCCGCCGTACAGCACCGCGACCCGGCCGAACTCGGCGGCCGCGCGCACCGCGACCCGGCTGTCCTGACGAACGGCGGTCATGCGCGCTCTCCCACAATGCGAACTTCGGGCTCGAGGCGCACGCCGTGCTGTCGCTCGACCTCGGACTGGACGAGCGCGATCAGGCGCTCGAGGTCGTCGGCACTCGCCTCGCCCTCGTTGACCAGGAAGTTGGCGTGCTTCGCCGAGACCACCGCGCCACCGACGCGGCGACCCTTGAGTCCGGCGCTCTCGATCAGCCGTGCGGCGTGATCGCCCGGCGGGTTCGTGAAGGTCGAGCCGCAGCTCCACGCGCCGATCGGCTGCGTCTCGCGCCGGCGCAGCAGCAGCTCCTTGATGCGTTCCGCCGTCGCCGCGGGCGCCGGCGCGAACTCGAGGCGCACCGCCACGAACCACTCGCCGCCGGTCGGCGGCGTCAGGCTGCGGTAGCCGTAGCGGTACTCGCTCGCAGCACGGGTGCGCCGGCCGCCCTGGCGGTCGACCACGTCGACCTCGGCGACGTGCGGCCAGGTCTCGCCGCCCCAGGCACCGGCGTTCATCGCGAGCGCACCGCCAACCGTGCCGGGGATGCCGGCGAAGAATTCCGCCGGACCGAGCAGCCACTTCGCGCACTGCCGCGCGACGCGTGCGCACGGCACGCCGGCGTCGGCATGCACGCGCGTCGGGCCGATGCGCTCCAGGCGGTCGAGGCCGAGGTGCAGCGAGATGACGACGCCGCGCAGGCCGCCGTCGCGCACCAGCAGGTTGCTGCCGAGCCCGAGCCAGTGCACCGGCACCTCGGCCGGCAGGCGCGCCAGGAAGCGGGCGAGCTCGTCGGCGCTCTTGGGCGTGTAGAAGGCGTCCGCCGGGCCGCCGACGTGCCACGACGTGTGCCGCGCCAGCGGCTCGTCGAAGCGCACGTGCGCGAGGAACTCGGTCGGGATCGCGTCGCGCAGCGCGTTCATGCGCGCACCCCGGCCGCGAGCTTGGCCGGCAGCGACTGCGCGATCGCGCCGATGTGACCCGCGCCCATCGTCACGACGACGTCGCCGTCGCGCAGCAGGCCGGCGAGCGCCGTGTGCAGCGACTCGGCCTTGGCCACGAACACCGGCTCGACGCGACCGCGCGTACGCACCGCGCGGCAGATCGCCCGGCCGTCCGCGCCGCGGATCGGTTTCTCGCCGGCCGCGTAGACCTCGGTGACCAGCAGCACGTCGACCGTCGACAGCACCTCGGCGAAGTCGTCCAGCAGGTCGCGGGTCCGCGTGTAGCGATGCGGCTGGAAAGCCAGCACGATGCGCCGGCCCGCCCAGCCCTGCCGGATCGCCTCGAGCGTCGCGGCGATCTCGGTCGGGTGGTGACCGTAGTCGTCGACGAGCGTCACGCGCCCGCCCGCCACCTCGACCTCGCCGAGCTGCTGCAGGCGACGGTCGACGCCCTGGAAGCCGGCCAGCGCTCGCTGGATCGCCGCATCCGACACGCCGAGCTCGGTCGCGACCGCGATCGCCGCCAGCGCGTTCAGCACGTTGTGCCGGCCGGGCACCGCGAGCGTCACCTCGAGCGGCTCGTCGCGATCCGGGCGCGCCACCCGGATGTGCGTGCTGAGCCCGCGCCGCTCGACCGCGATCGCGCGCACGTCGGCGGCGGCGTCGATGCCGTAGGTCACGACCGGGCGGCCGACGCGCGGCAGGATCGAGGCGACTTCCTTGTCGTCGAGGCACAGCACCGCGAGGCCATAGAACGGCAGGTTGTGCAGGAAGTCGACGAAGCTGCGCTTCAGCGCCTCGAAGTCGCCACCGTGGGTGACGAGGTGGTCGTTGTCGATGTTGGTCAGGATCGCGAGCACCGGCTGCAGGTGCAGGAACGACGCATCGCTCTCGTCGGCCTCGGCGACGAGGTAGCGGCCGGTGCCGAGCCGCGCATTGGCGTCGGCGCTCTTCAGCCGCCCGCCGATCACGAAGGTCGGGTCCTCGCCACCCTCCGCCAGGATGCTGGCGACGAGGCTGGTGGTGGTTGTCTTGCCGTGGCTGCCGGCGATCGCGATGCCCATCCGGAAGCGCATCAGCTCGGCGAGCATCTCGGCACGCTGGACCACCGGCACGCGCGCCGCGGTCGCCGCGACGACCTCGGGGTTGTCGGCGGGCACCGCGCTCGAGACCACTACGACGTTCGCACCCTCGACATTCGCCGCGGCGTGGCCGAAGGTGATCTTCGCGCCGAGCGCCGCGAGCCGCGCCGTGACCGCGTTCGGCTTCAGGTCGGAGCCCTGCACCGCGTAGCCGAGGTTCAACAGCACCTCGGCGATGCCGCCCATGCCGCTGCCGCCGATGCCGACGAAGTGGATGCGCTGGATGCGGCGCATGCGCGCGTTCATCGCGCACCTCCGGCGGCCGCGAGGCACAGGTCCGCGAGTTGCTCGGCGGCGCCCGGCGCCGCGGCCCGGCGCGCGGCCTCGGCCATGGCCGCCAACGCGCGACCGTCGATGCCGAGCAGCGTGCGCAGCTCCGCGGCGATGCGCTCGGCCGTGAGCCCGGCTTCCGGCAGCAGCACCGCCGCGCCGCGACCGGCGAGGAAGCGCGCGTTCAGCGTCTGGTGATCGTCGACCGCGGCCGGGAACGGCACCAAGAGCGCGGGCAGGCCGGCGACCGCGAGCTCGGCGACGGTCAGCGCGCCGCTGCGCGTCACGGCGAGATCAGCCCAGGCATAGGCGGCGGCCATGTCGTCGATGAACTCGCGCACGTCCGCGGTCACCGCGGCGGCGGCGTAGGCGGCGACCACCGCCTCGCGCCGGTCGCGGCCGGTCTGGTGCAGGATCGCGGGGCGTTCCGCGGGGTTGAGCAGCGCGAGCGCGGCGGGCAGCAGGCGATTGAGCGCCGCCGAACCCTGGCTGCCGCCGAACACCAGCAGTCGCCGCGGCTCGCTCGGCACGCGCTCGCCGCGACCGGCCAGTGCCTCGATCTCGCGGCGCACCGGGTTGCCGACCGCGACGGCGCCGACGCCGGCGGGGAACGCGCCCGGGAACGCCTCGGCAGCGGTGTCGGCGAGGCGGGCCAGCAGCCGATTCGTCAGGCCGGCGATCGCGTTCTGCTCGTGGATGACGAGCGGCCGGCCGAGCAGGCGCGCCGCCACGCCTCCCGGTCCGGCGACGAAGCCGCCGAGGCCGAGCACGACGTCGGGCCGGGTGCGCCGAACCGCGCGCAGCGCATCGAGCAGCGCCTGCAGGAGCCGCAGCGGCGCCAGCAGCCAGCTGAGCGCACCCTTGCCGCGCAGGCCGGCGATCCGGATCCACTCGACCGGGATGCCGGCCACCGGCACGACCCGCGCCTCGATGCCCCGCCGGGTACCGAGCCAGACGACGCGGCAGTCGCGGCCGCGCAGCACGTCGGCGACCGCCAGCGCCGGGAACACGTGCCCGCCGGTGCCGCCGGCCATGATGAGGACCGTGGTCACCGCGAGCCCCCGCGCAGCGCCACCGTGCGCGTGCACTGCGTCTCATGGTGGACGCGAAGCAGGATGCCGATCCAGCCGAGCGTCACGACCAGGCTCGAGCGCCCGTAGGACAGCAGCGGCAGCGTGAGGCCCTTGGTCGGCAGCAGCCCCATGTTGACGCCCATGTTGATGAACGCCTGCAGTCCGAGCCAGATGCCGAACGACGCGGCGAGGTAGGACTGGAACTTGAGCCCCGCCTCGGCCGCGCCGCGCGCGATCGTCATCGAGCGGTAGACGAGCGCCAGCACGAGCGCGACCACCAGCAGGATGCCGACGAAGCCGAGTTCCTCGGCCAGCACCGCGAACACGAAGTCGGTGTGCGCCTCGGGCAGGTAGAAGAGCTTCTGCACCGAGGCGCCGAGCCCGACGCCAAACCACTCGCCGCGACCGATCGCGATCAGCGACTGCGTCAGCTGGAAGCCCGTGTTGTACGGGTCCGCCCACGGGTCGAGGAAGGTGATCAGGCGCCGCATCCGGTACGGGCTCGACACGGCGACCAGCGCAAACAGCGCCAGCGCGCCGCCACAGAGCGCCAGGAAGTGGCGCAGCCGCACGCCGGCGAGGAACAGCAGGCCGATGCCGGTCGCCAGCATCACGACGCCCGAGCCGAAGTCGGGCTCCAGCAGCAGCAGGCCGGCGGCGAAGCCGAGCACCAGCAGCGGCTTCACGAAGCCGAGCACGGTGGTGCGGACCTCCTCCTCGCGCCGCACGAGGTAGCTGCACAGGTACATCAGCAGCACGACACGCGCCGCCTCGGAGACCTGGAAGTTGATGCCGGCGAGCCGCAGCCAGCGGCGGCTGCCGTTGACCGACACGCCGATGCCCGGCACCAGCACCAGCACCAGCAGCACCACCGCAACCGACAGCAGCACGAGGCTCCAGCGCTCCCAGGCCTCGGTCGGCACGCGCAGCGCAATCGCGGCGCCGACGACGCCCACCAGCGCGGACAGGAACTGGCGCTCGATGAAGTAGAACGCGTTGCCGTCGTGGGCGCCGAGCGATACCGAGGCGGAGGTCACCATCGCCAGCCCGATCAGCAGCAGCGCCGCCACCAGGCCGATCACGACCCCGTCGAGGTGCAGCCGGCCCCGGCCGGCAGCGCGCATCGCGACCGCGGAGACGCTCATGACCCGAGCCTGCGGGCGGCCGCGGCGAAGGCATCGCCGCGCGCCGCATAGTCACGGAACATGTCGAGGCTCGCGCAAGCGGGCGACAGCAGCACCAGGTCGCCGGGCTGCGCCGCGCGCGCGGCCGCCGCGACCGCGGCGTCCATGTCGGCGGCGTACTCGGTCGTGCAGGCCTCGCGCAGCGCCGCCGCCAGCCGCTCGCGGTCGCGACCGATCAGCACCGCGCGGCGCACCTTGCCGCGGAACGCCGCGGCCAGCGGCGCGAAGTCCTGGCCCTTGCCGTCGCCGCCGGCGATCAGCACCAGCGGGCCGTCGAGTCCCTCGACGGCAGCGAGCGTCGCGCCGACATTGGTGCCCTTCGAATCGTCCAGGTAACGGACACCGCGATGCTCGGCGACCACCTGACCCCGATGCGGGAGTCCGGCGAATTCGCGCAGCGTGCGCCGCATCGGCTCGAGCGCGAGCCCGATCTCGGTGCCGAGCGCGAGCGCGGCGAGCGCATTGGCGGCGTTGTGCCGCCCCGGCAGGCGCAGCTCGTCGAGGCGCATCACCACCTCGCCGCGCGCCCGCAGCACCTCGATGCCGGCGGCGTCGCGTGCGAGCGCGAACTCCGCATCCGGCCGCGCGGTACTGAAGACGACGACGCGCTGACCCGGGCGCGGCATCGCGGCGACGGCGGCGTCGTCGAGGTTGACGACCGCGACCGCCGCGTGGGTGAGGATTCGCGCCTTCGCCGCCGCGTAGTCGGCCAGCGTCGCGTAGCGGTCCATGTGATCGGGCGTGACGTTGAGCACGGCGGCCGCGACCAGCTCCAGCGACTCGGTCGACTCGAGCTGGAAGCTCGACAGCTCGAGCACGTAGAGCTCGGGGGCGGGCTCGCTCAAGAGGTCGAGCGCCGGCTCGCCGAGGTTGCCGCCGGCCAGCACACGGCGCCCGGCGGCACGAGCCATCGCGGCCACCAGCGTCGTCACGGTGCTCTTGCCGTTGGTGCCGGTGATGGCGACCGCCGGCGCGCGCTTTGCGCGCGCGAAGAGCTCGACGTCGCCGACGACCACGAGGCCGCGGCGCAGCGCCTCGAGCACGATCGGCTCCGCGCGCGAGACGCCCGGTGACAGCACGATGCGCTCGGCGTGGTCGAGCAGGCCCAGGTCAAAGGCGCCGACGCGCGCGTCGACTGGCTGCGGCAGCGCGCGCAGCGCCGCCAGTCCCGGCGGCGCGGCGCGCGAATCGGTGACGACCACCGCCTCGCCCTGCGCCGCGAGCCAGCGCACGGCCGAGAGGCCCGACTTGCCGAGACCCACCACGAGGTTGCGGCGCGCCGCCATCAGCGGACCTTCAGGGTCGCGAGCCCGGCCAGCACGAGCACGACGGTGATGATCCAGAAGCGGACGATCACCTTCGGCTCGGCCCAGCCCTTGAGCTCGAAGTGGTGGTGGATGGGCGCCATCCGGAAGATGCGCTTGCCGGTCAGCTTGAAGGAGGCGACCTGCAGGATCACCGAGACGGTCTCGAGCACGAAGACGCCGCCCATCACGAACAGCACGATCTCCTGGCGCACGACCACCGCCACCGTGCCGAGGGCGGCGCCGAGCGCGAGCGCACCGACGTCGCCCATGAAGACCTGCGCCGGGTAGGTGTTGAACCACAGGAAGCCGAGCCCGGCGCCGACCAGCGTGGTGCAGAAGATCAGCACCTCGCCGACGCCCGGCACGTGCGGGATCAGCAGGTAGTTGGCGAAGATCGCGTTGCCGGAGGCGTAGGCGAATACCCCGAGGGCACCAGCGACCATCACCGAAGGCATGATCGCGAGTCCATCAAGGCCGTCGGTCAAGTTGACCGCGTTGCTGCTGCCGACGATCACGAAGTAACTCAGCACGACGAACGCCACCGGGCCGAGCGGCAGGGCGACTTCCTTGAAGAGCGGCACGTGCAGTGCGGTGGCCACCGGCGTCGCGGCGGAATACAGCAGCGCGACCGCGCCGCCGAGACCGGCCACCGACTGCAGCAGGTACTTCCAGCGCGCCGCCAGGCCCTTCGAGTTGCCGACCACGAGCTTCAGGTAGTCGTCGTAGAAGCCGATCAGGCCGAATGCCGCGGTCACGCCGACCACGATCCAGACGTAGCGATTGCCGAGATCGGCCCACAGCAGCGTCGAGGCCAGCATCGCGACCAGGATCAGCGCGCCACCCATCGTCGGCGTGCCCTGCTTCGACAGGTGCGACTGCGGCCCGAGCTCGCGGACGTTCTGGCCGATCTGTCGGGCGGCCAGCGCGCGGATCATCGCCGGGCCGACCAGCAGCGCGATCAGCAGCGCGGTCAGCGCCGCGAGGATGCTGCGCAGGGTCAGGTACGTGAACACGCGGAACACGGAATAGTGCGGCATCAGCAGTTCGGCGAGGCGGTACAGCATGGGAGCCCGTTACGGATGGCCTGCGGGGGATGCCGGCGCGGCCGCGGCGCCGAGCGCCTCGACGACGCGCTCCAGCCGGTTCACGCGCGAACCCTTGACGAGCACGGTGACGCCGGCGTGCAGCTCGGGTGCCACGCGCGCCGCGAGCGCGGCGGCGTCCGCGAACCATTCCGCGCCGGCGCCGAACGCCGCGACGGTGTCGCGACACAGGGCGCCGATCGCGTACAGGCGCGTGACACCGGCGGCGCGTGCCTCGCGGGCGGCGTCACGGTGCGCGGCGGCCGCCGCGGCACCGAGCTCGCCCATCTCGCCCAGCACCAGCCAGCGCTCGCCGGCGACCTGCGCGAGCACGCCGAGGCCCGCGCTCAGGCTGCTCGGGTTCGCGTTGTACGAATCGTCGATCAGCACCGCCCCGCCCCGTGCCCACTTCGGCTCGAGCCGGCCACGCACCGGACGCATCCGCCCCAGTCCGTCGGCGATGGCGGCGAGATCGGCTCCGGCCGCGAAGGCCGCGGCCGCGGCGCCGAGCGCATTCACGACGTTGTGCCGGCCAGCGAGCGCGAGCCGCACGGCGACGGTGCCGGCGGCGGTGGCGAGCTCGAACTCCTGCACGGAACCTGCCGGCCCGCTGGCGCGTACCGCGCCCGCGACCCGAAATTCCGCGCCCGGTGCCAGCCCGAAGCCGAAGCGGCGGCGCGCGCCGCACATTTCCTGCCACAGCGATGCGTACGGGTCGTCGACGTTGATCACCGCGGTCGCCCCCGCGTCGAGCCCGGCGAAGAGCTCGCCCTCGGCGCGCGCTACGCCGTCCAGCGACCCGAAGCCCTCGAGATGCTCGGCGCCGGCGTTCGTCACGATGCCGACCGTCGGCCGGGCGAGCTGCACCAGCTCCGCCACCTCGCCGGGATGGTTCGCGCCGATCTCGATCACGGCGCTGGCGTGCCGCGCATCGAGGCCCAGCAGCGTCAGCGGCACGCCGATGTGATTGTTGAGCGTGCCGCGCGTCGAATGACACGCGCCGCGGCCGGCCAGCACGCTCGCGATCAGCTCCTTGGTCGTGGTCTTGCCGTTGCTGCCGGCCACCGCGACCACCGGGATGTCAAATTGCCAGCGCCACGCTTCGGCGGCCAGCTGAAGCGCGCGCAGCGTGTCATCGACCACGATCTGGGGGATCGCCACCGGCAGCGGCCGCGCGACGACCGCGCCGACCGCGCCGCGTGCCGCAGCTGCGCCGACGAACTCATGGCCGTCGAAGGTCGGACCCGCGAGCGCTACGAACAGCTCGCCCGCGCCGATGGTGCGCGAATCGGTCGAGACCGCGCCGAAGCTGGCGTCAGCACCCTGCAGCTGGCCGCGCATCGCTCCGGCGAAATAGGCAAGCGAGCGCTTCACCGCGCCTCCTCGGCGAGCGCGCGCGCGACGTCCCGGTCGCTGTAGGCGCGGCGCTCGTGGCCGACGATCTGGTAGTCCTCGTGACCCTTGCCGGCCACCAGCACGACGTCGCCGGCCCGGGCCTGCGCGGCGGCGCCGCGGATGGCCGCGGCGCGGTCGCGCTCGACGTGCGCCGGGACGCGCCCGCTGAGGGCGCCGGTGATCATCGCGACGATGCGCTCGGGATCCTCCGTTCGCGGGTTGTCGTCGGTGATCACCAGCCGGTCCGCGCCCGCCTCCGCCGCCGCCGCCATCAGCGGCCGCTTGCCGGCATCGCGATCGCCGCCGCAGCCGAACACGCACCACAGGGCGCCGCGCGTGTGCGCGCGGAGCGCCGCCAGCACCTTGCCGAGCGCGTCCGGCGAGTGCGCGTAGTCGACCACCAGCGTCGGACCCTGTGCACCGAGCGCGAAGGTCTCCATCCGGCCCGGCGGCGGACGCGCGGTTGCGAGCGCCTCGAGGGCCTCGGCCAGCGGCCGGCCCGCCGCCAGCAGCAAGCCGAGCACCACCAGCAGGTTCTCGGCATTGAAGGCGCCGATCAGCGGCGAGCGCAGGCGGAAGGGCCCGGCGTGTGACTCGCCCTGCAGCTCGAGTCCGGCGGCGTGCGTGTCGGGCTCCCCGGCCACCACGTAGCGGCCGCCGGCCGGCGCCGCGCCGCGCAGCTCGACGCGCGTCAGTTCGACGCCTGGCGGCAGCCGGGCTGCGAGCTCGCGGCCGAAGGGGTCGCCGACGTTGACGACCGCGTGCGCGAGGTCGCGCGCGGCGAACAGCCGCTCCTTCGCGGCTCCGTAGCGCGCCATCGTGCCGTGGTAGTCAAGGTGGTCGCGCGTCAGGTTGGTGAATGCGCCGAGCGGGATGCGCACGCCCGCCGTGCGCTCCTGATCGAGTGCGTGCGACGAGACTTCCATGCCGACCTGGCGGCCGCCGCCATCGACCAGCCGGCGCAGCACGCGGTGCAGCGCGACCACGTCGAGCGTCGTGTGACTGGTCGGCTCGACCGCCGGCGGGTGGCCGTAGCCGAGCGTGCCGAGGTAGCCGCCGGCGTCGCCCGCGCAAAGCGCGTACAGCCAGGCACAGGTCGTCTTGCCGTTCGTGCCCGTGATGCCGGCAATGGTCGCCTCCGCGGAGGGCTCGCCGTAGAAGCGATCAGCGACGTCGCCCAGTTCCGGGCGCAGGCCCGGGACCGACACGTCGACGACACCCGGCGGCAGCGGCGGCAGTGCGCGGCCCTCGGTCGGATCCCAGATCACCGCGATCGCGCCACGTGCGAGCGCATCGGCCAGGTGATCGAGCCCGTGCGTGCTCTGCCCGCCCAGTGCGACGAATGCATCCCCCGGCCGCACCTCGCGGCTGTCGAGGCGCAGGTCGCGCACCGCGACGCGCGGCGCCGCGACCAGGCCCGCCAGCAGCCAGGCGAGCTCGACGCCGTCATTGATCGGCGTGGCGTTCATCGCGGCGAGGCCTGCACGAGCGTCGCCGACGGCACGTTGCTGAGATCGTCGGGCGGCACGGCCAGCAGGCGCAGCGCACCGGCCATCACCGCCGAGTACACCGGCGCCGCGACGTCGCCGCCGTGGTACTTGCCGGTGCTCGGCTCGTCGATCACGACGACCGCGGCGAGCCGCGGCGCGCCGGCCGGCACCACGCCGCCGAACACCGCCATGTACTTGTCGGTCGAGTACCCGCCGTTGAAGGACTTCCAGGCCGTGCCGGTCTTGCCGGAGATGCGGTAGCCACGCACCGCGGCGCGGGCGCCGGTGCCGCTCGTGACCACCGTCTCCAGCAGGTGGATCAGGTCACGGCACACCTGCGGGTCCAGCACCTGCTCGCCGGGCACCGGACCGTCGACGCGGCGGAACGTCAGCGGCCTGCGCACGCCGAGCGCGCCGAGCGTCGCGTACGCCTGCGCGAGCTGCAGCGGCGTCACCGACAGGCCGTAGCCGTGCGCCAGCGTCGCGACCGTCAGGTCGCGCCAGTGCGAGGGGTGCGTCAGCAGTCCGGCCGACTCGCCGGGGAAGCCGGTCGCCGACACCTGGCCGAAGCCGAGGCTCGTCAGCGTGTTGTAGATGGCCTCCTTGTCGAGTGCCAGCGCGAGGTGCGCCATGCCGACGTTGGAGGACTTGGCGAGGATGGTCGCGATGTCGACCACGCCGAGGTTGTGCTCGTCCTCGAACACCTTGACGCCGACCTTGATGAAGCCGGGATTCGTGTCGATCATCGTCGACGGCTTGAACTTGCCCGAGGCGAGCCCGGTCGCAACGAAGAACGGCTTCACCGACGAGCCGGGCTCGAAGATGTCGGTGGCGGCGCGGTTGCGGTAGCGGGCGACGTCGAGCTGAGTGCGGTCGTTCGGATTGAACGACGGCTGGTTCACCATCGCGAGGATCTCGCCGGTGCGCACGTCGATCACGACCACCGAACCCGCGCGCGCCTGGTTCTCGTGGATCGCGGCCTTGAGCTCGCGGTAGGCGATGTACTGGATCCGCAGGTCGAGGCTCGTGACGAGGTCTTCGCCCGGGCGCGGCGGCCGAACGCTCTCGACGTTCTCGACCACGTTGCCGTAGCGGTCCTGGATCACGCGCTTGAGGCCGTCTTCGCCGGCCAGCTTCTGCTCGTAGGCGAGCTCGAGGCCCTCCTGGCCCTGGTCGGCGTCGCCGGTGAAGCCCAGCAGGTGCCCGGTCACTTCGCCGGCCGGATAGAACCGCCGGTATTCCCGCGTCAGGTAGACGCCCGGGATCTGTAGCGACTTCACCTGCTGCGCGTCGTCCGGCTGCAGCTGCTTGGCGAGCACCAGGTACTGCGAATCGAGGTTCGAGGTCACGCGGCGCGTCAGCCAGTCGGACTCGCGCGACAGCGAGTGGGCGAGCCGCGGCAGCTGGTCGGCGGCCGCGGCCAGCTCCTTCGGGTTCGCCCACACCGTGTCCACCGGCGTCGACACGGCCAGCGACTCGCCGAAGCGGTCGACGATCTGGCCGCGGTGTGCAGGCATGCGAATCGTGCGGGTGTAGCGCGCGTCGCCCTGTCCTTCGAGCCACGCACCCTGGATCTTCTGCAGGTAGAAGGCGCGCGCCACGATCGCGGCGGCGCAGAGCACGATCGCGCTGAAGACGAACCAGCCCCGCAGGCGGAACTGGCGCGCGGCGTTCTGGGCCTCGGTGCGCTTCGCCTTCATGGCTGGATGATCTTCACGTCGGTCGCGCTCGGGATCGTCATGCGCAGCTGTCGGCTTGCGACCTGCTCGACGAAGCCGTGCGCGCTCCAGGCGCTCTGCTCCAGCTGCAACCGCCCCCATTCGATGTTCAGGCGGTCGCGCTCCGCCGACAGGCGCTCGAGCTCGACGAACAGCATCCGTGCCTGGTGCTTGACGTAGACGACGCCGGCAGCGGAGCCGAGCACCGCGAGCCAGAGCGCCGCGATCACGAACCCGAGCAGGCGCCGGCTCATGCGCGCACCTTCTCGGCGACGCGCAGCACGGCGCTGCGGGCGCGCGGGTTGCGCTCGACTTCCGCGGCCGACGGCCGGATGGCCTTGCCGACCAGCGCGAGCCGCGGCAGCGCCGCGGCAGGCGCACCGGGCATTCCGCGCCACACCGGATCGCCGAGGGACGCGTCGCGCATGAAGCGCTTGACGCGGCGGTCCTCGAGCGAGTGAAAGCTGATCACGGCCAGGCGGCCGCCCGGCCGCAGTGCCTCGAGCGCCGCGGCGAGCCCGCGCTCGATGAGCTCGAGCTCGCGGTTGACGTGGATGCGCAGCGCCTGGAACGTGCGCGTCGCCGGGTGCTTGCCGGGTTCGCGCAGCCGCGCCGGGATGGCGGCGCTGACGAGGTCGGCGAGCGCCGCCGTGGTCTCGATCGGCGCGTTGGCACGGGCCGCGACGATCGCGCGCGCGATGCGCCGCGCGAAGCGCTCCTCGCCGTGCTCGGCGATCACCCGCGCGATCTCGGCCTCGTCCGCCGCCGCCAGGAAGTCGGCGACGCTCGGGCCGCCGTCCGGATCCATGCGCATGTCGAGCGGGCCGTCGCGCAGGAAGCTGAAGCCGCGCGCAGGGTCGTCGAGCTGCGGTGAGGAGACGCCGAGGTCCATCAGCACGCCGTCGACGGACGCGGCGCTCGCAAAGTCGAGCAGTCGATCGAAGGTGCCGTGTCGGATCGCCACGCGCGCATCGCCACCGAACACCCGCCTTGCGTCTTCAATGGCCTCTGGATCCCGATCGACCAACACCAGCCTTCCCCCGACTCCCAGCCGCGCGAGCACCTGCCGGGCGTGCCCGCCGCGACCGTAGGTCGCGTCCAGGTACCGGCCCTCGGGCCGGACCGCGAGCCCGTCCAGCGCCTCTTCGAGCAGTACCGGCGCGTGCGCCGGCTCTGCCTCCGCCGCCATCGCTAGAGCGACAGCGAGTCGAGGTCGGCGTGCGGCGAGCCCTGCAGCGCCTCGTCCTTGAGCCACTCGTCGCGACGCTGCGTCCACTGCGCCTCGTCCCAGAGCTCGAAGCGATTGCCCTGGCCGAGCAGCACGGCGGCCTTCGTCAGACCGGCGAACTCGCGCAGCTCTCCGGGCAACAGCACGCGGCCGTGGCCGTCCAGTTCGAGGTCGGTCGCATGACCCACCATCAGCCGCTGCAGCGCGCGCGCCTGCGGATTCAGGGTCGGCAGCTTCATCAGCTTGCGTTCGATCTCTTCCCAGTCCGGCAGCGGGTAGAGGAGCAGGCACTTGTCCCGATCGACGGTGACCACCAGGCGGCCGCCCGAACGCTCGATCAGCCGGTCGCGGTACCGGGTGGGCATGACCATCCGGCCCTTGGCATCGAGCGTGAGTTGATTGGCGCCGCGGAACATGTCTGGGATGGGACTGAGCCCCATTCCTCCCCACTTTTTCCCACCGAGAAGGGACTATAGGGGGTCAGTCCGGGCAGGTCAACGCTGCTGGCGCGATTTTTTCCAGCGACGACAATCACTTACCAGACGGCCTTCACGCCGTGACTGGATTATGAAAGACGCCAGAATCAGCGAGTTACGCAGGCTTGTTGTAGCGTTATGTCAGAACCCAGCAAGAAACGCGCCAACGGGCGCCTGCTGGAACTGCGACCTGCGTCACAAGGCCTCTCCCGGGGCCGGTCGACGGATGTCGACCGGCCCCGTGCAGAGGTGGGAGTCGGCCGGTAAGCCGGGTTCTGTCTTGGACAGCCATTCCTCTGGGATGCACGTCGCCGTGCACCTCAAGCGGCCTACCCGGGAACACGCGCGGGCCGCGCGCTGCCGCCCCCGGCAATGCCGGCGGCGACCCGTTCCCCTATTTGGCCTTGCTCCGGGCGGGGTTTGCCGTGCCGTGCCTGTTGCCAGGCCCGCGGTGCGCTCTTACCGCACCGTTTCACCCTTGCCAGCCACGGGCGAACCCGTGACTTCGGCGGTCTGCTCTCTGTTGCACTTTCCGTGGGCTCGCGCCCCCCAGGCGTTACCTGGCGCCCTACCCTGCGGAGCCCGGACTTTCCTCCCGCGGACGAGCCGCGGGCGGCTGCCTGGCCGACTCCCGCGCCCACGATAGGGGCCGGCGACGGGAAGCTCAAGGCCGGCGTCAGCCACCGCCGCGCAGCTCGAGCGCACGCTCGTAGACGCGGTTGCGCCGCTCGCCGGTCGCCTCCGCGGCGAGATCCACCGCCTGCGACAGCGGCAGTCCCGCGAGCAGGCCGCGCAGCAGCCGGTCGAGCCGCGCCGGATCGATCGCCGCCGCCACCTCCACGGGCGCGCCCGCGACCACCAGCACCGCCTCCCCGCGCACGATGTTCGGATCGCTCGCCGCCGCGGCGGCCAGTGCGCCGAGCGGCTGGCGGTAGAGGGTTTCATGCAACTTCGTCAGCTCCCGCGCGAGCACTGCCGGGCGCTCGGCGCCGAAGGCGACGGCAAGATCGGCGAGCGTCTCCGCGAGGCGATGCGGCGCCTCGTAGAAGATGAGCGTGCGCGCGTCCCCGGCGAGCGACTCGAGGCGCGTGCGCCGCGCGCTGCTGCGCGCCGGCAGGAATCCCTCGAACGCGAAGCGATCGGTCGGCAGGCCCGCGACCGACAGCGCTGCGATCGCCGCACAGGCGCCGGGCACTGGCACGATCGGCAGGCCCGCCGCGGCGACGGCGGCCACCAGCCGGTAGCCCGGATCGCTGACGAGCGGCGTGCCGGCGTCGGAGACGAGCGCGATGCGCGAGCCCTGCTGCAGCCGCCTGACGAGATCCGCGGCGCGCTCGCCTTCGTTGTGCTCGTGCACGGCGATCAGCGGCACCTGGATGCCGAGCTGGGCCAGGAAGGCGCCGGTGTGGCGCGTGTCCTCGGCGGCGACGAGATCGACGCTGCCGAGCACCTCGCGCGCACGGGCGGTCAGGTCGCCGCGATGACCGATCGGCGTGGCGACGACGAAAAGGGTGCCCGGCGCTGACACTATACTGGGCGATCGGCACGCGCGGATCGCGCGCCGGCATCGTGCCCGGAGGAACCGCCGCATGCAATCACCCGACCGCGACCGGCTGCACCGCCCGCCGACCGCCGTGCGCCTCGCGGCCGTGGCGGGGCTCGCCCTGCTCGCCGCCTGCGTCGGGCCCGAGGCCGTGCGGCCCACGGCCGAGCACGTGCCGAGCTTCGAGCGCGCCGAGCGCCTCGCCCGTGCGGGCGACCATGCCGGCGCGGCGCGCCAGTACGAGGCGGCCGCCGGCGCGCTCACCGGCGAGCCGCAGGCGAACGCCCTGTCGCAGGCCGCGCGCGAGTGGCTGCGGGTCCCGAACCTCGGCGACGCGCAGCGCGTGGTCGGCGCGCTGGACGCGATCGCGAACGTGGACCCACGCTCGCCGGCAGGCACGACGCGCGGGCTGGTCGGTGCCGAGGTCGCACTCGCCGCCGGACTCCCCGATCGGGCACTCGCCAGCCTGCGCGCGCTCGGCGATCCGCCGCCACCGGGCACCGAGGCGGACGTGCTGTGGCTGCGCGGCCGCGCGCTGCTGAGCGCCGGTCGCGCCCTCGAGGGCGTCAAGGCGTTGCTGGCGCGCGAGCGGCTGCTGCCGCCGGCACAGGCGACCGACGCGCGGCAGGCGCTCTGGGATGCGCTGCGAAATGCCGCGGCACGCGGCGCGAGCCTCGCGGTGCCGCGCGGCACCGAGCCGGTCGCCGCCGGCTGGCTCGAACTCGCGCGCGTCGCGACCCAGGGCCGGCGCAATCCCTACGCGCAGCGCACGCAGCTCGCCGAATGGCGCAGCCGGTATCCTGCGCACCCCGCTCAGGGTCCGATCGTCGAGGCCATGCAGACCGAAGTGACACCGCAGCTGCGCCTGCCGGCGCAGGTCGCGCTGCTGCTGCCGCTGTCCGGGCGGCTCTCCGACGCCGGCGAGGCGCTGCGCGACGGCTTCCTCGCGGCGTACTACCAGCAGGACCCGGCCGGCCGGCCGCTGGTGCGGCTGTACGACACCGCGACCGATCCGGCGACCGCTTACCGGCGCGCGGTCGCCGACGGTGCCGGCTTCGTGGTCGGCCCGCTCGGCAAGGAGAACGTGCAGGCGGTGAAGTCGGTGGCCGACGGCGCGGTGCCGACGCTCGCGCTCAACGCGCTGCCGGACGGCGAGACGACCCCGCCGCGGTTCTACCAGTTCGCGCTCGCGCCCGAGGACGAAGCGCGGCAGGTCGCGGAGCGCCTGCTCGCGGAGCATCGGCGCGTCGGGGTCGCGCTGGTTCCGGCGGGCGAGTGGGGCAGCCGCGTGCTCGCCGCCTTCCAGGCGGCGCTCGTCGCCGGCGGCGGCACGCTCGCCGCGAGCCGCAGCTTCGCGAGCGGCACCACCGACTTCTCGGAGCCGCTGACCCAGATCCTCGGCTTCGAGGAGAGCCAGCGCCGCCAGCGCGCGCTGGTCGCGCTGCTCGGGCCGCTGCAGTTCACGCCGCGGCGCCGCGACGACCTGCAATTCGTGTTCTTCGCCGGCCAGCCGGTGCAGGGCCGGTCCGTCCGCCCGCAGCTGAAGTTCCACTACGCGGGCGATCTGCCGGTGTATTCGACCTCCGACGTCTACGAGCCGAATCCCGCCGCGAATCAGGACCTCGACGGGGTCGCCTTCGTCGACGTGCCCTGGATGATCGCCGACGATCCGGCGATCGCCGAGCTGCGCGGCAGCGTCGGCCAGCTCTGGCCGGCCACGGCGCGCCGGCGCGGGCGGCTGTTCGCAATGGGCTTCGACGCCTGGCGCCTGATCGGCGAACTCGCCGCGGCGCGAACCGCGGGCGCTGAACCGGTGGCCGGCATGACCGGCCGGCTCACGGTCGACACCGCCGGCCGCGTGCGCCGCGGCCTCGATTGGGCCGTCATCGGCACCGATGGCCAGGCGCGGCCGCTGCCGCCGCCGAGCCCGGAGCTCTAGGCCAGCGGCGCGGCGAGCGCGAACACCGCGAAGCGGTTGTTCGCGGGCATCTCGAACACGCGCTCGCGCGCGAAGCCCGCCTGCGCCGCGATCGCCGTGACCTCGCCGAGGTCGCGGACGCCCCAGGCGGGGTTCTCGGCGCGCAGTCGCGCGTCGAATTCCTCGTTGGACGGCGCCGTGTGGCGACCGGCCTCGCGGAACGGCCCATACAGCAGCAGGCGGCGCGCACCGCCCGGGGCGAGCGCGCGGCTCGCGCCGGCGCAGAGCGCGGCCACGCTGGCCGGTGGCGCGACGTGGATCAGGTTGATCGCGAGCACCGCATCGAACTCCGCCGCGACCGGCCAGCGGTCCGCGAGCACGTCGAGCGCGAGCGGCGGCGCGACATTGGCCGCCCCGCACGCGGCGAGGCGCGCGGTGATCGCCGCGCGGCGCGCCGCGTCGACGTCGGAAGGTTGCCACTGAACCTGCGGCAGCGCGGCTGCGAAGTGCGCGACGTGCTGGCCGGTGCCGGAGGCGACTTCGAGCACGCGCCCGGGGTGCGGCAGCAGGCGCTCAAGCACGGCGAGGATCGGCTGCTTGTTGCGCTCGGCGGCGGGCGAGGACGGCAGCGGCCCGGTCATGGCAGCCCCGGCCGCGCCCGCGGCGCTATTTCACGACCTTGAGGCGCGGCCGCGACGGTCCATCGCCCCCGGTCGGCTTCGGCGGGTCGCCCTCGGTCTTGGGTTCGGCGACCGGCTCGTCGTCCGAGAAGATCATCCCCTGGCCGGTCTCGCGCGCGTAGATGCCGAGCACCGCCTGCACCGGCACGCTGCAGTCGAACGCCACGCCGCTGAAGCGCGCGCTGAAGGTGATCGCGTCGTTCTTCATCACGAGGCCGGCGGTGGCCGTGTAGGCGACGTTCAGCACGATCTTGCCGTCGCGTACGTACTGGCGCGGTACGACGACGCCGGTCACCGCCGCGTCCACGACCAGGTGCGGCGTCTGGCCGTTGTCCGTCATCCACTCGTGCATCGCCCGTACCAGGTACGGGCGGCGCGAGGTCAAGAGCGGCTCTTTCGCCATCCGGGGCCGGGCCTCCGGCGCTGCGATCAGTGGACGTCCTTCCAGTACTCCTTGTACAGGAGGTACGAGAAGGCCGAGAACACGAGCAGGAACAGCATGACCCAGACGCCGAGGTCGCGGCGCTCGACCTGCATCGGCTCGCCGATGTATTCGAGGAAGTTCACGGTGTCACGGACGAACTCGTCGTACTTCTCCGGCGACAGCGAGCCGGGCTGCGCGAGCTCGAACTTCTCGAGCTCCGTCACCTGCGTGCCACCCTCGCCCGGGCGCGTGACGAAGGTCGCCTGCTGTACGCCCTGCAGGTCGGCGAGCACGTGCGGCATCGCCGTGCCCGGCAGCACCACGTTGTTGACGCCCGTCGGCCGGGTCGCGTCCGCGTAGAAGCCGTGCAGGAATGCCGAGAGGTAGTCCGTGCCGCGCGCCCGCGCCATCAGCGACAGGTCCGGCGGCATCGTGCCGAACCACCGCTTGGCGTCGTCCGCGGGCATCGCCGCGCGGATCGTCTCGTACGGCTTGTCCGACGTGAACATCAGATTCGCTTTGAGTTCCGCTTCCGGGATCACGAGGTCGTGCGCGATCCGGTCGTAGCGAACGAACTTCGCCGAGTGGCAACCCGAGCAGTAGTTCATGAAGTTGCGCGCGCCACGCTGCAGCGAGGCGCGGTTGCGCACGTCGTTGCCGGCCGGCGGATAAGAGCCGCCTTCCGAGGCCAGCGCCGCGAGCGGCAGGACGAGGAGCGCGGCGGCAACGACCGCCCGCGCGAGTCTCTCAGTGCGCATGGAACGTCACCCTCCGCGGGACCGGCTTCGTGCGATCGAGACGCGAGTACCAGGGCATCAGCAGGAAGAACGCGAAGTAGACGACCGTGAAGATCTTCGCGAGCGACGGGTAGATCCCGACCGGCGGCTTCATGCCGCACAGGCCGAGCACGACCATCGTCACCGCGAACGTGGCCAGCGCGAACTTCGTGATCGGGCCCTTGTAGCGCACCGACTTCACCGGCGAGCGGTCGAGCCACGGCAGGAAGAACAGCACCGCGATCGCCGCGAACATCACCAGCACGCCCCACACCTGGGTGCCAAGGAACGAGGGCACGGCGCGCAACATCGCGTAGAACGGCGTGAAGTACCAGACCGGCGCGATGTGCGGCGGCGTCTGCATCGGGTTCGCCGGCTCGAAGTTCGGCGCCTCGAGGAACATGCCGCCGGCGGTCGGCGCGAAGAACACGATCGCGCAGAAGATGATCAGGAACACCGACAGCACGAAGGTGTCCTTGACCGTGAAGTACGGGTGAAACGCGACGCCGTCCTTCGGCCGGCCGCGCTCGTCGAGCTCGTCGTGGATCTCGATGCCGTCCGGGTTCAGCGAGCCGACGTGGTGCAGCGCGAGGATGTGCGCGGCGGCGAGGCCCGCCAGCACGAGCGGCAGCGCCGCCACGTGCAGCGCGAAGAAGCGGTTGAGCGTGATGTCGGAGATGAAGTAGTCGCCGCGGATCCACTCGACCAGCGCGCCGCCGATGATCGGGAAGGTGCCGAACAGCGAGACGATCACCTGCGCGCCCCAGTACGACATGTTGCCCCAGGGCAGCAGGTAGCCCATGAACGCTTCAGCCATCAGGCACAGGAAGATCACCATGCCGACCAGCCAGACGAGCTCGCGCGGCGCCCGGTACGAGCCGTACATCAGCCCGCGGAACATGTGCAGGTAGACGACCACGAAGAACGCCGAGGCACCGGTCGAGTGCAGGTAGCGGATCAGCCAGCCCCACTCGACGTCGCGCATGATGTACTCGACCGAAGCGAACGCCTCGGCCGCGGACGGCTTGTAGTTCATCGTCAGGAAGATGCCGGTGACGATCTGGATCACCAGCACGATGCCCGCGAGCACGCCGAAGGCGTACCAGAGGTTGAAGTTCTTCGGCGTCCAGTACTCGGTCAGATGCTCCTTCAGCATCGAGTCGAGCGGGAAGCGCTCCGTGACCCAGCCCCACAGGCCGCCGGCCCGGGTGGTCCCTTGGCTCTCAGTCCCCATCGTCTTGGCTCCTTGAGCGGTGTGTCGCCGATCAGGCGGACTGAGCGGAGTCGGCGCCGACCAGGATGCGGCTGTCCGACAGGAACGTGTACGGCGGCACGGCCAGGTTGGCCGGCGCCGGCACGCCCTTGAACACGCGTCCCGCGAGGTCGAACTTCGAGCCGTGGCACGGGCAGTAGAACCCGCCCGGCCAGTCGGCCGAGACGGTCACGTCCGCCGCCGCGAACTTCGGCAGCGGCGAGCAGCCGAGGTGCGTGCAGACGCCGAGCACGACGAAGTACTCGGGGTTGCGGGCCCGCGCGGTGTTCTTGGCGTAGTCCGGCTGGACCGAGCCGTCGGAGCCCGGGTCGAGCAGGAACGGCGTCGCCTGGTCGAGCTGCTTCAGCATCTCCGGCGTGCGCCGCACGACCCAGACGGGCTTGCCGCGCCATTCGACCTTCAGCATCGCCCCCGGCTCGAGCTTGCCGAGGTCGATCTCGATCGGTGCCCCGAGCGCCTTGGCGCGCGCGCTCGGCTTCCAGCTGGCGAGGAATGGGGTGGCGGTCAGCACCACGCCCACCGCGCCCGTCAGCGAGGTCGCGGCCACCAGCAGCTGGCGCCGGCCCTGATCTAACTCTTCCGACATGAACTACCCCTGTGGGACCGCCAGGTCCCCCCGCGTCTGACATCCCCGTGCGGCCAGAGCGCGCAAGCGCGCGCAACCCTTCAGGTTTCGCCGTGTCGAGGGATTGCGCATTATACACGCCGTCCTGCGCCCCGCAGCCGCCCGACGGGCGCCGAGGCCGGCCGAGGAAGTACCGTGAACCCGCTGACCCGACTCATCCGCTACCTGTCGCCGTGGATCGCGCTCGGGCTCGCGGCGGCACTCGTCGCGGTGTACCTGCGGCCCTCGCTGCTGCCGACGCAGCGTGCGCCGGCGACGCCTCCGCCCGCGAGCGACGCTGCCGTCGAGCGCCTGCCGACGGTGCCGGTCGCCGCGGTCGAGTCCGCGGAGCCCGCGCTCGCCGCCACGCGCGCCCCCGCTCGGGCGAGTTACGCCGATGCGGTGGCGCGCGGCGCGCCGGCGGTGGTCAACATTTCGACGAAGCGCGTCGTCCTCGAGCGGCAGCTGCCCGAGATGCTCGCCCAGGCCTTCCCGGGCCTGGCGGAATTCCGGCGCCGCGAGGAGTCGAGCCGCGGCTCCGGCGTCATCCTGGACACCGCCGGCCACATCGCGACGAACTTCCACGTCATCAAGGGCATGCAGGAGATCGTCGTGCAGCTGACCGACGGGCGCAGCGCGCCTGCCAAGCTGGTCGGCACCGACCCCGAGACCGACCTCGCGATCCTCAGCGTCGACCTCAAGAAGCTGCCGGTGATGCCGCTCGGGCGCTCGGATCAGCTGCGCATCGGTGACGTCGTGCTCGCGATCGGCAACTCGCTGGGACTCGGCCAGACCGTGACCCAAGGCATCGTCAGCGCCACCGGCCGCTCGCAGCTCGACCTCGCCGTGCTCGAGAACTTCATCCAGACGGACGCGGCGATCAACCCCGGCAACTCGGGCGGCGCGCTCGTGAACGCGAGCGGCGAGCTGGTCGGGATCAACACCGCGATCCTGAGCCACGAGCAGGGCATCGAGGGCATCGGCTTCGCGATCCCCGTCAACCTGGTGCGCGGGGTCGCCGCGGAGCTCGAGGCGAAGGGTCGCATCGTGCGCGGCTGGTCGGGTCTCATGGTGGTCGGGCTGTCGCCGGAAGCGGTCGACGAGACCGGCCGAACGGTGCGCGGCGTGCAGGTGACCGGCGCGGAGCGCGGCAGCCCCGCGATCGGCACCGGCATGGCGGCGGGCGACGTGATCACCCAGGTCGACGGCGTCACGGTCGCGACCACGCAGGAGTTCCTCGGCGCGATCGCGCGCAAGATGCCGGGGTCGGTTGCGCACCTCAAGCTGATCCGTCCCGGCCAGCGGCGTTTTGAGCTCGACCTGCCGATCGTCGCCCGTCCGATCGAGCGCTGAGCGGCGCCGGCTACGCCGGCAGTCGCAGGATCTCGGCGCCGAGGCCCTTGAGCTTTTCCTCGATGCGCTCGTAACCCCGGTCGATGTGGTAGATGCGCTCGACCGTGGTGCGACCGTCGGCGACGAGCCCGGCGAGCACCAGGCTCGCTGAGGCGCGCAGGTCGGTCGCCATCACGGGCGCCGCCGTCAGCCGCTCGACGCCGCGGATGATCGCGGTGTTGCCCTCGATGCGGATGTCGGCGCCCAGCCGGCGCATCTCGAGCATGTGCATGAAGCGATTCTCGAAGATCGTCTCGGTGATGGTGCCAACGCCGTCCGCAACCGTGTTGAGCGCCGCGAACTGGGCCTGCATGTCGGTCGGGAACGCCGGGTACGGCGCGGTGCGCAGGTCCACCGCGCGCGGCCGCTCGCCGCGCATGTCGACCTCGACCCAGTCCTCGCCGCTGTCGATCGAGGCGCCCGCCTCGCGCAGCTTCGCGAGCACCGCGTCGAGGTGATCCGGGCGCACGCCGCGCACGCGGACGCGGCCGCGACTGATGGCGCCGGCCACCAGGTAGGTGCCGGCCTCGATCCGGTCCGGCAGCACCTCGTAATGGCCGCCGTGCAGTCGCTCGACGCCCTCGACCACGATCGTGTCCGTGCCGGCTCCGCGCACCCGGGCGCCCATCGCGTTCAGGAAATGCGCGAGGTCGACGACCTCCGGCTCGCGCGCCGCGTTCTCGATGTGGGTCGTGCCCTCGGCGAGCACCGCGGCCATCATCAGGTTCTCGGTGCCGGTGACGGTCACCGTCTCGAGCACCAGCCGCGCGCCGCGCAGCCGCCGGGCACGCGCCTTGATGTAGCCGTTCTCGATCGCGATCTCGGCGCCGAGCTGCTCGAGGCCGGTGACGTGCAGGTTCACGGGCCGCGCACCGATCGCGCAACCGCCCGGCAGCGAGACGTCGGCGCGACCGAAGCGCGCGACCAGCGGCCCGAGCACCAGGATCGAGGCACGCATGGTCTTCACGAGCTCGTAAGGCGCGACGCAGTCGCGCAGCGTCGAGGCATCGACGGTGACGCGCATGCGCTCGTCGATCGATACCGTCACACCCATCCGCCCGAGCAGTTCGTTCGTGGTCGTGACGTCGCGCAGGTGCGGCACGTTGCCGACCGTGACCGGGCCGTCGACCAGCAGCGTGGCCGCGAGGATCGGCAGCGCCGCGTTCTTCGCGCCGGAGATCCGCACGTCCCCCGCGAGCGGCGTACCGCCGGCGATCTGCAGCTTGTCCACGGCGCCTCAGGTGCCGCCGCGGGCGGCCCACTCCTCGGGGGTGTGGGCCTGGATCGAGAGCGCGTGGATCTCGCGCCCGACCGCGCTGCCGAGCGTCGCGTAGACGAGCTGGTGCCGCTGCAGCGGGCGCTTGCCGGCGAACTGCGGCGCAATCACCAGCGCCTCGAAGTGCGTGTCGTCGTCGGATTGCACCCGGACGCGACTGCCGGGCATGCCGGCCTGAATCTGGCGTTCGACCTCGGCGGCGTTCATCGGGCGGATCTCGGTGGCGCGGGCGTCGCGCGCGGGCTCGCGAGTGTATTGAATCCGGCCGGGCGCGAACAGCCGCGGGCGCCGCCGGCAGACGCGACTTGCTATGATCGTGCGACCCCCGCTGCCGAGGTCCGCGCATGGCGACGCCGGCGCCACCCCCCGTCCTGCCGCCCGCCCTGACCGATGCCGAGCTGCTCCGCCTCGGCCGGGAAGCCCTCGAGATCGAGGCGCAGGCGGTCGCCGCCCTCGCCGGCCGGGTCGGACCGGACTTCGTGGCCGCCTGCCGCCGGATGCACGCCTGTCACGGCCGGGTGGTCGTGTCCGGCATGGGCAAGTCCGGCCACGTCGCCGGCAAGATCGCCGCCACCCTCGCCAGCACCGGAACGCCCGCGTTCTTCCTGCACCCGGCCGAGGCCTCGCACGGCGACATCGGCATGATCACGCGCGACGACCTGGTCCTCGCGCTGTCCAACTCCGGCGAGACCGCCGAGATCGTGGCGCTGGTCCCGGTACTGAAGCGCCTCGGCGTGCCGCTGGTGGCGCTGACCGGCAACCCGGCCTCCGCGCTCGCGCGCGCCGCGGACGTGCACGTGGACGTCAGCGTGCCGGCCGAGGCGTGCCCGCTCAATCTGGCGCCGACGGCGAGCACCACGGCGACGCTCGCCATGGGCGATGCACTGGCCGTCGCGCTGCTGCGCCTGCGGGGCTTCACCGAGGAGGACTTCGCGCGCTCGCACCCGGGCGGCAGCCTGGGCCGCCGCCTGCTGCTGCACGTCGAGGACGTGATGCACACGGGCGGTGACGTGCCGCGCGTCGGTCCGGGCGACACGGTGTCGGCGGGCCTGCTGGAGATGAGCAAGAAGGGCCTCGGCATGACCGCAGTCGCCTCGGCGGACGGCGTGCTGCTCGGCGTGTTCACCGACGGCGACCTGCGCCGTGCGCTCGACCGCCGGATCGACGTGCACGCGACGCCCATGCGCGAGGTCATGACCGTCAGCCCGCGCACCATCGGGCCGCGCGCACTCGCCGTCGAGGCGGTGCTGCTGATGGAGCGTCACCGGATCACCGCGCTGGTCGTCGTTGACGCGGGCCAGCGCGTCGTCGGGGCGCTCAACGTGCACGACCTGCTGCGCGCCGGTGTGATGTGACCGCCGCCGCCCTCCCCCGGATCCGGCTGCTGGTCCTCGACGTCGACGGGGTGCTGACGGACGGCCGGCTGTGGTTCGGCGCCGACGGCGAGTCGCTCAAGGCGTTCCACGTCCGAGACGGTGCCGGCATCAAGGCAGCGCTCGCCGCCGGCATCGAGGTCGCGATCATCTCCGGTCGGCGCTCCGCGGCGGTCGAGCGGCGCGCTGCCGAGCTCGGCCTGCGGCACGTGCAGCAGGGTTGCGAGGACAAGGGCGCGGCGCTGCGCGCGCTTGCCGCCACGATCGGCGTGCCGCTGACCGCCGTGGCCTGCGTGGGCGACGACACGCCGGATCTCCCGATGCTGGCGCTGGCGGCGCTGCCGGTCGCGGTGGCCGACGCCCACCCCGCGGTGCTCGCGGCGGCCCGGCACGTCACCCGCGCCGGCGGTGGCGCCGGCGCCGTGCGCGAGATCTGCGACCTGCTGCTCGGCGCGTCACCGTGAGGTTTTCCGGTCCGCTGGCCGCGCTCGGCCTCGCCGGAATGGCGGTCGGTTCGTGGTGGCTCGCGCAGCGCGACGCCGACGCGCCGCCGGCGCCATCCGAGCCGGCCGCCGCACAGCCCGGCTACTACCTCGCCGACGCGACGCTCGAGCAGACCGACGCGACCGGGCGCGTGACGCTGCGCGCCCATTCGGCGCGGGCGGCCCAGCTGGGCGACGAGGGGGCGATCCGCCTCGATGACCTGACCGTCCACTACTACCCCGAACCCGGGCAGGACTGGCTGATGACGTCCGCGAGCGGCGTGCTGCCGCCGGCGGGCCGGGTGGTCGAGTTCGCGGGCGACGTGCGGCTGCGCGCCGCCGCGGCAGCGACCGCGACCGGCGCGGTGGTTCGAACCGAGCATCTCGCGCTCGACGTCGACAGTAACCTCGCCACCAGCGCCGATCCGGTGCGCATCGAGTTCGGCGCGCACACGCTCGCAGCGCGCGGCCTGCGCGCCGACTTGAAGCGCGAATCGCTCCGGCTAGAATCCGCGGTCAATGGCACCTTTACGCGCTAGCGGCATGGTCGCGGCCCTGCTGGCCGGCGCGGCAACGCATGGCGCGCCGGCGGCCGACACCCCGACGCTGCAGCTCAGCGACTCGACGCCGATCCACCTCGACGCGCGCTGCGGCAGCGACTTCGACTACAAGTCGAACGTGATCGTGTTCCGCTGCGTGCGGATCTCGCAGGGAGCGCTCGCGATCGAGGCCGAGGGCGCCACCGCGACCGGCCTGGATTTCAAGGGCAGCACCTGGGTGTTCAAGGGCAAGGTGCACGTGACGCTGCCCGATGGCGGGCTGGATAGCGACGAGGCGCGCATCGCCTTCGCCGACAATCTGATCGCGACCGCCGAGATCACGGGCTCGCCGGCCGTGTTCGAGCAGAAGCGCGACAAGGCCATCGTGCGCGGCCGGGCGCTGCGGATCGAGTACGTTCCCGCGGCCGGGCGGGTGCGGCTGACGCAGGATGCGTGGCTCTCGAATGGCGCCAACGAGATGAGCGCGCAGACCATCGTCTACAGTCTGCGCGACCAACGCGTGCTCGCGAACCCCGATGAGCAGGCGGGCCGCCCGGTCAGCATCATCATCACGCCGCAGAAGAGCGACTCCAAGGCCCCGAAGGCGGAGCCGAAGGCCGAGCCAAAGCCCGAGCCGAAGGCCGACGCGCGGCCGGAGCCGAAGCCGACCTCATGAACCGACTGTCTGCGAGCGGACTGCGCAAGAGCTACAAGTCGCGCGCCGTGGTGCGCGACCTGTCGCTCGAAGTCGCCTCGGGCGAGGTGGTCGGGCTGCTCGGACCGAACGGAGCCGGCAAGACCACTGCCTTCTACATGATCGTCGGGCTGGTGGCCTGCGACGGCGGCAGCATCCGCCTCGACGATCGCGACCTGACCCGGCTGCCGATGCACCGCCGGGCGCGCCTCGGCCTCGGCTACCTGCCGCAGGAAGCCTCGGTGTTCCGCAAGCTCTCGGTCGCCGAGAACATCCGCGCGATCCTCGAGACGCGGCCCGAGCTCGATGCCGCCCAGCGCGAACGGCGCCTGGAGGCGCTGCTCGATGAACTGCACGTCGGTCACATCCGCGACAGCCTCGGCCAGAGCCTGTCGGGCGGCGAGCGGCGGCGGGTGGAGATTGCACGGGCGCTCGCGGCCGAGCCGCGCTTCGTGCTGCTGGACGAGCCGTTCGCCGGCGTCGACCCGCTGTCCGTGACGGACATCCAGCGAAGCATAGAACACCTGCGCGCGCGTGGCATCGGGGTCTTGATTACGGACCATAACGTACGCGAGACCCTCGGAATTTGCGGTCGTGCCTATATCGTGAACCAGGGCTCAGTGATCGCCTCGGGAACTGCGGCAGATATCCTTGCCAACGACGAGGTTCGTAAGGTGTACTTGGGCCAGGATTTTCGGATGTGATCGCGCCCGGCGCGCGCCCTGCGGGCGCCCGCCCCGAGTCTGCCCCGCCCGATGCTGAAACCCGCACTGCAGCTTCGCCTCGGCCAGCAGCTGACCATGACGCCGCAGCTGCAGCAGGCCATCCGGCTGCTGCAATTGCCCGCACTCGACCTGCAGCAGACGATCCGCGAGGCGCTCGAGCAGAACGTCATGCTCGAGGCCGAGGACGAGGGCGAGCTCGAGGTGCCGCTCGAGGCGGCCGGGGCCAGCGGCGAGCACGATGCGACGCCCGCCGCGGCGACCGCGGAAGCGGCCGAGGTCGCCGAGGCCGACGCGGCCATGGATGCGCCGGACGAGGCCTGGGATGAAGGCGGCGCCGGCCCGGCCGGCGACACGCCCTGGTCCGGCGACGACCGACCGCAGGAGTTCTCCGACCAGCGCGGCGAGACCCTGCAAGAGCACCTAGCGTGGCAGCTCGAGCTCGCGCGCCTCGGTGCCCGCGAGCTGGCGATCGGCCGCGCCATCATCGACGCCATCAACGACGACGGTTACCTGGTCGACTCGCTCGACGACATCGCGGCGGTGCTGCGGCCAGAGCTCGAGGCGGACGGCGAGGAGATCGAGCGGGTGCTGCGGGTGGTGCAGGCCTTCGACCCGGTCGGGGTCGGTGCCCGCTCGGTCGGCGAGTGCATCGAACTGCAGCTCGCGCAGCTCGCCGCCGACACCCCGGGCCGCGCGACCGCCATCGATATCGCGCGCCAGCACCTCGACCTGGTCGCGACCCAGCAGCTCGCGCTGCTGCGCCGCACGCTCGCGGTGGACGAGGAGGAGCTGTCCCGCGCCATCGCCCTGGTCCGTTCCTGCCACCCGCGGCCGGGCTCCACCATCCAGCCGACCCAGCCGGAGTACGTGGTCCCGGACGTCTTCGTGCGCCGCGGGCAGCACGGCTGGGTGGCCGACCTCAACGCCGGCGCGCTGCCGCGGGTACGGCTCAACCAGGGCTATGCCGGCCTCGTCACGCGCGCCGCCGACCACGCGGTGCTGCGCACCCAGCTGCAGGAGGCGCGTTGGCTGCTGCGCAGCCTCGAGATCCGCAACGAGACGCTGATCAAGGTCGCGCGCTGCATCGTGCAGCGCCAGTCCGCGTTCCTCGACCACGGTGACGAGTCGATGGAGCCGATGGTGCTGCGCGACGTGGCCGAGGCCGTCGAGATGCACGAATCGACGATCTCGCGCGTGACCACCGGCAAGTACATGCACACGCCGCGCGGCGTGTACGAGTTCCGCTACTTCTTCTCGAGCCACGTCGCCGCGGCCGACGGCTCGGAAATCGCCTCGACGGCGGTGCGCGCCAAGATCCGCAAGCTGATCGCCGGCGAGGACGCGGCCAACCCGCTGTCCGACAGCCGCATCGCGGAACTTCTGGCGGTCGACGGTGCCAAGGTGGCCAGGCGCACCGTCGCCAAGTACCGCGAAGCCATGCAGATCGCCCCCTCCAGCGAGCGGCGCCGCGTGCCGGCACGCTGAACGATGGGTCTACCAGGAGAAAGAACATGCAGATGACGCTGACGGGACATCACGTCGAGATCACCCCTCCGCTGCGCGGCTACGTCGAGAAGAAGCTCGACCGGATCGTGCGTCATTTCGACCAGGTGATCGACGTTCACTGCGTGTTGACGGTCGAGAAGCTGGCTCACAAGGCCGAGGCGACGCTGCACGTTCGCGGCAGCAACATCCACGCCGACGCCGCCGAGGCCGACATGTACGCCGCGATCGACGTACTCACCGACAAGCTCGACCGGCTGGTCAAGAAGCACAAGGAAAAGCGGGCGGACCACCACGCCGCCGACGCGCCTCGCGGCCGGGTCTGATTCCGCGCCGGGCCGCGGCCGCCGGCCGCCGGCCCGTCGGGGCGGCACGCTCGCCAGCCGCGCCGTCAGCCCGTACCATCGGCGGAATCGAAGGGCCGCGCCGCGGCCAGGGTCAACGCCGTTCCCATGCGCCTCGTGATCGTCAGCGGGCTGTCGGGCTCGGGCAAGAGCGTCGCGCTCAACATGCTCGAGGACCTCGGCTGGTACTGCATCGACAACCTGCCGGCCGGCCTGCTGAACGCGTTCGTCGCGCACGCGCTGCGCGGCCCGCAGTCGGTCTACGCGCGCACCGCGGTCGGCCTCGACGCGCGCAACGAGCCGGACGAGATCGCGGGCATTCCGCAGATGGTCCGCGAGCTGCGCCGCAGCGGGATCTCCTGCGAGATCATCTATCTGCACGCGGACGAGGCCAGCCTGCTGCGCCGCTATGGCGAGACCCGGCGCCGCCATCCGCTGGTCCGCGACGGCGTTGACCTCAAGGAGGCGATCGCCGGCGAGTCGAAGCTGCTCGAGCCGGTCAGCTACTCCGCGGACCTCGTGATCGACACCTCGCGCACCAGCGTCCACGAGCTGCGCGAGATGATCCGTGCGCGGGTCGAGCAGCGCCGCAGCGCGCGGCTGTCCATCATGTTCGAGTCCTTCGGCTTCAAGCAGGGCATCCCGAGTGGCGCCGACTTCGTCTTCGACGCACGCACGCTGCCGAATCCGTACTGGGTGCCCGAGCTCAAGCCGCTGACCGGGCGCGACGCGGCGGTGGTCGCATTCCTCGAGGCCGAGCCGGCCGTGCAGGCGCTGCTGGACGACATCATCGCGTTCATCGAGCGCCGGATTCCGCTGTATGTCGAGAACAACCGCGGCTACCTGACCGTCGCGGTCGGTTGCACAGGCGGCCAGCACCGCTCGGTGTACCTGGTCGAGCGCCTCGCGGCGCACTTCGCGGCGCGCTACCCCGGTGTCGTCGCCCGGCACGCGGCGCTGACGACGAATTCCTGAAGCTCGTCGCGCCGCGCCATCGCGTCCGCGTGGCCGATCGCGATCAGCTCGCGGGTGTACGCGCCTTCGAACAGCAGGTAGCTGAGCAGCGCCCCGCCCGCCGCATTCCACGCGCCGAGAGTGCGCAGCAGCACGCGCAGCGGCCTCGGCAGCTCGCCCGCGTGGCGCAGGGCGATCGCCCCGAAGTCCTCGCGCGGCGCGAGCAGCAGCGTCTCGATCGGCCGCAACCCCTCGCAGTCACGCCCGCCCGCCGCGGCGATCAGCCGGTTGTCGCGCTCGCAGCGCTCGAGGTCGGCGTGCAGGCCGTCCATGAACAGCGTGTCGAGCATGAAGCCGAAGACCTGGCCGAAGCTCGGACCGCGGTTCACGATCTCCAGCGCGTCGTGGCTGGCACCCAGCGGCGGACGCACGCCGATGACCAGCAACCGGTCCGCGCCGAGCCGGATCGCCGGCGACAGCGGCGCGCTCTGGCGCATCGCCCCGTCGCCGTAGTACTCAGTACCCATGCGCACGGGTGGAAACAGGAACGGCACCGCCGAGCTGGCCATCAGGTGGTCGAGGCTGAGATCGGCCGGCTCGCCGCGCCGCCAGGCGGTGAGCCAGGGCGCGCTCTCGTGGGCCGACTCGTAGAAGGCGACGGACAGGGCGCGCCGGTAGGCCGCCGCATTGATCGCGAGTGCCTCGAGGCTGCCGTGATCGATGGCCTGGCGGATGCGCGCGAAGTTCACGTGGCGCTCCAGCAGCTCGCGTAGCGGCCGGTTGTCGAACACCGAGCGCGGCGCCGGGATCAGCCAGCCCCCGGTAAGCAGCGCCGCGAGCCACTGGCTGCCGGAGCGCAGCATGCTGCGCGTGTCGGCGCGGAATACCTGGTCGACGTGGAAGTTGCGCCAGACGCGTTCGAGGTTGACGACGCCGGCGCGGAACTGGCTGGCGTGCGAGGCCACCACCGCCGCCGTGATCGCCCCGGCCGACGTGCCGCAGATGATCCGGAACGGCGCGGCGCAATCGCGCGGCAGCAGTTCGGCGATCGCCTTCAGCACGCCGACCTGGTACGCGCCGCGGGCGCCGCCGCCGGAGAGCACGAGCGCAAGGCGGCCGCGGTCCAGGACGGCCGCGGCGGCTGGGGCCGCCGGCGCGGTGAGGGCTTCCATCACCGTGTCATTATGCGCCGGCACGCCTTACCATCGGCAGCCCCGCACCGTGCACGGGTCACATCACCGAGAGTCGCCGTGAGCTTGTCGCGCCGCAGCGCAGTGCCCCGCCTCGCCATCACCCTGCTGCTGGCCCTCGCCGGTCTCCCGATCGCGGCGCCCGCCCTCGCCGGTCCCGAGCCCGGCGATCCGGCACCGGACTTTCGGCTCCAGGACCAGGCCGGCGCGTGGCACGCGCTCGGCGATTATCGAGGCCAGTGGCTGGTGCTCTACTTCTATCCGAAGGACGGCACTCCGGGCTGCACGACGCAGGCCTGCGAGCTGCGCGACAACATCTTCGCCTTCCGGCGGGCCGGCGCCGTGATCGTCGGCATCAGCGTCGACGACGTCGCCGCCCACCGTCGCTTTGCGGACGAGCATCACCTGCCGTTCACGATCCTCGCCGACGCGGACCAGCAGGCGAGCCGGGCTTACGGCGTGATCGGCGGCCTGCTCGGGCTGCTTGGCTTCGCGCAGCGCGACACCTTCATCATCGATCCGCAGGGCCGCATCGCCGCGCACTTCGCGAAGGTCGACCCGAAGGGCCATTCCGAACGGGTACTGAAGGCGCTAGTCGAAGCGCAGGCACGCGCCCGCGCGGCCACCGGCTGAGCCCGATCAGCGCGCGTTCAGCGCGCGCATCGCGCGGTCGATGCCGCCGAGTGTCAGCGGGAACATGCGCTGCTCGAGCAGGTCGCGGGCCACGGTGATCGAGGGCACGTAGCCCCAGCGGTCCTCCGGTTCGGGGTTCAGCCACGCGTGCCGCGGATAGGCGCGGCGCAGGCGGCCAAGCCACACCGCCCCCGCCTCCTCGTTCCAGTGCTCGATGCTGCCGCCCGGCTGCAGGATCTCGTACGGGCCCATCGTCGCGTCGCCGACCAGCACCAGCCGGTAGTCGGGACCATAGGTGCGCATCACCTCGGTCGTCGGGATCCGCTCGACGTGCCGCCGCCGGTTGTCCTTCCACACCGTCTCGTACACGAAGTTGTGGAAATAGTAGTACTCGAGGTGCTTGAACTCGCCGCGAGCGGCGGTGAACAGCTCCTCGCAGACGCGCACGTGATCGTCCATCGAGCCGCCGACGTCGAGGAACAGCAGTACCTTCACCGCATTGTGCCGCTCGGGCACCAGCTTCAGGTCCAGCCAGCCGGCATTGCGCGCCGTCGCGTCGATGGTGCCGCCGAGGTCGAGCTCCTCGGCCGCGCCCTCGCGCGCAAAGCGCCGCAGGCGGCGCAGCGCAAGCTTGATGTTGCGGGTTCCGAGCTCGACGGAGTCGTCGAGGTTACGGAACTCGCGGCGGTCCCAGACCTTGACCGCGCTGCGGTTGCGGGAGCCGTCCTGGCCGATGCGCACGCCCTCCGGGTTGTAGCCATAGGCGCCGAACGGCGAGCGGCCGGCGGTGCCGATCCACTTGTTGCCCCCCTCGTGACGGCCGGACTGCTCGCGCAGCCGCTGCCGGAGCGTTTCCAGCAGCGCGTCGAGGCCGCCGAGTGCCTCGACCCGCGCGCGCTCCTCCGCGCTCAGATTCAGCTCGGCGAGCCGTCGCAGCCACTCCTCCGGCAGCGCCGCCGGATCGACGGCCGCGAACGCGCGTTCCAGGCCGCGGAAGTGCGCACCGAACACCCGGTCGTAGCGATCGTAATGGCTCTCGTCCTTGACCAACACGGTGCGCGCCAGGAAGTAGAAGTCCTCGACCGAGAGCGCGGCCACCCGCGCCTTGAGCCCCTCGAGCAGCGCCAGGAATTCGGTCAGCGAGACCGGCACGCCGGCCGCGCGCAGCTCGAGGAAGAAGCGCACCAGCATCGCCGGCGCCCCGGCTCAGCGCGTGCCGCGCCGGTTCATGAACACCAGCTGCTCGAACAGGTGAACGTCCTGCTCGTTCTTCAGCAGCGCGCCATAGAGCGGCGGGATCGCCGCCTTGCCATCCGTGCTGCGCAGCGCCTCCGGCGGGATGTCTTCGGCGAGCAGCAGCTTGATCCAGTCGAGCAGTTCCGAGGTCGACGGCTTCTTCTTGAGGCCCGGCACCTCGCGCAGCCGGTAGAACGTGTCGAGCGCCTCCTTCAGCAGCTCCTGCTTGAGCTTCGGGAAGTGCACGTCGACGATCCGCGTCATGGTCTCGGCATCCGGAAAGCGGATGTAGTGGAAGAAGCAGCGCCGCAGGAACGCGTCCGGCAGCTCCTTCTCGTTATTGCTCGTGATCAGGATGATCGGGCGATGGCGCGCGCGCACCAGCTCGCGCGTCTCGTAGACGTAGAATTCCATCCGGTCGAGCTCGCGCAGCAGGTCGTTCGGGAACTCGATGTCGGCCTTGTCGATCTCGTCGATCAGCAGCACCGGCTGCTGCTCGCTCACGAATGCCTCCCACAGGCGGCCCTTGACGATGTAGTTGCCGATGTCGTGGACGCGGGCCTCGCCGAGCTGCGAATCGCGCAGGCGCGAGACGGCGTCGTACTCGTACAGGCCCTGCTGTGCCTTGGTCGTCGACTTGATGTGCCAGTCGTAAAGTGGCCGGCCGAGCGCGAGCGCCACTTCCTCGGCGAGCTGGGTCTTGCCGGTGCCGGGCTCGCCCTTGATCAGCAGCGGCCGCGCCAGGGTGACCGCGGCGTTGACGGCCATCGTCAGGTCGTCGGTCGCGACGTAGCGCTCGGTACCGGAGAAACGGGGGGTCGACATCGGGGAGTCCTCGACTGCTGCGTCCATCTTAGAGTCTGGCCGCGGCGCTCGCATCGCGGCCCGCGCGCGCGGGCCTGGCCGCTACGGGACGATGGTCAACGCGTGCACGGCGGGCCCCGGCAGGAACCCGGCGGGTGGCTCGCCGTGCGCCCAGCGTGCGTAGCCGGCGCGGTAGTACGGCGAGAGCGGATGGCCGCTCTGGCCACCGGGCATCTCGAAGTAGCCGTCGGCCTCGTGCCCGGGCGCGACCGCGAAGCGCTCCGAGGCGCCGAAGTTCGGACCCTGCACGCGCGGCATGTCCTCGTCCCCCGGCAGCATCTCGGAGGGCATGTCGAGCAGCGCCGCCAGCCCGGGTAGCGCCGCCGAGAGCGGATGGCGGATCCGGGTCAGGTTCACGCGACCCCAGGTGCAGGACGCCAGCCGCGGGCATTCGTCGTCGAGGCCGGCCACGGCCGCGTCCGCCGACGCGAGCAGGAAGGCCGGCCAGTCGGCGGAGCCGGGCGGCAGCAGGTGCGGCGGACGGCTTTCGAGCAGCGCCCAGAGCGGTCCCTCGAACGATGCCGGGGCGCTGAACCGGAAGCTCGGGTGGCGAGCCCGCGCCGGTGCGATCAGCGCGAAGAACACCCGGTGCTCGACTTCGGCGCGAAACGCGCGCACCAGGCGATACGCGGCATCGTCGATCGCCGCGTGACCGCTCCAGTGGGCGAGCGCGGCCTTGAGCTCGCCGCGTCGCGGGTGCCCGTCGAGCGCGCGCTCATCGAGCAGTCCGTCGAGCAGGCGGCGCCACCGCTCGAGGAAAAGTGCCCGATCGTCGAGCTGCACCGCCAGCGAGTCGCGCGGTTGCTGCCGGTCGCCGCGCGCCGCCAGGTCGCCCTGGATCTGGCGGGCGCGGGCACCGCGATCGAAGCCCCCGTCGCCGAGCACCGCCAGCGCGGCGCCGCCGACGACCCGCGCATTGGCCGTCGCGAGCTGGCCGGTGGGCGGGTCCACGATCAGCGGCCGGGACGCCGCCGGCAGCCAGCCATCGAAACCGATGGCCGCGTCGGTCGACGGCCGCGCCGCCCGCGCCGTCTCGCCGTGCCGCCGCGGGATCTGACCGGCGATCGTCCAGGCGACGTGACCCGCCTCGTCGCCGACCACGAAGTTCTGCGCCGGGATTCCGGCGCGGGCCGCGACCGCGACGGCCTCCGCGACGGTGCGCGCCTGCTCGAGCCCGGTCAGCTCGAGATTCACCGCGGCCGGGTCGTGCGCCGTCCAGTCGAGCGCGTAGGCGACGCCCCCCTCCTGCGCCACCACCGGTCCCCACTCGGTGCCGACCACGTCGAGGTCCACGGCCGCGCCGCCGTGCACGGCGATGCGCTCGCTGACATGCGTGAACGGCCGCGGACCGGCCGCGCTCAGGTAACGGCGCGGATCCTCCGGGTCCGGCAACGCGCGCACCACCTCCTGGAAGTCGCCGTAGCTGTTGGTGAAGCCCCAGGCGACATGCGTGTTGCTACCGGTCACGACCGCCGGCGTGCCCGGCAGCGTGACCCCGGTGACGTCGATCACGGGCGTCGCGCCGGCACCGATGCGCAGCCGGGCGTGATACCAGGTGTTCGGCACGCGGATGCCGAGGTGCATGTCGTTGGCGACGATCGCGGCGCCGCTGGCGGTCCGCGAGCCGGCAAGCGCCCAGTTGTTGCTGCCCGCGCTCGGCAAACGGGCGCGATCGCGCGACGACGTACCGGGATCGGGCTCCGCGACGCGACGCAGGTCGTAGTCGGCGGCGGACGGCGGCCGCGGCGCGTCGCCCGCACTGCCGTCGAGCGTGGCTTCCCAGTCGGCCGCGGGCGCGTAGACGAACGCCGCCGCCGCCGGCGGCAGCGCCTCCTCGATCAGGCTGCGCTCGATCTTCGTGTGACCGTCGGGCTCCTGCAGCTGGACGAACATCGCCAGGACCGCCAGCACCGAATCCTCGGGCCGCCACGGCTCCGGGGTCGCACCCAGCAGCAGGTACTCGAACGGCCGCGCGCGCAGCGACGCGAGGCCGGCATTCACGCCGGCAGCATAGGATTCGAGCAGCGCCCGCTGCTCGTCGCTCGCGCGCGCCACCGCCGCGCGTGCCACGACGCGGAAGCGGTGGACGCGAAAGCCACGGTCGGTATCGAGCGTCGCGGCACCGAGCAGCGCGGAGAGCTCCCCGGCCGGCGCGCGCCGCAGCAGGTCCATCTGGAAGAACCGGTCCTGTGCGTGCGCATAGCCGAGGCCGAAGGCGACGTCCGCGCGGCTCTCGCCGCCGACCGTCACCGCTCCTTCCGCGTCGCGCTGCACGCTGACCCTGGCACCGACCGCACGGCTGGTGACGCGGCCATCGAGCGTCGGCAGGCTGAAGCGCAGCGCGAGCCAGACGGCCAGCGCCGCGACCAGCACGACGACGACGAGACCGGCGCCGATGCGCAGCAACAGCTTGGCCATGGTGGGCGGATCCGGACGGTGACGGGGCATCGTCGCCGCTCCGTCGCGGGCTGGCAAGCCCGGGCCGGCGCCCCGGGGCGCCGGCCCGGGTCCCGGATGCTAAGGACGCACCTCGAGGATCTTCATCGAGTTCGTGCCGCCGGACACGCCGGAGAACTCGCCCTTGGTCACGATGATCTGGTCGCCGGCGGCGCACAGGCGCAGCTCCACCAGGATCAAGAAGATCGACGGATACAGGATCTCGGGCGAGGTGTGCGTCACGTCGAAGGAGACTGGGTACACGCCGCGGTACAGCGTCACGCGCCGCCGCGTTGATTCGTGGCGCGTGAAGGCGTAAATCGGGATGTCCGAGCGGATGCGCGACATCCACAGCGGCGTCGAGCCCGACTCCGTCAGCGCCACGATCGCCTTCACGTCCATGTGGTTGGCCGTGTACATCACGGCCATGGCGATCGCCTCGTCGGTACCGCGGAATTCCCGCGGCTCGGTGCGCTGGCGCGCGCGCGAACCGTGCTGCAGCTGGAACTTCTCGGCGCCCTCGATGACCTGCGCCATCGCCTCGACCGCCTTGACCGGATACTTGCCGACGGCACTCTCGGCCGAGAGCATCACGGCATCGGTGTCGTCGAGCACGGCGTTCGCGACGTCCGACACCTCGGCGCGGGTCGGCGTCGGATTGTGGATCATCGACTCCATCATCTGGGTGGCGGTCACGACGATGCGGAACTTCTGCCGCGCGCCGTGGATGATCTGCTTCTGCAGCCCGGTCAGTTCCGCGTAGCCGACCTCGATGCCGAGGTCGCCGCGCGCGACCATCACCGCGTCGCTGGCCTCGATGATGTCGTCGAGGTGGCGGATCGCCTCGGCGCGCTCGATCTTCGCCATCAGCCGGCCGCTGCCGCCGGCCTCGCGCAGCAGCTGCCGCGCCTCGAGCATGTCCTCACCGGTCTTCGGGAACGATACCGCGAGGTAGTCGACCTCGAGGCGCGCCGCCATGCGGATGTCCTCGCGATCCTTGTCCGTCAGCGCCCCGGCGGACAGGCCGCCGCCGCGGCGGTTGAGGCCCTTGTTGTTCGACAGCTCGCCGCCGGTCACCACGCGCGTGCGCACCCGCGGCCCGGAGACGCCGAGCACCTCGAGCACGATCAGGCCGTCATTGAGCAGCAGCACGTCGCCCTCGTGCACGTCGCGCGGCAGCGCCTTGTAGGCGCAGCCGACGGTCTGCTGGTTGCCGGCGGCCGGGTCGAGCGACACGTCGAGCACGAACTCCGCGCCTTCCAGCAGCTGCACCGAGCCGTTGACGAAGCGGTCGATGCGGATCTTGGGGCCGGCCAGGTCGCCGAGGATGCCGACGTAGCGGCCGACGCTGAGCGCAGCGTCCCGGACCATCTCGATGCGGCGCGCGTGGTCCTCGAACTTGCCGTGCGAGAAATTGACTCGCACCACGTCCGCGCCCGCGCGGAACAGGTCCTGCAGCACGCGCGGATCGTCGGTCGCCGGTCCGAGCGTGGTGACGATCTTCGTGCGCCGCGGGGTGCGGATCGGGCTCACGGCCGCGGGCCCCCGCTGGCACGGCTCTCGAGCATGACGACCGCCGGCAGCGCCTTGCCCTCGACGAATTCGAGGAACGCCCCGCCGCCGGTCGAGATGTAGCTGATGCCTTCCTCGACCTGGTACTTCTCGATGGCCGCCAGCGTGTCACCGCCACCGGCCAGCGAAAACGCCTTGGAGCTCGCGATCGCGCTGGCCAGTACCCGCGTGCCCTCGCCGAACTGGTCGAACTCGAACACGCCGACCGGTCCGTTCCAGATGATCGTGCCGGCCTCGCCGACGATGCGCGCGAAGCGCTCGGCCGTGTCGGGCCCGATGTCGAGGATCATGTCGTCCGGCGCGACGTCGGCGACGGCCTTGACGTCGGCTTCCGCCTTCGCCGAGAACTCCTTGGCGACCACCACGTCGGTCGGCAGCGGGATGTCGACGCCCTTGGCCGCCGACTGCGCGAGCAGCCGGCGCGCGATGTCGGCCATGTCGGCCTCGGCGAGGCTCTTGCCGATCGGCGCGCCGCGCGCGAGCAGGAAGGTGTTGGCGATGCCGCCGCCGACGATCAGCTGGTCGACACGCGTCAGCAGCGCCTCGAGCACCGTCAGCTTCGTCGAGACCTTCGAGCCGCCGACGATCGCGACCAGCGGGCGCTTCGGGTTCTCGAGCGCAGTGTCGAGCGCGACCAGCTCGCCGGTCAGCAGCGGTCCGGCGCAGGCCACCGGCGCGAAGCGGGCGACGCCATGGGTGCTCGCCTCGGCCCGGTGCGCGGTACCGAATGCGTCCATGACATAGACGTCGCAGAGCGCCGCCATGCGCCGCGACAGGTCCTCGGCGTCCTTCTTCTCGCCCTTGTTGAAGCGCACATTCTCGAGCAGCACGGCCTCACCCGGTGCGACGTCGACACCGCCGAGCCAGTCCTTCACCAGGGGCACCTTGCGCCCGAGCAGCTCGGACAACCGCGCCGCGACCGGCGCGAGCGAGAACTCCTCGGCCGGCTTGCCCTCCTCCGGTCGCCCGAGATGGGACATCAGCAGCACCCGCGCGCCGGCGGCCAGCGCCTGCTGGATGGTCGGCAGCGCGGCGCGGATGCGCGCATCGCTGCTGACGACGCCGTCCTTGACCGGCACGTTCAGATCCTCGCGGATCAGCACGCGCTTGCCCGCAAGCGCGACGTCCTGCATGCGCACGACGCGGTTCGACACGCCCTCCGGCGCACCGGCGCCGGCGCCGGCCGGGGCCATCACTTCGCGCGACTCCAGGCCAGCGTCGTGTCGAGCATGCGGTTCGAGAAGCCCCACTCGTTGTCGTACCACGAGCAGACCTTCACCAGCGTGCCGTCGATGACCTTGGTCAGCGTCGCGTCGTAGGTCGACGATGCCGCGTCGTGGTTGAAGTCGATCGACACCAGCGGTTCCTCGTTGTAGGCGAGCACGCCCTTCAACGCGCCCTGCGAGGCGTCCTTGAGGATCTTGTTGATCTCCTCGGCGCTGGTGGCGCGCTTCGCGGTGAACGTCAGGTCGACCAGCGAGACGTTGATGGTCGGCACGCGCACCGCGAATCCGTCGAGCTTGCCCTTGAGCTCCGGCAGCACGAGCCCGACCGCCGCGGCAGCGCCGGTCTTGGTCGGGATCATCGACATGGTCGCGGAGCGCGCACGGCGCAGGTCCTTGTGGAACACGTCGGTCAGGACCTGGTCGTTGGTGTAGGCGTGCACCGTCGTCATGATGCCGGCCACGAGCCCGATCGCGTCGTGCAGCGGCTTGACGAGCGGCGCCAGGCAATTCGTCGTGCACGAGGCGTTCGAGATCACGCTCATGTCGCTCTTCAGCGTGCCGTGGTTGACGCCGTAGACGATGGTCGCGTCCACCGCGCCCTCGGCCGGGGCGGAGATCACCACCTTCTTCGCGCCGCCCGCCAGGTGCTTGCCGGCCTTCTCCTTGTTAGCGAAGAGCCCGGTGCACTCGAGCACGTAGTCGACGCCGAGCGTGCCCCACGGCAGCTTGGCGGGGTCGCGCTCCGCGAGCACCTTGATCCGGTCGCCATTCACGACCATCGCATCGCCGTCGACCTTGACCTCGCCGGGGAAGCGGCCGTGCGCGGTGTCGTGGCGCGTCAGGTGCGCGTTCGTGCCGGCGTCGCCGAGATCGTTGATCGCGACGATCTGGATCTCGCCGTTACGCTTGCCCTCGTACAGGGCGCGCAGCACGTTGCGGCCGATGCGACCGTAACCGTTGATTCCCACCTTGATGGCCATGCTCCGCTCCTCGTTGCTTGCGTCCAGCCCGACGTCAGCCGCCGAGCGCCTGCGTCGCGACCGCGACCACGTGATCAGCCGTCAGGCCGAAGTGCTTGAACAGATCCTTGGCCGGCGCCGAGGCGCCGAACTGGTCGATGCCGACGACGTGCTCGCGGCGCACCGCGTAGCGGCACCAGTAGTCGCGCACGCCGGCCTCGACCGCGACGCGTGGCACGCCGGGCGGCAGCACCGCCTCGCGATAGCCCGCCGGCTGCGCGTCGAAACGCTCGGTCGAGGGCATCGAGACGACCCGGACGCGACGGCCGCGGCCGGCGAGCGTCCTGGCGGCCTCGACCGCGAGCTGCACTTCGGACCCGGTGGCGAGCATCACGAGTTCGGGCGTACCCGCGCTCTCGACCAGCACGTAGCCACCGCGCCGCACGTCAGCGAGCCGCTCGGCGGCGCGCGGCTGGTGCGGCAGGGCCTGGCGCGTCAGCACGAGGCCGGTCGGGCCGCTGCGCCGCTCGAGTGCATCCAGCCAGGCGGCTTCGGTCTCGACCGCATCGCACGGCCGCCACAGCGTCATGTTCGGGATCAGGCGCAGCGAGGCGAGGTGCTCGATCGGCTGGTGCGTCGGCCCGTCCTCGCCGAGCCCGATCGAGTCGTGCGACCAGACGAAGATCGTCGGCACCTGCATCAGCGCCGCCATGCGCACGGCGTTGCGGGCGTAGTCGGAGAACACCAGGAAGGTGCCGCCGTAGGGCACGAGGCCGCCGTGCAGCGCGATGCCGTTCATCGCCGCCGACATGCCGAACTCGCGCACGCCCCACCAGACGTAGTTGCCGGCCGGATCGTCGTGGGTGATGCCCTTCGAGGACTTCGCCCAGGTGTTGTTCGAGCCGGTCAGGTCAGCCGAGCCACCGAGCAGCTCGGGCAGCTTCGCCACGAGCGCATTGAGCGCCGCCTGCGAAGCCTGGCGGGTGGCTACCGAGGCGCCCTTCGCCTGGGCATCGGCGAGCGCGGTCTCGGCAAACGCCGCCCAGTCCGCCGGCAGCTCGCCGCGGATGCGCCGCTCGAGCTCGTCGGCCCGCTGCGGATAGGCCTGGCGATACTCCTTGAAGAGCCGCTGCCACTTGCCCTCCAGGCGCTTGCCGCGCGCGCGCGCGTCCCACGCGGCGCGGACCTCGTCCGGCACCTCGAACGGCGGGTAGGGCCAGCCGAGCGCCTGGCGCGCGGCCGCGACTTCCTCGGCACCGAGCGCCGAGCCGTGGGTCGCCTCCGTGCCCTGCTTGTTCGGCGCGCCGTAGCCGATGATGGTCTTGCAGCAGATCAGCGACGGCTTGCCGGTCTCGCGGCGCGCCTTGCGGATCGCGCGCGTCACTGCCTCGGCGTCGTGGCCGTCGACGTTGCGGATCACCTGCCAGCCGTAGGCCTCGAAGCGGCGCGGCGTGTCGTCGGTGAACCAGCCCTGCACGTGGCCGTCGATCGAGATGCCGTTGTCGTCGTAGAAGCAGATCAGCTTGCCGAGGCCGAGCGTGCCCGCGAGCGAGCACGCCTCGTGCGAGACGCCCTCCATCAGGCAGCCGTCACCCAGGAACACGTAGGTGTGGTGGTCGATCAGCGCGAAGCCCGGCTGGTTGAAGGTGGCGGCGAGCACGCGCTCGGCGAGCGCCATGCCGACCGCGTTCGCGAGGCCCTGGCCGAGCGGCCCGGTGGTGGTCTCGATGCCGAGCTTGGGCTCGCGCTCCGGGTGGCCGGGCGTGTGCGAGCCGAGCTGACGGAAGCGCTTCAGCTCCTCGATCGGCAGCGGATACCCGGTCAGGTGGAGCAGCGAGTAGAGCAGCATCGATCCGTGGCCGTTGGAGAGCACGAAGCGATCGCGGTCGAACCAGGCAGGATTACCCGGGTTGTGTTTCAGGAAGTCGCGCCACAGGACCTCGGCGATGTCGGCCATGCCCATCGGCATGCCGGGATGGCCCGAATTCGCCTGCTGCACGGCGTCCATGCTGAGGGCGCGAAGGGCGTTGGCGAGCTGGCGGCGGTTCTGCATCGGCCGTGTCCCCGGGGCGTGGAGTGAGCCAGGTCGGTGGCGAGCCCGCTATTGTCCAATACCGACGTGGCATGGGCAATCTACCTGCCCCCGTTGGTATACTTCACCGGTTATCCGACCGGAGGCGCCGCACGGCGACCCGCAACCCCGATGGCGTCCAGCAGCAGCAGCTACCTGTTCACTTCCGAGTCCGTCTCCGAGGGACATCCCGACAAGGTCGCGGACCAGATCTCCGACGCGGTGCTCGATGCGATCATCGCCGAGGACAAGCGCGCGCGCGTTGCGTGCGAGACCCTCGTCAAGACCGGCTGCGTCGTGGTCGCCGGCGAGATCACCACCAGCGCCTGGGTCGACCTCGAGGCGCTCGTCCGCCGCACGGTGCTGCGCATCGGCTACGACGACTCCGACATGGGCTTCGACGGCGCCAGCTGCGCGGTCATCAACATCATCGGCAAGCAGTCGCCGGACATCGCGCAGGGCGTCGACCGCAAGGACCCGCGCAAGCAGGGTGCGGGTGACCAGGGTCTGATGTTCGGCTACGCGACCAACGAGACCGACGTGCTGATGCCGGCGCCGATCACCTATGCGCATCGGCTCGTCAAGCGCCAGGCCGAGGTCCGCCGTGGCCGCAAGCTGACCTGGCTGCGCCCGGATGCGAAGAGCCAGATCACCTTCCGCTACGAGCACGACCGGCCGGTCGGCATCGAGGCGGTCGTGCTCTCGACCCAGCACGCGCCCGAGATCGGTCAGCGCAAGCTGCGCGAGGCGGTGATGGAAGAGATCATCCTGCCGGTGCTGCCGAAGCGCTGGATCGACAAGCGCACGAAGTTCCACATCAACCCAACCGGCAAGTTCGTGATCGGCGGACCGGTCGGAGACTGCGGCCTCACGGGCCGCAAGATCATCGTCGACACCTACGGCGGCTACGCGCGCCACGGCGGCGGCGCGTTCTCCGGCAAGGACCCGTCGAAGGTCGACCGCTCGGCGGCCTACGCGGCCCGCTACGTCGCGAAGAACGTGGTCGCCGCGGGCCTGGCCGAGCGCTGCGAGGTGCAGGTCTCGTACGCGATCGGCGTCGCCGAGCCGACGTCCGTGATGGTCGAGACCTTCGGCACCGGCAAGCTCTCGCGCGAGAAGCTCACCAAGCTCGTGCGGCACCACTTCGACCTGACGCCCTACGGCCTGCGCCAGATGCTCGATCTCGCGCGTCCGATCTACGAGGCGACCGCGGCCTACGGCCACTTCGGCCGTACCGAGGAGGAGTTCAGCTGGGAGCGCACCGACAAGGCGCGGGCGCTGAAGGCGGACGCCAAGTAGCCGGTACCTTTTCATACCGCCCGCCGAGGGGCGCTGCAGCGGCGCCGGGCTCTCCCGGTGCCGTCAGGCTCGGCAGGACGGTCGACCCGACAACGGCGCCCATTCATTCTCCGAGGAGAGAACGAATGAGCGCTGCGATGAACCTGAAGAACGACTACCACGTCGCCGATCTGAAGCTCGCCGACTGGGGCCGCAAAGAAATCACGATCGCCGAGACCGAGATGCCGGGTCTGATGGCGGTTCGCGAGGAGTACGCGGCCCGCCAGCCGCTGAAGGGCGCCCGCGTCGCCGGTTCCCTGCACATGACGATCCAGACCGCGGTCCTGATCGAGACGCTGAAGGCGCTCGGCGCGGACGTGCGCTGGGCGTCGTGCAACATCTACTCGACCCAGGACCACGCCGCGGCCGCGATCGTTGCCGCCGGCACGCCGGTGTTCGCCTACAAGGGCGAGACGCTCGCGGAGTACTGGGAATACACCCACCGCATCTTCGACTGGGCGGACGGCGGCACGCCGAACATGATCCTCGACGACGGCGGTGATGCGACGCTGCTCGTGCACCTCGGGCTGCGCGCCGAGGCGGATGCCTCGGTGATCGCCAAGCCGACCAACGAGGAAGAGGAAGTGCTGTACGCGGCGATCGCCAAGCGCCTGAAGACGCGACCCGGCTACTACGCCGCGATCGCCAAGACCATCCGCGGCGTCACCGAGGAGACGACCACGGGCGTGCATCGCCTCTACCAGATGGAGAAGGAGGGGCGGCTGCTGTTCCCCGCCATCAACGTCAACGACTCGGTGACGAAGTCGAAGTTTGACAACCTGTACGGCTGCCGCGAGTCGCTGGTCGACGCGATCAAGCGTGCGACCGACGTGATGATCGCCGGCAAGGTTGCGGTGGTGGCCGGCTATGGCGACGTCGGCAAGGGCAGCGCCGAGGCGCTCAAGGCACTGTCGGCGCAGGTGTGGGTCACCGAGATCGACCCGATCTGCGCGCTGCAGGCAGCGATGGACGGCTATCGCGTCGTGACGATGGACTATGCGGCCGACAAGGCCGACATCTTCGTGACCTGCACCGGCAACCTGCGCGTGATCGCGTACGAGCACATGCAGCGCATGAAGCACAACGCGATCGTCTGCAACATCGGCCACTTCGACTCCGAGATCGACATCGCGAGCCTGGCGAAGTGCCGCTGGGAGGAGATCAAGCCGCAGGTCGACCACGTCGTGTTCCCGGACGGCAAGCGCATCATCGTGCTGGCCAAGGGACGGCTGGTGAACCTCGGCTGCGGCACCGGCCACCCGTCGTTCGTGATGTCGAACTCGTTCTCGAACCAGACGCTCGCGCAGATCGAGCTCTGGAGCCACCCGGAGCGCTACCAGAAGCGCGTCTACACGCTGCCGAAGCAGCTCGACGAGCACGTCGCGCGCCTGCACCTCAAGAAGATCGGTGCGGAGCTCACCCGGCTCGCACCGGAGCAGGCGGCCTACATCGGCGTCAGCGTCGACGGTCCGTTCAAGCCGGAGCACTACCGCTACTGAGCGGCGTGTGACTTAACGCGGGGGCGGGCTGCCGGCCCGCCCCCGCCTGTCGCCAGTCGCCGACCGCGGAACCGGTCGCGACCACCGTCATCTAACGGTAATGTGCGACGCATCATCCCGAGCGACGAGCCCACGCGATCCGGTTCACCGTCGCGCCGGCAGGTGCCTTGCTATCGTTCGCCGGCCTCGACCGTTTCTTAAGCGGACCTACGTCACGGAAGCCCGAGTGAGCCGAGCCCCGCTCCGCCTCGTCCAGTTCACCGACCTGCACCTGTACGGTGCCGGCGACGGCCGGCTGCGCGGCGTGGCCACGCTGCCGGCGCTCGAGGCGACGCTCGCACTCGCGCGCGCGCAGGAGTCCGCCTGGCAGGCGCTGTTGCTGACCGGCGATCTCGTACAGGACGACGCCGGCGGCTACGCGCACGTGCGCCGGCTGTTCGGCGACTCGCGGGTGCCGGTCTACTGCCTGCCGGGCAACCACGACGAGCCGGCCGCGATGCGCGCGGCGCTCGGCAGCGAACCCTTCCAGATCTGCGGCACGGCGCGCCACGGCGAGTGGCTGCTGGTGATGCTCGACTCGTACCTGCACGGCCGCGCCTCCGGTCGGCTCGCGGCGGGCGAGCTCGCCAGGCTCGACGAAGCGCTGTCCGCGCACGCGGACCGCCACGCGCTCGTCACGCTACACCACCACCCGGTCGCCGCCGGCAGCCGCTGGCTCGATACCGTCGGGCTCGAGAACGCCGCGGCGCTGTTCGAGGTGCTGGACCGGCACGCGAACGTGCGCGTGCTGCTGTGGGGGCACGTGCACCAGGCCTTCGACGGCGAGCGCCGCGGCGTGCGGCTGCTCGGTACCCCGTCCACCTGCGCGCAGTTCCGCCCGCAGTCCGACCAGTTCGCCGTGGACCAGCGGCCGCCGGCCTACCGCTGGCTGGAGCTGCACCCGGACGGCCGCGTCGAGAGCAGCGTCGTGTGGGTCGCGACGGCTGACGCGGCCGCGCCGATGCCGCGCGCGTCGGCCGGCTAGAGCTCGACCATCTCGAAGTCGTCCTTGCTCGCGCCGCAGTCCGGGCAGGTGTAGTCCGCCGGCACGTCGCTCCAGCGGGTTCCCGGCGGCACGCCACGCTGCGGGTCACCCTCGGCCTCATCGTAGACGTGACCGCAGATCACGCAGATCCAGGTCTTGAGGCCTTCGGTCATCGCTTTGCTCATCGTCTGTCACCAGTCGTCGGCGGTATCGCCGGCGCGCCTCGCGCCGTACACTGCGCCCCGGAGGTATCCGTGGCCAACTCTCACGAACTCTATCAGGAAGCCTGCCGCTACATTCCGGGCGGCGTGAATTCGCCGGTGCGGGCCTTCCGCGGCGTCGGCGGCGAGCCGGTGTTCTTCACGCGCGCGCTCGGCCCGCACGTGTGGTCGGCGGACGGCACCCGCTACATCGATTACGTCGGTTCGTGGGGCCCGGCCGTGCTCGGCCACGCGCACCCGACGGTGATCCGGGCCGTGCAGGAGACGGCCGCCGCCGGGCTGTCGTTCGGCGCGCCGACGCCGATCGAGACCGAGGTCGCGCGCACCGTCTGCCGGCTGGTGCCGTCGATCGAGCTCGTGCGCATGGTGAGCTCGGGCACCGAGGCGACGATGAGCGCGATCCGGCTCGCGCGCGGCTACACCGGCCGCGACAAGATCATCAAGTTCGAAGGCTGCTACCACGGCCACTCGGACTCGCTGCTGGTGAAGGCAGGCTCGGGCCTGCTGACGCTCGGCGTCCCCACGTCTCCCGGCGTTCCCGCGGCGATGGCGGCGCACACGCTGACGCTTTCCTACAACGACGTCGGCCAGGTGCGCGAGGCGTTCCGCACCGTGGGCGGCGAGGTCGCCTGCGTGATCGTCGAGCCGGTCGCCGGCAACATGAACTGCATCCCGCCGGAGCCCGGCTTCCTCGAGGCGCTGCGCGAGGAGTGCACGCGCCACGGCGCGCTGCTGATCTTCGACGAGGTGATGACGGGATTCCGCGTCGCCCTCGGCGGTGCCCAGGCCCTGTACGGCATCCGCCCGGACCTGACGACGCTCGGCAAGATCGTCGGCGGCGGCATGCCGGTCGGCGCTTTCGGCGGGCGGCGCGACGTGATGGAGAAGATCGCGCCGCTCGGTCCCGTCTATCAGGCGGGCACGCTGTCGGGCAACCCGGTCGCGATGGCGGCCGGCCTCGAGACGCTGCGACTGATCGAGGCGCCCGGCTTTCACGACCGGCTGGCGCAGTCGACGCGGCGACTGGTCGAGGGTCTCGCCCTGGCGGCGCGCGAGGCGGGCGTGCCGTTCACGACCAACCACGTCTGCGGCATGTTCGGCCTGTTCTTCACCGACGCGCCGCGCGTGACCGGCTTCGCCGCCGCGACCCGCTGCGACGTCGAGCGCTTCAAGCGGTTCTTCCACGCCATGCTGCGGGAGGGCGTCTACCTGGCGCCGTCCGCGTTCGAGGCCGGCTTCCTGTCGGCGACGCACGGCGAGGTGGAGATCGAGGCCACCGTCGCCGCCGCGCGCCGCGCGTTCGCGACGCTGCGCGGCTGAGGCGCACCGCCGATGACCGGTCAGCCGCGGCCGCTGGTCATGCGCTGCGGCGCCCTCGGCGACATGGTGCTGCTGACGCCGCTGATCCGGGCGCTGGCGGCGCGCTTCGGCTCGCCGGTGGACGTGGTCTCCTCGGGCGCCTGGACGCGGCCGCTGCTCGCCGGCCAACCGGGCGTCGGCGAGCTGTACCTGGTGCGCAGCCGGCGCCGGCCGTACCTGGTCAGCCCCGATCAGTGGCAACTGGTGCGCGAGCTGCGCGCCCGCGGCCCCGGCCCCACCTGGTTTCTGGACCCCGCGCGGCTCGGGCGCCGGCTGCTAACGCGCGCCGGCATCGCGGACGACTGGATCGTGGACGCCGAGTCGCTGCCGCGCCGGACCGGCGAGCACTACCTCGAGTGGTTCGCCCGCGTCGGCGCGACGCCGCCGGCAGCGCTCGGTGGCCCACCGGCGCCGGTCGCGGTGGAAGGATGCCGACTCGAGGTGGCGACGGCCGCACGCGCCGACCTCGAGGCGTGGCTCGCGGCGCGCGGGCTCGACGGGCGCCCGCTGCTGCTCGTGCAGGCCGGCAACAAGCGCACCATGCGCCGCGGCGACCGGCGCCGCGCGAGCAACACCAAGTACTGGCCGGAGGAACGCTGGGCCGCGGTGCTGCGCGCCATGGCGGCGCGCTGCCCGACGCACGCGATTCTGCTGCTCGGCGTGCCGAGCGAGCACGCGCTCAACGAGGACATCCTGCGGCACGCGGCCCTGCCCGCCGCCGTGAACGCCGCCGATGACCTGCCGATCCCCCGCCTGCTGGCGCTGCTTGAGCGTGCCGCGGCGATGGTCAGCGTCGACACCGGCCCCGCGCACGCGGCCGCCGCCGTCGGCCTGCCGCTCGTCGTGCTGTTCGCCGCGGCCGATCCGGCGCTGTACCGGCCCTGGGGCGCCGCCGGCGCGCCGGTGCTGAGCCTGCGCGCGGAGCCGCCGGGCCTGCTCGAGGCACTGCCCGCGGAACGCGTGATCGAGGCCTTCCACGCGCTGCGGCTGCGCGCTCCCGCGGCCTGAGGCGGTTGTTCGCGTCGTGACCCAGGCGTAACGTCGCCGCATGCGGGCCTTCGCGCTGTTCCTCGCCCTGATCCTCGTCACCGCCGCGCTCGCGGCGGCGCTCGCGTACCCGCTCTACGTCGTGCTGCATCCGCTGCGACCGGAGTGGTGGTTCGACCGCATCGGCACGCGGCTCTGGGAATTCCTGCTGATACCGGCCGGGCTCGTGCTGCTGGTGCGGCACCTGCGGCTCACGCGTGCGCGCGACTGGGGGTACGGGGCGCCGCGGCCACGCTGGCTGCGGCAGTTCGGCGTCGGCCTGGTCGCCGGCATCGTCACGATGCTGCCGGTGACGGCCTGCATGCTCGCCTTCGGGCTGCGCACGCCGCTGCCCGATCTCACGCCGGCGGTGCTGCTGCGCGCACTGGCCGCCGGCCTCGGTTCCGGGCTGGCGGTCGGATTCTTCGAGGAGACGCTGTTTCGCGGACTGATGCAGGGTGCGGTGGTGCGCGAGCTGCGCCGGCCGCTGCTCGGCATCGCGCTGGTCGCGGCGCTGTTCGCCACGCTGCACTTCCTGGCGCGCGAGCACGTGCCCCACGACCAGGTCCGCTGGTCGAGCGGCATCGACCTGCTGGCGACCGCGGCGCGCAACTTCCTGCACCCGGCACTGATCGCGGACCGGCTGCTGTCGCTGTTCGCGGTCGGCCTCGTGCTCGGCCTCACCGCGTGGTGGACCGGCAGCATCGCGCTGGCGGTCGGCCTGCACGCGGGTTGGGTGTGGATCATGCGCGCGACGGTCGGCTCGACCGCGCTCGATCCGGCGGCGCCGCTCGCCTGGATGGTGAGCCGCGACGACGGCTACACGGGCTGGCTGGTGCTGGCGTGGACGATGCTGCTGCTGCTCGTGGCCGTGGCGCTGCGTGCGCGATTCCGTCCGTGGCGGCGCAGCGACTGAGCGTTCAGGCGTCGGCTTCGGGCGGCGCCAGCCGGATCATCGGCGCGAGGTAGCGCAGCCGCTCCGCAGGATCGGCGAGCTCGAGCAACCCCTGCTTCACCGACGGCTCGAGCGGCGCGAGCTCGGCCAGGCGATTGCCGACCCAGGCGGCATCGTCGTAGCGAGTCGCGGCGGCGGCGTAGGTCGGCCCGAGCTCGGGCCACAGCCGCTCGAGTGCCGCGGGCAGGTGTGCGCAGTCGGGTGGAATGGCCGTCGCCGGGTCCGGCGCCACTGCCGTCACCTCGGCGACGTTCAGGCCGTCGTCCTGCCGCCAGGCCCGCACCACGCGCACGCGCTCGGCACCGACGCAGGTGATGCCGAGCAGGCCATCGTCGAGCTGGTTGAAATCGACGATCCGCGCCTCGGTGCCGACCGCGGCGGTGGTCAGGGCGCCGCTGCCGGCCTCGCGGCCCTCGACGATCAGCACGACCACGAAGCCCGTGCCCTCGCGCATGCAGCGGCCGATCATGTCGACGTAACGCGGCTCGAAGATCCGCAGCGACAGCGGACCGCCGGGGAACAGCACGGTCCCGAGCGGGAACAACGGCATCGTCCGCTCGGTCATCGCGGCGCACCGAGGCGCGCCAGCAGCTTGCCATGCAGGCCGCCGAAACCGCCGTTGCTCATCACCAGCACGTGGTCGCCGGCGCGCGCCTCGGCGACGATCGCGGCCGCCAGCGAGTCGATGTCGCCGAGCACCCGGGCACGCGCGCCGAGCGGCGCGGCGGCGGCGCGCACGTCCCAGCCGAGGTCCGCGGGCGCATAGAGGAAGGTCGCGTCCGCGCCGGCCAGCGAGCCGGCGAGCGTGTCGCGGTGCACACCCATCTTCATCGTCGCCGAGCGCGGCTCGAGGACGGCGAGGATGCGCGCCGCCGCGACGCGCTCGCGCAGCGCGCCGATCGTGGCGGCGATGGCGGTCGGATGGTGCGCGAAGTCGTCGTAGACGGTGACGCCGTGGACCGTGCCGCGCACCTCCATGCGACGGCGCGCATTGCGGAAGCGCGCGAGCGCCTCGAGCGCGGTCGCCGGCGGCACGCCGGCGTGCCGCGCCGCGAGCAGCGCGGCGAGCGCATTCTCGGCGTTGTGGGCGCCGATCAGGTCCCAGCGCGCGGCGCCGACCCGCTCGGCGCCGTGCCAGACCTCGAATTCCGACCAGTCGGACGCCAGCGCGCGCACCTGCCAGTCCGCGGGCGCCGCACGACCAAAGCGCTCGACCGGGGTCCAGGCTCCCAGCGCCAGCGCCGCGGCGAGCTCGGCATCGGCCGCGTTCACGATCAGCCGGCCCTCGCCGGGAACGGTGCGCACGAACTGGTGGAACATGCGCCGGATGCTGGCGAGGTCGGGATAGATGTCCGCGTGGTCGTATTCGAGGTTGTTGAGGATGGCGGTGCGGGCGCGGTAGTGCACGAACTTGGCGCGCTTGTCGAAGAACGCGGTGTCATATTCGTCGGCTTCGACCACGAAAAACGGCGCCCGGCCGAGACGCGCCGAGGTCGAGAAGTTGCCCGGCACACCGCCGATCAGGAAGCCGGGCTCGAGGCCGGCGTGCTCGAGCATCCAGGCGAGGATCCCCGACGTCGTGGTCTTGCCGTGAGTGCCGGCGACCGCCAGCACCCAGCGCCCGGGCAGCACGTGCCGCGCGAGCCACTCGGGGCCCGAGGCGTACGGCAGGCCACGGTTCAGCAGCGCCTCGACGGCCGGGTTGCCGCGCGACAGCGCGTTGCCGACGACGACGACGTCCGGCGCCGGGTCGAGCTGCGCGGGATGCCAGCCTTCGGTGAGCCGGATGCCGAGCGCCTCGAGCTGCGTGCTCATCGGCGGGTAGACGTTCTGGTCCGAGCCGGTTACCTCGTGGCCGGCCTCGCGAGCGATCGCGGCGATGCCGCCCATGAACGTGCCGCAGATGCCGAGGATGTGGACGTGCATCAGCCGGCCAGCCTCGGCAGCAGTTCCTCGATCAGCAGCGTGCCGAGCACGACGTAGCTGGTGGCCACCGCGACGCCGGTGACCAGCGGCTGGTCGAGCGCCTCGCGGACGATGTGTGCCAGCACCGCGACGCCCCACAGCACGAGCGGCAGGCTCAGGTTCGCGACCAGCTTGCCGGCGTCGCCGTCGCGGCCGAGGGCGTCGGCGCAGGCGATCACCGCCGCGCTCGCCAGCATCAGCAGCGTGCCCGTGCCGAACACCGCCAGCAGCGTCTGCTGCAGCCGGTGGGGTCGCCGCCCGACGGCGAGACACAGCCAGAACACCACGGTCGTGAACGCGAGATCCACGAAGCCGCTCAGCACCGCGAGCGGCGGACCATTGACCAGCCACGCCTCGAGCGCGCTGCTCGCCGCATAGGCACAGGCCGCGCGAGCCAGCAGCGGCCCGGACGCGGGCAGCGCGCCGGGTCCGCGGCGCCACAGCGCGATGTCCCAGAGAACGCCGACCAGTGACTGCATCACCCCTTCCGATTGGGCTCGCGCCGCCGCGGGCCGCATAATGACGGCGGATTGTAACCTGCCGCACGGACCCCCCTTGGCCCCGACCCTCGAGCCGATCACCGACGACGCGGCGCTGGCCGCCGCCGTCGAGCGCCTCGGTGCATCGCCGCGCCTCGCCCTCGACACCGAGTTCATGCGCGAGCGCACCTACTACGCGGAGCTCGCCTTCGTGCAGCTCGCCGACCCGGCGGGCGTGGTACTGATCGACCCGCTGGCCGCGCTCGATCGCGGCAAGCTCGGCGCGCTGCTCACTGGCGAGCACCAGCCCAAGGTGCTGCACGCCGCGCGCCAGGACATCGAGGTCCTGTTGCCGCTGACCGGTAAGCCGCTCGGCCCGCTGTTCGACACGCAGGTTGCCGCCGCACTGGCCGGCCACGCGCCGCAGATCGGCTACGCGGACCTGCTCGCGCGCGAACTCGGCGTGACGCTCGACAAGGGCCAGGCGCGCACCGACTGGATGCGCCGGCCGCTGTCGCCGGCGCAGCTCGCCTACGCGGCCGACGACGTCCGCTACCTGTTGCCGCTCGCGGCCCGCCTCGAGGAGCGCCTCGCCACGCTCGGGCGGCTCGACTGGTTCCACGAGGAGATGGCGGCGCTGGCCGACCCGGCGCTGTACGCGGTCGAGCCGGCCGAGGCCTGGCGGCGCTTCAAGGGCAGCGAGACGCTGCCGCCGCGCGAGCTGGCGCGACTGCGCGCCCTCGCCGCCTGGCGCGAGGCGCGCGCGATGCGGCGCAACCTGCCACGCGGCTGGGTGCTCAGCGACGAGGCGGCGCGCGCGATCGCGCGCGCCGCGCCGGCCAGCCTCGCGGCGCTCAAGTCACTCGAGGTCCTGCCGGGTGGCGCCGCGGACAAGCTCGGCGCCGAGATCCTGGCGGCGGTCGCCGCCGCCGAGGCGGCGCCCGCGCCGCCGGCCGAGCCGCGCGGCGACGCGCGGCCGTCGCCGGAGGAGCGCGAGCGGACGCGTCGCCTCGGCGACCGGCTGCGCGCGGTCGCGTCCGGCCTCGGGCTCGCGCCCGAGGTGCTCGCGACGCAGCGCGACCTGCGGCGCCTCGCGCGCGGCGAGCGACTCGACGAGGTACTCGACGGCTGGCGGCGGCGCGCGCTCGGCGCGACGTTCGCGGACGAGCTCGGCTAGCGGCGCCGGCCGGCGAGCGCGGCCTCGAGACGGGCGGTGACCGCGTCGATCTCGCCCTCGGCGTCGACGCGCGCCAGCAGGCCGCGCTCGCGGTAGTAGTCGACCAGCGGACGGGTCTGCGACTCGTAGACCTCGAGGCGCTTACCGATGGTCGCCTCGCTGTCGTCCGGGCGGTGGAACAGGTCCGGCGTCGCGCACTGGCCGCCGCACGGCGGCGGCTGCGGCGGCGGCGCGGTGTAGACATTGAAGACGCGGCCGCAGGTGCGGCAGGTGCGCCGGCCGGTCAGGCGGCGGAACAGCTTGTCGCGATCGACCTCCATCAGCACCACCGCCTCGAGCGGCTGGCCGATCGACTGGAGCAGCGCCGCGAGGCCGTCGGCCTGCGGGATCGTCCGTGGGAATCCGTCGAGGATGAAGCCGCCGGCGGCATCGGGCTGGCCGAGGCGCTCACGGATGATGCCGAGCATCGTCGCGTCGTCGACCAGCTTGCCGGCGTCCATCGTCGCCTTGGCGCGGCGGCCGAGCTCGGTGCCGGCGGTCACGGCCGCCCGCAGCAGGTCGCCGGTCGAGACCTGCGGCACGCGGTACTTGTCGATCAGCCGTTGGGCCTGGGTGCCCTTCCCCGAACCCGGCGCTCCGAGGAGCACGATGCGCATGTTGTCGTCCGTCGCGGCGCGGCCGCGGCCCCTCCCCAGGAACCCTCGCGGCCCACCCAGCGCCGGTATGCTGCCCGCCGGCTCTGCCGAGCGTCAAATGCGGCGCACCACGCGCTCGCCCGGGCGCACTTCGGCCATCCCCCGGGACCGGGTATCCTTGCGCCCCCCGCCGATGCCCGGAGCGCCGCTCATGCCGACGAAGCCCAGAAGCCCGAAGCGCAACGCCTTCTACGCGCAGTCCGGCGGCGTCACCGCCGTGATCAACGCCTCTGCCGCAGGCGTCATCGAGGCCTGCCGCAAGCACCGCTCGCGCATCGGCAAGCTGTACGCCGGCCGCCACGGCATCGTCGGCGCGCTGACCGAGGACCTGATCGACACGAGCCGCGAGAGCGCGGCGGCGATCCGCGCGCTGCGGCACACGCCGGCCGGCGCCTTCGGCTCGGCGCGCTACAAGCTCAAGGGCCTCGAGCAGGACCGCGCCAAGTACGAGCGGCTGATCGAGGTATTCCGCGCCCACGACATCGGCTACTTCTTCTACAACGGCGGCAACGACTCGATGGACACCGCGCTCAAGGTGTCGAAGATCGGCGCGGAGCTCGGCTACCCGATCACCTGCGTCGGCGTCCCGAAGACGGTCGACAACGACCTGCCGGTCACCGATTGCTGCCCGGGTTTCGGATCGGTCGCGAAGTACGTCGCGGTCTCGACCCGCGAGGCGGCGCTCGACGTCGCCTCGATGGCACGCACCTCGACCAAGGTGTTCATCCTCGAGGTCATGGGTCGCCACGCCGGCTGGATCGCCGCCGCCGGCGGCCTCGCCGGCCGCGGCCCGGGCGATGCGCCGCACGTGATCCTGTTCCCGGAGATCGCCTTCGACCAGGCGCGCTTCCTCGAGCGTGTGCGGCAGTCGGTCGCATCGCGCGGCTACTGCGTCGTGGTGGTCTCGGAGGGCGTCAAGGGTCCGGACGGCAAGTTCCTCGCCGAGGCCGGCACGACCGACGCGTTCGGCCACACGCAGCTCGGCGGTGCCGGTCCCGAGATCGCGCGGATCGTGAAGGAGGGCCTCGGCTACAAGTACCACTGGGCGGTGGCCGACTACCTGCAGCGGGCCGCGCGGCACATCGCCTCGAAGACCGATGTCGCGCAGGCGTACGCGGTCGGCAAGGCGGCGGTCGAGTTCGCGCTGCAGGGTCGCAACGCGGTGCTGCCGGTCATCCGCCGGCGCTCGTCGAAGCCCTACCGCTGGACGATCGAGGCGGCCCCGCTCGAGGCGGTGGCGAACGTCGAGAAGAAGGTGCCGCGCGAGTTCGTGACCGAGGACGGCTTCGGCATCACCGCCGCCTGCCGGCGTTACCTCGAGCCGCTGATCGCCGGCGAGGACTACCCGCCGTTCGCCGGCGGCCTGCCCCGCTACGTCGAGCTCAAGAACGCCCCGGTCAAGCGCAAGCTCGCGACCGACTTCAAGGTATAATGCGCCGCCTCCGCGACCGGGACTCCTGAAATCCCTAGTGATTTCATGAGTTTATCGATCACGGGGCACGGGCGCGGCCAGACGCTCCCGGACACCAACGATTCGACAGTTCGGGTAACCCTCGGGGAGTAGTGGCATGTCGAGCGATCTCGCTCTGACGCTCGCGATTGGCGCGGGCGTGGTGGCCATCCTGTATGGCCTGTTCATGGTTCGCTGGATCGTCGCTCAGCCCGCCGGCAACGCGCGGATGCAGGAGATCGCCGCTGCGGTGCAGGCCGGCGCCGCGGCCTACCTCAACCGCCAGTACTCGACGATCGCGATCGCCGGCGTCGTGCTGTTCGTGCTGCTCGGCTGGATGCTGAACTGGGCGACCGCCGGCGGCTTCCTGGTCGGCGCGCTGCTCTCGGGCCTCGCCGGCTACATCGGCATGAACGTCTCGGTGCGCGCCAACGTGCGCACCGCGCAGGCTGCGAGCGTCGGCCTCAACCCGGCGCTGCAGGTGGCGTTCCGCGGCGGCGCGATCACCGGCATGCTGGTGGTCGGCCTCGGGCTGCTCGGCGTCGCGAGCTACTACGGGCTGATGCTGCACTTCGGCTCGAACGCCGACGAGGCGCTGCACTCGCTGGTCGGCCTCGCCTTCGGCGGCTCGCTGATCTCGATCTTCGCCCGGCTCGGCGGCGGCATCTTCACCAAGGGCGCCGACGTCGGCGCCGACCTGGTCGGCAAGGTGGAGGCCGGCATCCCCGAGGACGACCCGCGCAACCCGGCGGTGATCGCCGACAACGTCGGCGACAACGTCGGCGACTGCGCCGGCATGGCGGCCGACCTGTTCGAGACCTACGCGGTGACCGTGGTCGCGACGATGGTGCTGGCGGGCCTGACGGTGCGCCACCTCGGCCTCGAGGCCATCCTGTTCCCGCTGGTGCTCGGCGCGGTCTCGATCGTCGCCTCGATCGTCGGCACCTTCTTCGTCTCGGCGCGCGAAGGCGGCAAGATCATGAACGCGCTGTACCGCGGCGTGATCGTTTCCGGCGTGATCGCCGCGGTGGCGTTCTACTTCGTCGCCCAGAAGATGATGGGCGCGCAGGCGATGCCGCTCTTCTACTGCGCGCTGATCGGGCTCGCGCTGACGGCGGCGATGATCGTGATCACGGAGTACTACACGGCGACCGAGTACGCGCCGGTGCGCTACGTGGCGGCGGCCTCGCAGACCGGCCACGGCACGAACGTGATCGCCGGCCTCGCGGTGTCGATGAAGTCGACCGCGCTGCCCGTGCTCGCGGTCTGCGCCGCCATCTTCGGCGCCTACGAGATCGGTGAGGCGGCGGGCCACGGCGAGGGCCTGTATGGCATCGCGATCGCCGCGACCGCGATGCTGTCGATGACCGGCATGATCGTCGCGCTCGATGCCTACGGCCCGATCACCGACAACGGCGGCGGCATCGCCGAGATGTCGGGCCTGCCGAAGGACGTGCGCAAGATCACCGACGCGCTCGACGCGGTCGGCAACACCACCAAGGCGGTCACCAAGGGCTACGCGATCGGTTCGGCCGGCCTCGCGGCGCTGGTGCTGTTCGCCGACTACACCCACAACCTCGAGGCGGCGCACAAGCTGCAGGCGTTCTCGCTGTCGGATCCGGCGGTGATCATCGGCCTGTTCATCGGCGGCCTCGTGCCCTACCTGTTCGGCGCGATGGCGATGGAAGCGGTCGGCCGGGCGGCGGGCTCGGTGGTGATCGAGGTCCGGCGCCAGTTCAAGGAGATCCCCGGCATCATGGAGGGCAAGGCCAAGCCCGAGTACGGCCGTGCGGTCGACATGCTGACCCGCGCCGCGATCAAGGAAATGATCGTGCCGTCGCTGCTGCCGATCCTGGTGCCGGTGGTGATCGGCTTCGGCATGAACTACGTGATGGGCCCGGGCGCCGGCGTCCGCGCGCTCGGCGGCCTGCTGATCGGCACGATCGTCACGGGCCTGTTCGTGGCGATCTCGATGTGCACCGGCGGCGGTGCCTGGGACAACGCCAAGAAGTACATCGAGGAAGGCAACTACGGCGGCAAGGGCTCGGACACCCACAAGGCCGCGGTCACCGGCGACACCGTCGGCGACCCGTACAAGGACACCGCGGGACCGGCCATCAACCCGCTGATCAAGATCATCAACATCGTCGCGCTGCTGCTCGTGCCGCTGCTCTGAGCAGCGCCGGCGGCGGAATGCGAAGAGGGCGCCCCGGGGGCGCCCTCTTTTTTTCAGGCTCTCGGCAGGCTCACTTCGGCGACAGCGTCACCGGCACCTCGGTCACCGAGTCGACCGGGATGTTGTTGGCGGTCGCGGCCTGGCGAACGGCGGCCTCCGACGGTCCCTCGTAGATGCAGAACGTCTTGGTCTCGTCGGCGTTCGCGTACGAGGTGACCCAGCGCACGCCGAACTTGCCGTTGGTCGCGTTGACCTTGGCCTTGGCCGTGGCGTCGAGGCCGGCGAGTGCGCCCGGCGGGAAGGTGCGCTCGATCAGGTAGCGGTGCACGGCCGGCTTCGGCGCCTTGGCGGGCGCCGCAGCCGGATCGGCGGCGAAGGCCGGGGACAGGGCAAGCAGCGCGGCGAGGGTGAGGAAGGTCTTCATGGGGATGGGCTCCTGCAATGGGCGGGGTTCAAGGGGACGGGGGCTCATTCGGCGGTCGCGGGATCGATGACGCTCGAGACCCGCGAGATCTTGTTGGCCGGGAAGCCGCCGAGCTCCGCGTGGCGGCGCACCAGCGACTCGTCGGCGGCCTGGTAGATGCAGTAGATCTTGTCGGCGGTCACGTAGCTGTGGACCCACTGCACGCTCGGCCCGAGGCTGCTGAGCACGCCGCACGACTTCTGCGAGATCATCTTGAGATCCTGCGGGCTCATCTTCCCGGCACCCGGAATGTCCCGCTCGATGACGAACTTCGGCATGTTGATGGCTCCCTGTAGACGGTCGTTTTAACTTTGTCCGGGCCCCGGGGTGGCACCCCAGGGCGTGCGTACAGCCTCGCCGACGGGCGGCGGGGCGTCTTGAAAGACCGGTGAAATTCTTCTAAAAATCGTCTCCATTCGCAGGTACGGCCGCCAAGAGCCCGCCTGCCCCAGGGACGCGCAAGAGCGCCCGGTCGGAGCGCGGCGCATGATGTCGATCCGGTTGGGACCCTTCGAGCTGAGCGCTGCCGAGCGCACGCTGTGCCGTGCCGGCCAGCCCGTGGAGCTCGGTGCCCGCGCCTTCGACCTGCTGCTGGTGCTGGCCGAGAACCCCGGCCGCCTGGTCAGCAAGGCGACGCTGCTCGAGCGCGTCTGGCCGCGGCTCGTGGTCGAGGAGAACAACCTGCCGGCGCAGATCGCCGCGCTGCGGCGAGTGCTCGGCGCCGCGGCGATCCGCACGGTGCCGGGCTTCGGCTACCGGCTGGAGCTGCCGGTCGGCCACGACCCCGCCCTGCCCCCGGCCGAGGGCCTGCCGCCGGCCGAGCCCGCGCCGCCTGCGCGTTCGACGCTCGCGGTGCCGCGGCGCACCCGTCCGGAGCGCCTCGCGCCGCTCGTCGGCCGCGAGGCCGACCTCGCCGCCCTCGAGGAGGCGCTCACCCGCGCCTGCCTCGTGACGGTGATCGGCGGCACCGGCGTCGGCAAGACGCGCCTCGCCCAGGAACTCCTCGCGCGCCTGAGCGCCGCGGGGCCGGTCGCCTGGCGCTCGCTCGCCTCGCTGGACGCCGTCGAGCAGGTGCCGAGCGCGATTGCGGTCGCGGTCGGCCTGTCGCTGCCGGCGGGTGGCGATCCGTTCGCTGCGCTCGCCGACGCGCTCGGCGAGGCGGACCTGCTCCTGATCCTCGATGGCGTCGAGCACCTCGCCGACGCACTCGCGGCGCCGCTCGCGGCACTGCTCGCCGGCGCCCCCGGCCTGCGGCTGCTGTTGACCAGCCAGCGGCCGCTCGGCCTCGCCGGCGAGACGGTCTACCGGCTGGGCGCGCTGACCGTGCCGGACGACGACCTGCCGTTCGAGCTGCGCGCCGCCTCGCCCGCGCTGGCGCTGTTCGCGCAGCGCGCCGCCGAGGCCGACCGCGGCTTCGCGCTGACGGCCGCGAATGCGGCGGACGTCGCCGCGATCTGCCGGCGCCTCGACGGCAACCCGCTCGCGCTGACGCTCGCCGCCGCCCGCGTGCCGGCGCTCGGCGTCGGCCAGCTGCTCGGCCACCTCGACGACCGCTTCCGGCTGCTGCGCCAGTCGGTGCGCGGCGCCGAGCCGCGCCACGACGCGCTGCAGGCGGCGTTCGAGTGGAGCTATGGCCTGCTCGACGAGCGCGAGCAGCGCGTCTTCCGCCGGCTCGGCGCGCTCGCCGGGCCGTTCGCGCTCGACACCGGCGCCCACGCCGTCGCGGACGAGTCGCTCGACGCGCCGACCGCGCTCGACCTGATCGGCCGGCTGGTCGACCGCTCGCTGGTGATGGCGCTGCCGATCGATCCGCCGCGCTACGCGCTCGCCGAGACCGCGCGCTACTACGCGCGCGACCGGCTGGCGGCGGCCGGTGAGCTGGATTCGGCCCGCGCCCGCGCCGCCGCCGCGGTGCTGCGCACGCTCGACGCCGCCTACCTCGAGTACTGGTCGGTCGACGAGGCAGTCTGGCTGCAGCGCTACTACACCGAGATCGCGAACGTCCGCGCCGCGATCGACTGGGCGGCCGCGCACGAGCCACCGCTCGCGGTCGCGCTCTACGGCAGCGCCTGGCCGCTGTACGTCGAGCTCGAGCTGATCGGCGAGGCGCGGGCACGCTTCGAGCAGACCGTGCGGCTGCTCGCCGACGGCCTGCCGCGCCGGCGCGTCGCGCGCTTCTGGGAGGCGGTCGCGACCGGCGACTCCGGCCGCCAGTACGATCGCGCGCGCTACGCCGCCGAGCTCGCCGCCAAGATGCTCGACGAGGACGGCGATCGCCGCGCGCGCTACTACGCCCTGATGCTGCTCGCGCTCAACGGGCGCGGCGACGCGCCGGCGGCCCGCGCCGCGTTCGCAGCGGCGCGGCGGCTCGAGGATCCGGACTGGCCGGCCCGCCTGCTGACGCAGGGGGCGCTGACCGACGGCGCGCTGTCGATGAGCGAGGGGCGCTGGGCCGAGGCGCGCGAGGCCTACCGGCGCAGCGTGCACCTGGCGCTCACCGTCAGCGAGCGGCAGGCGCTCGCGGCGACCGCCTCGATCGTCGAGCTCGACCTCGCCTGCGGCGACCTCGACGCGGCGCTGCAGCTCGGCCGGCCGCTCGCCGTCAGCCTCGGCCGGCTCGGGCGCCGCGAGTCCGAGCTCGAGGTGCTGAGCGCCGTGTTCGGTGCCCAGCTGCTGGCCGGGGATCTCGGTGCGGCGCGCGCCAGCGGCGCCGAGATCTACGTGCTCGCGCAGCGGCTTGGATCCGCCGCGGCCGCCGGCGCGCTCGATGCGATGGCACTCTTCGCCGCCTGCGACGGCCGGCCGGAGGTCGCCGCGCAGGTCGCCCGTGGCGCGGACGCCTCGCGCGCAGCGCGCGGCCAGGCGCGGCCGCGACCGACCGAGGAACGGCTCGGCGCGGCGCTCGCGGCGCGACTGGATCCCGGTCTCGGCGAGGACTGGCGCCGGCCGCGACCGGACGAGACGATGCTCGAGCCGGTCATCGCCTGTGCGCTGGCGCTCGGCTACCGCGCCTGATCCGGCCCGCACCGCCGATCCGAACTCCCGCCCCGGCACCCCGATGCCCACCCTGCGCGTCCTCGCCCTGACCACGCTCGCGATGCTCGCCTTCGCAGGCAACTCGCTGCTGTGCCGGCTCGCGCTCGCCCAGACGCACATCGACCCGGGGCAGTTCACGGCGCTGCGGCTTCTGTCGGGCGCGGCCACGCTCGCGGTGATCGCGCGGCTGGTGGCGCGCGATCGCCGCGGCCAGGGCAGCTGGGCCTCGGCGTTGGCGCTCGCCGCCTACGCACTCGGCTTCTCCTACGCCTACGTCGGCCTGTCGGCGGCCACCGGCGCACTGCTGCTGTTCGGGGCAGTGCAGGCGACGATGATCGGCGCCGGCCTCGTGCGCGGCGAGCGTCTCGGCGCGTGGCAGCTCGCGGGCTTCCTGCTCGCGCTCGCGGGCCTCGTCGGGCTGCTGCTGCCGGGTCTCGCCGCGCCGCCGCCGGGCCGAGCGGCGCTGATGCTGGCGGCTGGGATCGCCTGGGGCATCTATTCGCTGCGCGGCCAGGGGTCGGGCGACCCGACGCGCGTCACGGCGGGCAACTTCCTGCGCGCCGCGCCATTCGCGGTACTGGCCGGCCTGCTCGGCGGCCTCGCGCCCGTCGATCTGGCCGGCGCCGGCTACGCGGCGGCCTCCGGCGCCCTCGCCTCGGGGGTCGGGTACTCGATCTGGTACGCGGCGCTGCCACAGCTGCGCTCGACCACCGCGGCCGTGGTGCAGTTGAGCGTGCCGGTGCTCGCCACGCTCGGCGGCGCGCTGCTGCTGGACGAACCGGTCACCCGGCGGGTGATCATCGCCTCGCTCGCGATCCTCGGTGGGATCGCGATCGTGGTGCGCGGCCGGCGCCGCGCCGGCGGCTAGGGCCCGGCGCTCGCCAGGCACTCGATCTCGACGCGCGCGCCGAGCGCGAGGCCGTTGGTGCCGAACGCGCTGCGCGCCGGCAGCGGCTTCTTGAGGAACGCCCGGTAGACCTCGTTGAAGGCCGGCCAGTCGCCCATGTCGGCCAGCATCACCGTGCACTTCACGAGGTCCGCGGTGGTGCGGCCGTTGGCCTCGAGGATGGCGCGGATGTTCTCGAGCGCCTGCTGCGCCTCGGCGCGCACGCCGCCCGGCACGAGCTTGAGCGTGCCGGGCGCGATGCCGACCTGACCGGACAGGTAGAGCGTGTCGCCGAGGCGCACCGCCTCCGAGAACGGCAGGTCGGCGCCGAGGACCCTGCCGGAGTTCTTGAACTCGACCCTGGCGGGTGGGTCCGCCGCGCTCGGCGGGGCGAGGCAGACGATCGAGACGGCGGCGAGCAGCAGCAGGCAGGTACGGACCATGGTGGGGCTCCCGGCGAGAAGCCGGTAGTCTGCCAGAACCCGCGCGGGCGGCACTCCCGGCCGCCCGCGCCGCGCGGCCCGCCGCCGGTAAGGACCGGCGCGCAGGTTCAGGGCAGCGTCGTGGCGGCGACCTCGGGCAGCGGGCCCGACAGCGCCTCGAGGAACGCCACCAGGTCCGCGACCTCCGCGTCCGTGAAAGTCCGCGACAGCTCGGTGCTGCCCATCACGCGGACGGCGTGGGCGAGGGTCGGCACGGAGCCGTTGTGCATGTACGGCGCCGTGTACTTCAGATTGCGCAGCGACGGCACGCGCCACTGCAGGCGATCGCTCTCCTTGCCGGTCCACTCGAAGCGTCCCTGGTCGCGGGTCAGCTCGTAGCTGGCGACGTAGGGACTGCGTGGATTGGTCGGGAACTTCATCGTGAAGGCGATGCCCTCGCGCAGCGCCGGGCCATCGAAGGCGGGGCCCTGGTGGCAGCGATCGCAGCCGACGCTGCGGAACAGCGCCATGCCGTGCACCTGCTGCTCGCTCAGCGACTTCTTGTCGCCGCGGACGTAGCGATCGTACGGGCTGTCGGCGGTCACGAGCGTGCGCTCGAACGCGGCGATCGCACGCGCGGCGTTCTCGGCCGTCACCACCTCGCCGTGCCCGAAGGCGTGCTCGAAATAGCTGCGATAGCCGGGGATCGAGCGCAGCCGCGCGGTGACGTAGGCGACGTCGCGCATGCCCATGTCGAGCGGGTTCAGCAGCTGCGCGAGGGCCTGTGCCTCGAGGCTCGCGGCCCGGCCATCCCAGAACGCCGAGGTCAGGAAGCCGACGTTCCACACGGTCAGCGCGTTGCGGCCGTCGTGCTCGCCGTGCACGCCGACGCTGCTGGCCTCGTGGTCGGCACCACCGTCCTTGAGGATGTGGCAACCGGCGCAGGCGATCGTGCCGTTCTCGGACAGGCGCTTGTCGTGGAACAGCAGGCGGCCGAGTTCCGCCTTCTCCGGGGTGGTGGGATTGGCCGCCGGCGCCGGCGCGCGCAGCGGCAGGGGCTGCCAGACGCGCTCGGCGGCGCCCGCGTTCAGTGATAACGAGGCAGCTGCGAGCAGGAGCAGCACGATGGATCGCATGTCGACCTCCGCAGGCGGGCGGCGGGCGCGTGGATGCGAATCATCCGCAGCCGCCAGGCTTCGCGGATCGCCGTGCGAGCCACGGCGATCCGAGCCGTGGCGAGGGAGACTCCGCTCTTGGCTGCGAGGCTAGAATCCGTCGTTTCCACACGCGGATAGCGCCAACGCACATCGGCGGCGGGCGGCGGGCGGCGCGCCGGGCGGCGCGCGTCGGCTAGGCGACGGCCTGCAGCGGCTCAGGCCTGCTGATCGCGAAGCCCTGCACGAAATCGATGCCCATGCGGCGCGCCGCCTCGAGCGACGCCGCGTCCTCGACCTGCTCGGCGATGACCTGGAAGTCGAGCGTGCGCGCAAGCTTCACCATCGCCGACACCATGGCCTGGTTGACCGTGTCGCGGGCGAGATCGCGCATATAGGCGCCGTCGATCTTCAGGTAGTCCATGGCCAGCGTCTTCAGGTTCGCGAACGAGCCGAGGCCGCTGCCGAAGTCGTCGAGCGCGAAGCTGCAACCCATGCCGTGCAGCACGCCGATGAAGCGGCGGGCGTGATCGAGGTTGCCGACCACCGAGGCCTCGGTGACCTCGAAGCAGACCTGCGCGGGGGCGACGCCGGTGCGGTCGAGGCAGTCGACCACGAACTCCAGGAACTGCGCGTCGCCGAGCGTCTGCCCGGAAATGTTCAGCGACAGGCTGCGCCCGGGCGGCAGCCGGATCGCGCCCCGACCGAGCGCCGCGAGCGCGGTCTGCACCACCCAGCGGTCGACCAGCGACATCAGCCGGTAGCGTTCCGCGGCCTTGAGGAATTCCCCGGGCGCGATCAGCGAGCCGTCCTCGCCGCTCAGCCGCACCAGCACCTCGAGGGCCGGCCCGCGCGTCGCCCCTTCGGGGGAGGAGACGATCGTCTGCGTGTAGAGCACGAAGCGGCCCTCGCGCAGCGCCTGCTGCAGCCGCTGCAGCCAGTGGATCTCGCCGCGCTGGCGCGCGCGGGCCTCGTCGCGCGACGAGTACACGTGCACGTGGCCCTGGCCACGGCTCTTGGCGACGTAGCAGGCCGAATCGGCGGCCGACATCACGTCCTCGATGCTGGCGGACTCGCGGCCGACCTCGACCAGGCCGATGCTGACGCCGACCATGAAGATCTTGTCCTTCCAGACGAAGCGGTAGTCGCGGATCGCGCTCGAGACGTCCTCGGCGATCTGGATCGCCTTGTCGAGCGGGCAGCCGACCAGCAGCATCGCGAACTCGTCGCCGCCGATGCGCGCCACCGTGTCGGAGTCGCGAACCGCGTCCTTCACCAGCGCCGCGACCTCGCGCAGCATGTTGTCGCCGGCGGTATGGCCGCTGGTGTCGTTGACGGCCTTGAAGCGGTCGAGATCCAGATAGCACAGCACCTGGGTCTGCGCACCGCTGCGGGCGAGATCCATCGAGTCCTGCAGGCGGCGCTCGAACTCGCGCCGGTTCACGAGCCCGGTCAGCGCATCGTGGCTCGCCTGGTAGCTCATCTGCCGGGCGATGCCGCGCAGGTCGGTGACGTCGTGCAGCAGCACCACCGCGCCGGCGGTCTCGCCGCGCTCGCCGGCGAGCGGCGAGGCGGTGAGCTCGATGCTCCGCTCGGCGCCGTCGGCACGCGTCAGCAGCACCGCGCGGCGGCCGAGCGAGACGCGCACGCCCGAGGCCAGGCACTGGCGCACCGGGTCGGTCAGCGCGCGCCGGTCCGCCTCGTCGACCACCGTCACGACGTCGGCGAAGGACTGGCCGGAGACCTCGTCGAGCGCCCGGCCGAGCAGCTGCTCGGCCGAGGCGTTCATGAAGTCGATGCGGCCGTAGCTGTCGGTCGTGACCAGGCCATCGCCGAGCGAGTCGATCGTCGCCTGCGCGCGGCCGCGCGCGAAATCGGTCCGACCCTGGCGCGCGAGCATCTCGACGGCGGTGAACAGCACCGCCGGCGCGCCGCGGTACCTGACGATCGTGCCGGCGAGTTCGAGTCGCGTGACCTGGCCGTGGACGTCGGCGACCTCGACCTCGTAGCGTTCGGCCGCCGGCTGGCCGGCGAGCCGCCGGCGCACGTTGTCGCCGACGAGTTCCGCGTAGTCGGGCGCGACCAGTTCGGCGAGGTGGCGGCCGACGAGCTCCTCGGGCGTCAGGGCGAGCAGTGCCGCGAAGCGCGAATTCGCGAGCAGCACGCGCTCGCCGTGGATCAGCACCGCCTCGTGCACGGCCTCGGCGAGCTCGAGGAACGGCGTCTCGGGCGCTGCCACCGGCGCCGGGCGGACACGCAGAGTCGCGGTGGCGCTGCGCGCCTCATCGAGCTCGCCCTCGAGATGCCGGGCACGGGAGCGCGCGCGGACCGCGGCGATCCACGCCGCGCCGGCAGCCAGCAGCGCGGCTAGCGCGACGGCTTCAATGACGCTCAACGGCCCCTTCCCATCGTGTCCGCGGCCCCCGCCTGCCGGTGCCGCCGTGCCCGCGGCACGGCGCCTGCCTGGCTGCAGGATCCCCCGAATCCAGAATACCGGAGGGCTTGGCGAGCAACCCGAAGATTCACCATAATGGAAGGCTGCGAGAGGCCGAAGTCCTTGTCGCACGGTCCGAAAGTTCGTAACCTCCACCGCCCCTGCGGGGCCTCTCCCCACCTCCTCTCCGGCACCGACCCCATGGATTTCGCAGCCGCTCGACAGCAGATGGTCCACCAGCAGGTCCGCGCGTGGGACGTGCTCGACCCGGGCGTGCTCGACGTGCTCGGCTACGTGCCGCGCGAGCAGTTCGTGCCGGCGGCCTTCCGCGAGATGGCGTTCGCCGACGGGCCGATCCCGCTGCCCGCCGGGCAGACGATGCTGGCGCCCAAGATCCACGGCCGCATCCTGCAGGCGCTCGACGTCAAGCCCGGCGAGGCCGCCCTCGAGATCGGCGCCGGCAGCGGCTACCTCTCTGCCTGCCTCGCGGCGCTCGGCGCGCAGGTGACCTCGCTCGAATGCGTGCCCGAGCTCGCGCGGCTCGCCGCCGACAACTTGCGGGCGACCGGTCATCCGGGCGTCGCGCTGGTCGAGGCGGACGCCACCGCCTGGCCGGCGTCGCGCCGCTTCGACGCCATCGCGCTGACGGCCTCGCTGCCGATGTATGACGCGCGCTACCAGGAGTGGCTCGCGATCGGCGGACGGCTGTTCGTGGTGGTCGGCTCGACCGAGCCGATGTCGGCGCAGCTCGTGACGCGCACCGGCGAGCACGAGTACCTGAAGGTCGACCTGTTCGAGACCGTGGTCGACCCGCTGCTGCACGCCCGGCGGCCCTCGCGCTTCGTGTTCTGAGGCGGACGCCGATGGTTCGCGAGGTGGCACCGGCGGAGTTCGTGGCGACGCTCGCCGGCCAGCCGCGGACGCTGCTGATCGACGTGCGCGAGGCCTGGGAGCTCGACATCGCGCGACTGCCGCAGGCGCTGCACGTACCGATGGCCGAGGTGCCCGAGCGGCTCGCCGAGATCGGTCGCGACCGGGACGTCGTGGTGATGTGCCGCTCCGGCGGCCGCAGCCTGCACGTCGCGCGCTTCCTCGAGGGCCAGGGCTACGGTTCAGTCGCGAACCTGAGCGGCGGCATCCTGGCCTGGCAGCGCGACGTGGACCCGTCGCTTGCGACATACTGAACGTCCGGCGCGACGAGTCGCCGGGAGCCCCGCGGCCGGGCCCGTAGAGTCCCGCTGCATCCCGCGGCCCGAGCGCACGAGAAGGGACCTGAAGGCATGAGACCGAGTTTCCCGACGACCACCCTGCTCGCCCTTGCGCTCGCCCTGCCGGCGGCGGCACCCGCCGCGGACCTGAGCGAGGTCTACCACCGGGCGCTGCGCAACGACCCGCAGCTGCGCGAGGCCGAGGCGAACCACCAGGCCTCGCTGGAGGCGAAGCCGCAGGCCTTCGCGGCGCTGCTGCCTCAGCTCACGGGTACCGCCGGCTATACGCATGACGAGCTCAAGTCGGTCTCGCCGACCTTTTTCGGCACCGGTCTGGTCACGCTCTCGCAGGGCAACAAGGCCGACACCAAGCAGTGGAGCGTGCAGCTGACGCAGACGCTGTTCCGCTGGAACCAGTTCGCGCAGCTGAAGTCCGCGGACACCCAGGTCGCGCAGGCCGAGGTCGACTTCCGCGCCGCGCAGCAGGACGTCATCGTGCGGACCGCGACCGCCTACTTCAATGTGCTCGCGGCACGCGACACGCTCGATGCCGCGCAGGCCTCGCAGGAGGCGATCGCCCGCCAGCTCGAGCAGGCACAGAAGCGCTTCGAGGTCGGGCTGATCGCGATCACCGACGTCGAGGAGGCGAAGGCCGCCAACGACCAGGCCACCGCCACCGTGATCGGCGCGAAGCGCTCGCTCGCGAACACCCGCGACCAGCTGCGCGAGCTGACCGGCGATTCGTTCGACGAGCTGTCGCGGCCGGGCGACGACATGCCGCTCGTGACGCCCGACCCGGCCAGCGAGGAGCAGTGGGTGCGCGCCGCGCTCGACCAGAACCTGTCGCTGTCCTCGGCGCGCCTCGGCGCCGACATCGCCCGCGAGAACATCTCGATCGCACGCTCCGGCCACGCGCCGACGCTCGACCTCGTCGCGCGGCGCTCCGGCACGAACTCGTCGGCGACCAGCTCCTACATCGATCCGGATCCGACCAGCCCGACCTACAACCAGACGCTGAGCTTCCCGGCCGCCAACTGGAACAACGACAAGCAGATCGGCCTGCAGCTGACGGTGCCGATCTACTCGGGTGGCTACGCGTCCTCGAAGGTCCGCGAGGCGGTCTACCGCCACCGCGCCGCACGCGAGCGCCTCGAGCGCACCGCGCGCCAGACCGAGCGACAGACCCGCGACTCCTACCTCGGCGTGATCAGCGAGATCGCACAGGTGCAGGCGCTGCGCCAGGCACTCGAATCGAGCAAGACCGCGCTCGCCGCCACCGAGGCGGGCTACGAGGTCGGCACCCGCACGGCCGTCGACGTGCTGCTCGCACGCCAGCGCCTGTTCGACGCGCAGACGAACTACGCGCGCAGCCGCTACGACTACATCATCAACGTGCTCTCGCTCGAGCAGGCCGCGGGCACGCTCGACGAGTCGCGGCTGACGCGGGTCAACGGCTGGCTCGGCCAGACGGTGGCGGTGAAGTAGCCGCCGGCGCGCCCGCGACGAGCGGCGCGAGAAATTCCAGGAACCGGTTGAGCGCACCGCGGTTCGCGAGCACCGCGGCGCGCCCGCGCTCGCCCGCCTGCGCGCCCGCCCCGTCCGGCGCGAGCCAGCGCCCGACCGCCGCGGCGAGCTCGATCGCATCGTGCGCGACCGCGAGCGCGCCCGCCGCGGCGAGCAACTGCGCCGCCGGCGCGGCGCTCGCGGTGTGCGGCCCGGTGACCACCGGCCGGCCAACGGCAGCCGGCTCGAGCAGGTTGTGGCCGCCGACCGGCACCAGGCTGCCGCCGACGAAGGCCACGTCGCCGGCCGCATAGAAGAGGAGCAACTCGCCGAGGCTGTCGAGCAACAGCACCTCGGTCGACGGCTCGACTGCCCGTCCCGCGGAGCGTCGCACGTGGGGGATGCCCGCCGCGGCGAGGCGGGCCGCGACGACGTCGAAGCGTTCGCGGTGGCGCGGCGCGAGCACCAGCAGCGGCGCCGGCCGCAGGCCGGCCAGGTGCGCGTGCGCAGCGAGCACGATCGCCTCCTCCCCCTCGTGGGTGCTGCCCGCGACCCAGACGGCGCGCCCCGGGCCGAGCGTCGCGCGCAGCGCCCGGGACGTCGTCGCGAGGTCGGCCGGCAGCGCGAGATCGAACTTGAGGTTGCCGATCATCCTGAGCCGCGCGGGCTCGGCGCCGAGCGCGGCGAAGCGCGCGGCGTCCGCCTCGCTCTGCGCCGCGACGCTGACGCCGGCGAGCGCCTCGTGCACCAGGCGCGGGATCCGCCCGTAACGGCGCGCCGAGCGCTCGGAGACGGTGGCGCTCGCGAGCACCAGCGGCACACCCGCCTGCCGGCAGGCGCGGTAGAGGTTGGGCCAGAGCTCGGTCTCGAGCACGATGCCGGCCGCAGGCCGCACGCGCGCGAGGAAGCGGCGCACCGCGCCCGGCAGGTCGATCGGCAGGTAGCGGACGCTGACCTCGGCGCCGAACAGGGCCAGTGCCCGCTCGCGCCCGGTGGAGGTGGTCGTGGTGAGCGTCAGCGGTCGCGCCGGATAGCGCTCGCGCAGCGCGCGCACCAGGCTGACCGCCGCCTGCACCTCGCCGACCGACACGGCATGGACCCACAGGCCCCCCGGCACGGCCGGCGCGCCGAGACCCAGCCGCTCGCCGAGCACGGTCGTGGCGCCGCCGCCGCGCGCGCGCCATGCGGCCGCGAGCAGCAGCAGCGGCGCGAGGCAGTAGCCGAGGCCGAGGTAGAGTAATCGCAAGCGAGCCCACCCGTTCGCGGGGTTAAGATTCTAGCGCCCATGAGCCGCCCCGCGCCGAATCCGCCCGATGACCCGACCTGCGGCGTCGCGCTCGTACCGCTCGCGCGCTTCTGGGCGCCGCGCTGGTGGCCGGTCTGGATCGGACTCGGCATCGTCCGCGGCCTGGCGGCGCTGCCGTGGCGTACCCAGAGCGCGCTCGCGCGCGCGCTCGGCTCGATCGCCTGGTACGTCGCGCGCCGCGACCGGCGGACGACGCTGGTGAACCTGCGGCTGGCGTTCCCGGCGCTCACCGAGCGCGAGCGCCGCGCCCTCGGCCGCGCGCACTTCCGCTCGCTCGTCTACTCGCTGTTCGAGACCGGCCTGGTCTGGTTCGATCGTCGCGGCCGGCTCGAGCGGCTGGTGCGGATCGACGGCCGCGAGCACCTGGAGGCGGCGCTCGCGAGCGGTCGCGGCGTGCTGCTGGTCGGCGCGCATTTCACGACCAACGAGATTGCCGCGGCGGCGCTGCCGCTGACCGGCCACGCCTTCGAGATCATGTACAAGCGCTCCGGCAACGAGCTGCTGAACCAGCTGGCGCTGCGCGGGCGGATCTCGCGCCGCGGCCGGATGATCCCGCACGACCGCTTCGTCGAGATGCTGAGGACGCTGAAGCGCGGCGGCATCGCCCTGTACGCGCCCGACCAGCGCTTCGACGGCGACGGCAGCGTCTCGGTGCCGCTGTTCGGCGTACCGGCGCTGTCGAACCCCGGCACCACGTTCATCGCCCGCGCCACCCGTTGTGCGGTGCTGCCGTACTTTCCGCAGCGGCTCGCCGATGGCTCCGGTTACGTGATGACGATCGGTGCGCCGCTCGCCGACTTCCCGAGCGGTGACGCGGAGCGCGACGTGGCCCGCTACCACGCGCTGATCGAGGCCGCGGTGGCGCGCGCGCCGGAGCAGTACCTGTGGAGCTACAAGCGCTTCCGGCCGCGCGACGGCGCGCCGGATCCCTATCGCGGCGGCGCGCTGCGCGGCGCGCCGTAGCCCTCGAGCAGCGCGGACCAGGCCGCCGAGCGCGGGTCGGCCAGCGCCTCGCCGCCGAGCTTGGCCAGCGAGCGCCGCAGCCGCTCGAGGTTCTGCGCGCACCAGCGGCCCGGGCTCGCGAGGCGCCCGCGATCAAAGTCGATCAGCTGCACCTGGTCGTCGCCGTCGAAGAGCACGTTGCGGGCGTTCAGGTCCGCATGCCGCACGCCGGCATCGTGGAAGCGCCGCAGCGTCGCGCCGACCCGCCGCCACAGCGCTTCCGGCAGCGGCTCCGCGAGCCGGTCGGCGAGCGTCCGGGCGCGCGGGATCGCGAGCGTCAGCAGCTCGGCCCGGTAGCCGAGACCCTGACGACGGTACTGGGCGGCGACCGGCCGGGCCGCGGGCAGGCCCTGCTCCTCGAGCGCCGCCAGCAGCCGCAGCTCGCGGAACGCGCGTGTCGCCTGCTCGCCGAGCCACAGGTAACGGTCGCTCGCGAGCCGCGCCGCGAACCCGCCGCGCCGGTAGTGACGCAGCACCACCGGCGCGCCGGTGCGCGTCGCGTCCAGGAACCACGCGCTGCCGCGGCCGGTGGCGGTCGCGACCACCCGGCCGGCGCGCTGCAGGGCCGCGGCGTCGAAGTCGCCGGCGCACGGATGGTCGATCCGCGAGGGGTCGTATAGGATCGCGCCGGTCCCGGTCGCGACGCGCTCAAGCCGCATGTCTGCCCTCACCCGCTTCCAGGCCTCGCCACCGGCCAGCGTCTGCATCCTGCGCCTCTCGGCGATCGGCGACGCCTGCCACACGCTGGCGGTGCTGCGCACACTGCAGGCGGCCTGGCCGGCGACGCGCTTCACCTGGATCATCGGCAAGCTCGAGCACAAGCTGCTGTCGCTGGTGCCGGACGTCGAGTTTATCAGCTACGACAAGCGCGGCGGCTTCGCGGAGTTCCGTCGCGTGCGCGCGCTGCTCGCCGGGCGGCGCTTCGACGTGCTGCTGCACATGCAGCTCGCCTTCCGCGCGAGCCTGCTGTCGACGCTGGTGCGGGCGCCGGTCAAGCTCGGCTTCGACCGCGCGCGCGCGCGCGAGCTGCAGTGGCTGTTCACGAACCACCGCATCCACGCGGCCGGCAACCAGCACGTGCTCGACGGCCTGTTCGGCTTCGCCGAGGCACTCGGCGTCCACGACCGGCAGCTGCGCTGGGACATCCCGGTGCCTGCGGCCGCCGCCGCCTATGCCGAGCGCCTGGTGCCCGACCGGCGGCCGACCCTCGTGATCAGCGCCTGCTCGAGTCATTCGCTGCGCAACTGGCGCGCCGAGCACTACGCGGCGGTCGCCGATCACGCGGCGCGAGCGCACGGCATGCGGGTGATCCTCGCCGGCGGCCCCGGGCCCGTCGAGCGCGCGATGGCCGACGCGATCGTGGCCGCGGCGCGGCTGCCGGTGCTCGACCAGGTCGGCAAGGACACCTTGCCCGAGCTGCTCGGGCTGCTGGCGCGCGCGAGCGTGCTGCTGACGCCGGACTCCGGTCCGGCGCACATGGCGACCGCGGTCGGCACGCCGGTCATCGGGCTGTATGCGGCCACCCGGCTCGTGCGCTGCGGTCCCTACTTCAGCCGCTCGAGCTGCATCGACCGCTACGCCGACGCCGCGCGCCGCTTCCTCGGTCGCGAGCCCGAGCAGGTGGCCTGGACCTACAAGATCGAGCGTCCGGGGGTCATGGACCTGATCCAGCCGGCCGACGTGATCGACAAGCTCGATGCGCTGATGCGGCAGCCACCCCGCCGTTAGCCGCTCCAGGGGCTTTCTGCTAGTCTGCCGGCGCCGCGATGAACGCCAGCACCGGACAACCCTCCCTGCGTGCCTACCGGCCGCGGCAGTTCCCCGACCTGATGCGCCTCGGCCGCGACCACGACGGCGGCTACGTGCTGCCGCGCCGCATCGTGACCTCGAGCCGCGCCCTGCTCTCGCTCGGCGTCGCCGCCGACTGGTCGTTCGAGGAGGCCGCGCTCGGACTCGTGCCCGGGCTGGCGGTCACCGCGGTCGACGGCACCACCGGCCCCGAGGTGATCCGCGCCCGGGTGCGCAGCGAGCTGTGGCGGGTCCTCCGTCGGCTGCGGCTCGCGCGCGCGCTGGCGATTGCCCGCGACCTCGGCAAGCCGCGCGCCTTCGAGCGGTTCTTCGCCGTCCACCGCTTCGTGCCGGTCCTGGTCGCCCCGTCCGCGGGACCCGGGCTCGCCACGCTCGCCGCACTGCTCGACGAGGTGCGCGCCGCGACGCCGGACGGCCGGGTGCTCGTCAAGATGGACATCGAGGGCGCCGAGTACGGCGTGCTCGCCGCCTCGCGCGCGCTCTGGGCTCCCGTCGCCGGGCTGATCATCGAGTTCCACGCGCTCGATCGCCACTGGGCCGATTTCGAGCGCGAGATGGCGGCGCTGGCGCAGGACTTCGTGATCGCGCACGTCCATGGCAACAACAACGACGGCTGCATCCCGGGCAGCCGCGTGCCGCTGACGCTCGAGCTCACGCTCGTGCACCGGGCGCTGGTCGAGGCCGACCTGCCGCCCGCCCCCGGGCCGTTCCCGCTCGCCGGCCTCGACCAGCCGTGCAAGCCTCGTCATCCCGACCTGCCGCTCGACTTTGGGTGAACCGCCATGCGTACGCTCCTCCGCCGATCCGCCCTCGCCGCTGCCGCCGCGCTCGCGCCGGCACTGGCCGTGCCCGCCGATGCGCCGCCGCCGATGATCGGCTTCACCGCCGACGGCGCACGCGCCCAGGCGGTGCTCGAGGCACGCTTCGACCAGGGCCTGGACGCGCGCGAAATGCGCGCCTGGCTGGAGCGGCTGTCGAGCGAGCCGAACCACATCGGCGCACCGCACGACCGCGCGAACGCCGAGTTCATGCTGGCGCAGTTCCGCGCCTGGGGCTGGGACGCGCAGATCGAGACGTTCTCGGTGCTGTACCCGACGCCGAAGCGCGTGTCCCTGGAGATGGTCGCGCCGCGGCACGTCCGCGCGACGCTCCATGAGCCGCCGATCGCCGGCGACCGCAGCTCCGCGAAGACCGCCGGCGCGCTGCCGCCGTACAACGTCTACGGCGCGGACGGCGACGTCACCGGCGAGCTCGTTTACGTCAACTACGGGATGCCGGACGACTACCGCGAGCTCGCGCGGCACAACGTCTCGGTGAAGGGGCGGATCGTGATCGCGCGCTACGGCGCCGGCTGGCGCGGGTTGAAGCCGAAGCTCGCCTACGAGCATGGCGCGATCGGCTGCCTCATCTACAGCGACCCGCGCGACGACGGCTACGGCGCCGCCGATACCTACCCGGCGGGCGCCGGGCGCCCGGCCGAGGGCCTGCAGCGCGGCTCGGTCGCCGACATGCCGATCTACTCCGGCGATCCGCTGACGCCCGGCATCGGCGCAACCCGCGACGCGCCGCGCCTGCCGCTCAGCGAGGCCAAGACGCTGCTCAAGATCCCGGTGCTGCCGATCTCGTACCAGGACGCGCGGCCGCTGCTCGAGGCGCTCGGCGGGCCGCGCGCGCCGGCCGGCTGGCGCGGCGGACTGCCGATCACCTATCACCTCGGCGCGGGCCCGGCGCGCGTGCACCTCGCGATCCAGTCGGACTGGTCTCAGAAGGAGATCTACGACGTGGTCGCGCGGCTCGCCGGCAGCGTCTACCCCGACCAGTGGGTGCTGCGCGGCAACCACCACGACGGCTGGGTGTTCGGCGCCGACGATCCGCTGTCCGGCAACGTCGCGCTGATGGCGGAGATGAAGGCGATCGGCGCGCTGGCCGCGACCGGCTGGCGCCCGAAGCGCACGCTCGTCTACGCCAGCTGGGATGGCGAGGAGGCGGGGCTGCTCGGCTCGACCGAATGGGTCGAGACGCACGCCGCCGAGCTCGCCGAGAAGGCCGTCGCCTACGTGAACTCCGACTCGAACACCCGCGGCTTCCTCGAAGCGGGCGGCAGCCACTCGCTGCAGCGGCTCGTGAACCAGGTCAGCGCCGGCGTCACCGATCCCCTGCAGCCGGCGAGCGTGCTGGCGCGCGCGCGCGCCGTGGCGATCGTCGGCGGCTCGCGCGGATCGGAGCACACGGCCGAGGAGCGACGGATCGCCCGCGAGCTCCTCGACGGCGGCGACCTGCCGCTCGACCCGCTCGGCTCGGGCTCGGACTTCACGCCGTTCCTGCAGCACGCCGGCATCGCCTCGCTGAACCTCGGCTTCGGCGGCCTGCAGCCGGGCGGCGTCTACCATTCGATCTATGACTCATTCGATCACTACGTGAAGGTCGAGGACGGCGACCTGCACTACGGCGTCGCGCTCGCCGAGGTGGCCGGGCACGTGATGCTGCGGCTCGCCGATGCTGACCTCGTGCCGCTGCGTACCCAGGACTTCGCGGCGGCGGTCGGTCACTACGTCGACGAGCTCGACCAGCTCGTCGTGCATGCCCGCGACGAGGCCGAGGCCAACCACCGGCTGCTCGACGAGCGCGTCTACGAGCTCGCGGCCAGCGTCGTCGACCCGGTCGGCCCCCCGGCCCGCCAGCCTGCGGTGCCGTTCCTGAACCTCGCGCCGCTGCACAACGCCGCGACCACGCTCGCCGCGAGCGCCCGCGCCTTCGACGCCGCGTTCGCGGCGACGACAGCTGAGCCGGCGCGGTTGACGCCGGCGCGCGCCGCCGCCGTCAACGCCGCGCTCGCGCGCGCCGAGCGGGCGCTGCTGGGCGAGCCCGGCCTGCCGGGCCGGCCGTGGTATCGGCACATGATCTATGCACCGGGCCTGTATACGGGGTACGGTGCGAAGACGCTGCCGGCGGTCCGGGAGGCGATCGAGGAGCGGCACTTCGACGAAGTGCCCGCGGCAGTCACGATGACGGCCGCCGCCATCGACGGCTACCGGCACGCGCTCGACGCGGCGACCGCGGCGTTGCGCTGAAGGAGCACCCCGATGTCAGAAATCCTGGTTCCCGTCTCGCCTGGCGAGGTCCTCGACAAGATCACGATCCTGCGGATCAAGGCGGCGCGGATCAAAGACCCCGCCAAGCTGGCCAACGTGCGCCGCGAGCTCGAGCTGCTCGAGCGCACCTGGGCGGAGTCGCCCTACGCGCCGCGCGACGTCGCGCGCGACGAGGCCGCGCTGCAGGCGGTGAACGAGCGGCTGTGGGACATCGAGGACCGCATCCGCGACAAGGAGCGGGCGCAGGCGTTCGACGCCGAGTTCATCGCGCTGGCGCGCTCGGTGTACGTCGAGAACGACGAGCGCGCCGCGGTCAAGAAGCGGATCAACGTCGCGCTCGGCTCGACGATCGTCGAGGAGAAGAGCTACGCCGCGTACCGCTGAGCCGCAGGCTCAGCCGGCGCGGCGCTCGCGCGCCAGGTGGTACTCCGCCCCGCAGTACGGGCACTTCGCCTCGCCGGTTGCCTCGATCGCGAGGTAGACGCGCGGGTGCGAGTTCCACAGGTACATGCCCGGCATCGGGCAGGCGAGCGGCAGGTCCGCGGGCGTGACCTCGTAGCGATGCTCGGCGTTCGGCTGGATCAGCCGGGGATCGTTGACGACCGGTGCGGCCATGGGACCTCGCCTCCGTGACCCGGCGATTATAGCCGAGCACGGCCGCCGGCTCAGGTCGTGGCGCCGTCCACCGGGCCCATGACCGCATCCCAGACCGCGGTGACGGCCGCCCGCGACGCCGCCCACGGCTCGGCCGGCACCACCGGCCGCGCGCCGTCCAGCGACAGGCGATGGGTCAGGCTGCGATACGCGCGATAGCGATCCACCAGCGTGTCGATGGTGGCGTGCTCGACGAGGCCCGCCGAGCCCACCGACTCGAGCTGGCGGATGGTGTCCGGGAACACCACGAGCGCCGGGTACTCCGCCGCCCAGCGCAGCACCCAGTACTGCGCCAGGAACTCGACGTCGGCGATGCCGCCCGGGTCCTGCTTGACGTCGAACTGCCCCTCGGCCGCGCGGCTCAGCTCCCGGCGCATCCGGTCGCGCATGTGGCGGACGTCCTCGCGCAGGCGCTCGCGGCGCACGCTCGTCTGCAGCAGCTCCGCGCGCAGCGCCTCGAAGCGCTCGCGGATCGACGGCGTGCCGGCGACCGCCCGCGAGTGCAGCAGCGCCTGGTGCTCCCAGGTCCAGGCCTCGCTGCGCTGGTAGTCGGCGAAGGCCTCGACGTTCGTCATCAGCAGGCCACCCTTGTTGCCGCTCGGCCGCAGCCGCATGTCGACCTCGTACAGCCGGCCGGCCGCGCTGTGCACGGTGAGCAGGTGCACGATCTTCTGGCCGAGGCGCAGGAAGAACACCGCGTTGTCGATCACCTTGGGACCGGCCGTCTCCTGCAGCTCGCCGGCCGAGTCGTGCAGGAACACGAGATCGAGGTCGGAGGCGTAGCCGAGCTCGAAGCCGCCGAGCTTGCCGTAGCCCACCGCCGCGACGCCGCAGCGGCGCGGCGCGGCGCGCGTGCCGGCGAGCGGCTCGCCGTAGGCGGCCACCATCTCCTGCCAGGCGCGCGCCATCGCGCGCTCGAGGATCAGCTCGGCGATGTCCGTGAGCCGGTCGGAGACCTGCATCAGCGGCAGCCGGCCGGTCAGGTCGAAGAGCGCGACCCGGAACACCGCGGCGCGCTGGAACTGGCGCAGCGCCTCGACGAACCGCTCGCCGTCATCGCCGCTGTCGGCGGCGCGCAGCTCGATCTCGGCGGCGAACTGCGCGCGATCGGGAGCCGCGTCGAACAGCCGCTGGTCCACGAGCTCGTCGAGCAGCAGCGGGAAGGCCGCCACCTGCTCCGGCAGGAAGCTGCCGAGCGCGCAGATCTCGACCAGCCGCGCGAGCGCCAGCGGATTCTCGTTGAGGAGCGCGAGGTAGGCGGTGCGGCTGCCGATGGCCTCGATCACCGCGAGCGCGCGCCGCAGCGTCGCGAGCGGATCGGCGAGGCGGGCCGCCGCGGCCAGCAGCCGCGGCAGCAGCGCATGCAGCCGGCGTCGCCCCGGCTCGTCGAGCCGCCGGTAGTAGCCGCCCGCGCGCAGCGCGAGCAGCTGCTCGGCGGCCGGGGCCGCGGGCGCGATGCCGAGCGCCAGCAGGCTCGACTCGAGCTCCGCCTGGCTCGCGCTCGCGAAGCCCGCGTCGAAGTCCCGTGCGCTGACCGGCAGCGCACCCTCGGTGGCGAGCACCAGCGCCGCGAAGTGGCGCGCGACGACCTCGCGATGCGCCGCCAGCGCGGCCTCGAGCGCCGGCCAGTCCGCAACGCCGCAGGCGGCCACCAGGCGGGCGCGCCCGAGCTCGTCCTCCGGCAGGCTGTGCAACTGCTCGTCGGCGCGCATCTGCAGGCGGTTCTCGAGGCGGCGCAGGAACTCGTAGGCCGCGCCGAGCTCCTGCACCGCGGCCTCGGACAGCAGCTTCTGCCCGGCGAGGCGCGGCAGCACCGCCAGCAGCGACGGCGAGCGCAGGCGCGGGTCGCTGCCGCCGCGCACCAGCTGCAGCGCCTGCACCACGAACTCGATCTCGCGGATGCCGCCGCGACCGAGCTTGACGTGCTCGCGCAGCTCGCGCTTCTCGACCTCGCGCGCGATCAGCGCCTTCATCTCGCGCAGCGACTCGAACACGCCGAAGTCGAGGTAGCGACGGAACACGAACGGTCGCACCACGTCGCGGAACACCGCCTCGTAGGCCGCCGTCGCGGTGATCGCGCGCGCCTTGACCCACGCGTAGCGCTCCCAGTCCCGGCCGTGCTCCTGCAGGTAGTCCTCGAGCGCCGCGAAGCTCGTGACCAGCGGCCCGGAGTCGCCGAACGGCCGCAGCCGCATGTCGACCCGGTACACGAAGCCGTCGACCGTGCTGGCGTCGAGCAACCGGATCAGCGTCTGTCCGAGCCGGGTGAAGTACTCGAAGTTGTCGATCGGCCGCCGGCCGTCGGTCTCGCCGCCCTCCGGATAGAGGAACACGAGGTCGACATCGGAGGAAAAGTTGAGCTCGCCGCCGCCGAGCTTGCCCATGCCGACCACGATCAGCGGTTGCTCGGCGCCGGCGGCATCGCGCGGTACGCCGTAGCGGGCCGCGAGCGGCCGGCTCGCGCACTCGAGCGCCGCGGTGATCGCCTGGTCGGCCGTGGCCGACAGCGCCGCCAGCGTCGCCGCGACCGCGTCGATCCCCGTCAGGTCGCGCCAGGCGATGCGCGCGAGCGCCCGGCGCCGGACAACCCGCAGCGCCGCGAGCACCGCCGGCTCGTCGGCCGCGGCGCGGGCGGCGGCGAACGGATCGGCCTCGAGCCCGACCGGGTCGGCGCGCAGCTCCGGGTCCGCGAGCAGCGCCGCTGCAACGAAATCGCTCGACGCCAGGACCCGTGCGAGCGCCTCGGGTTCCGCGGCGACGGTAATGCCCGCCTCGGCGTAGCGCTCGAGCCAGCGAGCCACGACGGCGCGGCAGGCCGCGGGCAGCGGCGACGTGGGGGTCGGCAACGAGGGTCCTCGGCGCGCCGGCCGGCGATGGCGCGGCGCTATACTCTAGCGGAATGCCGCCCGCGCGCCGACCCGACCTCCCGAGTTCCGCGGCGCGCGGCGCGCTCGTCGTCCGCCTGTGCAACTGGGTCGGCGAGGTGGTGCTCGCACTGCCGACGCTCGAGCGACTCGCGGCGGCGGGCTATGCCCTCGAGCTGGTCGGCAAGGGCTGGGCGCCGGCGCTGCTCGCGGGCAGCGGCTGGCCGGTGCACGTGCGTCCGCGGTCGCTGCTCGCGGCCGCGCGCCAGCTGCGAGGCCTGCCGCGGGTGCCGGGTACGCCACCCGGACCCGACGCGCTGCTGCTGACGAAGTCGTTCTCCTCGGCGCTCGAGGCGCGCCTCGGCGGGCGTCGCGCGGCCGGCTACGCCCGCGACGCGCGCAGCTGGCTGCTCGCCGCGGCCTGGCCGCTGCCGCGCTTCGCGCACGCGGCACATGCCTATTGGCACCTCGCGGACCGGCTGCTCGGGTCGGCCGCGCCGTTCCCGGGCGGCGCACGGCTCGTGACCTCGGCTGCGCAGGACGCCCGGGCGCACGCGCTGCTCGCGTCGCACGGGCTCGAGCGCGGCGGCTACGTGCTGCTGTGCCCGTTCTCCGGCGCCGACGACCGCGAGCAGCGCAAGGTCTGGCCCGGATTCGCGGCGCTCGGTCGACTGCTCGAGGCGCAACGCCTGCCACAGCTCGTCTGCCCGGGACCGGGCGAGGAGCCGCGGGTCGCCGCGGTGCTGCCGCGGGCGATCTCGCTCGCCGGCGTCGACCTCGGCGTCTACGCGGCGCTCGCGCGCGAGTCGCGTGCCACGGTCGCGAACGACACCGGGCCCGGCCACCTCGCCGCCGCCGCCGGCGCGAAGCTCGTCAGCGTCTACGGCTCGCAGTCCGTCGCCGCCTGGGCACCGCTCGGCGCGCGCGTCAGGCTCTTCCATGACCCGGCCGGGTGGCCCGATGCGGCGCACGTCCTCGAGGCGGCGCTCGGCCCGTGAGCCGCATCAACGTCACCGCCTTCGAGAACGGCGTCGGCAACTCGCGCGACCTGGTGCTGGTCGTGCGCGCGCTCGAGTCCCTCGGCCACGCGGTCTCGGTCACGCGCGTCAGCGCGCGCTCGCGCCGGCGGCGGCGCTCGCGGCTGGTCCTGCTCGCCTCCGACCTGCGACGCTGGCTGGCGCGGCGTCGCGGCGCGGCGCCGCCCTTCGACGTCAACCTGATGCTCGAGCACGTCTGGCCCGAATCGCTCGTGCTCGGCGCGCAGAACATCGTCGTGCCGAATCCCGAGTGGTTCGACCGCGGCGACCGGCGCCTGCTGGCGCGCGCCGACCGCATCTGGTGCAAGACCGGACACGCGCTCGCCGCGTTCGCCTCGCTCGGCGGACCGACGGCGCTGATCGGCTTCGACAGCGAGGACCGCTTCGATCCGGCGGTGGCGCGCGAGCGCACCTTCCTGCACCTGGCGGGCAAGAGCCGCATGAAGGGCACGGCGCGCCTGCTCGCGGTCTGGGCACGCCACCCCGAGTGGCCGCGCCTGACCGTGATCCACAGCCGCCAGGCGGTGTTCGAGCCGGTCGCCGCGGCGAACATCGGCTACGAGAGCCACTACCTGAGCGATGCCGAGTTGCGCACGCTGCAGAACCGGCACCAGTTCCACCTGTGCCTCTCGGAGACCGAGGGCTGGGGTCACTACATCCCGGAGGCGCTCAGCGTCGGGGCGATCGTGCTCGCGACCGATGCGGCACCGATGAACGAGCACGTCACCGCCGAGCGCGGCCTGCTCGTGTCCTGCGCTGTCCTCGGCCGGCAGCACCTCGCCACCACCTATGCGTTCGACGAGCTCGCGCTCGAGCGGGCCGTGGCGGCCGCGCTGGCACTCGACGCGGCGGCCGCGGCGCGGCTCGGCCGCGCGGCCCGCGACTGGTTCCTCGCCAACCAGCGCGGCTTCGCGCCACGGCTCGGTGCCGCGCTCGCGGCCGCGGGGCTCGGCGCATGAGCGGCCGGCGGATCGCGATGGTCCACCCCGAGATGCGCATCGCCGGCGGCGCCGAGCGCGTCGTGCTCGACTTCACGGAGGCGCTGCAGGCCGCCGGGCACGAGGTCGTGATCGTGACCTGGCACTGGGCGCCGGCCGCCTTCGAGGGGCGCCTCGACCGGCACGCGCCGCGGCTCGTGCCGGCGCCGCGCAGCCGCCTCGGCGGCGCGGACCCGCGCACCCTCGCCGCGCTCGAGGGCGCGCTCGCCGACTGCACGCTGGTGCTCGCGCACAACCACCCGGCTAATGCCTACGTCGGGCTCGCGCGCGTCGCGGCACGGCGTCTCTGGTACTGCGAGGAGCCGCACCGCCGCCTGCACGCGCGCGAAACGAGCCCGGGACTCGTCGCGGCACTCGAGGCCGGTCGCGTCGATCTCGACGTACCAGGCCACCGCGAGCTGGTGGCGGTGCTGCGCCGCAGCCGCTGGAAGCGGCGCCTGAGCCCGCACCACCGTGCGCGGCGCGCGCTCGACTTCGCGGGCGTGCGCGGCCTCGACGGCGTGATCGCCAATAGCCGCGCGACGGCCGCGCAGGTCCGCGTGCTGTACGGGCGCGAGGCGCCGGTGTTCTTCCCGCAGGTGGAGATTCCGCCGGCGTTGCCCCCGCCCGCGCCGGCCGGCGGCGCGCGACGCGTGCTGGTGATGGGCGGCTTCGGTGCCGCGAAGGGCTTCGGCGGACTGCTCGCCGGCTACGCACGGCATGCGCAGGGCCAGGGCGGCACGGTACTCGAGGTGGTCGGCGGCGGCGCGGAACGCGCGGCGTTCGAGGCGCGCTGCGCGTCGCTCGGCCTCGCCGAGCGGGTGCGCTTTCACGGCCGGCTGTCCGAGGCCGCGCTCGCGGCAGTGCGCGGCCGCTGCCATGCCTTCGCGGCGCTGCCCATCGACGAGCCGTTCGGCCTCGTGTTCGCCGAGGCCGCCGCCGCCGGGCTCGTCGTGCTCGCCTCCGACCACGGCGGACCGCGCGAGATCGTGCTCGACGGCGAGGCGGGGCTGCTGGCCGACCCCTTCGATGCCGGCAGCGTCGCGGCCGCGTTCGACCGGCTCGCCGCGCTCGATGCGGCGAGCATCCAGCGACTCCGCGAGCGCGCCTACGCGGCGGCCCGCGAGCGGTTCGACCGTGCGACGCTCGCACCGCGACTGCTCGCGGTCATCGACGCGCTGCCGGGCGCCGGCTGAGGCCGGCCGGTGAACGGCTCCAACGCAGGCCCGGCCGCGATCCCGTCGCCGCTGCCGCGCTCCATCGTCTGCGCCGGCGAGGTGCTGTGGGACCGGCTGCCCGCAGGCGAATTCCTCGGCGGCGCGCCGCTCAACGTCGCCGCCCATCTCGCGCGGCTGGGTGTGCCGGTGCGGCTCGTCAGCCGGCTCGGTCGTGACGCACGCGGCACGGCGGCGCACGCGCGCATCGTCGCGCTCGGCCTCGATCCCGCGCTCGTGCAGCTGGACGCGACGCGGCCGACGGGCACCGCCGAGGCCTGGCTCGATGCGACCGGCGCCGCGAGCTACCGCTTCCCGGCGCCGGCGGCCTGGGATGCGATCGAGGCGGGCGAGGCGGAGCTCGAGGCGGCGCACGGCGCGACGGTCGTGTTCGGCACGCTCGCCCAGCGCGACGCGGCGAGCGCCGCGGCCATCGCCCGCCTGCTCGCGGTCGCGCGCTGGCGCGTGCTCGATGCGAACCTGCGCGCGCCGCATGACGACCAGCGGGTGGCGCTGCGCTCGCTCGCGCGCGCGGACTTCGTCAAGCTGAACGAGCACGAGGTCGTCGCCTTCGCCGGCTGGCTCGGGATCGCGCCGTCGGCGGCGGCGCTGCAGGTTTGCCTGCGCACGCAGTTCGGCATCCGCAGCCTGTGCGTCACCGAGGGCGAGCGCGGCGCGCGACTGTGGCACGGGGAGACGTACGTAGCCGTGCCTGCCGTGCCGACCCAGGTCGCCGATACGGTCGGCGCCGGCGACGCCTTCCTCGCGATGCTGCTCGCGGCGCTCGGCGCCGGTCGCCCGGCGGAGGACGCGATGGCGCGCGCCACGCGCCTGGCCGCGTTCGTCGCATCGCAGTCCGGTGCGACGCCCGAGTATCGGGCCGCCGATTTCCTCGGCTAGTCGGTGGCGAGCTCGAAGCGGATCACGCCGGCCTCGGCCCGCTCCGCGAGCTGCACGGTCGCGGTCGCGCGCGCGCGGTCGAAGGCGCTCGCCACCGCGCCGCCGTCGCTGAGCACGCGGCGCGGCGCGGCGGCGAGCCCGTGCAGCACCAGCGAGACGCGCGACCACCACGGCGGATAGCGGCCCTCGCGGGCGGCGAGCCGCACCTCGAGGCCCCGGTCGACCGCTTCGCAGCGGATCTCGCGGCGCAGGTAGGCGCCATCGCGATAGGCGAGGCTGACGCCGTCGTCGAGGTAGAGCGCTCCGCGGCAATCCGGTCCCGGGTAGACGTGCAGCTCGAGCGACCCGGCCGGCCGCTCACGGGTGCTCTGCACCAGCGGCTGGCGCGGCAGGATCGCCCCCGGGCGCACGTAAACCGGCAGCCGCTCGAGGACGGGCGTCTCCTCGACGCTCGCCGCCACGAGGCGCCGCCCCGACCAGTAGTCGTACCAGCCGCTCCCCGGCAACGTCACGGTGTACGGGAACGGCGACTCTCCGGTCGGTGCCGGCGCGACCAGCAGGTCGGGACCCAGCAGGAACTCGGTCTCGGTACCGCCGAGCCGGTCGCCGTGCGCCAGCACCGCGGGAAAGTCGAGGAACACGGGCCGCAGCAGCGGCACGCCGGTGCGGCTGTAGGCTTCCGCCAGCGCATACAGGTACGGCAGCAGGCGGTACCGCTCCTCGATGTAGCGGCGGCGGATGGCCTCGTGCCGCGCCCCGCCCGCCCACGGCTCCTGCGCCGGCTTGCCCTTGGCGGCGTGGTCGCGGAAGAGCGGCTGGAACGCGCCCACCTCGATCCAGCGGGTCAGCAGCTCGGGCGAGGGGCCGTTGCCGGCGAAGCCCCCGACGTCGGCGCCGGCGTAGCCGATGCCGCTCAGTCCGAGGTTGGCGAGCATCGCGGTCGAGAGCCCGAGGTGCTCCCAGGTCGAGAGATTGTCGCCGGTCCAGGTCGCAGCGTAGCGCTGGCCGCCCGCGTAGGTCGCGCGCGTCAGCACGAAGGGCCGCCGGCCCGGCGCCTCGCGCTCGAGGCCCTCGTAGGTGGCCCGGGAATTCAGCTGGCCGTACACGTTGTGCATCTCGGCGTGGCTCGCCACGCGCGGTGCGAAGCCCGGCTCCTCGATGCGGTGGACGGTGTCGAGCGGCAGCGTCTTGTCGCGCACGCCGAACACGGCCGGCTCGTTCATGTCGTTCCAGAACCCGACGGCGCCGAGCGCGACGAAGTCGCGATACAGGGTCCCCCACCAGGCGCGCACCGGCGCGCGGCTGAAGTCCGGGAACACCGCCGGCCCCGGCCAGACCTCGGCCACCGCGACCTCGCCGGCCGGCGTGCGCAGGAATGCGTCGCGCGCGAGGCCCTCGTCGTAGGGACGGTAGCCGGCGCCCGGCAGGCGCGCGAGATGCAGGTCGGTGATCAGCACGAGGCCGAGGTTCTGCGCCGCGAGGTCGCGCACCAGCGCCGGCAGGTCCGGGAACGCGTCGGCCGCGACCGTGAACGGCCGGTTCTGGTCCTGGTAATCGATGTCGAGGTACAGCGCGTCGGCGGGAATGCGGTCGGCGCGCAGCCGGCGCGCGACTGCGCGCACCTCGGCGTCGGTCGCGTAGGAATAGCGCGACTGCTGGAAGCCGAGGCTCCAGAGTGGGGCGAGCGGCGCGTGCCCGGTGAGACCGGCATAGGCCTCGAGCACGGCGCTGGGCGTCGCCGCCGCGATGACGTAGTAGTCGGCCGCGCCGCCCTCGGCCCCGATCGCGAGCACGTCGCGCTCGCCGCGCCCGAAGTCGAAGGTGGAGCGCCAGGTGGTGTCGACAAAGAGCCCAAAGGCGCCGCCGGATTCGCGCACGCCGAGCACGAACGGGATCGACTTGTAGAGCGGATCGGTCGCCGGGCCGAAGGCGAAGGCGTCGGTGTTCCAGAGCGAGAACGAGCCGCCGCGGCGGTCGAGCGGGCCGGTCTTGTCGCCGAGCCCGAAGTAGTGCGCATCGGCCGGCATGGCCTTGCGCAGCCGCACGGCCGGACCGGGCTCGCCGGGCGCGGTCAGCGCGAGGGCCGTTCCGCGCGCGTCCTCGAGCACGGGCGCGCCGGTCGCATCCGCAACGTCGAGGTGCAGCGTCGCCGCGTCGAGCCGGGCGCGGATCCCCTCGCCGCGCAGCTCGACCACCGTGCCCGTGACCGTCGCCTCGAACGGCAGGTGCCGGGCGCGAACCGCGCCCTCGACGGCCCAGGAGGCATCCTCGGGCAGCGCACCGCGCCCCGCGCGGACGCGCAGCACGCCGGGCAGCGGCTGGCTGAGCTCGAGCACGAGGCCCGCCTGTTCGAGGCGATAGCGGTCGACGGGCGCCGCGACGGCGGCGGCGGCCGGCCAGGCGATGCAGAGCGCCGCGAGGGCACCGGCGAATGCGCGCAGACGCGAGCCACGAACGAACCGGCAGGGGAGCGGCATGGCCGCGAGCATAGCGGAAGCGCTTGCGCCCAAAAGACGAAGCCCCGCGCGAGCGGGGCTTCGCCAGTCATCATCAGGAGGCCACCGGCCGGCAGCGCCGGCCGGTGCGCGGGACTTACATGTCCATCCCGCCCATGCCGCCCATGCCGCCGCCCGGGGCCGGGTGCGCGTGCTCCTCGTCCTTCGGAGCCTCCGCGACCATGACCTCGGTCGTCAGCAACAGGCCGGCCACCGAGGCCGCGTTCTGCAGCGCGAGGCGCGTGACCTTGGTGGGATCCAGGATGCCCATCTCGATCATGTCGCCGTACTCGCCGGTCGCGGCGTTGTAGCCGTACGTGCCCTTGCCTTCCTTCACCTTGTTGAGGACCACGGCCGCATCCTCGCCGGCATTGGCGACGATCTGGCGCAGCGGCTCCTCGATGGCGCGGGCGAGGATCTTGATGCCGAAGTTGCGGTCCTCGTTCTCGTGCGAGAGCTTCTCGAGCGTCTTGACGACGCGCAGCAGCGCGACGCCGCCGCCCGGGACCACGCCCTCCTCGACGGCCGCGCGCGTGGCGTGCAGCGCGTCCTCGACGCGGGCCTTCTTCTCCTTCATCTCGACCTCGGTGGCCGCGCCGACCTTGATCACGGCGACGCCGCCGGAGAGCTTCGCGACGCGCTCCTGCAGCTTCTCCTTGTCGTAGTCGGAGGTGGCTTCCTCGGCCTGCTGGCGGATCTGCGCCACGCGGGCCTTGATGTCGGCCGGCTTGCCGGCGCCGTCGATGATCGTCGTGTTCTCCTTCTCGACGACGATCTTCTTGGCCTTGCCGAGATCGTTCAGCGAGGCCTTCTCGAGCGACAGCCCGACCTCGTCGGAGATCACGGTCGCGCCGGTCAGGACGGCGATGTCCTGCAGCATGGCCTTGCGGCGGTCACCAAAGCCCGGCGCCTTGACGGCGGCGACCTTGACGATGCCGCGGATCGTGTTGACCACGAGCGTCGCGAGCGCCTCGCCCTCGACGTCCTCGGCGACGATCAGCAGCGGCTGGCCGGCCTTGGCGATGCCCTCGAGGATCGGCAGCATCTCGCGGATGTTCGAGATCTTCTTGTCGTACAGGAGGATCAGCGGCTTCTCGAGCTCGGCCGTCTGGTTCGCCTGGTTGTTGATGAAGTACGGCGACAGGTAGCCGCGGTCGAACTGCATGCCCTCGACGACGTCGAGCTCGTTGTTGAGGCCCGAGCCCTCCTCGACGGTGATCACGCCTTCCTTGCCGACCTTCTCCATCGCCTCGGCGATCGTGTTGCCGATGCTCTCATCGGAGTTCGCCGAGATCGTGCCGACCTGGGCAATCGCCTTCGTGTCCTTGCAGGGCTTCGAGAGCTTCTTGAGGTCTTCGATCGCGGTCTCGACGGCGTGGTCGATGCCGCGCTTCAGGTCCATCGGGTTGACGCCGGCGGCGACGGCCTTGAGGCCCTCGCGGACGATCGCCTGGGCGAGCACGGTCGCGGTGGTCGTGCCGTCGCCGGCCTCGTCGGAGGTCGCGCTCGCGACTTCCTTGACCATCTGCGCGCCCATGTTCTCGAACTTGTCCTTGAGCTCGATCTCCTTGGCGACGCTGACGCCGTCCTTGGTGACGGTCGGGGCGCCGAAGCTCTTCTCGAGCACGGCGTTGCGGCCCTTCGGGCCGAGCGTCACCTTGACGGCGTTCGCCAGGATGTTCACGCCCTTGACCATGCGGGTACGGGCGTCATCGCTGAAACGGACTTCTTTAGCTGCCATGTGTCTTTCCTCTGAATTCGGTGTGCGTCGGAACCGACGGCTTACTTGCTCTCGATGACGGCCATGATGTCTTCCTCGCGCATCACGAGGACCTCATCGCCATCCATCTTCACTTCGGTGCCGCTGTACTTGCCGAACAGCACCTTGTCGCCGACCTTGACGTCGAGCGGACGGACGTCGCCGCCCTCGAGGATCTTGCCCTTGCCGACCGCGAGCACGCGGCCCTTCATCGGCTTCTCGGTCGCGGTGTCCGGGATCACGATCCCGCCCGGCGACTTGCGCTCATCCTCTTCGCGCTTGACGATCACGCGGTCGTGCAGCGGACGGATTTTCATCGACATTGCTCACTCCTCCTGTCTGGATCCGGATTCGAATGCGTGGACCCCTTCGGGGGTCCGGGGAGGGGTGCGGTTGTTAGCACTCCCCCCAAGCGGCTGCTAACTATAGCGGCGAAGTTTTGCAATTCAAGCCGGGCCGCGCCCTGCAACCGTGACGCATCCGCCGTGACACCCCGGACCGGGGTCGCTATCCTGCCGGCGCCCCCGGGCGGCTGCCGGGCGATAGACATCTAAGTCTCTGAATTAGGTGAATTTATGGACTCTTCGCGTCCCCGGTCCCGGAAGCTCCCGGACGGCCTTCCCGTCCGCACCGGCGACCGATCACCGGCAGCCCCGGCGGCCGCTCCCCCGGAGTGCCGCCCACACCCGGTCCGGAAGGCACTTCCGCCCCTGGCCGCGTTCGAACCCCTACTTCAGCCGTTTTTCCGCCCGGTGCTCCCCGCCATGACCCCCTCCGGTTTCCGCCGCCACGCGCTCGCCGCGGCCGGCCTGCTCGGTGCGCTGATCGCCTGGGCGGCCCCGCCCACCGCCCGCGCCGCCGAGGACGACTTCCTGCCGGTCGAGCAGGCCTTCGAGTACGCCGTGACGCGCGAACCGGGCGCGCTGGTCGTCGCCTACAACGTCCGCGACGGCTACTACCTCTATCGCAAGCGGATCGGCTTCGCGACCGACACCCCTGGGATCACGCTCGGCGCGGTCGACTATCCGAAGGGCTCGGCGCACCACGACGACTACTTCGGCGACCAGGAGGTCTACCGCGGGGCGGCGGCGTTCCGCGTGCCGTACACGATCAGCGGCGCAGCGCCCGCGGCGATCGACCTCAAGCTCAAGCTGCAGGGCTGCGCCGACAAGGGCCTGTGCTACCCGCCGCAGGTCTGGACCGCGCACGTCGCCCTCGGCGCGACCGCGGCCGCGGCCGCCGCACCGGCCGGCGCCGCCCCCGGCGGCCTGCTGGGCAAGCTCGTGCCGGGCGCGGCGGCGACCGCGCCGGCCGACGACTTCCTGCCCGTCGAGGAGGCGTTCCGCTTCACGGCGAGCGCGGACGGCGGCAGCCGCGTGCGGCTGCACTTCGTGATTGCCGAGGGCTACTACCTCTACCGCGCCCGCATCCGCGTCAGCGGCGAGAGCACGCTGGCCGCGCTCGGCGCGCCGGACTTCCCGCAGGGCCTGCCGCATCACGACGACTACTTCGGCGACCAGGAGATCTACCGCGGCGAGCTCGACCTGCCGGTGCCGTATGCGCGCTCGGGGCCGGCCGCCGGCACGCTCGCGCTCAAGGTGGTCTACCAGGGCTGCGCCGACAAGGGCCTGTGCTACCCGCCGCAGACCGCGAACCTGACGCTCGCGCTGCCGGCCGGCGATGCGCGCGCGGGCGGCGGGCCGGCCGCGCCCTCGGCCGGAGCGCCGGTCTCCGAGCAGGACCGGCTCGCGCGGCTCATCCGCGACGGCAACCTGCTGCTCGTCGTCGCGACGTTCTTCGGCTTCGGGCTGCTGCTCGCGTTCACGCCGTGCGTGCTGCCGATGGTGCCGATCCTGTCGGGGATCATCGCCGGCGATGGCGCGCAGACAACGCCGGCGCGCGGCTTCGCGCTGTCGCTCGCCTACGTGTCCGGCATGGCGCTCACCTACACCGTTGCCGGCGCCATCTTCGCGATGGCCGGACACCAGGCGCAGGCGTTCTTCCAGCAGACCTGGATCATCGTCGGCTTCGCGCTGATGTTCGTGGCGTTGTCGCTGGCGATGTTCGGTGTGTACGAGCTGCAGATGCCGTCGGGCCTGCAGACGATGTTCGCCGGCGCGAGCAACCGCATCCGCGGCGGCAAGTTCGTCTCGACGGCCATCATGGGCGCGCTGTCCTCGCTGGTGGTGACCGCCTGCGTCGCGCCGCCGCTCGTGGCGGCGCTCGCGGTGATCGGCCAGGCGGGCGACGTCGGGCGCGGGGCGCTCGCGCTCTTGGCGCTGTCCTTTGGCATGGGCACGCCGCTGCTGGTGGTCGGCGCCTCCGCCGGCACGCTGCTGCCGAAGGCTGGCCCTTGGATGGAGACGGTCAAGGCCATCTTCGGCGTCGTGTTCGTGGGCGTGGCCGTCTGGATGCTCGACCGCGTGCTGCCGGCCCGGCTCGAGATGCTGGCCTGGGGCGTGGTCGCGGCGAGCGCGGCGTGGGTGGCGCTGCGCATCGGCCTGCGCGGCGGCCGCCGCACGGCGCTGCGCCAGGTCATCGCCGGGCTCGCGGCCGCCTACGCGCTGCTGCTCGTGGCCGGCGCGATCGGCGGCGGCGAGAACCCGCTCAAGCCGCTCGCCGGCACCGGGCTCCTCGGCGCGAGCGCCCGCGCCGAGTCGCTGCCCTGGCGCCCGGTGCGCTCGGTCGCCGACCTCGACCGCGAGCTCGCCGCGGCGACCGCCGCCGGCCGGCGCACGATGCTCGACTTCTCGGCCGACTGGTGCGTCTCGTGCAAGGAGATGGAGGCACACACCTTCAGCGATCCGGCAGTGCGCGCGGCGCTGGCCGGCTACGTGCTGCTGCGCGCGGACGTCACCGCCAACAATGACGATGACCAGGCGCTGCTGAAGCGCTTCCGGATCATCGGCCCGCCGACCACCGCGTTCTTCGCGCCGGACGGGCGCGAGCGCGGCGACTACCGCCTGGTCGGCTTCGTCGCCCCGGCGGCGTTCCGTACCCACCTCGGGGCCTTCGAGGCGGCGCCGTGAAGCCATCGCCGTTGGGGCTTGCCTACCTCGGCTTTGCGCTGCTCGGCAGCGCCGTCCTCGGCGCCTATCTCTACGATCGCGCACGGCCCTCGCCGGCCGCGGACGGGACTTCCCCCCGGGTAGCTGCGGCGACGGCGAACCCGGCCTCGGCCGAACCCCCGCTGGCCGGAGGTCCGCCGGTCCCGACCCGCCGGCCCGACGTGCGGCTGCAGGGCCTCGACGGCAAACCGCACGCGCTGTCGGAATGGGACGGCAAGTCGCTGATCGTGAACTTCTGGGCCACCTGGTGCGCGCCCTGCCGTCGCGAGATCCCGTTGTTGAACAGGATCCACCGCGAATATGCGTCTAAAGGCTTCGAAGTGGTCGGTATCGCGGTCGATTTTGTCGACGACGTCAAGGCCTACACGAAGACCTTCCCGCTCGACTACCCGCTGCTGATCGGCGAGGACGACGGGCTCGCGGCCGCCAGGGCCTTCGGGGTCGATGCGCTCGCCTTTCCGTTCACCGCCTTCACCGACGCCGAGGGCCGGATCGTCACCGTCCATCTCGGGGAATTGCAGCCGGCCCAGCTTGAGGCCATCCTTGGCGTCGTCGCCGACGTCAACGGCGGACGCCTCGCGCCGGCCGCGGCGCGCGGTGCCGTCGAGCGGGCACTCGCCGCGCTGCCGCCCGCCGACCACGGCACCCGCCAGGACCCCTAGGGGAAATCCCCAGATCTCCGACGATGGGCGGAATTGACCGCCAGATCGCGCGAGATCGAGCTTTCACGGACGATTGCGGTTAGACTGCGCGCCGTCGCCATGGCCAAGGGGAGTCGATGCCGCGCATTCTGGTCCTCAACGGGCCGAACCTGAACCTGCTCGGGACGCGCGAGCCTCACCTCTACGGATCGGAGACGCTGGCCGAGATCGTCGGCCGGCTCGAGCGGCTGGCATCGGCGCGCGGCGCGACCGTCGCCGCCTTCCAGTCGAACGCCGAGCACGAGCTGATCGAGGCCGTGCAGCGCGCGAAGTCGCAGGGAACGGACGCGATCATCGTCAACGCGGGTGCCTACACGCACTCCTCGATCGCGCTGCGCGACGCCTTCGCGGCGGTCGGACTGCCGTTCTACGAGGTCCACCTGTCGAACGTGCACGCGCGCGAGCCGTTCCGACACCATTCGTACCTGTCGGGCCTCGCGGTCGGCGTGATCGTCGGCCTCGGCGCCCAGGGCTACGAGTTCGCGCTCGAGGCCGCGCTTGCGCGCCTCGCCGCGCGACGCTGACCGCCATCGCACCACAACGACACAGAAGACGGGGAGTCTCGATGGACATCCGCAAGGTCAAGAAGCTGATCGAGCTGCTCGAGGAATCGGGCGTCGCCGAGATCGAGATCAAGGAAGGCGAGGAATCGGTCCGGATCAGCCGCCACGGCGCGGGCGCGGTCACGACCTACCTGCAGGCGCCGCCGGCGCTCGCCGCGGCACCGGTCGCGGCCGCCGCCCCGCCGCCGGCCGCCGCCGCCGCCCCGGCGCGGGCGGCCGAGGAAGCCGAGGCGCGCGCGGAATCGGCGGTCACCGCGCCGATGGTCGGCACCTTCTACGGCTCGCCCGCCCCCGGCGCGAAGGCGTTCGTCGAGGTGGGTACCGAGGTCAAGGTCGGCCAGACGCTGTGCATCATCGAGGCGATGAAGATGATGAACCAGATCGAGTCGGACAAGGCCGGCAAGGTGGTCTCGGTGCTGGTCAAGAACGGCGACCCGGTCGAGTTCGGCCAGCCGCTGTTCATCATCGAGTAGCGGGCGCCATGCTCGACAAAGTGCTGATTGCCAATCGCGGCGAGATCGCGCTGCGCATCCTGCGCGCCTGCCGCGAGCTCGGCATCAAGACGGTCGCCGTGCACTCGACCGCCGACAACACCCTCAAGCACGTGCTGCTCGCGGACGAGACGGTGTGCATCGGCCCGCCGTCCTCGAAGGACAGCTACCTGAACATGCCGGCGATCATCGCCGCGGCCGAGGTCACCGACGCGGTCGCGATCCATCCCGGCTACGGCTTCCTGTCCGAGAACGCCGACTTCGCCGAGCGCGTCGAGAAGTCGGGCTTCGTGTTCGTCGGCCCGAAGGCCGAGACCATCCGCCTGATGGGCGACAAGGTTTCCGCGATCCGCACCATGAAGGAGGCCGGCGTGCCCTGCGTGCCCGGCTCGGGCGAGCCGCTCGGCGCGGAGACGGAGCTCACCCGCAAGGTGGCGAAGGGCATCGGCTACCCGGTCATCATCAAGGCCTCCGGCGGCGGCGGCGGCCGCGGCATGCGGGTCGTGCACTCCGAGGCGGCGCTGATCAACGCAGTCAACGTCACCAAGGCCGAGGCCCTCGCGGCCTTCGGCAACGACCAGGTGTACATGGAGAAGTTCCTGGAGCGGCCGCGGCACATCGAGTTCCAGGTCGTCGCGGACAGCCACGGCAACGTCGTCGTGCTCGGCGAGCGCGACTGCTCGCTGCAGCGGCGGCACCAGAAGATCGTCGAAGAGGCGCCGGCCCCGGGCATCTCGGACAAGCAGCGCGCGATGATGATCGAGAGCATCACGGCGGCGCTCGGCCGCGTCGGCTACCGCGGCGCCGGCACGCTCGAGTTCCTGTACGAGGACGGGCGCTTCTACTTCATCGAGATGAACACCCGCATCCAGGTCGAGCACCCGGTCACCGAGATGGTCACCGGCATCGACCTCGTGAAGCTGCAGCTGCGGATCGCGGCCGGCGAGAAGCTGCCGTTCACGCAGCAGGACATCGAGATCCGTGGCCACGCGATCGAGTGCCGGATCAACGCCGAGGACCCGAAGGGCTTCGTGCCGAGCCCGGGCCCGGTGCGCCTGTGGCACCCGCCCGGCGGCCCGGGGGTGCGCGTCGACAGCCACCTCTACACCGGCTACAACGTGCCGCCGTACTACGACTCGCTGATCGCGAAGGTCATCGCGCACGGCGAGGACCGCGCGACCGCGATCGCGCGGATGCGCAATGCGCTCTCCGAGATGGTGGTCGAGGGCATCAAGACCAACGCCCCGCTGCACCAGGAGATCTTCGGGCACGCGGCCTTCCAGCAGGGCGGCCTCGACATCCACTACCTCGAGCGCCGGCTCGGCCTCAAGTAGACCCGCGCCGGGCCCCGGCCCGGCCGCCCGCGCCGCGTGCCGTACCTGCAAGTGCACCTGACGAGCGGCGACCTCGATCCGGAGGCGATCGAGGACGCCTGCTTCGCCGCCGGGGCGATCGCCGTCACCTTCGCCGACGCCGGCGACGCGCCGATCCTCGAGCCCGCCCCGGGCGCGACGCCGCTGTGGCCGTCGGTGGCGGTCGCGGCCCTGTTCGCCGCGGACACGCCCGAGGCCCCGCTCGCCGCCGCGCTGCGCAGCACGCTCGACCGCCCGTCGCTTGAGCTGCGCTTCGAGTCCCTCGCCGACCGGATCTGGGAGCGCGAGTGGCTCAAGGACTTCCGTCCGATGCGCTTTGGTTCGCGCCTGTGGGTGTGCCCCGGGGGCCAGCCGCCGCCGCTGTCGCCGGGCGACCCGGCGCCGGTCGTGGTCTGGCTCGACCCGGGCCTCGCCTTCGGCACCGGCACGCACGCGACCACCGCGCTCTGCCTCGACTGGCTCGACGGCGCGGCCCTCGCCGGCCGCCGCGTGCTCGACGTCGGCACCGGCTCAGGCATCCTCGCGCTCGCCGCGCTGGCGCTCGGGGCGGCGGCGGTGCATGCGCAGGACCTGGATCCGCAGGCCCTGATCGCGACGCGCGACAACGCCGCCCGCAACGACGTCAGCGCCGGGCTCAGCGTCGCGCCCGCCGATGCGCCCTGGGGCGAGGGCTACGACGTGGTGCTCGCGAACATCCTGGCCGAGCCGCTGGTCGAGCTCGCGCCCCGGATCGCGGCGGCCGCCCGCCCGGGCGGCGCGGTGGTGCTGTCGGGCCTGCTCGTGGCGCAGGCCGAGGCCGTGGCGGCGGCGTACCGGCCGTGGTTTGATATGGAGGCGCCGCGCCAGCGCGGCGACTGGGTGCTCCTCGCCGGACGGCGTCGCTGAGGCTCGCGCGTGTACACGCAATGTCCTGAATGCGCGACCGTGTTCCGCGTCACCGCGCCGGTGCTGCGGATCGCCCAGGGCCAGGTCCGCTGTGGCGTCTGCGACACGAGCTTCGATGCGCTGCGCTACCTGAGCGACGACGTCGAGCTCGACGTCAACGCCGCCTCGGCCTCGCGAATCGCCGGCGCCCCGGACACGCGCACCGCCGCGCCACCGCCCGCGCCTGCCGCGTCGCCGGCACCGACGGCCCCGACCGCTGGCTCTGGCGGAGCCACGCGGCACCGGCCCTCGGCCGACGAGGAACGCGAGCTCGGCGCGATCGCCGCGGAACTCGCCCGCGGCGCGGCGCGCACGCGCGACGCCGCGCCGCCCGCGAGCACCCCGGTGCCCGCGCCCGCGATGGCCGCGGCCGAGCCCGAGGAGAACGTCCTCGAGCCCGCCGACGTCGAGGACATCGTGCTCGAAGCGACGCCCGAGCCCGAGATCCCGGACGCCGCGCTCGAGTTCAACCTGCCGGCCGACAGCTGGGACCAGGTCTTCGTCAAGGATCCGACCGCGACGGTCACGCCGCTCGACCTCGACCTCGCCGCCTCGCGGGCGAGTGCGGAGCCGTTCGAAGCCCCGGACGAGCTCACGATCCTCGAGACCGGCGACGACCCGCTCGCCCGGACCGACGAGTTCCCGCAGCCCGACTTCACGGACGTCGAGCTCGAGCCCGAGGCGCTCGGGCCGGTCGCCACGGCGGCGGCGGAGTCGCCTGCGGCGGCCGCGCAGCCCGAGGTAGCGGCCGGGCCGCCGCTGGCGCCCGCGGCCACGTCGTCCCCGGAGTTCACGCCGTGGATTCCGCACGAGCGGCCGCCGCCGCCCGTGGCGCCGGTCGACGTCGACTTTCGCGAGCGCGCGCCGCCCGCCGAGCCCGAGCCCGGCCCGCCGCCCGGGCGCCGCATCGCGGCGATGGCGGCCGCGATCGCCCTCAGCCTCGCGCTGCTGGCGCAGGTCGTGAACCACTATCGCGAGGCGCTCGCCGATTCGCCGATGCTCGGCCCGGCGCTCGCCTCGCTGTACGCGCGCTTCGGCCTGCCGCTCGAGCCGAACTGGGACCTGACGGCCTTCGACGTGCGCCAGTGGGGCGCGCAGAGCGAGGAAGTGGCGGGCGTGCTGACGCTGCGCGCCAGCATCGTCAACAAGGCGGCGCGCAGCCAGCCCTACCCGCTGCTGCGGGTGACCCTCGAGGACCGCTTCGGCAGCCGCGTCGGTCGCCGCGAGTTCACGCCGGCCGAGTACCTGCCGGGCCGCGCGCAGCCGCGCTCGCTGCTCGCGAGCGGTGCGCGCGCCGACGCGGACCTCAAGCTCGCCGACCCCGGCAACCAGGCGGTCGGCTTCGAGCTCGACGTCTGCCTCGCGCGTCACGGCGTGCTGCTCTGCGGCGCCGACGCGAAGGCCGGCACCTGATGCGGATCGGTCCGTACCTGCTGCCGGCGCCGCTCGCGCTGGCGCCGATGGCGGGCGTCACGGACCGGCCGTTCCGGCGACTGTGCCGGCGCCTCGGCGCCGGGGTCGCCGCCTCCGAGATGGTCACCTCGGATGTACGCCTGTGGCACACGGACAAGTCGCGCCGGCGCCTCGACCACGCCGGCGAGCCGACGCCGCGCATCGTGCAGATCGCCGGCGGCGAGCCCGGGATGATGGCCGAGGCCGCGCGCCGCAACGTCGACCTCGGCGCCGAGGTCATCGACATCAACATGGGCTGCCCGGCCAAGAAGGTCTGCCATCGGGCTGCGGGCTCGGCGCTGCTGCGCGACGAGGGTCTGGTCGCCAGCATCCTCGAGGCCGTGGTCGCCTCGGTCCCGGTGCCGGTCACGCTCAAGATGCGCACCGGCTGGGACCGCGAGCATCGCAACGGCCCGAGCGTCGCGCGCATCGCCGAGGCGAGCGGCATCCAGGCGCTCGCGGTGCACGGCCGCACGCGCGCCGATCACTACCAGGGCGACGCCGAGTACGCGACGATCGCCGCGATCAAGGCCGCGGTGCGCATTCCGGTTTTTGCGAATGGCGACATCGACTCCGGCCCGAAAGCGCGCGCGGTACTCGAAGAAACCGCTGCAGATGGCGTGATGATCGGGCGCGCGGCGCAGGGCCGGCCGTGGATCTTCCGCGAGATCGGGCATTTCCTCAGAACCGGACGGTCGTGCGCGCCGCCGGTGCCCGGCGAGGTCCGTGATATCATGCTCACGCACCTGAACGAGCTGTACGACTTCTACGGGGAGTCGACTGGCGTGCGGGTGGCGCGCAAGCATCTCGGCTGGTATCGCGATACCGTGCTACCGGCCCATCCGCCGACTCTCGATGACGACCACGCTGCCGCCAGCGCCGAACGGGCGCTGTTCCGCGAACTGCGCGTCGTCGAGAACGCATCGGTGCAGAGGCAGCTCGCGCGCGACTGGTTCGAGGCGGTTGCGCCGGTCGCGGCCGCCGGGGAGCAACAAGAGCCGGATCGCCGGGCTGGCGCCGAACGCAGCCCCGAGCGACGGGTGTCGGCTGCCTGAGGCGGCCGCCCCGCCACCGGCGGGCAGACGGGGTAGCGCGATGGTCAACGGCAGACGGGCGACGCGCACGCGGCGCGAGATTATTGTCCCGGCGCCGCCACGTGGCGGCTTCAAGGACGTGCCGCTGCGCGAGCACGCCGAGGCCGCACTCGGGGCCTACTTCGAGCGCCTGAACGGCCACCGCCCATCGGGCCTGTACGAGCTCGTGATGCGCGAGGTCGAAGAGCCGCTGTTCCGGGCCGTGATGCGCCACACCGACGGCAACCAGTGCCGCGCGGCCGAGATCCTCGGCATCAACCGCGGCACGCTGCGCCGCAAGCTCGAGGACTACGGACTTGTCGAGTAGTGCGGCAGCGCGCGTGCCGGTACGGCGCGCGCTGCTCAGCGTTTCGGCCAAGGACGGCGTCGTCGAGCTCGCCCGCGCCCTCGCCGCCCGGGGCGTGGCGCTGCTCTCGACCGGCGGCACGGCGAAGCTGCTCGCCGGGGCCGGGCTCGCGGTCACCGAGGTCTCCGCCTACACCGGCTTTCCCGAGATCATGGACGGGCGCGTCAAGACGCTGCACCCGCGCGTGCACGGCGGCCTGCTCGGCCGCCGCGGCGAGGACGAGGCGGTGATGCGCGCGCACGGCATAGAGCCGATCGACCTCCTGGTCGTGAACCTGTATCCCTTCGCCGAGACGGTCGCGAGGCCCGGCGCGAGCTACGACGACTGCGTCGAGAACATCGACATCGGCGGTCCGGCCATGCTGCGCGCCGCCGCCAAGAACCACGCGCACGTCGCGGTCGTGGTCGACCCGGCCGACTACGGCGAGCTGCTCGCGGCGCTCGAGGCCGGCGGCACCGACTTTGCGCTGCGCCAGCGGCTCGCGGCGCGCGCCTACGCGCACACCGCGCGCTACGACACGATGGTGGCCTCCTATCTCGGCGTCGCCGCCGGCGACACCGATGGCTTCCCGGCCGCGCTCGAGCTGCGTTACCTCAAGAAGCTCGACCTGCGTTACGGCGAGAATCCGCACCAGCGCGGCGCGTTCTACCGCGATGCGCTGCCGGGCGGCACCGGCGTCGCGAGCGCTCGCCAGCTGCAGGGCAAGGAGCTTTCCTACAACAACATCGCCGACGCCGACACGGCACTCGAGTGCGTGCGCCAGTTCGCGACGCCCGCCTGCGTGATCGTCAAGCACGCGAATCCCTGCGGCGTCGCGCTCGCCGAGTCGCCGGAGGCCGCCTACCGGCAGGCCTACCGCACCGATCCGACCTCGGCGTTCGGCGGCATCATCGCCTTCAACCGCGCGCTCGACGCGGCCACGGCGCGCGCGATCGTCGACCAGCAGTTCGTCGAGGTCATCATCGCGCCGGCCGCCTCGGACGAGGCGCTCGCGGTCACCGGCGCCAAGGCCAACGTGCGCGTGCTGGTCACCGGCGAACTGCACGGAGCGTCCGGGCCGGCGCACGAGGTCCGCAGCGTCGTCGGCGGGCTGCTGGTCCAGGACCGCGACGTCGGCACCCTCGCTGCCGGCGACCTCAAGGTCGTCTCGCGCCGCGCGCCGACCGCCGCCGAACTCGAGGACCTGCGCTTCGCCTGGCAGGTGTGCAAGTACGTGAAGTCGAACGCGATCATCTACGCCCGCGACCGGCTGACGCTCGGCATCGGCGCCGGGCAGATGAGCCGGGTCGTCTCGAGCCGGATCGCGGCGATGAAGGCCGCCGACGCGGGCCTGCCGGTGCGCGGCGCCGCGCTCGCCTCGGACGCGTTCTTCCCGTTCCGCGACGGCCTCGACGTCGCCGCCGAGTACGGCATCGCCGCCGTGATCCAGCCGGGCGGCTCGATGCGCGACGACGAGGTCATCGCCGCCGCCGACGAGCACGGCATGGCGATGGTGTTCACCGGCATGCGCCACTTCCGGCACTGAGCGACGTGTCGCTCAAGGTCCTGATCGTCGGGTCCGGCGGCCGCGAGCACGCGCTCGCCTGGAAGGTCGCGGCCTCGCCGCGCGTCGCGCGCGTCTACGTCGCACCCGGCAACGCCGGAACGCTGGCCGAGCCGAAGTGCGAGAACGTTCCGATCGCGGCCGACGACGTCGCGGCACTGCGGGCGTTCGCCCTGGGCGCACGCATCGACCTGACGATCATTGGCCCCGAAGGGCCGCTGGTACTCGGCATCGTCGACGACTTCGCGGCGGCCGGCCTGCGCTGCTTCGGCCCGTCGCGCGCCTGCGCGCGACTCGAGGGCTCGAAGGCCTTCACCAAGGAATTCCTGACCCGCCACCGGATCCCGACCGCGGCCTACGCGCGCTTCACGCGGGCGAACTTCGATCCGGCGTTCGTGCGCGCGCAGCGCCCGCCGATCGTCGTCAAGGCGGACGGCCTTGCCGCGGGCAAGGGCGTGGTGATCGCGGCGAGCGTCGAGGAGGCGCTCGCCACGATCGAGTCGATGTTCGCCGGGGCCTTCGGCCCGGCAGGCGACACGGTCGTGGTCGAGGAGTTCCTCGAGGGCGAGGAAGCCAGCTTCATCGTGATCGTGGACGGCGAGCGGGCGCTGCCGCTCGCGACCTCGCAGGACCACAAGCGGCTCGGTGACGGCGACCGCGGGCCCAACACCGGCGGCATGGGCGCCTATTCGCCGGCACCGGTCGTGACGCCGGCGCTGCACGCGCGCATCCTGCGCGAGGTGATCGATCCCACGATCCGAGGGCTCGCCGCCGACGGCACGCCGTACACGGGCTTCCTGTACGCCGGCCTGATGATCGCCGCCGACGGCACGCCGAACGTGCTCGAGTTCAACTGCCGCTTCGGCGATCCGGAGACGCAGCCGATCCTGATGCGGCTCGACTCCGACCTGGTCGACCTCATCGACGCGGCGCTCGCCGGTGCGCTCGAGCGCGCCGCGCCGCGCTGGAGCCCGGAGGCCGCGGTCGGGGTGGTGCTGGCCGCGGCGGGCTACCCGGACTCGCCGCGCAAGGGCGACCCGATCCGGGGTCTCGAGGCCGCAGCGCGGCTGCCGGGCAAGGTCTTCCACGCGGGCACGGCGCGCGTCGCCGACGCCGTCGTCACCGCGGGCGGCCGGGTACTCTGCGCCGTCGGCCGTGGCGCCTCCGTCGCCGCGGCGCAGCAGGCGGCGTACGCGCTGGTCGATGCCATCGCCTTCGACGGCGCGCAGTGCCGGCGCGACATCGGCCATCGCGCGATCGCCCGCGAGCGCGCCGCCGGCCGATGAGCCGGCTCGAGATCCGCCGGCCGCACGCGCTCGCGCCGGAGGAGGCACGGCGCCGGGTCGCCGCCGCCGCGGCGAAGCTCCGCGAGCGCTACGGCGCCGAGTGCCGCTGGCAGGGCGAGGTGCTGCGGATCGAGCACTCGAAGGTCCACGGCACGGTCGCCGTCCTGGCCGGGGAGGTCGTCGTCGAGGCGCGGCTCGGCCTGCCGCTCGCGCTGCTGCGCGGCCGCATCGAGGACGAGCTGACGCGGATCATCGACCGCGAGCTCGCGCGCGAGGCCTGAGGCGGCCGCGACCGGCGGGCCGGCGGCGCTAGAATGGCCGCCCCTGACAGGAGATCCCGATGCCCCGACTCCCGAGCCTCGCCCTCTCGCTCGCCGTCGCCGCCTCCCTCGGCCTCGCCACGACCGCGCTCGCCGACCCGCCGGCGGCGACCGCGACGAAGCCCGATCCCGCGCTCGCGGCCGCGATCGCGAGCAGCGGGCGCGATGCGCGCTTCATCGCCCGCGACAGCGCGCGCCACCCGCTCGAGGAACTGACGTTCTTCGGCCTCAAGCCGCAGATGACCGTGGTCGAGCTGTGGCCGGGCGGCGGCTATTGGACCGAGATCCTCGGCCCCTACCTCAAGAAGGAAGGGCGCTACTTCGTCGCGTTGCCCTCGCCCGGCAACGCCGAGGAGGACTCGGGCGTCACCCGCTGGCGCGCCAAGGTGGCGGCGCAGCAGGAGCGCCTCGGCACGATCCACGAGACCACGCTCGGTCCCGGCCACTTCGAGATCGCGCCGGCCGGCAGCGCCGACCTCGTGCTGACCTTCCGCAACATCCACAACTGGATGGAGGCGGGCTACGCCGAGGACGTCATGGCGGCCGCCTACAAGGCGCTGAAGCCGGGCGGCATCCTCGGCATCGAGGGCCATCGCGGCCGCACCGACAAGCCGCAGGACCCGAAGGCGGAGGACGGCTACGTGCGCGAGGACTATGCGATCGCGCTCGCCAAGAAGGCCGGCTTCGAGCTGGCCGGCTCCTCGGAGATCGACGCGAACCCGAAGGACACCAAGGACTGGCCGAAGGGCGTGTGGACGCTGCCGCCGACGCTGGAGATGGGCGACAAGGACCGCGCCAAGTACCTCGCGATCGGCGAGGCCGACAATTTCGTGCTGAAGTTCAGAAAGCCCGCGCGCTGAGCGCACGGCGGGCCGCGGGAAGGATTCCCGGCCGGACAACCGCGCGGCGGCTGCCCGGCCGGGACGTTGATCAGAACTTCTGCGAGACCGACAGCCCGAAGGTGCGCGGCTGGTTGGTCAGGTAGCCGACGCGGGCGCGGCGGCCGCGCTCGACGTCGAGCGACAGGTGCGCGCTCTCGTCGGTCACGTTGTTCACGAACGCAGCCAACTCGGTGTTGCCCGCCCGGAACCCGGTCCGGAAGTTCACGATGTGGTAGGCATCGAGCTCGGGGTTGAACGAGAAGCTGCTGATCGTCGGATTGCCGAACGCGAAGAACAGCGACGACGGCACCGTGCCGTAGCCCGGCTGCTCGTCACCCACCGAACGCCACGACGCGCCGACGTACTGGCCGGTCGCCACCGCAAAGTAGTCCCACGTGCCGTGGATCGCGCCCGGCAGCGTGAAGCCGACGCTGGCGGCCGCCTGCAGCTTCGGTGAGGTCGCGAGGCGGTTGCCGCTGACGAGGCCCGGGATCGGGGCACCCGAGGAGTCGGTGACCGTCGACTGCAGCGTCGCATCGGCGTACGTCGCCGTCAGGCTGAAGTCCCAGTTCTGGGTCGGCCGCGCGAAGAGCTCGGCCTCGAGGCCCTGGCTGCGCGCCTTCGGCACGTTGAACACGACGCGCGAGGAGCAGCTGCCGGCATCGACCGGCACCTGCAGGTCCTTGATGTCCGTGTAGAACGCCGACACGTTGAAGGTCACGCGGCGATCGAGGAAGCGCATCTTCGCGCCAAGCTCATAGTTCCACGCACCCTCGTTGTTCCAGGTCGGGTGGCCGCTGTAGCTCGACAGGTCGGAGGGCGAGCAGATGGTCGCGTTCAGCGGGTCGTTGATGCCGCCGAGCCGGAAGCCCTTCGACGCCTGCAGGTTCAGGCGCACGTCGGAGGTCACGTCCCACGACAGGATGCCGCGCGGTGCCGCGCCGCTCGCGCGCACCGAGCCGGGCACCGGGCCCTGCGGCACGGCGAACAGGCCGCCGAACACCAGCGTACGGTTCTCGTCGTAGGAGTAGACGCGCGCGCCGGCGGTCGCCGCCCAGACGTCGTTGAGGTGCCAGGTGGCCTCGGCAAAGGCCGCGATCTGCTCGAAGCTGTAGTGCAGGTTCGAGTAGAACGGCTCGTCGACCGGCGCGCCGTTGCCCGGGCCTGAGACGCCGGTGATGCAGGCCTGCGTCGGCGTCGGGCCGCACAGCAGGCGCGCGGCGATGGCATCGTAGCCCGGCGTCGGCAGGTCCTGGCCGTAGGCCTTGCGGTAGTGCTCGTAGTAGGCGCCGACCAGCCAGTCGACGGTCTGCTTGCCCTGCGAACCGACGCGGATTTCCTGGCTGAAGGACTGCAGGTCGGTGTGGTCGAGCAGCGGCGAGCTGGTGCGGATGTCGGCCGAGGTGCCGCCGAACTGGTACGTCACGCTGCCGGTCAGCTGCGTGGCGTCGCGCGTGACCAGCACGTCGCGGTTCAGGAACGAGGTGATCGAGGTCAGCGCCGCCGGGCCGAAGTCATAGACGATCTTGACGTCGCCGAGGCGGAAGTTGTCGTTGATGCCCTCGCGCAGCTGCCGGTACTGCGTCCGGTCGCCGAGCGGCACGGCCGGCTCGGTCGTCGTGTACGGGTTGCCGAGGATGTTGTAGACGTCGGTGCGCGGGAAGCCGTCGGTCTGCAGGTCCTGGTAGACGAAGCGCGGCGTGATGGTCAGCTGGTCGTTCGGCTTCCAGGTGACCGCGACGCGCGCGCCCGACTTCGTGCCGCGGTTGACGTTGTTGTCCACCGAGCCGTTCGGGCCGTAGGCCTTGATGAAGCCCGGGATCCAGTCCTGGTAGGCGACGATGCGCGCCGCGGCGTTGTCGCCCAGCGGGAAGTTGATCGCGCCCTTGGCGTCGCCGCCGACGCCGCCGCCGGAGACCTTGCTGAGGTCGAGCTGGTAGGAGCCCTCGGTGAGGCCGAGCTTCGGCTGCGACGTGATGTAGCGAACGGTGCCCGTCTCGGAGCCCGAGCCGAAGATCGTGCCCTGCGGGCCGCGCAGCACCTCGACGCGCTCCAGGTCATAGAGGTCGAGGTCCGGCGTGAACAGCGCGACCGCGATCGAGCTCTCGTCGAGGTACATGCCGACCGCCGGCTTCACGCCCGGCTGGTCGCGGATGACCTGGCCGGCGCTGATGCCGCGGATCGCGACCTGGCTCTGGCCCGGGCCGAGGTCGGTGATGATCAGGCCCGAGACGTTGCGCGACAGGTCGACGATGTTCTGCGCGCCGCTCGAGCGGATCTGCTCCTCGGTCACCGCGGCAACCGAGAACGGCACCTTCTGCAGCGACACCTCGCGCTTCTGCGCGGTGACGACGATCTCCTCGAGCAGCCCCTTGTCTTCGGCGGCGGCCACTGCGCTCGTGGCGAGCGCCCCGGCCACGGCAAGAGTGAGGAGCGGATGACGGTAGTTCTGCGACATGGGACCCCCAGCGGTTCGAATTCGGCCGGGTGCTGTTGCTGAACTCGCACCCGTAAGTGTTGCGAGTATGTCTAATTCAGGGGGTTAAGCGCAAATATTACAGTTGCTTTTCTGCTACAGCCGTCCGCCAGGACCGCCTCAGGCCGTGGCGGCCGGCAGCGTCAGCGTGACCTCGAGACCGCCGCCCGTCGCGTTGCGCGCGCTCGCCGAGCCGCGGTGGGCCGCGAACACCCTTGCGGTGATCGCGAGTCCGATGCCGTCGCCGCCGCTTTCGCGGGTTCGGGACTCGGCGACGCGGTGGAACGGCTCGAAGATCCGCTGCAGCTCCTCCGCCGGCACGCCCGGACCGCGATCGCGGACGCGCACCACGATCGCCTCGGCGGTGGCCTCGAGCCGGATCTCGACCGCGGTGCCGACCGCGGTGTAGCGAACCGCATTGCGGACGACGTTCTCGATGGCACTCGCGAGCCAGTCGCCGTGGCCGCGGACGCGCGCCGCGGCGGGCGGCGGTTGCCAGTCGATCGTGACACCGCGGCCCTGGGCCTCGAAGGCGGCGTCCCGGGCGATCGCGTCGACGAGCTCGGCCACGTCGAGGTCGTCGGCGAGGTCGGCTCGACCGGCGGCATCGAGCCGCGACAGGTGCAGCACCTGGCCGATCAGCCGGTCGAGCCGCTCGATCTCGGTCTCGAGCCGGTCGAGCTCGCGCCCCGCGTCGCTGCCGGGCTGGCGCGCGAGACCGACCGCGACGCGCATCCGCGCGAGCGGGGAGCGCAGTTCGTGCGACACGTCGCGCAGCAGCTGCTCGCGCGCCTTCACGAGCTCGCGCAGCCGCCCAGCCATCGCGTCGAAGTCCCGTGCCAGCGTGCCGAGCTCGTCGCCGCGACCGCTGACGCCGGCCGCGACCCGCGCGTCGAGGTTGCCGCCGGCGAGATCGCGGGTCGCGGCGCCGAGCGCGCGCACCGGGCGGGTGATCGAGCGCGTCAGCAGCCAGCTCGCGGTGCCGGTCACGGCGAGCGCCAAGAGCAGCACGCCGATGCGAGCCTCGGGCACGGCGCTCAGCAGGCCGAAGGGCCGGTGCGGCGGCAGCACCAGCACGCCGAAGTGGCGCCCGTCCGGGGCGACGAGCTGTGGCAGCGGCCGCGCCGGGACCACCTCGAGGCCGGGCACGTCCGGCAAGCCGCCGCGCGGGGCGTGCAGCAGCCGGCCGACGTGCGGCGGCAGCGGGCGGCCGAGGAGTTCGCGGCCCTCCTCGTCGACGACCAGCACGCGCACCTCGGGTCCGTGGGTCGGGCCGTGGGTCAGCCACTCGCGAAGGCCCGGCTCGCCGCCCTCGGCGAGCGCTCGCGCCGCCTCGTGCGTGAGTTCGGCGGCGCCGCGCGGCAGGTCCTCGCCGCGCTCGGCGAGCACCAGGTACGTGAGGCCGGCGGTGCCGCCGACGATCAGCACCATCACCGCCCAGAACGACAGGAAGATCCGGCCGTAGAGGCTGTTCACGGCGTGGTGGCGTCGTCCGGCCGCGTCAGCAGGTAGCCCGCGCCGCGGATGCCGCGGATCTCGAGCTCGGCCTCGGCGCCGAGGCCGAGCTTGCGCCGCAGGTTGCTGACATGGGTGTCGACGCTGCGGTCGTAGAGCTCGAGCTTGCGGCCGAGCGCCTGCTCGGTCAGCGTCTCGCGGCTCGCGATGCGCCCGGCGCCGCGCAGCAGCACCTCGAGCACGCGGAACTCGGCACCGGTGAGTTCGACGGATGCGCCGCGCATCGTCGCGCGGTGGCGCGACGGATCGAGGCGCAGCGGACCGAGCGTCAGCGGCTCGTGCGTCGTGCGCGGGTCGCTGACACGCCGCAGCACCGCGCGCATGCGCGCGACCAGCTCGCGCGGGTTGAAGGGCTTGGCGAGGTAGTCGTCCGCCCCGAGCTCGAGCCCGACGATGCGGTCGACGTCGTCGCCGCGCGCCGTCAGCATCAGCACCGGCGGCGCGGACTCGCGCGCGCGCAGCGCGCGCAGCACGTCGAGGCCGTTCCGGCCGGGCAGCATCACGTCCAGCACGATGAGGTCGGGGCGCCGCTCGCCGCCCGGTTCGACGAGCCGCTCGAGCGCGACGCCGCCGTCGTGGAAGACCGCCACGTCGAAGCCCTCGCGGCCCAGGTACTCCGACAGCATCGCGGTCAGTTCCCGGTCGTCGTCGACCAGCAGGATCCTGGGCGTGGGCGCGGTCACCGTCATGGCCGCATGGTGCCGCCGGGGCGCCCCGGCTGTCATCTGCGGGCCCGGCACTTGACGAAACTTTGCGCCTGCTTTGCCACGAGCCATCACTCCTCTACGGACCCGGCGCGCAGCCTCTGCGGCCGGGGCCCCGCCGGGCCCGATGACCAGGAGCCGACCATGGAACGCAGACGATGGCTTGCGACGCTCGCCGGCGTCGGCGCCGCGATCATCCTCGGCGGCGTAGCCTACGCCGCCACGCTCGCCGCCGAGCCGCCCGCGCCGGCCGCCGGCCGACCTCCCGGCCTGCTGCTGTCGGGGCTGATGCCGCACGCACTGCTCGGCCACCTCGCCGACGAGCTCGCCCTCACGCCCGAGCAGCGCCAGACGATCCATGGCTTCTTCGAGCAGGCGCGGCCCGACTTCGAGCGGCTGCACGCCGAGCTGCGCGCGAACTCGGAGAAGCTGCTGGCGACGGCGCCGGACGATCCGGCGTACCAGACGGTCGTGGCGAGCACCAGCCAGGCGGCCGCCGACCTGGCCTCGCAGTTCGTGCTCGAGGCAAGCCAGCTGCGCGCTCAGGTCCACAGCGTGCTGACGCCCGGACAGCGCGCGAAGCTCGTGACGCTGCAGGCGCGCCTCCAGGCCCAGGCCGCCGCGCGCGGTTCGCACGGTCACGGTCCGTGGGGATCGCCGCCGGTCGCACCGAACCCCTGAGCGGCGCGCGGCCGACGCCGCGCCGCCTCAGCCGGCGCGGCGCTCGGCGCGTACGTGCTCGACGTAGCGCCACAGGTACCAGCTCGCCGTGGTTCGATAGGGCGCCCAGCGTTCGCCGTAGCGGGCGAGCCATTGCGGCTTCGGCTGCCGGCGCTTGCCGTGCAGCAGCCGGAAGCCCTCGCGGATGCCGAAGTCGCCGACCGGCAAGATGTCCGGCCGGTTCAGCGTGAACATCAGGATCATCTCGGCGGTCCAGCGGCCGACACCGCGCACCTCGCAGAGGCGCTCGATGACCGCCTCGTCGTCGAGCCGCGCGATCGTGCGCCGGTCGGGCACGGTGCCGTCGAGGGTGCGGGCCGCGACGTCGCGCATCGCGAGCGCCTTGGCCCGCGACAGACCGACGCCGCGCAGCGTCGCCTCGGAGGTCGCCGCGAGCTCGGCCGGCGTCGGATAGCGCCCGCCCGCGTACAGCGCGCGGAAGCGGCCGAGGATCGCCGCCGCCGCGTTGCCGTGCACCTGCTGGTGCGCGATCGCCGACAGCAGCGCCTCGAACGGCGCACCGCGGCCACGCTTGATGCCGCACGGGCCGACCAGCGCGATCGCGCGGGCGAGCCGCTCGTCCTGGCGCGCGAGCGCCTCGACCACGGCCGGCGTCACGGCGCGCGCCCGGCGGTCAGCGCTTCATCGACGCGAAGAACTCGTCGTTGGTCTTCGTGTCCTTCATCTTGTCGATCAGGAACTCGACCGCCGCGAGCTCGTCCATCGGGTGCAGCAGCTTGCGCAGGATCCAGATCTTCTGCAGCTCGTCAGTCGCCGTGATCAGTTCTTCCTTGCGCGTGCCGGAGCGGTTGATGTTGACCGCCGGGTAGATGCGCTTCTCGGCGATGCGCCGGTCGAGGTGGATTTCCGAGTTGCCCGTGCCCTTGAACTCCTCGTAGATCACGTCGTCCATGCGCGAGCCGGTGTCGATCAGCGCGGTGGCGATGATCGTCAGCGAGCCGCCCTCCTCGACGTTGCGCGCGGCACCGAAGAAGCGCTTCGGCCGCTGCAGCGCATTCGCGTCGACGCCGCCGGTCAGCACCTTGCCGGAGCTCGGCACCACGGTGTTGTAGGCGCGCGCGAGGCGCGTGATCGAATCGAGCAGGATCACGACGTCGCGCTTGTGCTCGACGAGCCGCTTGGCCTTCTCGATGACCATCTCCGCGACCTGCACGTGCCGGCTGGCCGGCTCGTCGAAGGTCGAGGCCACGACCTCGCCCTTCACGGTGCGGGCCATCTCGGTCACTTCCTCGGGCCGCTCGTCGATCAGCAGCACGATCAGGTACACGTCCGGGTGGTTGTACGTGATGCTGGTCGCGATGTTCTGCAGCAGCATCGTCTTGCCGGCCTTCGGCGGCGAGACGATCAGCCCGCGCTGGCCCTTGCCGATCGGCGCGGTCAGATCGATCACGCGAGCGGTCATGTCCTCGGTGCTGCCATTGCCGCGCTCGAGCTTCAGCCGCTTGGTCGGGTGCAGCGGCGTCAGGTTCTCGAACAGCGACTTGTTGCGCGAGCTTTCCGGCGCGTCGAAGTTGATCTGGCCGACCTTCAGCAGCGCGAAGTAGCGCTCGCCGTCCTTGGGCGGACGGATGAGCCCGGAGATCGAGTCGCCGGTGCGCAGGTTGAAGCGCCGGATCTGGCTCGGGCTGACGTAGATGTCGTCCGGCCCGGCGAGGTAGGAGCCGTCCGCCGAGCGCAGGAAGCCGAAGCCGTCCTGCAGGATCTCGAGCACGCCGTCGCCGTAGATCGCCTCGCCATTGCGCGCGTGCGCCTTCAGCAGCGAGAAGATCACGTCCTGCTTGCGCTGGCGCGCGACGTTCTCGAGGCCGAGGCCCTCGGCGACCTGCACCAGCTCGTGGATCGGCTTCTTCTTGAGGTCCGTCAGGCTCATCGAGCGGCGCACGCCCTCGAGCTCGGCCATCGAGATAATTCCGACGTCGTCGGCGTCCGGGAAGTCCTCGGGCGGGCCCTGGTCGCGGGGTCCGCGCCAGTTCGGGTCGCGATTACCGTCGGCGTTGCCGCGGTGGCCGCCGTGCTTCTGGCCGCCGCCCTTCGGCCGGTTCCGGCCGGGGCTGCCGAGATAGCCCCTCACAGGTGGCTGTCCAGGAAGGCCGCCAGCTGCGAGCGGGTGACGGCACCGACCTTCTGCGCCTCGACGGTGCCGTTCTTGAACAGGATCAGCGTCGGGATGCCGCGGATGCCGTACTTGGGCGGCGTGGCCGGGTTCTCGTCGATGTTGATCTTGGCGATGCTGAGGCGGTCGCCGTAGTCCGTCGCGATCTCGTCGAGGATCGGGGCGATCATCTTGCACGGACCGCACCACTCGGCCCAGAAGTCGAGAAGCACGGGCTTTTCAGCCTTGAGCACGTCGCGATCGAAGTTCGCATCGCTGGTGTGAATGATGTTTGGGCCGCTCACGCGGGTTGTCCTCCTGAGGAACGGATATGCCGAAAAGTGGGTTTTCGGGCGGTTGGGATGCCGGAAGGGCGTTGGGGTGTGGTGAGGTCGAAAGGAAGCGGTTTGGGGTAACGGATTTCGGGCTCAGGCGCTCAGCGCCGGGCCCAGATTGGCGTCGCCGGAATCACCGGCCGTGACGGCGCGTTCGCGTTGCGGCAAAATGCGCGCTTCTGGGAGGCAACCGTCCCTAGGCGGGAAGCGGTGCTCCTCGGGGGATCCGTTCGCGGGTAGCCAGATTCTCCGGATGAAGGCTCGGTGAGCCTGAAGTTAAGACCCGTAAAAGACCCGGTTCGAGAACCGATCTAGTGGACCTTGGGACCTGAATGGGTACGGCAGGGCTGCCGAATGAGGCGATGTTTTATCCGGTCCACGGTTGCTTTGCAAGTTTTCCCGCCGCCGTGAACCCCAGCCAAATGTGACATCCGTGACAGAGCAGACACCGGTAACCGATCTCAGCTTCTCCAGTCTCCACCTCCCCGAGCCACTCGCGCGCGGCATCGCCGACGCCGGCTTCGAGCGCTGCACGCCGATCCAGGCGGGCACGTTGCCACGGGCCCTCGCCGGCCTCGACGTCGCCGGCCAGGCGCAGACCGGCACCGGCAAGACCGCCGCCTTCCTGGTCGCGATGTTCGCGAACCTGCTGCGGCATGCGCCGCCGCCCGACCGGCCGATCACCTCGCCGCGCGGCTTCATCCTGGCGCCGACCCGCGAGCTCGCGGTGCAGATCCACAAGGACGCGGAGCTGCTGGGCCAGTACACGGGGCTTACGCTCGGGCTCGCCTTCGGCGGCGTCGACTACGAGAAGCAGCGCCGCCAGCTCGAGGCCGGCGTCGACGTCCTGATCGGCACGCCCGGCCGGATCATCGACTACTACAAGCAGCGGGTCTTCGACCTGCGGCACGTGCAGGTCATGGTCCTCGACGAGGCCGACCGCATGTTCGACCTCGGGTTCATCGCCGACATCCGCTACCTGCTCCGCCGCATGCCGGAGCCCGCGCAGCGGCTGTCGATGCTGTTCTCGGCGACGCTGTCGCAGCGGGTGCTCGAGCTCGCCTACGAGCACATGAACGAGCCCGAGCTCGTGCGCATCGAGCCGGAGAAGGTCACCGCCGACCGCGTGCGCCAGGTGATCTACTTCCCGTCCATGGAGGAGAAGGTCGGCCTGCTGATCGGGCTCCTCAAGAACCTGAACGCGACGCGCACGATGGTGTTCGTCAACATGAAGCGCACCGCCGAGCGGCTCGAGGCAACGCTGCGCGCGAACCAGATCGACGCCGAGGCCATGAGCGGCGACGTGCCGCAGAACAAGCGCCTGCGGATGCTGCGCGACTTCCACGAGGGGCGCCTGCCGGTGCTGATCGCGACCGACGTCGCGGCGCGCGGCCTGCACATCCCCGACGTCAGCCACGTCTTCAACTACGACCTGCCGCAGGACCCGGAGGACTACGTGCACCGGATCGGGCGCACGGCGCGCGCCGGCGCGGCGGGCGACGCGATCAGCTTCGGCTGCGAGGACTACGTGCAGTCGCTGCCGGACATCGAGTCGTTCATCGGCCGCAAGCTGCCGGTCGAGGCCGTCGACCCGGCGATCGTCGCCGAGGCGGTCGAGGCGCCGTACGAGCACCACAGCCGTGGCGGCCGCGGTCACGGCCACGGTCGGGGCGGACCGCGCGGCGGCGGCCCGCGCTCGGGACCGGGCCCGCGCGGCGCCGGCGGCCGCGGACGCGGTGGACCGCGTCCGGGGGACCGCTCGGGCTCGGGTTCGGGTTCCGGCTCGGGCCCGCGCCCGCCGTCCGCGCCCCTGGAGGCGGCCGCCGAGCGCGGCGCGCGTCCGCCGGGCGAGGAAGCGCCGCGGCGCGAGCCGCGTCCGCCGCGCCGTCCCGAGCCGGCGCGCCCGGCAGCCGCGGACGGCACGACGACTGCCGCCGTCGCCACCGACGGCGCGCCGCGCAAGCGCCGCCGCCGTCGTCGCGGCGGCCGTGGCCGGAACAATGCGGCCGCGAATTCCGACGGCGGCGCCGCGACACCGGCCGTGGCGACGGGTGGCTCGACCCTGCCCCGGGCCGGCAAGCTGGCGCTGATCGGCGCGGCACTGCTCGGCGCCGCGGCGATCGCCTGGTGGGCGCTCAGCGGCTGAACGCGCTAGACGATCTCGGCGACCGACTCGACGCCGACGAAACCCGGCGTGTCGCGTGCCGGGCGCGCCGAGTCCGGCCGGCGCACGGCGCGCAGCCACGCGATGCCGTGGCCGCGGGCGGCCGCGAGCACCGGCAGGCTGTCGTCGACGAACAGCGTGCGCGCCGGATTGAAGTGCACCTCGGCCGCGAAGCGCGGCCAGAACGCCGGATCTTCCTTCGGGGCGCCGAACGGATGCGACGAATAGACGGCATCGAGATGGCCGACGAGATCCGCGTGCTCGTCCTTGATCGCGAGCGTCTCCGGGTGCGCATTGGTGACGAGCACGCGCCGCTTGCCGCGCGCCCGCAGCCGGGCGAGGAACGCCTCGGCACCGGGGATCCAGGCCACCTGCTCGCGGACCTGGCGCTTGATCGCCGGGATGTCGAGGCCGAGTTCGCGGCTCCAGTACTCGATGCAGTACCAGTCGAGCCGGCCGCGGGCAGCCTCGAAGCGTGGCATCAACGTCGCGAGCGCCTCGTCGGCGCCGAGTCCGTGCGACCGCGCGTACACCGCCGGCACGTGTTCCTGCCAGAACCAGTTGTCGAAGCGCAGGTCGAGCAGCGTGCCGTCCATGTCGAGCAGCACCGTGTCGATGTCGTCCCAAGGCAGCGGTGCGGGCGGTTCGTGCATCGGCCCATGATATAACGCGCCCCTCGTCGAGCCCGCCATGCCGCCCGTTCCCAGCCTGCTGTTGACCGAGGTCGTCGCGCTCGCGCGCGAGGCCGGCGCCGCGATTCTCGAGGTCTATGCGGGCGAGTTCGACGTCACCCGCAAGGGTGACGATTCGCCGCTGACGGTGGCGGACCTGCGCTCGCACCGGATTATCGCCGACGGCCTCGCGCACCTCGCGCCGGAGGTCCCGGTGCTGTCCGAGGAGGCCGCGGCCCCGCCGCTCGCGGTGCGTGCGGGCTGGGAATGGCTGTGGCTCGTGGACCCGCTCGACGGCACGCGCGAGTTCGTCGACCGCAGCGGCGAGTTCACCGTGAACATCGCGCTGATCCACGGCCACGCGCCCGTGCTCGGCGTGCTGCATCAGCCGCTGTCGGGCGTCGACTACTACGCGGCCGTCGGCAGCGGCGCATTCCGCCAGGGACGCGACGGCGTCCCCGTGCCGATCGCCGCGCGCGCCCGGATCGCCGGCGAGCCGCGCGTGGTCGGCAGTCGCTCGCACCGCGGCAGCCGCCTGGATCCGTTCCTGCGGGCGCTCGGCGCGCACGAGTTCCGGCCGCTCGGCAGCGCGGCGAAGTTCGGCCTGGTGGCCGACGGCAGCGCCGACCTCTATCCGCGCGTCGGTCCGACCTCGGAATGGGATACGGCCGCCGGCCAGGCGATCGCCGAGATCGCCGGCGCGCGCGTCGTCGACCGCGACGGCACACCGCTCGCCTACAACGCCCGCGAGAGCCTGCTGAACCCGGACTTCGTCTGCTTCGCCGACGACGCCCGGCCCTGGCACCGCTACCTGTGAGCGACGTCGGCCTGCTGTTCTTCGTGATCCTCGCCGCAGCCGCGCTCGGCTTCGGCTGGCGCGCCGGCGTCGAGGCGCAAGCGGTCGCCTTTGGCGCGGCCCGCGAAGCCTGCGAGCGGGCCGGCCTGCAGTTGCTCGACGGCACGGTCGCCTTCGATCGCTGGCGCTGGCGGCGCGGCCCCGCGGGCCTCGGCCTCGAGCGCACGTACCTGTTCGACTACAGCGAGGACGGCGCCGGCCGCCGCCAAGGCTTCGTGATCCTGCTCGGCCAGGCGGTCGAGCTCGTCGGACTCGGGCCGACGCTCGTGCGCGGCGGCATGGCATGAGCGACCGCGTCGACCTGCACCTGCACTCGACCTGCTCGGACGGCGTGCTGGAGCCGGAGGCGCTGGTGGCGCTGGTCGCGGGCAGCGGCGTCGAGACCTTCGCGCTCACCGACCACGACACGCTCGCCGGCCAGGCCGCCGCGCGGGCTGCCGCCGAGCGGCATGGGCTGCGCTGCCTGACCGGCATCGAGCTCTCGGCCAGCTGGCAGGGCCGCACCGTGCACGTCGTCGGCCTCGGCGTCGATCCCGCCGCGGCCGCGATGTCCGATGCGGTCGCGCACCGGCTCGGGCTGCGCCGGGAGCGCGCCCGCGCGATCGCCGAGCGCCTCGAGCGCGCGGGCGCACCGGGCCGCGCCGCGCTCGACTCGCTCGCCGGCCACGAGGCGCCGACACGCACGCACTTCGCCCGGGCGCTGGTCGCGCTCGGCGCGGCGGCCGACCCGGGCGCCGCGTTCGACCGCTGGCTCGGGCGTGGACGCCCCGCGCACGTCGCGACGCGCTGGCCGGCACTCGAGGACACGGTCCGGGAGATCGTCGCCGCGGGCGGGGCCGCGGTGCTCGCGCATCCGCTGCGCTACACGCTGTCGGCCGGCCAGCGCCGCAGCCTGGTCGCAGCGTTCGCCGAGGGCGGCGGCGCCGCGCTCGAGGTCGTGACCGGCGGCGCCGCACCCCACCAGATCGAGGCCGCGCTCGGCCTCGCGTTGCGCGCCGGCCTGGCCGGCTCGGTGGGCTCCGACTGCCACGACCCGGCGCTGGCATGGCATCGGCCCGGACGATTGGCTAAGCTGCCCGAGGCTGTCGTGCCGGTGTGGAAACGATGGGGGCCGGCGACGAACCGATCGCTCTAGGCATGACGGACACCAGCGACAAGGTCAATACCGAGCTCTTTCAGCGCCTGGAGCGGCTGCGCGAACTGCGCATCGAGCATCGCGATCTCGACGACGTGATCGAGCGGCTGCAACTGGACCTGCGTGTCGACGAGCTGCAGCTGAAGCGGCTCAAGAAGCGCAAGCTGCTGCTGAAGGACCAGATCACTCGGCTCGAGAGCGAGCTGATCCCGGACCTGAACGCCTGAGCCCCGCGCCGCCACCCCGACGATGGACACCATAACCGACGCCCTGACCCGATTTGCCCACGACTGGCTGACCTCCGGGTCGCTGGTCGCGCTTGTGCTGGTGGCGCTTGCCGCGGTCGCGGCACTGATCGCCGGCCGGATCGTGGCGCGCTGGCCGCAGGCCGAGCTGCAGGCGCCCGGCGAGCGGGCGGTGCGCGAGGCGACGCTGCTGGCGGTGCCCTACGGCGCCGCCCTGGTGGTGCTGCTCGCGGCCCGTGGCGCGCTCGGTCTCACCAGCGTCGACACGCGGCTCCTGAATCTGAGCCTCGAGCTGCTCGGCTCGCTCGCTGCGATCCGCGCGATCGCGTTCCTGCTGCGCGTCTCGGTGGGCCGCAACGGCCGGCTGCGGACCTGGGAGGTGCGCGCGGCGGTGTTCGTCTGGTTCTTCGTGGCGATGCACCAGCTCGGCTGGCTGGAAGCCGTGACCGGCTTCCTCGACTCGATCTCGGTCACCTCGACCAAGCACGGCGAGGCGCCGCTGACGCTGTGGTCGATCATCCGCTCGCTGTTCACGGTGATCGCGTTCGTGATCATCAGCGCCTGGATCGGCCGCTGGCTCGAGCGCCGGCTGGCGGTGGTGCAGGGCCTGCCTGCCAACACCCGGATCGCGATCGCCAAGTTCGCCTACGCGTTCCTGATCGGCTTTGGTGCGCTGCTCGGGCTGTCGGCCTCGGGACTTAACCTCGGCGTGCTCAGCATCTTCGGCGGCGCACTCGGCCTCGGCCTCGGCTTCGGCCTGCAGGCGATCGCCGCCAACTTCGTCAGCGGCTTCGTGCTGCTGATGGACAAGTCGATCAAGCCGGGCGACGTGATCAGCTTCACGGGAACGATCGGCACCAGCACCGAAGGCTTCGGCTGGGTGCAGGAACTGCGCGGCCGCTACGTGGTGGTCCGCGACCGCGACGGCGTCGAGACGCTGGTGCCGAACCAGAACCTGATCACGAACCAGGTGATCAACTGGAGCTACAGCGACAAGCGCGTGCGCCTCAAGCTGCCGGTGCGCATCAGCTACGACGACGAGCCGGAGCACGCCATGGCGGTGCTGCTCGAGGCTGCCAAGTGCTCGCCGCGCATCCTGCGCGATCCGGCGCCGGTCGCGCGCCTGATGGGCTTCCACGACTACGGGCCGGACCTCGAGCTGCGGTTCTGGATCGCCGATCCCGAGGCCGGCGTCAACAACGTCCGCTCCGACGTCAACCGCGCGATCTGGCGGCTGTTCAAGGAAGCCGGGATCACGATCCCGCGCGCGCAGCTCGACGTGCGCATGTACGACGCCAACGGCCGCGTGATCGGCCAGGGCAGCCTGCCGGCACGCTCCGCGCCGCGGCCCGGCGACCCGGGCGCCGGCTCGCCGCTCGCCCCGCACCACCCGACGGGACCTTGACCGTGGGCGTCGACCTCGGCGCCGGGATCGTCGTCCCGGACGCCGAGCTGGTGTTCGACTACATCCGCGCACCGGGCCCCGGCGGCCAGAACGTCAACAAGGTGGCGAGCGCCGTCCAGCTGCGCTTCGATGCCGCCCGCAGCACGCTGCTCGACGAGCCGGCGCGGGCGCGCTTCGCGACGCTGGCCGGCCGGCGGCTGACGCGCGACGGCTGGCTGGTGCTGACCGCGCACCGCCACCGGACCCAGGAGGCCAACCGCCGCGATGCCCTGGAACGCCTCGCGACGCTGATCGTCGCCGCCCGCGAGCGGCCGACGCCGCGGCGCCCGACCAAGCCGACCCGCGGCTCGCGCGAGCGGCGTCTCGAGGGCAAGCGGCAGCGCACCGCGGTCAAGGACCTGCGGCGGCGGCCGGTCGACGACTGAGCTCAGCGCGCGGCGGCCGCGCCGCGGACGTGGTCGTGCAGCGCCAGCTCCCAGGCCTTGGCGAGCGCGAGCAGTTCCTCGGCACAGCGCGCCGCACGCTCCGGCGGCACGAGGCCGCGGACCAGGAAGTCCGGATGCGTGGTCGGCGAGTTGCCGTACAGCGCGCAGGCGACGTCGGTGAGCCGCGCGCGGTCGAAGCCCCGGTCCTCCAGGTACTCGAAGCCCGAGTCCGGCTCGCGCAGTGCGAGCTCGAGGAAGTCCACGACCGCGCCCGCGGTCCGGTCGTCGTCGCGGTCCGCGGCCGCGATCGTGACCGTCGCGAAGTCCTCGCCGGCCCGGCCGCTGCCGTGTGCCGCCGGCAGCCGGAAGAGCTCGGTCAGCGCCCGCCCGACCTCGGTCAGCAGCGCGAAGGTCACGGCCGCGGAGAAGCGCTGCTCGCCGCGTTCGTCCGCGGCGCCGTCGCTGCCGGCAATCACGAGCACCGCGTCGAGGAACTCGTAGCAGACGACCACCGAGCGCGTCGCGGCGTCCCAGCGGGTCGAGGAATGGCCGCACTCGGCGAGCCGCAGCGTGACGGTCGCCGGCAGCTCGAGCGCCCGGTTGAGTTCCTCGGCCACCGACTCGAGCACGCGCGCCTCGCGCATCTGGTCGCGGTAGACGAGGTACTCGCGCGTCGCCGGTGCGTCGTAGGCGGTGATGAACGCCGGCCGGTCGGCCGCCGGGGCCGCTGCGACGAGCGGCGCGGCCGCGGCGAGCGCGGCCAGCAGGGCGTGCCGCGCGCTCACGGCGCCGGGCGCCGCGCGACGAACCAGGCGGCGAGCGCCGGCAGCAGCAGCATCGCCGCCAGCATGTTCACCAGGAACATGAACGTCAGCATCAGGCCGACGTCCGCCTGGAACTTCAGCGGCGAGAACACCCAGGTCGCGACGCCGATCGCGAGGGTCACGCCCGTGAAGAAGATACTGGCGCCGGTGACGCGCAGCGTGCGCAGGAACGCGGCCGGCACGGTCTCGCCCTGGTGCAGGAACTCCTGCATCCGGCTGAACAGGTAGATGCCGTAATCGACGCCGATGCCGGCGCCGAGCGCGACCATCGGCAGCGTCGTGACCTTGAGACCGATGCCGACCCATGCCATCACGGCATAGACCAGCACCGAGACCAGCGCCAGCGGCACCATGACCACCACGACCCCGGTCAGCGAGCGGAAGGTGACGAAGCACATCACCGCGATCGCGACGAACAGGTAGACGAGGATCGGGATCTCCTTGGCGCGCACCTCCTCGTTCTGCGCCGCCATCACGCCGACGTTGCCGGTCGCGAGCCGGAACTGCACCTCGCCGGAGGGGTTCGCGGCGCGGAACGCCTTCGCCTCGCGCACCACGCGCTCGATGGTGCCGGCACGATGGTCGGCGAGGAACAGCATGACCGGCATCACCGTGCAGTCCTTGTTCAGGAGCCCGGTACTGGTCTCGATGTAGCCCTGCGCCTGCACCAGCGACTGCCGGTTTCGCGGCAGGTTGCGCCACTTGAGGTTGCCCTCGCTCCAGCCGGCGCTGATGACCTTCGAGACGCCGGGCAGGCTGATCACGCTGCGCACGCCCTCGACGTTCGCCATGTGCCAGGCGAACTCGTCGATCCGGCGCATCACCTCGTAGTTCACGCAGCCGTCCGGCGGCGATTCGACGATCACGTTGATGATGTCGGTGCCGATGGAGAACTTGCGGGTGATCACGTCGCTGTCGCGGTTGTAGCGCGAGTCCTTGCGCAGCTCCGGCACCCCGGCCTCGGTGTCGCCGATCGGCGTCTGCCGGCCCTTGAGGAAGCCGGCGACGCCGAGCACGAGCGCGATCACGATCACGACCGCCGCGACCGGGCGCTCGGCGATGCGTGCGAGCTGGTGCCACAGCGGCGCAAGCTGCGCCTGGCGGCGCCGGATGCGCTCGGCGTAGCGCGGGTCGAAGCGCGTGTAGGAGACCAGGATCGGCAGCAGGATCAGGTCCGTCAGGATCACGACGCCGACGCCGATGCTGGCGGTGATCGCCATCTCGCGGATCACCTCGACGGGGATCGCGAGGATGGTCACGAATCCGACCAGGTCGGCGAGCAGCGCCACGATTGCCGGCACGAACAGCAGCCGGAACGTGCGCCGCGCCGCCTCGTTGCTGTCGGCGCCATCGAGCGCGGCGTCGCTGACCGCGCTGATCTTCTGCACGCCGTGCGACACGCCGATCGCGAAGATGATGAACGGCACCAGGATGCCGAGCGGGTCGACGCCGTAGCCGAGCAGCACCAGCAGGCCAAGCTGCCAGACGACGGCCACGATCGAGCACAGCACCGGCACGAGCGCGATCCGCAGCGACTGGATGTAGAGCCACACCAGCAGCGCCGTCAGCAGCACGGTTGCGACCGCGAAGGCGCCGACCGCGAGCGCGCCGTGCGAGATGTCGCTAACGACCTTGGCGAAGCCGATGATGTGCACGTCGACGTGTCCCGGTGCGACCCCGAGCGCCGCGTCGCCGCCTTCGACGTGGGCGCGCACCTTCTCGAGCGCGTCGCCGATCTTGATCAGGTCGACCGGGTGGCCGGTTTGCGGGTCCTGCTCCTCGAGCTGCGCGGCGACGATGGCGCCGGAGAAGTCGTTGGCCACCAGCCGGCCGACGATGCCCGCCTTCAGGATGTTCTCGCGGACCTGCGCGAGTCCCTCCGGCGTCGGCTGGAACCCCGAGGGGATCACGTCCCCTGCCTGGATGCCGCCCTCGACGACCTCCGTGTAGCGGGTGTTCGGCGTCCACAGCGACTGCACGCGGGCACGGTCGACGCCCGGAATGAAGAACACCTCGTCGGTCGCCAGCTTCAGCGCCTGCAGGAACTCCGCCGAGAACATGTTGCCGTCGCGCGCCTCGAGCGCCACCAGCACGCGGTTCGCGCCGCCGAACTCCTCCTGGTGCTTCAGGTAGGTGCGCATGTACTCGTGCTGCAGCGGCAGCTGCTTCGTGAAGCGCGTGTCGATGTGCAGCCCGCGCACCGCGAAGGTCGCGAACAGCACCGTCAGCAGCGCGATCACGGCGACCACCGGCAGCCGGAAGTCGAACACGTAGTGCTCGAGCTTGCGGACGAAGGCGGGCTCGTGGCTGGAGTGAACCACGGTCAGCTCCCCGCCTCGCGCGCAGCGACGTCGATCCGCCGCACGCCGTCCTCGCCGCACAGCACCGCGCCATCGCCGGCCGGCGCGACCGCGTCGAATCCCTTGCGGTCGGCCTGCTGGCGGACGGCGAAGTGGTGGCCGCCGTCGCCGCTGGTGAGCACCGTGCCCTCGAGGCCCGCGATCACGATGCGCCCGTCGGCGAGCCGCGCCGCGCCGGCCAGCAGCGCCTCGGTCGCGACCTCGAGGCGCACGAAGTGGCGGCCGCCGTCGTCGGAGCGGTATAGGTGGCCGCGCAGCCCGAACACCAGCAGCGACTCACCCTCGAGCGGCAGCGCGCCGAAGAACGAGCCCTCGTACGGCGAGTCGAGCTCGCTCCAGCTGCGGCCGCCGTCGTCCGAGCGGTACAGGTGACCCGCCTCGGCGGTCACGTACAGGTGGCCCGCTGCGTCGGCCACGACCGCCGTCAGGTGCGGCTGCTCGGCGCTGACGTCGGCGCGCATGTCGTCCGGCCCGAACTGCGGGGCGGGTTTCGCCTTGCGCGCGCTGGATGGCTTCGGCCGCGGCGTGAAGGGCACGTTCTGCCAGGTCAGGCCACCGTCGTCCGAGCGGTAGACCGTCGAGTACGCCCCGACCGCGAGGCCGTGCCCGGCGCCATCGAACCAGACCGACAGCAGCGGTTGCTCGCGTTCCGGCGCGTAGTGCACGAGCTGCCAGCTCGCACCGCCGTCGACGGTGCGCAGGATCGTCTCGTCGTGGCCGACCGCCCAGCCGTGGCGGGCATCGGTGAAATAGAGCGCCGTCAGCGTCGAGCGCACGGGCACCGGCGACTGGCGCCAGCTCGCCCCGCCGTCGCCGCTCAGCAGCACGTGGCCGCGCTCGCCCGCCGTCACCAGCCCGCCGCCCGGCAGCGCGCGCACGTCGAGCAGCAACGAGTGCACGGCGAGCGGTGCGATCACCGCCGGCTGCGGCGGCTCGCCAGCGGTCGCGGGGCCGTCGGCCCAGGCTCCGGCCGGCAGCAGGGCGGCGATCAGCAGCAGTGCGCGCACGGGCTCATCCAGGAGCTCACGGACGAAAAGGGCCGGCCGCCCGCAGGCGGCCGGCCCGGCGGTCGGGCGGCCGCGCGGCTCAGCGCGTGCCGCGGTTCTGCAGCGCAAGCGTCGTGTAGTCACGCAGCGAGCGCTTGATGTTGAAATCGTAGGACTTGTTCGGGCTGTCCTCGAAGCCGAGCGCCAGGTAGCGCCGCGACTGCAGGTCGTAGGTCAGCTCCATCGTCGTCCACAGCGTCGGCACGTTGTAGAAGTTGATGGCACGGCCTTCCTGCACGCGCCACAGCTGGTCGCGGTTGTCGTAGCAGTCGACCGCCAGGATCTGCCAGGAATCCTCGTCGATGTACAGCGTGCGGCGCTTGTAGATGTGCCGCTGGCCGGGCTTGAGCGTCGACTCGACCACCCAGACCCGGTGCAGCTCGTAGCGGGTCAGGTCCTGGTTGATGTGCTGCGGCCGGATCACGTCGTCGGCCTTGGTCTTCGCCCAGTGCAGCTTGTAGTCGTTGTACGGGACGAACATCTCCTTCTTGCCGACCAGCTTCCACTCGTAGCGCTGCGGGCTGCCGTTGTACATGTCGAACTGGTCGTCGGTCCGCAGGCCGTCCGAGGCGGTGCCCGGGTTGTCGAAGGCGACGTTCGGCGCGCGCTGCACGCGCCGCTGGCCCGGGAAGTAGATCCAGGCGCGGCGGTTCTCCTTCGCCTGGTCGAGCGTCTCGTGCACCAGCAGCACCTGCCCGGCGAGGCGCGCCGGCGCGACCGTCTCCTGCAGGAAGTAGATGATGACGTTGTCGAGCTCGGCTTCCTTGGCGCCCGGCTGCGAGTACGCGAAGTACGCCTCGTCGTGGAACTTCACCATGTTGTAGCTGCCGCTCTCGGTCACGGCGGCCTGGCCGATGTCGCGCGCGTCGGCGTCGGCGCGATAGCGCAGCACGTGGTTCCAGAAGGCCTCGACGCCCTGCTGCGGGATCGGGAACGGGATGCCCTCGGTGGCGCCGTGCACGCCGTTGCCGCCCTCGGCGAGCTGCGCGGTCGTCGCGTTGCGCTTGATCGCGTCGTAGATGCGCTGCGGGCTCGCTGCGGTGCGCCGCGTCGGGTACACGTTCATGAAGAACGTGTCCTTGTACTGGCGCAGCATCGCCTTCTCGCCCTCGGTCAGGCGGTCGGCGTACTGGGCGACGTTCGCCGGCGTGATCTTGAACAGCGGCTTGTCGTTCGGGAACGGGTCCGGTGCGCGACCCGGCGAGGCGAAGTTCGGGAAGCCGGCCTTGGCGGGCGAGGACAGCCCGCCGTCCCAGGCCGGGATCGTGCCGGCGGCGTTGCCGGCCTTCTCGCCGCCGAGCGGCGTCAGTTCGTTGCCGAGCTTGGCGGCTTCCTGGGCGCTGACGGCGGCCCGGGCGGCGCCCGCGGGACTCAACGCGACGGCGAGCGCGGCGACGGCGGCGAAGGATGCAAGCTTCATGTGGGTGCCCTCAGAACGAGAACTTCAGGGTCGCGGCAACGTAGTCCCGGTCGCGCAGCTGGTTCCACTGGCCACCGCCGCCGTAGTTGACGTAGCTGAGGCCGAGGTTCCAGCGGTTCTGCAGGTTGGCGTCGACGCCGACGCCGAGCGCGCGCCGGCCCTCGACGAAGTTGCCGCCGAGCGGGCTCGTGCCCTTCACGTCCTGCTGCCAGCTGAGCCGCGGGCTCACGTTCCAGGAGCCGATCAGGCTCGGGTACTGCAGCGACAGCACCGCGACGTAGCCCCACGAAGTTGCGTCGGCGAAGCGGTCGAGCGGCTCGACGAGGCCGCCGCTCGCGCCGAGCGCGCTGGCGACCGCGACGTTGCCCGGCAGGTTGTTGCCGTTGCCGGAGATCAGCAGGCCGTTGCCGTTCGGCCCGCCGCTGGTCTTGTTCGGCAGGTTCGGGATGTGCGTGACGCCGGCCTCGGCGATCAGCAGCACCTCGCTCGCGCCCAGCATCTTCGGCAGCGCGTACTTGGCGAGGGTCGAGAACTGCCAGACGTCGTAGCGGCCCCAGCCCTGCACGCGCTGGTTGGGCGCGTAGGCGCCGAGCTGGTCGCAGCGGCTCAGCGTCGGGAACGCCGGCGTGCAGGCCGAGGGCAGCGCGATGCCCTGTGCCGCGAGCAGCACCGGCTCGAGCGGCGTACCGGTGGCGAACACGATCTCGGAGCCGTCGTACTGCAGCGGCGTGTTGCGCCGGTAGTCGAGCTCGCCCTGCAGCGCGATGCCGGTCGTGCCGAGCTGGGTGTTGAAGGACACCGCGAAGGTCTGCAGCTTGTCCGGGTACTCGAGGAAGAAGTTGGTCGTGCCGATGTACTCGTGGTTGGCGAGCTGCGCGGCTTGGTTGTTGATGTCGCCGCCGCTGAGGTAGGTGTTGACGCCGATCGTCGCGTAGGCGGCGAGCGTCTGGGCGCTGATGTTGCCGCCCTCGGCCTGCGCCGCCTGCAGCGCCGCGCCGGTCGCGACCTGCACCGCCGCCTGCGGCGACAGCCCGGCCGCGAGCGCGCGCGCCGCGGCCGCGACCGCGGTGGCGGCGCCGACCGCGTTGCCGATGCCGGCCTGCGTCCCGGTATGGGTGCTGACCACCGGCGTGCGGCTCGTGTACTGCATCGCGTAGAGCGCGATTTCCGTGCCCTGGCCGAGGTTCGGCAGGTAGAAGCGGAGTGCCACGCCGCCCTGGCCGCTCTTCTTGCCGTCGACGTCCGGGTTGCGCGGCGAGGCGTAGAAGTTCTGGATGTACGGCCCGCCGAGCGGCCGGAAGTCGACGCCCTGGTCCGAGTAGGCGCCGAAGCCGATGTACTGCTGCACGCCGCCCGGCGAGGCGAAGTCGTTGGTCGAGAAGTAGGTGCCTTCGGACTCGAGCTGCGTGCGGCGCCAGTACGGCAGCACGAACGCATCGAGCGAGACCGTCTGCGACAGCCCGAGCGTCACGCGCGCCATCGGCTGCGCCCAGAACGCCGACTGCAGCTCGGCACCCGGCGAGCGCAGCGCGGCGACGTCGAGCGCGTTGACCGCGTTGAGGCCGCTCTGGAAGAACGTCGTCTCGCCCCAGTTCACGACCTGGTTGCCGAGGCGCAGCTCCAGCGGGTGGCCCTCGCCCGCCTGCCACTTGCCGAAGACGAAGGCATCGAGCAGCCGCGCGTAGTTGCCGGAGAGCTCCTTCGCGTCGTGCGACAGCGGCGTGCGGAAGGTGCTGTGGTCCATGACCTGGTAGTCATAGAGGGCCGAGCCGCGCGCGAACAGCCCGTAGTGCTCGGACTTGAGCGACAGCTCGGTGACCAGCTTGTACGCCTGCGTGAACGGATCGCCGACCCGGTAGTTGAGGTCGCCGTTGTCGGCATTGACGTTGCGGGCGGTGCCGCCCTCGGGAATGCCGACCAGCTGCGAGTCCGGGCTCTTGACGCGCCACCCCTCGGTGAACGAGATCGTGGTGTCCCAGCTGCCGCTCCAGCCGTCGCCGCGGAAGTCGACCGCGCCGGCGTCGACGCTCGCGCCGAGGAGCGCGACCGTGATGGCCGTGGCGAGGACGTGGCGGAGGTCGGTCCCGAGCGGGCGCGCCGTATGCCTGTTCATTGATCTTTTCCCCAGTGACTGGCCCATGCCGCGTGGTGTCCTTGCCGGGCTCGACCGGTGCGGCTCCGGTGCGTCGTCGGTCGCGGCGCGGCGCGCAGTCGTCGGCTGTTGCGTATTCGCCGAGCTCGCGCCGGCAGCGTCGCGTCGCGGTGCCGCAGTATAGCGGGGCCGGCGGAGGTTCTGGGCGCGCGAATCGAGACGGCGCGGCCTATTGCAGTGCAAAAGCGCGCGGCCGGCCGCGGCTTATCGGGCAGTCACTTGCAGGATGCTGTGACGGATCTGCTCGGACAGTACGAGTTGCGCGTCGCGGGCGACATCGAGCAGCGCCTGGTCGTAGGTCAGCAAGCCGCCGGCGGCGGTACCGATGACGTTGCGCGCGCGCAGCAGGTCGAGGAATTGCCGGAACAGCGTCTTGTCGAAGAACTCCGGCGCCCGCAGCTCGTAGACGAGCGCCATGCGGCTTGCCATCTGCTGGCAGCGCGTCTCGAGCGCCTCCTGGGTAATGGCGCCGGGACCGGCCTGCACGAGCAGCGCGATCGCCAGGTAGTAGCGCTCGATCACATCGAGCGTCGAGTGCGCGAGCACCGACAGTTGCACCGCCGCGGCGGTGCCGGTCGGCGGGCGGCGCCAGCCGGCGCCCGCCGGCAGGCGCTCGAGCAGCCCGAGGTCCGCGAAGGCGTCGAGCAGCTGGTCGACCACCGCCGCGATCTCGTCCTCGCGCCAGCGCAGGAACAGCTCCTGCGCGATGTACGGATAGATCCGCCAGGCCAGCCGCTGCACGTCCTCGCTGCGCATCGCCGCGTTGTCGAGGAACGCACAGGCGATCAGCGACGGGAAGGCATAGGCGTGCAGGATGTTGTTGCGGTAGTAGGCCGTCAGCACCGCGCTTTCCTCGCCCATCCGCACGATCGGCCCAAGCGGGTGCGGGACGGTCTCGACGAGGCCCATCGAGCGGCCGTAGGCGAGGATCGCCGCGCCGTCGAGCGGCGTGCACCAGACGTCCGGAGAGTACGGCGCGCGCGCCGCGAGCCGGCGATAGAGGTCGAGCTGCGCCACCAGGTCCGCCTCCGGCATCGCCTGGCGCGGCGCGGACAGCAGCGCGAGGCCGAGCAGGCCGACCGGCGAGATGGCGGCGGTGGCGTTGACCCGCGCCTGGATCTCCGCGGCCAGCGAGTCCACCGCCGTGCCGAGCCAGGGGGGGCGCGCCTCGACCCGCGAACGCTGCCAGCCCGGCGCGTGCCGGTCGAGGTGCTCCGCCAGCGGCAGCGGCTCGCCGAAGCTCACGTAGACGCGCCCGAAGCGGGACCGCAGCACGCCGAGCGCACGCACCAGGCCGAGGATGCTCTCCTTCTGCTTCGGTCGCCCCGACAGCTCGCCGACGTAGGTCTTCGCCTCGACCAGGCGCTCGTAGCCGAAGTACACCGGCATGAACACCACCGGCCGGGAGGGATCGGCGAGGAAGCTGCGCAGCGTCATGGACAGCATGCCGGTCTTGGCCTCGAGCAGCCGGCCGGTGCGGCTGCGGCCGCCCTCGATGAAGTACTCGATCGGGTGGCCGCGCGACATCATGACGCCAAGGTAGGTCATGAACACGATCGGGTAGACCGGATTGCCGCGGAACGTGCGGCGCAGGAAGAACGCCCCGCCCTTGCGCAGGAAGCGCCCGACCACCGGCAGGTTCAGGTTCACGCCGCCCGCGACGTGCGGTACCGCGAAGCCGCGCATGTAGATCACGTACGACAGCAGCAGGTAGTCCATGTGGCTGCGATGGCACGGCACGTACACGACCTGGGCGCCCTGGGAGGCGAGCTCGAGGCGCTCGGCGTGCAGCACCTCGACGCCGTCGTAGAGCCGATTCCAGAGCCGCGTCAGGATCCCCTCCATGAACGCGACGAAGCGCGGCGAGTAGTCGGCCGCGATCTCGAGCGCGTAGCGGCGCGCGAGCAGCAGGCCCTCGCGCCGCGTCAGGCGCTTGTCGCGGATCTCGAGCGCAACCGCGGCGCGCACCGCGCGCTTGGCGAGTACCTCGGCGATCACGGTGCGCCGGTGCGAGAGGTCGGGCCCCACGACCGCGGCACGCGCATGGCGGAACTCCGCGCGCATCGCCCGCGCCGCGCGGCGCGCGGCGCGGCGCGGATCGCGCTCCGGCGCAGCGAACTCGGCGAGCGAGACCGGCTCGCCGAAGCGCACCAGCGTGCGGCGGCCGTTCACCAGCGTCGACCAGAAGCGCCGGAACGGCCCGACCAGCGTCCAGTCCTCGCGCGCGAGCTGGACGAGCCAGGAGCCCGGCGTCTTGGCCGGCGCCCGCCCCCAGAAGACGGCGACCGGCACCAGGTCGATCTCGCAGTCCCCGGCCGTCAGCGCCGCGGTCGCGATCCGCAGCAGGCGCGCGGGAACGCGCCGGTCGGCGCGCTTGCGCAGCCAGCCACGCCGGCGCTCGAGGAAGATCGCCGCGCGCGACTCGCGCGCCGCGCCGAGCTGGAAGCGGCGGGTGGCCGATGGCAGGCCGATCGCGCGACAGACCAGCGACAGCGCCACGAGGTCCGACAGCGACTGGCGCTCGAGCACGTACAGCACGCGCCGGCCCCGGCCGCGGAGCCGCTCGGCCTCGTCGACCGGCAGCGGCGTCGGCCGCACCCACAGGCCCATGACCCGCGCGGCGAGCCACAGCAGCGAGCGGTCGAGCCCGAGCAGCGCGCTCATGGGGCGGCGCGGCGCGGCATGGCGATCAGCGTGAGCTTCGCGGCGCGCCGCAGCCGCTTGATCTCGGCCTCGCGCCGCAGCGCCGCGCCGCGATCGCCGGCCGGTTCGCTGTAGACGATCCGCCGTGCGCCGCCGAGGCGGAAGTAGCGCGCGCCGCGGGTGCCGGCGCGGTGCTCCGCGAAGCGCCGCTCGAGCGAGGTGGTGATCCCGGTGTAGAGGGTGCCGCGCTCCGTCTCGACGATGTAGACGACCCAGTCGCCTCTCACCGGCGCGGTCCGTCGGTTTGGCCGCCCTCCGCCGCGTCGAGCGCGCGCCGCGTGTCCTCCTCGTGCTGCGCCGTGGCGGTTTCGACCGCGGCCGGCACGCGGGTCTTCTGGTCGACCAGCGGGTCGAACACCGTCGGCGCCGGCTTGCGGGGCGGCGGCGGCTCCTGGCTGCAGCCGCCGAGCGTCAGCATCGCGAGGAGCATCAGCGAGGCGAGGATGCGCATCTGGGACCTCCCGGCTGTCACGGCCCGCCGAACTTGTCGAGCGTGACCAAGAAATACTCGAAGTAGTAGCCGATCTCGCGCAGGCGGTCCTGCATGCGGTGGTCGGTGTCGAGCACGTGCAGCGTCGCGCGGTGCTCGCGCGCGAAGCGCACGCTGTTCTCGACCGGTACCACGTCGTCGCGCCAGCCGTGCACGATCGTGATCGGGCAGTCGGCGGGCGTCGGTGTCTGGTCCTCGAAGCCGGGCATGTAAAACGCCGGCGCCAGCAGAAACAGGCCGCCGGCGCGCAGCAGCCGCGAGGCCGCCGTGCAGACGTGCCCGCCCATGCTCGAGCCCACCAGCACCAGCCGGCCCTGAAACTCGCGGCAGTAGGCCAGCAGCCTCGTCACGCGCTCGTGCGGATCGTCGAGGCCGCGGTAGTCGACCGACTCGACCTCCCAGCCCTCCGCCCGCGCGATGTCGGCAAGCGCCGAGATCTTGGCACCCCAGGGGCCGCTCTCCTTGCCGTGCGAAAAGACGACGTGTCGGCGCATCTTGCGGGTGCCTCGTACGCGAGCGCGAATCTTATCAGCGCCCGCCCCACAGCAGGGCGTCGAGGTCGTCGGCGCGCGGCAACGACACGCGGCCGCGCAGGACCTCGACGCCTTCCGCCTGCAGGCGCCGGCGCTGCTCGCGGAAGTGCGCGCTGCCGGCCGGGAAGGCGATGCGCCCGCCGGCGCCGACCACGCGGTGCCAGGGCAGCGCGAGCGCGCGCGGCGCCACCTTGAGCGCGTGGCCGACGAGCCGCGCGCGGCGCGGCAGACCGGCGCGCGCTGCCACCGCCCCGTAGGTCGTCACGCGACCGCGCGGCAGCGCGGCGACCACGCGCCAGATCGCCTCGAGCGCCGCGTCCGCCGGCGTCCTCCCCGCTCGCTGCTTCGCCTCCGCCATCGTGCGACTCCGCCCGCCCGCGCCGATCCGCGCTAATGTAGTGCACCCGGCGAGAGGTGGGAATGGACGGCGATCCCGGCGAGACGCTCGTGCTGCGCGGCGACCCGCTCGCGCTGCTCGAGACGTCGCCGATCTTCCGCGGCCTCGATCGCGACACGCTCGCGGCGATCGCCGCCGAGCTCGAGTGGCTGTCGCTGCCGGGCGGCGCGACGCTGTTCGACGCCGGCGAGGCGCCGGACGCGATGTATCTCGTCATCGCCGGCTGTCTCGGCGCCTATGCCCAGGCCGACCCCGCGCGGCTGCTCGGCCGCATCCCGGCGGGCGAGACGGTCGGCGAGATGGGCCTCGTCTCCGGTCATCCGCGCAGCGCCACGGTCCGCGCGCTGCGCGACAGCGAACTCGCGCGCCTGCCGCGCGAGTCGTTCGACCGCGTGATCGTCAGCCACCCCGCCGCGATGCTGCGCGTCGCGCAGCTGGTCGTCGAACGGCTCGAGGCCCGCGACCGGCGCGCGGGCAGCGGCTCGCGCACCTATACGCTGCTGCCGCAGAGCATCGAGGTGGACGTCGGCGGCTTCGCCGCCGAGCTGGTGGCCGCGCTCGGCCGGCTCGGCCGCGCCGAGCTCGTCTGGAGCGTGCGCGGCGCCGACCACACCAGCGCCTGGTTCCATCGCATCGAGAGCGCCAACGACTTCGTCGTCTACGTCGCCGACCCCGAGCCGACGCCATGGAGCAAGCTGTGCGTGCGGCAGGCGGACGCGGTGCTGTTCGTGGCGCGCGCCGACGCCGAGGCGCGGCCCTGGCCGCTGCGCGGCGCGGAGCTCGGGCCGGGCAGCAGTGCGCGCGCCGAGCTCGTGCTGCTGCACGACGGGGCGCTGCAGCCCGGTGCCGCAGCGCGCTGGCGCAGCCTGCTGCCCGGTGCGCCGCATCATCACGTGCGCGACGAGGCCGACGTGGCCCGGGTCGCGCGGCTGCTGACCGGGCGCGGGGTCGGGCTGGTGCTCTCCGGAGGCGGCGCGCGCGGCTTCGCCCACATCGGCGTGGTGCGCGCGCTGCGCGAGTCGGGCGTGGCGATCGATCTGGTCGGCGGCACCAGCATGGGCGCGATCATGGGCGCCGGCGTCGCCGCCGGCTGGACGACCGAGGAGATGGTGGAGCGCTTCCACCGGACCTTCGTCGCCACCAATCCGCTCAGCGACTACACGCTGCCGATCGTCTCGCTGGTCGCGGGGCGCAAGGTGAGCCGCCTGCTGCGCCAGGAGTTCGGCGAGATCGCGATCGAGGACCTGCCGCTGCCCTTCTACGCGGTGTCGGCGAATCTCACCACCGGCCACGGCAGCGTGCACCGCGACGGCGAGCTGTGGCGCTGGCTGCGGGCGTCGGTCGCGATCCCCGGCGTGCTGCCGCCCGTGTTTCACCGCGGCGAGGTGCACGTCGACGGCGGCGCGATCAACAACATGCCGGTGGACGTGATGCGTGCCCAGCACCCCGGCGTCGTGATCGGCGTCGACGTCGGCAGCGACGCCACCTTCACCTCGGACATCCAGGACGTCGACCTGCCGCCGCTGTGGAAACTGCTCGGCTGGTTCCGCCGCCACCGGCAGCGGCCGACGATCCTGCAGATCCTGTGGCGCGCCGGGATGGTCAACAGCGACGCCGCGACCATCGCCGGACGGCGCCTCACCGACCTGCTGCTGCAGCCGCCGCTCGCCGACGTCGACCTGCTGAACTGGCGCGCGTTCCCGCGCGCGATCGAGGCCGGCTACCGGCACGCGCGCGCGCAGCTCGCGACGCTCGACGCCGAGGCGCGCGTGCGCCTCGGCCTCGGCGGACGCTGACGATGCGCGCCGCGCGGTACGCGCCGTGAGCGCGGCGTCCGGCGCCTGGCAGTTCTGGGTCGACCGCGGCGGGACCTTCACCGACGTGGTCGGACGCCGCCCGGACGGCGGGCTGGTCGCCACCAAGCTGTTGTCGAGCGTGCCGGGCCGCTACGCCGATGCAACCCTGCCCGGCATCCGCCGGCTGCTGGACGATGCCGGCGCGCGCGGGGCCGCGATCGAGTGCGTGCGGGTCGGCACGACGGTCGCGACCAACGCCCTGCTCGAGCGCACCGGCGCGCGCACCGTCCTCGTGACCACGCGCGGGCTCGGCGATGCGCTCGCGATCGGCACGCAGGAACGGCCGCACCTGTTCCGCCGCCGGATCGAGCGGCCGGCGCCGCTCTACGATCGGGTCATCGAGGCCGACGAGCGCGTCGACGCCGACGGCAGCGTGCTCGAGCCGCTCCAGCGGGCGCCGCTCGCCGCCGCGCTCGCGGCGGCACGGGCCGCGGGCTGCGAGTCGGTGGCGATCGTGCTGCTGCACGGCTGGCGCCACGCGGCGCATGAGCGCGCCTGCGCCGAGCTCGCGCGCGCCGCCGGATTCACCGCGGTCGCGGCCTCCCACGAGGTCGTGCCGATCGAGGGCTACGTCGCCCGCGGCCACACGGCCGTGGCCGATGCCTACCTCGCGGTGCGGGTCGGCCGCTACGTCGCCGAGCTCGTCGCCGACCTCGAGCAGCTCGGCCCCGGCATCCGCGTCGAGCTGATGCAGAGCCACGGCGGGCTCGCGCCCGCCGCCGCGTTCCGTGGCACCAACGGCGTGCTCTCCGGGCCGGCCGGCGGCCTGGTGGGCATGGTGGCCACCGGCCGCGCAGCGGGCTTCGCGCGACTGATCGGCTTCGACATGGGCGGCACCTCGACCGACGTGTCGCTCTACGACGGACGCTACCCGCGGCGGACCGAGCTCGCGATCGGCGGCGTGCGGCTCGCGGTGCCGGCGCTCGACGTGCACACGGTCGCGGCCGGCGGCGGGTCGCTGCTGCGCTTCGACGGCGGCCGCCTCGCGGTCGGCCCCGAGTCGTCCGGCGCCGTGCCGGGTCCGGCGAGCTACGGGCGCGGCGGCCCGCTGTCGCTGACCGACTGCCACGTGCTGCTCGGCAGGCTGGTGCCGGCGCATCTGCCCGCCACCTTCGGCGCGAACGGCGACGCGTCGCTCGAGGTCGACGCCGCGCGCACGCGCTTCGAGGCGCTCGCCGCGCAGGTCGGTCACGCGACCGGGACGGCGTGCGTTACCGAGGCGCTCGCCGAGGGATTCCTGACGGTCGCGGTCGACACCATGGCGAACGCGATCAAGCACGTCTGCCTGCAGCAGGGCCACGACCCGGGCGACTTCGTGCTCGCCTGCTTCGGCGGCGCCGGCCCGCAGGTTGCCTGCCGGGTCGCGGAGTCGCTCGGCATCGGCACCGTGCTGGTCCACCCGCTGGCCGGCGTGCTGTCGGCGGTGGGCATCGGACTCGCCGAGCCGCGCAGCGTGCGGCGCGGCACGCTCGGCCGGCCACTCGATGGGGATGGCGTCGCCGCCGCCCGCGAGCTCGCCGCCTCGCTCGCGCTCGCCGCCGCGGACGGCCTCGGCCGCGGGGCCGCGACCGAGCGGATCGACCGCGCCGAGATCCGCCTCGCGGATTCCGAGATCGCCCTCGCGGTACCGCTCGCCGCTGTCGCGGCCATGGCCGCGTCGTTCGTCGCGGAGCACGAGCGTCGCTTCGGCTTTCGGCCCGCGTCGCGCGCCCCCCTCGTGATCGCGGCCGTCGAGGTCGAGCTCGTTGGCGCCGGCACGCCCGCCGACCTCGGCCGGCCGGCACCGGACGGCGCCGGCCGGCCGCCGCCTGGCGCCACCCGCGCCTGGTTCGACGGCGAGTGGCGCGAGGTGCCGGTGTTCGAGCGGGCGGCGCTGCCGACGGGCTTCCGCTGCGCCGGGCCCGCGCTCGTGGTCGAGGCGACCGCGACCACTGTGGTCGAGGCCGGCTGGCAGGCCGAGCACCGCGCGGGCGGCGAGCTCGTGCTGAGTCCGCGCGGCGCGCGCGCACGCCGCGCCGTCGACGCCGAGCGCGCGGACCCGGTGCTGCTCGAGGTGTTCGCCGGCCTGTTCATGCACGTCGCCGAGCAGATGGGCGCAGTGCTGCGCCAGACGGCGGTGTCGGTGAACATCCGCGAGCGCCTCGACTACTCGTGCGCGCTCTTCGACCCGCGCGGCCGGCTGGTGGCGAACGCGCCGCACATGCCGGTGCACCTCGGCTCGATGGGCGCGAGCGTGCGCGCGGTCATGGCCCGGCACGCCGGCGACATCCGCGCGGGCGACGCGTTCCTCGTGAACTCGCCGTATGCCGGCGGCACGCACCTGCCCGACCTCACGGTCGTGAGCCCGGTGCACCTCGGCGACGCGGCGCCCGCCTTCTGGGTGGCCTCGCGCGCGCACCACGCCGACGTCGGCGGCAGCACGCCGGGCTCGATGCCGCCGTTCAGCCGCACGATCGACGAGGAAGGCGCGCTGTTCGAGGGCGAGCGGATCGTCGCGGCCGGCGAACTCGACGAGGCGCTGCTGCGGCGGCTGCTGACGGCCGGCCCCTACCCGGCGCGCAGCGTCGAGCGCAACCTCGCCGACCTCGCGGCGCAGCTCGCCGCGAACGCGCGCGGCGCCGCCGAGCTCGCCCGGCTCGTCGCGGCGCACGGCGCCGCCGTGGTCGGCGCCTACCTCGGCCACGTCATGACGAACGCCGAGGCGCGCGTGCGCAGCGCCCTGCGCGGGCTCGCGATCGCGGGCCGCGGCCCGGTGCGCCAGTCGCTCGAGCTCGACGGCGGCGAGCGGCTGGCGGTGACGCTCGAGGTCGACGCCGGCAGCGGCGCGGTCCGCGTCGACTTCGGCGGCAGCTCGCCGCAGGCGGCCGGCAACTTCAACGCGCCGCGCGCGGTCTGCACGGCGGCGGTGCTGTACGTGCTGCGCACGCTGGTCGACGGCGACATCCCGCTCAACGAGGGCTGCCTCGCGCCGCTCGAGCTGACGATCCCGCCCGGCTCGATGCTCGACCCGCGGCCGCCGGCGGCGGTGGTCGCCGGCAACGTCGAGACCTCGCAGTGCATCGTCGACCTGCTGTACGGGGCGCTCGGCGTGCTCGCCGACTCGCAGGGCACCATGAACAACTTCACGTTCGGCGACGCGGACTGCCAGTACTACGAGACGATCGCCGGTGGCGCCGGCGCCGGGCCGGGCTTCGACGGCGCGAGCGGGGTGCAGACGCACATGACCAACTCGCGACTGACCGACCCGGAGGTGCTCGAGGCGCGCCTGCCGGTACTGCTGCGCGAATTCCGCTACCGGCGCGGCTCGGGCGGCCGCGGCCGCTGGCACGGCGGCGATGGCCTCGTGCGGACGGTGGAGTTCCGGCGGCCGCTGGCGGCGGCGATGCTCGCGAACCATCGGCGGCTGGCGCCGCGCGGCCTCGCGGGCGGCGCCGACGGGGCGCCCGGCCGCACGACGCTGGTGCGGGCCGACGGGCGGCGCGAGCCACAGGGCGCCACGGCGGCCATGCAGGTCGAGGCCGGTGACCGGATCGTGATCGAGACGCCGGGCGGCGGCGGCTACGGCGCGCCGGACGGCTAGCGGCGCCAGTGCTCCTGGAGCACCGTCGCGACGTCGAACTCCGGATCGAGGGGCGGGCGACCACCGGCGGACTGCAGGCGGTTGAGGCTGACCGCCTGCACGCGGCTGCCGCGCGTCGAGTGGCTGACCAGCCAGCAGTGCCAGTCGCCCTCGCGCAGCGCCGCGAAGCCGAACAGCACGTTCACCTCGTGCAGCTGCCGCGGCGGGTTCACGCGTTGGTCGCAGATCGAGAACCAGGTGGGGCCCGCCTCGCGCGCCGGGAACGCTCCTTCCGCCGCCAGCGCCTCGAGGAATTCCGCCACCTGTCGCTCGACGCGCCACCAGAGCACCGGCCCCGGCGGCTCGAACAGCACCCAGCGCGTGCCGCGCTCGACGCTCTCGGCGACCAGCAGCCCCACGCGCCGCAGGCCGAGGTAGCGCCAGTCGGGTGTGGTCGCGCGCGAGCCGGCGAGCGTGCGCGAGGCGACCGCGCGCCGCGCGCGCACCGCCTGCAGCGTGTTGATGCCGGCCGCCGCGAGCCGCTCGCGCCATTCCTCGCCGACCGGGCACGCGGGCCGCAGGCCCGGCCGCAGCGGGCCGCCCTCGCGGTCCGGGGGCGCCCAGAACGGCCGCTCCGCCTCGAGCCGCGCCAGCATGCCGGCCGCGGCCGCACCCGGCGCGAAGCTCTCGAAGCGTCCCCGCAGCCGGTCATAGGCCTGGATCCACGGGAAGTACATCACCGCGGCGTCGCTCGCGAACTCGAAGCGCCGCATGCCTTCGAGCGCGGCGGCCGGCGAGCTCCACTCGGCGGGCGGATCGACGATCAGCAGCGCCCGCCGCTCGCGGCACAGGCGCGCCGCGACCAGCAGCGCGCTCGGCCCGACCGGGTGCTCGCGCGCAAGCGGCGGCAGGCAGAGGAAGTTGAACGGGTCGCCGTCACCGAAGGCGAAGATGCCGGTGCGCTCGGCCGCCGAGCCGATCAGGTCGTAGTCGGTCAGTGGCCCGCCGTCGTCGCCGTCCGGGTTCGAGCTCGCGTACGAGGCGAACGTGCGGCCATCGCCGCGGTGCGTCGGCACCGGGCGCGCGAGCGGCACCCGCCCGCGCAGCCGCACCAGCGCCGACTCGGCGAGCAGCGGCACGAGGTGGCGCGGCGAGCTCGGATCGATCGACAGCTTCGGGTAGATCTCCTGGTCCTCGACGTGCTCCGAGCCGGGCGCGCGAACCCGCTGCACGACCAGGTTGAACTTGTCGGTCTCGCCGGGCGGGATGTTGTCGTAGTCGACCGCGGCGCGCAGGAACTCGCGCGTGCCGGGACACAGCGCCTCGAGCGTCAGCGCGCCGTCGCCCGCCGGCAGCGTCAGGGTCGCCGCACGACCACCGTTCGCGACCCGCACGACGCGCGCCTGCCGGCCGCCGTTCTCGAAGAACTGCTCGACCGCGTAGGACAGCGTCGAGGGCTGCCAGAGCCCGCCGAAGACGGCCTGGAACTCGGCGAAGCTCGTGATCGCGACCGGTCGATGGACCGGGCCGCGCAGCGCACGGCCGACGAAGGCGACCGTGGCCGTGTCGACGCGCGCGATGGACTGCCCCGCGGCGACCTCGACGGCCACCTGAAAGCCGGGTACCTGGCGTTCTCGCAACCCGGAGCTCCCCCGAGCGTGTGCCGCGAGATTAGCACACGCCCCCGCCAGCCCGGCCGCGTCTCAGCCGGCGTCGGCTGCCGGTGGCGATGCCTGCGGCGGCGCCGTGGCGGTCGCCGGTGGTGCGCGGCGCGCCGCCTCGGTGCGCGCGGCCTCGGCCTCGCGCTGTTTGCGCGCGACTTCCTCGAGCATCACTCGGAGCCAGTCGGTCGGCACGGTGCAGCGCTCCCGTCGGCGGGGAGCTCACTATAACGCGCGGCGGCGCCGGCACAGAGCTCGCGGTACAGCTGCAGGAGCCGCTCGGCCATCGCATCGGCCGACCATGCCGCCGCATCCGCCGGCGCGGCCGCGGCGAGCCGGGCGCGCAGCGCGCCGTCCGTCAGCACCTGCTCGATCGCCGCCGCGAACGCCTCGACATCGTCCGCCGGCACCAGCGCACCGCGCGCGCCGGCGAGCACGTCGGCGGTGCCGAGCACCGCGGTCGAGACCACCGGCACGCCGAGCGCCAGCGCCTCGAGCAGCACCAGCCCCTGGGTCTCGGTGCGCGAGGCGAACACGAACGCGTCGCCCGCGCGGTAGCAGTCGAGCAGCTCGCGCTCGCGGTCGAGGTAGCCGACGAAGCGGACGTGCTCGCCGAGGCCGAGCCGCGCCGCGAGCCGCGTCAGGTGTGGCAGCGCCGGGCCCTCGCCGGCGATCACCAGCAGCGCCGCGGGCACCCGCGCACGCACCCGCGCCAGCGCCGCCAGCACGAAGTCGATGTTCTTCTCGTGCGCCACCCGCGAGATGTGCACGAGTACCGGCCGCTCCGGCTCGATCCCGTAGCGGCGCCGGAACGCGGCGCCGTCGCCGCCGCGGAAGCGGGCGAGGTCGATGCCGGTCGGCAGCACCACGCTGCGCGCCGTGACGCCGTAGTCGCGCAGCACGTCGCGCATGCGCGGCGTCGGCACGATCAGCGCGTCGACCGCCGCACACTGCGCGACGCTGAAGCGCCGCGCCAGGAAGCGGCTGGCGGCGCGCGGCAGCAGCGGCACGTAGTGGTGCAGGTATTCCTCGAAGAACGTGTGGTAGGTCTCGACCACCGGCACGCCGAGGCGGCGCGCGAGCGCGATCCCGGCGTAGTGCGCGACGAACGGCGTGTGCACGTGCACGAGGTCGTAGCGCCCGGCGGCGAGCTGCGGCGCGAGCGCGAGGATGCGCCGGTAGCTCATCATCCGGTCCTCGGGGTCGCGCGGCACGGCGCGCGAGGGGATGCGGATCACGCCGGCCGCCTCGCCCGCCGCCGGGTAGTGCGGCGCGATCAGCGTCGACTCGTGGCCGCGCTCGGCAAGGCTCGCGCGGAACGTCGCGATCGACGTCGACACGCCGTTGACGCGCGGGAAGCTGACGTCCGAGACCATCAGGATGCGCATGCGGTACCCCCCGGAACCGCGGCGCACCGTAGCGGTCCCGCATGACGAGCGTATGACGCCGCGTGCTCGCGGCACGGCCGGCGGCTCGCCTAAGATGGCCGGCACCCTCGCCGCCGGGAGCCCGCCGTGCCGACCGCCGCAGCCATCGAGGCGCTCCGCGCCCGCGCCCTGCCGATACCGCTCGAGGACGGCGCGCGCGCCGCACTCGCGGCCCGCCTGAACGGGCTCGCCTCGATGCGCCTGATCGGTGCCCGGATCCTGCTCGAGGACCGCGCGCTCGTGCGCCTGCGGCTCGACGAGGTCGCCGAGCACCACCAGGGCGGGCTCGGCACGCGCGCGGTCAACGGCGCGGTCATCGCCGGCCTGTTCGATGCGGCACTGGGCATCGCCGGCACCGTGCACTTCGGCGGTCAGCGGGCCGGGACGGTGGAGCTGTCGATCAAGCTGATGCGGCCGGCGCTCGAGGCGCCGCTCGAGGTGCTCGCGATCGCGCTCAAGCACTCGCCGCACCTGGCGTTCACCGAGGCGGAGCTGTACGCCGAGGACCGGCTGTGCGCGGTGGCGAGCGGCATCGTCGCCGTCGCCTCCGGGGCGGCGGCTGACGCGGCTTTCTGGTAGCCGCATCGCGCGCGTCACGCGCGCGTCACAGACCTGCGGCATCGTAGGGCCCGGGTGGCGGGATACCCCGAGCCAACGCCACCCATCGCCGTCCGCAACGGGCGCTCCCCGCCCGCGCGGAATGCCGGGCCGGCCGCGAGGCCGGCCCGGTCTTTTCAGTGCGGCGCGGCGGCGCTGACCGCGGCGGGGGCGCCGCCCGGCGGGGCGTCGCCGGCGGCTGCCGGCTCGCGCGAGCCGATCATCTCGGCAAACTGCTTCTCGTCGACCAAGAGCCCCGACTTGCCGTCCCAGGTGGCGCCGTCCGGCAGCTCGTTACGCACGCGGTGCGCCGACGCGAGCGTCGCGGCGAGCGCATCGGCATCGTGCTTCATCACCGACACCGGCAGGCCGCGCGGCGAATCCGACAGCTCGCGGGCGCGTGCCCAGTCGATGTCGGCGTCGCGCGCGCGGATGCGCTTCCAGAGCGGCGTCTTGCCGACCTTGCGCTTCAGCGACTCCGGGCCGTGCTGCCAGTTGCGCTTGTCGTCCTCGAGCGGGCCGTAGGCCTGCACGTACAACGTGTCGCCGGACCAGCCGAGCAGGTACGGCTGGTTGACCACCCGCACCGGCGTGCCGATCGGCACCGTCTCGTAGAGGATCGCGATGTCCTCGGGGTAGAGGCGCACGCAGCCATGGCTCGAGCGCATGCCGACGCCGTAGGGCTTGTTGGTGCCGTGGATCAGGTAGCTCGGCCAGCCGAGCCGGAACATGTAGGCACCGAGCGGGTTGTCGGGTCCGGCGGGGACCTTCGGCGGCAGGACGTCGCCGTTCTCGAGGTGCTCCTTGCGCACCGACACCGGCGGCACCCAGACCGGATCCTTGACGCGGGCGACGACCTTGGTCGCGCCTTCCGGCGTCTGCCAGCCGACCTTGCCGATGCCGATCGGGTGGGTGATCACCGTCTGCGGCTCGCCCTTGGCGTGCGGCGGGTAGTAGTAGAGGCGCATCGCCGCGACGTTGATCACCACGCCCTCGTGAGGCGCATCCGGCAGCACGAAGCGGGTCGGCACGATCACGTCCCGGCCGGCCCCCGGCAACCACGGATCGACGCCGGGATTCGCACGCACGATCTCCTCGTAGCCGACGTTGAAGCGCCGCGCGATGTCGGGGAGCGTGTCGTCGGCGCCGGCGGTCGTGACCTGCACCAGCCCGACGACGTCCTGGCGGGCGGGATCGATCGTGAACTCGTGGGTCGCCTGGGCGCGCTCGAGCACCGGCGCGGGCGGCGGCGGCGGCGGTGCCGGCGGCGCCGGTGGCGCCGGTGGCGGCCGGATCAGCGAGCAGGCAGTAAGCCCGGCGAGCGCCAGCAGCGCGGCGAGGCGCAGCGCGGGCTCAGAGCAGGATCGGACGATCCGGAAGTTCATTGGCCTTGGCACCGCTCCCCGGGAAGTGACGCGCGAGCAGCTCGGCTGCCGCCGCGACGCCGGCCAGCATGCCATGTTCCCAGCGACCGGCACTTAATTCCGCCTGCATGGCACCGCAGACCGCGCCCCACTCGGCCGGCGTCACGAGGCCATTGAAGCCGCGATCGGCGACGATCTCGACGGCGCGGTCCGCACACAGCACGTAGACCAGCACGCCGTTGTTCTGTTCCGTGTCCCAGACGTGGAAGCCGGCGAAGGCCTCGAGCGCCCGGACGCGGGCCGTCTTGCCGGAGAGGATCGCCCAGGCGTCGAGGTCGGTCTCGATCACGATCCGAAGCTCGCCGCAATGCGCACCCTCGGCGGCCCGCACGGCGGCCTCGATGCGGTCGAGCACCGCGGGCGGGAAGCGTCGCCGCGTCTGCCAGCGGGTCTCGACCAGGTGCCTGAGCAGTCGACCGAGGCGTCGCATGGCCTACCAGCTCCCCGAGGCGCCGCCGCCGCTGAAGCCGCCCCCGCCCCCGCTGAAGCCCCCACCACCGCCGCCGCCGAAGCCCCCGCCAAAGCCGCCACCGCCGAGGCCGCCGCCGAAGCCGCCGCTGGTCCAGCGCCCGCCCCCCAGCCCGCCGATCAGGGTCACGAAGAACGCGCCGAGGCCCGCGACGATCGCGAGCGGCACGGCGCCCGCCAGCAGGTAGGTCAGGTAGCCTGCGGCGCCACCGGTCGCGGTCGCCCCGACCGGCCGGCCGAGCATCGCGCGCAGCACCGGGCCGGCGAAGAGGCCGAGCACCAGCGCGATCATCAGCACTGACTCGCCGCCTGGCCGGCCGCCGCGGCGCGCGGCCTTGGGCGGCGGCAGCGGCTCGCCGTCGACGAGCCCGATCAGCTTGTCGAGCGCGCGGTCGATGCCGCCGTAGAAGTCGCCGGCCCGGAATGCCGGCTGCAGGTACTCGGCAAGGATGCGGTTCGCGGCGAGGTCGGTGACGGCGCCCTCGAGCCCGGTACCCACCTCGATGCGCATGCGCCGGTCGTTCTTCGCGACCAGGAGGATCACGCCGTCGTCGATCGCCTGGCCAGCCGCACCCTTGCGGCCGATCTTCCAGGCCTCCGCGACGCGGATGCCGTACTGCGCGATGTCCTCGGGCTCGGTGGTCGGCACGAGCAGCACGACGATCTGGCTGCCCTTGCGCGCCTCGAAGGCCGCGAGCTTCTCGCTCAGGGCCGCCTGCTGGGCGGCCGAGAGGGTGCCGGTCAGGTCGGTGACCCGCGCGACCGGCGGGATCGCCACCTCGGCGTGCGCCGCCGCGGGAACGGCGAGCGCGAGGGCGACGAGCACCCCCGCGAGCCACGCACCGAGGCGCGCGCGCACGACCGGCTCCCGGCGCCGCTCAGCCGGTCGGCTTGGCGGGCGCGGCGAAATCGACCGTCGGCGGCTTCGAGATCTGCGCTTCGTTCTCGACCGCGAAGTTCGGCTTGACCTTGTAGCCGAACATCATCGCCGTCAGGTTCACCGGGAACTGGCGCACCGTGACGTTGTAGTTCTGCACCGTGTCGATGTAGCGCTTGCGCGCGACGGTAATGCGGTTCTCGGTGCCCTCGAGCTGCGCCTGCAGGTCGCGGAAGTTCTGGTTCGACTTGAGGTCCGGGTAGTTCTCGGTCACGGCGAGCAGCCGCGACAGCGCACCGGAGAGCTGGCCCTGCGCCTGCTGGAACTGCTTCAGCGACTCGGCGTCGTTGGCGTCGACCTTGATCGAGGTCGCCTTGGCACGCGCCTCGGTCACGCCGATCAGCACGGTCTGCTCCTGCGCGGCGTAGCCCTTGACGGTGTTGACGAGGTTCGGGATCAGGTCGGCGCGGCGCTGGTACTGGTTCAGCACCTCCGACCAGCCGGACTTGGTCTGCTCGTCGAGCAGCTGGATGTTGTTGTAGCCGCAGCCGGACAGCAGCGTGCCCGCGACGAGCACGGTCCACAGCCACGAAGCGCGCAGGAACGATCGCATGGGTCCTCCTTGCGGCCGGTCGGGCCGCCGCCGGCACTATATGGGTCCAACCCGGCCCAGACGCAAGTGCACCGGGAAGGTGACGTCGCGCTCGGCGCCACCCGGCCACACCCGGGTCAGCGCCTCGGCGAGCGCCGGCAGCGGATCCGACCCCTCGGCGCGCCGATAGCGGTCGACCGCCGACCAGGTGCCGAGGTAGTGCACCGTGCGCGGTAGGTCCCAGCGCGTCGCGATCGCGAACGGCGGCGCGGCCAGTTCGTCCAGCGGGAAGGGCAGCGTGCGGTAGCCGGCCTCGACGTGGCGCCGCTCCGGCGGCCAGTAGCGGCCGACCACGGCGCCGTAGAAGTGGTCGACGATGGCATCGATGCCCGGGTCGATCCGGAACTTCTCGTAGGTCCAGAGCGCGAGCACCCCGCCGGGTCGCAGCACGCGGCGCACCTCCGGGTAGAAGCGCTCGAAGTCGAACCAGTGCGCCGCCTGCGCGACCGCGACCAGGTCGACGCATCGCGCCGCGACCGGCAGCGCCTCGGCGCGGTGGCGCAGGTAGCGGATCCGCGGGTGCGGTTCGGCGTGGGCGAGCTGTGCCGCGCTCGCGTCGCTCGCCAGCACGAGCGCGAAGTGTGCCGCGAGATCGACCGCCGCCTGGCCGTTGCCGGTCGCGAGGTCGAGGGCGAGCGCCCGCGCGGGCGCGGCCGCCGCCAGGTACTCGGCGAGCGCGGCCGGATAGCGGGGTCGATAGAGACCGTAGTCGCCCGCCTGGCGCGAGAAGTGATCCTGGAACGTCACCCGGCCATGCTACCGCCGCCGCCCGCGGCGGCGACGCGGCCGGTCGCGCGCGGCATCCACCCCGCCGAGCAGGGTGCCGGTGGACGACGATCGTCTATTTCGATAATCTTCGAAACATGTCCCGCGCGGCCCCCGTCTTCAAGGCGCTCGCGGATCCGCACCGCCGCGAGATCCTGAGGCTGCTGCGCGCCGGGCCACGCAGCGCCGGTGAAGTCGCGGCGGCGCTGCCGATCTCGAAGGCCACGCTCTCGCACCACTTCAACCTCCTGAAGGACGCCGATCTCGTCCGCTGCGAGGTGCGCGGCCAGGCCCGCATCTACGCGCTCAATACGAGCGTCGTGGAGGACGTCACGGCGCTGTTGCTCGATGTCCTCGGCAGGGCCCCGGCCCGGAGTGAACCCTGATGCTGCTGCGTCGCTACTGGCTCTCGCTGCTGCTGCTGGCGCTGATGGTCGCGGCGCCGCTCGTGGTCTACGGCCGGCTGCCCGCCACGGTGCCGGCGCATTGGAGCGCGGCCGGCGCCGTCGACGGCTATGCGCCGCGGGCGCTGGTGGCGTTCCTGATGCCGGCACTCGGCGTGCTGGTGTTCGCGCTGCTGCTGCTCGCGCCGCGGCTGTCGCCGCGCGGCTTCGACATGGACTCGCTCAGCCGGGTCTACCCGCCGCTGGTCGCGGGCATCGTCGCGTTCCAGGGCTACGTGAGCCTGCAGCTGCTGCGCGCGGCGCTCGGCGAGCCGGTGCGCATGGACCAGCACCTGCTGGTGCTCGTGGGGCTGCTGCTCGCACTGGTCGGCAACTACCTCGGCAAGGCGACCCGCAACTTCTTCTTCGGCATCCGCACGCCGTGGACGCTCGCGGACGAGCGCATCTGGGAGCGGACCCACCGGCTCGCCGCGCCGCTGTTCGTCGCCGGCGGCGCGCTGCTGATCGCGGCCGGCGTCGCCGGTGCGACGGCGGTGCTGCCGCTGCTCGCGGTCGTCGCGCTGGTCATCGCGGTCCCGGTCGGCTATTCGTACCGCCTGTGGCGGCGCCTCGAGCGGCTGCCGCCGCGATGAGCGCGCGGCGCACATCGGCGGCCGGGAGCCGGCGGCTGGCGGCGCTCTGGGCGGCGACGCTGCTCGCGCCGATCCTCACCGGCGTGGTCGTGGCCGCGACCTCGGGCGAGGAAGCGACGGCACAGCGGCGCTCGGCCGTCGCCGAGCGCGGCGCCGCGGTGATGCGGTTCGATCTCGCACGCACCACGCATCGCTTCGACGACGAGCCCGGTGGCGGCACCGAGACGGTGACGGCGCGCGATCCCGCCGACGCCGCGCAGACGGCCCTGATCCGCGCGCACCTCGCGAGCGAGGCAGGGCGCTTCGCGCGCGGCGATTTCTCCGACCCGGCGGCGATCCACGGCGAGTCGATGCCCGGGCTCGCCACGCTGCGCTCGGCCGGCACGGCGCTGCGGGTCGAGTACCACGAGGTCCGCGACGGGGCGGCGCTGCACTTCGCGAGCGCCGACGCGGCCATCGTCGGCGCGATCCACGCCTGGTTCGCGGCACAGCGCAGCGACCACGGCGCGCACGGCCACGCGCACGCGCTACAGCCGCCCTGAGCGCCGCGCGCGGACAAAAAAAACCCCGGGTCGTGGACCCAGGGTTCTAAAAGCGGACTCTTTCGAAGGGAAGGAACGTCCGCTAGGGGATTCAGTGCAGGCGCGCCCATTGCAGCACGCGGATCTCCTCGGCCTCGAGGTCGAGGTCGCGCGCGATCAGGGTCGCGACGCGCCGCGGATCGGTGGGCACGGAGTCCTGGCCGCCGAGCTCCACGATGCCCGTGTACTCGCTCGGCCCCTTGGTGCCGAGGTCCGCCACGAAGCGCGTGTAGAACTTGACGCTCATGGGCCGGCAGCTTAAGAACCGTGCCGCGCGGCGTCCGTGACTTATGTCCCAATCCCGAGGCCGCCGGGGGGCGAGGAGAGCGCGATGGGCCGCTGGCGGCCGCCGGTCCGACCGGGGTCACAATACATAACGCGCCCGGGCGCGGAGCGCCTGCGCGCCGAGCTCGAGCAGCTCTGGCGGGTCGAGCGCCCGCAGGTCACGCAGGCGGTCGCCGAGGCCGCTGCGCAGGGCGACCGCTCGGAGAACGCCGAGTACACCTACGGCAAGAAGCGGCTGCGCGAGATCGACCGGCGCGTGCGCTTCCTGCGCAAGCGGCTCGACGGCATCGTGGTGGTCGAGCAGGCGCCGTCGGACCCGCGGCGGGTGTTCTTCGGCGCCTGGGTCGAGCTCGAGGATGCGGCCGGCCTGCGCCGCGAGCACCGCATCGTCGGCCCCGACGAGTTCGACATGGACCCGCGCTACGTCAGCATGGACGCGCCGCTCGGCCGCGCGCTGCTCGGGCGCCGGCTCGACGACGAGGTGCGCCTCGAGCTGCCGGCCGGCCCGGTGGCACTGACGATCGTCGCGATCCGCTACGAGGCCGGCTGAGCCGGCGCGGTCAGACCCGGACGTTCTTGAACTGCCACGGGTCGGAGGTGTCGAGATCCTCCGGGAACAGTCGCGCGCGGTCGTGCAGCGGGTTCCAGTCGGTGTACTCGCCGACCACCGGGCCGAGGTACGGCCGGCAGATCTCGAGGTTGCGACGGAAGTCCATCTCGTCGGGCTCGACCACGCCCTCGCTCGGGTTCTCGATCGCCCAGATCAGGCCCGACAGCACCGCGACCGTGACCTGCAGGCTGGTCGCGTTGTTGTAGGGCGCGAGCCGGCGCGCCTCGTCGATCGACAGCTGCGAGCCGTACCAGTAGGCGTTCTTCTTGTGGCCGGCGATCAGCACGCCGAGCTCGTCGATGCCGCCGGGCTCGATCTCGTTCATCAGGATGCGCTTGTGGTCCTGCAGCCGCCAGTTGCGGCCGGCGAACTCGTGCACCGACAGCACCGCCGAGTCGCACGGGTGGTAGGCGTAGTGGGCGGTCGGCCGGTACACGACCTGGTCGCCGTCGCGCACCGTGTAGTAGTCGGCGATCGAGATCGACTCGCCGTGCGTGATCAGGAAGCCGTGGAAGTGCCCGGCCTTCGGCGTCCAGGTGCGCACGCGGGTCGCGGCCCCCGGCTGCATCAGGTAGATCGCCGCGCCGCCGCCGAAGTCGTGCTTGCGCCCGTCGCGCGGGAAGTTCCGCTCGTGCGCGCCCCAGCCCAGCTCGGCCGGCTGCGCACCCTCGCTGACGAAGCCGTCGACCGACCAGGTGTTGACGAACTCGCCGATGCGCTTCGGCACGCTCGGCACCTGCGTGTCGCGCTCGGCGATGTGCACGACCTTGACGCCGACGGCGCGCGCGAGCGCGGCCCACGCCTCGCGCGAGGTCGGGTTGCCGGCATCGACGCCGAGATCGGCGGCGACGTTCAGGATCGCCTGCTTCAGAAAGTGCTGCACGAGGCCGGGGTTCGCGCCGTGCGTCAGCACCGCGGTCGGCTTCGGGGTGCCGTCCTTGTCCTTCAGCTTGCGCAGCGCGAGCGCCTCCTCGCGCAGCGCATAGTTGGAGCGGCGCGACGGTGACAGCGACGGGTCGGTGTAGCCACCCGGCCAGGGCTCGATGCAGGTGTCGAGGTAGAGCGCGCCGCGCTCCCAGCAGAATTTCACGAGCGCGATCGAGGACACGTCGACCGAGACGTTCAGCACGAAGTCGCCGCGGCCGACCAGCGGCTCGAGCACCTGGCGGAAGTTCTCGCGCGTCAGCGGCTGCTTCAGGAACTTGACCCCGAACTCGCGGGCGCACTCGATCCCGGCATCGTCGGCGGTGACGATCGTGATCCGCTCGCGCGCGAGGCCGCCGACGTGCCGCAGGATCAGCGGCAGCACGCCCTGGCCGATGCTGCCGAAGCCGATGAAGATCAGCCGCCCGGGGAAGGTCACGTGGATCTTGTGTTCGCTGCTCATGATTCTCCAACTCGCGAACGCGCCGCTGGCCGGCACGCGGACCCCGCGCCGTGCCGGCGCGAGCGGGCGCTACTCTACCTCAATAGCCGCGCCGGGCGACCCCGCGCGCCGCGCGCTACACTCGCGCCGACGCGGAGGTCCCGGATGAGCCTGCGAACCCTCGTCGATGTGCCGACCCTGGCGACGCTGCTGGCAGGGCCGGCGCCGCGCATCGTCGACTGCCGGTTCGACCTCGGCGACCCGGATGCCGGCGCGGCGCTCTACCGCCGCGGCCACGTGCCGGGCGCGGTCTACGCGCACCTCGACGCAGACCTCTCCGGGCCGCGCGCGCCGTGGACCGGCCGCCACCCGCTGCCGGAGCCGGAGGCGTTCGCCGCGACGCTCGGCCGGCTCGGCATCGGGCCGGACACGCCGGTGGTCGCCTACGACGATTCCGGCGGCATCTACGCGGCACGCCTGTGGTGGCTGCTGCGCTGGGTCGGGCACGACGCGGTCGCCGTGCTCGACGGCGGCCTCGCCGCCTGGCGCGCCGCCGGCCAGACGCTCGCCATCGGGCCCGTGTCGGTGGAGCCGGCCACGTTTCGCGCACGGCCCGATGAGTCGCGCCACGTGTCCGCCGACGAGCTCGCCGGGCTGCTCGCCCGCGGCGAGTGCCTGCTGCTCGATGCGCGCTCGGCGGAGCGCTTCGAAGGCCGCGTCGAGCCGCTCGATCCGCGCGCCGGGCACGTGCCGGGCGCGCTGAACCACCACTACGCGTCGAACCTCGGCAGCGACGGCCGCTTCCTGCCGGCCGCCACGCTGCGCAGCCGCTTCGAGGCCGTGCTCGGCGGGCGCGCGCCGCGCGCGGTCGTCAGCATGTGCGGTTCCGGCGTCACCGCCTGCCACACGCTGCTCGCGCTCGAGCTCGCGGGACTGCCCGGCGCCCGGCTGTACGCCGGCTCCTGGAGCGAGTGGTGTCGCGACGCGGCGCGGCCGGTCGCGACGGGGCCCTGAGACGCGCATTTACATGCAGCGTCGTTTTGCTATCGTGCGCGCGTTCGTTTGAACCGCGGCGAGGCCGCCCGTGAACAGCACCGCGCCCCGAATCGCCCCGCAGCTGGGCTGGAAGGTCGACGACTCGGCGCAGCTCTACCAGGTCGATGCGTGGGGCAGCGGCTACTTCGGCATCAACGCCGCCGGCAACGTCGTGGTGCGGCCGGACCAGCAGCCGGGCCGCGAGATCGACCTGCTCGAGGTGGTCGAGGGGCTGAAGGCGCGCGACCTGACGGCGCCGGTCGTGATCCGCTTCTCGGACATCCTCGCGCACCGGCTGAAGTGCCTGAACGACGCCTTCGCCCAGGCGATCGCCGAGAACGACTACCAGAACCGCTACGCGGCGGTGTTCCCGATCAAGGTCAACCAGCAGCGGCTGGTGGTCGAGGGCGTGTACCGGGCCGGTGCGCCGTTCGGCTTCGGCCTCGAGGCCGGCTCGAAGCCCGAGCTGCTCGTGGTCCTGGCGATGACCGAGGACACGCCCGACCGCCTGATCATCTGCAACGGCTTCAAGGACGACAGCTACATCGAGACCGTGATCCTCGCCGCCAAGCTCGGGCGGCGGATCGTGCCGGTGGTCGAGAACTTCGCGGAACTCGGGCTGATCCTCAAACACGCCGAGAAGTACGGCGTGCGGCCGCAGATCGGCGTGCGGGTCAAGCTCGCCGCCGAGGGCGCCGGCCGCTGGCGCGAGTCGGCCGGCGAGAAGTCGAAGTTCGGACTCTTCATCAACGAGATCCTCGAGGTGGTCGGCGTGCTCCGCGAGCACGGCATGCTCGACTGCCTCAAGCTCGTGCACTGCCACACCGGCTCGCAGCTGCAGGACATCCGCCGCGTCAAGGAGGCGGTCACCGAGCTCGCGCACGTCTATGCCGAGCTCAAGCTGATGGGCGCCGGCCTCGAGTACCTCGACATCGGCGGCGGGCTCGGCGTCGACTACGACGGCAGCCGCACGAACTTCGAATCGTCGATGAACTACACGCTGAACGAGTACGCGGGCGACGTCGTCTACCGGATCGCGAGCGTCTGCAACGCGCGGCGCATCCCGCATCCGCAGATCATCAGCGAGTCCGGCCGCGCCATCGCCGCGCACCACTCGGTGCTGGTGTTCAACGTGCTCGGCGCGAGCGCGCTCGACCAGTTCCGGGTGGCGGGCCGCCTCGAGGACGACAGCCGCGACGGCGGCGAGGTGCCGCAGCCGGTGCGCGACCTGTACGACGCCTACCGCTCGGTCAGCGAACGCCGGCTGGTCGAGTGCTGGCACGACGCGCTGCAGGCGCGCGAGCAGGCGCTGCAGATGTTCAACCTCGGCTACCTGAACCTCGAGGCGCGTGGCCTCGCCGAGCGCCTGTACTGGGCGACCTGCGCGCGCATCCGCGACCTGTGCCGGCGGCTCGAGTCGGTGCCGGAGGAGCTCGAGGGCCTCGAGACCGTGCTCTCCGACATCTACTTCTGCAATTTCTCCGTGTTCCAGTCGCTGCCGGATTCCTGGGCGATCGGCCAGCTGTTCCCGATCATGCCGATCCACCGCCTGGCGGAGCGCCCCGGGCGCAATGCGGTGCTCGCCGACATCACCTGCGACTCGGACGGCAAGATCGACCGGTTCGTCAGCCTGCGCGAGACCAAGCGCACGCTCGAGGTGCACGAGCTGCGCGCCGGCGAGGACTACTACCTGGCCGCCTTCCTGGTCGGCGCCTACCAGGAGACGCTCGGCGACCTGCACAACCTCTTCGGCGACACCCACGTCGTGCACATCCGGCTGCTCGAGGAAGGCGGCTGGTGGATCGAGGAAACCGTCAAGGGCGACACCGCCCTGCAGGTACTCGGCTACATGGAGTACGACACTGACGAGCTCTACCCACGGCTCGCGCGCGACTGCGAACGCGCGGTGCGCGACAACCGGCTGACGCTGCCGGAGAGCCAGCGCCTCAAGCGCTTCTACGAGGCGGAGCTGCAGGGCTACGCCTACCTCGAGCCCGACAACGAGTCCTGACGCCGGCGTCCAGGACCGCGCGTCCGGCCATCGACGTCGTTCGGGCCACGGCTGTCGCCCGTGCGCAACAGTGCGGTTATTGGTGCAGTGCATCGGGGAAGCCGTTGATCTTCCACGCGGTAAATTGCACCGACCATTTGGACCGCGTAGGATCGAATGCGGTTGTTTTCGCGGATTCTGCTTTGACGGGCGATCGAGTCGGTTCCAGAAAAGCTGTGTCTTTCCTGCGTCGACATTCCTCCGCATCACCCGCACGAGTCGATCAGCGCACGACCTACGGTTCGGGCTCGGACCGTCGCGGGTGTACGTTTCCGTACCCCCTCGTCGGACGCCGGGTCCGTGGTTGAGGCACCGGGGCTGGCGGGGATCGCCCGCGGCTTCGCCTGAGCGAGTGAGATGATTCGATGACGACCATTTATGTAGGCAACCTGCCGTTCTCCGCGACCGAAGAGGAAGTTCGCCAGCTCTTCGAGAAGCACGGCAAGGTCGAGTCGGTGAAGCTCATCAATGACCGCGAGACCGGCCGCCCCCGCGGCTTCGGCTTCGTCGAGATGGCGGGCTCGGATGCGCAGAACGCGATCCAGCAGACCAACGGCTTCAACATGGGCGGTCGTCCGCTGCGCGTGAACGAGGCCCAGGAGCGGCCGCGCGGTCCGCGTCCGGGCGGCGGCGGCGGCGGCGGTTACGGTGGCCCGCGCGGCGGCGGCGGTGGTGGCGGCTACGGCGGCGGTGGCGGTGGCTACGGCGGTGGTGGCGGCGGCTACGGCGGCGGTGGCGGCGGTGGCGGCTACGGCCGCAACTACTGATCCGCGACGTCCGGCTTCGGAACGTCTTCATGACCCCGCCTCCCGGCGGGGTTTTTGTTTCTGGCGAGCTGGCTAGCGCTCGCGGCGGCGCTCGCGCCGGCGCAGGCCGGGCGAAGGAAGCGGCGATGATCGAGTCGCATCGCGCTCCTCAGCGAGCGGTGCCCGGTGATCCCGCCGGCCGGGCCAGCTTCGGGATCCGCGGCCAGTTTCGGTCGGCGCGCGCGATGTTGCCGCTGCGGTCTTCGTCCCAGGCCGCTTTCGCGCGCGCGTTGTTGTTCAGGAATAGCTTGCCGTCCACGACCGCCCACTGGGCCGGGTCGCCCTCGGCGACGCGCCCGAGGGAGACCGCGAGCGCGCAGTAGCCGCCGAACTGCGGCGCGTAGCGCGCCGGATCGGCCTCAAACGCCCGCCGATGCGCGAGGGACGTGAAGCGCCAGCGCACGCCCTGCCACCTCCACTCGATCCGCGGCGAGCCCGGCCGCGCCTGACCGTCCGCGAAGTACGCCACCGGGTCATAGCCCCGTACCGCGAGCCCCTGCGCCGCGTCGATCGGAGCGATCGGCGCGATCTGCGTGATCGGATCGGGTGCCGCGCCATCCGCGGCGTAGGCCCCGGATCCCGCCAGCACCACGATCAGAATTCCGGCTGCGTACCGCATGCTTCCTCGCGGGCGTTGGAACGATGTCGGGCGGCCGAACGCGCGTCGCTGCCGCGGGCGGGCGAACGACGGGTCGGCGCTCGTATTAGGAGACCCGGCAGGGCGGCCCGACATTTCAGGGCGGTCATGCTGGCGAGCGCGGTTGCCCGGACCAGCGCCGCTGTGCCGCTCATCCCGCGCCGCTTGCAGCGCGGGCGGGGTTTGTCACAATCGGCCGCCCGATCGACCCGTGCCGCGACCGCGCGGCCGACCCGCGAGGAGATTCCGATGGCGCGTTCCCGCCCGAGCACTGCCCGCCTCGCCCTCGTGGCGCTCGCCGCCGCGATCGGCGCCTGCGCCTCCGCGCCGCCGCCCGCAGCCCCGCCGGCGCCGAGCGCTGCGCCCGCGGTCGCCGCGGTCCCGGCACTGCCCAAGACCGACGCCGCGACGCTCGCCGCGCTCGACCGGGTGCTCGCCGGCAAGCAGCGCTCGGAAGCTGCGCGGGCCCGCGACGTCTACCGCCACCCGCGCGAGACGCTCGAGTTCTTCGGCGTCCGCCAGGACCTGACCGTGCTCGAGGTCTGGCCGGGCGCCGGCGGCTGGTACACCGAGGTGCTTGCGCCACTGCTGCGCGACCGCGGCCGCTACATCGCCGCCGGCTGGGACCCGCACGTCGACAGCAAGTACTTCCAGGACGGCATCCGCTCCTACCAGGCGAAGCTCGACGGCGATCCGGATCTGTACGGCAAGGTGCAGGTGACGGCGCTGCAGGCGCCGGGCGCGCTCGAGCCCGTGCCGCCGGGCTCCGTGGACCTGGTGGTCAGCTTCCGCAACCTGCACAACTGGCTGCGCGACGACTCGGCGCCGGCGATGTTGCGCGCGATGTATGCCGCGCTCAAGCCGGGCGGCGTGCTCGGGCTCGTCGATCACCGCGCCGATCCGGCGCAGCCCGCCGACCCCAAGGCGCACTTCGGCTACGTGAATCAGGATTACGCGATCGCGCTCGCCACGGCCGCGGGCTTCGAGCTCGTCGCGAGCAGCGAGATCAACGCCAACCCGAAGGACACGCGCGACTACGAGCAGGGCGTGTGGACGCTGCCGCCGACCTGGCGGCTCGGCGACAAGGACCGCGAGCGCTATGCCGCGATCGGCGAGAGCGACCGCTTCACGCTGAAGTTCCGCAAGCCCGTTCGCTAGCGCGCGCCCGGCAGCTGTCCGAGGATCGTCAGCGGCGAGTTCGGGTCGCGGAACACGACGCGGCCGCGGTACAGCGTCAGCTCGCAGTGCAGTTCCTTGAGCGCGGCGACCGGCGCCGTGTAGGGATCGCGGTCCCAGACCGCGAGGTCGGCGCTCTTGCCGGTCTCGAGGCTGCCGGCCTCGCCGTCGATGAAGAGCTGGCGCGCGGCCCCGGACGTGTAGGAGCGCAGCGCCGCGTGCACGTCGCTGGCCTCGCGGCTGCCGAAGGGTTGCGTACCGTAGGTGCCGAGCAGCGGCTCGCGAGCGATCGACGCCCACAGGCCGTAGCGCGCTGGCAGCGGCGTCACCGGGTAGTCCGAGCCGCCGCCCCAGCGGATGCCGCGCTCGCCGTAGGTATGGAACGGGTTGAGGCGCGCGGCGCGTGCGGCGCCGAAGGTCGAGGCGTACAGGTCGCCGATCCACCACGTGAACGGTCCCTGCGACTCCGGGATCGCCGCGTCGTAGTCGCGCTCGAGCCGCGCGATCGTCTCGAGCGCGTGCTCGCTGGGGATGTTGGCGTGGATGATGCTGTGCCGCAGCCCCGGCGTCGGCTGCGCCGCCAGCACCTGCGCGTACGTGTCGACCACCCAGTCGATCGCCCGGTCGCCGATCGCGTGCGTGCCGACGTGGATGCCGGCGGCGTGGAAGCGCCGCACCTGCTCGCGGTAGAGCTCGGGATCGAGCGCCGGGTAGCCGCGGTTGCCCGCATCGATCTCGGTGCTGCGACGATGCCACTCGTCGTAGACCCACGCGGTCGGCGCGCCGCCGCTGCCGTCCATGAAGATCTTCACGCCGCAGGAGGTGAGGTCGCCGCCTGCCGCGGTCGCCGGTGGCCGCGGCAGTGCCTTGAGTCGCGTCACGAGCGCATCGGCCGCCGCCACCGTCGGCGCCGTGTACCAGAGCACGCAGACGTGGGCCGTCAGGCGGCCGTCGCGGCCGAGCGCCTCGTACGCGTCCCAGTCCTCGGCACCGATCGCCGGGTCCTTGACGCCGGTCATTCCCTCGCGCGCCATCAGCTCGAGGCTGGCGAGGATGCCGGCGCGGTGTTGCGCCGGCGTGTAGGGCGGGATCAGCTTCACGACCAGCGCCTGCGCCGCCTCCTTGAGCACGCCGCTAGGCTCGCCGCCGGCGGCGCGGTCGATGGTGCCGGCCGGCGGGTCGGCGCTCGCCGCGGTCACGCCGGCGCGCTCGAGCGCCAGGTGGTTGGCAACGCCGTAGTGGCCGCTCGTGTGGGTGAGCCAGACCGGGTTGGCCGGGCTCGCCGCGTCCAGGTCGCGCGCCGTCACGGTGCGCCGCTCGGCGAGCTTGCCCTCGTCCCAGCCGGCGCCGACCAGCCAGTCGCCCGGCTTCAGCGTGCGGGCGCGCGCCGCGACGCGCGCGGCGATCTCGGCGACGCTGCGGGCGTCGTCGAGCGCGAGCTCGTAGACCGCCGTCAGGCCGCCCTCGGCGATGTGCGCGTGCGTGTCGATCAGCCCCGGCGTCACGGCCCGGCCGTGCAGGTCGACGACCGCGGTCGCGGGACCCGCGAGCGCACGGATCGCGGCGTTCGCGCCGACGGCGACGATGCGCCCGTCGCGGATCGCGAGCGCCTCGGCCACCGAATCGCGCGCATCGACGGTCAGGATCCGGCCGTTGACCAGCACCGTCTCGGGCGCCGCCGCCCCGGCCGCGCCGGCCGCGAGCCCGCCGAGCGCCAGCGCTGCAAGCCTGAGCCGCGTGGCCATCCGCCATGAGTTCATCATCATCGTCTCTCCTCGGGTGTACGCCGCAGGCGCCTGGCTCAGCTGCCGACCAGCTCGCCGACCGCGCGGTCCGCCTGCTCGATCGCCGCGTCCATGAACGCGAACGAGGCCGCGTCGGAGTTCGCGATCGCGATCGCGCCGCGGCGCGCGCGGCCGCGGACGTGCGGGCGCTCTGCCTCCGGCAGCGGCCGGTCCCACAGCGGGTTGTACTCGGGCGCGTAGCCGTGCGGCCAGCGGTTGACGGTGATCGCGAGGATGTCGCGATCGGCATCGAAGCCGCCCGGGCCGAGCACGCGCGACAGCTGCGCGCGCACCTCTCGCTCGTACCGCTCGAGCGGGGTGGCGAGGATCTCGGCCCGGCCGGCGCGGTTCTGGACGTGCTCGGGCTCGCCCGGCAGGCACGGCGTGCGCTCGAGCCGCAGCAGCGTCGGCCGGTCCGGCGAGCGCGGCGTGGCGTAGCGTCCCATCGAGACGCACTCGTTCAGGTACAGGTCGCTGAAATACGCCCCCGGGCAGTGCACGTGGGCGATGCCGAGACGGACGAGCGACTGCCAGTCGCGGATCGCCACACTGACTTCGATCAGCGGGGTCTTGACCGACTCGTGCAGTGCCGCCTGCTGCGCCGGCGGTAGCTCCGGACACAGGTACGGAATCACGGCGTTCCAGCAGGCGAGCACGCAATGGCGCGCGCCGACCGCGTGCGCACGGCCGTGCCGCAGGTACTCGACGCGCACGCCGGCCGCGCCGCCCGCGAGGTTGGCGGCGCGCACCACCGTGGCGGAGAGCCGCACGCGCACCGGCGATCCCGGCCGGTCGAGCGCCGCGTAGTCGGCGGGCAGCGTGACGAGGTCCTCGAGGCTCCCCGCCGGCAGCGCCTCCGGCACGAGCGCGCGGACCAGCGCCCGCGCCACGGTCGCGCCCCCGTCCGGCAGGTGCACGTCGACCGAGCCGCCGGTGGCGGCGTAGCCCGCGGCCGTGGGGCCGAGATCGCCGACCGCGCCGGGCGGCAGACCGAGACCGTCGCGTCCCGGCAGGCCCGTGGCGAAGGCCTCGAGCGCCGAGACCGCGTCGATGCCCACGCCCCACTCGCCGTGCGGCCGCTGCTGGTAGAAGGCGGCGACCGCGGGGTCGGCGCGCACCACCTCGCCGAGGAAGTCGCGGTAGCTCAGGTGCTCGAGCCGCGCGATCTTCTGCGCGACGCTCTGGCCGTGCAGGTAGTCGGTCGGGCTCTCTTCGAGCCGCGCGATCTCGGCCTGTGCCCGCGCCGGCAGCGGCGAGCCGGCCAGCGCCTGCGCCCAGGGCGCGTCCGGTGCGCGGCGCACCAGGTGATCGCGGCCGAAGGTCTCGCGGTCGAGGAACACCCCGTCGGCGAGCCCGAGCGACGGATAGAACTGGCGGTCCTGGACGCGCTTGTCGAGCGCGGCGGCGTCGATGCCGAGCCTGCGCAGCACGCCCTCGGCGATCGCGCTGTACGGCCGCGGGCTTTCGATGCTGTAGGTGCCGCCATTCATCAGCAGCAGCTCGCCGCCAATGCGAAACTCGTTGCGGCGCGCATGGCCGCCGAAGTCATCGTGGTTGTCGAGCACCAGCACGCTCGCCCCGGGCACGCGTTCACGGTAGAGCAGCGCGGCCGTGAGGCCGCTGATGCCGGCACCGACGACGACCAGGTCGTAGAGTTCGCCGGTGCTCGCGGCCGGCGGCGGCACCAGCCCGTCGCGCAGCGCGTGCGCGACCTCGAACGCGCCCGGATGCGAGCCCCGCAGGCCGGTCAGCAACGGCGGGTAGTAGCCCGGCAGGTCCTGGGGAGCGGCCAATGCCGCGGGGGCCGGCGGCGTGCAGCCGCTGATCGCCGCCGGTGCGAGCGCCGCGCCCGCGAGCCGTCCGAGCAGCCGGCGGCGCGCCGGATCCGCCGCCTCGCCGCGGCTGCCATCGTGTGCATCGGCCATGTCCGCCCCACCCCCGGGGCGGAACCCTAGCACGGCGTGCGCGGCTCAGTCCCAGAGCGCCCGCAGCCGCGCGCCGACGTCGACGCGCGGCAACGGCACGCCGGTCGCGGGATCGAGCGCTGGCGCATCGACCGCCGCCACGGGCTCGAGCGTCGCGAGCACGCGCTCGGTCAGGAAGCGGCTGCGCGCGCCATACACGTGCGCGTCACCGAGCCGCGGCTGCTGCGTGACGTAGTACTTCAGCGGCGTCACGAGGTGCAGCGCGTCGCGGGCGCGGGTCATCGCGACGTACAGCAGCCGCCGTTCCTCCTCGAGCAGCGCCGGCGTGCCGGCCGCGAACTCCGACGGAAAGCTGCCGTCGTTGACGTTCAGCAGGTACACCGACTGCCACTCCTGGCCCTTCGCGGAGTGGACCGTCGAGAGCACCAGGTAGTCCTCGTCGAGCAGCGGCGGGCCGGACAGGTCGCCGCTCGCCTGCGGCGGATCGAGCGCGAGCTCGCTCAGGAAGCGCTCGCGGTTGGGATAGCCCCCCGCGATCCGCACCAGCTGCTCGAGGTCGCCGGCCCTGACCGGCGCCGCGTCGTAGTGTCGCTCCAGGTGCGGCCGGTACCAGTCGCGCACCCGCTCGACCTGTCCGGCCCAGGGGGCGGCCGGCGCGCCGAGCGCGCCCAGCAGGGCCGTCAGCGAGGGCCAGTCGGCACGCGCCGCCGCGGGCGGCTCGAACGCCGCGAGCGAGGCGAGCGCGCCGCCGCCGGCGGCGAGCGCCGTCAGGCAGCGGTCGCTGTGCGCCGGCCCCATGCCCGGCAGCAGCTGCAGGACGCGAAAGCCGGCGATCCGGTTGCGCGGGTTGTCGGCGAAGCGCAGCACCGCGAGCAGATCCTTCACGTGTGCCGCCTCGAGGAACTTGAGGCCGCCGTACTTGACGTACGGGATGTTGCGGCGACTGAGCTCGATCTCGAGGAAGTCGCTGTGGTGGCTCGAGCGGAACAGCACGGCCTGGCGGCGCAGCGCCACCCCGGCCTCGCGCGCGCGCAGCACCTCGGCGACCACGTAGTCGGCCTGGCCGCGGTCGTCGGCCACGGTCACGAGCCGCGGCCTTGCGCCGCCGCCGCGCCGCGCGCGCAGGTCCTTGCGGTGCTGGCGCGCCGCCTCGCCGATCAGCGCGTTGGCGGCATCGAGGATCGGCTGCGTCGAGCGGTAGTTCTCGGTCAGCGTCACGACCGCCGCCGGCGGCACGAACTGCCGCGGGAACTCCAGGATGTTGTCGACGGTCGCGGCGCGGAACGAATAGATCGACTGCGCGTCGTCACCGACCACGGCGAGTCCCGCGCCGTCCGGCCGCAGGCGCGTCAGGATCTCGGCCTGCAGGCGGTTCGTGTCCTGGTACTCGTCGACCAGCACGTGGTCGAACAGCGAGGCGACTCGCGCCGCGAGCGCGGGCTCGCCGACCAGCGCGTGCCAGTAGAGCAACAGGTCGTCGTAGTCGAGCACCTGCTGCGCCTGCTTGCGCTCGACGTAGGCGCGGAACAGGCGTGTCAGGTCGGCCTCGAAATCGCGGCACCACGGCCAGTGCTCGGCCAGCGTCGCCGCCAGCGGCTGCAGGGTATTCACGCGGTGCGAGTAGATCGCGAGGCAGGTGTCCTTGCGCGGAAAGCGGCGCTCGCGCGCCGAGAGCGCGAGCTCGTGGCGCACGACGTCGAGCAGGTCGGCACTGTCGCCACGATCGAGCACCGTGAACGACGGATCGAGGCCGAGTTCGCGGGCGTGGACGCGCAGCAGCCGGTTGCCGATCGAGTGGAAGGTCCCGGCCCAGCTCAGGCGCGTCGCCCGCGTGCCGCCATCCGTCCCGCGCACGGCCGCGACGATTCGCTCGGCGCGCCGGGTCATCTCCTCGGCCGCACGCCGCGTGAAGGTCAGCAGCAGGATGCGTTGCGGATCCACCCCCTCGGCGACCAGGTGCGCCACGCGGTGGGCGAGCGTGTTGGTCTTGCCGGTACCGGCGCCGGCGATGATCAGCAGCGGGCCGGCCGCGAAGCGGCCACCGGCGTCGCGCTGGCCGTAGCGTGCGGCCGCGGACTGCTCGGGGTTGAGGGCAAGCGCGGGATCGGCGGCCATCGGCCGATTATCGATGGGGACTGTATGTTTATCCAGACCCGAGCGGGTCCGGGACCCCCTGCTACACTCGCCCGCCGCGGCCGTTCCGGTCGCGCGGGGGAATCGCGATGGAGCGCATCACGGTCGGCGGGTTCATGACGCGCCTCGCGGCGGCGCTCGCGCTGGTGGGGCTCACCTACAACCCGAGCGGCTGGTCGTACGCCCACTGGGTCACCGGCGCCTTCCCGCATCTCGAGCCGCTGCAGGCGATCGCCGGGCTCGTGCTGGTCGGCGGCTGGGCGTTCTTCGTGCACGCGACGTGGCGGGCGCTCGGCGCGTTCGGCGTGCTGCTCGGCGTCGCCCTCTGCGCGGCGTTCGTCTGGCTGTTCGTGTCACGCGGCTGGGTCCACCTCGACGGCGGCGCGCTCGGCTGGATCGCGGACGGCGTCGCGGCGCTGCTGCTGGCCGTCGGCGTCTCCTGGTCGCTGGTGGAGCGCCGCGTCACCGGCCAGGTGGTGGTCGACGAGGGCGAGCGGCGCTGAGCCGCGGGCCTCCCATGCCGCAGCCCAAGCACCTGACCGGCCTCAAGATCCGGCTGCCGGCGACCGGCAAGCTCGACGCCGACCTGCAGAAGTACTTCCGGGTCTGCGAGGAGAAGCTCGGCTTCGTGCCGAACGTGCTGCGCGCGTACAGCTTCGATGCGGCGAAGCTGCGGGCGTTCTCGGCGCTCTACAACGACCTGATGCTCGCCGAATCGGGGCTCTCGAAGCTCGAGCGCGAGATGATCGCGGTGGTCGTGTCCTCGGCCAACCGCTGCTACTACTGCCTGACGGCGCACGGCGCGGCGGTGCGCGCGCTGAGCGGCGATGCGGAGCTCGGCGAGATGCTGGTGATGAACTGGCGCACCGCGCCGTTGCCGGCGCGGCAGCGCGCGCTGCTCGAGTTCGCGCACAAGCTGACGGTGACGCCCGCGGAAGTCGGCGAGGCCGACCGGGCGCAGCTGCGAGCGGCCGGGCTCGCCGAACGCGACATCTGGGACGCGGCCAGCGTCACCGGCTTCTTCAATTTCACGAATCGGGTCGCGACCGCGACCGACATGATGCCGAACCGCGAGTACCACTCGCAGGCGCGCTGAGCGGCGAGCTACGCCGCGAGTCGCCGCTCGAGCGCCGCGAGCAGCGGGCCGACGTCGAAGCCGTCACTGGTATCCCAGTCGAGCGTGCCCGCACCGAGCGGCGTCAGCGCCGCGGGGGCCGCGGCGAGCTCGCGCTCGATCTCCGGCAGCGCCTCGAGGTCGACGTGGCCCGGGTGGCGCTCGCCGCGTCCGGCGCGCTCGCGAAAGCGCGCCAGCAGGACCTCAGCGCGCGCCGCGACCCGCACCTCGACCAGCCGCGCCCCGGCCGCCGCGCCGAGCGCCGCGAGCGCGTGCCGCTGCGGCTCGCGGAAGTTTCCCTCGAGCACGCCATCGGCCCCGGCGGCGAGCAGCCGTCCGGCTTCACCGAGCAGCAGGTCCCAGGCGAGCAGACTCACCCGCCTCGACCAACCGCGGTCGCCGACGCCGAGTCGCTCGAACACCTGCTCCTTGTAAGCGTCCTTGGCGAGCAGCGGCCAGCGCAGCCGCGCCGCCAGCGCCGCTGCCAGCGTCGACTTTCCCGCGCACGGCGGACCCGTGATCACGAGGGCGGTGGCCATCGCGCGAGTCTATCGGGCGGCGAGCCGCGCGTGGGATGATCGGCACGTGACCGACTCCCCGCGCCGCCTCTACGCCGGACGCGTCGTGACGCTCGACGTCGTCGACGTCACCCTGCCGAACGGACACGTCGCGACGCTCGAGGTCGTCGGCCATCCCGGCGGCGCCGCGGTGGTCGCCGTCGATGCGGCCGGACGCGTCTGCCTGCTGCGCCAGTACCGCCACGTCGCCGGCGGCTGGCTGTGGGAGATCCCGGCGGGCAAGCTCGACGGCAAGTCGCCCGATGCGACCGCGCGCGCCGAACTCGCCGAGGAGGCGGGCGTCAGCGCCCGTGACTGGCAGCCGCTCGGCGAGATCCTGTCCTCGCCGGGCGTGTTCCGCGAGGTCGTGCACCTCTATCTCGCGCGCGAGCTCTCGCCGGTCGAGCTCGCGCATGAAGCCGCCGAGGTCATCGAGGTGACCTGGGTGCCGTTCGCCGACGCGTTGCGGCGCGCGCTCGACGGCGAGATCCGCGATGCCAAGACGGTCGTTGCGCTCGTGCGCGCGGCCGGCCGGCTCGGTCTGCCAGCAGCGCGCGAGCGTTGATTATGTCCGGTTCAGGGAATTCCCTGCGACCGCCTGTGAAGTCGGTCACAGCCGACCTGTGACGCACTGCGTACATTGCTGTCGCAGGGTAGAGACGGCAGCCCCGCGCGCACCTCGGTGCCGGCGGGCAGGTGGTCGAGTGGTCGATACGATCAAAATGCGCCGCCCGGTGTTCGCGGACACGGGCGAGGGCCTTGAGCAGGGCGTGACCGGTCGCGTCGAGCGCGACGATCGCGGCAATGCCGTTTGGCACTGGGCGCGCGAGGCCGCGACCGCCCCGCTCGAGCACACCGGCGGGCTCGCGATCGTCGACGACGAGCGGCCGCTGCCGACGGCCAACGCCAAGCTGAACAAGAGCGCCGCGCGCGGCGGTTACGACCCGTACGAGAGCGGGCTGATCGAGCGCAAGAAGGCCCCGGCGAAGAAGCGCGACCTCAAGGAACTCTCGCGCTGGATCGAGATGCGCCGCGCCCGCGGCGAAAACCCGGGCGACTGATCGCCCGCCGGCCGCTCAGGCGGCCTCGATCGCACTCAGCTTGCCCGCATCGCCCAGCCGGTAGAACCGGCGCAGTTCGCCGAGCATGTCCCGCACGCGCGCCTCGCGGCGGCGCAGGAAGCGGTCCTCGAGCCGCCGACAGAAGCGCGCTGCATAGCGGTTGGCCTCGAGGTAGATCCGCCGCAGCGCGCCGTCGAGGTCCTCGCGGAACCGCACCCGCTCGAACAGCCGGCCGTGCAGGCCGCGCATGAGCGCGCCGCCGCGTTGCGTGCCGGCGAGCAGCACCGCCGCTGCGTACTTGTCGACCTCCGCCTGGGTCTCGAGACCGAGCAGCGACACGGTCCGGCCGCGCGCGGCGCTCCAGGCGACGCAGTGGAAGTGACTGACGCCCTCGAGCGCGGTGCAGAAGTCCTCGAGGTTGTCGTCGTCGAGGCGCTCGAGCGGCGGGCTCGCGGCCAGCCGCCCGAGCAGCGCCGGGTCGAGATACAGCCCGACGTCGAGCGCCCCGGAATCCTCCGCCACCAGCAGCGTCTCGGGCGTGCCCTCGGCCGCGCTCGGCGCGTGCCAGCGGCCGAGCAGCGCGCGATCGGTGATCAGGTAGTCGCAGACGTCCTCGGCAACCTCGGCGTCGTTGATGCGGGCGAGCAGTGCCTGCAGCTCGCGCAACAGCACGTCAGTGGCTCCAGCGCACCCGGGCCGAGGCGCTCGGCTCGAGGCCGAGCTCGCGCAGCCGGCCGGCGGCGCGCTGGCTGCCCGTCTTGATCCAGATCTCGTACAGCCGCATCAGGTCGTCGTGGCACGGCGGCCGGGCGGCATCGGCAATCTCGTTGAGCGCATCCACCAGCTCGCGGAACTTGAGCGCGAGCTCGTGGAAGACGCCGGCGATCGTGCGGCCGCGTGGCGCGGCGCGCGCCGAGTCGGCCAGCGAGCCGTAGGCGCGTCCGCCCATCGCGATGTGGTAGTCGACGTCCACGAGCTTGCGCGCGAAGCCATGCGCAAAGAAGCCGGCGACGAACAGCGACACGTCGCCGAGCCGCTGCAGCGCGTGCTGGCGCTCCGCCAGCGTGCGCGCTCCGACCGCGTCCGACAGCATCGTCGCGAGCGGCTTCAGTCGCGGACCCGTCGGCGTCTGCTCGAAGAACGCGTCGGCGCGCGCAAAGCTCGTCAGCACGTTGACCACGTAGTGCTCGGTGTGGTCGTCGAGCGCGAGCCGCTGCTTCTCGGCGGCGCCGTGCAGCGCGTCGCGAAAGAATTCCTCGAGGCTCGACACCTTGAGCAGCGCACCGTCCGTCATCACGCCTCCTCGACTGGGTTGATCGAAGAATCGTCCACCGAAGGATCGTCCACGCGTGCTCAAACTTGACACACGCCGGCGCGCTCGAAAAGTGGCGCGATTCACGTCCAGGACCTAGCAGCCGCGGCGCGAGAGTGCTGATCCTGCGACCACGCGGCGGCGCGCCGCGCGGCGGCGCGGTCCGCAAGCGACTGTGACGCGCCACGCGCTACGCGCGTGACGCGCGTCACGACTCGCCGCGCGGGTGGACCGCGGGCCTTGCACCCGGCCGGGGCCGCGCGATGATGGCGCCATGTCCGCGATCAGCCCGGCCGTCCAGGCCCCGAACTTCCTCGACACGCTGACGAGCGCCCGCCAGGGGCTCGACCGCGGCGTGCGCTCCTTCGCCGAGGTCGCCCAGGCGGTCGCCTCCGACGGGGTACAGGGACGGGTCGAGGCCCGGCATGTGACCGACGCGCTCGCCGCGCGCAACGACGTCGCCGCCTCGGCGCGCGTCTACCAGGCCGCCGACCAGATGCTCGGTACGCTGCTCGACCTGCGCGCCTGAGCGCGCGCCGCGCCGCTCACGTCCCGAGCCGCCGCTCGACCTCCACCACGAGCTCGCCGAGGTCCGCGACCTCGAGGTCGGCGCGCGGCAACGCCGCCGGCCACGGCTCGCCGCTGCGGTTCACCCAGGCACTCTGCAGTCCGGCCGCGCGCGCCCCGGCGACGTCCGCCTCGGCATCGTCGCCGACGTGCAGCAGCGTCGCGGCCGGCACCGCCGCCACCGCGAGCAGCCGCGCGAAGCTGCGCGGGTCGGGCTTGGCGGCGCCCGCCATCGCCGCGTCGATCGCCGCGCGGAAGTGGCGGCCGAGGCCGACCCGCCAGACGCAGGCGTTGCCGTTCGAGAGCGCGTACAGCGGCAGGCGCCGCGCGAGGCGCGCCAGCGCCCCCGGCACCTCGGCGAACGGCACGATGTCGTTGCGCGCGGTCAGGAACACGCCGAAGGCGCGCTCCGCGAGCGGCGCGGCGTAGCCGCTGGCGAGCGCCGCCCGGCGCAGCGCCTCGGTGCGCAGGTAGCTGAGGTCGTGCGCGCGCGCCGGCGCCGCGGCCGCGACCTCGGCGCGCAGCCGCGCCAGCGCGGCGCCGTCGTAACGCGCGGCGAGCGCCGGCGCCTCGCGCTCCAGCCAGGCGCGCAGCACCGCCTCGGCGCGCAGCAGCACCGGCGGCGTATCCCACAGCGTGTTGTCGAGGTCGAAGGACAGGGCGCGCAGCGGGCTCGGCATTCGGGCATTATCGCCGTCCCACCATGAGCACGTCACCGCCCCGCCCGCGGCCGTTCGGGCCGCCGATCGTGATCGCGCACCGCGGCGCCTCCGGCTACCTGCCGGAGCACACGCTGGTGGCGAAAGCCTACGCGCACGCGCTCGGCACCGACTACCTCGAGCAGGACGTGGTGCTGACCCGCGACGACGTACCGGTCGTGTTCCACGACCTCGTCCTCGACGAGGTCACCGACGTCGCCGAGCGCTACGCGGCGCGGCGACGCGACGACGGCCACTGGTACGTGATCGACTTCGACTATGCCGAGCTCGCGACGCTCGCCGTGCGCGAGCGCATCGAGCTGCCGGGCGGGACGGCCGCGTATCCGGGCCGCTTCCCCGAGCGGCTGCCGCTCAGGATCCAGACGCTCGCCGAGGAGCTCGCCCTGGTCCGCGGCCTGAACCACGCCACCGGCCGACGCACCGGCGTCTATACCGAGGTCAAGAGTCCGGCGTTCCACCGCCGCGCGGGCAAGGACCCGAGCGTGATCGTGCTCGCGACGCTCGCGGCCTTCGGCTACCGCGAGCGCGGCGATGCCTGCTACCTGCAGTGCTTCGACGCCGCCGAGCTCGCCCGCATCCGCTTCGAGCTCGGCTCGGCGCTGAAGCTCGTGCAGCTGGTCGGCGAGAACGACTGGCGCGAGTCCGACACCGACTACGACGACCTGCGCACGCCCGCCGGTCTCGCGCGGGTCGCCGCCTACGCCGACGGGATCGGGCCGTGGATCCCGCAGATCGTGCGCTGGCCGCGGCCGGGCGCGGCGCCGGAATTCACGACGCTGGTCGCGGACGCGCACGCGGCGGGACTCGCCGTGCACCCGTACACCTTCCGGCTCGACCAGCTGCCCGAGCACGCGCCGGACGCGACGGCGGTGCAGCGTGCGCTGTTCGAGACGGCGGACGTCGACGGCCTGTTCTCCGACTTCTGCGACGCGACGCTCGCCTTCCTCGGCCGGCGCTAGGAGACCCCGCGATGGCCGCCCTAAGCCTCGTCATCGGCAACTACAACTACAGCTCGTGGTCGCTGCGGCCGTGGGCGCTGCTGCGCCACCTCGGGCTCGAGTTCAGCGAGCGGCGCCTGACGCTCGACACGCCGGGCTTCGCCGCGGCGGTCGCGCAGTACTCGGCGGCCGGCCGCGTGCCGGTGCTGCTCGACGGCGAGCTCGCGATCTGGGATTCGCTGGCGATCATCGAGTACGCCAGCGAGCTCGCCGGGGGCCGCGGCTGGCCGGCCGAGCGCAGCGCGCGCGCCGTCGCGCGCGCCGTCGCCGCCGAGATGCACTCCGGCTTCGCGGCGTTGCGCAACGAGTACCCGATGAACATCCGCGCCCGCGGCCGGCGCGTGCCGCTGACCGAACCGCTGCGGCAGTCGATCGCGCGCATCGATGCGCTGTGGACCGACTGCCGCCGCCGCCACGGCGCGGCCGGACCGTGGCTGTTCGGCACCTACAGCGCGGCGGACGCGATGTTCCTGCCGGTCGCGTTCCGCTTCCAGACTTATGGCAGCGACGGCCTCGGGCCCGAGGCGCGCGCCTATGCCGCGGCGGCGGTGGCCGATCCGGTGATCGCGCCCTGGGTGCGCGCGGCCGAGGCCGAGACCGAGGTGATCGAGTACTCCGAGATCGGGCGGCCGACCGGCTGATTCAGGCGAGCACCTCGAGCGCCGCGCCGACCTCGAGCCGCGCGCCGGGCGGCCCGCTCGCGACCGCGTTCATGCCGAACAGCACGCCGCGCAGCTGCTTGTCGAAGCGGAACGCCTTGAGCGCCGGGCCGGGGTCGGTCGAGCGCTCGCCGCGATCCTGATCGACGGCCGGCACGGTGCAGCGCGTGCACGGCTTGACGAGCGCAAGCTCGACGTTGCCGCTGCGCAGGCTCCGGATCCGGTCCTCCGCGAACGGCTCGAGACCCTCGATCACGATGTTCGGGCGGAAGCGGTTCATCGGCACCGGCTCCGGGAGGCGCGCGTTCAGCACCTCGAGCGAGCTGGTGCTGCAGACCAGGATCGGGAAGCCGTCACTGAAGCTCACCGGCACGTCGCGCTCGCCGACCCACTCGCGCTCGGCGTGGCGGCGCGTCGCGGCGCCGACCCGGACGAGGCGCACCGGCTCGCCGAGCGCGCCGGTGAGCCAGGCGGCGGCCGCATCGCCGGCGTCGACGGCGCTCATGTGGTCGTCCCAGACGCTGACCTCGCGCGTCGCGCCGGCCGCGGCGCCGTCGACACGCAGCGGCTCGAGCCCCGGGAAGCGCAGCACGATCCCGGACGGCACCCGCTCGGGCGCGAGGCGCGCGAGCGCCGGATGCGTGCGCTGGCTCAGGAACTTGCCGTCCGGCCGGGTCACCATCCACTCGCGGTCGCCGTCGAGCCCGGTCGGCCCGAGCGCGCTCGCCGGCAGCTCGACGCGGCGGCCGGCCTTGACGGGGTAGATCGCGAGGGCGGCGATGCGCGCGGTCATGGGGATTCCGCGAAGACGGGGAGCCTCACTGTACCCGGGCGCACGCCGCGCGCAACCCGACTCAGAGCCGCAGCACCGCGTGGATGCGCTCGCCGGCGAGCCGCGCCCGGCCGTTCAGCGCCGCGAGCTCGACCAGGAACGCGCAGCCGACGAGCTCGGCGCCGAGCCGTCGCACGAGGTCGACGCTCGCGGCCGCCGTGCCGCCCGTGGCGAGCACGTCGTCGACGATCAGCACGCGGCAGCCGGCGGCGAGCGCGTCGCGGTGCACCTCGAGCGTGGCACGGCCGTACTCGAGGTCGTAGGTCACGGCCTCGACCTCGGCCGGCAGCTTGCCGGGCTTGCGCAGCGGCACGAAGCCGGCGCCGAGCTCCCAGGCGGCGAGCGCGCCGAAGATGAAACCGCGGGCCTCCATGCCGGCGACCACTTCGATGCGGTCGTCGCGGAATGGCGCGAGCAGCGCCGCCATCGCGGCGCGCAGTGCCGCCGGGTCGCCGAGCAGCGGCGTCAGGTCGCGGAACACGACGCCGCGCTGCGGAAAGTCCGGGATCGCCCGGATGTGGTCTTCGAGCCGCACCATCGTCACTCCTCGTTCGCGCGCCAGGCCGCCTGGTAGCCGAGGCCGAGCGACAGGATGCGCGACAGCAGCTCGTCGTAGTCGATGCCGGCGGCCCGGGCGGAACGCGCCAGGTCCTCCTCCTCGGCCAGGTTCGGGTTCGCGTTCGCCTCGAGCACGTACAGCGCGCCGTCCGCGCGCAGGCGGAAGTCCATGCGCGCGTAGCCGGTCAGGTGCAATGCGCGGTAGATGCGCTTCGTCAGCCGGCCCAGCTGCTGCAGCACGCCATCCGGCAGCGCCACGGCCGCATCCGTCGTGATGCCATGGCGCACCTGGTAGCGGCGGTCCCACTTGACCTTGCGGGTCGCGATCGGCGCCTGGCCCTCGGGCAGCGAACCGAAGCTCATCTCCCACGGTGGCAACGTGGTCAGCCGGTCGTTGCCGAGCACGCCGACGTAGATCTCGCGGCCCTCGACGTACTCCTCGACCAGCGCATCGCTGTCCGTCTGCTCGTGCACGAACTCGATCCGCGCCTTGAGGCTCGCCGCGTCCGAGCAGACCGAGGCCTGCGCGATGCCCAGCGAGGCGTCGTCGGTGGCGGACTTCACGAACAGCGGGAAGCGCGTCTTCGGCGGCACGCGTACCCGCTTGCCGCGCGGGAACACCGCGAACTGCGGCGTCGGGATGCGGTGGTAGGCGAGCAGCTGCTTCGACAGCACCTTGTCGCGCGACAACATCAGGCCGCGCGGGTTGCAGCCGGTGTACGGCTGGCGCATCAGCTCGAGGAAGGCGACCACGTGCTGGTCGTGCTTGGCGATGCCGTCGAACTCCTCGAGCAGGTTGAAGACGATGTGCGGCCGCCACTCCTGGATCGTGGTCCGCAGCTCGGTCAGGCTGTCGAGCAGGCCGATGCAGCGGACGTCGTGGCCGGCGGCCGTCAGGTGCGAGACCACGTCGAACTCGGTGCGCCACTCGTCGATCTCGCGCTGCTCGTGCCCGGCCAGCGTGGACGGCGGGATCAGCGTCTCGTGGACCGCCACCAGCAGGCGCAGCTTCCTCATAGCGTCAGGCGCCGGCCGGCGCTGCGCTCGAAGCTGCGCACCAGGCGCGCCAGCGCCCACTCGGCATTGCGCGCCGCGCGCCGGCGGTCGCCGCGCACGTAGAGGCCGAGCTCGGTGCAGCGGCGGATCGCCGCGCGCATGACCTGGTGCACCAGGTATTCGCTGCAGCCGACGCGCGCCACGAGCTGCGGGTGCAGCCGCGGCCGCAGCCTGCGCAGGAACGTCGCGGCACGCAGCGCCGGGGTCCCCGGCTCGGTCGTGAACACGCGCTCGAGCAGCTCGTCCTCGTCGCGGTGCGAGGGCGCGGCGTAGCGCTTCAGGATCGCGGCGTAGTGCTGGCGCAGGGTGCGGGTGTCGTGCGCGAGCGAGTCGATGTGGATGCGCGAGCGCACCGGCGCCGGCTGCGCCGCGATCCCAGCCATCAGCGCATCGACCACCTCGAGCTTGCCGAGCGCCGGCCAGTCGCGGTAGTCGCTGCGCCAGCGCGAACCGGGCTTCAGCCAGACGGCGAAGGTCTCGGCGAAGTCCTCGGTCGGGTGGCTCTGCGCGTACCAGCTGCCGAGGTGCTGCACGTAGCGGCGGCTGCCCGGCCGCGGCCGGTAGCTGTCGGGGTACGGCAGGCCGGCCGGCCCGAAGGTCTCCCGCCAGACGCGCCGGCGGCGCAGCCGGTAGGCATTGTCGACGGCGTGGCCGGCCTCGTGGCGCAGGATGCGCATGAACCAGTTGCGATTGCCGCCCTCGACCTCGCCGAGCATGCGCCGCTCGAGGCGCCGCAGCCGGGGGTGGGCGAGAAAGAACGGCAGCGCGAAGCCCGGCACGCCGTCCGGCGAGAACCACTCCTCGCCGAGCCAGCAGTGCGGGCGGAACGCGATCCCGCGCGCGCCGAGCTCGGCGTAGAGCTGCTCGACGTGGCGCGCGAGCGGCGAGCGGTCGAGCGCGAGCCCGAGGTCGCAGAAGCGCAGGTCGAGGAGCTCCTCGTCGCCGAGGCGGGTCCACCAGTAGCGTCGGCCGCTGCGGCGCGGGCGGGTCCTGCCGGGCACGTCTGCTCCCCTGTCAGATCGCGGCGAGGCGCTGCAGCGCGCCCGTCAGCAGCCGGTCGGCGACGGTGGCGATGCGCGGGGCGTCCGCGAGCGAGGCGACCCAGGCCTTCGGCAGGCTCGCGGCGCCGTAGAGCGCGCCGGCCAGCTGGCCGGTCAATGCGCCCTGCACGTCCGCGTCGAGCCCCTGGTTCACCGCCGCGAGCACAGTATCGCGGTAGCCGCGCCCGTCGGCCAGCGCCCGCAGCGCCACGGCCAGCGCGTCGAGGGCGGCCGGCCGCGACCCCTCCTCGGCCGCCCGCCAGCCGCCGGCCGCGAGCGCCGCCACCTCGCGCCGGAGCGGCCGGCGACGCCAGAGTCCCTCGACCGGGCTGAACCCGGGCGCGAGCAACTCGGTCCTGGGCCTGCCCTGCAACACGCCGACCACGAGGGCGGCAGCCAGCCGGCAGGCGTCGAGCACCACCGGTGCCTGGTGCGTCGGCCGCGCGACCTCGGCGGCGAGCTCGACGGCCCGCTCCGGGTCGTCGAGCAGGAAGGCGGCCGCCACCCCGGCGCGGACGAGCGGCTCGGCTTCCGCACGCGCCGGATCGTGGGAGCCGGCGAACGGGTTGCCGCTCCAGGCGGCTTGGGAGAGCGCGCGGGCGGTGGCGGCGCTGATGCCGACGCACTGGCCGGTCGCCGAGCCCTCGCCGTCGCGGCGCCACCGCGTGAGCCGCGCGACGAAGTCGCGGGCATCGAAAACCCCGCGCTCGAGCAAGCTCTCCGCGAGCTGCAGGGCGATGCTGGTGTCGTCGCTCCAGGCGCCGCGCGGCAGCTCGTACGGCCCGCCGCCGAGCAGGTCGCCGACCGGCGTGAAGGTGCCGGGCCGGCGGTGCTGCACGGGCACGGCCAGCGCATCGCCGAGCGCGAGCCCCCACCACAGGCCGCGGCACCGGTCGCGCAGCACATCGGCCTCGCCGGCCGCGCGCGGCCGGGCTGCGTCGCGCCAGTCGCTGACGAAGCGCCGTTGCGCCTCGGTCTCGGGCACCGTCGGCCAGTCGGCGTCGCGACCGGCGGCGACCCAGAGCTCGTCGAGCCGCGCCAGCGCCGTCTCGCCGTCGCCGAGCCGGCGCGCGAGGTAGCAGCCGATCAGGGTGCCGGTACGGCCGATGCCGGCACGGCAGTGGACGTACACGCGCCGGCCGGCGGCGAGCGCGGCCTCGAGCTCATCGAGGATCGCGGCCATCTCCGCCGCGCTGCGTGGCAGGCCGTGGTCGCGGATCGGCCGCCGCAGCACGACGGGCGGCGGGCGGTCGCGTGCGTCGGCGAGCTCGGCCAGCAGCGGCGCGTACGTCGGCAGCTCGTCCGCTGCGGTGAGGTCGAGGATCCAGTCGATGCCGGCATCGAGCAGCGCCTCGAGCCGCGCGCACGCCGCCTCGGGATCGGCATGACCGGGGTAGCTGCCGGCCAGCAGGCGCGGCCGCTCAACCCAGTAGCTGCCCGACAGCGGCGCGGCGCCGGCCGCCGCGGCCGGGTTCACCCGCCGTCCCCGGGGCGCGCACGGCGGGCCTCGAGCCCCGCGAAATCGAAGAGCGTCGCATCCGCCAGCTGCGAGGGCGCGACGTCCCTGAGCGCGGCGAAGATCGACTCGATCCGGCCGGGGTGCTCGCGCTCCCAGGCAGCGAGCATTCGCCCCACCGACTCGCGCTCGAGGTTCGGCTGCGAGCCGCACAGGTTGCAGGGGATGATCGGGAAGGCGCGGGCGCGCGCATAGCGCTCGATCAGGCGCTCCGGCACGTAGGCGAGTGGCCGGATTACGATGTGGCGGCCGTCGTCGGACAGCAGCTTCGGCGGCATCGCCTTCAGCTTGCCACCGTGGAACAGGTTCAGGAACAGCGTCTCGACGATGTCGTCGCGGTGGTGCCCGAGCGCGATCTTGCTGCAGCCGTGCAGCGTCGCGTGGTGGTAGAGCGCGCCACGCCGCAGCCGCGAGCACAGGCTGCACAGCGTGCGGCCCTCCGGGATCACGCGCTTGACCACCGAGTAGGTGTCCTGCTCCAGGATCGCGAACGGCACGCCGAGGGCCCGCAGGTATTCCGGCAGCACCGTCGCCGGGAAGCCCGGCTGCTTCTGGTCGAGGTTCACCGCCAGCAGCTCGAAGCGCACCGGCGCGCTGCGCTGCAACGACAGCAGCAGGTCCAGCAGCGTGTACGAGTCCTTGCCACCGGACAGGCACACCATCACGCGGTCGCCGTCGGCGATCATCGCGTAGTCGTCGATCGCCTTGCCGACGAGGCCGCGCAGCTCCGCCTGCAGCCGCTTGAAGTTGCGCGACGGACGCGCCGCCGCGCCGCTCGGGGGGGTCGGGAACGGCACCAGCGTGACGTCGGCGTCCATGGCCACCGTCAGCGCGGCTCGAGGTATTTCGCCTCGAGATAGCGCAGCGCGGGTGCCGCCGACAGCGGCCGTCCGGATGCTTCCTTCACGAGGTCCTGCACGGTCATGCGCGCGCCGGAGGCGTGCACGCGCTCGCGCAGCCAGCCGAACAGGCCCGAGAAGTCGCCGGCGGCGATCTCCTGGTCGAGCGAGTCGCGCTCGCTGCGCAACGCCTCCCACAGCTGCATCGCGATCAGCGCGCCGAGCGCGTAGGCCGGGAAGTAGCCGAACTGCCCGACCGCCCAGTGGATGTCCTGCAGGCAGCCCTCGCTGTCGCTGGCGGGCTTCATGCCGAGGCGCGCGGCGGCCCGGTCGTTCCAGGCCGCCGGCAGGTCCGCGACCTTGAGCTCGCCGGCGAGCAGCTCCTTCTCGAGCTCGTAGCGCAGCAGGATGTGCGCCGGGTACGTGAGCTCGTCCGCCTCGGCGCGGATCAGGCCGCGGTGCACGCGGGTCAGGTGACGGTAGAGGTTCTCCGCCTCCCATTCGGGACCCGAGACGCCCAGGTGCTTCTCGAGCAGCGGCTTCAGGTACGCGAGGAACGGCCGGCTGCGGCCGAGCAGCATCTCGATGATCAGCGACTGGCTTTCCTCGAGCGCCATGCCGCGATTGCGCCCGACCGGCTGGTCGCGCCAGGCCTGCGGCAGGCCGAGGTCGTACATCGCGTGGCCCGCCTCGTGCAGCGCGCCGAGCAGCCCCTGGAAAGCATCGCCCGGCGCGAAGCGCGTGGTGACGCGGATGTCGCCGGGGATGCCCTCGGTGAACGGGTGCTCGCTCTCGTCGAGGCGGCCGCGCTCGAACGGGAAGCCGATCGCCTTCAGGACCTCGAGCGCCAGCGCGCGCTGCTTCGCGGCCGGGAACTTGCCGCTGATCGGCAGCGCGGGCTTCTCGGTCTGCAGCGCGACCGCCTCCCGAATCAGGTTCGGCAGGCGGCGGCCCACGGCCTTGAACAGCGTGTCGATGTCGGCCGTGCGGACGCCGGGACTGAACTCGTCCACCAGCGCATCGTAGGGCGCGAGCGACAGGTGCTGGCCGAGCAGCGCCGCGCGGTCGCGGATCAGTGCCACCACCTCCGCGAGGTGCGGCGCGTAGTCGGCGAAGTGGCCGGTGCGGCGCGCCTCGAGCCAGTGCATCTCGGCGCGCGCCGTGGCCTTCGCGAGCCGCGAGACCAGCGCGTTGGGGGTCGCGATCGCGTGGTCGCGCTCGCGGCGCATCTCGCGCAGGTTGGCGAGCTGCCAGTCCTCGAGCCCCTGGGCGTTGGCGTGGGCGCGCTCGATCAGCCGCGAGACCTTCGGCGAGGTCAGCAGCGCGTGGCACTCCGTCTCGAGCGCCGCCAGCTGCTCGCCGCGCACCTCGGCGCTGCCGCGCGGCATCATGACGGCGGCGTCCCAGCGCAGCACGGCCAGCGCCCCGCGAAACGCGTGCAGGCGCCGGAACTCCTCCTCGAGCTGCTGGTAGGGCGTCGCGGCCATGGGTCCTTGTCAGGGTCCACCGCCGCAACGCCTTGGAATTTCACTCCCGCAAGCCGCGGGGGTGCTGGATGGTCGTCAGGGGGGTCGGACAGCCGCCATTCTACCAGCCGGGCGGCTTCCAGGGCGGCTCGGAAGGTCTTAAACTATTGATATATATGGATAAAGAGTCCGCGGACGGTGGTTGACAGCGGGCGGGGCCCCGCCTGCCGGGACCCTCAAAAATAGAGCCGCGCGATGGTCTCGGCGACGCACGCCGGCCGGCTGCTGCCCTCGATCTCGACCGTGATCTCCTCGGTCAGCTGCAGCCCGCCCTTGAAGTCCTCGACCGCGACGAGCTTCGCCCGGCCACGGACCCGGGCCCCTTCGACGACCGCGTTCGTGAAGCGCACGCGGTTGAGGCCGTAGTTCACGATCCGCCGCACGCCCGGGAAGCGGTCGGTGCCGCCCTCGGCGACGCCGCGCAGCATCGGCAGCAGCGACAGCGTCAGGAAGCCGTGCGCGACGGTGCGGCGCCACGGCGACTCGCGCGCCGCACGCTCCGGGTCGGTGTGGATCCACTGCCGATCGCCGGTGGCGGCCGCGAAGGCATCGATGCGCGCCTGGTCGACCGCGACCCAGTCGCTGACGTGCACGTCGCGGCCGAGCTCGGCGGTCAGCGTCGCGCGCACGGTCTCGAGCGTCATGGGGTCGCGATCCTCGGGCGGCCGGACGGGTGCAAGGTCATGGCGGGGGCGCTCAGCTCAGTCGCGGGCGAGCCAGGCCGCGATCGCGTCCGGCACGGCCGCGGCGCGGCTCGAGACATAGATGCCGATGTGGCCGCCGTCGAAGACGTGCTCCTCGTACGCACGGCTGCCGACCAGCCCGCCGAGCGGGCGCGACGCCGACGGCGGCACCAGGTGGTCCTGCGTGGCGTAGACGTTCAGCACCGGCATCGTCAGGCGGCGCAGGTCGACCGGCCGCCCGGCCACGGTCGCGCCACCGCGCACCAGCCGGTTCTCCTGGAAGAAGGTGCGCACGAACTCGCGGAACAGCTGCCCCGGCTGGTCCGGGCTGTCGAAGATCCAGCGCTCCATGCGCAGGAAGTTCTCGAGCTGGCGCGGATCGTCGGCGCCGTCGACCAGCGCCAGGTACTTCTGCAGCGTGAGCCGGAACGGCATCAGCGACAGGAACGTGACGTTCAGCAGCTCGCCGGGCACGTTGCCGTAGGTGTCGACCAGCAGGTCGACGTCGACGCCCCGCGCCCAGCTCGCGAGCAGGTTGTCGGGCGTGCCGAAATCGACCGGGGTGACCATCGTCACGAGCCGGCGCAGGTGGCGGGGCTCGAGGCTCGCGTAGATGAGTGCCAGCGTGCCGCCCTGGCAGACCCCGAGCAGGTCGACCGCGCCGTGCTCCGCCGAGAGCGCGGCGACCGCGCGGTGCAGGTAGCCGAGCGTGTAGTCGGCGAGGCCGAGGTGACGATCGCCGCGATCGGGCGTGCCCCAGTCGAGCAGGTAGACGTCGCGACCCGCCGCCAGCAGGCGCCGGATCGTGGAGCGGTCGGGCTGCAGGTCGAGCACGGTCGGGCGATTCACGAACGCGAACACGATCAGCAGCGGCGGCCCGCCCGCCGCGCGCGCGAGCGGGCGGTAGCGATAGAGCGTCGTCTTGCCGTCGCGCCGCACCACTTCGCGCGGCGTGGTCGCGAGCTCGACCGGCGGCAGTCGCGCGAGCGTCGCCAGACCGGCGCCGACGCGCCGCTGGAACTCCGCGGCCTCGGCGGCGAGTGCGGCGGGATCGGCGAGCGCCGGGGTCATCGGGGCGTCCGTGGTCGTCGGGCGCGCGGCCGCGCCGGGGCGGTCGACGCGCCCGCTTTCGGTGCCGGTGCCGGCGCCGGCGCCGATACCGGCTCGCGCGTGGCGGCGAGCTCGGCCCGGAGCGTGCGGACCTCGTCGTAGAGCGCATCGACCTCGCGGCGGGTCGGGGCGCCGGCAGCGCGCGCGACCTGCTCGAGCAGCGCCTGCTGGCGTGCCTTGGCGCGCACAAAGGAGTTGAAGAGCCTGGCCTGCGCGCCCGCGAACTCCGCCGAATGCGCGGTGGCGCGGAACGCCGATTCGGCGGCGTCGATCCAGGCGTCGAAGGCCCCGCGCAGCGTGGTCGGTGCGCCGGGCGCGGCGAGCCGCGCGGCGAAGGCCGCGGCGGTTGCGCGCGCGACCTCAGCCAGGAGCGACGTCCAGGCCGCCAGCGCCTGCGTCCACTCCGGCCCCTCGCCCGCGCCCGGTGGCCAGGCCGGCAGGGCCCGCTGGAAGAAGTCCCGGGCGAGCGACTCGAGCTCGGCCGTGGGCAAGCCGGCACCGGGCCTCGCGAGCGCGGCAAAGGTCGCGGCGAAGCGCTGGAAGGCCTCGGCGATGGCCTCGCCACCCGCGCCGGCAGGCGCCGCGGAAGGACCGGCGCCGGCACCGGCGGCGAAGCGCCGCCAGGCGTCCATCCAGGCATCGGCCGGCATCGGACTCACTTCACTTATTCCCAAATGCAGTGCGGTGAAGCGCTGGGTCACGCCGGCGGATCGGTTTGACGAGATAATTCATAAACTTCTGTTTATAAAAGCTTTAATCATCGTCATTGACCGCCGTCCGGATCGATCTACAAACCTGTTGCAATGCAAAATAAACCCGCTATACTGCATCGCAACAACGGACTTCCTCAGGAGTGCCCCACCATGACGAACCCGACCGCTGAAATCAATGCGTTCATCGAGAACACGCGCAAGCTGGCCGAGCCCGTCGCTCGCCTGCAGGCGCTCTCGGCCCGGACCTTCGAGCGCTTCGCGCGCTACGGCTACGAGGTCGCCGGCGACTACCTGAATCTCTCGGTCGCGGCGCTGCACGCCGCTGCCCAGGCGAAGGACGGCCCGGAGCTGCTGAAGAAGCAGGCGGAGCTCGCCAATGCCTACTTCGACAAGCAGACGCAGCGCTCGCAGGACTTCCTGAAGCTCGCTGGCGAGGCGCAGGCCGACGTGACGTCCTGGATCGACCAGGCCTCGGCCGAGTACACGACCCGCGCCGCGAAGGTCGCGAAGGCCGCCTGACGAATCAGCTGACCGGCCGCCTGCGGGCGGCCGGCGGCGGACCCTCCCCCCTCGGGACGGTGTGGCTTCGGCTCACCGTCCCTTTTCTTTTGCCGACCGGGGCCTTTTTGCGCTGCAAGGAACCCCCCGGGCATTCCGGGTAAACTCTCGCCCATGACCAAGGAACGCCTGATCAAGAAGTACGCCAACCGGCGACTCTACGACGCATCGCAGTCGCGGCACGTCACGCTCGACGACATCCGCGAGTTCATCATCCAGGGCGAGAAGATCACCGTCGTCGAGGACAAGACCGGCGAGGACATCACCCGCCTGATCCTGCTGCAGGTGATCGCGGAGCAGGAGCAGTTCGGCAAGCCGATCCTGTCGACCCCGCTGCTCGAGTCGATCATCCGCTTCTACGGCAACGGCATGCAGGAGTTCATGAGCCGTTACCTCGAGAAGAGCGTCGAGACCTTCTCGCGCCAGCAGGAGACCCTGCAGGCCCAGATCTCGAAGCTGATGTCGAACGCGCCGCTCGCGACCATGGGCGAGCTCGCCAAGCAGAACCTCGACTACTGGACGCGCATGCAGGAGTCGGTCGCCGCCGCGTTCCTGCCGAAGACCCGCGCCGAGGCGCCGGCCGCGGAGCCGAAGCCGGACGACGCCGCCCCCGGCGGCAAGCAAGGCACCGGCGGCTGATCGCGCGGCGCGCCGCGCGCCCGGTCGTTTGACAAGCCCCGGGGCCGCTCCGACGATGGGCCCGATGAGTGATCGCGCCCTGCTCGGGCCCCAGTACCGCACGCCGAACCTGCGCGAGTGCCTGGCCGCGATGGGCCTTGCCGGGCCGCTCGCCTGCGTGACCGCCGGCTGGCAGGACCGCGAGGGCGAGATCGAGGAACTGAAGGCCCATGTCGCGCGTCCGGTACACGACCTCGCGCTCTACGTGCGTGCCGAGCGCGTGCATGCGGACGACCCGGCGCTCGCCGCCGCCGGCCGCGAGCGGCAGGCGCGGCTGCAGGAGCTGCAGGAACTCTACCGGCTGCGCCTCGGCGCACTGATGGGCGCCGTCGAGGAACTCGCCCCGACCGCCGACGAGGCCCCTGCGCGCCGCAGCGCACGCCGCGCGGCGCTCGGCGATGTGCGCCGCCTCGACCGCCAGCACCTTGCGGCGACCGCCCGCGAGCACGCCGCGTTCGCGCGCGACTGGCTGCGCCGGCCGCGGCCGGGCCTCGCGAGCCAGCGCGCCGAGCTCGCACGGCTCATCGAGTCGTCTGCGGCGGTGCTGCTGGCCGGCGGTCACGTCGCCGTGCTGCTCAACCGGCTGCGGCTCTTCGGGCTCGGACCGCTGCTGGCCTCGCGACCACTGGTGGCCTGGTCCGCGGGCGCGATGGCGCTCACCGAGCGCGTCGTGCTGTTCCACGATCGCCCGCCGCAGGGCGCTGCCCACGCCGAGGTGCTCGAGCCCGGGCTCGGCCTCCTGCCGGGCGTCGTCGCCCTGCCGCATGCGGCGACGCGGCTCGCGCTCGCCGACGCGGCGCGCGTGCAGGCCTTTGCGCGCCGCTTCGCCCCCGCCCGCTGCCTCGCCCTCGATCACGGCAGCCTCGCGCGCTGGCAGCGGGGCCGGCTGGTCGCCGCCCGCGACCTGAGGCGGCTCGGGCGCGCCGGCGCGGTGACCGAGGTCGCGACGTGAGCGCGGCGCTCGCGACGCTGCTCGCAGGGGCGCCACCGGACCGCGAGGCACTGGATGCGTTCCTCGCCGCGCACGCCGTGCCGCTCATCGCGCGCGAGGCCGTGACGTTCCTTTATCGCGGCGAGGCCGAGGCCGTCTACCTGCGGATGTTCATCTCGGGACTGCCGGCCGCGCAGCCGCTCGCGCGGGCGGCCGGCACCGACCTCTGGTACCTGACGCTGTCGCTGCCCGAGGGCTCGCGCTTCGAATACAAGTTCGAGGTCAAGCGCGGCGGGACGAGCGAGTGGCTGCTCGATCCACTCAACCCGCTCAAGGCCTCGGATCCGTTCGGCGCGAACTCGGTCTGCCAGGGCTACGGCTACGTGCCGCCGGAGTGGACGCTGCCGGACGGTGGCGCGCGCGAGGGTGCATTCGACCGGCTGGCGATCGACTCGCGCCACCTCGGCCGGCGCGTCGTCGACCTGTACCTGCCGGCGCGGTTCCGGCGCACGCGTCGCTACCCGCTGCTGGTGCTGCACGACGGCGGCGATTACCTGCGCTACGCGCAGCTCAAGACCGTGCTCGACAACCTAATCCACCGCCTCGAGATCCCGCCGCTGGTGGTGGCGCTGACCGAGTCGCCCGACCGGCTGCGCGAGTACGTGGGCCTCGACGCCCATGCGGACTTCGTCGCCTCGGAACTGCTGCCGGCGGTCGCCGCGCGCGTGCCGCTCGAGGACGACCCGGCGGCGCGCGGCGCGATGGGCGCGAGCCTCGGCGGGGTGGCGTCGCTGCACGCCGCCTGGCGGCACCCGGCGGCCTTCGGGCGGCTGCTGCTGCAGTCCGGCTCGTTCGCGTTCACCGACATCGGCGAGAACCACCGGGGCCCGGTGTTCGAGCCGGTGGTGCGCTTCATGAACGCGTTCCGCGCCCGTCCCGGCCGCCCGGCCGAGCGCATCTACCTGAGCTGCGGGATCTACGAGTCACTGATCTACGAGAACCGCTCGCTGGTGCCGCTGCTGCAGGCGGCACGCGTGCAGGTGCGCTACGAGGAGGCCCGGGACGGCCACAACTGGCAGAACTGGCGGGACCGGCTGCGGGCCGGGCTCACGTTCCTGTTCCCAGGGCCGCTGTGGATGGTGTACGAATAGCCCGGGGAGGGGGAACTGCATGGCGGACGTGACGCGGCGGATCGGGCTCTCGCTCGGCGCCGACATCTGCTGGCCGGCCTGCTTCGAGCAGCTGCTCGAGCGCCTGGACCTGCGCATCCCGTGGCAGGGCGACACGCTGCGCTTCGCGGTCGAACGCGTGACGATCGAGCCGTTCGACCTGCGCCAGCCCTGCCGCTACGACCTGGTCGTCGACCGGCTGACGCACTGGTACCACACCAGCCGCGAGTGGATCAAAAAGGCGGTCGTGCTCGATGGCCTGTACGTCTTCAACAACCCCTGGTCGATCCAGTCCAACGAGAAGCACACGACCTACGCGGCGATGATGCGCCTCGGTCTCAAGATCCCCGAGACCTGGATGGTGCCGCCGAAGTCGTATGAGAAGTCCGCCGACCTCGAGCCGACGCTCGCGCGCTACGCGCGGCTGTTCGACCTCGGCGCGATCGGCAAGCGGCTCGGCTACCCGCTGTTCATGAAGCCGTACGACGGCGGCGGCTGGGTCGGCGTCACGAAGATCGACGACGAGGCGGCGCTGCGCGCCGCCTACGAGGCGAGCGGCACGAAGATCATGCACCTGCAGCAGGGCGTGATCCCCTACGACCGCTTCGTGCGCTGCATCGGCTTCGGGCCGCAGACCCGGATCGTGAACTACGACCCCGCGGCGCCGCTGCACGACCGCTACCGCATGGATCGCGACTTCGTCAGCCTCGCGCAGCGCCGCGAACTCGAGGCGATTACGCTGACGATCAACGCCTTCTTCGGCTGGGACTTCAACTCCTGCGAGGCGCTGCTGAAGGGCGACGACTGGTTCCCGATCGACTTCGCGAACGCCTGCCCGGACTCGCAGGTCACCTCGCTGCACTACCACTTCCCGTGGCTCGTGAAGGCCAACCTGCGCTGGTCGCTGTACTGCGCGGCGACCCGCCGGCCGATGCGCACCAACCTCGACTGGTCGCCGTACTTCGAGGCCGCGGCGCGCGACGGCAGCTACGCCGACCGCCTCTCAGCCTACGCCGAGCTCGCCCGGCGGCATTTCGACGCGGAGCGCTTCGAGGAGTTCTGCGCCCGCCACCTCGGCCATCTCGACGCGGTCGCCGACGAGTTCTTCGCCAGCGACGCGGCGCGCGCGGCGGTGCGTGCCAAGGTCGTGGCGCTCTTCCCTGCGCACGAGGTCGAGCAGTTCACCGAGCTCTTCTGGCAGCGGATCCAGGCCTGGCGTCGCACCGAGGGACGGGGCTGAGCGGGTGGCGATGGCGGTCGAGCGCTGGAGCTGGAACACGGAGCGCCTGCCGGAGCCGGCGCGCGTCGTCCGCTGGGGGCACTTCGGCACGCCGGTGCTGCTGTTCCCGACCGCCGGCGGCGACTACGAGGAGGTGGAGCGCTTCCACCTCGTCGGCGCGGTCGGCGAGCTGATCGACGCGGGGCGCATCAAGGTCTACTCGGTCGACAGCATCGCGGGCAAGCACTGGATCCGTGGCGAGCATTCGCCGGAATACTGCTCGCGGGTGCAGAACCTGTTCGATGCCTACATCTACCAGGAGGTCGTGCCGCTGATCCGGCGCGACTGTCAGTCGGCCGGCATCGAGGTGATCGCAGCCGGCGCCTCGATTGGCGCCTTCAACGCGGTCGCGAGCATCTGCCGGCATCCCGACGTGTTCCGGCTCGCGATCGCGATGAGCGGCACCTTCGACCTGTCGAAATATCTGGACGGCCGGATGAACCTCGACTTCTACTACTCCTCGCCGGTGCACTACCTGCCGGCGCTCGCCGACGGCGCCCAGCTCGCGCGGCTGCGCGAGCGCCTGATCCTGCTGCCGACCGGCCAGGGCCGCTGGGAGGACGCCGGCGAATCCTGGCGCCTCGCGACGCTGCTCGGCCGCAAGGGCGTGCCGAACCGGGTCGATCCGTGGGGCACCGAGTGGGACCACGACTGGCAGACCTGGCGCGCGATGCTGCCGCAATACCTCAAGGAGCATGCATGACCGTTCCGCGGATAATCGCCTTCCGGGAGCCCGGCGCGCCTGCCGACGCGCCGTTCGATCCGTCGCGCGTGCTCGCCGGCACGCCGCGCGCGACCGTCGACAACCGCTATTCGGATCCGACCCAGCAGTTCCACGCTGGGACCTGGTCGAGCACGCGCGGTCGCTGGAAGGTGAGCTACACCGAGCACGAGTTCTGCTACCTGCTCGAGGGGCGGGTGCGGCTGGTCGCGAGCGACGGCACGGCGGTCGAGTTCGGGCCGGGCGACGCGTTCGTCGTGCCGGCCGGTTTCACCGGTACCTGGGAGACGCTCGAGGACGCGCGCAAGCACTACGCGATCTTCGAAAGGGCACCCTGACGCGGCTCAGAACCGGTAGTTGAGGCGTCCGTCCGACTCCGTCACGTGGCCGCCGGCGAGGAGTTGCTCGAGCAGCCGCTCGTGCGCGGCCTTGTCCTGCTTCGGGAACCAGCTGCGGATCTTCCCGAGCAGCCCGGCGCGCTTCTTCGGCCGATTGCCTTCCTTCTGAAGCAACCCCAGGACTCGCTGAAAGGCGTCCTGCGGTGCCGTGGCGTTCGTCTTCGGAAACGCGTCCTTGAGCGTCGCCACGCGGCGGCAGGCCTGACCCCGGCCAGCCAGGTGCTTCACGAGCGGGTCAAAGCCCTTGTCCGCCGACAGGATCACGCACGTGGACCTGGGCCGCTGGGCGAGTTCCTCGCCCAAGTAGTAGGCGATGTGAAAATCGAGCGCGTTCGGCCCCTGTCCCTGAATGCGAATCCATTGGAGCCGTGCGCCGAGTGGCTGAGCCTGCGCCACGAGCTCGATCGGCATGTTCTTCTGGTTGAAGCCGTGGAACACCATGACGCGCGCGCCCGCCGGAACCTGGCCTAGGTCGATCTTCTGGACGTTTTCCAGGTCGACGAACAGGACCGTGTCGCTCATCGTTCTTCTCCGGCTGCCTCGCGATTTCACCAGTATAGGCAGCGAAGCCGCTGGCGGCCGGGTTATGCTGAAAGCCCGGCGCTCGGCCTCCGGCAGCGCCTGACGATGGGCCGCATCACCGCCGAAGGCAGGTAAGGACGTCGTGGACGGCGATCAACTCGTTATCTCGAGCGCGACCGGGGTGGACATCGCGCTGCCGATCGCCGGACCCGGAAGCCGCGCCTACGCATTCGTGATCGACTGGCACTTTCGCGCCCTGATCGCCGGCGCGTGGCTCCTGGCCGGCATGTTCATCCTGTTCGGGGCGTTCAAAGTCCCGCCCGAGCCCGAACAGGGCAATCGCTTCGCGCTCTGGGTGTTGCTGCCGGCGTCCGCGATCTACTTTCTCTATCACCTCGTGCTCGAGTGCGCATTCGGCGGACGCACGCCCGGCAAGCGCATCGCGGGCGTCCGGCTGGTGACTCGCAGCGGCGACACGCCGTCGCTGGGTGCGCTCGTGATCCGCAATCTGTTACGGTTGATCGATTCGCTGCCGGCCTTCTACGTCGTCGGGCTGATCGCGACGTTTTCGACCCGCGAGCGCGTGCGCATCGGCGACCTGGCCGCCGGGACCGTCCTCGTGCTCGACCAGCGGGAGGCCCTGAGCGCCATTGACCAACTCGGCGCCACCGCGATCGCCGATCCGGCCACCGCCGCGCTGGCGGGCGACCTGGTCGCGCGCTGGTCGTCGCTGAGCGACGAACGGCGCACGCGTCTCGCGAGACAGCTGCTGCGGCACCTCGACCCGGGCGCGTCCGCGCTGTCGCTCGAGGTCATGAATGGCACCGCGCTCAAGGAACGCCTCGAGACGCTGTTGCGCGGCGCGGCGGCCCCTTGAACTCCCCGGCCCCACGCGGCGGCTGGCTCGCCGAGCGTGCCCCGGTATGGCGCGGGCTCAGCGCCGTCGCGGGCCGGTTGCGGCGGCGCCAGGATTCCGTGCAGAGCGCCGTCAAGGTGCTCGACGGCTACCGGTCGCTCGCGCGCGACCTCGCGACCGCGCGCCGCCTGCCGGGCGCGGCGGCGATGGCGCGCGGCCTCGAATCTCTGTACGCCACCTACCATGCCGCGATCACCCGGCCGCCGCGCAACCTGCGCGCGCAGGCGCTCGGGCTGCTGCGTGACGAGGTGCCGGCCATCATGCGACGGTTGCGGCCGACCCTGGCGTGGGTCGTGCTGCTCTTCGTCGGCACGGCCTTCGCCGGCGGATGGCTGATCGCCACCTACCCGGCGCTGATCGGCCTGACCGCGAGCGAGCAGATGATCGACCACGTCGAGCGCGGCGAGCTCTGGACCGACGGACTGCTCAACGTGACGCCGTCCTCGGTCCTGTCGATCGACATACTCTCGAACAACATCGTCGTCTCCGTCATCACGTTCTGTGCCGGGATCTTCTATGGCCTCGGCACCGTCTATATGATCGCGCTGAACGGCTTCCTGCTCGGCAGCGTCTTTGCGTTCACGCACCAGTACGGCCTCGACGGCCGCCTGCTGCGCTTCGTGATGGCGCATGGACCGGTCGAGCTCTCGGTGATCTGCATCGCCGGTGCCGCCGGCGTCGCGCTCGGCGACTCGCTGGTCCGGCCGGACCGCGCCACCCGACGCGAATCGTTCGAGCATCGCAGCCGGGAACTCGCCAAGCTGCTCGCGGTGTGCGCGCTGCTGCTGGTCGGCTGCGGGCTGATCGAGGGCTACGTCTCCCCCGACCCGCGCGTGCCGATGCCGGTGCGGGTCGTGATCGGGCTCGGCTATTGGCTCTTCATGCTGGCGCTGCTGTCCGGCCGCCTGTTCCGCCTCCGGCGCCCCTGACGCTCAGGCGAGACGGCGGCGCTTGAGGTCCGCGTAGGCGGCAAACACGGCGCGCTCGAGCGAGGCCGGGCGGACGGTCAGCGCGCGTACGCCGGCGGCGGCCAGCGCCGCGATGCTCCGGCGCCGGTTCTCGTGGCTCTCGCCGGCCGCGAGCGCGCGAAACGGGTCGAGCCAGTCTCCGACCGGCACTTCACCGAACGACTCGAGTGCGGCGCTGCGCAGGCCGACGACCAGCGTGCGGTGCTCGCGACGCAGCAGGCGCGCCGCGGCGCCGAGCTGGCCGGTCGAGCCCGCATCGTCGATGTCGGTCAGCAGGATCACGAGGCAGTGATGGCGGACGAGCGTGCGCACCTGCATGGCCGCGTGGATCGCGTTCGAGTCGGTCGGCTGCACCTCGACGCCCGCGAGCAGGCGACGCAGCCGCGCCGTCGCCGCGGCCCCGCGGGCCGGCGGCAGCGAGGCGAGCGGCCGGTCGCCGTAGACCACCACGCCCACCCGGTCGTCCTGCTGCACGACGTACTCCGCGAATCGGGCGGTCGCGTTCACGTAGTGCCCGAGGCGGTCGAGGCCGTCGACCCACACGCCGCTGCCACGACCGGCGTCGATCGCGACCACGACGTCGAGGTGCTGGTCCTCGGTGAAGTCGCGGCTCACCAGCTGGCCGCGCCGCGCCGTGGCCTTCCAGTCGACGGCGCGAACCGGGTCCCCGGGCCGGAAGGGCCGCAGCTGCAGCAGCTCGCTGCCGGCACCGCTGCGCACCTGCACGCGGTCGCCGCCGACCTCGTTGGCGGCGCTGTCGCGGACCGCGCCGAGCACGTCGGGCACCACCTCGGCGCGGGCCTCCGGCTCGAGGCGCCGCGGCCACCAGGCGAGCCCGAGCGGCCCGGCGACGCGCACGCGCTGCGGCGGCCAGTCGGCGCCGCCGAGCCGGCAGGCGGTGACGGACAGGGCGAGCGCCGCCGAATCCGGGCCGAGCTCGACGGTTCGGACGCTGCGGTCGAGCTCGGCCACGCGCGGCGGCTCCGGCGCGAGCTCGACGACGATCCGGCGCACGCCGCGTCGCAGGAACTCGTAGCGGACGGGCGTCGCCCGGCCAAGCCGCCAGCGCGGCGCGCCCGCCAGCCGCAGCGAGAGGTGCAGCGCGCGCACGCTGAACGCCTCGTAGGCGAGCCCGGCACAGAGCAGCGCGAGCGGCAGCCGCCACAGGCGGGCGAGCGGTTCCGGGCCCGCCCAATCGCCGACGATGCCGATCAGGCCCATCGCCACCAGCAGCAGGAACGCGTTCTGGCGCAAGCCCATCGGCGCGGCCTCAGCGCGGCACCGGGACCTGGTCGAGGATCTCGGCGACCACGCCGGCGGTGGTCGTCCCCTCGAGGAGCGCATCGGCTGCCGCCAGCAGGCGGTGCGTCGCCACCAGCGGGAAGGCCTCCTTGACGTCGTCCGGGGCCACGTAGGTCTCGCCACGCAGTCCGGCGAAGATGCGCGCCACGCGCAGCGTCGCGAGCGCACCGCGCGTCGAGAGCCCGAGCCCGAGCCGCGCGTGCTCGCGCGTCGCCCGCGCGAGCGCCTGCACGTACTGGATCAGCTCGGGTCCGGCATGCACCGCCTCGGCGGCCTGGCGCGCGGCGGCGAGCTCGTCGGCACCGAGCGGCGCCTCGCCCGCGGCGGCCGGCACGGGCTCGATCGCGCCATAGCGCGCCAGCACTTCGCGCTCGGCCTCGTCGTCGACGTAGCCGAGCTGGATGCGCAGCATGAACCGGTCGAGCTGCGATTCCGGCAACGGGTAGGTGCCTTCGAAGTCGCGCGGGTTCTGCGTCGCCACCACCAGAAACTCCTTCGGCAGCGGGTAGCGCCGGTCGTCGACCGACACCTGCCGCTCCTCCATCGCCTCCAGCAGCGCGGACTGGGTCTTCGGCCCCGCGCGGTTGATCTCGTCGAACAGCAGCACATCGGCGAAGAGCGGTCCCGGACGGAACGAGAACTTCGCCTGCGCGCCGTCGTAGACGTGCACGCCGATGATGTCGGACGGCATCAGATCGGCCGTTCCCTGGATGCGCTTGAAGCGCCCGCCGAGCGCCGCGGCGAGCGTGCGGCTGAGGCGGGTCTTGCCGATGCCGGGCACGCCCTCGACGAGCACGTGACCGCGGGCGACGACGGCGGTGGTGAGGCAGCGCACCGCCGCCTGCATGCCGACCAGCGATCCGCCGACCGCCTGCTGCAGGCGCGCCTCCAACTGCTGCAGGGCCGTGGTCATTGCAGTCTCCTCGTCAGTTCCATCAGTAAGCGGTTGAGTTTCGTCAGATCGACGCGCCGCCCGGCCGCGAGCCGCGCGTGCGCGAGGCGCAGCTGCGCGACGTCCGCGGCGGCGAGGCGCGGATGCGCCTCCAGCCACGGCCAGGCGGGCGTGCCGTCCTCGGGCAACCCGAGCCGCCGATGCAGGCCGTTGAAGAATTGCTCGAGCAGTCGCCGACCGACGGCGACGCCGGGCACGGCGTTCGCGAGAAACGCGGCGGCGGTCGCGAGCCACGCGGTATCGTCGCGGCGCGTCGCACGGCTGGTCGCCGGTCGCAGCGCCTGCGCGCCGACCGTGATCAGCAGCCAGACGACCACGATCCAGAGCAGCGTGCGATGCAGGCGCGGGTCGCGATAGAACGCCCGCGGGTCGTACTCGTCGCTCGCGCCGAGGTGGCCGTCGTCGAGCAGCACGCGGCCGGCGGGTCCGAGCGCACCACCGACCAGATTGGCGATCAGGCGCGCGTTGCCGGCGCGGTCGAGCAGGGCGTTGCCGAACGGCGAGGCATAGGCGCAGATCAGCAGCCGTCCGCGACCGCGCGCCTTGAGCCAGAGCGCCGCCTGGCCGGTGTCGGCACGCCGTGCCAGCTCGAGCAGTGGCGAATCATCGAGGCTGCTGGCCAACCAGCGATCGGCGGGCAGCTCGCTGTGGGTCGCGAGCTCGCGGACCGAGGCGAGCAGCGGGTGCGGCGCCACGGGAGCGAGCGCGACGTCGCTCGGCGCGAGACCGGCGGCGATCGCCGCCCCGAGGGGGCCGCGGCGGGCGCGGTCGCCCCCGGCGGAATCCGGTCGACCCGGTGCGGTGGCCGGTGCCGCCGCGTCGTCGTCCTCCTCGTCCCCGGCGGCCGGCCTGGCGTCCGCCGAACCGGCCGCCGCCTTCGCGGCCGCCCGCGCCCGTGCCGCGGCAAGCTCGCGTTCGGTCTTGAAGTCGAGCCCGGCGAGGCGCCTGAGCTCGTCGATCATCGCCGCGCCGTTGACCTGAGCCCAGCGCGGCGTGTCATCGAGCGCGGCGACGATGAACAGGACGTTGCCACGCTCCACCCAGGTGTTCAGCACGTCGATCTCGCGCAGGCGCGCCGGATTGACGTGCGGCAGCGTGGTGATCAGCACGTTGCCCGTGCCCGGCGCGCCGTCGGGCGCGGCCAGGCGATCGTAGCCGCGGCGCCAGGGCTGCGCTGCGATGTGCTCGGCGGCGAGCCAGCGGCTGAGGCCGAGGTATCCGTCGGGACCGGGATCGGTCGACAGCGGCTGACTCTCGGGTCCGCGATCCACGCGGGGCTTCGGGAAGACTAGCACCCAGAAGAGCGCCAGCGCCGCGAGCGCGAGCCCGAATGAGAGCAGTCGTTCCCTCACGCGGCCCCCGTCGACCCGGGCGCGAGCGTGCGATAGAGCTCTATGCCGTCGGCCACGGCGCGATCACTCTCGGCCGCGGCGACCGGGACGCCGGCGAAGGCCTCGCGCTCGGCGACCGCGGCGAGTCCCGCGAAGCGCTCACGCTCGCCCGCGGTGAAGGCGGCCGAGCGCGCGAGCTCGCGGGGCGTCAGCGCTGCGCCACCGCGGAGCCGTCCGGCCGCGGTGAGCGCGTCGACCAGCAGCGCCAGCAGCAGTCGCGGCCGGTCGGCGGCGGTGGCCGTGCGCAGCGTCGCGAGCGGCCCGGCGTCGGCGCCGGTGCCGGTCGCTTCGGGTCGCGCACGCCATCCGGGTCGCCAGCGCCGACCGGCGAGGGCGCCCGTGGCGCGCAGCTCGCCGACCACCAGCGTCGCCGCGCCGGCGACGACGAGCACGATCAGGGCGTAATAGAGCCCGCGGACGACGGCGGCGGAGGGATTCACCCGATCGAGCCAGCGGATCCACCACGACGACGGTTTCGCGGCGTCGCGCGAGTCGAGCAACCGGCGCACCCAGTCCTTGAACCGCGCCCAGAGTCCCGGGGAGTCGGCTGCCTCGTGGAGGCGGGCGAGCACCGCGGGCAACCGGGCCGGGTCCGGCCCGGGTCCGGCCCCCGCTCCCGGCGCCATCAGCTCGAGCGCCGGGCGCAGCGAAATGGCGTCCAGCGAGTCCCGCGTTCGTTCGGACAGCAGTGCCGCGAGTCCTGCCTCCTCGAGCGTCGCGCGCAATCCCGGACAGCGCTCCTCGAGCGCATCGAGTCCGTGCGCATCGGGTGGCAGCTTGGCAGCGCAGTCGGCGACGAACTCGCGCGGGCCCGCCGCGGCGATACTGGCCGCCAGGCAGAGCGCGAGCAGCGTACCGGACGCTCGGCGCACGACTCAGGCCGCGGGCAGTTCCTTGAGTCGGGCTTCGAGATCGCCGCCCTCGCGCCGCAGCTTCAGGTCGGCGTAGGTCACGATCAGCGCGGCCGGGAACAGCGCGCCCGTCAGGAAACCGGCTGCGATCTCGAAGACCTCCGTCGCGATCACGAGGCCGGTGCGGTCGAGCGCGCCCGCGGCCGCGAGCACGCCGGCCAGGATGCCGCCGACCATCACGAGCACGATCAGGATGATCAGCAGCACCGTCAGGATGATGGCCGTGCGCCACCAGTGTCCGTGGACCGCGCGCCAGCTGGCGCGCAACGACTCCATCGGGCTGGCCCGATCCTCGACGAGGCTCACCGGCCAGAACTGCAGGCGGCCGAAGACGTAGATGCCCGGGATGATCAGCAGCAGCGTTCCCCCCATGACCGCGAGCAGGTACAGCAGGCCCGCGAGGACGGCCGCGGGGACGACCCGCAGCCCCGGCCGCAGTCCGATCGCTGCCGTCGGCGCAGCGCCGCCGTGGACCGCGGCCACCGCCGCGAAGATCGCAAAGTAGGACCACAGCTGGGTGAACCAGGAGGCGATCGCCAGGAGCGCCATGCCCGGCGAATTGATGAACTTCGACAGCTCCAGCACCCCGACCGTCGCGCGGCCGGCCTTGAGCATCACGGCACCCTGCAGCAGCGCCGCCGCGATCACCGACAGCAGGCTCGGCAGCCACCAGGCGCCGAACGACGCGCGGTAGAGGCGGAATGAGTCATCGAGGACGCCGCCGATCGGACGCGGCGCGCTGGGTCGCTGGTACATCACCCCTCCCTGACGGCCCTACTGGACCTGTGATTCGCGGCGCGATTTCCCGCGCGCCCTACCCCGCTGCCACGTTAGCACAGGCCCCCGACGGGACGCCCGCGCGGCACCCGTCAGTCGGGCGGGTTCGCGCGCCGCAGGAACTCCACCAGCGTCCGCAGCATCTGCAGGCGCGTCTCGCCGCGCGACAGGTAGTGGTCCTCCTGGTCGAGCGAGACGAACTCGACCGGCTTGCCGGCGCGCTTCATGGCCTTCGCCATGTCGCTGCTCTGGTCATACGGCACGATCGGGTCCTCGCGGCCGTGGATCAGCAGCACCGGCACGCTGATGCGGTCGATGTGCTTGATCGGCGAGATCTCGTTGAGCTTCGGGTCATCCGCGCCCGACGCGCCCATGAAGCGCATCCAGTAGCGGGTGCCGATGCTCGAGTGGCCGCCGGCCGCGCGCAGCTCCTGGCGCAGCATGGCCGCGAGGTCCGAGATGCCGGCGAACGAGGCCGCGCAGCGGTAGGTGCCGGGCTCGAGCGTGGCGCCGGCGAGCGCGACGTAGCCGCCGTAGCTCGCGCCGACGACGCAGGCCCGCGCGGCATCGACGATGCCCTCGTTGGCGAGGTGCCGGAGGCCGTCCGACACGTCGCTCTGCATCTTGCGGCCCCATTCGCCGAAGCCCGCCTCGGCGAAGGCCATGCCGAGCGAGGAGCCGCGGAAGTTCGGCTGCAGCACCGCGTAGCCCTGCGCGGCGAGGGCCTGGGCCCACCAGTCGAACTGGATCCGGTCGCGGGCTTCCGGGCCACCGTGCGGGAACACGATCACCGGCAGCTTCTTCGGCTGGCGCCCGGACGGCAGCGTTAGGTACGCCGGCACGTCGAAGCCGTCGGCGGCCTTGTAGTGGATCTTGCGCACTTCTGCGATCTGGTCGACGTCGGCGTAGATGCGGCCGACCGGCGTCAGCAGGTGCTCGCTCAAGTCGGCGATGCCATACGCATAGCCGGTCGCCGGCCCGAGCACCTGGTAGAGGATCTTCGAGCGGTCCGCGTTGGTGGCGACGAACTCGACGCGGTCACCGTGGCAGGCGCGGACCACCCAGTCCCAGCCCGCCTGCAGATCCGGGTCGAGGAAGTGGTAGCGCGGCTCGTCGCCGACGAAGGCCGTGCCGATCATCCGCTGGCTGCCGGGGGCGAGCAGCAGGTTCGTCAGCGCCTCGTCCGGGGCGATGTCCGCCCCGAAGGTGCCGTCGGCGAGCGACAGCGTCCGCCAGCGCACCTGGTCCTGCTCGCGGACCGCGACGACCAGCGCGTCGCCGGCGGCCGTCAGCCCGAGGATGTCTGGCGCGTCGATCGCCTCGGTGCCGGTGACCTTCTGGACCGTGCGGCCCTTGCGCAGCACCCGGATCTCCCAGCGCCGGCTGGAGTTGACGTAGTCCTCCTCGGCGATCACCTCGCCGTTGTCGTCGACGGTCCAGCCACGGGTGGCGTCGCCGCCCTCCTTGACCAGCCGCTCGAGACCGCGCGTCAGGTTGATCTTGAAGAGCGCCGGAGTCGTGCGGTCGACGACGTAATAGCCGTGCACGTAGAGCACGGTACCGTCGGGCGTGCGCTGCACCACCGGCGAGCCGTAGACGACGTTCATGGTCCGCACGCCGTCGCTGACGTGCTCCAGCAGCACCGTGGTCTTGCGCTTCTCGATGTCGAAGGCGGTCAGCAGGTTCCACTCGACCTTCTCGCCGATCATGTCCATCGGCATCTCGGTCGAGGCCGTCGTGATCAGCACGAACCGGTCGTCGGCCCAGCGCAGGTCGCGCAGCTTGGGCTGGCCGATCCGCGCGGCCGCGAGCAGCTTCTGGTCGGCGATGCTGACCACGGTGAGCACCCGGCCGTCCTTCATGGCCTGGATCAGCGCGATCTTGCCGCCATCCGGCGAGAGCGCGGCCGCCTCGATGGTCGGCAGCCGGCCGTAAGCCTCGAGCGGCGGCGCCGCGCTCGCCACCACCGACGCGGACAGCGCCGCCAGCACCACGAGGATCGATCGCATCATCCTGAGCTCTCCTGCCCGGCGTCGCCGGGTCCCAGTCCCTGGAGCATCACGCGGTCCGACGCCGCGGGCGCAGCGCCCGGTCGCTGCCATGGTAGATCAAGGCCCGCGGGCGGAGAGGATCGCGCGCCAGTTGAGGAACGCGTTCCAGACGAGCCGCTGGTCGCCGCGGTTGAGGTCGCGGTGGAACGGGTTGAAGTTGAAGGCGACGACGTGGCCGCGGCCGACCGGCTCGTCGAGGATCGCCCAGCGGCCGACGAGGTTTGCCTCGCCCCAGGCCTGGCCGCTGACCACCAGCGGCGCGCCCTCGCGGTCGCCCCACTCGAGCACGACGCCCGAGGCGTCGAACGGCCCGTCGAGGCAGGTCGTGCAGTACGCCATCCGCAGCCAGCGCCGCGGCGTCGAGTAGAGCGCGAAGTTCTGGCGGAACACGTGGGTGCGCGCGGGGTAGCCGTAGGCGAGCGGGTGGTCGGGACGCGCGAAGCTGACCCGGAGATGCGCACCGGGCGTGCGGGTCGTGGCCTGCTGGGCGGCGGAGGCCGCGTCGGCGCCGCCGCCCTGGCTGCTGCGCGGCACGCCGCCCGCCTCGCGGCGCACGCCGCGCACGAGACCGGTCTCGATCGGCAGCATCGTGCCGTTGCCGAGCGTCACCAGCAGCCCGCCACGCTCGACGAACTCGCTGAGGTTCGCGAGCCCGCTGCCGCCGAGGCCGCCGGTGATGTCGTCCGACTCCGCCGGCGTGCCGAAGGCCGGTGTCGCGGCGGTCTTCTTGAACGGCATCGGGCCCCAGGCACGCGGGATGCCCTGCAGCATCTCGGCGAGCTCGAGGTCGACGTGGCCGTAGACGATCACGTCGTAGCGCTCGGCCAGGTGGCCGGCGCGCACGTCCTCGTCGCGCAGGTAGGCGTACGGCACGTGTCGCTGGTCGAGCGCGTAGCGCACCCAGCCGATCGAGTCGGTGTCGGCCCACGGCACGTACAGGCCGAGCCGCGGCAGCGGTGCCGCATGGCGCGCGACCGTCGGCAGCGCCGCCACCGCCGCGAACGGCAGGCCGAGGTCGTGCGCCACCGCGCCGACCGCCGCCGCGACGCCGGGGCGGGCGGGGACGATCCACGAGCCCGCCGGGTAGTCGCGTCCGTCCGCGGTGAAGGCGCGCTCGGCGATCTCGACGCCGACCTTGGCGAGCCGGACGCGGGCCTCGAGCAGTCCCTCCTGGCCCGTGTCGGCGAGCAGGTACGCGGCGCCCGCGCCGGGTGCCGGCGCGCGCGGCACGGGCGGCGCGGTGAGCGGCGTCAGCGGCAACTGCGCCACCGCCCGATCGCCGCTCGCGACCGCGGTCAGGTGATAGTGCGCCGGCAGCGACCAGGAGACGTCGTCGTAGGGCTCGCTGCCGTCCTTCGGGTAGTGCTGCGGCGCGAGCAGGTCGACGGCGTAGTTGCGGTACGGCTGGTCGAGGCGCACGACGTAGCTGCCGGCCGGGAACTTGCCCTCGGCGAGCTCGAAGGCCGCCGCCGACTGCGCCACCTCGATGTGCTGGCCGAGCAGCCGCCCGACGAGCGCGGCCACCCGCGCCGGGTCGCCCTGGTCGGGCGGGACCACGAACGCGTAGGGCGGCTCCTCCAGTCCCTTGCGCCAGGCGTGGTAGCCCTTGCGGTAGTAGTTGCCGAGCAGCTCGCGCGCGTGCAGCGCCGACCAGTCGAGCGCGGCCAGCGCGCCGGTCTCGTTGTAGTTGACGTTGTCGCGCGCCGACCAGGTGAACTCGCCGCTCGGCGGCGGCACCAGCCGCCACCACTCGCGGCTCGTGTCCTCGGGCGGCAGGGTCCACGTCAGCGTCTCGGCGCTGCCGTTGCCCCAGGTCTCGTAGCCCCGGCCGACCGCGTTGTGGTTCATCGCCACCGAGTCGAGGTACAGGTGCGAGAAGCCCTCGCCGAAGTTCCAGGTCGAGACCCCGGGCATGCCGAGGCCGTTCATCGCCTGCACCTCGTGGAAGCTGAGCTCGAGGAACTCGCTGTAGGTCAGCGCGTCGATGTTCGGGTTGTAGGGCCCGGACCCGTTCCAGGACATCAGCAGCGCCACCGCCTCGTGCAGGTCGTGCACCACGGTCGGGTGCCACTCGTGGAACATCCGGTGCACCGCCTTGGTGGTCTCGTGCGTCTGCTGGTGCGAGTCGCGGTTGATGTCGACCATCGCGTACTTCGACCAGTACGGCGGCGACTGGCGCGGCAGGCTGGCGCGGTCGGTCTTGCCCTTCAGGTAGCGGTAGAACCACTCGACCTGCTTGTCGCGGCCGTCCGGGTTCGACACCGGGTTGATCAGCACCACGAGGTTCGAGCGGATGCGGCGGATCATCGGCTGCTCGGAGACCGCGAGGCGGTAGGCGAGCTCGAGCACCGACTCGGTCGAGCCGGTCTCGTCGGAGTGCAGCGCGGCGTTGAAGTAGTAGAACGGCCGCGCTCCGGCGGCGAGCCGCTCGGCCGCGGCCGGGTCGGTGCGGCGCGGGTCGGTCAGCGCGGCGGTCGCGGCCTTCAGGCGCTCGAGGTCCTGGATGCCGGCCTCGTCGGCGATCGCGAGCATCACGATCTCGCGGCCCTCCTCGGAGCGGCCGAGGGTGAACAGGCGCACCCGCGGCGAGGCGGCCGCGAGCGCGCGGCAATAGGCGTAAGCCTCGGCCGACTCGACGAGCTCGCCCGGCGCCCCCGCGATCCGGTGCAGGAACGCCCGCGGCGAGGGCACGGTCGCCGAGGCCGGCAGGTAGGCGACCCAGGGGGACAGGAAGCGCGACTCGGTGGTGGCGCGCGCGATCTCCTCGACCGAGCCGGGCTCGGCGACGTCCGGGGCGACACCCGGGGTCACCTCGGCGCGCGCCGGGGCGGACAGGATCGCGAGGGCGAGCAGTATCGGGCGGAGTGACAGCGGCATGGCGGACCTTGGCGGGTTCAGCGGGCGTGGAGTCGGACGCGCTCGCCGATCTCGTCGGCGATCGCGAGGGTGGTCGCGAGGTCGGGGTGGCGGGCCAGCAGGAACCCGTCCGAGACGAGCGTCTGCTTCCAGTTGCGGCGGCGCGCGCCGACCGGCAGCAGGTGGTTCCAGGCGATCGCCTCGCCCCAGCGGCGGTACAGCGCCTCAAGGCCCTCGATGGCGCGGATCGTGCCCTCGCCCTGGGCGCGCTTGAACACCGTCGCGACGTTGTAGCGCCGCTCGATGCGCGCATCGAAGCGGCCCGCGGTCACGGCCCGCGCCCACTCGCGGAACACGTCGAAGTCGCAGGCGTAGTTCATCTGGTCGACCTGATGGGCGCCGGGCGGGCGGGCGCCGATCTCGCCGAAGACGACCTCGCCATCGGCCTTGCGGTACCACTCCATGTGCGTGAAGCCGGTCTCGAAGCCGAGCGCGCGGATCACCGCGTGACCCATCGCGACGCCGCCCGCCAGCGGCGCCGCGTCCGGGTCGCGCAGCGCGATCACCTGCGGGCTGATCCACTCGTGCGTGCGCGCGATCAGCGGCCGCGGCCGGTACCAGGCGACGTTGTAGTACGCGACGCTGCCGGCGATCGTGACGGTGTCAAAGGTGTATTCCTCGCCGTCGACGAACTCCTCGACGCTGACCACCGGCACGTGCGCGACCCGCGGCAGCACGGCCCGCAGGTCGTCGGCATCGTCGCAGCGCCAGGTGTCGGCGGAGCCCGCGCCGGCGATCGGCTTCAGGATCACCGGGAAGCCGATCCGCTCGGCCGCCTCCCAGCAGGCGGCGACGCTGGCGGCCGCGACGTGCCGCGGCGTGCGGATGCCGGCGGCGTCGAGGCGCAGCTTCATCGCCTCCTTGTCGCGGAACGGCACGGTCGCGGCGACGTCGAGCCCCGGCACGCCGAGCGCCTCGCGCAGGCGGGCGGCCAGCAGCATCAGCGGCTCCCACAGCGACTCGACCCGGTCGATGCGCCGGCCGGCGAGCTCGCGGCGGACCTCGGCGACCGCGGCCGCCTCGTCGAACAGCGAGCGGACCCGCACGTAGGCCGCCAGCGAGCGCCGCGCGCGCTCCGGCAGCGCCTCGAGCGGCTGGTCGCCGACGCCGACGACCGTGGCGCCGACCTCGGCGAGCCCGCGCGTGAATTCCGGCATCTCCGCCGGGTAGCCCGGCGAGAGCATCAGCACGTTCATCGCGCACCTCCCCCGGCGGTCATCCTAGCGCAGCGGGACCCGCCGGGACCGTTCGCTATACTCGGGCCGTGCCGTACCGCGTCCTGTTCGTCTCCGCCGAGTACGCGCCGCTCGCGAAGACCGGCGGGCTCGCCGACGTCTCGACCGCGCTGACGCGCTACCTGCACCGGCGCGGTGACGACCTGCGGGTGTTCGTGCCCTACTACCGGCGGATCGCCGAGCAGGGACTCGGCTGCGTGCCGGTCGACTACCTGCAGGACCTCGAGCTCGCCTTCGGGCCGCACCGCTACCGCTACCGGGTGCTGACCGGCACCGCCCCCGGCTCGGACCTGCCGCTGTACTTCGTCGACTGCCCGGCGCTCTTCGACCGGCCGGGCATCTACGGCAGCGGCGAGGACGAGCACCGGCGCTTCCTGCTGCTGACCCGTGCCGCGCTCGAGTGCGCGCAGCGGATGGGCTTCGCGCCACACATCCTGCACTGCAACGACTGGCACACCGCGTTCGGCCCGCTGCTCCTCAAGACCGCCTACGCCTGGGACCGGCTGTTCGCCGGCACGCGCTCGGTGCTGACGATCCACAACATCGGCTACCAGGGCGTGTTCGGCGCCGCGCACGCCGGCGAGCTCGGGCTCGGCAGCGGCGAGGCGCTGCTGCACCAGGACGACCTCCAGGCCGGCCGCATCAACTCGATGCTGCACGGCATCCTGTACGCCGACCTCGTGACCACGGTGAGCCCGACCTACGCGCGCGAGATCTGCACCCCCGAGTTCGGGCTCGGCATGGAGCCGTACCTGCGGGCCCGCGGCGACGGCCTGGTCGGCATCCTGAACGGCGTCGACTACGACGACTGGGACCCGCGCCACGACCGCTACCTGCCGGTGCACTACGCCGCCGACGACGTCGACGGCAAGGCGGTGCTGAAGCGCCAGCTGCTCGAGCGCCTCGGCCTCGGCGGCGCGCTCGAGCTGCCGCTGCTCGGCCTCGTCAGCCGGCTGGTGGCGCAGAAGGGCATCGACCTGCTGCCGCCGGTGCTGCCGGAGCTGCTGGGCCGTCGCGCCTGCGGCCTCGTGGCGCTCGGCTCGGGCGAGCCCCGCTTTGAGGAGTTCCTCGCCAGCCTGCAGCGCGCCTACCCCGAGCAGGTTGTGTACCACCGCGGCTACAGCGACGAGCTCGCGCACTGGATCGAGGCCGCCGCCGACATCTTCCTGATGCCGTCGCTGTACGAGCCGTGCGGGCTCAACCAGATGTACAGCCTGCGCTACGGCACGGTACCGGTCGTGCGCCGCACCGGCGGGCTCGCCGACTCGGTCTCGCAGTACTCGCGGTCGCACGGCTCCGGCACCGGCGTGCTGTTCGACCACTACGACGCGGCCGGGCTGCGCTGGGGCATCGAGACCGCGCTCGCGCTCTACCGCGAGCCGCGCCACTGGCACAACCTGATGGCGAACGCGATGGCCCAGGACTTCTCGTGGGAGCGGCAGGGCGCGCTGTACGTCGACGAGTACCGCCGGCTGGTCGGGCCGGCCTGAGCGCCGGGAAGGGAACTGCGCCGTGAACGTGATCTTCGTGGAACCGGCCTTCCCCTACTACCAGCGCGAGTTCGTGCGCGGGCTCGCGGCCGCCGGGGCGCGGGTCTTCGGGATCGGCGAGCGGCCGGTCGAGGCCCTCGACCCCGAGCTCAAGGGCTGGCTGACCGGCTACGACCGCGTGCGCTCGGTGGTCGACGAGGGTGCGCTGCTGGCCGCGGTGCGCGCCGTCCAGGGCCGCGTCTGGGTCGACCGGCTCGAAGCGACCATCGAGGCGCACATCCTGCCGGCGGCGCGCGTCCGCGAGGCGAGCGGCATCCCCGGCACGACCGTGCGCACCGCCTGGCTCTGCCGCGACAAGCCGGCGATGAAGCAGGCGCTGCGCGAGGCGGGCGTGCCGTGCGCGCAGTCGGCGAGTGCCGACGATCCCGCCGGCGTGCGCGACTTCGCCGAGCGGGTCGGCTGGCCGCTGATCCTGAAGCCGCGCTCCGGTGCCGGCGCCTCCGGCACCGTGCGGGTCGACTCGCCGGCCGAGCTCGAGCGCGCGATGACGGCGCTCGGCGTCGGCCGCGGCGGCTCGGTCGCGGTCGAGGAGTTCATCGAGGGCCACGAGGGCTTCATCGACACGATCGCGGTCGGTGGACGGGTCGCGCACGAGTTCATCTCGCACTACTACCCGGGCGTGCTGGTCGCGATGCGCGAGCGCTGGATCTCGCCGCAGATCGTTGCCACCAACCGGATCGACGCGCCGGGCTATGCCGAGGTGCGCGCCATGACGCGGCGCGTGATCGAGGTGCTCGGCATCGGCACCTCGGCGACGCACATGGAATGGTTCTTCGGCCCGAAGGGACTCAAGTTCTCCGAGATCGGCTGCCGGCCGCCGGGCGTCGGCCAGTGGGACGTCTACGCCGCGGCCAACGAGTTCGACATCTACCGCGAGTGGGGCATGGCGATCGCGCACGGCCGCCCCGACGATGCGCCCTCGCGGCGCTACGCGGGCGGCATGATCGCGCTGCGGCCCGATCGCGACGGCCGGATCGCCGGCTACGAGGGCGCCGATCGGGTGTTCGCGCGCTTTGGCGAGTGGATCGTGGCCGCGCACCTGCCGGAGCCGGGCACGCCGACCCAGCCGGTCGAGGCGGGCTACATGGCGAACGCCTGGCTGCGGCTGCGGCATCCCGACTACGACGAGCTGCGCCGCATCCTCGATGCGATCGGCGAGACGCTGCGGGTGCGGGCTGCATGAGCGGCCTCGCGGCGCGCGAGGCCGCGCTGTGGGAAGCGCAGGCGCGGGCGGAGGCGCTCTTCGAGGCGGTGGTCGCCGGCGGGCTGATCCGCCCCGGCGTGTCGGAGTCCGAGCTCAGCGACCAGATCTTCGCGCTCGCCCGCGAGCGGCACGGCGTGCGCCGCCACTGGCACCGGCGCGTCGTGCGCTGCGGTGCCAACACGCTGTGCGTGTACGGCGAGGAGCCGCCGGAGCGGCGCATCGCCGCGGACGACGTCGTCTTCCTCGACTTCGGCCCGGTGTTCGCGGGTTTCGAGGCCGACCTCGGCCGCTCGTACGTCGTCGGCGGCGACCCTGACAAGCGACGGCTGGTCGCAGACATCGGCCGGGCGTTCCGCGACGGCCAGGCGCTCTACGAGTCGCAGCCCGGACTCACCGCCGGCGCGCTCTACGATCACGTGGCGGGGCTCGCGCGCGCCGGCGGCTGGGAGTTCGGCGCCGACAGCGCCGGGCACCCGGTCGACGCGTTCCCGCACGAGCGCGCCCCGGGCACGCGCCTCGTGATCGAGCACGGCAACGAGCTCCCGTTGCGCGCGCCGCTGGCGGACGGCCGGCCGCGCCACTGGATCCTCGAGATCCACTTCGTCGACCGGGCGCGGGGCTACGGCGCGTTCTGCGAGGAGCTGCTGACGATCCGCGCGCCCCGCTGAGGCGGCCCTCAGTGCAGCGCGATGCTGCCGCGTTCGTCGAACGGGATGGTCCGCAGGAACGCGAGCCCGGTGCGCACCGTGCCGGCGAGCTGGTACTCGAGCGGCGGCGCCCCGTCGCGCAGCCGCGGCAGCACCTTCCAGAGCGTCGTCGCGAGGCGGGTCGTCAGGATCAGCTCGAACTCCGCCGAGCCGCTCGCCGGCACCGTGAAGGGGTTCGCCGAGCTGCCGTTGCCGAACTCCTCGCCGCCGAGCCGCAGCGCGTAGTCGATGCTCTCGACCGGCAGCGCCCGCGCGTTCGGGTTCTCGACCCGCAGCCGGACGCGCAGGTGCTGCTCGGCGAGAGTCGCATCGCGCACCTCGACGCCGACCAGCTCGAGCCGCGGGCGCTCGAAGTGCGGCGCGAGCGCCGCGCAGCCCGGCAGCGCCGCCAGCGCGACCAGCACGGCGCGCCGGCCGGCCCGGCGCGCGTCAGGCCCGGCCATAGAGGCGGTTCCAGCGCGCGCAGCGTGCAGCGAGGTCGGCCGGCACGTCGCGCCAGTCGAAGCGCCAGTTCCAGTTGCCCTCGATCGTGCCGGGCAGGTTCATGCGCGCCGCGGTGCCGAGGCCGAGCAGGTCCTGCAGCGGCACGATCGCGAGCTGCGCCACCGAGGCGAGCACCGCGCGCGCCAGCGCGCGCGGCGCCTCGGCCGGCGCACAGCCGAGGTAGTCGGCCACGAACTGCCGTGCGGCCGGGTCGAGCTGCGCGTACCAGCCGGCGGTGGTGTCGTTGTCGTGCGTGCCGCTGTAGCCGACCGCGCGCGCGGTCCAGTGGTGGAGCACGTGGACGTTGCGCTGGTCGCCGTCGAAGCCGAACTGCGCGATGCGCATCCCCGGCAGGCCGAAGCCGTCGCGCAGCGCCTCGACCTCGGGCGTGATCACGCCGAGGTCCTCGGCCACCACCTCGAGGCCGCCGAACGCGTCGCGCGCCCGCGCGAGCAGCTCACGGCCGGGCGCGAGGCGCCACTCGCCGGTGGCGGCGGTCGGCGCGCTCGCCGGCACCGCCCAGTAGGCCTCGAGCCCGCGAAAGTGGTCGATGCGCACCAGGTCGAAGAGCTCGAACTGCGCGCGCAGGCGGTCGAGCCACCAGGCGAAGCCGGTCGCCTCGTGGACCTCCCAGCGGTAGAGGGGATTGCCCCAGCGCTGGCCGTCGGCCGAGAAGTAGTCGGGCGGCACGCCGGCGACCGCGACCGGCAGGCCGGCGCCGTCGAGCTGGAAGAGCTCGGGGTGCGCCCAGACCTCGACGCTGTCCGGCGCCACGTAGATCGGGATGTCGCCGAACAGCCGCACGCCGCGACCCGCCGCGTAGGCCCGCAGCGCGTGCCACTGCGCGTGGAAGAAGTACTGCCCGGCCTCGATCTCGGCGATCGACGCCGCGAGCGCGCGGCGGGCGCCGTCGAGCGCGCCCGGCTCGCGGCGCCGCAGCGGCTCCGGCCACTGCCACCAGGGCCTGCCCTGCTCGCGCGCCTGGATCGCGGTGAAGAGCGCGTAGTCGCCGAGCCAGTGCGCCGCGCCCGCGCGGAAAGCGGCAAAGGCGCGTCCTTCGGCGGCGTGGCCCGCCAGCGCCGCCGCGGCCCGCGCGAGCAGCGCGGCGCGCGGCGCGCGGCCGAGATCGGCCGTCGGCACGAGGCCGGCCGCGGCCAGCGTCGCGAGGTCGACGAGCCCGGGGTCGCCGGCGTGGTTCGAGCGCGCGAAGTACGGCGAGCGGTCCGGGCCCACCGGGCCGAGCGGCAGGAACTGCCACACCGAGAAGCCGCCCGCGACCAGCCAGTCGACGAAGCTGCGCGCGGCCTGGCCGAGCGCGCCGTGCGCCGCGTCCGGCAGCGAGGTCGCGTGCAGCAGCACGCCGGCGCGGCGCCGGTCGAGCACGCGCAGCGGCCCGGGCTGGCTCATCGCGCGCCCTGGCGCCGCGCGCTCAGGCGGGCTCCCGCAGCATGTCGGGGGTCACGAGCACGACGCCCTTGGCGGTGACCTCGAAGCGGCGCGCGTCGGCGGCGAGGTCGACGCCGATCCGCATGCCGTCCGGCACGACGCAGCCCTCGTCGAGGATCGCCCGCTGCACCACGCAGTCCTGGCCGACCGTGACGCGCGGCAACACGACCGCGGCCTGCAGCACCGAACGCTCCTCGACCCGCACGTCGGAGAACAGCAGCGACTCGCGCACCAGCGCCCCCGAGATGATGCAGCCGCCCGCCACCATCGAGTTCACTGCCATGCCGCGACGGCCGTCCTCGTCGAGGATGAACTTCGCCGGCGGCCGCTGCAGCTGGTAGGTCCAGATCGGCCATTCCTGGTCGTAGATGTTGAGCTCGGGCCGGACGTAGACGAGCTCCATGTTCGCCTCGTAGTAGGCGTCGAGCGTGCCGACGTCGCGCCAGTACGCCTGGGCGCGCGTGCGCACGTCCTGGAACGCGTAGGCGAACACCTGCAGGTCGTCGATCGCGGTCGGGATGATGTTGCGGCCGAAGTCGTGCTGCGAGTCGGCGAGCGCCGCGTCCGCGGTCAGCAGCTCCTCGAGCAGCTCGGCGTTGAAGACGTAGATGCCCATCGAGGCGAGCGCCGTGCCCGGCCGCCCCGGGATCGGCTCGGGCTCGCCGGGCTTCTCGGTGAAGCGCACCACCCGGTTGAACTCGGTGACCGACAGCACGCCGTACTCGCGGGCGCGCTCGCGCGGCACCTCGACCACGCCGACGGTGATGTCGGCGTGCTTCTCGACGTGGTAGGCGACCATCGGGCCGTAGTCCATCGTGTAGATGTGATCGCCGGCGAGTACCAGCACGTGCTTCGGCCGGTGCGCACGGATGTACTCGAGGTTCTGGTAGATCGCGTCGGCCGTGCCGCGATACCAGTGCGGTCCGATCTGCTGCTGCGCCGGGATCACGTCGACGAACTCGCCGAACTCGCCGCTCAGGTAGCCCCAGCCGCGCTGCACGTGCTCGATCAGCGACTGCGCCTTGTACTGCGTCAGCACCGCGATCTGGCGGATGCCGCTGTTCACGCAGTTCGACAGCACGAAGTCGATGATGCGGAACTTGCCGCCGAACGGCGTCGCGGGCTTGGCGCGGCCGTTGGTCAGCTGCTTCAGGCGCTCACCACGGCCGCCGGCCATGATGATCGCCAGGGTGCCGCTCGTCAGGCGGCTGACGTAGCGACCGGAGCCGCTGCTCGCCGTGGTGGGGCTCATGCGGATTCCACGCGTGGGACGAGCCTATGGTACCGCGCGACCCGGGACCCGCAACCGCGGCGGCCGCTCATCGCGCGGCCGCGGGTGGCGGCCCGAGCAGCGCACTGACGAGGATCCGCGCGACCGTGCCGCGGTGGTAGTCGGTCAGCCAGACGCTGCCGTCGACGACCGCGAGCGAGTCGCCGCCCTCCCCGAGCCAGCGGCGCCGCACCGCATCGCCCTCGACCGCGGTGGCCGTCAGCGGCACGCCGGCCATGGTCGTCCAGACGATGCCGTCGGCGAGCGCCACGTCGCCGCCGTGACCTGGCGTGCGCAGCGCGATCGTCGCGACCGCGCGCCGCTGCCGCGCGTCGATGCGCGTCAGCGTGCCGTCGCCCTGGTTCAGGGTGTAGACGAGGCCCTCGCCCGCGGCCAGGAATCGCGGCCCCGGCCCGGTCGCGACCCGGCCGAGCACCCGGCCGCTCGCCGCGTCGACGGCGGTCACCTCGTGGCCGCTCGCGCGCGTGACCCAGACCACCCCGTCCGCGTAGCGCGGATTGAACGAGCCCGGCGGCACCGCCACCCGCTGGCGGACGCGGCCGGTCGCGGGATCGAGCCGGCTCAGGGTGCCCTTCGCATCGGTCACCAGCCAGACGCTGTCGGGGCTCGTCGTGATCCCGCCCTCGCTGGCCGCCGGGCCGACGCCCGGGTAGAGGCGCACGGCGAGCGTCGCCGTGTCGATGCGCGCCAGCACGTTCGGGTGCGCGCACAGGGGTACCCACACGGCGCCGAAGCCGGTGGCGAGCCCCGCGCACGGCTCGCCGGGCACCGGCACGCTGGCCACCCGCGTGTTGTCGCGCGGGTCGATGCGGTGCACGGCCTCCGGGCCCGTGCTGCCGACCCAGATCGAACCGTCGCCGACCACGACCCAGTCGGCGGTCTTGCCGAGCGCGAGCGTCGCGACCACGGGCACCGATCCGATCGGCCGCTCGTCGGCTACCGCGCCCGAGGGCGGGACGAGCGCGCCGGCGAGCGTCGCCAGCAGGCCGGCGGCCACCGCGAGCTTCACAGCCATCGCATGAGCCCGAGCTCGTACGGATGGCTCAGCAGCTCGTGATGCGGCACGACGCGCACCCGCGCGCCGAGCCGGCCGCACCACGGCGGTGCCGCCTCGCAGACGAAACGATAGGCGCCGTCCGGCTCGCGAGCGCCGGTCGCACGGAAGGCCTCGATCGCGGTCTCGCGCCCCTCGCGGACCCGCACCGGCGCGCTCGCCGCGCCGAACGAGGTCAGCGCCGGCAGCTCGTGCGGCCCGTCCGGCAGCTCACGCGTGAGCACCAGCTCGAGCCGCACGTCCTCGGGCGCGAGTCCGCCGAGCGCGACCGCGACCTCGAGGCCGACGCGCTCGCCGAAGGCGACGCGCGCCGGCGTGTCCGAGGCGGCGCGCAGCGCGACCGCCGGCCAGGCGGCGGTCACCCGCGCGCGCCAGTCGGCGAGCGCCCGCGCGCCGGCACCGTCCGCCGCTGCGAGCCGACGGCCCTGCGCGGCGGCCGGCCGGTACAGGCCGCTGACGTAGTTCTGCAGCATCCGGCGGGTGTTGAAGGCCGGGATCAGCGTCGCCATCGAGCGCTTGGCGCGCGCGATCCACGCCAGCGGCAGGCCGCGCGCATCGCGCTCATAGTAGAGCGGCACGACCTCGTCCTGCAGCACCTCGTAGAGCGAGCGGGCATCCTCGTCGTCGCGTCGCCCGTCGCTCGCCGACGAGGACGGGATGGCCCAGCCGTTCTCGCCGTCGAAGCCCTCCGCCCACCAGCCGTCCAGGATCGACAGGTTCAGCGTGCCGTTGATGCCGGCCTTCATGCCGCTCGTGCCGCTCGCCTCGAGCGGGTAGACGGGGTTGTTGAGCCAGACGTCGACGCCGGCCACCAGCGAGCGCGCGAGGCCGATGTCGTAGTCCTCGATGAACAGCACGCGGCCGAGAAACTCGGGCCGCTGCGACATCGCGTGCACCTCGCGGATCATCTGCCGGCCGGGCTCGTCCGCGGGATGGGCCTTGCCGGCGAACACGAACAGCACCGGCCGGGACGGATCGCCGACGATCGAGGCCAGCCAGTTCGGGTCGCGGAACAGGAGGTTCGCGCGCTTGTAGGTCGCGAAGCGGCGTGCGAAGCCGATCGTCAGCACCTGCGGGTTGTCGGGATTGAGGCCGCGCGCCAGGCGGCTGAAGTGGGCGTCGCTGACCTGGTTGCGGCTGCAGGAGTGCCGGAGGCGCGCGCGCAGCAGCTTGAGCAGGCTCGCCTTGGTGGCGAGCTTGACGTCCCAGAAGAGCGCGTCGGGGAGCGCGCAGATCTTCTGCCAGTACTCGGTGTCGGTCAGCCGGCGCCGCCACTCGAGGCCGAGCTCGGCGTCGAGCACGTCCTTCCAGCGCTGGAACAGGAAGGTCGGCACGTGCACGCCGTTGGTGACGTAGCCGATCGGGTTGTCGGCTGCCGGCAGCTCCGGCCAGGCCGGCGCGCAGATCTCGGCCGAGACGCCGCCGTGGATGCGGCTCACGCCGTTCTGGTGCCGCGAGAGCCGCAGCGCCAGCATCGTCATGTTGAGGTCGCCGCCGCCGCCGCTGCGGCCGAGCGCGAGCAGCTCGCCGCCGTCGATGCCGAGCCGGCGCGCCTGGCCGCCGAGGTAGTGCAGCACGAGCTCCGGCGGGAACGCGTCATGGCCCGCCGCGACCGGCGTGTGGGTCGTGAACACGACGCTCGCCGCGACCGCCTCGATCGCGGCGCGGAACGGCAGCCCGGCCGCCACCTGCTCCGCCAGCAGCTCGAGGGCGAGGAATGCGGCGTGGCCCTCGTTCATGTGCCAGACGGTCGGCGCGAGCCCGAGCGCGCGCAGTGCGCGCACGCCGCCGATGCCGAGGATCAGCTCCTGCTGCAGCCGCATCTCGCGATCGCCGCCGTACAGCTTGTGCGTGATCGCGCGATCCGCCTCGCCGTTCTCGGGCACGTTGGTGTCGAGCAGGAACACGTCGATGCGACCGACCGTCGCGCGCCAGACCTGCGCGACCACCTCGCGCTCGGCGAGCGGCACGCGGACCTTCACCGCCGCGCCCGCCGCATCGCGCGCGAGCGCGACCGCGATGTCCTCCGAGCTCGTCTCGCGGTACTCGGGTACCTGCACGCCGTCGGCGTCGAGCGTCTGGTGGAAGTAGCCCTGCCGGTAGAGGAGGCCCACGCCGACGAACTCGAGGCCCAGGTCGCTCGCGGTCTTGCAGTGATCGCCGGCCAGCACGCCGAGGCCGCCGGAGTAGTTCGGGAAGCTCTCGTGGAAGCCGTACTCGGCGCAGAAGTACGCCACCCGGTCGCCCGGCTCGAGGTCGGTGCCCGGGCCGAGGTGACGGGGCTCGCGCTGGTAGGCGTCGAAGCCGCGCAGCACCTGGTGGTACTGGTCGAGGAACACGTCGGAGGCGGCCGCCGCGTCGAGCTTCGCCTGGTCGATGCAGCGCAGGAACAGCCGCGGGTTGCCGCCGACGGTGTTCCAGAGCCGCTCGTCGAGCGCCTCGAAGAGCCGCCGGGTCGGCCGGTGCCAGCTGAAGCGGAGGTTGCCGGCGAGCTCGGCGAGGCGGGCCAGCGAGGCGGGCAGCGTCGGCTGCACTTCGATCGTGAACTTCTGGCCGTTCATGGACTTATGCGTTTCCTGGCCCGCCGGGAGGCGGGCGGCAGTCTAGCAAAGGCACTCATCGGCGCGATGAGCCGTGGGCTGGCTGCGATGAATAGCGAGGTGAACACTACTACTCACCATTGACTAGTACTTGGTCAACTATACAATTCACTCCAACATGAACGCCGACCTGCCACTGGAGCCCGAGGACGCCGCGAGCCCGACCCCCGACGGCGCGCTCGACGTCGAGGGTCTCGTGCGCAAGTTCCAGAAGGAACTGAACGCCGGCCTCATCGCGCTGGTGCTGCTCTCGGTGCTCGAGAACGCCAGCGAGGATCTCTATGGCTACCAGATCGCAAAGCGCCTGCAGGGCATGAGCCGCGGCACGAGCCCGATGAAGCAGGGCGCCCTCTACCCGGTGCTGCGCACACTCTCGGCCCACGGACTCCTCGCCAGCCGCGTGGTGCCCTCCTACGCCGGCCCGCCGCGCCGCTACTACCGCATCACGACCGCCGGCCGCGAGACGCTCGCGCGCTGGCTCGCCGTCTGGACCACGACCCGGGACTTCGTCGACACCGCGGCCCGCGCAGAAGCGGGCCCCGGGTCTCCCCACCGAGAGTAACGCCATGAACCGTGCTGCCCCCCGCTCCATCGACCAGTACCTGGCGCAACTCCGCGAGTCGCTGCGCGGCGAGGACCCGGCGCTCGTCCAGGACGCGCTGTACGACGCGGAGGAATACCTGCGCGCCGAGGTCGCGAGCCACGCCGGCAAGAGCGAGGCGGACGTGCTCGAGCTGATCGCGAGCACCTACGGCGCACCGGAGGAGGTCGCGGAGGCCTACCGCACCACCGAGAAGACGGTGCGCGAGGCACTTCGGCCGGTGGCGCCGCCGCCGCGCCGCACCGCGCTCGGCCGCTTCTTCGGCGTCTACGCCGACAGCCGCGCCTGGAGCGCGCTCTTCTACCTGCTGGTGTCGATCGCGACCGGGATCTTCTATTTCACGGTCGCGGTGACCGGACTCGCGATGTCGGCGGGACTCTCGATCCTGATCATCGGCGTGCCCTTCTTCCTGCTCTTCATCGGGCTGACGCGCGTGCTGTCGCTGGTCGAGGGGCGGCTGGTGGAGGGCCTGCTCGGCGTGCGCATGCCGCGCCGGCCGGTGCGCTCGACGCCCGGCATCGGCCTCGGCGCGCGCATCAAGGAGATGCTGTTCGACCGCCGCACCTGGACCACGATCCTCTACATGTTCCTGATGCTGCCGCTCGGCATCTTCTACTTCACCGCCAGCGTGATCGGACTCGCCTTCGGCGGCGCGGGCATCGCGGCGCCGGTGCTGTCGCTGCTGCACGCGGCCGGCTACATCCACGAGGGCGTGCAGGTGAACGGCGAGTTCGTGGCCTGGCCGGTCACGATCTGGTTCGCGCTCGTCGGCGTCGTGATCCTGACGGTCACGCTGCACTTCGCGCGCGGCCTCGGCCAGGTGCACGGCGGCGTGGCGCGCGCGCTGCTCCTGTCGCGGGACGGCGAGTGAGCTGCGACGGGCTGCCGGACGCGTACTTCGAGGCGCGACTCGCCGGGGCGATCGAGGCCGAGGTGCGCTGGCGGGCTCCCGATCTCGCCTGCGACGGCATGCGCCGGCCGGACGGTAAGGGACTGCGGGTCACCTTCAGCGGCGCCGACGGACACGGCCGGCTGACGCTGGTGTTCGCGGCGCCGCGCCTTGCCGAGGGCGCGGACGGCCAGGCGGTTCCGGTCAACCTGACCGTGATCCGCGAGGGCGGTGCGCTCTACGGCACGCGCGGCGAGGACAAGTGCCTGCTCGACGAGGTACACCAGAGCCCGCTGCCGGCGCGCCGCGGGGACGGCCAGCAACGCCGCTGGCGCATCGAGGCGCGCGGCTTCTGCCTCGAGCCCGCCCGCGCCGTGGGCGGCGGGGATGCGATACTGGTGTCCCGCTTCGATTTTCGCGGACAACTCGCATGGGAACCCGATCCGCCGCCCGCGACCCCCGTCCGCCCGGACGCGCCCGACTCGCCGCCCTCGCGCTGACCGCGCTCGCGCTCTGCGGTGCGGCCACCGCCGCCACCGCCGCCGAACCGCCGCTCGAGCCGCTCGCGAACTTCCCGAAGGCGACCGTGCGCGTCGACTCCGCCACCGGCACCCACGAGTTCAGCGCCTGGGTGGCGATGACCGAGGCTCGCCGCAACCAGGGACTGATGCAGGTGAAGTCATTGCCGCCGAACCGCGGCATGCTGTTCCTGTTCGACGCGCCGCAGGTGGCGATCTTCTGGATGAAGAACACGCTGATCCCGCTCGACCTGCTGTTCATCGCCCGCGACGGCCGCGTGATCCGCCTCGTCGAGAACGCGACGCCGATGTCGGAATCGCTGATCAACTCGATGGGCGTGGTCAGCGCGGTGCTCGAGCTCGCCGGCGGCACCAGCGCGCGGCTTGGGATCAAGGCTGGCGACCGCGTTCGGCACCCGGCGTTCGGGCAGCCCTGACGGGTTCAGCGACCGCCCGCGGGCGCGGCCGCGAGCGCGCCGAGCGCGGCCTTCAGCGGGCCGAGCCAAGGCTCGAAGTGCTGCCACTGGTCGACCGCGTCACCGTACACGGGCTGTCGCACCTGCTCGGAGCTCACCGTCAGCACCGCGCGCCGCGTCTCGTAGAAGCGCAGGCAGCCGGGCTCGAACTCGAGCCCGCAGTGCGCGAGCAGGCGGCGCACCTCGGTCTCGGGATCCGCGACCAGCTGCTCGTAGTGGAGCCGATGGACGCGGCCCGGCAGCACCCGGTCGAAGTGCTCCATGAGCTCGGCGTAGTCCCGATAGTAGCGGCCGATCTCGCCGAGGTCGTAGCTGAACGGGACGCCGCGCGCGAACAGCTGCTTGAAGCACGAGAACCCGCAGGCCATCGGGTGGCGGCGGACGTCGATGATCGTCGCGCGCGGCAAGAGCAGGTGGATGAACCCGGCGAGCCCGAAATTCGGCAGCATCTTGTCGACGAACCGCGGCCGGCCGAGCGGGCGATGCACGCGCGTCCGCTCGAGGTACTCGGCACCGAGGCGCGCGCAATCCTCGCGCGTCAGCGCGGCCACCGGCTCGGGCCAGCCACTTCCCGGTGACCGCGCGAGCAGCTGCTGCGCGATCGCCGGCAGGTCTGCGAGTTCGCTCGTGCCCTCCACCGCCGACTGGCTCGCGAGGATCTGCTCGACGAGCGTCGAGCCGGAGCGCGGCAGGCCGACGATGAAGATCGGGTCGGCCTGCGGCGCGCCCCAGCCGGCGCGGTCGGCGAAGAACGCGGCGCTGAAGACCGCCTGCGAGCGCGCGACGTCGCGATGCACGCCCTCGGGGTCGAAGTCGAAGGTGGCGCGCTTGAGCGCGTTGCCGCGGGCGTAGTGCTCGAAGGCGCCCGCATACTCGCCGGCGTCCTCGAGCGCCTTGCCGAGCGCGAATTCGAGCGGGATCCGGTCGCTGCCGAGCAGCGCCGTGCGCCCGAGCTCGGCCGCCATCCGCGCGCGCTCCTCGTCGCGGAACCGGAAGGTCTTCAGGTTCGCGAGACTCCAGTACGCCTCGCCGCAGTCGGGCTTCAGGTCGAGCGCCCGCCGGTACGCCGCGATGGCCCGCTCGCCGGCACCCGCCTCGCGACACAGGTTGCCGAGCTGCAGCCAGGCGTCGGCGAGCGTGGGCTCGGCCGCGACGATCGATTCGACGAGCGCGAGCGCCTCGGCGTGACGGCCGAGGAGTCGGAGCACCTGCGCCTTGAGGCTCAGGATCGCGGCATTGCCCGGATCCTGCGCGAGCAGCCGCTCGAGCTCGACCATTGCCTCGTCGCTGCGCTGGCGCAGGTAGAGCGCCCGGGCGAGCAGCTGGCGTGCGCTGCCATCGCCCGGCGCGCGCGCGAGCGCGGCGCGCGCGTGCTCCTCCGCGGCCGCGTAGTCCTCGCGACGCAGCGCCACCTCGCCCAGCATGCGCCACGCGACGGGCTCCCCGGGCGAGCGGGCGAGCTCGCGCCGCAGCAACGCCTCGGCCGCGCCGAGCCGCTGCTCGGCCAGCGCGACGGCGGCATCCGCGAGCTGCGGCGGACCGGGCGCGAGCTTCGCGTAGCGCGCATAGGCGGCATCGCCGCCACGCGGGTCGCCCGCCGCGAAGCGCGCCGCGGCGAGCTCGCGCCAGCCGTCGGCGAGGCGCTGGTCGCGGGAGACGCTGCGCTCGAAGGCGGCCGCGGCCTCCGCCAGCTGGCCCGCCGCGACATAGGCACGGCCGAGCTCGAGCGCGAGCAGGGCCGGCGCCTCCGGTGCCGAGCCGAGCGGCTCGAGGATCGCGACCGCGCGGCCCGGGTCGCCGATCCGCCGGCAGGCGGTCGCCAGCAGGATCGTGGCCGCCTCGTGGTCCGGGGCCCACTCGAGGATGCGCCGCGCGCCATCGGCCGCAGCACCGGGATCGGCATCGAGCAGCAGGCTCGCTCGCAGGAGCTCGAGATCAGCGTCGCGGCGGTCGTTCAAGGCGGGTCCTCGGCCGCGGCGCGGGCGGTGCCGGGGGCGCGCTATGTAACCGGAGGCGCGCGGGACCGTCAACGCGGGCCGGCCGCGACGCGCTAGAATTTGGGGCTCCCGCCGCGAGGATCGCCTACCCGTGAACAGCCCCCAGCCGATCGCGCCGGACGACGCCCAGGTCGTGCGCATGCTGCAGGCCTCGAAGGCCGAGGCCGCCGCCGGCCGGATCGCCGAGTCCGACCAGCTGCTCGCCCGCGTCGCCGAGCGCGCACCGAAGCACCCGGCGGTGCTGAACGAGCTCGGCGTGCGCATGCTCGACCGCGGCGCCCCGGAGCAGGCGGCGCAGCTCTTCCAGCGCGCGACGGAGGCCGACCCGAAGGCACCGGCGCTGTGGGCGAACCTCGCCAGCGCGCAGAAGGCGCTCGGCCGGCGGGCCGAGGAGCTCGACGCGCTCGAGAAGGCGCTCGAGCTCGAGCCGCGGCACGTCTCGGCGCTGCTGCAGAAGGCGGCCTACCTCGAGGAGAGCGGCGACGGGCGCAATGCCGCCCGGGCCTACCAGAACGCGCTCGACAGCCTGCCGCCGGGCCTGCCGATACCGCCGCACGTGCAGGCGGCACTCGACCATGGCCGCGCGCTCGTCGAGCGCGACCGGGCGGCGCTGACCGCGGAGCTCGAGGGCCCGCTCGCCGCGGTGCGCGCGCAGCACGGCGGTCAGCGCCAGCGGCGCGTCGACCTCTGCCTCGAGCTCCTGATGGGCCAGCGGCGGCCGTACCACTCGCACCCGACGTGGATGTACTTTCCGGAGCTGCCGGCGATCGAGTTTTTCGAGCGCGCCGAGCTGCCCTGGCTCGACGCCTTCGAGGCGGCGACCGACGAGATGCGCGCCGAGCTCACGCGCGTGCTGGTCGCCGATCGCGACGGCCTGCAGCCGTACGTCGACTTCCCGCCGACGATGCCGCTCGACCAGTGGCGCGAGCTCAACCGCTCGCGGCGCTGGAGCGCCTATTTCCTGTGGAACCAGGGCGAGGAATGCGCCAACCGCACCGCGCGCTGCCCGGCCACCGCGCGCGTGCTCGAGACCGCGCCGCGCTGCCGGATCGCGGCGCGCGCACCGACCGCGTTCTTCTCGATTCTCGACGCCAACACCCGCATCCCGCCGCACGTCGGGGTCACCAACACCCGCGTGACGGTGCACGTGCCGCTGATCGTGCCGCCGCACTGCGGCTTCCGGGTCGGCGGCACGACCCGCGAGTGGGTGCCGGGCCAGGCCTGGGTGTTCGATGACACGATCGAGCACGAGGCCTGGAACCTGTCCGACGCGCCGCGCGCGATCCTGATCTTCGACGTCTGGAACCCGCTCCTGAGCGCCGCCGAGCGCGACCTGATCAAGGCCGCGACCGAGGTGTACGTGCGCTACTACCAGCTGCCGGCGGACCAGCTCCGGTGAACGCCCGCCTCCCGACGACGCTCATCCTCACGCTGCTCGGCGCCGCCAGCCCGGCGCAGGCCGGCGCGGAGGCCGCGGCGCGCACGCTCGCCGACTGCGCGCGGATCGAGGCGCCGGACGCACGCCTGGCCTGTTACGACGCCCTCGCCGGCCGCGCCCCGTCGACCGCGAAACCGGCGGTGACGGCCACCGCGCCCGCCGCCGCCGCACCCGCGGTGGCGGGCGGCGCCGCGGCCGACTTCGGCAAGCCCCGGCCACCGCCGCCGAAGCCCGAGAAGGGCGCCGAGGAGTCCGTGCACGCGAGCGTCGCGCGGGTCGCGGTCGATGCGCAGGGTCACGTGACGCTGACGCTCGACAACGGCCAGGTCTGGTCGGTGATCGAGACCGACGTGCGCATCGACTCGGGCGAGGCGATCACGATCCGCCACGGCGCGCTCGGCTCCTTCGTGCTCGTCACCGCCTCGCGCCACACGTACCACGTGCGGCGGCTGCGCTGACGCTAGGGCTCGTAGCCGAGTCGCGCGACCCACGGCGCGAGCGTCGGCAGCACGGGTCTGAGCGCATCGACGTAGTGCCGCCAGTGACCCACGCCGGAGCGGTCGAGGCCGCGGCTCAGCTGCGCGGTGCTCGGCGTCGCGTGCTCGCGCTCGCGGGCGCGCGAGGCGAAGTCGACGAGTCCGGCACCCGACTCGAGCCCGAGGAAGCCGCAGACGGCCCGCGTCTCGCCCTCGAGGTCCCCGACCAGCGTCTCGTAGCGCACGCGCCGCAGCGCGAGCCCAAGCCGCGGCTCGACCGCCGTCGCGAAGCGCAGCGTCAGGTCGTAGAGCGCCGCGGCACCGGGCAGGGTCAGCAGCTCGTACATCGCCGGGTTCATCCGGAAGCGGCGCCGAAAGCAGCTCAGCACCACGTCGCGCGGGTCGCGCTCGGCGAACAGGATCTTCGCCTGCGGAAAGAGCCGCGCGATCAGCGGCAGCTTGAGGGTGTGCAGCGGGTGCTTGTCGATGAAGACCTTGCCGGCGATCTTGACGCCGCTCGCCTGCGCTCGCTGCCAGTAGGCGGCCCGCAGCGGCGCGAGCTCCGCCTCGTCCGCGCGCGCGAGCCGGCCGAGGTCGAGCGGCTCGCCGAGGAAGTGCAGCACGCCCTCGACCAGGAGCTCGTGCTCCTCGAGGCTCGCGACCTCGGGATGGCCGTCGAGCACCACCTCGAGCAGCGTCGTGCCCGAACGCGGGAAGCCGATCAGGAAGACGTGCTCGCGCACCGGCGCGGCCGGCGAGTCCGGGCCCGCCCAGCGCGCCGCCCCGGCCGCGGCCTCGGCGGCGAGCAGCGCCTCACCATAGGCGAGCATGCCGCGATCGTGGCGACGGTGGATCTGGCGCAGCAGCTGGTTGCAGGCCGCGTACGCCTCGAAGGCGCCTGCGTAGCGACCGGCAGAGTCGAGCACGTCGCCGAGCAGGCCGCAGGCGCGGGCACGGTCGACGGCACCGGCGCGCGGGTCGGCGAGCAGCGCCCGCAGGGCTGACTCGGCGCGTTCCGGCGCGCCGTCGTGCAGGTCCGCGGCCGCGAGGCTCAGCACCGCATCCGGGAACCCGGGCGCCGCGGTCAGCGCCCGCTCCGCCCACAGGCGTGCCTCCGCGTGCTCGCCGCGATGCGTCGCGATCGAGGCGAGCGCCGCGGTCGCCGCCAGGTTGCCCGGCTCGAGCTCGAGCGCACGACGGTGGCTGTCGCGCGCCCGGCCGAGCGCGCCGAGCGCGATCAGCGCATTGCCCTTCGAGGCGTGCGCCACCGCGAGGTTCGGCTGCAGCTTCAGCAGCGCCTCGACGTGCACCAGCGCCTCGGCCGGGCGCTCGAGCCGCTGCAGGCAAAGGCCGAGCGCGTGACGCGCGGGGGCATCGCCCGGGGCGATCTCGACGGCGCGCTCGAGGAGCTTCAGCGCCTCCGGAAACCGTCCCTGCTGCTCAAGGTGCGTGGCCGCGACGTTCAGCAGCAACGGGTGCTCGAAGCCTTCGGCGAGCGCACGGTTCGCGAGCGCGGCGGCACGCGCGAAGTCCCGCCCCTGCGCATGGGCGCGCACCGTCTCGAGCAGCTTCAGGTCGGCGTCGAGGTCGCGCGGCTTCACGGGGCGTGGCCCTCGGGTGGGTGGCGGTCGCGGTCCGGGCGGCGGCGATGATGCCAGAATCGCCGCCGCCGACCGGCCGCCCAAAAGAAAACGGCGGGCCGAAGCCCGCCGTTAGTCAGGCCGAAGCCTGCAGGGTCGATCAGAACTTCACGCTGACGTGCGCGAAGATCCAGCGGCCCAGGGTGTCGTACGTGCCCACCCAGGTGTTGTCGTTGCAGCTCGTGTTCGGGCAGTCCGAGTAGTTGCCGTTCGCGACCAGCGGCGGGTGCTTGTCGGCGATGTTGTTGATGCCGAGACGGAAGTTCACGTTCTCGACGATCGGCAGCGACGCGGACAGGTCGAAGTAGCTGTAGTTCGGGATGTGCGCCGTCTGCGCGAGGTAGGACGCCGCCAGCTGCGGATCCGAGCTCGAGCGATCGACGTCCACCGCACCGATGAAGCGCCACTTCATCGTCAGGTCCAGGCCGGCCCACGGGGTCTGCCAGGTGCTGACGAACACGTGCTTCCACTTCGGCGTCGGGGCACCGCAGGTCGAGCCGAAGTAGCCGGTGCAGTCGTACGCACCGGACTGCGGCAGCGGCTGCGTCAGCCACGTCTGGATCTTCGTGCCGGTGAGGCTGAAGTTCAGCTTGCCGGCCGTGCCCATGTTGAGCTTGTAGTGGCTCGCGATGTCGATGCCCTTGGTGCGCACCTGGCCGATGTTCTGCGAGTTGGTCTCGATGAAGTTCGTGTTGTTGAACCACAGCGAGCCCGTGTTCGCACCACGGTGGATCCAGCCGCAGACCGTCGGGTCGCCGGTGTTCGCGCAGTACGCGAGCACGGTGTTCGACGTCAGGTTCGTGATCGTGTTCGTGATCTTGATGTCGTAGTAGTCGGCCGTGAACACGAAGTTCGGGGCCGCCTGCGGCTGGAACACGAAGCCGAACGAGTACGTGTCGGCCACTTCCGGAACCAGCTTCAGGTTGCCGCCGATCGTCGTGTTGATCTGCGCCGCCGGGTTCGCGGTGATGTGACCGTACTCGGCCGCCGTGACGCCGGTGTTCTGACACTGCGCCAGCGTGTAGGTCGGCGTCGGGCCCCAGCACGGATCGGCCGTGCCGCCCGAACCGACGACCTGCGGGGTGAACAGCTCGCCGACGTTCGGCGCGCGCACCGCACGGTTGTAGCTGCCACGCAGACGCAGATCCTGGATCGGCGCCCACTCCACACCAAACTTGTAGGTGTTGGTGTTGAAGCCCTCGGTGTACGTCGAGTAGCGGTAGCCGCCCTCGAGGTTCAGCGCGTACGCACCCGGCCGAGCGTCGAAGATCGGCAGGCGGAACTCGGTGAACACTTCGGAGACGTGGAAGCCGCCGTCGATCGGCGAGAACTTGCCGTTACCGCCCGAGGCGAGGCCATTGCCGAAGATGTAGTCCGGATCGAACTGGTAGCGCTCCTGGCGATACTCGGCACCGAAGCTCGCCTGCAGGCCGCTCGAGGCGCCCGGCAGCTGCCAGCCGTACTTGCCGAAGTCGCCGTTGGCCGAGGCCGAGACCACGTACTCGGTCGACTGCACGTTGTAGCTCGAGGCCACCGTGAGGTAGGCGAGCTGCGCCGCGTTGACGCCGCCCGGCTGCCAGATGTTCCACGGCACGCAGGTCGGGTCGACGCCGTTCAGCGCCACCGCGCAGGCCGGACCGTTCGGGCCCTGGACGACGTTCAGCGCGTAGTTGATCTGGTTGGCGCCGAGGAAGCCGCCCTCGATGTCCGCCATCTGGGTCAGGCCGAACTGGCCGTACACGTCGTACGTCCACGCCTCGCCCCAGTTGCCCTTGAGGCCCACCACCTGGCGGATCGAGTTCGAGGTGTAGTTGTCGATACGCGGGCCGGACTCGACGCTGCGGCGCGCCGCGTACAGCGTGATCACGTCGCCGGTCGTGCCGAAGGCCGCCTGGTTCGCCGCGATGCTCGCCGGCGAGCAGAAGTCCGCCTTCTCCGCCGCGCTCCACAGCGGGTTCGAGCAGCTGATCTGCGGCGCGCCGAACGCGAACAGACCCGACGGGCCGTACTCGGCGCGCGACGTGTTCCGGGCGTACATCGTCTCGGCGTACACGGTCGTGTGGTCGGTGACGTTGAACGTCAGGAAGCCGCCCATCGTGTAGCGTTCCTGCTGACGCTGCAGGTAGCTGAGCGCGCCGTAGTTGTACGAGTCGCGCCCCGAGCTGTAGTCGCGGAACGCGCCGCCCGGAACACCCGGGTTCACGGTCTTGTCGGCCAGCGTCGTGAACGTGCCGTTGACGATGCCGAACTCGAGGAAGCGACCGGTCGCGCTCGAGCTCGAGCCGCCGCAGGACAGGCGGCCCGGGTTGGCGCCTGGAAGCGCCAGCGTGCCCGGCGTGTTCAGCGTGCAGCCCGTGTAGTCGTACTGGTAGCCGACCACCGGCGCGACGTTGAGGTAGGTCGCGTACATGGTCGCGTTGCCGCGGCCGTCGGCGAAGTTCGCGCCGACGAGGACCGAGGCGTCCTTCGTGAAGCCGGCGTTGATGTTCGTCGCCGGGATCGGGTAGCCCTTGCGCTGCAGCGCGTCGAGGCCGACCGCGTCGTCGTTCTTGTGGTTCGCGAAGCTGTAGTTCGCGTCGAGCTTGACGCCCTCGAACTTCGTGTTGAGCACGAAGTTGACGACGCCGGCGACCGCGTCCGCGCCGTACACCGCCGAGGCGCCGCCCGTGAGGACGTCCGCGCGCTCGATCAGTTCGGCCGGGATCTGGTTGATGTCAGGGCTGCCGGAGGTGTTGAGACCCGCGCCCGGGCTCATGCGGCGGCCGTTGATCAGGACCAGCGTGCGGACCGAGCCGAGACCACGCAGGCTGACCGTCGACGTGCCGTTCGAGCTGATCGACTGGCCGGAGCTGTTCTCCGCGATCACCTGCGGCAGGTTGTTCAGCATGTCCTCGACGCGCACCAGGCCCGACTGCTGGATGTCGGCCGAGGTCACGCTCGCGACCGGGCTGATCGACACGTCGTTCGGCGCGAGCTGCAGGCGCGAACCCGTGACGACGACTTCCTGCACCGAGGCTGACGGAGCGGTGGACGCCGGGGCTTCCTGAGCAAGCGCAGTTCCCGCACCGGCCGTCGTGGCGACAGCGGCGAGGGTCAGATGGACAGCCTGTCGCAGATTGCGACTTGAATTCGTCATTCCGTGTAACTCCCCTGACTTCGATCCGGATTTCGGAACCGCAGACCTTTGAGGTCCGTCGGGCGTCGTCCGCCGCAGGCGCGGACGTAGGTCATTGGTGGAAATACTACATGGCACCCGGGCTAGGTGCAAAGCAGCGACGGTGATCACCTAGCGGTTTCGCGCAGGGAAGCCGCTTTCGAGCCACTCTGTGGCGACTTAGCAACAGCCATAATCCGCGATGTTGCGACGCAACATCGGCCCGAAAACCCGGCAAAAATCAGGTGAACCAGCAGTTCGTCGCGACGGTGATGCGCAGATCCGGGCCGTAGAAGGGCGCTACCTCGTGGAAGAGGTAGGACGGGAAGACGATGACCTGGCCCTCGATCAGCCGCAGCTCCGCCGGCGCCGCCGCGAAGACCCGGTGCAGGGCGGCATTCGCCGGGTCCCGGTAGGCGTGGGCGCCCGGCCGGGGATCGAAGAAGCGCAGCACGCCGCTGCCGGGCTCCGCGGCCACCGGCGTGCCGGCGCGGACGCAGTACACCGCCGACCACGATGCCATCGGGTGGTTGTGCGAGACGAACGAGCCCGCCGTGCGGGTCAGGTGGTACCAGGTGTGGTTCTGCAGCGAAAGGCGGCCGAGTTCCTCGGCCTTCATCGAGGTCGCCTCGAGCACCGTGCGACCGACCGCATCCAGCATGAAGCGCCGCAGCTCCTGGATGCACGGCTCGGTCCAGCGGAACAGGTTGAAGCGGCTCTCGAAGAGTTCGGCCTGCGGGATGTGACTGGGCGTCGGGTTCCGGTGCTCCTCGTCCTCCCGGGCGAGGAACAGCGCCTCGAGTTCGCGATTGAGGCGCTCGCAGTTCTCGAGGCGCGACTCGCCGATCGGCACCGCGAAGAGCGGGTTGATCCGCAGCGTCGGGCTCACCACCACGCCATCCCCGTCTGATCGGCGCCGACGTAGCGCACGCGCGCGCCCACGAGCACCAGCGGCGAGTCGGCGCGCACGAGCGCGATTTCATGGACGGTCGGGCCCGGCAGCACCGCGAGTTCTCCGGGCACCGGGCGCCAGCTGTAGTGGCCGGTGCGATAGGGCACGCGCAGCTGCGCGTTGGTGGCATCCGCGAACATGGTGCCGAGGCGCGTCTCGAGCATGCGCAGCACGCCGCTGTCCTGCCGCGTCGGCGAGGCCGGCGGCGCCTCGACGCAGTAAAGGCCAAGCCAGGCGGTATTCGCGAAGCCGGCGGCCGGGACATGGCCGTCGGGCCTGATCACGGTGAACCAGCCGCGCGCCTCGACCCGGAGCGCGGCGAGCTCCGCCGCCGGCACCTCGTTGATGCTCGCCACCACCGCCGCGATGCCGGCCAGGATCTCCGCACGCGCCGCCTGCACGAGCGGCTCCGGCCACTCAAAAAGGTCCTCGCGGCTGCGGAAGGCGCGCTCGCCGGTGCCCGGGCCGGGTGCTCGCCGGTCGGGCGTCGCCCGCGCGCGCAGCAGCGCGCCGAGCTCGGCGTTGCGCGCCGCGGTCTCCGGCAGCGGCACGACGCCGAACGGCGTCGCGAAGACCGGCACCACGTGCGGCGAGAGCGTGCTCACGATGCTTCGACCGCAGGTGCGGTGCCGAGACCGGCGAGCGCGGCGGCGAGCGGCTGGAGCTCCTCGGCGTAGTGCCGGGCGCGGCCCGAGGCGCGCGTGTAGAGCGGTTCGCGCACCTGCCACACGCTCGCCGTCTTGACCGTGCGCGGCGCGTGCATCGCCTGCAGCACCGCCGGGTCGAAGTCGAGACCGAGCGCGCCATAGAGCGCCCGCGCCACGGGCTCGGGCGTGCGCACGAACTCGTCGTAGCGCACCTCGATCAGGTCCGCGCCGAAAGATGTCTGCCAGGCTGCCATGAGCCGCCGGTACTGGCGGTAATAGTGAGCGATGTCCTGCAAGTCAAACGCATAGCTCATGCTGGGGTCAAGGTGCAGGAAATACAGCGACAGACAGTTGTCGAGCGGGTCGCGCACCGTATGCACGATCTTCGCCCGTGGAAAGAGCGCCTTCGCGAGCCCGAGGTAGAGGAAGTTGTCGGGGCGCTTGTCGGTGACGAGCCGCGCGCCGGGGAAGAGCGCACCGACCGCCGCGCGGTAGCGCGCGGCGAGCTCGTCGAGCCGCGCGCGCGGGGTCGCGGTGAGTGACTCGGGATAGGGCGCGAGCTCGCCGGCGGCGAGCCGCGGCAGGAACTCGAGCTCGCCGCCGGCGGCGACGCCGGGGTGCGAGGCGATCAGCTGCTCGATCAGGGTCGACCCCGAGCGGAACATGCCGCAGACGAACACGGGCTCGGGCTCGCCGTCCGGGCCGGCCGTCGCGGCGGGAGCGCGCGCCGCCGCGATCAGCCGGGACACCAGCCGCTCGTGCGCCTCGCGGTCGTAGCGAACGCCGGCCGCGGCCGCGCGGCTCGCGGCATTGGCGGCGGCGACGGCCGCGAACGCCGCCCGGTACTCGCCGGCCCCGTCGAGCGCGCGGCCGAGCGCGAAACCGAGGCTGGCGCGCTCGGCCGGCGGTCGCCCGGCGTCGGCGAGCGCCGCCTCGAGCCGTGCGCGAAAGCGCGGCGCGGCGAGCGCCGGAGGCTCGAGGTTCGCGGCACGCGCGAGCGCCTCCGCGTGCTGCGGCGCGAGCGCGAGCAGCCGCTCGTAGGTCGCGCGCGCGGCCTCGCGCTCACCTCGGTCCTCCTGCAGGTTGGCGAGGTTGAGCAGTGCCGGCAGGAAGCGCGCATTGAGCTCGAGCGCCCGGCGCAGCTCCGCCTCCGCGGCCGCGTCCTGGCGGAGGAAGTCGGCGTAGATCACGGCGCGGTTGAGGTGCGCCTCCTCGGGGCGCGGGATGCCGAGGTCGAGCGCGCGCTGGTAGGCGGCGAGCGCCTCGGGCAGGCGCCGCGCGCGGCGGCGGAGCACACCGAGGTTGAACCAGCCGGCCGCGTAGCCGGGCGCCTGCGCGAGCAGGCGCTCGTAGGCCGCGATCGCCTCCGGCAGGCGGCCGGCGCGTTCCTGCGCCTGCGCCTCGCGCAGCAGCGACTCGTTCGTCGCGTCCCCGCTCACCGCGGCGTCCGGGCAGCGGCCTTCATGCTCCCCTCACGGTCGCAACGGCGTCGGGCTCAACGCCCGGCCGCCTCGAGGATCCGCGCCGCGAGTCCGGCGTAGTCGCCGTTGAAGTGGTGGCCGCCCGGCAGGCCCGTGGCCGTGGTCGCCGGGCCCTTCAAGGCGCGGCACGGACTCTCGCCGTCCTCGGCGCCATACAGGCACAGCAGCCGCACCGTGCCGAGGCGCGCGAGTTCGGGGCCGGTCGGGCGCCCGCCGCCGCCCGAGCCCGGGATCCAGTCCGAGACGTGGAACTCGAAGCTCGCCTCGTCGCTCGGCGCGAGCAGGCTCAGGCTGCGCACCATGCCCTGGCGCGCCGCGGGCAGGCGGTTATAAAGGAAGGGCAGCACGTCGGCCCCGAACGAGTACCCAACCAGCAGCACCTCGCTGCGGTGCCAGGCCGCCGAGTAATGCTCGAGGATCCGTTCGAGATCGGCCGCGGCGGCCTCGGGCGTCCGCGCCTGCCAGTAGTACTTCAGCGAGTTCCAGCCGACGACCGGGATGCCGCGCGCGGCGAGCGCGGTGGCGAGGTCCTGGTCGAGTCCTGCCCAGCCGCCGTCACCGGTCAGCAGCACCGCGAACGAGGGGCCCGCCGCCGCGCCGGCGGCCGGCACCTCGACGAGCGGCAGGTCGGCGATCGCCGGCACCGAGACCCGGGGCGGCGCGGCGTGCGCGACGAGCTTCGCGTAGGCCGCGCGGAACTGCGGTAGCCAGTTCTTCTCGACCGAGAAGCCATGGCCGACCTTCGGCAGCCAGACGAGCTCGGCATCCGCGGTCGCGGCCACGAAGCGGCGCGTGCCCTCGGGGCTGCAGACCTGGTCGGCGTCTCCCTGCATCGCGATCCACGGCGTGGCGTTGGTCGGGCTCGCCGCGAACACGAGGCCGTTCACGGGTGGCGGCTGGGGCTTCTTCGCGTAGGTCCACTCGTACGCGAGCCCGCTGCCCTTGCACAGCTTCTGCGTGACGTCGAGGTCCGGGCAGAAGCCGAGGCTGAGCGCCCCGGCGAAGGTGCCCTTCGGCGCCTCGACGACGGTCGCGTACACGATCGTCGCGCCCGAGGAGTAGCCGACCAGCACCGGCGGCAGGTATTCCTCGAGCTTGAGGCGCCGCTCGACCTCGTGCGCGAGGCCCTCGAAGTCGACCGCGAAGCTCTTGCAGCTGGCGGACGGCGCATTGATCGCATCGCGGTAGCGGCGCACGTCGATGCCGACCACCGCGGCTCCGTCGTCCAGCAGGTGACGCGCCATGTCGACGACGCCGAGGTTCCAGCCGCCATCGCCCGAGACGAACAGCGCGACGCTCTTCACGCGTCCGCTCGGCCGGTACACGGTCACCTCGCCGAAGGGACCGTAGCGCAGCGCCGACTGGCCGGGCAGCACCGGTGGCGGCGCGTCGCCGCCGGTGCCGGGCCGGGGCCGCTGCGGGGGCGCCTGGGTCGGCGCCGCGGCGACGGCGAGGCCGCCTTGCAGGACGAGCACGAGCGCCGCGGTGGCGAGCCGCGCACGCGACAGGGTGGTCATTTGCTGATCAGCTCCTTGAATCCGCCCGAAATCAGTGTCGACACGTCGAGCAGCACGCGCGCGAGCTTGAGCCCGCCGGGCGAGGCGAGGTAGCGCGGCTCCCAGACGGGGTCGAACTTCTCCTTGTACCGCCGCAGGCCCTCGAAGTTGTAGAACGACTCGCCATGGCGGTACAGGAAACTGCCCATGCGGTGCCACAGCGGCGCGAGCGCGCGATTCTCGAGCCCCGACAGCGGCGCCATGCCGAGGTTGAACCAGCGAAAGCCCTGCGCCCGGCCCCACAGCATCAGCTCGATGAAGAGGTAGTCCATCGCGCCCCGCGGCGCCTCCGGGTGGAAGCGCATCAGGTCGATCGACAGTTCCTCGTGCCCGCCGCTCGGCCAGAGGTTCGCGAACGCCACCACGTCGCCCTCGGCGCGCACCACCGCCACCGGGAACTCGGCGATGTAGCGCTCGGAAAACGCCCCCAGCGAGAACCCCTTCTCGGCGGTCGCCTTGTCGGCGAGCCAGGCATCGGAGACGAGCCGCAGGCGCGGCAGCAGCGGCGCGACCGCCTCGGGCGTCAGCACCTCGAAGCTCGCGCCGTCGCGCTGCGCACGCCGGCGCGACTGGCGCAGGTCTGCGCGCTGGCTGCCCTCGAGGCCGAAGTCGGCGAGCGGCACGCGCGCTTCCTCGCCGAGCTTGGTCAGGGTCAGCCCGAGGTCGAGGTACAGCGGCAGCGAGCGGTTGCTGACCTGGTAGAACACCGGTCGCGCGCCGCGCCGGTCGACCAGCTCGCGGAACGCCCAGACGAGGTCCTCCTCGCGCGCCGGCGCGCCGACCGGATCGCCGAGCGCGATCCAGCTGCCGCCGCTGACCTGGTACATCAGGAACGCGTCGCCGGCCGGGTGGAACAAGAGCCGCTTGTCGCCGGCGAGCGCCGCGTTCGCGAGGCTCGCCTCGTCGGTCGCGATCGCGCGGCGCGCGCGCTCCAGGTCGAGCGTCGCCGGATCGTGCGGCTCGGGCGGCGCCGGGCGCAGCAGCTGCCCGGCCAGGAACGCGGCGAGCGCCACCAGCACCGCGAGCGAGGCGCGCAGCACGCGCGGCGCATGCCCCTGCAGCGCGAACGTCCACCACAGGTCGCCGGAGTACGGCACGTGGCGCGCCGAGAGCCAGCTGACCCACAAGGTCAGCGTGACGATGATCACGACGCTCGCGACCCACACCGGCGTGAAGCGCTGGCTCATGATCGTCGAGGGCCGGTGGAACGCGCGCCGCGCCAGCCACAGCACCAGCAACACGAGTCCGAGGTAGCCGGCCTCCTCGAAGTCGAGGCCCTTGCCGAGCGAGGCCGCCATGCCGGCGACCAGCAGCCAGAAGGTCAGGTGGTAGGCCGCCGCGACCCGCCGGAACAGTGCACGCGCGAGGATCAGCAGGCCCACGCCGATCACGCTGCCGGCCAGGTGCGAGGCCTCGAGCAGCGACAGCGGCACCACGTCGACCAGCCGGCCGAGCCGCGCGTCGAGCCCGGGTGTCGCGCCGGACAGCAGCAGCACCGTGCCGGCGACGAACACCAGCACGCCGATCAGCTGCGGCGCGACCGGAGCGAGCAGCGAGTCGGCGAGGCCGCCGGCGCGCGCCAGCCGCGGACGCTGGCGCTCGAGCTCGACCACCGCGAAGGCCAGCGCCGCGAGCGCCAGCGGCGCGAGGTAGTAGACGCCGCGGTACGCGAGCAGCGCGCCCAGCAGTTGCGGCGCGGGCACCTGCGGCAGCGCGAGCAGCAGCACCGCCTCGAACACCCCGAGCCCGCCCGGCACCTGGCTCGCGATGCCGGCGACGATGGCGACCGCGTACAGGCCGGCGAACACCGGAAAGTCCGGCCGCGCGGCCGCCGGCAGCAGCAGGTAGAGCACGCCCGCCGAGCACAGCAGGTCGCCGACCGCGACCCCGACCTGGCCGGCCGCGAGCCCGCCGCCCGGCGGACGCAGCGCCCAGGCGCCGATCGTCAGCGGCCGGCGCGCGCGGCTCGCCCAGGCGACGTAGGCCGCGACGCCGGCGAGCAGCAGCACGCCCACCGCCTGCGACCAGGCGTGGCCGAGGTGCAGCGCGGCGGCGCCGGGGGCCGCCACCACGAGCGCGCCGCCGGCGAGCGTGCCGACCCCGAGCGCCGTGGTCAGCGCGCAGAAAGAGACGATGGTGGCGACGTCGACCGCGGTCAGGCCGACGCTGAGGTAGAGGCGGTAGCGCACCGCCGCGCCCGTGAAGGCGGCGAGACTCAGGTTGTGGCCGAAGGCGTAGGCGATGAACGAGGTCAGCGCGATGCGCGGGTAGGCGACGGCCCGGCCCACGTAGCGCAGCGCGAGCGCGTCGTAGAGCGTCAGCAGCGCGTAGCTGGCCGCCGTCAGCAGCGCCGCGAGCGCGAGCGCGCCGCGCGGAATGCCGCGCAGCTCGGTGAGCACGTCGCGCAGGTGATAGGTGGCGAGCACGTGGTGCAGCACCGCCGCCACCGCGACGAACACCAGCACCGAGACGAGCGGCGCGACCCAGCGCCGCCAGGCCTGGCCGGCGCCGTCCTCGGCAGCCTCGCGGGCAACGGGTGTGCTCATGCGGCTACTATGATCCCATGCCCGGCCTCCGTACCGCATGGCGCATCGATCGCGCCGGCTCGCTCGACCGCCTGCGCCGGGTCGAGGAGCCGCTGCCGCCGCCGGCCGCGGGCGAGGCGCGCATCGCCGTGCACGCGGTCGGGCTCAACTTCGCCGACGCGTTCGCCTGCCTCGGTCTCTATTCGGCGACACCTCGCGGCAGTTTCGTGCCCGGACTCGAGGTCGCCGGCGTGGTCGAGGAACTGGGCGAGCCGTTGCCCGGGCACCCGCCGGTGCGGGTCGGCGACCGCGTGCTGGTGCTGACGCGCTTCGGCGGCTATGCGACCGCGCTGAACGCGGATACGCGCTACGTCGTGCCGATCCCGGCGGACTGGTCGTTCGCCGAGGCCGCCGCCTACCCGGTGCAGGCGCTGACGGCCTGGTACGGGCTCGTGCGGCTCGGCGCGGCGCGCGCCGGCAGCGTCGTGCTGGTGCAGTCGGCAGCCGGTGGCGTCGGCCTGCAGGCCCTCGCGATCCTGACGCGCCTCGGCGCGCGGCCGGTGGCGGTGGTCGGCACGGCAGCGAAGCGCGACTTCCTGCTCGAGCGGCACGCACTCGCGCCGGCCTGCGCGATCGTCCGCGACGGTGCGGGCGATGCCGCGGCGCTGGATGCCGCGCTCGGCGCGCTCGCCGCGCCCGGCTTCGACCTCGTGTTCGATGCGGTGCTCGGCCGGGGCTTCCGGCCGGCATTCCGGCGGCTCGCGCCGGAGGGTCGCTACGTGCTCTACGGCGCCGCCGACTTCATGCCGCGCGGCGCCTCGCGCGGCTGGCTCGCGCTCGCCCGCCGCTGGCTCGCGCGGCCGCGGCTCGATCCGCTCGCGATGATCAGCGAGAACCGCGCGCTGCTGGCCTTCAACCTGATCTGGCTGTGGGAGTCCATTGATCGCATGCCGGAGGCACTCGACGCGCTCGCGGCGCTGGCGCTGCCGCCGCCGCACGTCGGCGCGATCCGTCCCTTCGCCGCCGCGCCCGCGGCGCTCGCCGAGCTGAAGTCCGGCCACACGATCGGCAAGTCGGTGCTGCTGGTCGGGGCCGCCGCGTGAGCCGGCGACGCGCGCGCGCCGCGCTGCTGGCGGCGCTGCTCGCGCTGCTCCTGCTCGACCTCGCCGCCCGCCCGGCCGTCGCCGTGGTCGCGTTCGCGGCCGGCGACATCGCCGACTGCGGCAGCGAGGACCCGGCCCGCAGCGGTGCCGCCTCGACCGCACGGCTCGTGCCGGACGGCGCCGCGGTGCTCGTGCTCGGCGACGCGGTCTATCCGCTCGCCGACCGCGCGACGCTGGAGCGCTGCTACGGGCCGACCTGGGGCCGGCTTCGCGCCTCGACCTATGCGGTGCCGGGCAACCACGACTACGTGCGCGGTTCGGCACGCGACTTCCTGGCCTACTTCGGCGCACGCGAGCCGCCGCGCACGTACTTTCGCGCGGCGCTCGGCGACTGGTGGGTGATCGGCCTCGACAGCAACCTCGGCGGCGAGCGGCTCGCAGAGCAGGCGCGCTGGCTCGAGCGCGAGCTCGCCGCGATCCGGGGCGACGGTCGCTGCCTGCTCGCGCTCTGGCACCACGCGTTCCTGTCGAGCGGACTGCACCGTGGCGACGGCGAGCGCATGCGACCGGCCTGGGCAGCGCTCGCCGACGCCGGTGCCGACCTCGTGCTGAGCGGCCACGAGCATTTCTACGAGGCCTTCGAGCCGCACGACCGCCGCGGCCAGCCGGCCGCGGCCGGGATCCGCGAGTTCGTGGTCGGCACCGGCGGCGCGCGGCTCTTTGATTTCTCGATGTCCGGCGGCCATCGCGCCTACGCGCGGGTCCATGGCGTGCTCGAACTCGAGCTCGACCGCGATCGCTACCGCTGGCGGTTCCGCACGGTAGACGGCGAGGTGCGCGACGCGGGCGCGGCGGACTGTCGCCGCCCGGCTCAGCCGGCGGGGCCGAGCGAGGCCGCGAGCCGGGAGACGAGCGCCGCGAGGTGAGCCGGGTCGGTACCGTCCGGGGCGAGCACCGCGAGCGCACCGCGCGCGGCCGGCACGATCACGATCCGATAGCCGCCCTCCTCGACCTGCTGCGGCGCCGCGACGTGCTCGTGGGCGAGCACCATCACGGTCACCGGGCCGTCGTCGGTCTGCACGACGAGGTGCGGCACGTGCCAGCCGCGGAACCAGCAGCTCATCGCGTAGCTGACGCGCGGCGCGTCGGGAGCGAGCACGTAGCCGGCACGGGCGAGCACGTAGTGGAGCGAGGCCGCCGGCACCTCGACGTCGGTGCGGACCCGCGATTCGGGTTCGTGGCGCATGTGCCCGACGAGCGCGCTCGCCAGCGCCTCGCGCGGGTACAGGGTCCAGACCGAAGTCGCGAGCGCGAGCAGCGCGGCGAGCGAGGCGGCGAGCGCGTAGAGCGGCCGCCGCCGGCGCTCGGGGCGCGCGGCGCCGGGCGCGGCGACCGGGACCTCGAGGGCGAGCCTGAGCACGCGCTCGAAGCGTGCGAGCTCCTCGGCGTGGCGCGCGCAGGCCGGGCAGCCGGCAAGGTGCGCCTCGAGCTCGGGCGTGCGGCGGCCGGGCTCGGCGCCGAGGGCGCGACGGGCGTCGAGGCAGTTCACGGCGCGGCCCCGTCGCCGAGCACGGCGGCGCGCAGCTTCTGGCGCGCACGAAAGAGGCGCGTCAGCACCGCCCCCGGCGTGAGCTCCATGGTCGTCGCGATTTCCTCAGTCGTGTAGCCCATCAGTACCTGCAGCACCAGCGGCTCGCGGTAGTCGCGCTCGAGCGCGAAGATCGCGGCCCTCAGTTCCATGACCTCCGCCCGGTCCTCGCCGGCCAGCGCCGGATCCTCCAGCGCCGTGAGGTCGTCCACGTCGACCGTCTCGAGGCGCTTGCGCTCGAAACGGCGGGCGAACTCGCGGCGCGCGATCGTCAGCAGCCACGGCCGCGCCAGCGTCTCATCGCCGAGACTCCCGAACGAGCGCCAGGCGCGCAGCAGCGTGTCCTGCACCACGTCCTCGGCCACCGCCCGGTCGCGCGCCAGCCAGAACGCGAACCGGTAGAGGTCCGGACGCAGCCGCCCGCACAGCGACTCAAACCGCGCCTTCAGGTCCGCGCTCGGGACGGAGTCGTTCATGGACGGAGACCGGACCTCGTCGTTCCTTATTACGGGGCGGCGGGGGAACGCCCCGGGGCGGCATCCTACACGGTGCCTTGCGGCCGGTCGGCCGGCCTGACGCGCTGCAGCAAGGTTCGCGGTCGCGGCTGTCGCACAATCGCTGTAAGAAGTCGGCGGGACGGCCGGTCTAGTCCACCGTATGCGCCCGTGCGGCGCGCGGCACGCCAGGGATGCGACGCTCATGAACATCGCGGCAACGATCACGACGCTTGAAGGGATGCTCGCGCGGCTCGCCGGCTGGCTCGCGTCACCGTTCGCCCTCGCGACGCGGGTGTGGGTGGGCTGGGTGTTCGTGAAGTCGGGCTGGCTGAAGGTCAGCGACTGGTCCTCGACGCTGTCGCTGTTCGAGTCCGAGTACCGGGTGCCGGTGCTGCCGCCGCACCTCGCGGCCTACGTCGGCGCCGGCGGCGAGCTCGTGTTCGGCTCGCTGGTGATCCTCGGCCTCGCCGGTCGCGCGAGTGCGCTCGGCCTGCTCGCGGTCAATGCCATGGCCGTCATCTCCTACCGGCACGTGCTGCTCGCCGACGGCTTCGAGGCGGCGCTCGGCCAGCACGTGCTGTGGGGCTTCATGCTGCTGACGCTCGCGATCCACGGCCCCGGCCGCTGGTCGCTCGATGGCCTGTTGAGCCTCGGCTCGCGCGCGCCCGCCGCCCGGCCCGTTCCCGCCTGACACGTCCGACAAGGGTGACCCGCCGCTCCGAGGGGACCGGCGCGACGGGTCATCCGGGCCTGCCCGGGACGGGCAGGCCCGACGACGCCGGTCCCTTTGTTTGAACCATTGCCAACCAAGAGGTAACGCTCCATGAAGACCAACGTCACGGGTGCCGCGATCGCCACGGCTGCCGCGCTGCTGTTCACGACGGTCGCGGCCCCGGTCGCGAATGCCGAGGACGCAAAGGTGAAGTGCGAAGGCGTCAACTCGTGCAAGGGCACTTCCGCCTGCGCGACCGCCCACAACTCCTGCCAGGGCCAGAACAAGTGCAAGGGCCAGGGCTTCCTGCAGCTGTCGAAGGCGGACTGCGACGCCGCCAAGGCGAAGCTGTCGAAGAAGTAAGGCACGCGGGCGCGGCGGGCCGCCCGCCGCGCCCATGCCGGCGAATGCACGCCTCGCTCGGCTTCGGCCTCGGACTGCGGCCGCCGCACTACGCGGCGATCCTCGCCGAGGCCCCCGCGGTCGACTGGTTCGAGGTCATCACCGAGAACTACCTGGTCGGCGGCGGCCGGCCGCTGCATTTTCTCGACGCGATCCGCGAGCGATACCCGGTGGTGATGCACGGCGTGTCGCTCTCGATCGGCGCGCTCGAGCCGCTCGACCTCGACTACCTCGAGGGCGTGCGCGGGCTCGCGCGACGCTGCGAGCCGGCCTGGATCTCGGACCACCTCTGCTGGACCGGCACCGACGGCACGAACCTCCACGACCTGCTGCCGCTGCCCTACACCGAGGAAGCCCTCGGGCACCTGGTGCCGCGCATCGCGCAGGTACAGGACTTCCTCGGCCGTCCGCTGGTGCTCGAGAACGTCTCGAGCTACGTGAGCTATGCGAGCTCGGCGATGACGGAATGGGAGTTCCTGACGGCGCTCGCGCGCCGCTCCGGCTGCCGGCTGCTGCTCGATGTCAACAACGTCTACGTCAGCAGCCGCAACCACGGCTTCGACGCGCGCGACTTCCTCGACGGCGTGCCGGTCGAGTCGGTGCAGCAGTTCCACCTGGCCGGGCACCTCGACCTCGGCAGCCACGTGATCGACACGCACGACGCCCCGGTGCGCGCGGAGGTCTGGGACCTGTACGCGCACGCGCTGCGGCGCTTCGGGCCGGTGAGCACGCTGCTCGAGCGTGACGACCACATCCCGCCGCTCGCCGAGCTCGTCGCCGAGCTCGAGCTCGCGCGCGAGATCGCGCGGCGCACCCGCTCGGAGGCGGCCTGATGCGGCTCGCCGAGCTCGAGCGCACCTTTCAGGCGCACGTCCTCGGGGACGGCGAGCCGGCCCCGGCGCTGCTGGATGCCGTCCGGGCACCGGCGCGCGAGCGGCTCGGTATCTACGCCGAGGCCTACCGGTTGCGGCTCATCGAGGCGCTCGCCACCCAGTACCCGGGGCTCGCCGCCCGCCTCGGCCGGGCCGGCTTCGCGGCGCTCGCGCAGGCGTTCGTGCGCGCGACCCCGTCGCGTCACCGCTCGATCCGCGACTACGGCGCGGGCCTCGCGGACTTCATCGCGTGTGCGGCGCCGGACGCGGAGGTGCAGCTGCAGGCCGAGCTCGCGCGCTTCGAGTGGGCGCTGGCGGCCGCCTTCGACGCGGCGCCCGGGCAGCCGGCGACCATCGCCTCCCTCGCGACCGTGGCGGCGTCGGAGTGGCCGGCCCTGCGCTTTCGCGCGGTGCCGGCGCTGCGCCGGCTCGCAACGACCACCAACGCCGTCGCCGCCTGGCGGGCCGCGCGCGCGACGGAGGCCGAGGAGCCGGCGGCCGCGGCCCCGCGCGCCGAGCGCGGCGCGCGCATCGAGTGGCTGGTGCTGAGACCCGCGCTCGACACGCAGTTCCGTTCGCTGCCGGCCGACGAGGCGCGCGCGCTCGACCGGCTGCTCGACGGCGCGAGCTTTGGCGAGCTGTGCGGCACGCTCGCCGCGGAGCTGGGCGATGAGGGCGCGGCGGCACTCGCCGCGGCCGGCTGGCTCAAGGGCTGGATCGGCGAGGGGGCTCTCGAGCGCGTATGATGCGCGCCCCCGGCGGCCCCCGAGACCGTTAAGATGCCCTTCCTGCCGCGTGCCCTCGCCTGCCTCGCGATGACTCTCTCGATCCCGCTCGCCGCGACCGCGGCCCCCCGACCCGCCACGAACCCGCTGCTCGTCCCCTGGACCGGGCCGTACGGGGGCGTGCCGCCGTTCGACCGCATCCGGGTCGCCGACTTCAAGCCGGCGCTGCTCGCGGCGATGGCCGAGGAGAGCGCCGAGATCGAGCGCATCGCCCACGACCCGGCACCGGCGACCTTCGCGAACACCATCGCGGCGCTCGAGGGCAGCGGCCGCACGCTCGATCGCGTCAACCGGCTGTTCGGCATCTACACGTCCACGCTGCGCGATCCCGCCGTGCAGGCGATCGAGACCGAGACCGCGCCGCTGCTCGCCGCGCACGGCGACGAGATCACGCAGAATGCGGCTCTCTTTGCCCGCATCGCAGCGGTCTACGAATCGCGCGAGCAGGCCGGCCTCAACGCCGAGCAGCGGCGCCTGGCCTGGCTCACCTACACGAACTTCGTACGCAGCGGCGCACGGCTCGAGGGTCCCGCGAAGCAGCGGCTGAAGGCGATCAACCAGTCGCTCGCGACCCTCTACACGCGCTTCTCGCAGCACCTGCTCGCCGACGAGAACGGGCGCTGGCTCGCGCTGACGGACGAGTCGGACTTCGCCGGTCTGCCGGAGTCGGTACGGGCGGGGCTCGAGGCGAGCGCGGTCGCGCGCGGCATCGAGGCGAAGGGCGCGGTGCTGAACACCCGCTCGAGCGTCGAGCCCTTCCTCGAGTACTCGACGCGCCGCGACCTGCGCGAGCGGGTCTGGCGCACCTTCGTCAGCCGTGGCGACAACGGCGACGCCAACGACAACAACGCGACGATCGCCGAGATCCTCGCGCTGCGCGCCGAGCGCGCGCGGCTGCTCGGCTACCCGACCCACGCGCACTGGGCGCTCGAGAACACCATGGCGCGGACACCCGAGCGCGCGATGGGGCTGCTGGAGTCGGTCTGGCCGGCCGCGGTCGCGCGCGTCCACGAGGAGGTCGCCGACATGCAGGCGATCGCCGACCGCGAGGCGGCGGCGAGCGGCGCGGCGCCGATCCGCATCGAGCCGTGGGACTACCGCTACTACGCCGAGAAGGTCCGGCTCGCGAAGTACGACCTCGACGCGAACGCCGTGAAGCCGTACCTGCAGCTCGAGCAGCTGCGCGAGGCGATGTTCTGGGTCGCGGGCCGGCTGTTCGGGCTCGAGTTCCGCGCGGTGCCCGCCGGGCGCGTGCCGGTGGCGCACCCCGACATCCGCGTCTTCGAGGTCCACGACGCGCACGGCGCGCTGGTCGGGCTCTGGTACTTCGACCCATATGCGCGCCCCGACAAGTCCTCCGGCGCCTGGATGAACGCCTACCGCAGCCAGGAGCGGTTCCAGCGGCCGGTGACCACGATCGTCTCGAACAACGCGAACTTCGTGAAGGGGCGCCCCGGCGAGCCGATCCTGATCAGCTGGGAGGACGCGCGGACGCTGTTCCACGAGTTCGGGCACGCGCTGCACGGGCTGTGCTCGAGCGTCGACTATCCGTCGCTGTCGGGCACCAACGTGCCGCGCGACTACGTCGAGTTCCCCTCGCAGCTGCTCGAGCACTGGCTGGCGACGCCGGAGGTGCTCGGCCGCTTCGCGCACCACGTCAAGAGCGGCGAGCCGCTGCCGGCGGAGCTGGTCGCGAAGATCGAGCGCGCCTCGACCTTCAACGAGGGCTTCCTGACGGTCGAGTACCTCGGCGCGGCGCTCATCGACATGAAGCTGCACCTCGCCGGCGACCGGCCGATCGACCCGCGCGCGTTCGAGCGCGACACGCTCGCCGCGCTCGGCATGCCGCGCGAGATCGTGATGCGGCACCGCACCGCGCAGTTCGGCCACGTGTTCTCGGGCGACGGCTACGCGGCCGGCTACTACAGCTACCTGTGGTCCGACACGCTCGCCGAGGACGCGTGGCAGGCCTTCGTCGAGGGCGGCGGCCCGTACGACCCGGCGGTCGCGGCGCGGCTGCGCACCGAGGTGTTCGCGACCGGCAACACCCGCGACCCGGCCGAGTCGTACCGGGCGTTCCGCGGCCACGATCCGGGCATCGCCGCGCTGATGCACCGCCGGGGCTTCCCGGTGCCGGCCGGCACGCCGTAGCCGGCGCCGCCGCGTCCGGGCCGGCATAATCGCGCCGGCACCCCCCGGAGGAGGCGCATGCGCATCGCGATCGTCGGCGCCGGCCTGAGCGGACTCGCCACCGCCTTCTGGCTGCAGCGCGCGCGGCCCGACTGGCCGCTCACGATCTACGAGTCGGCGCCGGCGCCGGGCGGCGCGCTCGCGACCGCGGAGATCGAGGGCTTTCGCTTCGAGGGCGGCGCCAACGGCTTCCTGACCAACAAGCCCGACAGCCTGGAGCTCGTGCGCGCGGCGGGCGCCGAGGCGCTGCTGCTCGAGAGCTCGGCGGCCGCCCGCCGGCGCTACGTGTACACCGACGCGCTGCACCGCCTGCCCGAGTCCCCCGGCGCGTTCCTCGGCTCGCCGCTGCTGTCCTGGCGCGGCAAGCTGCGGCTGCTCGCGGAGCCGTGGATCGCGCGCGGGCCGGGCGACCCGGACGAGACGCTCGAGGACTTCGGCCGGCGCCGCCTCGGCCGCGAGTTCACGGCGGTGTTCCTCGACGCGATGACCGCCGGCATCTACGCCTCGACGCCGCGCGACCTCGCGGTGGCGGCCGCCTTCCCGCTGGTGGCCGCGCTCGAGCGCGAGCACGGCGGGCTGATCCGCGGCATGCTCGCGCGCCGGCGCCGCGGCGCCGGCCCCGGCGGCGTGCTGACGAGCTTCACGGGCGGTGTCGGCACCTTCGTCGCGCACCTTCATCGCGCGATCGCGGCTGACTGGCGACTCGGCAGCGCAGCGAGCGCCGTGGAGCGCGCCGGCCGCCGCTGGCGGGTGCAGGCGGCCGGGCGCAGCGACGAGTTCGACCGGCTGGTGGTCGCGACCCCGGCCTACGCCGCCGCGCCGCTGCTCGCGCCCGTCGACGCGGCGCTCGGCGCGTCGCTCGCGAGGATCCGCTACGCCCCGGTTGCCGTGGTCGGGCTCGGCTACCGCGGGCTCGCCGCGCCGCTCGACGGCTTCGGCCTGCTGTCGACCTCGACCGCCGACTTGCCGGTGCTCGGCGTGCTGTGCGACTCGAACGTGTTCCCCGACCGCGCGCCGCCGGGCGCCACGCTGTTGCGCGCGATCGTCGGCGGCTTGCGGCGGCCGGAGCTCGCGGCGCGGCCCGAGGAGGAGCTGGTGGCCCTGACGCGCGCGGCGATCGAGCGCGCGCTCGGCGTCCGCGCGGCGCCCGATGTCGTCTACGTGCGCCGCTGGCCGCGCGCGATCCCGAACTACGGCCCCGGGCACCTGGCGACGGTCGCCGCGATCGAGGCGGCGGCCGCGCAGCAGCCGGGACTCGCGCTGGTCGGCAACGCCTACCGTGGCGTGGCGATGAACGACTGCTGCCGTGAGGGCCGCGCGCTCGCCGCGCGGCTCGCGGACGACGCTCAGCGGTAGAGGCGCAGCGGCTCGGTCTCGGTGCGCCAGGCGCTCTCGTCGCGCGCCGCGAGCGCGTCGAGGTCGGCCGGCCCTGCGGCCGGATCGTCGACCCACTCGCGCAGCAGCGGCGAGCCGTTGATCAGGTCGATCGCCAACCGGTCGCGCTCGTACTCGTACGGGAAGTCGCGCCACAGCGGGTAGTCCGGGCGCAGCGTCCGCAGCGCCTTGAAGGCGAGCGCGACCAGCCGCCACGGGCGGAATGCCGCGTGCCGGTAGGCCCCGTCGTCGACGTGGATCTGCAGTCCCGCGCACAGCTGGCCGGCGTGCTTGTGGAAGGTGGGCTCGAACCAGCAGGGCCGCAGCCGGCAGCCGGCGAGCCAGGCCGGCGCGAGCCGCTGCATCGTCGCGAGCAGCGCCGCGGCATCGAGCCCGGGGGCGCCCAGGATCTCGAGCGGCCGGGTGGTGCCGCGGCCCTCCGAGAGCGTCGTGCCCTCGAGCATCACGGTGCCGGCGTAGGCGCGCGCCATCGCGAGGCTGGCCGCGTTCGGGCTCGGGTTCACCCAGCTGCGCTCGCCGAGCGGCCAGCCATAGCCCGGCGCCGCCTCGGGCGCCCAGCCCTGCATCGCCACGACCTCGTACTCGACCGCGAGCCCGAGCTCGCGGACGAACCAGTGGCCGGCCTCGCCGAGCGTGAGCCCGTGCCGCATCGGCAGGCGCCCGGCGCCGACGAAGCTCTCCCAGCCGGGCCGCAGCGCGAGTCCCTCGACCGGGCGGCCCGCCGGGTTCGGTCGATCGAGCACCCAGACCGCCTTGCCGGTCGCGGCGGCCGCCTCGAGCACGTAGCGCAGCGTGGTCAGGAACGTGTAGATCCGGCAGCCGAGGTCCTGCAGGTCGACCAGCAGCACGTCGAAGGTCGCGAGCATCTCGGGCGTCGGACGGCGCACCGGGCCGTACAGGCTGAACACCGGCAGGCCGCGCTCGGGGTCTCGGTAGTCGACCGACTCGACCATGTTGTCCTGCTTGTCGCCGCGCAGGCCATGCTGCGGACCGAAGGCCGCCGCGAGGTCGAGGCCCGGCAGCGCCGCGAGCGCGTCGAGCGAATGCGTGAGGTCGGGCCGCACCGACGCCGGGTGGGCGAGCAGCGCCACGCGCCGTCCCGCGAGGCGTCGTGCGAGGCCGGGCTCCGCCAGCAGCCGGTCGACGCCGAAGCTCACCATCGCTGCCTCCTCATCGCGCGGCCGGCAGGCGCAGCCGGAAGCCGCGCCGGTCGTGGAAGTCCGGGCGCGCCGCGGGATGACCGAGCGCGTAGTAGCCGAGTGTGCCGTCCTTAAGCTCGAGCACGGCGCTGAGCCCGACCTCGAGCGCGCCGGCATCCGCCGGCCAGGGTGGCGGCGTGCCCACCGCGGTGAGCGCGAGCCGTCCGGCGTCCGCGCGGACCTCGAGCACCGGCGCCGGCACCGCCGGCGGGGCGAGCGGCGCGCGGTAGTCCGCGAACGCGTAGGCCGCCCAGGCGCCGCCGGGCGAGAAGTTGAACTCCACGTAGCCCGGCGCGCCGGCGTGCGCGACGAACGCCTCGAAGCAGGTGTGCTGCCAGAGCCCGTCACGGCGCGCCGACGTCGCGGCGGCCGGCAGCGCCAGCGCCGCGAGCGGCCCCTCGACCGAGTAGCGGCACTCGAGCGCACCGCGGCCGAGCGGCGCGCAGCTCGCGAGCACCCGGAACTCGGGCCCGGTCCACGGAGCATCGGGATGGCGCAGCAGGGTCACGGGCGCGTGGCTCACGAGGGCGATGCTACCGCGTCCGCCGTGGCGCGCGGCTCAGCGCGCGCGCCGGAACGTCAGGTTGTGGCGCACGGCAGCGGGATCGGCGCCGGCGGCGAGGCGGCGCACGCCGTGGTAGCCGAGCCGTGCCGAGCCGCCGAACACGACGACGTCGCCGTCCGCAACCGGCACCCGCCGCGGTGGCCCGCGGCGGGTCGGGCCGTACCAGAGGAACACCGCCGGCAGCCCGATCGAGACCGAGACGATCGGCTGGCCGAGGTCGTGCTCGTCGTAGTCGCGATGCGCGCCGAGCTGCGTGCCCGGCGCGTAGCGGTTCACGAGGCAGCAGTCGGGCTCGAAGCCCGCGAAGCCGGCCGCCGCGGCGGCGCGCGCGGCGAGCGCGGCGAAGGCCGCCGGCATCGCCGGCCAGGGCCGGCCCGTCTGCGGATCGCGATCGACGTAGCGGTAGCCGCGCGCGTCGCTGTGCCAGCCGAGCGGACCGGCGTTCGTCATCGCGACCGCCATGCGCCCGCCGTTCGGCGTCTGCAGGTGGCGGAACGGCGCCGCCGCGGCGATCGTCGCGATCTCGGCGAGCAGCGGCGCGGTGTCGACGTAGCCGCGCAGCCAGCGCACGTCCGTGGCGATCGCCACGGGCGCGTCGTCGGTCGAGGCGAACAGGTCGGCGGTCGGCCTTGGCATCGCGGTGGTCCTGGCGGGCGGGGCCCGCGCGCCGGCGCGATTACAGCACGCGGCGCGGTTGCGGGCCGCGGCGGATGCTGGGATTCTGGCGCCGCCGCCGACGAGGTGCCGCATGCCGACCTTCACCGACCGCGAGCTCGGGCTCGACCGCCCGATCGACCGGCGCGACTTCCTCGGCGGGGTCGCGCTCGGCGCGGCCGGGCTCGCGCTCGGCGCCGCGCGGGCCGACGAGCGCGGGCCCGCCACCGCGCCGCCGCCGTCGCCGCGCAGCGCCGCCGACTACCCACCGGCTCGCACCGGGCTGCGCGGCCAGTACCCGGGCTCCTTCGAGGACGCCCACCGTGCCCGCGACGGCGCCTTCAGCGGCGAGCTCGCGCTCGACGACGACACCGGCGAACGCTACGACCTCGTGGTGGTTGGCGCCGGCATCTCGGGCCTCGCCGCGGCGCACTTCTACCGGCGCCTGCTCGGCGAGGGCGAGCGGATCCTGATCCTCGACAACCACGACGACTTCGGCGGGCACGCGAAGCGCAACGAGTTCCACCACGGCGGGCAGACGTACCTCGCGGCGGGCGGCACGCTCGACATCGATACGCCGTACTTCCCGTACAGCTACACCGCGCGGGCGCTGCTCGCCGAGCTCGGCATCGACGCCGGCAGCTACGCGCGCCACCTGGACCCGGCGGCGCGCGCCGGCCTCGGCGAGGGCTTCTACTTCGACCGCGAGCACTTCGCCGGCGACCGGCTGGTCGCCGGCTACGGCGAGCGGCCCTGGCCGGACTTCTTCGCGGCGGCGCCGCTCGACCGGCACGTGCGCGAGTCCCTGACCCGGCTGTACACCGCCCGGGTCGACCTGCTGCCCGCGCTCGACCCGCCGGCCAAGGCCGAACGCCTGAAGCGCATCAGCTACCAGACCTTCCTGCTCGAGCACGCCGGGCTCGATCCGCGGGCGCTGCCGTTCTTCGCCGGGCACGCCGGCCGCAACAACAAGCGCATCGACACCTGCCCGGCGCTCGAGGCGGCGCGCAACGGCTGGCCGGGATTCGCGGGCATGGCGATCGACGACGAGCCGGTGGTCGAGCCGGAGCTCTTCTTCCACTTCCCGGACGGCAACGCGACCATCGCCCGGCTGCTCGTCAACCGGCTCGTGCCGGCCGCGGCGCCGGGCGCGCTCGACATGGAGAGCGTCGCGCTCGCGCCGTTCGACTATGGCCGGCTCGACCAGCCGGAGGCCGCGACGCGGATCCGGCTCGAGAGCACGGTGGTGCGCGTCGCGCACGCCGGCCCCGTCGACCGCGCCCGCGCGGTCGAGGTCGTCTACGCGCGGCGCGGCCGGTGTGCCCGGGTGCACGCGCGCAACGTCTTGCTCGCCTGCCACAACAACATCATCCGGCACATCGTGCCGGGCCTGCCGCCGGCGCAGCAGGCCGCGCTCGGCTACGCCTCGAAGGTGCCGATGCAGTACACCAACGTGCTGCTCCGCGACCGGCGGGCGTTCCAGCGGCTCGGCGTCGGCTCGGTGCAGGTGCCGAACGGCTACCACACGTGGTTCGGGCTCGTGCCGCCGGTCTCGCTCGGCGCCTACCGGCCGCCGACCGGGGTCGGCGACCCGGTGGTCGTGCAGCTCGTCCGCAACCCCAACCGGCCGGGTCTGCCGCGCAAGGAGCAGCAGCGACTCGGCCGCGCCGACATGCTGGCGACGCCCTTCGAGGCCATCGAGCGGGAGGTGCGCGCCGAGCTCGCGCGCGTGCTCGGCGCCGGCGGCTTCGACCCGGTCGCCGACGTGCTGGCGCTGACGGTGAACCGCTGGCCGCACGGCTACGCGTACACCTACGACACGCTCGCCGATCCCGACTTCGCGGACGGCGAGCAGCCGCACGTGCGGGGGCGGCAGCGCTACGGTCGGATCAGCATCGCCAACGCGGACGCGGGCGCCGCGGCGTTCACGAACACCGCGATCGACCAGGCGGAACGGGCGGTGCAGGACCTGCTGGCCGCGCGCGGCTGGACCTGAGGTCGCGCGGGCGCGCGACCGCGCGCCTCACCAGCGGCCGAGGCCCCGCTGCGGGCGGCGCAGCAGCAGCTCGCGCTCCTCGACGGTGAGCGTCGCGCGCGCGCCGCCGTCGACCTCGAGATCGTCCGCGCCGAGCCGCGCGAGCAGCTGCTCGCGATTCGCCGCCGGCGGCTTGCCGCCCGCCGGCGCGGGCACGACCGCGACCGGCGGGTCGACCGGCAGCGCCGTCGCCGGGTGCACCTCGGCGGGGGCGACGGCGGCCGGCGGCGGCGGCGCCGCGGCCTCCGCGGACGCGAGACCGCTGGCGCGCGAGTATTCCCGGTAGCTGACCGGTACCACGCTGGCGCAGCGGAAATCGTGGCGCACGTAGTCGGCGACCTGGCGCGCGCTGTCGAGGCTCTTGAAGAAGCCGAGCCGGAGCCCGTGCTCGGGCGTGCCCTGGCGGGTCACGCTGACCGAATACAGCCGGTAGGCGCGGAAGATGCCGAGTCGCGGCACGCGCGCGACCTCGATCGGCTGCAGCGACCACTCGAGCTGCACGGCATAGCGCTGCGGGGCGAGCGCGCCGGCGACCTCGGCCGGCGTCAGCGTCGGCGGCGCGCCGGCGGCCGCGGACGGGACCAGCGCCGCCACCGGCCCGCGCACCAGCGAAAAGGCGGTGTTCAGGGTGTCGTCGAGCGAGCCGCTCGGCGCGGCCGGCAGCGCCGAGATCATCGCGCTCGGGTACTCGGTGCGCAGCGCCGCGAGCACCGTCTGCGCCTCGGTCATGGAGCGCAGGTAGCCGAGGTGCAGCCGGAAACGCTCACGGCCGTCCTCGACGGTGCGGGTGCGGAAGACCGAGAAACCGGGGAAGTCGAGCTCGGCGGCGAGCTTGACCGGCATGGGCAGGCTCGACGTCACGAGCGTGATCACGAAGCGTTCGCCGCCGGGCGGCGATGCGGCCCGCTCAGTCATCCCCAGATCCCCTGCCAGCCGAAGGCGACACTATCAAGCGATCGCCGGTCGCACTCAAGATACCGCGGCGTCGGTGGACGGCGACAGCGCCTGGGCAGGAGCATGGACTGCGCGGATGGCGCGCCGCAAGCTCGGCGAGCACCCGCCGGGCGTCTGCGCCGCTCCCCGCGCGGGACTCGGGTATCCACCTACCCTGCCCAGGGTGCGTTTGCAGGCGTACGCCGCTTCCGACATCCTTCGCGCTCCGACACGCGACCCGGCGGCGACCGTGACGACTGCACCCGGCGGCGAGGCGACGACCCAGGCCTCGCCGCGCGCCATCTTCCTGAGCTACGCGTCCGAGGACTCGGCGGCGGCCGAGCGCATTTGCGAGGCGCTGCGGGCGGCGGGCATCGAGGTCTGGTTCGACCGCAGCGCGCTGCGCGGCGGCGATGCCTGGGACGCGGCGATCCGCCGCCAGATCAAGAGCTGCGCGCTGTTCATCCCGCTGATCTCGCGCAACTCGCACTCGCGCGCCGAAGGCTACTTCCGCCTCGAGTGGAAGCTCGCGGTCGACCGCTCGCACCTGATCGCGGCCGACCGCGTCTTCCTGCTGCCGATCAGCGTCGACGACACCGACGAGCGCGACGACCGCGTGCCGGACCGGTTCCGCGAGGTGCAGTGGCTGCGGCTGCCCGGCGGGCACGTACCGCCGGACGTCGTTGCCCGCATCGCCCGGTTGCTCGCGGAGGCGGGTCCCGAGGTCCCCGCCGCCGCCCGCGCGTCGACCGCCCCGGCGGCGGCGGCGGCGCCGATCGCGACCCCGGTCGCTGCCGCGCCGGCGCCGGCACCGGCCCGCACGCGGACCCGGAGCGTCGCGATCGCCGCGGCCGCGCTCCTCGTGCTCGCGGGCGGCGGCCTCGCGGCGCGGCACTACCTCGGGCGCACGCCGGGCGTGGTGCCGTACTCGGCCGAGGACCGGCGGATGAGCTTCGCGGTGCTGCCCTTCGAGGCGCCCTCGGGGGACCCGCACGCGGCCGAGATCGCCAAGGCGACCGGCGAGGCCGTCGCGCAGGAGTTCGACGCGCACCCGGTGCTGGCACAGGCCGTGCCGCACCGCCTGGCGCTCGAGGCGAGCAGCCGCAGCGCCTCGGCGCACGAGCTCGCGCGGACGCTCAACGTCCATTTCCTGGTGCGCGGCGCCGTGGCCCGGTCGGCGGCCGGGTACACGGTCAGCGTCGCGGTGATCGAGGGTGAGAACGAGCGGACGCTGACGACTCGCACGCTCGACGTCGCGGCCGACGCGGTCACCCCGCGCTGGCACGACGACCTCGAGAATGTCGTCTTCCGGCTCGCGGTCGCCGGCGTCGAAGCCGAGGTCGCGCATGCGGCGGATCGCCCGGTCGAGGCGCTCGACGTACGCGACCTGTCCTTCCGGGCGCTCGTTAACTGGCGCTCGCACCGCGGCGCGGACGCGAAGCAGGGCTACGACTCGGCGACCGCGCTGATCGACCGGGCGCTCACGCTCGCGCCGAATGATCCGCTGGCGACCTACCTGACGGCGTGGATCAACCTCTGCGACTGCGTGATGGCCTGGTCGACCGACGTCGAGGTGCAGAAGGCGAAGGGCCAGAAGGCGCTCGAGCGCTATCTCGCGATCGATCCGAACGACCCGGAGATGATCAGCGACAAGGCCAGCCTCTTCCAGCTGCGCGGGCGCTGGGAGGAGGCGCTGACCGTGATCGACACGCTGCTGCAGCGCGACCCGGACAACGCGAATGGGCTCGCGATCCGCGCCTCCTCGCTACTGCACCTCGGCCAGGTGCGCGAAGGCACCGCGCTGATGGACGGCATCGCCGCCCGCTATCCGACCCGCTGGCCCGAGGCGACCGCCTCGGCCGCGAACTTCCACTACCTGCTCGGCGACTACGCCGGGGCGGTCGAGCGCGCCCGCAATGCCATCCCGCGCATGAACGACGAGTCGCTGAAGAGCCCGATCGACGGCGTCGTACAGCTGACGCTGGCGGCGGCCGAGGCGCGCCTCGGACATCGCGAGCGGGCACGCGCGGCGCTCGCGGACCTGCAGGCGCGCATACCGGCGATCACGACCTTGTCCGCGGCCCGCAAGTGGGTATTCCCGACCGCGGACGTGGCCGGCGCCGAGTCGCTGTACGAGGGCTTGCGGCTCACCGGTCTGCCGGACTAGCGCGCGGCGACGCCGGCGGCGCGCCGCACGAGCGTCACCGGCGCGAGCTCGATCACCGGCACCTCCCACGGGTGGCGCGCACAGAGCTCGGCGAGGATCGCGTCGAGCTCGGCAGGCGGTAGCCCGTCGCGTGCGTAGGTCGTGATCACCGCGGTCGCCGAGTGACTGCGTTCGCCGGCGGCGCCGAGCGTCGGGCGCGCACCGCCGCCGGGCGTGAAGGCCTCGAGCCCGATCGACACCTCGCAGACGCCGCGGTACTCGCCGAACTGGCCGAGGTCAGGGCAAGTCTCGATGAAGCGCAGGATGGCGCCACCGACCGGGTCGGCGGCGAGCGCGGCGAGCTCGCCGCGGGCGAGCGCGGCCAGCGTGGATGGCTCTACCGGACAGTAGACGCTGATGCGCGTGACAGTCCGGTAATCGCAGCGGTCGCTCACGCGGGCCTCCAGGACAGGGGGGTCGCCATCGTCGGCGGGCGCGGCACGTCGCGCAAGCGGGCCGCTCGGCGCAGGGTGGCCGCCGGGCCCACCGGAATCGAGACCCGTTTCACGGTCGCGGCAGCGCCGCGAGCCGGGCCGCGCAGCCTCCCCTAGCATGGGACCGGGAGGATGCATCCGATGACCCGCCCCGCCATCACCCTCGTGCTGCTCGCCGCCCTCGCGAACGCCGGCTCCGTTCTCGCGGCGCCGTCGCTCAAGCCGCTGACGCCACCGAGCTCGTACGCTCCCCGCCCGAGCGCCGGACCCCACGTCTACGGATCCCCACTCGGCCCGCCGAGCGTCGGACCGCGCCGCCACCACGTGCCGGCGACGCCGAAGTCCGCCGCCCGGTCCGTGCATGCGGCGAAGTCGCGGGCTCGGGCCGACACCAGCCGGCTCCAGCCGCCGCCAGCGCCCGCGCCGCGCTGACCTCGGTCGTTCGCGGTCAGCCCCGCCTCGAAACGCCGCGCCAACCACCGTCCCGGGCACGCCGCCGCCTGGCCCGCCCCCCGGCCGACCCCGCGGCGTGCCGCATTGCGGATCGCCCGCCCTCCCCAGCGAGGCCGGAACGGCGTAACGTCGCCCTCATTTGGTGCGTCGGGGCGCCGGCGTCATGGGGTCGAGGGGGATCCCGGGGCGTCACGGACGATGGACGATCGTCGTTCGCGCTGCCCTCGCCGGGGTCCGGTTCGCCGGCCGACGCTGCGACATGGTCCGCAAGCCCTCCACCATAGAAGGGGATGCCCATGACTGCTACGTCCCTCCGCTCCTGCCGCCTGCCCGCGCTGCTGCTGCTCGCCGCACTTGCCGGCTGTTCGCCGCTCAAGGATCCCGCCGAGGCCGCGATCGCCGATGCCAACGCGGCGCTCGCCAAGGTGGGCCCCGACGGCCAGAAGTACGCGCCAAAGGAGTATCAGACGGTCAGCGACCAGGTCGCGGCGATGAAGGCCGCGTTCGACAAGAAGGACTACGAGACGGTGCTGAACACGGTCCGCAACGTCGGGCCGAACCTGCGCGTGCTCGGCGAGGCGATCACCGATCGCAAGCGCCAGGCGCGGATCGCGCTCAGCGAGCAGTGGGCGGCGATGTCGCGCGACGTGCCGGGCGCGCTCGGCGCGGTCGAGGCGCGGGTCGCGGAGCTGCAGAAGGGCCACAAGCTGCCGAAGGGCGTGACGGCGGAGACGGTCGCGGGCGCCGGTGCGGCGGTCGAGGCCGCGAAGCAGGGCTGGAGCGAGGCCGAGAGCACCCGCAAGGCGGGCAACGTCGAGGAGGCGGTCGACAAGGGCAAGGCCGCGCAGGCGAAGCTCGGCGAGCTGATGGCCTCGCTCGCCATGCCGGCGCCGGCGACGGCGACGGCCGCGAAGAAGTAGCCTCGCCCGGCTGCGCGCGCCGGCCGTGGCCGGCGCCGCGCAGCGCGGCGCGCGCCGTCAACGCGCGCGCAGGTGCGCGTCGAACCAGCCGACCACGCGCGTCATGACGTCGGCCTGGTTGGCGCGCTTCAGGAAGAAGTGGCCCTCGTCCGGGTAGACGACGAACTCGGTGGGCACGCCGAGCCGGCGCAGCGCGTTCCAGTACTCGTACGACTGGCTGATCGGCACCTCGGCGTCGCGGTCGCCGCTGACCAGCAGCGTCGGGGCGCGCACGCGCTTGATGAAGGTCATCGGCGAGCTGCGCTCGTACACCTTCGGGTCGTCGTACACCGAGGCGCCGAAGTACGGGATCATCCAGGTGTCGATGTTGTTGGTGCCGTAGTAGCTCAGCCAGTCCGAGAGCCCGGCGCCGGCGACGCCGGCCTTGAAGCGGTCGGTCTGCGTCAGCGCCCACATCACCATGTAGCCGCCGTAGCTCCAGCCGTAGATGCCGACGCGCGCCGGATCGATCGGTGCGCTGGCCTCGACCGCGTCGAGCCCGCGCAGGATGTCGCGCAGGTCGCCGTAGCCGAAGTCGCGGACGTTGGCGCGGGTGAAGGCGTCGCCCTGGCCGTAGCTGCCGCGCGGGTTCGGGCGGAACACGAAGTAGCCCTGCTGCGCCAGCACGGCGTCGTAGGAATCCGGACTCGACGGAAACAGCGGGTAGTGGGCGAACGCGGGCCCGCCGTGCACGTCGACCACGAGCGGGTAGCGCCGGCCTGGCACCACCTCCGGCGGCGCGACCAGCATGCCCTCGACGTCGAACTCGTCGCTGCGCCAGTGCACCAGGCTCGCGGCGCCCGTGATCGGCCGCACCGCCGCGTTCAGGTGCGTGATCGTGCGCCAGTGGCCCGGCGGACCGGTCGCGACCTCGGGCGGCGCCGTGTACGACTGGCGGATGACCGCGGACTGCGCGCCATCGCGCGACAGCGAGATGCCGGCGTCGCCGGGCGCGAAGCCGAGCAGGCTGTTCGCCAGGATCATCTCGGGTGCGCGCCACAGCTCGCGCTGCGTGTGCGCCTCGACGTCGATGCGCGCGAGCACTTCCTCGCCCGCCGCGAACTCGGTGGCCGTGAGGTAGCGCGCCGAACCGTTCCAGGTGATCGTGTGCACCGAGGCCTTGAGCCCCGGGGTGACGGTGACCGGCGCGCCGCCGGCCGCGGCGATCACCGCGACGTCGCCGCCGGTGATCGCCTCGTCGCTCATGAGCCCGGTGATGTAGGCGATCCGCTGCCCGTCGCCGGACCAGCGCGGCGAGGCCACCTGCAGCGGTGGGTGGACGAGCGGCGTCAGCGCGCCGCTCGCGGCGTCGAGCAGGTCGAGCTCGGCGACCCACCAGTTGTCGTCGCCGGAGCCGCGGGCGGCGCTGACGACGAAGCGCCGGCCATCGGGCGACCAGTCGAACTCGTAGACGTTGAGGTCGGCGGGCCCGAGCAGGCGCGGCTCGCCGCCGCCGGCGGGGATCACCGCGAGGCGCTGCTCGTAGACCGTTGCCCCGAGCACGCCCGCGTCGCGCGCGAGCGGCAGGAGCGGGCTCGGCGTGCGCGGCGCACCGGCCGAGTACAGGAACGCGATCTCGCGGCCATCGGGCGACCAGCGCGGGGTGTCGAGCGGGCCGTGTGCGTGCGTCAGGATCCGCGCGTGGCTGCCGTCCGCGGCGGCGACCGCGATCTGCGGCTGCTCGTCGGCGCCGGTGGTCACGAACGCGATCTCGCGGCCGTCCGGCGACCAGGCGACGCCGTGCTCGTCGCAGCTCGCGCCCGGGCAGGCGGTCAGGCGCCCGACGTGCGCGCCGTCGCGCGCGTCGGCGAGGAAGAGCGCCGAGACGTCCACCGTCGCGCCGCCACGCGTGCCGGCGACGACGCTGCCGTACACCACGCGCCGCCCGTCCGGGGAGAGGGCGACTTCGCTGAGCGGATGCACGGCCGCGAACGCATCGAGTGCCCGAGCGATGCCGGGCGCTTCGGCGCCGATGGCCGGCGCGGCAAGGAAGCCGAGCGCGAGCCCGGCGGCGGCGAGCGGACCCGTGGTTGACGGCATCGGCGATTCTCCCCGGCAACGGCCTGCGCCGATTCTAGGCGAGCGGCGTCCGCTCCGGTCGACCCGACCGTTGCGCCCCGACCGCCCGCTCGCGCGATAAGATCCGTGTCCCGGACGGTCGTGTGCGCGGCCGCCGGTTTATCGGAGCGGGCCATGCGCCGATTCGCCTACACCGCCGGTGCGCTGCCGGCGCTCCTCGCGGGCTGCGCGCTCCCGGGCGCGGTGACGCCGCGGCACGCCGAGGCGCCGCCGGCTCCGGTCACGGCGAGCGCTCCCGCGACCCCTGCTGCGGGAGCGCCGACCGCCGCGCCCGAAGCTGCCCCGGCCGCGACGTCCGTGGCCCCGACACCGGCCGCGGCCGCACCGGTGCCTGCGAGCACGCCGAGCGCGCCGGTACCGGCCAAGCCCGCCGCGTCCGCGAGCCCGGCGCCCCCCGCGCCACGGCCGCGCGCGCCGGCGCCGGCGGCGAACGCGCCAAGCCCGCCCACGACGGTCGCGCCGGCACCGGTCGCCGCCGCCGCACCGGCGACGTCCCGGCCACCGGCCGGCCCGCCGCCCCTCGACCTGCAGACGCTCGAGCAGCGCCTGCGCGACACGCGCGCGGTGGGCGTGTTCACGAAACTGTCGATCAAGAACCAGGTCGACGATCTGCTGACGCAGTTCCGCTCGTTCCATCGCGGCAAGGTCCCGCCGACGCTGCCCGACCTGCGGCAGAAGTACGAGGTGCTGCTGCTCAAGGTCGTTACCGTCGTACAGGACGGCGACGCGCCGCTCGCCGGCGCAGTCGCCTCCTCGCGCGAGGCGATCTGGGGAATCCTCTCCGATCCGACCAAGTTCGCGTCCATCTGACCCACCGATCACAGGAGCGACCATGCTTGCCCGTTCTATGCTCGGACTCGCGGCCGCCGGCTGCCTCGCCGCGGCGACTGCGGCGGCGGCCGACAACACGGCCGTCGGCCAGGACCTGAAGGCGACGATCGCGCTGAACGGCTTCCCGTGCGACCAGGTGGTCGACTCGAAGCGCAACGCCGACAGCGACTACACGGCCACCTGCAAGGACGGCCACCGCTACCGTGTCTACGTCGATGCGAGCGGTCGCGTCGTCGTGCAGCGCCTCTGAGGATGGCCGCCGTCGGCGAAGGAGCCCCGCCCGTTTCCCACGCCCCTGCCAGCGTCGCGCCGCGGCGCCGGTCCCTCGCGCGCGCGCTCGCGCGCGCCCTGGGCCTGCCGGCCGGGCTGCTCGCCGCGCTCGCCACGAGCGCCGGCGCCGCACGACCGCCGGCCGCCGAGCTCGTCCTGCGCAGCGGGGCGATCTACACCGTCGACGATGCGCGCCGCTGGGTGGAGGCCGTCGCGATCCGGGGCGGCCGCCTCGTGTACGTCGGCGACGACGCCGGCCTCGCGGCCTACGTCGGCCCGCGCACGCGCGTCGTCGACCTGCACGGACGGTTCGTGCTGCCCGGCTTCCAGGACGCGCACATCCACCCGATCAGCGGCGGCATCCAGGCCAACAGCTGCAACCTCGAGGGTCTGCAGACCGCCGAGCAGTACGTCGCCGCGGTCCGCGACTACGCCGCCGCGCACCCGACGGCGGCCTGGATCACCGGCGGCGGCTGGCTGATGTCGGCGTTCGGTCCGGGCGGCCGCGCGCGGCGCGAGCTCCTCGACGCGGTGGTCCCGGACCGGCCGGTGTACCTGTCGAGCAGCGACGGCCACACCGTCTGGGTGAACTCGCGCGCGCTCGAGCTCGCGCACATCACCGCCGACACCCCCGACCCGAGGGACGGGCGCATCGACCGCGACCCGCAGACGCACGTGCCATCCGGCAGCCTGCAGGAGGGCGCCAGCGCCGCGGTCGACGCGATCCTGCCGCCGCGCTCGCGCGCCGAGCGCCTCGCAGGTCTCGAGTACGCGGTGCGGATGCTGAACGCCTTCGGCATCACCGCGATCCAGGATGCCGCCGTCTACGAGGACGACCTGCGTGCCTATCGCGAGCTCGAGGCGCACGGCGGGCTCACGCTGCGGGTGGTCGCGGCGCTGTGGTGGGAGCACGGCGAGGGACTCGAGCAGATCGAGCGGCTGAAGCGACTGCGGCGCAGCTACCGCTCGGCGCTCGTGGACACCGGCTCGGTCAAAATCATGCAGGACGGCGTGCTCGAGAACTACACCGGCGTGCTGCTCGAGCCGTACCTGAGCGGCGACGGCGGCCGCGGCATCCCGATGGTGGAGCCCTCGCTGCTGCGCGAGGCCGTCACGCGGCTCGACGCCGAGGGCTTCCAGGTGCACTTCCACACGATCGGCGACGGCGCGGTGCGCCAGGCGCTGGATGCGATCGCCGCGGCGCGCGCGCAGAACGGCGACCGCGGCCACCGCCACCACCTGTCGCACCTCGAGCTGATCGATCCGGCGGACGTGCCGCGCTTCCGCGAGCTCGGGGTCGCGGCGAACTTCCAGCCGCTGTGGGCCTACGCGGACCCGTACATCCGGGACCTGACGATCCCGTTCCTCGGCGCTGAGCGCTCGCAGCGCCTCTACCCGATCGGCAGCCTCTATCGCAGCGGCGCGCTGCTGGCCTTCGGCAGCGACTGGAACGTCTCGAGCGCGAATCCGCTCGAGGAGATCCAGGTCGCGGTGACACGCATGGACCCGGCCGGCGGCGATGCGGCGCCGTTCCTGCCGGAAGAACGGATCGCGCTGCCGGAGGCGATCGCGGCATTCACGATCGGCAGCGCCTACGTGAACCGCCTCGAGCGCGAGGCCGGGTCGCTCGAGGTCGGCAAGCGCGCGGACCTGGTGGTGCTCGACCGCAACCTGTTCGCGATCCCGGCGGCCGAGATTGGCCGCGCCCGGCCGCTCGTCACGCTGTTCGGCGGCCGGGCCGTCTACGGCGACCTCGGCAAGCTCTGAGCCGGCGCGGCGCTCAGCCTGCCGGCGCGCCGCAGGCCTTGCGGAAGTCCGGGTCGACGTACAGATGACCGAGCAGTCGCGGGAACTCGTCGGTGTAGTGATTGATCGCCGCCGGGATCGCCACCGCTCCCATGAACGAGGACTTCCACTGGTCCTCGTCGCGCAGCACCTTGTCCAGCAGCGTTTCGCCACCGCGCATCACGACGAACCGCGCCGCGACCGCCGTCGTGCCGGTCGAGAAGCTCGCGCCGTGCAGCTCGTTCTGCACGAGCTCGCCGCTGACCACGACCGGCGCCGACTCGCTGTAGCGACCAGCCGCCTTCAGGTCGCGGATCAGCGAGTCACGCAGGTACTGGGAAAAGGTCGCGCCGGTCGGCGGCTTGACGGTGCTGCCGCGCACGCTGACCTCGCGGTCATCGGCGGGTGGCAGCGCGGCAGCGGCCTTGAAATCGCCGACCGCCAGCGACTGCGTGCAGCCGTCGCGCAGGCCGACGATCGTCGCCAGCGTCGCCTGGTGCTCGTTGAGCGGCACCGATACGCAGCCGCCGAGCGCGAGCGCTGCGGCCAGGACCAGCATCCGCATGGTCGCTCCTAGTGGCCGAAGGCCGGGTCATTCGAGAGGTTGAGCAGCGCGTTGCTGATCGCCTGGCGCGTCACGGTACCGATCGCCTCGCGCGCGCTCGCGGCCTTGGTCGCGTTCTGCGGTGCGCCCTTGTTGCCGATCGTCGTGTGGATCGCGTGCTGCACGACCTTGGTGATTTTCGTCGCCTTCGGTCCCGCCAGGTACTCGACGGTGCAGACGTAGCCGTCGACGACCTCGCTGCCGACGAGCCCGAAGGTGGCGCCGGTCGCGACGCCCTTGCCGATCGCGCCGCCCTCGCTCGTCACCGGCACGTTGTCGAGCACGATGCTGAGGATCGCGCCGCCTTCCACGGCGTCGGGGCTGACGCTCGTGAACAGCCCCGTCGCGATGACGGCGTTGCGCGCATCGTCCTGCAGCAGCGTCGTCGCGCGTGCATTGGTCGAGCCCTTGGTATGGAACGACCACAGCAGCTGCACCGGGCCCGGCGTCGCGGGCTTGTGGTATTCGCTGGCCGCGACGTCCTTGACCGCGTTGTCGACGTACATCGTCGCGCAGCCGCCGAGCAGGGTCGCGCTGGCGAGCAGCGCGAGGGCGCGAATGACATGCGCGGCGCGGCGCGCGCGCGAGGCGTGGTGCTGCATGGTCTCCCCCGGATGGAACCGTCGATCAATACTTAATTTTCTGGGGACTCTAGCAGAAGCGGCTGGCGCCGCCATTTGCTGCGCTGCGGCGTCGGGTCAGCCACCAGCGTCGGCCGCGCGCGGGGCGAGCACGGCGAGCACCGCCGCCGCCGCGAGCAGCAGCGGCACGTCCCCGGCCAGGTGCATGCGTTCCATGGGCATCACGGCCGCCTGCACGGCCATGATCCCGCCGTGCACGACGCTCGACCAGACGGTGAACCAGATCAGGCTCGCGTGACGCGCCGGCTCGCGCGCTGCCCGGATCAGGAACACCCCGAGCGTCGCGTACAGCCCGGCGATCATCTGCTCGTACGCGCCCTGCCGCGGCGACCAGGCGAAGCCGGCCGGCCAGAGGCGCATCAGCGGGTAGACGAGGAGCGCCACGCCGCCGAACGCGACGAGCACGATCTGCAGGGCCCGGGTTCTCGTGGTGGCTTGCATCCGGCTCTCCATGGTGGCCTCTCGCTCGTGGCCCCCCGATCCTAGCGCGACGCGGGTATCCGGCTATCGTCGCCGGCTCCGCGCCACGGCCGGCCGAGCCCGTAGAATGCGACCTCCCGATCCGCCGAGGTTCCCATGATCGAGTCCTGCCGATCGTTCCGGTTCGCGGCGACCGCCCTCGGGGCGGTCGTGGCGGCGTTCCTTCTCGCGACCCCCGCCCGCGCCGAGGCGCCGGCCGGCGCGTACGCCGCGCTGCTGCAGCTGTTCGCGGACTGGCGCACCTTCGAACGGCCGGCGCTCGATGCGGCCGGCGTTCCGGACTTCCGGCCGCCGGCCATCGCCGCGAAGGCCACCGGCCTCGCCGCGATGCGGGCGCGCCTCGCCGCGATCCCGACCGCCGGGCTCACGCCGGCCGAGCAGGTCGACCACCGCCTGGTCGAGGCCGAGATGAACGGCCTCGACTTCGACCTGCGGGTGCTGACGCCGTGGGCGCGCGACCCGAGCTTCTACGCGAACGTCTACGCCGAGCAGAGCGACACGCCCTCGCACGAGGGCGCGGCGGCGCGGCCGGCGATCGACCTGTGGACCTACGCGTGGCCCTTGTCGAAGGCCGACGAGGCGCGCCTCGCGCGCGAACTCGGCATCGTGCCGCCACTGCTCGCGCAGGCCCGCCAGAACCTCAAGGACGGCAACGCGCGCGAGCTGTGGAAGTACGGTTCGCGCGCCTTCCATGAGCAGGCGGAGGCGCTCGCCGCGCTCGCCCGCGGAACGCTGACGCTGCGCTCGACGGCCGGCACCTGGACGGCCTCGACCCGGACGGCGGGTGCGGCGCTGAAGGAGGCGGTCGAGCGCGCGCGCCAGGCGTCGGCGGCGTTCGCGACCTGGGTCGAGGGCGAGGCGCCGTCGAAGACCGGCCCGTCCGGCGTCGGCCGCGAGCAGTACGACTGGTACCTCGCGCACGTCCACCTGGTGCCGTACACCTGGCACGACGAGGTGGTGCTGCTGACGCGCGAGCTCGAGCGCGCGCAGGCGGCGCTCGCGCTCGAGGAGCACCACAACCGCGACCTGCCGCCGCTCGAGCCCGCGCCGGACGCCGCCGCGTTCCGCGCGCTGTGCGAGCGGCGCGTCGATGAACTGGTCGACTTCCTGGTCCGGCGCGGCGCGGTGCTCGCGCCGCGGCCGACGCTGCGCGCGACGATCGCCGCGCAGATCCAGGAGTACGCGCCGCCGGGGCACCGCAACTTCTTCCAGCAGGTCACGGCGCGCGAGCCGACCCTGCTCTACACCCACCAGTACCACTGGCTCGACCTGGTGCGGATGCGCGACGAGCCGCAGCCGAGCCCGGTGCGCCGCGGGCCGCCGCTCTACAACATCTGGGACAGCCGCGCCGAGGGCTTCGCGACCGCGTTCGAGGAGATCGCGATGCACGCCGGGCTCTACGACGCCAACCCCCGCGCCCGCGAGCTCGTCTGGATCATGCTCGCGAACCGCGCGGCGCGCGGCCTCGCCTCGCTGCACTCGCAGGCGAACGAGTTCACGCTGCAGGAGGCCGGGGAGTTCGCCGCCCGCCACACGCCGCGCGGCTGGGCGCCGGCCGACTCCGACCTGACCGGCTTCGAGCAGCTGCTCTACCTGCGCCAGCCGGGCTACGGCTCGAGCTACGTCACCGGCAAGCTGCTCGCCGACCGGCTGATCGCGGACTGGGTCAGGGCCTCGCCCGGCAAGCCCTTCGACCTGCGGGCGTTCATGGAGCGCTTCAACGCCACCGGACTGATTCCGGTCAGCCAGATCGACGCCGAGCTGACCCGGCCCTGAGCGTCCGCGCGCGGGGGGCGTTGCCCCCTGCGCGCGCGACGGCCAGGCCCGGGGTTCAGCGCGAGGCGCGGTGGCGGTACCGGCCGAGCCACCGGCGCCAGCGACGGGCGGCCACCCCGATCGCGCCGGCCCCGGAGATCGCACCCGAGGCCGCGAGCGTCACGGACGACAGGCAGAGCGGGCACATGGTCCCTCCCTCAATACTCGTCGTGGCGCTTCCACCACGGACCCGACTCGTTGCGCCCGCGCGGCGTGCGGTCGAGCCACTGGTAGGCGCCCCACAGCCCGTCGAGGCCGCGCGCGTAGGTCGAGTACGTGTGGTAAACGACGCCGGCCTCGAGCACGAAGGCGCTGAGGCCCGGGCGGTCGCGCACGTAGGTCGGCGCGTCGGTGCCGCACATCGCCGCGAACTGCTGCACCGGCGCCGGCGCGTTGCTCGCGTCCATCACGTGGCCGTTGCGGCGGTAGTTGTACTCGATGCGCCCGCCGCGCTGCTCGTCCTCGCTGAACGAGATCCGGAAGTCGTTGTTGAAGTCGGACGGCGCCGAGGAGGCCCACGGGAAGCGCCAGCCCATCCGCTGCCGGTAGGCGGCGAGCTTCGGGAACGGCGCGCGCGAGACCGCCCACAGCATCACGTCGTGCTGCGCCAGGTGCCCGGCGAAGCCGTCGAAGCCGTCGGCGATCATCGAGCAGGACGGGCAGCCCGCCGCGTAGTCGGGCCCGAACATGAAGTGGTACACCAGCAGCTGGCTGCGGCCGCGGAATAGGTCGGCGAGTGCCACCGGCCCCTGCTCGGTGTCGAAGCGGTAGGGCTTGTCGATGCGAACCCACGGCAGCGCCTGGCGGCGCTCCGCGAGCTCGTCGCTGCGGCGGGTCAGTTCCTTCTCGGCGGCCAGCAGGTCCAGCCGCTCGGCGAGCCACTCCTGACGGGTGGCGGTTCGGTGCGTGTTCATCGCGTGTCTCCTGAGGGGGATCGTTCGCGAGCTAGAGTAGGAGCGGGACGCGAAGCACTGGGAGTGACAAGCGTGGCGGGATTCCGTTGGATTCGCTGATCACGGCCGCGGCCCGGGCACTCGCCCGCGGTGACCCGCTCGGTGCATTGAAGCGCGTCGCGCTGCGCGGCGATCCGGCGGCGCTCGCCCTGCGCGGCACCGCGCTCGCGCAGCTCGGCGACCTCGCAAGGGCACGCGCGCTGCTGCGCGCGGCAGCCCGCGCCTTCGGCGCGCGCGAAGCCGTTGCTCGCGCGCGCTGCGTGGTCGCCGAGGCCGAGATCGCGCTCGCCTTGCGCGACCTGACCGGCTCGCCTGCGCCGCTGCGCGCCGCGAGCGCGCTGCTCGCGGCGCACGGCGACCGGGTGAACGCCGCGCACGCCCGATACCTGGACATCCGGCGACGGCTGCTGCTCGGCCGGCTGGACGAGGCCGAGGGCGAGCTCGCGCACCTCGAGCCCGCCGATCTGCCACCACCGCTGCGGGCCGCGCACGAGCTGGTCGTCGCCGGCATCGCGGTGCGGCGGATCCAGGCCCGCGATGCGCGCCGCGCCTTCGAGCGCGCGGCGCGTGCGGCGCACGGCGCCGGCATCCCGGCGCTGGTTGCCGAGGTCGAGGCGGCCGCCGGCGTGCTCGCGGCGCCGGCGGCGCGGATACGCCGGCGGGGCGCAACCGCCGTCGCCGGCCTCGCGGCGGTCGAGGCGCTGCTCGGCTCGGCCGACCTGCTCGTCGACGCCTGCCGCTATCGCGTGCGCGACGGACGCGGAGCGGTCGACCTCGCACGCCGGCCGGTGCTGTTCGCGCTGGCGCAGCTGCTGGCCGAAGCCTGGCCCGGTGACGTGCCCCGCGACGTGCTGATCGCCCGCGCCTTCCGCGGCCGGCACGCGGACGACTCCTACCGCGCCCGGCTGCGGGTCGAGATCGGGCGGCTGCGGCGCGCGATCCGCCCGCTTGCCGCCGTGGAGGCGACGCCGCTCGGCTTCGCGCTGCGGCCGCGGCGGGCCTCCGAGGTGATCGTGCTCGTGCCGCCGTCGGACGCCGCGCAGGGTGCTGTGCTCGCACTCCTCAGCGACGGCGAGGCGTGGTCGAGCTCGGCGCTGGCGCTCGCGCTGGGTGCGAGCGCGCGCACGGTGCAGCGCGAGCTCGAGGCGCTCGGCGCCGCGGGGCAGGTGCAGGCGGTCGGCCGCGGCCGCTCGCGACGCTGGATGACGCCGCTCGCCCCCGCGTTCGCGACGATTTTGTTACTCCCCTCACCGCCGACCGCGGGCTAGGATGCGCCGATGAAACGCACCGCTGCCGAGATCCTGCGCGAGTACGGACCGTTCCCGGGCGTCGAACAGGTCGCCGGCGTGAGCTTCGACGGCGAGCAGATCTGGTTCGCGGCCGGCGACGCGCTGCGGTCGATCGACCCGGCGAGCGGCGAGGTGCGGCGCTCCATCGACGTCGTCGCGCACGCCGGCACCGCCTTCGACGGCGAGCACCTCTATCAGATCGCCGAGGACCGGATCCTCAAGATCGAGCCCGCCTCCGGCCGCGTGCTCGCGAACATCCCGGCGCCCGGTGGCGGCGCGGACTCCGGGCTCGCCTGGCACGAGGGAACGCTGTGGGTGGGCCAGTACCGCGACCGCAAGATCCACCAAGTCGATCCAGCCGACGGGACCGTGCTGCGTACGATCGTGTCGAAGCGCTTCGTCACGGGCGTGACCTGGGTCGAGGGCGACCTGTGGCACGGGACCTGGGAGGGCGAGACCTGCGACCTGCGGCGCGTCGATCCCGACACCGGCGAGGTCCTCGAGTCCGTCGATCTGCCACCGGGCATCATGGTGTCGGGGCTCGAGTCGGACGGCGCGGATCGCTTCTACTGTGGCGGCGGTCGCAGCGGCAAGGTGCGCGCTGTGCGACGGCCTCCCCGCACGCGGCGCTGACCGCCAGATCCCGCTCGCCCGGCGCGCCGCACGGCGGCCGCCGGTCGAGGCCGACGGCGCTGACTCGGCCATCCACGGCCGATACCATGGCGGGCGGCGAAGGCCGACCGCACAGGCAGGAGGCAGCATGTTGTCCGTCCCGGTGGGCACCCGCGGCGAATACCGGCACCGCGTGGAGCCCGAGCACCTCGCAAACCGGTTCAAGGACAGCATCCTGCCGCCGGTGTTCTCGACGCCCTACCTCGTGCTGGTCCTGGAGAACGCGGCGCTGAATGCGATCAAGCGCTTCCTCCAAGCCGGCGAGAGCGCCGTCGGCACGCGCATCGACGTCCGCCACCTGGTCGCCACGCCCGTCGGCCGGACGGTGACCGGGCATGCCGAGGTCACGGGCGTCGACGAGCGCCGCATCCATTTCCGGGTGTGGGCCACGGACGGCGACGAGGAAATCGGCACCGGCACGCACGAGCGACGGGTCGTCGACATCGCGCGAGTGATCGATCGAATGACGGCGAAGTACGGACCGGCAGCCCCATCCGGCTGACGTCCCCCTTCCACCCGGGCCCCGCGGCAAGATCGGGTGGCCGGGTCGCTTACGCGGCGACGCGTGTGGCGCCGGCGGTCGCGATCGCCTGGTCCGTCCCGCGTAGCAGCCGGCCCTTGAAGGCCACCAGCGCGACCGAATAGAGCAGCAGCGCCACGCGCGGCACCGAGAACCAGGCGATCTCGTCCGTCACGAACGCATAGCCGGCCGTCGGCAGCATGATCAGCGCCTCGAGAAGCGCCAGCCCGCACCGCTCCCAGGGGCGCAGCAGGTACTCGAGCGGATCGAGCGCGACGAACGCGAGCAGCAGCACGACCGCGACGTACGGCAGCACCTCGCGCGGGAAGAACAGCATCGGGACCACCCAGCACGCCGCGAGGAAGCGATCGAGCTCGGCCGAGGCGCCGCGCGCGCGCAGCCGGCGGTCGAGCCAGAGGTTGAGGCCGAGGTAAGCGAGCGCGTAGCCGTGAAAGGCGTGCCCGAAGTACGCGACCGGCGAGATGTTCTCGCGGAAGCGCTCCTCGGCCGCGCGCATCGCGAGGCGCGGCAGGTAGGCGAGCGTCTGCGGCCAGAAGGCCGCCGTGACGAGGGCAGCGACCAGGCCGGCGGTAAGGAACGCGCGCGCGCCGCGCGCGCGCCAGAGCGCAGGCGCGAGCAGCACCGGATAGAGCTTCGTGAGCACGGCGAGCGCCCAGGCCGCGCCGGCGAGCGGAGCCCGGCGCGCCGTCAGCGCGAGCGCGAGCAGCAGGAAGACGAGCGCGTCGATGTTGCCGCGCTCGATCAGCATCTGCGCCGGGAAGGCGGCGAACAGGAACGCGGCCGTCAGTGCCAGGTCCGTCCCGCGCAATCGCGCGGCGCGCGCGACGAGCGCGAGGCCCGCGCCCAGCATCGCGACGCTCGCCGCGCACCACAGGTCGCGCGCCGTCTCGAACTCGAATGGCGCGAGCAGCAGGTTCGGCAGCAGGCTTGCCGGTGGCGTCACGAACCGCGCGATCTCGTAGGGACTGCCGCCGCGCAGGTAAACGTGTGCGGCGTCGTAGAACTCCTTGAAGTCGAGGCCGAGGAAGAAGCGCACCACCAGCTGGATGTCGCTCTGCAGCAGCAGGCTCGCGTAGCAGAGCACGAGGTATGCGAGGCCGAGGAACGCGAGGCGCCAGTGGACGCGCCGGAACCCGGCGTCTCCTGCGGCCCCGGCCCGCCCGACGTTCGATGGCTGCATCACCCCACCCCCTCGCCCGACGCCGCGTACCCCGCCCCGCCATGCCCTGCCCCGGCGAGATTATCGGACTCGGCGGGGCCGGCGCGGCCCATCCGCGATGGCGGCGGGGTATCGGCTAAGCTGGCGGCCAGTCGAGATCCAAGGATGTGTCCGTGCCGGCGGATTCCAGGGCCGTCTTTCTGAGCTATGCGTCGGAGGACCGCGACGCAGCGGCGCGCATCGCCGACGCTCTGAAAGCCGCGGGCATCGAGGTCTGGTTCGACCGCAGCGCCCTGCGCGGCGGCGACGTCTGGGACGCGCAGATCCGTCAGCAGATCAAGGCCTGTGCGCTGTTCGTGCCGCTGCTGTCCCGCCAGGCGCACGCCCGCGAGGAAGGCTACTTCCGCCTGGAATGGAAACTCGCGGTGGATCGCTCCTACCACATGACCGAGGACCGGTCGTTCCTGGTGCCGATCGTCATCGACGACACGCCGGACGACGAACCGCGGGTGCCGGACCGGTTCCGGGCAGTGCAATGGACGCGGCTCGCGGCCGGTCCCACCCCGGAATTCGTGGCACGCATCGCGGCACTGCTCGCCCGCGAGCCCGGCCAGGATCCTGTGGCGGCGCGGGCACGCGAGGCGGCGACCGTCCCGCCGGTGCGGGTGTGGCGCCGGCGCGGGGTCATCGCGGTGCTCGCCGCGGCCGTGATACTCGCGGTCGCCGGCGCCGCGTGGTTCGTGCGCGCGCCGCCCCGGGTGGCGGCGACCGCCAGTCGCACCGGCCCGGTGGCCGGTGCCGACGCCGAACGCACGGTGGCGGTGTTGCCGTTCGAGAACATGAGCAGCGATCGCGAGCAGGACTACTTCTCGGCAGGCCTCGCCGAGGAGCTGATCGACACCCTGACAAAGGTGCCGGGCCTGCGGGTGCCGGCCCGGACCTCGTCGTTTGCCTTCAAGGGACGTGCGGTCACCGTCGGCGACATCGGCCGGGCGCTCGGGGTCGCCCACGTGCTGGAAGGCAGCGTGCGCAAATCCGGGGCGAAGCTGCGAGTCACCGCGCAGCTCGTGCGTTCCGACGACGGCTTCCACGTCTGGTCGCAGACCTACGACCGCGACGACAGCGACGCATTCGAGGTGCAGGACGACATCGCGCGCTCAGTGGCACGTCAGCTGCAGCTCACGCTGATCGACGACGCGCGGCCGGCTGCCGAGCAGGGCGTGACCGCCGAGGCGCACAGCCTTTACCTGCAGGGCCGGTCGCACCTCGCGCTCGAAACCGATGCGGATCTCGCCACGGCGATCGACCGCTTCGAGCGGGCCATCGGCATCGCGCCGCGCTACGCGGCGGCCTGGGGCTGGCTCGCCTATGGCGAGACGCGACGGGTCGCGAACGGCGACACGACGAGCTCCACCTACGAGCGTGCCCGCGACGCTTCGCGTAAGGCCCGCGAGTTCGACCCGAATCTCGCGATCGGCTACGTGGCGGGCGCGATCGTCGCGCTGCAGTATTCACTCGACTGGAAGTCCACCGGACAGCTGCTGGACGAGGCGCTGGCGCGAGACCCGAACAATGCGCTCGCGCTGCAACTACGCGCGCACCTGACGCAGGCGGTGGGCTCGCTGGCGCAGGCGGAGCAGTACGCGCGTCGCTCGGTCGACATGGATCCGCTCAATCCGTTGCACGGCCGCTACCTGGCGCGCATCGTGCTGAACGCGGGCCGCGCGGCCGAGTCGGAGTCCATCCTGCGGCCGCTGATCGCGGCGAATCCACGCTTCCCGGCGCTGCACTACGAGCTCGCACGCGCGCTCTACGTGCAGGGCCGCTTCGCTGAGGCGGCCTCCGCCTACGAGGCGGAACCCGCGGTCGAGTGGCGCCGGCTCGGAACGCCGATCGCGGCCTTCGTCACGCACCGCACCGCGGAGGCGCGGGCCGCACTCGCGGCGATGGTCGCCGATCCTCGAGGTGGCGAGTTCCAGGTGGCGGAGACTTACGCGGTGTTCGGCGACGTCGAGCGGGCGCTGCAGTGGCTCGAGCTGGCGCGGACGCACCATGACGCCGGGCTTATGTACGTGCGCCACAATCCCTTCATGGCGAACGTCTACGCCGATCCGAGATACGCGGCCTTCGAGCGTCGCGCGGGCCTGCTCGATTAGAGCTCGGCGCCGGGCGCCGCGCGGTCGGCGACTAGCGGGCCTCGCCACAGAAGCGGCAACCGGCGGGTCTGCGAATCGCCGGCGGCCGGCATCGGTCAACCAGGAGGACCGGGATGGACGAGCAGCGTTTCACGGAGATGGTCGAACGGCTCGAGCAGGAGAGCCGGGCGGCGCCCGTGGCCTACAAGGTCAAGGTTGCGCTGCTCGCGGCGGTCGGCTTCGGCGTGCTGCTGCTCGTGCTGTTGTTTGCCGGACTCGGCATCGTGCTGCTGATCGCACTGGTCGGGTTCCTGGCCTACACCGGCAAGTTCGTGCTCCTGATCCTCAAGCTCGGCAAGTTCCTGATCCTGCTGGCGGCACCGCTCTGGATTCTGTTGAAGTCGTCGGTGGCGGCGCTGTTCACCCGCTTTCCGAAGCCGGTCGGACGCGAGATCCGTCGCGCCGAGGCACCGGCGCTGTTCGCCGCGATCGACCGCCTGCGCGCCCGCATGCGCGGGCCAGCGTTCCATCACGTGTTGGTCAACGATGACGTGAACGCCGCGGTCGTGCAGCGGCCGCTGCTCGGCCTCTTCGGGCTGCCGCGGAACTACCTGATCCTCGGCCTGCCGCTGCTCGAGAGCGTCTCCGCGGACGAAGCGCTCGCGGTCGTGGCGCACGAGTACGGGCACCTGTCTGGCGCGCACGCGCACTTCGGCGCCTACATCTACCGGCTGCGCCACACCTGGAGCGCCCTCCAGGACGTCGCCTCGAGGTGGGACGGCGTCGGCGGTCGCGCGGTCCGCACCGTGATCGGCTGGTACGCACCGTTCTTCAACGCCTACACCTTCGTGCTCGCCCGCGCCCAGGAGTACGAGGCCGACGCCGCTTCGGCCGAGCTCGTGAGTCCGGCGGTCGCCGCGAACGCGCTGAAGCGCATCAACGTCGCGGGCGCCCAGTACCAGCGCTTCTTCGAGCAGGTGTTTAAAGGCGTCGGCGCGGCTGCCGAGCCGCCGCGCGACGTGTCCGAGCGCTGGGCGCACGACGCCGTCGCGGTACCGTCGGCCGAGCTCGCGACGCGCTGGCTCGCGGATTCGCTGAATCGCCGGAAGTCCCCGTTCGACACGCACCCGGTGCTGCGCGCGCGCCTCGAGGCGCTGCCGGGACAGGCATCGCAAGTCGCGGTACTGCCACCGCCGCTCTCAACCGAGTCCGCGGCCACGGCCTGGCTCGGCGGGCTGGCCGCCCAGCTTCGCTCGACATTCCAGGATGAGTGGCGCGCGCAGGTCGAAGCGGGCTGGCGCCGGCGCCACCAGGAGTGGCAGAGCCAGCGCGCGCGAATCGAGGCGCTGCGTGCGCTGCCGACGCCGACGCTCGAGGAGACCATCGAGCGCCTCCAGTTACAGACCCGGGTGGAGCCCGATGTCGACCACCTGCCCGAGATCAGCGCCTTCAACCGCCGGACTCCTGACCGCGCGGTCACCCTCTATCTCGAGGGTTCGCTGCGGCTCGATCGGGACGACGACACGGGACTCGGGTACCTGCGCAGCGCCATGGCCCTCGATGCCGAGGCGGTCAAGCCCGCCTGCCAGCGCGCCTACGCGTTCCTGAAGGCCCGTGGCCAGGACGAGCTCGCCGAGGAGTTCAGTGCGCGATGGAACGAGCAGCATGCGCTCGACGCGCGGCGCGAGGCGGAGCTCGAACATTTTGACTCGGGCCACACGTTGGTCGCCGCCGAGCTCGATGCGGAGGCGCTCGCCCAGCTGCGCGAGCAGCTCGCGCGGAGCGCGGATGGCATCGCGCGCGTCTGGATTGCGCGGCGGCTCCTGCCGAGCGACGCTAAGGCGCGTACCTTCGTGTTCGGCGTCGAGCTGACGCGCTGGGCGCGCTTCCGGTCGCGGGGTCCGGAGATCGTCAAGCGCCTCGCGACGCTCGAGTGGCCGATGCACGCATTCTTCGTGCCGCTCGACACGAACAAGGCGATCGGCGAGCGGCTGCGGGGTCTCGGGGTGAGTCCCGTCTTCGAGGCGGACTGATCTCGCCAGTCCCCAGGTACAGATTCCGGCGGATGCGGTAGCGAGGCGCAGCTCCCCGCCGGCCATTCATGCCCCGCCCTGCCGCGTATCGGCGGGCAACGGTAAAGCGGTACGGAGGAGTGGTGGCCAGGGGCGGAGTCGAACCGCCGACACGCGGATTTTCAGTCCTGGACCGAAGTAGCGAAAGACCGATAAATCAATTGGTTAGCGGGGCGCTCGTTGCACAAGATGCCCCACAGTGCATGGCGGCGCTCGGCGGACTTCCGCAAAGTTCCCGCTCTGATTGCTAGATACGGAACAGTCATGTGCTGATGCCGAATGTACGCGCCCGTCCATGTCGGTCGTGCCCCATTCGCGCGTCGTGAAACCCGGCCATTCGGCCGCAGTACAGTACGTGGGGCGCCGCTGGCCCAAGTAGGTGGAGCACGGTACCGGCAGCTAGATGAATGTTGGTTGTACACGGATATGCACGTAGCCCTACTCTTTAACTCTGGCGACTCTAAATTCCAAGGCACCTACGGCGATCCAATTCGCGACGCTATCCTGTCAACGAATATTCTCCAGCGCTGCGGCCGGCAATTAAAAGTGAAGGTGGGCGACGTGCTGCTCGCCTCGAACGCGCACTCTTCGAAACAATCACTGGTCCATCTCGCAAAACTGACCTTCTATTCATGCCGATGGAGGCATCTTCTCGGCCACAAACTCCGCTCAACTTACTTACGCTCGACGGTTTACACGTGGACAATTCAAAACATTGATGTAGCAACCGCCCTGAGATTGCATAAATCCTTGTTGTCCGACTCGGCGTACCTCGGGATGCACGAAATTGATTTGTCGATACCTATCCACCTCGTGCTTTACCGAAATTCGCTCATCGGCATTTATCGTATTCAGGGAAGGCGCTGCCATCTTTACGATTCAATGGGGGACGTCGACGCGAGGGACAAAGGTGAGGCTCGCGCGCTCAGGAAGCTCGGCTTCACAGTCGTGACATGGGAGGACAGGGGTGCGCACGGTACGATTTTTGACAATTTCGACACACCGCAGCATTTCGCAAAGGTGGGCGCACTGCGAAGAGTGATCGCACGGTCACGCGGGCTTGACCGGGCAGACGAAGCGATCCTTCTTCTGGAGGATCTGAGTCCGCGACTGTTAGTGACTCTCGGAACAGCGGCTCGGACAGCGCTCGATGCACTCGATGAAGAAGAACTCGCACAAGCCGCTTTGTCTGCGCGAAGATATCTTGAACAACTCGCCGATGCGCTCTTCCCACCACGCCCTGGGCTGATTAACGGCCATCCTGTCTCTAAAGCCAAATACCAGAACCGACTGTGGGCATTTATTTCCACAAGTATCCGTCTGCATGCCCGCGGTCGCGCGACACGAATTAATCGCCTCGGAGCGCTCGTCGACGACGCAATTGTTGCTGTGAATGCAGGATTACACGGGAACTCGACGGCGAACAGGATCCGACAAGTATTCGCAGATTTAGCGGACTTGACGGTGGAACTGCTGAATTTGGACCCTTCGAAGACCCGTCAGCCATATGCGGCGTTTCTTCCCAATATGTCCGAATTTCTTCGCGGATCGCGTCGAAGACGCCGCTTCCATACAAAGTGAGATTGGGACTATTGGCACTGCTCCTTCAACTCTACGTTTCTCCGCGTCACTATTCTCGCTGAGTGGCAATAGGCTGCTAGACAAATTCTGTGAATGCGGATCGTTGGGTTCGCAGTCGTGAGGGCAGCATTTGATTCATTTCAGCGGCCACTATTGGCTAGCGAGTGCTCTGCGGAGTTCGGGAAGAGAGTCCTCCGAGCGCGAAAATCAGCAGGAATGGAATGGAGAGTACACCGGTAGTCTGTATTCACTGCACGGACTCCGATTCGAAACGCGGAGTCCGTGTCAGCCCGGCTGAGCCAAAGACACACGCGATCAAACCAATAAGTTCTCCGGCGCTCCGTAGATCTGAAGCGCGAGGGCACCCCGCTCAGTGATCACAGGAAGTTAGTGATTCGCGACTGGAACGCTCCGGAAGAGACTACGCACGCGGCTCATGACCCAGCCAAATAGCAATTCACCTCGCGGCGGAATCGCGATAAGTGTGTCAGACGAAGCACTAGGCCATGTATGTAGCCACTGAAATCCGTCGTGTGATCTTTCGGTCGATGTTGGATGGCACGAACGTCGAAATGAGCACAGGCAGCTTCGGTCGCTCTTTACAATGTGGCAGCCGCGGCGCGACTGTATATGGAAGACTCTAGTATGAAGCTTGTGCGAGACCTCACGTGACAGAAGCGAAGCACGGCGACCCTGAAGATGGAGGAGACGGCGGCTCGCCGTATGAGGCCCCGCATCGAAGTACGTGGGGAACGCGGTTCTTGCGCAGGGAGCGGGCGGAAAAGCGTCCTGAGCCAGACCGTGTGATTTCAGAGGAAGAGGCGCTTCAGACTGCAGAACGTCACCTTAACGGGCTAACCAAACTGCTGGCGATACCAGTACCGCTCATCGCTGCGACGATGGTCGCGCTAGGAACCAACCACGAGCAAATTGAGCTTTTTGCGGGCAGGTACCCTCGCGAATACGCGGACGCGGCGGCTAGGACCATTATTACCCTCGTCTTTGCGCAGTGTTCGCTACATCTCGCGCTGCTTTGCACGATGACAGAACTCGCGCCGAATTCGGAGAAGTTGAGACGACTGCTCGCGTGGCATCCAGGGCCCTGCAATCCCTTCTACGTTACTCCCATGAAGTTGCTTCGCAATCGCACAGAACTCTCCAATATGCTTGACCGTTTGGCGATCTGGCGACTATTGACGACTCAGATGGGTGTCGGCTTCGTGGTCGGTTTCGCTCAGGGTTTTCGCATGGCGTACGCTCCAATGCTGGTGGCGTACTGGTACAGCCTGGCCGGCTACGGCGTTTATTATTTCAATCGTAACTTGTCAGATCAGCTAATCACACGGGCGCTTACATTTGAGCGTGCGCCTGCTGGTGGGCATTTTGATAACGTCCTAGCAATTGTTCTTTTCGGCGTAACGATTTCTATGGCGATGTCTATCATCGGCATCACGGAGTTTGTGCGTGCCCGCGAAGGGAAGATACGTTGGCCGCTTCTGCAGCTTCTCGCTAGCTACCTATTCGGCTACGCCCTCGCCATTCGCCTGAGCGCTTCTATCCAATAGATCGCCAACCTCGGCACTTCAGCTCCATAGCCGCCCCCTGGACTCTTGTTTCGGCTCGCCGGAGATCCAAAAGGCTGATAGTCGGACTTCGTATCGACACGGCTGAGTCGAGCGCCAGGAACGGTCATCCCGTCCAATGCTCGCTGCGTTGGTCACAGCCCTCAGCGTCTGCTCGCGGTGACAAACTCGACGGAGGTTAGAGCGCAACCATTCGGTCGACGTATTCTCAAGACTCGACATCACCTAGTCGTAGCAGATTGCCTAGAACATGGGAGCGCGGCGAAGACCTGCAATCGCGATCAGCGCATCGGCGCTCAATTTGAGGCAATCGGCGCATTGCTAACTCAACTGTGCGTCCCTCCAGATGTGTAGGTCCGCGCGTCGGCGCCTCATCTTTAGCTTGCAGCTAAGCGCCGCCCATGTTTGAGCCTGCGGGCGGCATAGCAGCACGGTCGACGAACATGGCATGAGTAATTCGACTCACCGATTAGCCGGCCCCAACCGACGGTGCACGATTTAGCCATTCGAGAACTGGGTCGCCCAGATGCATCCCGGCGTCCGGCAACAAGGTTCGATGTCATCCCCGAGTGGTCCTCTACATAGGGATCTTCGTGTTTGTTGTCGGCGTGCCGCTCATCAGCCAAGTGCCGCGAGGAAACGCCCAGCCTATCTATACCCAGCGTCTTTCTACATCAGAGAGATCTGGATCTTGGACCTTATGCGGTCGCGGAAACCCACGAGGCCGAGCTATAGAGCGACCAATCCTCCGGACACTGTCAACAATTGCGAAGCTACCAAGTGCTCAAACGAGCACTGTGCTTTGCGCCAAGAACAGTCAAGTTACGACCTACCATCGCCGACGCTGATGAGACGTGACCCAAATTGACACAGCGAGCAAGCAATCTTGACGCTCCAGTCTCGGCAGCCATAGCAAGAGCACGACATCGCAAAAACGGGTTTCCCTAGCACCTATTGAAAGTTGCGATTTGCGCACCGTTCGACGGCACCGTCTCAGTCTGTGCGAATCGGCACGCACAACTGTAATTCTACGTCCGAACGGAACAAGGCTGGTCTGCCTTGTGGGTCTCGCCTATTCCGCATCGTCAAGCGAGACTAAGCTCGCCAGCGCCTACGTCCTTTCCGAATTCAAATTGCGCCGCCATACTCAAGGGCGTCATGTGCAATAGAGTCCGCCAGTTTCGCCAATCTGGACTGATGCGAGAATCGAACTATCAGTCGACCGTCAGTTGGCGCGCAGCAGTGAACGTCACGTTCGAATTGGTGGAGTCAGCCCGCTCATTACCCTGGTTTCACGCGGACATGCAATCTCCACCCGGAAATCGAATTTGAAGGCCACAAACATGGCGCGAAGCAATTCGATCGGTGGGTCTCTCCGGTTCGCCAGAGGAAATGCGCCACACTGCTGCGGTTTCATGCTTAAGCGCCGCGAGCATTGATACGACGCTGAAGATCTTTGGCCCGAACGGAAGCAACATCGGGCGACTGTCGCGTTCGAGTCCGAATACCAGCGATTCCAAAATGCCATACGTATCGAAGGGATTCAGCACTTCGTAGCGGATAACGCGCCGCGGCGGCGTGCTCGCAAGCAATAGCTCGTTCGCCTGCGCCACTTCAATTAAGTATTCACCAATAGGTGATTCAGGCACAAACATCCAACTCTCGTCAGCCTGGAGATACTCTACTGCGCCGAGAGCTTTACCCACCTCGTATCCTAGGCCCACCACCGCGGTGGGTGGTCTCCCGGGGTCGAGACTCACACCAGCGAATTCTGGGCATACCGGCTCAATGTACTGCATCGGGAGTTCATTTCGATCGGATGGAGAGAAATCCGCCAACGCGTACACAATGTCGGCCTGGAACGATTCAGTGCGACCTAACCGTTTGCAATGCATCAAGAGCTGCGCAATCCGTGAACGGGTTTGGCTTGAGACGTCTATGAGGACACGAAGTGGCACGCCGGATTCTGTGCGGAGCGTAGAGAAGACGTCTTGGATTGCGGCACGGAATCGCGCATCATTCTGTGCCGGTCGGATGTCGCAACCAAAGTCCGACATCGCAGCGCGATTTTTTCGGAATGCCAGACCCGTCTGCGGCTCGGGAAATTCCAACGCCACACGATGTTGGGCTCGAGGCTCAAATCTCTCGAGAATCGCCCGTGCACGGGACTCGTATCCGAGTGCGCAGATGAAGGCCGAATACTCGGTAGTAGAAATCTCCTTAGTGGAGAGCGGAGCGACTACAAAGTCTTCCATTTTGTCAGTCGCTTCTCGCAATCTCAGTGAACAAATCGTCCCCACGCGCGCCTTCGAAGAGAATTGAACTTAGCGAAACGGCCCGCCCAGATACAAGAGGCAAGCCATAGATTGGCGCGAGCCAATACGAAACCCTGAATCGACGACCACGGAGCGAGCGCAAAACGATCTCGCCTTCACCATCCGGCATGTAGACGAATGCCCCAATGTTCACTGCCAATTGAAGCGCCAGAAGGAACTCGTCGGAAATGTTCGCGTCCACGATAAACGAGAGCGGCGGTTCCGCTCTAAAAGGCGCTTTGACAACCTCGCTGTGAAAGTACTCCGCCACAGTCTTCACCAGCTGATGAACCGACCTGAATTTAGACTGAGTGGCTGGTAATCCGCTGGAGAGGGTTGACAACAATGCGTTGAATCGGTGCGCAGCCGCCAACATGGCGGCACCTTGGCGATCTCGTCGGATTCGAAGTTGGCCAGAGTCGCTGGCATCCTCCAGTATCCGCGCAAGAACCATTTTTAGCCAGCGAGGATGCCCCTCTGAGATTGCAAAGAACGCTTCTGCGCCGGTATAGAGGTCTATGCCTTTCCGGCTGCGGGCGACAGATTGCACATTGCCGTCGCTTTGGCTCGGTCCTCGGTAGAACGCGCGTACAGCCACGATGGGCGCGACTTTACGAATTACGCGCGCCTTTTCCTCTTCTCGCATTCTATTTATTGATTGCGGGGTGACATCCCGGGCCGACATGTAACTCCGAAATGTTGAATCGATGTCATAAAGCTGCTTAAAGGCTCTACCCCGCTTTCCCGTTAGCGCATATACGTCTCTGCGACGAGCCCGGCCGCGCCGACCGCTCTCACCTTGCTCTGCAACGGGGTCGTCGTCCGTAGACGCCGAATCGCCGAGTGCCTCAAACGCCGAGGTGTTAGGAAGCCGCAGCCTCCGCAATGTTGTATCCCAGATTGCAACGCAGAAGGGCAATTGCTCGTGCGCCCGCTCGGCCGGTCTCCGCTGTGCGAACCAGAGTGCGACCTGCTCGTAATCTTGTCCGGCCGCCGGGGCGGTTCCCGCTTCGCCAATAGAGATGTTGTTGTTGAAAGGGCTGAGCGCTAGCTTCAATAGCAAACGCGAATCCGCCGATCGGAGCGCCTCAAATAGGTACTTCTGAATCCAAGCAGGCGCGATCTCCAACTCATCAAACAGTAGCGCCCATCGCCGGTGGCCCTCAGCGACAGCGTCATTAAAGATTTCTACGAAAAGTGCCGCGGCCTGCAAGAGGTCGATGGAAGATAAAGGATGTCCGATTTGCGACCCACCGGGATCTTTCGCAATCGCGCTATCAACGCTTGATCTCAGAGAGAGAAGCGCCCGCCTCAATGAATGACGTAGGCCTAGGAGCGACGGGGTCTCAAGATTCAGTCCCCAGGCATTGGCTACTTCCCGCACAAGGGCAACTTCTCGGCTTCTTTCCAAATGGACCCCAAGAAACCTCTGGGTTCCCACGTCGTCCACTTCTAGAACTCGCCACTCTGCGGTCTCTACAAGAGCGCGAAGCGCGCTCGTAGTAAATGCGGCTTGCATCACCCTCTGGGCAGTCCCCGGGTCCAATGCGGCCGAAACCTGCTGGCTCCAACTGATGTCCGCTGGGACAAAAGCTCCGCAATAGTCAACAAGATTTCGAATTTCGCCGGCCGACTTCGTCGCCCATGCAGACAACGCGGCCGGCTGCAGCATTTTCAGTAACGTAGTCTTCCCGCTCCCGCGAGGTCCAACGATGAGTGTGTGCCCTCGTCTCGCGACGCGACTGAAGTGATGGGGAGGTACGAAGGTTTCCGCGACCTCAGTCTCCGTAAGCCAGCGCGCATTGAAGGCAAGCTCCGGGCTACTGAGCGCAATTGGCTTGCTCATGGCTTCGATACTTGCCGGGGTAGCTGCCCGTCGAATTCGACGGTCATTTTGTATTGGCTCATCAGCAGTGAGAAGACCTTTTGAGCCTTCTCGGGTGGAAGGTAATCCAGCATAGGTTCGAGACGAACGAGTTCATCCCAACGGCTATAGGATCCCTCGGACACGAGCCGGAAGATTCTGTTCGCGTACACTGTAGGGGCCTCGCGCGCACCAAACGGCGACACCGCGGGTAGCTGTCCGTTTGCAGCGATTGCCCATCCGCGTCCGTACGCCCAGTCCCATGCACGGACTCGCCCGACCAGACCCAGGTCCCTGATGTCATTCAGCGGATACTCGATCAGGTACATTTGATTCCGAGCGAGCGTCGAGAGCTCCTTGTAGATACGCGCCGAAAAGCTTCCGCATGAGAGAACAACGGGCGGATTCGCTGCGCCTGATGCGTAGATTAGATTTGGATGGTGTTTGTGCCCATGCACTATCATCCAACTGCCAAAATCGCCTGATCCCAGTAGGTGCACCAAGTGATTCCCATCCATCATCACGTCAAATGAACTGTTCGGAATTCTCAACTCCGGGTGTCTGTGTGGATGGTGGTGACATAGGAGTACGTTGACTAGCTTCGGGCTTGCTCCGCTGAGATAACGCTTGATTTCCTCAAGTGTGGCTATGGACACTCGGCCACGCTCCCACTCGTTTTCTATCCAGTGATATGCGGAGCTGTTCAGCGAAACGACGCGTAAGTTGGTTGCTTCAACTACTGCGAAATGATGAGCCCAATATCGATTTGATTCAGACTCGCTGCTGACTGGATATCGTGGCGCAAGTCCTTTGAGGATCTCAGTCGGATCGTACGAATTGTGCTTGAGGCGAGAGTCCAGATCGTGATTGCCAGTTGCAGCGATCAGTTGTTGAGCGCCAACAGCTTGCTTAAGCTCCGCTAGCCGCTTCCAAGCGTCCGCCAGCGCGCCGGGGTGAGCTCGGTTCCCGAGATCGCCAGGACAAAGCACGTAGTCTGCAGCGATCGCTTCGGTCTTGATTAGCTCAAGGGCTGTGACGAAGGGGTCGCCATTTGGAGAGGTCGGCGATGGCGTCATTGACAGGTGAGATTCGTCGGAAGTTGGATCTGGATCTACATGCAGATCACTAAGAACGAGCAGCCGTATGCATTGCGCGGCGGCTTCGACGGCGTGGGAGGCTTCAGTCATCGGCGACGATGTTGGTGTAGATGAATTCAAAGATCCGCTTCCGTTTGGAGGCAAATCCTCCAACGTTCCGAATTACACGCTGCCGCACAGCACGCCAGCCAGGAAGGCGTGCTTTCAGAGAGCCGTTATACGAAACGATAAGATACGCTCCGCGCCTAGCAGCGGAAGTTAACGCCGCGATCAATCGATCTTCGTCCTCGGAGTTAAACGCGGCGTACCCGTACTCACCTTTGAATACACGACCTGCGGCGTAGTAAGGGGGATCAACATAGACCAAGTCTCGCTTTCCAGCGAGGCGCAAGGTCTCCTCGAAATCGCAGCAGACAAGGCGTGCGCGCTTAAGTAGTTTCGCAAATGCTTTGAATTCGGCAGGTCGCGGCATCTTCCCGGTTGTACGGCCGTAGGGCACGTTAAAACGGCGCTGCTGATTCTCGCGATAGACGCCGTTGAAGCAATACCTGTTCAGGTAGATGAACCGCGCAGCTCGGCCAACTGACGATAGCCTCTCCGGATCAATGCTTCGGATTCGATAATAGGTGTCAGAACTTACTGGCCACCGGGTCGCTTGTCGGGCGACCTTCCCAGGTTCTAGCCGGACGACGCGATACGCTTCGATCAGCCCTGGGTTGATGTCGGAGATGACGGCACGTCTCGGCCTAGCGGCGACGAATACGGCGGCTGATCCCGCGAACGGCTCTAGATATCGTTCGTAGTTTTTCGGGAATAGACCTCGAATCGTCGGGACTAGCTGGCGTTTGCTGCCGGCCCATCGCAAGATCGGCCGACCCCTTGGTTTTGAAGGTGAACGGGCTGTTCTGGTCACGTCATTCCAAATGCAGGCTAGGTTGGGCCCTTGTCAGACCCCAGTTCCATTCCGTCCGAAGGATTCGCGAAATTACCGCGAGCAGGTCGAGTCAAGCTTCCTATGCTGACACTCGGCAATGCGCGGGTCCTGGCACACCTAGGACCGCAACTTCGGCGGATCATCTATATAAACAATAACTTGTGAAGGAGGTACTGTCACGTAACTAGTAATGGGATCCCCTCCCTCAGCCGGCCGAGGCCCCCCAAGGCGACGAAGGCCGGCTACTAATCGTCATCGTCAACGTCTATCCGCGCGCCTCGCTTCTGCTATCGCCTCTCGGCCACTGTTCTGCATCTGTTCCCAGTCTGACCTAACCTCCCAGTACAGGCCTGTCGAACGATCCTCATCCCGAATGATGTTCGCCATCTCCTCAACAGTGACATCGTCGCGCCACTGATCTTCCCTGTTTCGGTAGTCATCTAGCTCTGTAACGTCCTCCTTCAGCCCGCAACTTGCGCCGGTTACGAACTCGAATGCCTCGTTCATCGCGTCCCGTAGGGACCCTTGAGCTCCCTTCCGCACAAGGAAACTATCGTGAATCGGTAGAACAACGATTCCACGATCTAGTAACGAGATCATGATTCGCTCTGCGATCGCGGACTCGGTGAACATCAGCTCCTTACCAACCCCCTGGTAGAAGTAGCGGGCAATCGGGGCATGAACTCGACTAAGGGTGTCCAGCATTTCGGGCACGTCCGGTAGACCCTCGGGAAGCATCTGTCGAATCGTCATCTTCGGGCACTCCGATTCTGGATGCCGACGATACCAGCTGGTGTAGAAGCTCTTTCTAACCTCATTCCGGAGCGCTTGTTCTGCCTCGATCTCGCTTGAAGAGTTCAGTAGGCACATCAACGCCGCCTTTAGGCAATCGCGGGCGGCGCCAATTGGCCTGATATATGGGTGAATCGCATAGCAGTCCTGTGGCGGAATTTGCCCAATCCGCGCATACAAGATCGCCGGCTGAACTCCGCGGAAGTCGACCTCTACCGTCCAAAGCGGTTCCTCACCCGGAGCGGCGAGATGTATGAACTTCCGATATTCCCTTGGTATCTGCTGCCACCATCCCCCGAAGAATCGACCGCCGAGTTTGGTATTCCCATCGTTGAAGATGCGGCATAGGAATCTGTTGTAGAAATCGACCCAGGATCGTTCCGGCTGAGTTCGTTGAAGCGCTGCACTTATCTGAGAGATGACCAAATCCGGCACGTGAAGCGCGATAAATACTTCCGCCAAAGCCATATTGATTCGCTTCAGATTGGACTCCATGACGGCCAGCGCCTGCCTATCGACGGGATCTGAAGGCCACGGAAGAATCTCGCCGCCGTTCTCCTTTGTATCTCGAAGCTCCACGAGCGCGTGCACAGGGTACGGCCGCAATAGATTCGGTTGAATGCCTACCTGCAACCCCACCTCGATGAGGTGCTCAGTCCCCCGAATCCGCGACCTAAAGCGTCTGCCGCTCGCTCTGTCGTAAAAGCCCTTTTTAAATTCGATCCAACCATGTGCGACCAAATAGTCCACGGTACGCTTCCACGCGTTGTAGCTGATGCCGCCACGATAAGTACCGGAAGCCATCGACACAGCGACATAGCGTTTGGGATCACTGAAACGTTGTCGGAACACGTTAGCCATGATGACGCAGATCGCATCAAAGCAATCCTCGTTGAGCTTTGACCCCCTTTCAGCTCTCGCAGTACCCAGAAGCAGGCCGTCGCCAACAATTCGTGCCAGAACTTCAACTTCTAGCTCCGGCGGCGGGAGATTCAACACGAGAGGTCTAGAGTTCCGCAGCGCGCGGGCTTCGTCGGAAAGTGCCACTGCTACCTCCTTCTGCCGGAATGGTCACCCGGTCGGTCACTTCCGCTGCAAAATATCGTGGCTCAGCGGCTACTAGCAGGGAAAGAACTGAGAGGATTTGCTCTCTAGTAGCTCACTCCTCACGACGGATACTCGAATCATCAGCGGCGTCGGTAGAAATGCGGCTTTTCGCGGAACAAGCAGCCCCACTTGCAGTCATAGAGACTGTCCCAATTCGGACCGCTAATGGGAAAGTCGGACCTTAATCGCCTGAAGATTTCAGGCAATTAACAGTTCTGATGACGGGTGCCCGATGACTGAAAATGGGAAAGTTTTTGTCCTGTTCCCGGCTCAGAACAGATCTCGTTCGACCCCTCCCAGGCGGGTCCGGAATGCTGAACTTCGCCCAAGGGAGTACTTGACGCCTCGGGAGGTCGAATCCTTGATCCAAGCCGCTCGTGGAGGCCGTCACGGCCTGCGGGACAGTACGGCTCTAATGTTGGCCTACCGTCATGGCCTTCGGGTCTCAGAGCTTGTGGTGCTGCGCTGGAGCCAAGTCGATCTCTCAGGTGGCCTACTGCATGTGACCCGCCTCAAGGGCGGAACCAGCTCTTCCCAACCGCTTCGCGGACCAGAGATTCGAGCCCTGCGCCAGTTGCGGCGGGAATCGGCGGCCTCGCCATATGTCTTCAATTCGGAACGCGGCGGAACGATGACTCCAAGCAACGTGCGGAAGCTTGTTGCCCGGGCTGGAATCGCGGCCGAAATCCGGATACCGGTGCACCCCCACATGCTCCGGCACGCCTGCGGCTTCAAGCTTGCTAACGAGGGGCATGACACCCGGGCTATCCAGCATTACTTGGGGCACCGAAATATCCAGCACACAGTGAAGTACACCGAATTGGCACCGAACCGATTCGCAGACTTCTGGAGTGACTAACAAACAACCGCGGTCGCGGGAAAATTGTGACCCCCCCCCCACCCCCTCGCTGAGACTTCTGGAAACTGTCACAAGCGAATTCGCTAATCAGGGCCCCAGAGTGAGCACGAGGGACTCAGATGGCTAGCAGAGAAGAGAACGCACGACCCTCAGCGGCGGCAATCGCGATCCGTCAATCCGAGATCGAGGACGGTATGGAGACTACAGAACAGGGATCTTCCGGTGGCGGTCGAGCACGCGAGGTGGTACTCGCCCTCCCGGAGACTAATTACGTGCTGAGTGTCGTTTACCACCCGATGCCCCAGCTTGGGCGCCGCTATGTGCTGGTCGACTGCAACCTTCCAGACATGGCGGAGGAAACTGCGACCATCGCTGACGCTTTTCGCCGTGCGTCTTTGTGGGTGCGCGGACACGGCGAACTCAGTCCCTCGGAGCAGACGTGGCTCGCCGACGGACTTGTTGGAATCTACGAGGACTTGATCGGCACCAATAGGACCAGCTGGGATTTCAGGATTGCGTTTGGCATTCCAATCACTCGGGGGAGACCGATTACTACTGAGAGGAGGGACCTATTCCAAGCGATGGATGTTGCGCTGTTGCAGCTTGCTGGTTCAACGATTGTTAGAGCCCAAGATCAGGTCGTATCAGAGTGGCGGATGAATGCGGACACGGGCCTTGAATCGGTTTCCAAGGCATGGAAGCGATGGGGTTCGGCGGTTCGTGTGGTCGTGGAAGCACTGATACGGGAAGATGCGTTGACCGGAGTTAGCACGAATCAAGCCATTCAAGACTTGCGCGATGGGATTCAGCTGAGCCAAATCTGGCGATCCCCTGGCTGCGGTCCGCACGGTAAGAAAGTCATCTAGTTTCTCCCCTGCACCTGAATCGCTTACTCCGCGAGGCTCGGCATCCTCAGAACTGAATCGAGGATCCGGCCTTGCCTCTGAAGACGCGACTACGGCCTACGGGCAGCGATTACGTGTCGATTACGGCGGTCATGGAAGGGCGCCGTAGCACGACGCTGATTCCCGGCCCATCCCGTCGACGAGACTCGTTTCCCCTGTCGGGGACATCACGGACGACGAGGCCGTGACACAGCCGCGGTTCTTACGCCTACGCGACGCCCCGAAGTACTTGGGAATGGACCGTAATCGGTTCAACCGAGAGGTTCGCCCGTCGGTCGTCGAGGTTCGCATAGGCATTCAAGGGATAGCGTTCGATCGTCTTGATCTGGATAGATGGGCCGACGAATATAAGCGGCGCAACGGGCGCCCCGGTCGACCTGAAGGAGGACGACTATGGGGCGAAAGAGAGTACCGGGCCTATTCCAACGTAAGGGCGTCTGGCACGTCGACAAACGCATTGGCGGGCGGCGAATTTGCCAGAGCACTGGATCACCTCAGCTCAAAGAGGCGGAGCGATTCCTCGCCCGCCTGATGGAGCAGGTCCGGCAGGCGAGTGTCTATGGCGTGAGGCCCACGCGAACCTTCGAGCAGGCAGCGGCGAAGTTTGTACTGGAGAATCGGCAGAAGCGAAGCTTGGACAGCGATGTCGGCCGCCTGAAAGGATTAATGCCCTTCCTAGGGCAGTATCCCCTCGATCGAATCCACATGGGTGTACTGCAGCCGTGGATTGACCGGAGACGGAAGGAGGAAGTCAGCACGGGAACTATCAACCACGGTCTAAAGGTCGTCCGCCGCATCCTGAACCTAGCGGCAACGGATTGGATGGACGAGTTTGGGCTAACGTGGTTGGCGGTTGCGCCAAAGGTCCGGCTACTGCCCGACACGGAGAAGCGCCAGCCCTACCCCATGACCTGGGACGAGCAGGGACGGCTGGTAAAGGAACTACCGGATCACTTGGCGGCCATGGCCCTCTTTGGTGTGAACACCGGGTGTCGCGACAGCGAAATCTGCGGGTTGCGCTGGGATTGGGAGGTGAAGGTGCCGGAACTGGGTACGAGCGTGTTCATGATCCCGGGTCGTCACGTGAAGAACGGCGACGATCGGCTCGTCGTGCTGAACCGTGTTGCGGAATCTATCGTGGCTTCCCGACGCGGACGGCATCCAACCCATGTCTTCGTCCACCGTGACCAACCCGTGAAGCGGATGCTTAATGGAGCGTGGCTTCGCGCAAGGGTCCGAGCAGGGCTTCCACAAGTTCGAGTGCATGACCTCAAGCACACGTTCGGCCGACGCCTGCGGGCGGCTGGCGTGAGTTTTGAGGACCGTCAGGACCTGCTGGGTCACCGGTCGGGACGGATCACGACGCACTATTCGGCGGCGGAGCTATCGAAGTTAATCGAGGCTGCGAACCAAGTTTGCGATCGTGGTATCGACGCCAGACCGGAACTTGTCGTCCTGCGCCGATTGAGTGCGAGCTAGAAGCGGGTTCCCGCAGGACTCCCGCACGGGAAACTGTGCTGGCCGACAGCGGGACGCAAGTGATTGACGGAAATGGTGGCCAGGGGCGGAGTCGAACCGCCGACACGCGGATTTTCAGTCCGCTGCTCTACCAGCTGAGCTACCTGGCCGTCGTAAGTGACTGATTACGCTGGGGAGACTGGGATCTCCGGGTCTCCAGCGGGCGCGTATTAGAACGGTCAGCGGCCGAGGGCGTCAAGGTTTGGGCTTCTCGCCCCCCTCGGCGACGAACCCCTCAGGCTTTGCTGCGCCCGAGCCGAACAGGAACTTTTCCATCTCCCCGACCAGGAACTGCCGGGCCTTCGGCTCGATCGGCGTCAGCCGGTACTCATTGATGAGCATCGTCTGGTGGTCGAGCCAGCGCTGCCAGGCCTCCTTCGAGACCCCGGCATAGATGCGCTGGCCGAGCGCTCCCGGATACGGCACGTAGTCGAGGCCGGGCGCCTCGTGACCGAGCACGACGCAGTGGACCATTCGCACCATCTCAACTCCGACGGCGCGGCCGTGACACCGGACGCGCGGCTGTCTCCTCGAGCGCCACGAGGAGCGCGGCGACCGGCGCCGCGAGGCCGAGCCGGCGCGGCGCGCGCGAGTTGTACCACGTCGCATCGCCCTGCTCCACCGCGGCGCGGCTGCGCGGAAGCGTGACGAGGACGGGCTCGATCTCGAGCTCGAAGTGCGTGAAGCCGTGCCGGATCGGCGGAAGCGACCGCGCGCGAGCGCGCGGTGCGGCACCGTACTCGCGCGCGGCCGCCAGGGCCGCCGCACGCGTCGCGAATTCCGGGAAGCCCCACAGCCCGCCCCACAGGCCGCGTGCCGGCCGGCGCTCGAGTCGCACCGCACCGTCCCGCGCGAGCACGAGCCAGACCACGCGCCGCAGCGGCCGCGCGCGCGCCACTCGAGCCACCGGCAGCTCTGCGGTCCGCCCGGTCGTGCGCGCGATGCAGCCCGCGGCGACCGGGCAATCGTCGCAACGCGGGCGCGCGCGGGTGCAGAGCGTCGCGCCGAGATCCATGATCGCCTGCGTGTACTCCGCCGCGTGCGTCGGTGGCGTGACCGCGTCACTCTTCGCCCAGAGGGTGGCCAGGACGCTGGCGGCGCCCGGATCGCCCTCGATGCCGAAGCGGCGCGCCAGCACGCGCTTCACGTTGCCATCGAGGATCGGGTGCCGGGCATCGAGCGCCAGCGCGAGGATCGCGCCGGCCGTCGAGCGCCCGATCCCCGGCAGCGCGACCAGCGCCTCGAGGGAGGTCGGCACCTCGCCACCGTGTTCCGCCGCGATCCGCTCGGCGGCGCGCTTCAGGTTCCGGGCGCGGGCGTAGTAGCCGAGCCCCGACCAGAGATGCAGGACCTCGTCGAGCGGCGCCGCCGCCAGCGAGCGCACGTCCGGAAAGCGCGCGAGGAAGCGCTCGTAGTACGGGATGACCGTCGCGACTTGCGTCTGCTGCAGCATGACCTCGGAGACCCAGACGCGATACGGCGTCGGGTCGCGTTGCCAGGGCAGGTCGCGGCGGCCGTGCACCCGGTACCAGGCCAGCAGGCGCCGGGCGAAGTCGGCGTCCTGGCCCGCCGACGACCCCCGGCGACCGGCGGCGCGGTCAGGACCGGCGTGCGGATCGGTACCCATAACCCTCCGAAAGGACGGCCCATTCTAGGGGCCGAACCCCGCTTCCTGCCTCAAGTCGGCCCACCCCCGGCCGACACAGACCGGAGGGGCAACCGATTGGCGTGGCCAAGCCCCAGGCCAGGACGGCATCGGTTCGCATGAAGAAGCAGTGGGGCCTCACGGCGAAGCTCCTCGTCGTGCCTGTGACGAGCGTCACACTGCTTGTTGCGGCGCTCGCGTTCACCGGCTTCGCACAATCCCGCTACCGCGAGGTGGCGCGCCAGGACGTCGCGCGGCGCGTCACCGAGGCGCGGCGATACGCCGCGGTGCTCGGCAGCGCGCACGGGCTGCATTCCCAGTACCTCGACCTCGCCACCGCCCGGCTCGCCGGCACCACCGGCCCGCACGAGCAGCATGGGCTGCACGCGCTGCTCGGCGCGACGCTGGACCTGACGGCGGACGTCGACGATCTCGCCCGCGACCCGGTGATCCCGCCGGCGAGTGCCAGGCAGTTGCAGGCCGTGTCACAGGCGCTGACCGACTTCCAGGGCGCCCTGATCCGGCTGCGTGACGAGGCCTCGAGCTCCGAGGTACGCGCCGACGTCGCCGCCTCGAACGTGGAGTTCGGCCAGCTCACCTCCGCGCTGACCGCCGTGATCGCGAGCGCCGAGAGCCGCGGCGACCGCTCGTTCTCCTCGCTCGAGGGCGACGTGCGTCGCTCGCTGAACCTGCTCGCGGTCGTGCTGCTTGCGGTACTCGGGCTCACGCTCGCGCTTGCGCTGTGGGCGCGCCGCGCGGTCGCCGGGCCGCTCGGCGCCGTCGCCGCCGCGATGCGCCGCTTCCATGCCGATCCCGCGGCGGTGCTCGCGCTGCCGCCGCGCACGGACGACGAGGTCGGCGAGATCGTCACCGGCCTGCAGGAGCTGGCGGCGTCGGTGCGCGAACGCGGCCGCGCACTCGAGGAGTCCGCGCGCCAGCTGACCGACGGTAACGTGGCACTGCACAACGAGGTGCGCGAGCGACGCGTCGCCGAGGCACAACTACGGCAGTCGCGCGAATTCCTCGAGGCGGCGCAGGCGGCCGGTGGCATCGGCGTGTTCGACCTCGACCTCGACTCGCAGGTGCTGCAGGGCTCGGCCTCGTTCTTCGCGCTGCAGGGCATCCAGCCGCCGAACGGCAAGATCACGCAGGACCAGTGGCTCGCGCTCGTGCACCCGGACGACCTCGAGGCCCTGGTCGGCGCCTTCACCGCCGCCGTTGCGAGCGGCGGTGCCTATCGCGCCGAATACCGGCTGCAGCGGCTCGACCGCACGATCCGCTGGGTCTCGAGCGCCGGCCGCGTGCTGCACTCGGGTGGCGGCGCCCGCCGCATCGTCGGCTCGACGATGGACATCACCGAGCGCAAGCAGGCGGAGCTCGCGCTGGCGGCGACCGAGGCGCGCCTCGAGCGCGCGGTCCGCGGCACCAGCGACGGCCTCGTCGACCTCGACCTGTCGCGCGGGCGACTGTGGTTCGCACCGCGGGTCGCGGAGCTGCTCGGCTACCGGCCGGAGCAGTTGCCGAGCACGGTGCGGGGATTCGCCCGGCTGCTCGCGCCCGGCGACTTCGGCCGGCTGCTGGCGGCGACCCGGATGCACCTGCACCAGGGCGCCGTGCACGACGTCGAGTTCCGCATCCGCGACGCCGCCGGCGCCTGGCAGTGGCTGCGGCTGCGCGCGCGTGCCGCGCACGACGCCGCCAGCGGCGCGATGATCCTGTCCGGCTCGCTGCAGCTCGTGACCGACCGACGCGAGCAGGCCGCCGAGCTCGAGCGCGCCCGCGCCGCCGCCGAGCAGGCGAGCCGAGCGAAGAGCGAGTTCCTCGCCAACATGAGTCACGAGATCCGCACGCCGATCAATGGCGTGATCGGCATGACCCACGTGCTGCTCGACACGCCGTTGTCGGACTCGCAGCGCGAGTGCGTCGAGATCGTGCGCTCGAGCGGCGAGGCGCTGCTGGCGCTCGTCAACGACATCCTCGACTTCTCGAAGATCGAGGCCGGCAAGATGGAGCTCGAGCACATCGACTTCGATGCACGCACGGTCGTCGACGACGCGCTCGGTTCGGTGGCGCTGGCCGCGCTCGGCAAGGACCTGGAGCTCGTGGCCGACGTCACGGAGCGCGTGCCCGCGGCCGTGCACGGCGACCCGGGCCGGCTGCGCCAGTGCCTGATTAATTTGCTGTCGAACGCCGTGAAGTTCACCGAGCGCGGCCACGTCGCGGTCGAGGTCGACGCCGCCGCCGACGGCGAGGCCACGCTGCTGACGTTCACCGTCAGCGATACCGGCATCGGCATCCCTGCCGACCGGCTCGACCGGCTGTTCCGGGAGTTCTCGCAGGTCGACTCCTCGACGACGCGCCACTACGGTGGCTCTGGCCTCGGGCTCTCGATCGTCAAGCGACTCGCCGAGCTGATGGGCGGCCAGGTCGGAGTCACGAGCAGCGCCGGCGCGGGGTCGCGCTTCTGGTTCACGGTACGGCTCGCAGCCCGCGCGACGGCGCCCGCGCCGCTGCCGGCTCCGACGGCGACCCCCGTGCTCGTCCTCGACGGCCAGCCGCTGGCGGCGCGTGCGCTCGCGCGCGAGCTCGCCGCCGCCGGCTGCCGCGCCACGGTCGCGGCCGACGAGACCGCCTTCGGTGCGGCGCTCGCGACCTTGCCGCCGGATGCGATCGCGATGATAGACGTGCGATTGCTATCCGGCGCGCTCGCCGAACTGCTGACGCGCGCCCGCCACGGCGCGGGCGCGCCGCGCTTCGTGCTGCTCGCGCCGCTCGGCCTCGCGGCCGCGCCGCCGGCTGGCTTCGATGCGATGCTGTCGAAGCCGGTCCGCCGCCAGCAGCTGCGCGCTTGCCTGGCCGGACTCGCGGCCGCGGCCCCGACGGCGCAGTCTGACTCGGCGCCGGTGGCAAGCGGCAGTGGGCTGCGGGTGCTGCTCGTCGAGGACAACGCCGTCAACCGGCGGGTCGCCGAACACCAGCTGCGCAAGCTCGGCTGCCTCGTCAGCGTCGCCTGCAACGGCATCGAGGCGGTCGAGGCCGCGCTCGCGGGCGGCGTCGACCTGGTGCTGATGGACTGCCAGATGCCGCTGCTCGACGGCTTCGACGCGACGCGCCAGATCCGCCAGCGCGAGCCGGCGGGCCAGCGCCTGCCGATCATTGCCCTGACCGCGAATGCGCTCGCCGGCGATCGCGACAGCTGCCTGGCGGCCGGCATGGACGATTACCTGTCGAAGCCGCTCGAGCCGGCGGCCCTCGCGGCGAGCCTCGCGCGCTGGGCGCCGCCTGGCATGCGGGCGCTGACCCCGGCGCCGGCCAGCGCCGCGGGCGCGGAGCCGGCCGACGCCGCACCGGTCGACCTCGCCGCGCTCGCGGTGCTCACCGAGGGCGACGCGGGCTTCGAGCGGGAGCTGATCGAGGTGTTCATCGCAAGTGGCGACAGCGCGCTTGCCGCGCTCGTGGCCGCGCTCGCGGGTGGCGATCTCGGCGAGCTGCGGCGCCAGGCGCACGCGCTCAAGGGCGCGAGCGCAAACCTCCGGGCGCGGCCGCTCGCGGCGCGGGCCGAGGAACTGGAGGCGGCGGCGGTGGCGGGCGACCTCGATCGCTGCCGCGACGCGCTCGGCCTCCTGGAGCGGGACTACCGGCGTACCACGCGGTTCGTGGCCGCGCGGGTCGGCTGAGCGCGCGCAGTCGCGCTCAGACGCGCTCGCCAGGCGAGGACTCGGGCAGGCGCTCGCCGGTGACCCGGTTCCGGCCCTGCTGCTTGCTGAGGTAGAGGCACAGGTCGGCCTGCGTCAGCAGGCGCTCGCCGACGCCGCCCTCCGGCCACGGCTCGCCGGTGCTGGCGACACCGAAGCTCGCCGTCACCCGCAACGTGCGCGACTCGTGCCGCACCTCGAGCGACTCGACCGCGGCGCGCAGCCGCTCGGCGACCGCGAGCGCGCGCTCGAGGTCGGTCTCGGGGAGCACGACCACGAATTCCTCGCCGCCGTAGCGGGCCACCCAGTCGACGTCGAGGCGCACCGTCTCGCGCAAGAGCGCGGCGCAGCAGCGCAGCACCGCATCACCGCTCGCGTGGCCGTGCGTGTCGTTGACCCGCTTGAAGTGGTCGACGTCGCACATCACGACCGACAGCGGCCGGCTGAAGCGGCGGGCGCGCGTGATCTCGGTCTGCAGCGCCTCGCCGAGGTGGCGCCGGTTGCTGACGCCGGTCAGCGCGTCGGTCAGCGACAGCCGCACGGCCTCCTCGCGCGCGACGCGCAGGCGACGCTCGAGCTCGGCGATGCGCCAGCCGGTCTTCATGCGGGCGAGCAGCTCCGCCTCGTCGACCGGTTTCGTCAGGTAGTCGTCGGCACCGGCCTCCAGGCCGGCGAGCACCGACTCGCGGGAATCGCGGCCGGTCAGCAGGATCGTGTAGATGTAGCCCGGCCACTCGCCGCCGCGCACCGCACCGACGACGCCAAGCCCGTCGAGCACCGGCATCTCCCAGTCGGTCAGCACCACCGGGAAGTAGCTCTCGCGCAGCGCCGCGAGCGCGGCCCCGCCGTCGGTCACGGCGACCACCTCGTAGCCGGCCTTCTTGAGGAGCCGCGAGGTCAGCAGCCGGGCCACCGGGTCGTCCTCCGCAAGGAGGACGCGTCGCGTGCCGCTCGCGGGCACGGGTTCGGACGGGACCAGCGAGGGGGCTTCGGCGCTCAACGTCTCGGCTCGGCTGACAGGATTCGGGGACTCGCCCCTGTGTCGGCCGGTCGCCGGACAACTTTAAGTATTGCCCCCTACCCGCGACGCTGAGGGGCCCCGCCGGCGGGCCCCGGGGCGACCCCTCATTTCTTGCTGCAGAGCGTCACGTCGCCGCTCTTGGTATCGACTCGCACGCGCGCCGTTCCCGCGCCTTCCTGCCAGCTCATGCGCGAGCCGGGGCCGAACCCCTCGTGGGCGCCCTTGCGGCCCCCGCAGGTCGACAAGTCGCCGCTGAACGACTGCAGGTCGAAGGCGGCCGGCGGCATCGCGCCGCTGAAGTGGACCGAGAGGTCGCCGCTGACGGATTCGGCCTCGAGGCGGCCGTCCGCGGTGAGGTCCCCGGTCACCATGAAGTCGCCCGAGACGGTCTTGAAGCGGGCCCGGCTGAGGACGCCGGCGCTGATGTTGCCGTCGCCGCTCACCGTGGTGACCGACACGTCGCCGCCGCCGCCGCTCGAGTTCACGTCGCCGCTGACCGTGCCGATCTCGATGACCTTGGTGTCCGGGCCCGCGGTCACGCGCACGTCGCCGCTGACGGTCCGCACGCGGAGCTCGCGCTGCGCGCTCGCGGCGACGTCGCCGCTGACGGTGTGCAGGTCCTGGTTGCCGCCGACGCCGGTGATGTGGAGGTCGGCGCTGACCAGGTTCACGGTGAGGCTGCTGCGCGCCGGGACCTTGACGACCAGGTTGGCCTCGCCGCTGTCGTGCCAGCCGAAATTCATGCCGCCCGAGTGCAGCTTGACGTTGACGCTCGTGCGCGTCCCGCTGCCGGTCACCTCGACCGCGTCGACGTCGCTGCCGACGGTGCCGCTGACCGCGACCTCGGCCTTGTCCCAGCCGACCACCTCGATCTTGCCGGCGACGCTGTGGATCTCGACCTCGCCGGCGGCATCGGCCGGGCGGTGCTCGTCGACGCTGCGCGTCGCGGCCTGCAGCGCCGCCGGCCAGGCGCAGAGCGCGGCGGCGGCGGCGATCCCGGCCAGCAGCCGGGCGGGAGCGGTGAACTGGGTCATGTGCGTGTCCTCGTGGCAAACGGCTCGGTGGTCCGGGCCACCGTGGAATAGAGCGCGAACTCCTGCTCGGTGGTGCTGCCGAGCAGCTCGAGCAGCACGCGGCTGTTGGGGTCGCGGCCGAGCGCGCGCCGGATGTCCTCCTGCGCGCTCTGGATCAGGTGCAGGTCGTGCTCGATCTCGGCCCGCGTCACGGGCGAGAGCAGCGCCAGGCGCTCGCGGTAGGTCTGCTCGAGCGCGGCGCGGGTCGCGACGAGTTCTGCGTCGCCGCGCGTTTCGCGGCGGGCGATCACGTAGCCCGTCGCGGGGCCCGCGGCGACCGTGGCGGGCGGGGCCGCGAGCCGCGCGCCGACCACGGCGCCGAGCGCCGCGAGCGCGAAACCCGCGGCGAGCGCCAGCGGCCAGCGGTGGCGCGCCGGCGCGGCCGGCCGGATCGCCGAGTCGATCGCCGGCCACAGGTCACGCGCTGGTGGCAGCTCGCGCGGCAGCGCCGCGAGCCGCGCGTCGAGCGCCGTCGATTCCAGCGGAGTCTCGTCGTTCATGTCACCTCCGTCCCGAGCCCGAGCCGCGCGGTCAGCAGCTGGCGCGCCCGGAAGAGCTGCGCCTTGCTGGTCCCGACCGCGATGCCCAGCTCGCTGGCAGCCTCTTCGTGGCTGAATCCGTAGAGCCCGACGAGCACCAGCACGTGCCGGGCGCCGTCGGGCAGCGCCGCGATCGCGGCCTCGAGGTCGAGCGGCGGCGTGTCGACCGTCGTGCGCCGGTCGAGGGTCGCAGGATCCTCGTCGGTCGTGGTCTCGAGGCGCGCGGCGAGGCCGCGATGGCGCGCGAGCACCGCGTTCACGGCGATGCGGTGCAGCCAGGTGGAGAAGCGGCTGCGCGACTCGAAGGCCGGCAGCGCCCGCCAGGCGCTGATGAAGGCCTCCTGGGTGCAGTCCTCGGCGGTCTCCCGCTGGCCGCAGAGCCGCAGGCAGAGGGCATGCACCCGGCCGGCATGGCGGCGGTAGAGCCGTTCGAAGGCGCGCCGGTCCCCGCGCGCCGCGGCCTCGGCCGCGCGCGCATCGTCGAGGGCCTCGCGGGCCGCCGCGTCGGGGAAATCGACCACCTCGGCCAGGGCCGCCTGCATCCGCGCCTCCCTCCACATCCTACGCGGATTGGAGGCGGCGACGGCCCGGAAGGTTTAGGCGGTCAGGCGGTCGCGGCGAGCGCCGGCGGGTCGGCGACCAGCGGCGGGATGGCGGTCGCGGCCATCGGCCGGCCGAGGTAGTAGCCCTGCACGTAGTCCGAGCCCGCGGTCTCGAGGAAGGCGAGTGCCCCGGGGGTCTCGACGCCCTCGGTGCAGACCCGCAGGCCCAGGTTGTGGGCGAGGTCGATCAGCGAACGCACGATCGTGCGCGCCTCGCCGCTCTGGTGCAGTTCCATGCCGAGCGACTTGTCGACCTTGAGCTCGTTGAACGGCATCCGGTAGAGCTGGGTCAGCGACGAGAAGCCGGTGCCGAAGTCGTCGAGCGACAGGCCGAAGTCCTTGACGCGCAGGCGCGTCAGGATGTCGCGGGTGCGGGCGGGATCCTCGAGCGCCGCGGTCTCGGTGATCTCGAGCATCAGGCGCGAGTTCGGCAGCTGGTGCGCGCGCATCAGGTCCGCCAGTCGGTCCGGGAAGTCGAGCTCGCGGACGAGGTGCGGCGAGAGGTTCACCGACAGGTCGAGGTTCGTGCCCTGCGCTCGCCAGAGGCCGAGCTGGCGGATGCCTTCCTGCAGCACGAAGTCGGTCAGCGCGGCGATCAGGCCGGTCTTCTCCGCGAGCGAGATGAACGCGTCCGGATAGACGAGGCCGAGTTCCGGGTGCTCCCAGCGGATCAGGCCCTCGACGCCGGCAACCGCCCAGCGGCCGTCGCGCAACGTGCACTTCGGCTGGTAGTGCACGAGCAGCTGCGCGCGGTCGATCGCGCGCCGCAGTTCCTCCTCGGTCGGCACGCGCGGCGCGCACAGGTGCTGGCCGAGGATCGCCTCGAGGTCCGCGAGCATGATCGGCTTCTGCAGGAAGCCGGCCATCTTGAGGCCGTGCGACAGGCCGAGCTGCTCGGCGCTCTGCAGCACGCGCTGGTCCATGCCGCTCGAGATCAGGATCGTGGCCCGGGTGCCGAGCATGCCGAGCTCGCGGATCAGCTCGATGCCGTCGGTCTGCGGCATCTGCAGGTCCAGGATCATCAGCGTCGGCTGGAAGGCCCGCACCGCGTCGCGGAACTGGCGCGCATCGTTGGCGAGGCGCACCGAGTAGCCGACCGATTCGGCCACCTGGCCGACGAAGTCGAGAATGTCCGGCTGGTCGTCCACGACCAGCAGCCGGTTAGCGCTATTGTCCATCGTCCGTCTCCCTGTCGAGGACCGCGCGCACCCGGCGCGCCAGTTCTCCGATTGCATAAGGCTTGTGCAGAACTTCCGTGCCGGCCGGTGCCGACAGCTCACGCAGCCCCGGCTGCGAGAAGGCCGAGGTGTGCAGCACCCTGAGCCCCGGGCGCACGCCGTCGGCGCGCGCCGCGAGCTCGGCGCCGGGCATGCCGCCCGGCAGGATCAGGTCGGCGAGCAGCAGCGCAACGTCGCGCTCGCGCGCGAGCGTCGCGAGCGCGGCGTGGCCGTTGCCGGCTTCGAGCACGCGGTAGCCGAGTACGCGCAGCGCCGAGGCGGCGGTCGCCCGCACGTCGGCATCGTCGTCGACCACCAGCACGGTCTCGCTGCCGCCGGGCAGCTCGCCCACCTCGCTCTCGCCGTCGCTGGCAAGCGAACCCGGTGCCTGCGAGCGCGGGAAGTACATCCGTACCGTCGTGCCACGGCCCGGCACGCTCGCGATCGTCGCGACGCCGCCCGACTGCTCGGCGAAGCCGTAGACCATCGACAGCCCGAGGCCGGTGCCCTTGCCGGTCTCCTTGGTCGTGAAGAACGGCTCGAAGGCACGCTTGGCGACCTCCGGCGACATGCCGACGCCGGTGTCGCCGACGCTGATCTCGACGTAGTCTCCCGGCGGCAGCTTGGGGTGGCGCTCCGGATCGTCGGCCCCGAGCGTGCGGTTGCGGGTCGCGAGCGACAGCCGGCCGCCGGCCGGCATCGCGTCGCGGGCATTGATCGCGAGGTTCAGCACCGAGGACTCGAGCTGCGCGGCATCGGCGTAGATCGACCAGGTGTCGGGCCTCAGGTCGCTCTCGACCTCGATGGTCGGCCCGAGCGTGCGCCGGATCAGGTCCTCGGTGCCGGAGATCTGCCGGGTGGCGTTCAGCACGCGCGGCTCGAGCACCTGCTGGCGCGCGAACGCGAGCAGCCGGCGCGTCAGGTCGGCGCCGCGCAGCGCGGCGCGCAGCGCCGTCGCGATGTGGCCGGCGTGGCGTGGCTCGGCCTTCAGCGGCCGCTCGAGCAGCTGCAGGTTGCCGATCACGACTGACAGCAGGTTGTTGAAGTCGTGGGCGATGCCGCCCGTCAGCTGGCCGATCGCCTCGAGCTTCTGCGCGTGCCGCAGCTCCTGCTCGAGCCGGCGCTCGACGGTGACGTCCTGCACGACGGCGAAGAAGCCGGCGACCTGGCCGTCGACGGTGTGCGGCAGGTAGGTGACCGCGAGCTCATGCTCCTCGTCGCCCCGGCGGCTGCGCGCCAGATACTCGACGGTGCTGCCCGACAGCACGCTCTCGATGCGCGGCGCCATCTGCCGGTAGTTGTCCGCGGTCGACATCTCCTCGAGCCGCCGACCCTGCAGCGCCGCCAGCGGCAGCTGGAACCACTCCTCGTAGCCGCGATTGGCGTAGACGAACTCGCGCCGGCGGTTCACGTAGGCGATGTTCAGCGGCAGCGAGTCGAGGATCAGCTCGAAGAACTCCTTGGTGGCGCGCGCCGCGCCGTGCGCGCGCTCGAGGTCGGTGATGTCCTTGTGCGTGACGATCGCGCCACGCTGGCCGTCGACGTCGAGCGGGCGCACCGACATCTGCAGCAGCCGGGCGCCGAGCTCGTCGGCGACCCGGTAGTCGAGCTCGAACTCGGCGCTGCGGCCGCTGATCACGTCCTCGACGCCGGTGGCGGCGGTCGGGCCCGACGCGCAGCGCTCGATCGCCTCGCGGCAGAGCCGCGCATAGTGGTCGCCGAAGCCGTAGCGCAGGCCGATCAGCGCGCGGTCGCCGGCGAACTCGCGCCAGGCGCGGTTGATCTCGACCAGCTCGCCGCTCGCGTTCAGCACGCCGACCGAGAACGGCAGTCCGTCGAGGGTGCGGCGCAGCGATTCCTCGACCCGCTGCATGGTCTCGAGGTCGCGCCGCTCGGCGCTGATGTCCTCGAGCCGGCCCGACAGGTACACGGGCCGGCCCGACGGGTCGCGCGTCGCGGCACCGCACAGCCGGTGCCAGCGGTACTCGCCGTCCGCGAGCCGCACCCGGACCTTGAGGTCGAGCGGCCCGCGCTGCTCGATGTGCAGGCGCAGCGCCTGCAGCAGCAGTGGCCGCTCGTCGTCGTGGATCAGCGCCTGCAGCGCGGCGAAGGTGTCATCGATGTCGTCGGCGCCGTAGCCGAGCATCGTCTTCAGCCGATCCTCGTACCAGACGCGCCCGGCCGCGAGGTCCCAGTGCCAGTGCGCGGCACCGGAGGCGATCGCGGCGCGCCGCAGCCAGACGTCCTCGTCGTCGGCCTCCGGATCGTGTTCCTCGCGCTCGGGCTCCCGGACGAGGAACAGCAGGCCCTCGCCGCTGGCGCCGAGGGCGTGGCGGCTGGCGGTGACCTCGGCGGCGACCACGGTGCTGCCCTCGCGGTACGCCACCCGTTGCTTCAGCGTGGCCGAACCGCCGGGCAGGTCCTCGGCGAGCTCGACCAGCGCGGCTCCGAGCGTGCCGGCGAGCGCGAGCTCGCCGCCGTCGAGGTCGGCGGGCTCGAGGCCGCACTGCGCCGCGAAGGCTTCGTTGGCGTAGCGGACCCGCTGCTGGGCATCGACCAGCACGCAGCCCGCGGCCGACTCACCGACCGCGCCGGCGAGGAGGCTCGCGAATCCTTCGGCCAGCGAGGCGCCGGCGGTGATCGGTCGTTCGGGGTGGGCCCGCATGTTGCCGTGGAAACAGGAGCGCGGGGGGCAGTCCCCGCCCTCTCTGTATCGTCCGGCCGGCGCCCTGACTTGACCGGCGCAGGCCGAGTGCAGGGAATCCCTGACCGGCCGGCCGGTCTTAAGTCGCGGCTCAGGCCGGCCCGGCTTCGCGTCCTGAGAACCAGTTCACGGCGTACTGCACGAGCTGCGACCCGGTGGCCAGGTTCAGCTTGCGCTTGATCCGCTGGCGGTGCGACTCGACGGTCTTGATCGACAGGTTCAGCGCCTCCGCCGCCTGCCGGGTCGAGAGCCCGCGGCCGATCATGTGCAGGATCTGCAGCTCGCGGTTCGACAGGCGGTCGATCGGGTTGGCCGAGATGTAGGCCCCGCCCGAGGCGAACTTCTGGATCATGCTGTTGCCGACCACCTCGCTGACGTAGATGCCGCCCTCGAGGACGCGCCGCAGCGCCACCAGGAACTGGTCGCTCGCGGCCTGCTTCATGATGTAGCCGTTGGCGCCGGCCGAGAGCATGCGCTCGGCGTAGATCGTCTCGTCGTGCATCGACAGCACCAGGATCGGCAGGCTGGCGTAGTGGGCGCGCGCGTCCTTGACGAGCTCGATGCCGTCGCCCTGCTTCAACGAGATGTCCACGATCACCACGTCCGGCTTCAGCTCGCGGATCGCGGCCTTCGCCTCGCGGGTGCTCTCCGCCTCGCCGCAGACGATCAGGTCCTCCTCCTGGTCGATCAGCCGGCGCAGTCCCTGCCGGACGATCGGGTGGTCATCGACGATCAGCACGCGGTGGCGGGGCTTGCTCGCGACGCCGGCGACTTCCTTGCGCGGGAACGGGGTGCTCGTCATGTCGGTCTCCTGAAGGCCCTTCGTCAGTAGAGCGGGTAGGTGAAACTGAGCTCGCGGCTGCCGGACTCGCCCTGGCTGGCGGTCAGGGTGCCGTAGAGCATGCCGATTCGGTAGCGGACGCGCCGCAGCGCGTCCTCGGGAAACGGGTCGCCGCCGTCGTCGGTCAGCACGAACTGCAGCCGCTCGGCGTCCGCGTCGAGCGTCAGCTGCAGGCGCGTCGGCCCACCCGCGACCGCGGCCTCGATCGCATCGGCGATCGCGCGGAAAACGATCGGTGCCTGCTCCGCGCCGACCCGCGCCGCGACCTCGGCGTCGCAGGCGACCTCGCACAGCACGCCGTGGCGCGCCTCACAGTCGTGGGCGAGCGTGTCGAGCCCGATGGCGAGCCCGCCCGAGGCGAGCGCGAAGCCGCGCACGCCCTGCGCGAGTCGCCGGCAGTCGCCGACGGTGCGCGACAGCACCTCGACGAGTGCCGCCGCCGGGCCGGCGAGCGGCGAGCCCAGCTGGGCCGCCTGGCTCGCGAGGTTGCTGGCGAGCAGCGCCGCGCCGGCGAGGTCCTGGCCGAGCCCCTCGTGCAGCAGCCGCGCCAGGCGCTGCTGCTCGAGCTCGCTCGCCTCGAGCACCTCGCGCTCGAGCGCGCGCAGCGCCGAGACGTCGGTGCGCGTCCCGACCCACAGCCGCTCCTCGCCTTCGTGCAGCAGCGCCATCGACCGCCGCACCGGCAGCAGGCTGCCGTCGCGCCGGCGCTCGATCACCTCGCCCTGCCACTTCCCTTCCCGCGTCACGGTGCGCTGCACGTGGTTGCGCAGCCGCGAGTGCTCGGCGGGCGTCAGCCCGGAGAAGACGTGCGTGCTGCGGCCGATCAGCTCCTCGCGCCGCCAGCCGTGCATGCGCTCGATCGCACGGTTGACGAGCAGGATCGTGCCGTCCTCGCGCGCCATCGTTACGCCGTCGGCCAGCGTGTCGAGGATCTGCGAGTGCAGGCGCAGCTCGCGCTCGGTCTCGACCTGGTCGGTCACGTCGTCGACGATCGCGAGCACGCGCCAGGCATGGCCGTCGCGCCGGAAGATGCGGCCGTGGACCTCGATCCAGAGAACCCGGCCCGCCGGGTCGCGCATGCGATAGCGCTCGGCCCGCAGCCGCGTGTCGCCGAAGGCGCCGCTCTCGAGCGTCGCGATCGCCCGCGCGCGATCCTCCGGCAGCAGGCACGCGCGCCACGCCTCGGGCGTGCCGAGCGAGGCCGCCGGGTAGCCGAACACGGTGACGCCGCCCGGCCGCCAGGTGACCGTGCCCCGCAGCACGTCGTGGTCGTAGACCAGCAGGCCGCTCGCCGCGAGCATCGCGTCGAGGTCGGCGGGGTCAATTCCCTGCGCCGCCGCCGGGGACCCGAAATCGCAGCGCAGCAGCTCAGCCATGGTCGCCCGCCGCGCGCGGCGCCTCGAGGGGCGTGGGCTCGGGCTGCATCACGAGGCAGGCGATGCGCGTGCCTCGGCCTTCGGCGCCCGGGCCGATCTGCAGCTCGCCGCCGAGCATGTTGGCGCGATAGCGCATGATCTTGAGGCCCACGCCGGTGGTCGAGCCGGGCGCGAGCCCGCGGCCGTCGTCGCTGACGGCGAGCTGCACGCGGCGGTCGCGCACCGTCAGCTGCACCGTGACCGTGCGGGCGCCGGCATGGCGGGCGGCATTGGTCAGCGACTCCTGCGCGATCCGGTAGAGGTGACCGGTGGCCGCGGCATCGAGCGTGACCCGCGGCGTCACGCGGCTGCGGAAGCGCACATCGAGGCCGTACATCTCGCGCGCTCGCGCCGCCAGCGCGCGCAGCGCGTGCACCAGGCCGCCGCCGTCGAGCGCGACCGGCGACAGCCCACGCGCGAGCGTGCGGGTCTGCTCGATCGCGCCGCGGGCGAGCGCGGTCAGCTCGCGCAGCTCGGCGTCGCGCGGTGCCCGGCCGCGACGCACGTCGCGGGCGAGCCCGTCGAGCAGCAGCGCGAGGCCGGTGAGTTCCTGGCCGAGGCCGTCGTGCAGGTCGCTGCCGATGCGGCGCTGCTCGCGCGCCGAGATCTCGAGGATCTCGCGCTCGAGCGCCCGCCGCTCGGTGATGTCGGTCGAGCAGACGATCACGGCGGTGACCTGCCCGCCCTCGCGCAGTGCGCCCATGCGGTACTCGAAGACACCGTCGCTGCCGTCCTCGCGGACGCCCTGCGACTCGAAGCGCAGCGCACGGCCGTGGGCGAGCACGCTGCGCAGCCGCGCCTCGAATTCCTCCGGGTGGGCCGCCTGCTCGACCGCCGGACGGCCGAGCAGCGCCTCCGGCGGGGTGCCCTGCAGCGTCCGGTTCGCGAAGCGGATGCGCAGCTCCGGGTCGACGACGGTGATGAAGTCTGGAGAGTTGTCGGTCACTGAGCGCAGCAAAGCCTCCGAGGCGCGCTGTGCGTCCTCGCGCTGGCGCACCGCGGTCGTGTTGAAGCTGGTGCCGATCACGACCGGCCCCTGCGGGGTCATCGCCCGGATCACCCGCACGCGGAACCAGCGTCGTGGCCCGCCCGGCGTCAGCGCCGCGAACTCGCACTCGCCCGGCTGGCCGGTGCTGGCGGTCAGGTGCATCATCCGCCGGAACCGCGCCCGGTGATCGGGCTCGATGGTCGTGATCTCGTCCTCGAGCGTCTCGCGGAACACGGCCTGGGTGTCGAATGAGTCACTGCGGTACTCGATGATGAAGTGGTCCGAGCGCGGGTCCCAGCGCCACGCCGCGAGCTGGCCCGCGTCGATCGCGAGGCGCAGCCGCTCACCCTGCTCGCGCAGCTTGAGCTCGCCGCGCTTCAGCGCGTCGATGTCCTGCAGCGCACCGTAGAGGCGCACCGGGCGCCCGTCGACGAGCTCCGCACGGCCGCTGGTGCGCAGCCAGCAGCGGCTACCGTCGCGGCGCACGATCTCGATGTCGAGCTGATACGGCTCGCCGGCGCTGAGCGCGCGCTCGACGGCGGCCCGGAGCGCGAGGGCGCTTTCAGGTGCCAAGGAGCGGTACAGCGCGCGCAGGTCGTGTGGTGCGTCCTTGTGGGCGATGCCGGCGATCCGGATCGCCTCGTCGCTGTAGGTGAGCTTGCCGGTCGCGACCTCGAACTGCCAGGAACCGACCCGCGCGAGCGTCTCCGCCTCGTGCAGCAGCCGCTGGGCGGCGCGCACGTCGGAGATGTCGATCGCGCAGCCGACCACGCGCAAGGCGTGCCCGGACTCGTCGCGGACGACGATGGCGCGATCGAGCACGTCGACGTAGTGGCCGTCGGCGTGGCGGACGCGATACTCGGCGGTCACGAGGCCGCCGCTCGACGCCTGTAGGCGGTCTGATTCGACGCGGTCGCGATCGTCCGGATGGATTCGCTCGCGCCAGAAGGCGTAGCTGCTGACGCGCTGCTCTTCGGTGAAGCCGAGCACCTCGGCCACGCCGCTCGAACAGGTGACGACGTCCGCGCCGATGTCGCGCTCGTAGACCACGCCGCGCAGCGCGGCGGTCGAGTAGCGAAAGCGCTCCTCGCTGGCGCGCAGCTGCTCCTCGGCGTGCTTGCGGTCGGTGATGTCGTACAGCATCCCCATCGCCGAGGTGACGCGGCCGGTGCCGGGCTCCTGCAGCGGAAACAGCGACACCGCGAACCAGCGCCAGTCGCCGTTCTTCGCGAGCAGGCGGGTCTCGCCGTGCGCAGGCTCGCCCTTGAAGGCGCGCGAGCGGCGGTCCGCGGCCGGGCCACGGTGTGCCGGGTGGATCACGGCCGGCCAGCTGCCCCGGTCGTTGAATTCGGCCACCGTCCAGCCGAGCAGCCGCGTGAACCCCTCGCTCGCCCACTGCAGCCGCATCCGGCCGTCCTCGGACAGCGTGCTCTCGTGCACGAAGCCGGGCGTCATCGCGACCACCGTGCGATAGCGCGCCTCGCTGTGCACCAGCCCGCGCTCGGCGCGCTTGCGCCGGTCGACGTCCAGCAGCAGGCCGGCGATGCGCAGCGCGCGTCCTTCGCGGTCGCGCTCGAGCACGCGGGCGTGCTGCTGCAGCCACATCCAGTCGCCGCTGGCGGTCCTGACGCGGAACTCGATGTCCCAGTCGTCGCCCGGGCCGTCGACGACGCGATGCAGCGACTCGCGCGCGGGCGCGGCATCCTCCGGATGAAGCTTTGTGAGCAGGTCGACACCGAGGACGCTGGCCGCCGGCGGCGGCGACAGGCCCCGCATCGTGAAGCACTCGTCGCTGAACTCGAAGCGCTTGCTGAGGCAGTCGTACTCGAAGAAGCCGAGCCGCATGCTCTGCGCGACCAGTCGCAGCCGGTCGCGCAGCACATTGACCGAGGCCTGCGCCGCGTGCTGCTCGGTCTCGTCGCGCTCCTCGATCAGCAGCGCGTGGATCGCGGGCGTGGCGAGCAGGTTCGTGCCACGGGCGCGGACGTGGCGCCAGTCGCCGTTCGCGTGCCGCTCGCGCAGCGCGAGGTCGCCGACGCGCTCGCCGGCGGCGAGCCGCCGCAACCAGTCCTGGGCGCGGACACGGTCCTCCGGGTGGACGTGCTCGAGCACGTGCCGGCCGGCGCGGCGAGCGAAGTCGTAGCCCGAGACCGCAGCCCGGCCGAACTGCCGCTGGATGCGGCCGTCTGCCGCGACCAGGCTGACGAGGTCGCTCAGGTGCTCGGCCACGACTTCGATCCCGGCGATGCCGTCGGCGGCGCCGGGATTGTCGGAATTCGGGCTCGGGGAAAGCACGTCCATGCGGCGGGCATTGTTATCCCCTACCCCCCAAGGTCCTACCCGGGATTCCCCTAATCACCCCTGAGCGGCGACCGGTTTCGCGGGGGATCTGTCGCGCGCTGGCGCTCTGCCGGCTCAGCCGGCGTCGGTGAAGGTGCCGCTCATGATGCGGCGCACATAGCCGGGCTGGCCGTAGGTACCGACCGTCGCGGTGGCGGCGATCGCGTAGGAATGGCTCGTGACCGAGCCGTTCGCGAAGGCGGTCGAGGTACAGGTCACGACGACGGCGTAGCCGGCCAGGGCCGCCTCGCTAAGGTTGAGCGTGGTCGAGCCCGCGCAACTCCCGTTCTTGGTCGCCTGGTACGCGCCCCATTCGATGCCGGCGCGCGCCGCCGCGAGAGTGCGGGCCTCGAGCAGCGACATCGTGACCGTGTGCTGCTGGCCAACCCCCACCTTGATGCCGATGATCGCGAGCAGGCCCAGCACGACCATCAGGAAGAGCGCCGGCACGAGCGCGAAACCGCGGCCTGCCCGGCCCTGACGCCCAGCGCTCATGGGGTGTTGACCAGCTGCACCTGGTGCAGCAGCCCGACGGTCTCGCCGCTGCGTGCGAGCTGCAGGTTCAGCGTCGCGAGCGCGTTGCGCGTCGCGGTGCCCTGCGCGTACGAGAAGGCGCAGGACGACACGTCCGCGGCCACCGTCCCGGCACTCGCCCCGGCCGCCGCGAGCGTGGCGGCGGCGGTCGGCTGGGTGTTCGAGATCGCGTAGCCACTGTACCGCCGCAGCGTCCCGGCGACCGAATCGCACAGGTAGGTCACCGGCCCGCTGACGAGGTACAGCCGCCGGCCGGGCGAGCTCCAGCTGAACTTGAAGGCGGGCGCGAGCGTCACCAGCTGCTGGTTGGCGGCGGCGCCCGCGCTCACCTGGATCGTGGTGCCGGCCGGCGTGATCACGTTCGCCATCTCGTAGGCGCTCGCACCCGGCACACCGACGTTGTAGATCACGAGATAGCTGGAGCTCGAGCTCCACGGCAGCGCCAGCTGCGTGAACGGCACGGTGGTCGCGAACGCGCCGTCCGCCTGCGTGAAGTCGAGGCCGAGCGAGGGCGTGCCGACCGGGTCGCGGTCGTCGTAGCGTGCGCCGTCGACCGTCGCGAGCAGCTCGAGCGCGGTGACGCTGCCGCTCGTGGCGATCCGCACGCTGTTCGGCAGCGCCGCCCGCAGGTCGCGCGCCATGTAGCGCAGCGCCGCGTCGGCCTCGTCGACGAGGTCGGCGCGGCGCGTCTGCGCGCCGTAGGCGTTCATCGGGCCGACGATGAACAGTGCCATGAACGCCACCACGATCGCGCCCACGCTGATCGTGATCACGAGCTCGATCAGCGTCATGCCGCGGCTCGCGCGGGCGGGCGGTCGGCGCTGCCGGTCGCGCGCCACGTCAGTACGCCGCCCGGTAGCCGGTCAGCACCACCGTGACGTCCGGCGCGTGCGTCACCGTGATGTCGATGCGCCGTACCGCTGCGGAGCCGAGGCCGCCGAGGCCGGTCGAGCCCGTGACCGCGACGCTGACGTTGTAGCCGGCGAGCGCCGCGACGGCATTGCCGTACTGGTCGTGCGCGCCGACGTCGGCGAGGCCGTTGTACTGGTCGACCAGGTCCCAGCTGCCGCGCCCGGTGTTCGGCGGCGTGCCGTTGGGGTCCGTGACCCAGCGCTGCAGGATCTCGTCGAGATAGGACTGCGCGATCGCGATCGCCTGCTGCTGCACCATGGCATCGGCGCTGCGGCTCGAGAACGCGGAGATGGCGCCGAGGATGCCGCCGACGGCGATCGCGACGATGGTGATCGCGATCACGAGCTCGATCAGCGTGACGCCCCGTTCGCGGCGCATGGCTACTGCACCGTCACGTAGCCGGTCGCGGCGTCGAGCGTCAGCGTGCGGCTGCCGACGCTGATGGTCGTGGCGGGGCTGGCGACGAGCCGCCCCTGCGAGTCGAACTGGAAGGTGCCGGCCGGGCTCGCGCTCGTGCCGGCGGGCGCGCTACCGGCGACGGTCGAGCCGTCGCCGCCGACGACCGGGGTGGTCCAGCCGGTGTCGGCCGGGTTGCAGGCATTGCCGCTCGCGGCCTGCTGGCTGGCGGCATAGCTGCCGGCGGCGAGCACGAGCCGGGCCGGGCAGCCGGTGATCACCGCCGCCTTCTGCGTGCCCCGCAGCGCGGCGGCGAGTTCGTCCGCATAGCCGCGCTGCGCGAAGGCGCTCTGGTCGAAGAGCCGGGGCGCGACGTAGCCGGCGAGGATGCCGCCGATGGCGATGACGACGATGAGCTCGATGAGCGTGTAGCCCATCGAGCCCATCCGCGCCCCTCGGTTCCGGTCCGGCTGGCGCATGCGTCGCCTGCACGCGGGCTCCGCCCGCGTCGGGAGCGATCGCCGATCAGCAGCCGGAAGTGACCGCCGCGACCACCGGCGGGGCCGACGAGGTCGCCGGCAGGTACGACACCGCGCAGTTGGCGGGCGTGCCCGAACCGACCTTCGTCCAGGTCGAGACCGTGGTCGCGGTGCCGGCGGTGAACGCCCAGTCGTTCGTGTTGTCGGAGTTCACGGCCTTCGCGATCGTGGACGAGTCCGGGTAGAAGTTGTTCAGCGTGATCGTCTGGCCTTCCATCGTCACGGTGCCCGAGGCGCCCGTGTTGGTGGCCATCGCGAGGCCGCGCGCGAGCGACGCGGCGCTCTTGACGCTGCCGGCGAGGCCGTTGACGGTGGCCGCGCGGGCCTGGCTGTCCAGCGCGATGAAACGCGGGACCGCGAACGCCGCGAGGATGCCGAGGATGGTGATCACCACCACCAGTTCGATCAGCGTGAAGCCACGCTCGTGAGACGCCTTCATTTGCAGCTCCAGGGCGCGTGCGCGCCGACGTAATACTTAATTTACACCCGCGAGCGCGACCTTAGCGCGCCTGCCAATGTCAATTCGGCACCGTAATTCGCAACTTTAAGGGTTCGCCTGAAGCTGTGACGGCCGTCACGGGCGCTCACAGGCCGTGGCCGATCTTGCCGATCATGTTCCACATCGGCAGGAACACGCCGAGCGCCAGGATCAGCACCATCGCCCCGACCAGCACGATCAGCAGCGGCTCCAGCATCGCGGTCAGGTTGCGCAGCCGGTAGTCGACCTCGCGCTGGTAGAACCCCGACACCTCGTCGAGCAGCCGGGTCAGCTCGCCGGTCTCCTCGCCCACGGCCAGCATCTGCAGCACCAGCGGCGGGAAGATCCCGGCCGCGGCGGCCGCCCGGCTCAAGCCGTCGCCCCGCTCGACCGCGTCGCGCAGCTGCAGCAGCCGTTCGGCGAGGTAGGCATTGCCGGCTGAGCGCGACAGCAGCGTCAGCGCCTGGATCATCGGCAGGCCGGCGTCCAGCGAGATCGCCAGCGAGCGCGTGACGCGCGACAGCACCGCCTGGTGCAGCAGCTCGCCGAGCACCGGGATCCGCAGCTTCAGGCGGTCCCAGCGGAAGCGGCCACGCTCGGTGCCGATGTAGTGGCGGATGCCGAACCCCGCCGCCAGCAGCCCGGCGAGGATCGCGCCGCCATGGGCGCGGACGAACTCCGAGGTGCCCATGATGATCTTCGTCGGCAGCGGGATGTCGTTGCCGAGCACCTTGAAGAGCGGTGCGAAATTCGGGATCACGAACACCGTGATCACCGCGACCGCCGCGGCGATCACGCCGACGACGATCAGCGGGTAGCGCAGCGCCGAACGCACCCGGTCCTGGACGTCCTGGTCCTGGCTCAGGTACTCGCACAGCCGCGAGAACGCGTTGTCGAGCGTGCCAGTCGACTCGCCGACCCGCACCATGCTGAGGAACAGCGGCGGAAAGATGTCCGGGTGGCGCGCCAGCGAGCTCGCAAAGTCCCGGCCGGACTCGAGGCTCTGCAGCACGTCGTGCAGGGCGTTGCGCAGCACCACGTTGTGGGTCGACTCGGCGAGGCCCTTGAGCCCGCGCAGGAGCGGCAGGCCGGCCTTCGTGATCGAGTACATCTGCCGGGCGAACAGCACCAGGTCGGCGGTGCGCGGCCGGCCCGCGCCGAGCCGCTGCAGCACGTCGCCGACCGAGGCGCTCTCGACGCCATCGGCGACGATGTCGAGCGGCGTGATGCCGAGGTTCAGCAGGCGACTCGCGGCCGCGTCCATCGTCTCCGCCTCGAGTCGGCCGGTGATGGTCTCGCCGCGACCCGAGCGGCCCCGGTAGCGGAAGCTCGACATGCGCTAGGCCCGCTGCTCGAGCAGGGTCGCGACGCCGGCATCATTGAGCCCGGCCACGGCGTCCTCGTCGATGAATTCCTCGAGGCCGCTGCCGACCGCCATCGCCTCGGCCACGGACGTGACGCCGGCGATCGCGAGGTCGATGGCACCCTGCGCGAGCGGCACGTAGCTGTCGTGGGCGCGCGCGGCGCGCGCGAAGCCGTCGAGGTCGCCGCGGCGGACCTCGTCGGCAAGCGTACGATCGATCTCGAGCAGCTCGTACACGGCGACCCGGCCGCGGTAGCCGGTCAGGTTGCAGTAGGTGCAGCCGGCACCGGCCACGAAGCGCTGGCAGTCGAACGCGACGCCCGGCCGGCATGCGGCGAGCCACGCGAGCTCGTTGGCGGACGGCGCCGCCGGCTGCGCGCAGTCGCCGCAGACGCGGCGCACCAGGCGCTGGGCGACGACGCCGTTCAACGCCGCGGCGATCATGTAGCCCGGCGCGCCCATGTCGAGCAGCCGGTTCACGGTCGCCACGGCATTGATCGTGTGCAGCGTCGAGAAGACGAAGTGGCCGGTCATCGCGCCGCGCAGGCCGATCTCGACGGTCTCGCGGTCGCGCATCTCGCCGACCAGCAGGATGTCGGGGTCCTGGCGCAGCGCCGTGCGCAGCACGCGCGCGAAGTCGAGCCCGATCTTCGGCGCGACCTGCACCTGGGTGATGCGGTCGAGGCGGTACTCGACCGGGTCCTCGACGGTGATGATCTTGACGTCGGCCCGGTTCAGGTAGTTGAGCGCGGCGTACAGCGTGGTCGTCTTGCCGCTGCCGGTCGGGCCGGTCACCAGCATCATGCCAGCGGTGCGCTCCACGAGCCGGCGGAACCGGGACTCGGTCGACTCGGGCATGCCGAGCTGCTCCAGCGTCAGCATCGCGGTCGACTGGTTGAGCAGGCGCATCACCACCGACTCGCCGAAGGTCGTCGGCATGGTCGCGAGGCGGACGTCGACACCGCCATCGGCGACCCGCACCGAGAAGCGCCCGTCCTGCGGCAGCCGCTTCTCGGCGATGTCGAGCCCGCACATCAGCTTGAGCCGGGTCACGAGCGCGGCGGCGACGCGCTTGCCTTCGATCAGTTGCTCCTGCAGCTTGCCGTCGACGCGCAGGCGGATGCGCAGCCTGTCCTCGCCCGGCTCGATGTGGATGTCGGACGCCCGCGCCCGCGCGGCGTCGGTGAACATGGTCTGCAGCAGCCGCACGACCGGGGCGTCCGGCGAGCCCTCCTCGGCCGACAGGCTCGCGAGGTCGACGTCGCCGTCGCTGAGCTCCTCGCGCACCGCCTCGGCGAGACTCGCGATCTCGTCGGTCTGCCGGTACACGGCGTCGAGGGTCTTCAGGAAGTCGTTCTCGCCGACCAGCGCGACGCGGATCGGCTGGCGCAGCTTGGTCTGCAGCTCGTCGTAGGCGTGCAGGTCGGACGGGTCGGCCATGCCGACCAGCAGGCCGCGCGCGTCCTGCTGCAGCACCAGCGCCCGATAGCGGCGCGCCAGCGGCTCGGCCAGCAGCTTCACGGCCTCGCGGTCGATCCGCACCTGCTTCAGGTCGACGAACGGCACCTGCAGGTGCTTGGCGAGGAACTCGAGCAGCGCCGCCTCGGACATCAATCCGAGATCGCCGAGCACTCGGCCGAGCTTGCGACCGGTGCGCTTCTGCTCGGCGAGCGCGCCGGCGAGCTGCTCCTCGCTGATCGCGCCGTGCTGTACCAGCAGCTCGCCGAGTCGGATCCTGCGCCGCGCGCTCATGCGTGCCTCAGCGGACGGCGGCGGTGGACTTCGGATCGAGCGCGGCGGCGCGCTGCAGCGCCTCCTCGCTCAGCGACTGCCACTGCTCGTCGCTGCCGACCACGACCGGCCGCAGCAGGATCACGAGCTCGGAGCGCACGTCGGTGCGCCGCTGGCTCTTGAAGAGGTTGCCGAGCACCGGGATGTCGCCGAGCAGCGGCACGCGGTAGTCCTCGAGGCTGCGGCTGGTACGCATCAGGCCGCCGATCACGATCAGCTGGCCGCTCTTGGCCTTGACGATGCTGTCGGATTCGCGCACCTGACTGAAGGCCAGCGGCAGCACGTCCGTCTGGCCGCCGGCCGAGATCTGCTTGACCTTCTCGGTGACGTCGCTGACCGTCGGATGGACGTGCAGGATCACGCCGCCGTCGCCGGCGATCTGCGGGGTCACGTCGAGCGCGACGCCGGAGAAGAACGGCGTCAGGTCGACGTTCAGGTTGGTCGCGGACGAGGTGCCGACCACGACGTTGCTGTTGATGCCGGTGACGAAGAACTCGTCGGAGCCGGCCTTGATGACCGCCTTCTGGTTGTTCAGCGTCGAGACGCGCGGGCTCGACAGCACCCGCGTCTTGCCCTGGCTGCCGAGCAGGTCGATGAAGGCGTTGAAGTCGGCCGTGTTGATCGCGAGCGCGAACGCGCCGCCAAGCGCGTTCGTGACGGCGCTCGTCAGCGGATGGCCCGGCCCGATCGTGACCGGCGTCGACGGCTGGGCGAGCAGGTCGGTGCTGCCGAAGCCCTGCTGCGGGTTCGTCTGAAAGCCCGAGATCGTCTGGTTGCCGTTGCGGCCGACCAGCGCCCAGTTGATGCCCGCCTGGAAGCCATCCGACAGCTGCACCTCGACGATCTTGGCCTCGAGGATCACCTGCCGGGTGGCGGTGTCCTGGACCTTCTGCAGGAAGGCCGCGACGTCGCGCAGCTCGCGCGGCGTGCCGCGGACCGCGATGACGCCCGACTGGGGGTTGATGACGACGCCGTGTCCGGGGTCGGAGGTCACCAGCAGCCGGAGACTGCCCTCGAGGTCACGCCAGAAGTCGGAGGCCGAGCGCGTCGAGACGCTGGTGCCGGTGATGTCGGCAACGCGCGAGGCCTGGTTGTTGCCGCCGCGCTCGAACACCGCACCGGGCGGCTCGCTGCTCGCCCCCTGCTGCTGCATGCCACCGGCCGGCATGGAGCCGCTCTGCTGCTGCAGGCCGCCGGAGGAGCCGGCGTCGCTGATCTGGCCGGAGGTCACGCGCGTGCGCGAGGTGCCGCGGCGCTCGAGGTCGAGGTAGTCGATCTGGAAGATGCGCGTCTGCAGCGATGGCGGCACGATCACGTAGCCGCTCGGCACCTTGCGGAAGTCGTAGCCGTAGGTCTCGCGCACCGCGTCGAGCGCTTCCGGCACCGTGACGTTGCGCAGGTTCAGCGTCAGCGTGCCGCTGACGCCGGGCTCGAGCATCACGTTGTACGGCGTGCCCTCGACCAGGCCTTCGAAGAAGGTCCGCGCCGGCGCGTCGGCGACGTGCACGTCGAAGCGCGGCTCGTCGCCGGCGGCCGGCGTCGCGAGGGTGAGGCTCGCGAGCAGGCCCGCGAGGGTCAGAAAAAAGTGCTTGGGCGTCATGGTCACTGGCCTCCGGTGGCCGCGCGCGAGGTCGCGGCCGCGGGCTTCTTCACCGCGTCGGACGGACGCGGCAGGTGCAGTTCGTGTACGGCGCCGGCGTGCCGGTAGCGGATCCCGTCGGCGAGCACGGCGTCAATCTCGTACCCGCCGACGCGATCGCCGGCACGCACCAGCTGGCCGTTGAAGATCGCCCGGCGGCGGTCGCCGGCGGCGAACACCGCCGTGAGCGCCGGACCCGCCGCCACGGCGGCGGCGCGCGGCGCCGAGAGCCGGGGTGGACGGGTCGGGTCGCGGACCTGGTCGGCGTGGCCGGCAGGCGCGATCGCGAGCAGCGCGAGGACGGCGAACCGCGCGTTCATACGCTCATCCAGTCGCGCGACAGGCTCAGCGCGCCGATCACGATGCGGACGCGGTTGGTCGGCGAGTCGCCGGCCAGCAGCTCGAGCCGTTGCCAATGGATGCGCCACGGCAGCTTCTCGAGCGCGTGCAGGTAGCCGACCACGCTCGCGTAGTCGCCCTCGACCACGAGCTCGACCGGGTGCAGGAACGGCCCCCGGTCGGCGACGGCGGGCTCGGTGGCCGCGGCTTCCGCGGCGCCCGCGGCGGCGGCGGGCGGCGCGTTCGCCGGCCGCGACAGGCTCACGGCCGGCAGGTTGCGCAGCGTCACGAGCCGCAGGCCCTGCTCGGCGGCAAGCATCTGGCGGAGGAGCTCTGCCATCTTCCCGGGCGCGACGTAGCCCTGCGCGGCGGCGGCGAGGTCGCGGTCGAGCGCTGCCAGGCGCTCGCCCAGGGCGCGATTGCGGGCGGCGGCCGCGATGGCCGGATCCTGGGCCGCGGCAGCACCCGCCTCGTCGGCGAGCTGGCCGCGATGGCGCACCTCGGCGAGGCGCTGCTCGGCGGCGCGCACGCGGCGTGCGACCGGATCCATCAGCAGCGACTGCCAGGCCATGTAGAGCAGCACGACGCCGCCGGCGAACAGCAAGGCGCGCTCGCGCAGCGACAGCCGGTCGACGCGCTCGAAGTAGGGCTTGAGCCGCAGCGCGACGGGATTCATGGGTGTTGCTCCGCCGCAGGCAGGCTGAGGCCCGGCGCGCCGACCTCGAAGACGCTGCGGGCCGGCGCCTCTTCGGGCTTTGCACGGCGGATCTCGAGATGATCGAAGCGCGCGCCGCCGAGCGCCGGCTCGGCGGACAGTGCGCCCAGGTAGACGGGCACGAGCCCGGGCTCGAGCACCGCGCCCTCGAAGGCAAGCCGGCTGTCGCCCGTCGCGACCACGATCTTGCGCAGCCAGAGTCCCTCGACCTGGCGGCGCGCGAGTGCCTCGAGGCGCTCGGCGAAGCCGGCGCCCGGTGTGGCGAGGCCGCGCTGCACGGCCTCGAGCGCGGCCTCGCGGGCCGCGATCTCGCCGGTCAGCGTCCGGGCGCGCGCGTCGAGCTCGGCGACCGACTCGCGTGGCCGCAGCGCGACCGCGGCACGCTCGGCAAGCGCGAGTTCCGCCGCCTGCTGCTTCTCGAGCGCAGCGATCGCGTGCTCGACGCGGGCGGCGCGCCAGGCGGCGTAACCGGCCAGCACGCCGAGGCACAGCGCGAGCACGCCGAGTCCGGCGGCGATCGCGCTGGCCGAGAACAGCCGCTTCTCGGCCCCGAGGATCGGCTGGTACAGGTTGACTTGCTGTTCCATGACGACTGCTCAGAGCGAGCGATGCTCCTCGCGCAATGCCGCGCCGACGGCGAGCAGCGCACCCGCCTGCGCGAGCGGATCGACCGGCGCCGGGCAGGCCATCAGCGCGTTGAGATCGAACGCCTCGACGGCGAGTCCGGTCTCGTGGCCGAGGTCCGCGGCCAGCGTCGCCGAGCGCGGCCCGACCGGCGCGATCGCGATGCGGGTGATCGGCGGCTGGTCGAAGTGCCGCTCGTAGTAGTCGAGTGAGCGCTGCAGCTCGAGTACCACCGCGCCTGGATCGACGCGGCCTTCGGCCGGCAGCTCCGCGTCGCGCTGAACGCGCAGCGTCGCCTGCAGGTCCATCTGGCGAGCGAAGTAGAACGTCCGGCCGCGCACCAGCACGACGCTGGCGGCCGTCTCGCCGAGGTGCAGCAGGGCGACGCCGCGGTCCGAGCCCGGGACGAGCGCGGCGAGGTTGCGCAGGCACAGTTCCGGCACGTCGACGACGTCGAAGCTGCCGGTGCCGGCGAATTCCTGGGCGTGGCGCTCGACCGCGGCACGCTTCGCGGCGATCGCGTACAGCATGCGGCCCTGGCCGCCGCGGCCCTGCTGCGGCACGTCGATGACGTCGATCACCGCGTCCTCGACGCGGAAGTCGATCGCGTCCTTGAGGCGCCAGCGCATCGCCGCACGCAGCTCGGCGGGCGGCACGTCCGGGGCCTCCACCAGCGCGAGCTGGTAGTCCTCGGTGCGCAGCACGACGCTGAGCGGCAGGCGCGGCAGGCCGAGCGACTGCAGCAGTGCCGCGACCTGCGCTGCCGGCACGCCGCGCTCGAGCGGGTGCGATTCGCAGCGCTCGAGCACCGCCGAACCGCCGGATTCGCGGCGCACCACGGCGACCGAGAGGTGCTGGCGGCCAAAGGCGACGCCGATGCGCCCCTTGGCCGTGGCAGCCTTCTTGAGCAATCCAAACACGCCGACACTCCATGCCGGACCAGCCGTGTTTTTTCGGCCAGTCAGTGAATGGAGTAGCGGTGGATTGGGGCCGATCTTTAACAGAACGGCCGGGATGCGCCGCCTCCGGCCGCGGCGCTTCTTAAGAACGTGACGGCCTTCACACGGCCGGGGGTGGTAGGCGCCGTCGGGCTAGCCCGCGTCCTTGGCCGGCTCTTCCGAGGCCCACTGCACCGCGTAGCGGACGAGGTCCGCCGCGGAGGCCAGCCCGAGCTTCTCGCGCATGTTGCGGCGGTGCGAGTCGACGGTCTTGGCGCTCATGCCGAGCGCGCCGGCGATGTCCTGCGTGCTCTTGCCGCGCGCGATCTGCCTGAGCACCTCTTGCTCGCGCGCGGTCAGCACGTCGGTGGGCTGCGCCTGGTCGCGGTGGCGCGTCATGCGCGCATAGAGACGGCCCGCGAGGGCGGCGCTGACGTAGTGCTCGCCGGCGATGACCTTGCGCAGCGCGGTGACGATCACCTGCGAGGCCTCCTGCTTCATCACGTAGCCGCGCACGCCCATGGCGAGCAGCCGCTCGCCATAGACCGCCTCGTCGTGCATCGACAGCACCAGGATCAGGAGCCCGGGCCAGCGCTGGTGGAGCGTGCCGACGAGTGCGACCCCATCGTCCGGGCCGAGCGTCAGGTCGAGCAGCACCACGTCGGGCCGCAGCGCCTCGACGGCGCGCAGCGCGCTCTCCGCGGAGTCCGCCTCGCCACAGACGTCGAGACCCGGCTCCGAGGCGAGGAGCTCGTTCAGCCCCTCGCGCATCAGAGGATGGTCGTCAACGATCAGTACTCTGGCCATGGTGCACCGCACCCGGCGTCCCTGCGCCGCCTGACCCGACCGGCCACGCCGACCGGGAGTCGTGAGTTCCTAGCGCCCTATTCTATGCGCTACGCCGACCAACGCCATCCACCACGGGCGGCGAGGCGGCCTCGGCTGCCGCGGGGCGGCCGGGCGTTCTTAAGTTATCGCCCACGGCTCGCGCCCGGTCGATCACGACCGCGATGAATTCCCCGGTCGCGGGGTCGAGCAGCGCGACACTGAGCAGCGCGTCGAGGCGCGTGCCGTCGCTGCGCCGCAGCGACGCCGGGACGGGACCCGCGCTGCCCTCGAGCTCGAGCGCCGCGCGCAGCTCGCGATGCAGCGCTCGCTCCTCGTCCGGGATCAGGCGCTCGAGCGGGACCGGCAGCTCGGACGGACGCAGGCCGAGCTGCTCGATCAGCGTCGAATTCGCCTCCTCGACCGCCCCGCGCGGCAGGCTGCCGAGCAGGATGCCGACTCCGGGGGCCTCGAAAAGCCGACGGAACCGCCGCTCGAGCGTGCGCCGCTGGCTGGTCGCGAGGCGTTCGCGTGTCACGTCGACGAGCACCGCCTCGAAGGACTCGACCCCGCCGGCCTCGTCCCACACGGCCTCGACGGTGGCGAGCACCGTCGCCGTCAGTCCATCGGCGCGGCGCAGGCGCAAGTCGGCGAGCTCGAGCGCGCCCTGCGTACGCACGCGCCCGAGCAGCGCCTCGAAGGTGCCGGGACCCACGTAAATCTGTTCGGCGAAATCGCCGGCGAGGAGCTCCGCTTCGCTGCGAAAGCCGAGCAGCGCGACGAGTCCCGGATTCGCGCCGACGACCCGGCCGGCCGCATCCGCCCGGAAGACCCCGAGCGCGACGCTGTCGTGAAGTCGACGGTAGCGGCGCTCCCAGCCTGCACGCTCGCGCGCGCCGGCATGCAACCGGCGGTTGAGGGCACGCAGTTCGGCGACGCACCAGAGGGCTCCGGCGCCGGCGGTCAAGGCGGGCAGCAGCAGCCACGGTGCCCCGGCACCGGCCGCCGCCGCGGCAAAGGCCGCCGCCGCCGCGACGCACGGCACCGCGAACCGCGACACCGAGAGGCGCGAGGTCCGTTCGCGGCCCGTGGCGGGCCCGGTTCTGGTGGCGGCTGGTTCCATCGGTCTCCACCGGCCCGCCCCCGTCGGTTCGACGGGCGCGGTAGCGGCTACCGGTGAATCGGCGGCCCGCCGCGACTCTTGAGCGCGGTGAGACCGTTTTCGGGCGGGTCGCTAGGTCGGGCTCAGGGATGGGCGGGCTTGGCCACCGGGGGCTTGCCCGGGGCAGCCGGCGGCGGTGCGGCGGGGGCCAAGGTCAGGTGGACGACGACCTCGACCTTGCGCCCCACCATGCTCTCGTCGGCCCACTCGCCGGTACCGAGCCCGAAGTCGAGGCGGTCGAGCGTGACGCGCGCATCGAGCGTCGCGCCGCCATCCGCCGCCGCCTTCCACGCGAACGGGAACGCCAGGCGCTGCGTATGGCCCTTGATGGTCAGCTCGGCGTCGCCGACTGCGCCGGTCGGGGTCGCGCGGATCGCGAGCGTGCGGAAGGTCGCGACCGGATACTTCGCGACATCGAACCAGTCGGTGGTCGCGATCGCCTGATCGCGGTCGGGGCTCTTGCTGTCGATCGACTTGAGGCGCATCGCGACTTCGAGTCGCGAGCCTGCCAGGTCGGCAGTCCCGAAGGCGATGCGGGCATCGAAGTCGCGGATCACGCCCGTGAACTTCTCTCCCTGCTGCGTGCCGATGAAGCTCAAGGAGCTCTGTGCCGGCACGACCGTGTACGTGGGCGCCGCGCCGGCGGTGCCGGTCGCGGCGGCGAGCACGAGCACGCCGAAGGCCCGCGGCCAGTGACGGTTCATCGCCTGCCTCCCACAACCGGCAGCATCGAGGCCAGCGTGCCGTCGCGATCGAGGAAGTGATGCTTGAGCGCAGCCGCGCCGTGCGCGAGGCCCAGCACGATCAGCAGCATCGCACCCGTCTCGTGCAGCTCCTTGGCGATCGACTTCAGCGCCGGGTCCGAGGCATGCAGCGCCGGAAGGTTGAAGAGATGGAACCACTGCAGCGGGAAGCCGGCCGCCGAGTTGAACAGCCAGCCGGTCAGCGGGACGAGGAACATCAGCGCGTAGAGCGCGACGTGGGCGGCCGAGGCCGCCCATGCCTGCCAGGCCGGCATCGGCGCGGGCAAGGGCCGGCGCTCGCCGAGCCGCCACAGAAGGCGCAGCGCGGCGAGCGCGAGCAGCGTCAGTCCGACCGACTTGTGCAGCGCGTACACCTTGAGCTTCTGCGGCCCCAGCGGCAGGTCGGTCATGTAGTAACCGACGCTCAGGATGCCGGCGAACAACAGCAGCATCCCCCAGTGGAACAGGCGCGTGACGACGCCCCAGGTGGTCGCGGTCGATCGGAGCATGATGGCCTCAGGTCTTAGGCACGTAGGACTCGATCTCGATGCGGACGAGGACGTCGTCGGCGACGCCCGGCACGTAGGCGCTGACGCCGAACTCGGACCGCTTGACGGTGGTCGTGGCCGTGAAGCCCGCGGCCGCCGTCTTGCGCAGCGGATGCTCGCCGACCTTGTTGACCGTCAGCTCGAGGACGACCGGCTTCGTGACGCCGTGAATCGTCAGGTCGCCGTACAGCTTGCCGTGCGTGGCGTCGAGCTTCTCGAGCTTGCGGCTCGCGAAGGTGATCTCGGGATACTTGGCGACCTCGAGGAAGTCGGCGCTCAGGATGTGGGTGTTCCACTTCGCGTCGCCGAGCTCGAGGCTCTGTACCGGCACGCGCGCGTCGACCTTCGAATGCGACCAGTCGTCGCCGTCGAAGGTGAAGCTGCCGTCGCCGATCTTGAACTCGCCGACCGAGTTCGAGAAGCCGAAGTGATTGACGAAGAACGTGATGCGCGAGTGCGTGGTGTCGATCGAATAGGTCACGGGCGCTGCGCCGGCACTGACGGCGGCGAAGGCGAGGACGGTTGCGGCGAGAAGTTTCTGGACGAGGGTCATGGCGGCTCCCATATATAAGTGGCCGGGCCGGGGGCGGCCGGGCCGATGGCGCTTCCCGCGGCGTGCCAGTGTACCCCCGGGAGGGTCGCGACCCGCCGGGGTCTCACCAGCATTGTTGCGGCATCCGGCGCCGTGCGGGAGCCGGTCGCGGCTCAACCCTGCGTTTCCCCAATGCGAACGATCCCGATTCAGCGCCGTTCGCCGAGTTCCCAGGGCGGCCGCGGCCGCAGCGCCGCGAGCAGCTGTTCGACCACGGCCCGGACCCGCGGCGAGCCCTGCCGGTCCCGCGGGTACAGGGCGTGCATCGCGCTCGGCAGCGGCCGGCAGCCCGGGAGCACGCGCACCAGCTCCCCGTCCCGCAGCGCCTGCGCGACGATGAATTCCGGCAGCAGCACGAGCCCGAGGCCCGCGATCGCCGCGCCGCGCATCAGCTCGCCGTTGTTGGCGACGAACCGGCTCTGCACGCGCACCGAGCGCGGCTCGGTCGAGCCGCGCGCCGGCTGGAACGACCAGACCTGGCCGGCCGCCAGGTGCGCATAGCCGATGCAGTCGTGGCGCGGCAGCTCATCGAGCGAAGCCGGCGAGCCGGCGCGCTCGAGGTAGGCCGGGCTCGCACAGAGCACGCGCGGCATGTCGGCGAGCTTGCGGCCGATCAGCGACGAATCGGCGAGCGGCCCGATGCGGATCCCGAGGTCGTATCCCGAGCCGAGCAGGTCGACCACCCGGTCATCCAGGTCGATGGCGACCTCGAGCGCCGGATGGGATCGCAGCAGCGGCCACAGCAGCCCGCCGAGGTACATGGTGCCGAAGGTCATCGGTGCCGCGATCCGGAGCAACCCCCGAAGCTCGCCGTCGGGGTCCTGGACGGCGGTCGTCGCCTCGTCGAGTGCCGCCAGGATCGCGCGGGCGCGATCGTAGAAGGTCCGGCCGCGCTCGTTCGGCACGACGCTGCGCGGCGTACGCTTGAGCAGCGTCGCGCCGAGCTCGCGTTCGAGCTCCGCGACCCGCTTGCTGACGACCGACTTCGCGACGCCGAGGCGACGGGCTGCCGCCGAGACGCTGCCGGTCTCGATCACGGCGGTGAAGGCGGCGATGTCATCGAGCCTGAGCGGCATGGTTCGCGTCCCCCGAACTCGTGTGCCACAGTATAGGTGTGGCGCCCCGGATCATAGGCGGGCGCATCCAGCGGAGAGCGACATGGCGAAGGAAGTCGTCCGCGGCATCGCCGCGGAAATCCAGTTCGACGGCAGCCGGTGCATCCACTCGCGCCATTGCGTGCTCGACCGTCCGGACGTGTTCGTGCCGAACGTGGCCGGCGAGTGGATCCACCCCGATGCCGCGACGCCGGACGAGGTGATGGCGCTTGCCCGCAACTGCCCGTCCGGCGCGATCGTCGCGCGCCGCCTCGACGGCGGCCCGGGCGAGGCTGCGCCGCTGGTCAACACCGCACGCGTGCTTGAGAACGGCCCGCTCGCGATCCACGCGCAGCTCACGGTACGCGGCGAGCCCGCCGGGTTTCGCGCGACGTTCTGCCGCTGTGGGCAGTCGAAGCAGAAGCCCTACTGCGACGGGTCACATGCGGCGGCGGGCTTCGCCGCGACAGGCGAACCGGCGGTGCGCGAGTCGGCGGCACTTCCGGTCCGCGGCGGCGCGCTTGCCGTCGAGCCGCAGCGCAACGGGCCACTGAAGTGCAGCGGTCCGCTCGAGGTGATCAGCGGCACCGGCCACACGATCGGGCGCGGCACGGAGTTCTACTTCTGTCGCTGCGGCCTGTCGAAGCAGAAGCCGTATTGCGACGGCAGCCACCGCGCCGCGGGATTCACGGCCGAGTGACGTCGGCGAGCTCCGGGCGCGGGCGTCGGGCGACTCGGCGCCTGCTTGGCTGGCTGCTCGCGGCCAGCCTGCTCGCCGGCTGGCCGGCCGGCGCCGCGCTCGAGGATGAGATCCAGGTCTACCTCGACGACCTCGACGCGCCCGGCGAGTGGGGTCTCGAGGTCCACCTCAATACCACCCCGTCGGGCGTCACCACGCCCTCGTACCCGGGCGAGGTGGTGTCGGCCCGCGGTACGCGCCTGACGCAGGAGCTGTCCTACGGCCTCGGCAATGGCTTCGAGGCGGGGCTCTATCTGCCCGCCGTAGTCGAGCCGGGCGGACACCCGAACCTCGCCGGCGCGAAGCTGCGTCTGAAGTGGCTGCCGATCGCGGGCGGCGCCCAGCACGACGGCTGGTTTGCGGGCGCTAACCTCGAGCTCGCTCGCGTGCCGGAGCGCTACGAGCAGACCCGCTGGGGCTCTGAATTGCGCTTGATGGCCGGGCGTCGGGTCGCCGGGTGGACACTGGGCATGAACCCCGTGTTCGCGTGGGCGCTCGGCGAGGGGGGCCACGCCACGCCGGACTTCGAGCTGGGCCTGAAGGCGGCGCGTGACGTCGCTCGCGGCATCGCGCTCGGCGCTGAGTACTACGCCGGACTCGGGCCGGTGGACGCGATCCCCGGCTGGGCCGGGCAGGACCATCGCCTGTACGCGACCCTCGACGTCGATCGCGCGCCCTGGGTATTCAATTTCGGCGTTGGCTACGGCCTGAGCGCCGCGGCGGATCGCTGGACGGTGAAGCTGATCATCGAAGTTCCGTTGCGCAGCGCATCAAAACGCTGATCGTCGCCATTGCGCGACACGGACTGCCACCGAAACGACATGCGTGCGACACGGTCGCCGTGCTAGCGTCGTTCCGTCCCGTCGTCGCCACCGCCCCGGGGAACTCCGCGGCGGCCCGGCCATCGAACCGTCCTGTCAGCGAGGTCGATGCCCATGGACCTGACGATCCTGTCCGAAACCTTCGAGGTGCACGTGCTGCCCGAGGCCGAGCTCGAGCGGCTCGAGCTCCTGGCGCTCGCCTCGGCGGCGCTGATCGCGCATGCGGAGCGCGTCGAGGCACTCGAGCGCGAGGCGGACGCGGAGCGCCGCGCCGCCTGAGCGACGGCCGCAGCCGCGCTGCGGCCGTCGTTCCGACCTACTTCTTCTTCGCCTTGGCGCGATGCCAGACGCTCGTGCGCGTCACGCGGTGGCCGTCTGCCAGCGTCGCCTTGGTGTTGACCGTCATCGTCTTGCCGTCTTTCGAGACTTCGATGGTCGTGAAGCCGACCACCTTGCCGCCGCGGCGCTCGGTGCGGATCGAGGTCAGCTTGTCGACGTTCACCATCGAGTAACTGTCGAAGTACGTGCTGCCCGTGACGCTGACGGGATTGCCGTCCGCCTTGCCGGTCGACTCGTAATGCATGGCTGCGCCGCCCGCCGGCACGACGTCGACGACCGAGGTGAACACGTCCTTCTTCGCGCTCACCAGCACGTGGCCGCTCGTCAGCGCGCCGCCGGCGCTGGCCGTGCTCGCCGCGGCGTCCAACTCCCACTCGCCCACCATCGGCACGGGCGCGGCGACGGCCGACTGTACCCACAGCAGCGCGGCCGACGCCCCCGCCAGCAGGAATGCGTGAACTCCCCTCTTCATGTGGTGCTCCTGATCGTTGTAATGAACGCCGCTTGCGGCGCGGGACCCGGCGCTCCTGCCGGGGGGACACTTCTTACCACGGTTACAGCCGAGTCGCGCGACGTCGAGTGTTGCGACGCAGCAGCGCTCGTGCTCCGTCACGTCGGTGACGACGTTCCGCGCGCGCACCCGATCGCCAAGGCCCCGCGACCGGGGTAGGCTGCGGCAGCGCACAAGACCCGTCGCCGCGCGGAGCCCGGCCCCCATGATCTTTCGGCAACTGTTTGATGCCGCGTCCTCGACCTACACCTACATCCTGGCGGATCCCGACACCCGCGAAGCCGTCGTCATCGACCCGGTGCTCGAGCACCGCCAGCGCGACGCAGCCCTGCTGCGCGAGCTCGAGCTGCGACCGGTCACGACCCTCGAGACGCACGTGCACGCCGACCACGTCACGAGCGCGTGGTGGCTGCGGCGCGAGTTCGGCTGCCCGATCGCGCTCTCGGCCGCGAGCGGCGCGACCGGCGCCGATCGCTGGCTCGGTCACGGCGAGCGGGTCGCGTTCGGCGGCCGCCACCTCGAGGTACGGTCGACCCCGGGACACACGCACGGCTGCATTACGCTCGTGCTCGACGATCGCAGCCGCGCGATGACCGGCGACTGCCTGCTGATCCGCGGCGCGGGCCGCACCGACTTCCAGCAGGGCGACGCCCACGAGATGTACCGCTCGATCCGCGAGCAGATCCTGTCGCTGCCGAATGAGTGCGAGCTCTATCCGGCGCACGACTACCGCGGCCTCACCTCGAGCAGCGTCGGCGAGGAGCGGCGCTGGAACCCGCGCATCGCCGACCCGGTCGGCGAGCGCGATTTCGTCGGCTACATGCAGAACCTCCACCTGCCGCATCCGAAGCAGATCGACGTCGCGGTGCCGGCCAACCTGCGGGTCGGTGCGCCGATCGGCGAGGTCGAGCCGGCCGGCCAGGACTGGGCGCCGCTGCGCTTCACGGTGGCGGGGATCTGGGAGATCGAGCCTGCCGGGCTCGCGGAACTCTCGCGACCGGTGCAGATCGTCGACGTGCGCGCCGCCGAGGAACTGGCGGGACCGCTCGGCCACATCGCCGGTGCGCGCTCGATCCCGCTCGAGGAGGTCGGCACGCAGGCCGCGACGCTGGATCGGGCGGTGCCGGTCGTCGCGGTCTGCCGCAGCGGCGCGCGCTCGGCGCAGGCGGTGGTGCTGCTGCAGCGCGCAGGCCTTCGCGAGGTCGCGAACCTCGCCGGCGGAATGCTGCGCTGGGTCGCGGAGCGCCACCCGGTGGAGGCCTGAGGCTACGATGGCTCACCATCGGGCGACGGCCTCGCGGCTGCCGGGTTGCCTGCTCGGCGGGCTGCTCGCCGCGATGCCTGCCACCGCGGTGGCGACGCCAGGCGAGGTCGGCGTCGGGCAGCGACTCGGCGATGCGCCGCTAACGGGGCTCAATGGTCCTTCTCGCCGGCTGGCGGACTTCCGTGGCAAGCCGTTGCTGATCAACGTCTGGGCCAGCTGGTGCGGGCCGTGCCGGCAGGAGATGGCTTCGCTCGACCGGCTGGCCTGGCTCGACCTCGCGCACGGCTTCAACATCATCGGCATCTCGACCGACGACTACGACGACCGGGCGCAGGCCTGGCTGCACGACTCGAACGCGACGATCAGCCAGTACATCGATCGCGCGCTGACGCTCGAGAACCTGCTCGGCGCGTCGCGACTGCCGCTGACGGTGCTGGTCGGCGCCGACGGCCGTGTGCTCGCGAAGATCTACGGCTCGCGCGACTGGGACAGCCCGGAATCCCTGGCGCTGATCCGGCGGACGTTCCGGCTGCCCGCCCCTGCCGCCGCGCGCTAGGCGGCGCGCCACCGGTCGCCCGCGACGCGGTACGCTTAGACATGCACCCTGCTCGCGTTGCCGCGGGAGCCGCCCGTCATGGCTGAATCGCCGCGCCGCATCCTGCTTGTCTACGGCGGGCATGCGGGCGGGCGCACGGAACGACTGCGCGCCGCGGTGGAGGCTGGCGTCGGCGAGGCCGGCGCGGAAGTCGCGCTCACGAGCCGCCCGGCGCTGGCCTGCGGCATCGAGGAGCTGCTCGATGCGCACGGCCTGCTGCTGGGCACCCCCGAGCACTTCGGCTACATGTCCGGTGCGCTGAAGGACTTCTTCGACCGCACGTTCTATCCGGCCGAGGGCAAGACCTCGGGACTGCCGTACGCGCTGTTCGTGAGCGCCGGCAACGACGGTACCGGGACGGTGCGCGGCGTCGAGCGGATCGCGACCGGCTACGGCTGGAACGCCGTCTGTCCGCCGCTGGTGGTGGTCGGCGAGCCGGACTCCGCAGCGCTCGCGCGCGCCCGCGAGCTCGGCGCGACGCTGGCGGCCGGCCTCGCCGCCGGCATCTTCTAGCCGCTCGCCCCGTGCTCTGGTTCGCCGCTTACCTGGCTGCCGGCGCGTTCGTCGGCGTGCTCGGCGGACTCCTCGGGGTCGGCGGCGGCATGACGCTCGTGCCGGTGCTCGCGGCGCTGTTCGAGGCGCAGTCGCTCGATCCAGGCCACGGCGTGCACCTGGCGCTCGGCACCGCGATGGCCTCGGCGGTGCTCACCTCGGGCGTCAGCGTGCGGGCCCATCACGTGCGCGGCGCGGTCGACTGGCAGATCGTGCGCCGCATGGCGCCCGGCATGGCGGTCGGCTCGATGCTCTCCTCGATCGGCAGCGGCTGGATCTCGCAGCGGCACCTGGCGCTCGCGTTTGCGGTGATCGTGTACGGCGGCGCGACACAGATGCTGTTCGGACGGCGCGCGGCGGGCGCGATCCGGCTGCCCGGCACCACGGTCACCGTGCTGCTCGGCCTCACGATCGGGATCGTCTGCGGACTGGTCTCCGCCGGCGGCACGTTCCTGACGGTGCCGTGGATGCTCCTCTGCGGCGTGCCGATGCTGACCGCGATCGGCACCGCAGCCGCGATGGCACTGCCGGTCGTGTTCGTGGGTACGATCGGCTACGTGCTGACCGGGCTGCGCGCCGCAGGCCTGCCGCCGCACTCGGTGGGCTTCGTCTACCTGCCGGCGCTGGGGGCGCTGGTGCTCGCCAGCGCGCCGATGGCGAACGTCGGCGCACGCCTCGCGCACCGCCTGCCGGTCCCCGTGCTGAAGCGCATCTTCGCGGCGCTGCTGTACGCGCTCGCGACGCGCATGGCGCTGCACTACTGGTGAGCCGCCGCTCAGGCGGCGAGCCAGGTGCGCGCGAACTCGGCGGCGAACGGCAGCGTGTCGATCGCCGCGTGGACGATCATCACGACGTAGAGATTGCGCGTCCGGGCCCACAGCAGCGCGAACGGCAACGCCGCGAGCGCGGGCACGGCCACGGCGTACGCGGCCGCCTGCAGCACGCCCGGCTGAGTGCCGAGGTCGTCGGCCAGACCGGCGCCACGGAGCACGTAGCCGGGCGCATGGGCGAGCCCGAACAGCAGCGCTGCCCCGAGGGCCCCGGCGAGCGGCGAACGCAGCGCCGCCGCAAGCCGCGTCTGCAGTACCGCACGGAAGAAGAACTCCTCGACGAGCCCGGCCTCGAGCAGGTTCCACGCGAACGCACCGCCGAGCGCCGCGACCAGCGTCGACCCGGCAAGCGCCGGCTGCCGCAGCGCGGTCGCACCGCTGCCAAGCACGAACTGCATCGCGCAGCCCGCAAGGCCCATGACGATCGCGACGAGGCCCTGGCGTCCCCACAGCGCCGCGAGCGCCGGCCGGCCGAGCCCGAGGTCGGCGGCCCGGCGCCCGAAGCCGTAGTGCAGTACGAGCCACGGCACCAGCACGAAGACCGCGAGCTTGCGCACGAGCACGTAGAGCGCGTGCGCGCGCGGCCCGCCGAGGCTGCCGCCGGCGGCGAGCGCCTCGGCGAGCGTCGCGCCGAAGGTGAGGTAGCCACAGACGAACAGCAGCAGTGCCGCGATCGCCAGCCACTCGCCGCGGCGAGCGACCTCGCCGCCGGCGGCGGCCGAAGCCGCGCGCCACAGCAGCACTGCGCCCAGCGCCGGGAAGCCGAGGCCCATGATCGCGAGCACCGCGAGCGCCTCCTCGAGCGGGTAGCTGCCGCGGCCGCAGAGTTCGTAGAGCGCGGCCGCATAGACGGCAGCGAAGATCGAGAGCGCGGCGATGCCGGACTTACGCATCGGAGTGACCCCCCCCAACGGGCAGCGCATTAGGCCCGCCGGGCTCGCGCGGATCAACCGCCCGCCGCACCGATCGTCGCGCAACGCGCACGCCTCGCCGCGCCGGCCTCGGCGGCGGGCGCCGTGACGGCCGTCACGCGGCGCGGCGCCCGCGTGACGCCCCTCGACGCCGGCGTTAGGATGCTTCCCGGCATGAGCCCGCCGCGCCTTCGCGCCCGCCCATCGAGCTCGCTCGCCGCCCGCGCGGCCGGCGGGCAGCGCACGCGCGCCACTGTCGCGGTCACCGTCGCTTTCACGACCGGCCTGCTGCTGATGCTCCTGGCGCCGGCGGCGCGCGCCGGCGAGGTCGCGGTCAGCGTGCTCGACCGCGGCGGACACGCGGTCGAGGCGGTGGTGGTCACGCTGGCCCCGGCGCACGGCGTCCCGGCGATCCGCCGCGCCGCACCTGCCACGGCGATCATGGACCAGCGTGACCGCGCCTTCGTGCCGCGGGTGCTGGTCGTCGGCGTCGGCACGAGCGTCGACTTCCCGAACAACGACAGCGTCAGTCACCAGGTCTACTCGTTCTCGGCCGCGAAGCCGTTCCAGCTGCCGCTCTACAAGGGCACGCGCCATCCGCCGGTCGTGTTCGACCGTGAGGGCCTGGTCGTGCTCGGCTGCAACATCCACGACCAGATGACAGGCTACATCGTCGTGACCGGCGCACCGTTCTTCGGGATGACCGATGCCGCCGGTGGCTATCGGTCCGGCACGGTCCCCGAGGGCGACTACGACGTCACGGTCTGGAGCCCGCTGATCGCCGATGCCGCCACCACGCTGACGCGCCACGTGCACGTGGCGGCCGGCGGACCGACCGACGTCCGCGTGCGGCTCGCGCAGGCCCTGCGGGCGCGGCCCGAGCCACGGCCGCGCCGCGGCGACTGGGAGTACTGATGCGTTCGGCCGCACGGTTCGTGCTCCTGGCGCTCACGGCCCTGGTCGCTGTCCCGGCGGTGGTGGTCGCCGACGATCGACTCGACCTGACGGGCAGCCTCGACCTGCGCTTTGTGCACGCGACCGGCGCGCTCAGCTGGCTCGAAGGCGGCTCGGGCGCATTGCGCTTCGATCGCGAGCACGAGGACCTGCGGCTCGGCCGGGCGTTCCTCGCCGGCCGCCTGCGGCTCGACGACACGCTGTCACTGCATGCCGTCGTCGACGCCTATGGCGATCACGATCGCAACCCGGTCGACCTCAGCGAGTTCTGGCTGGAGTACCGGCCGTTTCCGCTGAGCCCGCTGCGCTGGCGCGCCCGTCTCGGCGCGTTCTATGCGCCGATTTCACTCGAGAACCGGGGTCCCGGCTGGTCCGACGTCTACTCCATCACGCCGTCGGCGATCAACACCTGGATCGGCGAGGAGTTCCGCACCCTCGGTGCCGAAATCGAGGCGCGCTGGCTCGGCAGTGCGCGCGGCTATGGCGGCGACATCGCGCTGGTGGCGGCGGCCTACGGCTGGAACGACCCGGCCGGGGTGCTGCTCTCGGACCGCGGCTTCGGACTCACCGACAGGCCTTCGACCCTCTTCGGCGGGCTCGGCCGCCCGCCGCTGACCTTCTACCACGACACCGACCACCGCGCCGGCTACTACGCGGGGCTTTCGTGGCGCCGCTACGATCGCGCCGAGGTCCGCGCGCTTCACTACGACAACCGCGCCGATCCGACCTCCGTCGCCGGCAGCGCGTTCGGCTGGATGACCCGCTTCGACAGCGTCGGCGTGCGGCTCGAGCCGACCTCGCACCTGACGCTGATCGCGCAGAACATCGACGGCGAGACGGTCATCGGGCCGTTCCCGGGCGGCGGTGAGCCCTTCCGGATGACCTTCCGCGCGACCTTCGGGCTCGCCAGCCTCGAGTATGGGGCGACACGCTTCACCGCGCGCTACGACGACTTCCACACGCACCAGCTCTCGGGCTTCTACGGGCCACCGGCCGACCAGGTCGGCCACGCCTGGACCACGGCAGTCCAACACGACGTCGGCGACGCCTGGCAGATCGCCGCGGAGTGGATCCGGGTCACGAATCACTTTCCGCCGCGCGCGAACTACGGATTGCCGGCCGACGGCCCGGAGTCGCAGCTGCAGCTCGCGCTGCGCTACCGCTTCCGCCTGCAGCGCTGAGACGACCCGACGCGGCGTCCGCCGTCCGGGCGCGTCAGCCGGTCGTCGGCGACGGCTTGGTCGCGAACTTATAGCCCTCGTACACGGCGATGCCGTAGAAGAGGACGTCCATCGCCGAGAACGAGCGCGTCACGATGCTGACCGCATGCGCGGGGGCGAGCACCTGCGCCAGCGTCGCACCGACCCCCGTGCCGGTCTCCTGGGCGATGAACCAGGTGGCGGTGAACAGCGTGCCGAGTACGCAGCCCAGCAGTGCGCAGGCCGCGCCGACGATGCCGAGCGGCGCGGCGCCACTGCGGCCGACGCGCTGCACGACCCAGCCGGCGATGATGCCGACGACGATCGCCATGATGCCGGTCTTGTAGTTGGTCGCGACCACGACGGCCGCCCACAGCAGTCCGCCGAGTACGGCGGACGCGACCCCGGCGCCGATTGCCGCGCCGAGCTGAGTGGGAACGGGTTCGGACGGCGTCGCGGTCGTGGTCGCGGTCGCGGTCGCGGTCGCCGGGCCGGTGGAATCAGTCATCGGCTGCCTCCCTTGGTGTCACGCGGTTACTTATAAGTGTCGCTGCGGCAGCTCCGCGTGCAGCTCCGAGCACATGATGGCGAGGAACGCAGCGAGACCCAGATAGGCCGCGGCGTAGCCGAGCCGCGTTTCGGCCGGGATCGCATGGTAGGCGCGTTCCTCGTCGGTCTGCGGTCCGCGCCAGGCCTTCAGCACGTTCGGAAACGCGAGCACGGCCATCAGGATCAGCAGCGGGCTCGGACGGTACAGGAACAGCGCCACAAGCAGGGGCGCGCCGATGAGCCAGATTTTGGGCGAGATCGCGGCGGTGACGCGCCCGCCGTCGAACGGCGACAGCGGGATGAGGTTGAAGAGGTTCAGGAAGAAACCGGCATAAGCGAGCGCCAGCAGCAGCTGGCTGCCGGTGTTGCGCGCGACGAAGAAGCAGGCCAACGCGCCGACCGACCCGACCAGCGGCCCGGCGAGTCCCACGTAAGCCTCGGTCTCGACGTCGTGGGGAAGCTCCTTCAGCTGGATCCAGGCGCCGACGAACGGAATGAACGTCGGCAGGCCGACGTCGAGGCCGCGCCGGCGCGCCGCGACGTAGTGACCCATCTCGTGGACGAAGATCAGACCGACGAAGCCGACCGCGTACCAGATGCCGAACACCCACGCGTAAGCGGCGATCGACAGCAGCATCGTGCCGCCGGTTGTCAGCAGCTTGCCGAACTTGAGTCCCGACAGCAGCAGCAGGATCAGCTTCAAGCGGCGGGCTCTCCGCCGCGCTTGAAGCGTGCCTTGAACCACTTGGCGATGCCGGCACCGAACGCGGCGACCGCCACGAGGATCACCTTGGCGAACTTCACGATGAACGCGCCGGCCACGGCCAGCAGGCCGAGCTTCTTCGCCGCGACCCCCGCCACCAGCGCCGCCAGACCGTAGGCCGCGACCTTGTCGGTCGAGGAGTTGAACGAGCCGTAGTCCTTGCCACCGTCGTACTTGACGAATCCGAGCAGCTGGCGAGCCGCGCCCTTGTCACGTTCGACGTCGGCTTCGGAGGTCACGAGGTTGAGCGAGACGTAGCCTTCGCGGCCGAGCACGTAGGTGTTGTAGTTGACGCCCGGGTCGTCGTCCTGGCCTTCCTTGTTCTTCACTTCCGCCGCCCAGACCAGCCGGTGCGTGGCGCTGTCGTAGGCCGGCGGTTCGATCCAGCGCGTCACCTTGATCGCCGGGATTCCCATGCTGACGCGGCGCTCGTTGCCGGCCTCGGTGCCGTCCTTCAGCGACTGCAGGAGTTCGTCGGCGTTCCAGTGCTTGGCGTCGTCGTCCTTCACGTAGCCCGACGGCTCGAAGTGCAGCGACACGAGCCAGTGATCGGTCTCGCGCTCGAGTGGCACGATCAGGCCGAGGAAGGTGTCGTCGATGCCGTTGCCCATCACCCGCATCAGCGCCGCGGCCGGCTCGCGCGGGATGTAACCGAAGCCCTCCGGCAGCGCGAGCTGCGCCTGGTCCTTGAGGCGGACGTCGGCGGGGCCGTGCACCAGGGCCTTGCGGGCGGCTTCCCGGGCGGCCTCGGCCTGCTGCGCCCGCGATTCCGGCGTGCCGTCCGCTCGCGCGGCCGGTGCACTGAGAATGGCTAGCAATAGTAGAAGTGCCGTGGCCGGCGCGGCCGGCCACCGTCGTGGTCTGCTGCTCACGTCACCCCCCTCGTCCGCCCATCCTGGCGCTCTGGGGCCCTGGCCGCTGGCTCTGCGTCCGCGACGGGGTCCCGCGCGACTGTTCGACTGTCCCTGCGCCGATACTGGCACGCTGGGTCGGGGCAGCACAAACCGCGCGGCTCGTCGCACGGCGCCCGATCGCGATCGCGAGAGACGGAAGCGGGCCGGCGGAGCCAGCGAGGGCGCGCGCGTCGAGCGCCGGGTGTCGATGCACGCAACGACGGCGGCGCGGACCCGCGTCGGGTTCAGGCTCATCTCGACCCACAGGCCGTCCATCAACGAGGTCTTCTACACGCTGCCGATCGCCGCCAGCGCGGTGCTGCGCGCGGCCGGTTATCGCTTCAACGACTGACCAGCGCCACCGCGGGCCGGGAGGCGCACCGGTCGGGGGACGAAGACGCCCGGGAGTCTGCCGAACGGCCTTCGCGACGGACGTCCGCCGCTTCGAATGGCCGTGGCCGCTCTCCGGCGGTTTCGTGTTGCCGACTGCCGCGCTGCATCATTGCTATGGGTTTGGGGCGGGTGAACGCCCCAAACGGCGACCCCGGTCGCGGAATCACGAGCGGCGCGCGCTCATTCTGACGCACAATGCCACGTCGACGAGCGACGCTGGCCCACGCACCCGCCCGGAGCGGTGGAGCGACCGCGATGAACTCGAGCTCGACGGACGGCGCACTCGCGGACCAGGCAGGGTCCGGTGCCGGGCCGTGGGCACGCAACACGCGGATCCTCGCCAGCTTCGTCATCGGCTACCCGCTGCTGGTGATGCTCGGCTACCTGCTGAAGTCCGGTGTCGCCGACCCGGCGCCCATCTGGCCGGCGCATGCCGTCTCCTTCACCGCCTTCGTCCTGCTGCCGTGGCGGCGCTGGTGGATCGTGGCGGTCGCGATCGTCTGCGCCGAATTGCTGTCGGTGCCGATCGTCACGCACTTCATGCAGGGCGCCTCGCTCGGCCTCTGGCCGACCCTCGGTCTCGCGCTCGCCAATATCTGCACCTCCGCGGGCCCGGCGGCCGCGGCGCGCAGCTTCCGCCTGCGCGATGCGCACCGCGTCACCGGCGCGATCGCCTCGCCGCTGTGGATGCTGGCGCTGATCCTCGGCACGCTGCCCGGCGCGCTGATCGGCACCAGTGTCCACGCGGAGCTCGTGGGCCTCGCGCCGGCGGCGCAGCTGGTCGTCACCTGGATGCTGTCCTCGATGATCGGCATCGTCAGCTTCGCGCCGGGCTTCGCGACACTGTCCGGCCTCGAGCAGGACCGTGAGCCGGTCGCCATCAGCCGCGTCGAGTACCTTGGCCTCGCGGTCTGCATCGTCGCCGTGTTCTTCTCGCGCTCGCTCATTCCGAACGTGCAGCTGACCCGGATCCCGTCGCTGATGCTGCTCGCATTCCCGTTCGTCTGGCTCGCGACGCGCGCGCCACTGCGGATCTTCAGTGGCTGGGTGGCGTTCGTGGTCGCCGCCGCGACCTTCGCCATGGTGCACGGCCTCGGCGCCTTCCAGGCCGGCATCAACGTACAGGCCTGGCAGGGGCCGGTCTTCCTGGTGCAGGTCTCGCTGCTCAGCGTGGTCGGCGTCACGTTCTTCGTCAACCAGATCTCCATCGAGCAGCGCGAGCTCGTGGCGGCGCTGACGCGCGAGCACGAGCGGCTGGTGTGGTACGCGCGTGCTCTCGACGAGACCGAGGAGAAGGTGCGGCGCCAGACGGCGTCGGAACTGCACGACGGCATCGCGCAGCTCCTGACCGGCCAGTCGCTGATCCTCGCCGCCGCCGAGCGGGAGATTCGCGACCATCCCGCCGCGGAATCGCTGACGCACGCCCAGAATGTGAATCGCGAGGCGATGCAGGACGTGCGCAACATGATCGCCGAGCTCAGCCCGCCCGAGCTCGGCGCCAGCGGCCTCGCCGAGGCGATCGACGCGATGGCGAAGCAGTTCCGCGCGCGCTTCGGCTTCGAAGTGGAGCGTGAGGTGCGGATCGCCCGGCCGCTGCCGAAGGATCTCGTCACGCTCGGCTACCGGGTGATCCGCGAGCTGGTCTTCAACTCCTACAAGCACTCGACGTGCCAGCGCGCCTCGGTGAGCGCGGTGACGACCGGCAATGCGCTGCGGATCAGCGTCGCCGACGAGGGTATCGGCTTCTCGGACAAGGACATCGGCCGGCGCGAGGGCGGTGGCTTCGGCCTGGCGCACATCGTCGAGCGGGTCGCCGCGGTGCGTGGCACGGTCGAGATCGGCCGTAGCGACGGTCCGGGCAGCCGAGTGGTGATCACCCTCCCGGTCGAGGCCTGGCCAGCGGCACCGGCGGCAGACCGGAGGGGCTGAGGCAGCACGCTTCGCGACCTCAGCCTGTCCGGCCCGAATTCGGCGACAATCGGCCGCAACCCAGGGACCCGGGTGCCGCGCCGAGCGGATCCCGTCTATCTCCCGGGCGAAGGGAGCCCCGCCGTGAGAAGTTTGCGCGATATCGGACGACCCCTGACGACGGTGGCCGCCGGGCTCCTCGTCCTGCTTGGCTTCGGCGCGGCATTCGCCGCCCCGCCCGAACCCCCGGCACCGCCCGTGGCCGCAAAGCACGCCTTTGCGGTCGCTTCGCCGAACGGCACGCGCAATGACGACTACTACTGGCTGCGCGACGACAAGCGGCAGGCGCCCGAGGTGCTCGGCTATCTGAACGCCGAGAACGCGTATCGCGACGCCGTGATGGCGCCGCTACGCCCGCTCGAGGAGCAGCTCTACACCGAGCTGACGCAGCGCCTGAAGCCGGACGACTCGTCCGTGCCGGTGCTTGAGCACGGCTACTGGTACTACCGGCGGTTCGAGCCCGGCCGCGACTACCCGGTCTACGCTCGGCGGCGCGGCTCGCTGACGGCACCGGAAGAGGTGCTGCTCGACGGCAACGCGATGGCCGCGGGCCACGAGTTCTTCCAGATCGGGTCGATGGACGTGAGCCCGGACGGCCGGTTGCTCGCCTATACCGAGGACCTGGTCGGTCGGCGGCAGTACGTGCTGCACGTCAAGGATCTCGCGACCGGCCGCCTGCGCCGCGACCGCATTCTCAACGTCGAGCCGGGCGTCGTCTGGGCGGCCGACAACCGCACACTGCTGTACGTCGAGAAGGACCCGGTGACGCTGCTGTCGGTCCGCGTGCGGCGGCATACGCTCGGCCAGGCGGGCGCGCACGATCCGCTCGTGTACGAGGAGAAGGACCACAGCTACTACATGGGCCTGCGCAAGAGCCGCTCGGAGCGGCTCATCTTCATCGCGCTCGAGAGCACGCTGCAGACGGAGTGGCGCTACGCCGAGGCGGCCGATCCGAAGCTGCGCTTCCGCCCGGTGCGGCCGCGCGAACCGAACCTCGAATACCAGGTCGAGCAGCTCGGCGATGATTTCGTCATTCGCACGAACTGGCAGGCACCCAACTTCCGCATCGTGCGCGTGCCGATGTCGCAGAGCGCGGACAAGGAGGCGTGGCGCGACGTGGTGCCGCACCGCGCGGACGCGCTGATCGAGGACTTCGAGGTCGGGCGCGAGCTGCTGGCCGTCAACGAGCGCTCGGGTGGGCTGCTGAAGCTGCGCCTGCGCTCGTGGGACGGCCGTCGCGACACGCTGGTCGAGTCCGGCGAGCCGGCTTACGCGATGCACCTGGTCGAGACCCCGGATATCGACAGCCCGAGCGTTCGCTACGTGTACTCGTCGCTGACGACGCCTAACAGCACCTTCGACGTCGACGTGCACAGCGGCGCGCGCGAACTGCGCAAGGTCGACGAAGTACTCGGCGGCTTCGACGCTGCGAACTACGCGACCGAGTTCCTGCTCGTGCCCGCCCGGGACGGCAAGCGCGTACCGGTCTCGCTGGCATACCGCAAGGGGACGCGGCTCGACGGCAGCGCGCCGCTCTACCAGTACGGCTACGGCTCGTACGGGATTTCGATGGATCCGACGTTCCGCAGCAGCTGGGTGAGCCTGATGGACCGCGGCTTCGTGGTCGCCATCGCTCACGTGCGCGGCGGTCAGGAGCTTGGCCGCGCCTGGTACGAGGACGGCCGGCTGCTCTACAAGAAGAACACCTTCACGGACTTCATCGACGTGACCGAGGCGCTGGTGCGGCGCGGCTACGCTGCCCGCGACAAGGTGTTCGCCTCCGGCGGCAGCGCCGGCGGCCTGCTGATGGGTGCGGTCGCGAACATGGCGCCCAAGGACTACCGCGGCGTGATCGCGCACGTGCCGTTCGTCGACGTCGTCACGACGATGCTCGACGACAGCATCCCGCTGACCGCGAATGAATACGACCAGTGGGGCAACCCGCACGAGCGGCTTTACTACGACTACATGCTCTCGTACTCGCCGTACGACCAGGTCGTGGCGCAGGACTACCCGGCGATGCTGGTGTTCACCGGGCTATGGGACTCGCAGGTGCAGTACTACGAGCCCGCCAAGTGGGTCGCGAAGCTGCGGGCGCTCAAGACCGATCACCACTCGCTCGTGTTCAGCATCGACATGTCGGCCGGCCACGGCGGCAAGCCCGGGCGCTTCCAGCGCTACCGCGACACGGCGCGTGAGTACGCGTTCATCCTCGGCGAACTCGGCGTCGCACACTGATCATTCGCGTCCGGGCGCCGCTGCCGGTGCCGGGCGCGCGGGAGCCAGCCATGACCTTCGACAGGCACCGCCGGCTGGCAGCCGGGTTCGTCGCCGCGGCGCTTGCGCTCGGGTCGCTCGCGGCGAGCGCGGAGCCGGCCGCCGGCGGGACGGGGCTGCGGCTCTACGTGCTCGACTGCGGCGCGATCCACGTGGCCGACACGGCCCGCTATGAGCTCCGGCGCGAGGAAGTCGAGACCGACCTGCTCTCGGTGCCCTGCTACCTGGTCCACCATCCGCGCGGGCTGCTGGTCTGGGACACGGGCGCGGTCCCGGACGCCGAATGGCAGCCGACCGGCCGGCCGCTGGTGCACCGGCTCACGCTGCCGGATGGCCAGAGCCGGGACATCACGCTGACCCGGTCCCTCGGGGCGCAGCTGCACGACATCGGGGTCGAGCCTTCCGCGGTGCGCTTTCTCGCGCTCTCCCACTACCACTACGACCACACCGCGAACGCCGGCCTGTTCGCGGGAGCGACCTGGCTGGTGCGACGCGTCGAACGCGAGGCGATGTTCCAGCCGACCCCTCCCGGCACGACTCGGCCGCAGACCTACGCCGCACTGCGTGGCGCGCCGGTCACGCTCCTCGAGCGCGACGAGCACGACGTATTCGGCGACGGCTCGGTGATGATCAAGTCCGCGCCGGGCCACACACCCGGTCACCAGGTGCTGCTGGTGCGACTCGCGCGTACCGGCGCGGTGCTGCTGTCGGGCGATCTCTACCACTTCCCGCAGGAGCGCACGCTCGGCAGGTTCCCGGTGTTCGAGTTCGACCGCGAGCAGACCCGGCGCTCGCGAGCGGACATCGACGCGTACCTCCAGCGCACGGGCGCGATCCTCTGGATCCAGCACGACGCCATCGCGAACGACCGCCTGCGAAAGGCGCCGGACTACTACGACTGACGCCGGCGCCGGGCGCTTTCCGCACGGCGCGGGCTGGGCGCATACTGGCTTGGCGCCACGACAGGCGCGCGGCGTGACCCCCGGCGGGGTCCAATGGGGGAGCCGCATGACCGACCGCACACCGGAGTCGCCGGCGTCACGGCGCGCCTTCCTGCAGTCGCTCGGCGTCGCGGCCGGCGCCGCACTCCCGGTCGCAGGTACCGTGGCCGCGCCAGCGCCGTCGCGGCCGGACACCTCGAGCACGATCGCGCCCGGCCCGGCGTACTTGACGGCCGAGGAGATGCGCTTCGTCGAGGCTGCCGTGGCCACGCTGATTCCCGCGGACGAACTCGGCCCCGGCGCACTCGAGGCCGGCGTCGCGGACTACATTGACCGGCAGCTCGCCAGCCCGTGGGGCGTGCACGCGCGCCACTACCGTCAGGGTCCCTGGGGCGAGGGCGCGCCGCAGCAGGGCTATCAGCTGCCGCTGACACCGCAGCAGCTCTATCGCGCCGCGATCGCCGAGACGAACCGCGACTGCCTCCGGCACCGCGGCCGAGGCTTCGATGCGCTCGACCGCGCGGCTCGGGAGGAGGTGCTGACGGCACTCGAGGCGGACGCGATCGCGCTCGAGGCGGTCCCGGCCCGCACGTTCTTTTCGATGCTCTGGGAAAACACGATCGAGGGCTTCTTCGCCGACCCTCGCTACGGCGGCAATCGCGACAAGATCGGCTGGCGCCTGATCGGCTTCCCGGGCGTGGCCGCAGCCTACGGCGGCCTGCTCGAGCGGCACAACGAGCCGTACCGCGTGAGCCCCGTCTCGATCGACGACGTCCGGGCGCGGCTCGTCCCGACCGACGCGCACGGCCACCCGAAGCACGTGCCGGAGCCTCCGTCCCGCGAGACGTCGCGATGAGCGCGCTGCGCCGGCCGCCGGTCGACGTCGTGACGGTCGGCGTCGGGCTGACGGGATCGATCCTCGGCCTCGAGCTCGCCGAGGCCGGACTGTCCGTGGTGGGTCTCGAGCGCGGCGAGGCGCGCTCGACTCACCCCGACTTCGAATTGCCGGGCATCCACGACGAGCTGCGCTACGCCGTCCGTCATGAGCTCGCGCAGGATCTCTCCCGCGAGACGCTGACCTTCCGCAACGCGATGCAGCAGACCGCGCTGCCGATGCGCGCGCTCGGTTCGTTCCTGCCGGGCGAGGGGCTCGGTGGCGCTGCGGTGCACTGGAACGGCCAGACCTGGCGGTTCCTGCCGTGGGACTTCGAGACGCGCTCGCAGGCGCGCGAGCGATACGGCGCGGCGGCGCTCGCGGCGGACTGCACGAGCCAGGACTGGGGCGTGCGCTACGCGGACCTCGAGCGCCACTTCGACCGCTTCGAGCGCGTCTACGGCATCGGCGGCAAGGCCGGCAACCTGCGCGGCGTGCGCCAGACGGGCGGCAATCCTTTCGAGGGCGCGCGTTCCGCCGAGTACCCGAACCCGGCGACCCCGGAGAGTCATGCCGGCGCGCTCTTCACCCGCGCCGCCGCGGAGCTCGGCTTCCACCCGTTCCCGATTCCGAGCGCGAACATGACGCGCGCGTACACGAACCCTTACGGTGCGAGCCTCGGTCCGTGCGTCTACTGCGGCTACTGCGAGCGCTTCGGCTGCGAGATGGACGCGAAGGCGAGTCCGCAGACGACCGTGCTGCCGCGCCTGCTCGCGCACCCCCGCTACGAGCTGCGCACCGGCGCCAACGTCGTGCGCGTCAACCTCGATCCGGACGGCAAGCACGCCCGCGGCGTCACCTACCTCGATGCCCGTGGCCGCGAAGTCGAACAGCCGGCGCGGCTCGTGCTGCTGACTTCCTACGTCTTCAGCAATGTCCGCCTGCTGCTGCTGTCCGGGATCGGCCGACCCTACGATCCGGTGGCGAACCACGGCGTCGTCGGCCGCAACTACGCCTACCAGTGCTCGGCGGGCGTGACGGCATTCTTCGAGGACAAGGTCTTCAATCCCTTCATGGGTGCGGGCGCGCTCGGCCGCGCCATCGACGACTTCAACGGCGACAACTTCGACCACGCCGGGCTCGGCTTCGTCGGCGGCGGCTACATCGCCTGCGACTCGAACGGCGCGCGGCCGATCCAGTCGCTCGCCGTCCCGGACGGCACGCCCGGCTGGGGCTCCGGCTGGAAGCGGGCGGTGGCGCGCTACTACACCCGCTCGCTCGGCATCCGCTGCCACGGCTCGGTGCAGAGCTACCGCACGAACTACCTCGACCTCGACCCGACGTACCGTGATGCCAGCGGCCTGCCGCTGCTGCGGATGACCTTCGATTACCACGACAACGAGCGCCGCCAGGTGGCCTTCCTTGCCGGCAAATGCGTCGACATCGCCCGCGCGATGCGGCCGAGCGCGCTCAGCCTCCCCGGTCCGCGCGGTCACTACAGCATCGTGCCGTACCAGTCGACGCACAACACCGGCGGGGCGGTCATGGGCGCGGACCCGACGACCAGCGTCGTCAATCCCTACCTGCAGAGCTGGGATGTGCCGAACGTCTTCGTCATCGGCGCGAGCGCGTTTCCGCAGAACGCGGGCTACAACCCGACCGGCACCGTCGGCGCGCTTTCGTACTGGGCGGCGGACGCGATCGTACGCCGCTACCTGCCGGCGCCGGGGCCGCTTGCCTGACCGCAGCAACCCGTCCCGCGTCCGCCCGTGACCGGGATCACGATCGGCAGAGCTGCCGGCGGCGGCCGGCGGTCCACGTGCTCTAATCGGCCGGTCCAGCCTCCGGAGACAGGTATGTCCGACGAGTTCTTCCGCAAGACGTTCGGCGACGACCAGCCGACCCAGCTCGGCAGCGGCTGGATCAGCGGGGTGATCGCCGTGTTCCTCGGCCTGCTGGGACTCGGCGGCACGCTCTGCCTGCGCTTCCCGCAGCTGCTGACGCTGCCGGAGGCGCGTGCGCACTACCCGGTGCCGTTGATGCGGACACTGGTCCAGGTGACGATCTTCGCGGCATTCGCCTGCGCCGCGGTGTCGGCGGTCTATCGCGAGCGCAAGGTGCTGGCACTCACGGGTGCCGCCCTCGCCCTCGCCGCGACCGCGCTCGGCGGTGGCGCCGTGCCGCTGCCGGCGGAGGTCTCGACCACGACCGGTATCGGCCTCGACTGGTTCGTGCTCGACCTGCTGGTGATGACGCTCGTGTTCGTGCCGCTCGAGCGGATCTGGCCGCTGCACCCGGGCCAGGGCACGTTCCGCCCCGAGTGGACCACCGACGCCTTCTACTTCATCGCCACGCACCTGCCGTCGCAGTTCATCAACTTCCTGATGCTGCTGCCGGCAGCGCTGGCGGCTCCCTGGCTCGCGATCCCGAGGCTGCAGGCCTTCGTCGGCGCCTGGCCGTTCGTGCTGCAGCTCGTCGCGGTGATCCTGGTGGCGGATCTCGCGCAGTACGCGATCCACCGCTCGTTCCACCAGATCCCGGCACTGTGGCGCTTCCACAAGGTGCACCACTCCATCAGGACGATGGACTGGATCGCCGGGTCACGCTCGCACTTCTTCGACATCGTCGTCACGCGCGGCCTGATCATGATCCCGCTTGCGCTCTGCGGCTTCTCGCAGGCGGCGATCATCGGCTACATCCTGTTCGTGTCGTTCCACGCGACGTTCTCGCACACGGACTTCCGGCCGCGCGCCGTGTGGCTCGAGGAGTACTTCGTCACGCCCCGCTACCACCACTGGCATCACTCCGCGGAGCACGAGGCGATCGACTGCAATTTCGCGATTCACTTTCCGTTCATCGACCGGTGGTTCGGGACGTACCACTTCCCGAAGGACCGCTGGCCGGCGCGCTACGGCCTGAGCGGTGCCTCGGTACCGCCCGGCTTCTTCCGCCAGTTCATCGACCCGTTCCTCGGCCGCTAGTGCCGGGGCCGGGGCGCCGGTCAGAGCCCGAGCGGGAGGCCTGCGAGGTCCGGCGGTCGCGCCGCGCCGGTCTTTGACGGTCGCACCAGCCCGAGGGCGGACAGCGCCTTGACCGTCCGGTAGCCGAAGTCGAACTCCGCCTCGCTGTGCGACAGGCGCAGCAGGTGCGGGTAGTGGTGATGGTTGTTCTGCCAGCAGGCGCTGAAGGTCGCCGTGACCGGCAGCCAGTCGCCGATGTTCATCGCATTGTCGGCGTCGTGGTAGCGGCGGGTGCCGTAGCGCCGGTCGTGCGTCCAGTAGTTCTGGATCAGGTTCACCCACAGCGCGAACACCCGGATCCCGAGCCACAGCACGAGCGCGAACTTCCAGTCGCGCACCAGCAGCCACGCCGCCCCGTAGCTGATGCCCTGCGCGAGTACCGCGAATGCCGGGTGCGACACCAGCACGAACGGCCAGCTGCGGAAGATCTCGTCGCGCGCCATGTCGTGCTGGCAGCGGTACGGGAACAGGCACAGGTAGGTCGTCTTCCAGAAGCCGTCCGAGCCGAGCTTGTTCGGATCACCGTCGTGGTCCGCGAACTTGTGGTGATTGCGGTGGCGATTCACCCAGCTCACCGGATTCACGTAGATGCCGACCGTGTTGTTGAGCAGCACGAGCGCCTGGATGAACCACGGCCGGTAGTCGAGTGCGCCGTGGGCGATTCCCATGTGGATCACGTCGGAGAGGTACACGCCGGCCAGGAACCAGACGGACAGGAAGTAGGCCGCCGCCACCGCCACGGCGCGGGCGGTGCCGAGCTCGACGGGCGCCCACGCGGCGGCGGCCGCCACGTAGAGCGCGAGGATCGCGTAGCCGTACACGTTGTAGCTCTTCATGGGTCGGCGCCTCCGTGCGCCCGCTTCGCGGGCGCAGCGATGTTCACCCGCGGGCCGGAGGGCGGTCAACGCGCTGCGCTGCAACGCGGGCCCCGCGTGGACGGGCGGCGCGTGCTCGGGTCTAATGAGATCCGCGCAACGGCATCGGCCGGCGCCCGGATCCGCGGGGTCCGCGGCTGCCGGCTCGGCCACCGGAGGGGGGCGCCATGGCTGCAGTGCTGCCGGTCGAGTCGTCCGAACGGCCGGTCGCGGGCCACGCCCGCTGGGTGCGCCTGACCCACTGGATCCTCGCCGCCAGCGTGCTGACGCTCGCGTTCTCGGGATTCGAGATCCTGATGGTCCATCCGCGGCTCTACTGGGGCAAGACGGGCAACGACCTGACACCGGCCATCCTCGAATTGCCCGTCAGTCGCAACTACCGCCATGGCGGCTGGGCGCCGCCGGTCACGTTTGACCGCGGGTCCACGCCGGTCGTCAGCGCGGCGCGCACCTACGACATCTTCAACCAGAACAGCTGGGGACGGAGCCTGCACTTCCTCGCGGCGTGGTTCCTGCTCCTCGCCGGACTCGCGTACCTCGCGGCCGGCTTCCTTGGCGGGCACGTCTGGCGGGACCTGCTGCCCCGCCCGCGCGAACTCGCCCCGCGCGTGCTGTGGCAGGATCTCGCGGCGCACCTGCGGCTGCCGATGCGCCCCGCCGCCGGCGGGCCGCCATACGGGGTGCTGCAGAAGCTCTCCTATGCGGTGGTCGTGCTGCTCGCACTGCCGCTGATGGTCGTGACCGGGCTCGCGATGTCGCCGGCCGTCACCGCCGCCTACCCGGGGCTGATGGACCTCTTCGGCGGCTCGCAGTCGGCACGCACGATCCACTTCTTCGCGTTTGCCGCACTGATGCTGTTTCTCCTCGTGCACGTCGCGATGGTGGCGCTGTCGGGCTTTCGCCGGCAGCTGCGCGCCATGACGATCGGAGGCTGAGATGACCGGACAGAGCCGACTTGTGCTGAGCCGTCGCCAGCTGGTGACGGGACTCGCGTCCGCCGGCGGGCTGCTGGTCGCCGGCTGCTCCTCGCGGGAACTGCCACCGACGTACGGCAACGTGCTGCGGATGGGAGACCTCGTGACCTACCGCGCCTTCCGCACGCTGCTGCCGGCCGGGGCGCTGGTGCGCGAGTACGCGCGCGGCGACATCACCTCGAGCCCGGCGGTCGGCACGTCCGACCCTGCCGATCCGCACCAGGGCCTCTACAGCGCGGAGCGCGGACCGCTGTTCGATCAGCTCCGGACCGGCGCCTTCGGCGACTGGCGCCTCAGGGTAGAGGGCCGGGTGGCGAAGCCGCGGGAGTTCTCGCTCGCCGAGCTGATGGCGCTGCCGTCGCGGACCCAGATCACGAAGCACACCTGCGAGGAAGGCTGGTCGGCGATTGCCGAATGGCGCGGCGTGCCGCTGCGGGCGGTGCTCGAGGCGGCCGGGATCCTGCCGACGGCGCGCTTCGTGAACTTCTTCGCCTTCGACGAGACCGCGGAGGGGCTCGACATGATCGACGCCCTGCACCCGCAGACGATCCTCGCCTACGGCATGAACGGTCGCGAACTGCCGCTCGCACACGGTGCGCCGCTGCGGCTGCGGGTCGAGACCCAGCTCGGCTACAAGAGCGTCAAGTTCCTCGAGCGGATCGTCGTCAAGGACGAGTTCGACGACCTCGGCAAGATCGGCTCGCTGCAGAACGGCTGGGCCTGGTACGTCGGCATCTGAGGCTCACAGCACGCGGTGCATCACCAGCGCGTCGACGAACCCCGCGGTCGGATGCTCGAACGCGGCGGGCAGGCGGCCGACGATCGCGAAGCCCATCGACTCCCACAGCCGCACCGCCCGCTCGTTGGTGCTGACGACGAAGTTGAACTGCATCGCGCGGAAACCGCGCTCGCGGGCGCGGTCGAGCGAGTGCGCGCACATCGCGCGGGCGACGCCGCGCCCGGTCGCGTCGCGGCGCGTCACGTAGCCGCAGTTGCAGACGTGCCGGCCGCCACCCGGCTGGTTCGGCCGCAGGAAGTACGTGCCGACGACCCGGCCGTCGTCCTCGGCGACGAACACCTCCTTGTCCGGCGCCAACCAGTAGGCCAGCACGTCGGCCTCCGGGAGATCCCGGTCGAGCGCGTATGTCGTGCCGTCGCGGATCGTCGGCAGGACGATCTGCGCGATCGCCGCGGCATCCGCAGGCTGCGCGAGCCTCACCTCCATCGGCAGCTGCCGCGCGGGACTGCGTGCGGCCGGGATGTGCGCCACGCCGCGCATACCCCACACGCGGCCACGAGCCCCAGGGTCACGGCGTTGCCGGGCGCGTCGGCTCCCAGAGCTCGATCTTGTGTCCCTCCGGATCGAGGATCCAGGCGAAGCGGCCGTTGCCGTCGTCGTCCTGCCGCTGCAAGACCGTGACGCCCTTCGCCTGCAGCCGCGCGAGGAACGCCTCGAGGTCGTCGACGGCGTAGTTGATCATGAAGTCGGCCGTCGAAGGCGCAAAGTAGGTCGTCGCGGCGGGAAAGGCATTCCATACCAGCATCGGCGGATGCTTCGGCGCGTCGTAGTGCAGCAGCGCGCCGCCCCAGGCCTCGAGTGGCAGGCCGAGCACGTCGCGGTACCAGGCCGCGAGTGCTTTCGGATCCTTGGCCTTGAAGAACACCCCGCCGATACCGGTGATGCGGCCTACCGGTTCGGCCGGCACGGCATCGCCGGAGCTCGCGATCATGAGAACCCCCACGCAGGACAACAACATCGTACGCAGCGACATCATCATGCTCCCTCCGGATCGATTCCCGCGAGCCGACGCCGGGCGGATCGCGCGGCAGCACCAGCGGGAACGCGAGGACACCCGTCACACACTTGGCAGACCGCGGCCGTATCCGGCTGCGCGCTGTCCGCAGGCCGGATCCACTACCACGAGCCTACTGAATGTACCGCCGGCCGGCGACCGCCGTTCGCGCGGCGAGCCTACGACCGGGCCGGCGCCACCGTCGGCGCCGTGCCGGCGAGCAGCTCGTCCAGCTGCCCGAACGTTTCGGCCATTGCGTCGGCAGCTCCCGTTCCGGCCGCATCCAGCGCTGCCTTCGAGGGATAGAGCTCGCGGAAGACCAGCAGCGTCTGCCGATCGCACTCCTCGAACGTCACCGTGGTGACCGGGCCGTCCTGACCCTCGTCGTTGGTCCACACGAGGCGCGAGTGCGGGGTCACGTCGAGGTAGCGGCCGAAGAACGCCATGGACCCGGACTCCCCGAAGCGGAATTCGAGGCGATAGCCGCCGCCGACGCGCACGTCCATCTCGCAGGCGAGCAGTGTCATGCCCATCGACTTCGGCACCCACCAGCGCCTGAAGAGCTCGGGGGTGGTCCACGCCTCGAACACCAGGCGCGGCGGTGCGTCGAAAGTGCGCGTCACGACCAGTTCGCGATCGGACGTCCGCTCGACCGTCGTGCGGCGCTTCGCCGCAGCGGGCTTACTCGGGTTGCTTGCGTCCACCGGCCCTCTCCTTCAGTTTCAGTTCTTCGATCACGGCGTCCAGCTCGTCGAAGCGCGCGTCCCACAGCCGGCGATACCGCTCGAGCCACGCCGTCTCCCGCTCCAGCCTGCCGAGGCCGAGCCGGCAGGTCCGAACTCGCCCGACCTTCCGCGTCGTGACGAGTCCGGCCTGCTCCAGCACGCCGACATGCTTCTTCATGCCCGTGAGGGTCATGTGGAACTTCTGTGCGAGGTCCGAGATGGAAGCGTCTGCACGCGCGAGCTGCTCGAGAACGCCGCGCCGGGTCGCGTCCGAGAGCGCGGCAAACGAGGCATCCAGTTCGGCTCGCGCATACTGAACCATAAGGTTCAGTGTTTAGCACAGCAACGTCCGGCTCGCAACCCGGGACGTCGCGGCGGCGACCGACGCCCCGCGCGACAGCGCGGCCCACGGGCGGGGACGGGAAGCCACGACGGCGCCGCCCGAGGCGCCCACAGGCGGTGCCATACTTCCGCCGATGCAATCGAACTCTCTGTTCACGAGTCAGCCGTAGCGCCCATGGAGCCTGAGGACATTCTCGTGATCGGCGCCGGTCCCGCCGGGTTGGCCGTCTCGGCCTGCTTGCGCCGCGAAGGCCTCAGACATGTCGTGCTGGAGCGCGAGAGCCAGATCGGCTCGGCCTGGTACCGGCACTACGACCGACTGCACCTGCACACCACGAAGCGGTACTCGGGACTTCCGATGATGCCGTGGCCGAAGGACGCTCCGCGCTACCCGTCCCGCGAACAGGTCGTGGAGTACCTGCAGGCCTACGCGACGACGCACCAGATCGCGCCGCGGCTGGGCATTACCGTGCACAAGGTGCAGCAACGGGGAAGCCGTTTCTGGGTGGAGACGAGCGCCGGCACCATGACACCGCGCGTGGTCATCGTGGCCACCGGTTACAACGGCGTTCCGGTCATGCCCTCGATCCCCGGGCTGGACAGCTTCCGCGGCAGCGCCATTCACGCCGGCGCTTACAAGAACGCCGCGCCGTACCGGGGCAAGCGCACGCTGGTCGTGGGTTGCGGGAATTCGGGAGCCGAGATCGCGCTCGACCTGGCCGAGCAGGGCGTGGACGTCGCCATGGTCGTCCGCGGTCCGGTGCACGTGGTGCCGCGGGATCTGTTCGGACGGCCCACGCAGCACACCAACGTGCTGCTCTCGCACCTGCCCCTGGGACTGCGCGATGCAATCGCGGTGGCCACCGTCGGCCTGGCCGTGGGGGACCTGTCGCGCTGGGGCATCGTGCGCCCGGCGGTGGGACCCAATCGCATGATCGTAGAGACGGGGCGCGTTCCCATCCTGGACCTCGGCACCATCGCCATGGTCAAGCGCGGCAAGATCCGCGTACTGCCGGCCGTGCAGAAGGTCCTTCCCGACCAGGTGTGTTTTGCAGGCGGTGCAGTGCATCCGTTTGAAGCCATCATCTTCGCGACCGGCTACACGCCCGGCATCGGCAGGGTGGTCGAGGACTTCGAGGCCATTGCCGATGCCCGCGGCAGGCCGCACCGGTTCGGCGAGGAGACCGGTATTGCCGGGTTGTACTTTGTCGGTTTCAGGAATCCCCCGACGGGCGCACTGCGCGAGATCGCCCTCGAGGCTCCACGGGTGGCCCGATCCATTCGAGCCGTCGTCCGGGGTGGCTCGAACACGGACGCTGTCGCGGAAACCGTCGACGGCTGACCTGGCCGAAGTCTTATCCCGTCCGAATGGAAGGGGGTCGTTCGAATAGGCCTCTGGCGGGAGTGGGCCGGAGCCGGCCGACACGACGAGCCCAGCCCACGTGACGGGCAGCCAGCGACCGTTCGCGGACCGGCGATCGAGGCCCGGAGTCCCTGGCCTTGCCGACGGAATTTCCGGGCCTTGAACGCTGGACTGTGGTCGCCGGCGCGGACGATCCCCGCGTCCCTCTCAGAGCAGCACGATCGGGCGCCTGCGATTCGTTGTTGCGTGTCAGGCGGCGTGAACCGTGGCCAGCACCGGTGAGATCGTGAACGCACGTGCGCGCGCGGGCTGTCTTTTTCGCTCGCGGCCGGCGCTGGCGGGAATCGGCACGGGCGGTGGGAATCGAACCCATCGTCCCACGTACTCCATTGCCAGGCCCCACAAGTTCTCGCGCGATCGGACTTCGCGTGTGTGTGATCCGCGTGCGAGGAGCGGAATCGCTGAAGCGCATCGGCTCCTTTCCGAAGACGCACGCGGAAGGTGTGGCGGGAATCAACCCCAGGCAGGCACGTCGTCGCCCCGGAAGCAGTCCCTCCGGATGCGCTAAGCTGACATTTTGATCGGCCGGGCTCCTCCAACGAACGGCCCGACGCACTGCACAAAGAGCAGGGACATGACGTCGTGACGACATCGTCGCGGGCCGTATTTCTGAGCTACGCGTCCGAGGACGCGGATGCCGCGCTGGCGCTCTGTGAAGCCCTGCGTGCGGCCGGCATCGACGTCTGGTTCGACAGGCACGAGTTGAAGGGCGGGGACGCTTGGGATCGCAGCATCCGGCAACGGATTCGAGATTGCGCGCTCTTCATCCCGCTGGTGTCGGCACACACGGAGGGCAGACTGGAGGGGTACTTCAGACGCGAATGGCGGATCGCAGTCGACCGCCTTCAGGACATGGACGAGGGCGTTCATTTCCTCGTCCCCGTCGCGCTCGATGACACGCCCGAGCGTGGCGCACATGTGCCCGAGGCATTTCTGGCGGTGCAGTGGGTGCGGATTGCCGGCCGCGCGGTGCCACCGACGTTCGCCCCACGGGTAGCAGCACTCCTCGCTGGCGCCGACGCTGCTCAGGCCACCACAACGCATGGGCGCCATGCGGTGGAACCGCCGCCGGCGCGCCGATCCCGGCGCGTTGCCTCGATCGTCGTTGCGGGCCTGGCCGTACTCGCGAGCGCAGCCGCGGCCGCCTGGCTCTCGTTCTTCCAACCCGAGGGCGCACACTCGTCCCAGCCGTACGGCGGCGGGGAGAAGTCTATCGCCGTGCTTCCTTTCGTGGACCTGAGCGAAGGGCATAACCAGGAATATTTCGCGGACGGCATGGCGGAGGAAATTCTCAGCCTGCTCGAGAGCCTGCCCGACCTGAGGGTAATTGGCCGGACGTCGTCCTTCCAATTCAGACGCAAGAACGAGGACTTGCGTACGATCGGCTCGACGCTCGGCGCCGTCTACGTACTAGAGGGAAGCGTTCGACGGTCCGGCGATCGGCTGCGAGTCACCGCGCAGCTCAGCGAAGCTCATGATGGAACTCGTCTCTGGTCCGAGTCCTATGACCGAACGCTCGCCGACACCATCGCGCTCCAGCAGCAACTGGCAGGGGCCGTCGCGCACGCGCTGCACGTCGAGATCGCGGCCATTCACGATCTGCGAGGTAGAGCGCCCACTCACGACATCGAGGCCTACGACAGCTATCTGCGCGGCTTGCATGAGTTGGAGATACTTAATCAATCTGGCTTCGAGTACGGCGCCGCGCACTTCCAACATGCAATCGATCTGCAGCCAACATTCGTTCCGGCCATGGAGCAGCTGGCTCGCGCGTTCACCTACCAGGCAGATTTTGGGTATTCGCCGCCGCAGGTTGCATGGGAGCACGCGCGTGCGATGGCGCAGAAGGTCCTTGATCTTGATCGAAGTTCAGCGGTAGCCCACGCGGTACTGGGCAACGTCAGCCTCCAGTATGACCTCGACTGGCGGACCGCCGAGCGCGAGTTTCGAACAGCCATGTTGCTGGCTCCGAGCAGCTCCTACGTGCGGTGGCTTGCCGCAAGCGAGTACCTGGCGGTTGGCAACTCGCAGGAGGCAGGGCGCGTCATCGATGCAGCACGAGCGATGGATCCACTGGACCCTATCGTGCATATCGTGGCCGGCTGGGTATACCAGCAAGCCGGAAGACCGGAGGCTGCAGTGCAGGCGTGCAGACGAGCTCTTGAGATCGCGCCGACCTATGCGTTCGCGCACTTTGAGCTCGGGCAAGCGCTACTCGTTGCTGGCAAGCCCGAGGATGCCCTCGTGCAATTTCAAGCTGAGCCGGAGGAGTCGGGGAAGCTCGCTGGACTCGCGATCGCCCTGCACGCACTCGGTCGGGACCGCGAGGCGAGTGAAAACATTGAACGACTTCGACGCTTGGGCGCGAAGGGCTGGACGATGGGCTTGTCGTTCGCCCTAGCTGCACGCGGTGACAACGATGGCGCCTTTCGCCTGCTCGACGAAGCGTGGGCGGCGAAGGATCCGGACATCTTCCGGCTCAAAGGCCATCCGTTGCTCAGAAACCTCGAAGCAGACCCGCGCTATCGCGCGTTGCTTCGGAAGATGAACCTACCTGAGTGACCGCCTTCGGGATTTCGGGCCGCGTCCATCGGGCGGCGGCTGCTGGCCGAGAGCGGACCGGCCCAGTGAGCTTCGTGAACGAACGGCGCGTGTGAACCGCCCCGCTCGCCACGGCAATGCGACGGAATCCCAGGCAATGAGGTGGAGCGGGCGATGGGAATCGAACCCACGTTAGTAGCTTGGGAAGCTACAGTTCTACCATTGAACTACGCCCGCGCGGGTCGCAGATTCTAGGGTGGAGCGCTCGCAGTCGGCAACCCCGCGACGCAGATCTGCCGGGCCTGGCCGCCGGCTCTGGCCCGTGCGTCGACGGCTGCCCGCAACCCCTACCAGCGCTCCTCGATTGTCACGTGCCCGGGCTGCGCGGCCACCCGCTTCAGCCAGGCCACCACCGCCGGATAGGCCGACAGGTCGAAGCCGCCATCGGCGGCGACATGCGTGTAGCCATAGAGCGCGATGTCGGCGATCGAGTAGCGGCCGCCGGCGAACCAGTCGTGGTCGTCCAGGTGCGTCTGCATCACGGCGAGCGCCGCGTTGCCCTTCGCATGCCATTCCGGCACGAGGTGGCGGCGCGGCTCCAGCTCGGCAGCTGGCGCGAACTTGAGCCAAAAGCGCGCCACCGCGACATATGGCTCGTGGCTGTACTGCTCGAAGAACATCCACTGCAGCGCCTCGGCGCGACCCCACCGGTCCGCCGGCAGCAGCGGCGTTCCCTCCGCCAGGTACCAGAGAATTGCATTCGACTCCGGCAGCAGGCGCCCATCCTCGAATTCCAGCATCGGCACCCGGCCGTTCGGGTTCTTGGCGAGATAGGCCGGCTTGCGGGTCGTACCGTCGTGCAGGCCGTAATCGAACAGCGTCAGCGGCACTCCGAGCTGGCGCGCGGCGAGGCGCACCTTGTAGCAGTTGCCCGAGACTTGCATCTGGTGGAGCGTGAGCATCGAGGACTCCGGAATCGTCGGTGCGGCTTAGTATGGACTATGGCGCGCACCCGGGTTTCGACCGACGCGGTTCCGCACTGCAGCGTCGCGCGACCGCCGTTGCCGCGCGGCAGATGATCGGCCATCCTCTCCGCGGGCCGGTCGGCTCCGGCGAGGGGTGAGGCGCATGGCGACTAACCGACGCGAGTTCCTGGGGGGCGCCGGCAGCCTCGCGGCGGCGGCGCTCGCGGCCGCGCACTGGCCGGAGATCGCCGCGGCGCATGACCACGCGGCGCGCGCCACCGGCACGCCAGCCTCCGTCGAGTTCCTGCGCCCCGCCGAGGCCCGCGCGGTCGAGGCGCTCGCTGCGCTGATCGTACCAAGCGACGACGGGCCCGGCGCCCGGGAAGCCGGGGCCCTCTACTTCATCGACCGCTCGCTGCGCACCTGGGCCGCGGAACACGCGAGCGAATTCCGGACCGGCCTCGCCTCGTTCGTCGACGGCTTCGCCGCCGCGCACGGCGGGCTCGCGTTCGACGCGGCCGACGCCGAGGTGCAGGCCGACTACGTGCGGACGGTCGAGTCGACGGCATTCTTCGGCGGCGTGCGGGCGTTGACGGTGATCGGGCTCTTCGCACTGCCGGCCTATGGCGGCAACCGCGGCGGCGCCGGCTGGAAGCTGATCGGCTTCGATGACCAGCACGCGTTCTCGCCGCCCTTCGGGGACTACGATCGCGACTACCCGGGGTTCGCGCTCCCGGAGAAGCCATGACCCGGCGGTTCCGCGACGCCGACGCCGTCGACTTCGCGATCGTCGGCTCCGGCGCCGCCGGCGGCGTCATCGCGCGCGAGCTCGCGCTCGCCGGCCATCAGGTGCTGGTGCTCGAGCAGGGGCCGCGCCGCGCGGCCGCCGACTTCGAGCACGACGAATTCAAGTACTGGCTGCAGTCCGGCATCACGAACGACCCGCGCACGAGCCCGGTGACGTTCCGGCGCACGGCGGCGGAGGTCGCTCAGCGACCGGATCCCGCCGGCATCAACCCGCTCTGGTACGCACGCACCGTCGGCGGCAGTAGCACGCACTTCACCGGCAACTACTGGCGCTTCCACGACGTCGACTTCCACGAGCGCAGCCTGCTCGGCTCGATCCCGGGCGCCGACCTGGCGGACTGGCCGCTGACCTACGATGAGCTCGAGCCGTACTACACGCGCGTCGACTGGGAGATCGGCGTCTCGGGGCTCGCGGGCGCGCATCCGAACGAGCCCCGCCGCTCGCGCCCCTATCCGATGCCGCCGATGCCGGTGAAATCCTCCGGCGTGCTGCTCGAACGCGGCGCCCGGCGCCTCGGCCTGCATCCGTTCCCGGCGCCGCTCGCCATCGCCTCGCAGCCCTACCGTGGCCGTGCCGCCTGCGTGCACTGCGGCTTCTGCATGGGCTTTGGCTGCGAGGCGACCGCCAAGGCCTCGACGCTCTACAACATGATCCCGGAGGCCGAGGCGACTGGTCGCTGCGAGATCCGGGCTGAGAGCCTCGTGTTCCGGATCTCGCTCGATGCGCGCGGCCGTGCGAACGGCCTCCACTACTTCGACCGCGAGCGCCGCGAGCACTTCCAGAAGGCGAAGTGCGTGGTGCTGTGCGCGAACGGCGCCGAGACGCCGCGGCTGCTGCTGCTGTCGGCCGGCGGCGCGCATCCTGACGGCCTGGCGAACTCGAGCGGGCTCGTCGGCAAGTACCTGATGTTCAACCAGGGTGCGGGCGCCTGGGCAGAGTTCGAGCATGCGCTCAACGAGTACAAGAGCGTCCAGGTGACACGCATCGTGCACGACTTCTACGACGCCGATCCAAAGCGCGGCTTCTACGGCGGTGGCGGCATCGACGGCCGGATCGGCCCGAACCCGATCCTCTGGGCGTTGAGCGCGCCGGACGGCCCGTCCTGGGGGCGCGCCTACAAGGAGCGGCTGCGGGCGTTCCCGCGGACGATGCTCGCGATGTCGCACACGACCTCGCTCGCCGTCGAGTCGAACTCGGTCTCGCTCGATCCCGACGTCAAGGATGCGTGGGGACTGCCGGCGCTGCGCTGCACCTACCGCGACCATCCGGACGACCTCAAGTTCGCCGGCTGGCAGCAAGAGCGTGCCGTCGAGATTCTCGAGGCCGCCGGCGCCCGGCGCGTGTGGCGCCAGCCGGTCGCCGAGCACGGCCCCTCACCGCACCTGCTCGGCACCTGCCGGATGGGCGCCGATCCGGCGCGCTCGGTCGTGGACCGATACCATCGCACGCACGACGTGCGCAACCTCTTCATCTGCGACGGCAGCAGCTTCGTGACCAGCGGCCGCGGCCAGCCGACCATGACGATCCAGGCGCTCGCGTTCCGCGCCGCGGCGCATCTCGACCGCTTCGCGCGCGCCGGCGAGATCTGAGCGCCGGCGCCGAATCGCCTACACTGCGGCACCCTGTCCGCGAGGACCCCCGATGCGCCCGATGACCCTGCTGCTGACGTTGCTCGCTGTCGCCGCCCCGGCCCTTGCCGCGCCGTCGTTTGACGGCAGGTCCTGGTGGCACACGGTGCAGGTGCTCGCCGACGACCGCTACGAGGGCCGTGAGACCGGCAGCCGCGGCGAGCGCGGCGCGCAGGACTACCTGGTCGGGCGGCTGAAGGCGCTCCACGTCCGGCCTGCCGGTACGCACGGGTACTTTCAGCCCGTCGAGCTGCGCTCGCGCGAGCTCGACGAGGCGGCCTCGAGTGTCGCGCTGGTCCGCGGCGGTGACGCACTGCCGCTCGTGATCGGCGATGACCTTGTGCTGTCGACCCGGGTCGAGCTCGCGCCCGACGTCGACGCGCCGCTGGTCTTCGTCGGCTACGGGCTGCGGGTGCCGGAGCTCAATCACGACGACTACGCGGGGCTCGACCTCAAGGGCAAGATCGCGGTGGTCTTCCAGGGCTCGCCGGCCGCCATGCCCTCGGCGCTCGCCGCGCACTACCAGTCGCAGGCCGAGCGCTGGAAGACGCTGCGCGCGGTCGGTGCGATCGGGATCCTGATGATCCCGAACCCGGCCGCGATGGACATCCCCTGGTCGCGGATCGCGCTCAACCGCAGCCACCCGAGCATGGTGCTCGCGGACCCCGCCTTCGACGAGACCGCCGGCGGGCGGTTCGGCGGCACGTTCAACCCGGCGCAGGCCGACAAGCTCTTCGCCGGCACCGGCCACGATTTCGCGGAACTCGCCAAAGCGGGTGCCGAGCGCGGCCCGCTGCCGACCTTCGCGCTGCCGCTCGCGCTGCGGGCGCACACGCGCCTCGTAACCCGCGCGGTGCACTCGCGCAACGTCGTCGCGGTGGTCCCCGGTCGCGACCGCGCGCTGGCGCGCGAGTACGTCGTGCTCACGGCGCACCTCGATCATCTGGGCGTCGGCCAGCCGATCAATGGTGATCGGATCAACAACGGCGCCATGGACAACGCCTCCGGCTCGGCGCTGCTGCTCGATCTCGCGCGCACGCTGGACTCCTCGTCGCAGCGGCCGAGGCGCTCGGTGCTGTTCGTCTGGGTGACCGCCGAGGAAAAGGGACTGCTCGGCTCGCGCTACTTCGCCAACCACCCGACCGTTCCGGGCCCGCAGCTCGTGGCGAACATCAACACCGACATGTTCCTGCCGATCGTGCCGCTCAAGGTCGCGACCGTGTACGGGCTCGCGGAATCCGACCTCGGTGACCTCGCCGCCGCCGCCGCCGCGAGGCTCGGCATCCGCGTGCAGGCCGATCCCGAGCCGCTGCGCAACCTGTTCATCCGCAGCGACCAGTACAACTTCATCAAGCAGGGCGTGCCCTCGCTCGCCATGCGGGTCGGCTTCGACGCGGGGACGCCCGAGGAAAAGTTGTTCAAGGACTGGCTGACGGCGCGCTACCACGCGCCGTCCGACGACACCCTGCAGCCCGTCGATCTCGCCGCGGCGGGTGCCTTCGAGGAACTGACTCGCCAGCTGACGCTCGATGTCGCCAATGCGCCGGTGCGGCCGCGCTGGAAGCCCGACAGCTTCTTCCGGCGCTACGCTCCTGCGCCCTGACGCCGGGCGGAGATCGTTCCGCGGCGATTGCCGGCCGGCGGCGCCTGACGCATCCTTGGGCGTCGCCCGCCCGCGTTCCTGGAGCCCGCCGATGACGACGCCACGCCTGCCGCGCGCCCGCAACTCCCTGCTGAGGTGGCTCGCGACGGGGCTGTTCGCGCTCGCGACGGCGCCCGCCGTGCTCGCGGCGGACGCACGCCCGGCCGTCACGGTGATCCGCGCCGCGCGCCTGATCGACGGGCGCGGCGGCCCGCCGCTCGCCCCCGCGGCGGTGCGCATCGAGGGCGAGCGCATCGTCGCCGTCGGCACGAGCCTGCCGCTGCCCGCCGGCGCGCGCCTGATCGAACTGCCCGAGGCCACGCTGCTGCCCGGCTTCATCGACCTGCACACGCACCTGACCGGCCGCAGCGACGTGCACTGGGAGGACGCGCTGACCAAGACCACGCCGCCCGAGGAGGCGCTGTGGGGTGCGCACTGGGCCGAGGTCACGCTGCTGGCGGGCTTCACGAGCGTGCGTGACATGGGCACGAACTGGCCCTACGTCGACGTCGCGCTGCGCAACGCCATCGAGGCCGGCGCGGTTCGCGGGCCGCGCATGCTGGTCGCCGGGGCCTACGTGTCCTCGACCGGCGGCGCCGGCGACGCGGCGCAGTTCTCGACCTACGTCCAGGTGCCGCTCGTGCACAACCTCGCTGACGGCCCGGCCGAGATCACCAAGGCGGTGCGCACGAACTTCAAGAACGGCGCCGACTTCATCAAGATCCTGGCCACCGGAGCGGTACTGTCGAAGGGCATCCCGCCCGGCGCGCAGCAGTACTCGGACGAGGAGATCCGCGCCGCCGTTATCGAGGCGCGGCGCTGGGGGCGCGACGTCGCCGCCCACGCGCACGGCACCGAAGGCATCAAGGCGGCGATCCGCGCCGGCGTGCACACCGTCGACCACGGCTCCGGGCTCGACGACGAGGCCGTGGCGCTGCTAACGGCACAGACGGTGCCCGCCACCTACTACGTGCCGACGCTCGCGCTGCTCGAGTCGAACCTCGACGATGGCGATTCGAAGACGGTGCCGCCGGAGGAACTCGAACGCATGAAGAGCCTGCGCGTCATGGCCGAAGGCGCGTTCCGGCGCGCGCTGGCGGCGGGGCTGCCGATCGGCTTCGCGACCGACGCGCCGGTGCTGCCGCACGGTCGCAATGCCCGTGAGTTCCGCACCCGCGTCCGGCTCGGCGAGGCACCCATGGCGGCGCTCGTGTCCGCGACCCGGATCAATGCCGAGATCATCCACCGCGCCGACCGGCTTGGCACCGTCGAGGCCGGCAAGCTCGCCGATCTCGTGGCCGTACCCGGCGACCCGCTCGCCGACATCACCGCCACCGAGCGCGTCGGCTTCGTCATGAAAGGCGGGATCGTCTACCGGGACGAGCTCGCGCGGCGGCGCTGACCGCCCGCCGTCAACGCATCCAACCACCACGCAGGCTGAATCGCATGATCGACGTTCGCAGCGACACCGTGACGCGGCCCGGGCCGGCGATGCTCGAGGCCATGCAGTCCGCCGAGGTCGGCGACGACGTGCTCGGCGAGGACCCGACCGTCAATGCGCTGCAGTCTGAAGCGGCGACGCTGTTTGGCAAGGAGGCCGCGCTCTTCTGCCCAAGCGGCACGATGACGAACCAGATCGCCATCAAGTTGCACACGCAGCCGGGCGACGAAGTGCTGTGCGACCAGCTCTCGCACGTGTACCTGTACGAGGGCGGCGGGATTGCCTTCCACTCGGGCGCCTCGGTGCGGCTGCTCGCCGGCGATCGCGGCCGCTTCACCGCCTCGCAGGTCCGCGCCAACGTGAACTCGGCGTCCGATGCGCACTACCCGCGCACCCGGCTCGTCACCATCGAAAACACCGTCAACAAGGGCGGCGGCGCCTGCTGGTCGCTGGACGAGGTGCGCCGCATCCGCGGAGCCTGCGACGAGCTCGGCCTCGCGCTGCACCTCGACGGCGCGCGGTTGTTCAACGCGCTGGTCGCGCGCGGTGAGTCGCCGCGTGACTACGGCGCGCTATTCGACACGATCTCGATCTGCCTGTCGAAGGGCCTCGGCGCGCCGGTGGGCTCGCTGCTGCTCGGCTCGCGCGAGCACATTGCGCGCGCGCATCGCCTGCGCAAGGTGTTCGGCGGCGGCATGCGCCAGGCGGGGTTCCTCGCCGCGGCGGGACGCTACGCGCTCGCGCACAACGTCGCGCGCCTCGCGACCGATCACGCGCGCGCCGCCGCGGTCGGCTCCGCGGTCGCGCGCCTGCCGTTCGTGGCCGAGGTGCTGCCGGTCGAGACCAACATCGTGATCTTCCGCCTCGGGGAGGCGTCCGAGGAGCAGGCACTGCTCGCGCACCTGCGCTCGCACGGCGTGCTGGCCGCGACCATGGGCCGGCGGCTGGTGCGGTTCGTGATGCACCTCGACCTCGCCGAGGACGACGTCGGCGCGCTGATCGGCGCTGTCAGCTCCTTTCACTGAAACGCCGGCCTCGCCGGCACCTGCCAGGGGGTCCCCATGTCCAGCTTCAGCCGCCGCGATGTCTTCGGGCTCGGAGCCCTGCTCGCCGCTCCGGGCGCGGCGCTCGCCGCGGCCGCTGCCAGCCGGGGGCGCGCGGAGCTCACCGCCGACCTCGTGCTCGTCAACGGTCGCGTGCTGACGATGGACGACGGTCGGCCGACCGCCGAGGCGTTCGCGGTGCGCGACGGGCGCTTCGTCGCCGTCGGCGACAACGGCAGCATCCGCGCCCTCGCCGGCCGCGACGCCACCGTCATCGACGCCGGCGGGATGACGGTCACGCCGGGATTCATCGACGCGCACTGCCACCCGGGCGAGGTCGAGGAGCTGTACGACGTCAGCGCCGACCTGCGCAGCATCGCCGAGATCCAGGCGGCGCTGCGACGCCGCGCCGAGACGACCCCTGCTGGGCACTGGGTGCGGGCCTTCAAGTTCGACGACACCAAGCTGACCGACGGACGACCGCTGACCCGCCAGGACCTCGACGCGGCGGTGCCCGACCACCCGGTGCGCGTCGATCACCGCGGCGGCCACACGACCTGGTTCAACAGCAAGGCCTTCGAGCTGGCCGGCATCACGCGCGCGACGCCCGACCCGCGCGACGGCCGCTACTTCCGCGACGCCAACGGCGACCTGCAGGGCGAGGTGGCCGAGAACGCACGCGACGTCTTCGACCGCGTCGGCCTCTACGAGCAGTTCAGTGTCGAGCAGGAGCGCGAGCGCGGCCGCAAGGCGATGACCCACATGTCGCGGCTGCTGACCGCGGCCGGCCTGACCACGGTGCACGACGCATTCGCCTCGGCCGACAAGATCCGCGCCTATCAGCAGGCCTTCGATGCCGGCGAGCTGCTGCATCGCGCGTACATCCTGGTGGGTGGCGTCGGCGCGGACTCGCCGTTCGCGAAGCTGCGCGACGCCGGGGTCTACACCGGGCTCGGCAGCGAGCACGTGCGCATCGGCCCGGTGAAGTTCGTCGCGGACGGCTCGGCCTCCGAGCGCACCATGCGCATGAGCACGCCGTACGTCGACAAGCCGGGCGACTACGGCATCCTGACGATGGACCAGAAGGAGCTGCACGCCGCGGTCGAGGACGCCCACCGTCACGGCTGGCAGATCGGCATCCATGCGAACGGCGACGTCACGATCGACATGGTGCTGAACGCCTACGAGCGCGTACTGCGCGAGTGGCCGCACCCGGACCGCCGTCATCGCATCGAGCACTGTTCGCTGGTGAACCCCGACCTGATCCGCCGCATCAAGGCCACCGGCACCATCCCGACGCCCTTCTGGACCTACGCGTACTACCACGGCGAGAAGTGGAAAGCCTACGGCCCCGAGAAGATGCGCTGGATGTTCGCGCACCGCAGCTTCCTCGACGCCGGGATCCGCGTCCCCGGCGCGTCCGACTACTCGCCGGGACCGTTCGAGCCGATGATGGCGATGCAGAGCCTCGTGACCCGCACCGACTACGCCGGCCGCGTCTGGGGACCGGAGCAGCGGGTCACGATCGACGAGGCACTGCGTATCGGCACCATCAACGGCGCGTACGCCTCGTACGAGGAGCACGTCAAGGGCTCGATCACGCCCGGCAAGTACGCGGATTTCGTGATCCTCGAGCAGGATCCGCGCGCGGTCGACCCGATGCGCCTCAAGGACATCCGCGTCATGCGCACCGTCGTCGGCGGCCGGACCGCCTACCTGCGCGCCTGAGCGCCCGCGCGGCGGCTACTCGTGCCGCTCGGCGCGCGCGGCCGGCGCGCAGGCCGGGACGCGGCTCGCGAGCTGCTGCCAGTGGCCGGGGTTCACGGTCAGCGCGGCGGCGTCGAAGCTCAGCTGCAGCGGGTAGCGCCCCGGCAGCGCCCAGCGGGCCGCACCCACCGGCTCGAGCGCGCGTGCCGCCTCGGCATTGATCCCGTAGATCGCGCGCGGCCCGACCGCCTGCGCGGTCAGGTGTCCGCCCTCGACCGCGATCCTGAGGCACGCGCCGTCCGCGAACCGGTAGTCGCCGGCGGCGCGTGCCAGTGATTCGGCGGGCGGCGCCGCGACGGTCGGCAACGGCCAGGCGGGCTGCTCGGGCACCGAGGCGAGCACCGCATCCCACATGACTTCGGCCGCCAGCACGTCGAGGCCCGCCGCCTCGAACGGCGTCGGCGGGCCCTCGAGTTCATTGGTTGAAACGGCGTACAGCGTGTCGCCGTCGAATTCCGTCGCGAACGGCTGGATCGCGCGTGCCATCGAGGTGTGGACGATCGCCGCGAGGCGCTGCAGCTGCGCAGGCGAGAGCTTGCGGTTCACGACCACGAGGCTGACCGTGGTGTTGCCACGCGGCTCGGCCGGCCACTCGCCGCGGCTGACCGCCGGGAAGCGCGCCAGCAGGTCGGCGGTCCTGAGGTCTGCCGGCCAGCGTGGATCGCGGTAGCAGGCCGCCACCCGGCCGTCGCGTCCGGTCACGATGCCGACCGCATTGACGACGCTGAACGCCGCGATCTTGAGATCCCCGAAGCGCCGGAACGCGCCGCCCTCCCCGGAATACACGTTGCAGCCGAACAGCCGTCCGTGCTGTGCGAAGCTGCCGGCGCCGTGCGCGCCGAGCGGGAACTCGCCCGGCCGCGCGGCACGATACGCCGCCTGCGCGAGCCGCTTGTCGGGATAGACCTCGTTCAGCCGGCGGTCGCCGAGGTCGTAGATGATCGCGCCGACCGCGAAGCCGATGTTGTCCCAGGCGCCGCCCCGCAGCCCGTCGTCCTTCATCGCCGACTGCACCGCGGTGGTCGCCTCGAGGCCGTAGGCGGAGCCGCCGGCGAAGACCACCGCGTCGACAGAGGCAAAGTCGTAGCCCTGGCGCAGGTAATCGGTGTTGACGGTACCGGGACTGCCGCCACGGACGTCCACCGCGGCACTCGCCTTGCTCGCGAAGCTGAACACGGTGACGCCGGTGGGGCCCTGCGGGTACTCGCCGGTGCCGACGCGCAGCGCCGGCCAGTCGAAGTGCAGCCAGTGCTCGCCGGCGTTCACGCTCATCGGCAGCGTCGACTGGTCATCGCGCGGCTTCGGCCGAGGTGCCTCGGCGGGCGGGGCCGCCGCAGCGGCGAGTGCGGTACTGGCGGTCAGCGCGGCGAGGACCGTGCGTCGTTTCATCGTGGGCTCCCGGCAGGACGGTGCGCTTCGGCGGAGGTGATCTCGCGCTCGAGCGAGCGCAGCAGCGCGGCGTTGCGGTTGACGGCGGCCGTCAGCGCCGCCGCTTCGCGGACCGCGGTGGCCCAGTCGCCGGACTCCGCGGCCTCAGTCACGGCCGGCAGCTGCAGCGGGTCGTAGTTCGCGCGCTTGGCGTAGACCATGTGCTTGTACCACGGGCGCCGCGGCAGCCCCGCGGCGCTCGCCCAGTTCGCCTCGAGCGCGAGCAAGCCCTCGTCCAGCCGCCGCGCGAGCGTCGCGTCAATGCGGTCGGCTCCGAGCGCGCGTCCGACGGCCGTCGCGTAGGCCTTCCCGGCGCGCTCCAGCTCGCCGCTCGCGTCCTTGAGCGGCGCGAGGTCAAGATGGCCGGCGAGCGGCGTGCGTGCCGCGAGCTCGTCGGCAAACACCGCGATCTCGCGCCCGTAGCGCTCGTAGTCGAGCGGCAGCACGTCGGCGTCCGCCAGCCGCAGCGCGGTCGTCCCCCAGAAGCGCGCCATCTGCGCGTGGTAGCGAAAGCCCGGGTCGCCGAAATGATCCATCCAGTAGAAGTTGTCGTAGACCGAGTGGTAGACGCTCGGGTAGTAGTCCGGCCCGGCGAAGGTCGCAGTCATGGTCGGCCGCACGAGGAAGCTCAGGAACACGGTGTCGTCGGAGCTGCCGGGGATGCGGGTCTCGACGAGATCGTCGTCGCCGACCGGCCGGGGGTCCTCGGCCTTGGCGCGCTTGCGCTCGACGGCGGCGCGCCAGGCGGCGTGCAGCGAGCGGCCGGACGGATCCTCGAGGTCGCGGCTGACCTCGACCAGTAGCCGTGCCAGCGAGGGCACCGCGCTCACGTCGAAGTCGGGGCCCGACACGCCCTCGTCGACGTTCAGGTACGCGACCAGCTTACGGCGCAGCTCGGCGGCGTGCTCCTCGCCCCACTCCGTCGAGCCGGTCAGCGCAACCTCCTCGGCATCCCAGCTGCACAGCACGAGCGTGCGCCGTGGCCGCCAGCCGTCGCGCTTGAGCTTACCGAGCGCGGCCGACACGCCGAGCAGCGCCGTCGTACCGCTCGAGGGATCGACAGCGCCGTATTCCCACGCATCGCGATGGTTGCCGAGCAGCACCCACTCGTCGGGTCGCTCGCGCCCGTCGACGCGCGCCTCGACGACGTAGATAGGCTGGACGCTCGTGTCCATGTCGGCCCGGAAATGCACCCGCGCCTCGCCGCCGAGGTGATAGGTGATGGGTAGCCCGCCCTGCCAGCCGGCGGGTGCGGTGGGGCCGCCCATGTGCTCGAGCAGCGGTCGCGCGTCGTGCCAGGAGATGACGGTCGCCATGATCCGCGGCAGCGAGGTCGCCGCCTCGCGCGTGATGCGCTTCGCGCCCGGCACCGAGGCCCAGCCCGGCGTCAGCGGGTCCCCCGGCACCTCGAAATCGTAGGTGATCGCGCCGCGCTGGATATGCGTCTCCGGGCCGCGCGGGCCGTCCGGAATCGAAGTCTCCGGTCGGTAGCCGTCCTCGGCGGGATCGGAATAAATCAGCAGCGCCGCCGCGCCGTGCTGCTCGGCGACGAGCGCCTTGTAGCCGCGATAGCTGTAGGGGTTCGAGTAGCGCACCAGCACGATCTTGCCGCGCACGTCGATGCCCGCCCGGGCGAGCTCCGCGTAGTCTTCGGGATTGCCGCCGTGGGCGTACACGATCGGTGCCGTGACGTCCCCGGAGGCCGACATCGATACCCAGCCGCCGCGTACCCGGGGATTGCGCGTATCCGGGTCGGCCTCGTAGCCCGCCTCCCGCAGGCTCGCGGTGTAGGCGACCGGGCTCAGCATCTCGAGCGCGATCGAGCGCGGCTGCGAGTTCAGCACGTCGTAGCGGTGGATGGTGACGTGCTCGAGTCCCTGGCGGCGCCATTCGGCGGCGATGTACTCGGCGAGCTCGTGATTGCGCACCGAGCCTGCCGGATGCGGCTCGCGCGTCAGCTCGCGCAGCATCGTGCGTGCCTCGGCTTCGCTCGGCAGCGCCGCGAAGCGCTGCTCCAGCGCACGCTCGGCCGGCACGTGCGCGGCGCTGTAGCCACCGAGTGGTGCGGACGAGGGCGGCGGCGCCGCAGCCAGCGCGCCCGCCGCGGCGAACATCGCAAGCGGCAGCAGCACGCGGAGTCGCATCGCGGCGCCTAGCGGCTCGCGCCGAGGTAGCGCCCGTACCAGGCGAGGATGCGCTCGGCCCGATCCTTCAGGAAGCTCGGCCGCGTGAAGCCGTGGTACTGCCCCGGATAGACGACGAGCTGCGTCGGCACGCCCAGCGTGCGCAGCGCCTGGTACATCTGCTCGCCGCCACCGATCGGCACGTTGAAATCCTTGTCCCCGCCCATGAACAGCGTCGGCGTGCGGATCCGGTCGGCGTGGAAGAACGGGTAGGAGACCTTGAGCCACAGCGACGGGTTGCGCCACGGCGGCCCGAGCTCGGCGTTGTACTGGCCGATGTATTGATCGATGCCGTACATCCCGAGCTGGTTGCCGCTGCCGGCGCCGCTGACGGCGGCCTTGAAGCGGTGGTCGCTCGCGATGGTGTAGTCCGTCAGGATGCCGCCGTAGCTCCAGCCGCCGATGCCGAGCCGCTCGGGATCGGCGAGCCCGCGGGCGACCACGGCATCCATGCCGGCGAGCAGGTCCTCCACTTCCTTGTGGCCCCAGTCGGCCGCGATCGACTGCGCGAAGGCCGCGCCCCGGCCGGTGCTGCCGCGGTAGTTGATGCCGACCACCAGGTAGCCGCCCGCCGCCAGCAGCTGGCGCTTGAACTGGTAGCTCTCGACCGCGAGGGAGTGCTCGTCCTGGCCGTTCGGCCCGCCGTGGATCCAGAGCAGCGTCGGGTAGCGGCGGCCGGCGACGTAGCCCGGCGGCTTCACGACGAAACCGTGGATCTCGGTGCCGTCGCGGCTCTTGAAGGCGAGCGGCTCGACGGCGCCGAGTTCGATGCCTGCGAGGAACTCATCGTTGTGCGCGGTCAGGCGGCGGCTGCCGCCGCCCTCGAGCGCCGCGACCTCGTCGGTCGCCGCGTCCGCCGCGGTGAGCGCGGCGACATGGCCGCCGCCGACGCTGATCGCGTAGGCCGTGCCGTCGGCGCCGGTCAGGCGCTCGACCGAACCGTCGTCGAGCGCGATGCGCGCCGCGACCATGGCGCCGTCGTCCTCGATCGTGGCCAGCATCACCGCGCCATCCGGGGCATAGGCGTAGGAGCTCACCGCGCGATCGAGCCGTGGCGCCGCCGGCCTCGCGACGCCGCCCGCCGCCGGGATCCGCATCAGGCGATCGGCGGCGTACGAGCTCAGCCGCGGCTCGAGCCCCTCGAGACAGGCGATCTCGCTGCTGTCGGGGCGCCAGGCGAGCTGCTGGGTCCCCGGCGCGTACAGGCGGGTCAGCACGCGCGGTTCCGATCCGGCGTGCACGTCGACCACGGCGATGCCCTGGCGGCCGTCGTCGTCGAGGCCGTGCTCATGCGTCTGCACGAAGGCAATGCGGGTGCCGTCCGGCGACCACGCCGGCGTGTCCTCTTCCTCGCCTGCGCCACGCGTCAGCCGCTCGAGGCGCCGGCTGGCAACGTCGAGCAGGTACAGGCGCCGCGGATGCCCGGTGCCGAGATAGCCTTCCTCGTCCTGCTTGAAGTGCAGTGCCTCGACGACGATCGGCCGCGGCGGCCGCGCCGCGACCGCGCCGCGGTCGGCGGATTCGACGGTGCCGTCCTCGCCCGCCTGCACGGCGAGCACCAGCCGCCGGCCGTCCGGTGCCCAGTCGAACGCCCCCAGATCGCCGGCGAGCGCGGTGAGCGCGACCGGCTCGCCACCGCGGCGGTCGAGCAGCATCAGCTGCGGCTTGTCGCTGCCGGCGGGCGTCGCGACGAAGGCCAGGTAGCGCCCGTCCGGACTCCAGCGCGGCGCACGCGTGCCCGCCGCCGGCCGGGTCAGCGGCAGCCGGTCCTTGCCGTCCCAGCTCACCATCCACAGCGCACTGCGCGCCTCGTCGGCGTCGCGGTCGTTCGCGGTGACGACGTAGGCGACCCAGCGGCCGTCGGGCGAGACGCGCGGCTCACTTAAGACCTGCAAGCGGTAGAAATCGTCCGGCGCGAGCGGACGGCGCGGCGCCTCCGCGACGGCGGTGAGCGCAACGAGCAAGGCGAGACAGGCAGTCAGCGGGCGCAGGCTCTGGGCGTGCATGGGGCGGCGGATCCTCGGCGAGGAAAGGCGAGGGACGGCGTGGTTGCCCGCGCGGCGGGCGGCGACGGGTAACGCCACCCGCGGGGCCTGCGGAGGTTAGCACGGCCGCCGGGTGGTTCCGGCCGGCGCCGGTTGGTGGCACGCTTCGTCCCTCGCCGCTGGCCGACGGCCGGCGCACGCCACCGTTCCATCCGAGGGGGATCCATGCGAATGCTTCTTGCCCTGACCGCGCTCATGGCGGCGCTCATGACCGCGCCCGGCAGCGTCGCCGCCGCCGAGGCGCCGGCCGACAAGTCGGCCGATGCCAAGGCCGCGAAGTCCGAGCCCAAGCCGGAGCAGTCCGTCACGCAGCACACGCTGCGAATGGGCGCGCAGAGCGTCGACTACACCGCCACCGCCGGCACGGCGATCGTCCGGGACAAGGACGACAAACCCATCGCCAGCATCGGCTACGTGGCTTACACGCGCCGCGATGCCAAGGACCTGACGCGCCGGCCGGTGATGTTCGCGTTCAACGGCGGGCCAGGCTCGTCATCGATCTGGCTGCACATGGGCTTCCTCGGCCCGAAGCGGGTCGTCACGCCTGACCCGAAGCCGGCGGCCCCGGCACCGTTCCAGTTCGTCGACAACGCCTACACGCCGCTCGACAAGACCGACATCGTGCTGATCGACCCGGTCGGCACCGGCCTCAGCAAGGCGGTCGGCGACAAGAAGGACGACGACTTCTGGGGTGTCGACGCCGACATCGACTGCGTCGGTCGGTTCATCGCGCAGTACCTCGACGACAACCACCGCTGGGGCTCGCCGAAGTACCTGCTCGGCGAGAGCTATGGCACGACCCGCGCCGCCGGCGTCGCACGCTACCTGCAGCAGCAGCGCAATGTCGCCTTCAACGGCGTGATCCTGGTCTCGGTCGCGACCGACATCGGTGCGCTGTTCGCAACCCCGGGCAACGACCGGCCGTATCCGCTCTACCTGCCGGCGTTCGCCGCGACGGCCTGGTACCTGAAGGCACTGCCAGCGGAGCATGCCGACTTCGGCCGGTTCCTCGACGAGGCGCGTGCCTTCGCGCGCGGCCCGTTCGCGGCCGCGATCGACAAGGGCGACGCGCTCGGCGAGGCCGAGCGGCGCGCCGTTGCCGAGAAGATGCATGAGTTCACCGGGCTGCCGGCGGACTACCTCGTGGCCGCGCGCCTGCGCGTCACCGAGTCGATGTTCGACCAGCAGCTGCTGAAGCCGCGCGGCCAGACCGTCGGCCGGATCGACTCGCGCTTCGTCGGGCTGACCTACGATCCGCTCGCCAAGGAAGCCGAGTACGACCCGCAGATCAACGCGATCCGCTTCGCCTACGCCGGCGCGTTCCTCGACTACTACCACCGCGATCTCGGCTTCGGCGCCGGCAAGACCTACCAGCCGTCGAACTTCGCCATTGGCGGCAAGTGGCGCTGGGAGCATCGCGCGGACGACGGCGGCCAGGCGGTGGTCAACACCGGCGTCGACCTCGCGCGCGCGCTGGTGGAGGACCCGCACCTGAAGGTACTGGTGCTGAACGGCTACTTCGATCTGGCGACGCCGTTCTCGGCGACCGAGTACATGATGGACCACCTCGGCGTCGGCGCCGACGTGCATGCCCGCATCAAGATGAAGTACTACGAGGCGGGCCACATGATGTACATCCACCCGCCTTCGCTCGAGCGGCTGAAGGCGGACGTCGACGCCTTCATCGGCGAGACCGCGAGCCCCTGAGCCGGGCTGCGGCGGGCGCGGCGTTGGCCGCGCCCGCCGCCGGCGTCACGGCGCCGTGAAGTCGCCGATCGCCGGCACGCCGTGCTGGTGCAGCAGCGCGTTCAGCGCCGGCAGGTCGTGGGTCGCGAGCGCGCGCCACTTGGCGAGCTCGCCGTCGAGCTCGCCATGCAGGTACGCGTAGACCTCGCGCTCCGGCTGGGTCGGCGCCCAGTCGCTGTCCAGCAGGCTGATGAACGTGTCGTACTGCTCGTTCAGCATGTTCGGGTAGCGCAGGTTGTCCTCGGAGGCCGCCATCTGCACCTGCACGAGGCGTCCCTCGATCGGCGCCATCTTCGCGATCAGCGCATCCGCCGCAGCGAGCACCGGCTTCGCTGACTCGCGACCCGCACTCCACTTCTGCAGGGTCTGGAGGCGGCCGCGCGTGTCGCGGATCTGGTTGACCGCGCGGTGCAGCGCGTCGATGTCGCGCCAGGTACGCATCGCGAGATCGTCGAGCGCCGCGAGATCGCGCTCACCGACCTGACCCTTGAGACGCGGGTCGAGAACGATCTCGAGCGGCACGGTCTGGCTCTGTCCGTGCACGGTCAGCCGCACCTGGTAGTGCCCGGGGATGACGACCGGGCCGCGCGGCCCGTCGTCGGAGTAGAACGCCCCGGGGATCGCCACCGGGTCCTCGCGCCGGAAGTCCCACGCGAAGCGGTTCGCGCCGGCCGCGGCCGGGATCGTGTCGGTGACCGCCTCGCGATCCACCCACTCGGCCGGCTGCTCGACGAGATCCGCCCGCTTGCGGTTCGAGAAGCGCTTCAGCACCGCGCCGCCGGCGTCGAGGAACTCGAGCACGATCTCCTCCTTGTCCGTCGGCGCCGCCTTCAGGTAGTAGTCGATGACCGCGCCCGGCGGCGGGTTGTCGCCGCTCGGCAGCCGGCGCTCGACCTGCTGCGGCACGTGGATGCGCACCGCGGTCGCCGGCGTGAACAGGTGGAAGTCCTCGTCGGCGCGGACCGCGGCGGCCTGCCGCAGCGGCGACAGGTCGTCGAGGATCCAGAACGAGCGCCCGTGCGTCGCCGCGACCAGGTCGCCGTCCTTGATCGCGAGGTCGTGTACCGGCACCGTCGGCAGGTTCAGCTTCAACGGCTGCCAGTGCGCGCCGTCGTCCACCGAGACGTAGACGCCGAGCTCGGTACCCGCGTACAGCAATCCGGCGCGCGTCGGGTCCTCGCGCACCGCGCGCACGTAGGCGCCGTCGGGGATGCCGGTCGCGATCCGCGTCCAGGTCTTGCCGAAGTCGTGCGTGCGGAAGATCAGCGGCTTCGCATCGTCGAGCTTGTGGCGGTCGATCGCGGCATACGCCGTGCCGGCATCGTGGGCCGAGGCCTCGATCAGGCTCACCATGCTCCACGCCGGCAGTTCCTTCGGCGTGACGTTTTCCCAGTGCGCACCGTCGTCGCGCGTCAGGTGGATCAGGCCGTCATCGGTGCCGGCCCAGAGCAGGCCGCGCTGGCGCGGCGACTCGGCGAGCGTGAACACCGTGTCGTAGTACTCGACGCTCGTGATGTCGAGCGTGATCGGCCCGCCGGAGGGCTTCTGCTTGCTCTTGTCGTTGCGCGTCAGGTCCGGACTCACGGCCTGCCAGCTGCGCCCCTGGTCCTGGCTGCGGAACACGACCTGCGCGGCCGTGTACAGCACGTTCGAGTCGTGGCGCGAGACCAGCACGGGCTCGGTCCACTGCTGGCGGAACTTCAGGCTCTCCGCGCCGTTGCCCGAGACATCGAGCGGGTAGACCGACGCGTCGCGCAGGTTGTTGGTGCGGTGGTCGTAGCGCGTGATGATGCCGCCCTCGGAACCCGCGTAGATGATCTCCGGGTCGTTCGGGTCGGGCGCGATGTAGCCGCTCTCGCCACCGCCCACCGGGAACCAGTCCTGCCGGCCGATCACGCCGTCGTCGTCACGGCTCGCGATGCCGACCGTGCTGTTGTCCTGCTGCGCGCCGTAGACGCGGTACGGCCAGTGGTTGTCGACGGCGACGTGGTAGAACTGCGCGGTGGGCTGGTTGTACGGCTGCGTCCAGCTGCGGCCGCCGTCCACCGAGACGCTCGCCCCGCCGTCGCTGCCCTCGATCAGGTGACGGGGATCGCGCGGGTCGATCCACAGGCCGTGGTGGTCGCCGTGCGGCGCCGGCACGAGCTCGAAGGACCGGCCGCCGTCGCCCGAGCGAAAGAGGCCCGTGTTCGACACGTAGAGCACGTCCGGCGAGACCGGGTCGGCGTAGATGTGCGAGTAGTACCAGGCGCGCTGGCGGAAGCGATGGTCCGGGTTCACGCGGCTCCAGTGCTCGCCGCCGTCCTCGGAGCGGAAGATCCCCCCCTCCTGCGCCTCGATGATCGCGTAGACGCGGCCGCTGCCGCCGCCGGGCACGGCCACGCCGATGCGGCCGAGCAGGCCCTCGGGCAGACCCTGGCCCTCGAGGTGGCGCCAGGTCTGGCCGCCGTCGACCGACTTGTAGAGGCCGGAGCCCGGACCACCGCTCGACAGCGACCACGGCGTGCGATCGACCTGCCAGAGCGAGGCGAACGCGATGCTCGGGTTGTCCGGGTCGAAGACGACGTCGATGCCGCCGGTGTGCGCATCCCGGTACAGCACCTTCTGCCAGGACTTGCCGCCGTCGGCGGAGCGGAAGATGCCGCGCTCCTCGTTGGGGCCGTAGATGTGGCCGAGCGCGGCCACCAGCAGCACCTCGGGATTCTTCGGGTGCACCGCGATGCGGCCGATGTGCTGCGAGTCCTTGAGGCCGATGTTGCGCCAGCTGCGGCCCGCGTCGACCGACTTGTAGACGCCGTCGCCGTAGGTGATGTTGCCGCGCGGGCAGGCCTCGCCGCTGCCCGCGTAGACCACGTTGTGGTCCGCCTCGGCGACCGCGATCGCGCCGATCGAGGCGATCGGCTGGCCGTCGAAGGTCGGCTGCCACGTGCTGCCGGCATTGGTGCTCTTCCAGACGCCGCCGGCGACCCCGCCGAAGTACCACGTCGTCGGATCGCCGGGCACGCCGGTGACCGCCAGCACGCGGCCGCCGCGGAACGGCCCGACCTGCCGCCACTTCATGCCGGCGAGCAGCGCCGGGTCGACGGCGCCGAAGGCGGCCGCGATCGGTACCGCCGCGAGTGCGGAGGCGAGCAGGAGGGCAAGCCGCTTGGTGCGACGCATCATGGTGAACTCCGTCGGGTTCCGGAAATCCCGCTATCGTACGGGATTGACGCGGCGACGGCGCTCAGCGCCGCGGGCCGTTGCTCGGCGACACCACCCGGCCGTATTCGGAGGCGCGCGCCAGCCGATCGAAGGTGCCGTAGGCCGCCGCCGAGATCGCGCTGATCGCCTCCTCGCCGTCGCGCTCGCGCGCGAGGAAGGTCGTCATCACGCAGATCACGTACGGGCGGTCCTTCAAGAACACGACGCCGGAGTCGTTGCGCACACCCTCGAGCGAGCCCGGCTTGTTCGCGACGCGCAGGTCCTCGGGAAGGTCGCGCGGCAGCCAGCTGTCCTTGTGCGTCGCCAGCATCGCAAAGAAGCCGTCCTGCGCGGGCTTGGACAGCACCTCGCCACGATACAGGCGCGCGAGCAGCGTCATCATCTCGCGCGGCGTGGCCACGTTCTCGCGACCCTCGGCCGCGGCCCGCAGGTCCATCATGTGCCGGCGCAGCCGGGTTTGGTGCAGTCCCTGCGCCTCGAGCAGGGCGTTGACGCGCTCGAGGCCGACGCGATCGATCAGCACATTGGTGGCGCCGTTGTCACTGACCGCGATCATCATCGTCGCAAGGTCACGCAGCGTCAGCTGCGTGACGCCCGGGGTGAGCCTGCCGAGAATGTCGGAATCGGCGACCACGTCCGAGGCGCGGACCACGTAGCGATCGCCGAGCGCGGCGTTGCCGGCAAGGCGGCGCGCCGCCTGCTCGTCCTGGTGGTAGAGCTCGGCCAGCACGGCGATCTTGATCGAGCTCGCCTGCGGGAACACCTCGTCCGGCCGCAGCAGGATCTCCTCGCCGCTCGTGAGGTCGAGTATCGCGACGCCGAGCACGCCATCGAGGCGGCGCTCGACGTCGGCGATCACGCCTCGCAGGCGATCGAACAGCACCCGCTGCTTCAAAGACGAGGCCACCGGCGCACCGGGTGCCGGCGGCGCCGCGACGGCGGTTCCCGCCAGCCACACCGCGGCCAAGGCCGCGAGCAGGCGCCACCCTCCGCGACGCGAGCCCGCGCGTGCGTTAGAAGATCGTCGCATGTGCGTTTCCCCTACCGGACTGTCCGTTCGCGGCCCGGCCTAGGGCATCGTGACCGGATGGCCCTGCGCCTTCCAGGCCGTAAAGCCGCCATCGAGGTGCGCGACCGAGCGGTAGCCCATCGCCAGCAGGGTACGCACCGCGAGTGCCGAACGGCCGCCGGAGGCGCAGTGCAGGATGACGCGCGCGTCGGGATCGAGCCGCGAGTGATGGTAGGCATGGCTGGGATCCGCGACGAACTCCAGCAGTCCGCGCGGCACGTGCACGGCGCCGGCGATCATGCCCTCGCGGACGAGTTCCTCGCGCTCGCGCAGGTCGACCACCACCACGCCCGGATTGCTGAGCTCGGCCGCGACCTGCGCCGGGTTCAGGTTCTCGATCCCCGTCTTCGCTTCCGCCACCAGCGCCGCGGCGCCCTTGTCCAGTGTTCGCATCGGCGTGCTCCCGTGCATCCTCGGGGAATCGATTGTGCCGCCGCCGGTGGCGGCGTCAACCCGCGCGGCCGCGTCCCGCGATGAGCCACGCGGCGACGGCGAACCCCGCCAGGGCGGCGCCGGCGATCAGGGCCGTGTGCGGGTCCTCGCGGATCGCGAGGACGACGAATACCACCGATCCCACCAGCACGATGCCGGGCGTCCACGGGTAGCCCGGCACGCGGAAGGGCCGCGGCAGGCGGGGTTCCTGGCGCCGCAGCGCGAACAGCGCGACGTACGCACTCAGATAGTTGAGCACGAACAGCATCGAGGAGGCGCTGATGATCTGGTCGAAGCTGCCGCTCGCGATGGCCGCCATCGTCGCGATGCTCGAGGCGGCGAGCGCGACGGCGGGCGTCCCGCTGCGGGTGACCTGCATCACGGCCCGCGGCAGGTAGCCGTCGCGACCCAGGGCGTACAGGATCCGCGGCGCCATCAGCGTGTTGATGTTGAGCAACGACAGCACGACGACGAGCGAGATCGCCGCGACGAGCTCGGCGGCGCCGTTCGGCAGCAGCACGCGCGCGGCCTCGACCGCGGGCAGCTTCGCCGCCGCGAGTCCCGGCAGCGTCAGTGCATGCAGCAGCCCTGCGTTGATGAGCAGGTAGAGCAGCATCGTCAGCAGGGCCGCGCCGATCATCGCCCGCGGCACGGCGCGCGCGGCATCGACGGTCTCCTCGGCGAAATAGATCGAGCTGTACCAGCCGTCGTAGGCGACCAGCACCAGCCGCAGGGCTGCGAAGGTCGCGGCGGCGAAGGCGAACGGCGCCGCCGACACCGGCCGCGCGGCTGCCGCCGCGGCCGGCGCCGGCGGCGGCGTGCCGGCGAGGAAGCACGCGAGGATCAGCCCGACGAGCGCCACCGCGACCAGCGCGCTGATCGCGTTCTGCGTGCTGCTGCCGACCCGGATGCCGAGGAAGTGCACCGCCGAGACCACGGTCACGACGCCGATCGCAACCAGCGATGGGTGCCCGGCGAGCGAGGGTGCCAGCACGACGATGAAGTCCGCGGCCGCGAGGGCGGCATACGCGCAACTCAGGATGATCACGGCCCAGTCGTTGAACCCGACCAGCAGCCCGATCGCCGGGCCGAACGCACGCCGCGCGAACACGTAGAAGCCGCCGGCGACCGGGCTCAGCGTCACGAGCTCGGCCACCGACATGGCGCCGAGCGTCGCGTACAGGCCGCCGGCGATCCACACCAGCGCGATCCACGGCACGCTGTCGACGCGCGCCGCGATGTCGCCGGGCAGGCGCAGGATGCCGACGCCGATCGTGCCACCGAAGGCGGCGGCGACGGCGAAGCCGATACCGAGGATCCGCCGCAGCGAGGGCGCGCCCGGGGCGGGTTCGCTCACCGGCGCTCGCTCGGGTTCGAGGATGGCGGCTCGCAGCGCAGCATCGCGCGACGAGGCCGGCCGCCGGGGATGGAGGGTCTCGGAGCCGGCACGGGGTGGCGGGGCCTCGCTGCAGCGGCCGATGGCAAGGGTGCCGCCCGCGCATCATACGGGGCGCCCCGGCGCGGGTCACGACGGCCGCCGGAGTCCACACTTACGTGCCCGTGGGCGTTACGCTCGCGGACCGACCAGGGGGACACGCGATGCTCGACTCTCGCCTCACCGTGCCGGCATTGCTCGCGATCGGCGCGTGGCTCGCCGCGCCCGCCGCCGACGGCTTCTCGCTCGAATCCGTGATGCGCGCGCCGCTGGCCTCGAACCTCGTCGCCGATCCGGTCGCGCAGCGGTTCGCGTGGGTCGAGCGCCGCGAGGGACGCCGCAACGTCTGGCTGGCGGTCGCACGCGGCACGGGCTTCGAATCGCATGCGCTGACCCGCTACGACGAGGACGACGGCCAGGACCTCGGCGAGCTCGCGTTCGTGCCACGCCACGACGCGCTCGTGTACGTCCGCGGCGGCGACTTCGAGGCGCCGGACCGACCCTATCCGAACCCCGCGCATCTGGCTCTGCCGCCCGAGCAGGATCTGTGGCTCGTGCCGCTCGCCGGTGGCGCCCCGGCGCGGCTCGCCGAGGGCCACGCACCCGCGGTCGCACCGGACGGCAGTCGCATCGTGTTCGTGCGCAAGGGCGGCCTCTTCTCGATCGCACCCCGTGCCGGCGCGCGCCCCGAGGAGCTGGTGCGCGGCCTCGGCAACCTGAGCGCCGTGCACTTCGCCCCCGACGGACAGTCGTTCGCCTTCGTCAGCCTGCGCGGCGACCACGCCCTGATCGGCCTCTACCGCTTCGCGGACCACAGCGTCCGCTGGCTCGAGGCCGCCTACGGCTTCGACGTCGAGCCCTGCTTCTCGTCCGACGGTGCGTCGCTCGCCTTCCTGCGGCTGCCCGGCGCCGCCGACGAGGTCGGCATCGGCCCGCACCGCTCGGGCGTGCCGTGGTCGATCCGCGTCGCGAACGTCGCCACCGGCACGAGCCGCGAGGTTTACCGGGCGCCCGCCGGCCGCGGCAGCGTCTTCCATCCGCACAGCTCGGACGGCCAGCTCTACTGGGTCGCGGGCGACCGGATCGTGTTTCCGTCCGAGGCCGACGGCTGGCTGCACCTCTACGCGGTCGCGGCCACCGGCGGCCCGGCGCGACTGCTGACGCCGGGCGAGTTCGAGGTCGAATACGCGGCGCTGGCACCGGATCGCAGCGGCGTCGTCTACGCCGCGAATGCCGGCGACCTCGAGCGCCGCCACCTGTGGCGCGTCGCACCGGACGGCGAGCCGCCGGTCGCGCTGACACACGGCGACGGCATCGAGACCCTGCCGGCGGTCGGTGCCGATTCGCGCACCGTCGCGTATTTCGGCGCCACCGCCCGCCTGCCGATGCGCGCGTTCGCCAGCGGGCCTGCGGGCGCGCCGGTCGAGCTGCACCCCGGAAGCGTGCCGGCGGACTTCCCCGCGAGCGAGCTCGTGGTGCCGACGCCGGTCGTGCTGGCAGCGCGGGACGGTGTGACCGCGCACGGCCAGCTGTTCCTGCCCACCGCCGGCAGCGGCCGACACCCGGCCGTGATCTTCATGCACGGCGGTCCGATCCGGCAGATGCTGCCGGGCTGGCACTACATGGACTACTACGCGTTCGCCTATGCGCTGAACCAGTACCTGGCGAGCCGTGGCTACGTGGTGCTCGCCCTCAATTACCGCGGCGGCATCGGCTACGGCCTCGATTTCCGCGAGGCGGATCACCTCGGCTCGACCGGCGCGTCCGAGTACCAGGATGTGCTCGCCGCCGCCGACTTCCTGCGCGCACGAGCCGACGTCGATCGGGCGCGGCTCGGGCTCTGGGGCGGCAGCTACGGCGGCTACCTCACCGCGCTCGGGCTCGCCCGCAACTCGGATCTGTTCGCCGCCGGCGTCGACGTGCACGGCGTACACGACTGGTACCACGACGATCTCGCGCTGGTGCGCAGCAACGTGCCGTTCTACGACCGTGACGTGCCGGCCGCGGCGCTCGAGACCGCGTGGCGCGCCTCACCGATGAGCTCGGTCGCGGGCTGGCGCTCGCCGGCGCTCTTCATCCATGGCGACGATGACCGCAACGTCCATTTCTCGGAGACGACGCGGCTGGTCGGTGCATTGCACGAGCGCGGCGTCGACATCGAGGAGCTGGTGCTGCCGGACGAGATTCACGACTTCCTGCGGCACGAAAGCTGGCTGCGCGTCTACGGCGCGACCAGCGACTTCCTGGACCGCCGGCTGCGCCGCTAGCGCACCTGGCGTCACTCAGCCGCTCGCGCAGCGATTGCGGCCCTCGTGCTTGGCGCGGTACAGGGCCGCGTCGGCGCGGTCATAAGCGCTTTCGGCGGTATCGCCGTCGCGCAGATCGGTGGCGCCGCAGGAGATCGTGACCCTGACCGGGCTGCCGCGGAAATGGAACGGCAGCGCCTCGACCTCGCTGCGCATCTGTTCGGCGACCCGCAGGCCGTCCGCGAGGGTCGTGCCCACCAGCACGCTGACGAACTCCTCGCCGCCGAGTCGGGCGAGGAAGTCGGTGGCGCGGCGCCCGCGCGCGAGGCAGGTCGCTACCTCGCGCAGCACCGCATCGCCGCCGCGGTGCCCGCAGGTGTCGTTGATCGTCTTGAAGTGGTCGATGTCCCACAGCAGCAGCGTCACCGGCGCGCGGAAGCGCTTGTGGCGCGCCAGCTCCTCGGCGAAGCGCTCGTCGAACGAGGCGCGGTTCGCGATCCGCGTCAGCGGGTCGAGGCGTGCGCGCCGCTTCTCGAGGTCGAGGCTGCGGTGCAGCGCGCGCGCCTCGCCCTCGAGCTCGATGATGCGCGCCTTCATGCGCTCGGTGCGCGCCGAGTGCTCGGCGTAGCGCAGCTCCTCGCGCGCCCGGAAGTCACGGACGTTGACCGCCACCGCCTCGAGACGGTCGGCGACCAGCGCGCGCAGTGCGCCGAGGTCGTCGCTGGCACGAACCTCGTCGCTGAGGCGGGTCATCTGCGCCAGCACCTCGACGTTCAGCTGCTGCGTATCGGCATGGCCCCGGGCCTGCTCGCCGCTGGCGCTCGCCAGGTAGATCGCCATCTCCTCGAGCCGCTCCGTGACCTGCGCCAGCATGGCGGCCGCCTCGGCCCGTTCGCGCCCGAGGTCGGCGCCGTGGGCTGCCACGCGGTCGGCGACCCGGCCAAGCACCGCCGCGAGCGCGACGTCGTCTGCGGCCGCCTCGAGCTCGGCGCGCAGTTCCGCCAAACCGGGGGCCGCCGGATCGGCTTCCGCGAGGCGATCGAGGACGCGGACGACGGCGCGACAGCTGGCATCCCAGCGGACCGCCGCCGGCGCCGCGGCTCGCGGCAGGGCCGCGAGCCGGGCGGTCGCGAGCGGGTCCGGAGTCTCGAAGGTGGCCGTGCGCTCGACTGCCAGCACCGCATCGGCCAGCGAATCGTGCAGCGCCTTCAGCTCCACCTCGCCGGCGCCGCGACGCGCGCTGGCCGCGAGCTTGTCGAGCTGGGTATCGAGCCGTGCATCGCCGCCACGGCCGATGCTGCAGAGGCGCTGCACCAGGCGCCGCAGGATCTGCTCGAGGTCGCGCCAGCGGCGCTCCTCGGCCTCGATCTCGCGCAGCGCGTCGAAGTGCTTCTTCTTCCAGTCGACGGCGTCGGTCACGCGGCACCCGCGGTCAGGGGGTCGGTCATCCGCAGCTATCGGCACCGGGCGCGGCGCCTTGAGCCGGCGCCCGGCCCGTCAACGAGTCGGTTCGATGATCGGCACGTGCGGCGCGGCGTCGCGCGGCGCGAGACCCGAGAGGCGCGGATCGTCGGCGACCTCGACGCGACGCGCGTACGCCTGGAACCCCGAGCGCAGGTAGAACGCCAGCGCGCCGGGGTGGTCGATCGTGCAGGTGTGGACCCACAGCCGGCGGATCGGCCGCGCCCAGGCGTGCGCGAGCGCGCGGTTCATCAGCCAGCGGCCCGCGCCCTGCCCGAGCAGCGAGCCGGCGAGGCCGAAGAAGGCGAGCTCGCACTCCCCCGGTTCGCGAAAATCGAGCTCGAGCAGGCCCTCGTCACGCCCGCCGGCCGCCAGCGCGTAGACCTCGACATCGGGATGTCGGATCACGGCCTCGAGCTCCGCGACCGGCATGCGCAGCCGCGAGAACCACAGCCACTCGGTGCCGACGCGGGCGTACAGCTCGCGGTACCAGCCGGCGTCCGGCACGCGCTCGCGGCGCAGTTGCCAGGGTGCCGCCGCGCGCTCGGCCCGCACGGGCGGCGGCGCCAGCATCTCGAGACAGGTCACGACGGACGCCATCTTGCCGGCCGGCACGTCGCTGTATCCGTCGGGTAACTCCATCACCTCGCTCCTCGACGCCTGCGCGCCGGCGTTAGCCTCGCACAGCGCCACCGCACGCGCCAACCTCGGCGCCGCCCCTGCTAGGCTCGGTCCTCGGGTCCGGCCGAGGTCGATCATGCTGCCCCCATTGCGCCATCCGCTTCGCCTCGCCGCGCTATTCGGTGCGCTGCTCTGCGCGTCGGCTGCGGCAACGTCCGGTGCCGAGCCACGCGGCGCGCCGCTCGCCGAGCCTGACGGATTGGTCGTCGCGGTACTGCAGCTCGCCGACCGGCGGCTCGCCCTGATGCCGGAGGTGGCGGCAAGTAAGTGGGCCAGCGGCCAGCCGGTGGTCGATGCCGCGCGCGAGTCGGAAGTGATCGCCGCGGCCGGGGATCGCGCCGCGGCGGCCGGGCTCGACCGCGACACCGTAGCCGATTACTTCGCGGCGCAGGTCGCGGGCGCGCGCGGCCTGCAGCTCGAGCTGCACGACGCCTGGCGTCGCGGCGAGCGGCTCGATGAGCGGCCGCCCGCGGCGTCGCTCGCCGGGCAGCTCCGACCCCGGCTCGATGCCATCAGCACGGCGACCGTGCGCGCGCTTTATCTCGCGGCGCCGGTGCTGGCGGCAACGGATGGCGCGAGCCGCCTCGTAGCGCTCGCCGACCGCGAACTGCGGCCGCCGCTCTGGGACGACGCGCGGCGCGCCTCGCTGGTGACCGCGCTCGCCCGGGTACGACTCGGGATGCCGCGCTCGATCGCGCGGGCGCGGTCGGTCGGCGTGCTGCGGATCGGCACGCCCGCCGACTACGCGCCGTTCGCCGTCGCGGTCGACGGCCGGGTCGAAGGTGCCGACGTGCGTCTCGCGCTCGGCCTCGCTGCGTCGGCCGGGCTCGAACCGGTGTTCGTGCGCAGCAGCTGGCGCGGGCTGCTCGGCGATCTCGCCGCCGACCGCTTCGACATCGCGGTGGGCGGCATTTCCGTCACAACCGCGCGACGGGCGGTTGCGGCGTTCTCGCGGCCAACCGCGCACGGCGGCAAGTCGGCGGTCGGCGCCTGCGCGGCGCGGCCGCGACTCGCCTCGCTGGCGGCGATCGACCGGCCGGAGGTGGTGGTGATCGAGAACCGGGGCGGCACCAACGAGACCATCGCCCGCGAGCTCGCGCCGCACGCGCAACTGGTGGTGCACCCGGACAACCTGACGGTGTTCGACGAGCTGCTCGCCGGACGTGCCGACGCGATGTTCACCGACGACACCGAGATCGCGCTCGTCACGCGGCGCCATCCACAGCTCTGCCGGCTGCTCGCCGAGCTCTACGCACCGACCGACAAGGCGATGCTGCTGCCCGCCGAACCGGAGTGGCGCACGCTGGTCGACGACTGGCTCGGACCGCAGATCGAGCGTGGCGTGCCGGCGTCGCTGCTCGCCGAGGAACTCGCGCGCTAAGCGACGATCAGGGTCGTCGCGCCGCGATCCGCACCTGTGTCGCCTCGCCGGACGGAACGTCGCGGCCGAGCCGGGCGCGCAGGCCGAGGTCGGGCAGGCTCCACCAGGGCGCCGGCGTCGCGATCCGTGCCGGGTCGACCTCGAATCCGGCGATGCGCACCATCGCCGCGTAGTCGTCGGCGGTCTGCTGCGGCCGTGGCGGATGCCGGAACAGCAACCGCACCGGCCACCAGCGCAGGAACCGGCGGCACGACTCCGAGACCAGCAGCCACCCGCCGGGCGCGAGCACCCGGTGAAACTCGGCGAGCACCGCGCGCGGCTCGCTCGCGTGGTGCAGCAACTGGTGGCAGACGACCAGGTCGAAGCTCGCCGAGGCGTACGGGAGCGCGCTGGCGTCGCCGCGTCGCACCTCGATCGGAGCGCCGAGCGTCGCCGCACGGGCGGTGGCCGCGGCAGCCGATGCGGCGTCGACATCGATTGCCTGCAGACTGGCCGGCGCGAAGGTCGCGAGCAACGCCTCGAAGGCGGCGCCGTCACCGCAGCCGGCGTCGAGCGCGGCGCGACAGGGTGGCCGATTGGCGGGCAGGAGCGCCGCGAGCTCGGCCACGGACTCGGCAACGACGTAGCGACGCCAGATCTCGGTGCGCTGGAACCACTCGCCGAAGCGCGTCTCGGGGACGTAGTGACCGGGTGAGTGCATCAATTGACTAGTGCGCTGCATGGGCGCCGACCCCACGGCGGTCGGCACGGCCCTCGATACGGACAGCGCGACCCACGACGTGGCGCCGGCGGACGCCACCCGGCGCGGAGACGGGAAGCGGTTCGCTCCGGTCCACGGCGCTCATCTTCATCCTCCCGGGTCCGCCGTCGCCGTCCATGTCTGCTGCCTGCGCGATACGCTCAGCACGGCACTCAACCGTCGCCCGCCGCGGCGCCGCGCGCGCGGCGCATCAGCCACGCGCGGCACACGCGCTCGCCGCCCAGCAAGAACCCAGCCGCGGCGTAGGCGAGCGCGCCATTGTACAGCGCCCAGGTCTCGACGCTGGCGCGGGTCGCCGTCAGCAGCGCGAGCGCGCCGTTGGCGACGAAGAACCCGCACCAGACGCGCGTGACCGCCCGTGCGTAGCGCGCGCCGGCGGCATCGAGCGTTGCACCGCCCGCACGCGCGATGCGCTCGACCATGCTGGGCGGGCGCAGCAGCGTCAGCGCGAAGGCACCGAGCAGAGTCGCGTTCACCACCACCGGGTACAGTCGCGCGAGCAGCTCGCTGTTGCTGGCCGCGATGGCGGCGGCGGCGACCGCCGCGACCGCGAAGGCCGCGAGCGATTGCGTTCGCCGCGACCCGGGCAGCAGGAAGCGGACGACCAGCACGAGCAGCAGCGCGAGTCCCGCCACCCGCGCGCTACCGCGCCCGAGCAGGTAGTAGACGCCGAACGGGTAGGCCGCGAGCAGCAGCAGCGCGACGAGGCGCAGCATCCGCGCCGCGAAGTCGCGCGTCAGGCCCACGCTGCGCGAGCGCCGGCCGGGGCGCGACGGTCCTGCCCGTGCCACGACTCGGGAGGGTCGATTTCGGCGGTCCGCCCGGATGCACGAGGCCGGACGTAACCGGAGGCTGCGGCGGGCGAGCGCCGATCGGTATTCACCGGCGGCAGCAGGCTCGGACTCGCGTCCACGGTGCACCTCCCGGTCGCGGCCGGCGGCGGCGGCGGATCCGATGGCCGAGGACGCTGACGCCGAACCGGGCGCTCGTCAAGCGCGGCGGACACGCCCGCCGCGCACGGGCGCGGCGTGGTCCGGCCGGTTGGCGGCGAAGCCGAAGGTACCGGGCGTCCGCCTTCCGGCACCCCTGTGGCATCATCCCGTCGGGCGCGCCACCGGCGCGGGGGAGTTCGGGCATGGCGGCTGCGGAGGGCGGACACGGCCTCGCGGTTCGGCCCGGCGTCGACGCATCCAGGGCGACCGGCGCTGGGGCCTTCATGGGCCTGCGGTTCGGCCGCGCGGCCGCCGGCGTCATTCCGGTCCCGCTCCGGCATCTGGATGGCGCGCCGTCCTGGCAGGCGCTGGAGGGCCCGCCGCCCGCGCACGTCGGCCACGGCTCGCTCACCTCGCCCGACCACCTGCTGCTCCACGCGCAGCACGCGCTCGGCGATCAAGAGTCGCTCGCCGAGTCGACCGAGATGCTGTACCGCCGGCTGCTCGGCAGCGTGGCCGAACTCGGCTATGCGCACCTGGTCCGCATCTGGAACTACGTGCCCGACATCAACCGCGGGCTCGGCGAAGAGGAGCGCTACGTGCGCTTCAATGCCGGCCGCAAGGCGGCATTCGACGCACTCGGGTACCAGGCGGCGGCCTACCCCGCCGCCACCGGGATCGGCTGTGCGGCGGGCGAACCGCTGACGGTCGTCGTCGCCGCCAGCCGCCAGGCGCCGCGCTTCCTCGAAAACCCGCGGCAGACGAGCGCCTACCACTATCCACGGCGCTACGGGCTGCGACCGCCGGCCTTCGCGCGCGCGACCCTGTTGCCGGCCGGCGGCGGCCTGACGCTGTTCGTTTCCGGCACGGCCAGCATCGTCGGCCACCGCTCGCGCCACGCGGCGATCGGCGCGCAGCTCGAGGAGACGCTCGCCAACCTCGAGGGCCTGATTGCGCACGCGGTCGGCGCGTCGCCCGGGTTCGTGGCCGGCCCGAGGCGGGACTGGCAGGTGTACCTGCGGCACCCGGCCGATCGCGCGGTGGTCGAGGCGCAGGTCGGCGCGCGGCTCGGCGGCCGCGCAGCCTTCCTGCAGGCCGACATCTGCCGCCGCGAACTGCTGATCGAGATCGAGGGCACCTGCCTGCTCGAGCGCGCCGACGCGCCAGTCCCCTGACACGATGCGCATCGCGTTCGTGTCCGCCAACCGCGAGCAGCTGCCGGATCCGGTGGTGCCGCTCGGCCTCCTCTACATGATGAGCGCCGCCGGCGAGCAGCACGACAAGACGCTGATTGACCTGTGCTTCGAGCCCGAGCCGCTCGCCGCGCTCGCGCGCGCGCTCGACGATTTCCGCCCGGACCTCGTGGCGGTCGGCATGCGCAACGTGCAGAACGCGGACTACACGGACACCGCGGGCATCCTCGGCTACTACGACGCGCTGATGGCGACGATCCGCGCGCACACCGCGGCGCCGGTGGTGATGGGCGGTGGAGGCTTCAGCGTGATCCCGGACGCGCTGATGGCCCGCTTCGACCTCGACTACGGGATCAGCGGCGAGGGCGAGCACGCCTTCGCGGCGCTGACGCAGCGCCTCGCGGCGGGCCAGCGCGACGTCGCCGGCATCCGCCACGTGCTCACCCGCGACGCCGCGACCCCACCGCCCGGCCTCGGCCGGCACGACTTCCTCGACACCAACCGCAACGTCCTGCCCGACCGGCGCTGGATCGACCCGCGCTACTACCGGCATTCAGGCATCACGCCGGTGCAGACCAAGCGTGGCTGCGCGATGCGCTGCGAGTACTGCACCTATCCGCTGATCGAGGGCCGGTCGATCCGCCAGCGTGACGGCGACGCGGTCGCTTCCGAGTGGCAGTCCGCCGTCGAGGCGCACCCGGACATCAGCCACGTGTTCGTCGTTGACTCGGTCTTCAACCTGCCGCCGCGCCACGCGCACGAGGTGTGCGCGGCGCTCGTGGCGCGCGGCGTGAAGACGCCCTGGACCTGCTACCTGAACCCGGTGCGCTTCGACGCCGCGCTCGCGGAGGCGATGGCGCGCGCGCACTGTGCCGGCGTCGAGATCGGTTCCGACTCCGGCACCGATGCCGGCCTGCAACGGCTGCGCAAGGGCTTCACGACCGACAAGATCCGCCAGACGGCGCGACTGTGCCACGACGCCGGCATCAAGGACTGCCACACGTTCATCCTCGGCACGCGCGGCGAGACGCTCGACGACGTCGAGCGCTCACTCGACTTCATCGAGCTGATCGACCCGTATGGCGCGATCCTGATGGCCTACAAGGACGATCGCGAGGCCGTAGACGCCGAGCTCGGCGCACGGCTCGGCGACTTCCGTGCCCGGGTGCTGGAGGCGATCGAACGGCGCGCCGTGCCGCGGGCGCGCTGGGTCGTTCCCTCACTCGGCCTGCGCTTCAACGACCGTCTGTTCGGGGCGCTGCGCCGCTCGGGGCTGCGCGGGCCGCTCTGGCAGCACGCGCCGGCGCAGTAGTCCAGCGCCACCAACCGCGATCACGCTGCGGTTTCCGCGGAGGACGGCCGGCGGCCGGCGTGATGAGATCCGGGTCCTCGCCGCCCGGAGCCCGCATGGCCACGCCGCTGCCCCAGTCGGATCCCTACGCCACCGCGGTCGGAACGCTGTACGAAGCACTCGGCGGCGAACCGGCGGTGCGGGTGCTGGTCAACCACTTCTACGACCGCATGGATGCCCTGCCGCAGTTTCGTGCACTGCGCGATCTGCACGCGGCGGACCTCGCGCCGATGCGCGCCAAGCTCGCCGACTGGCTGTCGGGCTGGCTCGGCGGCCCGCCACGCTACTTCGAGCGGCCAGATGCCATCTGCATCGGCGCGGCGCATCGCCCGTACGTGATCGACGCGGCCTTGCGCGACGCCTGGCTCGAGTGCATGGCCGGCGCGCTGCAGGACGCCGCCGTGCCGGCGCCCGTGGTCGCGCGACTGCGACCGGCCTTCGCGGCGCTCGCCGAAGCGCTGCGCAACCGCTAGGGGCCGCGCGTCGGGCGCTGCGCGCCCGGCGCGTTCTCCCGTAGACTCCCCCGGCCGGCGCCACGACCGGCAGCGGGGGAACCATGATCACGCGACGCGGATTCCTGGCCCAGGGGACGCTGGCGACCGGCGCAGTGCTCATCGCGGGTGCGGCGGATGCGGCAACGCCGCCGCCGGCCGCGATCGCGGCGCTGAAGTCGCGCCGCCACGAGGCGCAGCCAATCAGCCGCGAAGAGCGAATCGCGCGCCGCGAGCGCGCCCGCCAGCTGATGGTCGAGGCCGGGCTCGACGCGCTGGTGATCGCCGAAGGCAGCTCGCTGCTCTACTTCTGCGGCGTGCACTGGTGGGGCAGCGAGCGGCTGTTCGCGGCGGTGTTGCCTGCGCACGGAGAGCCGTTCTACGTCTGCCCCGCCTTCGAAGAAGGCCGTGCCCGCGAGCAGCTCGCCGCCGGCACCGACCCGGAGCGCGCCGACGTGCGCACCTGGCAGGAGGACGAGAGCCCGTACGAGCGGCTGGCGCAGGGCCTGCGCGAGCGGGGGGTCGCCACCGGCCGCGTCGGACTCGAGGAGAACGTCCGCTTCGTGTTCGCCGACGGCATCGCGGCGGCGGCACCGCAGCTCAAGCTCGTCAGCGGCACGCCGGTCACCGCGGGCTGCCGCATGATCAAGAGCAGTCACGAGCTCGCGCTGATGCGGCTCGCCTCCGAGGTGACGCTCGCCGCCTACGAGGCGACCTACCGCTCGCTGCGCGTGGGGATGAACCAGCACGAGATCTCGGCGCTATCCCGCGAGGCGCACCGGCGGCTCGGCTTCGAAGGCGCGGCGGATCTGGTGCTGGTCGGGCCGGCCTCGGCGTTCCCGCATGGCAGCGTCGAGCCGCAGCCGCTGCGGGAAGGATCGATCGTGCTGTTCGACGGCGGCTGCGACGCCGAAGGCTACAAGTCGGACATTTCCCGGACCTTCGTGCTCGGCAAGCCGACGCCGCGCATGAACGAGGTCTTCGGCGTGGTACAGCGCGCGCAGTCGGCGGCGCTCGCCGCGGCACGACCGGGCGTGGAGTGCGGCGCGATCGACGCGGCCGCGCGCGCGGTCGTGACCGCGGCCGGCTTCGGACCCGACTACCGTCGCTTCACGCATCGCGTCGGCCATGGCATGGGCATGGACGGGCACGAGTGGCCCTACCTCGTGCGTGGCAACGCGCAGAAGCTCGCCGCCGGCATGACCACCAGCAACGAGCCCGGTATCTACCTGCGCGGGGAATTCGGTGTCCGGCTCGAGGACGACATGCACGTCACGGAGACCGGCGCCGAGCTCTTCACGCCGCAGAGCCGCTCGCTGGAGCAGCCCTTCGCGCGCGCCTGAGCGCGCTCAGCGCCCGGCGCGCAGGCGGCGTCGCGCCGCGGCGAGCTCGCGCTCGGCGGCGCCGGACAGAGTCGGATACTGCAGTCCGAGGCCGCCGATCGTTCCGGAGACGATGGCCGCAATCGCCGCGCGGGCGACGTACTTTCGGTCCGCGGGGATCACGTACCACGGCGCCCAGCGGGTGCTCGTCTGGCGCAGCATCTCCTGGTACGCCGCCATGTACTCGCGCCAGTAGGCGCGCTCGGCAAGGTCGGCCGCCGAAAACTTCCAGTGCTTGTCGCGCGCCTCGATGCGCTCCAGCAGCCGCCGGCGCTGCTCGGCGCGCGACACGTTCAGGAAGAACTTCAGGATCACGGTGCCGTTGCGCACCAGGTGCCGCTCGAAGCGATTGATGTCGTCGTAGCGCGCTTCCCAGAACTTGCGACCACCGGCGCGGCCGGGCAGCCGCTGCGCCGCGAGGATCTCCGGGTGGACCTTCACCACCAGCACTTCCTCGTAGTAGGAGCGGTTGAAGATGCCGATGCGGCCGCGCTCGGGCACCTTGTCCCAGTAGCGCCACAGGAAGTTGTGATCGAGCTCGATCTCCGACGGGCGGCGGAAGCCGTGCACCTCGCAGCCCTGCGGGTTGACCCCGGACATCACGTGCTTGATCGTGCCGTCCTTGCCGGCGGCGTCCATGGCCTGCAGCACGATCAGCACCGATTGCGTATCGCTCGCCCAGAGCAGCTGCTGCGCGCGTGCGAGCTCGGTGCGGCTTGCCTCGAGGAACGCCTGCGCGCGCTCCTTGACCGTGCCCGGGCCGAGGGGCGCGAAATCGCGCCCACCGGCGTCGGCCGGGTCGCAGTCGGCGAGCCGGAAGCGGCGCCCGGGTCGTACCTGGTAGCGGGCGATCAGGCGTCGATGACGCTGCGACATCGGTAGCCCCCGTTCGGGTCGCGCGCGGTGCGCGCTCCCTAGATACCGCGAATCGGCCGGCGGCGAAAGCGCTGGCACCCGTCGCGGCCGCGCGCGACACTGGCGCCCCGTCCCGCCGACCCGTGCCGATGAACGAGCCCGCTGCCCCCGCCGCCCCCGCCCGCCGTGCGATCCGCTCGTTCGTGCGCCGCGAGGGCCGCATCACGGCCGCGCAATCCCGTGCGCTCGAGGAGCACTGGGGGCGTTACGGCGTCGAGTTCCACGGCACCCCGCTCGACCTCGACGCGCTGTTCGGCCGCCGCGCGCCGCGCACGCTCGAGATCGGCTTCGGCGACGGCGAGACCCTGGTGGCGCTCGCCGCGCGGCACCCCGAGCGGGACTACCTCGGGCTCGAGGTGCACGCGCCGGGCGTCGGTCACTGCCTGCTGCGCGCGGCAGCGGCAGGTCTCACGAACGTCCGCGTGCTGCGACACGACGCGGTCGAGGTGCTCGAGCACGGACTCCCGCCCGCCTCGCTCGACGAGGTGCTGATCTACTTCCCGGATCCGTGGCCCAAGAAGCGGCACCACAAGCGACGGCTGCTGCAGCCGGCGTTCGCGGCACTGCTGGCGACGCGGCTCGCGCCGGGCGGTCGGTTGCGCCTCGCGACCGACTGGGCCCCGTACGCCGAGTGGATGCGCGCCGTGCTCGACCCGAGCGCCGAGTTCGTCAACGAGGCAGGCGCGGCCGGCTACGTGCCGCGGCCGGCCGAGCGTCCGGAGACGAAGTTCGAGCGGCGCGGGGCACGGCTCGGGCAGGCGGCGCGCGACCTCGCCTACCGCCGCCGCTGACTCAGGCGAAGTGGAAGGCGCCCTTGAGGCCGTCGATCACGAACTGCACCGCGAGCGCCGCGAGCACGACCCCGGCGACGCGCGTCACGACGTTGGCACCGGTGACGCCGAGTACCCGCATCACGAGCGGCGCGAGCAGCATCGCGACCAGCGACAGCCCGACCACGGCCGCCATCACGAGGACGAGCCCCGCGTAGAGCAGCGGCGCCGGCCGGATCGAGCCGAAGGTCAGCAGCACGGTCGCGATGGCCCCGGGCCCGGAAATCAGCGGGAAGGCGAGCGGGAAGACCGAGATGTCGGCGCGCCGCCGGGTCTCCGCCTTCTCCTCGGGCGTGGTCTTCTCCTCGCGCGCGAACACCATGTCGAGCGCGATCAGGAACAGCATCACGCCACCGCCGATGCGGAACGCGGCGATGCTGATGCCCATCACGCCGATGAACCAGCCGCCGCCGAGGGCGAAGGCGACGAAGATGCCGAGCGCCACGGCGCTCGCCTTCCAGGCCATGCGGCGCCGGTAGCCGGCGCTGCCGCCCTCGGTCATCGTGGCGAACAGCGGTGCCATCGACGGCGGGTCGACGACCACGAACAGCACCACGAAGAATTTGACGAGCTCGTCGAGCATGGCCTCACCGCCGGTCGCGGCGAGCATAGCAGCCGCGCGCCCTCAGTCGGCGAAGGCCTCGGCCCGCACGCCCGCGGCCAGCAGCACGTAGCCGGCCGCGACCTCCACCGGCACCCGGCGCAGCCGCGCGCCCGGGCAGGGGCCGGCGACGCACAGGCCGGTCGCGATCTCGAACAGCGCACCGTGCGAGTGGCACAGCAGCAGCGAGCTGTCCGCCGTCAGGAACTCGTGCGGGCGCAGGTTCAGCGGATGCCCGGCGTGCGGGCAGCGGTTCACGTAGGCGTGCACCTCGGCGCCGCGGCGCACCACCAGTCCCGACAGCGGCCAGTCGCCTCGACCGACCCGAAAAGCGCGCGTGCCGGGATCGGCGAGCTCGCCGAGCGCGCACAGCACGCGCTCGACGTCGAGCTCCCGCGGCGGCTCAGCCTCGGTCATCGAGGGCCTGGATGCGCGCCCGCTGCAGCCAGACCATCGCCAGCCCCGGCATGCCGAGCGCGAAGGCGACGACGTAGTACATCGGCCAGCCGGCGTGGTCGGCGACCCAGCCCGCCGGGTAGCCGAGCCCGTAGCGCGGCAGCTGCGACAGCGCGGTCAGCAGCGCGTACTGGAACGCGCTGAAGCGCGGGTCGCACAGCGACATCATCAGCGCCACCACCGCGACGTTGCCCATCGCGTGGGTCAGGTGCTCGAGGATCGCCGCCGCGATCATCACGGGATAGTTCTTGCCGGCGAGCGCGAGCACGTAGTACGCGAGGTTGGAGAGCGCCTGCATGACGCCGAACAGCAGCATCGCGCGCAGCAGGCCGAGCCGCACCATCCACACGCCAGCCAGCACCGATCCGGCGACCGAGGCGGCCAGCCAGACGATCTTCACGACCACCGCGATCTCGGTGTTCGTGAAGCCGAGGTCCTTGACGAAGGGCGTGAAGAGCTTGAGCGAGAACGCGTCGCCGAGCTTGAAGATCATCACCAGCGCGAGCAGCGCCCGGCCGGTCGGATTGTCGAGCAGCTGCCGCAGCGGCTCGAGCACGGCCTCGCGCAGCGACGCCGGCGGCGGCGCATGGCGCACCGGCTCCGGTGCACGCAGCGTCGCGATCGCGAAGGCCGCCATCGCGGCCGCGATCACCAGCCAGGACCCGTGCCAGCCGATCGCATCGGCCAGCAGCATCGTCACCGCGAGCGCGAGATAGGTCGCGGCGCGGTAGCCAACGGTGGTCGCGGTGACGGCGAAGCCCCGCTCGGCCGGGGTCACGACGTCGGCGCGGTACGCGTCGATCACGATGTCCTGGCTCGCCGACAGGAACACGACCAGGAGCGCGCAGGCGGTGACGCCGGCAAGCGAGGTCGCCGGATCCTGCAGGGCGAAGAGCCCGATCGCACCGGCCAGCAGCAGCTGCGCGAGCAGGATCCAGCCGCGCCTGCGCCCGAGCCACGGCGGTGCGTAGCGATCGAGCAGCGGCGCCCACAGCGGCTTCAGCAGGTACGGGATCGCGACGTAGGTGACGAGACCGATCGCGGTGTTCGAGACGTGCGCGTCCTTGAGCCAGGCCTGCAGCGCGCTCTCGGACAGCTGGTTCGGATAGCCGGAAGCGGCGCCGAACACCAGCAGCACCAGCATCTTCGGACTCGCGAGCACCTGCCGCAGCCCGGGCTTCGCGGGCGCCGCGGCGGCCGGCTCAGAGGGCATGGTCGTAGTCGAGGATCAGCGGGGCGTGGTCGGAGAAGCGGGTCTTCTTCCAGATGCTGGCGCGCTGGATGCGACCGGCGAGCCCGGCGCTGACGACGTGGTAGTCGATGCGCCAGCCGACGTTCTTCGACCAGGCCTGGCCGCGGTTCGACCACCACGTGTACTGCTCGGGCCGTTCGTCGACTGTCCGAAAACCGTCGACCCAGCCGCGGCGGCCGAACAGCTCGTCGAGCCAGGCGCGCTCCTCGGGCAGGAAGCCCGAGTTCTTCTGGTTGGAGCGCCAGTTCTTCAGGTCGATCTCGCGGTGCGCGATGTTCCAGTCGCCGCACAGCACGACGTCGCGACGGCTGCGGCGCAGGCGCTCGAGGTGCGGCACGAAGGCGTCCAGGAAGCGGAACTTGGCGGCCTGGCGCTCGGGGCTCGACGATCCGGACGGCAGGTACAGCGACACCACCGACAGCTTGCCGAAGCGCGCCTCGAGATACCGCCCCTCGCGGTCGAACTCGGCGGCGCCGAAGCCGCGGATCACCCGGTCCGGCTTGCGGCGCGACAGCAGCGCGACGCCGCTGTAGCCGCGCTTCTCCGCGTGCAGCCACTCGGCGTGGTAGCCACGGGGCTGAAGCTGCGCGGGCTCGAGGTCGGCATCGGTGCAGCGTGTCTCCTGCAGGCAGACGACGTCGAGGTCCTGGCGCGGCAGCCAGTCGTAGAAGCCCTTGCGCGCCGCCGAGCGGATGCCGTTGCAGTTGAGCGAAGCGATGCGCATGCGCCGATCATAGCAAGCGTCCCGGCACGCTTGTCCGGCCCGGGCTTTCGACGGACACTAGCGGCGCCATGCAAGCCTTCCAACGAGAATTCCTCGAGCTCGCGCTGCGCCTCGGCGTGCTGCGCTTCGGGCGCTACACGCTCAAGTCCGGCCGCGAGAGTCCGTACTTCTTCAACGCTGGCCTGTTCGACACCGGTCGTGCCATCGGCGGCCTCGGGCGGGCCTACGCCGCCGCGCTCGTGCGCGCCGGCATCGAGTTCGACCTGTTGTTCGGGCCGGCGTACAAGGGCATCCCGCTGGTGACCGCCACCGCCGCGGCGCTCGCCGAGCAGCACGGTCGCGACGTGCCGTATTGCTTCAACCGCAAGGAGGCGAAGGACCACGGCGAAGGTGGCCGGATCGTCGGGCGCGCGCTCGCCGGCCGGGTGCTCATCGTCGACGACGTGATCACCGCGGGCACCGCCATCCGCGAGTCGATCGACATCATCCGCGGTGCCGGCGCGACGCCCGTCGGCGTGCTGCTCGCGCTCGACCGCGAGGAGCGGGGCCGGGAGTCGGCGCGCTCGGCGGTGCAGGAGGTGCGCGACGCCTTCGGCCTGCCGGTGGTGTCGATCCTGACGCTGACCGACCTGATCAGCGGCCTCGAGGCCGGCGTCGGCGGGGTGCCGCCCGAAACGCTGCCGGCGCTGCGCGCGTACCGGTCCGAGTACGGGGCCTGAGCGGGACGGGACGTGGATCCGCCCGCGGGGCCCCGAAGCGTGACGCAGCTCTCGTCGGGCGGCCGCCGAGGGTGCACAATCTCCCCTCCCCGAGCGTCGATGCTTCCGCCATGAGCCGCGCACCCCTGACCGCCGTCGTCTGTTTCGCCGCGCTGACCGCCGCCGCGGGGGCTGCCACGCCGCAGCGCGACCCGAGCAAGCAGACGCCGGTCTATAAGTGGGTCGACGAGAAGGGCGTGGTCCACTACGGCGACGCGGTGCCGCCGCAGTACGCCGACCAGGACAAGACGATCCTGAACTCGCAGGGCGTCGCCGTCGGCGCGATCCCCGGCAAGCGCACGCCGGAGCAGCTCGCGGCCGAGGCCGCACAGCGCAAGGCCGAGGAGCGTGCGCACGAGCAGCAGGTCCTGAGCCGCCAGCGCGACCAGAACCTGCTCGCCACGTACCTGTCGGTCGAGGAGATCGAGGCGCTGCGCGACCGGCGTGCCGAGATTCTCGACGCGCAGGCGCGGGTCACGAGCCAGTACCTCGACCAGCTGAAGGGCCGGCAGAAGCAGCTCGAGCAGCAGGCCAGTCACTTCAAGCCCTACAACCCGGCGCCGACCGCGCCGCAGCTGCCGGACCGGCTCGCCGAGGACCTGGTGCGCACGACCAGCGACATCGCGACCCAGCAGCGCAATCTCGAGGTCAAGCGCCAGGAGCTCGAGAAGCTGAAGGCGCAGTTCGCGAGCGACATCGCCCGCTTCAAGGAGCTGAAGCGGATCCAGAACGACTACAACAACGGCGGCTCGCCGGCCGCGAAACAGTAGTCGCCGGCAGTCCCTAGCTGCGGCCGGAGCTGCCGAAGCCGCCCGCGCCGCGCCGCGAGGCGTCGAAGGACTCGACCACCTCGAGCCGCACCTGCACGACCGGCACCACCACGAGCTGCGCGATCCGCTCGCCGGGCTCGATCGTGAAGCTGCTGCCACCGCGATTCCAGACCGAGGCCATGAGCTGTCCCTGGTAGTCCGAGTCGATCAGGCCGACCAGGTTGCCGAGCACGATGCCGTGCTTGTGCCCGAGCCCCGACCGCGGCAGCAACACCGCCGCCAGCCCCGGATCATCGAGGTGGATCGCAAGCCCGGTTGGCACCAGTTCGGTGCGCCCGGCGTCGAGGACCAGCGGCGCGTCCAGGCAGGCGCGCAGGTCGAGCCCGGCGGATCCCTCGGTCGCATAGGCCGGCAGCGGCCAGTCGCGACCGAGCCGCGGATCGAGCACCTTGACCTGCAGCGGCCGCACGCTCAGCCGGCCACCGGCGCGAGCCGGCGCTGCGGCCGCGCCGCGTCGCGGTAGCGCTCGGCCACGAGTGCGATGAATTCGCGCGCGAGCTCGGCCTTCGACTTCAGCGCGAGCTCGCGGCGGCCTCCCGGCCAGAGCACGAGCAGCGCGTTGTCGTCGCGGTCGAAGGCGCGGTCGGCGCCGACCTCGTTGGCCGCGATCAGGTCGAGGTGCTTGCGCGCGAGCTTGTCGCGCGCGTGCTTCTCGACATCGGTGGTCTCGGCGGCGAAGCCGACCGTGAACGGCCGCTGCTCGAGCGCCGCCACCGACGCCAGGATGTCCGGCGCCTTCTGCAGCGACAGCTCGAAGCAGTCGCTGGTCTTCTTGATCTTGTCCTTCGCGCAGCGCGCCGGCGCGTAATCCGCGACCGCCGCCGCCCCGATGTAGATGTCGGCGCCCGCGACCGAGCCGTGCACCGCCTCGTACATCTGCTCGGCCGTCTCGACATCGATGCGCCGCACGCCCGGCGGCGAGGCGAGGCTGACCGGGCCGCTGACCAGCGTCACCTCGGCGCCGGCATCGCGCGCCGCCGCGGCGATCGCAAAGCCCATCTTCCCCGAGCTGCGGTTGCTGATGAAGCGCACCGGATCGAGCGGCTCGCGCGTGGGGCCCGCGCTGATCACGACCTTGAGCCCCGCGAGCACGCCGTCCGCCGCCGGCGCCGCCGCGTAGAGCTCGGCCGCGATCGCCTCGGGCTCGAGCATCCGGCCTTCGCCCACCTCGCCGCAGGCCTGCTCGCCGCTCGCCGGGCCGAGCAGCTGCACGCCGCGGGCGCGCAGCGTCGCGACGTTTGCCTGGGTGGCGGGATGCGCCCACATCTGGCGGTTCATGGCCGGCGCCGCCCAGACGGGAGCGGCGGTCGCGAGGCACAGCGTCGCGAGCAGGTCGTCGGCGCGTCCGCCGGCGAGGCGGGCGAGGAAATCGGCGCTCGCTGGCGCGATCAGCACGGTGTCCGCCCAGCGGGCGAGCTCGATGTGCCCCATCGCGGCTTCGGCGGCCTCGTCCCAGAGCTCGGTCCGCACCGGCCGGCCGGAGAGCGCCTGGAAGGTCAGCGGCGTCACGAAGTGACGTGCGCCCGCGGTCATCACCACCTGTACCTCGGCACCCCGTTCGCGGAGCCGGCGCGTGAGCTCGGCCGCCTTGTACGCGGCGATCCCGCCGGTCACGCCGAGCAGGATCCGGCGCGGCAAGGAGACGGGCGCAGGGTCGGGCATGCCGGGATTATCGGGCCGGACCCGCCGGGGTTCCAAGACCGGCTGCGGGATGCGCGAGAACCGGCAGTTATGACGGTGTGCGCAGGCGCACGGTTTGGCGCCCGGTCCGCGCAGGCCGGGGCCCCGGCGGCCGTGCCACCGGCGCCCGGCCCGAAAGCTCCGCACCGGGCGGCGCTTGCCTTTAGGATCCGGTTCGCGGCCAGCGCGGACGGCCCGCCGGCAGAGTTCGGGTCCCATCCCAGGAGGTTTCGGTGCGCGCGCGACTCCCCTTGCCGGTTTACGGCTTCTTCGCCCTGTATGCAGCTCTCGGCGGCGGCGGTGCCCTCGCGGCCGAGCCCGCTCCCGCCACGGCCACCCCGGTCCCGGCGACGATTGACAGCGCGGTGGTGCAGATCTTCTGCAAGGTGCGACCGCCGGACCTGTTCCGCCCCTGGACCAAGCCCGCGCCGAGCGATGTCAGCGGTTCCGGGGTGGTCATCGATGGCAAGCGCATCCTGACGAACGCGCACGTCGTCGCGTACGCCAGCGAAGTCCAGGTGCAGGGCAGCCAGGGCGGCGACCGGATCACCGCGAAGGTGGCGTTCTTCGCGCCGGGCATCGACCTCGCGGTGCTGACGCTCGAGGACGAGGCGTTCTTCCGCGCGCACCGGCCGATTGCGCGCGCGACGGCGCTGCCGACCACCAAGGACGCCGTCCTGGTGTACGGCTATCCCACCGGCGGCCAGACCCTGTCGGTCACGAAGGGCATCGTCTCGCGGATCGAGTTCGCGCCGTACAACTTCCCGACCAGCGGCCTGCGCGTGCAGATCGACGCGGCGATCAACCCGGGCAACAGCGGCGGACCCGCGGTCGCCGGCGACAAGATGGTCGGCATCGCCTTCAGCCGCCTGAAGAACGCCGAGAACATCGGCTACATCATTCCGAACGAGGAGATCGAGCTCTTTCTCGCCGACATCGCCGACGGCCGCTACGACGGTAAGCCGATGCTGTTCGAGGACTACCAGACGCTCGAGAACCCGGCGCTGCGGACCTTTCTCAAGCTGCCGGCCGGTGCGCGCGGCGTCGTGGTCCATCACGGCACCGTCGACGACGGCGATTCGCCGCTGCACCGCTGGGACCTGATCACGCACATCGCCTCGACCCCGATCAGCGACCAGGGCGAGATCAACCTCGGCGGCGACGTGCGGGTGCGCTTTCCCTACCTCGTGCAGCGCCTCGGCGCGAAGGGCGAGGTGCCGTTCTCGATCATTCGCGACGGCCGGCCGATGAACGTCACGATCCCGGTCCGCACCGACCGGCCGTTGCTGATACCGACCCTGCACGGCCAGTATCCGCCGTACTTCATCTACGGGCCGCTGGTGTTCTCGGTCGCGACGCAGGACTTCGTCAACGCCATGCTCGGCCACGCCGAGCTCGTGCAGGCGCTCACGGCGCTGCGCAGTCCGCTCGTGACCGAGCGCTTCGCGAAGCCGAGCGCCGAGCACGAGGAGCTCGTGATCGTCGCCTCGCCGCTCTTTCCGCACCCGATCGCGAAGGGCTATGGCAGCCACGCGGGCGTGGTGCTCACGGCGGTCAACGGCCAGCCGATCCGCAGCCTTCGCCACCTGGTCGGGGTGCTGCGCGATCTGAAGGACGAGCTGGTGGTGTTCGAGTTCGCCGGTCGCGGCGGCGAGGCGCTGGTGTTCCCGCGCAAGGACATGGTGGCCGCGACCGAGGCGGTGCTGACCGACAACGGCATCCGCGAGCAGGCCTCCGCCGAGTTGCTCGCGGTCTGGAAGGGCTCCGGGACCTGAAGCCACGCCGGGCCGGCCGGCGCGAATCTCGCGAAACGCGCGCAAAACCGCGCTCGGCGGCGCGCGGGGCACGGCGCACGCTGCCGCCATGCCCATCGACGACTGGCCGAGCGCGGATCGACCGCGCGAGAAGTTGCTCGCCGCCGGCGCCAAGGCGCTCTCGGAATCCGAGCTGCTCGCGATCTGGCTCGGGACCGGCACCCGCGGCGCCAGCGCCGTCGAGCTCGCCCGCGGGCTGCTGACGGACTTCGGTTCGCTGCGTGCGCTCTTGGTCGCGGACCAGGACCGGCTCTGCCGCCACCGCGGCATCGGCGCCGCGCGCTACGCGCAGCTGCAGGCCGCGCTCGAGCTCGCGAGGCGCCACCACCTCGAGGCGCTGAAGGCGGGCCCGCCGCTGACGAGCCCGCGGCTGGCCGGGGACTACCTGCGCGCCGAGCTGCGTGACCGCGACTACGAGGTGTTCTGCTGCCTGTACCTCGACAGCCGCCACCGGCTGACGGGCTTCGAGGAGCTGTTCGCCGGGACCATCGACGGGGCGAGCGTGCACCCGCGCGAGGTCGTCAAGCGCGCCCTCGCGCGGCGCGCGGCGGCGGTGATCCTGGCGCACAACCACCCGTCGGGCGTCGCCGAGCCGAGCCGCGCGGACGAGGTCATCACCCAGCGGCTGCGCGATGCGCTCGCGCTCGTCGACATCCGGGTGGTCGACCACCTGATCGTCGGTGAAGGCGCCTGCGTCAGCCTCGCGGAGCGCGGCCTGCTCTGAGGGTCGCGAGACTGCGAGGGGCCCGACCTAAGGTACTGAACGGAAAGGCTTTTGGAACTCGCCCGCCAGGCGTCCCGGCACACCGCGACGTCTCGCGACGGGGGGACGGCCATCGGATTGCATCCCTGAGGGCCCGATGGTTAAATATGCGGCTCTCCGGCCCCCTGCGACCGGATCAGGATCAAGCCATGTCACGAGTCTGTCAGATCACCGGAAAGAAGCCGTCGGTCGGCAATTCCGTCTCGCACGCGAACAACAAGCGCCGTCGCCGGTTTCTGCCGAACCTGCACACGCAGCGCTTCTGGCTCGAGGACGAGAAGCGCTGGGTGACGCTCAAGGTCTCGACCCGCGGCCTGCGCACGATCGAGAAGCACGGTGTGGCCCAGGTCGTCGCCGACCTGCGCGCCCGCGGCGAGCGCGTCTGAGCCGCCGTTCCTAGGAGTCCCCCGCGATGCGCGACAAGATCAAGCTCGTCTCGAGCGCCGGCACCGGCCACTACTACACGACCACCAAGAACAAGCGGCTCCATCCGGAGAAGATGGAAGTGCTGAAGTACGACCCCGTCGCGCGCAAGCACGTGGCGTACAAGGAATCGAAGATCAAGTAAGCCGGGCGCGCGGCGGACGCCGCGCACCCGTCGCCGCGGCGACTCAGCCGGCCGGCGCTGCCCCGACCGACACCAGCCGGTAGCCCTTGAGCGCCTGCGCGAACTCGCGCAGCCGTTCGATCTGGCTCGCCTCGGCCTCGCGGATCCATTCGATCAAGTGCTGGGTCAGGCGCTCGTTGTTGCCGATCCGCCCGCTCCACAGCACCGCCAGTCGGTCGCGGAACTCGGTGACCGTCTTGAGCGCGGCATTCTCGGCCAGCACCTGCTGCAGGCGCGCGCGGGCCGCCTCGTCGAGCATCACCGGATGGCGGACCAGCAGGCGCTTGACCCGCAGGCTCAGCGTGCCGGCATTGCGCGCGACTTCGGCGCGGAACACCGGCAGCGTCACGGTCTTCGTGTAGTTGCGGATCACGTCCATCCGGCCGGTGATCACGGTCTTGACGGTGTCGAGGTCGACCACCGCCCGCGGCGCGTCGGGGAGCGCCCGCGGCGCCACCTTGCGGATCTTGGCCAGGCCGAGCGCGGAGAACAGCTTCAGCCACATCCAGCCGATGTCGAATTCGCCGGCGCGCATCGAGAAGCGCGCCGAGGACGGGAACGCGTGGTGGTTGTTGTGCAGCTCCTCGCCACCCGTCAGCACGCCCCACGGCACGAGGTTGCGCGCCGCGTTGTCGCATTCGAAGTTGCGGTAGCCGACCGCGTGGCCGAGGCCGTTGATCACGCCGGCCGCCATCAGCGGCATCGACACGAGCTGCACGGCGAGGATGATGATGCCGGGCACGCCGAACACCACGAGATCGGTCAGCACCAGCAGCGTGATGCCGAGGTTGCGGTGGCGGGCGTAGACGTTGCGCTCCAGCCAGTCGTCCGGCGTGCCACGACCGTACTTGGCGAGCACCTCGGGGTCGCGCGCGGACACGCGATAGACTTCGGCACCCTCGAGCAGGATCTTCTTGAGGCCAAGCAGGACCGGGCTGTGCGGGTCGCCCTCGACGTCGGAGAAGGCGTGGTGCTTGCGGTGCACCGCGACCCACTCGCCGGTGATCATCCCGGAGGTCGCCCAGACCCAGAAGCGGAAGAAGTGCCGGAGCGCCGGGTGCAGGTCCACCGAGCGGTGCGCCGCATCGCGGTGCAGGTAGCAGGTCACGGCGATCATCGTGATCTGGACGAGCACAAAGGTGACGAGCACGTAGCCCCAGAAGCTCAGCGGGACGAGGCCATAGAGGAAGTCGAGGTTCACGTGACGAATACTCCTAGCACCGGGCCGGAGGCCCACCTGTCGGGGCCCGGGGCCCGCTGGGTTGCCGACTATACGCGCATTGGACCGCGGTTAAGTCGCCGAAATCCCTCGCAGATCCGGGCCTTTCCGCCGCCGCAGGGTGTTTCTGGGAGACGGCGCACGGTTCGCTCCCGGGTCGGTGCAGGCCAGGTATCGGGAAATGCCTGAGCTGCCAGAGGTCGAGACGACCGGCCGCGGGCTTGCGCCGGCGCTGGTCGGCCACCATATCGCCCGTGTGCGGGTGCGCGACCGGCGCCTGCGCTGGCGGCTGCCGGCCGGCTTCGAGGCCGGGCTCGAGGGCGCCCGCGTCCGAGACGTGCGTCGCCGCGCCAAGTACCTGCTGATCGGCACCGATCGCGGCACGCTGATCGTGCACCTCGGGATGTCCGGCAGCCTGCGCGCGGCCGCGTCCGGCGATCCGCCCCGGCCGCACGATCACGTCGAGCTCGAGCTCGATTCGGGCCGCCTGCTGCGCTTCAACGACCCGCGCCGCTTCGGCAGCCTGCATCTGGTGCAGGGCGATCCGCTCGAGCACCCGCTGCTGCGCCACCTCGGGCCCGAGCCGCTGTCGGCGGACTTCGACGCGCCGTACCTGTACGCGCGTACCCGCGGGCGGCGCGTCGCGATCAAGCAGCTGCTGATGAACGCCGCGATCGTGGTCGGCGTCGGCAACATCTACGCGAGCGAGGCGTTGTTCCGGGCGCGGGTCCGGCCGCAGCGGGCCGCCGGGCGGCTGACGCGCGCGGAGGCCGCGCGGATCGTCGCGGCCATCAAGCGCGTGCTCGCCGCCGCGATCAAGGTGGGCGGCACGACGCTGCGCGACTACGTGAATGCGGAGGGACTGCCCGGCTACTTCCGCCAGAAGCTGTACGTCTACGAGCGCGCCGGCCTGCCCTGCCGCCGCTGCGGCACGCCGATCCGCCAGCGCGTGCAGGGCCAGCGCTCGACCTACTGGTGCCCTAGCTGCCAGACCTGAACTGCGCGCGCACGGCCGGCTGGATCAGCAGCAGCACGAGCGCGGCGGCGAGCGCGACATTGACGAGCGCGACCTGGCCGACCAGCGACTCGGCGACCGCGGCGAAGTGCCGGTACTCGGCATAGCCGCGGGCCAGGTCGCCGAGCGCATAGTGCGCGAGCGCATAGCCGCCGGCGGCCAGCGCCGCCCAGGCAAAGCCAAAGCCGAGCGTCGCGCGCCGCGCCCACGGCCGCCGCCACAGCAGCCCGAGACCGAGCCACGCGAGCCACGCGTGGAACACGATCGCGACCATGAGCAGCAGCGGCAGGCGCTGGAAGAACGCCGTCAGCAGCTCGCCGGTCACGCCGGCCGCGCGCCACGACTCGGCGAGTGGCGGCAGCGAGCCGAGCAGCGTCCAGGCCGCGAGCTGCCAGGCGGCCAGCCCGACCCCGAGGGCGCCAATGCTGGCGAGACTGAGCGCCACCGTCGACAGCATCGTGGTGGCGAGGCCCGGCGGCATCGCGCTCCTCAGTAGACGAGGCCGGCGCCGAACCCGCGCGGGTCCGAGGCCGCCTCGACCTTGCCGCTCGCGTAGTCCCAGGTCACGACCTGGGTGTTGCCCCAGCCCGAACGGCCGGCGCGGAACTTGTGGCCGAGCTTCTCGAGCGCGGCGCGCTCGGCATCGGTCAGCGCACCCTGCTCGTAGAGGATCACGTCGGGCAGGTACTGATGGTGCAGGCGCGGCGCGGCGACGATCTCGGCGGCGCTGTGGCCGTCGAGCCAGCCGAGCACGCAGCCGAGCACGTTCGAGATGATGGTGCTGCCGCCGGGCGAGCCGACGATCAGCACGCCATGGTCGGTCTCGACGAAGGTCGGCGTCATCGAGGACAGCGGCCGCTTGCCGGGCGCCACCGCGTTCGCATCCGCGCCGACGAGACCGAAGGCGTTCGGCGCCCCGGCGGCGACCGCGAAGTCGTCCATGGTGTCGTTCAACAGGAAGCCGGTGCCGGGCACGATCGTGGTCGCGCCGAAGAACAGGTTGATCGAGATCGTGGCGCCGACCCGGTTGCCGTCCTTGTCGAGCACCGAGAAGTGGGTGGTCGAGGGGCTTTCGTCGCCGGTGAACACCGGCCGCAGCACGTCCGAGGGCGTGGCGCGGTCGAGCCGGATCGAGGTGCGCTGGCCGGCGGCGTACATCGGGCTCAGGAACTGCTCGACCGGAATCGCCACGAAGTCCGGGTCACCGAGGTACTCGGCGCGGTCGCGATAGGCGCGCCGCAGCGCCTCGATGGTCAGGTGACGACGGCCGGTGAGATCGAGCGCCGCGAGATCGTAGCCTCCGAGGATGCCGAGCGCGTCCGCGAGCACGAGGCCGCCGGAGGACGGTGGCGGCGAGGTCACTAGCGTTGCGTCACGGTAGCGGAACCGCACCGGTGCGCGCTCGACCACGTGATAGTTGGCGAGATCGTCGCCGCTCCAGATGCCGCCGTCGTGGCGCACCCCGGCCACCAGTCGCTCGGCGAAGCGGCCGTGGTAGAAGTCCTTGGCGTCGCTCTTCGCGATCAGCTCGAGCGTGCGGGCGAGGTCCGGCTGGCGGATCGTCGCGCCGACCGCCGGCACCTGCCCCTTGTCGAGGAACACGGCCGAGGCGTCCTTCGAGGCCGCGAGCTGCGCCTGCTTGACGCGGATCGCGTTCTGCAGCCGCGCGTAGAGCGGAAAGCCCTCGCGCGCGATGCGGATTGCGGGCGCGAGCGACTGCGCGAGCGGCAGCCGGCCGTAGTGCGCGGCGAGGTGCGCCCAGGCCGCGGGCTCTCCGGGAATGCCGGCCGCGAGCGCACCGCTGGTCGAGGCGGACGGTCGCGGCTTGCCGTCGGGACCGAGGTACATGTCGCGGCTGGCCGCGGCCGGCGCGGTCTCGCGCGCGTCGACGAACACGTCGCGCCCATCGCCGGCGAGGTGCAGCAGGTAGAAGCCGCCACCGCCGACGCCGGAACTCGCCGGCTCGACCACCGCCAGTACGCCGCTGACCGCGACCGCGGCATCGAAGGCATTGCCGCCCGCGGCGAGCACGTCGAGCCCGGCCTGCGTCGCGAGCGGGTGCGCGCTCGCGATCGCGTTGCGCCCGGGTGCGGCCGGCGCCGCGAGCGCGGTGGCGGCAGCGAGCCAGAGGACCGCGATGGCGAAGGCGCCGCGCAGCCGCGCGGCCGGGACAGCGGGACGCGGGCTCACTTCGCCGGCCCCGGCGACGGCGCCTGCCGCGCGAACAGCGGCGCGCGCTTGCGAAGCTCCGCCGCCACCAGCGGATGCACGAACTCGCTGACGTCGCCGCCGAGCGTGGCGATCTCGCGCACCAGCGTCGAGGAGATGAACGTGAAGTGCTCGGTGGGCGTCAGGAACACGTGCTCCACCTCCGGCGACAGGTGCCGGCTCATGTTCGCGAGCTGGAACTCGAACTCGAAGTCGGAGACCGCGCGCAGCCCGCGCACCACGACGTGCGCGCCCTGCTGGCGCGCGAAGTCCACCGTCAGGCCCGAGTAGCCGACCACGTCGACGTTCGGCATGTCGTGCAGCACGCGGCGCGCCATGTCGACGCGCATCTCGAGCGGGAACATCGGCGCCTTGTTCGGATTCGCCGCGATCGCAACCACCACGCGGTCGAACACTCCCGCGGCCCGGCGCACGAGGTCCTGGTGGCCGTTGGTGATCGGATCGAAGGTGCCGGGGTAGACCGCGCTGCGCTTGTGGTTCATGCCTCGTCCGTCCGTTCGCGGTCCGCGGCCGTGCGGCGCGCGAGCAGGCCGCGCACCTCGCCGGCGCGGGTCTCCCGCGCCACCTCCCACGTCGACGGCAGTGGCGGCGGACCGTCGCGCGCGGGCGCCTCCAGGTAGACGTACGCGCGCGCGGCGAGCCAGCCGCCGCGCTCGAGCAGTGTACACAATTCGTCCAGCCGGCCCGCCGCGAACGGCGGGTCGAGGAACACCACGTCGAAGGCCGTCGCCGGCCGCGCCAGGAAGCGGAACGCGTCGCCGACCCAGACCTCGCCCCGGCCGCCGAGCGTCGCCAGCGTCGCGCGCAGCGCCGCCGCCGCCACCGGTTCGCGCTCGACGAACTGCACCTCGCGCGCGCCGCGCGACAGCGCCTCGAGCCCGAGCGCGCCGCTGCCGGCAAAGAGGTCGAGGCCCCGCGCGTCGCCGATCACGCCCTGCAGCCAGTTGAACAAGGTCTCGCGCACGCGATCGGGCGTCGGGCGCAGCGCGGCGAGCGCCGGGAAGCGGATGCGGCGTCCGCGCCACGTACCGCCGATGATCCGCACCGACTGCGCGCCGCCGGCACGGGTTTTTTGCGCTGCGGCAGGGGGTTTTCCGCGGGTGCGTCGCGGTGCTCCGTCCTTGCCAGAATTCGAAGCCAAAGCGTACCCTTGCGCACCACCTGAGAGCGCGATCATACGCGCCACGGCGGCCCACGAACGGATGCGGAGCACGCGATCATGAGAGTCCTTCACGCCCTCACGCTCACTGTGGCAGCCGTGCTGCTTGGCGCCTGCGGCGGCCACGGCGCGCCGGACATCGGCCCGACAAATCCGACCACCGGCAACGGCGCGGGCACCCCGGGCGCCAGCGTGTTCCACCCGCTGTTCCAGGTGGCGCAGGGCGTGCTGCCCTACCCGACCGACCTGTACTTCAACGGCTCGACCGACGGCACGCTGCGGCTGCCGGCCAGCGATCCGTTCTTCCTCAACGCGGCCGCGATCAACACCCTCGACGGCTTCTCCGTGACCGCGCCGATCACGGTGCGCTTCTCGACGCCGATCGACGCGACCACGCTGAATCCCGCCGACGTGATCGTCATCCGCCTGACGCTCGACAACGCGACCAAGGCGCCGAGCCTGCCGCCGGCCGCCGGCGCGCAGCTGCCGCAGCTGCTGACCTACGGCGTCGACTACCGCGCCTACGTGGTCGGCGCGGGACCGGCGAACTCGCTGATGTCCGCGCAGGACTCGGGCGGCACGACGCTCGCGATCGAGCCGCTGCACCCGCTCGACGCCTCGAGCGGGCCGGTCAACATCGGCTACCTGGTGCTGCTGACGAACGGCATCCACGACACGGGCGGCAACGCCGCCGCGCCCGACAAGGACTACGCCACCGTGCAGGCCGGCGCGCTCGCCGACCTCGCGGCCGGCAAGACGGTGCCGACCTGCAGCTCGGTGACCGATGCGACCCTCAACCTGATCTGCCAGCTGACCTTCGGTCACCTCGCGATCGCCGCGCAGGGCGGGCTCAACCCGGCCAGCGTCGTGCTGTCCTTCAGCTTCAGCACCACCTCGACCACCGACACGCTGAACGCCGTGTGGGCGACCTACCAGGCGACTCCGGTCAGCGCCGGCGCGATCGCGGCGGCGCCGACGGGCCTCACCACGACGGAAGTGCTGGCCGCGATCGGCGCCCAGTCGCCCGGCTACGCCGACATCTGGGTCGGCACGCTGACGCTGCCGTACTACCTGACCGCCGCGGCCAACAACCACGATCCGACGGTGCTGAGCGCGCACTGGACCGCCGCCGGCGCGCCGCCCGCGCCGCTCGACCCGACCAGCCGCAACCTGACGCGATTCAACCCGGTGCCGGCCAAGACCAGCGACCAGCGCGTGCCGATGGTGGTCGGCGTGCCGGATGCGGCGCATACCGGCTGCACGAAGCCCGCCGGCGGCTGGCCGGTGGTCGTGTTCATGCACGGCATCACCGGCAACCGCACCAACGCGTTTGCGATCATGGACGCGTACACGAGCCACTGCTTCGTCGTGGTCGCGATCGACCAGCCGCTGCACGGCATCACCGATCCGACCAACCCGTTCTTCCACAACCAGCTGTTCACCGGCACGCCGGCGGCGGCGCTGATCACCGGCGAGCGCACCTTCGACCTCGACCTGATGAACAACACGACCGGTGCCCCCGGTCCCGACGGCGTGATCGACCCGTCGGCCGGTGTCGGCGGCGCGACCTTCGTCGACCTCGCGAACTTCCTGACCGGTCGCGACAACCTGCGCCAGGCCGAGGCGGACCTGCTGTGGCTCGCGCACGCACTGCCGTCGCTGTCGCTCGGCAGTGCCTCGGGCGACATCGACGGCACGCAGCTGCAGCTCGCCGGCCAGTCGCTCGGCAGCATCGTCGGCACCGCTGCGATGGGCGTACGCAGCCTCTCGACCGGCGCCCCGAACTCGCCGTACCTGTCGGGCCTGCTGTCGGTGGACGGCGGCTACTGGGCGTACCTGGGCGTCTTCTCGCCGACCTTCTCGCCGGCGGTCACCGCCGGCCTGCAGGCGCAGAGCGGCGGCCTGGTCGTGCCGGGCGCGACGCTGTACGACAACTTCTTCCGCGACGGCCAGAACGTGGTCGATTCGGCCGACCCGGCGAACTTCATCAAGAGCGCGGTCGCGGGGCGCGGCATCCTGATCCAGCAGGTGGTCGGCGGCGGGCCGCTGTCGGACGGCTCGATGTCGCTGCCCGACCAGGTGGTCGACAACCCGAACACGGCGCACCTGCTGGCGGGCGCGACCTTTGCTCGCCTCGGCCCCGGCCAGACGGTGATGTCGGCCGGCACGGGTGCGTACGTGAACTTCATCTACGGCCGCCACCAGTCGCTGCTCGATCCCTCCGGCACGGCCATCACCGCGCAGACCAACGGCGCCACCTGGCTCGAGATGCAGACCGAGGCTGTCGCGTTCGCGGTCGCGCGGGGTCAGGTCGCGACCGTCGGGGCCGGCAGCGCCGCCGTCGTCCAGCCCTGATCGACCACCGCTCGCCGATCCTCGGGGGCCGGGCACTTGCCCGGCCCTCGTCGTTTGCGGGCCGGCAAGGCCGGTAGAATCCGTCCCCGGCACCCGCGGGAATCCCGATGTTCGACTTCCTCAAGAAGCCGCCGCCGGCACCGGGCGACGGCGCGCCGGCGGAGACCCCGCGCGGGCTCTTTGGCCGGCTGCGGGCGCGGCTCGGAGCGGGCGCCGCGGGCCTCGCGCGCAGCCTCGGCGAGCTCTTGCCGGGGCGACGCATCGATGCCGAGCTGCTCGATGAGCTCGAGACGCGGCTGCTGACCGCGGACGTCGGCCTGCCGGCCACGGAACGAATCCTCGCGGACCTGCGGCGGCGCGTCGCGCGCCAGGAGCTCGGCGACCTCGACGCGCTGCTCGCGGCGCTGCGGCAGTCGCTGCGCGACATCCTCGTGAAAGTGGCCCGGCCGCTGGCCATCGACCCGGGCCGCCGTCCGTTCGTGGTGCTGGTGGTCGGCGTCAACGGCTCGGGCAAGACCACCTCGATCGGCAAGCTCGCGCGGCGACTCGGCGACCGCGGCCTCAAGGTCCTGCTGGCCGCGGGCGATACCTTCCGCGCCGCCGCGGTCGAGCAGCTGCAGGTCTGGGGCGAGCGCAACGGCGTGCCGGTAATCGCGCAGGCCGCCGGTGCCGACCCGGCCGCGGTCGTCTTCGACGCCTACGCCGCGGCCCGCGCGCGGGCCGCGGACGTGCTGATCGCCGACACCGCTGGCCGGCTGCAGAACCAGGCGCACCTGATGGAGGAGCTCAAGAAGGTCAAGCGCGTGCTGGCGCGGCAGGCCCCCGACGCGCCGCAGGAGGTCCTGCTGGTGCTCGACGGCAGCCAGGGCCAGAACGCGCTCGCCCAGGCGCGCGTCTTCCACGAGGCGCTCGGCGTCACGGGCCTCGTGCTGACGAAACTCGACGGCACGGCCAAGGGCGGCATCGTGGTCGCGATCGCCGAGGAGCTGGGTCTGCCGCTGCGCTACGTCGGCGTCGGCGAGGGCATCGAGGACTTCGGCGAATTCGACGTCGACGACTTCGTCGATGCGCTGCTGGCCGTGCCCGCCAAGGCCGTGCCGTGATCCGCTTCCAGGGCGTCGCCAAGCGCTATCCGAGCGGCCGCGAGGCGCTCGCCGACCTGACGGTCGAGATCGCGCCCGGCGAGATGGTGTTCCTGACCGGCCACTCGGGCGCCGGCAAGAGCACCGCGCTCAAGCTGGTCGCGCTGATCGAGCGGCCCACCCGCGGCCAGATCCTGGTCGGCGGCCAGAACCTCGCCGGCATCGGCCGCGGCGGCATCCCCGGCTACCGACGGCGCATCGGCATGGTGTTCCAGGACCACAAGCTGCTGCACGACCGCCCGGTCTGGGACAACGTCGCGCTGCCGCTCGTGATCCAGGCGACGCCGCGACGCGAGCTCGACAAGCGGGTGCGCGCCGCGCTCGACCAGGTCGGGCTGCTCGGTCGCGAGCGCAGCTTCCCGATCGAGCTGTCGACCGGCGAGCAGCAGCGCGTCGGCATCGCCCGCGCCGTGGTCGGCAAGCCGCCGATCCTGATCGCCGACGAGCCGACCGGCAACCTCGATCCCGACCTCGCGCTCGAGGTGATGCGGCTGTTCCGGCGCTTCAACGAGGTGGGCGTGACGGTGCTGATCGCGAGCCACGACCTGCACCTGATCGAGCAGCTCGGCGTGCGCCGCGTCGCACTCGCCGGCGGCCGCCTGGCGGAGGCCGCGCATGGCTGAGGCGCAGGCCCGCGACGCAAGTGCCCCGCGGCCGGCGACGCTCGTGCGCGGCTGGGCGGAGCGCCACGTGCAGACGCTGGTCGCCTCGCTCGGCAGGCTCGCGCGTGCACCGTTCGGCACGCTGCTGACGGTCGGCGTGATCGGCATCGCGCTCGCGCTGCCGGCCTGCCTCGAGCTCGTCGTCGCCAATGCCCGCGCGCTCGCCGGCGGCTGGCAGGACGCCCTCAACATCACCGCGTACCTGAAGCCCAAGCTGCCCGATCACGATGCGGCGCAGCTTGCCGAGCGGATCGGCGCGCGCGGCGACGTCGCCGAGGCACGGCTCGTCTCGGCCGCCGAGGGACTGGCGGAGTTCCGCCGCTGGTCGGGGCTCGGCGCGGCGCTCGATGCGCTCGCCGACAACCCGCTGCCGGCGACGATCGTGGTCCGGCCGCGCGCGACCGCCGACGGCACCGACGCCGCCGCGGTGAGTGCGCTCGCCGAGGCGCTGCGCGCGCTGCCGGGCGTCGACCAGGTGCAGCTCGACACCGACTGGGTGCGCCGCTTCACGGCGATTCTCGAGGCGCTGCGGCGCGGGGTCGCGGTCGTCGCGCTGCTGCTCGGACTCGCGGTCCTGCTGGTCGTCGGCAATACCATCCGCCTCGACATCGACGCGCGGCGCGCGGAGATCGAGGTCGTGAAGCTGGTCGGCGGCAGCGACGGCTTCGTGCGGCGGCCGTTTCTCTACGGCGGCTTCTGGTACGGGCTCGGCGGCGGGCTGCTCGCCTGGATCCTGCTCGAGGCGTTCGTGGTCACGGTCGGCGGCCCCGTCGAACGGATCGCCGCCGCCTACGGCAGCCACTTCGTGCTCGAGGGCCCGGGGCTCCTCGAGGGGCTCGCGATCCTTCTCGGCGGGGCCGCCCTCGGCTGGCTCGGGGCGTTCGTCTCGGCCACCCGGCACCTGCGGGCGATCGAGCCCGGCATCGAGGGCTAGCCGGTCCTAAGCCGCTGATATAACTGGATCTTATGTCGGGAACCCCGGAGGTTCTTAGCACTCTAATCTGGCGAGTGCTAGGATCTTGGGCACCGGGGGCTCTTGACCCCGGAAAAGGGGAACAGACCAGACATGAGCATGGCGCTTGCACCCGTCGCGACCACTCCGTCGAACGCCCTCGCGCTGCGCGGGCCGCTCGGCAGCCTCGACGCGTACATCGACACCGTCTCGCGCATTCCGGTTCTCGCCAAGGACGAGGAAGTGCGCCTCGCCCGCCGCTACCGCGACGAGGGCGACCTCGAGGCCGCGCGCCAGCTGGTGCTGTCGCACCTGCGGTTCGTCGTGCACATCGCCCGCGGCTACTCCGGCTACGGCCTGCCGGTCGGCGATCTCGTCCAGGAGGGCAACGTCGGCCTGATGAAGGCCGTCAAGCGCTTCGACCCGGCGGTCGGCGTGCGGCTGGTGTCCTTCGCCGTGCACTGGATCCGTGCCGAGATCCACGAGTACGTGCTCAAGAACTGGCGGCTGGTGAAGATCGCGACCACCAAGGCGCAGCGCAAGCTGTTCTTCAACCTGCGCAAGGCCAAGAAGAACCTGGCCTGGCTCTCGGCCGAAGAGACCCGCCAGGTGGCCGCCGAACTCGGCGTGACCCCGGCCGAGGTCACGCAGATGGAACAGCGCCTCGCCGCGCGCGACGTCGCCTTCGACCCGGCGCCGGACGCCGACGACGAGGAAGGCGTCTACACCCCGGCGGCCTACCTGCCCGCGCCCGACGCGGACCCGGCGGTGGCCGTCGAGCGCGCCGAGTGGGAGGGCGACTCCGCGACGCGCCTCAAGCACGCGCTCGCAACGCTGGACGAGCGCAGCCGCGCGATCGTCGAGCGGCGCTGGCTCGCGGAGGACGGCAAGGCAACGCTGCACGAGCTCGCCGCCGAGTACGCGGTCTCCGCCGAGCGCATCCGGCAGATCGAGGCGAGCGCGCTCAAGAAGCTCAAGGCGGCGATGGCCTGAGCCATCGCCGGCGGGCACTCAGCCGGCGTCGCGGACCAGCGGCACCACCGTGACCTCGATCCGGCGGTTGCGCGCCCGGCCGGACTCGCCGCCACCGTGTGCGAGCGGGCGGCTCGCGCCGGCGCCGAAGCGCAGCAACCGGCTCGCCGCGATCCCGCGACGCTCGAGATAGGCCGCCACCGTCGCCGCGCGGGCGTCCGCCGGGCCGGCCTCGCCGTCGCGCTCGTCACCGTGACCGGCCACCTCGAGCACCGTCTTCTCGTAGTGGCCGAGCACGTTCGCGACGCCGTCGAGCACCGTACCGAAGGCGGGATTGAGGTCGGCGCCGTCGCCCACGAACACCAGTGCCGCCGGCATGCTGAGCGTGATCTCCTCGCCGCGCCGCGCGACGCCGACGCCGCTGCGGTCGAGCCGCTCGCGCAGCTTCGACTCGAGCACATCCATGTAGTAGCCGGCGGCGCCCGCGCTCAGCGTGGCGACGCCGGCCCCGGCCGCGCCGCGTCGCAGCTTCTGCTTCGACTCGTCTCCCGAGGTCCAGCCGGCGACCGCCACGGTCGCACCGCCGGCGCCGGGCAGCGTCACGGCCGCCGGCGCCCGGCCGGCCGCGACGGCGAGCAGCAGCGCCGCCAGCGCGAGACGGCCTCGTAACCCGTCAAGGAGCATGGGTTGATGCACGGCGCGACCTCCACGGGAGCCGGCCGCGAGTGTAGCGCGGGCGCCCCTGCCGACGGGCTTTGCTAGAGTGGCGCGGCGATAGGAGGCCCCATGCGTTCCGTCCACGACTGGCTGCGCGAATACGGTACGAGCCATGAGAACCGGCTCAACAAGACCCTGCACTGGATCTGCGTACCGCTGATCGTGTTCGCGGTACTCGGCCTGCTGTGGGCCATCCCGGTACCGCCCGCGCTCGCCAAGGGCGGTCCGTTCGCGAACTGGGCCGTGCTCGCGGCGCTCGCCTCGCTCGGCTACTACGCCTGGCTCGCGCCGCGGCTCGCGATCGGCATGCTGCCGCTCGTCGCGCTCGCGCTGCTGGTCCTCGAGCGCCTGGCCGCCGGGCCGCTCGCCCTGTGGCGCCTGAGCCTGGCGATCTTCGTGGTCGCCTGGATCGGCCAGTTCATCGGGCACGCCGTCGAGGGCCGCCGTCCGTCGTTCTTCAAGGACGTGCAGTTCCTGCTGATCGGCCCGCTGTGGCTGCTCGGCGCCGCGTATCGGCGCCTCGGGCTGCGCTACTGAGTCGAGGCGAGTCGAGGCCTCAGCGCGACTTTCGCTTCGCGCGTCGTCGGCGCGGGCTCATCCGTTCGGTCACGATGCGCTGGTAGACGGCGGACACGGTCCGCCCGAGGACCCGTGCGATGTCGGCCCGTGGCGTCCCTTTGGCCACCAGCGACTTCAGCTTCTTGAGATCGGACGGCGTCCAGCCGTGCCCGTGATGAGCGCGCTTCTTCGTCATGGGATGTGAAACTCTCGGGACTTCAGTTGGAAACTTTTGGAACGGCCGCGACGATCGCGTCACGGGGCACGCATCATGCCCCGGAAAGCCGCATTCGCCAACCCGGGGGAAACCGCGCTGATATATCCCGGCGCGTGCGTTAACTTAAGTCGCTGGCGGCCGCGCGCACCGCAGCGGCGACCGCCGCGTGCACCGCCGGGTCGAGCGCGTCCGGCACCAGGTCCTCCGCCGGCGCAAGATCCGCGAGCGAGCGCGCCGCCGCCATCAGCATCCGGTCGGTGAAGCGCGTCGCGCGCGCCTCGAGCGCGCCCTTGAACAGGCCCGGGAAGCCGAGCACGTTGTTGATGCCCTTGCCATCGGCGGCGAAGGCCGCGCCGCGTTCGAGCGCCAGCACCGGCTCGATCTCGGGATCCGGATTCGACAGCGCCAGGATCGCCTGGCCCCGGCGCACCAGCTCCGGCCGGATCAGGCCGCGCACGCCGGTGGTCGCGACCACGATGTCGCACTGGGCCATCACTTCCTCGAGCGTCGCACGCTGCCCGCCGAGCGCCTCCAGCCGCTCGAGCGCCGCGGCGCTGCGGTCGGCGCCGAGGATGCGGCTCGCGCCCTGCGCGCGCAGCAGTCGCACGATGCCGAGGCCGGCGGCGCCGAGCCCGATCTGGCCGATCACGCTGTCCTCGATGCGCCGCCCGACGCGCCGCGCGACGCCGTGCAGCGCCGCCAGCACCACCACCGCCGTGCCGTGCTGGTCGTCGTGCAGCACGGGCTTCGCCAGCCGGCGCCGCAGCTCGGCCTCGATCTCGAAGCACTCCGGCGCCGCAAAATCCTCGAGCTGGATCGCGCCGAAGGACTTCTCGATCGCCATCACCGCGGCCACGACGCGCGCGGGATCCTTGTCATCGAGCAGGATCGGCACGCCGTTGATGCCGGCCAGCGAGGCAAAGAGGGCCGCCTTGCCCTCCATCACCGGCAGCCCGGCCAGCGGGCCGATGTCGCCGAGTCCCAGCACCGCCGTGCCGTTCGTGATCACCGCGACCGTGCGGCCGAGGCTCGTGTACTCCCACGCGGCCTCGGGCCGGTCGCGGATCGCGAGGCAGACGCGCGCGACGCCCGGCGTATAGATGTCGCGCAGCACCTGCTGCGTGTTGATCGGCAGGCTGGCCGAGAGCCGGAGCTTGCCGCCGCGGTGGCGGTTGAAGACCCGGTCCGACTTGCCGACGAAGCGCGCGTTCGGCAGCTGGTCGATGCGCTGGTAGAGGCTCTGGTCGGCGCTCTCGTCCATTTCGAGCGTGATTTCCCAGAGCGTGCGCCCCTGCTCGCGCTTCAGCGAGTGCAGGTGCTGGATCACGAGCCCGGCGTCGGCGATCACCTGCAGCACGCTCGCCAGGCTGCCCGGCTGCTGCACCGTCTCGACCATCAGGATCTCGGGAATCTTCATTGCCTGCGCTCCTGCCGCCAGCGCGCCACCGCCTCCTCGAAGACTATCGCATGCAGCTCGGCGGTGCGGAGCGTGCTCGCGGCATAGCCGCCGCCGAGCACGATCGCGAGCGGGCAGCCGGCGTCGCGCACCGTACGCACGATCAGCTGCTCGCGGCGTCGCAGGCCATCCTCGCTGAGGGCGAGCCGCCCATAGCGGTCGCCGGCCAGCACGTCGACCCCGGCGACCACGAACGCGAGCTCGGCGTGCGCCGCGGCGAGCGCCGCGTCGAGCGCCACCGCGAGCGCGGCGAGGTAGGCCTCGTCGCCGGTGCCGTCGGCGAGTTCGACGTCGCGGCTCGAGCGCTCCTTGCGCAGCGGATAGTTGCGTGCGCCGTGCAGGGACAGCGTGTAGACCTCCGGATCGCCGGCGAAGATCGCCGCCGTGCCGTTGCCCTGATGCACGTCGACGTCGATGATCAGCGCGCGCCGGAGCTCGCCGTCGGCCTGCAGGCGGCGCACCGCGATCGCGACGTCGTTCAGCACGCAGAAGCCCTCGCCGTGATCCGGATACGCATGGTGCGTACCGCCGGCGAGGTTCCCGGCCAGGCCGTCGGCGAGCGCCGCGCGGGCGGCGAGCCAGGTGCCGTGCACCGCGAGGCGCGAGCGCCGCCACAGGCGCGCCGACACGGGCATGCCGAGGCGGCGCACCGCCGCGGGCTCGAGCGAGGCGCTGGCCAGCCGCTCGAGGTAGTCGGCGTCATGCACGCGCGCGAGCATCGCGAGCGGCGCCTCCTCCGGGACCATCACGTCCTCGGCGCGGATGACCCCGTGGGACAGCAGCCGCGCGTGCAGCAGCGGGTACTTGCCCATCGGGAACGGGTGCGTCGCGGGCAGGTCGACGCGGTAATCGGGGTGGAAGCTGACGCGCATCGTCGCGGCTCACGCCCGGGCCAGACGAGCGGCGGGCGGATGCTCGCCGCCCGCGCCGCGCCGGTCAAGCCGCCGGCGACGGCGCATCTCGGTCGCCCGCCGTTGTCCGCCCCGCGCGATTGGCGTAACCTCGCGGGCCCGCTCGGAAAGGGCGGAAACGCCCTGTTTACCGCCCCCGGAGGCCCCTCATGACGACCCTGCAGACGCTGAAGGCCCGGACCGTCGCGCTGGTCGCGATCGCCGGACTCGTGCTCGCCGCATGCGCCAACCAGATGGAGCCGGCGAAGAAGCTGATCGCCGACGTCGAAGCGGCCGTCGCCGCCGCCGGCGCCGACGCGCAGCAGTACATCCCCGAGCAGGTCAGCTCGGTGAACCAGAAGCTCGCGGACCTCAAGGCCGCCTTCGACAAGCAGGACTACAAGACGGTGCTGGCCGGTGCGCCGGCGCTCGTCACCGAGGCGAAGGGGCTGGCCGATGCCGCCGCCGCGAAGAAGAAGGAAGTGCTCGAGGCGCTCGGCGCGCAGTGGACGCAGCTCGCGGCCGACCTGCCGCAGGCGGTGTCGGCGGTCGAGTCGAAGCTGACCGCGATCGCGAAGACCAAGAAGCTGCCGAGCGGCGTCACCAAGGACGGCGTCGCCGCCGCCAAGGCCGGGCTCGCGCAGGCCAAAGGCGCCTGGGACGAGGCCAAGGCCGCGTTCACCGCCGGCAACGTGCAGGCGGCGCTCGACAAGGCGAAGGGCGTCAAGTCGACGCTGGCCGACGCCGCCGCCAAGCTCGGCATCGCGGCACCCGCGCCCGCCGGCTGACGAGCGCCGATCCGCGCCCCGGGGCCGTGCGCGCGCACGGCCCCGCCCGCCTGACGGGCGTCGCCGACGCCCGCGCCCCCCGGAGATCCGCATGGCCGCCTCGCCCGCCGACCCGCAGAGCCGCAAGCCGAAGTTCGCGGCACTCGATCCCCTCGATCTCTACGACGTCCGCGCCCAGCTCTCCGACGAGGAGCGCATGGTCCAGGACGCCGTCGGTCGGCTGGTCGACGAGCGCGTGCTGCCGGTGATCCGCGAACACTTCGAGAACCACACCTTCCCGCGCGAACTCGTGCCGGAGCTCGCGGCGCTCGGCCTGCTCGGCTCCTCACTCGAGGGCTACGGCTGCGCGGGCATGAACGGCGTGTCGTACGGCCTCATCTGCCAGGAGCTGGAGCGCGGCGACTCCGGCATCCGCAGCTTCGTCTCGGTGCAGTCCTCGCTCTGCATGTACCCGATCCACGCCTTCGGCAGCGAGGAGCAGAAGCAGCGTTACCTGCCGCGGATGGCGAAGGGCGAGCTGATCGGCTGCTTCGGCCTGACCGAGCCGCACGGCGGCTCGGACCCCGCGAACATGAAGACCCACGCCAAGCGCCGCGGCAAGGACTGGGTCATCAATGGCGCCAAGATGTGGATCACAAACGGCGCGATCGCCGATCTGTGCGTCTGCTGGGCGATGACCGACGAGGGCATCCGCGGCTTCATCATCGACAAGGGCACCCCGGGGTTCTCGGCGCCGGAGATCAAGCACAAGTTCTCGCTGCGGGCCTCGGTGACCTCGGCGCTCTTCTTCGACAACGTGGTGGTGCCGGACTCGCAGGTGCTGCCGGGCGCGCTCGGACTCAAGGGGCCGCTCTCGTGCCTGACGCAGGCCCGCTACGGCATCACCTGGGGCGTGATCGGCGCCGCCCAGGCCTGCCTCGCGCAGCTGATCGAGTACACCAAGGACCGCCACCTGTTCGGCCGCTCGCTGGCGGCGAACCAGGCGATCCAGATCCGGCTCGCCGAGATGAGCCGCAAGATCACGCTGGCGCAGCTGCTGTCGCTGCAGCTCGGCCGCCTGAAGGACGCCGGCCGCATGGTGCCCTCGCAGGTCGCGCTGGCGAAGTGGAACAACTGCCGCGCCGCGATCGAGGTCGCGCGCGACGCGCGCGACATGCTGGGTGGCGCCGGTATCAGCGCCGAGTACGTGCCGATCCGGCATGCCCTCAACCTCGAGAGCGTGATCACCTACGAGGGCACGGAAACCGTGCACCAGCTGACGATCGGTCGCGAGCTGACCGGCATCAACGCATTCTGATGCGCATGCGCACACTGCTGGCCGCGCTGTTTACGCTGTCGACGGCCGCCGCCGCGGCCGGCAGCGACGCTGGCTATGCCATCGCCGCGCGCTGGCGCACCGGCGGCGCGGGCGGCTGGGACTACGTCACGCTGGACGCGCCGAAGGCACGCCTGTTCGTGACGCGCGGTGACCACGTCGACGTCGTCGACCTCGGCAGCGGCCACGTCACGGCGACCGTCGGCGGCGCGAATGGCGCCCACGGCGTCGCGCTCGCCCCCGAGCTCGGCCGCGGCTGGATCAGCAACGGCCGCGGCAACTCGGTCACGGAATTCGACTACCAGAGCCTCGCGGTCCTGCGGACGGTCGCGGTACCCGGCGAGAACCCGGACGCCATCCTGTACGAGCCGCACACGCGCCGGCTGTTCACCTTCAACGGCCGCTCTCGCGACGTGACGGTGTTCGACGCCGCGACGCTCGCGGTCGTCGGCCGCGTGCCGGTTCCCGGCAAGCCGGAGTTCGCGCGCAGCGACGAGCGCGGCCGGGTGTACGCGAACATCGAGACGGCGCCCGGCCAGCTGGTGCGCATCGACGCCGCGACGCTGGCGCTCGAGGCGTCCTGGACGCTCGCCGGCTGCGACGAGCCGACCGGACTCGCGCTCGACGCCGCGGGATCGCGCCTGTTCTCGGTCTGCGACCACGGCGTGATGGCCGTGACCGACGGCGAGAGCGGCCGGGCGGTGGCGCGCCTGCCCATCGGCGACGGCCCGGATGGCGCCGAGTACGATCCGGCGCGGCACCTCGTGTTCAGCTCGAACGGCGCGGACGGCACGCTGACCGTGATCCGGCAGCTGCCCGGCGACCGCTACGTGGCGGGCGGCACGCTGCCGACCGCGCGCGGCGCGCGCACGATGACGCTCGATCCCGCCACGCACCGGCTGTACCTCGTGACCGCGGAGTTCGGGCCGGCGCCGGCGGCGACCACGGCTGAACCGCGGCCGCGACCGGTGCCACTGCCCGACAGCTTCACGGTGCTGGTGGCGGCACCGCGCTGAGCGGCCCGCGCCGGCCGAACCCGGCCGGCGTCACTCGTCGTCAGGCTCGACGTAGTCGCGCGGCAGCAGGTGCGCGATCCCCTTGTGGCAGTCGATGCAGGTCTTGCCCTGCTGCTGCGCCTCCTGGTGCTTCTGCTGCGCACGCGGCTTCTGGCGCTTGACGTCCATCGCCGTGAAGCCGTGGCAGTTGCGGCACTCGCGCGAGTCGGTCGCCTTCATCGTGTTCCATTCGTTCTGCGCGAGCGCCATCCGGCGCGCCTCGAACTTCTCCTTGGTGTCGATGACGCCGGTGAGCTTGCCCCAGACCTCGCCACTGGCCTTGATCTTGCGCACGAACTTGTGGGCCCAGTCCTTCGGCACGTGGCAGTCCGAGCAGATGGCGCGGACCCCGGTGCGGTTCGCGTAGTGGATCGTCTGCTTGTATTCCTGGTAGACGTTGTCGCGCATCTCGTGGCACGAGATGCAGAACTCGAGGCGATTGCTCGCCTCCATCGCGGTGTTGTAGCCACCCCAGAACAGCACGCCGGCGACGAAGCCGACCGCCAGCAGGGTCAGCACCGAGTACTTGACGCTCGGGCACCGCAGCGTGCCCCAGATCCGCGCGATCATTGCCATGCGAGTCCGCCTGCCGCCGTTCGCGGCCGTTGCCCGAGCGCTAGAAGAGCCTTGTGTAGGAGAGTGCGATCGACTGCACGACGTACTTCGGCGCCTGCTGCCCGGAGGGCAGCACGCCGGACAGGCTGCCGAACTGCAGGCCGCTGTAGGCGTAGTCGGTGGCGCGCAGCTTCGAGTACAGGTAGCCCAGTCGCCACGCCGCCGCGCGACTGACCCGGTAGCTGCCGACCAGCCGCGCCTGCAGCATTTCGGTCGTCAGCAGCGGCAGCGAGGTCGCCGGGATGTAATAGGCACCGACCGTGGTCCCCGCCGGCGAGGCAGCGGCGAGCGGGTTGTTCACGTAGTTGCCGCCGACGACGTCGTTGTGGCCCTGCGCCAGGCTGTAGAGCGCGTCGACGTGCAGGTCGACCCGGCTGCCGAACAGATTCAGGCGGTCGAGTGCGGCACCGAGCGTCGTGACCTTGTCGTCCATCGCGGCCGACCAGTTGAGGCACGGGTCGAGCTTGGCGTTGTTGTTCTTGGTCTGCACCGTCGCGAAGCAGCCGCCCGACACCACCGTCTGGCCCGAGACCGCCGCCGCGTTGCTGTTGGCGGCGTACGAGTTGCCGGCGCTCGCCTGCTTCATGTCCTCGAACGTCGCGAACGCGGAGAGCTTCAGGTTCTCGCCGGCCTGGTAGGCCAGATCGACGTCGGCGGACAGGCCCTTCATCTCCTGCATGCCATAGACGGCGTCGGTGTAGTGATCGCGCGTCGCCGCGAGCTTCGCGGTCAGCGAAACCGCGTCACTGGCCTGCCAGTCGAGGTAGGCCTCGCCCTTGTTCCGATCACGGTCGGCGACGTAGTAGCGGCGCATGCCGATCAGCTCGCTGATCCGGTTCTGGTTGGCGTACGCCGCGTTGGCCAGCGCCGAATTCGACGGGAAGTACGCGTTCATCAGCGGGTCGGCCGTGGTGTTGGCGTAGCCGGCGACCGGCCCGTAGCCGGTCCAGCCGTTCTGCAGCATGTAGGCATAGGCCGACGGGAAGCCGGGTCCGAGCGCGCTGACGTTGGCCATCGGCACGATCGCCAGGAAGGCGTTCTCGTTGTAGTGGTCCGCGGTGCGCCGCGCGTGCAGCAGGTTGACGTGCGTCGTCACGGACTCGCCGAGGTCCGCCCGCCACTCGAGTCGGAAGGTCCCCTCGCGCGTGCGGCTCGCGTCCGCGCAATCGATCCAGCTGCCGGGGCAGTTGCGATCGATCTGCTGCAGGCCCGCGGAGGCCTTCAGCGCCTGGCCGTCCGCCACGCGCAGGTCGCCTTCGACCGAACCCTCATCCAGCTTGCGACTGTAGGAGCGGGTGGCGTTGAGGTTCACGTTGGAGCCGAACACCGCCGGGTCGAGGCCCACCGCCTGCGCGAAATAGGGATTGCCCGAGCCGCCGGTGATGGCGACGTTCACGTCCGAGAAGCCGAAGATGTTGACCGGACTCTGGTTCTGGCGATCGTCGTGCTTGTAGTTGACGACCACATTGAGCGCCCGCGTCGCGCGACTCGTCAGCCGCAGGTTCGCGGCCTTGGTCACGACCAGGCCGTCGAACGCCGAGATCGGCACCAGCACGGTCGTCGGGTCGCGCAGCAGCGACTCGTTCTGCGTATTGCGGCCGTAGGCGGCGGTCGCGACCAGCCGGGTGCTGTTCGTGAACGCGTAGGAGCCGTTGACGCCGAACTGCTCGAAGCGGTTGTCGGGCGCGCTGCTCATGGTCATCGTCGCGGCCGGCTGCGCCCAGTTGGTCCAGGTCAGGCTCTTGATGTCATTGCTGAAGATCGAGCCGTAGAAGGTCGCCTGGATGAAGCCCTTCGCGCCGTGATAGGCGAGCCCGGCGTTGACCTGGTTGGTGGTCTGGTGGATCGGGTCCGGCAGGATCGCGGAGATGTCGCCGCCGGTGGTCGCCGTGATCGATCCCATCGGCTTCAGGCCATTGCGGTTTTCCTGGCTGAAGCTCGCGCTGAACTCGGTGCGCGGCGTCAGGAAGACGCTGACCCCGAGGCTCGATTTGCGCCGGATCGTGAACAGGTCGACCGAGCGGAAGTCCTGCAGGTCGGCGGCCTGGATCGCCGCCGCGGTCGCGAGCTGCCCGGCCGTTGGCGGCGTCGGCACGCCGGCGACGAGGCCGTTGGAGGCAGTCACGTCCGGGGACAGGCCGCGCGCGTTCGGCGCGGTGCCGCTCAGCCGCGGCACCAGCGGCACCATCCAGCCGGCGGGCAGCGTCAGGACGTTGCCGGTGCCGTTCGGGGCGACGCCGAGATAGGGCGTGCTGTAGGTGTCCGAGAGGTTGTGGCGCAGCTCGTCGAACGATGCGGTGAAGCGGAACAGGCCCTGCTGGCCATACTCGCCGCGCAGCGACCGGTCGTCGAGGCCGAGATCGGACCCCTGCAGGCGCCAGCGCGTCGCGTCACTGCTGTCGTACTTGCCGCCGCCGCGCAGATCGAAGTTGCCGAGCACGTACAGGCCGCGGCTCTGCTCGGCGTTGTACTCGCCGAACTTGTAGGAGCTGCTGTCGACGCCGCCGACTCCCGCCTCGACGCGGCTCTGCGGCTGAGTCAGTTCGTCGGCGCTCGGCTCGGAGGCGCCGCCGCCGACCGCGCCGGCCTGCCAGCAGGCCAGCGCGCCCGCGAGGCCGCCACACAGGAGCGCGGTGGTCCGGTGACGAGGGATCGCACGCATTGGAGTGTTCATGGCGATGGTCCCGTGGGTTAGCGCTGGAACTTGGACCCGGCCGGATGGTTCGAGCCGTGGACCAGCACGTGGCAGTTCAGGCAGGCCCGCGCCAGCAACTGCGCCCGCGGTGCCGCGTTGGCCAGCGGGTTCGCGCCGTTGACGGTGGTGACGTTGCCGCCGATCAGGTTCGCGCCGCTGTTCACCTGCGCGCCGTGGTCACCGCTGTGGCAGTCCTGGCAGAGCCAGGGTACGCGCGTCTTGAGGAGCGTCGGATTGGTCGAGCCGTGCGGCGTGTGGCAGTTCGTGCAGTCGTCCGCGACCGGCGCGTGCTCCCAGAGGAACGGGCCGCGCTTCTCGGCGTGGCAGGTGTAGCAGGTCTCGTTGACGCTGTTGCGGACCAGCAGCTTGGGCCCGGTCGATCCGTGCGGGTTGTGGCAATCCGAGCACGCCAGCTTGCCGGCGGCGATCGGGTGCGTCGAGAAGCGGTGCACCTGCGCCCGCTCCGACTTGTGGCACGAGAAGCAGACCTCGGGCTGCGCCGCCTTGACGAGCACCCGGTCCTCCGCGGCGTGCACCGTGTGGCACTGCGCGCACGCCACGTCGCGTCCCTGGTGCTGGCTGCCGTGCCAGAGCGAGCGCTTGCCGCCCTCGTGGCAGGTCAGGCACGCCGCGACCTGCTTGTCGACGCCACCCTTGGCGCGCTTGCCGAAGGTCACGTCCGGCAGCGGCCGGGTCGACGAGCCGGTGGCGTTCTTGACGTGCGCTTCGCTCGCGCCGTGACAGGACTGGCAGCCCGGCGTCCGCTCGTCGGCCTTGACCCCGTGGCGCGTCTTGTACATCGCCAGGATCGGCTTCGACTCGGATTCATCGTGGCAGCGCGTGCAGACGGCGTCGCCCTGCACGGTACGGTCGGCCGGCGCCGCGGCCGGCGCGTTCTGCGCACCGGCAGGCAGTGCGAGTGCGACCAGCAGCGATGCCAGCGCCCAGCGAATTCCGCGGCTCATGGCGGTCCCCTCCGAGGTGTCAGACCAGGGTCAGTGCGTGATGTCGGCCGGGGTCACTGCTACGGCTTGGCGCCGCCGGGCAAGGACAGGATCCAGTCGATCAGGTTTTTGATCTGCGCGGCGTCGTTGCTCTTGACGATCTTGTGCTCTTCCTCGTGGCCATCGTCGAACTTGGCCTTCTCGCCGCTCGTGATGTGATGGATCAGCTTCGCCTCGGCGCCAGCGTCACCGGCGTACTTGGCCGCGACGTCCCGCCAGGCGGGGCCATCCTTCTTGCGGTCCACCGCGTGGCACTTGAAGCAGCCGCTTTGCCGCGCGAGTACCTGCGCCGCGTCCGCGTCGACGGCGCTGGCTGGCAGGCTCGGCGCGAGCAGCGCCGTCGCGACCAGCAGGCTCAGCGCGTGGCGCTTGTGGGCAATGGTGCTCATGGGGCTCTCCTCCGGAACGACGCGTGGAACGCGCGGCGGGTTGTTTTGATTGCCGCGTACGCTAGTCCTGCACCGGCAACGCACCCATACGTAGATGCCGTTCGCAGCGCAGCATGCAGCGCGCACCAAGCGGCGATACGAATGCGTCGCGTTTAATGGCGGCCGTCGCGGGTGACGCGCGTACAGCCACGCGTGCGACGCGACACCGGCGTCGAGCGCCGTTCGCGAATGCGTCAGGTGTGGGGGAGCGGGCGCGACGCGTCCGCGGCGCCGCTGCTAGGCGGGTGCGTGCCGTGGTGCCGTGACGATGGGCAACCACACGCGCGCCACGAGGCCGCTGCGGTCCGCGCGGTTGGCGAGCGATACGCGTCCGCCGAGTCGCGCGGCAACCGCGCGCGCGGTCGCGAGCCCGAGTCCGCTGCCGCCGTCGGCCGCGGAGGTCGCGCGATAGAAGCGCTCGAAGACGCGCTCGAGCTCGTCCGCCGGCACGCCGGGGCCCTCGTCGACGACCTCGATCTCGACCGCCGCGCCGGTGAGGTTCGAGCGCAGCTGCACCAGCCCGCCCGGCGGCGAGTGACGGACCGCGTTCTCGAAGAGGTTGCCGACGATCAGCAGCAGCCGGCCGAGCTCGCCCGGCAGGTCGGCATCGGCGTCGGGCTGCAGCTCGACGCGCACGCCGCGCGCGGCCGCGAGCGGCGCATACAGGCCCGCGATCTCCTCGAGCAGCACGTCGGCCGGCGTACGCGCGCCATCGACGCGCGGTCCGCGCTCGTCGCCGGCCAGCGCCAGCAGCTGGTTCGTGAGGCGCACGATGCGGTCGATCCCGGCGCGCAGCTCGCGCAGGCGCCGGTCACGCTCGACCGCATCGTGGCAGGTGTCGAGCACGTCCGCCTGCAGCAGCAGCGCCGCGATCGGGGTGCGCAGCGCGTGCGCCGCGTCGCTGATGAAGCGCCGCTCGTGCTCGAGCGACTCGCCGAGACGCGCGATCAGGCGGTTCATCGCGCCGATCAGCGGCCGCAGGTCCTCCGGCTGGTCGGCCAGTGCCACCGCCTCGAGCGCGAGCGGCGAGCGCTCCGCGATCGAGCGGATCGCCTTCTCGAGCGGCGTCAGGCCGCGGCGCACGACGAATCCGATCACCAGCGCGAGCACCGGGATCAGCACCACGACCGGCAGCAGCACCGCGAGCGCGCCGCCCAGCGCGGCGTCCTGGCGCACGCCGATCGCCTGCGCAACGGCGACCGAGCGGGCGCCGGTGTCCATGCCGTACACCCGGTAGCGCTGGCCGCCGATCTGCCGCTCGCTGAAGCCCGGCACCGGCGTCGGCAGCGGCACCTCGGCGTCGGTGCTGAAGCGCACCGTACCGGCCTCGTCGCGGACGGTGACGATCAGGTCCTCGGCGGCCTTGCCCGCGGGTTCGGCGTCGCGGCCGGCGGCGGGCACGGTGCGCTCCTTGCGGCGGGCGGCGACCAGCTGGCCGACCTGCTTCAGCTGGTTGTCGAGCAGCGCCTGGGTCGCGCGCTCGGCGCGCACGTAGACGAACAGCGCCGAGCACGATCCCACCAGTACCAGTGCGCCCAGCAGCCAGACGGTCAGCCGCGCGCGCAGCGTCGTCATGGGGCCTGGCCGATGCGCCAGCCGACCCCGCGGACGTTCTCGATGATCGCGGCGCCGAGCTTGCGCCGCACGGTGTGGATGATGACCTCGATGACGTTGCTCTCGATCGCCTCGTTCCAGCCGTAGAGCGCCTGCTCGAGCTGGGCGCGCGAGTGGATCACGCCCGGCCGGCTGAGCAGCACGCGCAGCAGCGAGAACTCGCGCGGCGTGAGTCCGACGCGCTCACCGCGCAGCTGCACCTCGTGGCGCACCGGGTCGACCACCAGCGTGCCGTGCACGATTTCGGCGGTGGCGCGGGCCTCCTGGCGGCGCAGCAGCGTGCGGATGCGCGCCTTGAGCTCGGCGAGCGCGAAGGGCTTGACCAGATAGTCGTCGGCGCCGGCGTCGAGACCCTCGATGCGATCCGACACGGCGTCGCGCGCCGTGATCATCAGCACCGGCACGAGGCTGTGGCGCGCACGCAGGTCCTTCAGCACGCTGAGGCCGTCCTGGCGCGGCAGGCCCCAGTCCAGCAGCACGAGCGCGAAGGCCGCCTGCGGGTCGGCGAGTGCCGCGGCCGCGGCCGGGCCGTCGCGGACCCAGTCGACGTGGTATCCGTCGTCGCCGAGTCCGCGGACGAGGCTTTCGCCGATCATGCGGTCGTCTTCCACCAGTAACAGTCGCATCGGCCTCGGCTCCCGATCAGCACGGCTGCCGGGATCGTGGAGCCCCCGACTTAGGAGATACTTAAGATAAGCTGACAAACCCTCGGAACACCCGGGACAATACGCCGGCACCGACCGGAGACTGCCATGAAATCCGTCCGCGAACCCCGCCTCGAGACGATCGCCGTCGACGACCTCTACCCGACCCAGATCACGGTCGGCATGCGCGAGGTGCGCGAGAAGCGCCGCCACTGGCGCGAGGCCGGGCACAAGGCCAAGTTCCTGGGCAGCCACCTCATCCCGGTCATCCACGGCCCGAAGGACCGCTGCTACGTGATCGACCACCACCACCTCGCGCGCGCGCTGCACGACGAGGGCGTGCGCAAGATCGCGGTCACGGTCGTCGCCGAGCTCGGCAAGCTCGATCGCGATGCCTTCTGGACCTTCCTCGACAACCGTGGCTGGCTGCATCCGTACGACGAGCGCGGCCGGCGCCGCCACTACCGCGACCTGCCGCGGCGGGTCAGCGCCCTGATCGACGACCCGTACCGCAGCCTCGCCGGCGAGCTGCGGCGCGCCGGCGGCTTCGCGAAGGACACGACTCCGTTCAGCGAATTCCTGTGGGCCGACTTCCTGCGGCGGCGGATCAAGCGCTCGCGCGTCGAGAACAACTTCACCGCGGCACTCGAACTGGCGTTGCGGCTCGCGAAGAGCGAGGACGCGGACTTCCTGCCGGGCTGGTGCGGGCCGGTACCGCGCGACTGACGATCCGGCCGCTGCAGGCGCGGCGCCGGTTCCTTAAAATCCGCCCATGAACCACCCGACCCCCACCCAGATCCCCGCCCAGTCCTCCGCCCACTCCCCGAGCTCCACCCGTCCCGCCGGTGCAGTCCGTACCGCGGCGCACGCGCTCGTCGAGTGCCTCTGCGCCCAGCAGGTGCCGATCGCCTTCTCGGTCGCAGGTGAGAGCTACCTGGCCGTGCTCGACGCCCTGTACGACGTGCGCGACCGGTTGCCCCTGGTGACCTGTCGCCACGAGGCCGGTGCCGCGAACATGGCGGAGGCGGTGGGCAAACTGACCGGCCGGCCCGGCGTGTGCTTCGTCACCCGCGGACCGGGCGCGACGCACGCGAGCATTGCGCTGCATACCGCGCAGCAGGACGCGACGCCGCTCGTGCTCTTCGTCGGCCAGGTCGCACGCCAGGACCTCGGCCGCGACGCGTTCCAGGAGATCGACTTCGGCGCGATGTTCGGCACCATCGCGAAGTGGGTCGTCGAGGTGCATGACCCCGCGCGGATGACGGAGCTCGTGACGCGCGCCTTCGCGATCGCGCTCAATGGCCGCCCCGGTCCGGTGGTCGTCAGTCTGCCGGAGGACGTTCTCGAGGAACCTTGCCCGGCGCCCGCCGGGCCGTTCGTCGAGCGCATCGCGACGCCGCTCGAAGTCGGGGTGGCCGCGGAGATCGGCCGGCGGCTCGCGCGCGCGCGCCGGCCGCTGCTCTGGATCGGCGGCAGCGGCTGGACGCCCGCGGGCACCGCCGCGCTCGCGCGCTTCGCCGAGCGCTGGCGCCTGCCGGTCGCCACCGGCTTTCGCCGCAAGGACCTGATCGCCAACGACCACCCCGGTTACGTCGGCGAGTTCGGCTTCGCCGCCGGCAGCGGCGCCCTGCGCGCGCTGGCCGAGGCGGATCTCGTGCTCGCGCTCGGCACCAACCTGTGCGACGTCGAGACCGGCGGCTACACGCGGCTCGATCCGCGCCTCAGCGTCGAGCGCGTGATTCACGTCGCGATGCGGCCGGAAGATGCGGGGCGAGTGTTCCCGGTGGCCTTCCGGGCGAGCGCTTCGCCGGACGCCGCGGCGATCGAGCTCGCGACGCTCGAGCCGCCGGCGACGGCCGGCTGGGCGGCCTGGACGCAGGCGGCGCGCGCCGCCTACGAGCGCGACCTCGAGCCGGTCGCGGTCACCGGCGCGGTGAACCCGAGCGAGGTGTTCCGCGAGCTGCGGCGCCGACTACCGGACGATGCGATCGTCGCCAACGGCGCCGGCAACTACGCCGCGTGGCTGCACCGCTTCTTCGAGCACCGTCGTTTCCGCACGCAGCTCGCGCCGCAGAGCGGTGCGATGGGCTACGGCGTGCCGGCGGCGATCGCCGCGGCGCTGCTCCACCGCGACCGCCGGGTGGTCTCGGTGGCCGGCGACGGCTGCTTCATGATGTCGGCGAACGAGCTCGTGACGGCCGCGGCGACCGGTGCGCGCGTCGTCTTCCTGGTCTTCAACAACGGCGCGTACGGCACCATCCGGATGCACCAGGAGACGCGCTTCCCGGGTCGGCCGCACGCGACCGCGCTCGTGAACCCGGACTTCGTCGCGCTCGCGGCTGCCTGCGGTGTCGGTGCCGCGCGGGTCACCGAGACGGCCGCCTTCGGCGCGGCGCTCGAGGCGGCGCTGGCAGCGCCCGGGCCGCGGCTGATCGAGCTCGTCACCAGCCTCGAGGACATCGCGCCCGGCAAACGCCTGTCGGCGCTCGGCCGGTCCTGAAGCCTGGCGCGCGGCGGGCGAGCCCGCCGCGCGTTTCGCTCAGGCGCGCTTCGCCTCGCGCGCAGGACCGGCGACTTCGACCAGCGAGCGCTCGAAGATGTCGAGCCCCTCGCTGATGATCGCGTCGGTCGCCGTCAGCGGCACCAGGAAGCGGATCACGTTCGCGCGCGTGCCGCACGAGAGGATCACGAGCCCGTTCGCCGCCGCCCGCTGCACCAGCGCCTTGGTCAGGTCGGGATCCGGCAGGTGCGCATCGCCGTACTTCACGAGCTCCAGCGCGACCATCGCGCCGAGGCCGCGCACGTCACCGATGCAATCGAGGCCGTGACGGCCGTGCAGGCCATTCAGGCGCTGCTTCAGCAACGCGCCGATCGCATTGGCGCGGTTGCACAGGTGCTCCTTCTCGATCACCTCGAGCACGGCGAGAGCCGCGGCGCAGGACAGCGGCGAGCCGGCATAGGTGCCGCCGAGGCCGCCCGGGCCCGGCGCGTCCATGATCTCGGCCTTGCCGATCACGCCCGACAGCGGGAAGCCGCCGGCGAGGCTCTTGGCGATCGTCATCAGGTCCGGCTCGATGCCGGCATGTTCGATCGCGAACAGCTTGCCGGTGCGCGCGAAGCCCGTCTGCACCTCGTCGGCGATCAGCACGATGCCGTGCTCGGTGCACAGCCGGCGCAGCTCCTTCAGGAACTCGACCGGCGCCGGATAGAAGCCGCCCTCGCCCTGCACCGGCTCGATGATGATCGCGGCCACGCGCGACGGGTCGACGTCGGACTTGAACAACGTGTCGAGCGCGGCGAGCGCGGTCGCCTGCGTCACGCCGAGGTACTCCGCCGGGAACGGCAGATGGAAGATCTCGCCCGGCATCGGCCCGAAGCCGACCTTGTACGGCGCGGTCTTGCCGGTCAGCCCCATCGCGAACATCGTCCGGCCGTGGAACGCGCCCGAGAACGCGATCACGGCGCTGCGCTTCGTGTGGGCGCGCGCGATCTTGACCGCGTTCTCGACCGCCTCGGCGCCGGTCGAGAAGAGGATCGACTTCTTGGGCGTCGGGCCGGGCGCCAGCTTGTTGAGCCGGTCGGCGAGGCGCACGTAGCTCTCGTATTGCGTGACCTGGAAGCAGGTGTGCGAGAAGCGCTCGAGCTGCGCCGCCACGGCTGCCTTGACCGTCGGATGCAGGTGCCCGGTGTTGAGGACCGCGATGCCGGCGGCGAAGTCGATGTAGCGCTTGCCCTCGATGTCCCAGATCTCGGCGTTCTGGGCGCGGTCGGTGAAGACCGGAAGCAGGCTCGCCACGCCGCGCGGCACGGCCGCCTCGCGTAGCTTCTGGAGTTCGGCGTTGGTGGTCATGGCGTCGTCTGCTCCTCGCTGCCCAGCCGGGCCGACGGGCCGGCGTCCGGGACCCGCCAATTTACCAGCCGTGGCCCCGGGCCGTCGACGAACCCCGGGTACGGATGGGAATTCGTCGCATCCGGCGCCTCCCGGCCCGGCCGCCGGGGGGCTGCCGGCCGCGGTGCAGCACACGCGGCCGTTGCCTCGGCACCGGCCTGTGCCTGACACTGGCCGCAGGCCCCGAGGGGAAAACACACCGTGACCGACGACAAGCAGCAGAAATTCACCTCGAAAGTGCGCCGCGGGCTCACCTGGGTGCACACCCAGGCGCACGGCGAGCTCGAGCGCCTCAAGGCCAGCGCACCCGGCGCGAAGGTACCCGGCTTCAACGCCGCGGAACTCGCCGACGTCGAGGCAGCGCTGACCTGGATCGCGCAGAACAAGGAACCCGCCTCGGGCTGAGGCCGGGACCGGCATCGCGCCGGCGCGGGCGGCCGGGCGCGCATCGACGCAGGATCGCGGCGCGACGTCGATGGTCGTCTATACGATCGGCTACGAGGGCCTGAGCGCGGCGGAGCTCGTGGAGCTGCTGCGCGCGAACGGCATCGCCCACCTGGTCGACATCCGCGAGGCACCGGTGTCCCGCAAGGCCGGTTTCGCCCGCGATGAGCTCGCCGACCGCCTCGCAGCCGCTGGCCTGCGCTACAGCCACGTCCGCGCGCTCGGCTGCCCGAAGCCGATCCGCGACCGGCACCGGCGCGGCGGCGACGATGCCCGCTACCGGCGCGATTTCGGCATCTACCTCGAGGCGCAGCAGGCTGCGCTCGCCGAGGTCGGCGAATGGCTCGCGCGGGAGCCCACCTGCCTCTTCTGCTACGAGGCCAATCCGCACGAGTGCCACCGCGAGATCGTCGCGGCCGCCCTCGCCGGGCCGGGCGACGTCATCCGGCACATCCCGGTGCGCCCGCCCTCGCCGCAGGCCGAGCTCGGCTTCGACTGATCCGCGCTCGCGCCTGGCGGGCGCGACCGCTAGCATCGACGCCCCTTCCCGTCCGGCCAGCCCCCCCGTGCCGACCCCGCGGATCCTCGCCCTCGCCGGCAGCCTGCGCGCGCGCTCCCTGAATGCCGCGCTGCTGCGTGCCGCGGCGCGCGTGGCGCCGGCCACCCTGCAGGTCGAGGTATACGGCGGCCTCGGCACACTGCCGCTCTTCAACCCGGATCTCGAGGGCATCGAGCCCGAGCCGGTGCGGGCGCTGCAGCAGGCGGTCGAGCGCGCCACCGCGCTCGTGATCGCGAGCCCCGAATACGCCCACGGCGTCAGCGGCGTCCTCAAGAACGCGCTCGACTGGCTGGTCGCCTTTCCGCCGTTCTATGGCAAGGCCGTCGCGGTGCTGAACGCCTCGCCGCGGGCCTCGCACGCGGACGCCGCGCTGCGCGAGACGCTGAGGACCATGTCGGCGCGCATCGTCGAGCCGGCCTCGATCACCGTGCCGCTGCTCGGTGCCGGGCTCGACGAAGACGCCATCGTCGCCTCGCCGCCGCTCGCGGCCGCGCTGCGGGGTGCGCTCGAGACGCTCGCGGCCGCTGCCGGCACCGCCCCGCCGACACCGGCGTTCGCGGCCGATTGAACGCGCGTCAGGCGGGCTGCGGGCAGTCGCAGACGACGCAGGTACCGCGCGTGGTCGGCGAGCCGAACGACAGCTGTGCACCGATCAGCTCGGCACGGTAGCGCATGGTCTTGAGTCCGAGGCCGTCGTGGCCGTCACTGACCGGCACGGCGACGAGACCGCGACCGTCGTCGCAGACGCTGAGCGAGACGTGCTGCCGGTCGATCTCGAGCGTTACCGTGATCGACTGCGCGCGCGCGTGCTTGATCGCGTTGGTCAGCGCCTCCTGCGCGATCCGGTAAAGATGGTCGGCCGTCTCGGGCGAGAGGCCGACGGCCGCCGCCTCGATGATCGAGCAGCGAATCTCCGGGCCCTTGAACTCACCGAGCTGGCGCACCAGCTCGCGCAGCCCGGTGACCAGCCCACCGTGCCCCTCGGCGACCGGCAGTAGGCCGCGCGCGACACTACGGCAGGTCGTGATCGCGTGGCTGGTCAGGTCGCGCGCGCGGCCGACGTCGGAGGCGTTCGGCAGGCCGCGATCGAGCGCGCCGCGCTCGATCGCGGCGAGGATCAGCGCGAGTCCGGTCAGCTCCTGGCCGAGACCGTCGTGCAGGTCCTGGGCGACGCGCGCCTGCTCGTGCGCGACCGCGCCGACGTAGGCGGCCTCGAGGGCGCGCCGGTCGGAGATGTCGTGCACCACGACCACGAACGCCGGCCGGCCGTCGCGGTGGGTCTCGCCGACCGAGATCTCGACCGGGAACGGCGTGCCGTCCTCGCGCCGCGCGCTGCACGCGCGCGCGCGGCTCGGCCACAGGCGCGGCGCCGGGGCCGCGAATTCCTCGCGCCAGCCACCCTCGCCCGGCCGCGGGATGAAGTCCTCGACGTGGCGGCCGATCGCCTGGTCGGCGCTGCGGCCGAACAGCGCCTCGCAGGCCGGGTTGAACAGCAGCACGCGTCCCTCGCCGTCGAGCAGCAGCACGCCGTCGACGGCGGTCTCGACGACGACGCGCAGCTCGTCGGTGCGGGCGCGCAGCGAGCGCTCGGCGGCACGGGTCGCGGTCACGTCGCGCAACGCAAAGGTCGCGCCGACGATGCGGTCGACGTAGTCGGTGACCGGCGCGACGCTGCCCTCGACCGCGACCCGCTCGCCGCCGGCGCGCTCCAGCCAGTCGCCCGGGCCGAGCCGGACGGTCGCGCGGGTCGCCACCACCGTCGTTGCCACCTGCGCGTGGCGCGCAGCGCCGTGCTCGTCGGTGAGCCGCAGCACCTCGCGCAGCGGCCGTTCGATCGCCGCCGCCGCCGCCCAGCCGGTCAGCGTCTCGGCGGCGGCGTTCAGGAACCTCACCCGACCGCGCAGGTCGGTCGTGACCACCGCCTCCGAGAGCCCGCCGAGGATCGTCGCGAAGGCGAGGTTGTGCTCGCGCAGGCCGGCCTCGAGCCGCGAGCGATGGATCGCGACCTCGATGGTCGCCAGCAGGTTCTCGATCTGAAACGGCTTCAGCACGTAGCCGAACGCGGCGCGCGTCTTCGCGCGCTGCAGCGTCGCCTGGTCCGAGTGCGCCGTCAGGTACACGATCGGCACCGCGTAGCGCTCGAAGATCTCGCCGGCGGCGGCGATGCCGTCAAGCGGGCCCTTCAGGCGGATGTCCATCAGCACGAGGTCGGGCCGCGCGCTGCCGGCGGCCTCGATGGCTGCCTCACCGCGGTCGACGATGCCGACCACCGCATAGCCGGCCTGCAGCAGGCGCTCGCGGATCTCCTCGGCGATCAGCACCTCGTCCTCGACCACGAGGATGCGTGTCTGCGCCATCTCAGCCCCCCATGCCGTGCGCGAGGTTGGGAACGGTCAGGCACGCCTCGGTGCCCGGTTGTCGCGCCACGAGCTCGAACTCGCCGCCGAGCTGTCCCGCGAGCAGCCGCACCAGCCGCAGACCCAGCGTCTCGTGCGGCGGCTCGCCGCCCGGGGCGCCGAGGCCGACGCCGTCGTCGATCAGTCGCAGCACGCAGCCGTGGCTGCCGTGCCGCTGCAGCACCAGCGTCAGCGTGCCCGCCCGCCCGCTCGGGAAGGCGTGCTTGAGCGCGTTGGTCATCATCTCGTTGAGGATCAGGCCGAACGGGATCGCGAGCTCGATGTTGAGCGGCACCGGCTCCAGCTCGGTGCTGAGGCGGACGCGCGCGCCCTCGACCACGTAGGTGGTCAGCAGCTGCTGGCACAGCGAGCGGGCGTAGTCGGCGAAGTCCACCTCCGACAGGCTGTCGGCGCGATACAGCGCCTCGTGCACCATGGCCATCGCGCGCACGCGGTCCTGGCTCTCCTGCAGGATGCGGCGGGTGTTGGGATCGCGCGCGTGGCGCGACTCGAGGTAGAACAGGCTCGACATCACCGCCAGATTGTTCTTGACGCGGTGGTGGATCTCCTTCAGCAGCACCTCCTTCTCGCGCAGCGAGTCGAGGATGCGCTGCTCCGCCTGCTTGCGGTCGGTGATGTCGCGGATCGCGCTCGAGTAGAGGGCGCGCCCGCCGCTGCGCAGCGGGCTCAGGCTGATCTCGATCGGGAACTCGGTGCCGTCCTTGCGCAGCCCGTAGAGCTCGAGCCCGGCGCCCATCGGCCGGACGCGTGGCGCGCCGGAATAGCGCGCCCGGTGCTCGGGGTGCTGCGCCGCGTAGCGCGGCGGGATCAGCCGCTCGACGCTCTCGCCGCGCAGCTCGTGGCGCGCGTGGCCGAACAGCCGCTCGGCCTGGGTATTCACGAGCACGATCCGTCCGCTCTCGTCGACGATCACCATCGCGTCCGGCGCGGCCTCGAGCAGCGCCCGGAAGAGTTCGTCGTCGCGCTGGCGCTCGCTGATGTCGCGCACCGCCTCGAGGACGCGCGCGCCGCGCTCGGTCGCGACCGGCGCGAGCGCGATCTCCGCCGGGAACTCGCTGCCGTCGCCCCTGAGCACCGGCATCACGATGCTCGGCGTCGCGGCGCGGCCCGGTGCGCCGCCGTGCACGGCGGCGCGGTAGGCGGCGTGCCGCTCGCGCTCGCGCTCCGGGATCAGCCGCTCCACGGGCACGCCCTCGAGGACACCGGCCTCGGGGGCCAGGATCCGCATGGCGTGCTGGTTCGCCTGCTCGATGCGCCCGGACCCGTCGACGACGAGCAGTGCGTCGGGAACCGCGTCGAACATCTGGGGAATGCGCTCCACGGGCCTCCTGTCGGCGCGCGCCCGCACTTTGACGGCTGCGCGGAAGCGACGGGCCGTCCCTGGTCCGCGGCAGCCGCATGGGGCGTGCGCGTCGGTCATTCTAGGCGCACGAGCGGTCCTTGGGCTTAGGCGTGATGCGGCAGTGCTATCCATCCTCGCGCGCAAACGCAGAGGATTCGACTGAGCCGCAGCGAGTCAGGCGAGCCGCACCAGCTGCTTGCCGAAGTTCTCGCCGCGCAGCAGCCCGAGGAAGGCCGCCGGCGCGCGCTCGAGTCCCTCGGCGATCGTTTCGCGATAGCGCAGCCGCCCGGCCGCGACGGCGCTCGCGAGCTCGCTGACGGCCCACGGCCACAGCTCGCGATGCTCGAAGATGATGAAGCCCTGGACCGCGAGCCGCGCGCGCAGGATCGGCCCGGGGTTCGTGATCGGTACGGGCCCGGCCTCAAAGCCGGCGATCAGGCCGCAGAGCGCGATACGGCCAAAGGCGTTCATGCGGCCGAGCGTCGCGTCGAGGCAGCGCCCGCCGACGTTCTCGAAGCACGCGTCGACGCCTGCCGGCGCCGCGGCTGCGAGCGCGGCGTCGAGCGAGCGCGCGTCGTGCGCGGCCTTGTAGTCGATGCAGGCATCGAAGCCGAGTTCTCGCACGGCGTAGTCGCACTTGGCGGGGCCGCCGGCGAAGCCGACCACGCGGCAGCCCCGCCATTTCGCGAGCTGACCGACGACGCTGCCGACCGCGCCCGAGGCGGCGCTGACGACCAGGGTCTCGCCCGGCTTCGGCCGCAGGATCATCGAGAGTCCGTACCAGGCGGTGATGCCCGGCATGCCGACCGGGCCGAGGTACGCGGACAAGGGCACGTGCGTCGTGTCGACCCGCTCGAGCGCCTGCTCGGGCTCGTCCACGAGCGCGAACTCCTGCCAGCCTCCCATGCCGACCACCCGCTCGCCGGCGCGAAACGCCGGATGGCGGCTCGCGATCACTTCGCCCGCGGTACCGCCGACCATGACCTCGCCGAGCGGCTGCGGCGGCGCGTACGACTTCGCGTCGTTCATGCGCCCGCGCATGTACGGATCGAGCGAGAGGTAATGGTGGCGGACGAGCACCTGGCCGGGCCGCGGCTCGGGCACCGGCACGGACTCGAGCCGGAAGTTGTCGGCACTCGCGGCGCCGGCCGGACGCGAGGCGAGCACGATGCGGCGATTGGCGTTCATCGACGGGCTCCCCGGTGGCCGGCAGCGGGCCGAGTCTGGTCGAGCGGCCGGCGCGGTCAGGCCGCGCGCGCGCCCGCACCGAGGCCGAGCGTGGCGAGGATACCCTGCGCCGCGGTCCGGCCCTCGAATACCGCGGTGACCACGAGGTCGCTGCCGCGGACCATGTCGCCGCCGGCGAAGACGCGCGGATGGGTGGTCGCGAACGGCCGCCGCGCGTCCGCCGAGACGCGCACCCGCCCGTCAGCGTGCAGCGCGATGCCGTGGGTCTCAAGCCACGGCGGCGGGCTCGGGTTGAAGCCAAAGGCGAGCACCACGGCGTCCGCCTCGATCAGCTCCTGGCTGCCGGGCACCGGCTCGGCGAGGCGACGGCCGCGCGGACCGGGCGCGCCGAGCCGCGTCTCGACGACGCGCACGCCGGCGACCCGGCCGCCGGCGGACTCGATCGCGACCGGCTGGCGATTGAAAAGGAAGCGCACGCCCTCCTCGCGGCTGTTCTTGTAGTCGCGGCGCGAGCCCGGCATGTTCTCCTCGTCGCGACGGTACGTGCAGGTGACGCTCGCGGCGCCCTGGCGGATCGCGGTGCGATTGCAGTCCATGGCCGTGTCGCCGCCGCCGAGCACGATCACGCGCCGGCCGGCGAGGTCGATCGGCTCGCCGCCGAGGCCGAGCGACTGGCGGATGCTGGCGATCAGGTACGGCAGCGCCTCGACGACCCCCGGCAGGTCCTCGCCCGGGAAGCCGCCGCGCACCGCGCGATAGGTGCCGAGCCCGAGGAAGACGGCATCGTACTGGCCGAGCAGTTCCTCAAAAGCGACGTCGCGGCCGACCTCGACGCCGAGCCGGAACTCGACGCCCATGCCCTCGAGAAGCTCGCGCCGGATCTCGACGACCTCCTTCTCGAGCTTGAACGCCGGGATGCCGAAGGTCAGCAGTCCGCCGATGCGCGGATAGCGGTCATAGACCACCGCCTGCACGCCGTGGCGGGCGAGCACGTCCGCGCAAGCGAGCCCGGCGGGCCCCGCCCCGACGACCGCCACGCGCCGGCCGGTCGGCCGCACGTGCGTCAGGTCGGGCCGCCAGCCGGCCTTCAGCGCCTCGTCGGTGATGTACTTCTCGATCGCGCCGATCGTGACTGCGCCGAGGCCGTCGTTCAGCGTGCAGGCCCCCTCGCAGAGCCGGTCCTGCGGGCAGATGCGCCCGCACATCTCCGGCAGCGAGTTCGTCTGGTGCGAGAGTTCCGCAGCCTCGAACAGCTTTCCCTGCTCGATCAGCTTCAGCCAGCTCGGGATGTAGTTGTGGACCGGGCACTTCCACTCGCAGAACGGGTTGCCGCAGGCGAGGCAGCGCGCGGCCTGCTGCCCGGCCACGCCGGCATCGAGCGGCGCGTAGATCTCGCGGAACTCGCGCACCCGGGTCTCGACCGGGAGCTTGGCGGGCTCGGCGCGCGGCACGTCGAGGAACTGCAGCGTACGCTCGGCCATCAGGCGGCCCTCCGCAGGTTCTCGATCAGCGTGTCGATCGCCGCCGCCTTCGGCTTCACCAGCCAGAACTTGCCGAGGTAGGCGCGAAAGTCGTTGACGATCTCGGCGCCCCAGCGACTGCCGGTGGCGCGCACGTGCTCCTCGATCAGGCCTCGCAGGTGGTGCAGGTTCTGCTCCATGCCCTCGACCGAGATCCGGTGGATGTCGACCAGCTCGTGGTTGTAGCGGTCGACGAAGTCGCGGTCGAGGTCGAGCACGTAGGCGAAGCCGCCGGTGAAGCCGGCACCGAAGTTGAGCCCGGTGCGGCCGAGCACGCAGACGACGCCGCCGGTCATGTACTCGCAGCAGTGGTCGCCCGCGCCCTCGATGACGGCGAGCGCGCCGGAGTTGCGGACCGCGAAGCGCTCGCCGGCCGCGCCGGCCGCGTACAGCTCGCCGCCGGTCGCGCCGTACAGGCACGTGTTGCCCATGATCGGCGACTCCTGCGCCAGGAAGGTCGAGGCGCGCGGCGTGCGCAGCACGATCCGCCCGCCCGCCATGCCCTTGCCGACGTAGTCGTTGGCGTCGCCCTCGAGCTCGAGGTGCAGGCCGCCGGCGTTCCAGACGCCGAGGCTCTGGCCGGCCGACCCCGTCAGCCGCACCCGGATCGGCTGCTCGCGCATCCCGTGGTTGCCGTGGCGCCGCGCGATCTCGCCGGAGACGCGCGCGCCGATCGAGCGGTCGCGGTTCGTGACGGCGTAGGCAAACTCGCCGCCGGACTTCGACTCGATCGCGCCGGCGAGGTCGGCGACCATGCGCTCGGCGAGCAGCCCCTTGTCGAAGGGCTCGTTGCGCGGCACGCCGCAGTACTGCGGCTTGTCGGCGGCGAGCCCGGCGGTCGACAGGATCGGGGTCAGGTCGAGCTTCTGCTGCCGCGCGGTCTCGCCCGGCAGGATCGCCAGGTACTCGGTGCGGCCGATCAGGTCGGCCAGGCGGCGCACGCCGAGGCTCGCCATCAGCTCGCGGCATTCCTCGGCGACGAAGCGGAAGTAGTTCTCCACCATCTCCGGCAGGCCGACGAAGTAGCGCTTGCGCAGCGCCTCGTGCTGGGTCGCGACGCCGGTGGCGCAGTTGTTGAGGTGGCAGATGCGCAGGTACTTGCAGCCGAGCGCCACCATCGGCGCGGTGCCGAAGCCGAAGCTCTCGGCGCCGATGATCGCGGCCTTGATGACGTCGAGGCCGGTCTTGAGGCCGCCGTCGGTCTGCAGTCGCACCCGGTGGCGCATCTCGTTGATGCGCAGCGTCTGGTGGGTCTCGGCGAGGCCGAGCTCCCACGGGGTGCCGGCGTACTTGATCGACGACAGCGGGCTCGCGCCGGTGCCGCCGTCATAGCCGGAGATCGTGATCAGGTCGGCGTAGGCCTTGGCGACGCCGGCGGCGATCGTACCGACGCCGGGCTCCGCCACCAGCTTGACCGAGACCAGCGCGCGCGGGTTCAGCTGCTTCAGGTCGAAGATCAGTTGCGCCAGGTCCTCGATCGAGTAGATGTCGTGGTGCGGCGGCGGCGAGATCAGCCCGACGCCGGGCCGCGCGAAGCGCAGCCGCGCGATCATCTCGTTGACCTTGTGGCCGGGCAGCTGGCCGCCCTCGCCGGGCTTGGCACCCTGCGCGATCTTGATCTGCAGCACCTCGGCCGACAGCAGGTACTCGGGCGTCACGCCGAAGCGCCCGCTCGCGACCTGCTTGATCTTCGAGTTGCGCTCGCCGCCGTAGCGCGCCGGATCCTCGCCACCCTCGCCGGAGTTGGAGCGCGCGCCGAGCCGGTTCATCGCGATCGCGAGCGCCTCGTGCGCCTCGGGCGAGAGCGCGCCGAGCGACATGCCGGCCGAGTCGAAGCGCGCCAGGATCGCCTCGACCGGCTCGACCTCGGCGAGCGGCACGGCGGCGGCGCCGGGCTGCAGCACGAACAGGTCGCGCAGGCACGAGGCGGGCCGCTCGTTCACGAGCGCGGCGTACTCGCGGTAGCGGCCGTAGTCGCCGGTCATGACCGCCGCCTGCAGGGTCGCGATCACGTCGGGGTTGTACATGTGGTACTCGCCGCCGTGCCGGTACTTGAGCAGCCCGCCCTGCGCCACCGGCGTCAGCGGGTCCCAGGCGGCGGCCGCCAGCGCGCGCTGGTCGGCCTCGAGGTCGTCGAAGCCCGCGCCCTGGATGCGGCTGACGGTGCCGGGGAAGCACAGCGAGACGACCTCGTCGCCGAGCCCGACGATCTCGAACAGCTGCGAACTGCGGTAGCTCGCGATGGTGGAGATGCCCATCTTCGACATGATCTTGAAGAGGCCCTTGCGGATGCCGCGCCGATAGCTGCGGCCGAGCTCGGCGCGCGTCTCGGCGGTCATGCCGACCACGCCGCTGCGCATCATGTCGAACAGCGTCTGGTAGGCCATGTACGGGTAGACCGCGGTCGCGCCGTAGCCGATCAGGCAGGCGAAGTGGTGCGCGTCGCGGGTCGTGCCGGTCTCGACCAGCAGGTTGCACTTGCAGCGCAGCCCGGTCCGCACCAGGCGGTGGTGCACGGCGCCGGTCGCGAGCAGCGCGTGCACCGGCACCTTGCCCTTGACCAGGTAGCGGTCGGAGAGCAGCAGCACCAGCTTGCCGGCGCGCACCGCGGCCTCGGCCTGATCGCAGAGCCGCGCCAGCGCGCCGGCCAGGCTCTCCTCGGCCGGGTGCTGCAGGTCGATGAACTCGTGGGTGAGCCCGAACTCCTTGTGGGCGAGGATCTGGCGCAGCTTGCGCTGCGACAGGATCGGCGAGTTCAGAACGATCTGGCGTGCGTGCTCGGGCGAGGGCGCGAACACGTTGCACTCGGGGCCGATCTGCGTCTGCAGGCTCATCACGATCGACTCGCGCAGCGGGTCGATCGGCGGGTTCGTGACCTGCGCGAACTGCTGCCGGAAGTAGTCGTACGGCGAGCGGATCTGGCGCGACAGCACCGGCATCGGCGTGTCGTCGCCCATCGAGCCGACCGCCTCGCTCTCGTCCTCGGCGAGCACGCGGATGATCTCGTCGCGCTCCTCGGCAGTGACGTTGAACATCTTCTGGTACAGGCCGAGCGTGTCGCGGTCCATCGGCTCCGCGGCCAGCCGGGCGTCGACAAGGTCGGTCTCGAGGTAGCGCACGCCCTTCTTGAGCCAGGCCTTGTAGGGGTGCCGCGCCTTCAGCACCTGGTCGACGCGCTTCGAGTCGAGCAGCTCGCCGGTCTGCAGGTCGAGCGCCAGGATCTCGCCCGGGCCGAGCTTGCCCTTGCGCACCACGTCCTCCGGGCGGTAGTCCCAGACCCCGATCTCGGAGGCGACGGTCAGGTGCCGGTCGCGCGTGATCACCCAGCGCGCGGGCCTGAGCCCGTTGCGGTCGAGCGTGCAGGCCGCGTAGCGGCCGTCGCAGAGCACGATGCCGGCCGGGCCGTCCCACGGCTCCATGTGCGGCGAGTAGAACTCGTAGAACGCACGCAGGTCGGAGTCGATCGTGTCGACGGTCTGCCAGGCGGGCGGGATCAGCAGGCGCATCGCGTGCAGCACGTCGAGGCCACCCATCAGCAGCACCTCGAGCATGTTGTCGAGCGTCTGCGAGTCCGAGCCCGTCAGCGACACGAGCGGCTGGATGTCGGCGAGGTCCGGCAGGAACGGCGAGCGGAACAGCGGCCCGCGCGCCACCGCCCAGTGGCGGTTGCCGGAGATGGTGTTGATCTCGCCGTTGTGCGCCAGGAACCGGTACGGGTGCGCGAGCCGCCACTGCGGCAGCGTGTTGGTCGAGAAGCGCTGGTGGAACACCGCCACCGAGCTCTCGAGCCGCGGGTCGGCGAGGTCGGGGTAGAACTCCGCCAGGTGCTGCGGCATCACCATGCCCTTGTAGACGAGCGTGCTCGCCGACAGCGACGGCATGTAGAACACCGGGTCGCGGTGCTCGAGCGCCTTCTCGGTCCGGCGCCGCGCGAGGAAGAGCCGCCGGTTGAAGCTCGCCTCGTCGATGTCGTCGAGGCAGCGCACGAACACCTGCTCGAGCCGCGGCAGGGTCCTGAGTGCCTCGGCGCCGCAGGCGTCGGGGTCGGTCGGCACCTGCCGCCAGCCGGCCACGACCAACCCCTCGCGCCTGAGCTGCGCCTCGAGCGTCGCGCGCGCGCGCGCCGCGGCATCGTCGTAGCGCGACAGGAAGGCGATGCCGGTGGCGAAGCGCACGCCGAGCTCGAAACCGGACTCGGCGGCGAGCGCGCGCAGGAAGGCCTCGGGCTTCTTAAGCAGCAGGCCGCAGCCGTCGCCGGTCTTGCCGTCGGCGGCGACCGCGCCGCGGTGCGTGAGCCGGTTCAGCGAGCCGATCGCCGTCTCGACCAGCCGGTGGCTCGGCTGGTCATCGAGGCTCGCGATCAGCCCGAAGCCGCAGCTGTCGCGCTCGTGCGCCGGGTGATAAAGGCCGACCGGGTCGTGGCCGCCATGGGCCAGGGCCGCGGCACTCGTCGGCAGGCCGCGTTCGTCGGCGGGTGGGTGCATGGTCATCCCCGGTCCTTGCGCCCGTGTCGCGGACGTCTCGCAGGCAGTCCGGCCGACTATGCAGAGCATGGACTCAAGGGTCAATGCTGCATCGCAGCAGTAGTGCTGCGATGCAGTATATTTGTTCACGACGGTCCCCGAATCAGGACGTCGCCGGACGGGCTAGGGCGCGTGCTCGACCGGGAACCGCAGGTCGAACCGGCTTCCCGCGCCGATCCGGCTGTCGAGCGCGATGCGCCCGCCCATGCTCCGGGTGAGCTCGGCGGCGATCGCGAGGCCGAGCCCGAGGCCGCCGTAGCGCTCGCGCTGCTCGGGCGAGGCCTGGGTGAAGGGCTCGAAGATCGCCGCGTGGCGCTCCGGCGGGATGCCGATGCCGGTGTCCGCGACCGCGACCCGCAGCTCCGCGGCCGAGTCGCCGAGGCCGACCGCGACCCGCACGCCGCCCTCGGCCGTGAACTTCACCGCGTTGCCGGCCACGTTCGCGAGCACCTGCCCGAAGCGCACCGGGTCGGTCCACAACGCCTCCGGCACCGCCGGGTCCACGCCGACCTCGAAGGCGAGTCCCTTCGCCGCGGCGCGCGCCGCGAAAGGATCGAGCACCCGTTCGAGCAGCTGGCGCAGGTTCACCGTGCGCCGCTCGAGCGGCAGCCGTGCGCGGTCGAGCCGCGCCATGTCGAGCAGGTCATCGACGAGGCGCGCCATCGATTGCGAGGCGAAGGCGATGTGACGGTACTCGGGCCGCGTGCCGCGCCGCTCCGGATCGGGCGCCAGCAGCTCGATCGCGGTCGTGATCGCCTGCAGCGGCGTCCGCAGCTCGTGGCTCATCATCGCGAGGAAGTCGGTCTTCGCGGCGCTGGCGCGCTCGGCCGCGTCGAAGGCGTCCTGCAGGCGCCGCTCATCGGCCTTGCGCTTCGTGATGTCCGTGCCGCTCTCGAGCACCTCAGGCGGCGCCCCGGGGGCCGCGGCGGCGTAGCGCAGCCGCGTCAGCATCACGAGCTCGCCGCCCGCCGCCGTGCGCTGCACCAGCTCGCCCGACCACTCGCCGGTCGTCGCCAGGATCCGGTGCACGTCCTCGCGCGCCACCGGCCAGCGGGTCGCGAGCAGCTCCTGTGCGCGCCGGCCGACCGCCACGGCCGCCGGGTAGCCATACAGCACCTCCGAGCCGCGGCTCCAGTAGCGGATCGTGCCGTCGGCGTCGCGCACCATGATCGCGTCGGTCGCGAGGTCGAGCAGCGCCGCGCGCCGCGCGAGCTCCTCGGCGGCCCGGCGCGCCTCGGTGATCTCGCGCACCACGACCTGCACGCCGGTCACCACGCCGTCGCCGCCGCGGACCGGGCAGTAGTCGCCGCTCCAGACGCGCACCTCGCCCGGCCGGGCCGCCGTCTCGCCGCGGACCACGACGTCGACGAGCGCCTCGCCGGAATCCAGCACGCGCCGCAGCAGCGGCCCGATCTCGGCGGCGAGATGCGGCAGCACCTCGCCGAGCGTGCGGCCGAGGTGCGCGGCCGCCGGCAGCCCGTGCATCTCGGCCAGGCGCTCGTTGCAGCGCCGGTAGCGCAGCTCGCGGTCGATCAGCGCCAGCCCGACCGGCACGCGACCGTACAGCGACTCGATCTCGGACTCGTGGCCATCGGGCACGAGGTCGCGCGGCGATGCGGCGACGGCGGTCTCGGCTGCGCTCAATCCGGGGTCCTCCGCGGGCGGCCGTGCGCCGCCGGTCGCGACGCGCACGGGCGCGCGGGTTGCTTCCCGGGGACCCTACGGCCGGGCGTGCCCCGGCCGCAAGTCGTGGTTACGGCGCGGGCTTCTGCACGCGGCCGGGCGCGAGGCCGCCGAGCGGCGCGACCGGCGCGGGCCGGCCGAGGTGCGGCTCGACCTTGTGCTCGTGCGTCAGCAGGCGGCGCACCTTCGGCGACAGCCAGCGCTCGAGGTCGTCGACCACCGAGAACGCCGCCGGCACGACCACCAGCGTCAGGAACGTCGAGGTGATGATGCCGCCGATGACCGCCACCGCCATCGGCTGGCGGAACGAGGACGCATCGCCGATGCCGAGCGCGGTCGGCAGCATGCCGGCGATCATCGCCACGCTGGTCATCACGATCGGCTGGGCGCGCTTGTGGCCGGCCTCGAGCAGCGCCTGCATGCGGCTGCGGCCGGCGCGCATTTCCTCGATCGCGAAGTCGACCAGCAGGATCGAGTTCTTGGCGACGATGCCCATCAGCATCAGCACGCCGATGATCACCGACATCGAGAACGGGATGTTGAAGATCGCGAGCGCCACCACCGTGCCGCCGAGCGCCAGCGGCAGCGCCGACAGGATGGTCACCGGCTGGAAGACGCGCGCGAACAGCAGCACCAGCACCGCGAACACCATCAGCACGCCGGCGGCCACCGCGAGCGCGAAGTTGATGAACAGCTCCTCCATGAACTCCGCCGTGCCGACGCGCACGTTGTGCACGCCCTCCGGCAGGTTCTTGAGCGCCGGCAGCTCGTCGATCTTCTTCTGCGCATCGCCGAACTGCACGCCCGGCGCGAGGTCGGCGCCGATCATGAGCCGCCGCGACTGGTTGTAGCGGCGCACCGTCGCCGGGCCCTGCCCGAAGCTGAGCTCGGCGACCGTCTTGAGCGGCACGCTGCCGCCGTTCGCGGTCGGCACCGGCAGGTTTTCGAGTGTCGCCAGGTCCTCGCGCGAGGATTCCTTCAGGCTGACGCGGATCGGCACCTGGCGGTCCGCCAGCGAGAACTTGGCGACGTTCTGCGGGATGTCGCCGAGGGTCGCGATGCGCACCGTCTGGCTGATCGACTGCACCGTCACGCCGAGCTCGGCGGCGACGTCGAAGCGCGGCTTGATGACGATCTCCGGGCGCGGCATGTCGCCGTCGATGCGCGGGTCGCGGATCTCCTTGACGTTGCGCATCTGGTCGATCACGCCGCGGGCCGCGTTCTCGAGCGCCGCCGGGTCGTCACCGGTCAGGAACAGCGTGAAGTCGCGACCGTTGAAGCCGTTCTGCGACTGGAACTGGACGTGGGCGTCGGCGATGGTGCGCAGCTCCGGCGCGACCTCGTCCTCCCACTCCTTCTGCGTGAGCTTGCGATCCTTCTTCGGCACCAGCGAGATGAACAGGTTCGCGTTGCGCACCTGGCCGTCCTCGTCCGAGCCCACCGACTCGACGATGCTGGCGACTTCCTTGTGGCGGCGCAGGATCTCGGCCGCGCGGGCGGCGATGCGCGAGGTGTCCTCGAGCCGCACCCCGGGCGGCAGCTCGATCACGACCTGGCTCGCGCCGAGGTCCTCGGGCGGGATGAACGCCTGCGGCAGCATCGTCAGGCCGACGATCGAGGCCACGAAGAACACGAACGCGAACGCCAGCGTCCGCCAGCGGTGCTCGACGCACTTCTGCAGCCAGCCGAGGTAGCGCTGCATCAGCGGTCCCTCGAGGTGCGCGTGGAACCCCTGCGGCTTGAGCGTGAACGCGGCGATCACCGGCGTCACGAGCCGGGCGACCATCAGCGAGAAGAACACCGCCGCCGCGACCGTGAGGCCGAACTGCTTGAAGTACTGGCCGCTGATCCCGCCCATGAAGCTCACCGGCAGGAACACGGCGATGATGGTCGCCGAGGTCGCGACCACCGCGAGGCCGATCTCGTCGGCCGCGTCCAGCGCCGCCTGGTAGGGCGTCTTGCCCATGCGGATGTGGCGCACGATGTTTTCGATCTCGACGATCGCATCGTCGACCAGCACGCCCGCGACCAGCGACAGCGCCAGCAGGCTGATGCCGTTCAGCGTGAAGTCCATCAGCGACATGAACGCGAAGGTCGGGATCGCCGACAGCGGGATCGCGAGCGCCGAGATCGCCGTCGCCCGCCACTCGCGCAGGAACAGGAACACCACCGCCACCGCGAGGATCGAGCCCTCGACCAGCGCTTCGATCGCCGAGCGATAGGCACGCTTGGTGTGCTCGACGGTGGTGAACACCTTGGTGATCGAGACGCCGGGATTCTCGCCGAGGATCTTGTGGATCTCGGCATCCACCTTGTCGGCGGTGGTGACGTCGGAGTAGCCGCGCGCCTTGGTGACGAAGAAGGTCGTCGACGGCCGGCCGTCGAGCCGCGACAGCGTGCGGATCTCGGCGACGCCGTCGTGCACGTCGGCGATGTCGTCGAGCCGCGCGACGCGCCCGCCGGCGACCTGGATCTGCGTCGCACCAAGCGCCGCCGCCGTGCGCGCGCCGCCGAGCACGCGGATCGACTGCTCGCCGCCGGCGACCTGGGCGCGACCGCCCGGGGCGTCGAGGTTCAGCTGCCGCAGCTGCTGGTTGACCTGCACGGCGGTGATGCCGAGCGCCTGCATGCGCGCCGGGTCGAGCTCGACGCGGATCTCGCGGTCGACGCCGCCGCTGCGGCCGACCTGCGCGACGCCGGACAGCGACAGCAGGCGCTTGGTGATCGAGTTGTCGACGAACCAGCTGAGCGCCTCCGGCGTCAGCGAGGTCGTGCTGACGGCGTAGTACGCGATCGGCCCGCCGTCCATGTCCTGGCGCGTGACGGACGGCTCCTGGATGCCTTCCGGCAGGTCGGCGCGGACCCGCGCGACCGCGTCGCGCACGTCGTTGACGGCGCGGTCGATCGGCGTGCCGATCTGGAACTCGACCCAGATGCGCGCCGTGCCCTCGACGGCGCGCGAGGTGATGTTGTGGACGTTGCCGACACTGGCGACCGAGCCCTCGATCTTCTGCATCACCTGCGTTTCCATCTCGGTCGGCGCGGCGCCCGGCTGCGACACCTGCACCAGCACCTGCGGGAAGGAAACGTCGGGATTGAGGTTGATCGGCAGGCGGATGAACGCCACGGTGCCGACGAAGGTCAGCACGACGAACAGCACGATCGGGAAGATCGGGTGCTTGATCGCCCAGGCGGAGATGTTTCTCACGGCGCGCCCTTGGCAGCGGCAACCTTGACCTGCTCGCCCTCGTGCAGGAACGCACCGGCGGTCGTGACCACGCGCTCGGCGCCGTCGAGGCCGGCGGCAATCACGATGCCGTTCGGCTGCGCGCCGCCGACCTTCACGTCGCGGCGGGCGACGTGGTCGTCAGCACCCACGATCAGCACGTAGCTGCCGCGCGCATCGGACAGCAGCGCCGTCTGCGGGACGATCGGCCGCGAGTCGTTGCCGACCTTCACCTCGCCGCGCGCGAACGCGCCCGGCCGCAGATTCGGGTCCTTCGGCAGCGCCACCCGCACCTCGCCGAGGCGCGTCTGCGGGTCGATCACCGCCCCCAGCAGACGGACCTTGCCCTCGACCGCGTTCGGCAAACCGGTGACGTGCACCTCGGTGGACTGGCCGACCGCGAGCCGCGGCAGGTCCTGCTCGGCGGCGAGCGCCTTCATCTCGATCTCGCCGCCCCGCGCGAGCCGGAACAGCGTCACGCCGCCCGGCGTCACGGCCTGGCCGACTTCCGCGGTGCGGGTCAGCACGAGGCCATCGGCGGGCGCGCGGATCTCGGTCCGGCCGAGGCGCGCCTCGGCCTCGGCGAGCTGCGCCTCCGCGGCCTTGACGCGCGCGGCCGACGTGGCGACCTGCGACTTGCGCTTGTCGACTTCCTCCTTCGACAGCGCGCCGACCGAGTTCGCGATCTGCTGCGCGCGGCGGTAATCGGCCTCGGCGAGCGCGGCCTCGGCGCGGTTCTGCTCGAGCGCGGCGCGCAGGCTCGCGACCTGCGGTGCGATCACCGAGGTATCGAGCCGCGCGAGCACCTGGCCGGCGCGCACGTGGTCACCGACCTCGACGAGGATCGCCGCGATGCGACCGGTCTCGCCGTCGACGCCGATCGGCATGTCGTAGCGCGCGACGATGGCGCCGGTGAAGGCGACCTTCATCGTGAACGGGGTGCGCCCCGGCGGCACCGCCGTGACGAGCGGCGCGGCGTTCACCGGGCCGGCCGCCGCACCCTTGCCGCCGCTGCGCATCAGGAAGGCGAGCGCGACCGCCGCGACCAGCACGACGGCCGCGATGATCAGGTAGCTGCGGCGCAGCAACGGTTCCGGCTCGCCGGCCGGCGGCGGCGCGAAGGACGACGGGCGGTCGATGTCGACCGACACCTCGGGCAGGTCCGCGTGCGGCTGGGCTTCGTCGTTCACGGTCGGGTCACCGGGTATCTGGGTGGGGCGCGATTCTACGCGCCGGTTTTGGGGCTTCTATTTCAGATGCGCCCAGCCGCCGGGTCGTTGCGACGAGTCGCGGGAACGCCACGTCGGAAAAAAAGAAGGCGCCGGGAGCTGGGGGAAGCTCGTCGGCGCCAAGATTTCAAACCACAGGGGGAGTTGAGACTTGCAGTCTAGACAAAGCAAGCCGCGTGCCAACCCTTAGGCATATACAAAATCAATGAGTTGCGTGAATTCACCGATCGACGAATGTCAGCCGGCTGACGTTCCGGGTCAGTTTCTGACCTGCCGCTCGTCCCAGGAGGGCTAACGCGAGCCCGGGGCCGGCGGCACCACGAGGCAGGGATCGCCGGCCAGCGCCTCGCGGCAGAACGACTCGGCCTCGGGCTTCGTAAAGCCGGCAACCTGCAGGCGCTGGATCGGCCTGCCGGCGGCATCCTTCGCCGCGACGATGTCCGGCGTTCGTGCCGCCAGCGCGGGATGCCTTGCGAGCAGCAGCTTCCAGCCGCGCTCGGCGGCGGCGCGGTTCTCGCCGTAGGCGCCGAGCTGCACGCGGTAGCCTCCGGAGCCAGCTGCCGGTCCCTTCGGGATCGGCGCCGCGGCCGCCACGACCTTCGGCGCGCGCGCGGACTTCGGCGTGGCGACTGTCTTCGGGGTTGCCGCTACTGAGGGCGTAACGGCGGCCGGGGGCCCGGCGGCCGGTGGCGGCGCCTCCGCCTTCGGCGCGACTGCCGCGGCCGGCACACGCGCGGCGGCGGCGTCGGGGGCGCTGACCGACGCGGGTGCCGGGGTCGACGTCGGGGCACCGAGATTCAAGTTGGCGATCGCAATCAGCGCCTCGTGCGTGTGCGCCCCCTGCGGGTAGCTGCGCAGGTACTTCTGGTAGCTCTCCGCGGTGGCCGCGGCATGTGCCCGATCCCAGTCGCGATCGTCGGACAGCTGGTTCAGGCGCTCGCGCGCCTCGCGCACGTGCGCGCCATCGGGGTGTGCCTGCAGGTACTCCTCGAAGGCCGCCGGGGTATTCGCGCGCGACGCCGCCTCGAAGTCCGGGTCACCGCAGCCCCCGAGCAGCAGCGCGAGCGCCACGAGGACCGGTCCCGTGTGTTGATACGTCATGAGGTGAAGCGTAGCGACGCGCCCGGCGCCCGTACAGCGCGGTCACTCAGCGCGCGGGAGACGGCGGCGCGCTGCCCGGGGCGGCGGGAAAGGACGCGCGGTCGAACACCTGCCGCGCGGTGCGCGCGGCGTAGTCCGACAGCGGCCCGGCCATCGCGGCGAGTGCGAGCGACAGCAGGAGCACGGTCGCGAGCTCCGTCGGCCGGATACGCGCCGGCGGCGCGCCGCCGACGACTCCTGGCGCGCGCGCGAGCGCAAGCAGCGCGAGCAGCGCAGCGCTCAGGACGAGGCCGAACACCACGAGCGCATCGGCGCCCGCTGCGGCAAGTGTCGCGAAGCGGCCGAGCCAGCCCGCGAACGGCGGCAGGCCGAGCGCTGCGAGCGCACTCGCACCGAGCCAGGCCCGGCGGGTGCCTCCGCGCGACCCCGCGAGCACGAACGCCGCCATGCCGAGCGCGGCCGGAGCGAAGCCCAGCAGCGACGCCGTGACCGACGCGACCCGGAAGCCACCGATCCCGACCAGCAAGAGGCCGAGCGACAGCGTCACGAGCGCGGCAGCGAGCGCACGTGCCGAACGCGCCGCGACCGCGGCGAGCCCTGCGCCGAGCAGCGTGGCGAGGCCGAGCGGCAGCACGAGCCCCGACGGGCCGCAGGGTCCCGCTCCGAAGCACGGCACCACGAGCGTGCCGACCCGCAGCAGCGCCGCGGCCGCCACTTCGGCGCCGGCGATGGCGAGGAGCGCCGCGGCCGCCGGCGCCCGGGCGAGCGAGCGCAGGAACCCGAGGCCGAACGGCAGCCCACCGGCGCGGGCGCCGAGCGCGACGATCAGGAGGGCGGCGCCACCGGCGAGCAGCGGCGTCGCATCGAGCGCAAGCGCCGGAGCGCGTTGCGCCAGCGCCGCCAGGTCGAGCGTCCCGACCGCCGCCGTCACGGCGGCGATCGCGATCAGCCCGAGCGCACCGAGCCACTGCGCGGCAAGCGCCGCCTCGCGCCGGTCGGCGAGCGCGTCGTGGCCGGCCGCCAGCCCGAGCACCGCGCAAGCCGCAAGCTCGAAGCCGAGCCACTGGGCGGCGAGATCCGCGGCCAGCGCCGCAAGCACGAGCCCGCCGGTGCCGAGCAGCACGGCCGCGACCGGCCGCGCATCGCCGCGATCGTCCACCGCGGTCGCGCGGGCCGCCGCGATCCCGAGCAGCGCCACGATCACGACCAGACCCGCGGCCAGCCGATCGGCGACGAGCGCGATTCCCGGCAGCGCGAGACGCACCGCCGCGCCGCCGTCGGCCGCGGGCAGCAGCGCGGCGGCGAGGCCAAGCTCCGCGAGCAGGCAGGCCGCGGCCAGCGGCCGGCCGAGTGCTGGCCAGCGCCGGCCGAGCGCCTGCAGCAGCGCGGCACCGCCGAGCGGCACGGCGACCGCGAGGCCCGCAGCGAGGGCGCCGGCGCCGCCGGCCGCGAAGGCCGGCGCCTCGCCCGCGGCAGCGAGGCGCATCGCGAGCGACCCGATCAGGAGCGCGAGACCGAGCGCGCCGCGGCGGCGCGACACGCCGAGGCCCGCGGAGCTCGCCGTTGCCAGGAGCAGTGGCAGCGCGCCGAGCGAGCCGATCACCGCGAGCGCCGTCGGCGCCTCGACCACGAACACCGCGAGCGCAGCGACGGCGAGGCCCGCGAGCACCGCCCGCGCGCCGGGCGGGGCGAGCGTCGCGGCCGCGGCCAACCCGGGCCAGGCGGCGCCGCCCAGGACCACGAGCGACGCGAGCGGCGGCCACGCGTCGACGCGCACGCCCATCAGCGCGTAGGTCGCCGCGCCCGCGAAGCCGCTGGCGAGCGCTGCCCGCACCAGCGAGGGTCCCGCCGCCTCGACCGGTGACCAGACGAGGCGGGCCGCGAGCGCGAACTCGGCGAGCCGCGAGCGGGTGGCGGTCGCCGGCGGCGCACGGCGCGCCAGCACGAGCGCGAGCACGGCGGTGAGCGCCACGACCGCCGGCGCCAGCAGCGCCGGCGCGCCGGGGAAGTACGCGGCGAGCGGGCGCGCGATCGCAATGGCGACGATGGCGGCGGCGACGCCGGCCAGCAGTCCCGCGGGGTCGCGCGTCGCGAGCCAGGCCGGGGCCGCCCGGCCCAGCACGCCGGCGACGAGCAAGCCGAGCACGAGCGGCCGCAGCGGCGCGGTCGCGCCGGCGCGCAGCACCGCGCCGAGCGGCCCGGGCCCGCCGGCATCGAGGCACAACACCAGCGCCGCGAGCCAGCCGAGACCTCCGGCCGCGGCGAGCAGCCACTGCGCGCGCGCCCGGCGACGGGCGTCGACGGTGTCGGCCGCGGCACTGACGCGCACGGCCGCGAAGGTCGCCAGCTCCGCACAGGCCCAGCCGAGTGGCGCGTCGTTGGCGAATACGGTCGCCACCGTCGTGGCCACGAGCGCCAGCGCCCGCGCCGGCAGGCGCGTGCTGCGACCGCGGTCGCCGGCGAGGCCTGCCAGCGCCGCGGCCGCGGCGAGCGCCGCCAGCAGCGCCGCCGCGGGGTCGGCGCTGAAGGCGAGGCGGACGGTCGGCGCGTCCACATAGGCGAGGCTCAGCGCCGCGCCGCCCGCGGCGGCGAGGCCGAGCGCCAGCACGCAGACGATGGCGAGCGCGACGCATGCGAGCACCCGGCCGCGTGACCCGGCAAGCCGCGCGACCAGCGGCGCCGCGAGCAGCGGCAGCAGCAACATCGAGAGCAGCAGTGCGGTCACGGCGCGCCCTTTCGCGCGTTCAACCGGGGCGCGGCGCGTTCGGCCGTCAGCGGCAGCGTGCTCTCCTCCACGGTCCCCCGGGTCCCGGTCGCGCGCCGCTAGTATAGTGAGTCGTTCGTTCCCCCCGGCGCCCGGCGGCGCCCTGTACTGGAGGCGCCATGTCCGATGCGGTCCAAGGCACACCGAAGCGTCGGCTGTTCGACCAGCGCGCCGGTGCGCCCACCCTGGTCGGCAGCGGCACCCGGTTCGAGGGTCGCCTGCTGGTGCGCGGTCCGATGTCGCTCGGTGGCACGATCGTCGGCGACGGCGTGGTCGAGGGCCTGCTGTCGATCGCGCAGGATGCGCACTGGCAGGGCAACGTGCGCGCCCAGGCGGCGGTGGTCGCCGGCCGCGTGACCGGTGACCTGGTGGTCGACACCAAGCTCGAGATCGGACGCAGCGCGGTGATCCGCGGCAGCGTACGGGCCAACGTGATCGCGATCGCCGACGGCGCGGTCGTCGAGGGCGAGATCGCCGTCACCGGCTCGCAGCCGGTGATCCACTTCGCCGAGAAGCGCGCGCCGGCGGACGGCTGAGCGCGCTCAGCGCCCGGCCAGCGCGGCCGCGACCTGGCGGTCGATCCAGCTCTCGCGCCGCAGGCTATCGACGAAGCCGCAGTGGCCGCCGCGCGGCGTCACGGTGATCTCGAGCGCGGGCGACGGCGCGAGCCGCGCGAGGTCCGCGACCGGGATGATCGGGTCGTCCTCGGCCGCGACGATGCGCGAGGGCACCGTGAGTGAGGCGAGCGCCTCGCCGACAATCGCGTAGCCGTCGAGATAGCTCATCAGGTCCGGATGGCCGCTGAAGCGCAGCACCAGCCGCTCGGTCATGCGCGTCAGGTTGCTGCGCTCGAGCAGCTCGTCGAGGTCATACAGGTCCGGCCAGGCGCGGCGCTTCTTGACCAGCGAGCGGCGCCACTTCAGCACGAAGTAATTGCGGTAGATCCACAGCCCCTGCTCGAGGCACTCGAGCGTGTGCCGCGGGTCGAGCACCGGGCAGACCGCGATCACCCGCTCGAGCCGGATGCCGGCGGCCGGCGCGCGCACCGCGACGCGCAGCGCAAAGTTGCCGCCGAGCGAGTAGCCCACCATCGACAGCGGCTGGTCGGGACACAGCGCCTGCACCGCGCGCACCGCGCCGACGACCTCGGCGATGCGGCACGAGTGGAACAGCTCCGGGTTCAGGTGGTGCGTCGGGCCATGATCGCGCAGGTTGAGGCGCAGCACGTCGTAGCCGAGGGCGTACAGGTGCGCGCCGCAGGACTTCATGTAGTGCGACTCGGCGCTGCCTTCCCAGCCGTGCAGCAGGATCACCAGCCGGCCGTTGCCCCCGGGCTGGCGCGAGTGATGGCCAAGCAGGCGCACGCCGTCGCCGCAGTCGAGCACGCGGTCGACACTCGCCGCGTCGAGGGCACGCGCGCGCCGCTCGACGAACCAGCGGCGCGGGGCGAACGTCGGCAGGATCGACTGCAGGTGCGGGCTGCGCAGCCCGAGCGGCGGCTCGAACGGTGGCGTGGCGACGCGCACCGGATCAGCTGAGCGTGATCCGGCCGCTGCCGGGCAGCGTCTCGACGTAGCGCGCGCCCATCAGCCGCGCCGGCGTCAGCGCGCCCGCGGCTGGCGGCTGCGCCGGGTCGAGGAGTCGCGCCACGATGCCGAGCGCGGCCTGCACGGTGACCGTGTAGCCGTTGCCGACCTCGAGGCGCGCCGTGCGCACTGCGCCCGCCGCATTGCGCACCTCGCCCCACAGGCGCGTCGGCGTCCGCGCCCGTTCCGCCTCGTCGGGCCCCGCCGGCAGGCGGTCGACGCGCGACTTCAGGAAGCGCTGCACGGGTCCGAGCGCGAGCAAGGGCCGCACCAGCCGCAGGCGGCGCAGGTTCGCGACCGCGCGCGGCGAGACCGGCAGGTAGACCTCGATGTTCGGGATGCCGGTGGTGCGGAACGCCGTGCTGACGTCGCCCCACGGGATCGTGGTGGCGAGCTTCTCGCCGGCGCCGAAATCGATGCGGCGGGTCCGGTAAGCGAGCGGCACGCGCACGATCACGCCCGCCCGCCGCACCGCGCCGCCCTGGCCGAGGCCCTCGACCATCGTCCGCGAGGTGCCGCGGCTCATGCGCGACTCGCCGTCGAAGCCGAGCGCGAGCTCGGTCGCATCCGGCAGCGCCTCGGCGAGGCGCGCCGCGAGGCAGTCGGTGGGCACGACGTCGAAGCCAACGCCCGGGCAGACGACGACGCCGGCCGCGCGCGCCTCGCGGTCGAGCGTCGCGGCGTGCTCGAACACCGCCACTTCACCCGTGATGTCGAGATAGTGCGCACGCACCGCGAGGCAGGCGCGCATCATCGGCGCCGCAGTTGCCGAGAACGGACCGGCGCAGTGCAGCACGAGCGACGCGCCGGCGAGCGCGGCCGCGGTCGCTCCCGGCTCGTCGAGCCCGAACACCCGCGCCTCGAGCCCGAGCTCGCGGGCGAGCGCCTCGACCGGCGCGCGCGAGCGGCCGGCCAGCACCGGCCTGAGCCCGCGGCGCACGGCCTCGCGGGCCACGAGCTCGCCGGTGTAGCCGTTCGCGCCGTACAGCAGCCAGGTCATGGCGTCGCCGGGCGCTGCGCGACCGAGAACTCCACGTGGTTGAGCAGCGCGGCGACCGCGTTCCACTGCGCGGCGCTCGCCTCGGGCGCCGCCGGGTAGGTACCGCCGGCAGCGCCGCGCGGCAGGTGCTCGACCCGCACCTCGATCGCGCCGTGCGAACGGTCGCGGACGCCGCCGAGCAGCGCGGCCAGCGCCGGGGGGTCGCGCTCCTCGGGGCGCAGCGCGTCATCGTAGGGATTGCCGACCACGTCGCAGCGATTGGCCGGCATCTCGCCGGGCGCCGGCGCGAATCCCTCGCTCGGGTTGCCGGTCAGGCAGAAATCGCCGGCCGAGGTCGTGATGCTCACGCTGCCGGCGAAACCGCGGCCCTCGAGCTCGGCGAGCAGCACCGCGAGCGCCGTCAGGCGCGTCCCGGCGAGCGGCGCCTCGCCATACGGCACGGCGAGCTGCTGCGCGCTCTGCGCCTCGGGTGCCGCGGCGCGGCGCGCCGCCGCGGCCGCGGCCTCGGCCGCCGCCGCCTGCTGGCGGGCGCTCGCGAGCTCGCGGGTGGCGGCGCCGAGCTCGCGGTGCTGCTGGTAGGCGACGGCGCCGGCCGCGATCGCCAGCAGCAGGCCGAGCGCGGTACCGACGATCCAGCCGAGCGGCCGGCGCGGCGGCGGCACCGGCTCCGGTTCCGGCGCCGCGACCACGACCGGGGGCGGCTGCGCCGCGCGCTCGGCCGCGAGCGCCGCCTGCACGGCGGCACCCACCGGCGCCGCGACCTCGGTCAGCAGGCGCGCGTTCAGGCTCTCGAGGCTCGCGACGACGAACCGCCGCAGCTCGGCGTTCTGCTCCTGCAGGATCGGCTCGAGCGTGCTGCGCAGCGCCGCCGCCGTCGGCGCATCCGGCGCCGCGAGCAGCGCCTCGCCCGCGCCGGGCAGGATCACCGCGTCCGGCGAAGCACCGCCGACGGCCGGCAGCTGCACGCAGTCGAAGGCGACGCCGCCCGCCGCGCGCTGTTCCGGCAGCAGCTTGAGCTCGTACAGCGCGCTGGCGATGTCGGCCGGCGACATGCGCTTCGGCAGCACGCCGGCCGCGCCGCTCGCGCGCGCCTCGGTCGCGTACAGCTCGCCGTCCTGCGAGGTGTACATCATGATCGGGATCGATGCGGTGGCCGGGTCGCGCTTGATCGCCTGCACCGCCGTCAGGCCGTCCATGCCCGACATCACGTGGTCCATGAAGATCACGTCGGGCCGGTGATCGCGCAGGTAGGCGAGCGCGCTCTCGGCGGAATCGGTGGTGTCGACCGTCAGCTCGTGCTTCTCGAGCAGGCGCGACAGCACTACCCGCGCCGACTTCGAATCGTCAACGATCAACGCGCGCTTCGCGGTCAAGACGACCTCGCGAATGGGGTCACCCGGGGAAGGCGCCGAGTGTAGCGCACCTCGGGCGGCGGGGTGGTCGTCGCGCGCGGCGGCCTCGCAGGCCGCCGGCGGCGCTCAGGCGAGGCGCGCCGCGACCAGCGTGCCGCGCGCGACGTCGACGACGCCGCCACCGATCCGGATCTCGATGCCGCGCGAGGTCCGCATCGCCTTCAGGTGCAGCGTCGACGGCCGGCCGATGCTGGCGCCCTGTTCCACCTTAAGGTCGATCGCCTCGTCACCGAGGAAGCGGTGCTGCACCAGCCACGCGGCGAGGCAGCCATTGCTGCTGCCGGTCGCCGCATCCTCGGGCACGCCGGCGTCGTCGACGAAGACGCGCACCGACAGCTGGTGCCCGGCGCGGGCGGCGCCGTTCGCGAAGCACAGCACGGCGCTCGCGCCCACCGAGGCCGCGAGCCGCGCGAGCGGTTCGCGCGCGACCCGGATCCGCTCCACGGCACGCCGCGAGCGCACCGGCACCACGAGGGTGGGCAGGCCGGTCGAGACCATCTCGATCGGCTGGTTGCCGAGGTCGGCCGGCGCGAGGCCGAGCGCCGCGGCGACCGGACGGCGCGGCAGGCGCCCGCCGAAGGCCGGGAAGCGCTGCCGCATCCAGTACAGCTCGCGCTTCGTGTCGCGCTCGACGAACACCGGCGTCAGCCCGATCTCGAGCGCCAGGGTCACGCGCTCGACGCGGCCGCCGAGCAGCGCATGGCGGATCACATGCGCGGTGCCGAGCGTCGGGTGGCCGGCGAAGGGCAGCTCGCGTGCCGGGGTGAAGATCCGCACCGGCCAGCCACCGCCGACCGGCTGGTCGGCCATCACGAAGGTCGTCTCGGCGAAGTTCATCTCGCGCGCGAAGGACTGCATCTGGCGGGCGTTCAGGCCCTGCGCGCCGGTGACCACGGCCAGCTGGTTGCCGGCGCAGGGCCGGTCGGTGAAGACGTCGACGAGGTGGAGGCTGCGGGTCATCTGGGGGTCCCGGGGTGGAGATGCAGCGTTGTACCGCAGGAGGACCGCCCCGGACCGCAAACCGGCTCGCGGTTTTGCACGCTCGCGGGGCCTCGGGCGGGTGGGATCAGTCGCGGATGCCGATGCCCTTGGTCATCAGCCCGACCGCGATGCCGTACAGCGCCACCGCGAAGCCGACCATGATCGCGAAGGCCAGCCGCACGTCGACGTCGGAGACCCCGAGGAAGCCGTAGCGGAAGCCATTGACCATATACAGGATCGGATTGAGGTGCGAGACGGTGCGCGCCCAGCCGGGCAGCAGGCTGATCGAGTAGAACACGCCGCCGAGGTAGGTCAGCGGCGTCAGGATGAAGGTCGGGAACCACGAGATGTGGTCGAAGTTCTTGGCGAACACCGCGTTGATGAAGCCGCCGAGCGAGAACACGATCGAGGTGAAGAACACCGCCGCGACCGTCAAGAGCGGATGGCTGACGTGGATCTCGGTGAAGCACAGCGCGACCACCGTGACCACGCCGCCGACCAGCAGGCCGCGCAGCAGTCCGCCCATCACGTAGCCGGCGACGATCAGCCAGTTGGGCAGCGGCGATACCAGCAGCTCCTCGATGTGCTTGCCGAAGCGCGCGCCGAAGAAGCTCGAGACCACGTTGCCGTAGGAGTTCGTGATCACCGACATCATGATCAGGCCCGGGGCGATGTACTGCATGTAGCCGTAGCCGCCCATCTGGCCGATGCGCGCGCCGATCAGGCTGCCGAAGATGATGAAGTACAGGGTCGCCGTGACCCCGGGCGGCACCAGCGTCTGGCCCCAGATGCGCACGATGCGATTGAACTCGCGCAACACGATCGTGCGGAACCCGACCCAGTCGGTGCGGGCGCGCGAGGGCAGCGGCGCGTCGGCGGCGCTGCTCATCGCCCGCTCCCGGCGAGCGCCGGGGCCTCCGCGGAGCCGCCGCTGACCAGCCGCATGAACAGTTCTTCGAGCCGGTTGACCTTGTTGCGCATCGAGACGACGTCGACGCCCTGCGCCGCGAGCCGCACGAAGATGTCGTTCAGGCTCTTGTCCTTGGACACCTCGACCTCGAGCGTGCGCTCGTCGACCAGCGCGACGCCGAAGCCCGGCAGGTTCGGCGCCTCCTGCAGCGGCTCGCGCAGGTTCAGCACGAAGGTCTCGCTCTGCAGCTTGCGCAGCACGTTGCTGATGCGGTCGTTCTCGATGATCCGGCCCTTGTCGATGATCGCGACGTGGCGGCAGAGGTTCTCCGCCTCCTCGAGGTAGTGGGTGGTGAGGATGATCGTCACGCCGCGCTCGTTGGTCTCGCGCAGGAACTCCCACATCGTGCGCCGGATCTCGATGTCGACGCCGGCGGTCGGCTCGTCGAGGATCAGCAGCCGCGGCTCGTGCACCAGCGCGCGCGCGATCATCAACCGGCGCTTCATGCCGCCCGACAGCGTGCGCGCGATCGAGCGGCGCTTCTCCCACAGCTGCAGCTGCTTCAGGTAGCGCTCGGTGCGCTCGCGCGCGAGCGCGCGCGGAATGCCGTAGAAGCCCGCCTGGTTCACCAGGATCGTCTCGACGGTCTCGAACTGGTTGAAGTTGATCTCCTGCGGGACGATGCCGATGCAGGATTTCGCCGCGCCGATCTCGCGGTCGATGTCGTGGCCGAAGACCGTGACCTTGCCGCCGGTCTTGTTCACGAGCGAGGTGATGATGCCGATCGTGGTGGTCTTGCCGGCGCCGTTCGGGCCGAGCAGCGCAAAGAAGTCGCCGCGTTCGACGTCGAGATCGATGCCCTTCAGGGCCTGGACACCGTTGGCGTAGGTCTTGGTGAGGTTCTGGATCGAGAGCGCGGGCATGGGTCCCGGGGGAGCGGCGGGCTGTCGGCCGCCGACAGCGAGCGCGAAGGGTAAGACCGCGCGCGCCGGCCGGCAACCGCGGCGCTCAGGACGCGAGGTCGGGCGCCCGCTTGCCGATGCCGTCCGCGGCGAGCAGCTGCAGGCCGAGCTGGCGCACCGTGCCCGCGCGCACCGCGTCCACCGGCGAGACCGCCTCGAGCAGCCGCGGCCAGAAACGCGGATGGCTGCCCCAGCGCGCGCTCAGCGTGGGCAGCGCAAGGCTGCCCGCGTGGTCGAGCACGGCGAGCGGCAGCCCGAGCCAGGTCCGGTAGGCCTTCGCCGACATGCCGAGCACCAGCGCCGCCTTGAGCTCGGAGCTGCGCGCCAGGTGCCAGGCGAGGAACACCGCGGTGCGACCGAACGTGGCCTCGTCGCCGAGGAGGCCCGGCCCCGGCGCGCGCGCCGCGCGCGCGACCCCGTCCCAGAAGGCGGCGTCGTCGAAGCGCAGGTCGAACAGCGTGTAGGGGCAGCTGGCCGCCGCGCGCAGCCCGAGCGCATCGAGCCGGGCGACCGCGCCCGCGGTCCTGGGGCCGAGCCCGTAGGCCGGCGAGCCCGGCCGGCGGCGCACCAGCCCGGCCACCAGCTCGAGGAAGGCGATGTTCGCCTCCCGGATCGACTCGAGCGCCCCGGGGTCGAGGACGGCCTCGGCCAGGTAAGCGCCGCCGTCCACCCCATCGTGAATGCCGTCGACCATGGCGTTTCTCCCCAAGCGCGGGAAATATTCTGGCTGGCTGGCCCCGCCCACCGAGAGTACAGTTTTTGGTGGATTCCTACCAAAATGAGCCGCCGGGTCCACCGGGCGGCCGACGGGAGACGGAGCCATGCGGATCACCGACGAGCGCTATTCCCGCGACCGGCAGCGCCTGGACCTGGCCTTCCGGATGATTCACCACGAGGCCCGGACCTGCACGATCCGGACCTGGACCGGCCTCAGCGACGACCGGATACGCAAGCTCTACCGGGCCTACGTTGCCCACCACGGGGCCACGATCCGGCGCCACCGGGGCAAGTCGCCGACCCAGACGGCCTACTTCCTGCGCAACCTCGAGACCCGGCGGCATGCCGCGGCCCTGGCGGGCCTGTTCTCCCTGCTCGGCCTCCTGTGGCGTGCGGCCGAACGCGGCGGCACACGCGCCGCTCTCAGCTGGGGCGAGCTCTTCTGCCGTACCTACGAGACCTTCCTCGCCTTCCACGGCCCCTCCGGCATCACCTTCGAGCACGCGTTCTACCTGCTGCACCTGCTGCAGCGGCGCGCCGAGCTGCGGCCGGGCCACTGCGCGGCCTGTCAAGCCCTGATGGTCATCGACGCGCTGCGGCCGAGCGGCGCGATCTGCCCGCTGTGCGAGGCGGAGGCGCGGGAGCGCATCGCCGAAGCCGGCTAGAATGGGCGCGCGCGCCTCGCGCACCCCCCGATGCCAGCGCCCCGCCCCCGCAACGTCTTTGCCGGCCCGTACCTCGATCGCGCGAGCGTGCTGCGGCGCGACGACGCCTGGGTCGCAGCCGCGCTCGCGGACCCCGCGACGCGCTACGTGCCGGTCTGGCAGTCGCAAAGCCTGCTGCGCCGGGAGCCGGAACCCGCGGCGGTGCTGCTCGAGCGCGCCGCGCTCGCCGACGCCGGGCCCGGCGAGGCGATCCTGCTCGGCCGCTACCAGGGCACGACCTGCTTCGCGGTCGAGTGGCAGGCGCCGATGCCGGCGCTGCCGCCGGCGGCCGAGTTCGCGGACCTGCGGCTCGCCGCGTGGCTGCTGCCGCACGACGAGGCCGGGCTGCTGGCCTATGCGCGCGCGATGGTCTATTGGCGTGCCCGGCACCGCTACTGCGGCGCCTGCGGCGCGCCGACCCGCGCCACGAGCGCCGGGCACGTGATGACCTGCACCCGCGAGGGCTGCGGCACGGAATCGTTCCCGCGCATCGACCCGGCCATCATCGTGCTCGTCAGCGACGGCGAGCGCGCACTGCTCGGCCGGCAGGCCAGCTGGCCCGCGGGCCGCTACTCGACGATCGCCGGCTTCGTCGAGCCGGGCGAGAGCCTCGAGGACGCGGTGGTCCGCGAGGTGCGCGAGGAGACGGCGATCGACGTCGCCGAGGTCGAGTACCACTCCTCGCAGCCCTGGCCGTTCCCGTCCTCGCTGATGGTCGGCTTCCGCGCCCGCGCCGGCTCGACGCGCATCGCCTGCCCGGACGGCGAGCTCGAGGACGCGCGCTGGTTCACGGTCGCGGACATCGCCGGCGGCACGCCCGGGCTGCCGCCGCCGCAGTCGATCTCCTTCCGCCTGATCGCCGACTGGTACCTCGAGGCCTGCGGCCGCCGCCTCGAGGACGAGCGCGGCGCGCGGCTCTGGTCGGCGCAGCGCTGACGGTGGCGGAACCCGCGACGCTGGCCCTGCTCGCGGCGGCCTTCGCCGCCGGTGCGATCGACGCGATCGTCGGCGGCGGCGGGCTCATCCAGCTGCCGGCGCTCGCGACCGCCCTGCCCGAGGCCCCGCCGCCGACGCTGCTCGGCACCAGCAAGCTCGCCGGCCTCGCCGGCACCGCGAGCGCCGCCGCGCACTACGTGCGCGCCGTGCGCGTCGCGTGGCGCACGGTCCTGCCGGCGGCGCTGCTCGCGGCGCTCGCCTCGCTCGCCGGTTCCGCGACCGTCTCGCACGTGCCGGCGCAGCTGTTCCGGCCGCTGGTGCCGGTTGCGCTCGGTGCAGTGCTCGCCTATACGCTCGCGCACAAGGATCTCGGCCGCGTGCATGCGCCGCGCGCGCTCGACCGGCGCGCGGCGCTCGCCGGCGCGCTCGCGATCGCGGCGATCGGCTTCTACGACGGCTTCTTCGGCCCGGGCACCGGCAGCTTCCTGATGCTGTTGTTCGTGCGCTGGTACGGCTTCGACTTCCTCAACGCCTCCGCCGCCGCACGGCTGGTCAACGTCGCCACCAACGCCACCTCGCTCGCCTGGTTCGGGCTGCACGGCCGCGTGCTCTGGCCGCTCGGCGCGGCGATGGCGATCGCCAACGTCGCCGGCGCGCAGCTCGGCGCACGCACCGCGCTGCGGCGCGGCGCCGGCTTCGTCCGCGCGCTGTTCATCGCGATCGTGGGCCTGCTGATCGCACGCACCGCCTGGGACGCGTTGCGGCTCGTGCTCGCGCGCTGACCCGCCGATGTGCCTCGTCGCGCTCGCCTGGCGTCCCGAGGATTCGACGCGCCTCGTACTCGTCGGCCATCGCGACGAGTTCCACGGCCGGGCGACCGCGCCGATGGACTGGTGGCCAGCGCCGCCGCTGCTCGCGGGCCGCGACCTGGTCGCGGGCGGCACCTGGCTCGGCGTCGACCGGCGCGGTCGGTTCGCGGTGATCACCAACCTGCGCGGCGCGCCGCTGCCGCCGGCGGCGCCCACGCGCGGCTCGCTGATCCCGCGCTACCTGGGTGGCACGCAGCCGCCGGGGGCATTCGTGGCTGCGCTCGCGGCCGAGGCGCGGCGCTATGCGGGCTTCAGCCTGCTGGCCGGCGACGCGCACGAGCTCTGGTACCTCTCGAACGGCGATCCGGCGGGCCCGCGCTCGCTCGCGCCCGGCGTGCACGCCCTCAGCAACGGGCCGCTCGGCGCCGACTGGCCAAAGGTACGCCGCGCCCGCGAGCGGCTCGCCGCGCGCCTCGCCGCGCCGCTGGCGGATGCCGCCGAGCTGCTACCGCTGCTCGCCGATCGCACGCCGGCACCGGATGCGGAGCTGTCCGACACCGGCATCGGCCTCGAGGCCGAGCGCCGGCTGTCACCGCCCTTCATCGTCGATGCGCGCTACGGCACGCGCGCCGCGACCGCGCTGGTCCTGCGCCGCGACGGCGGCGAGGCGCTCGAGCGCAGCCACGCGGCCGACGGCGGCATCGCCGGCGAGCGGCGCTTCACACTCGCGCCGCCGGGGGCTTGACGACGCTCGCATAAATATGCAATTATTTTGGGACTTTATGCAGACGAGTCCCCACCCCCTGTCCGCCGGCGCGGCGCGCGCGCCGGACGACCGGCGCGAGGCGCTGAAGCGGATCATCCGCGACGGCGTCGTCGGCCGGCAGGCCGAGCTCGTCCGGCTGCTGAAGCGCGCCGGCTACCCGGTGACGCAGTCGAGCGTCAGCCGCGACCTGCGGGACCTCGGCGTCGCGAAGGTCGGCGACCGCTACGTGCTGCCGGAGGACGCGGCGGCGCCCGTGGCCGGGCTCGCGGCAGTGGCCGGCTTCGTGCAGGACGCGGCGCCGGCGGGCCCGCACCTGACCGTGATCCGCACCACGATCGGCTCGGCGCAGAGCGTCGCGCTGGCGATCGACCGCGCCCGCTGGCCCGAGATCGTCGGCACGATCTCCGGCGACGACACGATCTTCGTCGCGACGGCGAGCGAGCGCGCGCAGCGCGCGGTGCTCGACCGCCTGCGTTCCCTCGCCAGCCGCTGAAGGCCCCGCCATGACCACCGTCGCCCCGGGCGCATCGCCCATCCTGCTCGCTTTTTCCGGCGGCCTCGACACGTCGTTCTGCGTGCCGTGGCTCAAGGAGACCTACGGGCGACCGGTGATCACCGTGACGGTCGATACCGGCGGGATCGACGCAGCGGCGGCGCAGACGCTGGAGGCGCGCGCGCGCGAGCTCGGCGCGATGGCGCACCACCTGGTGCCCGCCAAGGCCGAGTATTTCGAGCGCGTGCTGAAGTACCTGCTGATGGGCAATGCGCGCCGCGGCCAGCTGTACCCGTTCTGCGTGGGCGCCGAGCGGGTGCTGCAGGCGCAGACGATCGCCGAGATGGCGAAGCAACTCGGCGCGACCACCGTGGCGCACGGCTGCACGGCCGCCGGCAACGACCAGGTCCGCTTCGAGGTCGCGCTGCGCACGCTCGCGCCCGGGCTCGAGATCCTCGCGCCGGTGCGCGACCGTGCCTTCAAGCGGCCCGAGCAGCTCGCGTTCCTCGAGGCGCGCCGGCTGCCGGTGCCGCCCTATGGCGCGGCCTACTCGGTGAACCGCGGCCTGTGGGGCGTGACGATCGGCGGCAAGGAGACGCTGACCTCCGACGGCAGCATCCCGGACGCCGCCTGGGTGCTGACCCGCGACGCGTTCTCGAGCCCGCGGCCGCCGGCGCGGCACGTGATCGGCTTCCGCGCCGGCGTGCCGGCCGCGCTCGACGGCGTCGCGCTCTCGCCGGTGACGCTGATCGAGAAGCTCGAGTCGCTGGCGGCCCCGTTCGGCATCGGCCGCGGCATCCACCTCGGCGACACCGTCATCGGCACCAAGGGCCGGGTCGCGTTCGAGGCGCCGGCCGCCGAGGTGCTGCTGACGGCGCACCGCGAGCTCGAGAAGCTGGTACTGACCGGCCGGCAGGCGCGCATCAAGGACCTGGTCGCGGCGCCCTACGGCGACCTGGTGCACGAGGGCCACCACCTCGACCCGGTGTGCCGCGACATCGAGGCACTGCTCGAGTCCTCGCAGCGGCGGGTCAGCGGCGAGGTCCGCGTGCTGTTCCGGCCCGGCAGCCTGTTCGTCGAGGGCGTGACCTCGCCGTACTCGCTGATGGCGGCCTCGAAGGGCGTGTACGGCGAATCGGCCGGCGAGTGGACGCCGGCGGACGCACTCGGCTACTCGAAGATGCTGGCGCTGACCGGCTCGTTCTACACGCGCGCCGGCCAGCGGGCGGAGTCCGGGGCATGAAGTCGGTCGTCGTCGACAAGATCGCCTCGATTACCCAGGCCTGCGGGCTCGGCCACGAGCTGCGCATCTCGGCCGACATCCCCTGCGAGGAGGGCGTCGTGGTCGTGGTCGAGGTGCTGACCAACAAGAGCACCTACAACCAGCTCGAACTCACCAGCGGCCGGATGGCGAAGGTCGCGAAGGGTGACGTGGTGGTCGGCGCGCTCGGCCACCGCAAGGCGCTGTTCGGCTACTCGGGGCACGTGCCCGAGTCGATCCGGCCGGGCGACGTCATCCAGATGCTGAACATCGGCGGCGTGCTCGGCGTCTGCGACTCGATCAACGCCGACAAGGGCCGGCCGTTCGACTGCCGCGTGCTCGGCGTCGTGCTGCAGTTCCCGTACCTCGGCGAGCGCATCGGCGTGCCGGCGCGCATCGGCCAGCGACCGCTCGATCTCGCCGCGCCGCTCGACACCCAGGGCGTGCCGGTGGTGGCGCTGGCCGGCACCTGCATGGAGGCCGGCAAGACCGCGGCGGCCTGCGCGATCATCGCGCGGATGCGCCACCGCGGTCTCGCGGTGCACGCCTTCAAGGCGACCGGCGTCTCGCTGCGGCGGGACATCCTGGCGATGGAGGACGCCGGCGCGCGCAAGACGATGATCTTCACCGACTTCGGCGTCGGCACCACGACCGCGAAGGTGGGACCTGCGCTGACGCGCGCGATGCTGACCGAGATGGCGCAGGGCCATCCGGACATCATCGTCTTCGAGCTCGGCGATGGCCTGCTCGGGACGTACGGCGTCGAGGCGATACTCGCGGCCGCCGACATCCGCCAGGCGCTGACCGTGCTCGCGCTCTCGGCCAACGACCCGGTGGCCGCCTGGGGTGGCGTCAAGCTGCTGCGCGAGAAGTTCGGCATCGAGCCCGCGGTCGTCACGGGACCCGCCACCGACAACCAGGTCGGCGTCGACATCATCGCGCAGCAGATGGGCGTCGCCGGCGCGAACGCCATCACGAGCGGCGCCGAGCTCGGTGACCGGGTGATCGCGGCCGCCGGGCTGGACGCGAAGTTCCCGCTGAAGCCCGCCAGCGAGCCCGCGTGAGCGCGCCGCGGCGGGTCCCGACGCTCGTGCTCGGCGGCAGCGGCTACGTCGCCGGCGAGCTGCTGCGCCTCGTCGCCGGGCATCCGCACCTGGCGCTCGCGGCGGCGGTGTCCGACTCGAAGCCCGGCGAGCGGATCGCCGCGGCCTTCCCGCACCTCGCGCCCGCCTACCCGGACGCGACCTTCGTCGACGCCGACGCGGCGGTACGCGTCGTGGCGGAGGCGGCCGACAGCGCCGTCCTCGCCGCCGCGCCGCACGGCGTCTCGGCGGCGCTCCTCGACCGGCTGCTCGGCGCGGCGGACGCGGCCGGCACCCGCCCGCGCGTCGTCGACATCTCGGCGGATTTCCGCTTCGCGGACCCGGCCGCGTACGCGCGCGTCTATGGCCACACGCATGGCGCCCCGGCGCGGCTGCGTCAGTTCACCTGCGCGCTGCCCGAGCACCTGGCGGTGCTGCCGACGCCGCACGTCGCCCACCCCGGCTGCTTCGCGACCGCGATGCTGCTCGCGCTCGTGCCGCTGCTGAAGCTCGGGCTGGTCGAGCCCGTCTTCTACGTGAGCGCCGTGACCGGATCGACCGGCTCCGGCCGCTCGCCGGTCGACGGCACGCACCACCCGCGACGCCACAGCGACCTGCATGCCTACAACCCGCTCGGCCACCGCCACGCCCCGGAGGTGCTGGCGGTCGCGGAGGCGCTGACCGGGCGCCGCGCGGAACTGCAGTTCGTGCCGCATTCGGGGCCGTTCGCCCGCGGCATCCACGCCACGATCCAGGCGCGGCTCGCCCGGCCGGTTCCGGCCGCCGAGGTGCGCGAGGCGCTGGCGGCGTTCTACGCCGGCCAGCCCTTCGTGCGCGTGCTGGCGGAGCCGCCGCGGCTCAAGGACGTGGTGACCAGCAACTACGCGCAGCTGTCGGCGACGACGAGTGGCTCGTCGCTGGCCGTGATGAGCGTGATCGACAACCTGACCAAGGGCGCCGCCGGCGGTGCCGTGCAGTGGCTGAACCGGATGCTGGGACTCGACCCGGCGACCGGGCTCACCGCGCCGGCGCCCGGCTGGACCTGAGCGCCCGCCGAGGTCCCGCCATGGCCGTGCCGCAGCTGCCTGCCGTCGCCGCGAGCCACCTCGCGGCGGTCTTCGCCCAGTACCCGCTCGAGGTCGTGCACGCCGAGGGCGTCTGGCTGCAGACCGCCGACGGCCGCCGCATCCTCGACTGCTACGGCGGCCACGCGGTCGCCGCGCTCGGCTACGGTCACCCGCGCTGGATCGCGGCGCTCGAACGACAGGCGCGCGAGGTGCTGTTCCAGACCAACGCGATCCCGATGCCGGTGCGCGAGCGCGCCGCGGCGCGCCTCGCGGCGTTCGCGGGACTCGGGCTCGAGCAGGTGTTCTTCGTGAACTCCGGCGCCGAGGCGAACGAGAACGCGCTGCGGCTCGGCTTCAAGCTGACCGGGCGGCGCGAGGCGGTGGCGCTCGAGCACGGCTGGCACGGCCGGACCGCGGCGGCCGGCGCGGTGACCTTCGGCGCGCGCGAGAAGTGGTACGGCTTCCCGCGCGCGCCCTTCGACGTCCGCTGGGTGTCGCGCAGCGACCCGGCCGCCGCCGCGGCCGGGATCGGCGCGGACACCGCGTGCGTGATCGTCGAGCCCGTGCAGGGCCTGGCCGGCGCCTACGAGGTGCCGGTCGCGGTGCTCGAGGCGCTGCGGCGCCGCTGCACCGAGGTGGGTGCGCTGCTGATCTTCGACGAGGTGCAGTGCGGCGTCGGCCGCACCGGGGCGCCGTTCGGCGCGAACCGCGCCGGCGTCGTGCCGGACATCCTGACGACCGCGAAGGCGCTCGGCGCGGGCTTCCCGGTGTCGGCGATGTTGCTCGCGCCCGCGGTCGCGGCGCGGCTGCGGATAGAAGACCTGGGCACGACCTTCGGCGGCGGACCGCTCGCCTGCGCGATCGTCGAGGCGGTGATCGACATCATCGAGTCCGAGGGGCTGCTCGAGAACGTGCGGCGCATGTCGGCGCTGATCCGCTCGAGCTGCCGCGTCGGCCCGGTCACCGACATCCAGGGCGCCGGGCTGCTGCTCGGCCTCAGGACCTCCCGGCCGGCGAAGGAGGTGCAGCGCGAGTTGCTGGCGCGCGGCATCTTCGCCGGCACGGCGGCGGACCCGCACATCGTGCGGCTGCTGCCACCGTTCACGCTCGCCGCCGAGCACGTCGAGCGCCTCGCGGCCGCACTCGCGGCGCTGCCGGCATGAGCCCCGCGCGCTTCCTCGACCTGGCCGACTTCAGCGGCGACGAGGTGCGCGAGCTGCTCGCGCTCGCCGACCGGCTGCAGCGTCACCCCGAGCCGCAGGCGCTCGCCGGCCGCATCCTCGGCCTCGTGTTCCTGAACCCGTCGCTGCGCACGCTCGCCTCGATGCAGGCGGGCATGGCACGCCTCGGCGGTACCTCGTTCGTGATCACGCCCGGCCAGGGCACCTGGGCGCTCGAGTCGCGCCTCGGCGTACGCATGGACGGCGCTGCCGCCGAGCACATCCGCGAGGGCCTGCCGGTGCTCGCCTCCTACTGCGATGCGCTCGGCATCCGCGCCTTCGCCGAGGGCAAGGACCTCGCGGCCGACGTCGCCGACAGCGGCTTCCGCGCGATGGCGGCGCTGATCGACAAGCCGCTGGTGAACCTGGAATCGGCGATCAACCACCCGTGCCAGGCGCTCGCCGACTGGAAGACGCTCGACGACGAGCGCGTGCCCGCGCGCGCGAAGTTCGTGCTGTCGTGGGTGCCGCATCCGCGCGCGCTGCCGCTCGCAGTACCGGCGGCGGCGCTGCACATGGCGGCACTGCGCGGCCACGAGGTGGTGGTGCTGCGGCCCGAGGGCTTCGCGCTGCCGCCGGCGGTGATGGCGCGCGCCGAAGCCGCGGCGCGCGCCTCCGGCGGCTCGGTGCGCGAGACCGCCGACCGGCAGTCGGCGCTCGCCGGCGCGCACGTGGTGTACGCCAAGGAGTGGGGCTCGACCGCGCACTACGGCGACGCAGCGGCGGACGCCGCGCTGCGCGCCGGCCTCGGCGACTGGCAGGTGCGCGAGTCGACCTTCGCCAGCGCCGCGCCGGGCTGCCGGCTGATGCACTGCCTGCCGGTGCGGCGCAACGTCGCGGTCGCCGACGAGGTCCTGGACGGTCCGCGCAGCGTGGTGCTGCGCGAGGCCCACAACCGCCTGGTCGTGCAGATGGCCGTGCTCCACCGACTGCTGAAGCCCTGACGCGGCGCCGCCGCGGACCCGTTCACTTCCGAGGACTCCCATGAGCTACCGCCCCGAGCAAGCCGCCGCGATCCGCGCCATGCGCAACGCCGCCCCGTACCTGCGCATGTACAAGGGCAAGGTGTTCGTCGTCAAAGTGGGCGGCGCGATGTTCGGCAACGCCGCCGCCACGCGCTCGATCGTCGAGCAGGTCGCGATCCTGCACCAGGTCGGCATCCGCGTCGTGCTCGTGCACGGCGGCGGACCGCAGCTCGACGAGATGCAGCGCTCGCTCGGCATCGAGCCGAAGATGGTCGACGGCCGGCGGGTCACCGACGAGCGCACCGTGGAGGTCACGGTGATGGTGCTGAACGGCCTCCTGAACACCCGCCTGCTCGGCATCTGCCGCGAGCTCGGCCTGCGCGCGGTCGGCGTCTCCGGCCTCGCCGGCGGCCTGGTCCGGGCGCGTCGGCGGCCGCCGGTCAAGGCTGCCGACGGCAGCACCGTCGACTACGGCCAGGTCGGTGACATCGAGGACGTCGACCCCGATGCGCTGCAGAAGCTGCTCGATGCCGGCTACATGCCGGTCGTGAGCCCGCTGTCGTGCGATGCGCACGGCACGGTGCTCAACATCAACGCCGACACGGTCGCGGCGCGCATCGGCGCGGCGCTCGGTGCCGAGAAGCTGTTCCTGTGCACCGGCGCGGCGGGCATCTTCGAGGACATCACCGACCCGTCGACGCTGGTCTCGTACACCGACCTCGCCGGCCTCAAGCGCCTCGAGGCCGCCGGCAGCTTCGCCGACGGCATGATGCCGAAGGCGGATGCGATCGAGGCGGCCATCCGCGGCGGCGTACGCCGCGTGCACGTGATCTCCTTCAAGTCACCGGACGCCCTGCTCGCCGAGGTGTTCACCAACGAGGGGCTCGGCACGCTGATCGTCGCGGACGTCAAGGCACTGACCCCGGCCGAGCAGCACCCGCCCGGCGCGAAGCCATGACCCGCCTGTGGGACAAGGGCGCGCCGCTCGATGCGCGCGTGCTCGCCTACACCGCCGGCGAGGACCACGGCCTCGACGAGCGTCTGGTCGCCTACGACGTGGCGGGCTCGATCGCGCACGCCGAGGGCCTGCATGCCGCCGGCTTGCTCGGCGCGGAAGATCTCGCGGCGCTGACCGGCGCCCTGCACGAGATCGGCGCCGCGCACGCCCGCGGCGAGTGGCGCATCACGCTCGAGCAGGAGGACGGGCAGACCGCCCTCGAGGCCGAGCTCGGCCGCCGGGTCGGCGCGCTCGCCGGCCGGATCCACCTGGGCCGGTCGCGCAACGACCAGGTGCTGACGGCGCTGCGCCTCTACCTGCGCGATGCGGTCGAGGAGCTGCGCGCCGGCGCCGACGCGGTCGGCGAGGCACTGCGGGCGCTCGCCGCGCGTCACCCCGGCGTCGCGCTGCCGGGCTACACCCACATGCAGCAGGCGATGCCCTCCTCGGTGGCGCTGTGGGCGCAGGGCTTCGCCGCCGAGGTGCACGACGACGCCGAGGGGCTGCGGCTCGTGCACCGCCGCATCGGCAAGAACCCGCTCGGCTCCGCAGCCGGCTACGGCACGCCCGGGCTGCCGCTCGACCGCGAGGTCACGAGGCGACGGCTCGGCTTCCCGGCGAACCACGAGCCGGTCACGGCCGTGCAGCTGTCGCGCGGCAAGGCCGAGGCGCAGCTGCTGTTCGAGGTGACGCTGCTGCTGAACGACCTCGGCCGGCTGGCGGCGGATTTGCTGCTCTTCTACACGCAGGAGTTCGCCTACGTGAGCCTGCCGGACGAATTCACGACCGGCTCGTCGATCATGCCGCAGAAGCGCAACCCCGACGTCTTCGAGCTGATCCGTGGCCGCAGTGCCGCCGCGGCCGCGTGCCTCGCCGAGGCGCTCGGCATCGTTGCCAAGCTGCCGAGCGGCTACCAGCGGGACCTGCAGCTGCTGAAGGTGCCACTGTTCCGTGGCATCGACCTCGCGCTCGCGACGCTCGGCATCGTGCCGGCCGCGCTCGACGGCGTGCGCTTCCGGCCGGAGAACATCCACCCGGACCCGGCGATCCACGCGGCGGAGCGCGCCTACCGGCTTGTGGTGGAGCAGGGGATCCCGTTTCGCGAGGCCTACCGGCGCGTGGCCGCCGAGCTGGCCGGCGGCTGACCGCGCCTAGGCCGCGCCCGTCTCGAGCGCGTCGAAGCGGCCGGTCGGCGACAGGTCGCCGGCCGCGGTAGCGCTGTTCCACAGGCGCTCGCGGTTCGCCACCAGCGGACTGCCGGTCAGCTCGGCGAGCGTCGCCGGCGGCTGGAACAGGTAGCCCTGTCCGGCCACGCAGCCGAGCCCGAGCAGCGAGGCGGCCTCCTCCTCGAGCTCGATGCCTTCGGCCACCGTGTCGAGACCGAGCGTGTCGCCGAGCGTGATCACCGCGCGCGCCAGCTCGGGGCCGTTGTCGCTGTTCGTCAGCCGGCTGACGAACGACTGGTCGATCTTCAGGATGTCGATCGGGAAGCGGTGCAGGTACGACAGCGACGAGTAGCCGGTGCCGAAGTCGTCGATCGCGAGCTTGACGCCGAGCGCCTTCAGCTGCAGCAGGCGCGCGAGGTTCGCCTCGGTGTTGTGCATGATCGTGCTCTCGGTCAGCTCGATCACGAGGTTGCCCGGCTCGAAGCCCGAGATCTCGAGCGCGTGCGCGACGTCCTCGACCAGGTCGCCGTGCTGCAGGTGCCGCCCCGAGATGTTGACCGCAAGCCGCAGCTCGCGGCCGCCGGCCACGGTCTCGCGCCAGCCGCGCAGCTCGCGGCAGGCCTTGGCGAGCACCCAGCGCTCGATGCGCGCGATCTGGCCGCTCTCCTCCGCGATCTGGATGAAGCGCCGCGGCGCCAGGCGCCCGAGCTCCGGATGCTGCCAGCGCACCAGCGCCTCGACGCCGAGCAGCGAACGGCTGCCGAGGTCGACGATCGGCTGGTACTCGACCACGAATTCCTGCTCGCGCAGCGCCCGGCCGATATCGGCCTCGAGTCGCATGCGCTCGTGCAGCTGCGACTGCATCGGCGGCTGGAACACCGCGAAGCGGTTCTTGCCGGCGGACTTCGCGTGATACATCGCGATGTCGGCGCGGCTCAGCAGCGCGTCCGTGCCGACGCCGCTGGCCGCGAACGCGACGCCGATGCTCGCCGAGACGTTGAACTGCGCCGCGCCGATCGGGAACGGCTGGTCGAGGCGGTCGATCAGCGTGCCGGCCAGGCTCTCCACCTCGCCGTCGCGGCCGAAGCCCTCGACCAGGATCGCGAACTCGTCGCCGCCGAGCCTCGCTACCGTGTCGGCGGCGCGCGTCGACTTCATCAGCCGCTGCGCCACCGCCTGCAGCAGCCGGTCGCCCGCCTCGTGGCCGAGCGAGTCGTTGACGTTCTTGAAGTTGTCGAGGTCGATGAACATCACCGCGACCTGGTGCCCGCCGCGCTGCGCCAGCGCCAGCGAGTGCTGCACGCGGTCGCGGAACAGGCTGCGGTTCGCGAGCAGCGTCAGCGGATCGTGGAACGCCAGCTGCCGCAGCTTCTCCTCGAGGCCCTTGCGCTCGGTGATGTCGCGCAGGTTGAGCGCGAGTCCTTCGACCGCGGGATCCGCGCTCAGGTTGCTGCCGACCACCTCGACCACCAGCCGCTCGTGACCCCGCTCGAGGCGCAGTTCCACCGGCCCGACGGAGGCCGCCTGCGAGGCCGCGACCTCGGCGAGGAAGGCCCGCAGCCGCTCGCGGTCCTCGCCCGCCCAGGCGTCCAGCAGGTTGCGACCGGCGAGCGCCTCGGGCCGCAGGCCGAGCGTGCGCTCGGAGGCCGGCGAGGCGAAGCGCAGCGTGCCGTCCTCGGCGACGATCATGATGACGTCGGACGCGTTCGCGATCAGCGAGGCATAGCGGTCCTCGACGAGCCGCGCCGCCCGCCGTTCGCGGATCAGCGCGTCCTGGCGCGACACCAGTGCCTGGCGCAGCATCGTCAGCAGCGCGAGCGCGAACACGATGATCGTCATCACCGTCGTCGGGCTGCGCACGTCGCCGTGCGTCAGCATCACCAGCACGGCGAACGCGGTGAACATCGAGGCGTACGGCAGTGCCTGCGCGAACAGCTGCAGCGCGTGCGACTCGGCCTCGACCTCGGCGGCGCGCAGCCGTTCGCGGGCGGCGAGCGCGAGCGGCAGGTAGCAGGCCACGTACAGCGCGTCCTGCAGGTCGCCGGACAGGTAATGGCCGGTGATCTTGGCGACCGACCAGGCGACGTCGCCCAGCAGCATCGTCGCGAAGCCGACCGACAGCAGCAGCGCGACCCGCCGGCCGCTGCGGCTCTCGGCGGCGGCGAGCAGCAGCACGCCGAGCGCCAGCACCATCACGCAGTTGAGCGCGATGTAAGTCTGGCTGAGGGCCGTCTTGACGACGTCGAGCTGGGTGCCGCCGGCCGTCTGGCGGATGATCAGGAACCAGAAGAACGCGCCGAAGCCGGCCACCAGCACCAGTGCATCGAGCGACAGGTTGAGCCAGCGCACGCGCACCGCCGCCGCACGGATCTTGTAGACCAGCCCGGCGAAGAAGAACGGGTAGAAGGCGAGGTTGAAGACGTCGGCGATGCCCGGGAAGGGATCGGTGTCGCGCAGCCACGAGGCGACGCCGATGGCGGTCGCGATGCCGTACAGCGCGAGCGCGAGCGCGAGGCAGTGCCAGCCGGTGCGCGTCGGCCCGGGCGGCTGGCGCCGCGCGGCGGCCGCCGCGACGACGAACGCGACGACGCAGGCCGGGGTGTCCGCCAGCAGGCCGACGTAGTGGCGGACCCGCTCGCCGCCGAGCCCGGTCAGCATCCAGAAGGCCGCGACGACCGTGTAGACGAGGAGCCCGAGGCACAGCCGGTCGACCCAGCGCGGCGGCCGGGCACCGTCCGTCGTCGCCGCCGTGGCCAGACCGGTGCTCACCAACGTTGCCCTTCAGCCGCCCCACGCGGCCGGCCGGGAGGGACCCGGCCGAGTGTCCAAGATGCGGGTCCCCGGCCCCGCCGGCAAGCGCCGCCGCCGGTGGTGCGAGCTGCGTCTCGTTCGCCCGGCGGCGAACGCGACGCCGTTCGCGTTCCCGGCGCTACTCGTCGAGCCCGAGGCCGAAGCCGGCCTCGACGTCGGACTTCCGGTAGACGCGGAAGGAGATCAGCGTCTCGGAGTCCTCGATGCCCGGCAGCGCGTGCATCCGGTCGCTGACGATGTCGGCGATCTCCTCGTTGCGCTTGGCGCGCACGATCGCCACGAGGTCGTAGCGCCCGGCGACCGAGTAGACGTCGACCACGCCGTCGAGTTCGGCGAGAGCCGCCGCCAGCTCGCCGATCGAGCGGGTCTTGGCCTTGATCAGCACCACAGCGGTCACGGACATGGCGGTACCTCAGTAGACGACGACGCTGCGGATCGACTCGCCCGCGTGCATCAGGTCGAACGCATCGTTGATGCGCGCGAGCGGCAGCGTGTGCGTGATCAGCGGATCGATCGAGATCTTGCCGTCCATGTACCAGTCGACGATCTTCGGCACGTCCGTGCGGCCGCGCGCGCCGCCGAAGGCCGTGCCCTTCCAGACCCGGCCGGTGACCAGCTGGAACGGCCGGGTCTTGATCTCCTGGCCGGCGCCCGCGACGCCGATGATCACCGACACGCCCCAGCCGCGATGGCAGCACTCGAGCGCCTGGCGCATCAGGTCGACGTGGCCGACGCACTCGAACGAGTAGTCGGCACCGCCGTCGGTGAGCTCGACCAGGTGCGCGACCAGGTCGCCGCCGACCTCCTTCGGGTTCACGAAGTGCGTCATGCCGAACTGCTCGGCGAGCGCCTTGCGCTTCGGGTTGATGTCGACGCCGATGATCTTGTTGGCGCCGACCAGGCGCGCGCCCTGGATCACGTTGAGGCCGATGCCGCCGAGCCCGAACACGACGACGTTCGCGCCCGCCTCGACCTTGGCGGTGTTGATCACCGCACCGATGCCGGTCGTGACGCCGCAGCCGATGTAGCAGACCTTGTCGAACGGCGCGTCCGGGCGGATCTTCGCGACCGCGATCTCCGGCAGCACGGTGTAGTTCGAGAAGGTGCTGCAGCCCATGTAGTGGTGGACCTTCTCGCCGCCGATCGAGAACCGGCTGGTGCCGTCCGGCATCACGCCCTTGCCCTGTGTCGCGCGGATCGCGGTGCAGAGGTTGGTCTTGTGCGAGGTGCAGCTCTTGCACTGCCGGCATTCCGGCGTATAGAGCGGGATCACGTGGTCGCCCTTCTTCACCGAGGTCACCCCGGGGCCGACGTCGACGACGATGCCGGCGCCCTCGTGCCCGAAGATCACCGGGAAGAGCCCTTCCGGATCCGCGCCCGAGCGCGTGAACTCGTCCGTGTGGCACACGCCGGTGGCCTTCAGCTCGATCAGCACCTCGCCCGCCTTCGGGCCGTCGAGGTCCAGCGTCACCACTTCCAGCGGCTTGCCGGCGGCGTAGGCGATGGCGGCGCGGGTCTTCATGCGTGGATCCTCGGGTCGGGTAGCGGGTGGCGGGCGGCCGGGTCCGGGAGTATCGCCGACGGCGACGGCGCGCGACAGCGGCCGGCCGTCACTCGGCGCCGGGCTGCACCTCGGGTCGGGCGGCCGCGAAGGCCGGCAACGCCTCGAGCGCGGCGCCGACCGCCACCAGCGCCGGGAAGCCGGACAGGTCGCAGCGGAAGCGGCGCGCGTTGTATAGCTGCGGCACGAGGCAGACGTCGGCGACGGTCACCTCGCTGCCGTGGCAGTGGCGCCCGTCGCCGCTGTGCCTGCGCACCAGCGCCTCGAGGCCGGCGAAGCCCGCCAGCACCCAGTGCTGGTACCAGCGCTCGACCGCGGCCGCGTCCTGCTGGAGCGGGCCCTTGAGGTAGTTCAGCACCCGCAGGTTGTTGAGCGGATGGATGTCGCAGGCGACGGCCTGCGCCATCGAGCGCACCAGCGCGCGGCCGCGCGCGTCGCCCGGCAGCAGCGACGGCTCGGGGTGGGTCTCCTCGAGGTACTCGATGATCGCGAGCGACTGGCCGATCACGAACCCGTCGTCGTCGAGCGCCGGGATCAGGCCCTGCGGGTTCAGGGCGAGGTAGTCCGCCGCGCGGTGCTCCTCGCGCGCGAAGGCCTTCGGGATGCTGTCGTAGGCGAGGCCCTTGTGGTTGAGCGCGATGCGGACCCGGTACGCCGCGGAACTGCGCCAGAACGTGTAGAGCTTCATCGCGTCACCTCGCCGGCCGCCGGCATCGCGCGACTCACAGCACGCGTCCGGGATTCAGGATGTTGCGCGGGTCGAGCGCCGACTTCAGCAGCCGCATCGTGGCGAGCTCCGCCGGGCTGCGCGAGGCTGGCAGCCAGTGGCGCTTGAGCTGGCCGATGCCATGCTCGGCGGACACCGAGCCGTAGCCGGCCAGGGCGCCGTAGACGATCTGGTCGAGCGCCGGGATCTGGCCGGGGCTTCGCAATCCGGTCACGAGGTGCAGGTTGCCGTCGCCGAGGTGACCGAAGACGTACAGCGGCTGCTCGCCGAGCACCGCCGGCACCTCGGCGTCGAGCCGCTCGAGGAACGCCGGCATGCGCGCGATCGGCAGCGACACGTCGTACCCCATCGGGATGCCGAGCGTCATCATGATCTCGCCCGCCGACTCGCGCACGCGCCACAGGCGCGCGCCTTCCTCGAGCGAGCGGGTGATGAGCGCCTCGGCCGCGGTGCCCGCCTCGAGCTGCCGGGCGAGGAAGCTCTCGAGGCGCGTGGTCACCGCCACCGGCTCGAGCGCCTCGATCTCCAGCAGCACGTAGAACGGGTGACGTCCGTCGAACGGCCGCGGACCCACCGGGAGCGCCGCGAGCGCGAGCTCGTAGTAGTTGGACCACATCGCCTCGAACGAGCCGAGCTCGCCGCCGAACTCACCGCGCGCGGCGCGCAACAGCGCGACCAGCGCCGCGAACGACGGCGCGGCGACGAACGCGGTCAGTCGCTCGCGCGGCGCCGCGTGCAGTCGCAGCACCGCGCGGGTCACGACCCCGAGCGTGCCCTCGGTGCCGATGAACAGCTGCTTCAGGTCGTAGCCGGCGTTGTTCTTCAGCATCGGGCTCAGAGACGTCAGCACCGTGCCGTCCGCGAGCACCGCCTCGAGCCCGAGCACCAGCTCGCGCATCATCCCGTAGCGGATCACGCGGTTGCCACCCGCGTTGGTGGCGATGTTGCCGCCGACGGTGCACGAACCCCGCGAGCCGAGGTCGAGCGCGAGCTGCAGCCCGTGCGCCTCGGCAGCCGCCTGCGCAACCGCGAGCGGCGTGCCGGCGCACACCTGCATCGCCCCGGCATCGGCATCGATCCACTCGACGCCCGCGAGGCGCTCGAGCGACAGCGCGAGCTCGCCGGCGCGCGGCGTGGCGCCGCCCGCGAGCCCGGTCAGGCCGCCCTGCACCACCACCGGCTGGCCGGCGGCGTGGCAGGCGCGCAGGATCGCGGCGACTTCGTCGGTCGCGCGTGGGCGCGCGACCGCGGCCGGCGCACAGGGGTTGACGCGGGTCCAGTCGGCGCGGTGGCGGGCGCCAGCCTCCTCCGGCGTCAGCAGCGCGCCGGCCGGGAGCTGGGTCGCCACCTCGCGGAGCAGTGCTGCGCTTGCATCGGTCATCGTCGCCCGCCTCGAACGCGACCCGCCGGCCGGTGGCCGAGCTACCGTGCCACCTCGCGTGCCCGGATTCAACACTCTATAGTGCGCCGTCCCGCCGGCGCGCGCCGGCCCCGTGGAGTGACCCGATGCATCGTCCCGCCGCGACGTTCTGCCTGCTGTTGCCCGTCGTCGCAGTCGCCGCCGCGCCGTCGGTCGCGCCGACACCGGAGCCGGTGCGTGCCGAGGCGCGCGAGCTGTTCGCCAAGGTGATCAGCTACGAGTCGTCGATCGGCAAGGGCCAGGTGCCGAAGCTCGCCGAGTACCTGGCCGGACGGTTCCGCGCCGCGGGCTTCCCGGCCGACGACGTGCACGTGCTGCCGCTCGGCGAGACCGCGTCGCTCGTGGTGCGCTACCGCGGCAATGGCCGCGGCGGACGGCCGGTCGCCTTCCTCGCGCACATGGATGTCGTGACGGCCAAGCGCTCCGACTGGCAGCGCGATCCCTACACGCTGACCGAGGAGCACGGCTACTTCTTCGGCCGCGGCACGTCGGACGTCAAGCAGGAGGTCGCGCTGCTGACGGAGACTTTCCTGCGGCTGAAGGCCGAAGGCTTCGTGCCGAGCCGCGACCTGATCATCGCCTTCAGCGGCGACGAGGAGACCGCGCAGGCAACCGCGGACGATCTCGTGCGGCATCACCGCGAGCTGGTCGACGCCGAATTCGCGCTGAATGGCGACGGCGGCGGCGGCGTGCTCGACGAGACCACTGGCAAGCCGACGCTGTTCTTCGTGCAGGGCGCCGAGAAGTATTCCGTGTCGTTCTCGATGACGGTCCGCAATCCCGGCGGACACAGCTCGCAGCCGCGAGCCGACAACGCGATCTACGCACTCGCCGACGCGCTGAAGGCGGTGCAGGGCTACCAGTTTCCGGTGCGGCACAACGACTGGACGATCGGCGACCTGCGCGCCACCAGCCGCGTCACCGGCGGTCCGCTCGGTGAGGCGCTGAAGCGCTTCGTCGCGGACCCGAGCGACGCCGCAGCGGCGGCCGAGATCTCGCGCTACCCGCAGCACGTCGGCAAGCTGCGCACGACCTGCGTCGCGACCATGCTGCAGGGCGGGCACGCCGAGAACGCGCTGCCGCAGTCCGCGACGGCCACGATCAACTGCCGCGTCTTCCCCGGCACGCCCGTGGCGGAAGTCCAGCAGACGCTGAAGCGCCTCGGCGGACCGCAGGTCGAGGTCACGATGAACTACGAGCCCACCACCTCCGAGGCCTCGCCGCTGCGCGCCGACGTCATGCAGCTCGTCACGCGTGCGGTCAACGCGGCGAACCCGGGGGCCGAGATCGTACCGACGCAGGCCGCCTACGCGACCGACGGTCTGGTGTTCCGCAACGGCGGGATACCGACCTACGGCGTCGGCAGCACCTTCGAGAAGGGCAGCGAGGAATTCGCGCACGGCCTCGACGAGCGCATCCCGGTGGCGTCCTTCTACGCCGGCCTCACGCACTGGTACGTGCTGATCCAGGCGCTCGCCGGCAAGCACTGAGCCACCGGCGCGCTCCGGGTTTCAGCGGGCGGTGCCGGCGCGCAGCTTCGCGAGATAGCGGTCGCGAAGGGCAGTCTGACGGGTGCCGAGCGACTGGCGGTGCCCGTCGAGCCAGGCCGCGTCGACCAGGCTCGTCACCTCGAGCGGGTCGCCGCTCCACACCACGAGGTTGGCCGCCCGTCCGGGCTCGATGCTGCCGTATTCGCCGCCGGTGCGGAACACGCGCGCCGGCGCGCTCGTGATCGCGGCGAGCGCTGCGTCCCACGGCAGCCCGTGCGCCACCGCGTTGCCGGCCGCCTGGCGCAGCTTGCGGGCATCGTGCGGCGCGGCGGAGCGCGAGCTGAAGATCAGCGTGACGCCGGCGGCGTGCAGCCGCGCCGCGTTCTCGAGCGTCGCACCAAGCCGGTCGAACTCCTGCGGCAGGTCATCGAGCGGGTCGAGCACGACCGGCGCCTGCGCCCGCGCGAGCAGCGGCGCGACGCGCCAGGCCTCCGCGCCGCCGACGATCACCGCCCGGAGCTTCTCGCGCTCCGCGAACTCGACTGCCGCACGGATGTCGGCCGCGCGATCGGCGACGAACAGCACCGGCTTCTGCTCGGTGACGAAGGACTTCAGCGTCCGCCGCCCCGCGGCGGTCAGCAGACGCTCCTCGCCGGGCGCGAGCGCGGCCGGGGTCCGCGACTCCTCGAGGGCCTGGGCGAGCAGCATGTAGGCGGCGGCGCGGCTCTCGCCGGCGAGCGGCCCCGCGTCCTCGCCGACCAGCACCTCGAGCGCGACCGGCGGTCGCGGCCGGCGGCCGTCGAGCCGCGCGACGGAGGCGAGGCCGGCGACGATCGAGCTGCCGGGCGCACCCTTGCGGCCGGGCTCGGTGCCCGGCGCGAGCAGCGCGAAGCCGACGCCCTCGGCGCGGGACACCTCGACCGGGATCGAGTCCGGATTGAAGGCGAGCGCGACGTCGAATTCCGGCCGCATCTGGCCGAGCTTCAGCGTGCCGTCGCGCGTCGAGGACTCGGCCTCGACCTCGACGACCCCGAGCTGCACGACGCCGCCGAACAGCGCCGGCGTCACCGGCCGGCCCTTGAGGTCGACCACTTCGGCGCCGGCCGGCGCCGTGAGCCCCGTGCCCACCGCCGCGACGCGGCCGCCCACCAGCAGCACGCTGGCGTGCGCGAGCGTGCCGCGGGCGGTGCCGGTGTGCACCGTGCCGTCGCGCAGCAGCACCGAGGCGGGTGCCGCCAGCGCGCCGCCGGCGCAGAGCAGCACGCCGAGCGCGGCGAGACGAACCGACCGTCGCGCGCTCACGGGACCACCCCCGCCGCCGCCGGCTGGCCGAGCATGAAGTCCGAGCGCGGCACCGCGGGCGGGTGGGCCCGGTCGAACTGCAGCACGCCGTCGATGTACACCTCGTCGGCGAGCGCATAGACGCTGAACGGATCGCGATTCCAGAGCACGAGGTCGGCCATCTTGCCCGTCTCGACGGTACCGGTTTGGCGCTCGATGCCAAGCGCGCGGGCGGGATTCCGGGTCAGCCACTCGATGGCACGTTCGGGCGGGATCGGGAGGCCGGCGGCGCGGCCGCGCGCCATGGCCTTGGCCGCCTCCTGGTTCAGCCGCTGGATGCCATCCTCGGAATCGGAGTGCACGATCGCGCAGCCCTGCGGCGCCGCATCGACCAGCGCGATGTTCTCCTGGATGCCGTCATTGGCTTCCATCTTGAATCCCCACCAATCAGCCCACATCGCCGCGCAGACGCCGCGCTCGGCCAGCAGGTTCGCGATCTTGTAGGCCTCGACGGCGTGATGGAAGGCCGCGATCCGGAAGCCGAACTCGCGCGACATGTCGAGCATGATGGCCATCTCGTCCGCGCGGTAGCAGTGCATCTGCACGGCGATATCGCCCTGCAGCACGCCGGCGAGCGTCTCGAGTCGCAGGTCCCGCTTCGGCGGCTTCGCCTCCTCTGCCGCCTTGCCGCCGGCCTTCAGCTTCGCCTCGTAGCCGGCGAGCTCGCGCAGGTACTCCTGCGCCTCGATCCACTGCGCGCGGTAGCCCGCGACGTTGCCCATGCGTGTGCCGGGCGCCTGGTTGCGACCCGCGCCATAGACGCGCTTCGGGTTCTCGCCGCAGGCCATCTTGAGTCCCTGCGGTGCGCCGGGGAACTTCATCGCCTGGTAGGTGACGGCTGCGACGTTCTTGAGTACGGCCGAGCGGCCGCCGATCAGGTTGGCGGAGCCCGGCAGGATCTCGAGCGTCGTGACGCCGCCGGCGAGCGCCGTGTCGAAGCCCGGATCGACGGGCCAGACGGAGTGCTCGGCCCAGACGTTCGCGGTCACGGGCGAGGTCATTTCGTTGCCGTCGCTGTTGCCGGAGACCGCCGGGCTCGGATACACGCCGAGGTGCGAGTGAACGTCGATGATGCCGGGCGTCAGCCAGCGGCCATGCGCGTCGACGACGCGCGCACCGGCCGGCGCGTCCAGGTGCGGTCCGACGCCCACGATATGGCCGTCGGCGACCAGCACGTCGGTGTCCTCGAGGCGCGTGCCGGTCCCGGTCAGCACGGTGGCACCGCGGATCAGCAGCGGCGGCGCTGCCGCGGCCACGTAGGTCGACGGGTATGGATCGGCCGGCAGCGCGGCGGCGAGCGTCGCTGCGCCGGCGCCGGCGATGAAAGCGACGAGGCGCGCCGCGGCGCGCGGATGACGGATTCGCATGCGTGTCCCCTTCCGGCCGGCGGCCGGCGCCGAGCGCGGAGTCTAGCGCAGCGTGCGCGCGATGCGCTCAGTGGCCGGCGTAACGCACCTCGCCGGCGCGCACCGCGAGCGCCAGCCGGTTCTGCGGCGGCGGCAGCGGGCACGTGGCGAAGCCGGTGAATGCGCAGGGCGGGTTGTAGGCCTCGTTGAAGTCCACGCGGACCCGGCCCGCGACCGGCAGCGGCACGTGCAGGAAGCGGCCGGCACCGTAAGTCTCGTGCCCGGAGGTGGCGTCGGCGAACATCACGAACAGGTGGTCGTCGCCCGGCGACTCGAGCAGCGCGTCGAGGCGCCACTCGCGACCGTCGCGCTCGAAGACGAGCGCACCGGGCGAGATCATCTCGATCTCGTCGCCGAAGACGTTCACGATCGGCAGGCGCCGAGCCGGCTCGTAGGCCTCGAACCGCGCCTCGACGACCCACGCCGGGTCGATCGCGAAGTAATCGAGGCCGCGGAAGGCGCGCCGCGCGGCGCTGTCGAGATCGCGCACGCGCAGTGCGTAGCGACCGGCACGATCGATGACGAACAAGCGCAGCGAACCGGCCGTCAGCACCCGGCCATCGCCGTCGCGTGCGGGCGCAAGTTCCTGCGCCTCGGCCGGCGCTCCGTCGCGCAGCAGCCCGCTGTGCTCGGCGGGCTCGAGACGCACCGAGTGATCGACGACCACGATCCGGCCCGCATGGCGGGCGACCGCCGGCGAGGGCAGCACGATCTCGTTGTCGCGCGCGCGTCCGATCGTGTGCGTGCCCTCGCGCAGCCAGTGCAGCCCCACCACTGTCAGCCAGCCGCCATCGCCCGCGATTTCGACGGTGCGCGCCGCACGCCAGCTGTGTACCGCCCGCTCCTCTTCCGTCGGCTCCGCGGTCGCCGCCGCCGCGGTCGCGCTCACGGCTGCACAGCAGAGCAGCGCCGCAGCGGCGTGGCGGACCGCAGTGGCCGCGCGCCCGCTCATGATCCTCTCGACGCTGCGGTGATGGCCAAGCGGGCGATCCTCAGATTCGGGCCAAACGGCGGGCGACGGTCGCCCGGGCCCACCGGCACGGCCGGCGGCTGATCGGCATTTGCCGCAGACATGAATCCACGTCACGCGGGCTTCGCCAGGGCAGCCCTAGAATATAAGGAATGCCGGAGATCGTGTCCTGCCCCTCAATGCCCGCCATCTGAACGCCGCTCACCGGCATGCGCTAATCGCGCACTTCGGCGCCCTGTCGCGGCGCGACACCTATCTGCGATTCGGGACGTTTCTCGCGCCGGAGTCGGTCGCGGCCTACGTCGAGGGCATCGACTTCGGCCGTTCGACGGTGCTCGGCGTCTACGCGGACGACCTCGAGCTGCTGGGCGTTGCTCACCTCTGCCCGGAGGCGGAGGTGGTCGAACTCGGCATCAGCGTACTGGCCCATGCCCGCCGGCGCGGCCTCGGCACGCTGCTGATGCGGCGTGCGCTCGGCCACGCGCGGATGGTTGGGGCGGAGCGGCTGTTCATGCACTGCCTCGCCGAGAACGGCGACCTGATGCGGCTCGCGCGCGCCGCACGGGCCGAGATCTCCTTTCACCACGACGAGGCGGACGGCTACATCCACGTACCTCCGCTGACCCCGATCGGTGCCGCGTTCGAACTCGCCGAGGAGCAGCTCGGCGTGCTCGACTACGCGTTCAAGGCGCAGCGCCAGATGTGGCGGCACGCGCTGCTGCCATCCGGCTAGTCGAGGCGACGCGCCTCGAAGCCACCGAGCGCACCCGCCTCATCGACGCTGACGGCGATCTCGATCGGCCGGCAGCAGACCTGGCAATCCTCGATCGCCGCGTACGACCCCGCGCTGAGGTCGAGTGGCGTGGCGAACCGCTCACCGCAGTACGGGCAGTCGATCGAGACGAATTCTCCGAGCCCGGTGCGCTCGCGGCCCGGCTCGAAGACGGGCTCGAGCCCGTAGCGCCGGTCGATGCTCGCGGCGTCCGGCAGCGGCGCCGGCGGTCCATCGCGGTCGGGGCGATGCCGCCGCATCAGTGGCCCCCCTGCACGCGGATGCCGGCCGCGCGCAGTGCCTCCGCGAGCTCGGATTCGATGCGCTCCGCCTCGTCGCGCGCGATGCCCTGCAGGTGCGCGACCGGCCCGGTCAGCGGCTCGAGGCCGCGCTTGAGCACGCTGCCGGCGGCGCGGATGCCCGCCTTGTGCTGGTCGAAGCGTTCGTGTGCCGGATACCCCGACATGCCGACGTACACGCCGTGCGGGTCGCCCGGCGCGTCGGCGTAGTCGAGCAGCACGAGGTAGATGTTCGAGCGGCCGCAGCGCGCCGCGGTGCAGCGGGCCGCGACCTCGTAAGCCGTCGGCAGCCAGGCGACGTGCCGCATTGGCAGCCAGTCGGGAAGCGTCGGCGCCGCGGCGGCCCAGGCGCGCGCCAGCAGCTGCTCGATCTGCAGGCCGATCTCGCCGCGCATCCACAGCTCGTGCACGCACTCCGCCGCGCTCGCGCCGTCGCGCGCCGCGACCGCCTGCTCGAACGCCGACAGGATTGCCGGGCGCGCGGCGGCTCGGAAGCGGCGCTCGGGGGCGCCGCCGGGATGTCCCCGCAGGCGGCCTCGCTTCGCGGCTGCGCGCACGTCCCGCTCAGTCGCGCAGGCTGACGCTCGTCGCGACCAGCGCACCGGTCGCCGACAACGAGCCGCGCGCGCGCACCAGCCGGCCGGGCGCCGCCGCGAAGAACGCGCCCGAGCTCAGGGGCGACCCATCGACGGCGGCGAAGGTCGCGCTGTTCGCGATCACGGTGATGCCGGTCAGCGTGAAGTTCGGCGCCGCGACCGCGGTCGCGGCATCCTGGAGCTCGACCACGACGGGCGACGGGGTCGTCGCGCGCTCGATGATCCGCGCGCGCGCAGTGGTGCCGGAGCCCGCCACGCCGCGCACCACCACCCAGTCGCCGATCGCGAGACTCGCAAGGCCGAAGGAGCGCAGCTGCGTCGCGCTGCGGTCGTCCCAGCGCGACGCGGCGGTCACCGTGACCGTGATGCCGTCGACGGCGAAGGTCTGGCCGGCACGGTCGAGCGCGGACACCGCACCGACGATCCGCACGTTGGCCGCCGGCCAGAGAGTGACCTGGCTCGCGGTCAGCACCGCGTTCGCCGCGTAGCTGCCGGCGACTTCGAGCTCGACGTCGGCGGCCAGATCGGTGCTCGCGCCATCCGTGAACGTGGTCGTGGCCGTGGTCGCCACGGTCTGGCCGCCCACGTCGAAGTCCGTGACCGATCCGAAACGCGTGATCGCGCCGTGCACGGTACCGGCGGCGCCGCTCGCGCCCGCCGGCACCTCGCTCTGCGCGCTCACCAGCGTCGCGCGCAGCGTCGCCGAATCCGCGAGCGTCGCGCCGGTCGCGACCACGTACTGGCCGTTGGTGAGGTTCGAGGGGACGCCGCTGCCGGCGGCGCTGTAGTCGACCGTGGTGCCGTCGATCGTGAAGGTCGCCGCCGCGGTGTCGAGGTTCGTCACCCGCCCGGCCACCTGGTAGGTCGAGCCGAGCGAGGCGAGGTCAACCCGCGAGGCGATCAGCCCGGTGGACGTGCGGTAGCCATCGACCGCGAGCAGCGTGCCGATCGTCACCCCGCCCGGGTCGGTGGGCGCGAGGCCGCTGGCGACGCTGGTGTCGCCGGTGATACGGACCGTCTGGCCGAGCAGCGTCAGTGTCGCCCCGGCGAGGTCGATCGCACTGACCGGCGCAACCAGCTTCGTGGTCACGGCAATCGTGCTGGCCGTCGCGGCGCCGGCGCTCGGGCTGCCACCGGTCACGGTGGCAACGCGTCCGACGGTGAGCTGCGCCTCACTCGCCGCGACGCCATCGATCGTCAGCGTCGCGTTGCCATCCGCGAACTCGACACCGTCGACGAACACGCTGCCGAAGCCGCCGACCGGTCCGACCATGACCTGCGAGGACGAACCCTGCAGGCCCGAGGGCACGTAGTAGCCACGCCAGCTGCAGTAGGAGCCGGCCAGCAGCATCGCGAGCCCGGCGGCAGCGACCCGCAGCACTCGACCCGGCAGCGGCATCCTCGGCATGTGACTCTCCGGCAGGCGGTGGCGCGGCGTCGCGGCGTCCGGTCCCGTGTCAGCGGACCGCCCCGCGGCACCGGAGTTCCGGTGCGGTCATTGCAGCATGTCGCCGGCTCGGCCCGCCAGCGCGGTTCAGGCGGCCCGATCGACCGGGGCGTCCGCGGGCGCCGGCTGCCGCCAGCGGGCGAGGAGCGCGCGCTCACGCTCGCGAACCTCGCCGAGGTGGCGCGCCTTGACGTGGCCGTAGCCGCGGATCCGCTCCGGCAGGCTCGCGATCTCGACCGCGAGCGCGTGACGCTCGGGACCGAGGCCGGCGGCGAGCTCGGCGACGATGCGCTCGTAGTCGGCGATCAGCTGCCGCTCGCTGCGGCGCTCGACCCGCCAGCCGAACGGATCGAACGGCGTGCCGCGCAGGAAGCGCAGCGCCGCGAGCGCTGCGAGCACCGGCGTCAGCCACCGGCCGACCGTGATCTTGCGGGGTTCGCCGCGGACCGCATCGTGCCGCGTCAGCCCCGGCGGCGCGAGGTGGTAGCGCAGTCGGTAGTCGCCGCGGAACGTCGCCTGCAGCAGCGTGCGGAACTCGGCGCCGGTGTGCAGGCGTGCGACCTCGTACTCGTCCTTGTAGGCGAGCAGCTTGAAGTAGTAGCGCGTGACGGCCTCGGTCAGCGCGGTCTTGCCCGGGGTCCGGTCGCGCTCGGCCGCCGCGACCCGCGCGACCAGTGCACGGTAGCGATCCGCGTAGGCGACATCCTGGTAGCCCACGAGGAAGCGGGCGCGCTGCTCGAGCGGCGATTCGGCCACGGTCTCGGCCGGCGCGGCGCCGAGCGCCGCGAAGCGCGCCGGGTCTGCGGCCGCGAGCCGCCCGAGCGCCAGCGCACGCCGGTTGAGCGGTACGGCGGCGCCGTTCAGCTCGATGGCCCGCTCGACCGCCGCCCGGCCGACCGGCAGCCAGCCGCGCTGCAGCGCGTAGCCGACCAGGAACAGGTTCGCGCCGACCGTGTCGCCAAGCAGCTCGCGCGCCGCGCGCGTGGCATCGACGAGCCCGGCGGCGTGCTCGCCGACGGCCGCGGTCAGGCGTGCGACCGCCTCGCCGCCCCGGAAATCCGCATCCGGGTTCAGCTGGAACACCGCCGTCGGCACGAGGTGCGTGTTGAGCGCGAGCCGGGTCCGGCCGCGCCCGATCGTGCCGAGCACCTCGGCGGACGCCGCTGCGACCAGGTCGCAGGCGAGCAGCAGGTCGGCCTCGCCGAGACCGACGCGTGGCGGGACCGGCGCCGCGCCGGCCGGCCCGATCTTGACGTGCGACAGCACCGCACCGCCCTTCTGCGCCAGCCCGGTCATGTCGTACACGGTCGCCGCTCGCCCCTCGAGGTGGGCCGCCATCGCGAGCAGCGCGCCGACCGTGACGACGCCGGTGCCGCCGATGCCGGTGACGAGCAGCGCCGCGGTCGCCGCCGGCGACGGCTGCGCGGGTTCGGGCAGGGCGACGGCCAGCGTCGCGTCGAGCGCGCTCGCGTCCGCCCGCTGCAGCGTCGCGCCCTCGACGGTTACGAATGCCGGGCAGAAGCCGTCGACGCAGGAGTAGTCCTTGTTGCAGCTCGACTGGTCGATCGCCCGCTTGCGGCCGAACTCGGTTTCGAGCGGCAGCACCGAGACGCAGTTCGAGCGCGCCGAGCAGTCGCCGCAGCCCTCGCAGACGAGCGGATTGATGAGCACGCGTCGATCCGGGTCCGCGAGGCGGCCGCGCTTGCGCCGGCGGCGCTTCTCCGCGGCACACACCTGGTCATAGATCAGCGCGGTGACGCCCGGCACCGCCCGCAGCCGCCGCTGCACGGCGTCGAGCTCGTGGCGCTCGTGGAGCGTGACGCCCGGGGCGAAGGCCGGCGTCGACCCGTACTTCGCCGGATCGTCGGCGACCACGGCGATGGTGGTCACGCGTTCGGCGCGCAGCTGCTGCGTGATCTCGGCGACCGACAGATGCCCCTCGACCGCCTGACCGCCGGTCATCGCGACCGCGTCGTTGTAGAGCAGCTTGTAGGTGATGTTCACGTTGGCGGCGACCGCCGCACGGATCGCCAGCAGCCCCGAATGGAAATACGTGCCGTCGCCGAGGTTCTGGAAGGAATGCACCTGGTTAGTGAACGGCGCGAGCCCGACCCAGGTGAGGCCCTCGCCGCCCATCTGCGTCGGCGCGAGCGTCGCGCGGTTCATGAACATCGCCATCGTGTGGCAGCCGATGCCGGCGAATGCCACGCTGCCTTCGGGCACGCGCGTCGAGGTGTTGTGCGGACAGCCGGAGCAGAAGTACGGCAGCCGCTGCCCGGGCGCGGGCGGGCGCGCCGCGATCTCCTGGAGCTGCGCGCCGAGCAGCGCCGTGCGCTCGGCGAGCGCCGCATCGGCGAGCCCGATGGCGGCGAGCCGTGCGCCGATCGCGCGCGCGACCGCGAGCGGCTCGAGCACCACGTCGGCCGGCAGCAGCGGGGCGCCGTCGGCGTCGTGCTTGCCGCTCAGCCGCGGCCGCTCGCCGTCGGGCAGGTTGTAGAGCGCGTGCGCGATCTGCGGCTCGAGGAACGCCGCCTTCTCCTCGATCACCAGCAGCTCGCGCTGGCCGCGCGCGAACTCGGCGAGCGCGACCGGCTCGAGCGGCCAGATCAGCGCCGGCTTGTAGACGCTGATGCCGAGCGCCGCCAGCCGCGACGCGTCGAGCCCGAGCGCCGCCAGCGCCGCGCCGACGTCGAGCCAGGTCTTGCCGGCGGCCACGATGCCGAGGCCGCCAGGCCGGGCGGCGCCGTGCGTGACGCGATCGAGGCGGTTCTCGCGCGCGTAGGCCTGCGCGCGCGGCAGCTTGACGCGCGTCAGCCGGATCTCGTCGCTCATCGGGTCCCAGGCATAGCGCGCATGCACGCCGCCTGCCGGCGGCTCGCCGCCCGGCAGCCGGCACTCGAGGCGCTCCGGGCCGACCTCGACCGTCGCCGTCGCCTCGACGGTTTCGTTGACGCACTTGAAGCCGACCCAGGTGCCCGCGTGGCGCGACAGCGCGAAGCCGTGCAGCCCGAGGTCGAGGAACTCCTGCACCGTCGCCGGGTACAGCACCGGCAGGCCGTTCGCCGCCAGCGCCTGCTCGCTCTGGTGCGAGATCGTCGAGCTCTTGCCGGGGTGGTCGTCGCCGAACAGCACCAGCACGCCGCCGAGCGGCGCCGTGCCCATCCGGTTCGCGTGCTTGATCGGATCGCCGGAGCGATCGACGCCCGGCCCCTTGCCGTACCAGAGCGCGAACACGCCGTCGTACTTGGCGCCGGGCAGCAGCCCGAGCTGCTGCGTGCCCCAGATGGCAGTCGCCGCGAGATCCTCGTTGACGCCCGGCGCGAAGCGCACGTGGTGCGCCGCGAGTCGCGAGCCCGCCGCGAGCAGCTGCTGGTCGTAGCCACCGAGCGGCGAGCCCCGGTAGCCGCTGACGTAGCCGGCGGTGTTGCGCCCGGCGGCGACGTCGCGACGACGCTGGTCGAGCGGCAGGCGCACGAGCGCCTGCGTGCCCGACAGCAGCACCCGGCCGCGCTCGCGGTCGTACTTGTCGTCGAGGGTGACGTCGCTCGGCGCGCTCATGGGTTCCCGCGATGCCTCCGGGCCGGACCCGAAGCCTACACCGAAGCGGTGCGTGGACGGCGGCGGGCGTCCTTGCTAGCGTCCTCGCCATGGCTATCTGGTTTGCCCCGTTCACCGTCGAGGACCTCAATCGCACGGCGATGGTCGGGCTCGCCGCGCACCTCGACATCCGCTTCACCGGCGTCGGCGAGGACTGGCTTGCCGCGTCGATGCCGGTCGACGCGCGTACCCACCAGCCCTATGGGCTGCTGCACGGCGGGGCGTCGCTGTCGCTCGCCGAGACCGTCGGCTCGGTCGCCGCGAGCCTGTGCCTCGACCCGGCCCGCTTCCGCTGCGTCGGCCAGGAGATCAACGGCAACCACGTGCGCGGCGTTACGAGCGGTCGGGTCACGGGCACCGCCCGGCCGTGGCATCTCGGCGGGCGCTCGCACGTCTGGCACATCGAGATCCGCGACGAGGCCGAGAAGCTCGTCTGCGTCTCGCGCCTCACGGTCGCGGTGATCGCCGCCGGCTGAGCGGCTGGCGGCTATACTGCCCGCCCGATCCGAGGTGCCTCCATGCGGACCCTGCCGCGCTACGCCCTGGCCGTGCCGGCCCTCGCCGTGCTCGCCCTCGCGGCCTGTGGCCAGAAGGGCCCGCTGGTGCTGCCGTCGAAGTCTCCGGCCACGAAGGTCCTGAGCACGACCGCGCCGGCCGCACCCGAGGCGGCGCCGGCGGCTGCCGCGGCGCCCACGAACCCCGACGCCCCGCCGGACGCCCAGCGCAACGCCAAGCCCGACGCGAAGAAAGGCGACGACAGCGCCTCACCGCCGAAGCGCTGACATGCCCGGCGAAGCACGCCTCTACCTGATCGACGGGTCCTCCTACCTGTACCGCGCGTTCCACGCGCTGCCGCCATTCACGAACGCCCGCGGCGAACCCACCGGCGCCGTGCTCGGCGTCGTCAACATGCTGCAGAAGTTCCTGCGCGAGACCGAGCCGACGCACATCGCCGTGGTGTTCGACGCGCCGGGTCGCACCTTCCGCGACGACCTGTTCGAGGCCTACAAGGCGCACCGGCCGCCGATGCCGGACGACCTGCGCGCGCAGATCGCGCCGCTGCTCGCGACCGTCGAGGCGCTGGGACTGCCGCTGCTGCGCATCGAGGGCGTCGAAGCCGACGACGTGATCGGCACGCTGACGCGGCGGGCCGAAGCCGCCGGCCTCCGGGTCGTGATCTCGACCGGCGACAAGGACATGGCGCAGCTCGTCAACGAGCACGTCACGCTGATCAACACGATGTTCGACACGACGCTCGACACCGCCGGCGTCAAGGCGAAGTTCGACGTCGAGCCCGCGCAGATGGTCGACTACCTGGCACTGGTCGGCGACAGCTCGGACAACATCCCGGGCGTGCCCAAGGTCGGGCCGAAGACCGCGGCCAAGTGGCTGCAGCAGTGGGGCTCGATCGAGCGGCTGGTCGCGCACGCGAACGAGGTCGAGGGCAAGGTCGGCGAGAGCCTGCGGGAGAACCTCGCGCAGCTGGAGCTGTCGCGGCAGCTCGCGACGATCCGCTGCGACCTCGAGCTGCCGGTCGATCACGAGGCGCTCAGGCGCCGGCCGGCGGACGTCGCGCGACTGCGCGAGCTGTACGCGGCGCTCGACTTCCGCCGACTGCTCGAGGCCCTGGGCGGCTCGACGGCCGACGCGACGGCGGCCGCTGCGCCGCCGGCCTCCGCGGGGGCCGCGCCCGCCACCCCCGCTGCGTTCGCGGCGCCGCCGGCGGCCGGCACCGACCCCGCCGACGCCGAGGTGCTCGCAGCGCCGCGTCAGTACGCAACGGTGCTCGACGCCGCGGAGCTCGAGCGCTGGTTGGCGCGGCTCGCGGCCGCGGAGCTGTTCGCCTTCGACACCGAGACCACCGGGCTCGACTACATGACGGCCGAGATCGTTGGCGTCTCGTTCGCGACCGCGCCGGGCGAGGCGGCCTACGTGCCGCTCGCGCACGACTACCCGGCGGCGCCACCGCAGCTGCCGCGCGCCGAGGTGCTCGCGCGCCTCAAGCCCCTGCTCGAGGATCCGGCGCGCGCCAAGCTCGGCCATCACGCCAAGTTCGACGCGCACATCCTCGCCAACCACGGCATCCGCCTCGAGGGCCTGCGCTACGACTCGATGCTGGAGTCGTACGTGCTGAACAGCGTCGCCTCGCGGCACGACATGGACTCGCTGGCCGAGCGCTACCTCGGCATCCGCACGATCCACTTCGAGGACGTGGCCGGCAAGGGCGCCAAGCAGCTGACGTTCAACCAGGTGCCGATCGAGACCGCGGCCGAGTACAGCGCCGAGGACGCCGACGTGACGCTGCGCCTGCACCGCGTGCTGCGCCGCCGGCTCGAGGCCGAGCCCCGCCTCTGCGCGCTCTACGACACGCTCGAGCAGCCGCTGCAGCCGGTGCTGCAGCGCATGGAGCGCCGCGGCGTGCTGGTGGATCCGGCGTTCCTGCGCGGCCTCAGCAGCGAGTTCACGCGCCGTCTCGGCGAGCTCGAGCGCGCCGCGCACGAGGCGGCCGGCGCGCCGTTCAACCTCGAGTCGCCGAAGCAGCTGCAGCAGATCCTGTTCGAGCGGCTCGCGATCCCGGTCGTGCGTCGCACCCCCACCGGCCAGCCCTCGACCGCGGAGGACGTGCTCGAGGAGCTCGCCGCCGAGCACGCGCTGCCGCGGCTGATCCTCGACTTCCGCGGCATCGCCAAGCTGAAGAGCACCTACACCGACACGCTCGCCGCGCAGGTGAACCCGCGCACCGGCCGCATCCACACCTCGTATCACCAGGCAGTGGCGGCGACCGGACGGCTGTCCTCGACCGACCCGAACCTGCAGAACATCCCGATCCGGACCCCGGAAGGCCGGCGCATCCGCCAGGCGTTCATCGCACCGCCGGGCCGCGTGCTGCTGGCCGCCGACTACTCGCAGATCGAGCTGCGGATCATGGCCCACCTGTCGGGTGACGCGGGGCTGCTGAAGGCCTTCGCCGAGGGCCGCGACGTGCACGAGGCGACCGCCGCCGAGATGTTCGGCATCGCGCCGGGCAGCGTCACCGCCGACCAGCGGCGCGCCGCCAAGGCGATCAACTTCGGGCTCATGTACGGCATGTCGGCGTTCGGCCTCGCGGCGCGGCTCGACGTCGACCGCACCGCCGCCCAGGGCTACATCGAGCGCTACTTCGAGCGCTATCCCGGGGTGCGTCGCTACATGGAGGACACCCGCCGCCGCGCCCGCGAGCAGGGCTACGTCGAGACGGTCGAGGGGCGGCGCCTGTACCTGCCGGAGATCCGTTCGCGCAACCGCCAGCAGCAGCAGTACGCCGAGCGCGCCGCGATCAACGCGCCGATGCAGGGCACGGCCGCGGACATCATCAAGCGCGCGATGATCGCGGTCGACGCCTGGCTCGAGGCGGCGGCGCCGGGCGCCGACCTCGTGATGCAGGTGCACGACGAGCTCGTGCTCGAAGTCGACGAGGGCGCGGTCGCGACCGTGCGCGAGCGGGTCACGTCGCTGATGTGCGACGCAGCGAAGCTCGCCGTGCCGCTCGAGGTCGGGGTCGGGGTCGGCCGCAACTGGGACGAGGCGCACTGACGGCGCGCCGACGCGCCGTTGACTGATCTTTACCGGCGGCGCCGAAACTTTCCGGGCGCGCCGCGGGTCTCACCCTATGAACGCCGCAAGGCGCTCCCCGCTACCCTCCCTGAGCGGGCCCCTACCCGGTTCATCCCCATGCCGGGTTAGTCTGGCCCGGCGACGGTACCCCGTCGCCGGGTTCTTTTGCTGTCAGATAGCGGCGCAGCATCCGCCGCGCCTCGTCGACGCCCGTCTTCTGGGTGGCAGAGAAGAGCTGCGCGCTGACCCCGTCGCCGACCTCGCGCCGCACCCGCGCCAGCGTCGCGAGGCCTTCGCCGCGCGAGAGCTTGTCGGCCTTGGTCAGCAGCACGTGCGCACCCCGCCCGCAGGCGCGTGCGAAGGCGAGCATCTGCTCGTCCGCCTCCGACAGGCCGCGGCGCACGTCGGTCACGAGGAACAGCGCCGCCAGCGACTCGCGCTCGCGGAAGTAGCGGTCCATCAGCCCGCGCCAGTGCTCGCGCACCGGCCGCGGCACCTGCGCGAAGCCATAGCCCGGCAGGTCGACCAGTCGTTGGTTCGCCGCGAGCTCGAAGAAGTTCACCAGCTGGGTCTGGCCCGGGGTCTTCGAGGTCTTGGCGAGTCCGTGGCGCTGCGTGATCGCGTTGATCGCGCTCGACTTGCCGCTGTTGGATCGGCCGGCGAAGGCCACCTCGCGGCCGATGTCCTGCACAAACTGCGACGGCTCGTGCGCCCCCTTCAGGTACCGGGCGTGGGGAAAAGCCGACATCGTGTAGAATCCGGGGTTCGCCGAGGCCCGCGAGTCTAACAGGGCCGCGCGAATGCCCACGGGAGCAGCTGAGCCATGAAGAGTCGGAAATTCGCGCTGTCGCTGGCCGCGCAGGTCCTGATCCTCGGTCTGGCGACCGCCCAGGCGGCCGACGCGCCGCTCACCGGCAGTGCCGACGCCGGCGCCGCCAAGTCCGCGACCTGCGGTGCCTGCCACGGCGCGACCGGCAACAGCGTGAACCCGGAGTGGCCGAACCTCGCCGGGCAGCACCACGAATACATCGCGGAGCAGCTCGCGCTGCTCAAGGCCGGCGCGCGCGTCGCGCCGGTGATGGCGCCGATGGCGATGGCCTTGAGCCCCCAGGACATGGCCGACCTCGCCGCGTATTTCGAGAAGCAGACGCTGACCGGCCTCGAGGCCGACCCCAAGCTGGTCGACGCCGGCCAAAAGCTCTATCGCGGCGGCGACGCCGCACGCGGCATTCCGGCGTGCCTCGCCTGCCACGGCCCGAACGGGCGCGGCAACGGCCCGGCGCGCTGGCCGCAGGTGCGCGCGCAGCAGCCGGCCTACGTGCTGGCGCAGCTCAAGAACTATGCCGCCGGCGCACGCTACGCGCCGACCGCGACCGCGCCGGCCGGCGCGGACATGATGGCCACCATCGCCAAGCGCCTGTCCGAAGACGACATGAAGGCGCTGACCGCCTACCTGCAAGGCCTGCGCTAGGGGCCGCACCGGCCCGCGGCCGAACTTCGGGCCGCCGGCAACGCTCTTAATGAGGGATGCGCGGCCCCGCGCCGGATCGCAAGGAGACCCGATGAAGACGCTGTCCCGCGGCCTCGCCGCTCTCCTTCTGGCCACCGTGGCCCTCGCCGGCTGCGGCCGCCACTCGGGCTCGGGCTCGCCGGCCCCGGCCGCGGGCAAGCCGGCCGACGTCGCCGCCGTCGCCGTCAAGCCGACGGCATCCCAGGGCGGCAGCGCCGAGCGCGCCGCGGGGATGACCGAGGAGAGCGAGGCGGCCGACCTGCCCTCGAGCCTGTCGCCGATCGCGACGGCCGCCGCCGCCTCGACGCCGCCGACCGCGGCACCGATCCCGAGCAAGTGGATCGACGGCCAGCACTACACGACGCTCGTGCCTGCGCAGCCCACCGCCGCGCCGGCCGGCAAGGTCGAGGTCGTCGAGGTGTTCTGGTACGGCTGCGGCCACTGCTTCCACCTCGACCCGGCGCTCGAGGACTGGCGCAAGAAGAACAAGGCGCCGTACGTGGAGTTCGTGCGCTCGCCGGTGATGTGGAATGACGTCACGCGCGCGCACGCGCGGCTCTTCTACACGCTGATGGCCCTCGGCAAGCTGGAGCAGCTGCACACCGAGGTGTTCCGCGAGATCCACGTCAACAACAACTTCCTCGCCGCGCAGGATCCGGCCGAGACCGAGCGGCTGCAGCGCGCGTTCCTGAAGTCGAAGGGCGTCGCCGAGGCCGACTTCGACAAGTCCTACCGCTCGTTCTCCGTCGAGCAGTGGCTGCAGCGTGCCGAGCAGCTGACGCGCCGCTACAAGGTCACCGGCGTGCCCTTCATCGTCGTCAACGGCAAGTACACCGCCGACGTCGGCACCGCCGGCGGCGAGGCCCAGCTGCTGACGCTGATCGACGATCTCGCGGCGTCCGAACACAAGCGCTGACCGCGACCCGGCTGCCGCTGGCCCTGCCGCGCCCGCCCCGAGCGGGCGCGGTCGTCTCAGCCCCCCGCGACAGGTCCGCGCCGGCCGCCGGCCGGACTGAAAGTCTTGACTCTGGACCTGACTCCAGGGTTTAGGCTGGAGGTCCTGGAGGTGGATCCATGCACGCGATGCACATCGGGCGGCTGGCGGCCCAGGCGGAGGTGTCGGTGGACACCGTGCGCTACTACGAGCGTGCCGACCTGCTGCCGGCACCGGTCCGCTCGGCGTCGGGCTACCGGACCTACCCGCCCTCGGCCGTGGGGCGGTTGCGCTTCATCCGTCGCGCCAAGGACCTGGGATTTTCGCTTGAGGAGATCCGGGGCCTGCTCGCGGTCAGCGACGGCCGCGACGCGGACGTCGGCGCCATTCGTGGCATCGCCGCGCAGCGGCTCGCCGACCTCGACGCGCGCCTGGCCGAGCTCACCCGCCTGCGCGACGCGCTGCGCGGCCTCGTCGACGCCTGCCCCGGCCACGGTGACCCGCGCGACTGCCCGATCCTGAACGCCTTCGAGTCGGCCGGCGATGCACGCTGAGCCGGGCGCCCCGCACGCCTGTTGCCACGGCGCGGCCGCGCCGGCAGCGGCCGTCGCCGCGCCGTCGGGGCCGATCGCCACCGCCGCGCCCGGCGGCTGGACCTGCCCGATGCACCCCGAGATCGTGCGCGACGCGCCCGGCGACTGCCCGCGCTGCGGCATGGCGCTCGAGCCGGTGGTCGCGAGCGTCGCCGAGCCGGATCTCGCCCGCCCGGTGCGCCGGCGGTTCCTTCTAAGCGCGGCGCTCACGCTGCCGCTGGTCGCGCTCGCCATGGGCCCGCACCTCGCGGGTGGTCACGCGCCGGCCGTGGTCGAGGGCGCGGGCCCGTGGCTCGAGCTCGCGCTCGCGACGCTGGTGGTCGGCTTCGGCGGCGCGACGTTGTTCGCGCGCGGCTGGCGCTCGCTGGTGCCGTGGCGACCGAATATGTACACGCTGATCGCGCTCGGCACCGGCGTGGCCTGGGCGTACAGCGTGCTCGCAGTGCTGACGCCCGGACTCTTCCCGGACGGGTTCCGCGACGGCCACGGGCGCGTCGGACTCTATTTCGAGGCGGCGGCGGTGATCGTCACGCTGGTGCTGCTCGGCGAGTGGCTCGAGCTGCGCGCGCGGCAGCGCACCGGCGCGGCCATCCGGGCGCTGCTGGCGCTGGCGCCGCCGACGGCGCTGCGGCTCGAGCCGGACGGAGCGGAGCGCGAGGTGCCGCTCGAGGCGCTGCGGGTCGGGGATCGCCTGCGCGTCCGGCCGGGCGCCAAGGTGCCGGTCGACGGCACGGTCCTCGAGGGCGACTCGAGCGTCGACGAGTCGATGCTCACCGGTGAGCCGCTGCCGGTCGAGAAGCGCGCCGGCGACCGCGTGACCGGCGCGACGCTGAACCGCGCGGGCACCCTCGTGGTGCGCGCCGAGCGGGTCGGCCGCGACACGCTGCTCGCGCAGATCGTCGCGCTGGTCGGCGCCGCGCAGCGCTCGCGCGCGCCGGCGCAGCGCCTCGCCGACCGGGTCGCGGCGTGGTTCGTGCCGGCCGTGATCGCGGTGTCGTTCACGGCCTTCGCCGGCTGGGCGCTGGCGGGGCCTGCGCCGGCACTCGCGCATGCGCTGCTCGCCGCGGTCGCGGTGCTGATCGTCGCCTGTCCCTGCGCCCTCGGCCTCGCGACGCCGCTGTCGATCCTGGTGGCGACCGGCCGCGGCGCGCGGCTCGGGATCCTGTTTCGCGACGCCGCGGCCATCGAGGCGCTCGGCGCGATCGACACGCTGGTGCTCGACAAGACCGGCACCCTGACCGAGGGCCGGCCGCGGCTGGCGGCGGTCGAGCCGGCCGAGGGCACCGGCGACGCGCTGCTGGCGCTCGCCGCGAGCCTCGAGCACGCGAGCGAGCACCCGCTCGCGCGCGCCGTGGTCGAGGCCGCCCGCGAGCGCGCGCTCGTGCTGTCGCCGGTGGCCGCGTTCCGCAGCGAGGCGGGTCTCGGCGTCACCGGCTGCCTCGGCGAGCGGACGGTCGTCGTGGGCAACGAGGGCCTGCTCGCCGAGCGCGGCGCGACCGTGCCGGCGGCGGCGACGGCCCGGGCCGCGGAGCTGCGGCGCGGCGGGGCCGGCGTGCTGTTCGTCGCAGCGGACGGGCGCTACACGGGCCTGCTCGCGGTCGCCGACCGCGTCCGCGACGGCGCCGCCGACACGGTCGCGGCACTCCGTGCGCAGGGACTGCGGCTCGTGATGCTGACCGGGGATCACGAGGGCACCGCGCGCGACGTCGCCGGCCGGCTCGGCATCACCGAGGTCGTGGCCGGCGTGCGGCCGGCGGAAAAGGCGGCCGTGATCGCGCGGCTGCGCGCCGAGGGCCGGCGCGTCGCCATGGCGGGGGACGGCAGCAACGATGCGCCCGCGCTCGCGGCCGCCGAGGTCGGCATCGCGATGGGCAGCGGCACGGACGTCGCGATCGAGAGCGCGCACGTGACGCTCGTGGGCGGCGACCTGCGCGGCATCCTGCGCGCGCGGCGCCTCTCGCTCGCGACCGTCGCGAACATCCGCCAGAACCTCGGCTTCGCGTTCGTCTACAACGCGCTCGGGGTGCCGCTCGCGGCCGGCGCGCTCTACCCGTGGACCGGCTGGATGCTGACACCGGCGTTCGCGGCGGCGGCGATGTCGCTGAGTTCGGTGTCGGTGGTGCTGAACGCGCTGCGGCTGGCGCGCGCCGGTGACTAGCTTTCGGGACGGGTCCAACGGGCGCGGCGTGCCGCCGTCGGGAGACAGGTCGAGATGAAGACGGCGGATCGGATCACCCGGCTGGCGCGGGCGCTCGCAGGCGCGCTCTCGCTTGCGATGGCCGGGCTCGGCGGGGCGGCGAGCCTCGCCGACGAACGCGACGACGCGCCGCCGGCGGGCGGCGGTATGACGGGCGCCTACGGCACCTATCCTCTCACCCGCGAGGCCTCCGGCACCTCTTGGCAGCCGGACGACTCGCTGCACGCCGGCCTGCACGCGATGACCGACGAGTGGATGCTGATGGGGCACGCGCGCCTCAACGGCGTCTATGACTGGCAGCAGGGTCCGCGCGGCGACGAGAAAGCGTTCGTCTCGGGCATGCTGATGGGCAGCGCTCGCCGCGGACTCGGGGAGGGCAACACGCTGCAGCTGCGCGCCATGCTGAGCCCGGATCCGCTGATGGGAAAGTCCGGACTGCCGCTGCTGCTCGGCAGCGGCGAGACCGCGGACGGCCGCACCCCGCTCGTCGACCGTCAGCACCCGCACGACCTCGTGATGGAACTCTCGGTCAGCGACGCGCAGCAGCTCGGCGCTCGCGATGCGGTGTTCGTGTACGCGGGACTTCCCGGCGAGCCAGCCTTCGGCCCGCCGGCGTTCATGCACCGGCTCTCGATCGAGGACAGCCCGGAGCCACCGATCAGCCATCACTGGCTCGACTCGACGCACATCACCTACGGCGTCGTGACCGCCGGCTGGGTGCACGCCGACTGGAAGCTCGAGGCGTCACGGTTCCGCGGCCGCGAGCCGGACCAGTTCCGCTACAACCTCGAGTCCGGCCGGCTCGACTCGACCGCGGCGCGGCTTTCCTGGAACCCGGCGCCCGCGTGGTCCTTGCAGGTGTCCTGGGCGGGCGTGACCTCGCCGGAGCAACTCGCGCCGGACGAGAACCAGCGCAAGTGGTCGGCAAGCGCCATCTACACGCGGCCACTCGGCGCGGCCGGGTACTGGTCGACGACGGTCGCGCTCGGCCGCCGCAGCGCCGAGCACGGCTGGCTCGACGCCTACGTGCTCGAGAGCGCGCTGCACCCGGATCCGCGCTGGACGGTGTTCGCGCGCGCCGAGCGCGTCGCGAACAACGAGCTGCTGACCACGCCCGGCGAGTCGCACGGGCCGGCCTACACCGTCGGCAAGGTCTCGCTCGGCGCGGTGCGCGACTTCCCGATCACCGAGCACGTCGCGCTCGGCCTCGGCGCGCTGTATGCGCTCAACCGGCTGCCCGCCCCGCTCGCGGCGAGCTACGGCGGCACCACCCCGGCCGGGGCGATGGTGTTCGTGCGGCTCAAGGTCGAGTAGCGCGGCGGCGCGCGACACGGGCCATCAGGCGCGCCGTGCCGGACCGAAGCGGTGCCGCTGCGAGCGGAAGGGACGGGAGGAAAGTGGCGCGCCCGGCGGGATTCGAACCCACGACCTACGGCTTCGGAGACCGTCACTCTATCCAGCTGAGCTACGGGCGCGCTGAGGGGGCGCGATTCTACCCGGCGGGCCCGCCGAGCGTCCAACGGCGGCCTTCTGGGGCCGGCCGGCAGCGGCTATACTTTGGGGCTACCCGTCGCACGACACTGGGGATCGCGCGTGAGCAAGCATGACGACCATTTCTTCAACACCTTCAGTGTCGTGATCGGCATTCTGGTGGGCATCGCGATCGTGCTGCTCGTGATCGCCCGCAGCATCGGCAACCCGTTCGAGGCGGCGCGCGCGGCCGAGGATTCAGGCGTCGAGGCGCAAGTCGCGGCCAACACCAAGCCGGTCGGTCAGGTGGCGGTTGCGGGCCGTGACAACAGCGCGCTCGCGATCACCGCGGCGTCGGGCGAGGCGCCGACGGCGCTTGCGCTGCCGAAGAGCGGCGAGGAGACCTTCCAGCAGGTGTGCAGCGCGTGCCACGGCGCCGGCGTCGCCGGCGCACCGAAGGTCGGCGACCGCGGCGCCTGGGCGGCGCGCATCGGCCAGGGCAAGCCGACCCTGTACGAGCACGCGCTGAAGGGCTTCCAGGGCAAGGCCGGGGTCATGCTGGCGAAGGGCGGTCGCAGCGACCTGCCGGACGATCTCATCAAGGAGACCGTCGACTACATGGTGAAGAAGAGCCAGTAGCCCGGCGTCGCCCGCCGACGATCTCCCGCGCCCGGCCTTGTGCCGGGCGCGGTCGTTTGGGGACCAGCCGTCAGCCGGAGGCCGGGCCGGCGCGCTCGCCGGCGCCGGGCGTGGCCCGGCCGAGCTCGCCCTCGAGCGCCGCGAGGCGCGCCTCGAGCGCCGTGAGCTTCTCGCGGGTGCGGGCGAGCACGCCCGACTGGACGTCGAATTCCTGGCGCGTGACCAGCTCGAGGCGGGCGAGGCCCGCCTGCAGCACGCTCTTGAAGTTCGACTCGATGTCGCCCTTCAGCGCCGCGAGCTGCGGCGGCACGGACTCCGACAGCCGCTTGGCCAGGTCCTCGAGGAAGCGTGGGTCGAATCCGGTGCTCATCGTCGTCCTCCCGTGGCGGCGCTGGCCGCCGCTGCCTGCGAGGTGGGGCCGCGGGTCTTCCGGCTCAAGGCCCGCGCCCCGCATTCAAGCACACCGTCGCCGCGGCGCGCCAAAACGGTGCAGCGCCGGCCGCCGCGGCCCGCTAAGCGACTGATTCACGGTCATGCGTGGCGTGGCATGGAAGCTGCAATTTGTCCCCCACCGGTCGGGGACGCGGGCGTCTCCGCGCCGCGGTACGAAGGCGAGGCGCACGGCATGAAGTGGATCGTCGCGATCATCAAGCCGCACAAGCTCGACGAGGTGCGCCAGGCCGTGGCGGACATCGGCGTGCAGGGCGTGACGGTGACGGAGGTACAGGGCTTTGGCCGGCAGCGCGGCCACACCGAGCTCTATCGCGGCGCCGAGTACCGCGTCGACTTCGTGCCGAAGTCGAAGGTGGAGCTCGCGGTCGACGACTCGATCTGCGACCAGGTGGTCGAGGCCATCACCAACATCGCGCGCACCGGCAAGATCGGCGACGGCAAGATCTTCGTGATGCCGCTCGAGCAGACCATCCGCATCCGCACCGGCGAGATGGGGCCGGATGCGGTCTGAAGGGCCCGGCGCGCCGCGCCGGGCGGATCCGAATCGTGACAGGGGAACCGACGTGACACTGGCAAGACCACACGCTCCGCGCGGCAGCCGCGCGGCCACCGCCGCGGGCCTCGGTGAACTCGCGCGCGCGGCGCTCGCCGCTCTCGTGCTCGCCGCCGCGGCGCTCGGCGCGACGGGCCGGGCGCACGCCGAGCCCGCGCCGGCGGCGGTCGCACCGGCGACGAGCGCCGCACCGGCAATCGCCGCGCCAGCCACCGCGCCGACCGCCGCACCAGCCGCGGCGCCAGTCGCCACGGCGGCCGCCGCCGTACCGAACAAGGGCGACTCTGCCTGGATGATGATGTCGACCGCGCTCGTGCTGCTCATGTCGGTGCCGGCGCTCGCGCTCTTCTATGGCGGCCTGGTGCGCCAGAAGAACATGCTGTCGGTGCTGATCCAGGTGTTCGTGGTCTTCTCGCTGATCACCGTGCTGTGGGCGGTCTACGGCTACTCGCTGGCCTTCACCGAGGGCAACGCGCTGATCGGCGGCTTCGACCGGCTGTTCCTGAAGGGCACGTTCGACGCGGCGACCGGCAGCTACTCGATGGCGGCGACCTTCTCGAAGGGCACGCCGCTCTACGAGCTGGTGTTCGTCGCCTTCCAGGCCACCTTCGCCTCGATCACCGTCTGCCTGGTGCTTGGCTCGATCGTCGAGCGCGCACGCTTCGCCGCCGTGCTGCTGTTCGCGGTGGTCTGGTTCACGATCAGCTACCTGCCGATCGCACACATGGTTTGGTTCTGGCCGGGGCCCGACGCCTACAGCGACCCGAAGCTCGCCGACGCAGTCTCGGCCAAGGGTGGGTTGCTGTGGCAGTGGGGCGCGCTCGACTTCGCCGGCGGCACCGTCGTGCACATCAATGCCGGCATCGCCGGCCTCGTCGGCGCGGCGCTGCTCGGCCGGCGCGTCGGGCTCGGTCGCGAGTCGATGGCGCCACACAGCCTGACGATGACCATGATCGGCGCCTCGCTGCTCTGGTTCGGCTGGTTCGGCTTCAACGCAGGCTCGGCCTACGAGGCGAACGGCTCGGCGGCGCTCGCCTTCATGAACACCTACCTCGCGACCGCCTGCGCCGTGCTCTCGTGGCTCTGCGGCGAGTGGCTGCACAAGGGCAAGCCATCGCTGCTCGGCGCGGCATCGGGCGCGGTCGCCGGACTCGTGGCGATCACGCCGGCCGCCGGCAACGTCGGCATCCCGGGCGCGTTCGCGATCGGCATCGCCGCCGGGCTGATCTGCCTGTGGGGTGTCACGGGCCTCAAGCGGCTGATCAAGGTCGACGATTCGCTGGACGTATTCGGCGTGCACGCGGTCGGCGGCATCTCGGGCGCGCTGCTGACCGGCGTCTTCAATTCGCAGTCGCTCGGCGGGCCGGGCTTCGTGACCGACTGGGTCACGGGCAGGGTCACGTCGAACCCGATCCTCGAGCAGGTCCTGATCCAGGCGAAGGCGGTCGGACTGACCGTGGTGTGGACGTCGGTGTCGGCCTTCATCGCCTTCAAGCTCGCCGACCTCCTCGTCGGGCTGCGCGTGCCGGAGGAAGAGGAGCGCGAGGGCCTCGACACGACCTCGCACGGCGAGCGCGCCTACAGCTGAGGAACGCAGTTCACCCCTCGGGGCGGGCCTGCGGCCCGCCCTTCTTTTTGGGCGCCGCTGGCGTTCAGGCGCCCGTGCGGACGATTCTCATTCCGGCGCCCTCCGCAATTCTGCGGATGACGCCGGCGCGGCGGCGGCTCAGCCTCGCTCCACCCCCGACGGCGCGCGCACGGCCGCGCCGCCACGGCGGGACACGGGGAAGCGATGAACGCCGCAGTGGAACGCCCGGTCGTCTACCTGGTCGATGCCGACGCGGCGTCGCGCCTCGCGTACCGGCGGCTCTTGCAGCCGCTCGGTTACCACATCGAGGACTTCGGCGACGCGACCGCGTTCCTGCGCGCGCTGCGACGCGACGCGGCCGGCTGTCTGCTGCTCGACTTCGAGCTGCCGGATCTGTCCGGCGCACAGCTGCACGAGCGGCTGCGCGCGAGCGCCTCGCCGCTCGCGGTCGTCTATGCCAGCGCCGCCGTGAACGTCCCGGCGGCGGTGGCCGCGATGCAGCGCGGCGCGAGCGACGTGCTCGTCAAGCCCGTGCGCGAGCAGCAGCTGCTCGATGCCGTCAACCGCGCGCTGCGCCGCTCGGCGGCCGAGGCAGTCCAGAGCCGGGCGCGGCGCGCGGTGCTCGACCAGCTGGCGCGGCTGACCGCACGCGAACGGCAGGTGCTCGAGCAGCTGATCGAGGGCGTGCACTACGACGGCGTGTCGAGCGCGCTCGGCATCACCAAGCGCACGGTCGAGGCGCATCGCCGGCGCATCATGGAGAAGATGGGCGCGCGCACGCTGCCGCAGCTGCTGCAGCAGCTGGCCCGCGCCGACTGGCCGCCGCGCTCCGCCACGCACGCGCACGCCGACGCGCCGCGCTGAGCCGGCGGCGCCGGGCGTCCCGTCAGTCCGCGGCGCGGTCGGCCGCCGCCGCCAGCGCTCGTACCGCTTCGGAGATCGCCGGCACGAGCGGCTCCGGCGCAGCGAGGTCGCGGCAGCGCGCCGGCAGCGAGGCGAGTTCCCGCGCGGCGTGCGCCGCGAGCCCGGCGACCGGAGCCGGGGCGCGCAGGCGGCGCCCGTTGCGCATCACGCACTCGAGCAGCGGCCGCCCGGGCGGACGCTCGTGCTCGAGGGCGACGACGTCGGCCGCGATGCGGCCGTCGGCATCGAGCGAGCGCCACACCTGCTTGCGGCCGGGCCAGGTTTCCTTGCCCCACGAGCGCTTGCGGCGCGGGCGGCCGGCGTACTCCTCGAGCTTGTAGGCGCAGTCGAGATACGGCGCATCGGCCGAGGTGTCGAGGCGCGTGCCGACGCCGAAGGCGTCGATCGGCGCGTCGGCCGCCACGAGCCGGGCGATCTCGAGCTCGTCGAGGTTGCCGCTCGCGAGGATGCGCACCGCCGCACAGCCGCCGGCGTCGAGGATGGCGCGCACCGCGCGCGATCCCGCCAGCAGATCGCCGCTGTCGATCCGCACCGCGTCGACCGCGGCGCCGCCGCGCACCAGGGCGACGACGTCGCGGGCCGCTGCGAGCGTGTCGTACGTATCGATCAGCAGGGTCGTGCCGCCGGGATGGCAGCGCGCGAAGCCCTCGAAGGCGTCGCGCTCGCGGTCGTGCGCCTGCACGAACGAGTGCGCCATCGTGCCGTAGAGCGGGATCCCGAAGCGCCGGCCGGCCTCGACCGTCGCCGTGCCCGCGAAGCCCGCGATCGCGGCGGCGCGCGCCGCCAGGCAGGCGGCTTCCGCGCCGTGCGCGCGCCGCATGCCGAAGTCGATCAGGCGGCGGCCGCCCGCGGCGAGTACGCAGCGCGCCGCCTTGCTGGCGATCAGCGTCTCGAGGTGCAGCAGGTTGATCAGGCGGCTCTCGACGAACTGCGCCTCGGCGAGCGGCGCGACGACGCGCAGCCACGGCTCGTCGGCGAACAGCACCGTGCCCTCCGGCGGCGCCCAGACCTCGCCCGTGAAGCGCAGCCGGCCGAGCCAGTCGACGAAGCCCGGCGCGAAGCGGCCGAGGCCGCGCAGCCACTCGAGCTCGGCCTGGCCGAAGGCGAGCCGCTCGAGGTACTCGAGGGCCTGCTCGAGGCCTGCGACGACGAGGAAGCCACGCGAGTCCGGCAGGCGGCGCGCGTAGAGCTCGAACACCGCCTCGCCGTCGTGGCCGAGGCGATGGTAGGCGTCGAGCATCGTCAGCTGGTAGAGGTCGGTGACGAGCGGTGAGTCGATCAAGGCGCGGCATCCGGCGGCGGGCCGGGCGAGAGCGTAGCACCGGTGCCTGGCCAGGCCGCGCGCGCAGGCACGGACGCCGGCGCGGAAAACCCGGACTGGCACGGGCGACCGGCCGCGCTAGCCTCGGCACCGTCCCGGTCGACGCGCCTCGCGGGCGGCCGTGTCGGAGGTTCCCATGCGCACGCTGCTGATCGTCGTCGCGGACACCGCGACCGCCCGCTTCTATCGCCTGCCGACGGACACGCGCCGGCTCGCCCTCCTCGAGGTGCTCGCGAACCCGGCCGCGCGACATCACGAGCACGAGCTCAGGTCCGGGCGGCAGGGACGCCGCTACAGCCGCGCCGCCGGCCACCCGCAGGCGCTCGCCGGCCCCACCCCGGCGCGCCGTGTCGCCACCGAGCGCTACACGGCGCAGCTCACGCGGCGCGTCGCGGCGCTCTGTGCCCAGCAGCGCGACGCGGACCTCGTGCTGGTCGCGGGCGGCCGGCTGCTGGGCGCGATCGAGCGGCGGCTGCCGCTGCCGGCCCAGCACCGGCTGATCGCCTCGATCCCGCGCGATCTCGGCCATCTGACCGAGGCGGCCCTCGCCCGGGAGCTGCTGCCCCTGCGGCGGGCCCGGATGGCCGTCGCCTAGGCGATCCGCCGGTCCCGGCCGCCGCCGGGGCCGTTCCCAGGGCCCGGCGCGTCATGCGAGGATGGCCGCGGCCGGCCTCTGTGACGGAGTTCAAGGGCTTTTGGGCTCCGACAGGCGACACTGGCCGGCGACTGAAGCCGGCGGCTGCCGGCAGTGAGGACCGGACCGATGCGCACTCCCGCCCCGACCGCGATCCGTCGCCCGCGACGCGCGCTCGCCCTGGCCGCGGCGCTGGCGCTGCTCGCCGCGACGCTCCCGGCCGCGGCCGCCGTCTACAAGTGGGTCGACCCCCAGGGCCGCATCCACTACAGCGATCGCCCGCCGCCGCCGGAAGGCAAGCTGCTCTCGGTCGACACCAGCGCCACCCATCCGTCCGAGCGTGCCTCGGCGCCCTCGCCCGCGCCGCGATCGGCCACGCCGCCGGGGCCGGCCGCCGGACCCGCGACCGGCCCGGCCGCCACCCCGGAAGCGATGGCGCGGCTCAAGCAGAGCGTCGACAGCGACGTCGCGAACGCGCGCACCGACCAGTGCAAGCAGGCGCGCGACAAGTACCAGACCTACGTGCAGTCGCGCCGCCTCTACAAGGAAGGCCCGAACAAGGAGCGGATCTACCTCTCCGACCAGGAGCTCGAGACCGAGCGCCTGCAGGCCAAGCACGAAGTCGACGAGCTCTGCGCCGGCAACTGAGGCGGCCCCGGCCGCTTCCCCTCGGGACCATTTCGCGATTCACTAGGGGCCCCGCGCCCACCGGGCGCCTGCGGCCGGAGTTCCCGTGAGGACCGGATTCATCGGACTCGGCGCCATGGGCCTGTCCATGGCGCGCAATCTGCACAAGGCCGGGCTGCTCACCGGCGTCTACAACCGCACCCGCGCGAAGGCCGAGGCGCTCGGCGCCGAGACCGGCGCGAGCGTCGCGGCCGACCCGGCGGCGCTCGCCCAGACCGTCGAGGCGCTGGTGCTGTGCGTGTCGGCCGATGCCGACGTGCTCGCCAGCATCGAGGCGCTGCTGCCCGGCGCCCGCGCCGGCCTCGTGGTGATCGACTGCTCGACGGTCTCCGCCGAGACGGCGCGCACCGCGGCGGCGCGGCTCGCCACCCGCGGCGCGGCGTTCCTCGACTGCCCGGTCAGCGGCGGCGTCGAGGGGGCGCGGCTCGGGACGCTCGCGATCATGTGCGGCGGCGAAGCCGCGACCTTCGAACGCGCGCGACCGGTGCTCGCCGCGATGGGCCAGACGATCACGCACATGGGCCCGCACGGCTACGGCCAGGCGACCAAGGCGACCAACCAGATCCTGTGCGCCGGCGCGATCCAGGCCGCGGCCGAGGCGATGGCGTTCGCCGCGGCCGAGGGGCTGCCGCTCGACAAGGTGATCGAGACGCTCGGCAAGGGCGCCGGCTCCTCCTGGTACTTCGTCAACCGCGCGCCGTTCATGGCGCGCGGCAGCTACCCGCCGGGATTCCGCGTGCGGCTGCACGAGAAGGACCTCGGCATCTGCCACGACATGGCGGCGGCGCGCGGCGCCGAGCTGCCGGTCGTCGAGGCGACCCGCGTCCAGTACCGGGAGCTGATGGCGAGCGGGCACGGCGACGAGGACGTTTCGACGCTGTTCCGCCTGAAGGCCGCGCTGTTCGATCGCGGCCGGCGCTGAGGGCGGCGGAACCCGAACGGGCCGGGGCCGGGGCGCCCCGAAAGGCCGGTGCGGCCCGGCAGGCGGTCGGCGCATGGCACAATGCCGCCATGCAACAGCTCCGCATCGCCACCCGTCGCAGTGCGCTCGCCCTCTGGCAGGCGGAGCACGTCGCGGCCCTGCTGCGCGCGCGGCACCCCGACCTCGCGGTGTCGCTGGTGCCCATCGTCACGACCGGCGATCGCATCCAGGACCGACCGCTGGCTGCGGTCGGCGGCAAGGGACTCTTCATCAAGGAGCTCGAGGTCGCGATGGCCGAGGGTCGTGCCGACCTCGCGGTGCACTCGATGAAGGACGTGCCCGCCCTCCTGCCGGACGGCTTCGTGATCGGCGCCGTGCTCACCCGCGCCGATCCGCGCGATGCGTTCCTGTCGCTGCGCCACGGCGCGTTCGCGGCGCTGCCGCGCGGCGCGCGCGTCGGCACCTCGAGCCAGCGCCGCCAGTCGATCCTGCGCGCCGCACGGCCGGACCTCGAGATCAAGCCGCTGCGCGGCAACGTCGACACGCGCCTGCGCAAGCTCGACGACGGCGAGTTCGACGCGATCATCCTCGCCGCCGCCGGCCTGACGCGCCTCGGCTTCGCGGCGCGCATCACCGAGCACCTGCCGACAAGCGTGTCGCTGCCGGCCATCGGCCAGGGCGTCGTCGGCATCGAGTGCCGCGACGACCCGGCGCTGCTCGCGCGGCTCGCGCCGCTCGAGGACCCGACGACCCGCCGGTGCCTGGACGCGGAGCGTGCGCTCGGTGCGCGACTCGGCGGCAGCTGCACCTCGCCGATCGCCGGCTTCGCCCGGCCGGGGACCGAGGGCCTCGAGCTCGAGGGCTTCGTCGGCTCGCCCGACGGCCGGCAGGCATTCCACGATCGGCTGAGCGGACCGATGGCCGAGGCCGCCGCGCTCGGCGCGCGGCTCGCCGACCGGCTGCTCGCCGCCGGCGCCGGCGACCTGCTCGCGGCACTGCGCACCGCGGACGGCTGAGCCGTGGGCGCGCTGGACGGGCTCGGGGTGCTGGTGACGCGGCCGGAGCCGCAGGCCGGCCCGCTCGCTCGCCGGCTCGCGACCGAGGGCGCCCGCGTCTACCGGCTGCCCGCCGTCGAGCTCTCGCCCCGCGAGGATCGCGCCCGGCAGCGCGCGGCGCTCGGGCCGATCGACCGCTTCCACTGGGTGGTGTTCGTCAGCGCCAACGCCGTGCGCTTCGGCGCGGCGCTGCTCGAGGGCCGGCGCGACCTCCGGCTCGCGGCGGTGGGTCCGGCGACCGCCGCGGCGCTCAACCACGCCGGCTACCGCGTCGGCCTCGTGCCGAGCGGCGGCTACGACAGCGAGCACCTGCTGGCGACGCCCGAGCTGCGCCACGTCCAGGGGCAGCGCGTGCTGATCGTGCGCGGCGACGGCGGCCGGGAGCTATTGGCGGACGAGCTGACCGCGCGCGGCGCCGAGGTCGTGTACGCCGAGGTCTACGCCCGGCAGTGCGCGCGACCGGTGCCGGGCGTAGTCGCTGCGGTCGAGGCGGAATGGGCGCAGGGCCTGATCGACGTCGTCACGGCGACGAGCGGCGAGCTGCTGCGCTGCCTCTACGAGATCCTGCAGCCGGCGGGCCGGGCGCTGCTCGCGCGCAGCGCACTGCTGGTCGGCGGCGAGCGCATCGCGGCGGTGGCGCGCGAGATCGGCCTCACCGGCCCGCTGATCGTCGCGCCGCATGCCGACGACGCGAGTCTCGTGGATGCGCTGCTGGAGTGGCGGCGGCATACTAACGCCCCCTGACGACGCCCGCGGGCGGCGCGCGATGACCGAGACAGATACCCCGACGCCGATCCCGGCCGACGTCGAGCGGCGCCATGCCGAGCGCCGCCGCGGCGAGCAGCGCCGGCTCGAGCGCGCGCTGTGGCAGGGCGCGCTCGGTCTCTTGCTCGGGCTGGTCGCGATCGCCGCCGCCATCGTGGTCGGCTTCCGGCTGCTGGCCTTCGAGCGCAGCCTCGAGGCCGAGCGAACGATCGCGCAGCTCGCGGGCCGCGACCACGAGGTGCAGCAGGCGGCGCTCGCCGGCCTCGCTGCGCGCGCCCAGGCGACGGATGCGAGCCTCGCCCGCCTCGAGGCCCTGGCACCGCGGCTCGAGGCGCTCGACGGCCGGATGGCGCAGATCGAGGCGCGCATCGAGGCGCCGCAGCGCGCGGTCGCCCGCAGCGAGGCCGCCGCGCTCGTCGACCTCGGCCTCGAGCGGCTCACGCTCGCACACGACGTGCGCGGCGCCACGTCGCTGTACGAGGCGGCCGCGGCGCGCCTCGCCGGCGCGAGCGATCCCGGCACGCTGCACATCCGTGCCCAGCTCGAGCGCGACCTCGCGGCGCTGCGCGCAGTGGCGGCGCCCGACGTCGCCGCGATCGGCGCGCGCCTGGCGGCTGCCGAGGCCGCCGCGCGCAACCTGCCGATGCTGGGCGCGATCCAGGGCCAGTACGCGCCGCCCGGCGCCGCGCCGGCGCCCCCGCCCGGCCTGGGCCGCGCCTGGTGGCGGTTCACGACGGCGCTCAGCGACCTCGTCAGCGTGCGCCGCGTCAGCGACGCGAGCGTGCGGCTGGTGTCGATGGAGGAGATCGGCGTCCGGCGCCATCACCTCGAGACGCTGCTGTTCGCGGCCCGCTTCGCGGCGCTGCGCGGCGACGAGGCGGAGTACGCGGCCACCGTCGGTGCTGCGCGCGACTGGCTCGGCCGCTTCTTCGACGGCCGCGACGGCACGGTGCGCGCGGTCGACGCCGAGCTCGGCGCGCTGGCCGGCAGCCGCGTGGCGGTGGAGCTTCCGGAGGTGACGGGGTCGCAGCGACTGCTGCGCGGGAAGGCGCCTTGATCCGGCTGCTCGTGATCGCCGCGGCGCTCGTGCTCGGCGCGGTGCTGGCGAACACGCTGCTCGCCGACAACGGCTACGTCGCGGTCAGCTTCCGCGGCTGGCTGGTCGAGATGTCGGTGCCGACGCTGGTGCTGTGCGTGCTGCTCGCGCTGCTCGCACTCGAGGGCCTGCAGCGGCTCGCGCGCTGGCCGGGCCAACAGCGCGCGCGGCGTCTCGCGCAGCGCCGCGAGCGGTCGCGTGCCGACCTGCAGCGCGGGCTGCTCGAGATGTCGGCGGGCCGCTGGGCGGAGTCCGAGCTGACGCTGACGCAGACGGCGCGCGAGGCCGAGCAGCCGGCGGTGCACTATCTCGCCGCCGCGCGCGCCGCGGACCTGCAGGGCGCGACGGCGCGCCGCGACGCGTGGCTCGGCCTCGCGCGCGACGCCGGCGTCGGCGATCCGGCGCCGGTACTGATCACGATCGCCGAAATGAAGCTCAAGAGCGGCGACGGCGAGGCGGCGCTCGAGGCGCTCGCCGCGCTCGAGCGGCTCGGCCCGCTCGGCCCGCGCGCACTGCTGCTGCTCGCCCGGGTCTACCGCCAGCGCGGCGACTTCGACCGCTTGCGGCAGCTCGAGCCGCGGCTGCGCGGCACCCGCGGCGTCACGCCCGAGTCGATCGCCGAGATCATGGACACGCTCTACACGGACATGCTGCGCGTGGCGACCGACAAGGGCGGGCTCGCGGCACTGAACGCGGTGTGGGACGAGGCCACGCGCGCCGCGCGCCGTCGCCCGGGCGTGGTGGTCGCCTATGCGCGCGGACTGGCGCGCTTCGGCGAGCACGAGCGCGCCGCGAGCGCGCTGCGCGAGCTGCTGGACGTCGACTGGAGCGAGCCGGCGGTGCTGCTGTACGGCGAGCTCGCCGGCGGCGACCCGCTCGAGCGGCTGCGGGTCGCCGAAGGCTGGCTGCGCGGGCGGCGCGAGGATCCGGCGCTGCTCGTGTGCTGTGCACGGCTCTGCCTCAATGCGGAGCTCTACGGCAAGGCACGCAGCTACCTGGAGCTCAGCCAGGCGCTGCGACCGCGCCCGGAGACGGCGCAGCTGCTGGCGGCGCTGCTCGAGCAGCTCGGCGAGCCCGAACGGGCGCAGGCGCTGCTGCGCGACGGCCTCGCATTGGCCACCGGGCGGCGTGCCGCGCTGCCGCCGGTGCGCCAGCGTCGCTTCGGGGTGCCGCGCCGCTGACCGGCGCGTCAGCCCGGCTCGCGCGGCGCGTACTCGAAGGAATCCGAGTGCAGCCGGCCGGGCGCGAGGCCGCGCGCCGGCAGCGCCGCCGCGAGCGCCGCGATCATCGGCGGCGGGCCGGCGGCGTACACGTCGGCGTCGGCCAGCGAGGCGAAGTCCGCGAGCACCGCCTCGTGCACGAGCCCGGTGCGCCGGCGGCGGCTCTCGGCGGGCGTCGACTCCGACAGCACCGGCACGTAGTGCAGGCGCGGCGTGCGGCCGGCCTCGGCGGCGAGCCAGGCGTCCTCGTAGAGGTCGATCTCGTGGCGTGCGCCAAAATAGACATGCACGTCGCGGTCGAGGCCGTGGTGCAGCAGGCTGCGCAGGATCGACTTGATCGGTGCGAGCCCGGTACCGCCCGCCACCAGCAGCAGCGGCCCGGTCGCGGCCGTCGGCTCGTAGCGGAAGCGCCCGAGCGGGCCCTCGATGCTGAGCAGCGCGCCGACCGCGAGACCGTTGAAGACCCGCTCGCTGAACTCGCCGCCGCTCACCCGCCGCACGTGCAGCTCGAGCAGCTCGGCGTCGTGCGGCGGCGAGGCGATCGAGAAGCTGCGGCGCTTCGCACCCGGCAGCAGCACGTCGACGTACTGGCCGGCGCGGAAGCGGAACGACTCGACCGCCGGCAGCCGCAGGTAGACCGCCATCACGTCGGGCGCGAGCCGTTCGAGCCGCGCGACCCGGCACGGCAGGGTCTTGATCTCGGCTTCGCCGGCCGGCAGCTGCTCGCGCAGCTCGACCACGAGATCGGTGTCGGCGACCGCCTGGCAGAGCAGGATCCAGCCCGCGCTCTCCTCGGCCGCGCTGAGCCCGAGCGGCCGGCCGCGCGGGTAGTGGATGCGCCCGGCCAGCAGCCGCCCGAGGCACGCTCCACAGCTGCCGCCGCGGCAGCTGTGGGGCAGATTAAGTCGCGCGGCGAGTGCCGCCTCGAGCACGGGCCGCTCCGGCGCGAGCGGGACAGTGCGGTCGGCGGGCTTCAGCGTCAGCTTCATCGTCCGCCAGTGTGCCCGCAAACCGCCTAAAATGCCGCCGATGAAAACCACGGCGCGCTATCTCGTCGCCGGCTGCGGCTACGTCGGCCGACGCCTCGGTCGCGCGCTGCTGTCGCGCGGACCCGTGGTCGGCATGACGCGCGGCGAAGACACCGCGGCCGAGCTCGAGGCACAGGGCGTCGACGCGGTCGCCTGGGACCTCGACCTCGCTGCCGCGCCGGTGCCGCGCGGCATCGGCACGCCGACGGTGATCTTCTACCTGGTGCCACCGCCCGGCGAGGGCACGAGCGACCCGCGGCTGCGCCGCTTCCTCGCGCGCTTCCCGGCGCACCCGGCGCGCATCGTCTACCTGTCGACGACCGGCGTGTACGGCGACTCGGGCGGTGCGCTGCTCGACGAGGACGCGCCGCTGAAGCCTGGCAGCGACCGGGCGCGCCGGCGCGTGGACGCGGAGAACGTGCTGCGCGACTGGTGCGGCCGCCACGGCGTCGGCTGGACCGTGCTGCGCGTGCCGGGCATCTACGGACCGGGACGACTGCCGATCGAGCGGCTGAAGCGCCGCGAGCCGATGATCCGGCACTCGGAGGCGGGCTACTCGAGCCGCATCCACGTCGACGACCTGGTCGTCGCCTGCCTGCTGGCCGGCAGTGCGCCACGGGCGGCCGACCGCGTCTACAACGTCAGCGACGGCAATGCGACCACGATGACCGAGTACTTCGAGCGGGTCGCGGCGCTGACCGGCATGACGCCGCCGGCGCTGGTCTCGCGCGCCGAAGCGCAGCGGGTCGTGTCGCCCGCGTTCTGGTCGTACCTCGCCGAGTCGCGCCGCATCAACAGCACCCGCATCCGCGACGAGCTCGGCTTCATCCCGCGCTTTTCGGACCTGCGGCTCGGCATCCTGTCGAGCCTGCCCGCGCCGTAGCGCGACCATCGGGGACCGTCCATGCCGACCCTTCGCGTGCTGCCTGTCCTGCTGCTGGTCGCCGCCCGCCTCGCGGCCGCAGCGCCGGGCGCACAGGCGATCGCCGACAACGAACGCGCCTTCGAGCAGGCGGCGATCGAGCGTGGCACGCGCGCGGGTTTCCTCGAATACCTCGCCGAGAGCGCGGTGATCCTCGCGCCGCAGCCGGTGCCAGGGCGGGCGGCGACCGAATCGGGGCCCGCGCCCGGGGCGCCGCTGCGCTGGCGGCCGGACCTGGCGAGCATCTCCGGCGGCGGCGATTTCGGCTGGGCGAGCGGGCCGTTCCTGTCGTATGCGCACTCGACCGACGAGTTGCCGGTCGCCGCGGGCCACTACCTGACCGTCTGGCATCGCGAGTCGGATGGCCGCTGGCGGGTGGCCCTCGACGGCGGGGTCGCCTACCCGTTCGAGGAGACCGCCGTCGCGCGCCATCTCGAGGTGACGCCCCGGTTGCGCCCGACCGGCAGCGGCCGTGGCCGGACCGGCGATTGCAGCGCGGCCTTCGCGTCACGCTGGCAGTCGCGCGGGCGGCGCGCGGCGCTCGGCGAATTTCTCGCCGAGGACGCCCGCCAGCTGAGCTCGGGACGGCCGGTGCTCGATGGCCGTGGCGCCTGGCCGGCGGGCGACACGCTCGGGCCGGATGTGCTGGTGCGACTCAACACCGCACGGTCACTGCGGGCCGAGGCCGGTGACGTCGAGGTCAGCTTCGGCGAGCTGGACGTGGCGGCGCGCGCCGAGGTGCCGGCGCGGCACTATTTCTATGCGCACGTCTGGGACGTGGACAAGCGCTGCCGGCTGGCGGTCGAGATGCTGAACCTGGCGCGCTGACGCGCGCCGGCCTCAGGCGGGCCGGGCCTCGAGGTCATAGGTGCCGGCCGCCGTGATCTCGACGTCGGCGAAGCTGCCGACGGCGAGCTTCGAGGTGCCGGCGCCGCGGATCGTGACGGTGCCGTCGATCTCCGGTGCGTCGGCATAGCTGCGCGCCAGCGCACGCGCACCGCGGCCCGTCCCCTCGATCGCGTCGATCAGCACGCGTTCGCGAGCACCGACGCGGCCGGCAAGGCGCCGCGCGCTGATCGCCGCGGCGGCCTCCATGAAACGCGCCTGGCGCTCCGCCTTGACCTCTTCCGGTACCGGATCGGGCAGTGCGTTCGCTCCCGCGCCCTCGACCGGCGAGTACGGGAAGCAGCCGACGCGGTCGAGCTCGGCCTCGGCCAGCCAGGCCAGCAGTTCCTCGAACTCGCGCTCGGTCTCGCCCGGGAAGCCGACGATGAAGGTGCTGCGGATCGCCATGCCGGGCAGCTGCCGGCGCCAGGCGTGGATGCGGGCGAGCGTGTTCTCGGCGTGTGCCGGGCGCTTCATCAGTTTCAGGATGCGCGGGCTGCCGTGCTGGAACGGGATGTCGAGATACGGCAGCACCTTGCCCTCGGCCATCAGCGGCAGCACCTCGTCGACGTGCGGGTAGGGATACACGTAGTGCAGCCGGACCCACGCGCCGCGCTCGCTGGCGAGCGAGCCGAGCTCGCGCGCGAGGTCGATGAACTTGGTGCGGATCTCGCGCGACCCCCACGGCTCCACGCGATAGCGCACGTCGGCGCCGTAGGCACTCGTGTCCTGGGAGATCACGAGCAGCTCGCGCACGCCGGCGTTCAGCAGCCGGATGCCCTCGTTCAGCACGTGCGGCAGCGGGCGGCTGACGAGGTCGCCGCGCATCGACGGGATGATGCAGAAGCTGCAGCGGTGGTTGCAGCCCTCGGAGATCTTCAGGTACGCGTAGTGGCGCGGCGTGAGCTTCACGCCCTGCGGCGGCACGAGGTCGGTCAACGGGTCGTGCGGCCGCGGCAGGTGCTCGTGCACGTGGCCGACCACCGCCTCGTAGGCATGCGGCCCGGTGATGCCGAGCACCTGCGGGTGCCGCTCGCGGATCTTCTCCGGCTGGGCGCCGAGGCAACCGGTCACCAGCACCTTGCCGTTCTCGCGCAGCGCCTCGCCGATCGTCTCGAGCGATTCGTGCACCGCGTCGTCGATGAACCCGCAGGTGTTCACCACCACGAGGTCGGCGTCCTGGTAGGTAGGCGCGATCTCGTAGCCCTCGGCCCGGAGCTGCGTCAGGATGCGCTCCGAATCGACGAGCGCCTTCGGGCAGCCGAGACTGACAAAGCCGACGCGGGGCGCGGAACTCATGGCGGGGGTCTGGCGGAAGGGGGGCGACATCCTACCCGTGGCCGGGGTCGCCGGCCACCGCCGGGGCCAGGCCCCTCGACGCCCCGGGAACGGCCGTGGAAGATAGGCGGACCGGCAGGATGCCGGAGGGGGACTTCATGAGTGGGCTGACCTTCCTCGTCGTCGTCGCCGTGCTGCTCGGCATCCCGGTGGTGCTCTACAACCGGCTCGTCTCGGCGCGCAATGGCTACAAGAACGCCTTCGCGCAGATCGACGTGCAGCTGACCCGTCGCTACGACCTGATCCCGAACCTGGTCGAGACCGCCAAGGGCTACCTCGCGCACGAGCGCGGCACGCTCGAGGCCGTGATCAGCGCCCGCAACGCCGCGGCCGCGGGCCTCAAGGGCGCCGCCGCCGCGCCGGGCGACCCTGCCGCCGTCCGGGCGCTCGCCGGAGCCGAAGGCGCCCTGAGCGCCTCGCTCGGGCGGCTGTTCGCGGTGGCCGAGGCCTATCCCGACCTCAAGGCGAACCAGACGATGGCCGCGCTGATGGAGGAGCTGACCTCGACCGAGAACCGGGTCGCGTACGCGCGCCAGGCCTACAACGACGCCGTGCTCGCCTACAACAACACCCGCGAGGTGTTCCCGAGCAATCTGGTCGCGGGCACCTTCGGCTTCCAGGCGGCCGCGCCGCTCGAGATCGAGTCCGCCGCCAAGCGCAGCGCGCCCGAGGTCAAGTTCGGCTGAGATGGACTTCTTCGCGGCACAGGCCGCCGCGCACAGCCGGACGCGCGCGCTGCTCGCGGGCTACGTCGTCGCGGTGGGCCTCGTCGTCGGCGCGATCACCTGGGTGGTCGCGTGGCTCTACACGCTCTTCAACACGAACATCTACTCGGCCGAGCCGTACAGCTCGCGGCTGCTGTCGCATCCCGGGCTGGTGCTGGTCACGGCGACCGGCGTGCTCGGCATCATCGGCATCGCGACGCTGCACCGGATGGCGCAGCTGTCCGCCGGCGGCGGCGCGGTGGCGGTCTCGCTCGGCGCGAGCCGCGTCACGCGCGAGACCGCCGACCCCAAGCGACGGCGCCTGCTGAACGTCGTCGAGGAGATGGCGATCGCCTCCGGCGTACCGGTGCCGGAGGTGTACGTGCTCGACCAGGAGCCCGGCATCAATGCCTTCGCGGCGGGCTTCACGCCGGCCGATGCCGCGATCACGGTCACGCGCGGCGCCCTCGAGCGTCTGAACCGCGCCGAGCTCGCCGGCGTCATCGGCCACGAATTCAGCCATCTGCTGAACGGCGACATGCGCCTGAACACGCGCCTCGCCGGACCTCTGTTCGGGCTGCTGGTGATCGCCATCGTCGCGCGCTACACGCTGCGGGGCTTTCGCGGCAACACGCGTGCGACCCCGTTCCTCGCGGCCGGCCTCGTGATCATGGGGCTCGGCTACCTCGGCGTGCTGCTCGGCCGCCTGCTGCAGTCCGCGATCTGCCGGCAGCGCGAGTTCCTAGCCGACGCCTCGAGCGTGCAGTTCACGCGCGACGCGACCGCGCTGCGCGACGCGCTGGTGACGCTCGGTCGCGCCCCGGCGGGCTCGCACCTGCACGGCGCGGACGGCGAGGACCTGGCACACCTCTTCATCGCACCGGCAACCGACCGGCTGTTCTCGACCCATCCACCGCTTGCGATGCGGATCCGGCGGCTCGACCCGCATTTCGACGTCACGGTGCTCGATTCGCCGGACCTCGCCCCGCCGCCGCCGGACCTCGACGATCCCGCTGCCGCCGGCCTCGCGGCCTTCGCCGCGCACGGCGACGCGCCGCTGAGCCGGCGCATCGGCAATCCCGGCGTGCCGGCGGTCGCCTACGCCGCGGCGTTGCGTGCGGCGCTGCCGGCCGGGATCGAGGCTGCGCTCGCCCGCGGCACGACGACGGCGTTCCTGTGGCTGGCGCTCGCGCTCTCGGCGCAGCCGCCGGTCCGCGAGCGCCAGGTGCGGCGCATCGCGGAGGTGCTCGGCGAGCCGGTCGGCCACGCGGTGGCGGCCGCCGCCCGCGACCTGTCGGCAGTGCCGGTGGTCCAGCACCTGCCGCTGCTGCAGCGGGCACTGCCGGTGCTGAAGGCACTGCCGGTGGAACGGCGCCGCACGCTGGTCGCGCTGACCGCGGAACTCGCGCGCGCCGACGGGCGAATGTCGCCGCTCGAATACCTGCTCGGCGCGCTTGCGACGCGCTACCTCGGCGACCAGCTGGCGCCGCCGCGGGCGCCGGGCCGGCTCACGCTCGAGGACTGTGCGCCCGCGCTCGGTACGCTGTTCGCGGTGGTGGCATACGCCGGCGACGACGGCGAGGTCGCCGCGCGGCGGGCGTATGAGCGGGGCCTCGCGCAGCTGCTGCCGCGCGAGCGGCCGGCGTACGCGGCACCGGATCCCCAGCAGTGGGCAGCCGCGCTCGATGCGGCCCTCGCGCGTCTGGCCGACCTCGCGCCGCCGGCGCGCGAGCTGCTGGTCGATGCGCTCGGCCGGACGGTGCTGAATGACGGCTCGGTGCGCCACGCGGAGGCGGAACTGCTGCGTGCGGTGTGCGCACTCCTCGACGCGCCGTTGCCACCGCTGCTGCCGCTGCCCGATACCGGCTGAACGGGGCGGCGCTAGAACGGATCCCAGCGCAGCGGACGATCGGCGCGGGCGGCGGCGGCCGCGGCTTCCGGCTCCAGCGCCGCGGCCTCGGCGCCGCGATCGCTGGCGCGCAGCACCTCGACGAGGCCGGCGAGCGCGCGCGGATCGTGCGGTACGCGCCCGAGGCAGTCCCGCAGCACCGCCTCCGCCTGCGCGAGCTGGCCCGACCGGAACAGCGCCCGTGCGAGCGTCTCGCGCAATGGCGTGTTCCAGGGCGGCGGCTCCGAGTACTCGGCGCGATCCTGCAGCTCGACCGCCTCGCGCAGCAGGCGCAGGCCCTCCTCGCCCTGCCCGGCCGCGAGCGCGATCCGCGCCGTCAGCAGGCGTTCCGCGAGTACGGCCTGGGTCGCCTGCTCCGACGCCTCGAGCTTGTCGACGACGTGCTCGACGTCCGGTTTGTCGCCGAACACCGGCGGCGGCGGCAGGGCCGCCCGTTCGCGGCGCAGCTGCTCGAGCTCCTGCTGCGCGAGCGCGGGGCGGCCACTGCCCAGCTCGGCCAGTCCGCGCCCGTAATGCCAGTAGACCATCGCCAGATGCGGATCCGCGCCCTCCGCCGCCGACGGTGCGGCCGGCGCCGGCAGGTCGAGCAGCGCCTGCCACTCGCCGAAGCGCGCCAGCGTCGCGATGGTCTCGTTCGCATCGCCATCGAGCTGCGCGGCGCGCCCGGCCGCGAGCTTTGCCCCGGCGAAGTTGCCCTGCATCGCGTAGGCATAGCTCAGGAAGTGCAGGCAGTGACTGCAGGCGCCCTCGACCTCGGGGTCCTTCGACCGTCGAAAGCCGATCGCGTGGTGCACCGCATGTTCGTTCGCCGCCACCGCCGCCTGCCAGTCGCCGACGCGCAGGAACGTGTGCGCCGGCATGTGAATCAGGTGCGCGGCCGCGGGCTCCATCGGCAGCGCCGCGAGGCGGCGGGCGCCGTCGAGCGCCCGGCCGGGATCGCGGCTCGCCTCGACGGCGTGGATGTAATAGTGCAGGAGGCCAAGATGACGGGGGTGCTCGCGCAGGCCCGCCTCGATGACCGTCACGAGCTCGGCCGTTCCCGGCGCGGGCTCGCCGTCCGCCGTCCACAGTCGCCAGGGCCGGACGTCCATGATCGCCTCGGCGAGCAGCGCCGCCGCGTCCGCGTCGTGCGGATAGCGCGACACCAGCGTGCGCATGCGGTCGCGATAGGCGAGCGCGAGCGCGTCGAAGTCCGGCGACTCGTCGGTCGAATAGCGAGCCGCCAGCGCCTCGATGAAGTCGCGCTCGACGGCGGTGCCGCGTCCGGCGGCGAGCCGCCGGGCGTGGCGGATCGCGCGCGCGGCGGTCGCGGTGTGCGGAGCCGTCGGGGCCACGTTGATGTTGGCGCCGAGCGCGAGCGCGACGCCCCAGAACGCCATGGCGCAATCGGGATCGAGTCGGGCGGCCTGGCGGAAAGCCTGCTCAGCCTCCTCCGGCTGGTACGCATAGACCAGCGTGAGACCGCGGTCGAACGCGGCCTGGGCGGCGGCGACCGGGGTGCTGACGGCACGGTGCTCGTAGACATACGGTCGGGCGGCGTTCCGCTCGGCGGCGACCGCGGCGCCGGCCGCGAGCACCAGTACGGTTACCGCCACGCCGAGGCTTTGATGCCGCATGCTGCTGGTCTCCTGCGCAGCCCTGCCGGTCGGCGGTGGCCGCGATCACCGATTATGCGCCGGCGCGCGCGGTATCATGCGCCATGCCCCTGCGGTTCACGAAGATGCACGGCCTCGGCAACGATTTCATCGTGTTCGACGCCGACGCCGGGCAGGCTCCCGGTGGCGACGCGCTGCGCGCGCTCGCCGATCGCCACACCGGGATCGGCTTCGACCAGGCGCTCGTGCTCGAGCCCGCGCGCCGGCCCGAGACGGCGGCGTACTACCGGATCTTCAACGCCGACGGCTCCGAGGTCGAGCAGTGCGGCAATGGTGCACGCTGTGTCGCCGCGCTGGTCGCCCGCCGGCTCGGGCACGGACCCGGCGAGCTCTTGCTCGACAGCCCGGCGGGCCTGGTGAGAGCCCGCATCCGCGAGCACGGCCTCGTGTCGGTCGCGATGGGCGTCCCGGACTTCCGGCCCGCGGCGCTGCCCTTCATCGCCGCGGCCGAGGCCGACCAGTACCCGCTCGAGCTTCCGGGTGGCGAGGTCGCGATCGGCGCGGTCTCGATCGGCAACCCGCATGCGGTGCTGCGCGTCGCGGACGTCGCCACCGCGCCGGTGGACACGCTCGGTCCCCAGGTGGAAAATCACCCGCGCTTTCCGCGGCGCACGAACGTGGAGTTTTTCGAGGTCGTCGACCGGGGCCATGTCCGCCTGCGCGTGCACGAGCGTGGCGTCGGCGAGACCCGCGCCTGCGGTACGGGCGCCTGCGGAGCGGTCGCGGTCGGCCGCCGCCGCGGCTGGCTCGACTCGAGCGTCGACGTCGACGTCCCGGGCGGGCGACTCGCCGTCGAGTGGCCCGGCGACGGCGAACCGATCTGGCTGACGGGACCCACGGCAACGGTCTTCGAAGGACATACCGACACATGACGAACCCGCAGGTGAAGCTCGACCCGAAGTCCCGCGACCGCGGCGCCCCCGACGAGGCGCAGGTCGCGACGTACCTCGCCGACCACCCGGATTTCTTCGACCGCCACGCGACCCTGCTCGCGGCACTGCGGCTGCCGCATGCGCGCGGCGACGGCACGACCGTCTCGCTGCTCGAGCGCCAGGTCGACGTGCTGCGCGAGCGCACGCGCGAGGCGGAACTCCGGCTGCGGACGCTGGTCGACAACGGTCACGCCAACGACGTGCTGGCGACCAAGATCCACCGGCTTGCCAGCCGGCTGGTGCACGGCCGGGACGCCAAGCTGCGCCTCGCGGCGATCGAGGCCAGCCTGCGCGAGGACTTCGGCGCGCGCGAGTTCGTCATCGTGCTGACCCGCAAGGACCCGGTGCTGGCCGGTATCGAGGCGCGCTGCCTGCGCTTCGTCGCGGCCGACGACTCAGGGCTCAGGACCTTCGAGTCGCTGTTCGCCTCGGGCAAGCCGCGCTGCGGGCGGATCCGCGATTCGCAGCGCGACTACCTGTTCCCGGCGGTCGAATTCGCCGTCGGCTCGGTCGCACTGGTACCGCTCGGCCCCGGCGGCGGCCAGGGGCTGCTGGCGATCGCCTCCCCGGATGCCGACCACTTCAACCCGACGATGAGCACCGAGTTCCTGGCGCGCATCGGCGAGCTGATCGCGATCGCGCTCGATGGCTCGCGGGACCCGGCGCCCGGCTGAGGGCGACGTGGCCGCCGACAGCGACGGCTGGCGCGCCGCGGCCGGAATGCACCTCGACGGATTCCTCGAGAGCCTGCGCCACGAGCGCCGCCTCAGCCCGCACACGGCGAGCGCCTACCGGCGCGACCTCACCGACTTCATCGACTGGTGCGCCCGCCAGGGCATCGGCGGGTTTGCCGCGCTCGATGGCGAGCACCTGCGTCGCTACGCGGCGCACGCCCATCGCGCGGGCCTCGCGCCGCGCTCGATCCAGCGGCGTCTCTCGGCGCTGCGCACCTTCTTCGGTTACCTGATCCGCGAGGGGGAGCTGCGCCACAGTCCGGCCACCGACGTGCGCGCGCCGAAGGGCGCGAAGCGCCTGCCGGAGGCGCTCGACGTCGACCGCATGGCGCGGCTGCTCGAGGCGCCGAGCGGGGCCGGCGGCGAGGGCTCGCTGGATGTCCGCGACCGCGCCATCCTCGAGCTCTTCTACTCGAGCGGCTTGCGTCTCGCCGAGCTCGTCGGCCTCGACCTGCCGGACCTCGACCTGCGCGACCGGACGGTGCGGGTGCTCGGCAAGGGCAGCAAGACCCGGATCGTGCCGGTGGGTGCGCGGGCCGTCGGGGCGGTCGGCGCCTGGCTCACGGTGCGCGCCGGGCTCGCGAGAGAGGACGAGGCCGCGGTGTTCGTCGGCCGCTCGGGGCGACGGCTCGGCGCGCGCGCCGTGCAGCTGCGGGTCGAGGCCTGGGCGCGGCGGCACGGGCTCGACGTGCACGTGCACCCGCACCTGTTCCGGCACTCGTTCGCGACCCACCTGCTCGAGTCGAGCCACGACCTGCGCGGCGTGCAGGAACTGCTGGGTCACGCCAATATCTCGACCACCCAGGTCTATACCCACCTTGATTTCCAGCACCTCGCGCGCATATACGACGAGGCGCATCCCCGCGCCCGGCGGCGCTCGCGCTGAGCCTGCCCCCCCGAGGAACCCCATGAACGGCCTCTTCGACGCGCACGGCACGACGATCCTGTCCGTGCGCCGCCACGGCGCGGTCGCGATGGGCGGCGACGGCCAGGTGACGCTCGGCAACACCGTCATGAAGGGCAACGCCCGCAAGGTCCGGCCGCTGCACGAGGGACGGGTACTGGCAGGCTTTGCCGGCGGGACCGCCGACGCGTTCACGCTGTTCGAGCGCTTCGAGGGCAAGCTCGAAAAGTACGGCAACCTCGCCCGGGCCGCGGTCGAGCTCGCCAAGGACTGGCGCAGCGACCGCAGCCTGAGGCGGCTCGAGGCGCTGTTGTGCGTCGCGGACGCGAAGAGTTCGCTGATCATCTCGGGCAACGGCGACGTGATCGAGCCGGATCGCGACCTGATGGCGGTCGGGTCCGGTGGTCCGTTCGCGCAGGCGGCGGCGCGTGCGCTGCTCGAGAACACCGAGCTCGACGCCCGCAGCATCGTCGAGCGCGCGCTCGGCATCGCCGCTGACATCTGCATCTACACGAACTCGAACCTCACGATCGAAGAGCTGGCCGCGCCCTAGGAATCGCATGTCGCAGATGACGCCCCGCGAGATCGTCCAGGAACTCGACAAGCACATCGTCGGACAGTCTGCGGCCAAGCGCGCGGTCGCGATCGCGCTGCGCAACCGCTGGCGCCGGATGCAGGTCGAGCCGGCGCTGCGCGCCGAGATCACGCCGAAGAACATCCTGATGATCGGCCCGACCGGCGTCGGCAAGACGGAGATCGCCAGGCGACTCGCGCGCCTCGCGCGTGCACCGTTCATCAAGGTCGAGGCGACGAAGTTCACCGAGGTCGGCTACGTCGGCCGCGAGGTGGACTCGATCATCAAGGACCTCGTCGACGTCGCCGTCAAGCAGACGCGCGAGCAGGAGATCGCCAAGGTCCGGCACCGCGCCGCGGACGCCGCCGAGGAACGGCTGCTGGACGCGCTGCTGCCGCGGCCGCGATCCGCGAACTTCAACCCGGCCGCCGACGACGCGCCGCGCGATCTCGACACCCGCCAGAAGTTCCGGAAGATGCTGCGCGAGGGCACGCTCGACGACCGCGAGGTGGAGATCGAGCTGCGCGCCGCGGCGCCCGGCGTCGAGATCATGGCGCCGCCCGGGCTCGAGGAGATGTCGCAGCAGCTGTCGTCGCTGTTCCAGAACATGGGCACCGGCCGGACTCGCACGCGCAAGCTGAAGGTCGGCGAGGCGCTGCGGCTGCTGACCGACGAGGAGGCCGCCAAGCTCGTCAACGAGGAGGAGCTCAAGCTGCGGGCGGTCGAGAATGCCGAGCAGAACGGCATCGTCTTCATCGACGAGATCGACAAGATCGCGCGGCGCGGCGAGACCCAGGGCGCCGACGTGTCGCGCGAGGGCGTGCAGCGCGACCTGCTGCCGCTGGTGGAGGGCTCCACCGTCAGTACCAAGTACGGCATGGTGCGCACCGACCACATCCTCTTCATCGCGAGCGGCGCCTTCCACATGGCCAAGCCCTCGGACCTGATCCCGGAGCTGCAGGGCCGCTTCCCGATCCGCGTCGAGCTCGACTCGCTGAAGGTCGGCGACTTCGTCCGCATCCTGACCGAACCCGACGCCTCGCTGTGCCGCCAGTACCAGGCGCTGCTGGCGACCGAGGGCGTGGCCGTCGAGTTCGCGGCCGATGGCGTGCAGCGGCTCGCCGAGGTCGCCTACGATGTCAACGAGAAGACCGAGAACATCGGCGCACGCCGGCTGCACACCGTGATGGAACGACTGCTCGATGGCGTGTCGTTCGAAGCCGCGGACCGCGGCGGCAGCCAGGTGCGCATCGACGCCGACTACGTCGAGCGCACGCTCGGCGTGCTGGCGCGCGATGAGGACCTGTCGCGCTACATCCTCTGAGCGCTCAGAACTTCGCGCGCAGCGCGAAGCCGACGAACCCGCCCTGCGTGACGCCGCCACCGCGCGTGAGCCCGATCGTGCAGTCGACGCCGGCGTGGTCGCCGAGGTCGGCGGTGCCGGTGACCGACAGCGTGTTCGACGCCGCGCCGGCGAGGAATTCCTGCTGGTGCGAGTAGTCGAGGCTGACGATCAGCTCGTCGTGCTTCCAGCTCGCCCCGGCATCGATGCTCGACTTCAGCAGCGTCTGGTCGCGGCCGATGCGGCGCGTGGCGACCGCGGTCAGCCGGTCGAGGACGCCGCCGGCAAGCGCGGCGAGCTCCTGGCGATCGACGCGCGCCTGCTGCAGCGCGGTGCCGGCGAGGTAGGAGCACTTCGCGTCGCGGTACTGGTAGCTCATGAACGTGGCATACGCCCCCCAGACGTCGCCCTGGAAGCGGCCGTCGGCGCCGACGGAGGTGTTGTCCATCTTGCAGCTCGAGCGGGTCGCGGCATCGACCACGATGCCGCTGCGCAGCGTCACGGCGGCGGCCGAGGTGAACGGATCGAAGTCCGAGCGCCGATAGCCGCCACGCAGGCCGACCGACCACGGCTCGAAGCGCAGGTCGCCGCCGAGCTTCAGCTCCTTCGCGGTCAGCAGGTCGACGTCCTGCCAGCGGCCCACGGCGCCGGCGATGTCGAAGCGCTTCCACTCGTGGCTGGCGCCGAGCTCGATGCCGTTCGACTTGAAGCCCGCCTGGTTCGTCGAGCTGAAGTCCGTCGAGTCGACCGTCACGCGCATCGCGGTGTTGGCCGTCAGGTCACGGCCGAGTTCGCCCATGAAGCCGCGCGTGCTCGCCTGGTCGACCTGGGTCGCGAGCGCGAGCGACCACGGTGCGTCGGCTGCCTCGTCCGACTCCTCCTCGTCCGGATCGTCGGCCGCCTGGGCCGGCCGCAGCGCAAGCAGGCACAGCGCCGCGCACAGGACGGGAGCGAGCTTCCGGGTCGTCATGGCAAGCCTCGGGGCCACGGGCCCCTGCGGTCGTCGATGGTAGTATTTTGCCGACCCGGCGCCCTGCTTGTCGCGCGCCAGCACACAAAACCATGCAACCGTCGCAACTGACGCCATCTGGCGACAAACCACCGACCGAGATCCGGCTGCGGCGTCGCTCGCGGCTCGTCGAGGTCACCTTCGCCGACGGCGTGCGCTATGCGCTCAGCTTCGAGTACCTGCGCGCGCATTCGCCGTCGGCCGAGGTGCAGGGCCACGGGCCCGGTCAGGACGTGCTGCAGATTGCGAAGGAGAACGTCGCGGTGCTGCGGGTCGACCCGGTCGGCCAGTACGCGGTGCGCCTCGTGTTCGACGACGGCCACGACACGGGTCTCTACACCTGGGCATACCTGCGCGAGCTCGGCGCCCGCCACGACGAGAAGTGGGCCCGCTACCTGGCGCGGCTCGATGGCATCGGCTACGTCCGCAAGCCGCCGCCGGCGGCACCGGACGAAGGGGAACGGCGATGAACTACCCGCAGACGACGCGCCCACCGACCGCCGAGCGGGTGCGCGAACGGCCCGTCGGCGGCTGGCTCGGCCTCGCCGCCGCGCTCGGCCTCGCCGCGGTCGGCCTTTATCTCGTGCTGCGCGGCGGCGAGCCACCGGCGGCGATCCTGGTCGTGCTCGCGCTCGTCGTCGCCAAGGGCCTGTTCACGCTCGAGCCGAACCAGGCGGCCGTGCTGGTGTTCTTCGGCGAGTATGCGGGCACCGTCCGCCGCGACGGCTTCCACTGGGTGAATCCGCTGTGCTCGCGGCGCACGGTGTCGCTGCGGGTTCGCAACTTCGCGACGCCGACGCTCAAGGTCAATGACCAGCGCGGCAACCCGATCGAGATCGCCGCCGTGATCACCTGGTACGTCGAGGACACCGGCCAGGCCGTGTTCGACGTCGACAGCTTCGAGAGCTACACGCACATCCAGAGCGAGATGGCGCTGCGCGAGGTGGCCGGCACCCACCCGTACGAGTCGCTGACGCCGGGCGAGGTCAGCCTGCGCAGCCACTTCACCGACATCTCGAAGCTGCTGACCCAGACGCTGCGCGAGCACCTGGCGGTGGCCGGCGTCGAGGTCGACGACGCCCGCATCACGCACCTCGCCTACGCGCCCGAGATCGCCCACGTGATGCTGCGCCGGCAGCAGGCCGAGGCGGTCGTGCACGCGCGCGAGCGGATGGTCGAGGGCGCGCTCGGCATGATCTCGGGCGCCCTCGGCCGCATGGAGTCGGAGCACATCGGCCGCCTCGGCGAGGCGGAACGCGCGGCACTCGTGATCAACATGATGACGGTGCTCCTGTCCGAGAGCCCGGCGCAGCCGGTCATCCGGCTCGGCGAGGTCCGCGGCACGGGCCCGTAGCCGGCCTCAGGCGGACGGCACGAACTCCTCGTCGCCCTGCTGCTCGCGCTCGAACGTCAGGAACTCGTAGTAGCCGCAGCGTGGCCCCGACGGGTAGCGGCGGCAGACGTTCGGCCGCGCCGCATACACCGTGCAGCGTCGCTCCTTGCGGTCGAAGAACCGGCAGACCGACTTGTAGACGTCGTCCCGATGGTGGCGCAGCAGCTGCTCGCGGACGCCGTCGTGGACGTGCGGGTAGGTGAAGCGGCGGCGGGCGACGGCGACCGGCAGATCGAAGTGCTTCGCGAGCCGGGCGATGTCGAAATCGCTGATCGGGATGCGGTCGTAGGAGCAGCAGTAGCCCGGGCACTTCGAGCAGTCGTAGCGGGGTGGGGTCGTCAAGCGCGTTTCCCGGATCGGACCGGGCCTATTTGGCCGGGCCGGCGTCGCGCATGCAAGCCCGGACGCCCCGCGCCGGGCCAGCTACCGCGTTGCCCGCCGCGGCAGTCGGGCGCCCGGGTATGCGCCGCCGCGCGGTTCTGCCGGATAATCCACGGGCGCGCCCGCCGGGCGACCGGGAGACTGCTGCACATGAACCGAGTCCACCCTTCGAGCCGGTCCTTGGCCGCACTCATCGCGGGTTCGCTGCTGCTGGCGGGCTCCGGCCCGGCGCTCGGCGAGGAACCCGCCGCCCCGCCGGCGGCCGCGCCGGCCGGGCCCGCCGAGGATCCGAGCTACGACATCGGCCTGATGCTCGGATCGCAGCTGCACCAGAACGGGCTTGCGGACACCGTGCGCTTCGACGCCCTGGTCCAGGGACTGCGCGCGGGCCTCGGCGGGCGGCTCGCGAGCGACGCACAGCGGGCGGCGGCGAACGAGTTCCTGCGGGCCGGCCGCGATGCGGTCGCGGGCCGCGAGCGCGCCGCGGCCAAGGAATTCCTCGAGCGGAATGCGAAGGCAGACGGCGTGCACACCACCGCTTCCGGCCTGCAGTACCAGGTACTCGCGGCCGGCAACGCCGCCGCGCCCTCGCCCGGCACCCGCGACCAGGTGACGGTCCAGTACCTCGCGAGGCGCGCGGACGGCACGGAGTTCGACAGCTCCGCGGCGCACGGACATCCGGCGACGCTGCGCGTCGACTCGGTACTGAAGGGCTGGCGCGAGGCGCTGCTGCTGATGAAGCCGGGCGCCGAATGGAAGATCTTCGTGCCGCCCGACCTCGCGTACGGCAACGCGCCGCCCCCGGGCGTGCCGCCGGGCGCGCTGCTGATCTACGAGCTCAAGCTGCTGGCCGTGACGCCGCCGTCCGTGGCGCCGCCCAAGGCGTCGGCACCGGCCGCGCGCGCCACGACGCCGGCCGCGGAACCCCCCGCGAAGTAGCGGCGGCGGGCCGGCCGCGGCCGCCGTGGCCAGGCGGCGAACCGCCCGGCACGTCGGTCACGGCACGGTCCAGTCACTCTCGGCGATCACGCCGCGGCCGGTGGGTCCGGCCCAGCGGACGAGATAGCCGCCCTTCGACGCGAAGCGCTGCCCGGCGGCCAGGGCCAGGCGCGGGTAGTAACCGGTCACGATGCGTCGCTCGAGCATCATCTGCAGGCGCTCGATCAGGTAGTCGCGCCCGAGCGTATCCACCATGTGGCTCAGCGTCTCGGACAGGAGGCCGCAGGCGAGGTGCGTGTCGGCCTGCACCTGCAGGTCGACGACGGGAATCTTCGTCATGCGGAACCAGCCGAGCGTGAAGTCGACGCGCACGCGGCGACGGTCCGGCAGGTCGAACGGGTATGCGAGGTGCGCGTGCGCCCGCCACTCGGCGGGCAACGGCGCGTCCTCGAGGCCGCCGAGCAGGCCCGAGACGTAGACCGGGCCCGACGGCGCCCGCGCGTGGCCGATCGCCGCCAGGTCAGCGTGGTGCAGCCAGAGCACCAGCACGTCGGCCGGCGGTTCCGCGGCGAGCACCGCCGCGGGACTTTCGCCGCGGGCCAACGCCCGGCTCGAGACCGCAAGGCCGCGGGCCCCGAGCGCGGCGGCGAGCGCCGCGGCGGCCGCCTCGCCGCTCTCCCCCGCCCGGTAGAGCTGCCGCACGCTCGGCGCCTGCGGGCCGCCGGCGCCGCGCAGGATCGCCGCCGCCACCAGGTCGGCCTCGAGCAGGACGCCGCGGGTGAAGTAGAGCGGATAGAAGTCGCGCTGCTGGTCGATGGGTGCCTCGACGTTCGGGAACAGGCAGGGCACCGCGGCGCGCTCGCAGAAGGCATGCACCGGCGCCCAGTGACCGCCGCCGAGTCCCGACAGCACCGCGTACACCGGCTGCGCGGCCATGAACCGGTCGAGCTGCCGCTCCCAGTCGGAGGGCGGCCCGGTCAGCTCCCAGACGTGCAGTTCCCAGCGACGGTTCGCCATCTCCGGGGTCTTGGCGTACACGGACTTGCCCGAGCCCATGATGCGCGGCGCGGGTCCCAGCTTGCGTACGTTGCGGGCACTGATGAACCTCTGCATCACGTCGAGCATGCCGCGGCGCTTCGCCGGGTCGGCGTCCGGCGTGATGATGGTCGCCAGGTGCAGCGTGGTCGAGGTGATGCCCGGCACGTGACGCGCGTCGAGCTGCTTCAGGTAGTCGGTCAGCGCTGCCAGCTCCGCATCGCCGAGCGCGTAGCGGGGCATCAGGTAGCTGAGCGGCTTGCCCTGCGCGTCGAGTCCTTCACGGATCGCGCGCGCGAGGGTCTCGTCCGTGTAGGGCGCACGATCCGGCCGCATGCCCTCGACGTAGGCGAAGTCCGGGTCCCGCCCGCTCTGCGACACCGACCGGAAGAGGTACCGGCCGGTGATGGGCGGGATGTAGCTGCGCCCTTCCCGGCCACCGAGGCCACTGCGCTGGTGGCAGTTCACGCACGCGGCGGCGGCACCCTGCACGGTCTGGCCGTCGCTGCGACTGGCCTCGACCGGCGTCGCGGCGGCGGTCGTGCCGCGAAGGTAGATCGAGGCACCGAGGCTGGTCGCGACCTCCGCGGCCGTGTCTGCCGCGGACGCCGGCGCAACGACCAGCAACGAAACGAGCAGTGCCAGCCCGGCACCGAGCGCGGACCCCCTCACGGGTGCGGCGGTGGCGGCGGTCCGCCGCTGCGCTGCGCGGCGCCGCGGGTGTCGACCACGGCGCTGTTGCGGCGACTCACCGGCGTATCCGGTCGCGCAAACTCGTGGTCGTCGATCTCGGGGTTCAACGCCACCCGCTCGATGACCAGCTTGTTCTGCGGTGCACCGGCCGCACCGCCCGCCGTCTCGATGGTGGTCGCGATCTGCACGCCCTCGAAGGCGTGGTAGTCGCCAAAGAGCACCGTGAACGTGCGCATCTGGCCCGCGGCATTGCGGACCTGGCGGTCCTGCCGGACTTCGAGGAAGGTCTCGGCGTCGACCCAGACGCGCTGGCGCTCGCCCGACGGCAGCACGACGTCGAGGACGTAGGCCGTGTGGCCGTCCGCCTGGTCGCGGCCGACGAGCGTCGCCGTGCCGCCCTTCGCGACGCCGTCCATCAGCGGCCCGTCGATGACCTGTGCGCCGCGTGCATAGCGCAGCTCGTCCTCGCTGTACGGCGCGAGTTCCGGCCGGCCGCTGCCGGCGTTCGGGCGGAGCTTCCAGCCGCTGCGGCCGTCGTAGAGCCGGATCGAGCGCTGGCCATCGGTCAGCAACTCGAAGCGCGTCTTGTTCGGGCGCTTCTGCTCGAGGAGGAACGCGAGCTTGCGGCCCGGCGTTGCAGCGGACTCCACGTAGCCGGTCCACGCCATCGTCTTGAGCCGCTGCCAGGCCTCGGTGCCGCCGCGCGCCGCGGCGTTGCGCTCGACGATCGAGTCGGCGCTCGGTGACGGCGCCGCCTCCTTCGCCGGCGCCGCCGGCGCCGAGGCGCCGGCGACTGCCAGGACGCAGAGGGCGAGGCGCAGCGATGCCGACAGGAACGGCCGCTTCATCGGATCACGCGCCCGGCGGCTTGCTGCCGGCAGCGGGCGCCGCCGGTGCGTGCGTCGAGGAGGCGGGTTTGCCGAAGCGCGCGTCGTCCAGCTTCGGGTTCACCGTCACCGACTTCACGACGATCTTGCGCGTCTGGGCGACGCCGTCCACCGCCGTCTCGAGCGTGTGCGGGATGTTGAGCCCGTTCACCGTCTTGTAGTCGCGATAGTAGACGCTGACCTTGTGCGCCCGGCCGTCGAGCTTGCGCGGTTCGCCGTCGATCTTCACCTCGAGGAAGCTCGCCGCATCGACCCAGACGGAGCGCGACGCACCGCCGGCCTTGGTGAGCCGCAGCTTGTACGCGTCCTTGCCCTCGACCTTGTCCATGCCGACGAGTTCGACCTTCGTGCCCTTGCGTTCGGCATCGATCAGCGCGCCGTCGAGGTCGTCAGCCGCCTGCTCGGACGCGAGCTCGGCGGTGGTCAGGGGCTCCGCCTCGGTCCGTCCGAGATAGGGCCGGTACTTCCAGCCCTGCTTGCCGTCGAAGGTCTGCACGGACGTGTCATTGCCGAAATGCAGCTCGAGGCGGCGCATGTGCGGCCGCTTCAGCTCCATCGTGTATGGAACCTTGGCGTCGGTCTTGCCGCCGACGTCCATCTCGCCGCTCATCGTCAGCGACTGCACCGCGCGCCACGCGCCAAGCCCACCGCGGGCGGCGGCGTTCTTGTCGAGGACCTGCTGCGCGCTGAGGTCCGCTGCCGTCGACGCCGACGCGGCCAGGGCCAGCGCCGCCGTGCACAGAGCCGTCGCTACGAATGTCGTCTTCACCGGAAACTCTCCCGTTGCACGGATGACCGTGCGTTCACTCGACCAGCAGAGACTCGGCATGGAAGCTGCCGATCACGACGTCCACCCGGTCGCCGGGCTTGACGTGACTGCCCTTGTTGGAGAACACCATCCAGTAGTCCTTGCCCGCCTCGGGCGGCATCGACTGCCTGAGCGGGCCGACCTTCTCCATGACCGGCACCTGCAGCACCACGCGCGCACGCTGGCTGATCATCGACGGCGTGTTGCGCTTGTCGTTCAACGCGCGGGCGAGATCGACGTCCACCACGCGGTAGGTGAAGCGGATCAGGGCGCCGCCGTTCGTCGAGCGGACCCGCAGCTCGTCGACGCCCCAGCGCGAGGCATAAAAGCTCTCCGCCTTGGCACTCTCCCGCTGCTGGCGGAACGGTGAGGTCGTCGGGTGCGACGGGGGCGCCGCCGCGGCCGGCAGCAGCACGAGGACGGCGGCGAGCGGCAGGAGCACCTGCAGGATTCCCTCGCAGGCGCGCGCGCGGCCGGGGAGCCGGGTGCCGATGGGCAGCTGCATCATCTGATTATAGGGCCATGGCCTGGAGCCGCTGGGGACGATGGCCGAAGTGAGACCGCCGTCGCCCCGCCGTCCGGCTCTCAGTGCGGCTGCACCGGCTTGTGCGGCTTGCGCGTGGCGCCGTACGGCGAAACCATCATCGGCGAGCCCTGGGCCTCGGCGCGCGCGAGCGCACGCTGGCGCGCCGCGCGGGCGTGCGGTGACACGGGCGAGGCGACCGGCGCTTTCGCGGCGTGGGTCTTCGGCGTCGCGGACGCCGGCGTTGCCGCGGCGGCCGGAGCGCTCGCGGCGACGCCTAGCAACAGTGCGGCGATGGCCGGGGCTCTCGCGATCGAACGCGCCGGCGCTCCACTTCGGCTCTTCATTTCGGGTCCTTTCCGGCGGTGGCACCGGCTGCGGCCGCCGCCGGCGGCCGCCGGACGGCATGTGCCTTTCCGGAGACGGCAGAGCGGCTGCGCGGCTTGACGTACTGGGCGCGCTGCTCATCGGTGAGCTGCGCGCGGATCTGGTCGGCGGTGCGATCGCCCAGTGCCAGCAGGCGCGCATGGCGCTCCGGCGCCTTCAACTGCGGATCGCGCTGCAGGCGCTGCGCCTCGTCCCGCTGTGCGACTAGAATCGGGCGGATCTTCTGCTGCTGGCCTTCGTCGAGGCGCAGGTCGACCGCCAGCCGGTGCAACTGCGCGTCGATTCCCTGCAGCGGAGGCCGCGGCCGGTTCCACTCCGGTGGCGGCTCCGCTTCCACCGGCGCGGTGGCGGGCACCTCGGCCTCGCGCTCGTGCTCGGCGGTGGCGCCGGCCGCGGACGGTGCCTCCTCGCCCGACGGTGGCGCCGCCGTCACCGGGGGCTCGTCCGGGGTCTGCGCACCGGCGCCTGTCGCCGCGGCGAATGCCGCGATCAGACATGCCGCGCCCCAGCGGCTCAGCCGGCCCGGGCGGCGCCGCTCGTGATGCTCAGCGTCCATTCATCGCGTCCATCCAGTTCGCGAGATCGGCGGCCGAGCCACCGACCTTCGCATCCGCGGGGCGCGGCTTGCTGAAGCGCTCGCGCTGCGCGTCATTGAGGATCGCGCGGATGCGCTCGGCAGTTCGCTCCTGTGCCGCCCGGGTGGCGGCCACGCGGGTCGCCGCGGGGACCGATTCGTCGCGCCACGCGCGCGTGACCTCCGTCTGCTGCTGCTGCAGGATGCCGCGCACTTCGTCCTGCTGGTGCGGGCTCAGGATCAATTCCTTTGCCAGCAGCCTGACGCGCTCGTCGAGGCCGGACACCCTGGCGGCCGCATGGCGCGAGCCGGCCGCGGACGCCGTGGACGGAGCTGCTGGCGCCGTCTCCTGCACGCCCGTCGGGAGCGGGCCACCGGCTCCGTCGTCCGTCGCCGCGCTGGCACCGGACAGTGAGGCGCCGATGGCGACGCCGAGCGTGATCACCAGGACCGAGGACGCGCGACGGTTCGTGGATCCCGAGTTGGATTTCATGATCCTGGCTCTCGCCGCCGAAATCGGACGCGGCCCGGGCAATGCCCGGGCCGCGCCCGACGTCTCAGCTAGGTTGATGGACCAAGGTATCAGCTACCCGTGAGGTTCAGCACCTGCGGGCTGCCGGCGGCGCTGTCGATCAGCGAGAAGCTGCCGGTCCGCTGCGTCGTGCTGTTCCCGGTCGGCGCCGCAAAGCTGAACGACACCGTGCAAGTGCCGTTCGTTGCGATCGTCTTGCCGGAGCAGTTGTCGGTCGTGACCGTGTAGTACGGCGTGTTGGCCGCACCGAACGTCTGGCTCGACAGCGTCGCCGCGCCGAAGGTCACGCTGCCGCCGGTCACCGTGGCGGTCACCGTGAACGCAGTGGCCCCGGAGCGCTGGCCGAGCGTAACGGTGCGCACCCCGTTCACGGTACCGATCGAGCCGAGGCTCGTGGCCGTGAACGCGACGCTGCCCGCCCCGACCACGACCGTGTCGGCATCCGACGCGCTCGTCGTCGAGTTGGTGCCGGTGCCGTTCGGGTACGTGACCGTCGCCGTGTTCGTCACGGTCTGGCCGTTCGTCACCGTCGTCGACACCCGCGCCGTCACCGTGAAGGTCACGTGCGAGCCCGCGGCCAGCGTGCCCAGCGTCGCGTTGATGCTGCCGGAGCCGCTCGAGCTGCCGCCGCAATCCGCGCCGGCACCCGCCGCACACGTCCAGCTCCAGCCCGAGTTCGGGAAGGCCGACGGCCGGCTGTCAGTCACGACCGCACCCGTCACCGGCGCCGCGCCCGAGTTCGTCACGACGATCGTGTAGGTCGTCGTGTCGCCGCGGTAGAGCGTCGTGCGGCCGTCGGTCTTCGTGATCGTCATGGTGCAGGTCGCACCCGACGAGGACTGGACCGCGCCGATGTCGAACGCGCCGCAACCGGTCGGACGCGGGTTGCCGAAGAAGTCGTGGTCGATGCCCGACTGCGGCGCGCCGCCGAAGGAGGCGGCCGAGCCGCTCACCAGCGAGTACGCCGAGCCCGCCGTGCCCACGCTCGGCGACGCCACCAGCTGCTCGGCCTTGGTCGCGCCCGAGGCGCCCGGCACGCCGAGGTACAGCGGGCCGTAGACCAGGTTCAGCCAGTTGTGGCCCTCGTCGACCGTCGCCGTCGGCTGGATGCCGTTGAACACGAACAGCGTCGACGTGCTGGTGGTCTCCGACGCGCCCACCGGCGCGTTGTAGCCCTTGCACGAGGCCGCGCCGTTCTGGCCGCCGGTCACGTCGATGCCGTTCGGGCAGTACTCCGGCGGCACGCGCGCGCCGTTGCAGACCTGGCCGACCAGCGGGTTCGCCGCGCCAACCTTGTCGCTGCCGTCGGTCACGACCTCGCTCAGGCCGCTGATGTCACCGGTGCCGGTGAGCACCGAGTAGGTGACGGCCAGGCGGTTGTCGATGGCCGGGTTCACGCAGCCGCTGCCCGGGTGGCACAGCAGGTGCGCCTGGACGTCATCGGTCCGCAGGCCGATGTCCCAGAACGACGCGCCGGCCGGGCAGGCGCCCGAAGTCTGCTGCGGCGCGATCTGCGTGTTGCTCGACGCAGCGCCCGTCGCCATCACGATCAGGTTCTGCTGCGAGGTCAGACCCGTGTTCGGCGTCACCGTGTCGAGGTTCACGTGGAACGAGCGGTTCTGCCAGAACAGGTCGTTCACCAGCAGCGGACGCGAGAAGTACACGCAGTCGGCGTTGTTGACGCTGCTGCCGTTCGTGCCGTTCGCGTAGCCGAAGCCGCCCGGGCAGCGCAGCTTCGGGTTGTTGTTGCTGGTCAGCGAGCCCGGCAACGCGCTAATCGCGTCGTTCAGGTTCTGCGTGTGCGCCATCGTCACGAGGCCCGACGGCTGCGGCCCGTGCGGCGCGTCGCGGCCGAGGCAGCTCGGATCCTGCGGCAGCGTCGGGTCGGTCGTCGAGTTGCAGCCCGGGGGCGGATTGCTGGCGTTGATCGCACCCAGGGTCTTGAACAGCACGCCGGCCGAGGCCGTCGTGTCGTTCGAGGCGATGGTGTTGTTGATCACGCTGACCTTCAGGGCATCGCGCATCGACACGCCGCCGCCGTCGTAGCCGGCCACGTTGTTGGCGATGATGTTGTTGGTCAGCGTCACGCCGTACCAGCGGTTGGACGACCGCGGGAACGCGATCACTTCGCTGCCGTTGATCTGCTCGAGCGCGATGCCGCCGCCCGTGCCGCTCTCGGCGCTGTTGCCGTAGATCAGGTTGCCGTCGATGGTCAGCCCGTCGCCGGTGCCGTCGCCGAGTCCCGGCGGGCAGTCGGCGTCGGTGCTGCCACCGCACTCGGTGCCGTTCAGCGTGCGCGGCTCGTTGGCGCCCTGGATCACGATGCCACCGCCGTTCGTCGGCAGCGTCGGGTTGGTGCTCTGGTTGAAGAGCACGTAGTTGTTGGCGATCGTGCCGTTGAAGCTCACGCCGAGCGTCTGGACGCCACCGCCGTCGCCGGTCGAGAGATTGCCGGCGATCCAGTTGTGGTCGATCTTGAAGTTGTCGCCACCCGCACTGACCGTGACGCCGCCCGCGCCCGCCGGCGTGCCCGTGAACAGGGCGTCGCCGATCGAGGCGTTGTTCCACAGCATGTTGTGGTGGATGCGCACGAACGTGTTGAAGGCGAACGGTACCGTCGCGCCGGTCGGCGTGTTGTTCGGGATCGGCGGGCACAGCGCGGTCGTGCCGGCACCACAGGTCGTGCCGTCATTGACGTAGACCGGCGGCGTCTCGCCGTTGCCGAGGTTGATCGCGCCGGCCAGCGTGCCGTGGTTCGCCGAGATGCGGTTGTTCGCCACGTCCAGGTGATGTGCCCAGCCGTGGATGAACAGGCCGCCGCCACCCTGCGAGCTGTTGAGGATCGACAGACCATCGATCCGCGACGGGTTGCAGAGGTAGTTGCTGGTGCCGTAGTCGGTGCCGTTCACGATCCCGCTGCGCGACGTGCAGTCCGTGTTGCTGTTCGTCAGGTAGACGGCGCCGTCCGGGAATGCACCGGCGGCGGTCGGATCGTCGCCCCAGAAGTCAGTGCTGCCGTTCGGCGCGCGGATGCCGCGGCCGACGACCGTGATGCCGGCGCCCTCGTAGGCACCGAGCAGCGTCGGCTCCTGCAGCACCTGCGCCAGGTTGCCGTTGCCGGAGGCCTGCCAGCCCGTGATGGCCTCGAAGGGGATGCGATCGCCCTTCAGCCACATCGCATTCGGGCAGGCGTACTGGCCGGTGGGGTCGAAGGCACCCTGGTCGTTGCCGAGGTTCGGGATGCCGTTCAGCGTCAGGCCGAACACGCACACCATCTGGCGGCGCCACTGGTCCATGTGCCCGGCCGGGTGCGCATCGGCGTTCACCGTGACCGAGGCCGCGCCGACGCCCTGCAGGCGCACGGGCTTCCACATGATCAGGTTCTCGCGGTACGTGCCCGGCTGGACCAGGATCAGGTCGCCCGGGTCGGCGCTGTCGAGCGCGACCTGGATCGGGCTCTGGTACGTCGCACCAAGCACGAGGTTCAGGCGGCCGAAGTTCTTGCCGTAGTCATGGACCACCTTGCCGCCAGGCGCGGTGACGGTCTTCTCCGTCACGACCCACGGCGTGCTGCCGCCGACCGTGACGGTGATCGCGTCGATCGAGCGCTTGCCGTTGTCGCCACGGGTGATCACGAGCTCGCCGCACTTGGCGGTCGTCGAGCCGCGCTGCTGCACCGGGCAGTTGAACGCGTTCGACAGGTTGCTCGGCACGGTGGCCGTGATCGTCGTGTCATTCCAGCCCGTCACCGTCAGGCTCGCCGTCGTCGTGCCATCCGGCGCGACCAGCACCGCGCTGCCCGTCCCCTGCGAGGAGCCGAAGCCGTAGTGGCGGACGATCGCCTTCTGGTTGAACGGCGCGCCGGTCGCGTTCGGTCCCGCGTAGTACGGGTTCTGGACGGTCTTGTTGCCGAGCGCCGTGATGGTGATGCCCATCGCCGCGGCCTGGGCCGGAGCGGCGTCCCGGCCGCCCGACAGGGTGACCGGCGCGGTCGGCGAGGCGCCGAAGTTGGCGAAGCCCGCCGTGGCCGAGACCACGACCGTGCCGTTATAGGAGGCGCCGGTCGCCGGTGCCGCGACATTCACGGTCGTGCCCGAGCCCGTCACCGTCAGGCCCGCGAGCAGCGCGCTGCTGTGACCGCGGACGTAGGTCGCGACCGCCGTGCTGCGGTTGTTGTTGGTGCCGCCACTGCAGTTCGGGCCGCCGTTGCCGTCGCTCGTGCAGGTCACGGTCCCGCCCGGGAACGTGATCGAGGTCGGGTTGGTGCAGTTCGTCGCCGTGCACTGCCGCACGCCCGACACCGAGAAGCTCGCCGTGGCCGTCGCTGCAGTGACCGCGTTGACGGCGGTATGCACCCACGGGCCCTGCGGCTCGCCGCTCGAGCTGTTGACCACCTTCAGGACGGCCGGGGTCTCCGCCGGGTACTCGGTATCCGGCAGGTTGTAGCCGTCGGCGAAGGACTGCGTCGGGATGACCGGCGTGTCCATGTAGGTCGTCTCGCCGGGCATGAACGGCTGCTCGTAGCAGAAGTTGCTGTAGGCCGGGTTGTACGCCGGGTCGGTGCCCATGATCGGCGCACCGGTCGAATCCACGCCGACCTGGATCGGGCCCGGGTCGTTCATGCAGCTGATCGACATCTGCGGCGCGTAGCCCGTCGGGTTCGGCGGGTTCGGCGACCAGGTCGAGAAGTACAGGCCGTTGTAGATGCCCCACTGGTCGGCATACACGCGGGCCACTTCGTTGCCGTTGAAGTCACGCAGGCCGACCGGCAGGTTCGGGGGACCGAACTTCTCGCCGAACTGCGGCGAGAACGGGTCGAACTCCGACGCGAAGTCGTTGGTGATCGTGCCGGCGAAGTGCCCGGCGATGTGCGTGTCGCTGAACAGGTAGAACTTCGCGAGCGTCGAGGACTCGTCGGCGACGTTCACTTCCTTGCGGTCGCAGAGGCGACGCATGGCACCCGCGAACGGCGCAGCCTGCTGGGCACCCGGGAACTCGCTGTTGAAGTCCGGCACCTGGCGCAACGCGCCGACGCAGGGCCAGAACGCCTCGATGCTGCCCGTGTCGCCCTCGTGGCGCGGGAAGCTCACCGAGCCGATGGTGTTGGTCGTGTTCAGGCCGCCCGGGTTGTTCGCGTTGTAGTACGAATTCACCGAGGCCTGGTCCGGCATGATGAAGATGTTGCCGAAGCCCGCGAACTGCTGCGTGACCGGCGCGACGTAGACGTCGCCCATGAGGATGTTCTTGTCCTCTTCCTTCACGAGCTCGTAGCCGGTCGGGACCTTCACCTCGACGACGTACTTGCCCGGCGGCAGCATCGGCGTGCCGTCATCGGGGTTCGCCACGCACGCGGTGCAGTTCGAGCGCGAGGACTTGCCCGTGGCCGGGTCGATCGCGACCACGCTCGGGAACTTGTAGTAGCCGTCGTACGGCGCAGGCTGCGCCTGGTTGAGCTGCGACCAGCCGTCGTAGCACTTGAACTGCGACTGGTACGCGAGCGCCTTCTTGTTGCCGTTGCTGTCCGGCGCGTCGAGCCACATCTTGCTGTTCTTCAGCGTCGCGAAGAACGGGCTGGTGGCGTCCTGGCCCGGGCAATTCATGTTCGGGATGTAGCCGCCGTCCGCCGCCTGCAGCAGCGTGACGCCGTCCGCCCCCTTGCGGAAGCCCTGCGACCAGTCGTCCCAGCTCGCGGTCTGCGTCGTGTCAACCAGCTTCAGCACCTCGTTGCCCTGGGCATCGACGGTCTTGCTGTAGAGGTTGATCGTGGCATTCGGGATGCCCGGCTCCCACTGCAGCTGCAGCAGCAGCGACGGGTCGTCGAACGGACGGGTCGAGGCGTAGATCACCTGGCCGTAGATGCCGCCGTTCTCCGCCGGCGTGTTCGCCGTCGGATCCGCCTTCTTGAACGGCTTGACGCCGAATTCCATGAAGGTGTTCTGGCCGAGCAGCCCCTGCCAGCCCATCGACGTGCCGAAGGCCTGCGGCGGGAACAGCGAGCCGGTCGACGCACCGCCGAGGCCGTCGGTCGACGGGCAGTCGGCGCTGTCGCAGTACTTCGCGCCCGGAACACGCAGCTCGGCCGGCAGCGGCACGCGCACATCGGTGTTGGCGAGGTTGGCCGCGATCGTCGAGCACGGCGGCGTGGGCGCCGAGCCGAGGATGCCCGTGTCGGTCGTGCAATCCACCGGACCGCCGGCGTCGTACACGCTGTGGGTCCAGGTCGGCTTGAAGCGCGTCTGGGAGGTCTCGACGACCAGCCAGTTCATCAGCGGGAACACCTCGTTGAAGCCGGCGTAGCCGTTCAGGTCGGTGTTGTTGAAGAAGCCGATCGAGCCGTCGCGGTAGCGGATGTTCGTGTTGACGAGCGCGAGGCCCGGCTTCGAGTCATCCGACACGCCGCTGCCATCGGTATCGATGTAGGTGCGCGTGTACAGGTTCGTGCGCCACTGCGTGACCGGGAACTTCTTGTACGTCGTCGTCCCGCCGCCACCGACTTCCACGGTGCCGACCAGGCCGTCGAGCATGATGTCGTTCCACTGGTCGAACACGGTCATCTTGAACACGCCGGCCGGCATGCCCGTGAACGTGGCCATCGCGTGGGTCTTGCCGTTCGCGTCGGTCGTCAGCACGCACGACTGGAAGGCGAAGTCCTCGGAGTCGGCGGGCCCGACCGACACGTAGCACTGCGTGAAGCCGTAGTGGTCGTACGTGCCGCTGTCGAAGGTCCGCTGGTCCGGCGTGCGGCTCATGTGGTTGTTGGTTACTTCCACCTGGAGCGTGTTGTTGCACGGGCCGGTCACGAGCGCCGAGGCACAGTAGCCGTCCTTGCGGGCGTTGATGATCGCCGGGTTGGCGAAGCCGATCGCGACGTGGAAGCCGCCCGGGCCGAACTCCTGGAAGTAGCCGGGCTCGTTCGGAATGATGAACGCCTCGTGCGGCTTGCCGCCGTCGAGCGTGTTCGTCTGCAGCCACTGCTCGCCGCGCGCGATGCGGTCGGCGGCCGGGTAGGCCTGGATCTCATAGAGGCCCGGGTACAGGTGGTCGATCACGACCTGGCCCGCGAGCGGCGACGGTGTGACGCCGTCCGACTCGTATTTCGGGCAGGTCGGGATCATGCCGATCAGCCCGTCGGTGCGGGTCGTGATCGGGCACGCATCCATGTTGGTACGCGGGTCGATGTAGCCGGCCAGCGCGTTGCTGACGGGCTGGTTGAACTCGTCGTACGTGATCTGGCCCGTGTTGTCGCCCAGCTGGCCGGCCTGGTCGAACAGCTTCACTTCGAAGCCGCCGAGGCCGGGCTCGGCCGGGGCGATGACGTCCACGCCGCCGCCGGCGTCATTCTCGCCGTTCAGCGGGTTGTCGTCCTGGAACACGAACACCGAGATCTTCGCGGTCGGCAGCGGGATCTGCTGCAGCTTGACGGTCACGGCCGTGGCGTTCGGGGTGATTTGCGTGCCGCCCATCTCGTGGCCGCAGTTGCCGGAGCTGCCGTCGGCCGGGCTGTAGAGCTTCCACTGGGCGCTTCCCGGATCGAAGGCGCCGCAGTCAGCGATCGTGCCGCCGAAGCCGGAGATGGTCGGGTTGATCGCATCGCCCGGCAGGATCGAGATGAAGTAGTGCTTGTTCGGGTCGAGGTGCACGTCGCCCGGGCTGGTCGGGGTCTTCTGCGTCGCACCGGTACGGCAGACGCCGTTGCCGATGTCGCAGGCCGCCGCAACGCCCTGCACCGTCTGGCCGGCCTCGCAGGAGACCGTGCCGACGCAGCCGGTGGCGATCACCGGCATGTGCGCGCTGTGGAAGTTGTAGCCGATGCTCTCGACCGGCAGCGGCGGGCAGTTACGGCCGAAGGAGTCGGTGGGCCGTGTGGCGTCGTTGACCTGGCACTTCGGGTCGACCCAGAACGTGCGGTCCTCCTCGATGATCCAGCGGTAGTCCGTCACCGGCTTGCCGGTCGGGCCGTCGGTGACGGCGACCTTGAGACCGCTCGCGCTCAGGAACGCGACGTAGCCGGTCGCGGTGCTGGTGGCACCCTGGGCGTTCTTGACGGTGTAGGGCATCGCGACACAGGTCGCGCCCGCAGGTACCTGGGATGCGACGGCGCCCGAGGTGGGGCAGTTCGCGCTGGCGCCGGGGCCGGCCACGGCGAAGGAGCCGTCCTTGTTGACGCCGCCGCCTTCCACCGCGCTCAGCGAGAGCCCGCCGGCGTTCGTCACGTACGACAGGACACCCGGGGGCGAGGACGCGAAGCGCGACGCGACCTGGCTGACGACGACGAAGTCGTTGGCCGTCAGGCTAGTATCCACCGCGCAGCCCTTGGAGCTGTCGCTGCCGGTGCTCGCGTCACACTCGACGATCGTCGCCGTGTGCGCGGCACTGCCGTTGACGAGGTATTGGAACGTGCCGCCGCAGGTCGTGTCCGTCGACGCCTGCGTGTAGGTGAACGTGCCGTCCGAGTTCAGGACGAAGTTCGTCGCCGTGAGGTTGCCACCCAGCGCCGTCGGGGCGCTGACGCCGCTCGCGCCCACCGCGCCGGCCAGGACGCCCTTCGACACGTCGGTGACCGCGAGCGTCGTGCCCGCGACGCAGTAGAACGTCGGATCCGAGGCGCTCAGGGCCACGCCGGAGGACGACGAGCCCACGCCGCCGATCGCCGCGCCGCCGGCGACCGCGATGTACGCCTGCATGCCGCCGTCGCGCTGGTTGTTCGTCGACAGGCTGAGCTGGCGGTCGAAGACCGGCAGGGTCGCGGGGTCATACGTTCCCGTCGTCGTCTGCGTCGGGCGGATGACGGCGTCGAAGGTCTTGCCCGGAGGCATCGGGATCGACGCCTGCACGCCGGTCGCCTTCGAGACGGGATTGCCGTCTTCGGCGAGCAGCGCGAGGTTCGCGCCGACCACCGCCGGCGCGTGCATGCGCTGGCCGGCGTTGACGATCCGCACCAGCAGATTGCCGCTCGCGCCGGCGGCCGGAACCGCGAGCGTCGAGTTCGGCAGGTTCGTGCGGTCGAAGGAGGTGCCGTTGATCAGGTAGTAGCGCGGCGAGTAGTTCACCGCCGGCGGGTAGCAGGCCACGGCGCCGCCCTTGCAGGCGCCAGGTCCCGCCCAGGCGACGGTCGCGTTGAATCCCGCCGTCCGGACGGCCGTATCGACGGCGACGTTCTGCGCCGGGTCGATCTCGCTGAGGAGCAGCGGCAGATCGGCGTCATAGGCGACGCCGTACGCCGTGCCGGGAGCGGTCGGGTCGGTGACGACCAGCACGCCATAGAGGCCCATCGGGTGCTGGATCGATGGCTGCGTACCGGAATGGATCAGGTACGTTCCCGGACGCAGGTTCGACCAGGTCAGCGAGTTGTTGCTCGCACCCGCTGCGACTTCCGTCGCGAACGAGCGCACGCGGTCGGCCTGCGCCGGCGGCACGAAGGTCGCACTGCCATCAGTTGCAGCCAGGATGGTCGCATCGATCGTCGCCGTCGCCTGGACGCAGGTCGCCGAGATCGTGCAAGGCGGCGGACCGATCGTGACGGTCAGCGTGTCGCCTGACACGTAGCCACTGCCGGGGCTCGAGACGACCACGCCGGTCACGATGCCGCCCGCGATGCGCGCGACGCCGGTCGCACCGGTGCCGCTGCCGCCGGTGATCGTGACGCTCGGCGCATTCACGTAGCCCAGGCCGCCGTTCGTGACGGTGATCGCCGCCGTCGCCGGGTCGATGCCACCCAGCGCGCCGGGCCAGGTCGTGCCCTGCAGGGCGTGCGAGGGGCTCGGCATGCGCGACGGCGCATCGCCGAGGCCGCCGCCGACCAGACCATCGATCACGATCGAGGTGGGGACCAGCTGGTCGGTCGTCGTGCCGAAGCTCAGCTGGTTCGTCAGCGTGATCGTCAGCGTCGATCCGGCAGGCACGCGAATCAGCGGCGGCTGCCAGCTCGTGCCGCCGGTCTGCGGCAGGCCGTTCATGGCGGTGCAGGTCACGCCCGTCGAGACGGCGCCGCAGAAGTAGCCCCACATCGGCACGCTCTGGCCGTCAGGCAGGGCGGCACTCGCGGGCGCGGCCGTCAGCGTGACGGTGCTCTGCGCCAGGGCGGCTCCAGCGGATGTGACCAGGGCGAGCGCGGCGAGGCCGGCGCGGATGAAGCTCAACTTGTTCATGCGGGTACTCATGGGTTTGCTCCCTGCATCACTTCGTTTCGTCGATGAGGAAGACCCACGGGTCCACCAGCATCATCGTCATCAACCCGCCGGGGAAGATGTTGTTGGTCGTGATCTCGCGTTCGTTGTGGGAGTGCCACATGAACGCGTAGCCGGCTTCGGAGCCCGGATCGTTGGCGATCGTGCCGAACGGCGGGATCGGCGTCGGACCGCCGGCGCGCGCGGAGGCGTCCGGCCCGAAGTACGGGCTGCCGCTGTACCAGGGGCCGTTGGCGAGGACGTTCGGGTCCGGCAGCGTCACCGGGCCGCCGGTGCCGACGTTGCCGAAGGGCTTCGACTCGAGCGCCTTCTGGTGATCGCCGCACCACTCGTAGAAGTTGTTGGCCTGGTAGGCCGTGCCGAGCGTGAAGTAGCCGTTCGCATCGCACTGCGTGGCGGGATCGGTGATGTCGACGTCACCACCGGACACCTTGATGCCGGCGCCATGGCCGAAGATGTCCCAGTTCAGGTTCTTGCCCGTGTACTGGAACAGCGCATCGATCGTCTGGCCGGGGCTCGTCGTCGTCGTGAAGAGCAGCGGGCCGGACAGCTTGCCCGCGCCGTTGAGGAGCATCTGGCCGTCGCGGGCCAGGACGCGGACGTGGTTCGCGTGCTCGTGGAACGGATGCTGCAGGCGGCCCTGACCGATGATCCGGACCAGCGTCATCTCGCCCGGATGCATGTGCGGGTTGGTGTTGTATGGCTGGTTCGGGTACTGCGGCGAGTAGTTCGGATCCACGGTGTCCGGCATCGAACGGCCGTTCAGCAGGAAGTACACCGGGTGATACGGCTCGGTCTCGACCGTCATGCAGCCGGTCGTCGCGCTGCAGGCCACGCTGGCCTGCGCGGCCGCCTGCTCGTGGATGCGCTGGTCCATCTCCGAGGTCTGGATCAGGTATTCACGGTCGTAGCAGGCAGAGGCGTGATCGTAGGCGGCCGAGGCGAGGCGGAAGTCGGCGGGTGCGCCCGAGCCGCGATCGTAGGACCGGGCCGAGGCCACCGCCGCGTTGGCGCACGCAATGGAGTTCGTCGTGGTGCTCGGCAGCACGATCAGCGCGCCATACAGGCCCATCTCGACCTGCAGGTCGCCCTGCGTGCCGCTGAAGTAGGAATGCGTGCCTTCGACGTCGGCCGTGAAGGTGTAGGTGACCGTGTTGTCGACACCGAAGCAGGGCGTGTTGGCCAGCGCGGTCTGGTTACCGTTGCAGGCTTCCTGGGCCAGCACGCCCGGCGTGCCGCCCGTCGCCGTCACCTTGAACCCCGGGAAGAGGATCGAGGTGTTGCCAGCGGCTGCCGGCAGCGAGTTGTGCAGCTTGACCGTAACCAAATCGCCCTTGTTGACGATCAGCGTCGGTCCCGGCAGCTGCATCAGACCCGCCGGGCAGGTGGCGCCCGCGATCGCCGCCGGCGCGAAGCCGCTCGGCGCCGTGGCGCAACCGTAGCCCCAGGTGTAGATCGTGGCGCCATCCGGCTGGGTCGTGTTCCCTGCCGTGGCGATCAGGTCGAAGGTCGCGGCGCCCACGGAGCCGCCCGTGATGCCGGGCACGGCCGCATGCGCGCCGCTCACGGCGACGAGTCCTGCGAGGATCCCTGCGGCGCTGGCGCGACGCACGATCTTGGAGATTGAAAGGCTGGCTTCCATCGCTGTTCCCCTCAATTGCAGGCTTTCGTCGTCGGATTGACATCCGACGGACAAATGTTCACTTCGGTCATCATTCCGCCGAAGTTCTCCGCGTCGTTCGACAGGTGGTCGAGCTCGGCGGCGTACAGGTAGAACTTCTGCCGCGGGCTCGCGCCCTTGGCCTCGAGAATCACGTCGACGGACTCGCCACCGGCGATGTGGATCGAGTTCGTGTAGTAGTCGGTGTTGTTGCCGTCGACGTCGCGCAGCAGTCGCGCGTTGTAGCCGACGACATGCATGCGCACGCCGAGCGAGGCGAGCGTGTGGTACTCGGTGACGTTCAGGTCGCTGATGCGCAGCAGCGCGCGCCCGTCGCCACACACGCCCGAGGCCTGGTTCAGGCACGGGATGTTGATGATCGTCGGCAGCGGCTGCGAGTGCCGCTCGACGCCGTCAGACGACTGCGTCTTCATCGGCTCCGGGTTGATCGTGTCCGGGTAGCTGCGGCCGTTCATCAGGAAGTACTTGTCCTTGTTATCGGCGAACGACTCGGGGTTGAACGTCATGCCGACGAAGTGGAAGTTCGGGTCAAAGCCCATCAGCTGCACGGGGTACTCGACGTCGTACTCGGTCGAGCCGTCACCGTCATTGAAGGCGTACTTGGCGCCCTGGATGGGGCTCACCGGCGCGCTCGGCGGGACCTGGGTGCTGCACAGCAGGTCCGTCGACGAGCACTTGGTCACGAGGTAGTCGGGGCTCGCGGGGTCATTGGCGTTCTTGGCCGCCGTATACACGTCGCCGGAGCCGTTCTGGCGCGGGCGCACGTACAGCTGGCCCACCATGCCCATCTGCAGGTGCTCGGGCGGCGAGATGTGGCAGTGCCACATGTAGGTACCGGCCTCGGGCGCCAGGTAGTAGTAGGTGAAGCTGCCGCCGATGTTGATGGCGACCGAGGCGTCCGGCACGCCGTCGTAGAACGAGGAGGCGTTCGGGTAGCCGTGGAAGTGGACGGTGTGCTGCTCGAAGAGGTCGGGACGCATCACCATGCCCACGTTGGTGAGCGTCAGGAACAGCTCGTCGCCCTCGTCGATGGCGATCATCGGCGCCGGGGCGTTGCCGTTCAGCACGCCGACGTCCATCACGAGGCGCGGGTCGACGTGGCCGGTGAGCTCCGTCCCCGGCGTGGCCAGGTTATTGCCGGTGGTCGGATCCTGGTTGTCGACCGCCTGCACGTCGGGTACGAGGCCGATGGCGCCGTTGAATGCGTACGCGGCACCGTCCGGGGCGCCGATCTTGACCGCGTCGAGAACGCCGTCCGCGCCGACCGGACCGTTGGCACTGTCCAGGTTGTTCTTGAGGAAATCCGCCGCCGCGGTCGTGCCCGGCTGGCCGTTCACGATGTTGCTGAGGCCGGACAGCGGCCCGAATGCGAACAGGTAGGTCTGCGTGCCGTCGCCCATCGTGGCGAATCCGTCGCCGCCCGACAGCTGCTGGCACTTGATGTGCGGATTCGCCATCGACGGCAGCGGATTCAACTTGTGGTTGATGTTCAGCGTGCCGGTCGGGTTGGTCGCGGCACTGGTGTCGAGCGGCCGCGTGATGGTGTCGTAGGCGGCGTCGCCCCCGGTGTTCGCCGGGTGCAGGGCCGTGCCGGCCGGGCACTGCACGCGGAAGCTCTGCGCCTGCGCATCGAGTGCGAGGAGCAGCAGCGCCAGGGCGGGCAGCAGTCGGACGAGACGTGATGGGACGCTGGACATGGGGGCTCCTTCTTCGTCGAGCGTTCGGGACTGGCCCGCTCCGATGAACATGGCTGAGGCTTCCTTATCGCGAGGCATGCAGCACCGGCAGCTCCGCCAGGAGCTGGTCGGCGGTGGCGAAACCGTCAAAGCGCACCCAGTCGCCGGTGGGCGTGCTGCGTACGAGAATCACGGGCTGGTGATCCATCTTCGAGCCGCGGTAGGCGTTGAACGCCCGCTGCGCCATCTCGCTGGCGGCCCGCGTGCCCGTGTAGTGCTGCCACTCCGGGCCGGCATGGAACCGCTGCGCGTACTCCCGGAGGCGCGCCGGCGTGTCCTGCTCGGGGTCGATGGAGATCGACATCAGGTGGATGCGCGCGCGCTCGGCGCCGAGGCGCGCCTGGACCTGCGCGAGCGTCTGGCTCGTGACGGGACAGACGGTGGTGCAACTCGTGTAGATGAACGCCAGCACCACCGGCCGACCATCGTCGAGCTCGCGGCCGAGGCCGACCTGCTGACCGTCGTCGCGCGTGAGCTCCACGTCCGGAGTCCGGTAGCGCGCGATCGAGCGCAGCGGGCCGGCGGCCGCGATCGCGGCGCGATGCGCCGCGTGCGGATCGGCATCGCCGCCGACGTCCGCGCTGGTCGTCGACGCAAACAACGCGATCCACGAAGCGATCAGCGTTGCAGCAACGCCGACCCTCGGCTGGCGCGTCGCGCCGGCTGCGCGAAGTCGCATTGATCTGGCTCCCACGTTCGCCCCCCAACCCGATCCCGAGGCCCGCCCTTCGTCGCGCCTGCATGTGCTGCAGTACGCCAGGCGGATCGCTCCGATTGCGCGAATAGACTCGGCGAGGGCGGCGTTCGGAAATAGTCGGCCGAGGCCCGAAACTCGCTCGTGCTCGCGCGTGTTAGTCGAAGGTAGGGTGACTACTGAGGCGAGTTAACCGAATGCGGCGCAACGCCGATCCGGTGCCCGTCCGTCCATGCGGTTTGACCGCGATATTCCCGGGTATTTCTGCGTCATCGGCCGGTGGCCGGAAGACGCGGCGGACGGAACGCTCGGAACCGCCCACGGCGGTTCACCGGCATCGGCGCACAGGCCAAGCGCGAGCGGGCAGGATCCCCTCGACCCGCGCCGGGCGCGGGCGCGCGATCTCAGCGGGGATCGGTTCCGAGGACGACGCGAGCCGGCTCGGCCGTCACGAAGCCGTTCTGGATCGCGAACGCGGTGATCGCCGCGGCGTTGCGCAGCGCAAACTTGCGCATCAGGTTCTGGCGGTGCTTGCGCACGGTCCAGACGCTGAGCCCCAACTCCGCCGCGATCTGCCGATTCTCGTGGCCGCTCGCCACGCGGGTCAGCACATCACGCTCGCGCCGCGTGATGATCGGGACGCTGCGAGGCGGGCGCGGATCGGAGACGTTGCCGAGGTAGTCGACGATGATCCGCGAGGCCACGGTCGAGTGGATGTAGCGCTCGCCCGACCAGACGGCGCGGATGGCCTCGAGCAGGTCCGACTGACTGGCACTCTTTAAGGTGTAGCCGGTCGCGCCCGCCGCGAACGCGGCCCGGGCGTACTCGTAGCCGCTGTGATCCGTCAGCACCAGCGTGCGAACCTGGGGAAAGTGCTCGCGCATCTCTGTCAGCAGCTCGAGCCCGGACCGGCCCGGGAGCGGCAGGTCGGTCACGAGCACGTCAATCTTGCGGCTCGCGAGCAGGCTGAGCGCCTGTTCGCAGGTACCGGCCTCGGCGACGACCTCGACATCCGTGGCGGCGTTCAGCAGCGACCGCAGGCCGAGCCGCAGGATGGCGTGGTTGTCGACCAGCAGGACGTGGCAGCGCCGGCGGCGCGCGGACGCCTCGGCATCCCGGTCGCGCCGGGCCTTCGCAGATGCCGGCTTCCGCGCCGGTTGGCTTCCCTTGACCAAGTCCGCTCCGATCAGGTCGTCCAGACGCGCTCCTAGATACCGCATCCGGCCCCGAAGTGTCCACCGACGGGTGCCCACAGGAGGGTGCTCCTGGGTTCTAGCGGCGCCCGCAACGATGCGTAAGGGTGCGACGCGACGCCCATTGGCGACGGCGATGATTCCCGCGCTACGTTTCGGCCCAAATCCGTGCGTCTTAAGTCGCGGTCTTCACGACTTAAGACGCGGGCCGGTCTCGCCTCGCGGGTCCTCTCGATCGACGACACCCTCGTCGATCCGAGGTGGAGAGCTCGAATAGCGTCCTCATCCACCCGCGCCCTCGTTCGCGCATGGCGATTCTCGCCATGGCTCTTCTCGCCCGGACGCGCAGTGTCGGCAGGCTCCGCGGACTCGTCACCGCGGCACGCCGGCCCCAACGACAGACTCCATCGCGCGCGTACGGGTGGCCCTGCCCGTTGCCCACCGCGTGGCAGCGCGCGATGATGCCGGGCTATGCCCTCGGGCGCCTATCGCACACGACCGAATTCATGAGCGCCGACCTGGCCGCGCTGCGCCGCTGGTTCGAGCCGCTGTCGCGCCGCCTGATCGCCGCCGTGCTCGTGGCGCACCTGATCGCCGTGCCGATCATGTTCGTCGCCATCGACCGCATCATCGCGAGGACGCACGCCGAGCTCTTCGAGGCACTCGCGCACGGCTGGCTGATCCGCAAGGTGGCGGATCTCGAGCGCCTCGGGCCGACGCCATCGGACACGGCGATGGCCGCGTTCATGGACGACCTGCTCGTCGGCGGCACGATCACCTACGCCGAGGCGGAACTCGACGATCGCGTCTGGCGCACGGCGCCACGCCCGCCGACGCCGATCAACTCGGACTACATTCACGACTCGTTCGGCGCGGGCGGCGACCAGGTCTTCGGCACCTCCGCGCCCTGGCGTATTGACGGGCGCACCGGCGTCCTGCGCATCAGCTTCGACGAGACGCCGATGCACGCCCGCATCCGCGAGGCGCGCATGCTCGTGATCGGGGTCATGAGCGCGTACGCGCTGCTGCTGCTGAGCGGCGGATTGCTGCTCGCACGCCACGTATCGCAGCCGCTGCACCGGTTGCGGGACGCCGCGCGTCGGATCGCGAGCGGCGACCTCGCGCAGCGTCTGGTCACGCGCAGCGGCATCGGCGAGATCGACGACCTCAGTGCGGATCTGGAGCGCATGCGGCTCGAGCTCGATGCCTTCGCGGCGCGCCTGCACCAGAAGCAGCGCCTCGAGACCGTCGGCACGCTCGCGGCGGGCGTGGCGCACGAGTTCAACAACGTGCTGGTGCCGATCACCCTGTTCCTCGAGGCGGCGCTCGACTTTCTGGGTGACGGGCACGTGGCGCGCACGCCGGTGGCCCGCGCGCTGGCGGCCGCCGGGCGCGCGCGCAACGTCGTCAGTACGCTGCTGACGTTCAGCGGCCGGGCTGCGAATGCCGTGCTGCAGCCGATGCGGCTGGGGCCCGCGGTCGCCGAGGGGCTGCGCCTTTTTGCGGGCGTGCGGCCGAGCTACGTCCAGGTCGAGTCGGAGCTCGATCCTGCCGCCGATCCGGTGCTGGCGGATCCGGGCATCATCGTCCAGATCGTGATGAACCTCTGCACCAATGCCTACCAGGCGATTCCCGCCAGCGGCGGCCTCATCCGCGTCACGTTAGCGAACGTGCTGGAGCGCGACGGGCGGTTCGTCGAACTCGCCGTCAGCGACACCGGAGTCGGCATGGACGAGGCGACGCGGCGGCGGATGTTCGAGCCGTTCTTCACGACTCGCGGCCGCGGCTATGGCAGCGGCCTCGGTCTCGCCTTCGTGCACGGCGTCGTCACCGACATGAAGGGAAGCATCGAGGTGACGACGACGCTCGGCGCCGGCACCCGTATTCGCATCCTGTTGCCGAGCCGTTCGCACGAGGCCGTCTAGATGGCAGATATCCTGGTCGTGGACGACGAACCCGAGGTGTGCGACTCGATCGCGCTGACGCTGGGACTCGCGGGACACACCGTGCGCACCGCCGCCGACGGCCCGGCGGGCATCGCCGCATGCCGCGAACAGGCGCCACAGCTCGTCCTTACCGATCTCGTGATGCCGCTCGCGCACGGCTTCGAGGTCATCGGCCGAGTGCGCTCGGAGTTCCCCGGCGTGCGGATCCTCGCGATCTCCGGGGGCGGTGAGTTCGGGACGAGTGCGTATCGACCCGAGGCGGTGACGACGAACGCGTATCTCGCGGCGGCCCTCGAGATGGGCGCGGACGCCATCCTGCGCAAGCCATTCAATCGCCAGGAGCTGCTGGCGGCAATCGAGACGTGCCTCGCGTCGACGAGGAATTCCACCGAGCACTGAGCGCGCCGGGCCGGGCGCACCACCGCTGCCGGGGCGCGTGCGTGCCGGGAGCCTTCGGGGGCCGCGCGTCCCGGTCGGGCCGATGCGCCCGGCCAAGTGTGACGCGGATCACATTTTCGCCTGATCCTCCCAGAGCACGGGCGAGCCGGCCTTCCGGACGCGCCGGCACCGCCGCGATCAGCGTCTCGTGCTGGGGGAGTCTCGGTAGTTGCGATACTGCCTCTAGGGTAGCGAGTCCCTCCTCCCCATGAGGCAGACTGCTAGCTCGTCGGTGCAGGGACTCGAAGGCCGGACCCGGAACACGCTCCGACGGCTCGACTCCGCACCTGCACCGCATCACCCGAGGACTTCCCATGAAATTTGGACCTGCCCAGGTGCTCCCGCTGATGGTCGCTCTTGCCCTCGGCACCGCCCAGGGTGCGGAACCGACCGCCACGCCTGCGCCGGCCGGCACCACGTCCACGGCCAAGGTGGACGAGGCAGGCAGCTACAGTGCCGGTCTGTCGTTCGCGAACCAGTGGCGCGATGCCGGGCTGCTCGAGCGATCCTCGGTCGATGCTCTGATGCGCGGCATTCGTGCGGGCATCGAAGGCACGCGACTGACCGCCGAGGATCGGGCCCGGGCCAGCGATTTCCTGAAGGCGGCCTTCCAGTCGTTCGCGGCCCGCAACCAGTCCCGTGCCGACGAGTTCCTGGCGCACAACGGGCAGGTCGCCGGCGTCAAGACGACATCTTCCGGTCTGCAGTACCAGGTGCTCGCCTCGGGCGACGCCTCCGGCAAGCCGGCCGGCCTCAATGACAACGTCACCGTCAAGTACGAGGGTCGGTTCATCGACGGGACCGTCTTCGACACGAGCGAAGGCCGACCGCGGCCCACCGTGATCCGGCCAGCCGCCGTGATTCCGGGCTGGCGCGAGGCGCTCGCCTCGATGACGCCGGGCGCCCGCTGGCGGCTCTTCATCCCGCCGTCGCTCGGCTATGGGACCTCCGCCCCGCCGGCGATTCCTCCCAACTCGCTTCTGATCTTTGACGTCGAGGTTGTCAAGATCGACGCCGCCGGCGGCTGAGCGCGCGGGGCCACGCCCCGCGTTCCGCTGCGTTCGCGACCCGGAGTCGACCGGGATCGCGGACGGTGATCCGCAGGTGAATTGACTCGCAGCGGGACCCAAGTCCTGCGGCGGGCGTTGACCCGCTTCGCCACACACGCCGGAATTGCGGAAACCGGCGAGCCTGCGCCTAGGGCGTCATCCACTCGCCGTCGGCGATCAGCTTCGTGCCGGAGGACTCCGCAAAACGCACGAGGTACCCGCCCTTCGAGGCGAAGTGCTGGTTCTCGGCCAGCGAAAGATGCGGGTAGTAGCCGGTCAGCTGGCGGTGCTCGACCGTGGCCTGCAGCTCCTCGATGACATACGGCCCGTAGAAGGTGCCGGCGACGTCCTTCAGCGCCTCCGAGAGCATGCCGCAGACCAGGTAGGTATCTGCCTGCATCCGCTCGTCGATGACCGGAATCTTGTGGATCCGGAACCACCCCATCGCATAGTCCACGCGCACGACGCGCGCCTGCGGCAGGTCGACGGTATAGGCCATCCGCGTTCGGGGCCGCCAGGAGTCCGGCAGCGGTGCCTTTTCGAGCCCACCGAGCGTACCCGATACATAGATTGCAGCCGGTGACCCCGGAGCAGGCCCGACTGCCGCGAGGTCCCCCGCCCGCAGCCACAGTACGAGCGCGTCCGCGTCGGCGCCGGCGCGCACGGCCGCCGCGACGTTGCCGCCACTCGCCGGCAGCGGCGTGCTCCGTACCTCGACGCCCCGCGTACCGAGTCGCGCGGCAAGGGCGCGTGCGGCCGCCTCGCCGCTGTCGCCGGCGCGGTAAATCTGTTGCACGCGCTTCGCGCCGGCCGATGAGCCCGGCGCCCGAATGGCGTCGGCCACGAGCCCGGACTCGAGCAGGACACCGCGCGAGAGGTAGAGCGAATAGAAGTCGCCGGGCGCATCCACCGGCACCTCGACGTTCGGAAACAGGCAGGCAAGGTGCTGCTGCTGGCAGAAGTCGTGCACCGGCCGCCACTGGCTGCGACCGAGCCCCGACAGCACCGCGAACACCGGCTGCTTCGCGAAACGCTGGGCGAGCTGCGCACCCCACGTGGCTGGCGCGCCGGTCAGGTCCCAGACGTGCAGCTTCCACTGCCGGTTCACCATGTACATCGAGCGGCTGTACTGCGTCTTGCCGGACGCATGCATCTGCGGACTCGGCTTCAGCTGGCGGAGATTGCGCTCGACGAAGAACGCCTCCATGACGTCGAGCATCGCCTTGCGGCGTGCCGGTTCGACGTCCGGCGTGACGATGGTCGCGAAGTGCAGCGTGTTCTCGACGACGCCCGGCGCATGCGTCGGATCGATGGTTCGCAGGTAAGCCACGAGCGACGCCAGATCCTCGTCGCCGATCGCGAACCGCGGCATCAGCGGGCCGAGCGCGTGACCGTCCGCGTCGATGCCACCGCGGATCGCGCGGCCGAGCGTTTCGAGCGTGTACGGCGCGCGATTGCTGCGCATGCCCTCCACGTACGGCAGGTCCGGCTTCGGGTGCCCGGGCGTCACCCCTTCGAACAGGTACCGGCCCGCGACCGGCGGGATCTGGACGCTCGACGTGCGAGCACCGAGTCCGCCCGTCGTCGGATGGAACGAACCGAGGCCGGAGTGCTGGTGACAGTTGACGCAGGCCGCTTCCGCGCCCCGGGCACCGGCCGCGCCGCCTTCGCGAAGCGCCTGCAGCGGTTCCCCCGAGGCGAGGATTCCGCGCAAGTAGATCGACTCGCCGATCTCGACCGGCGTGCGCGCGGGTGCGGCCGCTGCCCAGGCCGCGATGAGCAGCAGCGCGGCGGCCAGTCCCGAACGCAGCGCCTTCACTTCGGCGTCGCCGGGGACTCCGGTCGCGGCGGGTGCGCACCGGGTACGCCCGGTGCGGTCGGACGGATCACCACTTCGTGCGACTGCGGGACACCGGGCGGTCGACCGAACGCGGAGTCCGGAATCTTCGGATTGAGCGCGACCTGGTCGATCACCATGCGATCGCGCTTCGTGCCGCCCTGCGCGCCAATCTCGACCACCGAGGGCAGCGCAAGGCCCTCGACGACGCGATAGTCGCGGTAGTAGGCGGAGATAATGCCGCGCGGGCCGTCCTCGCCGTAGGTCACGCGGTCGTAGCGCACCTCGAGGAACGTCTTCGCGTCGACCCACACAGTTTGCGTCTCGCCGCTGCCGAGGCGGACGCCGAGCCGGTAGCAGTCGGCACCTTCGACCGCTTCACGACCGACGAGCTCGAACGAACGACCCTTGATCACGAAATCGACGATCGGCCCCTCGAGTCCCGGCGCCTCGCGTGCATAGCGGATCTCGGCGTCCGAGAACTGCTGCAGGTTCGGCCGGCCGTCCGCGCCGGCGCGCAGGACCCAGCCGCGGCTGCCGTCGAAGACCCTGAGGCTTTTCTGCGCGGGATCCAGGATCTCGAAGCGTTGCTTGTTCGGGCGCTTCTCGGTGATCTCGAAGCGCGCCGAGTGCTGCGGCAGGCGTTCGCTCTCGAGGCGTCCCTTCCAGAACGTGCCTTCGAGCTTGCGCCAGGCCTCGAGTCCGCCGTGCGCCTGCATGCTGCGTGCGACGATCTGCTCGGCCGTCAGCGTGCCCGCGGGAGCTCCGGCAGGTGTCGCAGGCGCGGGCTTCGATGTACCTACCGCGCTGGCGACGGCGCCGATCGTCAGCATCACGCAGGCTGCCAGCCGGCTGACGCTCGCCGCCGCGCTTCGCCACCCCAACGGATTCATGCGGCCGGCTTCGTGAAGAGCTTGTCGTCGAGGGTCGGGTTCACGGTCGCGTTCTCGATGCGCATCTTGTGCGTGTCCGGGTAGCCGTCGACGGCGGTTTCCAGCAGGAACGGCAGCATCACGCCCTGCACCTTGCGGAAGTCGCGCTGGATCACGAAAACATCGTGCTTTCTGCCGTCCATGCGTCGCGGCGTGCCCTCGACCTTGACGTCGAGGAAGGACTTCGCGTCAATCCAGATGTAGCGGCTCGGACCTTCCTTGGGGACCAGCTTGAGCTTGTAGGCGTCATTGCCGTCAACGGTGTCGGCCCGCTCGACCGAGACCTTGACGCCCCTCGCGGCGTAATCAAACAGCGGTCCGCCGAGGTTGTCCTGGTGCGCCTCGGTCTCGGTTTCCTCCGCCGTGAACGGCTCGACGTCCGTGCGGTTCAGGAACGGCCGGAATTTCCAGCCGTGCTCGCCGTCGTACACCTGCCACGCGGTCTTGCCGGCGAAGGTGATCTCCATGCGGGTCTTGTGCGGACGCTTGAAGTCGAGCGTGAACGGCAGTTCCACCTGCTTGCCCGCATCCTTGCCGTCCGCCGCCGCGGTCTTCGGCTCGGCCTTGCCACGGAAGCGCTTGTCCTGCTGGAACATCGCGGTCGTGCGCTGCAGCGAGTCGGCCTTACCGGCCTCGAGCTTGCCGGTGAACTGCAGCGTTTGCACCGAGTTCCACGCCGCGCCACCCCGGGCCGCGATGTGCTTCTCGATGATCTGCTCCGCGCTGAGACGCGGGACCCGCGCGGGCCACTCCGCCGCGGCAGCCGGGGCCTTCGCCTTGGCGGTCGCGGCGCCGGCCGCCTTGGGTGCATCGGCGGCGACTGCGCTCCCGGCCATCCATGCGGCGAGCGCGAATCCGCCTGCCACGGTGACCGCCGATCGGCTCTGACTGAACATGCTTCGGACTCCCATGACGAGTACGCGGTGGTAGATCCGCCTACTCAATCGACGACGAGGTTCTTCGCCTGAAACGTACCAATGAGGACATCCACCCGATCGCCGCGCTTGACGACGCGGCCGCGGTTGGAGAACGCCATCCAGTAGGACTTGCCGGCCTCGGGCGTCGGTGACTGGCGCAACTGCCCGACCTTCTCCAGCGTCGGCACGACGAGGCTGACGCCCGCCTTGGGGTCGATCAACGAGGCTTCGTTGCGCTTCTCATTGAGGACCTTCGCACGGGCCGGGTCGATCACACGGTAGCTGAATCGGATCAGCTCGCCGGATTCCATGAGCTTCACGCTCAGCGAGTCGATGCCCCACATCGTCCAGTAGTACTTCGCGGCGCGGCCGGCGAACCGGTCCGGTCGGTAATGCGGCGGCGTCGCGCCGGCCGCGCGGGCGTCAGGTGCTTTTTTGACCGGTGGCGCGACACCGACGCTGGCCGGCGCCGCGGCGGTGGCCGCCGACGGCGCTTGCGCCGACGCCGTCGAGCTTGCCGGCGGGTCGGCCGCGAATGCCGCTGGGACGGCCGCGAGCGCCAGCACGGCCGCGCAGCGGAGAGGAGCCCGATCGTTCCATCGGCGGGCAGGCGACTGCAATGGGCGGGAGGTGGTCACGGTTTTGCATTCCCGGTCGGTGGAGGCGACTTGCCCTGCGTCGCGCGGATCCAGCCCTCGACGTCGGCATGAGCCGGGCCCAGCAGGTCGCTCGGGGTGACACCCGGGTATTTCTTGCGCTGCTCGACGGTCAGTATGTCACGGATCTTTTCGCGGGTTCGGTCGAGGATGTCCTTGACCCGCCCGACCCGATCCGCCTGCGGCGGACCGCCGGTCGCGGCTTCGTGCAGTTGCTGGCGCTCGCCGATGAGGATGTGCGTCAGGCGCGCCTGCTGATCTGCCGTGAGGTCGAGCTCACGTGCGAGGCGCGACACGGTCATCTCGATGGAGTTTCGGACCGAGTGGTGATGGCCGGCCGACTGCGAGTGGCGTGCCGCCGGCTGCCCGGTACGGGGCGCCGCTTCTGGCGCGTCGCTTTCGGCGCCGGCGGTGGGCTCGGTGGGCGAATCCGGCACTGCCGCCACCGCCATCGGCGCCTGGGCCAGTAGGCTCACCAGTATCGCCGTGGCGCACCAAGTCGCCGCGAGTCTCGGGGAGCGATCTGAAACTGCTAGTTCACGCATAGCCGTCGAGGATCGTATCTCAGTTTGAATTCGCGCCACTGTGAGCTGCGCCCGAAAAAAAGCCGCCCGCAAGGTCTACTTGGGGGCGGCACTCGGACCATTCCCCCGGGATCCGGAGATTCCGGATCCCGGGGATTTCAGACCGCTAGTTGGCGCTGAAGTTCGCGCCGGTCTGGGTTGCCGTTCCGAGGCCACTGCCCGTGACGGTGACGTTGGCGGTCGCCGTGGCCGTCGAGGTGCCCGGGGCGTACTGCACGTTCACCGTGCAGCTGGCGCCGGGATTGAGGACGAAGCCGCTGATGCACGTCCCGCCCGTCGGGCTGCTGAACGTTCCACCCGCCGTCCCCACCTTGGTGACCGCAGGCGTCGCCGTGAACGTGAACGCGCCCGCTGTGGCACCGGTCGCCGTGTTGGTCACGGTGACGACGCCATTCTTTGTCGTGGTGTTCGCCGTCGTCGTGGTCAGCGCCGGCGAGGGTGCCGACAGCGTGAGCGTGGCGCCCTGCACCTCAAACGGCACATTGTTGGTCGTGCCGATGTTGGTCGTGACCGAGGCGTTGTGCGAGCCCAGGCTCTCGCCACGCGCGATCGCGCAGTTCGCGGTCACGGTCGTCGACGACGTCGCCGTCACTCCCGTGCAGGTCACGTTGCCTCCGGAGATGGTCACCCCGGTCGCGCCGCTGAGGTTCGTGCCCGTCAATGTCACCGGCACGGTCGTCCCGCGGACTCCAGTGGTCGGCGAGATGCCGGTCAGCGTCGGGCCGGTCACCGTGAACGTCACGGCATTGGACGCCGTGCCGCTGTTGTTGGTGACCGTGACGTTCCGCCCCGTCTCGTTTGCGCCGGTCGTGATCGCGAACGTCGCCGTGATGCTGGTCGAGCTCACGATCGTGACGCCCGAGACCGTGATCCCGTTGCCGGACACCGCCAGCGTCGAGCCTGGCGTGAAGTTGGTGCCTGTCAGCGTCACGCCGACGGACGTGCCACGGGTACCCGAGGTCGGCAGGATCGACGTCAGCGTGGCCGGCGCCGGAGCGGTGACCGTGAACGCGCCGTTCAGCGTCACGGAGCCGCCGGCCGTCGTGACCGTGACGTTACGCACGGTCAGGTTCGCGCCGATCGTGATCACGCAGCTCGCCGGCACCGAGGTCGCCGTCGCCGTGCCGATGGTGCAGGTAATGCCACCACCGCTCATCGTCACCGCGCTGGCGCTGGCGAGGTTCGTGCCGGTCAGCGTCACGGCCACCGTGGTACCGCGCATCCCGCTGTTCGGCGTGATCGACGTCAAGGTCGGCGGCGGCGCCATGTACTCGATCGCACCGATGTCGTACGGGGCGACGCGCGCATTGCCGTAGAAGTCCGTCGCCGGCGGCGTCACGCCGTTGTTGGTGGTCGAGGTACCCGCGTTGATCAGCGGCGAGCTCGCCTGCGGCGCGTAGTTGCCGAGCACCAGCGACACGCCACCCGCCGACAGGCCGCCGTAGTTGCCGTTGCTGTCGACCACGTTCGGGTTCGTCAGCGACAGCGGGCCCCAGCGCAGGTTCACCCAGTTGTTGCCCTCGTCGACGACCGCGGACGGCGTCAGCGTGAACACCGGGTTCGGCAGGCCGTTCGCCTCGATCGTCCCCGGGGGTACCAGGTAGCCCGCACCGCCATTCTCGGGCGGCGTACGGGCGCCGTTGCAGTAGACCGACGTCAGCTGCGGCACCACCTGGAGGTTGTGCGTGGTGCTGGCCGGGCCGTAGTCGCTCGTGCCGTCGGACAGGTCCGAGTACGTCGGCGCGAGCTTCAGGGGCACGCTGGCCGTGAACGTCGGGTCCGAGTCCGCGTACGTGCCGTGGTTGGTCGGGCCCGTGTCGCCACGGACGCCGATCTCCCAGTCGGTCGCACCGGCCGGGCACGACCCGGTGTACGTCTGCGAGGCCGCCGGCGTACCGGCCGCAGTGGTGAACGAGGCGTTGTACAGCGTCACCACGTTCTGCTGGTTCTGCTGGCCGGGGCCCTTGCCGCCGACGCCGATGTAGAACGCGTGGTTGTCATAGATCACGTCGTTCTCGAGCACCGGCTCGGAGTAGTAGAAGCACGACGGGACGTTGAACCCGCTCGGCGAGGAGGCCGCGATGTTGCCGCCGTGACCGCGCGGGCAGGTCAGCTGGCCGGCGTCGACGGCGGAGCGGAGGTTCGCCATCAGCACCGGGCTGTTGGTGACCGCCACCAGACCCGCGACCTGCGGGCACGACTGGCCGCTGCCGCAGATGACGTTGCCGGTGATTCCGCCCGTGTTCGCGCCCGCGCTCGCGCTGGCCGCGAAGAGCGAGCTCAGCAGCACGCCCGACGAGGCCGTGGAGTCGTTGTCGACGATCGTGTTGTTCACGAAGTTCGACACGAGCGTGTCCTGCAGCGACACGCCGGCACCGTCCCAGCCCGCGACGTTGTTCGCGATGATGTTGTTGGTGACGTTGGCCGAGTTCCAGGCGCAGTTGTTGAGGTTCTTGCACGTGCCGTTGCCGTCCGGCACGTCGACCACGTCCATGCCGTTCACGTGCTGCAGGCGCAGACCGCCGCCCGAGCCCGACGACGCCGCGTTGCCGAGGATCAGGTTGGCGTCGATCACCAGGCCGCGGCCGATGCCGTCCGACGGGCTGATCGTCGCCGGCGCCGGCACGCAGTCGATGTCGGTCGTCACGCCGCAGGTGGTCGGATCGGCATCCGGCGCGCCCATCACCAGCAGACCGCCACCGTTGGTGGTGATCGTCGGGTTGGTGGACTCGTTGAAGATGATCGTGTTGTGCGCGATCGTCCCGCCGTTGCTGAAGCCGATGTGCGCGATGCCGCCGCCGTCGCCGGCCGACAGGTTGCCGCACACCCAGTTGTTGGTGAAGCGGTAGTTGTCGTCACCGGTGTTGAACACCACACCGCCCGCGCCGGCCGGCGTGGACGAGAACAGCTCATCGCCCATTGACGAGTTCTGGGTGATGAAGTTGTGGTGGACGTTGACGTTCATGTTGTAGCAGTAGGGCAGCAGCGCGCCGTTCGGCAGGCCCCCGCCGTTCTCGCACGAGCCGGGATACTGCGTCGGCGCCGATCCCGCCTGCTGCGCATCCGCGTGCTCACCGAGGCCGATGGTGATGCCGCCGCCGAGCGTGCCGGTGTTGTTGTAGATCCGGTTGTTCGCGACCTGCAGGTTGTGCACGAAGGCATGTCCGAAGATGCCGCCGCCGCCCTGCGAGCTGTCACGGACGCCGAGTCCGTCGATCGAGGACGGGTTGCAGTAGAAGCTGGTCGGGTACTCGGGGTTCCCCGCCTTGTCCTTCCGCTTGCAGTCGTTCGTCGCCAGCAGGTTCGTGTTCGTCGGATAGGCCGCGCCAACGTTGGTCGTGCCGGCACCAAACACTTCCGCCAGGATCTGTGCGGCCGACAGGCCCGAGAACTGCGGATCGTTCGGCGACGGCAGCTGCACGCCCTTGGCGAGCACGGTGATGGCCGCACCCTCGTAGGCACCGAGCAGGCTCGGCTCGATCAGCTGCTCGGCCACGTTGCCGTTCAGCGTCGCATCCCAGCCGAGCATCGCCTCGAACGGCAGGCGGTCCGCGAGCATCGTCGGGTAGTCGTTGCCGCCGCTGGCGAAGGCCCAGCCGTTCGTGCACGACATGTCCGAGAGCGGACGCGGCCGACCCGTTGGCGTCAGGCCAACGAGGCAGTTGATGCGCAGGCGCCACGGATCGAGCAGCTTGCCGGCCGGCTGCGTGTTGGCGTCGATGATCGACGAGGCCGCGCCGACGCCCTGCAGGCGCACGGGCTTCCACATCTGCACCATCTCGTTGTGCGCAGCCGAGGTCTTGTTCAGCGTCGAGCCGCTCGGCAGCGGCGTCGTGCAGCTCGCGAGCTGGGTGTTCGCCCCACCCGTGGCCGCGGCATTGCAGGTCGGGTCGACGATGATCAGATCGCCCGGCGCCGCCTGGTCAATCGCGGCCTGGATCGTCCCTGAGGCGGCGACGTGCGTCGGCGGCTTGCCGCCGACCCACACGGTGACCGCGTCGGTGCTCGTCTGGCCGTTCGCGTTCGTGATCACGAGCTGCGCCGACTTGATCGGCGACAGGTTCTGACCCGCACCCAGACCGACGGCCTGGTACTGCGACTGCTGCTGCAGCGGGCAGTTGCTGTTGTTGTTGCCACAGGTCCAGGCCGGCACGGTGCCGGTGATCGTCCCGTCGGTCCAGCTCCCGATCGTGAGCGCGTGCGGCGTGCCATCCGGCGTCACCAGCGTGACGGTGCCGGTGGTGTTACCGAAGCCGTAGTGCCGCTTGATCTTGATCTGGTTGTACGGGGCCGTCGTCGCGCCCGGGCCCGAGTAGGCGTAGTTCTCGACCAGCTGGTCGCCGAGCGCGGTGATCGTGATCGTGTGGCCCGCCTGCGCGACCCACGGGCCGATGCCGTCGCCGTCGACTTCCTTGATCGCCGGCGTCGCGTCCGCGTAGTTGCAGTCAGGGTGGTTGTAGCCCTCGGAGAACGAGGCCACCGGCACGACCGGCGTGTCGAAGTAGCCGGTCTGGCCCGGCATGAACGCCAGCTCGTAGCAGAACGTGCTGTAGCCCTGCTGGAAGAACGGATCCGGCGTGGCCGACGTCGTGCCGTTGGCGGTCGTGTCCCACCACGGCGACTTGGTCGTCTGACCGGAGTCGTTCATGCACATGACCATCATGGTCGGGCCGTAACCCGTCGGGTTCGGCGGGTTCACTTCCCAGGTCGAGTAGTTGAGGCCGTTGTAGAGGCCGAACTCGTCGGAGTAGACGCGGTTGACCTCGTTACCGGCCCAGTCCTTGACCGAGACCGGCAGGTACGCCGGCGCGAACTTCTCACCCCACTGCGGCGAGAACGGGTCGAACTCACCGGTGAAGTCATCGAGGATGACGCCGGTGAAGTGCGAGGCGACGTGCGTCGAGGTGAACAGGTAGAACTTCGCCTGCGCCGACGACTGGTCGGTGAGCGTTACTTCCTTGCGGTCGCAGAGGTTGCGGACCGCGCCTGCGAACGGCGCGACCTGCTGGGACTGCGGGAACAGGCTGATGTAGTCCGGCACCGTGCGCAGTGCGCCGACGCACGGCCAGTAGCTCTCGACGCTGCCGGTGTCGCCCTCGTGGCTCACCAGGTTCGAGACACGGCCGAGGTTCTGCGTCGCGTTCTGCGCGTTGTACGAGTTCATCTCGGCCGCCAGCGAGGCCTGGTCCGGCAGGATGAAGATGCTGCCGCCGAGGCCCGGGAACTGGACCGTCGCCGGCGCGATGAAGTTGTCGCCGATGAGGATGTTCTTGTCCTCTTCCTTGACGAGCTCGTAGCCGGAGGGAATGACCACCTCGACCACGTACTTGCCCGGCGGCAGCACGGGCGTGCCCGGCGTACCGGTGCCCGGCTGGATGGTGCCGTCCTTGTTCAGCGCCGGGTTCACGAACTTGACCGGCGTCGTGCTGCCGCCATAACGGAAGTTGTCCGTCTGGTCGACGTTGCTGACGCAGGCCGTGCAGTTCGTGCCGCTCGGGCGGCCGCTGACCGGGTCGAGGCCGGTCACGCTCGGGAACACGTACAGGCCGTCGTACGGCACCGGCTGCAGCTGGTTCCAGCTGTGCATGCCGTCATAGCACTTGTACTGCGAGTTGTACGGCAGGGTCTGGGGCGCCGTCGCGCTGCCGTGCAGCACGTTGTTGTACCAGTCGAGGTAGGTCGGCTGGTTGGCGAGCGCGTAGAACAGGTTGTCGTTCACCGACTGGCCCGAGCAGCTGATGTTCGGCTTGCCGTCCGAGCGGAAGCCCTGCGCCCAGTCGTCGAAGCTCGACGTCGTCGTGGTGTCGATCAGGGTCAGGGTCGGCGTCACGCCGTCGGTGTCCACGCCCTCCTTGTAGAGGTTGATGGTCACGCGCGGGATCAACGGCTCCCACTGGTTCTGCAGCAGCAGCTGCGGGTCGTCGAACGGACGGGTCGAGGCGTAGACCACGTGGCCACGGATGCCACCGGTCTCACCGGGCGCGTAGGGCTTCTTGCCGAACTCGAGGAACTGGTTCTGGCCGATGAAGCCCTGCCAGCCGTACGAGCCGAACCAGTACGGCGGGTCGATGCGGCCGGTGGTGCTCGCCGGGCAGACCACGCCGAGTGTCATCGACGTGCCGGTCGAGGTGGTGATCGTGTTCGGCGTGCAGCTGGTCGGCGCGTCGTTCTGCGAGGTGAAGCCGTTGTTGGCCGTGTACTGCGCGCTGATGGACTTGCTGACGCAGTCCGCGGTGGCGGTCAGGCCGCAGTAGATCGTGCCCGGCAGGCCGATGTCGGCCGGCAGCGGGTCGAGGTCGTACGTGTTGGCCATGTTGGCGGCGATGTTCGAGACGCCGCAGGCACGGTCGCCGTTCGCCGCGGCGCCGTTCACGATCCCCATGTTGCAGAGCGTGCCCTTGGCCGTCGGATCGACGTCCACGGGGCCGCCCGCGTCCATGACGACGTGCACGCCGGTCGTCTTATAGCGGGTCGTGTAGCCCTCGAACACGTACCAGTTGAAGAGCGGGAACACCTCGTTGTAGTTGGCGTAGCCGTTCAGGTCCGTGTTGTTGAAGTTCGAGAAGCTGCCGTCGCGCCAGCGGTTGTTCACGGCCTCGAGCGGCAGGCCCGGCTCGGTGTCATTGCCGGTGTTCGGATCCTTGTCCGAGATGCCATTGCCGTTCAGGTCCATGAACGTGCGCGTGTAGATGTTCGCCTGCCACTGGTGCACGGCGATCTCGCCCATGTCCAGCGTCATGCCGCCACCGGCCGGCGTGCACAGACCCGACGAGGTCGTGCCCTGCGGGCAGTTCAGCGCGACGGGCGTCGTGATGCCGTCGATGATCTGGTCGTTCCACTGGTCGAACGTGGTGATCTTCCAGTTGCCCGCCGGGATGTTGTTGAACGTGAAGTTGCCGTCCGCGTCGCACTTCGCGAACGCGAAGTCGAAGCCATCGGGATCACCCAGGCTGACGTAGCACTGTGTGAACGACAGCGAGTCGCGGGTCCGGCTGCCGTAAATGCGCTCGTCCGGCGCGCGGCTCAAGCGCGAGCTCGTGACGTGGCCCTTGACGATGTTGTTGCAGAGCAGTCCGCCGCCACCGGTGAGGTTGGTTCCGGCGGTGCCACCCGTGGCCGCGGCGTCGCACATGCCGGTGCCCTGCGCGTTCGACAGGCGGCTGTTGATGATCGCGGGGTTCGCGAAGCCGATGTCGACGTGGAAGCCCGACGGGCCGTACTCCTGGAAGTACGCCGGCTCGCCGACGCGGATGAACGCATCGTGGCCCTTCTGGCCGTCGAGCGTGTTGGTCTGCAGCCACTCCTCGCCCGCGGCGATGCGATCGGCGCTCGGGTTGGCGACGACGCTGTAGCGCGCCGGCGGCAGGTTCGCGATGACGGCCATGCCGGCCATCGGCGAGAGCGTGACGCCGTCCGACTCGTACTTCGGGCAGGTCACGATCATGCCCATCACGCCGGCCTGCGAGCCGTCGCCCGTCACCGCATTCTGGGAAACGACTGCCGACAGCGGGCAGGCGTCATTGCCGGTCACCGGGTCGATCATGCCGGCCAGGCTGTTCGACAGCGGCTGGTTGAACATGTCGTAGGTGACCTGGCCGGTCGCGTCGCCCGGTCCGCCGCCCGCGTCGAGCAGCACGACGGAGAAGCCGCCGAGTCCCGGCTCGTTGGGCGCAACCACGTCGACGCCGCCGCCCGGGCTGAAGATGCCGTCAAGCGGGAAGTCGTCCTCGAAGACGTGGACCGTCAGCTTGCCCGTCGGGAACGGGGTCGGCTGCGTCATCACGGTGACGGCGGCGAACTGGCCGGTCGCGATGCAGGCCGCGTTGCCCGCGGTGGCGATGGTCTTCGGCAGGCAGGGCGCCGGAATGGCCGCGCCGCCCATGCCATGGCCGCAGTTCGTGTTCAGCGAGCCATCCGTGTTGTACGGGTTGCCGCAGTTGGTCGGAGCCGAGAGGTTGCCACCGATGGCGGGATTCGCCGCATCGCCCGGCAGCACCGAGATGTAGTAGCGCTTGGTCGGGTCGAGCTTCACCGCACTCGGATCGAGCGTGGCCTGCTGGGAGGCCGTCGTGCGGCAGATGCCGTTGCCGACGTCGCAGACCGCTGCCGTGCCGAGCAGCGTCTGCCCGGACTCGCAGGACAGCGGGCCCGTGCAGCCGGTGGCGACGACCGGCATGTGGCTCGTGTGGAAATTCGTGCCGAAGCCGAACGGCGCGCCCTGCGGCGTCACCGTCGTGCACTTCGTGGTGTCGATCGGGTTCGTCGTGCAGTTCGGGTCGACGAAGAAGGTCTGGTCTTCCTCGATGATCCAGCGGTAGTCCGTGATCGGGATCTGCGTCGTCGGATCGAGCACCGTGACCTGCAGGTTGCTCGCGGCCGGGAAGTTGAGGGTCATCGTCACTTTCGCGCCGGCGGTGCCCTGCGAGTTCTGCGCCTGGATCTGGAACGTGTAGGGGCCACCGGCGGTGAAGCCGGTCGCCGTGAAGCCGCCGGCCGGGTCGATCACGACCGTGCCAGGACCCGCGGTCAGGCTCAGCGGCGCCGCCGCCGTCGAGCCGGCCACCGTCAGCGGATATCCGGCCGCGTCCGTGCAGAAGGCCAGGACGCCCGGGCTCTTGATGTTGAGGCTCGTCGCCGTGTTCGCGGTGAAGGTCTGGGGCTGGCAGGTAATGCCGGTCGACGCTTCGACCGCAGCCGAGCCGAGGGTGACCGTCGCCGTGATACCCGACGAGCAGCCCGCGCCGGTCACGGTGCCGTTCGCGCAGTAGGTGAACGAATCAGAGTTGGTGGTCGTGCCGGTCGGGGTGTAGGTGAACGTACCGTTCGCCGCCAGCACCACCGTGCCGTTCGTGGGCGGGGTCAGCAGCGTGACGCCGTAGACGTTGACGTCGTTCGCGATCAGGCCCTTCGACGGGTCCGTGACACTGAACGACTGGCCCGCGACGAGAGAATTGTAGGTGTCGGCATTCGCGACCGCGCTGCCCAGCGACGGGATCGCGCTCGCGCCGGTCGGGAGGGTGCCGCCGCCGATGCTGATGTAGGCGAGCATGCCGCCGTCGCGGCCGAGCGCATTGCTCGAGAGGCTCAGCTCGCGGTCGAAGACCGGTGTCAGCGCAACGCCCGCGTTCGCGGCAGGCAGCGTGTACATGACATCGTAGGTCTTACCGGCCGAGAGGAACACGCTCGACTGCACGCGCGGCTGGCTCGGCGGCACCGGGTTGCCGTCCTCCGCAATCAGGGTCATGCCAGGCACGAGCGGGATCGTCGAGTTGCCGATCGTGTCGCCGGTCACCGTGTTGACGAGCGACGGGACGTGCATGCGCAGGCCCGCGTTCGCGAAGCGCACCAGCACCTTGCCGGTCGCGGCAATCGTGCTCGGCGAGGCCGCGAAGACCGACGTTGCGGCATTCGTCTTGTCGAACGCCTGGCCGTTGAACAGGAAGTACGTCGGCGTGTAGTTGACCGCCGGCGGGTAGCACGCGCCGGCGAGCGTCGTGGAACCCGTCGCAGGTCCGCAGGCGGCGATACCGTTGACGGCCATCGAGGCGCTCAGCGCCGCGCCCGTGCCGGTCGCCGAGGAAATCGTGATGGTCGGGATCGACGAGCAGTTGAGCCCGGGCTTCGTGACGTTGACCGAGGTGATCGCACCGGTCGAGTCGACGGTGCCGATCGAGGCCGTCGGGAGCGTCGTGCAGCCGCCGCCGGTGACGGTCAGCGTATCCGTCACGAGATATCCGCTGCCGGCCGCCGCGATCAGCACCGAGTTCAGCTGGTTCTGCATCGAGCGATACGGGGCCGTCTCCGAGAAGCCGGCGGTATTCACCGCGGCCGCGACCGCGGCGTTCTGCACCGGATCGATCTCGCTCATCAGCATCGCCACTTCGGCGTCGTACTGGACCCCGGTGGACGGGCAGGACGTCGAGTTCGGGTAGGCACAGCCTGACGCGGCGGCCGTCCCAGTCGTCGTCGCGGCGACCGGCGCAGTGGTCACGACGACCATGCCGTACAGGCCCATCGGCACCTGGATCGACGGGTGCGTGCCGGATTCGAGCAGGTAGGTGCCCGGCCGCGGCGCGGTCCACGTCAGCGCCGCCGTCGTGCCGGGTGCGACCTCGGTACCGAAGGACTGCACGCGTCCGCCCTGCGCCGGGGGCGCAAAGCTCGGACCCGCGTTCGCGACGAACCATGAGGTGCCCTGCGCGGTGTGCGCGGGGCTCGCGGCCGCCGACGGCGTGCCGAGGCCGCCACCGACCTGGCCCGGAATCAGCAGCGACGTCGGGATGCCGTTCGCCGTCGTCGCGCCGGTCGGCGTGAACGACAGGTTGTTGGTGAGGCTGATCGTCAGGTCCTGCCCGTAGGGCACGGTGATGACGACCGGCGACCAACCACCGGCTGCCGCGGCAACCGGATTCGCCGCGACGCAGGTCGCGGTGGAACCGGTGACGACGGCACCGCAGGTGTATCCCCACATCGGCACGCTCGTGCCGTCGGGCAGGGTCGCGTTTGCGGGTCCCGCGGTGAGGTTGATCTGCTGCGCCGCCTGGGCTTCGGCTCCCAGCAGGACCGAGACCAGCAGCGCGGACTTGATCAGCGCGGATTTCATGTTGAAAGCTCGCATTTACGCTCTCCTGCCGTTCACTGGGTCTCGTCGATCACGAATTCACGTGAATCGACCAGCATCATCATCAGCATGCCGCCCGGGAAGATGTTGTTCGTGGTGATCTCGCGCTCGTTATGCGAGTGCCACATGAACGCGTAGCCGGCTTCGCTCGCCGGGCTGTTGGCGATCGTGCCGGACGGCGGAGTCGTGCCCGTGCCGCCGCAGGTGCTCACCAGTGCGTTCGCCGCATTCGGCGCCGACGTGCACGTGCCGTAGGTGGCGCGCGAGGTCGCGTCCGGCCCGAGGTAGGGGCTGCCGCCGTACCAGGCGCCGTTCACGAACACGTTCGGGTTCGGCAGCGTCATCGGGCCGTTGCCCGCGACGTCGCCGAACGGGTGCGACTCGAGCGGCTTGTTGTGGTCCTGACACCACTCGTAGTAGTTGATGGCGGTCGGGTCGCCGGTGTTGTAGCCGTTCGCGTCCGGATTGCACGGCTGCTCGACCGCGGGGTCCTGACCGGCGTTCGGGGACGCCGGGTTGTGGCCGTACATGTCCCAGTTGAGACCCTTCGCGGTGTAGGTGAAGAGCCCGTCCATCGCCTGGCCCGGCGTCGTGGTGGTCGTGAACATCAGCGGGCCGGCGAGCGAGCCGGTGCCGCTGTCACTCGCGGAGACGTAGGTGTCGTTGTTCGAGAGCAGCAGGTTGCCGTCGCGCGCCAGCACGCGGACGTGGTTGGCGTGCTCGTGGAACGGATGCTGCCAGCGGCCCTGGCCGATGATCCGCACCAGCATCGCCTCACCCGGATGCATGTGCGGGTTGCCGTTGTACGGCTGGTGCGGGAAGCCCGGCACGTACTGCGGATCCATGTCGTCGGGCATCGAGCGCCCGTTGATCATGAAGTACGCCGGGTGGTACGGCTCGGTGGGGACATCGAGGCTGCAGCCCGTGGCGGGCGAGTACGCCGTGCAGGCATTCGCGCCCTGCATCTTGGTCTGCACCTGGAACATCGCCTGGGTGTGGATGTTCGGGTCCATCTCCGAGAACTGGAACAGGTATTCCCGGTCGTAGCAGGTCGAGGGATGGTCGAAGGCGGACTTCGCGAGGCGGAAGTCCGTCTCGCCGCGCGCCACGCTTGCGGCGAGGTTGTTGCCCGGATGGGTCAGCGGCAGGCCGCTGGTGCAGACCGCCGGCACCTTCGCGGGCAGCACGATGATGGCGCCGTAGAGACCCATCTCCACCTGCAGGTCACCCTGCGTTCCGGAGTAGTACGCGCGCGTGCCGGGCGAGGACGCCGTGAAGGTGTAGGTCACGCTGCAGCCGGGTGCGGCCTCCGTCGTCAGAAGTCCCGTTGGCGCGGGCGAAGTCACGGTGCAGGTCGCCGGCTGGCTCGCGGCCGGCGCGGCAGTCACGTTGAATCCCGGGAACAGCAGCGAGGTGTTGCCGGCGATGACGGGCAGCGTGTTGGTCAGCGTGACGCTGACGGTCTGGCCTTCCGTGACGACCAGCGTCGGACCCGGAATCTGCATGGTGCTGCAGAAGCCGCCCGTCGCGAGTGGCGTGTTTGCCGGCAGGAACGTCGGCGTGGAACCTGCGGCACAGCCGTAGCCCCAGGCGTACACCGTCTGGCCGTCCGGCTGGTTCAGGTAGCCATCGGCTGCCGTCAGGTTGAACGTCGCGGTCGTTCCCGCGACGCCGTCCGTGTTGCCGATGCCCGGCACCGCGGCACCCGCGGCGCCAGCGAGGAGCGCGGCGATGACGCCGAGCGCCGTAGGGAGGAGTCGCTTCATCGGAGTCGCCTTGTAGAGCGCGTGATTGGATGTCATGACCTCTTCCTCGCTACAGCACGCACGTGTTGCCGAACGTGGACCCGCCGGTCACCGAGCTGCAGATGTGCACCTCGGTCATCAGCCCGCCGAAGTTCTCGCCGTCGTTGGAGAGTTCGTCGAGGTTCCGCGAGTACAGGTAGAACACCTGGCCGGACTTGTAGAGATTGGTGTTGGACGCGTCGAGGATGATGTCCGCCGACTCGCCGCCGCCGATCGTGATCGAGTTGGTCTGATACGCGAGGTTGTTGCCGGACTGATCGCGCAACAGCTTCGCGTTCCAGCCGACCACCGTCATCGGCACGCCGATCGACTGCAGCGTCATGTATTCCGCGACGCTCAGCTGGGACAGGCGCAGCAGCGCGCGGCCACCGGCCGGGATGTTCACGATCGACGGCAGCGGCTGCGAAAGGTGGTACACGCCGTCCGAGCTCGGCGTGGCGAGCGGTCCCGGGCGGACCGTGTCGGGATAGCCGCGGCCGTTCAGCAGGAAGTACTTGTCCTTCATGTCGGCGAAGCCTTCCGGGTTGAAGGTCATGCCGACGAAGTGGAAGTTCGGGTCGAAGCCCATCATCTGCAGCGGATACTCGACGTCGTAGGCCGTCGAGCCGTCGCCGTCGTTGTAGACGTACTTCTGCGCGTTGCCGAGCTTGTCCGTGCCCTGCGTCGTGCCAGCACCGGTCTTGCCACCCGCCGGCAGCGAGTTGCTGCAGGCGAAGTCGGCCGCCGGGTTGCAGGCCGTACGAAGGTCCTGCTGCTGGCTCATCAGCGCGTCGAAGAGATAGCCGCCATTGGGCACGCGGTTCTGCCGCGGACGAACGTAGAGCTGCCCGACCATGCCCATCTGCAGATGCTCGGGCGGCGTGATGTGGCAGTGGAAGAAGTACGTGCCGGCGTCCGGCGCCAGGTAGTAGTAGGTGAAGCTTGCCGCGATGCTGATCGCGACGGAGGCGTCCGGCACGCCGTCGTAGAACGACGAGGCGTTCGGGTAGCCGTGGAAGTGGACGGTGTGCTGCTCGAAGAGGTCGGGCCGCATGATCATGCCGACGTTCGAGAGCGTCAGGAACAACTCGTCATCCTCGTCGATCGCGATCATCGGCGCCGGCTGGTTGCCGTTCATGACCGCCACGTCCATCAGCTGGCGTGGGTCGATGTGGCCGGTGTCGTTGCCGGGCTGCGAGGAGGCAATCGCCGTCGAGGAGCCCGTGACCGTGGCCTGGCTCAGCACAGCCGGGTCGAGGTTGAACGTGAACGCGTACTGCGAGCCGTTCGGGTACTGGCTCGGGTTGACCGACGACTGCGTGTAGCACCAGTTGTAGAGGCCAACTGACGAGACCGTGTGCGGGCCGTCGTAGGCCTTGACGCCGGTGCCCGCGATCACGACCGTGTCGCCCACCTGGAAGGGCGCCGGCGCATTGATCACCACCGTCACGACGTTCGGGTCGATGCCGGTCGCGGCGCTCGCCGGGTTATTCGCCAGCGCCCCGCTCGTGTCGATCGTGTTCGGCGCATTCGGCGGGATCGGTAGCGTCTGTCCCGGGTTCAGGACGGGTTGCGTGCAGGCGGGGTAGATGCCCTCGCTGATGTCGTAGATGGAGAAGAGCTGCGAGAGGCTCTGGCTCAGTCCGATCGCGCCGTTGTAGGTGAACGCCGGCTGGTAGCCGACGCTGCCGTTCGCCGAGCCGAGGAACGTCGCGGGATCCGCGATGTCCGTGGTGGCGGGGTCGCCCGGGCTCAGCACGGCGCCGCCCGGCGAGTACGGAAAGGCGGTGTTGATGCCAAAGTAGCTGTTGAAGATGTCCGGCGTCTGGGTGCCGGGCTTGCCGGCCGCGATGTCGGCGAGGCCGGAGGCCGGTCCGAACGCGAACAGGTACGTCTGGGTACCGTCTGCCATGGTCGCGTAGCCGTCGCCGCCCGCGATCTGCTGGCACTTGATCGAGCCGTTCGCCCCGCTGGTGGGCTTCAGGTAGCCCTTCACCGCCACCGCCGGTGCCGTCGGATCCGAGGGATCCGTCGACGCGTAGGTGGCCGGCCCCGTGTAGCTGGGCTCAGCAAAGTTTGCTGCGGCCGCGTTCGGGTGCGTGAGCGTCGACGACGGGCACTGCACACGGAAGGACTGCGCCTGGGCGTCCCAGGCGACGCAGAGCAGCGTGAGTACCGGCAGCAGCCGGATGATGTTCGCAAGCCTTGTCATTCTCGAGTCCTCCGTCACTGTGCGGCCTTCCCGCCGCGCCGAGTCGCCATCGACCCCTGCCAGATCCCCTGCCCCCGGATCCGATGCCCTTACTGCGCGGCGTGTGCCTGCGGTAATTCAGCGAGCACCTGGTCCGCCGTCGGAAAGCCATCCAAACGAATCCATTCGCCACCCGGCGCCGGCCGCACGAAAATCGCCGGCGGGTGGCTCATCTTGTCGCCGCGGTACACGCCGAAGACCCGCTGCACGAGCTCGCTCGCGGTGCGGGTGCCGGTGTAGTGCTGCCAGGCGCGGCCGGCGTGAAAGTTCTGCGCGTACTCGCGCAGGCGCGCCGGCGTGTCCTGTTCCGGGTCGATCGACACCGAGACGAGGTGCACGCGCTCATGCTCGGGACCGAGGAGCTGCTGCACCCGCGAGAGCGTCTGGCTCGTCAGCGGGCAGATCGTCGTGCAGCTCGTGTAGATGAACGAAAGGACGACGGGGCGGCCATCATCGAGCTCGTCACCGAGGCGAACGCGGCGGCCGTCATCGCGCACCAGCTCGATCGGCGGTGCGGCGAGCCGCACGATCGAACGCGTCGTCGCCGTGCTGAGCTGCGCGCGATGCGCAGCGTGCGGATCGGCTGCTTCGTCCGCGGACGCGAACGACGGCGCGCTCGCGAGCCACGCCGCCATCACCCCGCAAACGATCGTTCTCCCTGCGTCCAAGCGCTTCGTCCCCCCAACCCGTCGTGCGTTTGCTGGCTCGTAATCGAGCCCCAGCACTTTCTTCCGTGACGCACAGATTGGGCGGAATCGAAGCGGTTCTCGATTCGGTGGATACTTCCTCTGAGGGAGTGCGGATGAGTACCATCACGGTAGTAGTAACCCTACCTTCGGAATCGCGGACGTCGCGAACGCCCGCGGGCTTGGCGCGGGGGCGTCGGAAGCACGAACTTATGTCAAGGACGGGTGGCGGGGCGCCACGCCGTCAGAAGGCGGCGCTCAGGGATTGAGCTTCGACACGGCCGGTCGCGGCTTCTTGATGCCAGGCACGTAGACGAACTTCCAGTCGGCGTAGGTTTCGGCCTTCTCGAAGTCTTCCTCGCCGTCGTCGAAACCCGCGACCTTGAGTGGTACGCCTGTCGAGAGGCTCGCGACGCCCATGATGCTGCCGTCGGGCGCGGGGATCGTCGCCCAGTCGGCGGCGTGCGTCATCGGATCCCGGTACAAGCGCCGCAGCGCGCGGAACATCACCGGATCGGCGTTCACCGGCTGGTTGTCCGCCGCGGCATCCGCGCTGCTGGAGCCGGGACCGGTGAGCTCACTGAGCGTGCGCGGGAATCGCCGGTAGTGCTGCGCGAACCGGCCGATCGCGTCGCGGTACTGCCGGCCCGCCCACAGCAGGTCGTCCTCGCGCTGGTGCTTCATCGCCGTCTGCGTGACCTGGCCCGCCGCGGCCAGGAAGATGCCGATCAGGACGATCAGCGCGAGCACACCGATGTAGGTGAAGCCGCGCGCGTCGCGCCGCGGGCGGCTACCACGTCGCATACGGCGTGCCGTCGCGGCCGTTGCCCTCGGCGCCACTGTGGACGTCCTTGACGCCGGTGTCCTCGGGTTCGTCGGCGTTGACGACCACCCAGCGATCGGCGACCTTGGCGATCGGGTCGACCGGGATCGCGCGCAGGTAGCTCTTCTCGACCAGCATCGCCAGCGTCTCGGGGTACTTGCCGGTGTCGCCGTGGAACTTGTCGATCGAGTCGCGCATCGCGACCAGGTCCTCGCGCAGCACCGTCTCGCGCGAGTGCTCGAGCGCGCGGAAATAGCGCGGCACGGCGATCGTCAGCAGCGTCGCGATGATCGCCATCACGACCAGCAGTTCGAGCAGCGTAAAGCCGCGCGCTCGGTTACCACTCACGGTAGGGCACTCCGTTGAGACCGACCTTGGAGGATCGCGTGTAGACGTCGTAGACGTCGTCGCCCTGCTGAGGATCGTCCGGCGGGCTCTGGTAGGCCCGCAGACCCCACTGCTCCGCCGGCGGCGTGGTCGCGTCCGGCCAGAACGGATCGCGCGGGATGCTGCGCAGGAAGTAGATCTTGACGCCTTCCTTGGGGCTCGAGGCGTCCTCGACGCCGTCCACCAGCGTCTGCAGATCCGGCGGATAGCCGCTCTGCTTGTCGATTTCCTTCTTGATCTTGTTCTGGTCCCAGGCCCGCTTGTAGGCATCGAGCCCGTCACGGATCGTGTGCAGGGCGCGCTTGAGCTCGGCTTCCTGCTCGCGCTGCAGTGCGAGCTGGGCGGACGGCACGACCATCGTCGCGAGCAGCGCGATGATCGCGACCGTGATCACGAGCTCGACGATCGTGAAGCCCTTCGCCTTCATGGTGCCTCGCGCGGCCACTCCCCTGGCGCTACGGCGTGAGGTCGATCTTGAGCGGCGTCGCCGGGGTCGAGGCGATCGCCGCGCCGTCGGCGCCCACCAGCACGACCTGGGTCGAGATCGACGCGGGCCGCGCCAGCACGACCTTGAAGCGCAGGTTGAGGAGCGTGCCCTCGACCGTGGCGTCGCCGACGTTGGCGTCCATCTGCACGCCCCCCGGCTTCAGGTCCACCGCCGGCGAGGCTGCCGAGGCGGCATCGCCTGCCTCGGCGCTGACCAGCTGCAGCGTCGAGGCGTCGAATCGGACCTGCGCCCGCAGGCGGCCGACCGCCTCCGCGCTCGACATCTTCACCGCCACGTTGATCTCGTCGCCGACCTTGGCGCTCGCCGGCCCCTCGACCGATACGCCCGGCTTGCCGCGGGCCGCGGCCGCGGCCTTCGCGGTGGCGGCGTCCGCCGCCGGCGGAGCCGCGCCCGTTCCGCCGTCCGCGGCCGGAGGAGGAGGAGGCGGCGGCGGAGTCGTAGCCGAGGAATCGATCCGCGTGGGAGCCGCCCGCGCTCCCGTCGGGATGCTCGGCGACGCCGAGCCGCTGCCGGCGCCGAACGAGACGCCGCCCGGCATCACGGGACCGCGCGCACCCTCGCCGCCCGCGGCCGAGCTGCCGGAGGAGAACGGCGCGGTGCGCGAGCCCGACTCGGTGCCGTACCAGAACTCAGTCATGTCGCTCGACGGGCGGTTCTGCGCGCGGATGATTCGCGGCGTGATCGACAGCACGATCTCGCTCTTGTCGATCGACGTGCCCTTGGTACCGAACAGGCGCCCGAGGACCGGCAGGTCGCCGAGGCCCGGGATATGCGCCGAGCTGCGGCGGTCGCTGTCCTGGATGAGCCCGGCAAGCACCTGCGTCTCGCCGTCCTTCAGTTCGAGCACCGTGTTGGCGTTGCGGGTGCCGATCGTGTAGGCCTTGGTGGTGCCGACGTCGACGGTGTTCGTGATCGAGCTGACCTCGAGCGACAGCTTCATCGAGACGTTGCCGTCGAGGTGCACGGTCGGCTGCACGTCGAGCGTCAGGCCGACCTCGAGGTACTGGACGTTGCTGGTCGAGAACGCGCCGCCGACCGTCGAGGTCGTGCCCTGCGTGATCACCGGCACGCGGTCACCGATCAGGATCTTGGCCTTCTCGCGGCTCTTGGCGCGGATCCGCGGGCTCGCCAGCACGTTGCCGAGGCTGGTGGTCTTCTTGAAGTCGACGCCGGCCGCCAGCGAGCTCACGGAGATCTGGATGTTCTTCGGATTGATGTGGTTCAGCGTGTCGAGCGTGGTGTTGGTGCCGGAAATGGGCACGCCGGTGACCGAGTTCGTGCCGCCGTCGGTCGCCGCCAGCGTGCCGCTGATACCGGTCGGGTAACTGATGCCGAGCTGCTGCAGGAGGCTGTGGGTGATCTCGACGACCTCGACTTCGAGCATCACTTCCGGCTCGGTGACGTCGAGCGAGGCGATTAGGCGCTCGGCCATGCGCACGTGCTCGGGCGTGTCGCGCAGCACCAGCGTGCTCGAGCGCTCGTCGACGAACATCGTCTTGGCGGCGAGCACGGTCTTCAGCATCGACTCGGCGTCCTTCGGCGACGCATTCGTCAGGTAGAAGGTGTGGACGATCTCGTCCTGGTAATCCTTCTGCTTGGCGGTGGTGTTCGGGTAGACCAGCACCATGTTCTCCGACAGCACCTGCCGCGCCAGCTGGTTCTGCGTCAGGATCAGGTCGATCGCGGACTCGACCGGCACCTGCGAGACGAAGATCGTCGTCTTCGAGTCGGACTTCACGTCCTTGTCGAAGATGAAGTTGATGCCGGTCTGCCGCGCCAGCACCTCGAAGACCATCTTGGTGGGCGCATCGCGGAACTGCAGCGACACCGGCCGGTTCTCGGCCGTCTTGAGCCGCGGCGCCGCCGCCGTCGGCCCGCGCGCGGTCGCGATCCGGGTCGCCAGGGTCGTCGCCGGCACGAAGCCGGGGTCCTCGGCCAGCACGGCGCGCACCTCGGCGTCCGCCGAGTCGTACTGCTTGGTCGTGAGCAGCTGCTCGGCCTTGGCGATCCGCTCAGCGTGGCGCCGGTCGGCGGTGACGCCCTCGAGTCCCTTGCGGGCGCGATCGTTGGTCGGCTCGATGACCAGCACGCGGCGGTAGGTGCTCTCGGCGAGATCCGCCTTGCCGGTCGAGCGGGCGGCATCGGCGATCGAGATCAGCTGCTGCACCGCCGCCTCGCGGCGCGCGCGCACGTCGAGGCGATAGGAGAGATTGCTGGGCTCGGCCTTGAGGGCCTGCTCGAGCTTGTCGATGCCCTCCTCGTAGGAACCCCGATCAAGCGCCTCGAGGCCTTCCTTGTGCAGGCGATCCGCGGCGCAGGCCGCGAGCAGCATCGAGAAGCCGAGGACCGTCAGTCGTCGAGTCCAGGAATTCACGGCGGGGCTCCAGTGGGGACGGTCTGCCGGATGTCGAGCGGCAGGTAGTTGAAGACGAGCCCGGCGGGCGTCGCGCTCTCGAGGACATAGACACCGTCGAGCCGGTCGCCGACGTGCGCGTCCGTCACTCGATCGGCGCGCGCCAGGAAGTAGACGGTGGCCGCGCCGCTCGGGGTGAAGCTCCCGACGAAGGTGTACGGGAATGGAGGCGCGGTGGGCGCCGGCGGCGGCGCCGCGGCGACCGGTGGCGGCGGTGGCGGCGGCACGTACCAGGAGTGGGTCGCAAAGAGGGCGCCCGCCTGGCTCGCATCGGCCGCGCGCGCCGCGCGCGGCGGTGCGTCGGCCGGCTTCGACGGCGCGGCCGCGGCCAGCGTCCGGTTGCGGGCGAGCGCGAGTGCGTGGGCGCGCGCCGCGTCGAGCGTCTGCGGCGCCTTCGCCCGCGCCGCTGGATCGCTCGGCGCGCGCGCCGAGGGCCAATACCAGGCGGCGACTGCGATCGCCGCCACCGCGAGTGCGGCGATCACCACCAGCAGGCGCCGCGCCGTGGCGCGCGCCACCCAGCGGACCGGCGGATTCTCCAGGGCCAGCACCGGCATGCTGCTCATGCGCCAGCCCTCGTGAACACCGACAGGCGGATGTTCGCCTCAACGTTGGGATCGCCGACCGACTTGCGCTCGAAGGACAGTTCGCTGATGGCCACCGACGGCAGCGCTTCGAGCGTCGCATCGAGGAACTGGCGCACCTGCGGATACGGCCCGGTGACCGGGAACGACAGCCGGTAGCGGACGAACTCGCCGGTCCGCGTGGCCGTGAGCTCGTACTTGCCGGTGTCGAGGGAGAGGTGCGCGGCTTCCGCCTGTTTCAGCAGCACGCCGAGCACGGCCGGCATCTCGACCCGGCGCGGCAGGTTGCGCAGCGCCGCCGCCGGGTCGGTGACCGGGTGGCTGCGGGCCTCGCTCGCCTGCTGGCGGGCGCTGGCGAGCTCGTCGCGCAACGCGTCGGCCTCGGCGGCCACCTGGCGGTGCGTCGAGCCGTAGAAGACGCCGGCCGCGATCAGCAGCGCGATGCCGGCCAGGCCCGCGCGACCGGTCCGGCTCGCGTGCCAGCCGATACCCGGCAGCCATTCGTTCGTGATCCGCGCGGCGAGGCGATTCGGCAGGAGCGCATCCGAGCGCCGCGTCGCCGGCGGCGAACTGGCCGTGGACGCCGCCGGCGCCGCCGCGGGCGTCGTGGTCACGACCGGCTTCGTGACCGTGGCGTTCACGTACGCCACTCCGCCGCGAGCTTGACGCGGATCGGGTGCTCCGGGTCGTCCTTGCGGCGCTCGTGGCTCTCGAGCATCGGATAGCGCAGCAGCTTGCTCTGCTGCAGCCGCTCGAGGTAGTCGAGCGCCGCGGCGAGATTGCGGGTCTCGGCGGTGATGCGCACCGTGTGCTTGGCGGGATCCGGCTCAACGCCGAGCACCGACACCTTGGACGCCGAGTCGCGGCTCGCCGCCTCGAGCTCGGCCAGCAGCGCCGACCAGGGCACCGCGAGCTCGCGCTCGATCGCGGCCGCTTCCTCCGCGGACTTGTTCGCTGCCTCGCTCGGTGCGCGCTTCTGCGGCCGCGCGACGCGCGCGAGCTCGCCGTCGAGGCGCGCGCGCTCGCTGAGCTCGGCGTTGAAGGCGATGCCGACCGTGACGGCCGCCGCCAGGCCCGCGATCGCGAGCAGCACGCCGGCGACCGGCGCCGAGTGCACCGGGGCGACGAAGTCGAGGCGGACGCGGCGCGGGTGCCTCATGCGTACACCCGCTGCAGCAGCGCGAGCTCGTGGGCCGAGCCGCCGTCGCCGCCGTCGGCTTCGAGCCACTCGAGGCCGCTCGCCACCGGGGTCGCGTGCTGCCGCATCCAGATCGGAGCGTCGACGAACATCCGGCCGACGTGGCCGGCGGCGCGCGTCAGCCGCCCGAAGGCCTGCAGCCGCTCGAGCTCGACGACCCAGTCGGCCGAGAGCCGCGCGGTGTGCACCCGGTCCCAGGCGCCGTTCGCGAGGTGCACCGCCGACAGCGAACCGTCGTCGAGGCTCACGAACCAGGCGTCGTCGGGCGGCAGGCGGTGGCGCCAGGCGTTGAAGGCCACGATCAGCTGCGGCTGCAGCGCCACGAGCTTGAGCCGGGCCGGCGCGAGCGCATCGTCCAGCGCCGCGCGCATCGGCGTCGGCATGGCGCAGGCGACGTAGGAGTGCCCGGGCGGCGTGTCGGCAAGCGTGACCGCCCAGTCCGCGAGGCCAGGGCCGTAGGTGTCGGCGAGCACGTAGCGTGCGTGCGTCAGGCGTCCGTCGGCGTCGAGCCGCGTGGTCGGCCACGGGATGATGCCGTAGCGCACCCAGGGGTCCGCCACCACGACGCGCGCCGTCGCGTCCTGCCAGGTCGGCTCCGCGAGCACCTCCGCGAGCCGCGCGATCGCCGGGCGGATGTCGCCCGGATGGCCGCCGGTGACGGCCACCTCGGTCGAGGCGACCACCTCGGGCTTGAGGCCGCGCGCGCGGCGCGCCAGCGCGATCTTGCGCGGTGCGAGGTAGATCGCGATCTCGTCACGCCATAGCGGTGACACGGTTGGCCTCCAGAAGGGTCGTGATGCCCTGGCGCACGAGATCGAGCGCCGCCGGCCGCATCAGCCGCGAGCCGCCCGCCTCCGCGAGCTCCTTGAGCCGGCGGGCCGGGGCACGCGAGACGATTGCCTCGCGCAGCTCGTCGTTCAGCACCAGCAGCTCGCCGATGGCCTTGCGGCCCTTGTAGCCGGTGCCGCGGCAGTGCGCACAGCCACGGCCGGTGCGCATCTTCCAGTCGCTGATCGCCGGCACCAGCAGGCCCGACTGCGCGATGAGCTCGAGGCTCGGCTGGGTCGGCTCGGCGCACTGCTCGCAGATCACGCGCACCAGGCGCTGGGCGAGGATGCCGTTCAGCGCCGAGACGAACGCGTAGGCGTCGACCTCCATGTGCGCGAAGCGGCCGAGCACGTCGAAGACGTTGTTGGCGTGGACCGTCGTGAACACGAGGTGCCCCGTGAGCGCCGACTGGATCGCGATCTGCGCCGTCTCCGGGTCGCGGATCTCGCCGACCATGATCTTGTCGGGGTCGTGGCGCAGGATCGAGCGCAGGCCGCGCGCGAACGTCAGCCCCTTCTTTTCGTTGACCGGGATCTGCAGCACGCCCGGCAGCTGGTACTCGACCGGGTCCTCGATGGTCACGATCTTGTCGTGGCCAGTGTTGGTCTCCGAGATCGCGGCATACAGCGTGGTCGTCTTGCCGCTGCCGGTCGGGCCGGTGACGAGCAGCATGCCGTACGGCAGCTGCGACAGCCGGCGGATGCGGCGGACGACGTCTTCGTCGAAGCCGAGCGCGTCGAGCCGCAGGCCGCGCATCTCGTCCGTCAGGGTCTGCTTGTCGAGGATGCGGAGCACCGCGTCCTCGCCGTGCACGCTCGGGATGATCGAGACGCGGAAGTCGATCGGCCGACCCTTCAGCGCCAGCTTGAAGCGACCGTCCTGCGGCACGCGGCGCTCGGCGATGTCGAGCTCGCTCATGACCTTGATGCGCGAGATCACCTGCTCGCAGAGCTCGCTGCCGCCGAGGGTGGCGATGTGCACCAGCACGCCGTCGACGCGGTAGCGGACGCTGAGGCCGCCCGGCCGGGTCTCGAGGTGGATGTCGCTCGCCCCGGCGCGCAGCGCGTCGTAGACGGTCGAGTGTACGAGCTTGACGACCGGGCTCGAGTCGGCGCTGATGGTCGCGATCGAGAGGTTCTCGACGTCCGGGTCGATGGCGATCTCGCCGTCGGCCTGGGCACCCGCGGAATCCATCGCCCGCAGGTCCTGCTCGTGCTTGGTGATCAGTGCCGTGATCTCGCCGGGCGCCGCCAGGTGCCAGGCGAGGGGGATCGCGATCTTGAGCTCGAGCCACGAGCGCAGCCGCGTGTCGAACGGGTCGGACATCACGGCGAGGCGGTCCTCGCCGCGCGCGACGATCACGCAATTGCGCTGCATCGCCTCGCCCGCGCCCAGGAGCTCGAAGTCCGGCGTCAGGCTCATCAGCGTCGGGCCGTCGAGCACCGGATAGTGGAGCTTGGCGCCGAGCGCGAGCGCGAGTGCGTCGCCCTCGAGCCCGCTCGCCTCGGCGATCGCGACCAGCGCCGGACGGCCGCCGCCGGCGGCGGCCTCGACGGCTGCCCGGATCGCCTCGTCGCGGATCTCCGGTACGTAGGGCGCGGGCACGGCGAGGACGTCGGCCGCCGCGCTCATCGGATGCTCCCGGCGAGCTCGAAGATCGGGAAGTACATCAGCACGACGATGCCGCCGATCACCAGGCCGATCACCGCCATCATCGCAGGCTCGATCAGGCGGGTCGCGACGTCGACGAAGCGCGACAGCTCCTCGTCGTAGAACGCGGCGATGCGCTCCATCATCTCGCCCATGTTGCCGCTGCGTTCGCCGACGCGGAGCATGCGCTCGGCGACCGGGGTCGTCAGGCCCTGCGCGGTCAGCGCGTCGGTCAGCGACTGGCCCTCGCGCACCTGGCGGGTCGCGGCGGCAAGGCGCGGCTGCGAGTTCGCGGTCAGGAGCCCGCGGGTCATCTCGAAGGCGGTCACGACCGGCAGGCCGCCCCGCAGCAGCATGCCGACCGTGCGGTAGAGCCGCGCGAGCTGGTAGATCTGCGCCTGGCGCCCGAGCGACGGGATGCGCAGCAGCAGTCGGCCCGCCGCCGCGCGGGTCGCCGGCCGCATGACGACGTTGATCAGGATGCCGAGCAGGATCACGAAGCCGGCGAAGATCGCGGCGCCGTGCGCATCGAGCAGGCGCCCCCACTGCATCAGCATCTTCGACGCGAACGGCAGCTCGCCGCCGATGTCCTCGTAGATGCCGGAGAAGCGCGGCACGACGTAGCCGACGAGGAACAGCACGACCAGCAGGCCGGTCGCGAGCAGCACGAGCGGATAGATGGAGGCGTTGATCAGCCGCTTCTTCAGCAGGTTGATCTGCTCCTGGTAGGCGACGTAGCGCCGCAGCGCCTCCGGGATCGCGCCGCTCTTCTCGCTGGCACGCACGGTCGCGACGTACAGGGCGCTGAAGCTGCTGGGGAATTCGCCGAGCGCGACCGACAGGCTCTGGCCCTCGTACAGCCGGCGGCGCAGGCCTTCCAGCACCGTGCGCACCGCCTCGTCGCGTTCCTTCTCGGTCAGCGCGTCGATCGCCTCGACCAGCGTGAGGCCGGCCTCGAGCAGCGCGATCAGCTCGTTGCTGAAGGGCACCAGCGCGAGCTTGGCGCGGCGGCTGCGGCGGAAGCGGGCGATGTCGACCGCGAGCACCCGCAGGCCGCGCGCGGCCGCCTGGCGCCGCGCGTCCTGCTCGTCGAGCGCCTCCATCTCGTGGATGGCGGTCGCGCTCGCGGCGTCCAGGGCTGTGACTCGAAAGCGCATGGCTACCAGTTCGTCACGTCCGCGTCTTCTCCCGTGCCACCGGCCTTGCCGTCCTTGCCGAACGAATAGAGATCGAAGTCGCCGCCGTGGGTGCCCGGCTGCGCGTAGACGTACGGCCGACCCCACGGATCCGCCGGCACGCCCTTCTTCAGATAAGGCCCCGCCCAGTTCGCCTCGCCACTCGGCTGAGCGACCAGTGCCTGCAGCCCTTCCTCGCTGGTCGGGTAGCGGCCCATGTCGAGGCGGAACTGGTCGAGCGCCTTGTCGAGCGCGTCGATCTGGGCGCGCGCGACCTTGACCTGCGACTTGCCCACCTGCGCGAAGTAGCGCGGCGCGACGAAGCCCGCGAGCAGGCCGATGATCACCATCACGACCAGCAGTTCGAGGAGCGTGAAGCCGCGTGCGTCGCGCCGCCGCTGCCCGTACCCGTTTGTTTTCATAAGCGAAGTCCCCCTAGCGGACGCCGACCCCGCTACCGTGCATCCTGCCGATGCGGCGCGCCTCGCCGACAGTCGGCCGTTGAGGGTGACGCTGCGCTCGGTCCGCCGTAGCGCGCGGTAGGGTTTCCCGGTACGGCTTACAGGGCCGCCCGGAGCGTCAATTCAGCTGTGCATTCGCATCCCGAGCCGCCGCCATGCCGGTGATCGGCCACTCGAGATGCACCGTCGTTCCCCGGCCCGGCGCGCTCGACACGTCGCAGCGGCCGCCGGCACGCGCCGCCCGCTCGCGCAGGCCCCGCAGCCCGCGCAGGTCCGGCCGGTCGACGAGCCGGCGCACGTCGCCGCTCAGCGCAAAACCCGTGCCGTCGTCGCGCACGTCGACCGTCAGGCAGCCGTCGACGATGCGCATCGAAACCTGGACCCGGTGCGCGTTCGCGTGGCGCGCGACGTTGTTCAGCGACTCCTGCACGGCGCGGAACACGTGCGTGCCGAGCGCATTAGGCACTTCCTGGTCGTCGACCTCGATGTCGGTCTCGATCGCGATGTCGGTATAGACATCGTGCCACTCGCGGCACAGGAATCGGATCGCCGAGGCCGTGCCGAGGTCGTCGAGCACCGCGGGCCTCAAGTTCATCGAGATGCTGCGCACGTCCGTCATCACGCGCTGGATGCGCTGCACGGTGGTCTCGATCAGCGCGACCGCCTCGGTGGTCTCGAGGCGCCGCACCAGCACCTGGGCGCGCTCCAGCGAGTACTTCACCGCGCCGAGCGACTGGCCGATCGAATCGTGCAGGTCCTGCGCGATGCGCTGGCGCTCCTCCTCCTGCGTCGACATCAGCCGGTGCGACAGACCCTCGAGCTCGCGCTGCGAGGCCAGGAGGTCGCGCTCGACCTCGCCGCGGCGCGCCACTTCGGTGCGCAGCTGGCGGTTGGTGGCGGTGAGCTCGGTGGTGCGTTCCTCGACCCGCTCCTCGAGCGCCTGGTTCAGCGTCTTGAGCTCGCGCTCGATGCGCCGCAGCGAGGTCACGTCATTGACGACGAACGCGGCATAGGCGCGCGCATCGGGCGCCTCACGGGGATCCTCCGCGGCGCGACGCAGCTGCACCACCAGGTCGCGCTGCGAGGCCTCATCGAGGATCTCGAAGCTCGCTGACTCCTCGTGCTCGAGCGCCGCGAGCGCGCCGGCGAGCGAGGCGGACAGCGCGCAGTGCGGATCTTCGCAGTGCGTGTGCAGCACCTGGTGCAGCTCGCGGCGCAGCGCCCCCTGCACGTTGCCGAGCGCCCAGCGCTCGAGCGCGCGGTTGACGCGGATCACGCGGTGCCGGCGGTCGATCAGGCCGACGACCTCCGGCAGCGCGTCCGCGGTGAGCTCCCACTCGCGCTTCGCCGCGTGGATCGCGGCCAGGGTCTTCAGGCGCTCCGCGCTCGCGCCGACGCTCGCGGCACTGCCGGCGAGCATGCGCCGGGCGATGTCGATGGCCGCGCGATGCTCCTCGGCCTCCTCGGCCGAGGGCGGCGCGAAGAACAGGATCGCGTAGACGGGCTTGACCGGGTCCGGGATCGCGCCGCAGATCACGCGCAGCGACCCGACCGACACCGGGTCGTCGCCGGCGGTCGGCTCGCGATGCAGCCCGCCGCTCTGCAGCACGCGATCGGGGGTCGCGAAGGCGCGCGCGACGAGCGGCACGTCGGACAGCGCGACCGCGCGCATCGACCAGGTCCGCGGGATGCGCGCGCCGGCGACGGCACGCACGGTGCCCGCCGCCTCGTCGCGCTCGAAGATCACCACCGACGCCTCGGGATAGAGGCCGACCAGCGTCGCCGAGGCCGCCTCGGTCATGGCGCGGAACGACACGCGGCTGTGGCACGCGGCCGAGAGCCGAGCGACGAGTTCGACGACGCGCTGCACGTGGATTGCCCGGTTCTCCCCCTGCCTGCAGCCATCCTGAGCGCGGGCGGGGTCGGCCGGGAGTCGGCGGGCGTGGGGGCCGGTTCGCGCGGTCCCCGGTAGAGAAAGGTAGGGTAACCCGGTAGGTGGCTTAAGCCGGGGCGCGGGCGGTGCGCGACATCAGCTCGCGATAGAGCTTCAGGACCGCCGGCACGTAGGCCTGGGTCTCGCGGAACGGCGGGATGCGGCGTCCGTAGCGGTCGACGCTCTCCTCGCCGGCGTTGTAGGCCGCGAGCGCGAGCTCGAGGTTGTTGTTGTAGCGCTTGAGCAGATCGCTGAGGTAGCGGGCGCCGCCGCGAATGTTCTCGGCGGGATCGAACGGATGCTCGACCCCGTAGCGTCGGGCGGTCTTCGGGTGCAGCTGCATCAGCCCCTGGGCACCCGCCCGCGAGACCGCGCGCGGGTTGAACGCCGACTCGATCGCGATCACCGCCCGCAGCAGCGCCGGCTGGACCGAAGCTTGTTTTGCCGCATGTTCGATCAACGGCTCGAAGGCCGCGACCCGCTGCGTCAGCGTCGCCGACGGCCCGATGCCGCCGGCCGGCGGCTCCGGGTCGGGCTCTTTAATGAGGAGCACGTAGCGATGGTCGACCGGCACGTTCGAGTAGTGCGCGATGCCGGCCGCGTCGGTGAACGCATAGATATCCGCGCTGGCGGAGCTTGTGACCGCCACGGCCAGCGCGAACCCCAAGCCCAGTCTCATCCCCATGGCCGGACTCTACGGCGCGGCGGCGACCCGCGAAGGTAGGTGGAGCCCGTAGCCACGCGCGCCACCCTACCGCGGACATAATCCGGTGAGTTACGCGCGAATGCTGCCTGGAAGGTCGAAAATGACGCGCACCGGTGCGGCCCCAATAATTTCTTTTGACAGAATCACTTAAGAAGCGCGTCTCGATTTTGCATCGCACCAACGTGACGTGTGTCTCAAAAGAAATAATTTCAGTCCGGGATTGTTTTTTTTCGGCGAAAGTACAAGAGTCGAAGCAGGGATACGGGTATTCCTCAGTATCGGCCTAGTCCGAACACCTAATGAGGACGTGCCCGTGGGGCAGATCACCAAAACTCTTCGGAGTGGGGAATCGACAATGGCGAGCGAGAAGCAGCCTCATGCGGTCGCGAACGGCGGCGAACACGGCCACGGTACGGCCGGCGTCGCGGAGCGCGCCGCAACGCGCGTGCTCTTGATCGATGACCACGCGATCCTGCGCGAAGGACTGAGCGCGCTGCTCGAGCTCGAATCCGATCTGCGCGTCGTCGGCCATGCCGCGACGATTCCGGACGGGCTCACGCTCGCGCGCTCGCTGCAGCCGGACCTGATCATCACCGACGTATCGCTGCCCGGCGCCACCGGCGTGCAGGGCATCCTGGAGCTGCGCCAGAACTCGCCGCGCGCTCGGCTCGTGGTGCTGACGGTGCACGCCACCGAGGAATACATCCGCGCGGCGCTCGCCGCCGGCGCCGACGGCTACGTGCTCAAGGACGCGAGCCGCAGCGAGCTGATCTATGGGTTGCGCACGGTGCTCTCCGGCCAGCGCCACCTGTGTGCGCGCGCCTCGGCCCGCATCGTGCGCAGCTACCTCGGCGACGCGCAGAAGCCGGCGACCACGGTCACCGGCGTCACCGGCCGCGAGCGCGAGGTGCTGTCGATGATCGCGAGCGGGTTGTCGAACAAGCGCATCGCCGCCTCGCTGAACCGCTCGGTCAAGACGGTCGAGAAGCACCGCGCGAACCTGATGCGCAAGCTGCAGCTGCACAACGTCGCGGACGTCACGCGCTTCGCGATGCAGAGCGGGCTGCTGCGCGACGATCCGCACGCGGAAGCCGCACCGCCGCAGGCCAGCCGCTCGCACGGCTGAGCCGCGATACGCCCGCGGACCTCTCGGGTCCGCGGGCGATCCCTGGCGCTTACGGCAGCGCCGGCTCCGGGTCCGAACCCTCCGGGACACCCTCGAACAGCACCGTCGAGAGGTAGCGCTCGCCCGTGTCGGGCAGCACGGCGAGGATCACGCTGCCCTCGGCCGCCTTCTCGGCGACCTTGAGCGCGGCGGCAAAGGTGCCGCCCGACGAGATGCCGACGAACAGCCCTTCCTTCTGCGCCAGCTGGCGCGCGGTCGAGACCGCCTCCTCGTCCGTGACCGGCACGTTGTCGTCGTAGATCGTCCGGTCGAGCACGGCCGGCACGAAGTCCGGGGTCCAGCCCTGGATCTTGTGCGGCTTGAACTCGGCGCCCGCGAGCAGGCGCGCGGCCGCGGGCTCGGTCGTGACGATCTTGAGGTCGGGGCGCGCGCGCTTCAGCACCTGGCCGGCGCCGGTCATCGTGCCGCCGGTGCCCCAGCCCGCCACGAAGTAGTCGAGCCGCTTGCCCGCGAAGTCGAGCAGAATCTCCGGGCCCGTCGTCTGGCGGTGGTAGGCGGGATTGGCGTCGTTCTCGAACTGCCGCGCCAGGAACCAGCCGTTCTTGTCGGCGAGTTCCTGCGCCTTGCGGACCATGCCCGTGCCGCGCTCGGCGGCCGGCGTCAGGATCACCTTCGCACCGAGCGCCCGCATGATCTTGCGGCGCTCGATCGAGAACGTCTCGACCATCACGGCGACGAACGGGTAGCCCTTGGCGGCCGCCACCAGCGCAAGCGCGATGCCGGTATTGCCGGAGGTCGCCTCGACGATCGTCTGGCCGGGCTTCAGCAGCCCGCGGCGCTCCGCGTCCTCGACGATGCCGATCGCGAGGCGGTCCTTCACCGAGCCGCCCGGGTTGAAGTACTCGACCTTCGCGTACATCGTGACGTGCCTGGGCGCCAGGCGATTGATGCGCACGATCGGCGTACGGCCGATCGTTTCGAGGATGTTGTTGTAGATGGCCATGGGGCGGTCCGTCCGTTTCCGGTGAAGCGCCAGAGTGTAGGACGCGGGTCGGCCACCGGCTCGGCTCGTTAGGTCTGGCCTCATAACGATCGGTTCTTGGGCGGCGGTGGCCGGCGCCAGTCGATCGGCGGAAGATCTCCGCATGAGCGCCTTCCCCCCCGAGTCGCCGTCGAGCGCGCGCAAGGTCGCGCTGCCGAGTCCGTTCCGGCTCCAGGCGGGCGGCGTGCTGCGGGGCGCCGAGGTGGCGGTCGAGACTTACGGCCGCCTCGCGCCGGGTCGCGACAACGCGGTGCTGGTGTTCACCGGGCTGTCGGCCTCGGCACACGCGCACTCGCATCCGGGCGACCTCTCGCCCGGCTGGTGGGAGACGATGATCGGCGCCGGCAAGGCGCTCGACACCGACCGGCTGTTCGTGATCTGCGTGAACTCGCTCGGCAGCTGCTTCGGCTCGACCGGGCCGGGATCTCCGAATCCCGCCACCGGGCGCGCCTACGGCGCGGACTTTCCGGAACTGCGGGTCGAGGACATCGCCCGCGCGAGCCAGGCCGCGGTCGACGCGCTCGGCATCGACCGGCTCGCGGCCGTGGTCGGCGCCTCGCTCGGCGGCATGACCGTGCTCGCGCACGCGGTCTGCTTCCCGGGCAAGGCGCGCAGCCTCGTCTCGATCTCCGGCGCGCTCGCGCCGTCGACCGCGGCGATCGCCACGCGCAGCCTGCAGCGCGAGATCCTGGGCTCGGCGCTGCGCAGCGGCGCCGACACGGCGACCGTGCAGCAGGCGATGCGCTGGGCGCGCAAGATCGGCATCCTCTCGTACGTCGGCACGGAACTGCTCGAGAAGCGCTTCGCGCGCCAGCAGAGCGAGCCGTTCGCCGGCCATCCGTCCGGGACCGCGTTCCAGGTCGAGAGCTGGCTCGAGCACGTCGCGCAGAAGTTCATCAGGCAGTTCGAGCCCTGGGCCTACTGGACGATTTCGCGGGCAATGGACCTGTTCGACTTCGGCGCCCACGGCGCAAATCCGCAGGGCGACGCGGTGGTGCACGACCACACGCCCTCGGACGTGGCGCGAGCGGCCTCGTACCTCAGGCTCGAGCGCGCGCTGGTGGTCGGGGTGCAGGAAGACCTGCTGTTCCCGGTGACGCAACAGCGGGCGATCGCCTCGGTGCTGCGGGCCGCCGGCATCGACACCGAGTACGTCGAGCTGAGCTCGCCGTACGGCCACGACGCGTTCCTCACCGAGACCGCGCTGTTCACGCCGGTCCTCGGCGGCTTCTTCGCGCCGCGCGCGGACTCGACGCCACCGCGCCGGCGCGGCGACGGCAAGCCACTCGCCCGCTGAGCCGACGCGGCAGCCGCGGCCGCCGGATCCACGCGCGGTTCTGCGACAATACCCCCGGACCCGGACCTCACCGGGGCCCGTCCCCCGTTCCCGCGCCGGAGCCCGCCATGACCCACCCGACCGCCCCTGCCACGCTCGCCGTCGGCATCAGCGCCGCCGACCACGTGCTGGGGCCCGATCACGCCGCGCTGACGGTCGTCGAGTACGGCGACTTCGAGTGCCCGAGCTGCAAGGCGGCCGAGCCCGCGGTGCGCCAGCTGCGCGCCGTGCACGGCGGCCGGCTGCGCTTCGTGTGGCGGCATTTCCCGCTCGAGGATGCGCACCCGCACGCGCTGCTGGCCGCCGAGGCGGCGGAGTCGGCGGCGGCGCAGGGCCGCTTCTGGGAGATGCACGACCTGCTGCTCGAGCGCTCGCCGCGGCTTGCGCGGGCGCAGCTCGAGGCCTGCGCTGCCTCGCTCGGCCTCGACATGGCGCGCTTTCGCGCGGACCTCGACGACGAGGTCTACCGGCAGCGCGTCCGCGAGCACCAGGAGGGCGGGCGGCGCAGCCACCTGCGCGCGACACCGACGTTCTTCGTCAACGGCGTCGTCCAGGACGTCAGTGGCGGCTACGGCATGCTGCTCGACGCGGTCTCGCGCGCGTTGCACCGCTGAGCGGCGACTGCCTCAGCGCGGCCCGCCCGGACCGCTGTCGAGCCCGAAGAACCGCCAGATCTCGTCGGTGGCGTCGAGTTCCTCGCTGACGCGGCCGATCAGCCATTCGCGCGCGTAGCGCCGGCCGCCCGGCCAGGCGTGCCCGCCGCCGTCCACCTGGTAGAGCACGAGCGGCACGCCGGCGCGGCAGTCCGTCGCGCGGCGCACCACGAGGGCCGTACCGTCGGTCGCGATCCGGTCGAGCGGCGCGCTCGCCGCCTCGCCGCCGCAGCCGGCGACCGCGCGGAAGGCCGCGAAGGTCGCCTCGGCGCCGATGACGCGGCCGCGGGCGGAGCCGAGCACGCGCACCTCCCCGCCACCGTATGGCACCAGCGGGTCCTCGGTACCGTCGACGAGCGCCAGCGGCCGTGCGGCCGCCGGGTGGCACGCCGCCGCGGTGTCCTCGCCGAGGCTGGCCGCGACCGCGACGAAGCCGTCGAACACGTCCGCCGCATCGCAGGCGAGGCGCAGCGTCATCATGCCGCCGTTCGACATGCCGGTGACGTAGACGCGGCCGGGGTCGACGGCGAAGCGCCGCTCGAGCGTCGCCACCAGCTCGCGCAGGTAGCCGACATCGTCGGTGCCGTCGCGCACGGTGCGGGCCTTGAGGTCGTGCCGGCCGTCGTTCCAGGCGTGATCGACGCCATCGGGATAGACGATGATCGCGCCGGCCTCGTCGGCACGGCGATTGAAGCCGCGCCCGGTCAGTGCCTCCATGCCGGCGCCGCCGCCGCCGCCGCCGTGCAGCACCACCAGCAGCGGCGCGCGGGCCGCCGGGCGCGCCGGCACGTACAGGCGGTAGGTGCGGTCGCGCCCGCCGAAGCGCAGCGACTCGCAGCGGGCTTCCGGTGCCTGCGCGCCGCGATCGCTGCAGCTCGGCTGCGCGAGCGCCGGGCCGGAGGTCGCGAGCAGCAGCAGCACTGCCGTCGCGGCGTGCCCTGCGGCCTGCCGCGGTGCGGCGACGGGCGCCGGGCGGTACAATTTCGGCACTGTCACGCGAGCCTCGACCCGATGAGCGGATCCCCCGAAGAGCGCCCCTCCGCCGAAACCGTTGACTTCGGCTACGAGCGCGTCGCGACGGCCGCCAAGGCCGGGCGGGTCCGGGCCGTGTTCGACTCGGTCGCCAACCGCTACGACGTGATGAACGACCTGATGTCGTTCGGCGTCCACCGGCTGTGGAAGCGCTTCCTGCTGTCGCAGACCGGCCTGCGCCCGGGGCAGCGGGCGCTCGACGTCGCCGGTGGCACCGGCGACATTGCCGCCGGCCTCGCGCGCCAGGTCGGCGCCACCGGGCAGGTGGTGCTCTCGGACATCAACGCCGCGATGCTGGCGCAGGGCCGCGACCGGCTGCTCGACCGGGGACTCGCGGCCGAGGTCGCGACCGTGCTCGCGAACGCCGAGCGGCTGCCGTTCCACGACGGCTCGTTCGACTGCGTGACGATCGCCTTCGGGCTGCGCAACGTCACCGACAAGGCGGCGGCGCTGCGGTCCATGGCGCGCGTGCTGCGCCCCGGCGGCCAGTTGCTGGTGCTCGAGTTCTCGAAGCCGGTCGCGCCGGGGCTCGGCCCCGTGTACGACGCCTATTCGTTCGGCGTGCTGCCGGCACTCGGCCGGCTGGTGGCCCGCGACGCCGACAGCTACCGCTACCTGGCGGAGTCGATCCGCATGTTCCCGGACCAGCAGACGCTGGCCGGCATGATGCGCGAGGCCGGCCTCGATGGCTGCCGGTTCCACAACCTGAGCGGCGGCATCGTCGCGCTGCACCGCGGCTGGCGCTACTGATGGCCGAGGATGCGCTGCTCGTGCCGCTGACGCGGTTCGTGAACCGCCAGGTGGCGGCCTCGACGCCCGCGCGCGCACTGCTCGCCGAGCTCGCGGGCCGCTCGTTCGCCATCGCCCTCGAGACACCCCTGGGCGGCCGGCTGGCGCGGCTGCGCCTCGCGGCGAGCGCCGATGGCCTGGCGCTCGCGCGCGACGAGGAGCCGGCCGATGCGACGGTCACCGGCAGCCCGCTCGGCCTCGCCGCGCTGCTCGCCGGCCGGCGCGAGGGCCGGGTGTCGATGGCGGGCGTCACGGTGAGCGGCGACGCCGAGGTCGCGGCGGCCTTCGAGAAGCTCCTCTGGCATGCGCGGCCCGAGCTCGAGGCCGAGCTCGCGCGACTCGTCGGCGAGGTCCCGGCGCACCTGGCGGGCGAGGTGGCCCGCGGCGCGTTCGACTGGGGCCGGCGCGCCGCCGGCTCGCTGGCGCGCAACGTCGGCGAGTACCTGCTGCACGAGGGTCGCGACGTGCTGCCGCGTGCCGAGCTGGAGCCGTTCCACGCCGCGGTGGATGCGCTGCGCGAGGACGTCGACCGCGCGGCGGCCCGCCTCGAGCGCCTCGAGCGGCGCGCCGCCGGGCGGACGCCGGCGCCGTGATCAGCCTGAGGGTCGCGCGCCGCCTGCTCGAGATTCAGCACGTGCTGGTGCGGCACGGACTCGACGAGTTCGTCACCGCGACGCACCTGTACCGGCCGCTGCGGTTCCTGTACTTCCTGCAGCCCGCGACCTGGTTCTCGCGCCGCCGCCACGCCTCGCGCGGCGAGCGCCTGCGGCAGGCGCTCGAGGAACTCGGGCCGATCTTCATCAAGTTCGGCCAGGCAGTCTCGACGCGCCGCGACCTGCTGCCGGCCGACATCGCCGACGAGCTCGCCAAGCTGCAGGACCGCGTGCCGCCGTTCCCGGGCACCGCGGCGCGCGCCGCGATCGAGCGCTCGCTGGGCCGTCCGGTCGGCGAGGTCTTCGCGAGCTTCGAGACCGAGCCGCTGGCCGCCGCGTCGATCGCCCAGGTGCACGCCGCGACGCTGCGCGACGGCCGCGAGGTGATCGTCAAGGTGCTGCGCCCGGATATGCGCGCGGTGATCCGCCGCGACCTCGAGGTGCTGTATGCGCTGGCCGGGCTCGCGCTGCGCTACGTCGCGGACGCCGACCGGCTGCGGCCGCTGGACGTCGTCGCCGAGTACGACAAGACGGTGATGGACGAGCTCGACCTGATGCGCGAGGCCGCCAACGCCGCGCAGCTGCGACGCAACTTCGCCGGCTCGCCGCTGCTGTACGTGCCCGAGGTCCACTTCGAGCTCTGCCGCACGGACGTGCTCGTCATGGAACGCATCCGCGGCGTACAGATCAGCGACCTCGCGCGCCTGCGCGAGCTCAAGGTCGACATCCGCCGGCTCGCGGAGAATGGCGTGGAGATCTTCTTCACGCAGATGCTGCGGCACAACTTCTTCCACGCCGACATGCATCCCGGCAACATCTTCGTGCTGACGGACGATCCCGCGAATCCGCGCTACGCGGCGGTGGATTTCGGCATCGTCGGCACGCTCGAGTCGCGCGATCTCGAGTACCTCGCCGGCAACTTCCTGGCGTTCTTCGACCGCGATTACCGGCGCATCGCCGAGCTGCACGTCGAATCCGGCTGGGTCCCCGCCGGGACGCGGATCGACGAGCTCGAGACAGCGGTGCGTACGGTCTGCGAGCCGATCTTCCAGAAGCCGCTGTCGGAGATCTCCTTCGGCATGGTGCTGCTCAGGCTGTTCGAGACGGCGCGGCGCTTCCGGATGTCGGTTCAACCACAGCTGGTGCTGCTGCAGAAGACGCTGCTCAACATCGAGGGGCTCGGCCGCCAGCTCTACCCGGAGCTCGACCTGTGGAAGACGGCGCAGCCACTGCTGCGTCGCTGGTATCGCGAGCGCACCAGCCCGCGCACGCTGTGGCGCGAGGCGCGGCGCCACCTGCCCGACCTCGTCGAGACGGCGCGCGCGACGCCGGCGCTCGTGCGACGCCTGGTGCGCGAGGCCGGCGAGCGGCGCTCGCTCTTCCCGGAGCCGTCGCGCGATACCGAGGTGATCGCGGCGCTGACCGCCGCCGGACGGCGCCGCGACCGCACGGTCGTGGCCTGCGCAGTGCTGCTCGCCAGCGTCCTCTGGATCGCACTCGGCGTGGCGCCGACGCTCGCCGGCCTCGCGGCCTTCGTCGGCAGCGTCGCGTACCTACTCGTGCGACGCTGACGAATCGCTGACGCGCGCCGGGATCGCCGCGGTCACGCGCGCGTCATCTCCCGCTGGCAGCTTGCCCGTGCGCCCGCCGCATCGGCGGGCAGGCAGCCAACTTTAGGGAGAGAAATCCATGCTCGCAGCAACGCTCGCGCGCCGCTGGGCGCTCGCGGCCGCGTTCGGCCTTTCGATCGGCCTTACGCTCGTGCCGATCGCGCAGGCCGATCACGCGCGGCACGCCAAGCACGTCATCGTGGTGTCCGTCGACGGCCTGCACGAGTCCGACCTCGAAGGCTACGTCGCGACCCACAGCCACTCGACCCTGGCGCGACTGGTCGCCGAGGGCACCTCGTACAGCGGCGCGCGCACGCCATTCCCGTCGGACTCGTTCCCGGGCCTGACCGCGATCGTCACCGGCGCCAACCCGCGCACCGCCGGGATCTACTACGACGACAGCTGGAACCGCGAGCTGCTGCCGGCCGGCACGACCCAGTGCGCCGGCGTCGCCCCCGGCGTCGAGGTGACGTACTTCGAGCAGCTGGACCGGGACCTCAACTCGATCGACGCCGGCGAGGGCGTCGGCGACCTGTCGACGCTCGACGCGATCCAGCAGCACATCTACGGCATGTCGAAGCAGGCGCGCGACGGCATCGATCCGACGCAGCTGCCGGTCGACCCGAAGACCTGCCAGGGCGTCTACCCGCACCAGTATCTGCGGGTCAACACGATCTTCGAGGTGGCGAAGGCTCACGGCTTGCACACCGCCTGGTCCGACAAGCACCTGGCCTACGACCTCGTCAACGGGCCGTCCGGCGCGGGCGTCGACGACCTGTTCGCACCCGAGATCAACAGCCTCGTGCCAGGCGCCGGCGGCGACGACTGGACCAAGGACAACCTCAGCACGCAGTTCTACGATGCGCTCAAGGTCGAGGCCGTGCTGCGCTGGGCGCGTGGCCAGGCGCACGACGGCACCGTCGATCCGGCCGGCGTGCCGGCGATCTACGGGCTCAACTTCCAGAGCGTCTCGACCGCGCAGAAGCTGAACTTCTCGCACTACGCCGGCGACGGCGGCGCCAAGGGACTCGGCGGCTACGGCGCGGCCGGCACGCAGCCGGGCGTGGTGCTGGCCGGTGCGCTCGACTTCGTCGATGCGCAGCTCGGGCGCATCGTCGCGGCGATCGACCCGGCCGAGACGATGCTGGTGGTGACGGCCAAGCATGGCCAGTCGCCGCTCGACCGTTCGCAGCTGCGGCTGATCGACGACGGCGAGGTGATCGGCGCGCTCAACGACGCGTGGGCCGCGGCGCACCCCGCTGCGAGTGCGCCGCTGGTGCTGTTCGGCATCGACGACGATGGCATGCTGCTGTGGCTGTCCGACCGCACGCACGCCGCGACCGAGTTCGTGCGCTCGTTCCTGTGGGCGTATGTGCCGCAGAAGACCGGCGGCTCGGATGCGAACGGCAACTTCGTCGACTACAGCGGCACGGTCGCCCACTCGGGGCTGCGCCGGATCTACGCGGACGAGGAGGCGGCCGAGCTGATCGGCGTCAGCACCCGTGACGCGCGTGTGCCGGACGTGATCGGCATCGCCGCGGTCGGCACCGTGTATTCGAACCCCAGCAAGATCAAGAAGATCGCGGAGCACGGCGGCGATGCCCGCCAGGATCGCCACGTGCCGATCGTGCTGTGGGGCGCCGGTGCGCACCGTCTGCGGATCGATGCGCCGGTCGAGACGACGCAGGTCGCCCCGACCGTGCTCGAGGCGCTCGGCCTGTCGGCGCGCGAACTCGACGGCGTGCGGCGCGAGCACACGGCCTCGCTGCCGGGCACGCACTGAGAGCGACGGCCGCGCGCGCGCCTCAGCCCGCGCGCGGCTCGATCCAGAGCGCGGTGGCGCGCGCGACGCAGCGACCGTCCTCGCCATAGAGGGCGGTCGCGGCGCGGTGGGTGCGGCCGCGGCTGCCGAGCGACCAGCCGACCACCACGGACGGCTCGCCGACGGCGAGCGTCTCGTCGACGCGGCAGCAGAAGCTGCCGACCAGCAGCGTGCGCGCATCCGGGATGACCGCGAAATAGCCCGGGCAGTCGAGCGCTGCCCACAGGAACTCCGGACGCACCCGGCCGCGGGTGCCGGCGAGCGAAGGATCCGGTTGCCACGGCGCAGCGACGCAGGCACGGCCGCCATGCTCGAGCGGCCCCGGCGTGAGCCCGAGGCCGTCGCGGCGCCCGGGCCCGCAGACGAAGCAGCCCGGCGAGACGTGCTCGCGCGCACCGCGCCAGCGCGCCGCAGCCTCCACCGCGGCGGCGAAGGGCACCGCCGGCGGCACCTCGAGATCGAGGTCCAGAGGCGCGGCCGTCGCGATCGCCCGCTCGCCGGCGCGCAGCTCGAGGCCGCCGTCCGGCGTCGCGAGAAGCGGGAGCGCCTGATCGAGCGGCACCGGGGCGCGCAGCCGCACCTCGACCGTGTCGGGCGCGTAGCCCGCCATCAGGCCCGCGACGTAGCCGCCATTGCCCGATCCCGGCGGGCCGCAGAAGCGCGTCGCGATGCGCAGGGTCGCGAGGTTCATGGCGAGTGGCGTACCGCGGTCACAGGATGCGATCGACGCCCGGCAGCCAGCGGATCGCCTCGGCGAGGAAGCGCTGCAGCAGGCTCGCGCCGGGTTCGCCCGTGACGCGTACCAGCTCGCCCTGGCGCTCGCCGGTCCAGTAGAGCCGCCCGGTGCGCGACCCCGGCGGCAGCAGCGACAGCTGCCAGGCACGGTCGGGCGCGAGGTCGGACTCGATCATGCGTGCCGTGGCCTCGGCCAGCGACGGGCTGCGCACGACCACCGCGAGCTCGGTGTTGAGCAGGGCCGAGCGCGGGTCGATGTTGAAGCTGCCGACCCAGGTCAGCTCGCGGTCGATCACCATGACCTTCGAGTGCAGCGAGCTGCCGCTGCCCATCCGCCGGAAGTAGCGGCGCTCGCCGGCGCGGTGGCGCGCCTCGGCCTGGAACTCGTAGAGCTCGACGCCCGCGGCCAGGAGCTCGCGGCGGCGCTTGGCGTAGCCGGCGTGGACCGCCAGCACGTCGGTCGAGGCCAGCGAGTTCGTCAGCACGCGCACGCGCACGCCGGCGCGCGCGCGCTCGGCGATCAGGTCCGCGCCCTCCTTGAGGGGCACGAGGTACGCCGACTCGACCAGCACCTCCTGCCGCGCCCCGCGCCAGAGTGCGTAGGCACGGGCCAGGAGCGGCGAGGCGGCGCGCCGGCTCTCGTCGATCTTCTCCGGCGGGTCCGCCAGCAGCTCGGCCTCCCCCCAGTGCTTGAATTCCGCGCCGAAGACGAGCGTCCGGACGTCCGCGAGCACCGCCTCGAAGCCGGCACCGACGTCGGCGACCTGTGCCGCCTGCCGCGCCACCTCGGTCGCCACCGCGTCCGCCTCCGCCTCGGTCGGTGGCCGCTCCAGGAAAGCCTCGATCGGCACGGCCCAGGGGCTGTTCCAGTAGTCGTCGAAGCTCGTCACCACGGCGCGCGCGATCGGTCCCGCGGCCAGCAGCTCGACGTCGCTGAAGTTCACGCTGCGGTGCAGGTCGAAGTAGCTGTCGGCGATGTTGCGGCCGCCGATCACCGCCAGCTGCGCGTCGACCGCGAAGATCTTGTTGTGCATGCGCCGCTGCACGCGACCGAAGCTGGTCACGAGCTCGAGCGGCCGCATCCAGCGAACGCGGTTGTGGTACGGGTTGAAGACCCGGATCTCGATGTTGCGGTGGCCGGCGAGCGTCGCCAGCCGGTCCTCGCTGCGCACCAGGTTGTTGTCGTCGACCAGCAGCCGGACCCGCACCCCGCGGCGCGCCGCCGCCAGCAGGTGGTCGGCCAGCACGATGCCCGACTCGTCCTGCTCGTAGATGTAGTACTGCACGTCGAGCGAGTGCTCGGCGATGTCGGCAAGCGCCGCGCGCGACAGGAACGCGCGCTCGCCGTACTGCAGCAGCGTGAACGCCGACTGGCCGGGATGCGCCTCGAGCGCGGGCGCGAGCGCCCGGCGTATCGCGCCGTCCTCGGATGCCGGGATCGCGTAGCTGGTCGGTCGCGGAACGTCGAGGCGGTACGTAGCGCACCCGCTCAGCGCGGCGAGGGCAAACAGGTACGCGCAGCCTGCGACGACACGAACAGCGGGCACGGTCGGGATTCCATCAGCACGGCCGCGTACCAGGAGCCGATGCCGCCAGTGTCGCGTAGGCCCCGGCGGAAGTCACGTTACGGCCAGAGCTGCGCGTCGCGCGCGAAGTTCGGCGACTGCGCCCGGACCACGCAGAAGCGCTGGCCGGTCGGCGCCTCGAGCACCCACCAGGTCTCGACCTGGCGCACGCGGCGCGCGCCGAGGGCCTCGAGCCGGCGCACCTCGGCCTCGACGTCGTCGCTCTCGATGTCGAGGTGCACGCGGCTCGGGTGGTCGACGAGCTGCACCTCGACGTGCAGCCGGCCGTCCGGGTCGTCGAGCACGACGTAGCGCTCGCCCTCCGCGCCCGGCAGCGGGCGTTCACGCATCCCGAGGGCCGCGCCCCAGAAACCGCCCGCGGCGGCGAGGTCCGCGCTCTGGCAGTCGATGATGAAGCCGGCGAGGCGGCTCTTGTGCACGGCCGGTCCCTCAGCCCGCACCGCGCAGCGCGCCGAGGAAGCGCGCCGGATCCTCGCCGCGCTCCAGCACCTCGACCAGCGCCGAGCCGACCACCACGCCGTCGACGCTGCCCTTCAGCCGCGCGACCTGCTCGCGGGCGCGGATGCCGAAGCCGGCGCACACCGGAATCGTCGCCACCGCGCGCACCCGCGCCAGGTAGCCGAGCACGTCGTCGGGCACCGCCACGCTCTTGCCGGTCGTGCCGGTCATGGTCACCGCGTAGATGAATCCCTGCCCGGCCGCGCACAGCGTCGCGAGTCGTTCCGGCGGTGTCACCGGCGTGACCATCTGCACGAGCCCCACCCCCTCTGCCTCGAGCGCGGCCTTGAGCTCGCCGCACTCCTCGAACGGCAGGTCCGGGACGATGAAACCCGCGACGCCCGCCGCGCGCGCGGCCGACGGCAGCCGCTCGAGCCCGAACGCGAGCAGCGGGTTCAGGTAGCTCATCAGCAGCAGCGGCGCCTTCGGCCGCGGGCTGAGCGCCGCGAGTTCGGCGAGGATCCAGGGCAGCGTCACGCCCTGGGCGAGCGCCGCGTGGCTCGCGCGCTGGATCGTCATGCCGTCCGCCATCGGGTCGGTGAACGGCACGCCGATCTCGACCACGTCGGCGGCCGCCGCGACCGCGGCGAGGTCGGCGCGGAAGCGTTCGCGCTTCGGGAAGCCGGCGGTCAGGTAGGCGACGAGCGCCGGCTCGCCGCGGGCGGCGGCGGCGCGGATCGCGGCGCCGATGCTCTCGTGGCCGGCCATCACGCCTGCCCCTTCAGCAGCGTCTTCTGCAGCGTCGGCATGTCCTTGTCGCCGCGCCCGGACAGGCAGATCAGGATCCGCGAGCCGGGGTGCGTGGCCGCCCACTTGCGGGCGCTCGCGAAGGCATGCGCGCTCTCGATCGCGGTGATGATGCCCTCGGCCGCGCAGCACTCGGCCAGCGCCTCGAGCGATTCGTCGTCGGTCGCGTACTCGTACTGCACCCGGCCGGTCGCCTGCAGCAGCGAGTGCTCGGGCCCGACGCCCGGGTAATCGAGCCCGGCCGAGACCGAGTGCGTCTCCTGGATCTGGCCGTGCTCGTCCTGCAGCAGCATCGAGTAGGCGCCCTGCAGCACGCCCGGCCGGCCGAGCGTCAGCGTCGCGGAGTTGTCGCCGAGCTTGGCGCCGCGGCCGCCGGCCTCGACGCCGACGAGCGCGACGTCGCGGTCCGCGACGAACGGATGGAACATGCCCATCGAGTTCGAGCCGCCGCCGACGCAGGCGAACACCGCGTGCGGCAGGCCGCCGGCCTGGCGTGCCATCTGCGCGCGCGCCTCGCGGCCGATCACGGTCTGCAGCTCGCGCACCAGGTACGGGTACGGGTGCGGCCCGACCACCGAGCCGATCAGGTAATAAGTGCCGTCCGGATCGGCGACCCAGTCGCGCAGCGCCTCGTCGATCGCGGCGCGCAGCGTCTGGTCGCCACCCGTGACCGGCACGACGGTCGCACCCAGCAGCTTCATGCGGCCGACGTTCGGCGCCTGCCGCTCGGTGTCGATCGCGCCCATGTAGACCGTGCACGGCAGCCCGAGCCGCGCGCAGGCGGCGGCGCTCGCCACGCCGTGCTGCCCGGCACCGGTCTCGGCGACGATGCGCCGCGCGCCGAGCCGTTTCGCGAGCAGCGCCTGGCCGATCGCGTTGTTGATCTTGTGGGCGCCGGTGTGCGCGAGATCCTCGCGCTTGAGGTAGACCTGCGCACCCCAGCGTGCCGAGAGCGTGCGCGCGTGGGTCAGCGGGGTCGGGCGGCCGACCCAGGTCGCGAGCTCGTGCTCGAGCTCGGCGACGAACGCCGGGTCCTTCAGCCAGCGGTGCACGCCGGCCTCGAGCCGGTCGAGCGCCGGGACCAGCGTCTCGGGCACGTAGCGGCCGCCGAACGGCCCGAAGCGTCCGCGCCGGTCCGGGAACTCGCCGGCGATCTCCTGCGCGAGGAGCGCGCCGGCATCTGCTGTCTTCATCGCCGTGGCCATCGTCGTCACTCCCAGGGCTGTGCTCACACGGCCGCAGCCGCACGCGCGGCCGCGACGAATTCCCGAATGCGCGCCGGGTCCTTGCGCCCCGGTGCCTGCTCGACGCCGCTCGAGACGTCGACGCCGAAGGGCCGGACGGCACGCATCGCGGCGGCGACGTTGCCGGCGTCGAGGCCGCCGGCGAGCACCAGCTCGCAGCGCCGCGCCAGCTCCGCCGCCGCCTGCCAGTCGGCGCGCGCTCCGCGCCCGCTGTCGGCGCCCTCGTAGAGGCAGCGGGCCGGCAGCGGCGCCGGCAGCGGCGCGCCGGTACGCAGCACCGGCAGCCGGCCGAGCCGCGCCGGCAGCCGCAGCCGCTCGAGGTCGGTGGCATCGGTCTGCAGGTAGTCCGGCGCAAAGCCCGCGACGATCGCGTCCACCTCGTCCTGCGTCGGATGGCGGGTGACCGCGACGCGCGCGATGCCGGCCGGCACCGCCGCCGCCAGCGCCGCCGCCTGCGTCGGCGAGACGTGGCGCGGCGAGGCCGCGTGGAAGACGAAGCCGAGTGCGTCGACGCCGGCCTGGACCGCCGCGGCCACCGCCTCGGCGCTCGACAGACCGCAGATCTTGATCCAGACGCTCATGCCGGCACCCGGGCCGCGCGCCCGGCCTCGATCATCGCGCGCACCAGGGCCGCGGGATCGGGCGCCGCCATCAGGGCACCGCCGACCAGCGCGAGCGTGTAGCCGGCGGCCGCGAGCCGCGCCGCGTCGCCGGCCGCCTCGAGCCCGCTCTCGGCGACCCGCGGCCGGCCTGGCGGCAGGCGCGGCGCGAGCGCCGCGAGCCGCTCGGGGACCACCTCGAGGGTGCGCAGGTCGCGGCTGTTCACGCCGACCAGGAACGCGGCGGCGGGACCCTGCCAGCGCTCCCCGGCCCGGGCCGCAGCGTCGATGTCGGCCGCATCGAAGGCCTCGACGAGCACGAAGAGGCCGAGCTCAGCGGCCGCCGCGACGAGCTCGTCGAGCCGCGCCGGCGACAGCATGCGTGCGATCAGCAGCACGCCCGAGGCGCCGGCCGCGCGCGCCTCGAGCAGCTGGTACGGATCCACCAGGAAGTCCTTGCGCATCGTCGGCACGCCGTGCGGCGCGAGCGCCGCGCTCGCGCGCTCGAGGTGGCCGAGGCTGCCGTCGAAGCGGGCGGGCTCGGTCAGCACCGAGACGATCGCCGCGCCGCCGCGGGCATAGGCGACCACCCGCTGCTCGAGGTCGCCGGCCGATCCGGCCAGCACGCCGAGCGCCGGCGAGCGCAGCTTGAGCTCGGCGATCAGGTCGAAGCGCGCGTCGAGGCGCAGCGCCGGCGGGGCGGGCTGCGCGGCGACGAGCCCGGCGAGGCGCGCGGCGGGCAGGCGCGCGCGCGACTCGGCGACGCGGTGCTCGCTGCCGCGTGCCATCGCCGCGAGAAAGTCGCCCGCCTCGTTCATGCGCGCTCCCCGGAGAACGCCGCCAGCGAGCCGAGCAGGTCCCGCGCGGCGCCGGCGTCGATCGCCGCGGCGGCACGGACGGCGCCCTCGCGGGCGCCGCTGGCGAGTCCCGCGACCTCGAGCGCGAGCGCCGCGCCGAGCACCAGCGCATCGCGGTGCGGGCCGCGGTCGCGGCCCTCGAAGACGGCGCGCAGCGCGGCGGCGTTGTGCGCCGCGTCGCCGCCGCGCAGGTCCTCGGGACGGCAGCTCGGCAGGCCGAAGTCGGCGGCCGAGCGCACGCTCTCGCGGCACTCGCCGGGGCGCACGTCGTAGAGCAGGAACGGGCCGGCCGGCGTCGGCTCGTCCCAGCCCGGCTCGCCGTGCACGACGAAGGCGCGCCGGATCGGCAGGCCGGCCAACGCCTCGGCCATCAGCTTCGCGGCCTCGCGGCTGAAGGCGCCGATCAGGTGGTAGGGGGGCTCGGCCGGGTTGGTCAGCGGCCCGAGCAGGTTGAACACCGTGCGGATGCCGAGCGCCGCGCGCACCGGCGCGACCGCGCGCATCGCCGGGTGGTAGTGCGGCGCGAACAGGAACGTGAAGCCCGTGCGCCGCAGGCAGTCGCCGGCCGCGCGCTCGTCGAGCGGCATGCGCAGCCCCAGCGACTCGAGCAGATCCGCGCTGCCGGAGCGGCTCGAGACCGAGCGATTGCCGTGCTTGGCGACCCGCGCACCGGCCGCAACCGCGAGCAGCGCAGCGCCGGTCGACAGGTTGAAGGTGTGCGAGGCGTCGCCGCCGGTGCCGACCACGTCCAGGGTCGGTCCGACGTCGGGCAGCGCCGGACGCCGCGCCAGCGAGCGCATGCCGCGCGCGAAGCCGCGCAACTCGTCGGCGGTCACGCCCTTGGCACGCAGCGCCGCGAGCAGCGCGCCACCGAGCGCGGGCGGCAGCGTCTCGTCGGTCAGCTGCAGCAGCAGGTCGTGCGCCGCGGCCTCCGGCAGCGAACGCCCCTCGACGAGCGCCTCGAGCGTCGCGCGCAGCGGATGCGGGCCGCCGCTCACGCCCAGTGCCCGCCGCGCATCGCAAGGAAGTTGCCGAGGAGCGCGGGCCCCTGCGGCGTCAGCACGCTCTCGGGATGGAACTGCACGCCCTCGACCGCGAGCCGGGTGTGGCGCACGCCCATGATCTCGCCCTCGCGGCTGCGGGCGGTGATCGCGAGCACCGGCGGCAGCGAGTCCTCGGCGGCCACCAGCGAGTGGTAGCGGCCGACCTCGAGTGGCTGCGGCAGGCCGCGGAACACGCCCTCGCCGTCGTGCTCGATCGCCGAAGTCTTGCCGTGCATCAGTCGCCAGTTGCGCACCACCTTGCCGCCGAACACCTCGGTGATCGACTGGTGGCCGAGGCAGACGCCGAACACCGGGATGCGGCCCGCGTAGTGCTCGATCATGCGCATCGAGACGCCGGCGTCGTACGGCGTGCCGGGGCCCGGCGAGATGCACAGGTGGGTCGGCGCGAGCGCCTCGGCCTCGGCCGGCGTGAGCTGGTCGTTGCGGTGCACCAGCACCTCGGCACCGAGCACGAGGAACGCCTGCACCAGGTTGTAGGTGAACGAGTCGTAGTTGTCGATCAGCAGCAGGCGGGGCGCCGAGGTCGTCATCTCAGAGGCCCTCCTTCGCCAGCTCGAGTGCACGGCGCAGCACCGCGCTCTTGGCCAGCACCTCGTCGTGCTCGAGCTCGGGCACGCTGTCGGCGACGATGCCGGCGCCCGCCTGGAAGCGGTAGCGCCCTGCCTGGAAGGTCAGCGTGCGGATCGTGATCGCGTGGTCCATGTCGCCGCTCAGCCCGAAGTAGCCGTAGGTCCCGCCATAGAAGCCGCGCCGGACCGGCTCCAGCTCCTCGATGATTTCCATCGCCCGCACCTTCGGCGCGCCGACCAGCGTGCCGGCCGGAAACGCCGCGGCGAAGAGGTCGAACGCGTCGCGGCCCGCGGCCAGCCTGCCCTCGACGCCGCTGACGATGTGCATCACGTGGCTGTAGCGCTCGATCACGCGGTACGGCTCGACCCGGACGCTGCCGGCGCTCGCCACGCGGCCGAGGTCGTTGCGCGCGAGGTCGACCAGCATCACGTGCTCCGCGTTCTCCTTGGCGTCGGCGAGCAGCTCGCGTTCGAGCGCCGCGTCGGTCTCCGGCGTCGGCCCGCGCGGCCGGGTGCCTGCGATCGGGCGCAGCTGCGCGTGGCGGCCGGTCAGGCGCACCAGCGCCTCGGGCGAGGAGCCGACCAGCGTGCGATCGCCGAGCTCGCAGTAGATCATGTACGGCGACGGGTTCAGGATTCGCAGCGCCCGGTAGGCCTCGAAGGGATCGAGCTCGCAGGCGCCCTCGAACTGGCTCGACAGCACCAGCTGGTAGACGTCGCCCGCGGCGATGTATTCCTGCACGCGCCTGACGCCCGCGACGTAGGCCTCGCGCGACAGGCTCGCGCGCGGTGCCTCGAGCCGCGCCGGCGGGCGGCCGGTCATCAGCCCGCCGCGCAGTGCGCGCACGATCTCGCGCCGCAGCGCCTGGCGCTCTTCCTCCGGACCCGCGTGCAACAGCGCGATGCCGCGCGTCACGTGGTCGAAGATCAGGAACGAGCACGGCGCCAGGTAGCAGGCCTCCGGCGTCCCCGGCTCCACCGGCAGCCGCGCCGGCACCCGCTCGAAGTAGCGCACCAGGTCGTAGGCCGCCGCGCCGACCAGGCCGCCGGCGAGCGGCAGGCCCGGGATCTCGGGATAGAGGCGCGGCGCGCGACCGAGCGCGGCACGCAGCGCGTCGAGCAGCGCCGCACGATCCGCCGGGCGCGGCGCGCGCTCCGGCGGCCCGCCGGCCGGACGCACCGTCAGCGCATCGGCGTCCAGCCGGATCTCGAGCGCGTCGCCGAAGCCGATGAAGGAGTAGCGCGCGATGCGCTCGCCGCCCTCGACGCTCTCGAGCAGGAAGCGCGGCTTGAACGGCCGCAGCTTCAGGTACGCCGACACCGGCGTGTCGAGGTCTGCGGCGATGTCAAAGAGCGGATGCATGGGCTCCTCGTCGGGGCGCCGGGGAGCGGACAGCGCAGGACCCATCCCCGGCGTTGGTCGGAGATGGGTTCGCGGTCTGAGCTGGGGTTTTCTGTCGGTTTAAGCCTGCACGCCGCGCGCCCACTCCAGGGAGGGGCGCCACCACCACCCGCCGCGCGACGGCGCGGACAGGGACGGGGTCAGCTGGGGGCGGCTCGCGATCATGGGGCCAGTATGGCGTGCCCCCGGAAAACCGGTCAAGCGCGCAGGCGCAGGCCCGGCTGCGGCCCGGTACCGCCGCCGGGCCCGAGTCGTGCTAGTTTCGCCGCGGTTCGCCGCCGTCCGGAGCGCCCGCCCCCGATGCCCGCCCGCTTCCTCGCGCCGCGCTACTGGGCGACGTGGCTCGGCCTCGGCTTCCTCAGGCTCACCCTGCTGCTGCCCCTCGGGGGGACGTTCGCGGTCGGCCGGGCCGTGGGTCGCCTCGCCCGCCGGCTGCCGCTCCCGTACCGGCGCATCGCCATCCGCAACATCGAGCTCTGCCTGCCGGAGCTGTCGCCCGCCGAGCGCAAGGCGCTGCTCGCCCGGCATTTCGAGAGCCTCGGGATCGGGCTGTTCGAGTCGGCGCTGACCTGGTGGGCGAGCGATGCAGAGATCGCCGCGCACTCGACGATCGAGGGGCTCGAGCACCTGGAGGCGGCGCTCGCCCGCGGCCGCGGCGCGATCCTGCTGACCGCGCACTTCACGCCGCTGCAGATCGGCGCACGGATCCTCAACACGCGCCGGCCGATCGCCGTGCTGTACCGGCCCACCAAGAACGCGCTGATCGCGCACGTCTCGGGCGGCAGCTTCGCCCGCAACGCCCGCAAGGCGATCCAGCGCGACGACGTGCGCGGGATGATCACGGCGCTCAAGCGCAACGAGATCGTCTGGTACGCGACCGACCAGGCCTACCGCAAGAAGGGCGCGGTGATGGTGCCGTTCTTCGGCCATCCGGCAGCGACCAACGTGTTCACGCCGCGGCTCGCCGAGATGACCGGTGCCGCGGTGCTCTACTACTCGACCGAGCGCTTGCCGGGCACGCGCGGGTGGCGGGCGGTCGTGCATCCGCCGTTCGCGCACTGGCCGAGCGGCGACCCGGTGGCCGACACGCTCGAGTACCACGCCTGCATCGAGGCCCAGGTGCGGCGGGTGCCGGACCAGTACTGGTGGATCCACCGGCGCTTCAAGGGTCTCGCGCCGGACGATCCCGACTACTACGCGCGCCGCTGATCAGCGGATCACGCGCCAGCAGATCGGATAGCGGTAGTAGACGCCCTCCGACGAGCGCACCGTGGCGATGATCGTCATGACGAAGTGGTAGGCGACGACCAGCCCCGCCACCAGCAGCGGCAGGATCAGCAGCCACAGCGCGAGGCACGCCATGATCGCGAGCATCGTCGTGATCTGGAAGTTCAGGGTCTCGCGGCCCTGATCGGCGACGAACGGCATCTCGTCGCGCTTCAGCAGCCAGATCACCAGCGGCGCGACGAAGCCGCCGATGGCCGTGCAGTACATCAGCATCGCGCTCAGGTGGCAGAACATCGCCCACTGGCGCTCCTCGCGACTCGGCTGCAGTTCCACGCCCGTCCCGGTATCGGCCTGCATCGCAGTTCTCCCCTGGGTCAATCCATCAGTCGGCGCCCGTGCGCTGCGCGCGTTCCCAGCCCATCTCGGCCAGCAGCCGCGCGCCGCGGCCGAACTCGAGCGCGTTCGCCGCCGCGGCGGTGCCGAGCTCGGCGCGCTTGCGAATTCCCTGCACGATCGCCGCCATCCGGAAGAAGTTGTACGCGAGGTAGTAGTCCCAGTGGCCGGCGACCCGGCGGCCGGTGCGGGCGGCATAGGCGGCGACGTGCTCGGCCTCGCTCGGCAGGCCGAGCGCGGCGAGGTCGACCCCCGCGAGCCCGCGGTGCCGGCCGGGCGGGAAATGGAACACGCAGCAGTGGTAGGAGAAGTCCGCGAGCGGCGAGCCCAGCGTCGACAGCTCCCAGTCGAGCACGCCGACCACGCGCGGCTCGCGTGCATCGATCACGAGGTTGTCGAGGCGGAAGTCGCCGTGCACCAGCGTCGTCTCCTCGTCCGGCGGCAGGCGCGTCGGCAGCCATTCGATGAGCCGGTCCATCGCCTCGATCGCCTCGGTCTCGCTGGCCCGGTACTGCTTCGACCAGCGGGCGATCTGCCGCGCGAGGTAGTCGCCGGGCTTGCCGTAGTCGCCGAGGCCCAGCCGGGCGTAGTCGAGCGAGTGCAGCCGCGCGAGCACCCGGTTCATGTCGTCGAACAGCGCGCGCCGCGCGCCGGCCGCGAGCTCGGGCAGGCGCGGGTCCTGGAACACCCGGCCCGCGACGAAATCCATCACGTAGAAGGCGCGGCCGATGACCTCCTCGTCGGTGCACAGCACGTGCACGCGCGGCACCGGCACGCCGGAGTCGGCCAGCGCGCCGAGCACGCGGTACTCCCGCTCGATCTGGTGCGCCGACGGCAGCAGCTCGGCGCTGCGGCCCGGCTTGGTGCGCAGCGCGTAGTGCCGGCCACCGGCACGCAGCCGGAAGGTCGGGTTGGACTGCCCGCCGCCGAGCGCCTCGACGGCAAGGTCGCCGGCGCCGCCGGGCAGGCGCCCGCCGAGGTACGCCGCGAGGCGCCCCGCGTCGGGCAGGCTCGCCGCGCTGCCCACGCGCTGCACCGCATCGCTCATGGACCGATCCTCCCACGGCACATTGCCCTGTCGCCCGCGGGGCGACAAGGGCACGCACTCTATAATGCGGCAGGACGCCCGCCGCCCGCGTCGAGGAGCCCCCGTTGAACCTGCACGAGCTGCTGCGCCAGGCGGCGCGGCCGGCCGCCACCCCGGCCGGCCGCGCCGCGAGCGTGTTCCGCTACCTGCGGCACGCGCTGTCGCTGGCCTGGACCACCAACCGGGCGCTGACCGTGCTGCTCGCGCTGCTGACGGTCGCGGCCGGCGCGCTGCCGGCCGGCGTCGCCTGGGTCGGCGCGCAGATCGTCGATGCGGTCGTCAGCGCGAGCCGCACCCACGCGACGCTCGGCCAGGCCGACTACCGGACCGCGCTCGGCTTCGTGGCGCTCGAGGCTGCGCTGGTCGCACTGATGGCGGCCGCGCAGCGCGGCCTGTCGACCTGCCAGTCGCTGCTGCGCGCCCAGCTCGGCCAGCGCGTCAACGTGATGATCCTCGAGAAGGCGCTGACGCTCGAGCTCGTGAACTTCGAGGACTCGGAGTTCTACGACAAGCTGACGCGCGCGCGCCGCGAGGCCTCGACCCGGCCGCTGTCGATGGTGATGCGCACCTTCGGGCTGGTGCAGAACGGGATCTCGCTGGTCAGCTACGGCGCGATCCTGGTGCGCTTCTCGCCGCTCGCCGTCGCGATCCTCGCGCTCGCCGGGCTGCCGTCGTTCTTCGCCGAGGCAAAGTTCTCGGGCGACGCTTTCCGCCTGTTCCGCTGGCGCTCTCCCGAGACCCGCATGCAGATGTACCTCGAGACGGTGCTGGCCCGCGAGGACCACGCCAAGGAGGTCAAGCTCTTCGGGCTCGGCCCCCTGCTGCTGCGCCGCTACGAGGAGATCTACCGGCGGCTGTATCGCGAGGACCGCGCGCTGACGCTGCGGCGCGACCTGTGGGGCTTCGGCCTCGGCCTGGTGGCGACGCTCAGCCTGTACGGCGCCTACGGCTGGATCGCCGTCGGCGCGATCCGCGGTGCGATCACGCTCGGCCAGATGACGATGTATCTCGCCCTGTTCCGGCTCGGCCAGACCGCGCTGTCCTCGGCGCTCGCGGCCGTGGGCGGCCTTTACGAGGACAATCTCTATCTTTCGAACCTGTACGAGTACCTCGAGCAGCCCGTGCCGCCGCCGCGCGGCGCGATCTCCCGCGGCCCGCGGCCCGGCGACGGCATCCGCTTCGAGCGCGTCTCGTTCCAGTACCCCGGCGCCGAGCGGCCGGCGCTCGAGGACATCGACCTCGCCATCCGGCCCGGCGAGAGCCTGGCGCTGGTCGGCGAGAACGGCTCCGGCAAGACCACGCTGATCAAGCTGCTGACGCGGCTGTACCGGCCGACATCCGGCCGGATCCTGTTCGAGGGCCAGGACCTCGAGGAGTGGGACGAGGCGGTGCTGCGCGAGCGCATCGGCGTGATCTTCCAGGACTTCGCCCGCTATCAGCTCAAGGTCGGCGAAAACGTCGGTGCCGGCGATGTCGCGCAGTTCGAGGACCGCGCCCGCTGGACCGAGGCCGCGACCCAGGGCCTCGCCGACCCGTTCATCCGCGAACTGCCGGCCGGCTACGACACCCAGCTCGGCAAGTGGTTCAAGGACGGCCGCGAGCTGTCCGGCGGCCAGTGGCAGAAGATCGCGCTCAGCCGCGCGTTCATGCGCGACCGCGCCGACGTGCTCGTGCTCGACGAGCCGACGGCGGCGATGGACGCCGCGGCCGAGGCGGAGGTCTTCGAGCATTTCCGCCAGCTGACCCGGGGCCGGATCACGATCCTGATCTCGCATCGCTTCTCGACGGTGCGCATGGCCGACCAGATCGCGGTGCTGGAGGGCGGCCGGATCGTCGAGCACGGTTCGCACGACGAGCTGATGCGGCTCGACGGCCGCTACGCGCGGCTGTTCGCGCTGCAGGCCCGCGGTTACCGCTGAGGGCGCGGCGCCTCCTATAATCGCGGCACCCGGAACCCCGCCCATGAAGCTCCACCAGCTCCGCTACCTGGCGGCCGTCGTGCAGAACGGCCTCAACATCACCACCGCCGCGCGCAAGCTGCACACCTCGCAGCCCGGGGTCAGCAAGCAGCTGAAGCTGCTGGAGGACGAGCTGGGCTTCCCGCTCTTCGAGCGGGACGGACGGCAGCTGACCGGCGTCACGGCCGCGGGCCAGCAGGTGGTGGACCGGGCGCTGCGGATCCTCGAGGAAGTGCAGAACATCCGGCGCCTGTCGTCGGACCTCAAGGACGACCGCAGCGGCTCGCTGTCGATCGGCACGACCCACACTCAGGCGCGCTACGTGCTGCCGCCGATCGTGCAGCGCTTTCGCGCCGGCTACGCCGACGTCGACCTGCACCTGCACCAGGGCGCGACCGAGCAGATCGCCGAGCTCGCCAAGCTCGACCGGGTCGACTTCGCGATCGCGACCGGCGGCGGCGAGCTGTTCCCGGGGCTCGTGCTGCTGCCCTGCTACCGCTGGCACCGGCGCGTGGTGGTGCCGCGCGAGCATCCGCTCGCGCGCGAGCGCAACGTCACCCTCGAGGCGCTCGCGCGCCACCCGATCGTCACCTACACCTTCAGCTTCAGCGGCCGGTCGTCGCTGCCGGCGCTGTTCGAGAGCGCCGGCCTCAAGCTCAAGGTCGCGCTGACCGCGAGCGACGCGGACGTCATCAAGACCTACGTGCGCCTCGGCCTCGGCGTCGGGATCCTGGCGAGCATGGCGCTCGACCCGGTCGCCGATGGCGACCTCGCGGTGCTGGACGCCTCGCACCTGTTCGCGCCGCACCTGACGTGGATCGGCTTTCGCCGCGGCCGGCTGCTGCGCGGCTACATGTACGAATTCCTGAAGGCCTTCGCCCCGCACCTGAACCGGCGGCTGGTCGACCAGGCGATCCGCGCCGGGACGAGCGCCGAGCTCGAGCGGCTGTTCGAGGGCATCGAGTTGCCGGAGCGGTAGCCGCTCGCGGCGGGACGAGGTAGACCGGAGTCTCACCATGCTGGAAATCAAGGAACTGAAGTCCCCGCCGTCGCTGGAGCTCTTCAGCGAGCTCGTGGAGCTGCTGCAGGACGCGGTGCAGGGCGGCGCCTCGGTCGGCTGGCTGACGCCACCGAGCACCAAGGAGGCGCGCAACTACTGGAGCGAGGTGCTCGAGGCGGTCGGGCGCGGCGAGCGACTGCTGCTGGTCGCCACCGACAACCACGTCTGCGCCGGGGCCGTGCAGGTGGCGATGGTGCACAAGCCGAACGCCCGGCACCGCGGCGAGGTGCAGAAGCTCGTGGTCCACTCGCAGTACCGGCGCCGCGGCGTCGGCCGGACCCTGCTCGCGGCAGCCGACAAGGCCGCGGCGGCCCGCGGCCTCGGGCTGCTGGTGCTCGACGTGCGCAGCGACACCGGCACCGAGGCATTCCTGAAGCGTTGCGGCTACGAGTTCGCCGGCAGCATCCCGGGCTTCGTGCAGGTGGCGGGCGGCGGCTTCGAGCCGACCTCGATCTTCTACCGGCGCCTCGCCGCGGGCGCCCGGGCGTAGGGGGGGCCATGCCGTCGTTCGACGTCGTCTCGGAACTCAACCATCACGAGGTGGAGAACGCGGTCGACCAGGCGAGCCGCGAGCTCGACAGCCGCTTCGACTTCAAGGGCACCGACGCGAAGTTCGTGCGCCAGGGCAACGAGGTCGCGCTCGAGGCGCCGGCCGACTTCCAGCTGAAGCAGATGCTGGACATCCTGAAGTTGAAGCTCACCAAGCGCGGCATCGACCTCGTCTGCCTCGAGATCAAGGATCCGGAAGTGAACCTGGCGAAGGCGCGGCAGGCGGTCGTGCTGCGCGAGGGCATCGACGCCGACGCCGCCCGGAAGATCCAGCGCGCCATCAAGGACTCGAAGCTCAAGGTGCAGGCCGCGATCCAGGGCGACAAGGTGCGCGTGACCGGCAAGAGCCGCGACGAGCTGCAGGTCGCGATCGCGCTGCTGCGGCAGCAGAAGCTCGAGGTCGCGCTGCAGTTCAACAACTTCCGCGACTGAGCGCACCGGCCGCACCCGTCCCGGGCGCCGGAATCCCCGCATGACACGACCGACGGCGGACGCGGCTGGCGAGCCGCCCTTCAGCGACGAGGAGCTCGCGGCGTGCGTGCGGGTGCTGCGCGCCATCGAGGCCGACCGCGGCGTGCTCGCCGGCCTTGGCGCCGAGCAGCGACGCGAGCTGCTGATGCTCGCCGGCCTCGTGGCGCGCCCCGAGCGCCACCACCTGGTGCGGCTCGCCAAGGCCTTCCGCCGCGCCGACCGCCAGGCCGCGCAGGCGCGCGACCGCGAGGCGATCGAGCGCGCCGGGCTGCGGGTGCAGCGCCGCGCGGCCGAGTACGCGCCGCTCTGGCTCGCGCCGCCGACCGAGGGCGCGCCGGCGGCGCCGGAGCTCGGGCGTGAGCGCGCCTGCTACGTCTGCAAGCAGCCGTTCCGGACGGTGCACCGCTACTACGACTCGATGTGCGGCGACTGCGGCGAGTTCAACTACCGCAAGCGCGAGCAGAGCGCGCCGCTCGACGGCCGGGTCGCGGTCGTCACCGGGGCGCGCGTCAAGATCGGCTTCCAGGCCTCGCTGAAGCTGCTGCGGGCGGGTGCACGCGTGATCGCGACCACGCGCTTCCCGGTCGACGCCACGGCGCGCTACGCGCGGGAGGCGGACTTCGAGTCGTTCCGCGCGCGATTGCAGGTGCACGGCCTCGACCTGCGGCACGCGCCCAGCGTCGAGCTCTTCGCCCGCTACCTCGGGGAGCGGCTGCCGCGGCTCGACTACATCATCAACAACGCCTGCCAGACGGTGCGCCGGCCCGCCGGCTTCTTCCGCCACCTGCTCGAGCCGGAGGCGATGCCGCTCGAGGCGCTGCCCGCCGCGCAGCGCGGCGTGCTCGCGGGACACGCGGAGCTCGTGCGGGCGCTCGCGGCGCCGCACGCCGCGGGCGGTGCGCTCGCGAGCCTCGCGGCGCCGCCGCCCGGCGAGGGTCTCGCGCACAGTGCGTCGCTGTCGCAGCGCCGCTACCTCGACGAGGATTTCGCCGGCGGCGAGGCGCTCTTCCCCGCCGGTCGCTTCGACGAGGATCGCCAGCAGGTCGACCTGCGCGCGGTCAACAGCTGGCGGCTGCGGCTGCACGAGGTCGAGACCCCGGAGCTCCTCGAGGTGCACCTCGTGAACGCGATCGCGCCGTTCATCCTGAACGGCCGGCTGCGGCCGCTGATGCAGCGCACGGTCGGACGCCACAAGCACATCGTCAACGTGAGCGCCGTGGAAGGGCAGTTCTACCGCACCACCAAGACCGTCAACCACCCGCACACCAACATGGCCAAGGCGGCGCTCAACATGATGACGCGCACGAGCGCGCCCGACTTCCATCGCGACGGCATCCACATGAACGCCGTCGACACCGGCTGGGTGACCGACGAGGATCCGGCCGTGCACGCCGCCCGCAAGGCCGAGCTCGGCTTCGCGCCGCCGCTCGACATCATCGACGGGGCGGCGCGCATCGTCGATCCGATCTTCAGCGGCGAGCTGAGTGGCGAGCACGTCTGGGGCCAGTTCCTGAAGGACTATCGACCCGCGCCCTGGTAGCAGGGCCCGCGATTGACCGCCCCCGGCGGCCGCGGCGAGACTCGCGCGCGGGCCCGGGACCGGGCGGGGGTGGACGGCATGCGGGCGGTATTTCTCGACCTCGGATCGGTCTCGATGGCCGGCGATCTCGACCTCGGGCGGCTGCGGGCGGCGCTGCCCGCGCTCGAGGTGCACGAGGAGACCACCGACGCCGAGGTCGACGCACGCCTCGCGGGCGCCGCGATCGTGCTCTGCAACCGTCCGCGCATCAGCCGCGCCCGGATCGAGGCCAACGCGGCGCTGCGGCTGGTCGCACTCACCGCGACCGGCACCAACAACGTCGACCTCGAGGCCGCGCGCGAGCGCGGCGTCGCGGTCTGCAACATCGCCGACTACTGCACCGCGTCGGTCGTGCAGCACGTGTTCGCCACGCTGCTCGCACTCACGCACCGGCTGCGCGAGTACGACCGCGACCTCAAGGCGGGTGGCTGGGCGCCGGGCCGAGACGCGCCGTCGTACCCGATCCGCGAGCTCGCCGGGCGCACGCTCGGGATCGTGGGCTTCGGCACGCTCGGCCGCGGCGTCGCGCGCCTGGCCGAGGCCTTCGGGATGCGCGTGCGGGTCGCGGCGCGCCCCGGCGAAGCCGCCTCGGCCGGGCGCGTGCCGCTCGCCGAACTGCTGCCCGAGGTCGACGTGCTGACGCTGCATTGCCCGGTGACGCCCGCGACCCGCGGGATGATCGGCCCGCGCGAGCTCGCGGCGATGCGCCCGGACGCCGTGCTGATCAACGCCGCCCGGGGCGCGCTCGTCGACGCCCCGGCGCTCGCCGCAGCGCTGCGGGCCGGGCGACTCGGCGGGGCGGCGGTCGATGTCTTCGACGAGGAGCCGCCGGCGCCCGGCCACCCGCTGCTCGCGCCGGACCTCGTGCGCCTGATCGTGACGCCGCACACCGCCTGGGCCGCGCGCGAGGCACGGCAACGGGCGGTGGACGAACTCGCGGAGAACGTCGCGGCATTCCTGCGGGGGGAGCGGCGCAACCGTGTCGACGGACTCGGAAACTGAACGTTTGTACAACTATTGACACAGTGTCAATGATCGACTAGGATCTTCGCATGTCATACATCCGCGAGCGCCGGGTCGAGGAGAAGGAGCGCCGCCGCGCCGAGATCGTCGATGCGGCGGAGCAGCTCTATGCCGACAAGGGCTGGGACTCGGTCACGATGGAGCAGGTGGCGAAGCGCGCCCGGCTGTCGCGAGCGCTCTTGTACGTGTACTTCCGCGATCGCGACGAGCTGCAGTTCGCGATCGGCGAGCGCGCGCTCAGCGTGCTGACGGCGCGCTTCCAGGAGGCCGCCGGCCGCCACCCGCGCGGGCTCGACCAGGTCGAGGCGATCGGCCGTGCCTACATGGCGTACGCCCACGAATTTCCCCACTATTTCGACGTCTGCGCGCGCTTCCAGGCGCATTCGGTCGACCCTGACGCCGGCTCCAACGAGGGTGCCTGCGCGGTCGCCGGCGACCAGGCGATCGGCGTCGTCGTCGCGGCGATCCGCACCGGCATCGCCGACGGCAGCATCCGCGCCGACATCGGCGACCCGGTGATGTACGCGGTCACGCTGTGGGCGTTCACGCACGGCGTGATCCAGCTGGCGATGGCGAAAGGCAACGACCTGGCGCGCTTTGGCATCGCGACGCCGAAGCTCAGCGAATACGCGCTGTCGCTGCTGCGCTCGCTCGGGGCCGCCGGCCCGGCCGGCTGATTTTTTTTGTCATGGAATTGACACATGTCCAGTGCTTCTACACGTGACTACCTGAGCGGGAGCCTGGCGCTCCTGACGTTGGGGTTCGTCTTCGCGCTCCTGCTGGCCGTGCCGCTCTCCCGGGCGGACGCCGAGGAAATCGCCGGACCCGTCGATCAGGTGCTCGAAGCGCTGGTTCGCGAGGCGCTCGAGCGCAACCTCGAGCTCGATGCCGCCGGCGCGGAAGTCCAGGCACGGCTCGCGGTGCTCGACCAGGCACGGGCCCGCTACCTGCCGGCGCTCGACTTCAGCGCGCGTTACTCGGCCGCGGACGGCGGCCGCACGATCAACTTCCCGGTCGGCGATCTCCTCAATCCCGTGTACGCGACGCTGAACCAGCTGACCGGCCAGACGCGCTTCCCCACGGTCGCCAACCAGCAGATTTCGCTGCTGCGCGCCCGCGAGCAGGACACGAAGCTCACGCTGACGCAGCCGCTCTACGACGCCCGCCTTGGTGCCGCGCGCGACGCCAGCGCCTCGCGCGCCGACGCCGCGGCCGCGGCGCGGCGCGCGCTCGCCGGGCGCCTGCAGCGCGACCTCGCGACCGCCTACTACCGCTGGCTCGAGGCCCGGGCCCGCCTTGCGATCGTCGACGCGACGCTCGAGCTCGCGCGCGCCAACGAGCGCGTCAACGACAGCCTCTACCGCAACGGCAAGATCACGCGCGACCTCGTCTATCGCGCCGAGGCCGACGCGCTCGAGGTGACCCAGTCGCGACTCGCGGCCGAGAACGGCGTGCGCCTCGCGCAGAGCTACGTGAACCTGATCCGCAACGTGCCGTTCGACCGCCCGCTGCCGGTCGCCACGGTCGCGGACGGCGATCCCGAGCGGCTGTGCGCGGGACTCGCCCGCCGGCTCGGCCAGCCGGCACTCGCCGCCGCGCCGCTCGCCGACGCCGCCGTCGAACGTCGCCCGGAGCTGCGCGAGCTCGAAGCAACCGTCGCCGCCGCGGACGCCAGCGAACGCCTGGCGCGCGCGGCGTTCCGTCCGCAGCTCGCGCTCGCCGTCGACGCCGGCACCCAGGGCGAGCGCTACGGGTTCTCGAGCGACGACCGCTACGTGCTCGCCTCGCTGGTGCTGCGCTTCAGCCTCTATGCCGGCGGCGGCGACAGCGCCGGCGTCGCCTCGGCGCACGCGCTCGGCCGCGAGGCACGTGCCGAGCGCGGCCTCGCCGAGCAGCGCGTCCGGCTCGACGTCGAGCAGTCGCTCGACGCGCTCGAGGTCGCTCGCGCCTCGCTCGACACCGCCGCCCGGCGCCTCGACGCCGCGCGCGGCGCGTTCCGGATCGCCGAGCGCAAGCGCGACCTCGGCCAGATCAACCAGGCGGAGTTCCTCGACGCACGCCGCGCGCTGACCGACGCCGACCTCAACCTCGCGGTCACGCGCTTCAGCGCGCTGACCTCGCTCGCCGACCTCGAGTTCGCCCTCGGCGTCGGCCCCCGCCACCCCCTGCCGGACCTCGCCCCATGACGCCGCGCCGAATCTCGATGTTGCCCCTCGCCGCCCTCGGGCTCGCCGCACTCGCGCTGGGCGCCTGCAGCCGCGCGCCCGACACGCCGACCGGCGCCGCGCCGCACCGGCCGGTACGGGTCGCGCCACTCGCCAGAGCGCCGCTCGACGAGGGCGTGCACGCGGTGGGGCTGCTGACGCCGAAGGACGAGGCGCGCCTGGCGTTCAAGGTGGGCGGCATCATTGAGTCTCTGCGCGTCGAGGAGGGCGCGCCGGTGCGCGCCGGCCAGCTGCTCGCGGAGCTGCGCCAGACCGAGATCGCCGCCGGCGTCGAGCAGGCGCGGCAGGCCTCCGCCAAGGCGGCGCGCGACCTCGCGCGGGCCCAGGCGCTCTATGCCGACGGCGTCGCGACCCAGGAGCAGGTCGAGGACCTGACCACCGCGGCCCGCGTCGCGGCCGCGGCCGAGCGCAGCGCGGAATTCAACGCGAGCTACGCGCGCATCGTGGCGCCGGCCGCGGGCGTGGTGCTGCGCAAGCTCGCCGAGGCCCATGAGCTCGTGCAGGCGGGCCAGCCGGTGCTGGTGGTCGGCGGCGCCGGCCGCGGCTGGATCGTTCGCGTGGGTCTCGCGGACCGCGACGTCGTGCACGTCCGCACCGGCGATCCCGCGCGCGTGAGCTTCGACGCCTGGCCCGGACAGGGATTCACCGGCCGCGTCAGCAACGTCTCCTCGAGCGCCGACCCGGCGACCGGCACGTTCGCGGTCGAGGTGCAGGTCGAGCCGGGCGAGGCGCGCTTCGTGCAGGGCCTGGTGGCGAAGGTCACGCTGTCGCCGGCGAACGGCCGCAGCGCGAACCTGCTGCCGGTGCAGGCGCTCGTCGAGGCCAGCGGCGACGAGGCGAGCGTGTTCGTCCTCGACCGCCGGCAGGGCGTCGTGCACCGCGTGACGGTCCGCATCGGCCGGCTCGCCGGCAGCGAGGTCGAGGTCGTCGGCGGCCTGGACGCGGGCGCCGAAGTGGTCGTCGACGGCGCCGCGTTCCTCGAGAACGGCGAGGCGGTGCAGGTCGCCGGCGAGCACGCCGTCGCCCCGGCGCCGGCCGGCTGAGGTCGCGCCATGAGTCTCTGGGCATTCGCCGTCCGCCGCTGGCAGTTCACGCTGGTGCTGTTCGCGTTGCTGATCGCGCTCGGCGCCGCGAGCTTCTTCTCGATCCCGCGTTCCGAGGACCCGACGTTCCCGTTCCCCGCGACCACGATCACCATCGTCTGGCCGGGCGCGGACCCGAGCGACATGGAGCGGGTGGTGGTCAAGCCGCTCGAGGACGCGGTCAACTCGCTCGAGAACGTCAAGAAGATCGTCAGCTCCGCCTTCGACGGGCTCGCGGTGGTGCACGTCGAGTTCCACTACGGCAGCGACCCGGAGAAGAAGCAGGACGAGGTGATCCGGGAGTTCAATCGCATCCGCTCGACGCTGCCGGCCGACATCGCGCAGATCGACATCGTCAAGAACAACCCCGGCCTCGTGAACATCGTGCAGCTCGCGCTCGTCTCCGACACTGCGAGCTACCGCGAGCTGAAGGAGCGCGCCGAGACGCTGCGCGACCTGCTCGAGACGGTGCCCGGCGTGCGCACGGCCGAGACCTGGGCCTACCCGAAGCCCGAGGTCAGGGTCGCGGTCGACCTCGAGCGCCTGGCGCGGGCCGGCGTCACGCTAGGCCAGGTCACGCAGGCGATCCAGGGCCAGAGCGTCAACGTGCCGGGCGGCGCGGTCGACGTCGGACTGCGGCGCTACAACCTGAGGACCGCCGGCAGCTACGCCTCGCTCGAGGAGGTCGAGAACACGGTCGTCGGCGGCGCCGGCGGGCGGATCGTGCGGGTGCGCGACCTGGCGGTCGTGTCCTGGGCGACCGAGGAGCAGGCCTACACCGGCCGCTACAACGGCAAGCGGGCGGTGTTCGTGACCGCCAACCAGAAGGACGCCACCAACATCTTCAAGGTGCGCGACGGCATCTACGCGAAGCTGCCGGACTTCGAGCGCGCCCTGCCCCCCGACATCCGCCTCGAGCGCGGCTTCGACCAGTCACGCAACGTCGCGCACCGGCTCGGCAAGCTCGGCGGCGACTTCGGGCTCGCGATCGCGCTGGTGCTGCTGACGCTGCTGCCGCTCGGGCTGCGGGCCGCCGGGGTCGTGATGATCTCGGTACCGCTGTCGCTCGCGATCGGGCTCGCGCTGCTGTTCTTCGCGGGCTTCGGTCTCAACCAGCTGTCGATCGCCGGCTTCGTGCTCGCGCTCGGGCTGCTGGTCGACGACTCGATCGTCGTGGTCGAGAACATCGCCCGCTTCGTCCGGAGCGGCTACGGCCGGGTCGAGGCGGCGATCCGCGCCACCGACCAGATCTACCTGGCGGTGCTCGGCTGCACCGCGACGCTGCTGCTCGCGTTCCTGCCGCTGCTGTTCCTGCCGGAGGGCGCCGGCGAGTTCATCCGCTCGCTGCCGGCCTCGATCCTGTTCACGGTGCTGGCCTCGCTGCTGGTGGCGCTGACGGTGATCCCGTTCCTCGCGAGCCGCATGCTGCGCGCCGAGGGCCCGCCGGCGGCCGACGCCGGGCGCCTGCAGCACCTGGTGCACCGTTTCGACGTGTTCGCCGACGAGCTGCTGGCGCGGGTGATGGCCACCATCCACGCCGTCTACGGGCCGGCCCTGCGCTGGGCGCTGGCGCGGCCGAAGGCGACGCTGGCGGCCGCGCTCGGGCTGTTCGTCGCGGTCGCCGCGACCATCCCGCTGATCGGCTTCAGCCTGTTCCCGAAGGCCGACGTGCCGCACTTCCTGGTGCACGTCGACGCGCCCGAAGGGGCGAGCGTCGCGGAGACCGACCGCGCGCTGCGCTACGTCGAGGAGGAACTCGCGCGCCACCCGGAAGTACGCCGCTACTACACCCACGTCGGCCACGGCTCGCCGTTCATCTACTACAACGTCTTCCCCGCCGGGCGCATCGCCAACGTCGGCGAGGTGTTCGTCGAGCTCGACAGCTTCGACCAGCGGCGCACGGTGCGGCTGTTCGAGGCGCTGCGCCAGCACTACAACGCGTACGCGCCGGCGCGCATCACGGTCAAGCAGTTCGAGCAGGGACCGCCGATCGACGCACCGGTCGCGTTTCGCATCGTCGGGCCCGAGCTCGAGACGCTGCGCGGCCTCGCCGCACAGGTCGAGCAGGCGCTCAAGGACACGCCGGGCACGCGCGACGTCAAGAACCCGGTGCGCCTGCTGCGCACCGACCTCAACCTCGGCATCGACACCCAGAAGGCGGGCCTGCTCGGCGTCAGCGCGCTCGAGGCCAACCGCACGGTGCGGCTCGCGATCGCCGGCCTCGCCGCCGGACAGTACCGGGCCCGCAACGGCGACGAGTACGACATCACGCTGCGGCTGCCGATGGCGGAGCGGCCGACGCTCGAGGCGCTCGATTCGATCCAGGTCAGCTCGGTCGCCGGCCGGCAGGTGCCGCTGCGCGAGATCGCCAGCCCGCGCTTCGAGACCGTCACGAACTCCATCACCCGCTACAACCGCGAGCGCCAGGTCACCGTCTCGGCCGAGGTGCAGGTCGGCTACAACACCGCGCGCGTGACCGACGCCGCGCTCACGCGCATCCGCGCCATCGAGCTGCCGCCCGGCTACCGCTACGTCGTGGCGGGCGAGGTCGAGGCGCAGCAGGAGAGCTTCGGCGGGTTGCTGCCGGCGGTGCTGGTCGCGATCTTCGGCATCGTCGCGGTGCTGGTGCTCGAGTTCGGCAGCTTCCGCTCGACGCTGATCGTCGCCGGCGTCACGCCGCTCGGCATCACCGGCGCGCTGCTGGCGCTGCTCTTCACCGGCTACACGCTGTCGTTCACCTCGATCATCGGCATGATCGCGCTGATCGGCATCGAGATTAAGAACTCGATCCTGCTGGTCGACTTCACGAACCAGCTGCGCGAGCAGGGCACGCCGCTCGACGAGGCGATCGAGCGTGCCGGCGAGGTCCGCTTCCTGCCGATCCTGCTGACCTCCGCCACCGCGATCGGCGGGCTGCTGCCGCTCGCGCTACAGGGATCGGGCCTCTATTCGCCGCTTGCGGTCACGATCATCGGCGGCCTCGTGTCCTCGACCGTGCTGGCGCGGCTCGTGACGCCGGTCATGTACAAGCTGCTGCCGCCGCCGGTCAACGTGGCGGCCGGCGCCGAGGCGCCGCCGGCGGTGGCGGCGCCGGCTGCCGCGCCCGGCTGAGCCGCCGCCCGGCGCGGGCGGGTTGCGCGCGCCGGGCGCGTCTCGGCAGACTGCCGCGATGCCCGCAGACGATCCCGCCGCCGCCGCGCCCACCGCGCCCACCACCCCGGCACCGCTGCGGTCGCTCGCCGTGCTGCGCGTGATCGCGATCTTCAAGTTCCTGAAGGCCTGCCTCGTGATCGTGACGGCCTTCGGCCTGCTGCGCTTCTACGACCCGGCCTTCCAGGTCGCCGTCTACAAGTTCCTCGGCGGCCTGCCGTACGCGTTCGAGCAGAAGCTGCTGCGCGAAGGGCTGGCGCTGCTGTCCGGCATGAGCCCGAAGCGCATCCAGGTCATCGCCGTCGCCACCTTCGCGTACGCGGGCCTGTTCCTGACCGAGGGCGTCGGGCTCTGGCTCGGCATGCACTGGGCCGAGGTGCTGACCGCGGTCGCCACGAGCTCGCTGATCCCGATCGAGCTCTACGAGCTCTGGCGGCATCCGACGCTCAACAAGGTCGGGGTCGTGATCGTGAACGCCGCGATCCTGGGGTACCTCATCTGGCGGCTGCGGCGCGAGGCCGCGCTGCACCGCGCGGCGCGAACGCAGTCCTGACTGGCGGCTCCGGGTAGAAGGGACTAGGCTGCGGCTATCCCCGCACCGGAGCGAGCCATGCGCGCGATGACCGTTGTCCTCGTAACCGCCGGGATCGCCCTCGGCGCCTGCACCACCACGAAATCCGCGCCGCCGCTCAAGGCTGGCGCGATGCTCGAGTCACGCTCGGGCAGCAGCGTCAGCGGACACGTCGACCTGGTCGAGTCGGCCGGGCAGCTGCGTGCGCACGTCGAGCTCGCCGGCCTTGCGCCCGGCTCCGAGCACGGCTTCCACGTCCACGAGAAGGGCGACTGCTCGGCGCCCGACGCCTCGAGCGCCGGCGGGCACTTCAACCCCACCAGCACCGCGCACGGCCGCTCCGGCGTGCCGCCGCACCACGCCGGCGACCTGCCGAGCCTGATCGCGGACGCGAACGGCAAGGTCCGCGCCGACCTGCTGCTCGAGGGCGTGACGCTGGCCGCCGGTCCGACGTCGATCGTCGGCCGCGCCTTCGTCGTGCACCGCGACCGCGACGACTACACCTCGCAGCCGGCGGGCAACGCCGGCCCGCGACTCGCGTGCGGCGTGATCACCGCCCGCTGAGCTTCGCGCCGCTGTTGGCGACGACGACCCCGGCGGCGACCGTGCCGAGCCCGACGGCCGTCGCGACGTCGACCGTGTCGCCGAGGATCAGCCAGCCGAACAGCGCGACCAGCACCGGCGCGAGCGGCGTGAAGCTCGCGGCGGCGGCGGCGCCGAGGCGCTGGATCGCGAACGCGAACGCCACCAGCGCGACCACGGCCGTCAGCACGCCCTGGTAGGCGACCTGCAGCGCGAAGTCCGCCGGCGGCACGCCCGCGAGGCGCGCGGCGCCGCCGCCGGCGAGATAGAGCGGCAGGAAGAGCACGGCGTTCGCGACCGCGACGAACGCGGCGTTCAGCACCGGCGGGAGGCCGAGCACGCGGCTCGCGACCGTGTACGCCGCCCAGCCGAGCGAGGCACAGAGGATCAGCCCGAAGCCGAGCAAGCGCCCGCCGCCAGCCGCGAGATCGTGGCCGACGACGACTGCGATGCCGGCCAGGGTCAGCGCAAGGCCCGCCAGCCGCCGCGGCCGCGGCCGCTCGCCGAGCAGCGACCAGGCGAGCAGCGCCGCGAACGCGCTCGTCGCCCCCGGCCCGAGCACGCCGCCCTGGCCGGAGTTCGCGAGGCGCAGGCCGTAGGCGAACAGCAGGAAGTACGGGACGCCGGCGCCGGCGAGCAGCGCGAGCAGGGGCCCCGGCCGCCGCCACGGCAACTCGCGCACACGCGGCGCCAGCACCGGCGCGAGCAGGAGCGCGGCGGTCCCGTAGCGCAGCGCCGCGACGTCGGCGGGCGTCAGCCGCGTCAGCACCCCGAGGCGGGTCACGGGAATCCAGCCCGCCCAGATCGCGACGGCGCCGAGCGCCGCCGCGACGCCCGCGGCGCGCCCGGCGGCGGCCTCGGACCTCACGGCGCGCGCCGCGTGCAGCGTCGGCGAGGCACGCGGGCGCCCCTCAGCCGCTGCCGGCGGGAACGTCGAGGCCGATGCGGCCGGCGGCCCAGCGCAGCACGCGCTGCAGGCGCGGCACGCTCAACGCGAGCGCGGTCGGCAGCGCCACCCAGCGGAACTCGTGGTGTTCGGCGCGACCGAGCTCGGGATTGACCGGCAACGTGACGACGCCATCCGGTGAGCGCGCGACGTAGAAGCGCACGACCTTGCCGCCGGCGTACGGTTCGGTCTCGATCGACTCCTCGCCCCAGTGGAAGTCGAGGTCGCCGAGGCCCGTTTCCTCGCGCACCTCGCGAACGGCCGCCTCGAGCGGCGTCTCGCCGGGCTCGAGCCGGCCCTTCGGCAGGTCCCAGTTCCGATAGGCCCGCAGCATCAGAAAGCGCGGGCCGTCGGCGGTGTCGCGGACCACGACGACGCCCGCCGCACGCTTGGGGCTCCGGCTACGCATCCGCTGATTATAAGGCGGCGGGCCTGCCCGGCCGGGCGGGCGGACGGGGCCGGTCGATTATCCGGCTCTATGGTGCCCCTAGAATTGATAGGATTGCTTCATGAGGCCGGAGCCGCCATGAACCTGCGCGACCTGCGCTACCTCGTCGCGCTCGCCGACACGCGCCACTTCGGGCGCGCGGCGGCACGCTCGCACGTCAGCCAGCCGACGCTGTCGGCGCAGATCAAGAAGCTAGAGGACTACCTCGGCGCGCCGCTCGTCGAGCGCCAGCCGCGCAAGATCTCGCTGACCGAGCTCGGCGAGCGCGTCGTCGAGCGCGCCCGCCGGGTGCTGAAGGACAGCGACGACATCGTCGAGCTGGCGCGGGCCTCGCGCGACCCGCTGGCCGGGACGCTGCGCCTCGCGCTGATCCCGACGCTCGGCCCGTACCTGCTGCCGCTCGTGACGCCGGTGCTGCGCAAGCGGCTGCCGAAGCTGCAGCTGATGCTGTACGAGTACCAGACCGGCCCGCTGCTCGAGCGGTTGCGTGCCGGCGAGCTCGACCTTGGCATCCTCGCGCTCGGCGTCGACACGGAGGGCCTCGAGACGCGCGCGCTCGGCGATGAGCCGTTCACACTCGCCCTGCCCGCCCACCACCGGCTCGCGAAGCAGGCCTCGGTGCGCACCGAGGATCTCACCGGCGAGACGCTGCTGCTGCTCGAGGACGGCCACTGCCTGCGCGACCAGGCGCTCGAGGTCTGCAGCCGCGTCGACGCCCACGAGTCGCAGGACTTCCGCGCGACCAGCCTCGAGACGCTGCGGCAGATGGTCGCGGCCGGGCTGGGCGTGACCCTGCTGCCGGAGCTGGCCACCCGCGGCCCGTTCGCCAGCGCCCGCAGCGTCGCGGTGCGGCCGTTCGGCCGGCCGGTGCCGCACCGCACGATCGGCGTGGCCTGGCGTCGCAGCACCACCCGGCTCGCCGCGATCGAGGCGATCGCCGAGACGATCGCCGCGGCGCTCGCACCGCGCGCCTGACGGGCCTCAGGTCGTCGCCGGCGGCGTCGACTCGCGGCGGCGCATCCGCGTGCGAGCGAAGTAGTAGATGAGCTCCGCGAGTCCGATCGCCGCCGGGATCAGCCCGAACAGGAACGGCACCTGCTCCGGCAGCGACATCAGCGCCGCCGTGACCGACAGGCCGACCGCGACCAGCACGAGGCCGTTGCGCAGGTAGCGGCCGTCGTCGCGCTCGCGCGGGTCGACGTCCGGTGGGTCGGGCGGCAGCTCGAGCCCCTTCTCGATGGCCGCGAGGCGCTCGCGGTGGCGCAGCTCGGCGCGGGTCACGCGCTGCCGGTAGTTGATGAAGAGCGCGAACATGCCGGCGCAGACGCCGGCCAGGATCGCGACGATCGGGATGAAGACACCGATGACGGCGGGATTCATGAGTCTCGTCTCCTTAAGGAACGATGCTGCGGGTCAGGGTCGCCAGCAGCCGGAACGCGTATTGCAGCTGGCCGCCGAGCGACACCCCGCAGAGCAGGCCCGCCAGCGCCGCGCAGAACGGGTCGGCCAGCAGGCTTGCGGTCGGCGAGCGGTGTCGTAAGGTAGCCACGGCGGGTGATACGCGCCGGCCGCGCCCCGGGTTTCAGGTGGCCCCCGGCACCGAAACCCGCCGGGCCTTTGCCGCGTATCACGGACATGCCTGGGAGTGCCGTGCCGCCAATGGACGAGGCAATCGTCGAACAGCTGCGGGCCGGCCGCCCGGCCGAGGCCTTCGACGCGCTGGTCGCCAGCTATCGGCGGCGCGTGTTCGGCGTCGCCTACGCGATCCTCGGCTCGCGCGCGGCGGCCGAGGACGTGGCGCAGGAGGTGTTCGTGAAGCTGTGGCGGGCACTCGGCGACTTCGACGGGCGCGCCAAGCTCTCGACGTGGATCTACGCGATCGCGCGCAATGCCGCGATCTCGGCGCGCCGGCGCGAGCGGCCGACGGCGTCGCTGTCCGACGAGGCGACCTTCGCCGACGCCGAAGCGCGCAGCGCCACGATGCCGCCGGCGAACGAGGACGACGAGCGCCTCTGGCGCGCGGTCGGGACCTTGCCCGAGACGCAGCGCCAGGCGGTCATCCTCTATTACCAGGACGAGCGGCCGGTCGAGGAAGTGGCGGCGATGCTCGGCATTCCGGTGAACACGGTGAAGACCCACCTGCATCGGGCCCGGGGGCGACTCGCGGTCGCGCTCGGCGCCCCCGAACGACGCGAGGTCGGCACATGAACGACAAGCCCCTGGCGGCCGACGGTCTCGACCGGCGGCTCGCGCGCCTGATGTCGACGCTCGACGCCGCGCCTGGCTTCGAGGCCCGGCTGGCGGCGCGGCTCGCCGCCGAGCGGCGCATCCCGGACGCCGCGGCGCGCGAGCACGCGCGCGAAGCGGCGATCCGGGCGCGAGCTGCCGAGGTGGAGCGCCTGCGACGGGCGCTCCGGGCGCGTCTCGTGCTCATGGCCGCGACCGCCGCGGGCGCGGCGGGACCGGTCTGGCTGGTCGCCCGCCTGCTGGCCGACGGACTCGCCGCGCTGCCGGCGAGCGCGGCCCCGTGGCTCGCGCTCGCGAGCTTCGCGGCGCTCGCCGCCTGGATCGGCACGCTGCACCTGCGCCTCGAGCGTGGTGAACCGGTGCTCGCGGCCTGAACGCCCCGCTCCGCTGCCGCATCGCGCTCGCGAGCGCGGCGCTTTGCACGCCGCTGTCCGCCATCGCGGCGGCGGTGGCGCCGCTGCCGCACCTCGCGATTGCGCCGACGACGATTTCGGTCTCCGGCGTGTCGTCCGGTGGCTACCTGGCCGGCCAGTTCCATCTCGCCTACAGCAGCCTCGTCGACGGCGTCGGCGTGTTCGCGGCCGGCCCCTGGGGCTGCGCACGCGGCTCGCTGTCGCGCGCGCTCGGCGACTGCCTGAGCCGGCCCGACAGCGCACCGGATCCCGCGGCGCTCGTGGCGCAGGCCCGTGCGGCGGCCGCGCGCGGCAACCTGGATCCGATCGTCGGGCTCGGGCGTGCGCGCGTCTGGATCTTCCATGGCACGCGCGACGACACCGTGGCGGTGGCGGTGAGCACCGCGCTCGTCGAGTTCTACCGCGCGTTCGTGCCGGCCGCGCAGCTGCGCTACGTCGACCGGATCGCGGCACCGCACGGCATACCGACGCTGACCACGGGCTCGGACTGCGGCAGCACCCAGGCACCCTATCTCTACGCCTGCGGCTACGACGGCGTCGGCGAGATGCTGGCTTTCCTCGACGGAGGTCGCGCGGCGGTCGCCGCGGCGGGTTCCGGCGTGCTGGCACGCTTCGACCAGACGCGCTATGACCCGTCCGGCAGCCTCGCGGCGATCGGCTTCGTCTATGTCCCGGCCGCCTGTGCCGGCGCGCACCCGTGCCGCCTGCACGTCGCCTTCCACGGCTGCCGACAGGGCAGCGATTTCGTCGGCGAGCGCTTCGCACGCGAGTCCGGCTATGACCGCTACGCCGACCGCCACGAACTCGTGGTGCTCTTTCCGCAGGCGCGGCGCAGCCTGTTCCTGCCGCTGAACCCGGAAGGCTGCTGGGACTGGTGGGGCTACAGCAGCGCGGACTACCTCGGCCGCGACGCCCCGGAACTCGCAGCCGTGCGCGCGATGGTGCGCGCGGTGGCGGGGTTCTGAACCGCGGCGCACACTCTAGGGCCCTCCGCCGCGAGAGACACGCGTGCCCGCGCAACCCCGACCCTCGGTCCTGTTCATCGGCCTCGGCAAGATGGGCGCCAACATGGCCCGGCGCGTCGCGCGCGCCGGCATTGGCGTGGTCGCCTACGACGTCGCGGCAGAGGCGCGCGCCGCGCTGGCGACCGAGCCCGGCATCGTCGCCGCCGACTCGCTGGCCGACGCCGTCGACCGGCTCGCCGCGCCGCGCGTTGCCTGGCTGATGCTGCCGGCCGGCGCGCCGACCGAGGCGACGCTGGCCGAGCTCCATGCGCGGCTCGCGCCCGGCGACGTGATCGTCGACGGCGCGAACGCCGATTACCGCGACAGCCAGCGGCATGCGGCCGACGCCGCGGCGCGGGGACTGCTGGCGGTCGACGCCGGCGTGTCGGGCGGCGTGTGGGGCCTCGCGAACGGCTACGGGCTGATGCTCGGTGGCACCGCGGCCGCTCTGGCGCCGGTGCTGCCGCTGGTGCGTGCGCTCGCGCCCGCGCCCGACCGGGGCTGGGTGCACTGCGGCCCGCCGGGCGCCGGGCACTTCGTCAAGATGGTGCACAACGGCATCGAGTACGGACTGATGCAGGCCTATGCGGAGGGCTTCGCGCTGATGCGCGACAAGCGCGAGTTCGGGCTCGACCTCGCGGCGATTGCCGCGAGCTGGCGCGACGGCAGCGTGGTGCGCTCGTGGCTGCTCGATCTCGCGGCGGACATGCTGCACGCGGATGCAGGCCTGCAGGGCGTCGCGCCGGTGGTGGCTGATTCGGGCGAGGGCCGCTGGACGGTGCGCGAGGCGCTCGAGCTCGGCACGCCGGTTCCGGTGATCGGCGCGGCGCTGATGAGCCGCTTCGCCTCGCAGGGGCGCGACGACTTCGCCGCGCAGTTCCTCGCCCAGCTGCGGCACGCCTTCGGCGGCCACTTCGTGCCGCCGCGCGCGCCCTGAGCCTCAGTGTGGCGTCCGCAGCGCCGGCGGCAACGCCGCCGCCGCGGGCGCATCGGCGAACACCCACGCCGATTCGCGCGCGACCCGGCCGGCCGGGATCGACCGGTCCCCGGCCCAGAGGCGTGCGAGCGCCGTGGCCTTGTCGGCGCCGGTGACCAGCCAGAGCCGGTGGCGGGCCGCGTCGAGCACGCGCCAGGTGAGCGTCATGCGCACCGTGCCCTGGTAGGCGACGCTGAGCGCGACGTCGCGATCCTGCCGCTCGAGCAGCGGGTCGCCGGGAACGAGCGAGGCCGTGTGGCCGTCCGCGCCGAGGCCGAGTTGCACGACGTCGAGCACCGGCGGGTCGCCGCAGCGCGCCGCGAGCAGCGCCGCGTACTCGTCCGCGCCGTCCGCCAGCGGCCGGTGTTCGACCGGCATCGCGTGCAGCGCGGCGGCGTCGAGGCCGTCCGGCGCGACCAGCAGGTCCGCGATCTGGCGCGCGTTGCGCCGCTCGTCCGCGGCCGGCACGACGCGCTCGTCGACCTGGAAGATGTCGAGGTCGTGCCACGGCACGCGCAGGCGCCTGAGTTCGTGCAGCATGCGCCACGGCGTGCGCCCGCCGGAGAGGGCGAGCGAGGCGCGACCGCGCGCCGCGACCGCACGACCGAGCTCGGCGCGCAGCCACAGCGCGGCGCGCTCGGCGGCAACCTCGGCGGTCGGCAAGACGTGGATCCGCACGACGCTCCCCCGCCGCTCCGCGCGGCTGGCGGCATTTTGACCGTTCGTGCCGGGACTGCAATGCTTGGCTCCCGCCGCCACGCCGCCGGAGGCTCGCCGTGACCGACGAGAACGATGCGCTCGATACCGGGACGGTCGCGGCACTCGCGCGCTTCGCCGGCTATCCGCCGTTCGAACCGGAGACGCTGGCGCGCATCGCGGCTGGCGCATCGAACGCGGTGGCGGCAGTGCGCGCGTCGGCGACCGGGCCGCTGTTCGATGCCGAGCCGGGTGCGTTCCTGGCCGAGCTCGAGCGGCAGGCGGAGCCGCCGCGGTGAACGACCCGGCGCAGGCCACGCTGACCGAGATCGCCACGGCGCTCGCGGGCGGCGCGGTCTCGAGCGAGGAGCTGACCCGCGACTGCCTCGCCCGTGCGCACCGCCTGAACCCGGTGCTGAACTGCTTCCTGCGGATCGAGGACGAGGCGGCGCTCGCGGCGGCGCGCCGCGCCGACGAGCTGCGCGCGACCGGACGCCGGCTGGGACCGCTGCACGGCGTACCGATCGCGATCAAGGACATGTTCTACGACCCGGCGCGCGAGACGAGCTCGGGCTCGGCAATCCGCCGCGGCTTCCGGGGCGACGCGACCGCCGTGGCGCTCGCGCGCCTGCAGGCGGCCGGCGCGATCGTGCTCGGCGCGCTCAACATGACCGAGTTCGCGCTCGGGCCGACCGGCCACAATCCGTTCTACGGCGCCTGCCGCAACCCCTGGAATCCCGCCCACATCGCCGGCGGCTCCTCGAGCGGCTCGGGCGCGGCGGTCGCGGCGCGCATCGCGTACGGCACGCTCGGCTCCGACACCGGCGGCTCGATCCGCCTGCCCGCGGCGGTCAACGGCATCCTCGGGCTCAAGCCCACCTACGGGCGCGTGCCGCGCACCGGTGCGATGCCGCTGTCGTGGTCGATCGACCACGTCGGGCCGCTGGCACGGACGGCGGCGGACCTCGCGCGCCTGCTGCGCGTGATCGCCGGGCACGACGCCGACGACCCGGGCGCCAGCCGGCGACCGGTGCCGGACTACGAGGCCGAAGCAGCCGGCAGCATCGAGGGGCTGCGCATCGGCATCCCGCAGGATTTCTTCTTCGACGCGGTCGAGCCAGCGGTGCAGACGGTGATCGAGGCCGCACTCGCGATGCTCGAGCGCGCCGGCGCGCGCCGCGTCGCGGTCACCGTGCCGGCCGCGCAGCACCTGACCGAACTCGGCCGCGCGGTCGTCTACAGCGAGGCAGCGGCGCTGCACGGCCACTGGCTGCGGACCCGGCCGGCAGACTACTCGCCGCAGGTGCGCGCGCGGATCGCGACCGGCGTCGCGATCCCGGCGGCGGCCTATGCCGAAGCGCTGCAGCTGCGCGCGCCGCTGCTGCGCGCGTTCTGCCGCGAGGCGCTCGGCGAGTGCGACCTGCTGGTAACGCCGGCGCTCGCGATCGAGGTACCGACCCTCGAGCACACCGACGTCGGCGGCGGCGCCTCGATGTGGACGACGATCGCGCGCCTGCTCCGGACGCTGGCGCCATTCAACTACCTTGGCGTGCCGGCGCTCGCGCTGCCGGTCGGCTTCGCTCCCGGCGGCCTGCCGGTCGGCCTGCAGCTCGTCGGCCGGCCGTTCGCCGAAGGCCGCCTGCTGCAGGTCGCGGCCGAGTACCAGCGGCACACGGACTGGCACGAGCGGCTGCCGCCCTACCACTGAGTACCCGCGCCCGCGTCGACCGTGACGCAGGTCGCAGTTCGCAGCGTCGGCGCTTCAGCACGGGTCCAGGACCGCGATACCCCGCATAGGTGGCATTAGGGGTATCGCTGAATGTCGAGCGCGGTGGTCGAGCGCCTGAGCTTCAGGGGCACGTCGGTCGGCGCGCGGCTGATGCTGATGAATGCGTTCCTGATGCTGGCGCTCGGGGTCGTCAGCGTCGTGACCTGGCGCGCGCTCGACGAGCAGGGCCGCGCGATGTCCGATCTGGCGCTCATCAGCAAGGTCGCCCGCTACCACCAGGACGCGGACATGCTGCACGCGACGCTGCGCGCCGACGTCAACGGCGCACTGGCGAGTGCCCAGCTGAGCGGCGCCGAGCGCGAGGCGCTCGAGCGATCGATTGACGAGAACGCAATGGACCTGCGCCGCGACCTGCAGGCGCTCGACAAGCTGCCGCTGCCGCCCGACCTGACCGAGAGCCAGCAGAAGGTGCGGCGTATCGCCGAAGCGTTCCTGTCCCGCGCGGTCGAGATCGGCCGGCTCGCGATCCGCGATCCGCGCGGCGCGGCACCGCTGCTGCCGGCATTCAACGAGTCGATCGACAGTCTTCGCCAGGCGATCGACGCGCAGACCCAGCTGCTGTCGCAGCGGCTCGTGAAGTCGAACGACGACGCGGCCAGCGCCGCCTACGATGCCAAGCGCTGGATCGTCTGGGCGTTCGTGATCGCCGGGATCGGGATCGGCCTGCTGGTCGCGTTCGTGTCGGCTTCGATCCGCAGCTCGCTGCGCCACGTCCGCGACGTGGCGCACGCGATGGCGGCCGGCGACCTGCAGGTACGCAGCAGCGATGCGACCCGCGACGAGATCGGCCAGCTGGCGCGGGCGCTGAACTCGATGGCCGACAGCCTGAGCGGCATGATCCTGAAGCTGCGGGCCGACGCCGACCGCGATGCCTTCGGCACGCAGCTCGTCGAAGCGCTCGAGATGGCCGACACCGAGGAGGAGGCGCACGAGACGATCGCGCGCGCCATGAACGCCATCGACGAGGACCGGCCGATGGAGCTGCTGATCGCCGACTCGAGCCGCGCGCATCTCGAGCGGGCGACCGCGCATCCCTGCGCCGGCGCCCCGGGCTGCGGCGTCGAGTCGCCCTTCAGCTGCGTCGCCGTGCGGCGCGGCAACCCGGTCACGTTCGCGGACTCCGAGGCACTCAATGCCTGTGCCCGGCTGCGCGGCCGCGGAGCGCCGATCTCCGCGGTCTGCGTGCCGGTCAGCTTCATGGGCCGCTCGCTCGGCGTGCTGCACGTCGCCGGCCGGCAGGGCGAGCCGCCGACGCCGCTGCAGGTCGCGCAGCTGACGACGCTCGGCATCCAGGCCGGCGCGCGGATCGGTACGGTACGCGCGTTCCAGCGCACACAGCGCCAGGCCACCACCGACTCGCTGACCGGCCTCTACAACCGGCGCACGCTCGAGGAACGCGCCCGCGGCCTGATGACCGACGGCGTGTCGTACGCGGTCGTGATCGCCGACCTCGATCACTTCAAGCGGCTGAACGACACCCGCGGCCACGAGGCCGGCGACAACGCGCTGCGGCAGTTCGCGGACGTGCTGCGGCGCGCGCTGCGCGGCGACGACACGCCGGCGCGCTGGGGCGGCGAGGAGTTCGTGCTGCTGCTGCCGCAGACCGCCGCCAGCGCGGCGCTGGAGGTGGTCGAGCGCATCCGCGCGCTGCTCGCCGAGGCGCAGCTGGTGGCCGACACGCCGGCGTTCACCGCCAGCTTCGGCGTCGCGCACTCCTCGATGGCGTCGCGCTTCGAGCAGCTGGTCAGGATCGCGGACGACGCGCTGTACCGCGCCAAGGAAGGCGGGCGCGATCGCGCCGTGCTCGGCGACCCGGCGCACGTCGAGCCGGCGATGCGGCGCCGCGAGGTCGAGCACCCGGCGGCGATGGACATCGAGCGGATCGCCCGCTGAGGATCAGTCCGGGACCCACAGCGCGCCGTCGCGCGCCACGATCGCATCGGCACCGGGATCGGCGCGCAGCGCACCGAGGTGCCGCTCCTCGAGCGGCGGTACACCGCCCGCACCGCTGCCGCGCGGCCGCGAGCGGATCACCTGCGAGGGCGGCAGCGCCGTGCCGGCCGTCAGTCGCTCGAGCAGGCGATCGAGGCCGCGGCACAGCCAGGCCTGCATCGGCACGTAGCGCGCCGCGAACTCCGGCAGCGGCAGCGAGCCGTCGAAGTGCTGGCCGTGCTCGAGCTCGTAGTAGCGCAGCTCGTCGCGGCTGCCGCGCTCGCGCTGGTTGAGTGCGTAGTAGGCGCGCGAGGAGTGGTTGACGGGGATCAGCCCGTCGGCACGACCGTGCAGGATCACGACCGGGCGGTTGCCGAGCCGCGCACCCATCGGCAGCTCCGCCTGGCCGCGGGCGACCGCGGCGAGCATCGCGTCGCGGTCGGCGGGTAGTCCCGACGGGCGCCGCGATGCGTGGGCCAGCAGCCGATCGGAGGCGTAGGCGAGCGCGAGCTCGAGCGTGCCCTCGTGCGCGGCGCGGCGCACGCCGTCCGCGTCCGGCACGCAGATCGCGACCGCGCCGCTCGGCGGTATGCCGTGGCTGTCCGCGGCGAGCTGGGCCGCCTCGGCATCCTCAAGCGGCCGGGGCCGGCCGGACGCATCGACCGCGGCGAAGCTCGCGCCGGCATACGGCTCCCACGGCGCGCGCCGCGCATAGGCCCAGCCGTAGCTGACCGCGAGCGACGGCCAGACTGCGCCGGCGACATTGAAATGACCGAGGGCGAGCGCCGGGCGCACGATGCCGGCTTCGAGCAGCCGTGCGCGCGCGGCCTCGACCGCGGCCGCCAGCGGGCCCGGCGGCAGGAATCCCGCGGCCTGCAGCCCCGCGCACCAGGCCTCGAGTCGCGGCCGCGCGGCCGCGCTCACCGCCGCGAGCGGCGCGTCCTGCTCCGGCCCGGCGAGCAGCGCCGCCGGCTGGTACAGGAAGTGGAGCCCGGTGTAGTCGGCGAGTCCGATCGCCGCGCCACGCACGGTCGCGCCGCCACCGCCGCGGATCTCGAGCCCCTCGGTGCGGCCGGTCACGACCGCGTTCGGCTCGCAGGCGAGCGCGCCGCTGATCCAGCCGGCGCGATCCTGCTCGAGCGCGCGCAGCACCGCCGCGCCGCCGTTCGAGACGCCGGCGGCAACGATCAGCGCGCGCTCCGGCACGAGCGGCCGGCGCACGCGGCCGGCGAACTCGCGGTTCAGGAGCTCGAAGGCCGCGACGATCGCCTGCAGCAGGTGGCGACCCCAGTCCGCCTCCGGGTTCTGGCGCGAGTGCGCGTGTTTGAACAGCAGTGCGTGTGGCTCGCGGCGCGCGTACGCCTCGAGCTCGGGCGCCGCCGCCGGCCACCACTGCAGCAGCGGGTCGGCCGGATCGGCCGCGAGGCTCAGATCGATCCGGTAGCCGCGCGCGCGGTCGAGATCGTAGGCGCCGACGCCCGTGCCCTTGTCGGTGTGCACCACCGCCCAGCCGCGGCGCAGGCCCCACTCGGCCGCGGTCGGCAGCGCGCCGTAGATGCCGCGCGAGCCGGACGAGGCGACCGCGAGCAGGTGCGGCGCCGCCGGATCGAAGTCCGCCGGGATCTGCAGCATCACCGTGGTGCTACCCGCACCGTCGGGCGCGCGCAGCGCGGCGAGGTACTCGATGCCGGCGATGCCGCGATCGTCGCCGGGCCCGAAGTAGCGCCCGTAGCCGCCCGCCTCGGTGACGTCGACGAGTCCGCGGTAGGCGGCGTGCACCGCCCGGCGGCGCAGCTCCGTCGCGGTCGGGCGGCGCGGATCGGCGCAGGCCGGCGGCGCGGCCCGTAGCCCGGCGCGGCCGAGCCCGGCGGTCAGCAGGTCGTCGACGGCGCCGTCGACCTCGCGCCGCAGCGGCTCGCCGAGGATCGTCGCCGTGGGCTCGCTCATCCGTGCGCGCTCCCGGCTTGCGGCGCAGCGTCGTGCGGCTCGACGTGGATCGTCACGACCGCGTTCGCAAGCCGCGCGGCGAGCGCCGCCTCGAGGCGGTCGCAGGTGGCGTGCGCGTCGGCGACCGGCAGCGAGCCCGCGACCAGCAGCTTGAACTCGATGAAGCGCCGCGAGCCGGACTTGCGCGTCCGCAGCTCCGCGAACGCCGCGCCGGCCGGCAGCGTGGCGACGATGCTGGCGCGGGCCGCCGCGATCTCCTCGCCCGGCAGCGACTTGTCCATCAGCCCGTCCACTGAGCGCCGGATCAGCGCGACACCGGTGCCGGCGATCTGGATCGCGACCGCGATCGCGATCAGCGGGTCCAGGATCGCGAGCTGCGGGGCGGCCATCACGATCAGCAGCCCGGCAATCACGCCGGCGGTGGTCACGACGTCGCTCAGCAGGTGGCGAGCGTCCGCCTCGACCACGATGCTGTCGTGGGCGTGCGCCACCCGCAGCATCAGCCGCGCCGCCGCGAAGTTGACGACGGCGGCAACCGCGGCGACCAGCAGTCCCGGGCCGAGCGAGGCGAGCGGCACCGGGTGCAGCAGCCGCGTGACTGCCGCGTAGCCGATGCCGAGCGCGGCGAGCAGGATCAGCCCGCCCTCGACGCCGCTCGAGAAGTACTCGGCCTTCTCGTGGCCGTAGGCATGGTCGTCGTCGGGCGGCCGCTCGGCGATCGCGAGCACGGCGAGGGCGAACAGGCTGGCCGCGACGTTGACCAGGGACTCGAGGGCGTCGGACAGCAGCCCGATCGAGTCGGTCATGCGCGCGGCGCCGAACTTGAGCGCGACGGTCGCGACCGACGTCGCGATCGAGAGCACCGCCATGCGCTTGGTGGGGGTCAATGCGGGCTCCGCGGCCGATCGGGGCCCCATTCTGCCAAGGCGGCGCGCGCGGCGCTCTGCCGCGCTGTCCGCCGGCGGGCCGATCTGGCACCTTAGGCGGACCGCCGCCGACCGAGCCTGCGCCGACCGTGACCCCGGCCACCTGCGCCAACTGCGACGCCCCGCTGACCGGCCCCTACTGCGCCCAGTGCGGGCAGCACGCGCACGAGAGCGCGCGCACGATCGCCGCGCTCGCCCACGACGGCTGGCACGTGATCACGCACCTCGACGGGCGCTTCTGGCGCACGCTGCGCCTGCTGCTGCTGCGGCCGGGACAGCTGACGCTCGAGTACTTCGCGGACCGGCGGGCGCGGTTCGTGCCGCCGGTGCGGCTGTACCTCGTGATCAGCGTGCTGTTCTTCGGGCTGGCGTCGATGACCGGGCACTTCGACACGCGGCTGGCGCTCGATGGGACCGGCGCGGACGCGGCGGACCCGACGGAACTCGCGGACGCCAAGCGCGAGGCGCAGCAGGCGCTCGAGCAGGCGCGCGCATCGGCCGCCGCCGCGGCACCCGCCGCTGCACCCGCCGCGGCCCCGGCGGCGGCTCCGGCTACGACGCCGGCGCCCGCGGGAGCGGGTCCGAAGCCCGCGGCGAAGTCCGCGCCCGCCGGCAAGGCCGCGGCCGGCGAGCGCGAGCCGGCGTTCTTCGGGCTGACGCCGGCCGACTGCGAGCGGGTGCACAGCGACGTGCACTGGCTCGAAGGACCGCTGCGCTCGGCCTGCCGGCGCAACGTCGCCGACCATGGCCGCAACCTGCTGCACGCGTTCTTCGCCGGCATCCCGCGCACGATGTTCGTGTTCCTGCCGATCGTGGCTGCGCTGATGCTGCTGCTGTACTGGTTCCCGCGGCGGCTCTACGTCGAACACCTGGTATTCGTGCTGCACAACCACGCCGCGCTGTTCCTGGCGATGACGCTGCAGATGCTGCTCGCCGCGCTCGCCGGCTGGTTCGCGTGGCTCCAGCCGGTGGCGAGCACGCTCGGCGGCGCGCTGTTCTTCTATGCGATCTGGTACGTCTACCGCGCCATGCGCCGCTTCTACGGCCAGGGCCGCTGGCTGACGCTGGCGAAGTTCTGGACGCTGGCGCTCGCCTACGTCGTGTTCCTCGGCGTGACGATGCTGTTCGCGTTCTTCATCAGCGCACTGATCGCCTGAGGCGGCGCGTGCGCGCGATCCTGCACGTCGACATGGACGCGTTCTACGCCTCCGTCGAGCAGCATGACCGCCCGGAGCTGCGCGGCCTGCCGCTGATCGTCGGCGGCAGCTCGAACCGCGGTGTGGTCGCGGCGGCGAGCTACGAGGTGCGCCGCTACGGCGTGCATTCGGCGATGCCGACGCGCCAGGCGCTCGAGCGCTGCCCGCACGCGATCATCGTGCCGCCGCGCATGGACCGCTACCAGGAGGTATCGGCGCAGGTGTTCGCCGTGTTCGGCGAGTTCACGCCGCTCGTCGAGGGGCTGTCGCTCGACGAGGCCTTCCTCGACGTCACCGGCAGCCGGGCGCTGTTCGGCGAGCCGGCGTCGATCGCCGCCGAGATCAAGACGCGGATCCGCGCGCGCACCGGGCTGACCGCCTCGGTCGGCGTCGCCCACAACAAGCTGCTCGCGAAGATCGCCTCGGACCTGCGCAAGCCGGACGGGCTGTGCGTGATCGCGCCAGACGAGGTCGCCACGGTGCTCGACGGGCTGCCGATCCGGCGTCTGGCCGGCATCGGCGCCAAGACCGCCGCCCGGCTCGATGCCGCCGGCATCGCCACCTTCGGCGACCTGCGGCAGGCGAGCGACGCGGTGCTGTGGCCGCTGTTCGGCCGCTACACGCAGCGGGTCCGCGACCGCGCGAGCGGCATCGACGAGCGACCGGTGGTGGCCGACTGGCAGGAGAAGCAGGTCAGCGCGGAGGAGACCTTCGACCGCGACCTGCGCCGGCGCGAGGAGCTGCTCGCGGAGCTGGCGCGCCTCGCCGACCGGGCCGGCGTCCGGCTCCGGCACAAGGGACTGCTCGCCGGCAGCGTGACCGTGAAGATCCGGCGCGCCGACTTCACGACCTACACCCGCGCCCGCTCCTTCCAGCCCCCGACCCGCGACACGGGTACCGTGCTCGCGGTGGCGCGCGAGCTGCTCGAGGCGTGGCTCGCCGAGCAACCGCGCGCGGCGGTGCGGCTGCTGGGCGTGGGCCTGAGCCAGCTCTCGCCGGAGGCGCAGCTCGACCTCTTCGCGGCACCGGCGGGCGGCCCCCGGCCGCCGATGATCGCGGCGGGCACGGCGCGCACCGCGAGCCTCGACCCGACGCTCGACCAGATCCGCGAGAAGTTCGGCAAGCAGGCGGTGCAGCGCGCCAGCAGCCTCGACCGCGGACCCAAGGAGGACGGCTTCACCGACGCCCGGCGGCGGCCGTGACCCGGGGATAAGGTCCGTTTATCAATGACTTGGGGCGCGACCCGGCGCGGGCCGCCGGGGCGCGCGGCGTCCGGGCGGACCTGAGCCGCTATGATGCGCGACGATGTACACGAGCTTCTTTGGGCTCGCCGAGAAGCCCTTCGCGATCACGCCGGATCCCCGCTACCTCTACCTCAGCGAGCGGCACGCGGAGGCCCTCGCGCACCTGCTCTACGGCATCGACGACGCTGGCGGCTTCGTGCAGCTCACCGGCGAGGTCGGCACCGGCAAGACGACCATGGTGCGCAGCTTCCTCGGGCGCCTGCCGGCGCACGCCGAGGTGGCGCTGATCCTGAACCCGCGCGTCTCGCCGGAGGAGTTCCTGCTCGCGATCTGCGACGAGCTCGGCGTCGCGGTCAGCGACGGGGCGCGCGGCAGCGTCAAGGCGATCGTCGACCTGCTCAACCGGCGGCTGCTCGATGCCCATGCCGGCGGCCGGCGCGTGGTCGTGATCGTCGACGAGGCGCAGCAGCTCGGCGCCGACGTGCTCGAGCAGGTGCGGCTGCTGACGAATCTCGAAACCGCGACCCAGAAGCTGCTGCAGATCATCCTGGTCGGCCAGCCGGAGCTGCGCGAGGTGCTCGCGCGCAACGACCTGCGCCAGCTCGCGCAGCGCATCACCGGCCGCTACCACCTCGATCCGCTGTCGCGACCCGAGACCGCCGCCTACGTGCGCCACCGGCTCAAGGTCGCGGGCGCCAGCGGCGAGATCTTCACGGCCGGGGCGCTCGCCGAACTGCATCGCCTCGCGCGCGGCGTGCCGCGCCTCGTCAACGTGATCGCCGACCGCGCCCTGCTCGGCGCGTATACCCGTGAGGAACCGCGCGTCACGGCGCCGCTCGTGCGCCACGCGGCCTCCGAGGTGCAGGGCCGGCCGGTGGCCGCCGCGTGGCTGCCGTGGGCGGCCGGCGGCGCGGTCGCGCTCGGGCTCGCGCTGCTCGCGTTCAGCCTCACCGTCGCGCTCGGCCGGCATGCGCGCCCGGCCACGGCGGCGGGAGCCGCTGTCGCCACCGCGCCGGCCGCGCCTCCGGCGGCCGCCACCCCGGCGGCCACCCCCGCACCGGCCACGCCACCGCCGGCGCCCGCAGTGCCGTCGGTGGCGGAGTTCCTCGGCGCGCACGCCGCCGACACCGGCACGGACGCGGCGTTCGCGCGGCTGTTTGCGCTGTGGCGGGCAAACTTCGACGCGCACGGCGCGCGGCCGTGCGAGCAGGCGACCGCCCAGGGCCTCGAGTGCCTCGCCGAGCGCGGCAGCCTCGCGCAGCTGCGGCTGCTGAACCGGCCGGCGATCCTGTCGCTGACCGCGAGTGACGGTCGCGAGCAGCAGGTGGTCGTGGCGGCGCTCGACGAGCGGACCGCGCGGCTCGAGGCGGGCGGCGCGACGCTCGAGGCCGACCTCAACGACCTCGGCCGCTACTGGTACGGGGATTTCCTGGTGCTGTGGCGGCCGCCGGTGCCGATGGCACGCCTGCTCAAGCCCGGCATGCGCGGCGCGGAGGTGCGCTGGCTGCGCCAGGGGCTCGCGACGGTTCGCGGCGAGCGCGAGAACGGCTCCGACGTCTACGACCGCGACCTCGAGCGGCTGGTCGAGGATTTCCAGCGACAGCACCGGCTGACCGTCGACGGCATCGCCGGTGAGCAGACGCAGGTGCTGCTCGACGGGCTCGTGGGCGCACCCGGCACGCCGACCCTGCGCGGGAGCGGTGGCTGATGTCGTTCATCCTCGACGCGCTGCGCAAGTCCGAGCACGCGCGCGACGCGCGCGCCCTGCCGGGATTCGTCGATGCGCCGATCGCGCGCGCCTCGCGCGCCCGATTGCCGTGGATCCTCGGCGGCCTCGGTGTCCTGCTGGGCGTGAACCTCGCGGTGCTCCTCTGGGTGCTGGCGCGACCGGCCGCGGCGCCGCTCGGCCCGCCCGCGACCGCCGCGTCCCCGCGCCCGTCCTCGCCGGTGGCCTCTTCGGTCATCCCGCCGGCCGCCCCGCCGGCCGCATCGCGCAGCGCGCCGCTGGTGCGACCGCTGGCCGCCGAGGCCGAGGGCGGCGACCCGGAGCTGGAACCCGCCGAGCCGCCGTCTGCCCCGCGCCGCGCCGGGGCGGAGCTGCGTCCCGCGCCGGTGCCGGCACCGATGCGGGAGCGCCGCGTCGCGAGCACCGCGTCCGCCGCCGCCGCCGCGACCAGCGACGTGCCCTCGATCCACCAGCTGCCAGCGCAGGCGACCGCCGGCCTGCCGACGCTCAGCATCGACCTGCACGTCTACAGCGGCGACCCTGCGCAGCGCTTCGCGATCATCAACGGCCAGCCGGTGCACGAGGGCACGGCGCTCAAGGAAGGCCCGACGGTCGAACGGATCACGGCGGACGGTGCGGTGCTGAACTACAACGGGACGCGGTTCCTGCTGCCGCGGCAATGACGCGACCGGCCCCGCCGGGCGGGGACCACGCCGAGGGGGAAGTGCAACGATGTCCGCCGCCGTGATGCCACGGCTCGACGCGGTCGAGCTCGGCCGGGCGCTGCGCGCCGGCATCCACCGCGTGCTCGAGCGCCAGGAGCACCTCGACCGGATCAACGTGTTCCCGGTGCCGGACGGCGACACCGGCACCAACCTGGCGATCACGCTGTCGGCCATGCTGGCGGCGCTGCGGCGCCCGGCGCCGGCGCACGCGGGGCGACTGCTGACCGAGATCGCCGATGCCGCGCTCGACGGCGCGCGCGGCAATTCCGGCGCCATCCTCGCGCAGTTCTTCCTCGGCGTCGGCGACCGTGCCGGGCACCTGGCGGCGCTGACGGCGCGCGACGTGGCGAGCGCGATCGAGGGCGGCGCGGCCTACGCGCGCGAGGCGCTGGCCGACCCGCGCGAGGGCACGATCCTGACGGTGCTGCAGGACGTCGCGACCGAGCTCGGGCGGCACGCGGGGGCCGGCCTCGAGGACGTGCGCGAGCTCGTGCGCCGCGGGCTGGCGCGCGGGCAGCGCTCGCTCGAGGCGACCCGCGACCAGCTCGACGCACTCAGCCGCGCCAACGTCGTCGACGCGGGCGCGGCCGGCTTCGTGACGCTGCTCGAGGGGGTCTCGGCCTATCTCGACACCGGCGAGCTCGACGAGACGGCGATCGCCTTCGGCGCGCCGCCGTCCGAGCCGGAAGCCGCCGGCGCGGAGGCGAGCCTCGAGCACCGCTGGTGCACCGAGTGCCTCGTCAGCGGCACCGCACTCGACCACCGGCGGCTGCGCGAGGAACTCGCGCCACTCGGCTCGAGCCTGGTGGTCGCGGGCACGCAGCGCAAGGTGCGCGTCCACGTGCACGTCGCCGACCCCGAGGCGGTGTTCCGCCTCGCGGCCGGACACGGCGTGGTCAGCGGCCAGAAGGCCGACGACATGCAGCGCCAGCAGCGCTCGACCGCGCACGCGGCGCGGCGGCGCATCGCGATCGCGACCGACTCGGCGGCCGACATCCCGGAGGAAGAGCTCGAGCGGCTCGACATCCACACCGTGCCGGTGCGGCTGCATTTCGGCGAGCGCAGCTTCCTCGACAAGGTCACGCTCGGCCCCGAGGAGTTCTACCGCCTGCTGGCGACGAGTCCCGTGCACCCGAAGACCTCGCAGCCGCCGGCCGGCGACTTCCGGCGGCTGTACGAGTTCCTCGCCTCGCACTACGAGACGGTGCTGTCGCTGAACCTGACCGGCAGCGTCAGCGGCACGCGCCAGGCGGCGGAATCCGCGGCGAGCCGGATCGCGGCGCACGAGCGGGTGCGGGTCATCGACACCCACAACGCCTCGGCGGGCCAGGGTCTCGTGGTGATGTACGCAGCGGAGTGCGTCGCCGCCGGCCTCGACGCGGCGGCGGTCGAGCGCGCGGTGCGCGAGGTGATCCCGCGCACCCGCACCTTTGCCTGCCTCGCGACGCTCGACTACGCGGTGCGCGGCGGGCGCGTGCCGCCGGTGGCGCGTACCGCGGCGCGGTGGCTCAGGATCGCGCCGCTGCTGGCGACGTTCCCGGACGGGCGGGTGTCGATCGGCGGCGCGCTGTGGGGACACCGGAACCTGACCCAGAAGTTCGCGCGCTTCCTCAGGCGACGCCTCGGGCGCGGCCGGCGCTGGCGCCTCGTGGTCGGCCACGGCAACGCGCCGGAGGAGGGTGCGCGCCTGCTCGAGCTGCTGACGGCCGGCCGCGACGACATCGACCGCGCGTGGCTGGTGCCGCTCGGCGCGGCGCTCGGCGTGCACGGCGGGCCGGGGTTCCTGGTGGTCGGCCTGCAGGACTACCAGCCGCCCGCCGCGCGTTGACAAGGCGCGGGTCGGCGCCGACGCTTGTCCGCCCCGCGCCCGGAGAGCCCCGTTGACCGGCACGCCGTTCGAGATCGCGCTCGAGACCGCCTGGTCGGACATGGACATGAACGGCCACATGGCGAACACCGCCTACCTCGAGCGGGCGGTCGACGTGCGGCTGCGCTACTTCGCGACGCGCGCGATGGGTCCGGCCGAGTTCACCCGCCTCGGCGTCGGCCCGGTGGTGCGCAGCGACGCGCTCGAGTACTTCCGCGAGGTGCGCCTGCACGAACCGCTGCGCGCGACGCTGGCGCTCGCCGGGCTCGCGCCCGACGGCAGCCGCTGGCGGCTCTGCAACGAGTTCCGGCGCGGCGACGGTGAACTCGTGGCGCGCGTCACGAGCGTCGGCGGCTGGCTCGACCTCGGTGCACGGCGGCTGGTCGCGGCGCCGCCGCCGCTCGCCGCGGCGCTCGAGGCGCTCGGCCGCACGGCGGACTTCGCCACGCTGCCCTCGAGCCTGCGCTGAGGGCAGCGCCGCGATGCACTCGCAGGGCTTCCCGCCGGTCGCGCGCCGCGACGCGCGCGTGCTGATCCTGGGCTCGCTGCCCGGCCAGGAGTCGCTGCGCCGGCGCGAGTACTACGCGCAGCCGCGCAACGCATTCTGGACGCTGATGGGAGCGCTGGTCGGCGCCGGTCCCGAGCTGCCCTACGCGCTGCGCACGCGCCGCCTCGCGGCGGCCGGCGTCGCGCTGTGGGACGTCTGTGCGAGCGCCTACCGGGCCGGCAGCCTCGACGCCGCGATCGACCGGCGCAGCGTCGTCGTCAACGACTTCGCCAGCTTCCTCGCGCGCCACCCGGACCTGCGCCTGGTGTGCTTCAACGGCCGCACCGCGGCGGCGCTGTACCGGCGGCACGTGCTGCCGGGGCTGCCGGCGGGGCTGCGCACGCTGCCGGCGCGCGAGCTGCCGTCGACGAGCCCGGCGCACGCGTCGCGCTCGATGGCCGAGAAGCAGCGCGCCTGGCGATGCCTGCTCGCCGCGCTCGACCGCGGCCCGGCCGGCGCGCGGTGAGCGCGTTGCCACTCGCGCTCACGGCGCCCGCCGACGCGGCCGACTGGGCGATCGCGCGGCACCTGGTCGAGGGCTACTGCCGCGGCCTCGGCGTCGACCTCGGCTTCCAGGACATCGACCACGAGCTCGCGGACCTGCCGGGCATGTACGGCCCCCCGGCCGGGGCGTTCCTGATCGCACGCCGCGGCGACCAGCCGCTCGGCTGCGTGGCGCTGCGGCCGCTCGCGGACGACATCGGCGAGCTCAAGCGCCTGTACGTGCTCGAGGCGGCGCGCGGCGCGGGCCTCGGCCGCCGGCTGGTCCACGAGATGCTGGCGCGGGCCCGGGACGCCGGCTACCGCCGCGTGCGCCTCGACACGCTCGCCTCGATGGCGGCGGCGCAGGCGCTCTACCTCGAACTCGGCTTCCGGCCGATCGCGGCCTACCGCCACAACCCGCTGCCCGGCACGGCATACTTCGAGCTCGAACTCTGACGGAGCCTCCCATGCTGACCGGAAGCTGCCTGTGCCGCGCGGTGCGCTACCGCATCGACGGCGCCATCGACCACGTGAGCCACTGCCACTGCGGCCAGTGCCGCAAGGCCCACGGGGCCGCCTTCGGCAGCTACGGCCACGTCCGCCCCGCCGAGTTCCGCTGGGAGTCCGGGGCGGACGCGGTGGCAAGCTACCGCGCGAGCGCACACGCGACCCGCACGTTCTGCCGCCACTGCGGCTCGACGCTGCAGTGGATCCCCGCCGCCCACGCCGAGTACTTCGCGCTCGCGCTCGGCACGCTCGACGACGACCCGGGCGCCCGCCCCGAGCGGCACATCTTCGTCGGCTCGAAGGCGCCGTGGTTCACGATCACCGACGAGCTGCCGCAGTTCGCCACCTACCCCGGCGCCGATCCGGCGTAGGATCGCGGCACCGCCTGCCAGGAGCGCCCACCACCGTGCCCCCCGACCCGCTGCCGACCACGATGCGCTACATCTCCGCGCGCGCACCGGGCGCGGCCGACGTGCTCGAGCTCGCGAGCGGGCCGGTACCCGTGCCGCGGCCGCACGAGGTGCTGATCCGCGTCGAGGCCGCCGGCGTGAACCGCCCGGACGTCGCGCAGCGCGAGGGGCGCTATCCGCCGCCGCCGGACGCGAGCCCGATCATCGGACTCGAGGTCGCCGGCGAGGTGGTCGCCGCCGGCACCGACGTGCTGCACGTGCGCCCGGGCGACCGGGTCGCGGCGCTGACCAACGGCGGCGGCTATGCCGAGTACTGCGTCGCGCCCGCGGCGCAGTGCCTGCCCTGGCCGACCGGCTTCGACGCGGTGCGCGCGGCGGCGCTGCCGGAGACCTACTTCACGGTCTGGGCGAACCTGTTCATGCACGGCCGGCTGACGCGCGGCGAGTCGGTCCTCGTGCACGGTGGCACCAGCGGCATCGGGGTCACCGCGATCCAGCTGGCGCGCGAGTTCGGTGCGCGCGTGTATGCGACCGCCGGCAGCGACGAGAAGTGCGCGGCCTGCCTCGCGCTCGGCGCGGACGGCGCCATCAACTACCGGACGGCCGACTTCGCCGAGCGGATCGCGGCGCTGACCGGCGGCGCCGGCGTCGACGTCGTGATCGACATCGTCGGCGCGCCGTACTTCGAGCAGAACCTGCGTTGCCTGGCGATGGACGGGCGGCTGGTACAGGTCGCGACGATGCTCGGCGCCAAGGTCGAGCGCTTCGACCTCGTGAAGGTGATGCAGCGCCGCCTGGTGATCACGGGCTCGACGATGCGGCCGCGCACGACCGCGCAGAAGGGCGCGATCGCGCAGGCACTCAAGGAACGGGTCTGGCCGGTGCTGAACGCCGGCCGCTGCGGGCCGCAGATCTACGCGACGTTCCCGCTCGCCGAGGCCGCCGCCGCGCACCGGCTGATGGAGTCCAGCGCGCACGTCGGCAAGATCATGCTGCGGGTGCCCGGCTGAGGGCCGGGCGCAGCATCGACAGCGCCGCGTACAGCACCACCAGCACGACCAGCCAGCGCAGCATCTCGAGCGGCAGCGACTTCACGACGAAGGCCGCGAGCGGCACCCCCGCGACCGCGCCCAGCGAGAAGCCGAGCGCGATGCCGAACGACAGCCGCCCGCTCGCGACGAAGCGCACGCCGGCCACCGGCATCAGCAGCGCGCAGGCGCCCATCATGATCGGGAACGCCGTCAGCGGGTGCATGCCGAGCAGCGCCAGCAGGATCATCGTCGGCGCGTACATGCCGATGCCGATCGTCATCAGCGCGCCGAGCGCGAGACTGACCACGACCGCGAAGGCGAACGCACCCGGCGCCAGCGTGACCGCCTCGCCGCCGCCCGGCAGGAGCTCGAGGTTCACCGCGGCGAACACGAGGCCCGCCACCAGCAGCGCGACCCCCATCCCGGTCTGGATCGCGCGCCGCGGCAGGCGCACGACGATGCCGGCGCCGAACCAGGCGCCGACCGCGGCGGCGACCACCATCGCCGCCAGCAGCGCCGGCGAGACCTTGACCGTGGTGATGAAGATCAGCGACTCGAGCGTCGAGCCGAGGGCGAGTCCGACGTTGAGCGTGCCGGGGATCTGCTCGTCCGGCACCAGCCGGAAGAGCTTCAGCGCCGCGGTGGTCGGCGCGAACGAGCCGATGCCGAGCGTGTCGAGGAAGTTCGTGACGAAGCCGATTGCGAAGCCCGGCCTGGCGCCGTCCGGCGGGATCCGCCGGCGGCGCATGACGCCGAACCAGACGGCGCCGAGCACCAGCCACGCCAGCACGATCGCCGCGAGCAGCCCGAGCTTGATCGGGTCCACGCGGCGGCCGACTCAGGGCTTTGGCGCCGCCGACGGGGCGTCCGGCGTGCGCTCGACCGGCCGGCCGGCGGCGGTCCAGCCCTGCATGTCGCCGCTCAGGTGCGCGAGCCGCGTGTAGCCGTGCTCGCCCAGCACCTTGAGCGCGAGCCCGGCGCGGCGGCCGCTCTTGCAGTAGACGACCAGGTCCTTGTCGCGCAGCGGCGCGAGTTCCTCGAGCCGCTGCGCCACCTGGTCGTGCGGCACGTTGATCGCGCCGGGCACGTGGCCTTCGGCAAACTCCTCCGGCGTACGCACGTCGAGCACCACGAGCGCCGCGTCGTGGCGCGCCTCGCGCGCGAGCACGTCCTCGGCGCTGACGTCCGGCGCCGGCGCGGGTGGCGAGGACGGCTCCGCGGCGCGCGCGAGCGCGGCGGGCAGGAGCAGCAGGCAGAGGATCCGTGCGGCGTGGCGGTTCATGGCGTCCCCCGGGTGTGGCCGGCGGCTATCATCGCCGATCGGCGGGCGCTTGCCATGCGGTCGTGCCGTCAGCGGCCCGGCGGGCGCAGCGCGTCGAGCGCGGCGCGGTCGAGCCGGTAGACGGTCCAGTCGTTGACCGGCCGGGCGCCGAGCGACTCGTAGAAGCCGACCGCGCGGCGGTTCCAGTTCAGCACCGCCCATTCCATGCGGCCGCAGCCGCGCGCCGCGGCGAGCTGCGCGACGTGGACCAGCAGGCCCCTGCCGACGCCCTCGCCGCGAAACGCCGGTCGCACGTACAGGTCCTCGAGATAGAGACCGCGCCGGCCGCTGAAGGTCGAGAAGTTGTGGAAGTAGAGCGCGAAGCCCGCCACCTCGCCGGCGACGCGCGCCAGCACCGCCTCGACCGCCGGCCGCTCGCCAAAGAGCGCGCTCGCGAGGCTCGCCTCGGTGACCACGAGCTCGTGCGCGAGCCGCTCGAACTCGGCGAGCTCGCCGATCAGGGACAGGAGCACCGGCACGTCGGCCGGCGTCGCAGCGTCGAACGAGGCGTTCACGTCATCTCCGGGCGGGCGCAGGGGGGCGCTATGGTACGCGGTTTCGGCCGGCCGGCGACGCGCTCAGGCGGTCTCCGGCCCGCGCAGCGCGCCCTCGTTCGAGGCGTGGAAATGCAGGATCCGCCAGCCGGCGCGCTCGCGCCGGTAGAGCAGCGTGCGCCGGCCGTGCCGGCCGTCGACGGTCAGGCTCGCGTAGACCGCGGCGTGGCGCGCATCGAGCGGCAGGCACGCGAACTCCTCCAGCTTGAAGCGCACGTAGGTCGGTCCGGGCAGCCGCTGGCGCAGCTCCGTGAACAGCTTGGCGAGCCGCTCGACCACCGCCGCGCGGCCGACGTGCAGGCGGTGGTTGCCGCCCGGGAAGTGCAGCGTGCCCTCCTCGCAGAAGAGCGCGCCGACCGCCGCCTCGTCGGCGGTCGCGATCGCGTACAGCAGGTCCTGCAGCGCCTTCAGCAGCTCGTCGTTGACCGGCCGCGCGCTCATGGCGCGAGCCTCCGGGCACTGTGCTCGTCGCGCGCGGCGGCCGCGAGCTCGGCGCCGCGCGCGGCGATCGCCTGGGCGAGCGCGGGCGGCAACGGCACCGGGCCGTAGTGCTCGAGGCGCACCGCGCGCCGCGCGCGCGCGCCGTCGAACTCCGCCTGCACGGCGACGCGTGCGAACGGGCCGGCCGCGCCGCTGCCCGCCTCGGCGGCCTGCTCGCCGGCGTAGTAGAAGAGCGCGCCCTGCTCGTAGTAGTAGCGGTTCACGTACGGCGCGCCGCCCGGCACGGCGACGCTCTCCTCGACCAGCGCCGGCGCATCGCCGGCGAACACCGCGCGCCAGGTGGCGGCGCCATCCGCGCGGTCGCGGCGACCTTCGACGGCCGGCTGGCCGCTGGCGGCGGCGCGGATCGCGTCCGCCCGGGCGCTCGCCGGCAGTGGTGCCGGCGGCGCGGCAGCCGGCGGCGCCGGCGGGCGCTGCCCGCAGCCGGCCGCGAGCAGCGCGCCGAGGAGCAGCATCGGCAATTTCCGGATCACGCGGTACTCCGCCCGTTCAACCGCGTGTCAAACTAGCACCGCCCGTGCCGGCTGTCCCAGCGATCCCCACCATGAAGCGCCTGACGACGATCCTGATGAAGGGCCTGGCGGCCGTGCTGCCGATCGGGCTGACGATCTACGCGGTCTGGTGGCTCGCGACCCGCGCCGAGGGCCTGATGCGCGGCGTGATCACGCTGATCGTGCCGGCGCAGGACTACCGCCCCGGCATGGGCATCCTCGCCGGGCTCGCGCTGCTCTTCATCATCGGCTCGGTCGTCAACGCCTACATGGTGCGGCGGGCGATCTCGGTCTGGGAGGAGTTCCTCGGCCGGATCCCGCTGATCAAGACCGTCTACGGCGCGGTGCGCGACGTGACGCGGCTGCTGCCCTCCGGCGAGCGGCGCCGCGACCTGCAGAGCGTCGTCGTCTGGCGCGTCGGCGAGGCGCGGATGCTCGGCTTCATCACGCGCGACGACCTGCCCGAGCTCGAGAAGCAGGCGGGCGGTATCGACCTGGTCGCCGTCTACTTCCCGCTCTCGTACATGCTCGGCGGCGTGACGCTGTACCTGCCGAAGACCGCGGTCGAGCACCTCGACATGCCGGTCGAGGCGGCGATGCGGCTCGCGCTGACCGGCGGCATGGCCACCACCGCGCCCGGCGGCGGCGACGGCGGGCTGCCGCCGCGCTGAGCGCGGCGGTTCAGGGACGGACCTGCGCCATCAGCCCGAGCGGCCGGCCGTCCGGATCGTTGAAGAACGCCATCCACTCCTCGGTACCGTCGCCGTGCACGTGGATCCGGTGCGGCGCGGACACGAACTCCACGCCGCGGCCGGCGAGCGCGGCGTGCGCCGCGCGAATGTCGGCGACGCGGAAGTAGAGCACCGAGTCGGCGGGCGGCGCAGCGGACTCGGTCAGGAAGAGCCGGAGGCCGCCGCAGTCGAAGAACGCGAGCGTGCCGTAGGTGTAGAGGTGCGGCAGGCCGAGCACGTCGCGGTACCAGGCGACCGCGGCCGCGACATCGCGGACGTGGCGCGCGACCTGGCCGATCGGACCGAGCACGGGGGCGGGGGCGGTGGTCATGGCGGGCTCCTGGCGGGAAAGGGCGGTGCCGCGCGCGACGCCCGGCCAGCGGCGCAGCGCCCGGCGGTCGCCGAGGCCGAGCTTGGCGAGCGCGTTCGCGACGTGGAACTTCACGGCGTCGAGGCTGACGCCGTCGCGTCGCGCGATCGCGCGGTTCGACAGGCCGTGGCGCACTGCCTCGACGGTGCGCCACTCGGCCGGCGTCAGCACGTCGGGATGCGGGGGTCGGCCGGGCGGCGCGGGGCGGGACATGCGCCGACGATAGCAGCGCGGTCGGGCGGGTTACCCTCCCCCGGGCCCGTGCTCGCCGCGCCGGGCGCGTGACGGGGAAGGGACGGGCGGGTCGCGAGCAGCGGCGCGGCGAACGGCCCGCGCCCGGGACGCGCTCAGGCGGTCGCGACGCGCAGCTGGCGGCTCTGGCGGTACGCGAGCTCGACGTGGCGGATGCCCGCGGTGCGGCGCGCGACCTCGCGGATCTGCTGCATCAGGCGCCGCAGCACGTGCTCGTTGGCGTAGGCCCCGCCGTGCGCGTAGTCCGCGGCGACGCCGACGTGCAGCACGGTGATGCGCTCGAAGCTGTCGCGCACGTAGACCACCACGCCGACCGGGCGCGCGCGGCCGTCCTCCTCGTGCACGGCGTACAGCGTCTGCACCTCGGGCACGCCGGCGACGCGCAGCGTCAGGTAACCGTCGGCCTCGACGAGCTCCGGCAGGCCGTAACGCTCGATGGTCGCCTCGATCTCCTGGCGAATGCGGTGCTGGCATTCGTTGAAGAACAGCAACGCCTCGAGCTGGCCCTGCATCGCCGCAGGCAGGCGCGACTTGACCGTGATCCGGTACGCCATCGGCTAGAACCCCCGTTCATGTCCGTGGTCGCATGACATAACGCGCGGAGAGTCTCGATCGCTCTCCACGTCCCCGTCTGCGGCCATCCTGCGCCGGCCGACCGGCCCTTGTCGAGCATCTTGACGCGGCTGCGCCAGACAAAATCAGTGTTACATCAATGAGTTACGAGCTGCTTTTTCCCCACACCCAGGGCCGGGATGGGGTCAATACCCCAGTCCCAAGCCCCGGCCACGATTGGATTTTTTGACCGAACTCACAGGGTGGGCACCAGAAAACGTTAACTGTCTCCACCCCGCAACGCGCGTTCTTGTCAAGGATGCTCCCCGGGGCGGTGTCAGCCAGGCCGAAGAGCCCGGCGATGCCGCGAGACGAGCCCGGCTGGCGCGACGCCGCCGGATGCAGAGGACGCTGATGACGACGCTCCGTGCACCGCGGCCCGCCGCCGCTTCGCGACCACCGCCGCGCCTCGTGCGCGAGCCGGTCGAACTGTTCGTCGTCACCGACGACGAGGAACTCGCCGCGGCGCTGCGCGAGGCGGCGCCGATCACGACGGTCAGCGTCGCCGCGACGCCGGGCGCGCTCGCGGACCTGCTGATGGTGGGTCGCCGCGCCGCGCTCGTGCTCGACCTCGCGACGCTGGGCCCCGCCGCCGCGACCGTCGCGCGACACCTGGCCACTCAGTTCCCGGAACTGCCGCTGGTCGCGGTCGGCTCGCGCGACGACGAGGCGCGGCTCGCGAGCCTGATCTCCACCGGCCAGGTCTACCGATTCCTGCACCGCCCGTTGTCGGCGGCCCGCGTGCGCACGTTCGTCGACGCGGCGCTCCGGCGTGCGGCGGAGCTCGTCCCGGCCACCCGGCCGCCGAGCCCGTCGCACGGGCGTGGCGGGTCCCCGGCGCGGCTGCTCGCCGCGCTCGGTGCCGCACTCCTGCTCGCGTTCGGCGCCTGGTGGCTACTCCACGCCGGCCGCTCGCGTACGCCCGAGCCCGAGCGTCCGCCGTCCCAAAGCGCGTCGATCGCGGAGGCCGCGCCGGGCGGCGATCCTGCCGCCTCGACCGCGGTCGAGGCGGTGGCCGCGCCGCCGGCCGCGAGACCACCGCTAAAGGTGCCGACGAGCGCTCCGCCCGACCTCGCGCCGCAGCCCACGGACTCGACGGCGCGCGACGGCGAGCCCGGCTCGCATCCGGGCCTCGTGCCCGGGCCGGCCACCCCACCGACCGACGCGGCGGCGGATCCCGCGCCCGCGGCGGCTTCGCTGTCCACGCCGGCGACGATCCCCGCGGAGGTCCCGGCCGAGGTCCCGGCCGCGGTCCCGGCGACCCACTCGCTACCCGCCTCCGATCCGACCGGCGCCTCGCCGAACGACGGCCCCGTGCCCGAGGCGGCGACCGCCCCGGCTGCCGCCGCGGCACCCGGCGCCGCGAGTCCCGAGCCCGCGCCAGAGGCGGGCGCCGCCGCCGGCGGGACGGCGCCGACGACCGTCGCCGACGCCGCGCCGCGCGCCGGCGCCGACGAGCCGCGACCCTAGCCGAGCGGCTGCGCTGCGGCGTCCGGGTGGCCGACCGCGGCCAGCAGGAACGCATACTCCTCGGCGATTTCGCGGAACCGCTCGTAGCGGCCGGGCCGCCCGCCGTGGCCCGCCTCCAGCTCGACCCGCAGCAGCACCGGTCGCGCGTCGGTCTTGAGCTCGCGCAGCCGCGCCACCCACTTCGCCGGCTCCCAGTACTGCACCTGGCTGTCGTGGTAACCGGTGGTCACGAGCAGCGCCGGGTACGCCTGGCGGGCGACGTTGTCGTACGGCGAGTAGCCGAGCAGGTACTCGTACACGGCCCGCGACGCCGCGGGATTTCCCCACTCGTCGTATTCGTTGGTCGTCAGCGGGATCGACTCGTCGAGCATCGTCGTCACGATGTCGACGAACGGCACGTGCGCGGCGAGCGCGCGATAGTCGCCCGGCGCCTGGTTCGCGACCGCGCCGATCAGCAGCCCACCGGCGCTGCCACCCATGCCGCAGGCACGGGCCGGATCGACGTAGCGCTCCGCGACCAGGAAGCGGGTGACGTCGACGAAGTCGTCGAAGGTGTGCTGCTTCGCCAGCAGCCGGCCGGCGTCGTACCAGCTGCGGCCGAGCTCCTGCCCGCCGCGCACGTGCGCGATCGCGAACACGAAGCCGCGATCGACCAGCGACAGCACGCTCGAGCGGAACGCCGGGTCCTGCGACAGGCCGTAGGCGCCGTAGCCGACCTGGTAGAGCGGCGCGCGCCCGTCGCGCGGGAGGTCGCGCCGGTACAGCAGCGACACCGGCACGCGCGCGCCGTCGCGCGCCGGCGCGAAGCGGAACTCGCTCGCGTAGCGCGCGGGTTCGTAGCCGCCCTCGACCGGCTCGCGCTTGAGCAGCACCTGCTTGCCGCTCGCCATGTCGTAGTCGTAGGTCGACGGCGGCGTGGTCAGCGAGGAGTACACGTAGCGCAGCAGCGTCGTGTCCTGCTCCTCGTGCGCGCCGAGCCGCATCGTGAAGGCGGGCTCCGCGCCGTCGATCAGCCGGTCCTCGCGGCCGTCCCAGGTGCGCACCCGCAGGCGCCGCAGGCCGCCCGAGCGCTCCGCGACCGCGAGGTGGTCGCGGAAGGCCTCGAAGCCGGCGACGAAGGCGTCGTCGCGCGCCGCGACCTCGTCGCGCCAGCTGCGCCGGTCGGCCACCGCCGCGATCGGCGCCGAGACGATGCGGAAGTTCGGTGCGGCGTCGTTGGTGCGCAGCACGAAGCGCTCGCCGACGTCGTCGAGCTGGTACTCGTGGTCGCGCGCGCGCGGCACGGCGACCGTGAACGCGAGCGCCGGATCGGCGGCGCGCGCGTAGCGGTACTCGCTCGCGAGCGTGCTGTGCAGCGTGATGTACAGGAACCGGCCGCTCTTGCCGCGGTGCACGCCGAGGTAGTAGCTCGCATCGCCCTCCTCGTAGAGGCAGACGTCCGCGGCCTGCGGCGTGCCGAGCCGGTGGCGCATCACGCGCCGGCCGAGCAGCGTCTCGGGGTCCTTCGCGACGTACAGCACCGTGCGGCTGTCGTCGCACCAGGCGAGGTCGGGCTCGGCGTTCTCGAGCGCCTCCGGGTACGCCTCGCGGCCCGCGAGGTCGCGAAAGCGCAGCACGTACTGGCGCCGGCCGACCGCGTCCTCCGCCCAGCCGAGCACGCGGTTGTCCGGGCTCACCTCGAGCGCGCCGACCTCGTAGTAGTCGCGGCCCCGGGCGGCGTCCGCCGCATCGAGCAGCAGCTCCTCCGGCGCGTCCGCCGCGAGGCCGCGCCGCAGGTAGCGCGGAAACTCGGCGCCGGCGAGGTAGCTCGAGAAGTACCAGTAGCCGTGGTCGCGCACCGGCACGCTCGCGTCGTCGGGCTTCAGGCGCGCCGTCATCTCCGCCTCGAGGCGCGCCACCAGCGGCGCGAGCGGCTCGAACCACGCCTCGCAGTAGGCGTTTTCCGCGGCAAGGTGCGCGCGCACGGCGGGATCCCGGCGCGTGTCGTCGCGCAGCCAGTAGTACGGGTCGCTGCGGCTGCCGAACGGCGAGCGCACCTCGGTGGGCCGGCGCGCGGGACGCGGCGGATCGCGGGTCATCGGCGGATCGCTCGGGCGGCGGGGCGGCCATGGTACTCGACCGCGGCGCGGCGGAACGGTCGTGCTAGCCTGTCGGCCGATGAACCCCCTGCGACTCGCCGCGACGCTCGCGGTACTCTGCGCCGCGCTCGGCGTCGCCGGGCCGGCTGCCGCCGGCGCGCGCCTCGCCGACCCGGCCGCGTTCGCGTTCCGGACGCTGCCCGCCGACGGCTCGCTGGACTTCACGCTCGACGCCGACAGCCCGACCTTCGAATTCCAGTCGGGACCGAGCGCCTTCGGCGCGTTCCGGTTGCCGGCCGCCGGCGGCCCGTTCCGGGTCGAGGTGCGCAGCTTCCTGAGCGGCCCGGCCGACCCGCGGCGGGCGCGGGTCTTCTATCCGGTGGTCGCGGTGCTGACCGACGACTTCGTGGTCTCGCGGGCGACCGACCCGGAGCTGCTGCGCTTCGACCTGCCGGAGCTCGAGCTCGCGAGCGCACCGGCCTACCGCGTGACGCTCGGCCTCGACCCGGGCCACACGCGCGAGCGCTACCTCGTGGTCTACACGCCTGCCGGGCTCGATCGCCGCGTGCCGCGAGCGGCGCCGGCGACGCCGGAGGCGGCCGCCGAGGCCGCGCGCACCGCCTTCCTCGGTGCCGCGCCGTACGGTCGGCTGCGGATCACGGTGCACCCGGACGAGGCGGCGGCCGCGCCGCCGGCCGCGCCGCACTGATCACTCGTCGCGCCGCGCCGCCTCGGCCGCGGCCTTGAGCGCGGCCGCGCGCCGCCGCTGCCGCGGCAGCTTCCACCAGAGCTCGTAGCCGCCGAACAGCGCCAGCGCGACGAGCAGCGGCACCACCTCGAGCACCACCCGGTAGGCCGCGACCGCCGCCAGCAGCGTCGGCTGCGGCACCTGCGGCAGCAGCCGGATCAGCATCGCCTCGAGCACCATCAGTCCCGCCGGGACGCTGCTCGCGAGCGCCGCCAGGATCGACAGCACGTAGACGCCGAGGAAGGCGACGAAGCTGAGGCCCGGGATCGGCGGCAGCATCAGGTAGAGCACGCCCGCGCCGCAGCAGACCTCGACGATGCCGACGCAGTACTGGACGGCGGTCAGCTGCGGGGTCGGCAGCGTCAGGCGGAAGCGGCCGAGCACCAGCGGCCCGCGCCGCATCAGCACGAAGCCGACGTACGCGGCGTGCAGCGCGAGCAGCGCGAGCCCGGTGCCGCGCGCGAGGTCGGGCGAGACGTGCAGGATCGCGCCCGCCGCCGTGCTCTGCAGCACCAGCGAGATGCCGAGCAGCAGCCCGAGACCCGCCGGGTACGGGATCGCGGCCAGCAGCGCGATCTTGCCGATGTCGAGCGGCGGCAGCTGCACCGCCGAGTAGATCCGGTAACGGATCGCGCCGCCCGAGACCGCGCCCCAGCCGATCGCGTGGCCGATCGGCGCGGCGAGCAGCGCCGCGAGCACCGCGCGGCGCGAGCTCGCCGCGCCCTCGACGAAGCGCACCACGATCGCCTCGTAGATCGCGAGCGCGGTGTAGAGCGTCGTCACCAGCACGCCGGCCACGAGCACCCCGCTGAGCGGGATCGCGCGCAGCGCGGTGACGATGTCGGCGAGGTGGATGTGGCGCAGCGTGCCCCACAGCACGCGGCCGGCCATCACCACGATGACCGCCGACAGGACGATCGGCAACAGCCGGCGGAGCGTGAAACGGCCGGGCAAGGGGGTGCTCAGCGGATCCGGCGCTCGGCGTAGTTTTCCTCGATGTTGTCGCGGAAGTAGCTCCACATCGAGGACGAGGTCGACAGCCGCCGCCAGACCTCCGACGAGACACCGGTGTACTCGACGAGCGCGCCGCCGGCGAGCTCGACCCTGAGCGCCCGGTTCGACTCGTCGTAGCCGATCGCACGCAGGTTGCCGGCGTGCACCGTCTTCATCTCCATGACTCGACTCCCGTGGCAGCGAGGCGCGCAGCCCCGGGGTCGGGGCGCCGCCCGGCGCGATCCTCGACGAGGATTGCCTTCTCCTGGACGGGCTCCGGGACGCGGAACGTGAAGTGCGCGATCGGCCGGCCCTCGATCGCGAGGTCGAGCTCGTACTCGCCGGCCGGATCGCCGGCGGCGAGCGACCAGTAGAAGCGCGACAGCTCGCCGTCCTCGACGCTGTCCTCGCCCTGCGCGACGGCGCCGCGGCCGTCCTTGGAGATCAGCACGTCGGGATCGGTGCCGGCGTCGCCCCAGTCGGCGGGCGGGCGCGGCAGCCGCAGGTGCTCCTGCCAGTGCAGCGACTCGCGGCTGGTCTCGACCTCGACGATCCAGCCGAAGGTCTCGCCCTCGACCGCCGGCACCTCGGTGGCGGGCACGAAGCGGTCCTCGCCGTCGGGGCCGGTGTCGAGCAGGCCGAACTGCACGCGCCGCACCACGAGGTCGGGACCGATCCGCAGCGGCAGGCGCGGCGCCGCCGTGGGGTTCCAGGCGATCGCCGGCTTGTGCGGGGAAGGGCGGGATTCGGCGCAGGCGGCGAGCGCAAGCGCCGCGATCGCGAGGAGCGGCAGGAGGGACTTCGGCGGCACGGGGATCTGGCTGATCGGGGAGCCGCCATTATCCCGCATTCGGTCCGGCGCCGCGCGCCCGGCCCGGCCGCGACGCTAGGCGCGGCCGCCGACGAGGCGCGCGAACGCGGCCCGGGTGCGCGCGTCGGCCGCCGGATCGTGCATGAAGCCCTGGGCCCAGTGGTGCGCGTAGCGCAGCGCGAGCAGTTCGTGCGCGAACTGCGCGGGATCGGTGCCCGCACCGAGGTGTCCGTGGCGCACCGCCGAGGCGACCAGCTGTTCGACCACCGCCCGGAAGTCGCGGAAAAGGCGCACCAGCCGCTCGCGGACCGGCCCCGCGGCGTCGTCGAACTCGACCACCCCGGCGAAGAACGGGCAGTTCCCGGGCAACGCCGCGTTGGCCGGCCACTCGAGCCAGCGGCCGAAGACACCGGCGAGCCGCGGCAGCCCCGCCCCCTCGGTCTTGGCCGGCGCGACCACGCGCGCCTGGAAGAGCTCGGCGGCGTACTCGAGCGTCGCGATCTGCAGCGCTTCCTTCGAGCCGAAGTGCGCGTACAGCCCGCTCTTGGTCATGCCGACCTTGTCGGCGAGCGGCTGGAGGTTGAGGCCGTCGAATCCGGCGAGGCAGGCGGTTTCGGCGGCCGCCGCCAGGATCGTGGCCCGTGTGCGTGCACCCTTGCCCATTGGGAAGGGGACAATAGCACGACCGGTCGGATCTAGAATGCTCTCCGGGTAACTACCCGGCCGCGGGGATCGGGCCCGGCCGAAGCCGGGCCCGGCACCCGGATCAGGAGCAGGTCGTCTCGCCGTCCTTGAAGCTGACGTTCAGCGGGCCCGCCGCCGCAATGTCGCGCTCGCAGCTGGCGATCTCCGACGGCATGTTGGCCGTGAACTTCCACTTGCCGGGCGCCATCGGAATCGTCTGCGACGACCCGGTGCAGGAGACGCCGTCGGCGCCCTTGGTGAGCTTCACCGGCGTCACGAACTCCTTGCTGTTCGACAGCTTCGGCGCGCCGGGCAGGATCTGCACCGGGGTCACCTTGACGTTCACGTCCTCGCACTGGCCCTGCTGCGTGATCGACTGCACCGCGACGGTGGCACGGATCAGCGACGCGGTGTCGTCGCTCGAGTCGCAGCCGGAAAGGCCGGTGAGGGCGACGGCCGCGGCCGTCACGAGGGCCGCGCGGATATAGCGTCCGGCGACGTTCGAAGAAACGTGCATCGAGAATCCCCCTTGTTGTCCTGGCAGGTCGGGCGCCGAACGGGCGCGCCGGATTGTAGCGTGGCGCGCGACACCCCGGAAATCCACGGTTCGGCGCGCGCGCCGCGGCGCTACTGTCCGCCGGCCACCGCCCGGAGGACCCCCGATGCGCACCCGACATGCCCTGCTCGCCCTCGCCCTGGCCCTCGCCGCCCCGGCCGGTGCCGCCGACTACTCGACTTACAGCGGCAAGGAGCTCTACCACCGCTTCTGCGCGAGCTGCCACGGCGCGGGCGGTGAAGGGAACGGGCCGGTGGCGAGCAGCTTCACCGTCGCCGTGCCGGACCTGACGCGCATCGCGCAGCGCCACGGCGGCCACTTTCCCGACAACTGGGTGTACCGGGTCATCGACGGGCGCGAGCGCCTGCTGTCGCACGGGCCGCGCGACATGCCGGTCTGGGGCGTGGAGCTGTGGCGCGAGCAGGGCGCCGACGTCACCGCCGGCGAGCGCACCCGCGATGCGATCGGCCGGCTGGTCGAGTACCTGCGCGGCCTGCAGCGCGAGCGCACGCCGGCCGACGCCTCCCGCTGAGGCTCAGGCCCAGGGCGCCTCGAGCTCCCACAGGATCGGCCGCAGCGGCCGGGCGAGGTGCACGCCGGCGGCCAGGTGACGGAAGCCGCGCCGCAGCCGCCGCCGGTACCAGTCGGCACTGCGCAGGTGCACGTCGCGGTCGGTGCGCGACTGGTCGGCCGCGTCGCGCCAGTCGCGGCGCGTCAGCACGCTGAAATAGAGGGCACCGCGGGTGAGACGCCCGAGGTTCGCGAGCGCGCGTGCCGCGCTGCGGTCGTCGAGGTACTGCAGCACGTCGTGGCAGATCACGAGGTCGTAGGGCTCGGCCGCGAACGTCGCCAGCGATCCCTGGTGCCAGCCATGCCGGCGGCAGAGGTACTCGCTGACCTCGAGCCCCTCGTAGCGCGCGCCGGGAAAGTGCCGCGCGAGCGGCGCCCGCAGGAGCCCGATGCCGCAGCCCGCGTCGAGGATCCGCCGCACCGGCACCTCGTGGTACCGCACGACCCCGGCAACGAGGCCGGCGAGGCGCTCGGCGTCGCCCGCGTCGGCGACGCGCGTCGCCGGATCGCCGTAGTAGCGCTCGAAGAAATCGGCGTCGAAGCGTTGGGCCCGGCTCGTCATGCGGGCCGCATCGTTGCAGCTTTGCGCCGCCGGTGCCAGCGCGGGGCGCCCGGGCGAGGCCGGCTCAGCCGAGCAGGCAGCCGGCGAGCAGCACGAGGCCGCCGAGGCCGTGGACCGCGAGCGTGATCTCGATGCCCCTGCGCAGGCCGGCACGAAGGCCAGGGTCGCGGCTGATCCGCACCGAGGCTGCGAATCCCGCCAAGGCGAGGCCGAGCGCCGCCGGCAGCGCCCAGCCGGGCAGGTCGCGCCGCAGGACCAGCCCGAGCACGGCGGCGAGCGCGAGCAGCGTCAGCGCTTCGTACAGCAGCCGCGTGCCACCGACGCCGAGGCGCACCGCGAGCGTGCGCTTGCCGTGCGCGGCATCCGCGGCGGCATCGGGCACCTCGTTGATCAGCAGGATGAGCAGGGTCCAGGTACCCATGGCGACCGCGAGCAGCATCGCGCCGGCGTCGATGCGCCCCGCCTGCAGCCACGCGCTGCCGGCGAGCGGTAGTGCGCCGAGGCCGAGCCCGCAGGCGAGCTCGCCGAGCCCGCGGCCCGCCAGGGCGACGCCCGGCCGCGAATAGCCGTAGCCCAGCCCCAGACCCGCGAGCCCGAGCACCACGATGCCGGTACCGCGGCGCCAGGCGAGCAGCGCGCCGACCAGCAGTGCCGCGGCGGCGAGCCCGCCGGCGAGGCGGGCCATCGCGTCACGTTGGAGCACGCCGTTCTGGATGAAGCGCGAGCCGCCGGTGTACGGGTAGAGCCGCTCGACGTTGGCTGGATCGGTACCCCCGAGGTCGTCGGCGACGTCGTTGTAGACGTTGGTCGCCGCGTGCGCGAGCACGGTGGCCGCGAGCGCAAGACCAAAGGCCCAGCCGTCGAAGGCGGCCGGCGCGCGACTGCCCCAGGCGGTGCCGACCAGCACCGGCAGCACCGAGGCCTGCAGGAACGCCGGCCGGGTCGCGAGCGCGCCGCGGCGGATCGCGGCGCTCGGACCCTGGCCGCCGAGTGTCGCTGGCGAGGGCTCGCCGGGCGGGATCGGGTGCGTGGACACGTGGACTCCGGGGGAGGCGCGGCAGCGCCGCCACGGAAGCTTGGCCCTGCGCGACCGCGGGTGGATCCGGGCTTGCCGCAGGCGACGTACGGGTCCCGGACGCGCAACCCGGAACCTAGGGGCTTGCCACGATGTCCCTCTGGCGGGTGGCCCGCGCATCGTGTCACTCTCGGCTCGACGGTACGCGGCGAGGAGCCCCGATGGCCCACGTGCTCGTGCTCGGCATCGGCAATCCGCTGCGCGCGGATGATGGCGCCGGCGTGCACGCCGCACAGCAGCTCGCCGCGCGCGCACGCGACCGGCGCGACGTCGTGATCCTCGATGCCGGCACCCTCAGCTTCACGGTCCAGCCTGCCGTCAATGCAGCCGACGCGCTGATTGCGATCGACGCGACGCCGTGCGGCGGGGAGCCGGGCGCGCTGACGGTGCACGAGGGCGAGGCGTTCGACCGCTTCGTGACGCGCCGCGACCGGCGTCCCGTCGAGGGCTGCCTGGCCGAGATCCTCGGCAGCGCGCGCCGTGCCGGCCAGCTGCCGGCGAGGCGAGTGCTGATCCACCTCGAGCCGGCGGTGCTCGACTGGGGCTTCGAGCTGAGCCCGGCGGTGGCTGCGGCGCTTCAGCCCTGCGCCGAGATCGCGCTCGGCTTCATCGAGCGCTGGTCGCCGCCGATCGCCGCGCACTGACGCGGCGCGACCTCAGCGCACGCCGCGGCGATTCACGCGCTCGGGCCGGATGTCGGCGAGCGTCGGCGTGCCCGCCTGGCGCATGATCTGCGTGAGCTCGCGCACATAGAGGTCGAGCACCGCCTCGACCCCGCTCTGGCCGAAGGCCGCGAGTCCCCAGCCCTGCGGCCGGCCGATGCCGACGGCGGTCGCGCCGAGGGCCAGCGCCTTGAACACGTCGGTGCCACGCCGCACGCCGCCGTCGAGCAGCACGGGGACCCGGCCGCGCACGGCGGCGGCGATCTCCGGCAGGCAATCGATCGTCGCGCGCAACGTCTCCTCGTTCCGCCCGCCGTGGTTCGAGACGATCACGCCGTCGGCGCCGTGCTCGACGGCCAACGCCGCGTCCTCGCCGGCCACGATGCCCTTGACGAGCAGCTTCACCTTCACGAGCGCACGCAGCCGGTCGAGGTAGGCCGGCGTCAGGTCCATCGGCAGGTGGGTCGTGACGCGCGACACGTCGAGGCCGGCGTACAGCGGCGCCTTGCGCCACATGTCGTGGTTGTTGTTGACGTGGCAGTCGGTGCAGGTGCGTGAATCGGCGGCCATCGCACGCCGCAGCGTTTCGTTGTTGCGGCCCGGCATCGTGTCGACCGTCAGCACGATCGCCGGGCAGCCGGCCTCCTCGATGCGCCGCACCAGCGCCCGGGTGACTTCCCAATCGTCGGTGGGATACAGCTGCTGCCAGACGGGCGCGCCCCGCTCCGCGGCCACGGCGTCGGTCGGTACCGACGAGCCACTCGAGATCATCAGCGGCGCATCGCGCGAACGCGCGGCGCGCGCGACCGCGAGTTCCGCGTCCGGGTGGAACGCGCGCTGGCTCGAGACGGCCGAGAGGTACACGGGACCGGCGTAGCGCGTACCGTAGAGCGCAACGCGGGTGTCGACGTGGCTGACATCGACGAAGCGCCGCGCGCGGATCTCGATGTCGCCGAAGGCGTCCTGGTTGCGCAGCACGGTCCGGTCATCGTCGGCGCCGGTCGCGAGGTAGCCGAAGTGCGCGGGTGGCAGCGCCTCGCGCGCGAGCGGCTCGAAGCCCATCACGTCGAGCACCTCGCCGGCACTCGCCGGTGGCGGCACGGCGCGCCGGAATGCCTGCGAGGGCGGCAGCGGCAGCGCGGCAGCCGCCGGCAAGGCGGCGATGGTACCGAGCAGAGCGCGGCGCGTCAGCGGGTCGGGTGTCTTGCGCATGGCAGGTCCTCGCCGGTCCGTCGGCGTGCCGCGTCCCGGAGCCCGCGCCCTGCCCCGCGGCGGACGGATCCGGGAAATCGCGGCGCGCCGTACGTGCGGCCGCACCGCGCGCGAGTATAGCGGGGCGCGTCGCGTCCGGGCGCTACTCGACCGTGACGCTCTTGGCCAGGTTGCGCGGCTGGTCGACGTCGGTGCCGCGCATCGTCGCCACGTGGTAGGCGAGCAGCTGCAGCGGGATCGTGTACACCGCCGGTGCCTGGAAGTAGCTGACGTGCTTCGGCATCGTGATCACGTGCACGCCGTCCGAGGGCGTGATGCCGGACTCGGGGTCGGCGAACACGTACAGCTCGCCGCCACGCGCGCGCACTTCCTGCAGGTTCGACTTCAGCTTCTCGAGCAGGTCGTTGTTCGGCGCCACGGTGATCACCGGCATGTCGGCGTCGACGAGCGCGAGCGGTCCGTGCTTCAGCTCGCCGGCAGGATACGCCTCGGCGTGGATGTACGAGATTTCCTTCAGCTTCAGCGCGCCCTCCATCGCGATCGGCGCCAGCGCGCCGCGGCCGAGGAACAGCGCGTGGTGCTTGTCGACGAACTTCTCGGCGAGCTGGCGCACCACCGGATCGAGCACCAGCGTCTCCTCGATCAGGCGCGGCACCTCGAGCAGCCGGCCGACGAGGTTGCGCTCGCGCTCGCGGTCGATGCCGTGGTGCTTGCCGAGCGCGATCACCAGCATGCCGAGCGCGGCGAGCTGGGTGGTGAAGGCCTTGGTCGAGGCGACGCCGATCTCCGGGCCGGCGCGCGTCAGCATCACGAGCTCGGACTCGCGCACCAGCGAGGACTCCGGCGAGTTGCAGATCGCGAGCGTCGACAGGTAGCCGGCCTGCTTCGCAAGCCTCAGGGCCGCGAGCGTGTCGGCCGTCTCGCCGGACTGCGAGATCGAGACGAACAGCGTGTTCTTCGGCACCACCGGATTCCGGTAGCGGAACTCGCTCGCAATGTCGACCCAGCAGGGCAGCCGGCAGATCTGCTCGATGAAGTAGCGGGCGACCGAGCCGGCGTGCCAGCTCGTGCCGCAGGCGACGATCTGCACCGCCTCGGTGCGCGCCAGCACGTCGAGCGCCGCCGGGCCGAATGCCGCCTCGAGCAGCTTGCCACCGGCGGCGCGCTCCTCGAGCGTCTGCGCGACGGCGCGCGGCTGCTCGTGGATCTCCTTCAGCATGTAGTGGGCGTACTCGCCCTTCTCGACCGCATCCGCCGACAGCTCGCTCTGGATGACCGGGCGCTCGGCCGGGCGGCCCTTCGCGTCGACGATCTCGACCGTGCGGCGGTGGATCGCGGCGACGTCGCCTTCCTCGAGGATCTGGAAGCGCCGCGTCACGGGCAGCAGCGCCGCGACGTCGGAGGCGACGAAGTTCTCGCCGTCGCCGAGCCCGACCACCACCGGGCAGCCGGCGCGGGCGAGCACGATGGTGTCGGGGTCGCGCTCCGACATCACCGCGAGCGCGTAGGCGCCGTGCAGCTCGCGCACCGTCGCCTGTACCGCGTCGAACAGGCTGCCGCCGGCGTCGAGGTGGCTGTGGACCCGGTGCGCGATCACCTCGGTGTCGGTCTCGGAGGTGAACTCGTAGCCGCGCGCCGCGAGGTCGCGGCGCAGCTCGTCATGGTTCTCGATGATGCCGTTGTGAACGATTGCGATGCCGTCGCGCGAGATGTGCGGATGCGCGTTGCGCTCGCTCGGCACGCCGTGCGTCGCCCAGCGCGTGTGCGCGATGCCGAGCTTGCCGGAGGTCGGCGACTCGTCGAGGGTCTCGCGCAGGCGCGCGACCTTGCCGACCGCGCGCAGCCGCGCCACGCGGCCGTCGTCGCGCAGCACCGCGACGCCGGCGGAGTCATAGCCGCGGTACTCCAGGCGACGCAGCCCGTCGATCAGTATCGGCAGCACGTCCCGCGTCGCCACCGCGCCTACGATTCCGCACATCGGTCCACCCCTCGTTCCTGAGGTCCAGAACCCGCAATTATCGCCGATCCCGTCGGCCCGGAATGTGACCGGGTTCCGGGCCGGCGGGCGGTTCAGCCGGAATGATCGTCCTCCGGCAGGCGCGCCCGCTCGATCGCGCGGCTGCGCTCCTCGGTGGTGGCCTTGGCCGGGCGGTGCCAGCCCGCCAGCGACTGCTGGCGGGTGCGCGCGAGCGTCAGCGCCTCACGCGGCGCCGGCTTCGTGATCGTCGAGCCCGCGCCGACGGTGGCGTTGCGGCCGATCGTGATCGGCGCGACCAGCATCGCGCCGGAGCCGATGAAGGCGCCGTCCTCGATCACCGTCGGCCACTTGTTGACGCCGTCGTAGTTGCAGGTGATCGTGCCGGCGCCGACGTTGACCTTGGCGCCGACGGTCGCGTCGCCGAGGTAGGTCAGGTGGTTGGCCTTGCTGCCGGCGCCGAGCGTCGCGTTCTTGAGCTCGACGAAGTTGCCGACGTGCGCGTCGTCGAGGAGCCGCGCGCCCGGCCGCATCCGCGCGAAGGGCCCGACGCTGCAGCGCGCGCCGATCGCCGCGCCGGTCAGCACGCAGTGCGGGTGCAGCACCGTGTCGGCCGCCACCGTGACGTCGCGCAGCACGCAGCCCGGCCCGACGACCACGCGGTCGCCGAGCTCGACCTCGCCCTCGAGCACCACGTTGACGTCGATGCGCACGTCGCGGCCGCAGCGGACCGTGCCGCGGACGTCGAGGCGCGCGGGATCGGCGAGCGTGACGCCCGCCTCGAGCAGCTCGCCGGCGCGCTGCCGCCGGTACTCGGCCTCGAGCTGCGCGAGCTGCTGGCGATCGTTGACGCCGAGCACCTCGGCCGCAGTCGGCGCGACCACCGCGGTGATGGTCGCGCCGTCCTTGACCGCGAGCGTCACCACGTCGGTCAGGTAGTACTCGCCCTGGGCGTTGTCGTTGCGAAGGCTGGCGAGCCAGCGCCGCAGCGCAGCGGCCGGCGCGGCCAGCAGCCCGGTGTTCGATTCCTGGACGGCGAGCTCCTTGCGGTTCGCGTCCTTGTGCTCGACGATCCGATAGACGTTGCCGGCCTTGTCGCGCAGCACGCGCCCGTAGCCAGCGGGATCCGCGAGCAGCACCGACAGGATCGCGAGCGAGCCGGTGCCGGCCGCCGCGACGAGCTCGCGCAGCGTCGCCGCCCGCACCAGCGGCACGTCGCCGTACAGCACCAGCACCTGGTGATCGTCCGGGACCGCTGGCATCGCCTGCATTACGGCATGGCCGGTGCCGTGCTGCTCGGCCTGCAGCACCCACGTCAGGTCGGTCTCGGGGAACGCCGCACGAACCTGCTCCGCGCCGTGGCCATGCACCACGTGGATCGCGTCGGGTCCGAGCGCGCGGGCGCAGTCGAGGACGTGCCGCAGCAACGGCCGGCCGGCGAGCGGCTGCAGCACCTTCGGCAGGTCGCTCTTCATGCGCTTACCCTGACCGGCCGCCAGGATCACGATGCTGAGGGGCATGGGGATACTCGATCGCCGCGAAGCGGTCATTGTCGCACGAGGCCCGTAAGCGCAGGGCTTTGCGGTATCGTCCGCGGACCACGTCTCAGTCCGCGCATCGAGGGAGCCGCCATCATGTCCCGGACCGCCGGTCGCTGGATCACCGCCGCCTGCGCGCTCCTCTGGCCATGGGCCGCGATGGCCGCGAGCCATGCGATCACCCACGAGGACCTGTGGTTGATGAAACGCCTCGGCGCGCCGGAGCCGAGTCCCGATGGCCGGCGCGCGGTGCTTGCCGTGCTCGAGCCGGCCTACGACCGCAAGGAGCAGGCCTACGGCCTGTGGCTGCTGACCACCGACGGCACCGCACCGCCGCGCCGGCTGACGTTCGCGAAAAGTGCCGAATCCGGCGTCACCTTCAGCGAGGACGGTCGACGGATCGCCTTCAGCAGCAAGCGCGAGGGCGATGCCGAGGAGCAGGTCTACGTGCTCGACCTCGGCGGCGGCGAGGCGCAGCGCGTCACGAGCGTGGCGCTCGGCGCGCGCTCGCCGCGCTTCTCGCCGGACGGCGCGAGCCTCGCCTTCGTTGCCGACGTCTGGCCCGGGGCACGCGACGACGCCGACAACCGTCGCCTTGCGAAGGAACGATCCGACCGCAAGTACGCGGCGCGCGTCTACGACGGCTTCCCGGTGCGCGCCTGGGACCAGTGGCTGGACGAGCGGCGTCCGCACCTCTACGTGCAACCGCTGGCGGGCGCCGCTCCCGCGCGCGACCTGCTCGCCGGCACCGCGCTCGCGGCCGCGCCGGGTTACGCCGGACACCGCGAGGACAGCGGCGAGTCGCTCGAGCCGGTGTGGACGCCGGACGGCCGCGGCCTGGTGTTCGTCGCGAGCGATGATCGCGACCGCGCAGCGCGCGATTTCACCTCGACGCAGCTCTGGTACGTCGCCGCCGCGGGCGGCGAGCCGGTACGCCTGACCTCGGGCGCCGACAGCTGGGCGGCGCCGCGCTTCGGCGCCGACGGCACGCTCTACGCCGAGCACACCCGCCGCAGCGGCCACGTCTACGATGCGACCGCGGTCGCGGCACTCGAGCTCGATGCGGCGCGGGCGCGCCTCACGTCCGCACCCCGCGACCTGACGGGCGGCATCGACCGCTCGGTGACGAGTTGGGGCGTGGACGCGGGCGGCGACGTCTACTTCCTCGCCGAGGAGGCGGGCCTCGAGGTGCCGTTCGTCGCGCCGCGACACGGCCCGGTGCATCGGCTCTCGCCGGGCGCGACCGGCGTTTACAGCGGACTCGCCGTCGCGCCGCGGGCAGCGCGGCCCACGCTGCTCGCACGGTGGGAGAGCGCCGTGCAACCCCCGGAGGCGGTGCGGCTCGAGCCGGCCGGCGGCCATGTGTCGCTGACCGGGTTCAATACCGAACGCGCGCGCTCGATCGAGTGGCAGCCGGTCGAGTCCTTTTGGTTTACGAGCGCCGCCGGGCGGCGCATCCACAGCCTGCTGGTGCGGCCGGCCGGCTTCGATCCGGCGAAGCGCTATCCGCTGCTCGTGCTCCTGCACGGCGGCCCGGCGACGATGTGGCGCGACCAGTTCGTGATCCGCTGGAACTACCACCTGCTGGCCGGCTCGCGCTACGTGGTGCTGCTGACGGACTATTCGGGATCGACCGGCTACGGCGAGGCCTTCGCGCGCGCGATCGAGCGCGATCCGCTCGCCGGCCCCGCCGACGAGATCAATGCCGCTGCCGACGAGGCCATCCGCCGCTACCCGTTCATCGACGGTACGCGGCAGTGCGCGGCCGGGGCGAGCTACGGCGGCCACCTCGCCAACTGGATGCAGGCGAGCACCACCCGCTACCGCTGCCTCGTCAGCCATGCCGGCCTCGTCGATCTCGAGGCGCAGTGGGGCACGAGCGATGCGGTCTATCACCGCGAGGTCACGATCGGCAGCCCGCCGTGGGCCGGCGATCCGCTGTGGCGCACGCAGAGCCCGATCAGCCACGCGGACCGGTTCCGGACGCCGGTACTGCTGACGGTCGGCGAGCGCGACTTCCGCGTCCCGCTCAACAACACGCTCGAATACTGGACCGCGCTGCAGCGCCAGCAGGTACCGAGCCGGCTGATCGTGTTCCCGGAAGCGAACCACTGGATCCTGCGCGGCGAGGACAGCCGCTACTTCTATGCCGAGGTGGCGGCCTGGCTCGAGCGCTACCTTGGCCCGGGCGGCTGATGCCGCGATGATCCTCGCGACCTGCCACTGCGGGGACGTGCGCCTCGAGCTGCGTCAGGCGCCGCGCACGGTCATCAGCTGCAATTGCTCGATCTGCCGGCGCTACGGCGCGCTGTGGGCGTACTACCGTCCCTCGTCGGTGCGCGTGCGCGCGGCGCGCGGCGCACTCGCGCGCTACGCGTGGCGTCTGCGCGTGCGTGACTACTGCCATTGCCGCCGCTGCGGCTGCCTCACGCACTACGTGTATCGCGGCAAGCAGCGCGGGCGCGTGATGGGGGTCAATGCGCGACTGCTCGAACCGGCGGTGCTCGACCGTGTGCGGATCCGCAGGCTCGATGGCGCCCGGACCTGGAAGCTGCTCGACTAGGTCGCCGCGATCGGTCGATCCACCGCGCACGGCGTCGGCCGCGGCGTTGCACTACTTGGTCTTGCGCAGCCGCTGCAGCATCTTGACCTGCGCGGCGAGCCGCACGAGCTCGGCCTGCGCCTCGGCGAGCGAGACCTCGCTGCCGCGCTCGCGCAGCGCCTCCTCGGCGCGCTGCTTGGCGGCCAGCACCGCCGCCTCGTCGAGGTCGGCGGCCCGCAGCGCCGTGTCGGCGAGCACCGTCACTCGCTGCGGCTGGATCTCGAGCGCCCCGCCGCCGACGTAGAAGCCGTGCTCCTCGCCGTCCGGCGTCTGCACGCGCACCTCGCCCGCCTTGAGCGTCGTCAGCAGCGGCGCGTGGCGCGGCGCAATGCCGATGTCGCCCTGCGCCGCCGGCACGAACACCATCGACGCCCGGCCGGAGTAGATCTCGCCCTCGGCGCTGACGATGTCGACGTTGATGGTGTTGGCCATGGGCGCGTCCTCAGGTGATCGTCTTGGCCTTCTCGACCGCTTCCTCGATGGTGCCGACCATGTAGAAGGCCTGCTCCGGGAGGTGGTCGAACTCGCCGCCGATGATCGCCTTGAAGCCGCGGATCGTGTCCTTCAGCGACACGTACTTGCCCTTCTGGCCGGTGAACACCTCGGCGACGTGGAAAGGCTGCGACAGGAAGCGCTGGATCTTGCGCGCGCGGTACACGGTGAGCTTGTCCTCCGCCGACAGCTCGTCCATGCCGAGGATCGCGATGATGTCCTGCAGCTCCTTGTAGCGCTGCAGGATCGCCTGCACGCCGCGGGCCGTGTTGTAGTGCTCCTCGCCGATCACCAGCGGGTCGAGCTGGCGCGAGGTCGAGTCGAGCGGGTCGACCGCCGGGTAGATGCCGAGCGCCGCGATCTGGCGCGACAGCACCACGGTCGCGTCGAGGTGGGCGAAGGTGGTCGCCGGCGAGGGATCGGTCAGGTCGTCGGCCGGCACGTACACGGCCTGGATCGAGGTGATCGAGCCGGTCTTGGTCGAGGTGATGCGCTCCTGCAGCACGCCCATCTCCTCGGCCAGCGTCGGCTGGTAACCGACCGCCGACGGCATGCGGCCGAGCAGCGCCGACACCTCGGTGCCCGCGAGCGTGTAGCGGTAGATGTTGTCGATGAAGAGCAGCACGTCGCGGCCCTTGCCGGAGGCCTGCTTCTCGTCGCGGAAGTACTCCGCCATCGTCAGGCCGGTGAGCGCGACGCGCAGGCGGTTGCCCGGCGGCTCGTTCATCTGGCCGTACACCATCGCGACCTTGGACTCCGGCAGGTTGTCCTTGACGATGACCTTCGAGTCCATCATCTCGTGATAGAAGTCGTTGCCCTCGCGGGTACGCTCGCCGACGCCCGCGAACACGCTGAGGCCCGAGTGCGCCTTGGCGATGTTGTTGATGAGCTCGAGCATGTTGACGGTCTTGCCGACGCCGGCACCGCCGAACAGGCCGACCTTGCCGCCCTTCGCGAACGGCACCAGCAGGTCGATGACCTTGATGCCGGTCTCGAGCAGGTCCTGGCCGCCGGCCTGGTCGTCGTAGGACGGCGCCGGGCGGTGGATCTCCCAGTATTCCTTGGCGTTGACCGGGCCCTGCTCGTCCTGCGGGTCGCCCAGCACGTCCATGATGCGGCCGAGCGTGGCGCTGCCGACCGGCACCGCGATGCCCTTGCCGGTGGCCCGGACGGCGATGCCGCGCTTCAGGCCCTCGGACACGCCCATCGCGATGCAGCGCACCACGCCGTCGCCGAGCTGCTGCTGCACCTCGAGGGTCAGCGTGCGGCCGCTGTCCTCGAGCTTCAGGGCCTCGTAGACCTTCGGGATCGACTCCCGCGGGAACTCGACGTCGATGACGGCGCCGATGATCTGGACGATCTTGCCGGTGGCGGCGGTGGAGGTGGTGCTCATGTCTTGAAACCTTCTATCAAACGGCGGCCGCGCCGCCGACGATCTCGGAAATTTCCTTGGTGATCGCCGCCTGCCGCGCCTTGTTGTAGATCAGCTGCAGCTCGTCGATCAGCTTGCCGGCGTTGTCGGTCGCGCTCTTCATCGCGACCATGCGCGCCGCCATCTCGCAGGCGACGTTCTCGACCGCGCCTTGGTAGACCTGCGACTCGATGTAGCGCGTCAGCAGCCCCTCGAGGAGGTCGGCGGCCGACGGCTCATAGATGTAGTCCCACATGTCCTGCAATTCGGAGCTCCTGACCGGCTCCGCCGGCAGCAGCTGCCGGGCGACGGGCTTCTGGCTCATCGTGTTCACGAATTCGGCGTTCACGAGCAGCAGCCGGTCGATCTTGCCCTCGGCATAGGCGTCGAGCATGACCTTGACCGTGCCGATGAAGCTCGTGACGTGCGGCCGGTCGCCGAGGTGCGTGACGGTCGCCGAGATCGGCAGCCGCAGGCGCCGGAAGAACTGCACGGCCTTCGAGCCCACCAGGCACAGCTCGACGCCGACGCCCTGCGCCTGGTAGTCCTTGATCGCGCCGAGCGCCTGCTTGAAGACGTTGACGTTCAGCGCGCCGCACAGGCCGCGATCGGTGCTGATCACGATCAGGCCGACCGCCTTGACCGGCCGCTCCTGCAGGTACGGGTGGCGGTAGTCGGGGTTCGCGACCCGGAGGTGGCCGATCACGTTGCGGATCTTCTCCGCATACGGCCGCGCCGCGCGCATCCGGTCCTGAGCCTTGCGCATCTTGCTCGCCGCGACCATTTCCATGGCCTTGGTGATCTTCTGCGTGCTCTTGATGCTCGCGATCTTGGTGCGGATTTCTTTGGCGCCGGCCATGGCCGTTCCTCAGAAGCTCGCCGTCGCGAAGAAGTCCTCGCAGACCTTCTTGAGGCCCGCGTCGACTTCCTTGAGGGTCGGCTTGTCGTTGATCGACTTCAGCAGCGCGCCGGCGTTGGTCTTCGCGAACGACTGCAGCTGCGCCTCGGCCGCGACCACCTTCTCCTTCGGCACCTTGTCGAAGTAGCCGTTGTTGACCGCGTACAGCGACAGCGCCATCTCGGCCACCGACATCGGCGAGTACTGCTTCTGCTTCATCAGCTCGGTGACGCGCTGGCCGCGCTCGAGCTGCTTGCGGGTCGCCTCGTCGAGGTCGGAGGCGAACTGCGAGAACGCCGCGAGCTCGCGGTACTGCGCGAGCGCGAGCCGCACGCCGCCGCCGAGCTTCTTGATGATGTCGGTCTGCGCGGCGCCGCCGACGCGCGACACGGAGATGCCGGCGTTGATGGCCGGGCGGATGCCGGCATTGAAGAGATCGGTCTCGAGGAAGATCTGGCCGTCGGTGATCGAGATCACGTTGGTCGGCACGAACGCGGTGACGTCGCCCGCCTGCGTCTCGATGATCGGCAGGCCGGTCAGCGAGCCGGTGCGGCCCTTGACGCGGCCGTTGGTGACCTTCTCGACGTACTCGGGATTGACGCGCGCCGAGCGCTCGAGCAGCCGCGAGTGCAGGTAGAACACGTCGCCCGGGTAGGCCTCGCGGCCCGGCGGGCGCCGCAGCAGCAGCGAGATCTGCCGGTACGCCCAGGCCTGCTTGGTCAGGTCGTCATAGATGATCAGCGCGTCCTCGCCCTCGTCCATGAAGTACTCGCCCATCGCGCAGCCGGCGTACGGGGCGAGGTACTGCATCGCGGCGGGCGTCGAGGCGGAGGCGGCCACGATGATCGTGTGCGCCATCGCGCCGTGCTCCTCGAGCTTGCGCACGACGTTCGCGATCGAGCTCTGCTTCTGGCCGATCGCGACGTAGATGCACTTAACGCCGGTGCCCTTCTGGTTGATGATCGTGTCGATCGCGACCGCGGTCTTGCCGGTCTGGCGGTCGCCGATGATCAGCTCGCGCTGGCCGCGGCCGATCGGCACCATCGAGTCGATCGCCTTGAGGCCGGTCTGCACCGGCTGCGACACGCTCTGGCGGTTGATGACGCCCGGCGCGACGCGCTCGATCGGCGCGCGCTTCGACGCCTTCAGCGGGCCCTTGCCGTCGATCGGGTTACCGAGCGCGTCGACGACGCGGCCCAGCAGCTCGGGGCCGGTGGGCACCTCGAGGATGCGGCCGGTGGTCTTGACCGTGTTGCCCTCGGTGATGTGCTCGTAGTCGCCGAGCACGACCGCGCCGACGGAGTCCTGCTCGAGGTTGAGCGCGAGGCCGAAGGTGTTGCCCGGGAACTCGATCATCTCGCCGTAGCGGACGTCGGCCAGGCCGTGGATGCGGACGATGCCGTCAGTGACGCTGACCACGGTGCCGACGTTGGCCGCCTGCGCGGCGGCGTCGAACTGCGAGATGCGCGCCTTGATGAGATCGCTGATCTCGGAAGCCTTGATGGACATGCTGCTTTCCCTCTGAACCCTTGCGGCCGCGCGCCCGGGGCGCTCAGGCCTGTGAAACCTGCTGCTCGAGGCGCGCCAGGCGCCCGGTCAGCGACCCGTCGATCACGAGGTCGCCGGCGCGCACGATCGCGCCGCCGATCAGCCCCGCATCGACCGCCTCGGCGAGCCGCACGCGGCGGCCGAAGCGCTTCTCGAGCGCGGCCGACAGCGTCGCGCGCTGCTCCGCCGTCAGCGCCATCGCCGAGGTGACCGCGACGTCGATCGTGTTCTCGACCTCCGCGCGCCGCGCCTCGAATTGCGCGGCGATTTCCGGCAGGTAACCGAGGCGCCGGCCCTCGGCGAGCACGCCGAGGAAATTGCGACCGCCGGCGTCGACCCGCGCGCCCCCTTCGGTCGCGACCGCGGCGATCAGCTCGACGAGCTGCTCCGGCGCGACCCGCGGGTTGCCGAACAGCGCCTCGGCGCCGGGCGCCGCCGCGACCGCGGCACCGGCCGCGAGCAGCTGCGACCAGGCGGCGAGCGCGTTCGCGGCACGCGCGTGCTCGAAGGCGGCGCGGGCGTACGGGCGGGCGATCGTCGCTTTCTCGGCCATGGCGTCTCCGTCAGCGGCTCGCGGCGATCCGCGTCGCCAGTTCGTCGAGCAGCTGCGCGTGCGCCTTGGCGTCCACCTCGCGCTTCAGCAGCTGCGAGGCGCCGGCGAGCGCGAGGTGCGCGACCTGGCTGCGAAGCTCGCCACGCGCGCGGGCGGTCTCGGTCGCGATCTCGCCGCGCGCGCTCGCCAGCAGCCGCTCGCCCTCGGCGAGCGCGGTGCCGCGGGCCTCGTCGACGAGCTCGTTGCCGCGGCGGTTCGCCTGGTCGACGATCTGCGCGGCCTGGTTGCGGGCGCCGCGCACGATCTCGAGGGCCTGCGCCTTCGCCTCGTCGAGGTCCTTCTGGCCGCGGTCGGCCGCGGCGAGACCGTCGGCGATCTTCTTCTGGCGCTCATCCATCGCAGCCAACAACGGCGGCCACACGAATTTCCACGTGAACCAGATGAGCACGAGGAATCCAATGGCCTGTCCGATTAGGGTCGCGTTGATCTGCATGACGGTACTCGCTCGTCAGGGACGTCGATCGAACCTCAGCCAGCGAGGCGCGACAGGAGCGGGTTCGCGAAGGCGAAGAACATCGCGATCGCGACGCCGATCAGAAACGCCGCGTCGATCAGGCCGGCGAGCAGGAACATGCGGCCCGTCAGCACCGGCATGAGCTCAGGCTGCCGCGCGGCCGATTCGAGGAACTTCGAGCCCATGATGCCGATGCCGATGCAGGCACCGATGGCGCCGAGGCCGATGATGATGCCGATTCCGAGCGCGGTGTAAGCCTGAATCAGCGAGATGTACTGGGGCATGGTCGTCTCCTAGCGGGTCAGTCGAATGTCGATCGAATCGGCAGCGGATCTTCGTCTCCGCGTAAGCCGCTCAAAGTTCCTAGTGCGATTCCTGCGCCATCGAGATATAGACGACGGTCAGGACCATGAAGATGAACGCCTGCAGCAGGATGATCAAAATATGGAATACGGCCCAACCGGCTGTAAGCAGGACCTGGCCAATGAAACCCAAGGCGCCGCCGACGACGGCGCCGGACGCGAATGCCCCGGCCCACGCGAAGCCGAGCATCGCGATCAGCATGAAGACCAGCTCGCCCGCGTACATGTTGCCGAATAGCCGCATTCCGAGTGACACCGGCTTGGCAAGGAGCTCGACGATGTTGAGGGCGAGATTCGGCAACCACAGCGCAGGATGGGCACCGAACGGGGCGGCAATCAGTTCGTGCCCAAACCCGCCTACACCCTTGGACTTCACGCTGAAGACCAGGATCAAGACGAACACCGTGATCGACATGGCAAACGTGGTGTTGATGTCGGCCGTCGGTAGCACGCGCCAGTAGTGCGCGCCGGCAGCGCCGGCGATCATTCCCGGAATGTCGAGCGGCAGCAGGTCCATCGTGTTCATCAGCACGACCCAGACGAAAATGGTCAGAGCCAGCGGTGCCAGGAAGCGCCGGTCACCGTGGAAGACCTCTTTTACCTGGCCGTCGACGAAGTCGACGACCAGCTCAACGAACGTCTGAAATCGTCCCGGGACACCGCTCGTCGCGCGGCGAGCCGCGAAGTAGAAGATCGCGGCGAACAACAGGCCGAGCAGTGAGCCCATGATCAACGAGTCCACGTTGATCAGGTGGAAATTGACGATGCCGTCGGTCCCGTGCGCCCATTCACCCTTCGCGACGTCGTAGCGAAGGTGCTGAAGGTGGTGAGGGATGTATTCGTTGCTGGAGGTGCCCGACATCCGCAAGACTCTTGTTCGTTGTAACCCTGATCCCGACAGCGCCGTCCGCGATTACCAGCGAGACGCCGGTCCGCGGGACGCCCACCAGTACGCGGCAAACGTCGCCGCGTACCCTCCGAGCAGCGCCGGGGCCACCACCGCGCTCGAGCGGAAAGCCGCGAGCAGCAGTGCGACGGTCAGTGCCACCTTGAGCGCCTGACCGAAGAACAAGCCCCAGGCAACTCGGGCCGCCGAAACGCCTTCCGGATACCGGAAAAGCGCCACGACGAAGAACAGCGTTGCCACCATCCCCACGCCGCCACCCAGCAAAGCCGAGCGCCCGGCGGGCCATCCCCAGACTGAAGCAAGCGCGCCCGCGACGGCGAGCCCGATCACTCCTTGCAACTTGACGACCTTAAGCGCCGCTCGCCGCTCCGCCATGAAGGGCCTGAGCATCGACGCCCGCGGTTCGTCTGTGTGCACCGTGCGTTCCGCCGCGTTGCCAATCGACCACAAAAAAGCCACGTCCGGGTCGACCCGCGAGCGTGGCCTTCTGATGACCGTCAAGCCGTACGCTGGCAGCCACCCGGCTGCAAAGCGCGCGCATTATAGGGAGGTTTTTGCAGTGCTTCAAGAACGCCCGGCGCGCGTCCGGACCGGGTAAGTAGGCGTCCTTATTTACTTTTTCCGGGGCGCCCGGTCACTGGATGTGGGCGAGGATGCCGTCGAGCTCCTCGAGGCTCGAGTAGCTGATCACGAGCTGGCCACGGCCGTTCGCCCCCTGCCGGAACTGCACCTTGGCGCCGAGCTTCTCGCCGAGCTCGGTCTCGAGGCGGCGCACGTCGGCGCTGCCGGCGGTCTCGGCCTCGCGCTCGGGTCGCGGCGGGGCGGCCAGGCGCCGCACCAGCGCCTCGGTCTCGCGCACCGAGAGCCCCTTCTTGGCGACAAACGCGGCGATCTCGACCTGCTGGCGGCGGTTCGAGAGCCCCAGCAGCGCCCGGCCGTGCCCCATCTCGAGGGTGCGCTCGGCGAGCAGCGCCTTGACCTCGTCCGCGAGCTCGAGGAGCCGCAGCAGGTTCGACACCGCCGCGCGCGAGCGGCCGACCGCCTCGGCGGCCTCCTGGTGGGTCAGGTCGAACTCGCCGACCAGCCGTTCCAGGGCGCGCGCCTCCTCGAGGGGGTTCAGGTTCTCGCGCTGGATGTTCTCGATCAGCGCCATCGCGACCGCGGCCTCGTCACGGACGCGGCGCACGATCGCCGGGATCTCGGTAAGGCCGGCGAGCTGCGCGGCCCGCCAGCGGCGCTCGCCGGCGATGATCTCGTAGCGCTGCGACTCGGTCGGCCCCGGCGATCCGACCGGCCGGACGACGATCGGCTGGACGATGCCCTGCGCCTTGATCGACTCGGCGAGCTCGGCCAGCGACTCCGGCCGCATGTCGGTGCGCGGCTGGTACTTGCCGCGCTGCAGCAGGTCGACCGGCAGGCGCACGAGCTCCTCGCCCGGGACGGCCGTGGGGCCCGCGACCGCCGCCGCCGTCACCTGCCGCGCGGCGGTCTCGCCGAGCAGCGCCCCGAGACCGCGGCCGAGGGCCGGCTTCTTGACGCTCATTCGTCGCTCTCCGGTTCGTCGTCGAGGCTGCCAGCCGCCGCCGGCTCCTCCGCGCGCCGGATCATCTCGCCGGCGAGCGCGAGGTAGGCGAGCGCGCCGCGCGATTCCTTGTCGTGGTACAGCGCCGGGCGACCGAACGACGGCGCCTCGGCGAGGCGCACGTTGCGCGGGATGATCGTACGGAACACCTTGTCGTCGAAGTGCTCGATCAGCTGCGCGCTGACCTCGTTGGCGAGGTTGTTGCGGGGATCATGCATGGTCCGCAGGATGCCCTCGAGCCTGAGGTCGGGGTTGATGCTGGCGCGGATCTGGTCGACGGTGGACAGCAGCGCCGACAGCCCCTCGAGCGCGTAGTACTCGCACTGCATCGGGATCAGCACGGTGTCGGCCGCCACCAGCGCGTTGACGGTCAGCATGTTGAGCGCCGGCGGGCAGTCGATCAGCACGAGGTCGTAGCGGTCGCGGATCGGTGCCAGCGCGCGCTTGAGCTTCAGTTCCCGGCCGGCGAGCGTCGCGAGCAGCCGGACCTCGGCGGCGGTCAGGTCCTGGTTCGACGGGATCAGGTCGAATCCGCCCGGCTCGACCCGCACGATCGCCGCCTCGGCGGCGCAGTCGCCGAGCAGCACGTCGCACGCCGAGCGCTCGACCGAGCCCTTGTCGACCCCGCAACCCATGGTCGCGTTGCCCTGCGGATCGAGGTCGACGAGCAGCAGCCGCCGCTTGGTCGCGGCCAGCGACGCGGCGAGGTTCACGGCCGTGGTGGTCTTGCCGACGCCGCCCTTCTGGTTGGCGACGGCGATGATCCGGTTCATAGGCCGGCCAGAATAGCATCCGCCCCGCGGCCGCGAGCCTAGGCGGAGGCGTATCGCCGGGGCTCGCCCGGCGCCTCGAGGACCCGCAGCCGGCCGTGCAACGCCAGGTGGTGCAGGTGGGCGTGCGCCTCGCCGACCGCAAGCATCCGGTTGAGCGCGTCGAGGTCGGGCCGGAACAGCCGCTTGGCGAGCGCGGCCGCGGTCAGCGGCGCCTCGGCCAGGCGCTCGACCTCGGCGAGCGTGCTCGCGTGGTGGGCCGCCAGCTGCCCGAGGCGGAGGCGCAGGCCGTGGAACACGTCCCCGTGCGACGGCAGGACGAGCGGCTCCGGCTCGAGCGCCGCGAGCCCGACGAACGAGCCCAGGAACGAGCCGACCGGGTCGGGATCGCGTCGCTCCGGATAGAGGCCGACGTTGCTCGAGATGCGCGGCAGCACCTGGTCGCCGGCGATCAGCAGCGCGCTGTCGGCGGAATAGAGAAGTGCCTGGCCGTCGGTGTGACCGGCCACGAGCCGCACCTGCCAGCGCCGTGACCCGGCGGCGAGCACCTCGCCGTCGGCAAGGATCCTGAGGTCCGCGGGCACGCCCGACACGATCCGCCGGTAGTTCCGGAGCGACAGCACCGACTCGAGCTCCGGCGTGATCGCGAGCCCGGCGGCCTCGAAGCCCGCGAGGCGCGCCGCGGCGAGCGCCGGGTCGAGCTCGGTCGCGCGCAGGTCGCGCAGCAGCATCGCCTCGGGCTCGCTCATGTACACCGGCGCGCCGTGGCGCTCGGCGAGCCAGGCCGCGAGGCCCGCGTGGTCGGGATGGTGGTGGGTGCAGACGATGCGCGTCACCGCCCGCCCCTCGAGCGCCGCCCCGACCGCACCGTCCCAGGCGGCGCGTGCCGCCGGCACGTCCATGCCGGTGTCGACCAGCGTCCAGCCCGGGCCATCCTCGAGCAGCCAGACGTTGATGTGCCGCAGCCCGCCCGGCACCGGCAGCCGCAGCCAGCGCACGCCCGGCACGAGCGCAACCCAGCCGCCCACCGGCGGCGCCGCATGCGGGAACTCGAGCCCGCTCACGCGACCGGCTCCAGGATCACGAGGTGGCGCTCGTCGTCGAGCCCGGGCACGTGCAGCCGCTCGACGCCGGCGACGCGAAAGCCCGGCGGCAGGCGCGCGAGCTCGGCGGCGGGATCGCGGCCCTTCATCGCCAAGAGCCGCCCGGAGCGGGCGCACAGGTGCCCGGCGACGCGCACGAACTCGCCGACCTCGGCGAGCGCGCGCGACACCACCGTCTGCGCACGCTGCGCGGGCTGCCACTGTTCGGCCCGGGCGTGCACCGCGGTGACGTTGGCGAGGCCGAGCGCCGCGGCCGCGCGCTCGACGAAGCGCACCTTCTTCGCGGTCGAGTCGAGCAGCGTGAAGCGGAGCTCGGGGTTCAGGATCGCGAGCGGCAGCCCCGGGAACCCGGCACCGGTGCCGACGTCGACGACGAACGGCCCGGCGAGCCACGGCTGCACGGTCAGGCTGTCGAGCAGGTGCTTCTGCACCATCGCCACCGGCTCGGTGATCGCGGTCAGGTTCACCTGCTCATTCGCCTCGCGCACCAGTGCGGCGAGCGCGAGCAGCTGTTCGACGGCGGCCGCGCCCGGCGCGAGCCGGAGCTCGGCGAGGCCCTCGACGAGCACGCGGCGCGGGTCGGCGGTCATGATGGCGGGGGCGGGCGCTGGGGTGCCCGCGGCGGCCTCAGTTCTTCACGAGCGCGGCGACGAACTCGTGCACCGGCATCGCGTCCAGCCGCTTCGCGTCGGCAAACAGCGCCTTCACCGCCGCGGTCTGCTTCGGCGAGTAGTGCGCGGCCACCGACGCCTCGAACTTCTGCACCAGCAGCGGATAGCCCTCGGCGCGGCGCTTGCGGTGGCCGACCGGGAAGTCGACCTGCACGCGCTTCGTCGCGCCGCCGCCCTTGAAGAACACCTGCACCGCGTTGCCGATGTGGCGCTTGTCGGCCTCGTAGTACTCCTTCGTGAAGGCCGGGTTCTCGCGCACCTCCATCCGTGCGCGCAGCGCGTCGACCCGCGGGTCATTCGCAACCGCGTCCTCGTAGTCGGCGGCGGTCAGGCGGCCAAAGATCAGCGGCACCGCGACCATGTACTGGATGCAGTGGTCGCGGTCGGCGGGATTCGCGAGCGGGCCGGTCTTGTCGATGATCCGCACGCCCGGTTCCTGGGTCTCGATCACGACCTTCTCGACGTCGGCGAGCCGCGGGCCGACCTCGGCGTGCAGCGCCATCGCCGCCTCGACCGCGGTCTGCGCGTGGAACTCCGCCGGGAAGCTGATCTTGAAGAGCACGTTCTCCATCACGTAGCTGCCGAACGGCTGCTTGAAGGCGAGCGGCTTCTTGAACACGACGTCGTAGAAGCCCCACTTCGGCGCCGTCAGCGCCGACGGGTAGCCCATCTCGCCGGTCATCGCGATCAGCGCGTGGCGCACGCCGCGGCTGGTGGCATCGCCCGCCGCCCAGCTCTTGCGCGAGCCGGTGTTCGGCGCGTGCCGGTAGGTGCGCAGCGCACCGCCGTCGAGGAACGCGTTCGAGACCGCGTTGATGACCTGCTGCTCGCTGCCGCCGAGCAGCGCCGTGACCACCGCCGTGGTCGCGACGCGCACGTTCAGCACGTGGTCGAGGCCCACCTGGTTGTAGGCGTTCTCGAGCGCGGTGACGCCCTGGATCTCGTGCGCCTTGATCATCGCCGTCAGCACGTCGCGCACCGCGAGCGGCGCGCCGCCCTCGGCCACGCGCCGGCGCGACAGGTAGTCGGCGACCGCGAGGATGCCGCCCAGGTTGTCGGAGGGGTGGCCCCACTCGGCCGCCAGCCAGGTGTCGTTGAAGTCGAGCCAGCGGATCATGCAGCCGACGTTGAAGGCGGCCTGCACCGGGTCGAGCTCGTAGCTCGTGCCCGGCACGCGCGCGCCACCGACCATCGTCGCGCCCGGCACGACCGGCCCCATCAGCTTGGTGCAGGCCGGGTACTGCAGCGCCTGGAAGCCGCAGGCGAGCGTGTCCATCAGGCAGTAGCGCGCCGTGTCGTAGGCGACCTCGCTCGTGATGCGGTGCTCGCGCGCGTAGCGCGCGATGTCGACCAGCACGCGATCGGGATCGGGGCGCTGCGCGGACTTGTGGTCGTGGCTGGACATGGCGGTGGCCGGGTGGCGGGCGGGGGCGCGATGTTGACTCACCGCCCCCGCCCTTGCCAATGGGCGCTTGCCACGCCCGGCGGCCCGGCCCCCGGGCTCAGCCGCCCTGCGTGCGCGCGATCCACTCGTCGACGAAGCGCTCGAGCAGCGTCAGCGGCACGGCGCCGTCCTCGAGCACCACCGCGTGGAAGTCCCGGAGGTCGAACTTCGCGCCGAGCGCGCGCTTGGCCTTCTCGCGCAGCGCCACGATCTTGAGCTGGCCGACCTTGTAGGCGCAGGCCTGGCCCGGCAGCGCCATGTAGCGCTCGACCTCGGTGACCACGGTCGCCTCCGGCAGGCCGGTCTCGCGCATCTCGAACTCGATCGCCTGCTCGCGCGTCCAGCCCTTGGCATGCAGGCCGGTGTCGTCGACGAGCCGCACCGCGCGCAGCATGTCGTCCTGCAGCCGTCCGAGCCGGCCCATCGGGTCGCCCTCGTACATGCCGATCTCGTCGGCCAGCTGCTCGGCGTACAGCGCCCAGCCCTCCGCGTAGGCGGAGTAGATCGTCTGCTGGCGGATCAGCGGCACGCCCTTCAGGTTCTGCGCCGTCGAGATCTGGAAGTGGTGGCCCGGGATGCCCTCGTGGTAGGTGACCGACTTCATCTCCCAGGTCGGCAGGTCGTTCATGTCGCGCAGGTTCGCGAAGTAGGTGCCGGGCCGCGAGCCGTCCATCGCCGCGGCTTCGTAGTAGGCCGCGGCCGTGCCCTTCTCCGACGACGGCGGCACGCGCTCGACCACCAGCCGCGTCTTCGGCAGCGTGCGGAAGTACGCCGGCATCTTCACGCTGACCTCGTCGAGGATCTGCTGGTAGCGCGCCAGCGCCTGCTGCCGGCCCGCGTCGGTGTTCGGGTACAGGAAGCGCGGGTCCTTGGTCAGCTGCTGCACGCGCTCGGCGACGCTGCCGGTCGCGAGGCCCTGCGAGCGCAGCAGCGCGTCCATCTCGCCGCGGATCCGCTCGACCTCGGCGAGGCCGAGCGCGTGGATCTGCTCGGGCGTGTAGTCGGTGGTGGTCATCTCGCGCAGCGTCGCGGCGTAGTAGGCCTTGCCGTTCGGCAGGCGGTCGACGCCGGCGGACTGCTTCTCGGCCTCGGGACGCAGCGCTTCGAGCGCCTGCGTCATGCGCGCGAACGCCGGGTAGATCCGGTCGCGGACCGCGGCGACGGCCGCGCCACGCAGCTCGGTCTTGAGCGCCGCCCCGAGCGCCGGCACCTTGTCCATGCGCGCCACGAAGGTCGTGACCAGCGCGTTGTCCTCGGGCTTCGGCTGCACCGTATCGGCGATCACCGCCTCGGTTTTCGTCAGCAGCGAGACCGGCAGCACCACGCCGGCGCGCGCCTGGCGCTGCATCTCGGCGATCAGCGCGTCGAGCTTGGGACCGGCGGCCTCGAGCCGCAGCACGTAGTTGCGCGCCGTCTTCTCGTTCTTCACGACGTGCTGCGACTGCAGGAAGTTCACCAGCGTCACGTTCGTGCCGAACATCGGGCTGATCGGGTACAGGCCCTCGGAGGACAGCCAGTCGAAGGCCTTGAGCGCCGTGCCGGTGTGGTAGAGGTCGCTCAGCACGTCGTAGGTGATCTGCTCCTGGCGGTCGAGCTTCGCGCGGTCGAAGCGCTGCAGCTCGTCGAGGAAGCGCTCCTGCAGCGCGTAGTCCTCGTCGCGGCGCGCGACGCCGACCTCGGCGAGCCGGCCGGAGTGGCGGTCGAAGATCGTGCCGTCGACGATCCCGATCTGGGTGAACAGCTCGGGACTCTTGGTCAGGAACTGCAGCATCTGGCGGTTGGCGAGCTCGTTGATCGTGAACGGTGTGCCCCAGACGATGCGGTAGCCCGCGTAGCCAACCACGACGACGACTGCGAGCGCGGTCCAGCCGGCGATCCGCCAGAACTTCCTCATGAATCCTCCCCCTGTGCGATGCGGGCGCGCCCGCCCCGGGAGGCTCCGGGGAGGTCGCGGCGAGGCGCGCATTATCACCGCGTCCGCCGCCGCCGGCTGGCCGGCGGCGGCGGCTCGTCGCCGCGGGGCCACGGCCGGTCGCGGCAGGCCCGCCGGCCGGCCTCCGCTTTTCCCTGAGTCCGCACCCCGCCGCCTCAAGATCCGCGGGCCGGCGGCGCTAACCGATGCAGGAGCCCACCGAGCGCCCGCCCGCCCCATGCCCGTCGTCACCACCCCCCACCGGAGCCTGTCGCGCCTGACCATCGCCGTGCTGGTGGCGACCTTCTGCGTGCTCGGGCTCGGCCAGTACGCCGCGGCGCACTGGTGGTACGGCGCGACCGTCACCGAGGCCGAGCGCGCCGACGGCCTCGACCGCGCACGGGTGGCGGCGCGCACGATCCTCGGGGTCAGCGACGCGCTGCGCCACACCGCGATCGACCAGGGCCGCTGGGACGAGACCTACCGCTTCATCCTCGGCCGGGGCCCGCGCTTCTTCGAGTCCAACTGGGAGCCCGCGACCTACATCAACCTCGGCTTCGACACCGCGGCGTTCCTCGCGCTCGACGGGCGACTGGTCGGCCTGCGCGCGACCGACCGCTTCCAGCGGCGCTACGTGACCCCCGACCCCGCCTTCCGCGCGCTGCTGACCGGCGACGGGCCGCTGCCGCGGCACGTCCGGGCCGGCGTGGCCGAGTCCGGCTTCCTGCGCGTCGGCGGCAAGCTCTACGCCTATGGCCTCGCGCCGGTGCTGCACACCAACGGCACCGGGCCGAGCGTCGGCGCGATCGTGCTGTTTCGCGCGCTCGACTCCAGCTACGAGGGCATGCTGGCCGACGCGCTCGATGCGCACGTCGCGCTCAGCACCGTGCCGCTCGCCCCGGGCAGCGAGCGGCGCGCGGTCGCCGACGGCGCGCGCGCGCCGGTGTTCGACGAGTCGGACGACGCGGTGCTCGGCGTCTACTTCGCGCCGACCACGACGCTCGACGGCGAGGCGCTGGTGGTCGAGATCGAGAGCGCGCGACCGGTGCACGCCGGCGCGGCGCGCGCGGCGCGCGCGCTGTTCTGGTCCGCGGTCGGCACCGGCCTCGTGGTGGCGCTGCTCGCGCTCGTGTTCTTCGAGCGCCGGCTGCTGCGGCCGCTGCGGCAGATGGCGGCCCGGCTGGTCGCGATCGGCCGCGCCGGCGACCCTTCGGCGCGGCTCGCGCCGCACGCGCACGACGACGAGATCGGCACGGTCGCGGTGGCGGCCAACGAGATGCTGGCCGAGCTCGAGGAAACGAAGCGCGGCGCCGACGCGGCGCGCGATGCGGCATTGGCGGCGAGCCGCGTGAAGTCGGAGTTCCTGGCGCGCATGAGCCACGAGATCCGCACGCCGATGAACGGCGTGCTCGGCATGACCGAGCTGCTCGAGCGCACCGAGCTCTCGGCACGCCAGCGCAAGTACTGCGACACGATCCACCGCTCGGCCGTGTCGCTGCTCGACATCATCAACGACATCCTCGACTTCTCGAAGATCGAGGCACGCCGGCTCGAGCTGCAGCCGACCGACGTCGACGTCGCCTCGCTGGTCGAGGAGGTCGCGGAGCTCTTGTCGAGCCGCACCACCGGCCGCGACCTCGAGCTGATCGTCGCGGCGCGGCCGGCGGTGCCGGCGAGCGTGGTGGTCGACCCGCTGCGCCTGCGGCAGGTGCTCAACAACCTCATCGGCAACGCGCTGAAGTTCACCGAGCACGGCGAGGTGGTCGTCACGCTCGATGCGGCGCCGCTGGTCGAGGGTCGCACCACGCTCGAGATCCGCGTCGCCGACAGCGGCATCGGCATCGCGCCGGAGGCGCTGCAGCGGCTGTTCGAGCCGTTCGCGCAGGCGGACGCCTCGACCACGCGTCGCTACGGCGGCACCGGGCTCGGGCTCGCGATCGCGCGCCAGCTGACGGAGCTGATGGGCGGCTCGCTCGAGGTCACGAGCGAGCTGGGTCGCGGCTCGACGTTCTGCTGCCGGCTGCCGGTGACCGTGTCGGCGGCGCCGCCCGCGGCGGCGCGCCCGCCGCTGCTCGCCGGCCTGCGGGTGCTGCTCGGCGATGAGAGCGCGACGGCCCGCACGGTACTCGCCGAGGTGCTCGCGGCGGCCGGCGCCACGGTCACGACCGTCGCCGACGCCGCCGGCGTCGAGGCCGCGCTCAGCGCGCCGAACGACCTGCCCGACGTGGTGCTGCTCGACCGGCACCTGGCGCTCGACGCGGCACGTCGCCGCGGCGGCGGCGGCCCGGTGCCCGTGATCACGCTCGCCCCGGCCGGCGCCGGGCCCGAGCCCGGCTCCGACGGCGGCGTCGCCGGCTACGTCACGAAGCCGGTGCGGCGCGGCTTGCTGGTCGCGACCGTGGCGCGCGTCGTCGGCCGCGGCGCCGAGCTCGACACCGCGACCTTCCTCGCCTGCGCCGGGCTCTCGGCCGCGGGCGAGCGGCTTGGGCTCGAGGTGCTGGTCGTCGAGGACAACCCGGTCAACCAGGCGGTCGCCGCCGGCATGCTCGAGGCGCTCGGCTGCCGCGCCCAGCACGCGGGCGACGGCGCCGAGGCGCTGCAGCGGCTCGCCGCCGGCGGCATCGACGTGGTGCTGATGGACTGCCAGATGCCGGTGATGGACGGCATCACCGCGACGCAGCGGCTGCGCGCGCGCGAGACGGCCGGCGGGCTGCCGCCGCTGCCGGTGATCGGCGTCAGTGCGCACGCGCTGCAGGGTGCGCGCGAGGAGTGCCTGCTGGCGGGCATGAACGACTTCGTCGCCAAGCCCTTCACGATGGCCGAGCTCGCGCGCGCGCTCAGGCGCCACGTGCGCCGGCGGCCGTCGCCCGAGGCGGCGGCCGCGAGCGCGCGTCAGCTGCGCGCGGCGAGCGGCACGAACGGCCGCGGCTCGGGACCGGTGTAGTTCGCGCTCGGGCGGATGATCTTGCCGTCCTCGCGCTGCTCGATCACGTGCGCGCACCAGCCGGTGGTGCGCGAGATCACGAACAACGGCGTGAACATCGCGGTCGGCACGCCCAGCAGGTGGTAGCTGACGGCGCTGAACCAGTCGAGGTTCGGGAACATGTTCTTGACCTCGCGCATCACCGCCTCGAGCCGGACCGCGATCTCGTAGAGCCGGCGCTCGCCGGCCTGCTCCGAGAGCGACCGCGCGACGCGCTTGATCACCTGGTTGCGCGGGTCGGCGATCGTGTAGACCGGGTGGCCGAAGCCGATGATCACTTCCTTGGCGGCGACCCGCCGGCGCACGTCCGCCTCGGCCTCGTCCGGCGAGCCGTAGCGGCTCTGGATCTCGTACGCGACCTCGTTGGCGCCGCCGTGCTTCGGGCCGCGCAGCGCGCCGATCGCGGCGGTGACTGCCGAGTAGACGTCGGCGCCGGTGCCGGCCACGACCCGCGCGGCGAAGGTGCTGGCGTTGAACTCGTGCTCGGCGTAGAGGTTCAGCGAGGTGTGCATCGCCCGCACCCACTCGGCCGAGGGCGGATGGCCGTGCAGCAGGTGCAGGAAGTGGCCACCGACCGACTCGTCGTCGGTCGCGACCTCGATGCGCCGGCCGGCGTGGCTGTAGTGGTACCAGTAGCAGAGCATCGAGCCGAGCGAGGCGATCAGCCGGTCGGCGATGTCGCGGGCCCCGGCGGCGCCGTGGTCCTCCTTCTCCGGCAGCGAGCAGCCGAGCGCCGAGACCGCGGTGCGCATCACGTCCATCGGGTGCGCCGAGGCCGGCAGCGCCTCGAGCACGGTCACCACCGCCTGCGGGATGCCGCGCAGCTCGCGCAGCTTCTGCTGGTACGCGCGCAGCTCCGCCGCGGTCGGCAGCGTGCCGTGGATCAAGAGGTGCGCGATCTCCTCGAAGTCGGCGTTCTCGGCGGTCTCGAGGATGTCGTAGCCGCGGTAGTGCAGGTCGTTGCCGGTACGCCCGACCGTGCAGAGCGCGGTGTTGCCGGCGGCGACGCCCGACAGCGCCACCGACTTCTTCGGCCGTGCGGCGAGCGGGTTCGGCATGCTGACGGTATCGGACACGGCTGTACCCTCGTGGCCCGCGGACCCTACTTGGCGTAGAGCTCGTCGAGCTTCTTCTCGTAGTCGTGGTAGCCGAGCACCTCGTAGAGCTCGGCACGGGTCTGCATGCGGTCGACGACCGCCTGCTGCGTGCCGGCGCGGCGCAGCTCCGCGTACACGGCCAGCGCGGCCTTCGACATCGCGCGGAACGCCGACAGCGGATAGAGCACCAGCGCGATGCCGGCGCCCTCGAGCTCCTGCACGGTGAACAGCGGCGTCTTGCCGAACTCGGTGATGTTGGCGAGCACCGGCACGCGCACCGCGCGCGTGAACTGCCGGTACTCGTCGAGCGTGGCGAGCGCCTCGGCGAAGATCATGTCGGCGCCGGCCTCGACGTAGGCGAGCGCGCGGTCGACCGCCGCCTGCTGGCCCTCGACCGCGTGCGCGTCGGTGCGCGCCATGATCACGAAGCGGTCGTCGCTGCGACCGTCGACCGCGGCCTTCAGGCGGTCGACCATCTCGCCGGTCGACACCAGCGCCTTGCCCGGCCGGTGGCCGCAGCGCTTGGCGGCGACCTGGTCTTCGAGGTGCATGCCGGCGGCGCCGGAGCGGATCAGGTCGGCGGTGGTGCGCGCGATATTGAAGGCCGCGCCCCAGCCGGTGTCGGCGTCGACCAGCAGCGGCAGGTCGCTCGCGCCGGTGATCCGGCGCACGTCCTCGCAGACGTCGTTCAGCGAGGTGATGCCGAGATCCGGCAGCCCGAACGAGGCGTTGGCGACGCCGGCGCCGGACAGGTAGATGGCCTTGAGCCCGGCCTCCTCGGCGAGCAGCGCCGAGTAGGCATTGATGGTCCCCGCGACCTGCAGCGGGCGCTCCGCGGCGAGTGCGGCCCACAGCCGCGCGCCGGCCGACGACGGGGATCGGGTCATGCGGGAACCCTCTCGATGGTGCAGTGCATGATAGCTCAGCCGATGCGCACCAGCGTCCGGCCGTGCACGCGCCCGGCGACATAGTCGGCGAAGGCGCCCGGCAGCGCGTCGAACTCGATCGTGCGGCTGGCGATGCGCTCCAGGTGGCGCGGCCGCAGATCGCCGGCGAGCCGTTCCCAGATCCTGAGACGGAGCTCGCGCGGGTTCGCGACCGAGTTGATGCCGAGCAGGCTCACGCCGCGCAGGATGAACGGCATCACCGTCGTGTGCAGCTCGGGGCCGGCGGCGAGGCCGATGCTGGCGATGTTGCCGAAGTAGTCGACGGTGCGCGTCAGCCAGGCGAGCACCTCGCCGCCGAGGTTGTCGATCGCCCCGCCCCACAGCGCCGCCTCGAGCGGCCGCCGCCCGAGGTCGACCTCGCCGCGGCGCAGGATCCGCGCGGCGCCGATCGCGCGCAGGTAGTCGTCGGCCTCGGCCTTGCCCGAGAACGCCACGACCTCGTAGCCGCGTGCGGCCAGCATGTCGATCGCGAGCGAACCGACGCCGCCGGACGCGCCGGTCACCACGATCGGCCCGCGCGCCGGAGCCTGGCCGTTCTCCTCGAGGCGATGGATCGCGAGCGCCGCCGTGTAGCCGGCCGTGCCGATGCGCATCGCGTCCGCCGGTCCGAGCGACGGCGGCAGCGGCACGACCCAGTCGGCGCGCACCCGCGCGCATTCGGCGTAGCCGCCGTCGTGCGTCTCGGACAGCCCCGAGCCCGCCACCGCGACCGCCTGGCCCGGCCGGAAGCGTGCGTCGCTCGAGCTCAGCACCTCGCCGGCGAGGTCGATGCCGGCCACCAGCGGGTAGCGGCGCAGGATCTTGCCGGCACCGGTCGCGGCCAGCGCGTCCTTGTAGTTGATCGTCGAGTAGCGCACGCGCACCACGACCTCGCCGGCGGCGAGATCGTCGAGCGTCAGTCGCTCGAAGCGGCCTTCGACGCCGCCCGGGCGCTCGTGGATGCGAAAGGCGCGGAACGTGTCCATCGGGCGTCGTCCTCCCGGGCTCAGCGGCGCCGGTCGATCCAGCTCAGCAGGCCCTGCACGTTGAGGGCGATGTCGTCGTCGAGCAGCCGGTGGCGCGCGGCGGCGTCGGCCGGGTAGCCGTGGCGGTCGAGCCCGGCGGAATGGAACTCGTAGACCGACGCGGCGAGCCGCGCGGCGCGATCCGGGCCGGTCGCGTGCTCGCGGGTCAGCGCGGCGTAGCGGTCGATCGCCGCGGTCAGCTCGGCGGCGAGCCGCGCGATGCCGGTGACGCGCGCGTAGTGCGTCAGGAACACGGCGCCCGGCGCGAGCGCCGCGATGCGCGCGACCGAGGCCTTGAGCTGCTCGGGATCGAACTGCGAGGGCGTGGTCGCCGGCAGGATGAACGCGCGGCCCCCGACGTCGAGCTCGCGGTACGAGACGCCGAAGGTGTCGCCGGCGAAGACGGCGTCGGCGGCCGGGTCGTGCAGCGCCTGGTGGTGCAGCGCGTGACCGGGCGTGTGCAGGAACGTGACCTCGCGGCCGGCGAGTGCGAGCCGGTCGCCGTCCTCGGTCACCACCAGCCGCGCGGCGGGGACCGGTCGCACCGTGCCGTACAGGCTCGCGAACGCGGCCTCGCCGTACACGAGGCGGGTCGCCGCAACCAGCCGCTCCGGGTCGACCAGGTGCGGCGCGCCGCGCGGGTGCACCGCGACGCGCGCGTTCGGCAGCTGCTCGAGCAGCGCGCCGGCGCCGCCGGCGTGGTCGAGGTGCACGTGCGTGAGCCAGATCCAGTCGACCGCCTCCGGCCCGAGGCCCAGCGACTCGAGCGCGGCGAGCAGGTGCGGCACGGCGAGCGCCGTGCCGGTGTCGACGAACGCCGCCCGGCCGCGCTCCACCACGAGGTGGCTCGCATCGAGCCGCGGCCGCACGTAGTGCGTGTCGACGGCGTGGATGCCGTGCGGGTATTCGGTGACCCCGGAGACGACGAGGCCGGCTTGCGCCGGCCTCGGATCGATCCCCTGGCCGGCGCTCACCGCGCGCCCGGGCCGTGCGGCGGCAGCGGCACCCACAGCGGCGGCGACTGCTGCGCGAAGTACTCGGCGAGCGCGCGGATGTCCTCGTCCTTCAGCGCGGCGGCCATCGGGTTCATGATCGGGTTCTGGCGGGCACCCTTGCGGTACGCCTTGAGGGCCTGCTCGAGGTAGTCGGCGTGCTGGCCGGCGAGCGTCGGGTAATCGCCGGTGATGCCGACGCCGTCGTTGCCGTGGCAGGCCACGCAGGTCGCGGCGGCCTCCGGGGCCTTGCCGACCGCCTTGCCTTCGCTCTTCACCGGGTTCGCGCTCGCGAAGAACGCGGCGACGTCGCGCGAGTCCTGCTCGCTGAGGCTGCCGGCCTGGCCGCGCATCGTCGGGTGCGGGCGCGCGCCGGCGCGGTACTCGCCGAGCGCCGAGACGAGGTAGGCGTAGTGCTGGCCGCCGATCTTCGGCACGTGGTACGTCGGGTAGGCGTTGCGGTAGTCGGGGATGCCGTGGCAGCCATAGCAGGTGTAGCCGAGCTTGGCGCCGCGGGCCGCATCGCCGGCCGGCGCGTCGTCGGCGCGGGCCGGGGTCGCGAGGCCCGCGAGCCCGCCGAGCGCGAGGGTGGCCGCCAGCATCGAGATCGTCCGGTTCATCAGTCGCATATCACTCCGCCCGCCGCGATCGGCCTTGAGACACCCGAAACGAAAGCCGGGAAATGTTACGGACCCGACCCGGAAAATTCCACCTGCGGCGAACCCCGACGGCCGGCGGCGGTCGTTACCATCGGTGCCCGTCCCCGGGTGCGCGAAGGAGTCGTCGATGCCCGCCCCCCGCCTCGCCCTGCTGTACCTCGGCGTGCTCGCGCCGCTCGCGGCCCTGCCGGCCGCCGCCGCGGAGCCGCCGGCGATGCCGACGCGCTCGGTCACCGTCTCGGGCCACGGCGAGGTCCGCGCCGCGCCCGACACCGCCACCGTGACCCTCGGCATCCTCGCCCGGGACCCGAAGCTCGACGTCGCGCGGCGCGAGGCCAACCGCGTGATGGCGGCGCTGCAGGCGGTCGCCCGCGAGCTCAAGATCCCGGACGCGGACCTGCGCAGCACGCGCCTCAGCGTCTCGCCGGAATTCGAGGGCGGCGGCAAGACGCCGCGCCGGCTCACCGCCTACCGGATCGAGCGCCAGCTGGTCGTCGTGCTGCACGACCTCGAGCGCCTCGGCGACCTGCTCGACCGCGGCCTCGCGGCCGGCGCAAACCTCGCCTCCGATCCCGAGCTCGACTCGGGCCGGCGCGCGGAGCTCGAGCGCGAGGCGCTCGCGCGCGCGGTCGCCGACGCGCGCGAGAACGCGGCCACCGTCGCCCGCGCGCTCGGCGCGAGCCTCGGCGCGCCGCGCGAGGTCGCGCAGAACGGCGCGGCGGTGCCGGCGCCGATGCAGATGAAGATGATGGCGCTCGCCGGCGCCGCGGCGCCGCCCGTGTACCAGCCCGGCGAGTTGTCCTTCACGAGCGAGGTCAGCGCCAGTTTCGACCTCGTGCCGGGACCCGCGGCGAAGTGAGGCCGGCGGCGGTCATCGCGATCGCACTCGCCGCCGGCGCCGCGGTGCTCACCGCGCTGCTGCTCGAGCGCCCCGCGACGCCCGAGTCGCCGCCGTCACCGGCGGTCCGGCCCGTGCTGCCGGCCGCCAGCGTCGCGCCGCCCCCGGCCGCGCACGCGGCGCCGGCAGAGGGATCCGCGCTCGCACCGCGCGTCGTCCGCGCCGTGCTGCACGAGCGGCTGCACTCGCCGGCACTCAGTCCCGAGCGACTCGAGGCGCTCGCGGCCGGCCGGATCGCGCCGGTGGCGGCGGCGCTGCGCGCGGCGCGCGAGCCGGGCGCCGCGGCGCTGCTCGCCGACCTGGCGGCGCTGTGCGAGTCGTTGCCGGACAGCGCCGACGGCGCGGCCGCGCGCGATGCACTCGGCGTCGCGGGTCGCGATGCCCTGGCCGTGGCGAGCCTCGAGCGCCTGGCCGGCGCCGTGCACGCGGCCCGGGCGACGCTCGAGGCCGGCTGTGCCGCGACCAGCTTCGACGCGGCGGGGATCCGGTCCGCGCTCGAGGCGGGCGCACGCGCGGGCGATCCGCACAGCGTCGAGCGGCTCGCCTTCCTGAGCCGCGGCGATGCCGGCCGGCTGGCGAGCGCGGCGCTCCTCGGGATGCCGCGCGCGCAGCTGCGGCTCGCGCTCGACCAGCTGCCCGGCCAGCCCGCCGCGGCGCGTTCCTGGCTCGAGGCGGCGGCGAAGCAGGACCCCGAGGCGGAGGCGCTGCTCGGCGCGTGCCTGCTCGGCGGCTGCGGTGCCGGGCCCGATCCGGCCGCGGCACGCGCCGCGCTCGAGTCGGCCGCGGGGCACGGGGCACCGGTGGCGCTCGGCTGGCTCGCCGCGGGCGCCGGCGGCGAGGACCCGAGCCGCTGGTCGCCGGCCGGCGCGCTCGTGACGCCGCTGCCGCCGGCGCACCCCGAGGCGCTCGGCCTCACGCCGGTCGAGCGCTACGCCTGGGCGGCGCTCGCCGCCGGTCTCGCGGCCGACGGCTGCTTCGGCCTCGATCTGGACCTCGCGGCCGGGGCGCTGGCGGCGCGCGCGCGCCTCGAGCGCGCGCTGTCGCCGGCGGAGGCCGCGGAGGGCACGGCCGCCGCGGCGGCGCTCGAGTCCAGGACGGGCGCCAGCGCGCGCCAGAGCCGCGGCTGCCCGTAGCGCGCCGCGACAAGCGCGCCCCGCCGCATTAGGATCCCTGAGGATCCCCAGCGGGAAGGGCATCTGGATGGGCGAGGACCGCCGCGGCCTCGATCCCGGTGCGGCGAGCCGGAGTGCCGCCGGCACCGGGGACGCGTGGCTCGTGACCGCGCGACGGGCGCTCATCGTCTTTGCGGCGGTGTGCCTCGCCGGCACGCTGAGCTTCGCGCTGCCGCAGTGGGGCAGCCGCCTCAACCTGCCGATCCTGCCGAGCGGCTTCGCGGTCGCGGCGCTGGTGCGCTGGGGCCGGCGGCTGTGGCCGGCGGTGTTCGCGGCGGAGTTCGCGATCGAGCTCTACAACGGCACCGCGTTCCTGCCCGCGGTGCTGGTGGCGGCCGGCCTGCCGGCCGGCGCCTGGCTCACGGCCTGGATCCTCGAGCGCCGCGGCTTCGACCGCACCTTCGCACGCGCCCGCGACGTGCCGCTGTTCGTCGGCGCGACCATCGTCGGCATGGCGCTCGCGGCGCTGATCGGCAACACCGGGCTCACCATCGCCTTCCGCGAGGGCGTGTTCGCCTGGGTCGGCGGCGTGCGCTGGTGGAACAACACGGTCGCCGGCGTGATGCTGCTCGGGCCGCTGCTGCTGAGCGACCCGGCGGTGCTGTGGCGCAGGCTGCGGGCGGAGCCGTGGGTCGCGGCCGGCTACCTCGCCGGCGTCGCGGCGCTCGCGGTCGGCCTGCTGACGGTATCGCTCGATGCGACGATGGCGCCCGGCGTGCGCTCGCCGCTGATCGTCGCCTCGCTGGTGCTGGTGGTGATCGGCGTGATGCGCCTCGGCCTCGCGGCCGCCAGCATCGCGACGCTGGTGCTCGCGACCTGCGGCGCGCTCAGCTTTGCCTTCGACCGCGGCATGTTCGCCGGCATGAACGTGCTCGCCGGCCTGATCCTGGTCTGGTCGTACGCCGGCGCGCTGACGCTGTTCGCGCTGATCCTGACGGCGCTGCTCGCCGAGCGCGACGCCGAGGCGGCGGAACGCCTGCGCGCCGAGCGCCGCTACGCCGAGGTCTTCGAGGCGAGCCCACAGCCGCTGTGGGTGCATCACGCGACGACGCTGCGCTTCCTGCTCGTGAACCGCGCCACCGAGCGCCAGTACGGCTACCCGCGCGAGCGGCTGCTGTCGATGCGCGCGAGCGAGCTCGCCGCGCCGGGCGAGCCGCGTGCCGTGCCCGATCCCGGCTCGCCGGCCGGCGCCGCCGGCGAGCCGTTCGAGACCCGCCACGCGACCGCGACCGGCCGCGTGCTCGAGGTCGAGATGTGGACCCGCAGCGTCGACTTCGGCGGCGAGCCTGCGGTGCTCGCCTTCGCGACCGACGTGACCGAGCGCCAGGCGCTCGGCCGCGCGCTGATCGAGGCGATCGCCAGCGAGCAGCGGCGCATCGGCCAGGAGATGCACGACGGCCTCGGCCAGGAGCTGACCGGCCTGTCGCTGTCGCTGCGCGCGCTCGCCAAGCGCGCGCAGCGCGAGCAACCGGCCTGGGCGGCCGAGCTCGACCGGCTCGCGGCGCTGCTGCATTCCTCGATCCAGTCGGCGCGCCGCATCGTGCGCGGCCTGTCGCCGCTGGCCGGCGCCGACGGCAACCTGGTCGGCGCGCTCGAGCAGCTCGCCGAGACGAGCTCGATCGGCGGCCTCGACGTGCGCCTCGACACGCGCCTCGAGGCCGCGCTGACGCTGCCGCTCGAGGCGCGCAGCCACCTGTACCGAATCGCGCAGGAAGCGCTGCAGAACGCGCTGAAGCACTCGGGCGCGAGCCGCATCGAGCTCGAGTTCGGCGTGCGGCCGGGCGGCGTGCGCCTCGCGGTGCTCGACAACGGCCGCGGCCCGCCCGAGCTCGCGCTCGCCGGCAACGGACTCGGCATGCGCACGATGCGCTACCGCGCCACCGCGATCGGCGGCCGTCTGCTGGTGGCGCGCCGTCTGCCGACCGGTACGGCGGTGGTGGTCGAGGCGCCGCAGCCGGTACCGGCGAGCGCGCGTAGCGCCTGAGCGCCGCCCCTCAGGGGCGGAGTTCGAGGTCGCGGCTGTACACCACGTTCATCACGTTGTCGTACCAGCCGTGCACCCGCGGCGCGACCAGGTGCTTGTTCACATAGAAGTAGAGCGGCACGAGCGGCGCGTCGGCGAGCAGCTGGCGCTCGGCCGACTCGAGCGCGGCACGCCGCGCCGCCAGGTCCGGCGCCGCGACCGCGCGTGCCAGCCAGCCGTCGTAGGCGGCGCTGCGGTAGCGCGGCAGGTTGAGGCCGAAGCCTCCGCCGAGCACCTCGGCGAAGGTCCAGGCGTCGTTGTAGTCGCCGATCCAGCTCGCCTGGAAGACCGTCGCCTCGCCGCGGCCGATCGTCTGCAGCAGCGACTTGAACTCCTCGCCGACCAGCTGGGTCTCGACGCCGAGCGCCTCGTGCCACATCGAGGCGACCGCGATCGCGATCCGCTCGTGGGTGGGGCCGCTCGCATAGCGCAGCTCGATTCGCAGCGGCCGCGCGGCGCCATAGCCGGCGAGCGCGTACAGGCGGCGGGCCTCGGCGAGCCGCGCGGCCGGGGGCTCTGCGGCCCAGGCGAAGCGCTGCGCGCCGTAGTTCGCGACGCCCGGCGGCAGCCACGCGTAGGCGGGCAGCTCGCCGAGCCCGGTCACCGCCTCGACCAGCCGTTCGCGGTCGACGCTCATCGCCAGCGCCTGCCGCAGGCCCGGTGCCTCGCGGAATGGCGCGCGCGCGAGGTTGAAGCCGTAGTAGTAGACACCGAGCTGCGGCCCGCGGTGGAGCTCGGCCCCGTGCGCCGCGACCAGCCGCGCGAGCGGTTGCTGCGGCAGCGTGTAGGTGACGTCGAGGGCGCCGGCACGGTAGCGGGCGTACTCGTCGTTGGCGTCGCCGACGTGCAGATAGTCGACCGCCTCGACGTGCGTCGCCGCGTCGTTCCAGTAGCGGCGGTTGCGGGTTGCGGCGACGTGCGAGCCGACCACCCAGGCACCGATCACGTAGGGGCCGTTCGAGACCGTCGCGCCGGGCGGCAGCGGCGCGGCGCCGTGCCAGGTCGGGAACGTGCTCCAGTGCGCGGCGAGCCCGGGGAAGTACGGCGTCGGCGCCAGCAGCCGGACCTCGAGCGTGTGCGGATCCGGCGCCGCGACGCCGAGCGCCTCGGGGCGGGCGCGGCCGGCGATGATCTCGTTCGCGCCGACCACCGGCGCGAGCACGCTCGCGTAGGGCGAGCCGGTCGTCGGATCGACCAGCCGGCGCCAGGCGGCGACGAAGTCGGCGGCGGTCAGCGGCTCGCCGTTCGACCAGCGCGCCGCGGCGCGCAGCCGGAACGTCACGGTGCGGCCGTCGGCGCTGAGCTGCCAGCCCTCGGCGGCACCGGGCACCGGCGCGCCGTCGCGGTCGAGCGCGGCGAGGCCCTCGTAGGCATCGCGCAGGATGGTCGCGGCCGACACCGTGCGCGCGAGCTGCGGGTCGAGCGAGTCGGGCTCCGGGCCGTTGCCACGCCGCAGCGTCGCGGCCGCGGCGCGGTCGTCGGCCGGTGCGGTCGGCGCGCCGCGCTGGCAGCCGGCCGGCAGCGCGAGCAGGACGAGGACGACGAGCCGCGCGGCCGCGGCGCCGCTCATCCGGCGCGCCCGAGCTTCTTGAGGTGCACGAGCAGCAGCGACACCGCCGCGGGTGTCAGCCCCGGGATGCGCGCCGCCTGGCCGAGCGTGCGCGGCTGCACCGCGTGCAGCCGCTCGCGCACCTCGGTCGAGAGCCCGCGCACGCTCGCGTAGTCGAGGTCGGCGGGCAGCGCCGTGCCCTCGTGGCGCTCGAGGCGCGCGATCTCGGCGTCCTGTCGCGCGAGATAGCCGGCGTACTTCGAGGCGACCGAGATCGCGAGCTCGACCTGCGCGGCGAGCCGCGGGTCGGCGCCCGCCGGCGCGCCGCCGGCGGCGATCGCGGCGCGCTTGTCCTCGAAGAACGCCCAGCGCTCGTCGTCAACGAGGCCGAGCGCGCGGCCGGCCGGCGTCAGCCGCTGGTCGGCGTTGTCCTCGCGCAGGCTGAGGCGGTACTCGGCGCGGCTCGTGAACATCCGGTACGGCTCCGGCGCGCCGCGCGTCACGAGGTCGTCGAGCATGACGCCGAGGTAGGCCTCGGAGCGCTTCGGCCACCAGGGCGCCTCGCCGCGCGCGGCGCGCGCCGCGTTGAGCCCGGCCACGAGCCCCTGCGCCGCGGCTTCCTCGTAGCCGGTCGTGCCGTTCACCTGGCCGGCGAGATAGAGGCCGGCGAGCGCGCGCGTCTCGAGCGAGTACTCGAGGTCGCGCGGGTCGAAGAAGTCGTACTCGATCGCGTAGCCCGGCCGCGTCAGGTGCGCGCGCTCGAGGCCGCGGATGCTGCGCACGAGCTCGATCTGCACGTCGAACGGCAGGCTGGTCGAGATGCCGTTCGGGTACAGCTCCGGCGTGTCGAGGCCCTCGGGCTCGAGGAAGATCGAGTGCGAGTCGCGCGCCGCGAAGCGCACCACCTTGTCCTCGATCGACGGGCAATAGCGCGGGCCGACGCCCTCGATCACGCCGGTGTACAGCGGCGAGCGGTCGGTCGCCGCGCGGATGATCGCGTGCGTGCGGGGATTGGTCGCCGTCAGGTGGCAGGGCCGCTGCGGCGGATGGTCCTCCGCCCGGCCGAGGTACGACAGCACCGGCAGCGGCACGTCGCTCGGCTGCGGCTCGAGCTGCGCGAAGTCGACGCTGCGGCCGTCGATGCGCGGCGGCGTGCCGGTCTTGAGGCGCGCGACCCGCGGCAGCAGCTCGCGCAGCCGGGTCGCGAGCCGCAGCGAGGCCGGATCGCCCGCGCGCCCGCCGCTCGCCTGCTCGAGGCCGACGTGCAGCCGGCCGCCGAGGAAGGTCCCGGTGGTGAGCACCACGGCAGATGCCGCGAAGCGCACGCCGCTCGCGGTCACGACGCCGCGGACCCGCCCGCCCTCGACCTCGAGGTCGGCGACCTCCTGCTGGAAGACCCGCAGCCGCGGCTCGCGCTCGATCCGGGCGCGAATCGCGCGGCGGTACAGCGCCCGGTCGGCCTGCGCGCGCGTGGCACGCACCGCCGGCCCCTTGCTGGCGTTCAGCACGCGCAGCTGGATCGCCGCCTGGTCGGCGGCCTGCGCCATCGCGCCGCCGAGCGCGTCGATCTCGCGCACCAGGTGGCTCTTGCCGATCCCGCCGATCGCCGGATTGCAGCTCATCGCGCCGATCGTCTCGACGCTCTGGGTCAGCAGCAGCGTGCGCGCGCCGACGCGGGCGGCGGCGAGCGCCGCCTCGGTGCCGGCGTGCCCGCCGCCGATCACGATGACGTCGAAGGGATCCGGATGGCGCATCCGGCAAATTCTAGCGCCTTGGCGGCCGCCCGGCCGGGATGGAACAATGCCGGCCGTGACCGCCTCGACTCGTCGCCGCGCCGCGCGCCTGGCCGCGCTCGTCCTGCTCGCCGCCGGCGCGCTGCCGGTGCCGGCCGCGCGGGCCGAGCCGCGCGCGGCGCTCGAGTTCAGCGACTGCCGGCTGCGCCACCCGGCGGGGCTCGGCTCGGTCGCCGCGCGCTGCGCCTCGTTCGAGGTCGCCGAGAACCGTGCCGAGGCGGCGGGTCAGCGCATCGCGCTGCGGGTCGCGCTGGTGCCGGCGCTCGATCGGCGCCGCACCCGCGAGCCGCTGTTCGTCGTCGCCGGCGGGCCGGGACAGGCGGCCAGCGACTACTACGCCGCCTACGCCGGGGCCTTCGCGCCGGTGCTGCGCACCCACGACCTGGTGCTCGTCGACCAGCGCGGCACCGGCGGCTCGAACCGCCTCGGCTGCAGGTTCCCGCCGGACTTCGACGTCGCGACACCCTCGCCAGCCGAGATCCGGGCCCTGTCGGCGCGCTGCCGCGCCGGTCTTCCCGGCCGGCCGGCGTACTACACGACCAGCGTCGCGGTCGCGGACCTCGAGGCGGTGCGGGCGGCGCTCGGCGCGCCGCGCATCGCGCTCTACGGTATCTCCTACGGCACGCGCGTGGTCGAGCACTACCTGCGCCACCACGGCGAGCACGCCGCAGCGGTGGTGCTCGACGGCGTGCTACCGCCCGACGCGAGCCCGCTCGCCGACACGCCGCTCGCGGCCGAGCGCGCCCTCGGGCTCGCCTTCGCGCGCTGCCGCGCGGCGCCGGAGTGCGAGCGCGCCTTCCCGGGCCTCGAGGCGCGCTTCGCGGCGCTGCGCGCCGAGCTCGGCCGCCGGCCCCGGCATCTGGTGCTGGCGGACCCCGGCAACGGCGCGCCGCGCACGCTCGACTTCGACGCGGCCGCGCTGGCCGGCACGGTGCGGCTACTCAACTACTCCGCCGCCTCGACCGCGCTGCTGCCCTACCTGCTCGACCGCGCGCTGCACGAGGACTACGCGCCGCTCGCCGCGCAGCTGGTGATGCTCGGCTCGCACCTTGACGCACAGCTCGCCTACGGCATGAACGCGGCGGTCACCTGCAGCGAGGACCTGCCGGCGGCGGCGCGGGCGGATCGCGCCGCGCTGGCAACCACCTATCTCGGGCTGCAGCAGCTCGACGGGCTGGCGGCCCTCTGCGAGGGCTGGCCGGCCGGGGTGGTCGACGCCGATCTCTACGCGCCGCTCGTGAGCCGCGTGCCGGCGCTGCTGCTGTCGGGCGAGGCGGACCCGGTGACGCCGCCGGCGTACGCCGAGCGCGCCGCGGCCGGCCTCGCCGACCACCGTCACGTCGTGGTGCCCGGCCAGGGGCACGGCCAGCTCGCGACCGGCTGCGCGCCGCAGGTCATCGCGCGCTTCCTCGACGCCGGCACCGCGCGCGGACTCGACGTCGCCTGCCTCGCCAAGGCCTCGGCCCCGCCGTTCGTGATCGACGCCGCGGGGCCCGCGCCGTGATCGTGCTGGAGCACCTCGGCAAGCGCTTCGACGCGGTCGAGGCGGTGCGCGAGGTCAGCCTCGAGGCCCGCGACGCGCGGGTCACCGGCCTGCTCGGCCCGAACGGCGCCGGCAAGAGCACGACCCTGCGGCTGCTGTACGGCGCGCTGCGGCCGGATCGCGGCCGGGCGCTGGTCGACGGCCTCGACGTCGCCCGCGAGCCGGCCGCGGCGCTCGCCCGGCTCGGCGTGCTGCCGCACAACGCCGGCATCTATCCGCTGCTGACGGCGCGCGAGAACCTGCGCTACTACGGGCGCCTGCACGGCCTCGGCGGCGCCACGCTCGAGCGGCGCATCGACGAGCTCGGCGAGCTGCTCGATCTCGGCGCGCTGCTGCCGCGCCGCGCCAAGGGCTTCTCGCAGGGCGAGCGGCTGAAGGTCGCGCTGGCGCGCGCGCTGGTGCACTCGCCGCAGAACCTCGTGCTCGACGAGCCGACCAACGGGCTCGACGTGCTCGCGACGCGCAACCTGCGCGAGCTGGTCCGCCGGCTGCGCGATGCCGGCCACTGCGTGCTGTTCTCGAGCCACGTCATGCAGGAGGTCTCGGCGCTGTGCGACGAGATCGTGATCGTCGCGCACGGCCGGGTCGTCGCGCGCGGCACGCCCGACGAGCTGCGCGCCGGCGTCGCCGGCGGATCGCTCGAGGACGCGTTCGTCGCCGCGCTCGACGGCGCCGGCGGGAGCGGCTGATGCGCGCCCTCGCCACCGTGTTCCTCAAGGAGCTGCTCGAGAATGCGCGCGACCGCCGCACGCTGCTGTCGGCGCTGATCATCGGCCCGCTCGGCGGGCCGCTGCTGTTCGGCACGATGGTGAACCTGACGCTCGAGCGCGGCCGCGAGCGCGCCGATCAGCCGCTCGAGCTCAGCGTCGCCGGCCGCGCCGCGGCGCCGAACCTGGTGGCCTACCTCGAGCGCGAGGGTGCCCGGGTACGCGACTTCGCGGGTGACGGCGCGGCGGCGGCCGCCGCGGTGCGCGACAAGCGCGCGCGCATCGTGCTGGTGGTGCCGGGCGACTACGGCGAGCGCTTCCGCGCCGGCGAGCCGGCCCGGATCGAGGTCTACACCGATGCGGCCGACACCAGCGCGAGCACCGACCGCGCGCGCACCGGCGCGCTGCTGCGCGGCTACGGCGCGCAGGTGGCGATGTGGCGGCTGGAGGCCCGCGGCCTGTCGCCGCTGCTTGCGCAGCCGGTGGTGGTCGACGAGGTCGACGTCTCGACGCCGGCCGCGCGTGCGCTCGCGCTGCTCGGCATGCTGAGCTACTTCATCGTGTTCGCGACGCTGATGGGCGGCCTGTACGTGTCGATCGACACGACCGCCGGCGAGCGCGAGCGCGGCTCGCTCGAGCCGCTGCTGACGCTGCCGGTGCCACGCCGCTCGATCGTGCTCGGCAAGATCCTGGCGGCGGCGGCCTACATGGCGCTGTCGCTGCTGCTCAACGTCACGGCCTTCGCGGTGGTGCTGCGCTTCGTGCGGCTGGACACCGCCGGCATGGCGCTCAGCCTCGGCGCCGGTACGGCGCTCGCGATCTTCGCGGTGATGCTGCCGTTCGTGCTGGTGGGTGCAGCGCTGATGGCGATCGTCGCCTCGTTCACGCGCAGCTATCGCGAGGCGCAGAGCTGGCTCGCGGCGGTGATGCTGGTGCCGACGCTGCCGATCATGTTCGCGTCGGTGTTCCAGGTGGCGAGCCGCACGGGCCTCATGTGGGTGCCGAGCCTCGGCCAGCACCTGCTGATCCAGTCGCTGCTGCGCGGCGAGGTGCCGAGCGCGCTGCACGTGCTGCTCTCGGCCGGCTCGACGCTCGCGATCGGCGTCGCGCTGACCGCGATCGCCGCGCGGCTGTATGCGCGCGAGAAGATCCTCGGCTGAGGATCAAGGCGCGGCGTAGCGCGCCAGCTGCGCGCCGAGCACGCCGTCGACGGCGCGCGCGAGGTGGGCGAAGCCGGCCGGCGCAAAGCCCGCGACCACGTAGTCGAGCCTGACGCGCGTCGCGGCCCCCTCGGCCTGGAGCGTGAACGTCAGCGCGCCGCTCGCGCCCATGCCCTGCAGCGGGCCGAGGCCGCCGCTGAGCCGCAACGTGGCGCGTGGCGCCAGATACACGACCTCGAGGTGGCGCACGAAGCCGCCGCCGGCGAGCCGCTCGCACCAGCAGCCACCGGGCTTCGGCTCGAGCCACAGGTTGCGGGCGTCCTTCGAGTAGGTGTGTGCCGGGTCCCACCAGTCCCGTGGCCGCAGCAGCCGGCGCCAGGCGTTCGCCGGGTCGCCCGGGTAGAGCACTTCGGCGCGCACCTCGAAGCCGCCCGCGCCGGCGGCGACCACCTCGCCGGCGGCGGCCACGGGCGCAAGGCCGGCGGCGAGCAGGAGCATCGGCAGCAGCGGTCGCAGCGGTGTCGGCATCGTCGTTCTCCCCGCGGCGGGCGTGGCGCGGCCGCTTCGCGATCGCTCAGCGGCCGACGGCCGCCAGCGCGCGCAGCGCCGCACCGAGCAGCTCGTCCGGCGTGTACGGCTTCGCGACGCACTCGTCGGCGCCGGCGGCGAAGCAGGCCGCGCGCTCGGCGTCCGACAGCCGGCCGGTGACGATCACGACCGCGGTGCGCGAGCGGCCGAGCTCGCGCTCGAGCGCGCGGATGCGGCCGAGGGCACCCAGGCCATCGAGCCCGGGCATCTGCCAGTCGAGCAGCAGCACGTCGTAGATGCCCTGCTCCCAGGCGGCGACCGCCTCGAGGCCGTTGGCGACGGCCTCGACCCGCCCGAAGCCCTCCTCCTCGAGCATCTCGCGCAGCAGCTGGCGGTTGCCGGCGTGGTCGTCGGCGACGAGCACCGTGCGCGGCGCGGCGGTGGCGGCGGCCGACGAGTGGGTCGCCGACCCGGACTTCAGCCAGCGGCGCAGCACCGCGGCCAGCCGGTCGAGGTCGACGGGCTTCTCGACCACCGCGTCGGCGCCGGCGGCCAGGCAGCGCGCGCGGTCCTCCGGCAGCGCGCTCGCGGTGACCACCACCGCCGGCGTGCGCGGCGTGCCGGCGGCGAGCTCGGCGGCGCGCAGCTCGGCGATCGCGGCCAGGCCGTCGAGCTCGGGCATCCGCCAGTCGACCAGCAGCACGTCGTAGCGGCGCCGGCGCGCCTCGGCCAGCAGCGCGCGGCCGTCGCCGACCTCGACCACCGGCGCGCAACCGGACTCGCGCAGGAAGCGCGCCAGGAACTCGCGCGTCTCCGGCAGGTCCTCGGCGAGCAGCACCGCGCCCTGGAACGCGTCCGGCACGCGCGCGCCGTAGCGGTCGGTCGCCGGCTCGCCGGCCGGCGCGAACGGCACCTCGAACCAGAACCGGGCGCCCTCGCCGGGCCGGCTGTCGACGCCGATCGTGCCGCCCATGCGCTCGACGATCGCGCGGCTGATCGCGAGCCCGAGCCCGGTGCCGGCGATGCGCCGTGCCGCCGGATCGTCCAGCTGCGAGAACGGCCGGAACAGGCGCGCCTGCGCCTCCGGCGGGATGCCGATGCCGGTGTCCACGACCTCGACCCGCAGCCGCGGCGCGTCGCCCTCGGCGCCGGCGCGGTCGAGCGACAGCGCGACGCGACCAGCCGGCGTGAAGCGCAGCGCGTTGACGCCGAGGTTCATCAGCACCTGGCGCAGGCGCTCGCGGTCGGCGCGGATGCGCGGCGGCAGCGCCGCGCCGACCACGCCCTGGATCTCGAGCTCGCGGGCGTCGGGCAGGCCGCGCAGCACCGTCACGACCTCGTCGAGCAGCTCGGCCGGCGACAGCTCCGACTCCTCGAGCGCCAGCCGGCCACCCTCCATGCTGGCGGCGTCGAGCAGGTCGTTGACGATGCCGAGCAGCGTATTGCCGGCGCCGCGGATGCGCTCGAGCGACTCGCTGCGCCGGCCGAGCGGCTCGTCGCGCAGCAGCAGGTCGCTGTAGCCGAGGATCACGGTCAGCGGCGTGCGCAGCGCGTGGCTCATGTGGCCGAGGAAGCGCGACTTCGCCTCGCTCGCGATCGTCAGCTCCGCGATCGCGCGGTTGAGCGCGTCACGCTCGGCGCGCAGGCTCTCGGCGAGGCGCGCGTTGGCGCGCACCAGGCGCAGCTGCTCGCGGGTGGTGTTCGCGGCGCGCACCGCGGCGCCGAGCAGCACCAGCAGGAACACGAGGTAGATCGCCGCGAGCAGGTGGTTGACCCAGTCGCCGTGCGCCAGCTGCCAGGCCGCCATCGGCACGGCGAACGGCAGCGCGAGCGCGGCGTAGCCGCCGTGCACCGGCGCCAGCGCGCCGAAGCCGGCGGCGAGCGCGGCGATCAGGCACATCGACACGAGCGAGCTGCGGATCGGCGCGTCCTCGGGCAGGAGCACCGTGCCACCGAGCGACCAGGCGGCACCGATCACCGCCGTGAGGCCGAGCAGCAGCCAGAGCCAGCGGCGGGTCGCGGCGACGTCGCGCGGGGCGGCGAGGTAGGCGCGGGCGGCGAGGAAGCGCAACGCCCCGAGCAGCGACAGCCCGATCACCCAGGCCGTGCGGCCCGCGACGCCGACGCTCGGGCCCATCACGAGCGCCGTCGCGATCGTCGCCGGCGGGGTCGCCACGGCCGGGAAATGCAGCAGGCGGCACATCAGCGCCACCTGGTCGGGCAGGCACTCCTCGCCCTCGCGGCTCCCCATCGGCCGATTGTGCCCCCCGGCGCGGGCCGCCGATAGCGGTCCCGGGCCGGCGGGGCCTCCGGGCACCGCGTTCAGGCCGGCGTGGTCAGGCGCCCGTTCTGGAAGTCGCGGATCGCCTCGTGGATCTCGGCGACCGTGTTCATCACGAACGGGCCGTAGTGGACGACGGGCTCGCCGAGCGGCCGTGCGCCGAGCACCAGCACGCGCGTCCCGGCCGGGCCGGCGGCGAGCTCGAGCGCCTCGCCCGCGCCGAGCTGCGCCAGCTGACCCTTCTCGAGGCGCCGGCCGCCGACCTCGGCCGCGCCCTCGAAGGCGTAGGCGAGCACGCGGTGATCGGCCGGGGTGGCGAGCGCGAGCCGGGCGCCCGCCTCGAGCGCGACGTCCAGGTAGAGCGGCGCGGTCGCGCCGCCGCCGACCGGGCCGTCGAGCGCCTCCGCACCGGCACCGGCCGGCGCGAAGCGCCCGGCGATGACCCGTACGCGGCCGCCCGGCACGGACCGGGCCGGGATGCGCTCGGGCTCGAGGTCCTGGTACGCGGCCGGCCGCATCTTGTCGGCGGCCGGCAGGTTGAGCCACAGCTGGAAGCCGCGCATGCGGCCCGCCACCTGCTGCGGCATCTCCGAGTGGATGATGCCGCGGCCGGCGGTCATCCACTGCACGCCGCCCGGCTTCAGGTCGCCGCGATGACCGAGGTGGTCCTCGTGCAGCATGTGGCCGTCGAGCATGTACGTGACGGTCTCGAAGCCGCGGTGCGGGTGCGACGGGAAGCCGGCGACGTAATCGTCGGCCGAGCTCGAGTCGAACTCATCGAGCAGCAGGAACGGGTCGAGACCCTGCTCGGGGCTGACGACCCGGGTCAGGCGCACGCCGCCGCCGTCCGAGGTCGGACGACCGGTCAGCACGCGCTCCACGGTACGGCTCTTCACGGGGTCTCCTTCACGCGGCGCGCCGCGTGGCGATCGAGTCTATCTCGGTGCGCGCGGCGGCGAGCGCGGCGTCGCGCGGGGCGGTGCCGAGCGCGAGGCCCTCGGCGTAGACCACCTCGAGCGCGTCGATGCCGACGAAGCCGAGCATCGTGCGCACGTACGGCACCAGGTGATCCTCGGGCCGGCCGCGGTGCAGGCCGCCGCGCGTGGTCACGAGGTAGGCGCGCTTGCCGTGCAGCAGGCCGCGCGGGCCGTCGGCGGTGTAGCGGAAGGTCACGCCGGCGCGCGCCAAGTGGTCGAACCAGCTCTTGAGCGTCGAGGGCGCGGTGAAGTTGTACATCGGCGCCGCGATCACGATGTCGGTCGCGGCCGCGACCTCGGCGATCACGGCATCGGCCTCGGCGACGATCCGCGCGTCGGCGTCGGTGCGCTCGGCGGCGGGGCGCGCGAGCGCGGCGAGTCGCGCGGCGTCGAGGTGCGGCAGCGGATCGCGGGCGAGGTCGCGGCGCACGAGTGTCGCGCCGGGCGAACGGTCGAGCAGCTGGCGGACGAGCCGGTCGGCGAGGGCCGAGGAGGCCGAGGCGTCGCCGGCGACGCTGGTGGTGAGCTCGAGAATCCGGGTCATGGGAGCCTCCGAAACAGGTGGATCTGGCGTGGCTCCAATCTATATCCATAAAACTGATCATCAATGGCAAAATGCTGGTCATTCAGATCGAAGAAGTTGATCTATGGCCCAGCTTCCCCGGACAACGCTCGAACAGTGGGCCGTGCTCGCCGCGGTGATCGACGAGGGGGGCTTCGCGCCCGCGGCCGAGCGTCTCGGCCGCAGCCAGGCCGCGGTGTCCTACGCGGTCAAGCAGCTCGCCGGCGAGGTGCCGGTGGCGCTGACGACGACGCGCGGCCGGCGCACGGTGCTGACGGACGCCGGCACGACGCTGCTGCGCCGGGCGCGGGCGCTGCTCGCCGAGGTCGAGGGCATCGAGGCACTGGCCGCGAGCCTCGCCGAGGGCTGGGAAGCCGAGATCCGCATCGCGGTCGACATCATCTTCCCGCCCGAGATCCTGTACGCGGCGCTCGCCGCCTTCGGTCCGGTGTGCCGGACGACGCGGATCGAGGTGATCGAGTCGGTGCTCTCCGGCACGGCCGAGGCGCTGCTGCGGCGCGAGGTCGACCTCGCGATCATCGGCCAGCCGCCGCCGGGGTTCCTCGGCCGGCGGCTGCTGACGGTGGGCTTCGTCGCCGTCGCGCACCCGGGCCACCGGCTGCACGCGCTCGGCCGGCCGGTCACGATCGAGGACCTGCGCCACGAGCGGCAGATCGTGGTGCGCGATTCCGGCTCGCGCCGCCGCCTCGACGCCGGCTGGCTCGGCGCGGACGAGCGCTGGACCGTCTCGCACCTCAAGACCTCGATCGAGATGCTGAAGCATGGCCTCGGCTTCGCGTGGGTGCCGCGCGCGCACGTGCGCGCCGAGCTCGCCGCGGGCGAGCTCGTGCCGCTGCCGCTCGTCGAGGGCGGCGAGCGCAGCGTCGACCTCGCGCTGGTGCACGCCGACCGCGACGCGGCCGGACCCGCGACGCGCGAGTTCGCGGCGATCCTCGAGCGCCTGTGCCGCGAGGCGACGCCTTAAGTCACGGCCGCGGTGGCGAGGAGGGTGGCCGACCGGGTTATAGTCGGTCGAGCCGCCCGAGATGCGGCGCGAGCAGGGGGATCGTCCATGATGAACCGGGATGACTTCGCGACGCTGGCGACCGGCGCGGCCTGCGCGGCGCTGCTGCTGGGCCCGCTCACGAGCTACGCCGAGACCGCGCAGGCGGAGCGCGCCAAGAAGGAAGCCGAGATTCCGACGTGCCCGAAGAAGTACGGCACGCTCGCGGTCGCCGAGCCCGAGCGCAACTGGTGGGCCGAGTACCACCTGGGCTCGCCGGAGGCGCTGCTCAAGATCTACGTCAGCAAGTCCGGCTGCTTCACGCTGGTGGACCGCGGCAAGGGCATGCAGGCCGCGAAGGCCGAGCGCGAGCTCGCCGCCTCCGGCGAGCTGCGCGGCCGCTCGAACATCGGCAAGGGCCAGATCAAGGCCGCGGACTACGTGCTGGTGCCGGACCTCGTCTCGCAGAACAAGAACTCCGGCGGCAACCGCATCGGCGGCATCCTCGGCGGCCTCGTCGGTGGTGCGGCCGGCGCGGTGATCGGAGGCATCAACCTCAAGAAGAAGACCGCCGACGTCACGCTGACGGTGACCGACGTGCGCTCCTCGGAGCAGGTGGCGCTGACCGAGGGCCACTCGACCAAGACCGACCTCGGCTGGGGCGCGGGCGGCGGGCTGTTCGGCGGCGGCGCGTTCGCCGCGGGCGGCGCCACCGGCTACGCCGACACCGAGATCGGCCAGGTGATCTCGCTCGCCTACCTGCAGGCGTACACGGACCTCGTCGCGAAGTTCGCGGCGCTGCCGGACAGCGCGAGCGCGGCGAACCAGCAGCAGGCGGTCACGATGGCGAAGCCCGGGCGCATGTACGCCTCGGCGGACGGCAAGGGCAAGGTGGTGCGCACGCTCGACCCCGGCATGATGCTCTACCCGACCGGGCAGAAGCAGGACGTGATGTGGGAAGTCGAGGACGAGCTCGGCAACAAGGGCTGGGTGTCCTCGGTGCTGTTCCAGCTCGCGAAGTAGCCTCGCGGCGCGCCGCGGCCCCGGCCGCGGCGCGCGCCGTGCACGGGCCTCAGGGGCCCTTGCACTTCTTGTCGTTGGCGAGCTTCAGGAGTCGCGCCAGGCGCGGGTTCGCGGCGAGCTGCTGGCCCGCATCGCCGGCGAGGTCGCCGACCGAGTTCGTCATGCGCTGCCCGAGCGGCGCGATCTCCTGGTACATCTCCTTGCCGCGCGCCTGATTGGCCTTCGACTGCGCCTCGGCCACGCGGCGCGTCGCGCCGCCCTGCACGATGCCGCCGGTCGCGACCTGCACCGTGCGGTCGGCGGCCTCCGCCGCCTTGAGCTCGGCGCTCTGGCGCACCGCGGTCGCGGTCGCCTCGGCCTGCTGTTCCTTCGACTTCGCCTGGAACGCGTTCGTCGCGGCCGTGGCCTCGGCGGCCTTCGCCGCGTCGGGTGGCCGGACCTGCTGCTGGGCGAGCTCCGCCGAGATCTGCGCGCAGCTCATCGACTCATCGCCCGGACGCACCGCGGCCGGATCGCTGGCGCCCGCCTGGTAGGCGGCCTGCGCCGCGACCATCTGCCGGCAGCTCTCGAGCGACATCGGTGCCATCGGCCTCGCCGCGAGCTTCTCGCAGTCGATGGCCGGCGGCGCCGCATTCGCGTCGGGTTTCGGCTTCGCGACGCTCGCAGTCAGCGCGAGCGCGAGCGCCGCGGCCAGCGTGGCGGTCGTGACGCGGACGGGCAGGCGGGTCGATCCGTCGGCGTGCATCGCGGAGCTTCCTTCTGCGCGAGGGGAACGTCGGCCGACCGCGCGGCGGGCCCACACCCGGATCATAGGGGCGTGCACCGCCGTCGTGCCATCCGGGACCGCCACCGCGCCTGCGGCAGCGCACCATGCGGCGTCGTTCAGGGCGGCGCCGCGGTCGCGCCGGCGGCGGCGAGGCGCGCGAGCACCGCCTGCCGCGCCGCGAGCGAGTGCACCAGCAGCGCGAGGACATCGCCCGGTCGCGCCCACGACAGCGCGAGCTCGACCGCCTCGAGCTCGCTCGCGGCGAGCGGCAGTGAGTCTGCGGCGAGGCCGGCCGTGACCAGCGCCGCGCGCAGGATGCGCGGGATCTCTCCCGGCGCGCGGCCGCGCAGGTGTGCCTCGTTCTCCTTGACGACGACGAGGTCCGGCCGGAACGCGGCCGCGACGCGCGCGATCGCGAGCAGGTCGGCGTCCTGGCGGTTGCCCGCGTGACCGAGCAGCACGCCGAGCCGTCCGGGGCCGCGCAGGTGCGCCGCGACCTCGAGCACCCCCTGCAGGCCCTCCGGGTTGTGCGCGTAGTCGACGATCAGCCGCACGCCACCCCAGTCGTAGCGCATCAGCCGGCCCGGGTTGTCGGCCGGATCGCGCCCGAAACGTCCGAGGGTCGCCGCGATGGCCGCGGGCGCGACGCCGAGCGCGGCCGCGGCGAGCGCCGCCGCGGCGAGGTTCGCGACGTTGTAGTGTGCGCTGCCGCCCGCGGCGAGCGGCAGCGCGGCGACCGCGCCGAGGTCGTGCTCGGCCCGTGCCGCGGCGAGCACCAGGCGTCCGGCGCGCACGCCCGCGGTCGCCCCGCCCGCGTCGCGATGCGCCGCGAGCAGCGGCGCGTCGGCGTCCGCCGCGAACCAGCCGAGCGGCGGCGCGCGGCCGAGGCGCGCGCCGAGCGTGGCGCTGCGCGCGACCAGCAGCGCATCGTCGGCGTTCAGCACCAGCAGCCCGTCCGGCGGCACGACGCCGGCGACGGTGAGCTTCGTGTCGGCGAGGCCCGCGAGGTCGTCGATGCCGTACTCGCCGAAGTGGTCGGCGCTGACGTTCGTGACCACCGCGGCCCGCGCCGCCCGCACCGCGAGCCCGCGTCGCAGGATGCCGCCGCGCGCCGTCTCGAGCACGGCCGCGGTGACGCGCGGCTCGCGCAGCACGCGTCGCGCGCCGGCGGGGCCGGAGTAGTCGCCGCTCGCGAGCGCCTCGCCGGCGACGTACACGCCGTCGGTGCAGTTGAAGCCGGGCACGTGGCCGGCCGCGGCGAGGCAGGCGGCGAGCGCGCGCACCGTCGTGGTCTTGCCGTTCGAGCCGGTGACGAGCGCGGTCGGCACGTCGGCGAGCGTCGCCCACGGCACCGCGTCCGGCGCCGGCAGCGCCTCGGGCGTGAACGCGACCAGGTGCGCGCCGGCGCCGAGCGTCAGCTGCTCGTCGTCGAGCAGCGCCGGCAGGCGCCGCGCCTGCGCCGCCTCGAGCAGCGCCACCAGGGCCGGACGCGCCTCGCGCGCGGCGAGCCGCGCGAGCCGGGCGAGCGCCGGCGCGTCGTCGAGCACCGGCGCGAGCACCGTCGCCGGGTCGTCGGCCGCGGCCAGCGCCGCGGCGAGCAGCGCCTCCTCGAGCAGCGCCCAGCGGCCCGGGTCCTGCTCGCGCGCCGCAGCGGCGAGCGCCCACTCGTTGAGCTCGGTCGCGGCGTAGAGCTGGTCCTCGGGCGCCTCGAGCGCGAGGCTCGCGCCGCCCGCGTGCGGGCGCACGACGATCGCCGCCGCCGGCCAGCCGAGGTGGCGGCGGGCGAGCTCGATCCGCGCGCGCCAGCGCGCCAGCAGCGCCGCCGCCGGGGCGACGCCGGCGAGCTCGAGCACGGCGCCCGGGGCCGCGAAGTACAGGTTCGGTCCGGTGAGTCGCCGCGAGTCCTCGAACGGCAGGGGCAGCGCGACGTTCAGTCCTCGGCCTCCGGTGCGAGCCGCACGCCGCGCTCGTCGCGGATCAGTCCCTCGAGGTTCAGCGCCGCCGGGCCCGCCTCGGGCGGCCGCGGCGCGTCGGCGGGCGGCGGCACGCGCTCGACCGTGCGCGCCGGTGCCTCGGCGCCGGCGCTGCCGGCGGGCTTGAACTTCGTGATCTGCTTCCACGAGCGCACCAGCGCGTCGGCGAACACCAGCAGCAGGTCGCCCGGCTGGCCCATCCGCAGCGCCGCCTCTATCGCCTCCTGCTCGTCGGGGATCACCGAGATCGCGCTCGCCGGCACGCCGGCGGCGGCGAGCGCCTTCGCCTGCAGGCGCGGCACCTCGTCCGGCCCGCGCTCGCGCAGCGCGTCGTCGCGCCGGCAGATGTAGTGGTCGAAGCGCCCGGCGACCGCGTTCGCGATCGCGACCAGGTCCTCGTCGCGCCGGTCGCCGGGGCCGGCGAGCACGACGATGCGCCGGCCGCCGACGTCGAGCCGGCCGGCGAGGTCGGCCATCGCCGCCACCGCGTGCGCGTTGTGGCCGTAGTCGAACAGCACCTTGAACGGGTGCTCGTTGAAGACGTTCATGCGCCCGGGCGCCTGGAAGAACGTCGAGTCGAAGGTCCTGAGGCCCTGGCGGATCGCGTCGAGCTTGAGGCCGAGCGAGAACGCCATCGCCGCCGCGAACATCGCGTTCTGCACGTTGTGCAGCGCGCGGCCCTCGAGGGTCGCCGGGATCAGGTGGGTCCACAGCAGCGGGATGTGCCCGCCGCGGTCGTACAGCGTGATCATCTGGCCGTTGACGCCGGCCTCGAGCGCGCAGGCGCGCCCGCCGGCGCGGATGTGCTCGCGCACCAGCGTGTGCTGCGGGTTCATGGTCACGTAGCAGATGCTCTTCGCCTCGGTGTAGCCCGACATGCGCAGCACGTGCGGGTCGTCGGCGTTCAGCACCGCGCAGTCGGTCGCCACCTCGACGACGATGCGCTTGACCTCGGCGAGCTGCTCGAGCGTGTCGATGCCCTTGAGGCCGAGGTGGTCGGACTGCACGTTCAGCACCGCGCCGACGTTGACCTCGTTGACGCCCATGCCGGCGCGCAGCAGGCCGCCGCGCGCGGTCTCGAGCACCGCGAGGTCGATCTGCGGGTCCGCCAGCACCATGCGCGCCGAGACCGGGCCGGTCATGTCGCCCTGCACCGTGCGCTGGCCGTCGATGTAGACGCCGTCGGTGGTCGTCAGGCCGGGCGTGTAGCCGGCCATCTTGGTCAGGTGCGCGAGCATGCGCGCGGTGGTGGTCTTGCCGTTGGTGCCGGTGACCGCCGCGATCGGCACGCGCGAGGGCGTGCCGGGCGGGAACAGCATCTCGATCACCGGGCCGGCGACGTCGCGCGCCAGGCCCTCGCTCGGCGCGACGTGCATGCGGAACCCCGGCGCCGCGTTGACCTCGCAGATGCCGCCGCCGATCTTGCGGTAGCTCTCGGCGATGTTCTTCGACAGGAAGTCGACGCCGCCGACGTCGAGGCCGATGGCGCGCACCGCGCGCTCGGCCATCTCGCGGTTGTCGGGGTGGATCACGTCGGTGACGTCGGTCGCGGTGCCGCCGGTCGACAGGTTCGCGGTCGAGCGCAGGTAGACGACCTGGCCGGCGGCCGGCACCGAGCCCGGCGTCAGGCCGGCCTTGGCGAGCATCGCCTCGGCCTGCGCATCGAGCTCGAGGCGCGTCAGCACCTTCTCGTGGCCGACGCCGCGGCGCGGGTCGCGGTTCACGACCTCGATCAGCTCGCTGATCGTCTGCGCACCGTCTCCGACCACGTGGCCCGGCGTGCGCCGCGTGGCCGCGACCAGCTCGCCGTTCACCACCAGCAGCCGGTGGTCGTCGCCCTCGAGGAACGACTCGACCACCACCGAGCGCGAGTGCTCGCGCGCGACGCGAAAGCCCTGCTGCACTTCCTCCTCGGTGGTCAGGCGGATCGAGATGCCGCGGCCGTGGTTGCCGTTGTACGGCTTCGTGACCACCGGGAAGCCGATGCGGCGCGCGGCGCGCGCCGCCTGGCCCTCGCTCTGCACCAGTTCCTGCTTCGGCACCGGCAGGCCGAGCGTCGCCAGGATCTTGTTGGTCTCCTCCTTGTCGCTCGCGAGCTCGACGGCGATGTGCGGCGTGCGGCCGGTCACGGTCGCCTGGATGCGCTGCTGGTACTTGCCGTGGCCGAGCTGCACCAGCGACTGGTCGTTGAGCCGGAGCCACGGGATGCCGCGCGCCTCGGCGGCGCGCACCAGCGAGGCGGTCGACGGCCCGAGCGCGCGACGCTGCGCGAAGCGGATGAACTCGTCGCGCGCCTCCGGCCAGGTCCAGCCGTCGGGCACCGCATCGGCCGGCCGGATCGCCTCGGGCAGCAGCGAGGCGAGCAGCCGCAGCGCGAGCTCACCCGCGGCGATGCCCTCGTCGCGCTGCGCGTACTCGTAGACGACCGTGTAGACGCCGACCGGGCCGGCGCCGCGGGTCTTGCCGAAGGTCACTTCCTCGCCGGCGATGTTCTGCAGCTCGATCGCCACGTGCTCGAGCACGTGGCCGAGCCAGGTGCCCTCGTCCTCGCGCATGCGGCGGATGAAGCCGCCCGGCGCGTTGTACGAGCAGCCGTGCTCGGCGAGGCCCGGCAGCGCGGCGAGCAGCGCATCGACGTAGGCGGCGCCGAGCCGGCCGGTCGGCCAGGCCTCGAGCGCGCCGAGGTCGAGCTCGAGGCGGATGACCGGGAAGTGGGCGTGCAGCGACGGGCCGACGTAGACGGAACGGTCGAGGATGCGCATGGCGACGGCTCGCTGCCTGTGTTGGTCCGTACCCCGGGCCGCGCCGCCGGGCGCCTGCCCCCCTGTCGGTCGCCGGCCGCCGCCCCGCGGCGGCGCGGCTATTCCTTGCGCTGCACGAGCGTTCCCGCCGAGGCCTCGCGCGTGTGCATGTTGAAGGTCGCGCCGGCCACCAGGATGTGCAGGCGCAGGCCGAGCATGCAGACCGGCTGTCCCTCGCTGACGCTGTCCATCGACGAGAAGCTGACGTCGGCGCCGTCGACGATGGTGACGCCGCCGCTGCCCTCGATCTCGACGGTCTCGTCGGGGCCGATGAACGCCGCGGTGTCCTCGTCGAGGCCGATGCCGACCGCGAACGGGTTGTAGGCGAGCGCCGTCAGCAGCCGCCCGAGCCGGTCGCGCTGGCGGAAGTGCTGGTCGATGATGAAGCGGTTCGTGAGGCCGAGACCGGGCGCGAGCCGCACGCTGCCCGACACCACCGAGGCACCCTCGTCGCCGAAGGCGATCATGTGCTCGGACAGGATGCTGGCGCCGGCGCTGGTGCCACCGACGGTCACGCCGCGCGCGTTCAGCGCGCGCACCAGCTTCGCGACCGGCGTGCCGCCGAGCAGCGTCGAGAGCCTGAGCTGATTGCCGCCGGTGAAGAAGATGCCGGTCGCCTCCTCGAGGCGCGCCAGGCGCCCGGGCTCCTGGCAGTCGCGGCGCGTGTCGAAGTCCATGACCGTCACGCGATCGACGCCGATGGCCTTGAAGAGCCGCTCGTAGCGGGGGCCGGTCTCGTTCATCCGGCTCGCGGTCGGGATCACGACGAGGTCGGCCTCGCGGCCGCCCGAGCAGCGCACGAAGCGCTCGAGGATGTGTCGGTCGTTCTCCTTGTTCTCCGCCCCGCCGATCGGGATGATCCAGCCGCGCGTACCGCCCTCGGGAACCTTGCTCGGCATCCGCTCTCGCTCCTCGTCGACTAGCTCTCGAAGGTGCCGCGCCGGACGGCCGCGCCGTCCCGGACGTGCACCTCGCCCCGGATGATGACGGTCCGCGCGCCGCCTGTCGCGTCGAGCGCGACCAGGTCGGCATCGGCGCCGGCCGCGATCCGTCCCTTGGCCGGCAGCCGCAGCACGTCCGCCGGGTTCGACGTGAAGGCCGGCAGCGCCTCGGCGAGCGCGAGCCCGCGGGCCTCGGCCGCGGCCAGCGTCGCGAGCAGCGCGCCGCTGTCGCCGACGCCCATCCGGCTGACGCGCCCGTCCGCGTCGAAGCACGGCAGGCAGCCGCCGGCATCCGAGCTCACCGTGACGAGCGCGGCGGGTGCGCCGCTCGCGAGGTAGCGCGCGAGCGCCTCGTCGGCGGGATAGGCATCCTCGCCAGGCTCGACCGGGAACGCCGTGATGTCGATGGGGCAGCCGCGGCGGGCGAGCGCGACCGCCTCGTCAAAGAGCGCGCGGCGCCGGTTGACGTGGGTCGGCTGGAAGACCGCGGGCGGCAGCTCGGTCTCGTCGAGCGCGCGGCGCACGAGCTCGAGCCCGCGTGCGCCGTCGCCGAGGTGCAGGTGCAGGATGCCGGCCTTGCCGGTCATGAGCCCGGCCACGTGCGCATCCGCCGCGAGCCGCAGCAGCTCCTCGAAGGTCGGCTGGCTCGAGCGATGGTCGCTGATCGCGATCTCGCCGACCCCGACCAGCGCCTCGAGGAACACGAGGTCGCCGCGCAGCGTGCCGGTCAGCGTCGGCGGCGGCACGTGGTAGCCGCCGGCGTAGCCGTAGGCGTTGAGGCCCTCCTCGCGCAGCGCGTACACCGCGGCAAGCAGCTCCTGCGGCGTGCGCGCGACGTCATCGGTGCCGAGCAGGCCGACCACCGTCGTGACCCCGGCGCCGGTGAAGCGGCCGAGGGACACGGGCGGCACTCGGGTCCGGAACCCCGCCTCGCCGCCACCGCCGGTCACGTGCACGTGCGCATCGACGAGGCCCGGGATCAGGCGCGCGCCGCCGAGGTCCAGCACCTCCGCTCGCTCGCGCAGCGCCGGCGGCAGCTCGCCGAGCTCGCGCGGCGCGCCCATCCAGAGGATCCGGCCGCCGCCGATCAGGAGGGATTGCGTTCCGAGCGCGCGGGGGGCGTAGACGTCGGCGTTCTTGATGAGCAGCATGCGGGACCCGGTTCGCTGCCACCGATGATGCCCGACTCCGCGCACGGGCCCAACCGCGGCCGCGGCTCAGCGCGGCCCGCCTCGGCGCGTGCCGCCCGTGGCGATGCGGTGCCAGCGTGCCGGCCGCTCGCGGCCGGTCGCGGCCGACCACTCGACCGCGACCGGCTCGGGGCCGCCGTCGGGCGCGAACCAGGCGAGCCGCAGCAGCGGTCGCGGCGCGTACAGCGCCGCGCACCAGCGCCGGCGGCCGGGCACGCGGCCGCGGATCCGCCCGCCGCTCACCTCGAAGCGGCAGCGTGCGAGCGCCGCGAAGAGATCGAGGCCGAGCGCCTTGCCGGCCGCCTCCTTGAGCACCCAGAGCTCGATGAAGGCGGCCGCCTGGCGCGCGGCCGGTAGCGCCGCGAGGCGGCGCGCCTCGGCCGGCGAGTAGGCGCGGCGCGCGAGCGCGACCGCGTCGCGCGGCCGGATCCACTCGAGGTCGAGCCCGGCGCCGGCCGGATCGTGCAGGTAGCCGACGTGACCGCCGGCGTGCGAGACCCCCGGGCCGCGGCGCAGCGCGATGCCGCGGCCCGCGAGGTGTGCGACGAGGCGCGCGCGCAGCGCGCGCTCGCCGAGCCGGCGCGGCGGCGGCGCCGGTGCCCGCGGCGGCACCGCGAGCCAGAGCCGGGGCCGGGCGGTGCGGGTGCGGGCCGTTCCTGCGATCATCGCTGCGTTCGCGGCGACCGCGACGGGGCCGGTGGTGGAACGCAGGCGCGACTTCTTCGTTTGGCGCTTCCTGGGCACGGCGGCCAGTTTCACACTGTTCGGCCTCGCCGGCATCGTGCTCGGCGTGGTCGTCTTCCCGCTCGGCCGGCTGCTGCCGCTGCCGCGCGCGCGGCGCACCGCGCTCGGCCGCGCCGTGGTCAGCGCCTGCTTCCGCGGCTTCATCGGCTTCATGAGCGGGCTCGGGGTCCTCAGCTACGAGTTCCGGGGGGTCGAGCGCCTCGGCCGGCCGGGCCAGCTGGTCCTCGCCAACCACCCCTCGCTGATCGACGTCGTGTTCCTGATCGGCTTCGCCCGCCGGCCCGGCTGCGTCGTGAAGGCGGCGCTGTGGCGCAACCCCTTCACGAGCGGCGTGGTCTCCGCCGCCGGCTACGTCCCGAACTTCCCGACCGAGGCGATGATCGAGGGGGCGAGCGCGGCGCTCGCGGCGGGCCGGACGCTGATCATGTTCCCGGAGGGCACGCGCACGACGCCGGGCGAGCCGCTGCACTTCCATCGCGGCGCGGCGAGCGTCGCGGTCCGCGCGGCGCAGGTGGTGACGCCGGTGTACGTCTCGGTGACGCCGACGACCCTGACGCGCGCGGCGCCCTGGTACCGGATCCCGTGGCGTCGGCCGCACTTCGCGCTCGAGGTCGGCCCGGACGTCGACCTCGCCCCGTTCCGCGCCGCCGGCCACTGGCCGCAGGCCGGACGGGCGCTCAACGAGTACCTGCTGCGGCACTTTACCGAGCGGCTCACCCGTCCCGTCGGTACGGCTGTGAGCGCCGGCTGAGTCCCCTATAATTTAATTAATAGAGGGGCGACGGGGCAGGGAACCGGACGATGACGACACGGGAAGACATCCTGACGCACATCCGCGGGGTGCTATCCGAATTCTTCGAGGTGGATCCCGCCCGCGTCACGCTCGAGGCGAACCTGTCGAAGGACCTCGAGATCGACAGCATCGACGCAGTCGACCTGATCGACCAGATCCGCCGCTACACCGGCAAGAAGGTCTCGCCCGAGGAGTTCCGCTCGGTGCGCACCGTCGGCGACCTCGTCACCGTCATCGAGCGCATGGTCGCGCCGTGAGGCCCGCCGCCGCGGCCCGCCGCCGGCCCGCCCTCGCCCGCTGAGCGCCATGCCCGCCCACGCCACGCCGACGCCCGCAGGGCGCGAGCACGTCGCCGCTGTCGGCCGCCTGCCGGGCGGCGCCTGCGAGATCGTGCCGAGCGCGAGCGGCGCGCGGCTCTTCCGCCGCGCCGGGGCGCGCGGCTTCCGCGAGGCGGTCGCCGGCTGGGCGCGGAGCGAAGGCCTCGAGCCCGGCGCGATCCGCGTCGTCAGCGAACTCGCCCCGGGCGGTGCGGCGACGCCGGTGGCGCTCGGCCCGCGGCTGCGCTCGGTCGAGGCGCCGGCGCCGGGGCTGTGGCTCGTGACGCTCGCGGTGCCGTTCGAGCTCGCGATCTTCGACGGCCATTTCGCGACGGTGCCGATCGTGCCCGGCGCCGTTCTCGCCGGCTGGGCCGCGGATTTCGGCGCGACCCATGCGGGCTGGACGCACGGCGCGCGCGAGTCGCGCGCGATGAAGTTCCGGCGCATCGTCCAGCCGGGACCGGACTACCGGCTCGAGCTGCGGCTCGACGGCGATGGCGCCGAGCTGCGCTTCCGCTACGAGTCGCCGTCCGGTCCGCACGCCGAGGGCGCGTGGCGGGCACCGCCGTGAGCGCCGCCCGCGAAGCGCCGCGCGTCTGCGCGGTGGTGCCGGTGTTCGACCACGAGCGCGCGATCGGCGCGGTGGTCGAGCGGCTGCTCGCGCTGCCGCTGCCGTGCATCCTGGTCGACGACGGCTCCTCGCCGGCCTGCGCGGCGGTGCTCGAGGCGCTCGCCGTGAAGCACCCGGCCGTCACGCTCGTCCGCCGCGCCCGCAATGGTGGCAAGGGCGCCGCCGTCGCCGACGGGCTGCGCGCCGCCGCCGCCGCCGGCTACAGCCACGCGCTGCAGGTCGACGCCGACGGCCAGCACGCGCTCGAGGACGCACCGCGCTTTCTCGCGGCCGCGGCCGCGGACCCGGCGGCGGTGATCTGCGGCCTGCCGGTGTTCGACGCCTCCATGCCGCGGCTGCGCTACTACGCGCGCTACCTGACGCACGTCTTCGTCTGGCTCAACACGCTGTCGCTCGAGGTCCGCGACGCGATGTGCGGCTTCCGCGTCTACCCGCTCGCCGCCACGCTCGCGATGCTGGCGGCCGAGCACCCGGGCAGCCGCATGGATTTCGACATCGAGGTGCTGGTGCGGCTGCACTGGCGCGGCCTGCGCCTCGTGTGGCTGCCGACCCGGGTGGCCTACCCGGCCGATGGCGTGTCGCACTTCCGGATGGTGCTCGACAACGCGCTGATCACGCGGGTGCACGCGCGGCTGTTCCTCGGCATGCTGGCGCGCCTGCCGCGCCTGCTGGCGCGGCGCGCGCGCGGCGCGCGGTGGTCGCATGCGTAAGCGTGGCGTGCTGCCGGTGACGGTCGAGGTGCAGGTGCCGTTCCACGACGTCGACCTGGCGCGCATCGCCTGGCACGGCCACTACGCCAAGTACCTCGAGCAGGCGCGCTGGGCGCTGATGGACCGCCTCGGCCACGGCCTCGAGGCGATGCTGGCCGCCGGCGAGGGCTGGCCGATCGTCGAGCTGCAGGTCAAGTACCTGCGCGCCAGCCGCTTCGGCGACCGGCTCGCGGTGCGCGCCGAGCTGATCGAGTGGCAGAGCCGGCTGGTCGTGAACTACCTGGTCACCGACCTCGCGACCGGCGAGCGCGTGGCGCGCGCGCAGACCACGCAGGTGCTGGTCGACATGCCGCAGGGCACGATGCGCTTCGCGCTGCCCGCCGCGTTCGTCGCCCGCGTCGAGGCGGCGCTCGCCGGGGAGCGCGCCGATGCCGGCTGAGGCGCGCTACCTCACCGCCGCGCCGTTCGTGCCGCACGGCGGCGACGCGGTGCTGGTCGAGGAGGTCTGCGCGGTGAGCGCGCTCGTGACCCGGGCGCGCGCGTCGGTGCGCCCGGGCATCCCGTTCGCGGCGGATGCGCGCGGCTGGCCGGCCTGGCTGGTGCTCGAGCTGATGGCGCAGGTGGTCGCGGCCAGCGCCGGAATGCGCGAGTATCGGCCGGGGGTCGCGCCGCGGCTCGGGCTGCTGCTCGGTGCGCGCTCGTTCCGCTGCGACCGCGAGTGGCTCGCGCCGGGCACGGCGCTCGAGCTGGAGGCGGTCGAGAGCACCCGCGACGAGTTCGGCATGGGTGTCTACGACTGCGCGCTGCGCATCGGCGGCACCGAGGCCGCCAGCGCCTCGCTGTCGGTCTACCTGCCGGCGGACGTCGACGCCTACCTCGGGAGCCTCGAGCCATGACGGAGACGGTGCTGGTCACGGGCTCGAGTCGCGGCATCGGCCGCGCGATCGCGCTGCGGCTCGCGCGCGAGGGCTACGACGTCGTGGTCCACTGCCGCGCGCGGCGCGCCGAGGCCGAGGCGGTCGCCGCCGAGGTGCGCGCGCTCGGCCGCGCCGCCCGCGTGCTCGCCTTCGACGTCGCCGACCGCGCGGCCGCCGCGGCAGCGCTCGAGGCCGACCTCGCGGCCGCCGGCGCCTACTATGGCGTGGTGCTGAACGCCGGGCTCGCGCACGACGCCGCGTTCCCGGCCATGGACGGCGCGGCCTGGGACACCGTGATCCGCTGCAACCTCGACGGCTTCTACAACGTGCTGCAGCCGCTCGTGATGCCGATGGTGCGACGGCGCGCACCCGGCCGCATCGTCGCGCTCGCCTCGGTGTCGGGCCTGATCGGCAACCGCGGCCAGGTCAACTACAGCGCCGCCAAGGCCGGCGTGATCGGTGCCTGCAAGGCGCTGGCGGTGGAGCTGGGCAAGCGCCGCATCACGGTAAACTGCGTTGCGCCGGGGCTGATCGAGACCGACATGGTCGAGGCGCACGTACCGGTCGAGGAGATCCTGAAGATGATCCCGGCCGATCGGGTCGGCCGGCCGGAGGAGGTCGCGGCCGCGGTCGCGTTCCTGCTGAGCGCGGACGCCGGCTACATCACCCGCCAGGTGCTGGCGGTGAACGGCGGGCTGTGCTGATGGCGCGCGTCGTCGTCACCGGCATCGGCGGCATCTCGGCGCTCGGCAGCGACTGGCCGGCGATCGAGGCGGGCCTGCGCGCGCGCCGCAACGCGGTGCGCTACATGGACGCCTGGCAGCGCTTCGTCGAGATGGGCACGCGGCTCGCGGCGCCGGTGGCCGACTTCGCGCCGCCGGCGCACTGGACCCGCAAGCAGCTGCGCAGCATGGGTCGCGTGTCGCAGCTCGCGGTGCGCAGCGCCGAGCTCGCGCTCGCCGACGCCGGCCTCGTCGCGGACGAGACGCTGCGCGACGGGCGGATGGGGGTCGCCTGCGGCTCGTCGGTCGGCAGCACCGCCGACATCAGGGACTTCGCGGACATGCTGACCAGCGGCCGCTCGGAGGGCCTCAACGCGAACTCCTACGTGCGCATGATGCCGCACACCACCGCCGCCAACATCGGCATCTTCCTCGGCCTCACCGGCCGGATCATCCCGACCTCGAGCGCCTGCACCTCGGGCAGCCAGGCGATCGGCTACGCCTACGAGGCGATCCGCTACGGGCGCCAGCAGCTGATGCTCGCCGGCGGCGCCGAGGAGCTGTGCCCCAGCCAGGCGATGGCGTTCGACCTGCTGTACGCCACCAGCCGGCGCAACGACGCGCCGCAGCACACGCCGCAGCCCTACGACCGCGACCGTGACGGGCTGGTCGTCGGCGAGGGCGGCTGCATGCTGGTGCTCGAGAGCCTCGACAGCGCCGCGGCGCGCGGCGCGCGCATCTACGCCGAGGTCGCCGGCTACGCGAGCAATTCGGACGGCACGCACGTGACGCGGCCGCGCGAGGAGACGATGCGACGCGTGATGCAGCTGGCGCTCGAGGACGCCGGCATCGCGCCCGCCGCGGTCGGCTACGTCAACGGCCACGGCACGGCGACCGAGCACGGCGACATCGCCGAGACCCAGGCGACCCACCACGTGTTCGGTGCGCGCATGCCGATCAGCTCGCAGAAGAGCTACCTCGGCCACACGATGGGCGCCTGCGGCGCGCTCGAGTCGTGGATCACGATCGAGGGCCTGCGCGGCGGCTGGTTCCCGCCGACGATCAACCTCGAGCACGTCGATCCGAACTGCGGCGAGCTCGACTACCTGACCGGCGAGGGACGCCGCATCGACACCGAGTACGCCGTGAACAACAATTTCGCGTTCGGCGGCGTCAACACCTCGATCGTGTTCCGTCGCCTCGAACGCTGACGCTGCCCCCTCCCCGATCCCCCAGGAGCCCCGCCATGCGCCGACCCGCCCTCGCCCTCGCCACGCTGCTGATGTCCGTCGCCGCCCTGCCGGCGCTCGCCGGCGGCCGGCCCATCCCGATCGCCGAGATCATCGACGCGCCGCTGACCTGGCCGAACGGCACGTCCGCCAAGCTCGCCGACGTGCAGGCCGCGGTCGTCGCCGGCTGCGTGGTCAAGGGCTGGGTGCCGCAGGTGCAGGCACCAGACCGCGTGCATGCCGTGCTGACGCGCCCGGATTACCGCGCCGAGATCGACATCACCTTCACGACCTCGACGCTCTCGATCCGCTACGCCGACAGCCAGGGCCTCGACTGGAACCCGGACAAGCGCCTGATCCACCGCAACTTCAACCGCTGGCTGATCCTCTTGCAGACGGCGATCAACACCGAGGCGGTGCGCAGCCGGCCCGCCGCCGGCTGAGGCGAGGGCCGCGATGAACCCGGCACCGGCGGCGCTCGGCGGCCGCGACCCGGGCGCACCGCTGCTCGTCGACGACGGCCGCCTCGTCTCGGTCGGCGAGTTCCTGGGGCAGGCCACCGCGGTCGCGGCACGGCTCGCGGGCGTGCGCCAGGTCGTCAACCTCTGCGAACGCCGGGGCGCCTTCCTGACCGGCTACGTCGGCGCGCTCGCCGCCGGTGCGACGACGCTGCTGCCCGCCTCGCGCGCGCCGGAGGCGGTCGCGGCCGTGCAGGCGCTCTTCCCCGGCGCGCGGACGCTCGACGACGGCGCGGTCGCCGCGGCCGGCGCGGGCCCCGTCCCGGCGGGCGGCGTGCCGGTGGCGGCGGACTGCGTGGCGATGATCGGCTTCACGTCGGGATCGACCGGCACGCCGAGCCATCACGCCAAGGTCTGGGGCACCGTGGCGCAGAGCACGCGCCTCAATGCCGCCGCGATCCGCGCCGCGCTGCCGGCGGCGCTGCGCGACCGGCGACCGTGGATCCTCGGCACGGTGCCGTCGCAGCACATGTACGGCATGGAGCTCACCGTGCTCGTGCCACTGCTCGAGGACTTCGGGCTCGTCACCGCGCGACCGCTATTGCCGGCCGAGGTCGCCGCGGCGCTGGCCGCGACGCCGGCGCCGCGCGTGCTGGTCAGCACCCCGGCGCACCTGCGCGCCATCGTCGCCTCGGGCATCGCCCTGCCGCGCACCGAGGTGGTCGTCTCGGCGACCGCGCCGCTCGAGGCCACGCTCGCGGCCGCCGTCGAGACCGCGACCGGCGGCACGCTGCTCGAGATGTTCGGCGCGACCGAGACCTGCATCCTCGGCACGCGGCGCACGGCGCTCGAGTCCGACTGGCGCGCGTACCCGGGGGTGCGCTTCGTGGCGGAGGATTCGGCGACCCGGGTCGAGACGCCGTGGTTCCGGCAGGGCGAGCGGCTGCTCGATCGGATCGAGATGCTGCCGGAAGGGCGCTTCCGGCTGCACGGGCGCAGCGCCGACCTGGTCGATGTCGCCGGCAAGCGCGCCTCGCTCGCGGACCTCACGCAGCGCCTGCTGCAGGTCCCCGGGGTCGTGGACGCGGTCGTGTTCCAGCCCGCGGCCGGCGCCCCCGGCCTTGTCCGCCGGCTCGCGGCGCTCGTGGTCGCGCCGGGGCTGACGCCGGCCGCGCTGCGCTCCGCGCTCGCGCCCGCCGTCGACCCGGTGTTCATGCCGCGGCCGCTGCTGCTCGTCGCGGCGCTGCCGCGCACCGCGGCCGGCAAGCTGCCGCAGGCCGCGCTCGAGGCGGCGCTCGCGCACGCCCACGGCGGCGAGTAGCCGCGCGAGCAGCGGTCGCGGGCCTCAGGGCGCGCCGGGGCTGAGCGGATCGGGGACGAAGACCTCGCGCATGCGCCGCAGGCGCTGGCGCACCCCGGCGAACGCGCCGCGCAGGTCCGCCACGCAGTGCGCGAGATAGATGAGCTTGAACAGCTCGAGCCGCCAGGTGATGCCGTCGCGGCGGTACAGGTCGCCCGCCAGCATCGACACGATCGCCTCCTCGATGCGCCAGTCGTTGCGCGGATGGGCGAACAGGTGCTTCATCACCGGCGCGTTGAAGCGCTCGATGAACCAGCTGACGCGCGCGAGCCCGGCGCGCTGCTCGCGCCGGTAGCGACGCTGCAGCCGTCGCTCGAGGCCCGGTTCGTCCAGCACCGCGCCGACCAGCCGCGCGGCATCGAAGGCGGAGTGCAGCGCGACGTGCACGCCGGCCGAGAAGATCGGGTCGACGAACGCGGCCGAGTCGCCGACCATCAGCCAGCGCGGGCCGGCGACGCGCGTGCAACGGTACGAGTAGTTGCCGGTCGCCTGCAGGTGGCCGACGATCCTGGGCGCGTCCAGCCGCTCCGCGAGCCCGGGGATCGTGGCGAGCAGCTGCAGCAGGAACGCCTCGCGCTCGCCGCTCCGCTGGCGCAGCGTGCGCGGTCCGCAGACGAGGCCAATGCTCATGATCCCGCCCGGCAGCGGGATCACCCACACCCAGCCGTCCTCGACGCGGTAGATGCTGATGTTGCCCTCGTGCTCGCCGTCGCGGCGGCGCACGCCGGTGAAGTGCGCGAACAGCGCCGCGCTCTGGTGCCGCCGGTGGCGGCGCTTGAGGCCGAGCTGCCGCCCGAGCAGCGTGTCGCGGCCCGAGGCATCGACCAGGTAGCGCGCGCGGATCGCGATCGGCGCGCCGCCCGCGCCGCGCCCGCGGGCCTCGACGCCGGCGTCGTCGATGCGCACGTGCTCGATCTCGGTGTCCTCGACGGTGACGGCGCCGGCGGCGCGCGCGTTGCGGAACAAGAGTTCGTCTAGATCCGCGCGCGGCACCTGCACCGCGTAGGCGCAGGTCGGGTGCAGCGTCCGCCGGAAGTCGAAGATGGTGTAGCCGCCGGGCGTGGCGGCCGGGAAGTCGGCGCCGCGCTTCAGCACGCCGATCCGCTCGACCGCCTGGCGCACGCCGAGCGACTCGAACAGCGGCATGGACATCGGCAGCAGCGACTCGCCGATGTGGAAGCGCGGGTGGCGGCTCTTCTCGGCGAGCAGCACGCGGCGTCCCTGGCGCGCGAGCAGCGTCGCGGTGGCGGAGCCTGCCGGCCCGCCGCCGACGACGAGCACGTCGAACTCGAGCGGCGCTGCCGGCACGCTCTTGTCCGGGACGGCACCGGCCGCCTGCATCGCTCCCGCTCCTTGTCCGCCTGCTGCGTTTACGAGACTATACCCGACGATTTCCGTGGTATCACCGAGCCTTGCGACATGAGCCCGACGCAGACCGCCGAGGAATCCGCGATGGCGGCGCTGATTGTTGAATCACTCAACCTCGAGGACGTGGAGGCGGCCGCGATCGATCCCGACGCGCCGCTGTTCGGCACCGGCCTCGGGCTCGACTCGATCGACGCGCTCGAGCTCGCACTCGAGATCTCGAAGCGCTACGGCGTGCAGCTGCGCTCCGACGACCCGGACAACCGCAAGATCTTCGCCTCGCTGCGAGCGCTGACCGCGCACGTCAAGGCCAACCGCCCGGCGTGACCCCGCTCGCCGTCACCGCGTTTACCGCGACCACCGCGGTCGGCGTCGGCAACGAGACGCTGGCCCGGGCGCTGCGCGACGCGCGCGGCGGGCTGCGGGCGAACGACTTCACCGCGGCGCCGCTCGCCACGCACATCGGCCGGGTCGACGGCGTCGAGGCGCTCGACTGGCCGGCGGAGTTCGCGGAGTGGGAGTGCCGCAACAACCGCCTGGCGTGGCTGGGGCTCGGCGCCGACGGCTTCCGCGAGGCGGTCGCCGCCGCCCGGCGTCGCCACGGCCCGGCGCGCGTGGCGCTGGTCGTCGGCACCTCGACCTCGAGCATCGGCGCGAGCGAGGAGGCCTACGCGCGCCTCGGGCCGGGCGGCCTGTTCCCGCCGGACCTGCGCCGCGCGGTCGTGCACCAGCCGCATTCGCTCGGCGCGTTCCTGGCCGCGGCGCTCGGCCTCGACGGGCCGTGCGTGACCGTGTCGACGGCGTGCTCCTCGAGCGCCAAGGTGTTCGCCTACGCCGAGCGCCTGCTGCGCCTCGGCCTCGCCGATGCGGCGGTCGTCGGCGGCGTCGACACGCTCTGCGGCAGCGTGCTGTTCGGCTTCAACTCGCTCGCGCTGGTCTCGGCCGAGCCCTGCCGGCCGTTCGACGTCGCCCGCAACGGCATCAGCATCGGCGAGGCGGCCGGCTTCGCGCTGCTCGAGCGCGACGGCGAGGCGCGCGCCTGGTTCATCGGCCACGGCGAGTCGAGCGACGCCCACCACATGTCTTCGCCGCACCCGGAAGGGCTCGGCGCGCGCCTCGCGCTCGAGGCGGCGCTCGGCCGCGCCGGGCTCGCTCCCGGCGACGTCGACTACATCAACCTGCACGGCACCGCGAGCCAGAAGAACGACGAGATCGAGGCCGCGGTGCTCGCGGCGCTGTTCCCGCCGTCGGTCGCGGCGAGCTCGACCAAGGGCTGGACCGGCCACACGCTCGGCGCGGCCGGCGTCGTCGAGGCGGTGGTCTGCCTGCTCGCGCTGCGCGACGGCTTCCGGCCGGGAACGCTGAACGCAACGACGCTCGATCCCGCCTGCGGACCGCAGATCCGCCTCGCCGGCGAGCGCGCGCCGGTGCGCGTCGCGCTGACCGAGAGCTTCGGCTTCGGTGGCAACAACTGCGTGCTGGTCTTCGCGGGGCAGCGGCCGTGAGTGCGCCGCTCGCAGCCGCGGTCACCGGCGTCAGCCTCTGGTCGCCGAGCCTGCCGGGCTTCGCGTTCGCCGCGGACGTGCTCGCGGGGCGGGCCGAGCCCGCGGCGACGCCCCTGCCGCGCCCCGCGCCGGCGCTGCTCGCGCCGACCGAGCGGCGCCGCGCGCCCGATACCGTGGCCATCGCGCTCGAGGCGGCGCTGCGCGCCTGCGAGATGGCCGGCGCCGACCCGCGCGCGCTGCCAAGCGTGTTCGCCTCGAGCTACGGCGATCTGCCGATCAGCGACTGGATGTGCGCGACGCTCGCGGCGACGCCGACGCTGCTGTCACCGACCAAGTTCCACAACTCGGTGCACAACGCCGCGGCCGGCTACTGGACGATCGGCACCGGCTGCCAGCGGGCCTCGACGGCACTCTGTGCCTGGCAGGCGACCTTCGGCGCCGGCCTGCTGGCCGCGCTGGTCGAGGCGGTCGCCGACGAGACGCCGGTGCTGTTCGTCGCCTACGACGTCGGCGCGACCGGGCCGATGGCGACGATCACGCCGAGTCGCGGGCTGCTGGCGACGGCGTTCGTGCTCGAGCCGGCGGCCGCGGTCGCGCGCCCGGTGCGCGCGCACCTCACCGCGACGCTGGAGACCGGCCAGGCCGGGGAGTCGGGCGCGCCGGTCCCGCCGCGCTGGGACGCGGCGGTCGGCCCGAACGCGATGCGCGCCGCGCTCGCGCTCGTGGCCGCGCTCGCCAGCGGTCGCGCCGACGCGCTACGCTTCGACGTCGGCCGCGGCACGCGACTCGCGGTCGGGGTCCAGCCGGCGGGAGGCGGCCCGGCGCCATGAACCGCGATCCGGACGTGCTGATCATCGGCGGCGGCCTCGCCGGGCTGAGCTGCGCGCTGCAGCTCAGGCGAGCGGCCCCGGACCTCGCGCTGCGCGTGCTCGAGCGCCGCCGGCACCCGGCGCCGGCCGCGATCCACAAGGTCGGCGAGTCGACGGTGGAGATCGCCGCCCACTACTTCGGCGAGGTGCTCGGTCTCGCGCCGCATCTCGAGGCGCACCACCTGCGCAAGTTCGGCTTCCGCTTCTTCCACTCGGACCGGCGCGACGACATCGACGGCGTGCAGGAGATCGGCGTCAGCCGCTACCTGGCGGTGCCGACCTACCAGATCGACCGCGGCATCTTCGAGAACTTCCTGCTCGACCACGCCCGGGACGCCGGCATCGAGGTCGAGACCGAGGCCCAGGTCGATGCGATCGAGCTCGCCGCGACGGGCTCGGCCGGCGTGCACCGCGTGCGCTACCGCCGCGACGGGACCGCGCGCGCCCTCGCCGCCCGCTGGCTGGTCGACGCCTCGGGCCGCGCCGGGCTGCTGCGCCGCCAGCTCGACCTCGGCGAGCCGAACGGCCACGACGTCAACGCGGTCTGGTTCCGCGTGCCGCTGCGGATCGACGTCGAGGCGTGGTCGTGCGACGGCGCCTGGCTCGGCCGCTGCGAGGCGGGCCAGCGCTGGCGCTCGACCAACCACCTGGTGGGCGAGGGCTACTGGGTGTGGCTGATCCCGCTGTCCTCGGGCTACCACTCGGTCGGCATCGTCGCCGACGCCCGCACGCACCCGCTCGAGACGATGAGCACGTTCGAGCGCGCGATGCGCTGGCTGCGGGTGCACCAGCCGCGGCTCGCGCGCGCGATCGACGACAGCGGCGCGGCGCCGGCCGACTTCGCGCTCCTGCGGCGCTTCTCGTACGGCTGCCGGACGCTGTTCTCCGCCGACCGCTGGGCGCTGACCGGCGAGGCCGGGGCGTTCCTCGACCCGTTCTACTCGCCGGGCAGCGACTTCATCGCGATCGCCAACACCTACATCACCGACCTCGTGACGCGCGATCGGCGCGGCGAGCCGATCGCGGCGCGCAGCGCCCTCTACGACTCGCTATTCCGCTCCTTCTACGACAGCACGCTCGCGCTGTTCCGCGGCCAGTACGGGATCTTCGGCGACCCCGAGGTGCTCGCCTCGAAGGTGATCTGGGACTACGCGTTCTACTGGGGCATCCTCTGCCAGCTGTTCTTCCAGGGCCGGCTGACCGACGTCGCGATGCTCGGGCGCGTGCGCGAGCCGATGCTGCACACGCGCGAACTCAACGAGGCGCTGCAGGCGTTCTTCCGGGCGTGGTCGCGGGTGAGCGCGCGGCGCAATCCTGCGCAGCTGCTCGACCAGGCGGGCCTGCCGTGGTTCGACCGGCTGAACCGCGAGCTCGCGCCGCGGCTCGACGACGCCGGCTTCGTCGCGCGGATTGCGCAGTCCGTGGCGCAGCTCGAGCGCCTCGCCGCCGAGATCGTCGGCCGCGTGATCGCCGAGCAGCCGGCGGCGGCCGGCTGGCCCGAGAGCGCGCGGGTGCTGGCGCTCGCTGGCCGCGGCGCGGCGGCAGACGGCGACATGCTCGCCTACCCGCTCTCCGCCTGAGCACGACCTAGCGGCGCAGCACCACCGCCGCGCGACCGCGCGCGAGCTCCCGACCCGCGTGCTCGATGCGGAACGCGTACTGCCAGCCGTGGCCGTCGCCATGCAGGCGCTCGGCGCTGACCTCGAGCTCGCCCGGCAGCGCCTCGACGGTGCCGGCCGCGAGCCAGACCTCGCGCAGCGAGACGAGCAGGCCCGGCATGGCGCGCGTGCCGTCGCGGTGCGCGAGCAGCCCGCCGTGCACCGCCATGGCCTGCGCGCCGTACTCGCACAGGCAGACCGGATCGAGGCGCCCGCCGCGGCGCAGCGGGTTGTCGGCGCGGCGGTGCGTCGCGGTCGCGATCCGGACGCGCCGCTCGTCCCAGGCGAGGACGCGCTCGAGGAGGCACATGAGCCCCGCGTGCGGCACGAGCTCGCGGATCGCCGGGGACGGCTCAGACCCAGAGGTCATAGAAGTTGAACCAGTTGAGCGGCGCGAGCCGGACGTAGTGCGCGAGTCGGGTCGCAAAGCGCTGCACGACCGCGTGCACCGCAGCCTCGCGGCCCTTGCGCGGCATCTCCAGCGACGACGAGAAGGCCTCGAAGTGGAGGTCGTAGCGGCGCCCGCCGCGATAGAGGCCAAAGCACAGCACCACCGGCACCTTGAGCGTCGCGGCGAGCAGCCACGGCGCCGTCGGGAAGGCCGCGCGCGCGCCGAGGAAGTCGACCTCGACGGTGGTGTTGCCCGGCCGCGCGCGGTCGGCGAGCAGCGTCACGAGCGCGCGCTGCTGCAGCGCCTCGTGGATCGCGAGCGCCGTGCTGGTGCCGTCCTGGCGCGCGTTGATGATGCTGGCGGCGATCGCCGGGTTGAGCGCGGCGAGCAGCCGCGACACGGTCGGGTTCTGCTCGAGGTCGATGACCGGCCGCACCGACTGCTCCGGCCGCTGTAGCGCGAGCACGCGCAGCGCGTCGAAGCTGCCGACGTGGGCACCGATCAGCAGCGCGCCGTGCTGCAGGTCGAGCGCCTGGTGCAGTTCCTCGAGCCCGAAGGTGCGGATGTCGAAGCCGCGAAACGCGTCGCTCAGCAGGAACACGCGGTCGAGGGTCACGACCGCGAACGTATAGACGTGCCGCGCCACGTCGAGCAGCGTGGCCGGGCGGCCGAGCGCCCGCGTCAGGAAGCGGCGCGAGGCGCGCCGCTCCGGGCCACGGCGCCACAGGAAGTAGAGCGTCACCGGGATCAGCACGAGGCGTGCCGGCAGGCGGCCGACGGTCAGCGCGATCGTGCGGATCAGCCACAGCGCGAGCCAGCCACCGCCCTCCGGCCGGTGCAGCCACGCGTCCTTGCCCGCGTCCGGCATCGGCTAGCGCCCGTCCGCCGCCACGGCGAGCGCACCGCGCACGAGCGCCTCGCCGTCGCGGGTGACCGCGAAGCGCAGCTCGCCGCCGGCGGCCGTGAACGTCACCTCGGCACGCTCGCCGGGCGCGAGCGGACCGAGGAACTTGACCCAGGCGAGCGAGCGCGGTCGCTCGGGCGTGAAGCCCGCGAGGGCGAGCACGTGGTCGAGCACGACGACGCCCGGCACGACCGGCGCGCCGGGGAAGTGACCGGGCAGGCTCGGGTGGTCGGGCGGCACGCACATGACGGACGGCAGCGGCGCGGCGGGGTGGTTCAGCGGAGGTCTCCGCGCGGCGGCTTGCGCGGCCAGAGCTCGGCGGCCAGCGCCGGGCCGACGCCGGCGGCGCTGCGCAGGAATTCGCCGAGACTGCGGTAGGGCTGCCACGGAAAGCGGCGGCGGCGGTACAGGAACTCGCCGAGGAACAGCAGCGCCGTGAGGCCGTAGCAGCCGAAGTCCGCGAAGAACGCCCAGGCCGCGAGCGGCACGCTCACCGGCGGCGGCCAGCCGAGCGTCGCGAGCAGTCCGCGCGGCGTCGCGAGCAGCGCCAGCACGAGGCAGGTCGTGGCGTTGAAGACGAAGAGCGCGGTCCACAAGCCGGTCACCGCGCGCGCGTAGCCATAGACCGCGGCGTCGAGGATCTCCTCGGGCGCGTGCAGCAGCCGCACGATGCGCTCGACGAGCGGCATGCGGCCGGCGAGCAGCGTGTGCCCGAAGAGCACCGCGAGCGCGAGGTTGATCGCGGCGGGCGCGAGCAGCACCGCCACCCGCGCGGCGACGACGCGTTGCTCGCTCGCGGCGAGCGCGGCCGCCCCGAGCGCGAGCACCAGCAGCCACGCCCACGGCCGCCACTCGAGCAGCGGCCGCGACAGCGGCGCGGCGGCCAGGCAGGCGAGCGCGGCGAGCGAGAGGCCGGCACTGCCGAGCCGCACGGCGAGGTACGACAGCACGCAGTAGGCCGCGAACAGCAGCACCTTCAGGCCCATCGGACGGCCCCGCCGGCCGGGCTCACGGCGCGCAGCCGGCGGGCAGCGTGACCCAGCCGAGGCCGGCCGCGCGCGCCGCGCGCGCGAGCGCCGGCAGCACCTCGAGCGCGACCGGCACGCCGGCGCGGGTGCGCGCCGCCCGGCCGTCGTGCAGCAGCAGGATGTCGCGTGCCGCGAGGCCCCGCAGCAACCGGCGCTCGATCAGCGCGGCGTCGCCGGCGACGGTGTCGAAGCCGCGCCGCGTCCAGCTCGCGAGCGACAGGCCGCGGCTGCGCAGGATCGGCTCGAGGAACGGGTTGCGCAGTCCCGCCGGCGCGCGGAAGAAGCGCGGCCGGTGGCCGAGCACGTCCTCGATGACCCGCTGGCCGCCATCGACCTCGGCGGCCATCGCGCGCGGGCCCAGGAACGAGAACGTGTACGGGTGGCTGAGGCTGTGGTTCTCGAGCGCATGCCCGCGCCGCAGGATCTCGCGGGCAAGCTTGGGCTCGGCGGCGACGCGCACGCCGATGCAGAAGAACGTGGCGCGGATCCCCTCTCGGTCGAGCGCATCGAGCAGCGGCGGCGTCACCTCGGGATCCGGGCCGTCGTCGACGGTCAGCGCGATCCGCGGCGGGCCGCCGGCCGGCAGCCGGCTCAGGTTGGGCCCGAGCAGGTCGCCGCGCGGCACGATGCCGCTGGCGCTGATGATCAGGTGATCGGCGGCCAGTCCGCCGAGCGCGAGCGGCCACAGCCCGGGCTCGACCGCGACCGCGGTCGCGGCGGCGGCGTGGAAGGCGAGCGAGCCCTTCAGGAACGGTGACGGCAGCCAGCGCCCGAGCGTGCTCGTCAGGGTGTCGGCGCTCGCGGGCATGGCAGTTCGGGGTCCGGGGTTTCGGGGTGGAGGCGGCTCGCGCGTGGCCGCCCGCACCGGCGGCCCCGTCGGCCGCGGCGAAGGGTGACATCGCCCCGACGGGCGTTCAAGTCGCCGGCGCCGGCCGGGCGAGCAGCGCGGCGTAGAGCAGCGCGAGCAGCGCGCCGGGCGCGACGGTGGCGCCCACCGCGGCGAGCACCGGCACATGGGACAGCGCCAGCACGCCGAAGCCGATCACCGTCGTCAGGTTCGCGACCAGCAGCGAGGCCACGGTGCGCGCCGAGGCGGCCGCGTCCGCGGCCGCCTCCCGATCGAAGAACAGCGCATAGTTCGAGCCGATCGCGAAGATCAGCAGCAGACCGACCAGGTGCAGGATCGTCAGTCCCTGCCCGGCGAGCGCGAAGCCGGCCATCACCGTCAGCACTGCGAGCACGAGCGGCGCGACCACGCGCAGCACGCGCGCGGCGCTGCGCAGCGCCACGGCCAGCAGCAGCAGCAGCGCCGCGAGGCCGGCCAGCGACAGGCGCAGCGCCTCGGCGAGGTAACCGGCGTACAGCGCGTCGGACTCGCGCTTGAGGTCGAGCACCGTCGCGCTCGCCGCCGGCAGCGACAGGCCCGCCAGCGCCTGCGTCACCGGGCCCAGGTCGATCGCCGCGGCGCCGGCGCCCGCGCGCGGCGCCTCGAGCGGTACCAGCGCGTTCCAGCGCGCGCCGTGCTGCACGAGCAGCGCGTCGACGACCGCGGCGAGCTGCGTGCCGTCGAGGTCGCGGCGGGTCAGGAGCGGTGCGCCGCGCGCGCTGGCCACGTCGGCCACGAAGCCCGCGAGCGCCGCGGGTTCGACCGGCAGGTCCGCGAGCGCGGTGTGCAGGGCGCTGCGCAGCGCCTCCGGTGCCGGCAGTGCCGCACGCCGCGCCGCCTGCACCGCCGGTCCCGGCAGATAGCGGGCCGCGCTGTCGGCGGAGGCGATCTGGCCGCGCCGCACCAGCGGCTCCAGGGCGGCCACGACCGCGGCCGCGCCGTCGAGCGCCTGGCCGGCGTCGGCGGCCGAGACGACGATCAGCGTGCGCACGTCCGGCGCGCCGAGGTCGGCGCGCAGGCTCGAGTCGTAGGCCTGCGCCGCCGGCGGCACCGGGCTGAGCGCCTGCAGCTCGCGGTTCCAGAGCCGGTCGTGGTGCGCGCCCAGCACCGCGGCCGCGGCGAGCGGCACGAGCCAGAGCCCGCCACGACCGCGACGCAGTACACCGGTGAGTGCGAGGAAGCCGCGCCCGAGCGGTGAGACGTCGGCGAGCCGCAGGCGGGCCGGCATCAGCGGCGGCATCACGTGGCGCGTCACGAGCCCGGCGACGGCGAGGCCCACGACCGAGTAGAGACCGAGCTGCGCCAGGCCCGGGAAGGTCGAGGGCAGCAACGACAGGAAGCCGCACAGCGAGGTCAGCAGCCCGAGCCGGACAGTCGGCCAGAAGTCCGCGATCCACCGGCCATCGTCGCGGCCGACGCCTGCCGCACCCTGGCCCTGGATGAAGAGGTACACCGAGTAGTCGACGGACTCGCCGATCAGCGTCACGCCGAAGCCGAGCGTCACGCCATGCACGACGCCGAAGCCCGCCGCGACCGCCGCGACGCCGGCGAGCGCGCCGGTCGCGACCGGCAGCATGCCGAGCGCGAGCGCGCGCGGCGAGCGGTAGACGGCGAGCAGGAGCGCCGCGATCAGAAGTGCGCTCAGCGTCGACAGCCGCACGGCCTCGTGCTCGATCAGCGCCCGCGCCTCGACCGCGAACACACCGGGCCCGGTCAGCCTGAGCGTCGCGGCGGCGGCCGCCGGTCCCGCGGCCGAGACCTCGGCGCCGAAAGCTGCGCGGATCGCCCCGATGGCCTCGGCCTGGCCGTCGGTATCGGCGCCGCCGGCGCGCGTCGTCGCCACCAGGATCGCGCGCGAGCCGTCGCGCGAGCTCCACACGCCGCCCGCGCTCGCGGGTCGCGTGGGCCGGTCGAGGCTCTCGAGCACGGCCAGGGTCTCGCCGGTCGGATCGCGCGCGAACAGATCCTGCGCCAGCAGCCCGGTCGTCGAGGCGAGCCGGTCGACGCCCTCCCCGATCGACCCGGCGAGGCCCGCGGCCGTGAAGGCGCCGGGGACGACCCGCGGCGACAGCAGGTAGCGGTGGCCGAACACGAACGCCCGGTCGGCGGCGCTCGTGCCGGTGTCGCCGTTCGCGACCGTGCGGAAGCGTGCGTCGGCGCGCAGCCGGGCGGCGAGCGCGCCCGACAGGCGCGCGCGCAGCGCCGCGTCGCCGCCCTCGATGCCGGCGAGGATCAGCCGCGAGGCGGGACCTTCGCGCAGCTGCTCGACGACGAGCTGCTGCGCCGCGGACGGCGCGGCCGGCAGGAACGCGGAAAGGTCCGCGGTGTAGTGGGCCCGCGCCGCGATCGTCGCTGCGAGCGCGACGCCCGCGAGCCACGCGGCGAGCGCGATCCGCGCGCGGCTCTTCATGGGCCGTCGAGCGGCGTGATGCTCGTCACCGAGCGATCGCCGCCGGGACGGAGCGCCTCGATGCGACGGATGGTATCGCCCCGGCCCTCGATCGTGATCTGGCGCACGAGCGCGGCGAGCTGCGGGTCGCGCGGCGCGAGCCGGAGCGACCAGTCCGGCTCGCCGGTGGTCACGTCGACCGTGTAGACGCCCTCGAGCGAGGCGCGATCACCGGCGAGGGTCGCGCGGATGCTGTCGATCAGCATGCCGATCTGCGGGTAGGCGCCGAGCGCGACCACGTGCCGGCGGGAGCCGCGCTCGATCGACAGCATGCCGTGCTCGACGACCAGCGTTTCGGGCTTCGGCGCCAGCGTGCGCTTCTCGAGCCGGTCGGGCGCGTCGAAGAAGAGCTCGCCGCGCGATTCGACCGGACGCTTCAGCACCGCGAGGTACTGCGTCTCGACGAAGGTCGCGTGGCCGTGCGGCCGGCGCGCGAAGCGCTCGAGCAGCTGGCCGAGATCGTCGCCGACCGCGGCGGCCGGCGCGCTGGCCACGAGCGCAAGCGCCATCGCCGCGGCGGCGAGGGCGCCGCACCGCGTGCCGCGCGCGGAACACACCGCGAGCGGGGGCTGGATGGCGGGTTTCGTCACGCGGTCATTCTAGGCGATCGGTCGAGCGCCGGCGGTACGAGGCCGGCGGCTCCGGGCGCTCGCCGTGGTGCGCTACTTGCCGATGCAGAACGTCGCGAAGATGCGCCCCAGCAGGTCCTCGCTCGTGACGCGCCCGGTGATCTCGCCGAGCGCGTCGTGCGCGAGGCGCAATTCCTCGGCCACGAGCTCGGGGCCGTGGCGCGTGCGCTGCTGTTGGGCGGCGGCGGCGAGCCGCTCGGCTGCACGCCCGAGCGCGTCGAGCTGGCGGCGGCGCGCCGACAGCGTGCCCTCGCCGCCCGCGTGGTAGCCGAGTGCGGCCTTGAGCGCGGCGCGCAGTGCCGCGAGTCCTGCACCGGTCCTGGCGGACACCGCGAGCGCGCCGGCCGGCGCCGCGGCGAGATCGGACTTGCTGTGGACGACCAAGGTAGGTGCCGTGCCACCGAGGGCCGCGGCTTCGGCGGGTGCGGCCGCGACGGCGCGCGGATCCGCGGCATCCACGAGGAAGATCACGTGGTCGGCGCGGCGGATCGCCTCCCGCGCGCGACGGATGCCCTCGGCCTCGATGCGGTCCGGGTCGTCGCGCAGGCCTGCCGTGTCGAGCAGCGTCAGCGGCAGTCCGTCGAGGTCGATGCGCTCGCGTAGCACGTCGCGGGTCGTGCCCGGCAGCTCCGTGACGATCGCCGCGTCGTGGCCGGCGAGCGCGTTCAGCAGGCTCGACTTGCCGGCGTTCGGCCGTCCGGCGATCACGACCGTGCAGCCTTCCTGCAGCAACCGGCCCTGCTCGGCGCTCGCGCGCAGCGAGGCCAGCCCGGCCTCGAGCGCCGCGAGCCGCGCCGCGGTGCCCGACGCATCGCCGAGCTCGAGCCCTTCGTCGGCGAAGTCGATGCCGGCCTCGACCTCGACGCGCAGCGCCATCAGGCCGGCCTCGAGCTCGTGCACGCGTGCCGAGAACTCGCCGTCGAGGGAACGGAGCGCGGCACGCGCGGCCGCCGCCGAGCCCGCGTCGATGAGGTCGGCCACCGCTTCGGCCTGCGCCAGGTCGAGCTTGTCGTTCAGGAAGGCGCGCTCGGAATACTCCCCCGGCCGCGCCGGCCGCGCGCCGAGCGCGAGACAGCGCGCGACCAGAAGATCCTGGACCACCGGGCCGCCGTGACCGTGCAGCTCGAGCACGTCCTCGCCCGTATACGAGTGCGGCGCCGGGAACCAGAGCGCGAGGCCGGCATCGATCGCCTCGCCCGCCGCGTCGCGGAAGCGGCGCGGAGCGGCCCGGCGGGGCGCAGGCAGCGTGCCGAGCAGCGCCACGCCGATGGTGCCGGCTGCCGGGCCGGACAGCCGCACGACGCCGATGCCGCCGCGCCCCGGTGGCGTCGCGCTCGCAACGATGGTGTCGGTCGGCATCATCCGCTGCGGTTCCTCGCGGTCGCGGCCGGCCATGGCCGGCCTGGAAGGCCGACGATACACTCGGGTCGATGACTTCCGTCGAGGCCCCGCGCGACAGCGACGAGCCGCGCTATCCGGCGCCGGTGGCGGGACGGCGCGCGCTCGCGATTGCCACGCTGCTCGAGGTCCCGCCGCAGGGCGCGGTGCTCGATCTCGGCGACGGACCCGCCGGACTTCTCTTCGACGTGGTGGCGCTGCACGGTTGCCGCGGCCTTGGCCTCGTCGGCACCGCGGCGCGGGCGGCGCTCGCCGCCGCGGCAGCGCAGCGAGAGGGTCTCGGCGAGCGGATCGAGTTCCGGGTGGGCCCGGCCGCCAACTTCGCGCCGACGCGCCGCTTCGACGCGGTGCTCTGCGTCGGCCGCCTGCCCCACCCCGCCGCAGCGCTCGCCGATACGGCCGGCCGCTGTCTCGACTGGGTGCGGACGGGCGGGCTCTTCGTCTACGGCGAACCCTACCTGCGCCGGCCGCCCCCGCCGCCGTACCGCGAGCTGCTCGGCGAGGTCGCCGAGGGCCTGCGGCCGGGCGGCGCCAGCGCGCGGGCCATCGTCGCGGCGGGCTTTGAGCTCGCGCTGACGGTGGTGCTCAGCGAGTCGGAGTGGGATGCACACGAGAGCGCCACCTACCGCACGGCGCTGCGGCGCGCCGAGCTCGAGCGCGATGCGGCGGTGGCGGCCGCGCTGCGCGAGCGCGCCGAGCGCCGCTACCAGAGCTACTGGCGCCACGGACGCGAGACGCTCGGCTACGCGCTGAACGCGTTCCGCAAGCCGCGCCAGCCGCTGCGCCTCGTCTGAGCCCCGCTCAGGAACGGGACTTCTTCGACTCGTCCTCGGCGGCGACCAGCTTGTTGATGCGCCACTGCTGCAGGATCGACAGCCCGGTGTTCGTGATCCAGTAGAGCACGAGGCCGGCCGGGAAGAACGCCATCATGACCGTCATCACGAGCGGCATGAACGCGAACACCTTCGCCTGCATCGGATCCGGCGGCGCGGGGTTGAGCTTGTACTGGCCGTACATCGCCACGCCCATGATCGCGGGCAGCACGAAGATCGGGTCCTTCGACGACAGGTCCTGCACCCACAGCAGGAACGGCGCCTGACGCATCTCGACGGACTCGAGCAGCACCCAGTAGAAGGCGATGAACACCGGCACCTGCACCAGGATCGGCAGGCAGCCGGCGAGCGGATTCACCTTCTCGCGCTTGTAGAGCTCCATCATCTGCCGGCCGAGCTGCTCGCGGTCGTCCTTGTAGCGCTCCTGGATCGCCTTCATGCGCGGCGCGATGTTGCGCATGCGGGCCATCGAGCGGCCGCTGGTCTGCGCGAGCGGATAGAAGCAGAGCTTGATCAGGAAGGTCACGATGATGATCGTGAAGCCCCAGTTGCCGACGACGCGGTGCACCTGCGCCAGCATCCAGAAGAGCGGCCGCGCGAGCGGCGTCAGCCAGCCATAGTCGGCGGTGCGATCGAGCTCCGGGGCGGTCGCGGCGAGCTGGTCCTGCAGCTTCGGGCCGACGAACAGCGTGTCCTTGAAGTCGGCGCTCGCGCCGGCGGCGACTTCCCGGACCGGGCCCGCGACCCGCAGCTGGAAATCCTTGTCGCGCACGCTGAGTGCGTAGTCGGTCGGGGCCGCGGGATCGGGCACAATCGCGGCCGCGAAGTGGTGCTGCAGCGCTGCGGCCCAGCCGCCGGTCACGGGCGCCTTCGGCAACAGGTCCGGCCGCGGCGACTCGACGTCGAGCTTCTGGTACTTCTTGCCGTCGTAGATCGCCGGACCCCGGAACGAGGACGTCTCCGGGTTCCACATCGAGCGCTCGACCTTCTCCCAGCGGCGCTCGATCTGCGCGTAGTCGCGGCCGCGCCAGGCGGTGCTGCCGCCATTGACGACGTGCTGCGTGAGGCCGATCGCGTAGCTGCCGCGCGCGAGGCGGAGCGTGCGCGTGACCGCGAGGCCGCTGCCGTCCGTCCAGGTGAGCGGTACCTCGAGCGTGGTCGCGCCCTCGCCGAGCGTGTACGCCGGCGCGGTCGCACTGAAGAGCGCCTTGTGGTTCGGCTCCGCCCCGCCGCCGCCGGCGGTGAGGCCCCACTGGAACAGGTACGGCGCGCCCGGACCCTCGCTGGCGAAGAGCTGCACCGGCTCGTTCGGATGGTCCTTCTCGCGCGGGTACTTCAGCAGCTTCGCCTCGCGGATCTCGGCGCCCTGCAGGCTGACCACGAGCTCGAGCACGTCGGTGCGGATGCGGATCGTCGGCGCCGCACTCGCGGCGGCAGGCGTGTTCGGGCCGGACACGGCGGGTTCGATCGCCCGGGGCGGCGCACCGCTTGCCTCCGGTGCGGGCGCGGCGACGGCCGGCAGCTGGTCGCCGAGCGCGGCCGGCGCCGCCGGCTTCGCAGCCGGTGCCTGGCTCGCGGCCGCCGGCGTCGCGGGCGTCGCAGGGGCGTAGTCCTGCTGCCAGGCCTGCCAGTTGAGGAACAGGACGGCCGCGAGGCCGGCCCAGAGAAACAGCCGTTGGTTATCCATGCAGGGGACTCTTGCAGTCGGGGTCGGCGCAGGCCTCAGGGCCGGCGGGGACCGGATCGTAGCCGCCCGGATGCCAGGGGTGGCAGCGCGCGAGGCGGCGGAACGTGAGGGCGAGGCCGCGCAGCGCGCCGTGGCGCTCGATCGCCTCGAGGGCGTAGGCCGAGCAACTCGGGTAGAAGCGACAGCGCGGCCCGAGCAGCGGGCTCAGCACGAGGCGGTAGGCGTGGATCGGTGCCTTCGCGAGGTGGCGGAGGATGCGGCGGGCGGCGCTCATGGGCGGCTCGCGGCGCAGCGACGCGAGGCCTCTGCGAACAGGTTCTCGAGGCTTGTCGCGATGGCCGGCCGGTCGGCCGCGCGCGCGCCCGGGCGGCTCGTGACGACGAAGTCGAGGGCGGGCAGCCGCGGCCGCTCGTGCCGGAACACCTCGCGGATGATGCGCCGAACGCGGTTGCGCCGGACGGCATTGCCGACGGTGCGGGCGCTGACCGACATGCCGAGGCGCGCATGGCCACGGTCGTTCGCGAGCGCATTCACGGCGAAGAGACTGTCGCCCGCGCGACGGCCGCCGCGGTAGACGCGCTCGAAGTCGGCCGCGCTGAGCAGCCGGTGGCTGGGTCGGAAACTAAAGGGGCCGGTCACGGCGACGCGATGGGTGGCGCCGCACGCCGGCGGTCAGCGCCGACGGCTCAGGGAATGAGCTTCTTGCGGCCCTTGGCGCGACGACGCGCGAGGACCTGGCGGCCCTTCTTCGTCGCCATCCGTGCACGGAAGCCGTGCGTACGGGCGCGTTTGACCTTGCTCGGCTGGTAAGTGCGCTTGGTCGCCATGGGAAAATCGTCCGAAAAACAGGGAGATGCCAGATCGGCGAGAGCCGCGCACTGTACTTTCCCGGGGGGTGGTTGTCAACGCCGGCACGGCGGTCGCGGACGTTGGTCGCCCACGACCCTCGGTATAGACTCGCTCCCCCTTTTTTCCGGCCGGCGCACCTTCGGAAGCGGATGCACACCCAGAACACCCTGTGGGAGCGCTGCCTGCGCCAGCTCGAGGCCGAGGTGCCGGAGCAGCTCTTCAACGTCTGGGTCCGGCCGCTGCAGGCGGTCGAGGCCGACGGCGTGCTGCGCCTGCTCGCGCCGAATCGCTTCGTGGTCGAGTGGATCCGCCAGAACCTCTACGAGCGCATCGGTGAGCTGCTGCGCGACGACTCGGATGGTCTCGGCCACGCGCCGCAGGTGCTGGTCGAGGTCGGTTCACGGCCGGCGGCGCCGGCCGCGATCGAGCCCGCACCGGCGCCGACCAACGGTCACCGCCCCGCGCGCGCCGCGCCGCTCGTCAGCGGCGGCCGTATCAACCCGGACTTCACCTTCGACACCTTCGTCGAGGGCAAGAGCAACCAGCTCGCGAAGGCCGCCGCCCGCCAGGTCGCCGACAACCCGGGCAAGGCCTACAACCCGCTGTTCATCTACGGCGGCGTCGGCCTCGGCAAGACCCACCTGATGCACGCGGTCGCGAATGCGATGAAGTCGCGCCATCCGGAGGCGAAGGTCGCCTACGTCCACTCGGAGCGCTTCGTCGGCGACATGGTGCGCGCGCTCCAGCACAACACGATCGCCGATTTCAAGCAGGCCTACCGCACGCTCGATGCGCTGCTGATCGACGACATCCAGTTCTTCGCCGGCAAGGAGCGTTCGCAGGAGGAGTTCTTCCACACCTTCAACGCGCTGCTCGAGGGCCAGCAGCAGGTGATCCTGACCTGCGACCGTTATCCGAAGGAAGTGCAGGGCCTCGAGGAACGGCTGAAGTCGCGCTTCGGTTGGGGGCTCACGGTCTCGATCGATCCGCCGGAGCTTGAGACCTGCGTCGCGATCCTGATGAGCAAGGCGCAGGGCGCGCAGGTCGACCTGCCCGAGGAAGTGGCCTTCTTCATCGCCAAGCGCATCCGCTCGAACGTGCGCGAGCTCGAGGGCGCGCTGCGCCGGGTGGCGGCGAACGCGCAGTTCACGGGCCGGCCGATCACGCTCGACTTCGCCAAGGAGGCGCTCCGCGACCTCTTGGCGCTGCAGGAGAAGCTCGTCACGGTCGAGAACATCCAGAAGACGGTCGCCGAGTACTACAAGATCCGCGTCGCCGACCTGCTGTCGAAGCGCCGCAGCCGCTCGGTTGCCCGGCCGCGCCAGGTGGCGATGGCGCTCTCCAAGGAGCTCACGAACCATTCGCTGCCCGAGATCGGCGACGCCTTCGGCGGGCGCGACCACACGACGGTGCTGCATGCCTGCAAGCGCGTGCGCGAACTGCGCGAGTCCGAGCGGCGGCTCGCCGAGGATTTCTCGAACCTGTTGAGAACCCTGACCGGATGATGTGGACAACGTGTGGGTGGGCGCACGGGGCGAAAACCGTGGCAAGATATCCACACGCGTCCCACAGCGTGTCCGCGGCTTGCGCGCGTTCCATCCAGAGACTTTGCGCATCGGCAAGCGAGCGCCGGGACAGGGGTTTTTCCGGTTTTTCACACCCGCGGGGCAGCTCTACTGCAACAGCAGTAATCTGATCTTCGGGTTCCAGAAAGAAAGATAGAACTAGAAAGGCGGAGCGAGGATGCCCGCCGCGAAGGTGCAGCGATGAAATTCACGAGCGAGCGCGAGCGGATCCTCGAACCCCTGCAGGCGGTGATCGGCGTGGTCGAGCGACGGCAGACGATGCCGATCCTGGCCAACGTGCTGCTCTCGGCAAAGAACGGCCGCCTGGCGGTGACGGCCACCGACCTCGAGGTCGAGCTGGTGGCTGCCGGGGAAGTGACCGTCCAGCAGGCGGGCGACATCACGGTGCCGGGACGCAAGCTGCTCGACATCATCCGCTCGCTGCCCGATAAGGCCGGCGTGACGTTCTCGGTGGAAGGCGAGAAGGCGACGGTGCGGTCCGGCAAGAGCCGCTTCACGCTCACGACGCTGCCGGCCGCGGAATTCCCGGCGGTGGAGGAGATCAACCCGCAGCTCTCCTTCCAGATGGACCAGGCCGCGCTCAAGCGCCTGATCGACAAGACGCATTTTTCGATGGCCCAGCAGGACGTGCGCTACTACCTGAACGGCATGTTGCTGGAATCGGACGGCAAAATGCTGCGAACGGTGGCGACTGACGGCCATCGTCTGGCTTTGTGCGAGACGGAGCTGGCGACGAAGTCGGGCCAGCACCAGGTCATCGTGCCCCGGAAGGGTGTGCTCGAGCTGCAACGGCTGATCGGTAACGAGGGAAACGTCTCGGTCGACGTCGGCAGCAATCACATTCGCGCCACGATCGGCGACATTCGCTTCACATCGAAGCTGGTTGATGGTCGTTTCCCGGAATATGGACGGGTCATCCCGGCAAACCCGCCGCGAATCGTCAAGGCGGATCGGGATTCGTTGCGCCGCTCGCTGCAGCGGACCTCGATCCTCGCGAACGAGAAGTACCGCGGCATCCGGATCGCGCTCAAGCAGAACATGGTCCTCCTGACGGCCCACAATCCCGAGCAGGAAGAGGCGGAAGAGGAAGTCGAGGTGGCCTACCAGGGCGAGGAGTTCGAGGTCGGCTTCAACGTCAATTACCTCCTCGATGCACTCGCAGCGATCGATGGGGCGGAGGTCGAGGTGGGCCTCACCGACGCCAACAGCAGCTGCCTCGTCCGCGCACCCGGCGGCGGCCAGAGTCGCTACGTCGTGATGCCGATGCGCCTCTAGGCGGGGAATGACCCTCCGGCGGATCGAGATCGACGATTTCCGTTGCCTCGCCGAGGTCCGCCTCGACCTCGATCCCCGCTACAACCTGTTCGTCGGACCGAACGCCTCGGGCAAGACCAGCTTGCTCGAGGCGTTGTTCTTTCTGGGGCGTGGGCGTTCGTTTCGCACCCGGCGACTGGACCGGTTGGTCAGGCAGGGGCGCGAGGGATTCCGCGTGGTCGGCTGGACAGAGGCCGCGGGTCACACGACGGTCCTGGGCATAGGCGGCGATCGCCGCTCGACGGAAATCCGGATCGGGGGGGCCGCGGCGGGAAGTGCCGGGGAGCTCGCGCATCATTTCCCTCCCCAGGTCATCGACCCGGAAGTCCACAAGCTGCTCGAGGAGGGACCCCATCGCCGGCGGCGTTTCCTGGATTGGGGTGTGTTCCACGTGGAACCAACCTTCCTCGAAACGTGGCAGCGCTATCACCGGGCCCTCCGGCAGCGAAACGCGGGCCTGAAGCCGGGCGCGGACCCGGAGTCCGCCCGGGCCTGGGATCCAGAGATCCTGGCCGCTGGCACCCGGCTCGACGAGATCCGCCGTAGCTATCTCGCGCTGCTCGAGCCCACGCTGCAGGCCTTCGGAGCGCGACTACTGGGGCTTCCCGTCGCGCTCTCGTACGCATCCGGCTGGGCGGCCGGCGAAACCCTGGCTGAGGCGCTCGAGCGCAGCTCGGATCGCGATCGCAAGCTCGGAGTCACGCACGTAGGCCCCCACCGGGCCGACGTCACTGCGCGGGTGGACGGGCAGGTGGCCCGCGAGCGCGTCTCACGCGGCCAGCAGAAGCTGCTGGCCGCCGCCCTGACGCTGGCGCAGCTCGCGGTGCAGGAGACGAGGGCACCCGGAACCGGCGCGCTCCTGCTGGATGACCCGGCGGCAGAGCTCGACGCCGCAAACCTCGAACGCCTGCTCGACCTCGTGCGTGAGCTCCGCGTCCAGCTCTTTGTCACCGCGCTCAGGCCAGACCTCGCGGGACTCGGACTTCCCGGCGCGGTGTTCCACGTGGAACACGGACGGATCTCGCGCCAGGGCTGAGGCCCGAACTGTGGATAACCGACTGAAGAGGGTCCACGGATTCCGGAGCACGGAAGCCACTCGACGAATTCTGGTGCGGCGCAGCAGCGCGGGATTTATTCGGGCCTGAAGCCCGTGCTCCGGGGCGGTCGGGCAGGCGCGCTAAGCCCTTGAATGGTATACTTTCGCGTTGCTCTGCGAAGGGTCGGGCATGACCGATAAAGACGTCTACGATTCCAGCAAAATCAAGGTCTTAAAGGGGCTCGACGCAGTGCGGAAACGCCCCGGCATGTACATCGGTGACACCGATGACGGCACGGGGCTCCACCACATGGTTTTCGAGGTGGTCGACAACGCCATTGACGAGGCGCTGGCGGGCCACTGCAACCGGATCGTCGTGACCGTCCATGCGGACGAGTCGATCACCGTCTCGGACAACGGCCGTGGAATTCCTGTGGATATCCACCCGGAGGAGGGGGTCTCCGCCGCCGAGGTGATCATGACCGTCCTGCACTCGGGCGGTAAGTTCGACGACAGCTCCTACAAGGTCTCCGGCGGCCTGCACGGCGTCGGCGTCTCCGTCGTGAACGCCCTCTCCGAGCACCTGCAGCTGTCTATCGCCCGCGACGGCAAGCTGCACCGGCAGGACTACCACCATGGCGAGCCTGCCGCCCCTCTGGCCGTGGTCGGCCCTACCGCCGAGCGCGGCACAACGCTCTACTTCAAGCCGAGCGCCGAGACCTTCACGCAGATCCACTTTTCCTACGAGATCCTGGCGCGAAGGCTGCGCGAGCTGTCGTTCCTCAATTCCGGGATCCGCATCGAGCTCATCGACGAGCGCGACGAGAAGCACGACACGTTCGAGTACGAGGGCGGCATCGGCGCCTTCGTGAAGTACCTGAATCGCGGCAAGACACCGATCCACGAGACGATCTTCTATTTCCGCGACATCCAGGGACCGATCACGGTCGAGGTCGCGGCGCAGTGGAACGACTCCTACGCGGAGTCGATGTTCTGCTACACGAACAACATCCCGCAGAAGGACGGCGGCACCCACCTGCAGGGATTTCGCGCGGCACTGACGCGCAAGCTCTCCGACTACATCGAGAGCGAGGCCAAGAAAGAAAAGATCGACATGACCGGCGACGATGTCCGCGAGGGCATGACCGCGATCCTGTCGGTGAAGATGCCGGACCCAAAGTTCTCCTCGCAGACCAAGGACAAGCTCGTCTCGAGCGAGGTCCGCGGCATCGTCGAGAGCGCGGTCGCAGAAAAGCTCGAGGCGTTCCTGCTGGAGCGTCCCGCCGAGGCGAAGGCGATCGTCGCCAAGATCATCGACGCGGCGCGCGCCCGCGAGGCGGCGCGCAAGGCGCGCGAGATGACGCGCCGCAAGGGCGTGCTCGACATCGCGGGTCTTCCCGGCAAGCTCGCCGACTGCCAGGAGAAGGATCCGGCGCTCTCGGAGATGTTCCTGGTCGAGGGCGACTCGGCCGGTGGCTCCGCAAAGCAGGGTCGCGATCGGCGCACGCAGGCCGTGCTGCCGCTGAAGGGCAAGATTCTAAACGTCGAGAAGGCGCGCTTCGACAAGATGCTGTCGAGCGCCGAGGTCGGCACGCTGATCACCGCGCTCGGCTGCGGCATCGGCCGCAACGAGTTCGACGTCGCGAAGCTGCGTTATCACCGCATCATCATCATGAGCGTCGACGGAGACGACCACGTCTTCGTGCGCGACGCCGACCGCGGCACGCGCATGGTGCGCATCGGCGCGTTCATCGATTCCGCGCTGGCGGCGAATGCGGCGCGAGTCACGCGCGATGCGTCCGGCCATTGCGAAAAGATCGTGGGGGCGGACCTCGGCGAGGTGCTGTGCTTCGGGGTCGGCAACCGCCGCGTCCGGTTCCGGCCTATCAAGGCCGTGCTGCGCCATCCGCTCAGCGACACGCTCTACCGGGTGCGGACCAGCTACGGTCGCAACGTCCGCGTCACCTCGAGTCACAGTGTGTTCGTCTACGAGGACGGCCAAATCCGGCTGAAGCGGGGCGACGAACTCAAGATAGGCGACCGGGTGGTTGCTCCCCGGACACTGACACTGCCCGTGACGGCGCCCAAGAAGATCGATCTCCTGGCGCAGCTGTGGCACGTACCGGAAGCGGCGCGGCAGATCTGGGTCCGCGGACCCGCCGTCGAAGCCTGGTTCCGCTCAACCGTGCGTCGTCGCCGCGCAGGCCAGCCGGAAATGATTTCGCCCCGGGTCGAGATTCCGGCAGCACTCGGCCGTGAACTCGCCGACCGTCGGCGAGCGACGGGTCTCAGCAACGAAGCGCTGTGCGCGGCGGTCGGTATTCGCCAGCCGGTCACCTTCTACGCGTGGGAGCGAGGTACCTCGCGACCGACGATAGAGAACTTCCACGCCTATCTGCGCGCTGTCGGTGCCGAAGTCGAGTCCACCCTGGCGCGGGCAACGATTCGCCCCAGTCGCCTCGACCACACCTGGGACACCCAGTATCGCGCCTCCGGACGAAATGCCGTGCGGCCCCTGGTGAGGCTCGCCGACCTGTCGGCCGAGGATCTGCTCTGGTTCGCGGAGCGTGAAGACCTCGAACTCACCCCCGAACACTACCGCGGCAAGGGAATTCCACGCTTCCTTCCGGTCGACAGCGATCTGCTGACGCTGCTCGGGTTCTATACCGCCGAGGGATCCTGCTCCGACCGCAATGGCGTCCGCCTCTCGATAGGCTCGAGCAACGGGCGCTTTGCCGCGGAGATGGCCGAGCGTCTCGCGCGGGTCTTCGGCCAGCCCGCGACGCTCTACGAAACCGGCGAGCGGAGCGGCGAACTCAAGCTCGTGAATCGCGTCGCGGCACTCGCCTGGCAGCACTGCTTTGGCTTCGACGGCGCCGAGTCGGTGACGAAGCGCATCCCGGATCTGGTATTCAACGTGTCGGAAGACTTGCGGCTCGACTTCCTGCGCGGATACCTGCTGGGCGACGGCACTGTCTCCGACCGCGGCGTGGCGTTCAGCACGTCCTCGTACGACCTTGCGAGCGCCCTGATGTATTGCCTGAGCTCGCTCGGCGTGATCGCGTCGATGAGTGAGCTCGAGCCGGACGGCGTCGTCCGCGAGATTCGCGGCCGGCCGTGCCAGACGCGCCATCGGCACTGGTGTGTCTCGGTGAGTTCGCGCGAAGACCTTGAGCGCCTGGAACCCGCGTGGCGCGACCACGCCAGTGCCGGGCGCCTCTCCGAGCGCTTGGCAGCCCCGACGGTCTCCGGCATCAACCGGCGCTTCGAGGCGCTCGACGGCGACCTGATGGCGCTGCCGATCGTTTCGATCGAGCCTGTCCCGGCGACCAGTGGCTACGTCTACGACTTCTCGGTGGAAGGCGACGAGAACTTCGTTGCCGGCATGGGCGGCCTTTGCTGCCACAACACCGACGCCGACGTCGACGGCTCGCACATCCGCACGCTGCTGCTGACGTTCTTCTACCGGCAGATGCCGGAGCTGATCGAGCGCGGCCACGTGTACATCGCTCAGCCACCGCTCTACAAGGTCAAGCGCGGCAAGAGCGAGTCGTACGTGAAGGACGACGCCGAACTCAACACCGTTCTCCTGCGTAACGCGCTCGAGGAAGCCGCGATCCATGCCGGGCCACAGCCAGGCGGCGCGCCGCGCGTAGTCCAGGGCGCGGAGCTCGAGATGCTCGCGAAGCAGTACGTCGACGTCCAGGCGATCTTCGCGCGCTGGGCGCGGCGTTACGATCCGCGCCTTCTCGAGCAGCTGCTCAACCTGCCGGTCGTGCGCCACGAGGATCTCGCCAACGCAACGCTCCTGACCGCGTGGGCGCGCCAGCTCGAGGAACGGCTCAACGCCGAGAAGCACCAGGCGCGCAGCTACCGCGTGGAGCTCCAGGTGAACGCCGGCGGCGCGCCGGTCCGGTTCAACGTGTTCCGCACCGAGCACGGCCTCACGACCGAGAAGCACCTGCAGCGCGAGTTCTTCGATTCCGCCGAGTACAAGCGCATCGCCGAGCTCGCGCGCGCCACCGACGGGCTGCTGCGCCCCGGTGCTTTCGCGGTCAAGGGCGACGACCGGATCGAGATCGCGAGCTTCAAGGACGCGATCACCTGGCTGATGGAGCAGGCCAAGAAAGGCCAGTCGATCCAGCGCTACAAGGGCCTCGGCGAGATGAATCCCGAGCAGCTCTGGGAGACGACCATCAACCCGCAGACGCGTCGCCTGATCCAGGTCCGGATCGAGGACGCGGTGGCGGCGGACGACCTCTTCACGACGCTGATGGGCGACCAGGTCGAGCCGCGCCGCGAGTTCATCGAGAAGAACGCGCTCGCAGTCGCGAACCTCGACGTCTGACCCCGGAACTGGCGCGCCACGGACGGCGCGCGTATCCTCCGCGCCCCACCGATCCGGGGGGAGCGACACGGAGGTGTCCCATGCGCATCAAGACCGAGTACCTCGACGCCGGGTGCTTTCGAGGTCACGCGTAAGCGTCGGAAGGGTTTCCCGTCCGAGGCCCGCGTCATGCGCGGCACGCGCATCGTCGGTGGGTACAAGGAACTCCTCGAGAAGCTCGGCCGGAATGATCCGTGCCCGTGCGGCTCCGGCCGCCGCTTTCAAGCGCTGCTGCCTGCCGGGCGGAACGCTCGATGGGTCCGATCGCGACTACTACTTTCAGGCCCTGAGGGCGGCCTAGGGAATCGCTGATCCACCGGGTCGGGCGTCCCCACGCCCGGCCCGCGCCGGCGAGCTCAGTGCAGCGTCGGACGCCGCCGCCAGGGATCCCCGGCGCGCACGACGTAGTTCGCGAGCAGGTAGTCCCACGGCAGCAGCAGCAGGAAGATCGCGATCAGGCTGCACTCGAAGGTGGTCTGCGCGGTGTCCGCGTCGAAGTGACCGGCACGAAACCGCGGCAGTGCCACCGCCGTGAGCCAGATCAGCTTCCACGTCATCTCGAAGAGCAGCAGCGGCAACATCGCGAGCGGATAGCGCAGGCCGAGCGCCGCCAGCAGACCCAGCGCCGCGAGCATGGAGCTCACGACCCCACGCATCAGCGGGAAGTCCTGCACCGCACGTGGAATCGATGGCCAGACCTCGACGCCGAGCCCGAGCGCGAGGATCGCGTAGGCGGCGCGCAGCAGGTTCAGGCGCCAGGGCGGCAGCGGCGTCACGGCGGGCTACTCGACCTGCTTCAGAATCTTCTCGACTGCCGCGACGCTGGTCGCGAGCTGGCTGAGATCGGCGCGCAATCCCGCAAGCGCCGCCTGCTGCTCGGCCTGCGCCGCGAGCGCCTGCTCGGCAAGCGAACGGTACGCCGCATCGCCGGCGAGCCGCGCCCGCGCGGCAAACACCGCCGATCCGTACTTCATCGCGAACACCACGATCACGGTACCGAACATTGCCGTGAGCGAGATGAAATAAACGCTGGTGGACATGGCAACTCCCTCTCTCAATCCGGTTCCGTTCCCGGCTCGCGCAGTGAGGCTGCCGCCTGCGCGATCGCCGCCGGGCTCAGCACCACGCTGAAGTCCGCAAGCTCGATGTAATTGAGCGCCTTGCCGTCCGCCGAGAGCTCGAGCGTGCTGGTCACGATCCCGGCCGCCTCGAGCTTCTGCAGGTGCAGATGCAGCAGCGGCCGGCTGATCCCGAGTTCGCGCGCGAGCTGGCTCACGTAGTTCCGGCCCCGACTGGAGAGGGCCGCGACGATGCGCAGGCGGTGCGGGTTGGCGAGCGCCGCGAGCATCGCGAGGAGGCGGTTCCCATCCAGGCTCAACGTAAAGAGTCCTTGAACATGTGTAATATTTTTATTACAGGTAGGGTGCCGATGCAACCCCCGATCGCACGGTTCGTCTCGCGCGGCGGGCGACTCGTCGCACGGTGGCTGACGTCCGCGGAGGGCGGGGCCACACTCCGCTCCCCGCCGCGGGGACCCGCCCCCGGGGAACGGACGCGACACAACCGGAGGTGCCCCGTGCGAAACCTGGCCCGTCGAACCCGCCTGCTGACCCTCGTCGCCGCCCTCTGGCTCGGAGCCGCCTGGGCCGACGGCTCGGCACCGCTCTACCCGCCCTTCGGCGTCGACCTCTCGGCCCGCGACCTCACGGTCCGGCCGGGCGACAGCTTCTTCGGGTACGCCAACGGCGCCTGGATCGCGCGCACGGAGATTCCGGCCGACAAGCCGTTCATGACCACCGGGCAGGTGCTGCGGGACCGGGCCGAGGTCCAGCTGCGGACCCTGATCGAGTCGGCGGCCGCCCACACGAGCCACGAGCCGACCACGGTCGAGGGCAAGGTCGGCGCGTACTTCAAGGCCTTTGTCGATGAGGCGCATATCGAGTCGCTCGGGCTCAAGCCGCTCGCGCCCGAGCTCGAGGGGATCGCGAACGCCCGCTCGCGGGCCGACCTCGCGCAGCGCATGGGCCGCGGCGCCGGCGGCTTCGAGGGCGCGTTCTTCTCCGCCGGCATCGACGCGGACCTCAAGGACCCGGCGCACTACGCGGTGTACCTCGGCCAGGCGGGGCTCACGCTCCCCGACCGCGACTACTACCTGAAGCCCGAGTTCGCGACGACGCGCCAGGCCTTCGAGCGCTACGCGACCGAGCTGCTGACCCTGGCGGGCGACGCCGACGCCGCAGCCGAGGCCCGTGCGATCCTCGCGCTCGAGACCCGCATCGCCGAGGCGAGCTGGACCAAGGTCGAGCAGCGCGACCTGCCCGCGCTCTACAACCCCATGACGCCGGCCGAGCTCGAGGCCTTCGCGCCCGGCTTCCCGTGGAAGTCCTACCTCGCAGGCGCCGGCCTCGGCCACAAGGGACGCGTGATCGTCGCCGAGAAGACGGCGTTCCCGAAGATCGCACAGGTCTACGCCGCCACCGAACTGCCGCTCCTGAAGGCGTGGCTGCGCTTCACCGTGCTCGACCGGGCGGCGCCCTACCTGCCGGCCCGCTTCGACGCCGCGCACTTCGAGCTCCACGACCACGTGCTGCAGGGCATCGCCGCCCCCGGGCCCCGCTGGCGGCGCGGCATCCGCGCGGTGTCGGGGGGCGACTGCGGCGCGGAGCCCGACAGCTGCTTCGGCTCGCTCGACTGGGCGGTCGGCGAGCTCTATACCGCGCGCTACTTCCCGCCCGAGACCAAGGCGCGCATCGAGGCGCTGGTGCGCGACGTGATCGCCGCGTACCGCGAGCGCATCGCGCACCTCGACTGGATGGGCGAGGCGACGCGCGCCGAGGCGCTGCGCAAGCTCGACACGTACGTCGTCAAGGTCGGCTACCCCGATCACCGGCGTGACTACTCGGGCGTGGTCGTGCGGGACGACGAGGCGCTCGGCAACGCGCGCCGCGCCGCGGCGGCGGACTGGGCGTTCTACGTCGGCCGCAGCGACGGCCCGGTGGACAAGAGCGACTGGTCGATGACGCCGCAGACGGTGGATGCCTACAACGGCTCGCTGCGCGACATCGTCTTCCCGGCGGCGATCCTGCAGGCGCCGAACTTCGACCCGGCGGCCGACGATGCCGCGAACTACGGCGCGATCGGCACGGTCATCGGCCACGAGCTGACGCACGGCTTCGACGACCAGGGCCGGACGATCGATGCGGCCGGGGCGCTGCGCGACTGGTGGACGGCGGCCGACGCGGCCGCGTTCAAGGCACGCGCCGCGCGCCTCGGTGCGCAGTACGCGACCTACGAGCCGGTGGCGGGCATGCACATCAACCCCGACCTGACGATGGGCGAGAACATCGCCGACCTCGGCGGCGTCGCGATCGCGCTCGACGCCTACCACGCCTCGCTGCACGGCCACGCGGCGCCGGTGCTCGCGGGGCTCACCGGCGACCAGCGCTTCTTCCTGGCCTACGCCCAGGTCTGGCGCGGCAAGGTCCGGGACGATGCCATCCGCCGCCAGGTCGTCAGCGACCCGCACTCGTTCCGGCGCTTCCGCGTCGACGGCGTGGTGCGCAACCTCGACGCCTGGTACGCGGCCTTCGAGGTCCTGTCCGGGACAACGCTGTACCTCGCTCCGCCGGACCGGGTCCGGATCTGGTGAGCGTGCGCACGGCGGCGCCCGGGCGCCGCCGTGCCGGTTTCGTTCGCGGGGGCGCGCACGGATAATGGTGTGCCGCGTCGCGTGCCGAGGCCGCCATGATCGAGCTCCACTACTGGCCGACCCCGAACGGCCACAAGATCACGATGTTCCTGGAGGAGGCGGGCCTGCCGTACCGCCTCACCGGCGTCGACATCGGCCGGGGCGAGCAATTCAAGCCCGCATTTCTGCGCGTGGCGCCCAACAACCGCATGCCCGCGATCGTCGACCACGACCCGGCCGATGGCGGCGCGCCGCTGTCGGTGTTCGAGTCGGGCGCGATCCTCGTCTACCTCGCCGAGAAGACCGGTCGTTTCCTGCCGGCCGCGCCGCGGCCGCGCGCCGCCGTGCTCGAGTGGCTCTTCTGGCAGGTCGCCGGGCTCGGCCCGATGGCGGGCCAGAACCACCACTTCAACCGCTACGCGCCCGAGCCGATCCCGTACGCGATCGCACGCTACACGCAGGAGACCAATCGCCTCTACGGCGTGCTCGATCGTCGCCTGGCGCAGTCGCCCTACGTCGGCGGCGCCGAGTACTCGGTGGCCGACATGGCGGCCTACCCGTGGATCGTGCCGTGGCAGGCGCAGAAGCAGAACCTCGCCGACTTCCCGCACCTCGCGCGCTGGTTCGCCGACGTCGCCGCGCGGCCCGCGACCGTGCGCGCCTACGCGCGCGCCGCCGAGTTCAAGCGCCCCGAGACGATGTCCGAGGAGGCGAAGCAGATCCTCTTCGGCCAGACCGCCGCCAGCGTCGCGGAGCGTGCCCGCGATGCCTGAGACCGGCGGTGCGCCGCATCAGATCGTCGTGGTCGGCGGCGGCGCCGGCGGCCTCGAGCTCGCGACGCGCCTCGGCGACCGGTTCGCGCGCCGCGATCGCGCCGCGGTGACGCTGGTGGATCGCGCCCGCACGCACGTCTGGAAGCCGCTGCTGCACAAGGTGGCGGCCGGCACGATGGATCCCGGCGAGCACGAGCTCGACTACTTCGCGCAGGCGCACTGGCACCGCTTTCGCTACCAGCCGGGCACGATGGTCGGCCTCGACCGCGCGGCGCGGCGCGTGCTGCTCGCGCCGCTGCACGACGACGAGGGTCGTGAAGTCGTGCCCGCCCGGGCGCTCGCCTACGACACGCTGGTGATCGCGGTCGGCAGCCAGACGAACGACTTCGGCACGCCCGGCGCCGCCGAGCACGCGATCTCGCTGGACTCGCCGGCGCAGGCGCTGCGCTTCCAGGCGCGGCTGCTGAACGCCTGCCTGCGCGCCGACCTCGAGCCGGCGCCGCCGGCGCCGGGCACGCTCGGCATCGCGATCATCGGCGCCGGTGCGACCGGCGTCGAGCTCTCGGCCGAGCTGCACAAGGTGGTGCGCGTGCTGGTCGCCTACGGCTTCCGGCGCATCGACCCGGAGCGCGACGTGCGCATCACGATCATCGAGGCCGCGCCGCGGCTGCTGCCGGCGCTGCCGGAGCGGCTGGCGCGGGCGACCGGCCGGCTGCTCGACCGGCTCGGCGTCGAGGTGCTGACCGGCGAGCGCGTGGTGGCGGTCAGCGACCACGGCGTGCGGACCGCGAGCGGGCGCGAGGTGCCGGCCGCGCTCGTGGTCTGGGCGGCCGGCGTCAAGGCCCCCGAATTCCTGAAGGGCCTCGACGGCCTCGAGACCAACCGCCTGAACCAGCTGGTGGTCGGCCCGACGCTGCAGACGAGCCGCGATCCTGCGGTGTTCGCGCTCGGCGACTGCGCCGCCTGCGCCTGGCCCGGCAAGGACGGCAACGTGCCGCCGCGCGCGCAGGCCGCGCACCAGCAGGCGAGCTTCCTGGTGCGCGCGCTGAAGCAGCGCCTCGCCGGACGTCCGCTGCCGGCCTGGCGCTACCGCGACTTCGGCTCGCTGGTCTCGCTCGGGCGCTACAGCGCGGTCGGCAGCCTGATGGACTCGATCACGCGCGGCAGCTGGATGATCGAGGGCACGTTCGCGCGCCTGATGTACGTGTCGCTCTACAAGATGCACGAGACCGCGCTGCACGGCCCGGTGCGCGTGTTGCTCGACACGCTGGCGCGCGCGCTCGGCCGGCGCGGCGAGCCGCAGGTCAAGCTGCACTGAGCGACGTCAGCCGCCGAGCTCGGCGGTCTTGCCGTCGATGAAGGCGCGTACGTCCTCGATGACGTCGCGGGCGTCGCGACCGGCGCACTCGACCGGAGGGCCGATCACGACGCGGATCGTGCCGCGTCGCTTCAGCAGCCCGCGGCGCGCCCAGTAGCGACCCGCGTCGTGCGCCACCGGGACGATCTTGCAGCCGGCCGCGACGCCGAGCGCCGCGCCGCTGATCCCGAAGCGCCGCCGCGCGCCCACCGCGACGCGCGTCCCCTCCGGGTAGATCAGGATCCACATGCCGGCGGCGAGACGCTGCTGGCCCTGCGCGATCACCTGGCTGACGGCGGCCCGGTGCGCCGAGCGATCGATCGCGATCGGGTGCATCAGTCGCGTCGCCCAGCCGATCACCGGGATCCAGAGGATCTCGCGCTTCAGCACCCAGGCCTGCGGCGGGAAGATCACCATCTGCGCGACCGTTTCCCAGGCCGAGGAGTGGCGCCACATCGAGATGTGGCTGCCGGCCGGGATGTTTTCGCGGCCCTCGACCACGTAGCCGAGGCCGCAGATCCGGCGTGCGGCGCCGAGCTGCATCCGCGCCCAGAAGCGCACGACCTCGTAGCGCTTCTCGTACGGGAGCCAGAACGACGCCAGCACCACCACCGCGTAGAGCGCGGTCGAGGCGAACATGAAGCCGGTGAGTACCAGCGACCGCAGCCATTGCATGGGTGAACGAGTGTACGGTAAACCGTGTCAACCGGCGCACGACGCCGCCGTTCAGAACGCCATGAGCCTGCCGCGCCGACGCTTCGTCACCGCCCATCGCGTCGCGCACTGCGCCGCGCTGGTCGTGCTGCTCGCCTTCGGCGGCTGCGCGACGACGCGGCACGGTCGCACGACGCTCGCCGAGATGCAGCCCTTTGCCGGCGCCTCGATCGACTCGTTCCACTTCTACCGGCTGCACGACTGGCAGGCCGTCGACGACCAGCACGTCGTGATCTGGACGGATCCCTGGACGGCGTACCTGATCACGACCGCCGGCCCGTGCTTCGAGCTCGACTTCGCCTGGCGGCTCGGCGTCAGCGCGACGCTCGACCGCGTCAGCCGCTTCGAGGCGCTGTTCCCGGGCGACCATGCGCGCTGCCCGGTCGCCGATATCCAGCCGCTCGACGTCAAGCGCCTGAACGCCGCCCGCAAGGCGGCGCGGGCCGCCGCGACCGGGAAGGATTCCTGAGCCGGGCCCCTAGCCCGGCAGCCGCGAGAGGTCCGCGACCTCGAGGAACAGCCGCTGCACCGAGACGAGCAGGTGCAGGCGATTGGCGCGCACCGCCGCATCGTCGGCCATCACCATGACCTTGTCGAAGAACGCGTCGACCGCGGGCCGCAGGCGCGCGAGCTCGCGCAGCGCCGCCGTGTAGTCGCGCCGCGCGAGCAGCGCCTCGACTCCCGGTGCGACCACGCCGAGCGCCTCGGCGAGCGCCCGCTCCTCGGCCAGCGTCAGCAGCGAAGCGTCGAGCTCCCGCGCGGCGCCGCCCTCGGCCTTGCGCAGGATGTTCGCGATGCGCTTGTTGGCGCCGGAGAGCGCGGCCGCATCCGGCAGGCCGAGGAACGCGCCCAGCGCGCGCAGCCGCGAGTCGAAGTCGAGCGGCGAGCGCGGGCGGCGGTCGAGCACCGCGTCGAACATCTCGGTGGTGATGCCGCCGCCGCCTTCCAGGTAGTGGGCGCGCAGCCGCTCGAACACGTAGTCGTAGATCTCCGCCTCGACCCCGGCCGCGACCGGCGCGGGCGGCTTGCCGTCGACGCGCGCCGCGGCGGTCGCGACGATGTCGGCACGGGCAAGCTCGAGCGCGCGCGCAATCGCCGCCACCAGGTCGAGGTCGAGCCGCCGCTCGAGCACGATGCGCAGCACCCCGAGCGCGAGCCGCCGGAGCGCGAACGGATCCTTGGTGCCGGAGGGCTTCTGGCCGATCGCGAAGATGCCGACGATCGTGTCGAGCTTGTCGGCGAGCGCGAGCGCCGTGCCGACGCCGCCCGCCGGCAGCGCATCGCCCGCGAAGCGCGGCAGGTACTGCTCGGCCATCGCCGCCGCGACCTCCGGCGACTCGCCGTCGTGGCGCGCGTAGTAGGCGCCCATCGTGCCCTGCAGCTCCGGGAACTCGCCGACGAGTCCGGTCAGCAGGTCGCACTTCGCGAGCTCCGCCGCGCGCGCGCAGCGGGCGGGATCGGCGCCGGCGAGGCCGGCGAGCGAGGTCGCGAGCGCGCCGACGCGCGCACTCTTCTGGAAGTAGGAGCCCAGCTGCGCCTGGAAGGTGACGGCCTTCAGCGCCTCGCGCCGCGCGGCGAGCGGCTGGCGCCGGTCCTGGTCCCAGAAGAACGCGCCGTCCGCGAGCCGCGGCCGCACCACGCGCTCGTTGCCGGCGCGCACCTCGGCCGGATCCAGGCTCTCGAGGTTCGCGACCGTGATGAAGCGGGCCATCAGGCCGCCGCCCGGCGTGCGCAGCGGGAAGTAGCGCTGGTGGTCCTGCAGCGTCGCGATCAGTACTTCCGGCGGCAGCTCGAGGAAGCGCTCCTCGAAGCGGCCGGCGAGCGGTACCGGCCACTCGACGAGCGCCGTCACCTCGTCGAGCAGTGCCGCGCCGATCAGCGCCTCCGCACCGTGCTCGGCGGCGAGCGCGAGCACGCCCGTGCGGATGCGCTCGCGGCGCACAGCGAAGTCGGCCACCACCTTGCCGGCCTTCTCGAGGCGCGCCGCGTAGCTCGCCGGGCTCGACAGCACAATCTCGCGCGGCGCCATGAAGCGATGGCCGCGCGTGCGGTTCGAGGCGGTCAGGCCGAGGATCGTGGCCGGCAGCACCTCGCGACCCCACAGCAGCACGACCCAGTGCACCGGCCGCACGAACTCGGCCTCGCCGCTGCCCCAGCGCATGCGCTTGGCGATCGGCAGCTTGTCGAGTGCCGTGCCGATGATGCCCTCGAGGAGCGCCGCGGTGGCGGCGCCCGCCTTGACGCCGGTGTAGTGCAGGAACTCGCCCTTCGGCTCGGTGACCCGGCCGAGCGCCGCGACCGTGGTGCCGCAGGACTCGGCGAAGGCGGTTGCCGCCCGGGTCGGCGCGCCGTCCGGGCCGAACGCCGCGGCGACGGGCGGCCCGCGCCGCTTCAGCTCCTGGTCCGGCTGGCGCTCGGCGACCCGGCGCAGCAGCACCGCGAGCCGGCGCGGCGTCGCGTAGAGCTGCAAGCGGCCGTGGCGGACGCCGGCCGCGGCGAGCCCGGCGACGATGCCCTCGCCGAACGCCGCCGACAGCAGCGGCAGCGACTTCGGCGGCAGCTCCTCGGTGCCGATCTCGACCAGCAGGTCGCGCGTGCTCACGCGAACCTCCCGGCCGGCGCCGGCGCCGGCGGATCGACCCGCGGCACGACGGTCTTCAGCATCGGGAAGCCCAGCGCCTCGCGGCTGCGGTAGTAGGCCTCGGCGACGCCGCGCGCCAGCGTGCGCACGCGCAGGATGTAGCGCTGGCGCTCGGTGACCGAGATCGCACGGCGCGCATCGAGCAGGTTGAAGGTGTGCGAGGTCTTGAGCATGCGCTCGTAGGCCGGCAGCGCCAGCGGCACCGCGAGGCAGCGCTGGCACTCGCGCTCGTGCGCATCGAACTGGCGGAACAGCTCGTCGGTGTCGGCCACCTCGAAGTTGTACTTCGACTGCTCGACCTCGTTCTGGTGGTAGACATCGCCGTAGGTCACGCGGCCGAGCGGGCCGTCGGCCCAGGTCAGCTCGAACATGCTTTCGACGCCCTGCAGGTACATCGCGAGCCGCTCGAGGCCGTAGGTGATCTCGCCCATCACCGGCCGGCAGTCGAGCCCGCCGACCTGCTGGAAGTACGTGAACTGCGTGACTTCCATGCCGTTCAGCCAGATCTCCCAGCCGAGCCCCCAGGCGCCGAGCGTCGGCGACTCCCAGTTGTCCTCGACGAGACGGATGTCGTGCACGCGCGGGTCGATGCCGACCGCCGCCAGCGAGCCCATGTACAGGTCGACGAAGTCCGGCGGCGAGGGCTTCAGCACTACCTGGAACTGGTAGTAGCGCTGGCCGCGGAACGGGTTCTCGCCATAGCGGCCGTCGGTCGGGCGGCGCGACGGCTGCACGTAGGCGGCGCTCCAGGGCTCCGGCCCGACCGCGCGCAGGAACGTCGCGGTGTGGAACGTGCCGGCGCCGACCTCCATGTCGTAGGGCTGCACCAGCACGCAGCCGCGCTCCGCCCAGTAGCGCTGCAGCGCGAAGATCAGGTCCTGGAACGTGCGGGGGCGGGTTGGCGTTCGGGGGCGGGCCATCGGTTGCCTCGGGCGGCGGTCGCCGGCAGACCGGCAGCGTGCGGGCCGCGATTATAGCGGAGCACGCCGCGTGGCCCGTTCGGGTAATGTGCGGCCAAGGCGCCCGCGAGCGCCGGCGCGGGGGGCGAGCGATGAGCAGCGACGACGCGACCGACGTCGGCGACCTGATGCAGCACTGGTCGATGACCGCCGACCGGTTCCTGACCCATGCCGCCCGCTGGCACGGCCGGCGCGACGTCGTCACGCGCGAGGTCGACGGCAGCATCTCGCGCTCGAACTTCGCCGCCATCGAGCGCCGCGCGCGACTGCTGTCGGCGGCGCTGCTCGCCCACGGCGTGCGCCGCGGCGACCGGGTGGCGACCCTCGCGATGAACACCGCGCGGCACGTCGAGGCCTGGTTCGGGATCATCGGCATCGGCGCCGTCTGCCACACGCTGAACCCGCGGCTCTTCGAGGAGCAGCTCGCCTACATCGCGAACCATGCCCGCGACCGCTGGCTGCTCGCCGACCCGCAGTTCGCGCCGCTGGTCGCGAAGCTGCGCGCCCAGGTGCCGTCGCTCGAGCGCGTCGTCTACCTGTGCGGACCCGAGGCGCGGCCCTCCGGCGACCCCGACTACGAGACGCTGATCGCCGGCCACGGCACCGAGGTGCGCTGGGGCGACTTCGACGAGCACCTGCCGGCGGCGCTGTGCTACACGTCCGGCACCACCGGCCACCCGAAGGGCGTGCTGTATTCGCACCGCTCGCAGGTGCTGCACACGCTGATGGGCCTGTCTGCGGAGGTGTTCGCGCTGACCGCGGCGGACACGGCGCTGCTGGCCGTGCCGATGTTCCACGCCAACGCCTGGGGCCTGCCGTTCGCGGTCGCCGCCGCCGGCGCGCGCACGGTGCTGCCGGGACCGAAGCTCGATCCGGCGTCGCTCTACGAGCTGCTCGAGTCGGAGCGGGTCACGTTCTCGGGCGCCGTGCCGACCGTCTGGCAGCTGATGATCGAGTACCTGCGCGCGAACCGGCTGCGGCTCACGACGCTGAAGCGCGTGCTGATCGGCGGCAGCGCCTGCCCGGAGGCGCTGATGCGCGCGCTCGCCGATGAGCAGGGCGTCGAGGTCGTGCACGCCTGGGGCATGACCGAGCTCTCGCCGATCGGCACGATCTCTTGGCGGCCGACACCCGAGGTCGCCGCGCAGGGCCCCGAGGTGCGCCTCGCCTACAACCTGAAGCAGGGCCGCGTGCCGTTTGGCGTCGACATGAAGATCACCGACGACGAGGGGCGCCGCCTCGCCGAGGACGGCGTCCGCAGCGGCCACCTGAAGGTGGCGGGACCGGCCGTGCTGCGGCGCTACTTCGGCGAGTCGGCCGACGCGCTCGATGCCGAAGGGTACTTCGACACCGGCGACATCGGCACGATCGACGCCGAGGGCTACCTGCAGATCACCGACCGCGCCAAGGACGTGATCAAGTCCGGCGGCGAGTGGATCAGCTCGGTCGAGATCGAGAACCTCGCCGCCGGACATCCCAAGGCGCTGATGGCGGCGGTGATCGCCGTGCCGCACCCGAAGTGGCGCGAGCGGCCGCTGCTCGTCGTCAAGCTGAAGCCGGGCGTCGAGGCCACGGCCGAGGAATTTCTCGGTTTCCTCGAGGGCAAGATCGCGGGCTGGTGGATGCCGGACGCCGTGGTGTTCGTCGCCGAGATGCCACTCGGCGCGACCGGCAAGCTCGACAAGAAGCGCCTGCGGGTGCAGTTCCCGGCATTTCCCGGCGCCTGATCCGCGCACCAACCCCGGGCATCCGAGGCGCAAGGCACCAAAATGGTGCCTGACGTGCACACATTTGCACTAAGATAGTGCAAATCGACTCAAAATCCCCAGGCTCTCTGACGCTAAGCCCCTGATTCTGCGCCATCTGGGTGCACGGGCACGGATCCTGCAGTTCTTTGGGCCTCGGTTCCGAGCCAATTCCGTCAACTGGAGGTTTGCGATGACGACGCCTGCCGATGTGGTGAAGCTGATCAAGGACCGCGAGGTGAAGTACGCGGATCTGCGGTTTACGGACACGCGCGGCAAGGAACAGCACGTCACCGTCCCCTCGCGCTACGTCACCGACGAGTTCTTCGTCGACGGCAAGATGTTCGACGGCTCCTCGATCGCCGGCTGGAAGGGCATCAACGAGTCGGACATGATCCTGATGCCCGACGCCTCGACCGCGATCCTCGATCCGTTCTTCGAGGAGTCCACGGTCAACATTCGCTGCGACATCATCGAGCCCGCCACCATGCAGGGCTACGAGCGCGATCCGCGCTCGCTCGGCAAGCGCGCCGAGGCGTACCTGAAGAGCACCGGCATCGCCGACAGCGCGCTGTTCGGCCCCGAGAACGAGTTCTTCATCTTCGACGACGTGAAGTGGGGCGCCGAGATGCACTCGGCGAGCTACGCGATCAACTCGGTGCAGGGCGCCTGGAACTCCGGCAGCGAGCTCGCCGACGGCAACCGCGGCCATCGCCCGGGGGTCAAGGGCGGCTACTTCCCGGTGCCGCCGGTCGATGCCTACCAGGACATCCGCGGCGCGATGTGCCAGGCGCTCGAGGAGCTCGGCCTCAAGGTCGAGGTGCACCACCACGAGGTGGCGACCGGCGGGCAGTGCGAGATCGGCGTCGGCGCCAACACGCTCGTGAAGAAGGCCGACGAGGTGCAGATCCTCAAGTACGCGATCCTCAACGTCGCGCACGGCTACGGCAAGACCGCGACCTTCATGCCGAAGCCGCTGGTCGGTGACAACGGCAGCGGCATGCACGTGCACCAGTCGCTGTCGAAGGACGGCAAGAACATCTTCGCCGGCGACAAGTACGCGGGCCTGTCGGAGACCTGCCTCTACTACATCGGCGGCATCATCAAGCACGCCCGCGCGCTGAACGCGTTCACGAACCCGGCGACCAACAGCTACAAGCGGCTGGTGCCGGGCTTCGAGGCGCCGGTGATGCTCGCCTACTCGGCGCGCAACCGCTCGGCGTCGATCCGGGTGCCGTGGGTGTCGAGCCCGAAGGCGCGCCGCATCGAGGTGCGCTTCCCGGACTCGTGCGCGAACCCGTACTTCGCGTTCGCGGCGATGATGATGGCCGGCCTCGACGGCATCCAGAACAAGATCCACCCTGGCGATCCGGCGGACAAGGACCTGTACGACCTCGAGCCGGAGGAGGCGAAGCACATCCCGACCGTGTGCCATTCGCTCGACATGGCGCTCGACTACCTCGACAAGGACCGCGAGTTCCTGAAGAAGGGCGGCGTGTTCACCGACGACGTGATCGACGCCTACATCGGCCTCAAGATGCAGGAGGTCACGCGGCTGCGCATGACCACGCACCCGATCGAGTTCGACATGTACTACAGCGTCTGAACGACGGGGCCGCGGGGCGCCGATTGCGCCCCGCGGCCCGGTTTTGTGACGCGGTCCGCGAACCCGCGATCCGGCCGGGCGCCGCGGCGCCCGGTTCTTTGTCACCCCGCAGGCGAAGGGCTATGCTGACTTCATGCGCCGAACGCACCCCTTCTCCGGGCGGCCGTGGCTCGCCGCGGCGCTCGCGCTCGCGGCCGCACCGCTGCTCGCCGGCGCGACGCTCTACAAGTGGGTCGACGAGAACGGCGTCACCCACTACTCCGACCGCCCCGAACCCGGCGCGCAGCGCGTCAAGATCGAGGCGGCGCAGGGCTACCAGGGCAAGACCACGGCCGGCAGCAGCAACCGCGGCGGCGAGACTCGCGCGCCGGCCGGCGATGCCGCGCCGCCGAGCTACACGCACCTTGCGATCTCCAACCCGACCGACGGCGCCGTGCTGTGGAACACCGGCGGGCGCGTCGAGATCGGCGCGGACCTAGAGCCGGCGCTCGCGGACGGCCACTCGCTATGGCTCATCGTCGACGGCAAGTCGAACAAGGCAGGCCCTGGCAACAGCGCCGTGCTCGAGCTGACGCGCGGCGAGCACACGGCCTCGGCGAGCGTCACCGACGCCCAGGGCATCGAGATCGTGACCTCGGCGGAGATCAAGTTCGTCGTCCGACAGACTTCCGCCGCGCAGCCGCCGACCGGCCCGCTGCTGCAGAAGCCCGCCAAGCCGCACTGAGCCGCGCGCCGCGCGCCGGGGGCCGCGATGGCCCGTGACGCCGCGCTCGCCTTCGGCTCGACCCCCACGGACTCGCTGCTCGACGCGCTCTCCACGGCGCTCGTCATCGTCGACGGGCGCGGCGCCGTCGAGTTCCTGAACGCCGCCGCGCAGACGCTGCTCGCGGTCGGCATCAAGCAGGCGCGCGGCCGGCCGCTCGCCGAGCTCGTGCGCGAGTCCGGGCCGCTCGACGACCTCGTGGCGCGAGCCCGCGACGGCCACGAGCCGATCGCGCACCGCGAGTTCAGGCTCGCGCCGAGCACGCGCGGCGACAGCCACTTCGTGGTCGACTGCACCGCCTCGCCGCTCGACGCTGGCCGCGTACTGCTCGAGATCTACGACACGACGCGGCAGCAGCGCATCAGCCGCGACAACGCGCTGCTCGCGCAGCTCGACGGCAGTCGCCAGATGGTCCGGCAGCTGGCGCACGAGATCAAGAATCCCCTCGGCGGCTTGCGCGGCGCGGCGCAGCTGCTCGAGCGCGAGCTGCCGGCCGAGCCGCTCAAGGACTACACGCGGCTGATCATCCGCGAGGCCGACCGGCTGCGGAAGCTGGTCGACAACCTGCTCGGCCCCGGGGTGCCGCCGAACAAGGTTCCGGTCAACCCGCACGAGCTCGTGCAGCACGTCTACCAGCTGCTGCGCAGCGAGGCGCCCGGCGGCGTCGCGATCCTGCGCGACTACGACCCGAGCCTGCCGGTCCTCAACGTCGACCGTGACCAGCTGATCCAGGCGATGCTGAACGTGGGCCGCAACGCCGTGCAGGCGCTCGGCGAGTACGGACGGCTGACGCTGCGCACGCGGGCGCTCGTCAACGCCACCATCGGCACGCGCCGCCACCGGGTCGTCGCCAGCATCCAGTTCGAGGACAACGGCGCCGGCGTGCCGCCGGAGATCGCCGACACGCTCTTCTATCCGCTCGTCACCCGTCGCCCCGGTGGCACCGGTCTCGGGCTCGCGGTCGCCCAGGACCTGGTCACGCGCCACGGCGGGCTGATCGAGTTCGACAGCCGGCCCGGCCGCACCGTGTTCACGCTGCTCTTGCCCTTCGAGGACGCCTCCGATGGCTGAACCGCTCTCCGTCTGGCTCGTCGACGACGACGCCTCGATCCGCTGGGTGCTCGAGCGCGCGCTGAAGGCGAGCGGCATGGCGCCGCGCGTCTTCGAGGCCGCGCCCGCCGCGCTCGCCGCGCTCGCCGCCGAGGAGCCCGACGTGCTGATCACCGACATCCGCATGCCCGGCAAGAGCGGCCTCGCGCTGCTCGACGCGGTGCAGGCCTCGCACCCGCGCCTGCCGGTCATCGTAATGACCGCGCACACCGACCTCGAGGCGGCAGTCGCCGCCTACCAGGGCGGCGCGTTCGAGTACCTGCCGAAGCCCTTCGACATCGACGAGGCCGTCGCGCTGGTGCGCCGCGCAGCGCAGCAGCCCGCCGCGGGCGGCGAGAGCCCGGCCGAGGACGGCCAGATCCCGGAGCTGCTCGGGCACGCGCCCGCGATGCAGGAGGTGTTCCGCGCGATCGGCCGGCTGTCGCGCTCCAGCATGACGGTGCTGATCACCGGCGAGTCGGGCACCGGCAAGGAACTGGTGGCGCGCGCCCTGCACCGCCACAGCCCGCGCGCCGCGAAGCCCTTCATCGCGCTCAACACCTCGGCGTTCACGCCCGACCTGCTGGAGTCGGAGCTGTTCGGCCACGAGAAGGGCGCGTTCACCGGCGCCGACAGCCTGCGGCGCGGCCGCTTCGAGCAGGCCGACGGCGGCACGCTGTTCCTCGACGAGATCGGCGACATGTCGAAGGCGCTGCAGACGCGCCTGCTGCGGGTGCTGGCCGAGGGGGAGTTCTACCGCGTCGGCGGCAACACGCCGATCCGCGTCGACGTGCGGGTGATCGCCGCGACCCACCAGGACCTCGAGGCCCGGGTCGCGGCGGCGCAGTTCCGCGAGGACCTGCTGCACCGCCTGAACGTGATCCGCATCGCGCTGCCGCCGCTGCGCGCGCGCCGCGAGGACGTGCCGGAGCTGCTGCGCCACTACCTCGTGGTCGCGGCGCGCGAGCTCGGCGTCGACCCGAAGGTGCTGACGCCGGCCGCCGAGCGACAGCTGGCCGGCGCCGAGTGGCCCGGCAACGTGCGCCAGCTCGTCAACGTCTGCCGCCGCCTGACGGTCGCCGCCCCCGGCAGCGAGATCCGCGCCGAGGACCTGCCCCCCGAGCTCGGCGCGCCGGGGCGCGCCGAGCCGCAGGACGACTGGGCGCGCGCGCTCGAGCAGTGGGCACGGCTGCGTGCGCAGTCGGGCGGCGCGCCGCTGCTCGACGTCGCGCTGCCAGAGTTCGAGCGCACGCTGATCCGCGTGGCGCTCGCACGCTCCGAGGGCCGCCGCCAGGACGCGGCCCGCGTGCTCGGCTGGGGCCGCAACACGCTGACGCGCAAGATGCGCGAGCTCGGCATGGAGCGCGGCCGCGACGGCGAGCCTTCCGCCGCCTGAGCGCGGCTCAGTCGGCGCGGTAGCTGCCGGCCTTCTCGGCGATCGGCCGCGCGGTCGGATAGAACTGCACGAAGGTGGTGTCGACCGCACCGTGCGCACGATGGCACGAGTAGCACTCCGCGGCCTCCGGCACGTGCTTCGCGACGCCCGTCTCGCTGCCGGCGAAGAACGCCCAGCCGCCGGCGAAGCGGCGCTCGTCGCGCACGTGGAACTCGACGCCCATCGGTGCGCCGCTCTGGAACTTGCCGCGGCGGTTGATCGAGCCCTGGCCGGTCGCGCCGCGCACCTCGAGCGCCAGCATCGTGCCGTCCGGCCAGTGGCCGGTCTCCTTGAACGAGCGCCACGCCGCGGGCTCGACGAACACGTTGTCGAACATCGAGTGGTCGGCGGCCGCGCCCTCAACGTAGGCCATGTCGAGCCCGGTGCTCAGGTACACCCACTCGCGGTAGTCGGTCGGGACGACGAGGTCACCGTGCTCGTCGTAGCGCGGGGCCGCGTCGCTGGCGGCGGACGTCGCCACGAGCAGCACGAGCAGCAGCAGGGCGGCGAACAGCAGCATCGACGGCGGGTGGCGGAACATGGCGGTCTCCTGCGGGTGGGGCCGGGGCCGCGCGGAAGCGCGCGCGGTACTCGGTGGGCGAGAGCCCGAAGCGGCGGTCGAAGGCGCGCCGGAAGGCGTCGGCGCTCGCGAAGCCGACCAGCGCCGCGATCGTCTCGATCGCGGCGTCCGTATCAACCAGCTGGCTGCGCGCGGCATCGAGGCGCAGCGACTCGACCTGGTGGGCCGGGCTCGCGCCGAAAGCGGCGGTGAAGCGCCGCGCGAACTGCCGCGGGCTGAGCCCGACGCGCGCGGCCAGCTGCTCGACCGAGAGATCGGCGTCGAGGTTCGCGGCCAGCCAGGCCGCGAGGTCGGCGAAGCGGTCACCGGCGCGCGCCTGGAAGCGCAGCGGTGCGGAGTACTGCCGCTGGCCGCCCGGCCGGCGCAGGTACACGACCAGGTCGCGGGCGACCTCGAGCGCGAGCGCCGGGCCGTAGTCCTCCTCGATCAGCGCCAGCGTCAGGTCGATCGCGGCCGTGATGCCGGCCGAGGTGTAGAACGCACCGTCGCGCACGTACAGCGCGTCCGGCTCGAGCCGGATGGCCGGGAAGCGGGCCGCGACGTCGGCGGCGAAGCGCCAGTGGGTGGTCGCGCGCCGGCCGTCCAGCAGCCCGGTCGGCGCCACGCCGTAGATGCCGGTGCAGAACGACACCAGCCGCCGCAGCCGCGGTGCGCGTCGCGCGACGGCAGCGGCGATCGCGGCGTTGGTGGCCGGCTCGCGCAGCCCGGCGCCACCCGGCACGATCAGCGTGTCGAGCGGCCCGAGCGCGGCGAGCGCACGGTCCGGTACGAGCCCGACGCCGGTCTCGCTCGTGACCGGCGTGCCGCCGGGGGAGGCGATCGTGACCGCGTAAGCGCCCGGGCGAACGGCATTCGCGCTCGCGAACGCATCGGCCGGGCCGATCAGGTCGATCGTCTGCACGCCCGGGTAGGCGATCAGGCCGATGGCGATCGGCCGGCGGGATGCGGGACTGCCCATGGCGGCCGTTGTACACGCGGGCGGCGGCGTCCGCCACGCCGCCGATCCGACACTTCAGGACATCGGCCCCGGCCGCCTCAGCCGCGCACCTCGTCGCGCAGCGCGCGCCGCAGGATCTTGCCGACCGGCGTCTTCGGCAGCGTGGCGCGGAACTCGATCCGCCGCGGCCGCTTGTAGCCGGTGAGCTCGCCCGCGCAGTGCGCCAGCAGCTCGGCCGCCGTCAGCGACGGGTCGCGCGCCACGACGAAGGCGACCGGCGCCTCGCCCGAGTGCGCGTCCGGCGCCGCGACCACCGCCGCCTCGAGCACCTTCGGGTGCGCGAGCAGCACCGCCTCGACCTCGTTCGGGTACACGTTGAAGCCCGACACCAGGATCATGTCCTTCTTGCGGTCCGAGATCCTGAGGTAGCCCTCTGCATCGACCGAGCCGATGTCGCCGGTGCGCAGGTAGCCGTCCTCGGTCAGCGCCTCGCGGCTCGCGTCCGGGCGGCCCCAGTAGCCGGCCATCACCTGCGGCCCGCGCACGCAGATCTCGCCGGCCTCGCCGATGCCGAGCTCGCGGCCGTCGAGGTCGCGCACCGAGATCTCGGTGAGCGGGTAGGGCAGGCCCGCCGAGCCGTTGAACGGCCGCCCGTCGTGCGGCATCTGGCTGATGTAGCAGCAGGTCTCGGTCATGCCGTAGCCCTCGACGATGCTGAGGCCGGTCAGCGCCTGCCAGCGGTCGACGATCGGCTGCTGCGTCTGCGTCGCCCCGGAGGCCGACAGGTAGCACGCGGAGAAGTCGACCTCGGCGATGCGCGGGTGCGCGAGCAGCGCCGCGTACAGCGTGTTGGTGCCGCCGAGCAGCGTAAAGCGCTGCGTGCGCAGCGTCTCGACCAGGTCGTCGACGTTGCGCGGGTCGGCGATCAGCAGGCACGAGCCGCCGTGCAGGAGCTGGCGGAACATGGCCGCCATCAGCGCTGCGATGTGGTAGAGCGGCAGCGCCGTGACGAGCCGGTGCGGCGCGAGCGCGGCCGGCACGAACGGCGCGCTCCAGGCGTGCTGCTGCGCCAGGTCGGCGAGCACGTTGCGCTGGGTCAGCACGGCGCCCTTCGAGACGCCGGTGGTGCCGCCGGTGTACTGCAGGAATGCCGGACTGCCGGGCCCGAGCCGCGGCAGCGGCACCGCGATGCCCTCGCCGGCGGCGAGCGCCGCCTCGAGGTCGAGCCGGCGCGGCCCGCCGCCGTTCGCCGGCGGCGCCCCGGCCGCGGCCCCGTGCAGTGCCCGCGGCCCGACCACCACCAGCCGCTCGAGCTCGAGCGACGGCAGCGCCGCCTCCACCGCCGGCAGCGCCGGCTCCCAGACCACCAGCGTGCGTGCGCCGGCGTCGCGCAGCTGGTGCACCAGCTCGCGCGCGGTGTAGAGCGGGTTGACGTTGACGACTACCTGCCCGCCGAGCAGCGCGCCGTAGCAGGCCACCGGGTAGGCGAGCACGTTCGGCAGCATCAGCGCGATGCGCTCGCCCGGCGCGACGCCCTCGCGGTGCAGCCAGCCGGCGAAGGCACGCGCCAGCGCGAGGCATTCGCCGAAGCTGAGCGACCGACCGCGCGACCAGAACGCCTCGCGCCCGCGATGCCGTTCGCAATGCTCGACGATCAGCTCCGCCACCGAGCCTTCGCGGATCGGCGGCGACGGGTCGACCTCGCGCGGGTAGCTCTTCAGCCAGACCGGTTCCATGCACCCCCTCCGCGGCGCCGCATTCTGGCACGGCCGGTGGCCGGTGCGCGGCCGCGCCTGCCTATAATCCGCGCCATGAGCGATCTGCTGCACCGCATCGGGCTCGACCCCGACCGGCTCCTGTTCGGCAACCCGCTGAGCGACTGGACCTACGCGCTCGGGCTCGGCGTCGCGACCTTCCTGGCGCTGCTGTTCGTGTACCGGCAGCTGTCCGCCCGTGCCCGTTCGGTGGCCGGCAACGAGCTGCCGCGCGGGCTGCGCCTGCTGCTGCGCCTGCTCCGCCGGACCCGGATCTCCACGCTGCTCGCGCTGTCGCTGCTGGCCGGCTCGAAGTACCTCGACCTCGGCACGCGCGCCGAGCGGGTGACCACCGGCGTGATCGTGGTGCTGGTCGGTGTGCAGCTCGGGCTGTGGGCCTCGACCGCGGTGCGCTTCTACCTCGAGGACGAGGCCGGCGGCCGCGGCCATCGCTCGCAGACCATGGTCACGATCCTGCAGTTCGTGGCCAACCTCGCGATCTGGTCGATCGTCGTGCTGCTCGCGCTCGACAACCTCGGCGTGCAGGTCAAGGCGCTGCTGACCGGCCTCGGCATCGGCGGCATCGCGGTCGCGCTCGCGGTGCAGAACGTGCTCGGTGACCTGTTCGCGTCGGTGTCGATCGCGCTCGACAAGCCGTTCGAGATCGGCGACACGCTGACGCTCGAGTCCGGCTTCACCGGCGCGGTCGAGGCGATCGGCATCAAGAGCACGCGCCTGCGGAGCACGAGCGGCGAACAGATCGTGCTCGCCAATGCCGAGCTCGTGAAGGCCCGGATCCGCAACTACGGCCGCCTGCCCGAGCGGCGCTCGGTGTTCCGCTTCGTGATCGCGCTCGGCACGCCCGCGGCGAGCCTCGCCGCGGTGCCGGAGATCGTGCGCGCCGCGATCGCCGCGGCGACGGATGCGCGCTTCGAGCGCGCGCACCTGGTCGGCTTCGTGCCGCGCGGCCCGGAGTTCGAGGCGGTGTTCTCGGTGGCGGGCGACGACTACGCGCGCTTCCTGAACGCGCAGCAGGCGATCCACCTCGGCATCGCCGCGGAACTCGAGCGACGCGGCATCCGGCTGGCGCCGCCCGTTTGAGCGTCACGCGCGGCACGATCGCGCTCTGCCTCGCGCTCGCGGCGGCGGGCTGCCGGACCGCGCCGCCCGCGGCGGCGCCTGCGGCCGCGCCGGCCTGGGCGTATCCGCGCTCGGCGCCCGTGGCGGCCGACCCCGGCGACCCGGATGAAGCCGTCGGCGTGCCCGGCAGCCCGGTGCGCATCGCGCGTCGCGACTTCGAAGGCTGGTTCACTGCGCCCGACTGGTTCCCCGCCGCGCACGCCCCGCCGCCCGCGGTGGTGACGCGCGGCGTGCCGCCGGACGTCTATGCCTGCGGCTACTGCCATACGCCGGGCGGCCAGGGACGACCCGAGAACGCGGCGCTCGCGGGACTCCCGGCCACCTACATCCGCTCGACGCTGGCCGATATGGCGAGCGGCGAGCGGCGCAGCGCGGCGCCGCAGCCGGACGTACCGGCGGCGCGCATGGCGCGGATCGCCGCGCATGCCTCGGCCGCCGACATCGACGCGGCCGCCGAGTACTTCGCGCACGAGCGGCTCGGCACCCGGGTGGTGGTGCACGAAGCCGCGCGCGTGCCGCGGCTGCGGGTCTACGCGATGCTGTACGGCTACGATCCGGCCGGCGGCGACGAGCCGCTCGACGGCAGGCTGCTCGAGGTCGCAAGCGACATCGTGCGTCACGAGCGGCACGACGAGCGGGTGCTGTACGACCTGTACGTGCCGCCCGGCAGCCTCGCGCGCGGCGCGACGCTGGTGCGCGACGGCACGGTCCGCGCGCCGGCCTGCGCGACCTGCCACGGCGCGGACCTGCGCGGCGCGGCGGTCGGTCCGCCGCTCGCCGGGCGCTTCGGCTCGTACCTGCTGCGCCAGCTGCTGGCGTTCCGGGCCGGCACGCGCGCCGGCGGGCACGCCGCGCCGATGCAGGCGGTGGTCGCCGGGCTGTCGTTCGAGGACCTGGTCGCGGCGTCGGCCTACGCCGCCTCGCTGCCGCCCTGACGCGGGTTCAGTGCGCCGCCGGCCGCGACGTGTCGAGGGTGCCGACGAGGTCGGCGACCGAGGCGAAGCCCTGCTCGGCGAGGTAGGCGGCGATGCCGGCGTTGATCTTGCGGCACACGAGCGGATCGTAGAAGAGCGCGGTGCCGACGCCGACCGCGCTCGCGCCGGCGATCAGGAACTCGACGGCGTCGGTCGCCGAGACGATGCCGCCCTGGCCGATGATCGGCACGCGGTGGCGCTTCGCGACCTCGTAGACCTGGTGCACCTTCAAGAGCGCGATCGGCTTGATCGCCGGGCCCGACAGCCCGCCCTGCACGTTGCCGATCACCGGCCGGCGCGTGCGCGCGTCGATCGCCATGCCCATCACGGTGTTGATGACCGCGAGCCCGTCGCTGCCGGCCTCGATGCACAGCCGCGCGTTCTCGCGGATGTCGGTCTGGTTCGGCGAGAGCTTGGTGATCAGCGGCTTGCGGGTCACCGCGCGACACGCGGCGACCACCCGCGCGCTCATGTCCGGGTAGTTGCCGAACTGCACGCCGCCTTCCTTGACGTTCGGGCAGGAGATGTTGATCTCCATCGCGTCGATCGGCGAGTCGTCGAAGCGCCGCACGACCTCGACGTACTCCTCGATCGTGCTGCCGGAGACGTTGGCGATGAAGCGCGTCTCGCGGAAGTCGAGCTCCGGCAGGATCTTCGTGACCACCTGCGCGGCACCCGGGTTCTGCAGCCCGATCGCGTTCAGCATGCCCATCGGCGTCTCGTAGACGCGGTGCGGCGGGTTACCGAGCCGCGCCTGGCCGGTCGTGCCCTTGAGCACCACCGCGCCGCAGTCCGCATTCGAGAAGCCCTCGACGCGGGTGTACTCCTCGCCGAAGCCGACGCAGCCGGACAGCAGCACGATCGGCGAGGCGAAGCTGAGGCCGCAGAAGGTCGTCGCGAGCGACGCGGGCGGGGCTTCACGGACGGCGGCCATGCGAGGATTATAGCCGCTGCCCTGGGGGCCCCGGCCGCATGTTCGACATCATCCTGCACGAGCCCGAGATCCCGCCGAACACCGGCAACGCCATCCGCCTCGCCGCCAACACCGGCTGCCGCCTGCACCTCGTGCACCCGCTCGGGTTCTCGATCGACGACGCGCAGGTGCGTCGCGCCGGGCTCGATTACCACGAGATGGCGCGGGTGCGCGACTACCCGGACCTCGCGGCCTGCCTCGCGGCGCTCGCGCCGCGCCGACTCTACGCGGTCGAGACCGGCGGCACGCGCCGCTACAGCGAGGTGCGCTTCGAGCCGGGTGACGCACTGCTGTTCGGCCGCGAGACCACCGGACTGCCGCCGGCGGTGCTGGCCTCGCTGCCGCCGGAGACGGTGATCAGCATCCCGATGCGCCCCGGTAACCGCAGCGTCAACCTGTCGAACGCGGTGGCGCTGGTCGTCTACGAGGCCTGGCGGCAGAACGGCTTTGCGATGACGGCGCCGTGAGCGCGCCCTCGCTGCGCGAGCGCCTGGGTCCGCTCGCGATGGCGGGCGTGCGGCTCGCGGCCGGCGCGCTAGTCGCCGCCCGGCCGCTCTGGTACCTGCTGGCGCCCGCGACGCCGCTCGCGAACGCGGTGCCGGTCGCGGTCCGCACGGCGCTCGCGCTCGTGACCGTGCTCGGCCTCGGCGCGTTCGCCTGGCCGCGCAGCAGTCTGCATGGATTCGGGGTGCTCGCCGCGTCGCTGGTCGCCGGCGAGATGCTCGGCCGCTACGGCGGCGCGCCGGCGCGCGACCTCGCGCCGGGGCTCGCCGTGCTCGGCGTGCTGGCTGCCGGTGAGTGGCTGACGCGGCGGCTGCGCGCGCCGCGCTGAGGGCGGCTACTCGGGTCGCAGCTCGCGGCCCATCAGGGCGCGCACCGCCTCGCGGACATCGCGGCCCTCGTAGAGGATCGCGTGCACCTGCTCGGCAATCGGCATCTCGACGCCGGCGCGCGCGGCCGCCGCGCGCACCGCGCGCGCCGCCTGCACGCCCTCGACCACCTGGCCGATCTCGCGCTGCGCCTCGGCGGCCGTGCGGCCGGCGGCGATCGCGAGCCCGAAACGGCGATTGCGCGACTGGTCGTCGGTACAGGTCAGCACCAGGTCGCCGAGCGCGGCGAGGCCCATGAAAGTCTCGGCGCGCGCGCCGAGCGCGAGCCCGAGCCGGGTCATCTCGGCGAGGCCGCGGGTGATCAGCGCGATGCGGGTATTGGCACCGAAGCCCATGCCGTCGGCGATGCCGGTGCCGATCGCGAGCACGTTCTTGACGGCGCCGCCGACCTCGACGCCCACGATGTCGGGCGAGGTGTAGGCGCGGAAGTTCTGGCCGGAGAGCGCCTGCGCGAGCTCCGCCGCGAACTCCGCGTCCGGCGAGGCGACCGTCATCGCTGTCGGCAGGCCCCGGCCGACCTCGCGCGCGAAGGTCGGCCCCGACAGCACCGCGATCGGCACGCCGGCGCCGAGCACCGCGCGCGCGACCTGGTGCGGCAGGAGCCCGGACTCGAGCTCGAAGCCCTTGGTGGCCCAGGCGACGCGCTGGCCCGGCGCGAGCTGCGGCGCGAGCCGCTCGAGCGTCGGGCGCAGCGCGTGGCTCGGCACGGCGATCAGTACGTCGACGGCGCCGGCCACGGCGCGCTCGAAGTCGGGCTCGACCGCGAGCGCGGCCGGGAACGGTGCCTCAGGCAGGTAGCGGGCGTTGCAGCGCTCGGCGGCGAGCCGCAGCGTCGCCTCGCGATCGCGCCCCCACAGCACGGTCGGGTGGCCGGCGCGCGCGAACTGGATCGCGAGCGCCGTGCCCCAGGAGCCCGCGCCGAGCACGGCGATCGGCACCGCGGGTGCCGCCGTGCCCGGACGCTCGGCCATCGGGCGCCGCCCGCCCGGGTCTCAGTTGACCGCGGGCTGCGGCGCCGCGCCGCGTGCGGCCTGGTCGAGCGACTGCTGGAACAGCGCGTCGAAGTTCACCGGCGGCAGCAGGAACGGCGGGAAGCCGCCGCGCAGGATCAGGTCGGACACCGACTGACGCGCGTACGGGAACAGCACCGCCGGGCAGAACGAGCCGATGATCCGGCGCGCGTCTTCCTCGCGGTAGCCGCGGATCAGGAAGATGCCGCCCTGCTTGACCTCGACCAGGTACGCGACCTTGTCGGCGATCTTCGCCTCGAGCGTGATCGTCAGGATCACCTCGTGCATGTTGTCGGCGACCGTCGTGCCCGAGGTGTTCATGTTGAGGTTGAACTGCGGGTTCCACTCGGCGACCTGCAGGTTCGGGCCGGAGGGCGCCTCGAACGACGCGTCCTTCACGTAGATGTTCTGCAGGACGAGGTCCTGCGAGTTCGGGTCGATGACCGGCGCCGCGCCGGTCGGGTTCGGATCTGACATGGGATCGTCCTGTGCTGGTTCGAGTGGCGAAGGGAAACGGGTGGCGGGGCGTTCAGCCGGCGCGCCGGCCGAGCAGCCGGTCGAGCTCGCCGCGATCCTCGAGGTCGCGCAGCTCGTCCGAGCCGCCGATCGCGCGGTCGCCGATGAAGATCTGCGGCACGGTGCGCCGGCCGCCGCTGCGCTCGATCATCTCGCCGCGGCGCTCGGGCTCGGCCTCGACGTCGATCTCGGTCCAGGCGATGCCCTTGCGCTCGAGCAGCGCGCGCGCGCGCGCGCAGTACGGGCACCAGCCGGTCGTGTACATCGTGACCTCGGGCGTCACGGTCTCAGTCCTTCACGACCGGCAGGTTCTCCTGCCGCCACGCCGCGAGGCCGCCGCGCAGGTTGTAGGCCTTCGTGAACCCGAGCCGGCCGAGGTGGCGCGCGGCGGAGCCGGCGGTCATGCCGTTGTCGCAGTAGGCGATGATCGCCTTCTCCTTGAAGCGCTCGAGCGACTGCGCACCGTTCGCGATCGCCTCGCCCGGCACGTGGCGGGCGCCGCCGATGTGCCCGGCCTCGAACGCCTCCTTGCCGCGGATGTCGACCAGCAGCGCGCCGCCGTTCAGCAGGCGCACGGCGTCAGCCGGCGTGATCGAGCCGAACGCCGCGGTGCGTGCCCGGAACTCGTAGACGAACACGAGCACCGCGAGCACGACCGCGAGTGCGACGAGCGCGTAATGGTGGGTCGCGTACTGGAGAAACTGCTGCATGGTCAGGCACTTCGGCCACCCGGCGGGGCAGGGCGGCCCACCATTATAGCAGCCGGTCGCGCGCCACCGGGCTTCCGCTAGAGTACCGGCCGTGAGTCGTTCCCCGCGCCGCCTGCTGCCGCTCCTGGTGCTCGCCGCCCTGGCGGCCCCGCCGGCGGTCCCGGCGCCGGCCCGCGAGGCGAACCCGGCCGAGACGGAGGCCGCGCTCGACCGGGTCAAGGGCCGGATCCGCGAGGTCACCGAGGCCGTGCAGGGCGACGTCGCCCGGCGCGACGGGCTCGCCCGCGAGCTCAAGAGCGCCGACGAGGCGCTGCAGGCGGCCCGCCGGCGCCTCGACGACGTCCGCTCCCGCCGCTCGGCGAGCGAAGCGCGGCTGGCCGAGCTCAAGGCCGACGAGCGCCGCGCGGCGGCGGAGCTCGCCGCCGAGCGCGCAGCGCTCGCCGCGCAGCTGCGCAGCGCCTACCAGGGCGGCCGCGACGAGGAGCTCAAGGTACTGCTGAACGCGGCGGATCCCGCGACCCTGGGCCGGATGCTGACCTACTACGGCTACCTCGGCCGCGCCCGCGCCGATCGCATCCACGAGATCAGCGCGCGGGCCGCGCGCCTCGAGGCGCTCGACGAGGCACTCGCCGGCGAAACGGCGAAGCTCGCCGCGCTCGAGGACGAGCGCCGGCGCGAGGCGGGCGCGGTCGACGCCGCGCGCGGCACGCGCCAGCGCGCGCTCGGCGAGCTGCAGGCCCGGATCGCGAGCCGCTCGGCCGAGCTCAAGGACCTCAAGGCCAATGCCAGCTCGCTGGAGGATCTGCTCGCGCGGCTGCGCGCCGCGCTCGAGGACTTCGACAGTCCCGAGTTCGTCGCACCCGGCGGCGCGCGGCGACCCTTCGCCGACGTCCACGGCCGCCTGTCGTGGCCGGCGCGCGGCCGGCTACTCGCGCAGTTCGGCGAGGCCCGCGCCGCCGGGCTCAAGTGGCAGGGACTCCTGCTCGAGACCCACCGGGCCGGTGAGATCCGCGCGCCCTACTATGGGCGGGTCGTGTACGCCGACTGGCTGCCGGGACTCGGGCTGCTGATGATTCTCGACCACGGCGGCGGCTATCTGAGCCTCTACGGCTACAACGAGAAGCTGTACCGGCAGGCGGGCGACAAGGTCCGGCCGGGCGAGGTGATCGCGGCCAGCTTCGGCGACGGCGCGGCGCGTCCGGAGCTCTATTTCGAGATCCGCCAGGGGGCCCGGCCCCTCGATCCGCGTCCCTGGCTGAAGGGCACGCCGCGGCCCTAGGGCGCCGCGTGGCGGGACCGTGATCCCCCGCACAGCGACCCGGCGGCCGGGAGCGGAAATGCGGATCGGTTCAAGGATTTGGGCCGGGGCATTAGGTCAAGTTAGCCGCCAGGACAGTGACGTCCGCGCCCCCGCCGTGGGGATCGAGCCCTCCCAGCCGGATCGAATGATGGTTGCCGTCGCCCAAAAGCCTGCCGCGAACCTGCCGAGCCTCGACCCGTACGGACAGCTGATCAAGATGCTGTTCCCGCGGGCGCAGTCGCTTGCGGTCTACGGGGCGGGAGGCACGCCGCTGTGGCTCGCAAGCGGCCAGGACGACCCGGACGTGCACCGCCTTGCCGAGGAGCTGCTCGGCGACCGCTCGGCGAAGGCGCCGAACGACATCGACGGCACGACGCGCGCCTTCGACGGCGCAACCGCCTACGCCTTCGTGATGCGCGACGAGCAGGGCCTGCCGCTCGCGGTCGTGGCGCTGCTCGCCCGCGAGGGCAGCGACGCGCGGCCGATGTCGCTGGTGCTCGGCCTGCTGCGCCCGGCGCTCGAGTGCCTGCAGCGCGACCTCGCGCTGCGCGCCTCGCTCGGCGCCCTGTCGCGCGACCTGTCCTCGCGCGACCGCGACCTCGAGTTGCTGCTCGACGCCTCGGTCGAATCGGCGGACTCGACCCGCGATGCCGACGAGCTGAGCCGCCTGGTGCAGGCGGCGGTCGACCACCTCGGCTGCGCGATCGGCGCGCTGATCGTGCCGGAACGCTCGATCGCGATCGTGCGCTCGCAGCGCGACCAGCCCTCGAACAACGGCGGTGCCGTCGTCACGCGCACGCACCGCCACCTGCTGACCTGGGCGCAGCTGCAGCGGCGCACGATGATCGTCAACAAGGTCAGCACCAACAGCGACAAGCTGCCGCCCTACAAGATCCTGTCGGTCCCGGTCCGGCACCTGTCGAACCGCGTGATCGGCTTCCTCGCGCTCTTCAACCCGGCCGAGGGCAGCGACTTCGGCCTGCGGCACACCCGCCTCGCGGAGCTGCTGGCCCGCAAGGTCACCTCGATCCTGGTCACCAGCTACGACGCCGGCACCGGGCTGCTCGCCCGCGGTGCGTTCGAGCAGCAGGTCGATGCGGTGGTCGCGGGCCGCGACGAGCCCGGCGTCGACTCGGTGGTCTACCTCGACATCGACCAGATGCACGTGATCAACGAGAACTTCGGCATGCACGTCGGCGACGAGACCATCGCCCGTGTCGCCGAGACGATCCGGCGACGCGCGCCGAAGGGCGCGCTCAGCGCGCGCATCTCGGGTGACCGCTTCGCGCTGTTCCTGGCCGGCGCCGACCTCGAGTCCGCCGCCCAGGCGGCCGAGGAGATCCGCTCGAACGTCGCCGAGCTCACGCAGCAGCGGCCCGAGGGCGTGCTGCGCGTCAGCCTCTCGGCCGGCTGCGCACTGCTGCCGCACGACTCTAAGCATCCGCTGTCGCACGCGCTCGCGATCGCCGAGATCGCCAGCAAGGCCGCCAAGGACCACGGTCGCGACCGGGTCGAGTCCTTCAGCAACGGCGACATGAGCATGGTGCGCCGCCACGGCGAGGTGCAGATCGTCGCCAGCCTGCGCGAGGCGATCGCGACCAACCGCTTCCGGCTGTATGCGCAGCCGATCCTGCCGCTCGCCGCCGGGCCCTCGGAGCCGCGCTTCGAGATCCTGATCCGCATGCTGACCGAGGAAGGCGAGCTGCTGCCGCCGGCGAAGTTCCTGCCGGCCGCCGAGAGCTACCAGCTGATGCCGGCGATCGACCGCTGGGTCATCGAGTACGCGCTCAAGGAGCTCGCGCAGCACGCGGCCACCCTGAAGAACCGCGTCGCGCGCTTCGCGATCAACCTCTCCGGCCAGTCGGTCGGCGACGCCGAGTGCGCCGCCTTCGTCGAGCAGCAGATCACGGCGGCCGGCATCCCGGCCGACATCGTCTGCTTCGAGCTGACCGAGACCGCCGCGGTCACCCATCTGGAGCGCGCCGAGGCCTTCATGCAGCGGCTGCGCAACCTCGGCTGCCAGTTCGCGCTCGACGACTTCGGCACCGGCGCCTCCTCGCTCGCCTACCTCAAGAGCCTGCCGGTGTCGGTGCTCAAGATCGACGGCAGCTTCGTGCGCGACGCGCTGTTGAACGGCCGGTCCGACTCGATGGTCAAGGCGGTCGCGCAGCTGGCGCGGGCGATGGGCATCACCACGGTCGCCGAATACGTCGAGACCGACGAGATCCGCATCCGCATGGCGAACCTCGGTGTCGACTACGGCCAGGGCTTCGCGATCGGCAAGCCCGTGCCGCTCGCCGAGGTGCTGCAGGACCTGTCGCTGTACGAGCTCGTGGCCGCTGGCGACGGCACGGTCGGTGCCGACATCGACCTCGGCGCCGACCTCGATCTCGGCCCGCCGGCCGCGGCCGGCGGCGACCGCTCGCTGCTGACCGGCTGAGCGGCCAGCGCCCGCCGCCGTGTTCGAGCGCCGCACCAAGACCACGCACCCCGACCACGACCTCGACGGGCTGGTGCGCCACGTCGCGCTCGCCGACTGGCTGGTGCTCGCGGTCGTGCTGCTGCACCAGCTGGTCGCGACCCGCGACGGCGTCAGCCTGCCGGTGCTGCTCGCGAGCGCGGCGTTCGCGATCGGCAGCATCCTGCTGCGCACCCCGTGGCTGCCATCGGGCGCGACCGAGCGCCGGCTCGAGCTCGAGACCTGGGCCATGGCGCTCTACATCAGCTTCGTGGTGTGGCGCACCGGCGGCGTCGACAGCCCGCTGCAGAGCCTCTACCTGCTGCCGATCGTGCTCGCCTCGCTGGTGCTGCCGGCCTGGCGCCTCGCGCTCGTGCTCGGTGCGATCACGCTCGCCTACGCGCTGATCAGCGCGCTCGGGAGCGAGGCACCGCTGCTGAGTGCCGCGTTCGCCGGCCGCTGGCTCGCCGCGGTCGGGCCGCTGCTGATCGTCGCCTGGCTGACCTCGCAGCTCGGCACCGCCGTGATCGCCGCCCGCCGCCGCGCCGCGGCGCTGACCGACGGCGACCCGCTGACGGGCCTCGCGACCCGCGCCGTGCTGATCGAGGCGCTGAAGCGCCAGCTCGGCGAGGGGGGCTCCACGCCGCAGGTCGCGGCGCTGCTCGCGATCGACCTCGACGGGCTGAAGCGCCTCAACGAGCTGTACGGTCACGAGGCGGGCAACGCGGCGCTGCGGCTCGTTGCCGACGCACTGCGGCGTACGCTGCGCGAGACCGACCTCGCGGCACGCTGGGGCAGCGACGAGTTCGTGGTGCTGCTGCCCGGCGCCGATCCGAACGCGGCGCAGGCCGTCGCGCAGCGCCTGCGGCACGCCGTCTACTCGACCACGCTCGACACCGGCACGCGCCACGTGCGCTGCGCGGTCAGCGTCGGTCTCGCGAGTGCGCCGCGCGACGGAACGGATGCCGCGCAGCTGCTCGCCAATGCCGAGAAGCGCCTTGAGCGGGACCGCGAGCTCAGGCGCGCCGCGGCCAACGGCGGCCAGCAGCCCGGGGCCGCCGGCGCCGCCTGATCGCCGTCAGCCGCGCAGCATCGCGAGCACCGCGCCGACGATGCCGCCGATCACCAGCGCCCCGACCGGCAGGATCGACAGCGCGAAGCCGGCGCTGCGGCCGGCCGGATCCTTGACGTACGAGAAGAAGTACAGGAAGCGGCCCAGCAGGTAGACCGCGCCGAGGCCGGCCGCCCACGGCGCGCTGACGAACCAGCCGAAGATCGGCAGCGAGGGCACCAGCACGACCAGCAGCTCCAGGGTGTTCATCTGCGCCCGGAAGTGCCGCTCGAACAGATCGTGGCCGGTCGTGGCCGGCGCCTTGACGCCGTAACGGCCGCGGGCACGGCCGACCATGGCCCCGAAGTAGAGAAACTGCAGCAGCGCCAGACCCAATACCACGTACACCAGGTTCATCGCCCCTCCCCCTGTCGGTCATTCGCGTCGTCACACGGCCTATCGTGCGAGGCGCGCCGCGGGCAGAATACACCGCGCAGGTAACCCCCGCCCCATGAGCTCCAAGCCGCGCGGCTACGCGCAGTTCGTCGAAATCCGCCAGCCGCCGGAGCGCGTCTTCGAGGCGTTCGCCAGCGCGCGCGAGGTGATGCGCTGGTACGCGACCGAGGCCGTCGTCGAGCCGCGCCGCGGCGGCCGCTTCTACGTGAAGCTCGCCAACGGCCGCAGCCGCGACGCGACGGTCGACGTCTGGGAGCCGGGCCGGCGGCTGCGCCTCATCTACATGCCGGACCCCGCCCTGCCGGCCTCGACCACCGGGCCGATCGTCGAGGACATCCTGTTCGACGTGAAACCCGGCCTCACCGTGCTGCGCGTGCTCGGCAACGGCGTGCCCGGCGAGCGCGCCTGGGACCCGCACTTCCTGGCGCTGCGGCGCGGCTGGGCCTTCTGGCTGCACTCGCTGAAGCGCGTCCTCGAGGGCGCGCCGCCCGCCGGGGCCGCGACGTGAGCGGCACCGCGCGCACGCTCGCCACGCACCTCGCCGCGCTCGCCGCGTGCCTGCTGGCCGCCACCGCCGGCGCCGAGGTGCGCGCGCTCGTCGGCGGCACGCTGCTCGACGGCTCCGGTGGCCCGCCGCTCGCCGACAGCGTGATCCTGATCGACGGTGAGCGCATCGCCGCGGTCGGCCAGGTCGGCAGCCTCGAGGTCCCGGCCGGCGCGACCGTGATCTCGACCGAGGGCATGACGGTCCTGCCCGGCCTCGTCGACCTGCAGGTGCGGCTCGCCGAGCTCGGCCATGGCGACCGCGCGCGCTGGCAGGAACTGTACGGCCCGCTTGCCGAGCGCGTGGTGATGCCTGCGGCCGCGCAGTCGCTGCTGCTCGCCGGCGTGACCACCGCGCGCGATGTCGGCTCGCCGCTCGAGGCGGCGCTGTCGGTTCGCGAGCGCATCCGCAACCAGCGCATTCCCGGCCCGACCCTGGTGGTCGCGGGGCCCGCTCTCGAGCACGACCCGCCGATGCGCGCGCGGGCCGTGCGCTGGCCGGTCGCCGGGGCGGCCGACGCACGCCAGAAGGCCGAGCGGCTGGTGCGTGCCGGCGTCGACTTCCTGCTCGTCAGCGGCCCGGCCGACCTCGCCGACGCCGAGCTCGAGGCGATCGCGGCGGTGGCGCGCGCGAACGGCGTGCCCTGGCAGGCCGAGGTTCGCCGCGACGCCGACGTCGCGCGCGCGCTCGAGGCCGGCGCGCAGGGCCTGATCGGCCTCGGCAGCGGCCTCGACCCGGACTGGCCGGTGGCCGCGCTGGTCGAGCTGCGCGCGCGCGCGGCGCGCGAGACGCCGGTGCCGTGGAGTGCCGGCGCCTCGGCGCTGACCGACCTCGAGTGGCTGCGTTCGACCACCGAGCCGCTCGACGACCCGCGCTGGCGCGAGGGCATTCCGCGCGTGATCGCCGACGACGTGCGCGCCTCGCTCGCCGATCCCGCGCAGCTCGCCGAGAGCGAGCTGCCGGTGCTGCGTCGCGGCGTGCTCGCCGGCCGGCTGCGCAGCGCCCGGGCCGCGGGCGCACGGCTGGTGGCCGGGTCCGACGCCGGCGAGCCCGGCCACGTGCCCGGCCGCGCGACCTGGCAGGAAGTCGAGGCGCTGGTGCTCGAGGCGGGCCTGTCGCCGGCCGAGGCGGTGCGCGCGGCGACGCTCGACGGTGCACAGGTGCTCGGCCTCGAGCACGAGACCGGCAGCATCACCGCCGGCAAGTACGCCGACGTGATCGCGGTGCGCGGCGACCTGCTGCGCCACATCGACCGCCTCGAGGACGTCGAGCTCGTGATCCGCCACGGCATGCGCGTGCGATGAACGCCGCACCGCGCTCGCCGCTCGCGGGTCTGCTGGTGCGCGGCGCCTTCGCCGCGCTCGGCCTGTGGGTCGCGACCTACTTCGTGACCGGGCTGCACTTCCAGCCGCCGTCGCGGCTGGTGTTCGCGGGCCTGCTGCTCGGCCTCGTGAACGCGTTCCTGCGGCCGCTGCTGATCCTGCTGACCCTGCCGTTCACGCTGCTGACCTTCGGGCTGTTCCTGCTGGTGATCAACGCCGCGATGGTGGCGTTCGTCGCCTGGCTGCTGCCCGGCATGCACGTCGACGGCTTCGGCGCGGCGTTCGCCACCGCGCTGATCGTGAGCCTGGTGGGCTGGATCGGCGCCGCGCTCGCGCGCTGAGCCGCCTCAGCCGGTCGGTTCCGGCGGCGGCGCAGGTGCGCCTGCCGCGGCATCCGGCAGCGAGACGATCACGACCCCGACGAGGATGATGCCGGTGCCGGCGAGCTGCGTGCCGGACAGGCGCTCGCCGAGCAGCCACCAGCCGGTCAGCGCGGCGATCACCGGGTTCACGTACGCGTAGGTCGAGAGCCGCGCCGGCGTCGTGTGCACCATCAGGTACCCGAACGCCGTGTACGCCAGGCACGAGCTGAACAGCATCAGGAACGCGAGCGCCGCGAGCGCGGTCGGGTCGTAACGCCACTCGGCGCCCTCGCCGAGTCCGAGGCCGGCCACCGCCAGCACCGCGCCGCCCACCAGCATCTCGGCGCCGAGGAACATCAGCATCGGCACGCGAGTACGGATGCCGCGGTAGTAGAGCGTGCCGAGCGCCCAGGCGAGGCAGGCGCCGACCGCGAGCAGCTGCCAGCCGAAGTCGGCGACGCTGAACCCGTCGCGCGGCCAGAGCAGCAGCGCGAGCCCGGCGAGGCCGATCGCGATGCCGGCACCGACGCGCAGCGTCAGCGGGTGGCCGCGCGCGCCGAGCGCGCCGACCAGCGGGATCCACAGCGCCGAGCTCGCGTTCAGCAGCGCCGACTGGTTCGAGGCGATGTGGCGCATGGCGAGCGCGTTGCCGCCCGAGGACGCGACCACCTGGAACAGCGCCATCACGAGCACGTGCCACCAGTCGCGCGCGCGACGCGGCAGCGGCTGGCCGAGCGCCGCGGCCAGCAGCCCGAGCAGCAGGCCCGCGACCGCGAAGCGCGCCGCGCCGGCGAGGAACGGCGGCAGCCCGAGCACCATGAACTTCGTGGCCGCGAAGCTCGTGCCCCAGACGAGGTAGATGCTGGCGAACGACAGGAGCAGCAGCGAGTGGCGGCGGGCGGGCGTCGTCATCGTCGGGCCGGGGGCGATCGCCGCAGCATGCCACGGCCGGCCACGCCGCAAAAGAAAAGGGCCGGGGCGCCCTGCGGCACCCCGGCCCGCGAGGTCGTCGCTCAGTTCAGCGAGACCGCGATCTGTCCGGCCGTCAGCGTGGTCGTGGTCGAGTCGTAGGCGCCGACCGCCAGCACCTTGCTCACCTTCGCGCCGGCGCCGAGCTTGGTCGCGAGCTCGGTCTCGAAGTCGGCGTAGTTGTTGAAGGTGTCGATCGTGCCGCCCCACATCATGTCGCCGGTGCCGGCGCTGCGGATCGCGAACGGCCCGCTCGAGCTCGGGTCGGGCGTGATCGTCACGTTGGTCGACAGCGTCTTCAGGTCGATCAACTGCGGGCCGATCTTGATGAAGTGCAGGTCGCCGAGTGCCGGGTCGCTGACGTTGAGCACCAGGTTCATCGCGCTCGCGGTCAGCGCCGCGGTCGAACCGCCCTCGTAGTCCGCGGCCAGCACCGCGGAGGTGTTCTGGAAGTCCACCAGCGTCTGGGCGTTGAAGTCCGGCGGCGCCGAGCCGAACGGCTGCACCAGGCCGAAGAAGCGCAGCGGCGCCGCGCTCGCCAGTCCGGTCAGTGGCAGTGCGCCGGTCGAGACGACGTACGCGGACGGGTTCGAGTCCTGCGCCGTGGTCGTGCCGGTGCCGGCGAAGTTGAAGGCGGCGACGCCGCGACCCTCGATCGCCTGCAGGTTCAGCGTCACCGAGCCCGTGCCGATCGTGGTCGCCATGCCCCACAGCGAGGTGAACTCGAGGCGCACGCGGCCCGCGGTCGCGTCGAAGGTCGGGTTGCCGCTCGCGTCCTTGCCGGCGGTGCCGAAGGCGGTGATGCGGCTGCCCACCGACGGCCAGGCCTTGGTCGCGGCCGCGCCGGGGTTGCCCGCCACGGTGAACTTGGTCGCATCGCCGATCGAGAGGGCCACGGCGTGCGCGCTGAAGTGGTCGCTGTCGTCGCTGTGCATCCAGAACGTGCCGCCGAGCACGGTCAGCGTGTCGCCGGTGCGCGCGGTGACGACGCCCTGCAGCCGGTCGAGCGAGCTCGTCTGCACGCTGGTGCCGGCGAGCACCCGGTCGGCCGTGAAGGTGTGGTCGGTGGCCGACATCGTGCCGAAGGCGACGGTCAGCGTGCCGACCGGGTCGGCGGCGAGCGCCGAGAGGCCGGCGTTGCCGACGTAGGACGTGCCGTCGACCTCGAAGGTGGTCGTGGCGGTCGTGTTGACCACCACCTGGCCGCGGTCTGCGTGATCGTCGTCGAAGGGCTGGACGTTCACGGTGTAGGTGCCGGCCGTCAGGTCCGCGCTGACGAAGGTGCCGCGGACGCGGATGTCCTTGGTGTCCTTCGGCACCACGCTCGCGACGATGAACGGCTGCACGGTGACCACCGGCGCCGTCGGGTTGGTCAGGCTCACCGAGTTCGACGCGGCGAGGTTGAAGTCGAGCGCCAGCCGGGCGAGGTGCCCGGGCGAGATCACCAGGTGGTTCTTGTTGTCGAGCTGCACCTGCAGCGTCAGCGTCGAGGACGTCGGCGCCGGCGGCGTCGCCGACCACAGCACGTCGTTGTTGCCGTCCAGGACCTGCGCGACCTGCACCGTCTGCGTGTTGCCGGCGTCGGTGTAGACGAAGATCGCGGCGTTCGAGTAGTCGAGCGTCATCTGCGCCGCGACGTAGTCGCCGTTCGGCACCGTCGCGGAGGTCAGGAACTCGGTGACGTTCACGAGCTGCGCGAAGTCGACCCGGGTCTTGATCGGCAGGGTCTCGACCACCGTGCCGTCGGCCTTGGTGAGCTTCAGCGACGTGACGTCGACCATGTAGCTCGCGAAGTCGCCGGCCGCGTCGGTCAGCGTGATCTGCGCGCTGCCGCAGCTCGAGCTGCTGCAGCCGGACGGCATCGGGTTCGTGCCGGACATGCTGCCGCCGCCGCTGCCGCAGGCGACGAGACCGAGGGCGATGGCGGCGGGTGCGAGCCAGCGCGGTAGATTTGACAGAATCTTGGACAACATGACGCGCCTCCTCCTGCAGATGGCGCGTACGGTAACGCCGCTCCCGGTGCGGCGATGACGTCGATTCCGTCTCCGGCGGGCGACAGCGACCGCCGAGCGTCCGACTTGTCAGCTGCGGTTCAGCTGCGCGGTGTCGCGCTGCGATAGAGCCACGCCGCGATCGCCGCAAGACCGGCAAGGCCGAACCACTGACCGAGGCGCATCGCGCCGGGCAGCGCGAGCACGTCGACGTCCCCGGTGGCCACGATCGGGATCGCGATCAGCACGCCGACGATCGCCTCGCCGGCGATCAGCCCCGAGGCGAACAGGAGTCCGCTGCGGCGCCGCTCCTCCGGGTCGCCGCCCTTGCCCTGGCGCGCGTGCCAGCGATCGACGAACTCCGACAGCAGGCCGCCGAGGAAGATCGGGCTCGTGTACTCGAGCGGCAGGTAGATGCCGACCGCCACCGCGAGCACCGGCGCGCGCCAGCGGCCGCCGCCGCGCTTGAGCGCGAGGTCGAGCACGATCACGACCGCACCGACCGCGGCGCCGAGGCCGATCATGTCCCATGGGAGGCCGCCGCCGAAGATGCCCTTGGCGACCGCGGCCATCAGCGTCGCCTGCGGCGCGTTCAGGGCGCGCACGCCCGCATGCGCCGGCGTGCCGATGCCGTAGGCCTCGAGCAGCAGGTTCAGCACCGGTGCCATGATCGCGGCGCCGGCGAGTGCGCCGATCGCCAGCATCACCTGCTGGCGCCACGGCGTCGCGCCGAGGATCCGTCCGGCCTTCAGGTCCTGCAGGTTGTCCCCGGCGACCGCCGCGGCGCTGCAGGTGACGGCGCCGATCAGGATCGCGGCCACCGGGCCCACCTGGCTGCCGGCACCGAGGAAGCCGAGCAGCACCAGCGACGCGAACAGGATCGTCGAGATCGTGATGCCCGAGACCGGGTTGTTGGACGAGCCGACGAGGCCCGCCATGTAGCCGCTCACCGAGGAGAACACGAAGCCGGCCACGATCATGATCACCGCCATCGCGGCCGCGATGCCGAAGCTGCCGACCACGGCGTGGTAGAGCGCGAACAGCGGCAGTACGAAGAGCGCGATGCCGGCGAGGATCGCGGACATCGGCAGGTCGCGCTCGCGGTCATCGACCGCGGCCGTGCCGGCCCCGACCGTGAGGCCGCTGCGCACGCCGGACAGCAGCGACGAGCGCAGCGTCCACAGCGCCCAGAGCCCGCCGATCAGCATCGCGCCGACGCCGATGTAGCGCACCTTGCGGGTCCAGATGAGCCCGGCCGCCGCCTCGGCGTCGAGCGGCACGAGCAGCGCCGCGAGCCCCGGGTCGCCGGACACCAGGAAGTCGTTGTAGATCGGGATGAACAGCCACCACGCGATCAGGCCGCCGGCGACCATCACGAGGCCGATGTTGAGTCCGACGATGTAGCCGACGCCGAGCAGCGCCGGCGACAGGTTGACGCCGACGTAGGCGATCGTGCGCTCGCCGAAGTAGCGCGCGAGCGTGAACGACTCCGGCACGAACCGCAGTCCCGACATCACCAGCTTGAAGATCGCGCCGGTGGCGGCCGCGAGCCCGAGCAGCTTCGCGCCGCCGGTGGCGCCGCTGCCGGCCTTCAGCAGCTCCGCCGTCGCCACGCCCTCCGGGAACTGCAGGCCCTGGTCGATGATCAGCGTGCGCCGCAGCGGCACCGAGAACAGCACGCCCAGCAGGCCGCCGAGGCCGATGATCGCGAGCACCCACCAGTAATCGAAGCGCGCCCAGTGACCGAGGATCACCAGCGCCGGCATCGTGAACACCGTGCCGGCGGCGATCGACGAGCCGGCCGAGGCGCCGGTCGCGACGATGTTGTTCTCGAGCACGCTGGTGCGGCCGAGCAGGCGCAGCACCCCCATCGAGACCACCGCGGCGGGGATCGCGGTCGCGACCGTGAGTCCGGCGAAGAGGCCGAGGTAGGCGTTCGCGGCCGCGAGCACCACGGTCAGCGCGACCGACAGCACGATCGCGCGCAGCGTCAGTTGGGGGGTGTCGTTCATCGTGCGGGCTCCCGGGGCGTAGGCGTCAGCGGATGCCGCCCATCCAGCGGCGCAGCAGCGGCGAAAGGATGAACATCGCGGCGCCGGCACCGACGCCGACCAGCGTCATGTGCAGGAACGCGGCGGGCATCGAGGCCACGTCGGTGCCGATGCCGCCGCCGACGCGGCCGGCGAGGTTGTTGCCGATCGCCGTGCCCAGGAACCAGGTGCCCATCATCTGGCTCGCGAAGCCGCGCGGCGCGAGCTTGGTGACGTTCGACAGCCCGATCGGCGACAGGCACAGCTCGCCGCTCGTGTGCAGGAAGTAGGTCCACAGCAGCCACTGCGGGCCGACCTTGCCGCCGTGGGCGAGGATCAGGTTGGCGGCGAAGATCAGCGAGCCGAAGCCCAGCCCGAGCAGCGCGAGGCCGATGCCGAACTTGACCGGCGCCGACGGGTCGAGCTGCCGGCGCCCGAGCTCGAGCCAGAACCAGGCGAAGAACGGCGACAGCAGGATGATCCACATCGGGTTGACCGACTGGTACCAGCTCGCCGGGTGCTCGTGGGCGGCGAAGAAGCCGCCGAACAGCGAGCGGTCGGTCAGGTCGCGCGCGAACAGGTTCAGGGTCGTGCCGGCCTGCTCGAAGCCGCCGAAGAAGAGCGCAGCGCAGAGGCAGAACACGAAGATGACCGCGACCCGGCGCCGGTCGGTGCCGTCGAGCCGGCCGAACAGGAACACCGCCGCGAAGAACACGATCGCGAGCGCGATCATGAACCACAGTACCCAGTCGGCGAGCTGCACGACCGTGACGCGCACGAGGCCGAGCGCGAAGGCCGCGACGCCGGCGACCAGGATCGCGGCGCCGATGCCGAGCCAGCGCAGCGAGCGGCGGCGCTGCTCCGGCGCGACGCCCGTCGGCGCGAACCCCGCGCCGCCGAGATAGTGCTCGGTGAGGCGGAACTGAGCGAGCCCGATCAGCATCGCCGCGCCGGCGGCGACGAAGCCCCAGCGGTAGCCGATCGTCTCGCCGATCGTGCCGGGGCCGAGCGGCGCGAGCGTCGCGCCGAGGTTGATGCCGAGGTAGAAGATCGCGAACGCCGAGTCGCGCCGCGCGCCCGGCGCGCCGACGTAGAGGTCGCCGACCACCGCGCTGACGTTGGGCTTCAGCAGCCCGGTGCCGATCGCGATCACCAGCAGCCCGAGGTAGAAGAGCCCGGGCCCGCCGGGTACGCCGAGCACGAAGTTGCCGAGCGAGATCAGGATGCCGCCATACCAGATGCTCTGGCGGGCACCGATCAGCCGATCGGCGATCCAGCCGCCGGGCAGGGAGAACAGGTACACCGAGCCCGCGTACAGGCCGTAGATCGCGCCGGCGGACTTGTCGTCGACGCCGAGGCCGCCCTGCGCCGCGGCGGCGGTCAGGAACAGCACCAGCAGCGCCCGCATGCCGTAGTAGCTGAAGCGCTCGAAGAATTCCGTGAAGAAGAGCGTCGCGAGGCCGCGCGGATGGCCGAGGAAGGTCGCCGACCCGGCCGGCTCGTTGTTGTTCATCCTGAGGGACCCCGGACCCGCGCGCGGGCCACTCCCCGTTGGGCCGAGTGTGACGGATGCGGCGCCGCCGCCGCAATCACCCCGGGCGGATCAAGCGGCGCCCGCCTCCCGCTCGCGCTCCTCCTGCTCCTCGCGGGCCCGCTGCTCGAGCTTCTGCTTGGCGAGGATCTTCGCCATCACGATGCCGACCTCGTAGAGCGCGTACATCGGCAGCGCCATCGCCGTCTGCGAGACGACGTCGGGCGGCGTGATCACCGCCGCCTGGACGAACACCGCGATCAGCACGTAGCCACGGTTGCGTCGCAGCGTCTCGAGCTTCACGAGCCCGGTCCAGACCAGCAGCACGATCGCGACCGGGATCTCGAAGGCGATGCCGAAAGCGAGGAACATGACCAGCACGAAGTCGAGGTACTGGGTCATGTCGGTCATCATCTGCACGCCCGGCGGCGTGGTCGCAGTGAAGAACGCGAACATCAGCGGGAACACGACGAAGTAGGCGAAGGCGATGCCGGCGTAGAAGAGCAGCACGCTCGACACCAGCAGCGGCAGCGCGAAGCGCTTCTCGTGCTTGTAGAGGCCCGGCGCGACGAACGCCCAGACCTGGTAGAGCACGTACGGCATCGCGAACACGAGTGCCACGTAGAAGGCGAGCTTGAAGGGCGTGACCAGCGGTGCGACGACGCTGGTCGAGATCATCTGCGCGCCCTTCGGCATCACCTTGAGCAGCGGCTTCGCGATATAGCCGAACAGGTCGTTCGCGAACACCATGCACGGCACCGAGACCGCGATCACGACCACCAGCGCCCGCAGCAGCCGCGAGCGCAGCTCGAGCAGGTGCGAGATCAGCGTGCCTTCGGCGAGCTGCTCGCGTTCGGGCTCAGGGCTGGACATCGGCGCGGGGCCCGGCGGGCGGCGGCGCGCTCGCGGCGCCCGGGGTCGGCGCCGGGGCGCCGTGCTGGTGCGGTTCGTCGCTGGGTGCGCCGGCGGCGGGCGCACCGGGCCCGGCCGCCGGCGGGTTCGGCATCGCCGCCGCGGCGTCGCGGGGCGGTTCGGGGAACGAGCCTGGCGCGGCCGCGGGCGGCGGCGGGGCGGGGGTCGCGTCGGCGGCAGCGCCCGCGGAGGGTTCCTCCGGCGCCGGCGCGGCGCTGCGCTTCTGCTCGCGCGCCAGCTCCTCGAGGCGGACTTCCTGCTCGAGCTGCGCGCTCAGCTGGCGGGCCATGGCGCGCGCGCGGCCGACCCAGCGGCCGATGTCGGCAGCGAGCTTCGGCAGCTTCTCGGGTCCGAGGACCACGAGAGCGATCACCATGATCAACAGGATTTCGTTGAAGCTCACGACGAACCCGACCCGCGGGGTGCCCGCGGGTGCCCGTCAGACGTTCGACTTCTGCTCGGGCTTGCCGCCCTGCTTCTCCGAGGCCTTGAAGTCCGCATCGTTGCCGGACAGCTGCTTCAGCGGCTTCTGGTCCGCGGCGGCCTCGCTCTCGCCCTTCTCACCCGAGTCCATCGCCTTCTTGAAGTCGCGGACCGCGGCGCCGAGGTCGGAACCGATCGTACGGAGCTTCTTGCCGCCGAAGATCAGGAGCGCGATCACCAGGATGACCAGCAGCTCGCGAAAGCCGATACCCATTGAGATTCTCCAGCGCCGCTCGGTAGATACGGCCTTGAATCATACCCCAAAGCCCCGCACGCCAAGCCGGGCCGCGTCTCACTCCGGGACGGGTGCCGCGACGCTGCGCGGCGACACCTGTAGCCAGAAGGTGACGGGCCCGTCGTTCTCGAGCCCGACGCGCATGTGCGCACCGAAGCGCCCCGTGGCGACCGTCGCGACGCGCGCGCGGGCGGCGGCGACGACGTAGTCGTAGAGGCGCGCGCCGTCCGCCGGTGCCGCGGCGGTACTGAATCCCGGTCGCGTGCCCTTGTGTGTGTCGGCCGCCAGCGTGAACTGCGAGACGACGAGCAGCGCGCCACCGGTGTCGGCGAGGCTGCGATTCATGCGGCCGTCGGCGTCGTCGAAGATCCGGTACGTCACGATCCGTTCGACGAGGCGGTCCGCCTCGCGTTCCGTGTCGCCACGCTCGACGCCGAGCAGCACCAGCAGGCCGGGTCCGATGGCGCCGACCCGTTCATCGCCGACGTCTACCGAGGCTTGGGTGACGCGCTGCAGCAATCCGATCAAGCGTTCGCTCCGGTGCCCGCCAGCCTGGGATCATGGGGGAAGCCGGTGTAATCCGGAAATACACCCACGTTGTTCCACATAGTGGCTCTTATATGTCAGTAAAATAGAAAGTCATACCACCATTAATAAGGAATTTCACAAAGAAATATATCAATATTCCACTGACCATGAATGCTGATATTTGTGGTCTATCTTATCCACGGATTGTCGTTCATATGCGCTTTAGTGGAGATTAGTTATCACTTAAGAGCCATAGAATCGACTATAGTGGCAAAAGACTCGAAATTCGTCCATGTTGAGACTCCTTTCCCGCGCTGCTTGCTGCAGTCATCGGCGCAGCAAAGGTCGTGCAGGAACCGGACCGACATCGCCGGGTCGTCCGGCCGGCGCGACGAAGTGTCGGCGGGCTGCGGCCAAAGGAGCCCCGGCGAAGGCGGGCTGCACTAGTCTTGCCGCATGACCGCGACCGTCACCCTCGTTCAGCCCTCGCCGGCACCGGCGGTGCGCTCGTTCGGGCGTCTCTTGCGGCACCGCGAGGCGTCCTTCTGGGCGCTGCAGTCGCTCGGCTGGAGCGCCTACTTCATCGCCCAGTACGTGTCGGCGCTCGTGAACCCCGACCGCATGGACCCGGGCGAGCTGTCGGCCTACATCTACGTACTGGTGGTCGCCGCCGCGACCGGCTTCCTGCTCACCTCATTGCTGCGCTACGCCTACCGGCGCGTGCGCGACCGCCCGCCCACGGTCGTCGTCGTGACCGTGCTGCTGCTCGTCTACGCCGCTGCGCTGATCTGGCGGCTCGCGATCAACGGCGCGTACGCGGGCTTCATGCACCACCCCGAGATGCTCGACAGCTGGGCGCGGATCCTGGCGAGCGCGGTGATCTCGACGTACCTGCTGCTGTCGTGGTCGGCGCTCTACTTCGGCATCTATTACTACGAGTCGGTGCAGCGCGAGCGCGAGGCGACGCTGCGCGCCCGCTCGCTGGCCCAGGAAGCGCAGGTGAAGATGCTGCGCTACCAGCTGAACCCGCACTTCCTCTTCAATACGCTGAATGCGATCTCGACCCTGATCCTCGACAAGGACACCGAGCGCGCCAACCTCGCGGTGACCCGGCTGTCGGCATTTCTGCGCCACACGCTCGACCAGGACCCGATGAAGAAGGTCACGCTGCGCCAGGAGATGGAGGCGCTCGACCTCTACCTCGGCATCGAGAAGCTGCGCTTCGGTCCGCGGCTGCGGCTGCAGTTCGACATCGATCCCGGCGCGCAGACCGCGCTCGTGCCCTCGCTGCTGCTGCAGCCGCTGATCGAGAACGCGCTGAAGTATGCGATCGCGCCCTCCGAGACCGGCGGCACGCTCAACATCGGCGCGCGGGTCATCGGCCAGCGGCTGCTGCTGTACGTCGCGGACGACGGGCCGGGACTCGCGGACGCCGGCCGCATCGGCAGCGGCCGCGGCGTCGGCCTGCGCAATACCCAGGAGCGGCTCGCCGTGCTGTACGGCGACCGGGCCCGGTTCGCGCCGCACAACACCTCGCCCGGCCTGCGCATCGACATCGAATTCCCCGCGGAGCAAGCCTCATGAGCCGGATTCGCACGCTGCTGGTCGACGACGAGCGGCTGGCGCGCCGCGGCCTCGAGCTGCGGCTCGCCGCGGCGCCCGACGTCGAGATCGTCGGCGAGTGCGAGAACGGCCGCGAGGCGATCGAGCTGGTGGCCTCGCTGCAGCCGGACCTGATGTTCCTCGACATCCAGATGCCGGGCCTGACCGGCTTCGACGTGCTGGCGAAGCTGCCGCAGGACTCGCTGCCGATCGTGATCTTCGTGACGGCCTTCGACCGCTACGCGATCGACGCATTCGAGGCGCGCGCCCTCGACTACCTGCTGAAGCCGGTCGAGGACGCGCGGCTCGAGCAGGCGCTGGCGCGCGTCCGCACGCGCCTCGGCGAGCGCGCCGCGATCGAGCAGCACGAGCGGATGCTGGCGCTGCTGGCCGACGTGCAGGGCGCCGGCGAGCTCGCGCCGGAGGAGCTGATCGCGAAGGTGGCCGGTGCGGCGCCGGCGCGCTTCCCCGAGGTGCTCGCGATCCGCACCGGCCGCGACGTGGTCCGGGTCCGGGCCGCGGAAATCGACTGGATCGACGCCGCCGGCGACTACATGTGCATCCACGCGAGCGGCGAGACGCACGTGCTGCGCGCGACCATGAAGCAGCTCGAGTCCGCGCTCGACCCGCAGGTGTTCCAGCGCGTGCACCGCTCGGCAATCGTGAACCTGTCACGGGTCCGCAAGCTGCGCCCGCATGCCAACGGCGAGTACTTCCTGACGCTCGAGAGCGGCCAGGAGCTGAAGCTCTCGCGCACCCACCGCGACAAGGTCGAGCTGCTGCTGGAGGGCAGCCCGCGCCGCCTCGCCTGAGGTCGCGGCCGCCGATCCGCAGATGTCCCGATGCGCGCCCGGAGCGGGCGCTGGCACGCTCACGGCCCGTTTCCCCGGGCTGCCCAGAGGCGCGCACGCATGGACCCGATCCGCCAGATCCTGACGATCGTCGACCCGACGCAGGAGGACTCCGCCGCAGTGCGGAAGTCGCTGCGCCTCGCGCAGGCCACCGGCGCGGCCGTCGAGTTCCTGATCTGCGACTTCGCCCCCGAGCTCGACGCCGCCCGCTTCCTCGACGCGCCGACGCTCTCGGTCGCGCAGGCACCGGTCGCGGCGCGCCACCAGGTGCACCTCGACCGGCTCGCCGCGCGCGCCCGCGCGGCCGGGGTGACCACGAGCACCTGCGTCGAGTTCGCGAACCCGCTGCACGAGGGCGTGCTCGCGCGGGTGGCCGCGACCGCACCCGGCCTCGTCGTCAAGGACGCCCACGTCCACGGCCCGCTGGTACGGGCGTTCTTCTCGTACGCCGACTGGCACCTGGTGCGTGACTGCCCGGTGCCGCTGCTGCTGACGCGGCCGGCGGAATGGCACGCGCCGCTGCGCGTCGCGGCCGCCGTCGACCCGAACCACCCGAACGACCTCGGCGCCACGGTCGACCACGCGATCATCGACGCCGCCGGCCGCGTCGCGGCGGCGCTCGGTGGCACGCCGGCCGTGGTGCACGTGTTCTCGACCGCGAACCTCGTCAGCCTCGAGCCCGGCGTCGCGACCGCGCCGCTCGGCACCGACCTCGCCGCGGTCGAGGTGCTGCGTCGGCTGCACCGGACGCAGCTCGAGGGCATCGCGGCGCGCCACGGACTCGCCGCCTCCGCCACCCGCCTGATCGACGGCATCGTCAGCTACGCACTGCCGTCGTACGCCGCCGAGGCCGGGCTCGACGTGCTCGCCCTCGGCGTCATCGCCCGCAGCCGGCTGCACGACCGCTTCATCGGCAGCACCGCGCACCGGGTGCTCGACCGGATCGGCTGCGACCTCCTGATCGTCAAGCCGCCGCCGGCGGCCGCCTGATACATTGGCGGGCGCGCCGCACCGGGCGCACGCCTGCCGGACGCTGCCATGGCCCTGATCCGTGAAGACGACTTCGTCGCGAGCGTCGCCGACGCGCTGCAGTACATCTCCTATTACCACTCGCCGGACTTCATCGCGGCGATGGGCCGAGCCTACGAACTCGAGCAGAGCGGCGCGGCGCGCGACGCGATCGCCCAGATCCTGACGAACTCGCGGATGTGCGCCGAGGGCCATCGCCCGATCTGCCAGGACACCGGCATCGTGGTCGCGTTCGTCAAGGTCGGGATGGCGACCCGCTGGGACACGACCCGGCCGCTCGCCGACCTCGTCAACGAGGGCGTGCGTCGCGCCTACCAGCTGCCGGAGAACCGGCTGCGGGCCTCGATCGTCGCCGACCCGGCCGGCAAGCGCGGCAACACCCGCGACAACACGCCCGCCGTCGTGCACGTCGAGCTCGTCGCGGGCGAGGGCGTCGACGTCACCGTCGCCGCGAAGGGTGGCGGCAGCGAGAACAAGTCGATGTTCGAGATGCTGAACCCGTCGGACTCGGTCGCCGACTGGGTGCTCGAGCAGGTGCCGCACATGGGCGCGGGCTGGTGCCCGCCCGGCATGCTCGGCATCGGCATCGGCGGCAGCGCCGAGAAGGCGCTGCTGCTCGCCAAGGAATCGCTGATGGAGCCGATCGACATGGCGGAACTGAAGGCGCGCGGCCCGCGCACCCGCCTCGAGGAGCTGCGCGTCGAGATCCACGACCGCGTCAACGCCCTCGGCATCGGCGCGCAGGGCCTCGGCGGCCTGACGACGGTGCTCGACGTGAAGATCCGCGACTACCCGACGCATGCCGCCTCGCTGCCGGTCGCGGTGATCCCGAACTGCGCGGCGACCCGGCACGTGCACTTCCACCTCGACGGCACGGGACCGGCCCGGCTCGAGCCGCCGGACCTCGCGACCTGGCCGAAGGTCGACTGGGCGCCCGACGCGAGCGTGCGGCGCGTGAACCTCGACGGCCTGACGCGCGCCGAGGTGGCCGCCTGGAAGCCCGGCGAGCGGCTGCTGCTGTCCGGCAAGTTCCTGACGGGGCGCGACGCCGCGCACAAGCGCATCTGCGCGCTGCTCGAGGCCGGCCAGCCGCTGCCGGACGGGCTGTCGTTCCGGGATCGCGTGATCTACTACGTCGGCCCGGTCGACCCGGTCGGCACCGAGGTCGTGGGCCCGGCCGGCCCGACGACCGCGAATCGCATGGACCGCTTCACCGAGACGATGCTCGAGAAGGCGGGCCTGCTCGCCATGGTCGGCAAGGCCGAGCGCGGGCCCGAGGCGATCGAGGCGATCCGCCGCCATCGAAGCGCCTACCTGATCGCGGTCGGTGGCGCCGCGTTCCTGGTCTCGAAGGCGATCCGGTCGAGCCGCGTCGTCGCCTTCGCGGAGCTCGGCATGGAGGCGGTTTACGAGTTCGAGCTGCGCGACATGCCGGTCACGGTCGCGGTCGACTCGCGCGGCGAGTCGGTGCACGACACCGGGCCCGCGGCCTGGCGCGGCCGGAGTACGTCACTCGGCGGGATCGCGGTCAGCGTCGAGCGCTGAGCGCGCGGCTCAGCAGCCGCTCGTGTCGACCGTCACCTGGTAGTGCTGCGGCAGGTAGTACGCGTCGTAGTAGGTCACGGAGCAGTTGTCGGGGGTCGGCGCGTCGTCGCGCACGAAGCGCGTCGACGGCGGCCCCACGAGGTAGGCGCGGAAGCCCGAGTAATCGATCAGCGCATCGATCTGCCGGCCGTTCAGCTCGTCACCCGAATCCGGCCAGCCGTAGTTCAGCCAGTAGCCCTTGCCGTTGATCGTGCCCTGCCAGGAACTGGAGGTCGTGCTGCAGCCGCTCTGCACGGCCGTCGCCATGCACAGCGAGCGGACCTGGTAGGCGGTCGACTGCAGCGTGCCGCCGAGCGCCTGCACCGCCGCCACCCGTGCGCGCTGGTCGAGCGACATGAAGCGGGGCACCGCGAACGCCGAGAGCACGCCCAGGATCACGATGACGACCACGAGCTCGATGATCGTGAAACCCGACTGCCGACGCATGGCCGTCACCGCCTCGCAGCGCCCGGAACGGGCCGCACGGGGACCTTAGAGGGGCTTTGACATATCCGGCCGTGACGCGGCTCACGGTCCGCGGCGGCCGTCAGTGGCGCCAGAACGCGGGTGTGAACAGCACCACAACCGTGAAGACCTCGAGGCGGCCGATCAGCATCGCGGCGATCGCGATCCACTTGGCCGCTTCCGGCAGGTGCTGGAAGGTCGTCGTGGCCCCGCCGAGCGCCGGTCCGGCGTTGTTGATGCAGGCGGCGATCGCCGACCACGCGGTGACCTGGTCGAGGCCGGCGGCCATCATCGCCAGCATCATCAGCCCGAACAGCACCAGGTACATCGCGAAGAACCCGGTGACCGCGGCGAGCACGCGCCCCGGCACCGGCTTGTCGGCGAGCTTGACCGGCAGCGCCGCGTTCGGGTGCACGAGCCGCGTCAGCTCGCGCTGCGCCTGCTTGAGCACGAGCTGCCAGCGGATCACCTTCATGCCGCCGGCGGTCGAGCCCGCGCAGCCGCCGACGAAGGTCATCAGCACCAGCAGCGGCGGCAGCATGCCCGGCCAGGCGGCGAAGCCCTGGCTCACGAAGCCGGTGCTCGACTGCATCGACACCACCTGGAAGATGCCGTGGCGGAAGGCCTCGCTCGGCGAGGCGTACGTGCCGCTCGCCAGCAGGTAGGTGGTGACGAGCGCCGTCAGCGCGACGGTCACGAACAGGTAGCCGCGGAACTGCGGCTCGCCGAAGTACGACAGCGAGTCCTTGGTGCGCCAGACGACGAAGTGCAGCGCGAAGTTGATGCCGCCGAAGAACATGAACGCGACCGCGACCATGTCGATCGCGTACGAGTTGAAGTGCGCGAGCCCGGCGTCGTACGGCGAGAAGCCGCCGGTCGAGACCGTCGAGAAGGCGTGCGCCAGCGCGTCGAACAGGCTCATGCCGGCGAGCGCATAGGCAGCGGTGCAGGTCGCGGTCAGCAGCAGGTAGACGCTCGACAGCGCGCGCGCGGTCTGCGCGATGCGCGGCGTCAGCTTCTCGTCCTTGACGGGCCCCGGGGTGTCGGCCTTGTAGAGCTGCATGCCGCCGATGCCGAGCACCGGGAACAGCGCCACCGCCAGCACGATCACGCCGAGCCCGCCGAGCCACTGCTCCTGCTGCCGGTACCAGAGCACCGACTTCGGCAGCTGGTCGAGGTGCGTCATCACGCTCGCGCTCGTGGTCGTGATGCCGGCCACCGACTCGAACGCGGCGTCGGTGAAGGCGAGCCGCGGCACCTCGCCGAGCAGCAGCGGCAGCGCGCCGGCGACGCCGAGCACGATCCAGAACAGCGCCACCACCAGGAAGCCGTCGCGCAGCCGCAGGTCGCGGTCGACGCGGTGCACCGGCAGCCACAGCGCGAGCCCCGCCGCCAGCAGGATGCCGAAGGACTCGACGAATGGCGCCCACTGGCCGTCGGCGAAGTACAGCGACACGACCACCGGCGGCAGCATCGTCAGGCTGAACATCGTGACGATGAGGCCGAGGAGTCGCTGGACGGTCGCGAAGTGCATCTGCCGGCGCCGTCAGATGAACGAGACGCCGGCCTGGAACAGCTTCTCGACGGCCTCGACGTGGCGCCGGTCGGTCAGGAACAGGATCACGTGGTCGCCCTCGGCGATCACGATGTCGTGGTGCCCCATGAACACCTCGTCGCCGCGCACGATCGCGCCGATCGTGGTGCCCTCGGGCAGCCGGATCGCCTCGACCGCGCGGCCGACCACCTTGGAGGTCTCCGAGTCGCCGTGCGCGATCGCCTCGATGGCCTCGGCCGCGCCGCGCCTGAGCGAGTGCACCCGCGCGACGTCGCCGCGGCGCACGTGCGCGAGCAGCGAGCCGATGGTGATGGTCTGCGGCGAGATCGCGATGTCGATGCGGTCGCTTTCCATCAGCTCGGCGTAGGAGGGCTTGTTGATCAGCGCCATCACCTTGCCGCAGCCGAGACGCTTGGCGAGCATCGCCGACAGGATGTTCGCCTCCTCGGCGTTCGTGACCGCGACGAAGGCGTCGGCGCTGTCGATGTTCTCCTCGAGCAGCAGCTCCTCGTCGGCCGCGTCGCCTTGCAGCACGATCGTGTTGCGCAGCACCTCCGAGGCATGGCGCGCGCGGCGCGGATCGCGCTCGATCAGCTTGACCTGGTTGCTGGCCTCGAGCGCCTGCGCGAGGCGGATGCCGATGTTGCCGCCGCCGGCGATCACCAGGCGCTTCATCGGCGCCTCGAGCTTGCGCAGCTCGCTCATCACCACGCGGATATCCTCGCGCGCGGCGACGAAGAACACCTCGTCGCCGGGCTCGACGACCGTGTCGCCCTCGGGCTTGATGCTGCGCCCCTTGCGGTAGATCGCCGCGACGCGCGCCTCGACCCCGACCGGCAGGTGGCGTGGCAGGTTCGACAGCGGCTGGCCGACCAGCAGCCCGCCGGTCACCGCGCGCAGGCCCACGAGCCGCACCCGCCCGTCCGCGAAGTCGACCACCTGCAGCGCGCCCGGGTGGCGGATCAGCTGCTCGACGTACTCCGTCACCAGCTGCTCGGGGCTGATCCAGACGTCGACCGCGAAGCCGGCGCTGTCGGAGAACAGCTCGGGCCGCGCGGCGAGCGCGGCACCGCGGATGCGCGCGATCTTGGTCGGCGTCTTGAACAGCGTCCACGCCAGGTGGCAGGCGACCATGTTGACCTCGTCGCTCGAGGTCAGCGCCACCAGCAGGTTCGCGTCGCTGCAGCCGGCGGCCTCGAGCACCGCCGGGTTGGCGGCGTTGCCGGCGACCGTGCGGACGTCGATCCGGTCCTGCAGGTCGCGCAGCATCGCGTCGTCGGAATCGACGACCGTGACCTCGTTGGCCTCCTCGCGGGACAGGTGGTACGCCGCCGTGCGGCCGACCTGGCCGGCGCCGAGGATGATGATTTTCACGTGGCCCCGCGCGGGTGTCCGTTGCGACCCGATTTTAACAGGCCGCCGGCCGGGGAGCCGCGCGGGCCGGCCTCAGAGGGCCTCGAGGTTCGCGTATGCCAGCATCAGCACCTTGCGGCCGAGGCGCTCGAAGTTCACCTCGACCTGGGCGCCCTGGCCATGGCCATCGAGCCGCAGGATCACCCCTTCGCCGAAGCGCCCGTGGCGCACGCGCTGGCCGAGTCGCATGCCACCGGCCGCCGGCGCCGGCTCCTCGTAGCTCGCCGCGTTGGCCCGCGCCCGCGGCTGGTATACCGGCCGCGACACCTGCACGCGCGGACGGACCTCCTCGACGAGCTCGGGCGGCACCTCGGCGATGAAGCGCGACGGCGTGCCGAACTGGTCGACGCCGTGCAGGCGCCGCTGCTCGGCGTAGGTCAGGTACAGCCGGCGCATCGCCCGGGTGATGCCGACGTAGGCGAGCCGGCGTTCCTCCTCGAGCCCGCCGATGTCGGTGACCGAGCGCTGGTGCGGGAACAGGCCGTCCTCGAGGCCGCACAGGAACACCACCGGGAACTCCAGGCCCTTGGCGGAGTGCAGCGTCATCATCTGCACGCTGTCTTCCCATTCGCTCGCCTGGCCCTCGCCGCTCTCGAGCGCGGCGTGCGCCAGGAAGCTGTCGAGCGGCGCGAGCTCGCCGGTGTCCTCGGTCGAGAAGCCGCGCGCCGCCGAGACGAGCTCCTCGAGGTTCTCGACCCGCGCCTCGCCGCGCTCGCCCTTCTCCTTGCGGAAGTGCTCGAGCAGGCCCGCGCCGGCGATCACGCGGTCGACCTGGTCGTGCAGCGGCAGTCCCGTGCACTCGCGCGCCAGCCGCTCGACGAGCGCCAGGAAGCCGTGCATCGAGGCCGCGCCCTTCGGCCCGAGCGCGCCGCTCGCGATGCTGGACCCGGCCGCCTCCCACAGCGACAGCGCCTGATCGCGCGCGGTCTGGCGCAGGATCTCGAGGCTCTTGGCGCCGATGCCGCGGGTCGGCAGGTTCACGACGCGCTCGAACGAGGCGTCGTCGCGGCGGTTGGAGATCAGCCGCAGGTAGGCGAGCGCATCCTTGATCTCGGCGCGCTCGAAGAACCGCAGGCCGCCATAGACGCGGTAGGGGATGCGCGCCGCGATCAGCGCCTCCTCGAGCACCCGCGACTGCGCGTTCGAGCGGTACAGCACGCCGCAGTCCTGGCGCCGTCCGCCCTGGCGGGTCCAGTCGCGGATCCGGTCGATGATGAAGTCGGCCTCGTCGCGCTCGTTGAAGGCCGCGTACACCCGGATCGGGTCGCCCCGCTCGCCGTCGGTCCACAGCGTCTTGCCCATCCTGCCGGCGTTGTGGCTGATCAGCGCGTTGGCGGCGTTCAGGATGGTGGCGCTCGAGCGATAGTTCTGCTCGAGGCGGAACACGGTCGTGCCCGGGAAGTCGCGCTGGAAGCGCTGGATGTTCTCGATGCGCGCGCCGCGCCAGCCGTAGATCGACTGGTCGTCGTCGCCGACCACGAACGGCAGGCTCTCCGGCCCGGCGAGCGCCTTGAGCCACAGATACTGGATCGCGTTCGTGTCCTGGAACTCGTCGACCAGCACGTGGCGGAAGCGGCGGCGGTAGTGGGCGATGAGCTCCGGCACGTCGCGCCACAGCTCGTAGGAGCGCAGCAGCAGCTCGGCGAAGTCGACCACGCCCGAGCGGCGGCAGGCGTCCTCGTAGGCCGCGTACACCTTGATCATCACGCGGCGCGTGCCGTCGCCGTCGTCGCTGAGCGCCTGCGGCCGCCGGCCCTCGTCCTTCTGCGCGTTGATGAAGTACTGCAGGTCCTTCGGCACCCAGCGGGTCTCGTCCAGCTCGAGCGCGCGCACCACCTTCTTGACGAGGCGCAGCTGGTCGTCGGAGTCGAGGATCTGGAAGGTCTGCGGCAGCCCCGCCTCGCGCCAGTGCAGCCGCAGCAGGCGATGGGCGAGGCCGTGGAAGGTGCCGATCCAGAGGGCCCCGCCCGGCACGTTCAGCAGCGACTCGATGCGACCGCGCATCTCGCCGGCGGCCTTGTTGGTGAAGGTCACCGCCAGGATCGAGTGCGGCGAGACCGCCTCCTGCGAGATCAGCCAGGCCACCCGGTGCACGAGCACGCGGGTCTTGCCGCTGCCGGCGCCGGCGAGCACCAGGATCGGACCGGGAGGGGCGCTGACGACGGCGCGCTGCGCCTCGTTGAGGTGCGCGAGGAGGTCTTCGGGTTGCACGGCCGCGATTCTATCGGCTCGCGAGCGACTCGTCTGCGAAGCGGGTGAGCGCCACGAGCAGCGAAATGAGGATCGGGCCCAGGAACATCCCGACCATGCCGAACGCCGCGAGGCCGCCGAGCACGCCGACGAACACCGCGAGCGTCGGCACCTCCGAGCGGCCCGAGATCAGCAGCGGACGCAGCAGGTTGTCGGCGAGCCCGACGATCAGCGTGCCCCAGATCAGCAGGAACACGCCCGCGCCGGTGTGGCCGGCGAGCAGCAACCAGGCCGCGCCCGGGCCCCAGACGAACGCGGTGCCGCCGACCGGCAGCACCGACAGCACCGCCGCGGCGACCCCGAAGACCACCGGCGAGGGCAGGCCGACCAGCGCGAAGCCGACCGCCACCGACACGCCCTGCAGGGCCGAGGTGGCGAGCGTGCCGAAGACGACCGCGCGCGTCACGTCGCCAAGGTGGTGGGCGAGCCGCTCCGTGTGCCGCGCCTCGAGGGGCACGAGGCCGAGCGCGGCGCCGTACATCGCGCGGCCGTCGCGCAGCACGAAGAACAGCAGGAACATCATGATCGTGAAGCTCGCGACCGTGCCGAGCGCGCCCAGGAACGCGCGCCCGCCGAGCGTCGCGAGCGGCTGCAGCATCTGCTCGGCGCCCGCCACCAGCCAGCCGCGCAGCTGGTCCGCCGAGATCGCGAGGTGCGACTCGGCCCACTCGATCGCATGCTGCGCGGCGGGCAGGTCCGCGAGGTCGCTGAGCGAGTGGATGCGCAGCTCCGCGACCAGCCGCTGCAGCGCGGCGATGAGTCCGCCGAGCTCGTTGGCGAAGGCCCCGCCGATCAGCGTCAGCGGACCGATGAAGAGCAGGAAGGTCAGCGCCGTCAGCGTCAGCGCGGCGAGCCCCGCCCGGCCCCGCCAGAGCCGCGTCAGCCGCCGCTGCAGCGGGAACATCAGGTAGCCGAGCACCACCGCCCAGGCGAACGGCGCCATGAACGGCTCGACTACGCGATACAGCAGCAGCCCGACGACCGCGAGCGCCACCAGCGCGAAGGCGCGCCGGTAGAAGGAGAGGTCACGGTCGTCGTCGCGGGGCCCGGGCATCCGCGTGTTCCTCGATGGAGGCGGTCGCGGAGCCGATGCTAGCATCGCGCATGGCCACCGCCGTGCTCGTCCTCAACTGCGGCAGCTCCTCGCTGAAGGCCGCGCTCCTCGACGGCAGCGGCAGGCGCCTGACCGGCCTCGAGATCGAGGGGCTCGGCCTGCGGCCCCGGCTCCGCATCGGCGGCGAGAGCCGCGAGGTCGACGCCGCCGGGCCGGCGGCTGCGGTGCGGCTCGCGCTCGACGAGCTCGCGGCCCGCGGTGCGCCACCGGGCGCGTACGCCGCCGTCGGCCACCGCATCGTGCACGGCGGCGAGCGCTTCACCGCCCCGGTCGCGATCGACGACGCGGTCGCGGCCGAGCTCGCGGCGCTCGGCCCGCTGGCACCGCTGCACAATCCGCCCGCGCTCGAGGGTCTGGCCGCCGCCCGCGAACGCCTGCCGGCGCTGCCGCACGTCGCGGTGTTCGACACCGCCTTCCACGCCACCCTGCCGCGGCGCGCCCGCGAGTACGCGCTGCCGCGCGAGCTCGCGGCGCGCCTCGGGCTGCGACGCTACGGCTTCCACGGCACCAGCCACGCCCACGTGGCGGGAGTGGCCGCGGGCTGGCTGCGCCGGCCGCTCGAGGAGCTGCGCCTCGTGACCTGCCACCTCGGTGCCGGCGCCAGCGTCACCGCGGTCGAGTTCGGCCGCAGCGTCGAGACCAGCATGGGCTATACGCCGCTCGAGGGGCTGGTGATGGCGACGCGCTCGGGCGACCTCGACCCGGGCGTGGTGCTCGCGCTGCTGCGCGAGGGCCGCTCGGTCGAGGAGCTCGATCGGCTGCTGAACCGGGAGTCGGGGCTCGTGGGCCTGGCGGGCACCGCCGACATGCGCGAGGTCGAGGCGCGCGCCCGCGCCGGCGACGACGGCTGCCGGCTGGCGCTGCAGGTCTATGCGCACCGCGCGCGCAAGTACGTCGGCGCCTACGCTGCGGTCATGGGCGGCGTCGACGCGATCGTGTTTACCGCCGGCGTCGGCCAGAACAGCGCCCTGCTGCGCAGCCGGATCGCGCAGCGGCTCGAGTTCCTGGGCGCGCTGCTCGACGACGACCGCAATCGCGATGCGCGGGTCGGGACCGAGCAGCCGGTGGCCGAGATCTCGGCGCCGGAGTCGCGCTGCCGGCTGCTGGTGGTCGCGACCGACGAGGAGGCGGCGATCGCCGCCGCGGTGCGTCGCCTGATCGGCGGCCACCACGCGGTGAAGTCGGGCGCGCGAATCCCGATCGCGGTCTCCGGGCGCCACGTGCACCTGACCCGGGCGAGCGTCGAGGCGTTGTTCGGTCCCGGCCACGTGCTCGGTCACGCCCGCGAGATCTCGCAGCCCGGCCAGTTTGCGGCCGCCGAGACGGTCACGCTGGTCGGGCCGCACGGCCGGATCGAGCACGTGCGCATCGTCGGGCCCGAGCGCCAGGCCGACCAGGTCGAGATCTCGCGCACCGACGAGTTCGTGCTCGGCGTCGATGCGCCGGTGCGCGAGTCGGGCGATCTCGCGCACACGCCCGGCATCCGCATCGAGGGGCCGCGCGGCGTGGTCACGACCGCCGGCGGCGTGATCTGCGCGCTGCGCCACATCCACATGACGACGCGCGACGCCGCTGCGCTCGGCGTCGAGGACGGCGACGACGTCGACGTGCGCGTCGATTGCGGCGGGCGCAGCCTGACCTTCGGCGCCGTGCGCGTGCGGGTGCGCGACGACTACCGGCTCGAGATGCACGTCGACACGGACGAGGCGAACGCCGCCGGCATCGGGCCCGGCTCGGAAGGCGTGCTGGAGGCGGTCGAGGCGAGCGCCCGGGTCGTGCGGCGCGACTGACGGCGCGACTTACCGCGCGCGGCTCAGCTCAGGTCGTAGAGCCGCGAGTCGTGCGCCAGCAGCTCGACCTCGTCGGCGACTTCGCGGCAGCGCTGGCGCGCCTGGGCGAGACGCAGCTGCGCGACGATGAAGTCGGGGTCATCGCGCCCGGCGCAGCCGCGCAGCGCGTGGTAGCCGGTCAGTGCCGCCGCGAGCCGCTCGTTGGCGATGCGCCAGCGGCGCTCGAGGGCGCGATAGCGGGCGTCGTCCTCGCGCTCGAGGTCGTTCGCCGCGGCCAACCACTCGAGTTCGTAGCCCATGCACAGAGCCTCGCGGCTGCACATGACGCGCGGACGACTGGCCGGTGACAATCGCGTGACGGGCGTCAGCCGCCGAGCGCGGCCCGGATGCGCGCCGCGTGCGCCTCGAGCACCAGCGGGTCGGCCTTGTCGCGCGCGTGCGGCCGCCAGGCGCCGGCGGTGTAGACCGGGATCACGTGGAAGTGCAGGTGGAACACGGTCTGGCCCGCGGTCTGGCCGTTGAACTGCGTGACCACGACGCCCGGCGCCGAGAACGCGCGCTGCACCGCTCGCGCGACGCGCTGCGTGGTGCGGATTGCCGCAGCCACCGACTCCGGCGCAGTCTCGAACAGGTTCTCGCCGGCGACCTTCGGTATCACCAGCGTGTGGCCGTCGGACTGCGGCATGATGTCCATGAAGGCGAGCGTCTCGGCGTCCTCGAACACCTTCACGCAAGGGATCTCGCCGCGCACCATGCGCGCGAAGATGTTGTTCGGGTCGTATGCCATCGGCCGGGCCTCCGCTCAGAGCTCGCGCGCGCGGAACGTATCGCAACCGGCCAGTCCGCCGCCCTCGAGGCCGCGCCGGAACCAGCGCATGCGCTGCTCGGAGCTGCCGTGCGTGAAGGAATCGGGCGTCACGTAGCCGCGCGCCGCGCGCTGCGGCCGATCATCGCCGACCGCGCTCGCGGCGCGCAACGCGGCGTCGATGTCGTCGGGGCCGAGCTTGAGCGCCTGCGTGCTGCGCTTCGCCCACACGCCCGCGAGGCAATCGGCCTGCAGTTCCAGGCGCACGGACAGCTGGTTGGCGCGGCGCTCGTCGGCCTGCTCCTCGGCGGCGTGCACCTTGTCGGAGATGCCGAGCAGGTTCTGCACGTGGTGGCCGACCTCGTGCGCCACCACGTAGGCCCGCGCGAACTCGCCCGGCGCGCCGAAGCGCGCGGCCAGCTCGTCGAAGAACGACAGGTCGAGGAACACGCGCTGGTCGCCCGGGCAGTAGAACGGCCCCATCGCCGCCGCGGCGGTGCCGCAGGCCGACTGCACGTGCCCGGTGAAGAGCACGAGATGCGGGTTCACGTACTCGCTGCCGCGGCCCTGGAACTCGGCGTGCCAGACGTCTTCGGTCTCGGCGAGCACGACCGCGACGAAGTGCCGCGCGTCGGCCTCGCCGGCCGACTCGCGGTACTCGCCGCGCGGGCCCGCCGCCGACGGCGCCGGTGGCTGCTGGATGCCGTCGAGCACGTCGCGCGGGTCGCCGCCGAGCAGCGCATAGACGATTGCGAGCACCACGGTCCCGAGGCCGCCGCCGACGACCGCGGTGCGGCCGAACGAGCCGCCGCGGCGGTCCTCGATGTTGTCGCTCTCGCGCTGTCCTCTCCAGTCCACGGCGGCGCTCCCCCCGGTCACTGTGCGGGGATCATAGCGCCGCGCGCCGGCGCCGCGCCGTCAGGGATGGCGCAGGATGCGGTTCATCAGCACCGTCGGCTTCGCGATGTGCCCCTCGGAGCGCAGCACCCCGGGTGGCGCCACGCCGCTCGCGACCGGGCAGGTGCCGGTCGCGATGTAGCCGAGCGCGGCGGCCACGCGTCCCTCCTGGGGACTGCCGAGCGCGTGGCTGAAGTCGTCGGCGACCGAGCAGCCGGGGATCTGCGTACCGGTCGTCGAGGTCGTGTTGGCTGCCACGAAGCCATCGGTGTAGTCGCCGAAGCCGACCTGGTTCACGCCCTTGAACTGGATCGAGAAGTACGTCGTGCCGCAGTTGTCCTGCGGGTAGAAGCCGTACGGCTTGCCGCAGGTCTGCGAGCCGATCAGCACGACGTTGACGCCGATGCCGCGCAGGCCGTTGATGATCGCCTCGCTGGCCGAGCAGGTGTCGCCGCCCGTCAGCACGTACACCGTGTGCAGGTTGAGCGCCGGCAGCGCCGAGCCGTTCGTGACCCGCGAATCAAAGCCCTGGGCGGTGCTCCAGAACGGCGTCGGCGTGATCGCCTGCCCGGTGATGGGGTCGGTGGTCGGGTACTTGTCGTTGAACGCGACCAGATCGAAGGTCTTGTTGGTGGTCTGCGCCGAGCCCGCCACCATGTAGGCGAGCTCGCTCGCGATGTCGAGGTAGCCGCCACCGTTGTAGCGGATATCGAGCACGAGGTCGGTGACGTTCGCCTGCGAGAGCGTCGTGATCGCCTGCTTCAGGAAGTACTCGGCGGTCGCGATGTGGTCGTTGAAGAGCAGGTAGCCGACCGTGGTCCCGGGAATCAGCCCGACGTTCTGCACCGGTGTCTCGGTGACGGTGGTCGAGGTCATCGTCACGGTGCGGCTCGCCCCGCCCGGCGTGTCCACGACCGTGAACGTGTGCGTCTGGCCGGCGGCCGACGGAAACAGCCCGGCGTTCAGCGTGTTGATGCTGGCCTGGTCGTTCGAGTTGATGAGGTCGACGCCGTCGACCGCGATGATCTCGGCGCCGCGCGCGAGGTTCACGCTCGCACTCGTCGCCGGATAGCCGGACGCGGCGGGCTCGGTGTAGGCGACCAGCGCCTTGCGCGGCGGCACGACCGCGATCAGCGTCCAGGTCGCGCCGTAGCCGACCGAGGCGCCGCTGTTCGACAGCGCCTCCCAGGCCGCGGTCGAGTAGGTGAAGTGGAACTTGTCCTTAGCACTTCCGGTCGATGTAATCGCTGGCGTCTTATCTGCGTCGAAGTAACCAATTGCCGTCGACGTGTCGTAGGACTTCCCGGAGATAGAGAAGCTATTCAGGTTCGGATCGAAATCCGGAGCTTCGCTGTACCAGAGGTAGTACGCGTTGATCCAGGAGCGGATCCAGAACTTCTCCCAGACGACCGACCCCAGCTGGTCGGGGTAGGCCTTGCCGGTGCCAGGATCGGTCCCGGTGCGCGGGTTGGCGCAGTAGCCCGCGAAGGTGGAGGCGGCCGGGTAGGTACCGGCCGTGTAGGTTGGGTTCGGGGGCGGACCGGTCATCGAGGGGCCGCCGCCACCCCCGCCGCCGCCACATGCGGCAACCAGCAGCGTCGCCGCGGCCGCCAGACCCGCCCGGATTCCGTTCCTGCCCATGGACCCCTCCGCCCGGAAAAACTCCAGCTATATCAGGCGTCGCGCAGTCGTCTGTCAATTGGCTACGATGTGTCGGACCGGCGACAGTCGGGCCCGGCGGGGGCCTCGCGGGCGTGGCTCGTTCCCTTTCAGGGACGGAGACGGCAAGCTGGCGGATTGGGAGGTTCGCGCGGGATGAGGATCCATCAGCAGGCGGCGGCGTACCCCGGACGACCGGGCGGGCGGGCGCGGGTGAGGCGATGAGTACGGCGCCGATCGCCCCGGTCGGCCTCGGGACGCAGTGCGCGCGCACCGTGCTGATGGTGCGGCCGGCGACCTTCTACGCCAATCCGGAGACCCTGCCGACCAACGCGTTCCAGCATGCGGTGCGGCTCGCGCCGGCCGAGACGCTCGCCGCGGCGCAGGCCGAGTTCGACCGCTCCGCCGATGCGCTCGCCGCCGCCGGCGCCGACGTCGTGGTCGCCGCGGCCGATCCGGCCGCCGATACACCCGACGCGATCTACCCGAACAACTGGTTCTCGACGCACAGCGACGGGCGACTCGTGCTCTACCCGATGGCGGTGCCGAGCCGGCGCCGCGAGCGGCGGCCGGAGCTGATCGTCGCGCTCGCCGCGCGCCACGGCTGGCGCATGACCACGACGCTCGACTTCACGAACCTCGAGGACCGGGGCGAATTCGTCGAGGGCACCGGCAGCCTCGTGTTCGACCACGGCGCCCGGCTGGCGTACGCCGCACTCTCGCCGCGCACCCACTCGAGCGCGGTCGCGAGCGTCTGCCGCGCGCTCGGCTACGAGGCCGTGGAATTCCACGCGCACGACGATGCCGGCCGCGAGGTCTACCACACGAACGTGCTGATGGCGGTCGGACCCGCGCTCGCGGTGCTCGCGAGCGGCATGGTCGCCCCGGGCGCCGACCTCAGGCGGGTCTTTGACGCGCTCGAAGGCAGCGGCAAGACGCTGCTCGACATCTCGGGCGAGCAGGTCGCGGCGTTCGCCGGCAACCTGCTGTTCATCGACGGCGGCCGCCAGGGGCCGCTCGCGGCCCTGTCGCGGCGCGCCTGGGGCAGCCTGACCCGCGCGCAGCGCGCGCTCCTCGAGCAGCACGCCCGCCCGGTGATCTGCGGCGTCGAGACCATCGAGCACATCGGCGGCGGCGGCATCCGCTGCATGCTCGCCGAGATCTTCCTGCCGCGCCGCGGCTGAGCGGGGGGCCCGGGACGGGCCGCGTTTGCCATATCGCGGAGACCGGCGGCGGGCAAAAGCCCCCAGTGCCGGCCGCGCCGGGGCGGTCTAGACTCACCGAGTGATGCGCACGGCTACCCCGCTTCCGCGCCGGCACCGCGGCCTCGCGCCGCTGGTCGCGCTGCTGCTCCTGCGGGCGCTGATCCCGGCGGGCTTCATGCCCGCCATCGGCGCCGGTTCGCTCGCGCTCGTGTTCTGCGACCCGGGCGTCATGGCCGGCGTCGCGCACGCCGGCCACCACCATCACGACGACGGCGCCGGCGGCGTGGCACCGGCCGGCGAGTGCCCGTTCGCGCAGAGCGCCGCGCCGGCGCTGCCGTCGCTGCCAGCCGTCGAGACCGGCGCGCCGGTGCTCGCCGCGGCGCCCGCGCCCTGGCGCGCGCCCGACTCCCCGCTCGAGGTCCCGCCGCGGCACGCCGCCGCCCGAGGTCCGCCCACGCTCTCCTGACGCTTCGACGGTGGCGCACGCCGGCCGGTGGCCGGTGCGCGCCCTTCGCGGGTTTTCAGGAGATCACGACGATGAAATGGTCTACATGGATGGTGGCGGCCGGACTCGCGTGCGCGACCGGCGGCGCCGAGGCGTGCTCGAGCTGCGGCTGCACGCTGAACTCCGACTGGTCGAGCCAGGGCTACACGACGCATTCGGGCTTCAACGCCGACCTGCGCTACGACTACTTCGACCAGACCGAGCTGCGCAGCGGCACGCACGCGGCCAACCGTGCGGCGCTGACGTTCCCGAACGACAGCGAGGTCCAGCAGGACACGCTGAACCGCAACACGACGGTGGCACTCGACTGGAGCCCGTCGCGCACGTTCGGCGTCAACCTGCAGCTGCCGTACTTCGACCGGCCGCACTCGACCATCGCCGAGGGCGACACCGAGATCTCGACCTCGCACAGCCGCGGCCTCGGCGACGCGCGCATCGTCGCGCGCTACCAGGGCTTCGAGCCCGACCTCAGCGTCGGCGTACAGGTGGGGCTCAAGCTCGCGACCGGGCGCTTCGACGACACCTTCCGCACCGGGCCGCAGGCCGGTCAGATCGTCGATCGCGGCCTGCAGCTCGGCACCGGCACCACCGACCTGCTGCTCGGCGCGTACACGGTCGGCGCGCTGTCGGCCGACGTCTACTACTTCGCGAACGCCCTGTGGCAGGTGCCGCTCGCGAGCCGCGACGGGTTCCGTCCCGGCAACGGCGCGAACGTGACGGCGGGGCTTCGCTACACCGGGCCGCTGCCGGGCGGCATCGTGCCGCAGCTGCAGCTGAACGCGCGCATCGAGGCGCGCGAATCCGGCGCGAATGCCGACGTCGAGAACAGCGGCGCGACGCTCGTCTACCTGAGCCCGGGCGTGGGCTTCCGCATCAGCGGGCGGCTCGACGGCTTCGCGTTCCTGCAGGCGCCGGTGTACCAGCGCGTGAACGGCCTGCAGCTCGAGCCGCGCCTGCTGGGTTCGGTGGGCTTCCGCTACCGGTTCTGAGCCGGCGCGGGCACGGCCCCGGCGTCCGCTCGAACGCGGGCGCCGGGCCTCGCTCAGGGAAGGGAAGCCAATGACCACGTGAGTCGCGCGCGCCGGCGGGTGGGATCCGTGCTCCGGATCCTCGGTCTGCTCGCCGTCGGCACCGCCGTCGCGATCCGCCGCGCCCCCCGTCGACGCAGCGCCCGACGCGCGGCCCTGAGCGCGCTCAGCGTTCGAAGCGGCGCGACAGCACGATCGAGGTGGTGGTCGACTTGACGCCGGGGCAGGCGCGCAGCTCGTCGAGCGCGGCGTCAAGCGCCTCGGTCGATTCCGCGGTCAGCATCGCGATCAGGTCGTAGCTGCCGCTCACGGTCAGCAGCGTCGCGACCGCCGGCATCGCCCGCAGCTTGCGCTCGACGGCCTGCTGCTGCTGCGGCTCGACCGCGATCATCGCGTGCGCCTGCACCTGACGGGCCCGGGCCGCGGGTCCGAGCTCGACGGTGTAGCCGCGGATCACGCCGCTGCGCTCGAGCCGCTCGAGGCGCCCCTGCACGGTCGAGCGCGCGACGCCAAGCTGGCGGGCGAGCGCTGCGGTCGAGAGCCGCGCATTCGACTTGAGCAGGGCGAGCAGGGCGTCGTCGGTGGCGGTGATCGTCGATTCTGTCACGGGATTCGTCATTACGACGTAACTTCCCGTCATTATCGTCACAATGCCGCTACAAATCAACGGCCTCCTGCCCGAAACTGTCGGGCTAGCTACATCGACCCGAGGGGCATTGCCCATGAAGAACATCCTCGTCGCCGGCGCCGGCCACATCGGCGCCATGATTGCCGAGCTGCTCGCGAGCACCGGCGACTACCGCGTCACCGTCGTCGACCAGTCCGAGACCGCGCTCGCGGCGGTGCCGCGCCGGCCGAACATCGACACGCTCGCGCTCAGCGTGACCGACCGCGCGCGGCTCGTCGCCGCGATGCAGGGCCGCTACGCTGTGATCAGCGCCGCGCCCTATTCGGTGACGGCCGCGATCGCCGAGGCGGCGCACGCCGCCGGCATCCACTACCTCGACCTGACCGAGGACGTGGCGACCACCCGCACCGTCAAGGAGCTCGCGCAGAGCGCGACGCACGCGCTGATCCCGCAGTGCGGGCTCGCGCCGGGCTTCATCTCGATCGTCGGCATGGACCTCGTGCGTCGCTTCGAGAAGCTCGACACGCTGCGCCTGCGCGTGGGCGCGCTGCCGCAGTTCCCGTCGAACGCGCTCGGCTACAACCTGACGTGGAGCACCGCCGGGGTCATCAACGAGTACCTGCAGCCCTGCGAGGCGATCCTCGCCGGCAAGCGCTCGAACGTGCCGCCGCTCGAGGAGCTCGAGCACTTCGCGCTCGACGGCGTGCAGTACGAGGCGTTCAACACCTCCGGCGGGCTCGGCACCCTGTGCGAGACGCTCGACGGCAAGGTCCGCAACCTGAACTACCGCACGATCCGCTACCCGGGCCATCGCGACGCGATGAAGTTGCTGCTGCAGGACCTGCGCCTCGGCGAGCGGCCGGCGGTGCTCGCCGACGTGCTCGAGTACGCCATCCCCGGCACGCGCCAGGACGTGGTGGTGATCTTCGTCACCGCGACCGGGCTGCGCGCCGGCCGCGTGTGGCAGGAGTCGTACGCCCACAGCGTCTATCCGCAGGTGCTCGCCGGCAAGGAGTGGACCGCGATCCAGACGACCACCGCCTCGTCGGTGTGCGCGGTGCTCGACCTGCTGGTCGCCGGCCGCCTGCCGCAGAAGGGCTTCGTGCGCCAGGAGGACATCCGCCTCGACGAGTTCCTCGCGAACCGCTTCGGCCGCGCCTACGCGACCGACGCCGCGGCCGGCAAGGCCGCGGCGGTCGCGATGCGGGCCGCCTCGTGAGCGCCGTCGCCGCGAACGCGCCGGCCGCCGCCGGCAGCCTCGCCGCGGTCGGCTTCGACCTCGCGCGCCTGACGGCGGGCGACCTCGAGAGCCGCTCGCCGGTCGATGGCCGTCTGCTGGGCCGCGTCGCGAGCCTGAGCCGCGCCGAGTACGACGCGACGCTCGAGCGCTCGCGGGCGGCCTTCGCCGCCTGGCGGGCGGTGCCGGCGCCGCGCCGCGGCGAGCTGGTGCGACTGTTCGGCGAGGCGGTGCGCCGCCACAAGCCGGCGCTCGCCGAGCTGATCACGCTCGAGGTCGGCAAGATCGGCAGCGAGGCCGCCGGCGAGGTCCAGGAAGTCATCGACATCTGCGACTTCGCGGTGGGCCTGTCGCGCCAGCTGTACGGCCTGACGATCGCCTCGGAGCGCAAGCACCACCACATGCTCGAGCGCTGGCATCCGCTCGGCCCGGTCGCGATCATCACCGCGTTCAATTTCCCGATGGCGGTTTGGTCGTGGAACGCGGCACTCGCGCTCGTCTGCGGCAACCCGGTGCTGTGGAAGCCGTCGGAAAAGACGCCGCTGACCGGGCTCGCGCTGCACCGGCTGCTCGAATCGGTGCTGCGGGACTTCCCCGAGGCGCCGGCGGGCCTGTCGGCGCTCGTGCCGGGCGGCCGCGCGGTCGGCGAGTGGCTGGCGGCCGACGAGCGCATCCCGCTCGTGTCGGCGACCGGCAGCACGCGCATGGGCCGCGACGTCGCCGTCAAGGTGGCCGGCCGCTTCGGCCGCTCGCTGCTGGAGCTCGGCGGCAACAACGCGATGATCGTCGCGCCCACCGCGGCCGAGGATCTCGCGGTGCGCGCGATCACCTTCGCCGCGGCCGGCACCGCCGGCCAGCGCTGCACGACGCTGCGGCGCCTGTTCGTGCACGAGTCGCGCTACGAGGCGATCGTGGCGCGGCTGAAGCGCGCCTACGCGAGCCTCAAGGTCGGCAGCCCGCTCGCGACCGAGACGCTGGTCGGACCGCTGGTCGACAAGGCCGCCTACGAGGCGATGCAGGCCGCGCTCGCACAGGCGCGCGCAGCCGGCGGCGTCGTCCATGGCGGCGAGCGCGTCGCGATCGCGGGCCACGACGGCGGCTACTACGCGCGACCGGCGCTGGTCGAGCTCGCGGCGCCCATCGAGGCCTCGGCGCGCGAGACCTTCGCGCCGATCCTGTACGTATTCCGCTACCGCGAGCTCGGCGAGGCGATCGCCGCGAACAACGCGGTGGTGCAGGGGCTGTCGTCGAGCCTGATCACGCAGAACCTGTCGGAGGCGGAGCTGTTCCTGTCCGCCGAGGGCAGCGACTGCGGCATCGCCAACATCAACATCGGGCCGAGCGGCGCCGAGATCGGCGGTGCGTTCGGCGGCGAGAAGGAGACCGGCGGCGGCCGCGAGTCGGGCTCGGACGCGTGGAAGGCGTACATGCGCCGGCAGACGCAGACGGTGAACTATTCCTCGACGCTGCCGCTCGCGCAGGGCGTGAAGTTCGACGTCGAGTGAGCGGGTGCGCGCGGCGGGCCCGGCCCGCCGCGCTTTCGCTTCGCGCAAGCCTCGCATAAGGTAGCCGCTCCGGCCGCGAGCGGCCGCCGCGAGCACCACCCCGCATGCCGAACGACCAGACCGGTGCCGCCGGGCGCGCGCCCCTGCTGCGCGTCCGCTGGCTGGTGTTCGCCGGCGTGTTCGTCGCCGCCTTCGCGGCCTACCTGGAGCGCCGCGCGGTCAATGCCGCCGGCGCGCAGATGATGCCCGAGCTCGGCTTCACGAAGACCCAGCTCGGCTACCTGTTCAACGCCTTCCTGCTGCCTTACGCCCTGCTGCAGTACCCGGGCGGCCTGCTGGCGCAGCGCTTCGGCACGCAGCGCACGACGCTCGTCTGCCTGCTGCTGTCGACGCTCGGCACGGCGCTGACGGCGTTCGTGCCGACCCTGCTCGCGGGTGGCGCGCTGCTGCTCGCGCTCTGCGCCGCGCAGGCGGTGGTCGGCCTCGGCCAGGCACCGCTCTTTCCGTCCAACGCCGGCGTGATCCACGCCTGGTTCCCGCCGCGACGCTGGTCGCTGATGATCGGCCTGCAGGTCACCGGCCTCAGCCTCGGCGCGGCCGCCGCGCCCCCGGCGATCGCGGCGCTGATGACGACGCACGGCTGGCGGACCGCGCTCTACGCGACCTGCGTGCCGACGCTGCTGCTCGCGGCCTGGTGGGCGTGGTACGTGCGCGAGACGCCGCGGCAGCACCGCGCGGTCACGGCCGCCGAGCTCGCCGAGATCGAGCCCGAGCCGCGCGCGCCGGTGCCGGCCCGGGTCGGCTGGGCAGAGATCGCCCACGTGCTCGGCAACCGCAACGTGCTGCTGCTGACGCTCGGTTACCTGGCGATGAACTACGTCTTCTACTTCTTCAACCAGTGGAGCTTCCTGTACCTGATCGAGGAGCGGCACCTGACGCTGCTGACGGGCGGGCTGCTCGCCTCGATCCCGCTGCTGGTGGGGGCGTGCTGCGCGACGCTCGGCGGCGTCGTCAGCGATGCCGCCTGCGCGCGCTTCGGGCCGCGGCGCGGCTTCCGGATCCTGCCGCTCGTGGCACTGCCGCTGTCGGCGCTGCTGCTGCTGGTTGCCGCGCACGCCACCGAGCCTGCGGCGGTCGTCGCCGCGCTCGCCGGCTGCTTCGGCTGCGTGCAGATGACCGAGTCGGCGTTCTGGGGCGCGACCTTCTGGGTGGCGCGCGAGCGCGCCAGCGCGGCCACCGGCGTGCTCAACATGGGCGGCAACCTCGGCGGCATCGTCGGCACCGTGATCGTCGCGCACCTCGCCGATGCCCACGACTGGCCGGGCGCGCTCGCGGTCGGCGTCGGCTTCGCGCTCGCGAGCGCGGCGCTGTGGCTCGTGATCGACGTCGGTCGCCGGCCGGAGGCGCTCGCATGAGCGTGGAAGGGCCCGCCCTGGCGCCGCGCGGCGCCGACATCGCGCCGTTCTACACCGGCCGCATCGCGCGCCGCGCCGGCGACCTCGCCCGCGCCGGCCGCGAGATCGTGCCGATGCATTTCGGCCAGCCGACCGCCGGCACGCCGGCGCTCGCGCAGCGAGCGGCGCGCGCCACGCTCGATGCCGACCTGGTCGGCTACCACGAGTCGCGCGAGCTGATCGCGCGGATCGTCCGCCACTACCACGACAGCTACGGCGTCGCGCTCGCACCCGAGCGCGTGCTGCTGACGAACGGCGCGAGCGCGGCGCTGGTGGCGGTGTTCGCGGCGATGACGCGGCCCGGCGATCGGGTCGCCGTCGCGCGCCCGGGCTACCCGGCGTACCGAAACGCGCTCGCCGGCCTCGGCCGGGTCGCGGTCGAGATCGACTGCGGCGCCGCGGACGACTACCGGCTGACCGCCGCGGCAGTGGCGGCGACGCCGGGGCCGCTGCATGCGCTCGTGGTCGCGAGTCCCGCGAACCCGACCGGCGCCATGATCGACCGCGCCGGGCTCGCGGCGATCGCCGCCACCTGCCGCGAGCGCGGCACGGTGCTGCTGTCGGACGAGATTTACCACGGCATCAGCTACGGCGCGCGCGCGGTTTCGGCGCTCGAGGTCGACGACCAGGCGATCGTCATCAACAGCTTCTCGAAGCTCTACCGCATGCCCGGCTGGCGGCTCGGCTGGCTGGTCGTGCCGGCGGCGATCGCGCCGCGGCTGTCGGCCTACGTGATCAACTTCTTCCTGACCCCGCCGACCATCGCGCAGCACGCCGCGCTCGCGGCCTTCGACGACCCGGCCGCGCTCGACGCCGCGGTCGGCGACTATCGCGCGAACCGCGAGCGGCTGATCGGCGCGCTCGCCGCGGCCGGGGTCACCCGGGTCGCCCCGCCGGACGGCGCCTTCTACCTGTACGCGGACGTGAGCCACCTGACCCGCGACAGCCTCGGCTTCTGCCTGCGCCTGCTCGAGGAGACCGGGGTCGCGATCGCGCCGGGCATCGACTTCGACCCGCTGCACGGCGGTGGCACCGTGCGCTTCTCCTTCGCGCTGCGCCCCGCCGAGGTCGAGCGCGCGATCGAGCGCCTCGTGCCCTGGCTGCGGCAGCAGAAACCCCTTTAGAAACAACCACTCACGGGCGCCGGCAACTGCGGATGCCGCTCGCGCCGCGCGACGGTAGCATCCTGCGACAGGTACCCGACGGGAAGCGGACATGAGCGCACTGAGCACCGACAAGCTGATCGACGACCTGCGTCGCGTCGTGGTCGACGCGGAGGCCCTGCTGAAGGCGACCGCGCACGAGGCCGGCGAGTCGGTGCGCGAGGCGCGCCATCGCGCCACCGATTCGGTCGAAGCGGCGCGCGAGCGGCTCGAGAAGCTCGAGCGCGACGTCGGCGCGCGGGCGCGCGAGGCGGCCGACGACGCCGGCCGCTACGTGCGCGAGAACCCGTGGCAGTCGATCGGCATCGCCGCTGCGGTTGGGGTCGTGATCGGCCTCATGCTCGGCCGGCGCTGAACCATGAGCGAGCACCCCGAGGCCGGGCTGATCGGCTCGCTGCAGCGGATGCTGGCGACGCTGGTCGCACTCGTGCAGACGCGGCTCGAGCTCGCCGGCGTCGAGATCGAGGAGCAGATCGAGCACGCCGCCGGCGTGCTGCTCTGGTCGATCGCGGCGATCTTCTTCGCGTCGCTGACCGTGCTGCTGCTCGCGCTCACCGTGCTGATCGCCTTCTGGGACGAGCACCGGCTGCTCGCGGCCGGTCTCGTGACCGGCAGCTTCGCCGGGCTCGCGCTCGCCGCGGTGCTGGTGGTCCGCCATCGGCTGCGGCACCGGCCGAAGTTCCTCGTCGCGACGGTCGGCGAGCTGCGGCGCGACGCCGACGCGCTCGGCGCGGAGCGGCCGTGAGCCGGCGCCGCCAGGCGGAGCTCGCCGCGCGCCGCGCCGTGCTGGCCGCGCGCAGCACCCGACTGCGCGCGAGCCTCGCCACCGACGCCGCGGCGCTCGCGGTGCGCTTCCAGTTCGCCGATCGCGCGCTCGCCGTGGCGCGCGCGGGCGGCGGTCGCGCGCTGCTGTTCGCCGCGGCTGCGCTGATGCTGTTCGGCCGGCCGCGACGCGTGCTCGGCGTTGCCGCGCGGCTGCTGGCGCTGCTGCCGATCGCGATGCCGCTCTGGCCGCTCGCCAAGCGACTGCTCGCCGGGCACGGACGCGACCCCGCTTCCGCCTGAGGCCGCGTTCGGGCATCGTGGCGCCTCCCATGCCGACCCCTTCCGCCCCCGGCACCGCGACCGGTGTCCCGCCGCTGCGCGTCGCCGTGGTGCCGGTCACGCCCTTCCAGCAGAACTGCTCGCTGCTGTGGGACACCGCGACGATGCGCGGCGCGATCGTCGATCCGGGCGGCGACCTCGAGCGCGTGCTCGCGCTCGCCGCGCGCGAGGGCGTCACGCTCGAGCGCATCCTGCTGACCCACGCGCACATCGACCACGCCGGCGCGACCGCCGAGCTCAAGCGCCGCACCGGGCTGCCGATCGAGGGACCGCACGAGGGTGACCGGTTCTGGATCGACGGCCTCGCGGAGCAGGGCCGGATGTTCGGCATCGCGAGCGAGGGCGCCTTCGAGCCCGACCGCTGGCTGGTCGACGGCGACCGCGTGCGGGTCGGCTCGCTCGAGCTCGACGTCGTGCACTGCCCGGGGCACACGCCCGGGCACGTCGTGTTCGTGCACGCGCCGAGCCGCTTCGCGGTGGTCGGCGACGTGCTGTTCCAGGGCTCGATCGGCCGCACCGACTTCCCGGGCGGCGACCACGCGGCGCTGATCCGCTCGATCCGCGACAAGCTCTTCCCGCTCGGCGACGACATCCGCTTCCTGCCCGGCCACGGGCCGCTGTCGTCCTTCGGCGACGAGCGCCGCCGCAACCCGTACGTCTCCGACGCCGCCGTCCGCGGCCGCTGACGTTTTGCGTCAGTCGGCGGGAAGATGTGAACGCGCTCGCACTCGCGCCCGGCCGGCACGTGCGCCCGTCACGGATGCCGGCACCGCGCCGCGGCATGCTGGCGCGCATGGAAGACACGATGATCCTGCCCGCCGGCGCCGCCAAGCGCCCGCTGCCCCTGATGCCGGCGCTGGCCGCCGCGGTGGTCGTGGCGCTCGGCGCCGCCGGTTACTTCGCCTACCAGGCCTCCGGCCGCTCGGAAGCGATCGCCGGCGCGAACGCCGCCACCGAGGAAGTGCGCGGCCAGCTGGTTCGCGCCCAGGCGCGGATCCGCCAGCTCGAGACCGAGCTCGCCGCCAAGCAGACCGAGCTCGCGAGCGCGCTGCGCACGCTGCCGGTCGACGTGCGCTTCAACGTCGTCGACGGCCAGCTGGTCGCGAGCTTCGAGAACCACGCGACCCGCGAGCTCGACCTCGTGGTCGAGCCGCGCCGCGCCCGCACCGGCGAGTACAGCCGCCTCGACATCACCGTCGCCGCGCAGGGCGTCGGCAGCATCGGCGAGAAGCAAGGCTGGGCATTCAAGAGCGGCGACACGCTGACGGTCACCGCCGGCGACTTCAAGCCGGTCGCGCTGGCCGTCCCCTGAGGACGGCGCGCGCTCAGAAGCGCGCGTAGTGGTCGATCAGCAGCGCCGCGAACAGCAGCGCCAGATACGTGATCGAGAAGCGGAACATCCGCATCGGCTGCGCGCCGGTCCGGTAGAGCCGCCACGCGAGCGTCAGGAACGCGCCGTCGAGGACCAGCGCCGCGAGCGCGTACACGAGCCCGCACATGCCGGTCAGCCACGGCAGCACCGTCACGACGCTGAGCAGCACCGTGTACAGCAGGATGTGCAGCCGCGTCAGCTCGACGCCGTGCGTCACCGGCAGCATCGGTACGCCCACCTTGGCGTACTCCTCGCGGCGCGCGATCGCGAGCGCCCAGAAGTGCGGTGGCGTCCAGGCGAAGATGATCAGGAACAAGAGCAGCGCGTTGCCGTCGACGCTGTTGGTGACCGCCGCCCAGCCGAGCACCGGCGGCGCGGCGCCGGCGGCGCCGCCGATCACGATGTTCTGCGGCGTCGCGCGCTTCAGCCACTTCGTGTAGACGATCGCGTAGCCGATCAGCGAGCCGAAGGTCAGCAGCGCCGTCAGCGGGTTCACGCACAGCGTCAGCAGCAGCATCGAAGCGCTGGCGAGCGCGAACGCGAAGGCGAGCGCCTGGCCCTCGTGCACGGCGCCGGTGGGCAGCGGCCGGTGACGGGTGCGGGCCATCTCGCTGTCGATGCGCTGGTCGATCACGTGGTTGACGGCGGCCGCCGAGGCCGCCGCCAGCCAGACGCCGAGCGTGCCGAGCACCAGCTTGTCGAGCGGCGGCAGGCCGGGCACCGCGAGGAACGCGCCGACCGCCGCCGTGAACGCGATCAGCGCGACCACCCGCGGCTTCGTCAGCGCGTAGTAGTCGCGCCAGCCGCCGAGCGGCAGCGCGGTCGTGAGGTCGGGTCGGGTCGCCATGGATCGCGCCTCGCCGGCCACCGGCCGGGGGGGCGCGCAGCCTATCACGCCGGGCGGGTCAGGGCCCCCGCGGCGGGGCCGCGCTGCGGCCGCGGCCACCCGAGCCCGAAAAGCCGATCTCGGGCCCGGCGGGCCACAGCTGCCGCAGCAGGCTCAAGGTCGCGAGCAGCAGCAGCGCTGCCCCGGCGTTGTGGGCCGTGCCGAGCGCCAGCGGAAACCCCTGCCAGATCAGGTTGATGCCGATCAGCCACTGCAGCACGACCGCGGCCCCGACCGCGGCGGCGGCGAGCCGGACCGCCGGGGTCTGCGCGCGGCGGAAGGCCGCGGCCGCGAGGATCGCGAGCAGCAGCCCCGCCACCACCGCCATCACCCGATGGGTCAGGTGGATCGCGGTCCGCGCCGGGCCCTCGAGCACGCCGCCCTCGTAGTTGATGCCGAGTCCGCGCCAGAGCACGAAGGCGTCGCGGAAGTCGGTCGCCGGGCGGAAGCTGCCCTGGCAGGTCGGGAAGTCCGGGCAGGCGACCGCGGCGTAGTTGGTGCTGGTCCAGCCGCCGAGCGCGAGCTGCAGTACCAGCGCCGCGAACGCGGCGAGCGCGAGGCGCCGCACCGGGCGCTCGGCCGCCTTGACGTCGCGCCGGCTCGGCGCGAGCGCGAGCCACCACAGCAGCGCCAGCGTCGTCAGCCCGCCGAGCAGGTGCAGCGTCACGACCGGCGGCGGCACCAGCAGCGTGACCGTGAACGCGCCGAGCGCGGCCTGCGCGATCACGACCGCGAGCGCGACGAACGGCAGCACCCTCGGCTGTGCCGGGTCGCGGCGGTTCCAGACCGCGAACGCCGCGAGGCCGAGGATCACGAGCAGCAGCGCGCCGGCGATGTACCGGTGCACCATCTCGTGGATCGCCTTCTGGTACACGAACGGCCGCGACGGGTAGGTCGTGCCGAGTTCGCCTGCGTGCGCCAGTGCGCCGGCCGGGTGCACGTGGCCGTAGCAGCCCGGCCAGTCGGGGCAGCCGAGGCCGGCGTCGGTGAGGCGCACCCACGCACCCACGACCACGACGATCGCGGCCAGCAGCGCTCCGAGGCCTGCGGCGCGGCGGAACCAGCGCAGGGCGTTCGACGTCGACAACGGCGGATTTCCCGTCGGACCCCCGGGTCCGGGCGGGCGCGAGTGTGGCGCTTTCGCGCGCGGCGCGCTACCCCTTCGCGGCCGCTTCCTGGGCGAGCAGCGCGACCGCGGCGCGCGCGGCTTCCGACAGCGGCGCCTTGCCGGTGCGCCAGACCTCGATGATCTGGCGGCGCATACGCGGCTCCCAGAAGCGCTTGACGTGCGCCGCGACCTCGGCCGGCGCGCGCTGCGCGCCGGCCGACGGCACGAAGAAGTCGGCGATGTCGTTGACCATGTGCACCAGGTTGTCGGCGTCCATCGGCGTCGGTCCCCCGGGCTCAGGCCGTCGTCGGCGCGGGACGGTGCGCCGGCTGGCGCGCCTCGCGCGACTGCCGGTAGCGTTCCTGCCAGTCGAGCGGCTTGTCGACCTTGGTGACCTGCACCGCCGTCACCTTGTACTCGGGGCAGTTCGTCGCCCAGTCGGAGTTTTCGGTGGTCACGACGTTCGCGCCCGACTCCGGGAAGTGGAAGGTCGTGTAGACGACCCCCGGCTGCATGCGCTCGGTGACGAGCGCGCGCAGCACCGTCTCGCCGGCGCGGCTGACGATGCCGACCCAGTCGCCGTCGACGATGCCGCGGCCCTCGGCATCGTGCGGGTGGATCTCGAGCCGGTCCTCGCTGTGCCAGGCGGTGTTCGACGTGCGGCGCGTCTGCGCGCCGACGTTGTACTGCGTCAGGATGCGCCCGGTCGTCAGCAGCAGCGGGAAGCGCTGGCCGGTGCGCTCGCGGGTCGGCACGTACTGCGTGATGTAGAACTTGCCCTTGCCGCGCACGAACTCGCCGATGTGCATCGTCGGCGTGCCGTCCGGCGCCGCGTCGTTGCACGGCCACTGGATGCTGCCGAGCCGGTCGATCTTCTCGTAGCTGACGCCGGTGAAGGTCGGGGTCAGGCGCGCGATCTCGTCCATGATCTCGGACGGGTGCGCGTAGTGCATCGGGTAGCCGAGCGCGTTCGAGAGCTTGACCGTGACCTCCCAGTCGGCGAGTCCGGCCAGCGGCTCGATGACCTTGCGCACCCGCGAGATGCGCCGCTCGGCGTTGGTGAAGGTGCCGTCCTTCTCGAGGAACGACGAGCCCGGCAGCAGCACGTGCGCGAACTTCGCCGTCTCGTTCATGAAGATGTCCTGCACCACCAGGCACTCGAGCGAGGACAGCGCATCGACGACGTGCTGGGTGTTCGGGTCGGACTGGGCGATGTCCTCGCCCTGCACGTACAGCCCGCGGAACGAGCCGTCGAGCGCGGCCTCGAACATGTTCGGGATCCTGAGGCCCGGCTCCTCGCGCAGCGTCACGCCCCAGTCGGCCTCGAAGGTGCCCCGCACCGCGGCGTCCGCGACGTGGCGGTAACCCGGCAGCTCGTGCGGGAACGAGCCCATGTCGCAGGAGCCCTGCACGTTGTTCTGGCCGCGCAGCGGGTTGACGCCGACGCCCTCGCGCCCGACGTTGCCGGTCGCCATCGCCAGGTTGGCGATGCCGAGCACCATCGTGCTGCCCTGGCTGTGCTCGGTGACCCCGAGGCCGTAGTAGATCGCGCCGTTGCCCGCGGTCGCGTACATGCGCGCGGCGGCGCGCAGCGTCTGCGCCGGCACGCCGGTGATCGACTCGGTGGCCTCGGGCGAGTTGCGCTTGTCGGCGACGAACGCGCGCCACTGCTCGAACGACTCGGCCTCGCAGCGCTCGCGGACGAAGTCCTCGCGCACCAGGCCATCGGTGACCACCACGTGCGCCATCGCGGTGATCACCGCGACGTTGGTGCCGGGCCGCAGCTGCAGGTGCGCCGCCGCCTCGATGTGCGGGCCGCGCACCAGCGGGATCACGCGCGGGTCGATCACGATCAGCTTGGCGCCCTGGCGCAGGCGGCGCTTCAGCTGCGAGGCGAACACCGGGTGCGCCTCGGTCGGGCTCGCGCCGATCAGCAGCACGACGTCCGACTTCATGACCGAGGTGAAGGCCTGCGTGCCGGCCGACTCGCCGAGCGTCGACTTCAGCCCGTAGCCGGTCGGCGAGTGGCAGACGCGCGCGCAGGTGTCGACGTTGTTGGTGCCGAACGCCGCACGCACCAGCTTCTGGACGAGGAAGGTCTCCTCGTTGGTGCAGCGCGAGGAGGTGATGCCGCCGACCGCGTCGCGGCCGTACTTCGCCTGGATGCGCTTGAACTCGCGCGCCGCGTGGCCGATCGCCTCGTCCCAGGTGACCTCGCGCCAGGGCTCGGAGATCTTCGCGCGGATCATCGGCTTCTTGATGCGGTCCGGGTGGGTCGCGTAGCCGTAGGCGAAGCGGCCCTTGACGCAGGCGTGGCCCTGGTTCGCGTGGCCGTCGCGCGCCGGCACCATCCGCGAGATCTCGCCGCCGGACACCTCGGCCTTCAGCGAGCAGCCGACGCCGCAGTAGGCGCAGGTGGTCGTGATCGCACGGTTCGGCTGCGGCGCGGCGAGCAGCGTCTTCTCGCTGAGCGCCGCGGTCGGGCAGGCCTCGACGCAGGCGCCGCACGAGACGCACTCGGAGTCGAGGAAGCGCTCGGCCTGGCTGGCCGCGATCTGCGAGGCGAGGCCGCGGCCCTGCACGGTCAGCGCGAGCGTGCCCTGGGTCTCGTCGCAGGCGCGGACGCAGCGCGAGCAGACGATGCAGAGCTCGGGGTTGAAGTTGAAGTACGGGTTCGAGCCGTCGGTCTCGAACTCGACCGCCGCGGCGGCGTGCGTGACCGGCGGCGGGCGCCGGTCGGAGGCGAGGTACGGGCTGCCGGTGACGCCGTGCACGGCGGCCATGTCCTGCAGCTCGCAGTGGTTCTCGGCCGGGCAGCCCTCGCACTCGAGCGGGTGCTCGGAGACGTACAGCTCGACCACGCCCTTGCGCAGCGCGTGCAGCTTCTCGCTCTCGGTGCGGATCTTCATGCCTTCCGCGACCAGCGTCGTGCACGAGGCCGGGTAGCCCTTGCGACCCTCGATCTCGACCAGGCACAGCCGGCAGGAGCCGAAGGCCTTCAGGCTGTCGGTCGCGCACAGCTTCGGCACGCTGACGCCGGCGAGGGCCGCGGCGCGCATCACCGAGGTGCCGTCCGGCACCGCGATCGACTGGCCGTCGATCTCGACGTTGACGAGCTTGGCGGAATCGGCCGGCGGGGTGCCGAGGTCATGGTGGTCGATCGCGTACATGCTGCTGTCCCTCTGCCGGTAGCGGGCCTCAGTGGCGGCCGCGCGGGGCGAAATCTTCCGGAAAATGCTTGAGAGCGCTCTGCACCGGGAACGGCGCCATGCCGCCGAGGCCGCACAGCGATCCCTGGATCATCGTCTCGCACAGCGCCGCGAGCAGCTCGCGCTGCCGCTCGGGCTCGCGGCCGGCGAGCAGGTCGTCGATCACGTTGACGCCGCGGCTCGAGCCGATGCGGCAGGGCGTGCACTTGCCGCACGACTCGATCGCGCAGAACTCGAACGCGTAGCGCGCCATCTTCGCCATGTCGACCGTGTCGTCGAAGGCGACGATGCCGCCGTGGCCGAGCAGCGCGCCGATCGCGGCCAGCGACTCGTAGTCGAGCGGCGTGTCGAACTGCGCGGCCGGCACGTAGGCGCCGAGCGGGCCGCCGATCTGCACCGCCTTCAGCGGCCGGCCGGAGGCCGAGCCGCCGCCGTAGTCCTCGAGCACCTCGCGCAGGCTGAGGCCGAAAGCACGCTCGACGAGCCCGCCGCGCTTCAGGTTCCCGGCGAGCTGCAGCGGGATCGTGCCGAGCGAGCGGCCGACGCCGTAGTGCTTGTAGTGCTCCGCGCCCTTGGCGAGGATCACCGGCACGGTGGCGAGCGAGATCACGTTGTTGACGATCGTCGGCGCGCCGAACAGGCCCTTGATCGCCGGCAGCGGCGGCCGCACGCGCACCTCGCCGCGGCGGCCCTCGAGACTCTCGAGCATCGAGGTCTCCTCGCCGCAGATGTAGGCGCCGGCACCGACGCGCACCGCGAGCTCGAAGCGCCGGCCGCTGCCACGCACGCTGGCGCCGAGGTAGCCGGCGGCACGCGCCGCGGCGATCGCCGTGTTCAGCGCCTCGATCGCCTCCGGGTACTCGACCCGGCAGTAGATGTAGCCCTGGGTCGCGCCGACCGCGAGACCGGCGATCGTCATGCCCTCGATCAGCGTCAGCGGGTCGCCTTCCATCAGCATGCGGTCGGCGAAGGTGCCCGAGTCGCCCTCGTCGGCGTTGCAGGTCACGTACTTCTGCGGCGCCGCCTGGTCGAGCACCGTCTTCCACTTGATGCCGGTCGGGAACGCCGCGCCGCCGCGGCCGCGCAGCCCCGAGTCCGTCACCGCCTGCACGATCTCGGCGGGCTTCATCGCCAGCGCGCGTTCGAGCCCCTGGTAGCCGCCGTGCGCGACGAAGTCCGCGACCGAGGCGGGGTCGACGATGCCGACGCGCGCGAAGGTGAGCCGCTGCTGGTTCTTGAGGAACGGGTGCTCGGCCACGAGGCCGATCGCGAGCGGATGCGCGCCGCCCTTCAGGAACCCCGCGGCCGCGAGCCCCGGCACGTCGGCGGCGCCGACCGGGCCGTAGCCGACACGCCCGGCGGGCGTGTCCACCTCGACCAGTGGCTCGAGCCAGAGCATGCCGCGCGTGCCGGTGCGGACGATCTCGACCGCGGCGCCGAGGTGATGGGCGAGCGCGACCGCGACCTCGTCTGCGCCGAGCGAGCGTGCGGTCGCATCCTTCGGCACGTAAATGCGGGTCGCCATCACGCGCGCCCCTCGGGGCCGGTCAGCGCGTCGAAGCGCTCCGGCGTCACGTGGCTGTGCAGCCGGCCGTCGACGCGCATGGCCGGGCCGGTCGCGCAGTTGCCGAGGCAGTACACGGCCTCGAGCGTGACCGCGCCGTCGGCGGTCGTCTCGTCGAAGCCGACGCCGAGCCGGCGCTGCGCATGCGCCTCGAGCGCGGCGCCGCCGCGCGCCTGGCAGGCCTCGGCGCGGCACACCTGCACGACGCGCCGCCCGTGCGGCTCGGTGCGGAAGTAGTGATAGAAGGACACGACGCCGTGCACCTCGGCGCGCGACAGGTTGAGCCCGTTCGCGATCTCCGGGATCGCCGCCGGCGGGATGTAGCCGAGCGCGTCCTGTACGGCGTGCAGCACGACGATCAGCGGTCCGGGCTCGTGGCCATGCCGCTGGATCGCGGATTCGACGACGGCACGCTCGCGGGCTTCAAAACTGGGCACGGGCGGGGCACTCCGGGGTCAACGACCAGAGCTGCGGCGGCTGTTCACGAAAGCGCGCAACCCGGATGATTAGCATACAAAATACCAGTCCCAGACCCAGCCAGAAGGCGTCACTTTCTGTCGTGAAAAGGATCGGCATCCTCGGGGGCTCGAGCGACCAGGCCACCGCAGAGTACTACCGTCGTCTTAACGCCGCCGTGAACGCCCGCCTCGGGGGCTGGAACACGGCGGAGCTCCTCGTCAGCTCGATGAACTTCGCCCTGGCCGAGGCCTGGGTGCGGTCTGCCAACTGGGATGCTGCGGCGCAATATCTCTCCGAGCGGGCCGCAGCCCTCGAAACCGCCGGGGCGGACCTGCTGATCTGCGTCTCGAACACGCTGCACCGCGTGGCGGAGCGCTTCACGGCCGGCCGGCGCATCCCGTTCCTGCACATCGTCGACCCGACCGCGGCCGCGATCCGGGCGCAGGGCCTGACGCGGATCGGCCTGCTCGGCACCAAGCCGGTCATGGCGACCGACTTCCTGAAGCGCCGCTACCAGGAGCGCTTCGGCATCGAGGTGCTCGTCCCGGCCCCCGACGACCAGGACGCGGTCGACCGCATCATCTTCGACGAGCTCTGCCGCGGCCGGTTCCTGCCGGAGGCGAAGGCGCGCTACCTCGCGATCGTCGATGCGCTGGTGGCGGCCGGCGCCGGCGGCGTGATCCTCGGCTGCACGGAGATCCCGCTGCTGATCGGACCTTCGGACCGGCCGGGCGTGCCGATGTTCGACACCGTGGCGCTGCACGTCGAGGCCGCGGTCGACCTCGCGCTCGGTTGAGCCCTCAGCCGATGTGCGAGAGCCGCAGCAGCTTCTCGAGGTCCTTCATCAGGTTCTTGAGGTCGGTGCCGGGGGCGTAGGTCATCATCAGGTTGCCGCGCGGGTCGACGATGTAGACCCGCCCGGCCGGCTCTCCCGTCTCGCTGAGCCCGGCAAATGCGGTCGCGAGCTGCTCGCCCGCCGCGCCGTCCCGCCAGGCGACCACGAGGTCGGGATCCAACCCGCCGGTCTCCGCGGGCGCGCAGCAGCCGCGCTCGCCGAGCAGCACGCGCCGCACCCGCGAGCCGTCGCGCTCGAGCGCGAGCCGCGCGCGCTTGAGCTCATCGAGCGTCCGCGCGCAGGTCGACTCGCAGTGCGCGCCCGTGAACGTCACCAGCGACCACTTGCCGCGCAGCGCGCCGGGGCCGACCTCGCCGTCGGGCGCGGCCAGCACGACCTCGGGCAGCGGCCGGGGGGGCGTCACAAGCGTGCCGCGGTTGACGCGCCCGGCCGGGTTGACGCCGCCGTAGTAGAGGTAGAAGGCGAGCGCCAGCGGGCCGAAGAACACGAGCGCGAGCGCGATGAACTGCAGGCGGCGGCGCGCGCGCACCGCGGGCGGGGCGGAGGGATCGGTCATGCGGGTCTCCCGGGCGGGCGCAGCGAGACGACGAACCAGCACGCGACCAGCGTCGCGGCGAAGGCGAACCACTGCAGCGCGTAGCCGAGGTGACGCTCCGGGCCGGGCGCCGGCGGCTGCCAGTCGCGCACGTAGCCGTCGGCCGCGGTCGGGTCGAGCAGCACGATCGCGGGGTAGAGCGGCCGGCCGAGCGCCGCCTCGAGCTCGGCGAGGCGCGGATAGCTCACGCGCCGCGGCCAGCCGCGCTCCGCGGTCGCGGCGAGCTCGATCCCGGCGCGCGGCAGGCGGTCGAGCCGCCCGGTGACCCGGCGCGGCGCCTCGCCGACGGCGACCGGGGGCAGCAGCGCGCGGTTCGCGCCCACCGGCAGCCAGCCGCGATCGACCAGCACCAGCGTGCCGCCGTCGCTCTCGAGCGGCGTCAGCACCCGGTAGCCCGCCTGCCCCTCGTGCGTCATGTTGTCGAGCAGGAACTGCCGAGCGGCGAGATAGCGGCCGCTGACCGCGACCCGGGCGTAGCGCGCGCCGTCCGGCACCGGCGGCAGCGCCACCGGCGCCGCGTCGCCGCGCGCGAACTCGGCGGCGAGCGCGCGCTTCTCGGCGGCGCGGCCGAGCTGCCACTGGCCGAGCGCGACGCACAGGGCGCCGAGCGCGAGCATCGCGACCGTCGGCACCAGCCGCGGTGCGAAGCGGCGCGAACCGAGGCGCGGCAGGCGCACTATAATCGCCCGCCGCACGGAGCCCCGCCCTTGGAACTCTTCCGCCTGGTCGTCATCGGTACGCTGCTCGCGATCCTCCTGAGCCTCGCTTCGGCGCTCTATCACCTGACGACCGGCAAGGGCGACTCGCGCAAGATGCTGCGCGCGCTGACCTGGCGCATCGGGCTGTCGGTGCTGCTGTTCGCGCTGCTGATCCTCGCCGCGCGCCAGGGCTGGATCGTCCCGCACGGCGTCGGGCACTGACCCCAAGACGCGAACGGCCGCTTGCGCGGCCGTTCGGGACGGGCGCCGGGGCGCCGCTCAGAGCCAGTACACGAAGATGTACAGCCCGAGCCACACCACGTCGACGAAGTGCCAGTACCAGGCCACGCCCTCGAACGCGAAATGGCGTGCCGGCGTGAAGTGCCCGCTCATCACGCGCAGCCAGATCACGGTCAGCATGATCGCGCCGACCGTGACGTGGAAGCCGTGGAAGCCGGTCAGCATGAAGAACGTCGAGCCGTAGATGCCGGTGCCGAGCGTCAGGCCGAGCTCGGTGTAGGCGTGGTGGTACTCGCCCGCCTGCAGGTAGACGAACACGAAGCCGAGGATGAAGGTCAGCGCCAGGAACAGCTTCAGGATGCCGCGGTGGCCGGCGCGCAGCGCATGGTGCGCGATCGTGATCGTGACGCCCGAGCTCAGCAGGATCGCGGTGTTGACCAGCGGCACGCCGAGCGCCGGGATGGTCTCGAACGAGCCGTTCTCGCGCGGCCCGAGCGCCAGCGGGCCGTTCGACGGCCAGCCGCCCTCGAAGCCCTTCCACAGCAGCACGTTGGTCATGTGCTTGGCGCCCTCGCCCGACAGCCACGGCAGCGACAGCTGGCGGGCGTAGAAGAGCGCGCCGAAGAAGGCGGCGAAGAACATGACCTCGGAGAAGATGAACCAGCTCATGCCCATCCGGAACGAGCGGTCGACCTGCAGGTTGTAGATGCCGGCCTGGTTCTCGCGGATCACCGTGCCGAACCAGAAGAAGAACAGCGCGAACAGCAGCAGCAGCCCCGCCGTCAGCAGTACCGGGCCGATGCCGGCGTGCTCGAGCGTCAGCGCCGCACCCGACATCAGGATGAACAGCGTGATCGAGCCGAAGAACGGCCACGGGCTGCCGTGCGGCACGTAGTACTTGCTGGAGTCGGGCGTCGAGGGGGCGTTGGCCATGGTCGTTCCTGGAAGGTTCGATGGAATCCGTCGGTCAGCGGCCCGCCGCCGCGGTCTGCGGCAGGTCGAAGAAGGAGTAGGCGAGCGTGATCCGGTCGACGTCGGCCGGCAGCTCCGGGTCGACGATGAAGCGCACCGGCATCTCGCGGCCCTCGCCGGCGGCGAAGGACTGCGGCCGGAAGCAGAAGCACTCGGTCTTCTTGAAGTAGCGCGCCACCGAGGACGGCGCGATCGACGGCACCGCCTGGGCGACCACCGCGGTGCCGGTCAGGTTCTTGGCGTGGAAGGTCGCCTCGTAGAGCTTGCCCGGGTGGACCCGCAGCGAGCTGACGCGCGGCGCGAACTCCCAGTCGCCGGCGCGCGGCACCGACGAGACGAACTCGATGGTCACCAGCCGGTCCGCGACCGGCCGCTCGACCACCGCCGCCGCGGCGGTCTGCGTGCCGTACCAGCGGTTGCCGGTGTCCCAGACCCGGCAGAGCACGCTGTAGAGCGGCACGAGCGCGAAGCCAAACGCGAAACTGCCCGCCGTGAAGAGCGCGAGCCGGAACACCAGGCCGCGATGTCCGCGCCCGGCCACGCTCAGCCCCGCGCCCTGAGGTACTGCACGACGATGAAGGCCGCGTAGACCGCCGCCGCCACGCCGAAGAGCAGCAGCGTCAGCCGCCGCGTGCGGCTGCGGCGGGCCTCGTCGGCGGCGGCGTCGGTCGCCTGGGTCATGCGCGGCGGCTCACTTCACCTCGGGCGCGGTCTCGAAGGAGTGGTACGGCGCCGGCGAGGGCAGCGTCCACTCGAGGCCGTGCGGCTGCGCGTCGCCCCAGACCTTGTCGGTGGCCTTCTCGCCGCCGCGCGCGCACTTGATCACCAGCCACACGAACAGCAGCTGCGACAGGCCGAACGCGAAGCCGCCGATCGAGGACACCATGTTCCAGTCGGTGAACTGCACGTTGTAGTCGGGGATGCGGCGCGGCATGCCGGCGAGGCCGAGGAAGTGCTGCGGGAAGAACAGCACGTTGACCGAGATCGTCGACAGCCAGAAATGCCACTTGGCGAGGCCCATGTCGTACATGTGGCCGGTCCACTTCGGCAGCCAGTAGTAGACGCCGCCCATGATCGCGAACACCGCGCCCGGTACCAGCACGTAGTGGAAGTGCGCCACCACGAAGTAGGTGTCCTGGTACTGGTAGTCGGCCGGCGCGATCGCGAGCATCAGGCCCGAGAAGCCGCCGATCGTGAACAGGAACAGGAACGCCAGCGCGAAAAGCATCGGCGGCTCGAAGGACAGCGAGCCCTTCCACATCGTCGAGGTCCAGTTGAAGACCTTCACGCCGGTCGGCACCGCGATCAGCATCGTGCTCATCATGAAGAACATCTGGCCGGCCAGCGGCATGCCGACCGTGAACATGTGGTGCGCCCAGACGATGAACGACAGGAACGCGATCGAGGCGGTCGCGTAGACCATCGCGTCGTAGCCGAACAGCGGCTTGCGCGAGAAGGTCGGGATGATCTCCGAGACGATGCCGAAGGCCGGCAGGATCAGGATGTAGACCTCGGGGTGGCCGAAGAACCAGAAGATGTGCTGGAACATCACCGGGTCGCCGCCGCCGGCCGGGTTGAAGAAGCTGGTGCCGAAGAAGTGGTCCGTCAGCAGCATGGTCACGGCGCCGGCCAGCACCGGCATCACCGCGATCAGCAGGTAGGCGGTGATCAGCCACGTCCAGCAGAACAGCGGCAGCTTCAGCAGCGTCATGCCCGGTGCGCGCATGTTCATGATCGTCACGATCACGTTGATCGCGCCCATGATCGACGAGGCGCCCATCAGGTGGATCGCGAAGATCGTCAGCGGGAAGCTCGAGCCCGCCTGCAGCGACAGCGGCGGGTACAGCGTCCAGCCGCCGGCCGGGCCGCCGCCGGCGGTGAAGAACGACGACAGCAGCAACGTGAACGCGAACGGCAGGATCCAGAAGCTGTAGTTGTTCATGCGCGGCAGCGCCATGT
>JAFEDR010000012.1 GCA_018241525.1 Pseudomonadota bacterium
GCCGTACGCGATCGTGATCGTGCCCGTGCCGACCGTCACCGACGCCACGTACTTGCCACTCGGCAGCTTGGTGTTGTCACCGCCCGCCGCCGTGTTGTCCAGCGGCCACGCGCCGGTATTGGCGAAGCTCTCGGCCACGCCCGCCTTCACGGCGCTGGCGAGGTTGAGGCCTTCCGTGACCTGGGCGCGGATCGTGTAGTCCTGGTAGGCCGGGATCGCGATCGCGGCGAGGATGCCGATGATGGCGACGACGATCATCAACTCGATGAGCGTGAAGCCCTTCTGAATCTGCTTGCGCATGCAAAAGCTCCTAACAGTGATGAGGGATCGAAAACTGACAAGCTGTGGGTGGAAGCCACCGAACGGCATTCCGTTCCTAAGCTGGAACTAAGCAAGCCCCGTGCCAGCCGGCCTCCAAGGGCCCAACCCGTTGAATTTATGAAGATGAAGGGCTTCGCCGACCCGCCTGCGAGCCGGTTATGTCACTCAGGGTCGGGATGCATCCGGGCCAAAAGTGACGCGGGGCGTCACCCCACGTTGCCCGGCGCGGACAGGGCGCTACTCGATGCCGAGCTTCTTGATGCGGTAGCGCAGCGCGCGGAAGGTGATGCCGAGGAGCTTGGCCGCGGCGGTCTTGTTGTAGCGGGTCTGCTCGAGCGCCTTGACGATCGCCTCGCGCTCGATGTGCGCGACCTGCTCATCGAGCGCGCCGTCGCTGAGCTCGACCGGGGTCGTGACCGCCGGGGCCGGGCCGGGCCGCACCGCGATGTCGGCCGCGGTGATCCGACCGTCCGCGCACAGCGTCAGCGCGCGCTCGAGGATGTTCTCGAGCTCGCGCACGTTGCCGGGGAAGTGGTACGTCGCGAGCACGCGCATCGCGTCCGGCGCGAGTTCCGGGGCCGCGACCCGCGAGCGGCGCGCGAGCCGTGCCAGGATCGAGCGCGCAAGCTCCGGGACGTCCTCGAGGCGCGCTCGCAGCGGCGGCACCTTGATGTCGATCACGTTGATCCGGTAGTACAGGTCCTCGCGGAAGCGTCCGTCGGCGACCAGCGCGCCGAGGTCCTTGTGCGTCGCCGACAGGATGCGCACGTCGACCGGCACCTCGCGCTGCTCGCCGATCGGCCGCACGGTGCGCTCCTGGATCAGGCGCAGCAGCTTGACCTGCATGTGCAGCGGCAGGTCCGCGACCTCGTCGAGGAACAGCGTGCCGCCCTCGGCCACCTGCACCAGGCCCTTCTTGTCGGCGACCGCGCCGGTGAAGCTGCCGCGCTTGTGGCCGAAGAGCTCGCTCTCCATCAGCTCCGTCGGGATCGCGCCGCAGTTGACCGGCACGAACGGACCGTCGCGGCGCGGGCCGGACTCGTGGATCAGCTGCGCGACGAGTTCCTTGCCGGTGCCGCTCTCGCCGGAGATGTGCACCGGCGCCTGGCTGCGCGCGACGCGGCCGATCAGCTCGCGCAGCTCCTCCATGGCGACGGACTGGCCGAGCAGGCGTGGCGCGACGATGACGCCGGTCTCGGTGCCGATGTCGGTGCCGGAGAGCTTGATCGCCTGCGCTACCAGCTTGCGCAGGTCGGTGAGGTCGAGCGGCTTCGAGACGAAGTCGAAGGCGCCGAGCTTGAGCGCACGCACGGCCGATTCGACGTTGCCGTGGGCGGTGATCACCGCGACCGGCAGGTCCGGGAGGTGCGTCTGCAGCCAGTCGACCAGGTCGAGGCCGTTGCCGTCCGGCAGCTGCATGTCGGTCAGGCACAGGTCGAAGCGGCCGTCGCGGACCGCTGCCTTCGCGGCGGCGATGTCGTGCACCGCGCGCGACTCGAGCCCCATCCGCCCGAGCGTGATCGCCAGCAGCTCGCACAGGTCCGGCTCGTCGTCGACGATCAGCACCGTTGCCTTAGCCATCGGTGCGGCCCTCCCAGCGCAGCGGATCGGCGAACACGACCCGGAAGATGCTGCCGCCACCGGCGCGCGGCTCGTAGATCAGCAGCGCACCGTTGCACTGGGCGAGCTCGCGCGCGATGAAGAGCCCGAGGCCCGTGCCGCCGCGCCGGCCGGTGAAGAAGGGTTCGAAGATCCGCTCGGTCGAGGCTTCCGGAATGCCGGGGCCGCGGTCAGCGACCTCGAGGAACGGCCGGCCGCTCGCCTGCAGACGCGCGACGATGACGTCGACGGCCGGCTGTTCCGGCATCTCGGCACTGTGCCGGGTCGCGTTCTCGCACAGGTTCCAGACGATCTGCCGCAGGTGCGTCGGGTCGACGCGGACCTCGAAGTCGGGTTCGGGCAGCCGCAGCCGCAGCCGTGCCGCGTCGAGCTGCAGCGTGTCGCAGAACTCGCGCTGGAACTGGCTCAGCCAGCTGCCGATCGGCACGCGCTCGGGGCGGGTCGACTCGCGACGCGACAGCTGCAGCACGTTGCCGATGATGGTGCCGACGCGCCCGCCGTTCTGCGCGATGATGTCGGTCAGACGCCGCTCCTCGGCCCCGAGCACCGGGCTTTCGGCCAGCAGCTGGGCCGCGTGGCTCATCGCGCCGACCGGGTTGCGGATCTCGTGGGCGATGCTGGCCGAGAGCCGGCCGAGCGCGGCGAGCTTCGACTGCTGCACGCGCTCGGCGATCTCGCCGGTGTCGGTCAGGAACGCGATGACCGGCACCGGCTGGCCGCGGCCGAGCGCGGCGAAGTGCACCTCGAACTCGCGGCTGCCGTCGGCGGCCAGGATCGTCGCATCGCCGATCGGCGCGCCGCCGGCGCGGCGCCAGCTCTCGACGTGGTACAGGAGGCGCGGCGAGATCTCGCCGAGCAGCGCCCCGGGGCGGGCCTCGGCACCGAGCAGGGCCCGCGCCGACTCGTTGATCAGCCGCACCCGGTCCTCGGCGTCGACCACGACGATGCTCTCGCGCAGGTGCTGGACGATGTACTCAGAGAGCTCCGCGAGGTTGGCGACGTCGATGTCGCGCTGGCGGACGACCGCCTCGGTCTCGCGCAGGCGCCGCGCCATTGAGGTGCCGCCGGCGGCGGCCAGGAACAGGATCGCGCCGTAGTAACCGGCCTGCGCGAAGCCGACCGGCCCGGCGACGCCCTGCCACCAGGAGAGCGCCTGCTGGACGAGCAGGGCGAGCACCGCGCCGGCGGCGACCACCAGCGCGCCGCGCGTGTTCACCAGCACCGAGACCGCACCGACCGGCACGAACAGGGCGATCGCGAGGCCGCTCTCCGCACCGCCGCCGGCATAGACGATCAGCGTCAGCAGCAGCACGTCGATGACGACCGGCACGTAGGCGTGCCAGAGCGTCGTGCGGCGGCGGCCCTTCAGGACCGCGATCAGCGCGATCGCGACGATGAAGTAGCCGACGCAGGCGGCCCGGAACAGCGCCGGGTGCGCCTCGCCGACGAGGCGCGGCTGGCCACCGGTCGCGAGGACCACGCCGAGCACGACCGGCACCAGCAGCCGGAACACGTTCAGCAGGCCGAGCACGCGCCACGACAGTTCCGGCGTCTCGTCCAGCGGGCGCTGGGCCTCACCCATGCATCGTCCTCGGCTCCGGGCGTCCGCGCCTACGCGGCGCGGGCGGCGTCAATGTAGCAAGTTTCATGCGCCGACGGCCGGCGCGACGCGCACGGCCGCGCGCTTTTTTTGCCTAGCCCCGCGCGCTTCGCGCAGAATAGCGGCCCGCAACGACTGCCCGGGAGGCGCGGCACGCCGCGCGCAAGAGACGATGAACCTGCACGAATACCAGGCCAAGGAGCTCTTCACCCGCTACGGCGTCGCGGTGCCGGCCGGCCACGTCGCGGCCTCCGCCGACGAGGCGGGCCAGGCCGCCGAGCGGCTCGGCGGCGCGCTGTGGGTCGTCAAGGCACAGGTGCACGCCGGCGGTCGCGGCAAGGCGGGCGGCGTCAAGGTGTGCCGCAGCGTCGCCGAGGTCAAGGACGCCGCGCGCGACCTGATCGGCCGCCGCCTGGTGACCAAGCAGACCGGCGCCGAGGGCCTGCCGATCCAGCAGGTCTACGTCGAGGTCGGCTCGAAGATCGCGCGCGAGCTGTACGTCAGCCTGCTGCTGAACCGTGACCGTGGCCGGCTGGCGTTCATTGCCTCGGCCGCGGGCGGCATGGACATCGAAGAGGTCGCCGAGAAGACGCCGGAACAGATCCTGCGCGTCGAGGTGCACCCGGCGGTCGGCCTGTCGGGCTACCAGTGCCGGCAGCTCGCGTTCGGGCTCGGGCTCGAGGGCGCGCAGGTCGCGGCGTTCGAGAAGATCCTGCGTGGCATCTACCGCCTGTACGTCGACCACGACGCGAGCCTCGTCGAGGTCAACCCGCTGATCGTGACCGGCGACGGCGGGGTGCTCGCGCTCGATGCCAAGATCAATATCGACGACAACGCGCTCTTCCGCCAGCAGGCGCTCGCCGCGCAGCGCGACGCCTCGCAAGAGGATGCGATGGAGCGCAAGGCGGCCGAGCACGACCTCAACTACGTCTCGCTCGACGGCGACATCGCCTGCATGGTGAACGGCGCGGGGCTGGCGATGGCGACGATGGACCTGATCAAGCTGCATGGCGGCGCGCCCGCCAACTTCCTCGACGTCGGCGGCGGCGCGACGCCGGAACGGGTGACCGCGGCCTTCAAGCTGATCCTGTCGAATCCGCGCGTGCGCGCGATCCTGGTCAACATCTTCGGCGGCATCGTCCGTTGCGACATCATCGCCGAGGGCATCGTGGCCGCGGTCAAGACCGTCGGCGTCAGCGTGCCGGTCGTGGTGCGGCTCGAGGGCACCAACGCCGACGTCGCCCGCGCGCAGCTCGCCGCGAGCGGGCTCGCGATCACGCCGGCCAGCGATCTCACCGACGCCGCGACCAAGGCCGTGCGCCTGGCCGCCGGCCGCTAGGAACCCCCGCCATGAGCATCCTTCTGACGAAGTCGAGCCGCGTGATCTGCCAGGGCTTCACCGGCAAGCAGGGCACGTTCCACAGCGAGCAGTGCATCGCCTACGGCACGCGCATGGTCGGCGGCGTCACGCCCGGCCGCGGCGGGCAGACCCACCTCGGCCTGCCGGTGTTCGATACCGCGCATGATGCGGTCAAGGCAACCGGCGCGGACGTCAGCATGATCTACGTGCCGGCGGCCGGCGCGGCCGACGCGATCCTCGAGGCGGCCGACGCCGGCATCAAGCTGATCGTGTGCATCACCGAGGGCATCCCGGTCAACGACATGGTGCGCGTCAAGGAGGCCCTGAAGGGCTACGACGCGCGGCTGGTCGGCCCGAACTGCCCGGGCGTCATCACGCCGGGCGAGGCCAAGGTCGGCATCATGCCGGGGTTCATCCACAAGCCCGGCAAGATCGGCATCGTGTCGCGCTCGGGGACGCTGACCTACGAGGCGGTGTTCCAGACGACGCGCCTCGGGCTCGGCCAGAGCACCTGTGTCGGCATCGGCGGCGACCCGGTGCGCGGCATGAACTTCGTCGACGTGCTGCGGCTCTTCCAGGACGACCCGCGCACCCAGGGCATCATCATGGTCGGCGAGATCGGCGGCAGCGACGAGGAGGCCGGCGCCGAGTTCATCCGCCGCCATGTCACGAAGCCGGTCGTCGCCTACATCGCCGGTGTCACGGCGCCGCCCGGCAAGCGCATGGGCCACGCCGGTGCGGTGATCGCCGGCGGCAAGGGCACGGCGGCCGACAAGTACGCGGCGCTCGAGCACGCCGGCGTGCGCACGGTGCGGTCGCCGGCCGAGCTCGGCAGCGCCATGGCCGCCGCGCTCAAGGCGCCGCGTCGCAGCGCCGCGAAGCCGAAGCGCCCGGCGCGCGCCACGAAGCCAGCGGTGCGGGCTGCGGCGAAGCAGCCGATCCGCGCCCGGCCGAAGGCCAAGGCGAAGGCAAAGCGTGCCGCCCGGCGGCCGGCGCGTCGCCCGGCGCGTCGCCGCTGACGGCCGGCCCGCGGCTGTCCATCGCCGCGCCGGGGACGATTGAGCGATGACCGCTGCGCTTCGACTGCTGCTCGCCCAGGTAGACCCGTTCGTCGGCGACGTCGACGGCAACGCTGCGCGCGTGCTCGCGGCGGCCCGTGACGGCGCGGCGTCCGGCGCCGATCTCGTGCTGCTGCCCGAGCTCGCGCTGTCCGGCTACCCGCCCGAGGACCTGCTGTTTCACTCGGGCTTCCGCCGCCAGGTCGAGATCGCGGTCAAGCGCCTCGCCGGCGAGGCACCGCCCGTCGACCTCGTGTTCGGCTACCCCGAGTACCGCGGCCGCGAGATCTACAACTCCGCGGCGCTGGTCCGCGGCGGCCGGGTGTACGCGAATCACCGCAAGCAGGAGCTGCCGAACTACAAGGTGTTCGACGAGAAGCGCTATTTCGTGCCGGGACAGACGCCGACGCTGGTCGACGTGCAGGGCGCCCGGGTCGCGCTGCTCGTCTGCGAGGATCTCTGGGAACCGGGTCCGGCGCGGGCCGCGCGTGCCGACGGCGCCGAGGCGCTGCTCGTCATCAATGCCTCGCCGTTCCACCTCAACAAGCAGCGCGAGCGCGAGGACGTGGCGCGGGCGCGGATCGCCGAGACCGGCGTGCCGCTCGTCTACCTCAACATGGTCGGCGGGCAGGACGAGCTCGTGTTCGACGGCAACAGCTTCGTGATGGCGGCGGACGGCGCGCTGACGCAGCGCCTGCCGGCCTGGCAGGAGGCGCGCGCCGTCGTCGAGCTCGTCCGCGAGGGCGGCCGGCTGGCGCCGGTGCCGGGCGCGGTGGCGCCGGAGCTCAGCGAGGAGCAGAGCGTCTACGAGGCGCTGGTGCTCGGGGTGCGCGACTACGTCGACCGGCACCGCTTCCCGGGCGTGGTCATGGGCCTGTCGGGCGGCGTCGACTCGGCGCTGACGCTCGCGATCGCGGTCGATGCGCTCGGCGCGGAGCGCGTGCACGCGGTGATGATGCCGTCGCGCTACACCGCCGACATCAGCCGCGCGGACGCCGCCGCCGAGGCGCGCGCGCTCGGCGTGCGCTTCAGCGAGATCTCGATCGAGGGCATGTTCGCGGCGACGCTCGGCGCGCTGCGCGAGCAGTTCGCGGGGCGCGAGCCCGACACCACCGAGGAGAACATCCAGTCGCGCTGCCGCGGCGTGCTGCTGATGGCGATCTCGAACAAGACCGGCGCGATGCTGCTGACCACCGGCAACAAGAGCGAGATGGCGGTCGGCTACGCGACCCTGTACGGCGACATGGCCGGCGGCTTCGCGCCGATCAAGGACTGCTCGAAGCAGATGGTCTACCGGCTGGCGCGCTACCGGAACTCGATCGGCGCGGCGATCCCGCCGCGGGTGATCGAGCGCGCCCCGAGCGCGGAGTTGCGCCCCGACCAGAAGGACACCGACTCGCTGCCGCCCTACGAGGTGCTCGACCCGATCCTCGAGGCGTTCATCGAGGATGACCTGTCGGTCGACGAGATCGTGGCGCGCGGCTTCGACCGGCCGACCGTGGGCCGGGTGCTGGAGCTGGTCAAGCGCAACGAGTACAAGCGGCGCCAGGCGCCGCCCGGCATCCGCATCAGCAGTCGCGCCTTCGGCCGCGACTGGCGTTACCCGATCACCTCGGGCTACCGCAGCCGCTGAGCCCGCGTCAGCTGCTGAAGCTCCACCAGTGCTTGCGGTGGGTGCGCTGCTCGGCGGCGGCCGGGAAGTTCGCGACCAGCACTTTCTGCGAGTCCGCCGCCAGCTCCGTGAGCCCGAGGCGCTGGTAGCAATCGACCAGAATCTCGAGCGCACGGCGCGTGGTCGGCGCGCCGTCGTAGGTCTCGATCACGTAGCGCGCGCGGTCGACCGCGGCGACGTAGGCGCCGCGCTTCACGTAGTAGTTGGCGACGTGGATCTCGTACTCGGCGAGCCGGTTGCGCAGGTAGATCATGCGCTGCCGCGCATCGAGCGCGTAGTCGCTGTTCGGGTACTGCGACACGACGCGCTGGAACGCATCGAAGGACTTGCGCGCGTCCTGCGGCGGCCGCTCCGACAGGTCGACCGAGAACCAGCGCTCGAGGAAGTTCGGCGCGCGCTCGAAGTAGACCAGCCCCTTCATGTAGTAGGCGTAGTCGATGCGCGGGTGCGTCGGGTTCTCGCGGATGAAGCTGTCGGCCGCGTCGATCGCCGACTCCTTCTCGCGCGCGCGGTAGTAGGCGTAGATCAGGTCGAGGCGCGCCTGGCGTGCCGAGTCGCTGAACGGGAAGCGCGCGGTCAGGTTCTCGTAGACCTTGATGCCCGGCTCGAAGCTGCCGTCGTCGACCAGCTTGGCGGCACGGCCGTACAGCGCCTCGGGCGTCGCCGCGTTCTCGTCGGCCTTGTGCGACGAGCAGGCGCCGAGGGCGAGCGCGAGACCGAGCACGGCCACGAGCGGAACGGCGCGAAACGCGGTCGGGAAGGGGCTCAAGGGGGGATCACCGGGCGATGCAAGGCGCGGGAGTATAGCGTATGTTGAAAAGATGACTGTCCTCGAAGAGCGCATCCCGGAGGAGCACCGCGGCCAGCGCTTGGACCAGGCCCTCGCGGCCTTGTTCCCCGAATTCTCACGTACGCGACTCAAGGCCTGGATCGAGGCCGGGCGGGTCCTCGTGAACGGTGCCCGCCCGCGGCCCAAGGACCTCGTCAGCGGCGGCGAGCACGTGCGCGTCGAACCGCTCGAGGAGCCGCGGGTCGCCCTCGAGCCGGAGCCGATCCCGCTCGAGGTCGTGCACGAGGATGCCGCGCTGATCGTGATCGCGAAGCCCGCCGGGCTGGTCGTGCATCCGGGCGCCGGCAACCCGAAGTCGACCTTGCAGAACGCGCTGCTGGCGCGCGAGCCGGCGCTCGCGCAGCTGCCGCGCGCCGGGATCGTGCACCGCCTCGACAAGGACACCAGCGGCCTGCTGGTGGTGGCGCGCACCGCGCCCGCACATGCGGCGCTGACCAAGGCGCTCGCGCGGCACGAGGTCGAGCGCGAGTACGAGGCGATCGCGATCGGCGTAATGACCGCGGGTGGCACGGTCGACGCGCCGATCGACCGCCACCCGGTCGACCGGCTGCGCATGGCGGTGCGCGGCTCGGGCCGCGAGGCAGTGACCCACTACCGCGTCATCGAACGCTTCCGGGCGCACACCCACGTGCGCGTGCAGCTCGAGACCGGGCGCACGCACCAGATCCGCGTGCACCTCGCGCACGCCGGCTTTCCGCTCGTCGGCGATCCGCTCTACGGCAAGCGCCTCGTGATCCCGAAGGGTGCCGGCGCGCGGGTCGAGGCGGCGTTGCGGGGCTTCCGGCGGCAGGCGCTGCACGCGGCGCGGCTCGCGTTCGTGCATCCGGTCAGCGGCGAGCGGGTCGAGTACGCGACGCCGCTGCCGGCCGACTTCGTGGAGCTGCTGGCGGCGCTGCGCGAGGACGCGCGACCGGTCGCCAGCGACCCGCGCCGGCGGCCGTGACCGAGGGCGCCCGCGAAGCGCCCGGCTGGCTCGCGGCCGAGCTCGACGCGCCGCGGCACGTGCATGCCGGCACCACGACGCGTACCGGCGGCAGCAGCGACGGCGCGTACGCGAGCCTGAACCTGGCGGCGCACGTCGGCGACCAGGCCGCCCGGGTTGCGGCCAATCGGGCGTGGCTCGCGGCGAGCCTGGGCCTGCCGGCCGAGCCGCTCTGGCTCGCGCAGGTGCATGGCGCGCGCGTGGTCGTGCACGAGCACACGCCGTCGCTGCCGCCGCCGGAAGCGGACGCGGCCGTGACGTTCGAGCCGGGCCGGGTACTCGCGGTCCTGACGGCCGACTGCCTGCCGGTGGCGTTCGCGAGCCGCGACGGACAGCGGCTCGGGCTCGCCCACGCCGGCTGGCGCGGGCTCGTCACCGGGGTGCTCGAGCGCACGGTCGCGGCGCTCGGCGGCGGGGCGGGGCTCTGCGCCTGGATCGGGCCGGGCATTGGCCCGGCGGCGTTCGAAGTCGGGGAGGAGGTGCGTGCGGCGTTCCTCGCACAGGACCCCGCGGACGCGATCGCGTTCGTGCCGAACGCCCGCGGCCGCTGGCAGGCCGACCTCGCGGGGCTCGCGCGCGCCCGGCTCGCGCGCCTCGGCGTCGACCCGGTCCGCGGGGGCGGGCTCTGCACCCACGCGCTCGCGGCCCGCTTCTATTCGTACCGGCGCGAACCGGGCGGCGGGCGCATGGCGACGCTGCTGTGGCGAACCGCCTGAGCGCTGGCGCTACACTCGTCGAACCATGGCCACGGTCCCCCCGCACGCGCTGCTCGCCGTCGCGGCCCTGACGGGCGGGGTCGGCATCGCCTCGGCGCTCGCCGCCTCGGTCTTCATGGCGCTGCCCGAGCGCGTGCGCCGGTCGCTCGTGCCGCGCCTCGTCAGCTTCGCCACCGGCGCGCTGCTCGGCGCGGCGCTGCTCGGCTTCCTGCCGGAGGCGGTCGAGGGCGCCGGCGCCGAGCGTGCGCACGCGGTCGGCGCGGTGCTGCTCGGCGGGCTGCTGCTCTTCTTCGTGCTCGAGAAGCTCGTGCTGTGGCGGCACTCGCACGACGACCCGTTCGAGGACGGCCACGACCACGGCGCCGCCGACGCGCGCAGCCACGCGCTCGGGCCGATGATCCTGTGGGGGGACGCGTTCCACAACGTCGTCGACGGTGTCGTGATCGCCGCCGCCTACCTGACGCAGCCCGGCCTCGGCGTCGCGACGGCGGTCGCGGTCTTCACCCACGAGCTGCCCCAGGAGGTCGGCGACATCGGCATCCTGCTCCACAGTGGCATGGGCCGGGGGCGCGCGCTGCTGCTCAACGTGCTCGTCAGCGCCGCGGCGGTCCTCGGCGGCCTCGCCGCGGTGCTGGCGCTCGGCGCGGCCCTGGAGGTGCTGCCGTACGCGCTGGCCTTCGCGGCGGCCTCGCTCCTCTACGTGGCGGTCGCGGACCTGATCCCGGGGCTGCACCGCCACGTCGGGCTCGCCCGCTCGCTCGAGCAACTGCTGTTGATTCTCATGGGCGTCGGCATCATCTGGCTGACCCAGCATCCGGCGGCGCCGAGCGGGGGAACGCCCTGACGGGCCGTTGAATTTCCCCGTGCGGGCCCCATCCTGAGGCTCAAATCATCATCATCAGGGACCGGCCATGCGGCAGGACAAGCTGACTTCCACCTTCCAGCTGGCGCTCGCGGACGCGCAGTCCCTGGCCGTCGGCCGCGACCACCAGTTCATCGAGCCGGCGCACCTGCTGTCGGCGATGCTCGACCAGCAGGGCGGCACGGTTCGGCCGCTGCTCGACAAGGCCGGCGTGAACCTGAACGCGCTGCGCTCGGGACTCGCGAAGTCGCTCGATCGCCTGCCGAAGGTCGAGGGCGCCGCGGGCGAGGTGCACGTCTCGAACGACCTCGGCCGGCTGCTGAACGTCACCGACAAGCTCGCCCAGCAACGCGGCGACCAGTTCATCTCCTCGGAGCTGTTCGTGCTCGCCGCGCTCGAGGACAAGGGCGAGCTCGGCCGCACGCTGCGCGAGGCCGGCGCGGTCAAGGGCGCGATCGTCAAGGCGATCGACGAGGTCCGCGGCGGCCAGAAGGTCGAGGACGCGAACGCCGAGGAGGCGCGCGGCGCACTCGACAAGTACACGATCGACCTCACCGAGCGCGCCAAGTCCGGCAAGCTCGACCCGGTCATCGGCCGCGACGACGAGATCCGTCGCACCGTGCAGGTGCTGCAGCGGCGCACCAAGAACAACCCGGTGCTGATCGGCGAGCCCGGCGTCGGCAAGACAGCGATCGTCGAGGGGCTGGCGCAGCGCATCGTCAACGGCGAGGTCCCCGAGGGCCTCAAGCAGAAGCGGATCCTGGCCCTCGACATGGGCGCGCTGATCGCCGGGGCGAAGTATCGCGGCGAGTTCGAGGAGCGCCTGAAGGGCGTCCTCAAGGACCTCGCCAAGCAGGAAGGCCAGGTCATCCTGTTCATCGACGAGCTGCACACGATGGTCGGTGCCGGCAAGGCCGAGGGCGCGATGGACGCGGGCAACATGCTGAAGCCGGCGCTGGCGCGCGGCGAGCTGCACTGCGTCGGTGCGACGACGCTGGACGAGTACCGCAAGTACATCGAGAAGGACGCGGCGCTCGAGCGCCGCTTCCAGAAGGTGCTGGTCGACGAGCCGAGCGTCGAGGACACGATTGCGATCCTGCGCGGGCTCAAGGAACGCTATGCCGTGCACCACAAGGTGCAGATCACCGACCCGGCGATCGTCGCGGCGGCGACCCTGTCGCACCGCTACATCACCGATCGCCAGCTGCCCGACAAGGCCATCGACCTGATCGACGAGGCCGCCTCGCGCATCCGCATGGAGATGGACTCGAAGCCGGAGGAGATGGACCGCCTCGACCGGCGCATCGTGCAGCTCAAGATGGAGCGCGAGGCGCTGCGCAAGGAGAAGGACGACGCCTCCCGCAAGCGCCTCGAGCAGATCGAGGAGACGCTGCGCGGCCTCGAGCGCGAGTACGCGGACCTCGACGAGATCTGGAAGCGCGAGAAGGCGGCCTCGCAGGGCGAGGCCGAGATCAAGCAGCAGCTCGAGCGCGCGCGGCTCGACTTCGAGGCGGCGCGGCGCGCCTCGGACCTCGGTCGCATGTCGGAGCTGCAGTACGGCCGGATCCCGGAACTCGAGAAGCGGCTGAAGGCCGCCCAGGACGCCGATGCCAAGGCGCCCGCGCTGGTGCGCAACAAGGTGACCGACGAGGAGATCGCCGAGGTCGTCTCCAAGTGGACCGGCATCCCGGTCGCGAAGATGCTCGAGGGCGAGAAGGACAAGCTGCTGCGGATGGAGGCGGTGATCGCGGAGCGCGTCGTCGGCCAGGACGAGGCGGTGCGCGCGGTCGCCGACGCGATCCGGCGCGCGCGGGCCGGGCTGTCGGACCCGAGCCGGCCGAGCGGCTCGTTCCTGTTCCTCGGCCCCACGGGAGTCGGCAAGACCGAGCTGTCGAAGGCACTCGCCGAGTTCCTGTTCGACACCGAGGAGGCCATGATCCGCATCGACATGAGCGAGTTCATGGAGAAGCACTCGGTCGCGCGCATGATCGGCGCGCCGCCCGGCTACGTCGGCTACGACGAGGGCGGCTACCTGACCGAGGCGGTCCGTCGCCGGCCGTACTCGGTGATCCTGCTCGACGAGATCGAGAAGGCGCATCCGGACGTCTTCAACGTGCTGCTGCAGGTGCTCGACGACGGCCGGCTGACCGACGGCCAGGGCCGCACGGTCGACTTCCGCAACACCGTCGTGATCATGACCTCGAACCTCGGCTCGCAGGTGATCCAGGAGATGGCCGGGGAGAAGCACTACGAGCGCATGAAGGCGGCGGTGCTCGAGATCGTCGGCGGCCATTTCCGGCCCGAGTTCGTGAACCGCATCGACGAGATCGTCGTGTTCCACCCGCTCGGGCGCGGCGAGATCCGCCGCATCGTCGACATCCAGGTGCAGTACCTGAAGCGGCGGCTCGCCGAGCGCGAGCTCGATCTCGAGCTCGACGACAGCGCGCGCGACCGCCTGGGCGAGGCCGGTTTCGACCCGGTCTACGGCGCGCGCCCGCTGAAGCGGGCGATCCAGCAGCAGCTCGAGAACCCGCTCGCGCAGCGCATCCTGCGCGGCGAGTTCGCGGCCGGCGATGCGATCCGGGTGTCCGCGGCCGAGGGCGTGCTGTCCTTCGCCAAGGGGCGGCGCGCGGCCGCCTGACGGCGCCGCTGCTATCATCCGCCGCCGCCCGGGCGTCGTTGCCACGGGCGCGGCGCGGGCGCCGCCTGCCGGAGAGTCGTCGATGCCGTTCTACGAGTACGAGTGCCAGGCCTGTGGCGTGCACCACGAGGCGCTGCAGAAGATGAGCGACAAGCCGCTCGTCAAGTGCCCCGCCTGCGGCAAGCCGAAGCTGAAGCGGCTGGTGTCCGCTCCGGTCTTCAGGCTGAAGGGCGGGGGCTGGTACGAGACGGACTTCAAGTCCGACGCCGAGAAGAAGCGCAATCTGCACGGCGACGAGGCCAAGGCGGACAAGGCCGAGAAGGGCGAGAAAGGCGACCAGCCGGCGAAGGCCGACAAGGCCGAGGCCGGCGCGAAGCCGTCCGAATCCATGGCCCCGCCCGCCGCCAAGCCCGAGGCCAAGGTCGCCCCGAAGGCCGGGCTCAAGGCTGCCGGCAAGCCATCCGCGAAGGCGCCGAGCCGCGCCCGCCGGCCCGCCCGCAAGCCGTCCCGACGCCGCTGATCCGGCCCGGCCGCGGCGTCTTGCAACGCACAAGGCGCGATCCGTAACATTCCCGGCTCCCCGCACCGGGGATGGCCGAGGCTCCCATGCGTTCCCATTACTGTGGTCAGGTCCAAGAGTCGCTCATCGGCCAGACGGTCACCGTGGCCGGCTGGGTCCACCGGCGCCGCGACCACGGCGGCGTGATCTTCGTCGACCTGCGCGACCGCGACGGCCTGCTGCAGATCGTCTTCGACCCCGACCTGCCGGCGGTATTCGCCGAGGCCGAGCGCGTCCGCTCCGAGTACGTGCTCTCGGTCGAGGGCGTGGTCCGCGCGCGTCCGGCCGGTACGGCCAACGCGAACCTCGTCTCGGGCCAGGTGGAGCTGCTCGCCAAGCGCCTGACGGTCCTCAACCGCTCCGAGGCGCTGCCGTTCCAGCTCGACGAGGAGGTGCGCGAGGAAGTGCGCCTCAAGTACCGCTACCTCGACCTGCGCCGCGAGGTGATGCAGAAGCGCCTGCTGATGCGCCACGAGCTGACGCGCGCGGTGCGCCACTACCTCGACGCGCAGCGCTTCGTCGACATCGAGACGCCGATGCTGACCAAGGCGACGCCCGAGGGCGCGCGCGACTACCTGGTGCCGTCGCGCACGCATCCCGGCAAGTTCTTCGCGCTGCCGCAGTCGCCGCAGATCTTCAAGCAGCTGCTGATGATCAGCGGCTTCGACCGCTACTACCAGATCGTGCGCTGCTTCCGCGACGAGGACCTGCGCGCCGACCGGCAGCCGGACTTCACGCAGGTCGACATCGAGACCTCGTTCCTGACGCAGGACGAGATCATGCGGATCATGGAGGGTCTGGTGCGGGCGGTGTTCAAGGCCGTGCTCGGCACCGAGCTGCCGGACCCGTTCCCGCGGATGAGCTACGCGGAGGCGATGCGCCGCTATGGCTCCGACAAGCCGGACCTGCGCATCCCGCTCGAGCTCGTCGACGTCGCCGACCTCGTTCGCGACTCGGAGTTCAAGGTCTTCGCGGGTCCGGCGAAGGCGGCGGACGGCCGCGTGGCGGCACTGCGGGTCCCCGCGGGCGGCGAGCTCAGCCGCGGCCAGATCGACGAATACACCGCCCACGTCGCGCGCTTCGGCGCCAAGGGCCTCGCCTACGTCAAGGTCAATGACGCCGCGCAGGGCCGGGCCGGCCTGCAGTCGCCGATCCTGAAGTTCCTGTCGGACGCGGCGATCGCCGGCATCCTCGAGCGCACCGGCGCGCGTTCCGGCGACCTCGTGTTCTTCGGTGCCGACCGCGCCAAGGTCGTCAACGACAGCCTCGGCGCGCTGCGCCTCAAGCTCGGTGCCGACCTCAAGCTGGTCGCCAACGCCTGGCGGCCGCTGTGGGTGGTCGACTTCCCGATGTTCGAGCGCGACGAGGACGCCGGTCGCTGGGTCGCGATGCACCATCCGTTCACCTCGCCGGTCAACGAGGACGCGGCGGCGCTCGCCGCCGACCCCGGCGCGGCGATCGCCAAGGCCTACGACTGCGTGCTGAACGGCTCGGAGATCGGCGGCGGCTCGGTGCGCATCTACCGCGAGGAGCTGCAGTCGACGGTGTTCGGCCTGCTCGGCATCGAGCCCGAGGAGGCGCGCACGAAGTTCGGCTTCCTGCTCGAGGCGCTCAAGTACGGCGCGCCCCCGCACGGCGGCATCGCCTTCGGCCTCGACCGGCTCGCGATGCTGATGTCGGGTGCCGACAGCATCCGCGAGGTGATCGCGTTCCCGAAGACGCAGACCGCGTTCTGCCCGCTGACCGAGGCGCCGACCGCGGTCAGCGAGCAGCAACTGAAGGATCTGCACATCCGCCTGCGCCCCGGTGCCTGAGCCGGGCTCGGTCCTGGTCGTCCACGGCTTGTGGATGACCGGCCTCGAGGCGACGCTGTTCCGTCACCGCCTGGCGCACGCGGGCTACCACGTCCGCCAGTTCCACTACCGCTCGATGACGGCGGTCGCTGACGAGGTGCTCGAGGAGCTCGACCGCGCCGTCACGGCGCTGCCGCCGCCGGTGCAGCTCGTCGGTCACAGCCTCGGCGGCCTGCTGGTGCTGCGCTATCTCGGCGCGCGGCCGGAACGCGGCATCGGGCGCGCGGTGCTGCTCGGCTCGCCGGTCAACGGCAGCCGCTCGGCGCGCGCCTTCGCGCGCCTGCCGGGGATGTCGATCTTCTTCGGGCCGCTGGCCGGCGCCGAGCTGCTCGCCGAGTCGGCACCGGCGTGGCGCGGTGCGGCCCGGATCGGCGTGATCGCGGGCTCGCACGGGATCGGCTTCGGCCGGCTGCTCGCGGCGCTGCCGGAGCCGCACGACGGCACGGTCGCGGTCGACGAGACACGGCTCGAGGGCGCGGCCGACCACCTGGTCCTGCCCGTGACGCACACCGGCCTGCTCTTCTCGGACGAGGTCTGCGAGGCGACGCTCAGTTTCCTGCGTTCGGGTCGCTTCGCGCCGCGACCTCCCTGAGCCGGTACAGCGCCTCGAGCGCCTCGCGCGGCGTCAGCGCGTCCGGGTCGATCGCGCCGAGCTCGGCGAGCACGGCAGCCGCCGCGTCCGGCGCGGCGGGCAGCGGCGCTGGCGGCGCGCTCAGCGCCAGCTCCGCCTGCGGCGAGGGCGGGCGCAGCTCGCCGCCGCGCTGCTCGAGCGCCGCGAGGTAACGGCGCGCCGCCGCGATCACCTCGCGCGGCACGCCGGCCAGGCGCGCCACCTGCAGTCCATAGCTGCGGCTGGCGGGACCTGGCTTGACGGCGTGCAGGAACACGAGCGCGTCGCCGTGCTCGGTGGCGTCGAGATGCACGTTGCCGACGCCGCCGGTGTCCTCGGCGAGCGCGGTGAGCTCGAAGTAGTGCGTCGCGAACAGCGTGAACGACCGGACGCTGCGCGCCATGTGCTCCGCCGCCGCCCAGGCGAGCGACAGGCCGTCGAAGGTGCTGGTACCGCGGCCGATCTCGTCCATCAGCACCAGGCTCTCGGCGGTCGCGTTGTTGAGGATGTTCGCGGTCTCGGTCATCTCCACCATGAACGTCGAGCGGCCGCCGGCGAGGTCGTCGGCCGCGCCGATGCGCGTGAAGATCCGGTCGGTCGGACCGAGCACCGCGCGCTCGGCCGGCACGTAGCTGCCGATCCGTGCCAGCACGACGATCAGCGCCACCTGGCGCATGTAGGTCGACTTACCGCCCATGTTCGGGCCGGTGATCACCAGCATGCGACGGCGCGCATCGAGCTCGAGGTCGTTCGGCACGAACGGCGCCGCCAGCAGGCTCTCGACCACCGGATGGCGGCCGGCGGCGATCGACAGCCGCGACTCGGTGGTGAACTCCGGCTCGGACCAGCGCCGCTCGAGCGCGAGGCGCGCGAGGTTGCCGAGCACGTCGACGAGCGCCAGTGCGCGCGCGGTTGCCTGCAGGGCCGCGAGCTCGCCGGTCAGGTGATCGAGCAGCTGCTCGTACAGCTGCCGCTCGCGCACCAGCGCGCGCTCGCGCGCGCCGAGCACCTTGTCCTCGAAGCCCTTGAGCTCGGCGGTCAGGAAGCGCTCGGCGTTCTTGACCGTCTGGCGGCGCACGTAGTCGGGCGGCGCGTTCTCGGCATCGCGCCGGTTGAGCTCGATGTAGAACCCCGAGACGCGGTTGTAGGCGAGCTTCAGGCTCGCGAGCCCGGTCCGGACGCGCTCGCGCGCCTCCAGCTCGAGCAGGTAGCTGTCGGTGTCGGTGGCGATGCGGCGCAGCTCGTCGAGTTCGGCGTCGTACCCCGGCGCGATGACGCCACCGTCGCGCAGGAAGTGCGGCGGACTCGGCGCGATCGCGTCCGCCAGCAGACGGGCGAGCGCCGGGTGCCCCCCGAGCGCCGCGGCCGCCTCCGCCAGCAGCGGCGAGTCGTGGCGCCCCACGAGTGCGCCCAGGGTCGGGATCGCCTCGAGCGCCGCGCGCAGCTGGGCGAGGTCGCGCGGCCGCGCGCTGCGCAGCGCGACGCGCGCCAGGATCCGCTCGACGTCGCCGATCGGTGCCAACCCCGCGGCGAGCTCGCCGGCAAGGCCCGATTCCAGCAGGCTGCGCAACGCGTGCAGGCGCTGTCGCAGCGGCGCCGGGTCCCGCAGCGGCCGCCCGAGCCAGCGCCGCAGCTCGCGGGCGCCCATCGGCGTCGCGGTCTGGTCGAGCAGCCCGATCAGCGTCGCCTCGTCGCGACCGCCGAGACTCGCCTCGAGCTCGAGGTTGCGACGGGTCGCGGGGTCGATCAGCACCGTGTCGTCGCGTTCCTCCGTGGTCAGCCCGGCGAGGTGCGGCAGGGCGGCGCGCTGGGTCTCCTGGACGTACTGCAGCAGCGCGCCGGCCGCGGTGACTGCGAGCGGCTTGTCGGCGCAACCGAACCCCGCCAGGTCCCGGACGGCGAACTGCTGCGTCAGGAGCCGCGTCGCGACCCCGGGCTCGAAGTGCCACGGCGCCCGGGGCTTGGCCCCGGCGAGCGAGGCGCCCTCGCTGCCGTCGGCGGCCAGCAGCTCGACCGGCGCGAGCCGGGCGAGCTCGGCCTCCACGGCCGCGCGACCGTCGACCTCCATCACCGTGAAGCGGCCGCTGGCGAGCTCGAGCCAGGCGAGACCCCAGCGCTGCGGACCGGCGGCGACCGCGGCGAGCAGCGTGGCGCGCCGCTCCTCGAGCAGCCCGTCGTCGGTGACGGTGCCCGGCGTCACGACGCGCACGATGCGCCGCTCGACGGGGCCGCGCCCCTTGCCGGGCTCGCCGATCTGCTCGCAGATCGCGACCGACTCGCCGAGTCGCACGAGCTTGGCAAGGTAGCTCTCGAGCGTCACGACCGGCACGCCGGCCATCGCGATCGGTTGCCCGGCGGACTGTCCACGGCTCGTCAGCGCAATGTCGAGCAGCTTCGCGGCGCGCCGTGCGTCGTCGTAGAAGAGCTCGTAGAAATCGCCCATCCGGTAGAAGAGCAGCACGTCCGGGCACTCGGCCTTGAGCGCCAGGTACTGCTGCATCATCGGCGTGTGGGCTTCGGCCTTGTCCGTCAACGACTTATCGCCCCCGGTCCCGGTCGCCTCGACGACCGCGCGTGTCGCGGGTCGCTCCTGCCGGTCGCGAAGGTAACTCACCGCTCGGCCGTTCGTCGCCTTGCGTATGAACTCGCCTGCGGCGGTGGCGGCGCGACGACGCCGATCGACGCGGGCCGGAGCCCGCGGCCGCTACGGGCGTCGGGGGCTCGAGGCGAAGAGCGCTCGCGCGGCGGGACACGCCAGCAGCGCGCCGGCCAGCTGCGCCGCGACGAAGCCCGGTACGTCGCCGGGGCGGATCCCGGCAAAGGTGTTCGACAGCGCGCGCGCCACGGTGATCGCCGGATTGGCGAAGGAGGTCGAGGCGGTGAACCAGTACGCGGCGCCGATCCAGCCGGCGACCATCCAGGGTGCGTCCTCGGCGCGCCGGTGCCCGAGCACTACCAGCAGCAAGCCGAAGGTGGCGACCACCTCGGCGAGCCACTGCCCGATGCCGGCGCGGGCGTGCGTCGAGGCCTGCAGCAACGGTTGCGCATACATCGCATGCGCCAGCAGCGCGCCGCTGCAGCAACCGACGAGTTGTGCCACGGTGTAACCGCCGGCCTCGCGCCAGGTGAGCCGGCCACGGAGCGCCTCGACGAACGACACCGCGGGATTGAAATGCGCGCCGCTGACGGGCCCGAGCAGCGCGATCAGGGTTGCGAGCGCCGCCACCGTGGCGCCGGTGTTCGCGAGCAGCGCGACCGCGCCATTCCCCTGCGCGAGCCGCTCGGCCATGATCCCCGAGCCGATCACCGTCGCGGCGAGCAGCGAGGAGCCGAGCGCTTCCGCGCCGAGCCGTCGCGCCAGCGGTGTCATCCCGCGACCTGGCCGATGTCGCGCAGCCGGTTGCCGATCGCGACGCGGTCGAGCGACTCGATCGGCAGATTCGTGAACAGCTCGATGCGCCGCGCCAGGGTCCGGTACGCCTCCTCGAACGCCCGCGCGCGAGCTTCGGGGGGCTCGACGGGCGCCGGATCCGCGACGGCCCAGTGCGCCGTCAGCGGCCGGCCCGGCCAGACCGGGCAGGACTCGCCCGCGGCGTTGTCACAGACCGTGATCACGAAATCGAGCGGTGGCGCACCCGGTCGCTCGAATTCGTCCCAGGACTTGCTGCGCAGCCCCGCGGTGGGAATGCGCAGCCGGTCGAGCAGCTCGAGGGCGCCCGGATTGACGCGGCCGGCCGGATGGCTGCCGGCGCTATATGCGCGGAAGCGGGGTGCGCCGCGATGGTTGAGTATCGCCTCGGCCAGGATGCTGCGAGCGGAGTTGCCGGTGCAGAGGAATAGCACCCCGTAGGTTCGGTCGGTCACTGCGGTCTCCCGTTCGTTCCAAGCGGCTTTCGCAGGCAGACGGCGGTGGCGGGGCAGAGGGAGCGGAACTCCGCCGTCTGCTGCACGCCGGCCGGTACGCGGGTACGCTCGATCGCCTCGAAGCCGAGCGCCTCGAAGAAGCCCTGCGCCGTCACGGTCAGCAGCGTGAGCTCGCCAAAGCCGGCCGTCCGGGCCTCGGACTCGACCCGTGCAACGAGTGCGCGCCCCAGGCGCCGATGGCGCTCGGCGGGGACGACCGCGAGCGATCGCAGCAAGGCGCAGCCTCCGGCGCTCTCGAGCCCGATCACGCCGTGGATGTCGGTGTCGACCGCCGCGACCCAGAAGCGAACCGCCGCCGACCCGTCGAGATCATCGACCGGCAGGCCGGCGGCGCCGAGCACGGCACGCACGGCGCCGAATTCTGTCGCGCGCATCGCGCGGATCTCCGTCACGTGCAGCAGCCCCGGGCGGCGTCGCTCGCGGCTTTCGGGCCGCAGCAGGGCGCGGTGAGTTCCTCGCGGATGTGCTGGACCGGCTGATAGGACCCGTAGACCGGCGCATCCTGCAGTGTGTGGTAGACCTCCCAGGCGACCCCCTGCGGATCGGTGACCCAGTACTTGTCGCTGACCGCGTAGCAGCAGGTCACGCCGTGCTCCGGCAGCACCGCGGTGGCCGCGCGCCGCAGGCGGGCCTCGAGATCGCCCAGCTCCTCGGCCGCCTCGACCTGCAGGCCGAGGTGATTGACGCCGAGCGCCGTCTCGCGCGTCGAGATGGCGAAGTTGATCCGCGGGTCATCGAGCATCCACTTCGCGTAATCGACCTCGACCTTGGTCGGGGCGGCGCCGAACAGGGTCGAGTAGAAGCGAATGCTTTGCGCCAGGTCCGACACCGACAGATGCACGTGGAAGCGCTTCATGCGGTCCTCCGGGTTCTTGCAGGCGACTTGCGGGTGGCGGCGGGCTTGCAGGCGGGGACGCAGGCGGCCGCGCCGCCGCAGCAGTTCTTGGTCAGGTACTCGACGAGCCCGTTCATCGTCGGGAAGTCAGCCGCGTAGAAGAGCTGGCGGCCCGCACGCTCGACGCCGACGAGACCGGCGTGTTGCAGCGCCTGCACGTGGAAGGTCAGCGACGACGGCGTGATGCCGATGCGCGCGGCGATTTCGCCGGCCGGCAGCCCTGCAGGTCCCTTCTCCACCAGCAGGCGGTAGATCGCGAGGCGGTGGGTGTGCGCCAGCGCCGCGAGGGCCCTGACCGTCTGAGCAGCGTCCATATCGAAACGATCCTACAAGTAATATCGAAATGTCAAGCCGCATCCGCGGCGCGCCGCCGGTCGCGCCACGCGGCGCCGTGCGTCCGGTCGTGCTCGCCGCGTCGCGCGCCACCGTGTCGCGGGCGGGGCGGTGTCCGGCCGACGACGCGATGCCATACTCGCGGCACGGCCGCGACGCGCACCCAGGCACACGGCCGCCGAGGAGGGAGCATGCCGCGGCCACTGACGAGCCGGCACATCGCGCTGATCGCGCTGCTGGCAGGCGCCGCGTTGATCACGGCGCTCGACAGCGTCTACGCCCGCTATCGCTATCCGTACTCCGGCGACAGTGCCTCGTACATCGACATGGCGGACTCGCTGCTGCGCGAGGGCCGGCCGAGCGTGACGCCGTGGGACGTCGAGCCCGTCGACCGCGACGCGATTCCGCAGCCGCTCTTCCCGCCGGGATTCAGCGTCTTGATCGCGGCGCTGACGCCGGTCGCCGGCGACGTCCGCCGCGCGGCGCTCTGGCCGGGACGGCTGGCGGCGGCGTTGCTGCCGCTGCTCCTGATCGGGCTCTTCCGCGGCGCGCTCAGCGATGGCGTGCTCGCGGCCGTGGCCACGCTCGTCGTGCTGAGCCAGGGCGTGCGCGACTGGCACTTCCTGGCCTATTCGGATGTGCCGGCGCTGGCACTCGGAGTGGTCGCGCTCGGGGCGCTGGCGCGTGGCCTGGGCCTCACGGCCGCGACGGCCACCCCCCGTCGCTGGCTGCTGCTCGCCGGATTCGCGGCGGGCGTCGGCTTCTGCTGTCGCAACGCCGCGCTCGCGGTGCTCGCGGTGTCCGCGGCAGCGCTGATCGTCGCGCGCCTGCGCGGACTCGGTCCGCCCGATGCCGGGCGAGACTGGGTGCTCGGCGCGGCGCCACCGGTGGCGGCGCTGCTCGCCTACAACCTCGCGACCTTCGGGCAGCTGCAGCCCTACCACATGCCGGCTTCGGTGCGCCCGTGGACCTCGAACCTCGCCGACTACGCGCTCGCTCAGTTCGACGACCTCGGCCTGCCCACCGCGCAGTTCGCGCCGGCCGCCGCGCTCGCACTGCTCGGCTCGGCGGCACTCCTCGTCGGCGCTGCGCTCTGGCGGCTGCGGGATCGGCCGGCGCGGCAGCTCCTGCTCGGGCTGCTCGCCGGCTACGCCGGCGCGGGCGGGCTGCTGCTGGTGGTTGCGCGCAGCCGCTACGAGTGGGGCAACCTGATCGACAACCGCAACGTGCTGCAGTACACCTTTGCCTGTGCGCTCGCGGTGGCGCTCGCGGTCGACGCGCTTGCAGGCCCGCGATTGCGACGCCTCGCCGCCCTCGGCGGGCTTGCGCTCGTGCTCGCGACCGTCATCGCGCTGGTGCGTGACGTCCGGTCCGCGCGCGGCTACGGCGAGGAAGCGTGGCTGACCCTGTCGCGCGACCAGGCGCTGATGGCGAGCGTGCGCGCCTTGCCGCCGGGAACGCTGATCGCGTCGAATTCGGCACTTCTCTTCAGGCTTGGCGTGCCGCGGCCGGTGCGCGAGCTCGAGGTGGGCGGGTCGGCGGCGGACTTCGAGGCCGCCCTGGCTGCGTTCGACCGGGCGGTGGCTGGCCGGCGCGCGGCGGCCTTCGTGCTCGTCTGCGACGAGTGGACCGGGCGCTATCCCGGCTGCGGCGTGGCACCGGGGACGGACATTCCGGCGCCGGGCTGCCAGCAGATCCGGAACCGACCGCCGCTCGCCTACCTCTGCGAGCGCCCGGCCGGTCGCGGATGAGGCGGCGCGCGCGTGGCGCGCGCCGCCCGATCGCGGCTACTTCTTCGAGCCGTCGAGCCACTCCGCCACGCCGCCATGGCGCGAGCAGGTGCCCTTGTGGGTCTTCGAGTGGGAGTAGCTGCCGTCCTTGCACTTCGCGGACGCGCCGGTGGCGTCGCCATTCACGGAGTGCGTCGAGCCCGACGACGCGCTCGCCGCCGGCGTGCTGGCGGCCGCGGCCGGCTTCGCCGGTGCCGGCGCAGCCGCCGGCTTGGCCGGTGCAGCCGCCGGGGCCGCCGCCGCGGGAGCCGCAGCCGGTGCCGCCGCCGCCGCCGGGGCGGCCGGCGTCGCCGCAGCCGCCGGGGCCGCGTCCTTCTTGATGCCGCCGTGGTGCGCACAGGCACCCCGGCCGCCGTGCGGTGAGGTCGTGCCGTCGGTGCAGGTGACCGGGCCGGACGTGTCCTTCGCCTGAACCGGCAGTGCAAAGACGGCCGCCAGTGCGGCGCTCGCGAGCGCCAGATTGAGTGTCTTCATCGCCTCGTTCCCTCGTGATTGCCGCGCAGAGCCTCCCCGGCGGGCCGGGCCCCGCGGTGCGCGTGTCCGCAGGCTGCGGCGAACGGTACGCCAATCGCGCCGTGCTGGGCAGTTAAGCTCGCTTCACGCGCTCGTGAGCCCGGCGTCATGCAGGCGTGCAGGGCCTCGGTCGGGCAGGTAGGCTCTGCCGCGCCCGTGGGTCGGGCGGGGAGTAGCGATGGCGGCAAGGTCGGATCGGGCGGCGCCGCGCGCGAGCGCGCGGCCGCGGCTGGCATGAACGTCGGCGACGAGGACCTGGCGCGGCTCGCGACACGCGTCGGCGCGCACCTGCAATCCGGCGCGCGGCGGATCACGACCGCCGAGTCGTGCACGGGTGGCTGGGTCGCCAAGGCCTTGACCGACATCGCCGGCAGCTCGCAGTGGTTCGAGACCGGGTACGTCTGCTACGGCAATGCCGCCAAGACGACGCTGCTCGGCGTGCTGCCGGCGGAGCTCGCGGAGCACGGCGCGGTCTCGGAGCCGGTCGTGCGCGCGATGGCGCTCGGCGCGCTCGAGCGGGCCGGTGCCGACGTCGCGATCGCCGTCTCGGGCATCGCCGGGCCCGACGGCGGATCGCCGGGCAAGCCGGTCGGAACCGTCTGGTTCGCCTGGGCGTGGCGGCGCGGGCACTCGCAGCAGGTGCAGGCCCGGATGAAGCTCTTCAAGGGCGACCGCGAGGCAATCCGGCGCAAGGCCGTGTCGAGCGCGCTCGCGGGCGTCCTGGATCTGTGAGCGATCCGCGCGCGACGCGCCGGGTCTTCTTCGCGCTCTGGCCCGGCGAGGCGCTGCGCATCGCCGCCGGCGACGCCTTCGCCGCCGCGATCGCCGCCGCCGGCGGGCGCGCCGTTCCACCCGAGAACCTGCATGTCACGCTCGAGTTCCTCGGCGCGGTGCCGGTCGCGCGGCTCGGCGAGCTCGAGGCGATCGGTGCCGCGGTGCGTCTGCCCGCGGCCGAGCTCGTCCTCGATCGGCTGGCGGGCTGGTCGCGCGGCGAGGCGCTCGTCGCGCTGGCGGGCGATGTGCCCGTCGCGCTCGCGGCCTTGCAGTCGGACTTGAGGAACGCGCTGAGGGAGCGCGGCTTTCGCGTTGATTCGCGGGCCTTCCGCCCGCACCTGACGCTGGCGCGCAAGCTGCGCGCGCCGTTCACCGCGGCCGCGTGCACGCCGCTTCGCTGGCCGTGCGCGACGCTGGCGCTCGTCGCCTCCGAGCCGCATCCAGGCGGTTCCCGCTACCAGCCGCTCGGCCTCTGGCCGCCGGCGCACGACGCCTGAATTTCCGCGCGCTTCGGCCCGAATTGCCGCTTCCCGGCGGGGGTCGCTGTGCGATAATTCCTACTCACCCCAGGAGGTAGCCACGCGATGGACGACAACCGCAAGAAGGCGCTTTCGGCCGCGCTCACGCAGATCGAGAAGCAGTTCGGCAAGGGCTCGGTGATGCGCCTCGGCGATGCGTCCGCGGCGATGGATTTCGACGTGATCCCGACCGGCTCGCTCGGCCTCGACATCGCGCTCGGCGTCGGCGGCCTGCCACGCGGCCGCGTCGTCGAGATCTACGGGCCGGAGTCGTCCGGCAAGACCACGCTGACGCTCGAGGTGATCGCGCAGTGCCAGAAGATGGGCGGCACGGCGGCCTTCGTCGACGCCGAGCACGCGCTCGACCCGACCTATGCCGAGAAGCTCGGGGTCAAGGTCGACGACCTGCTGGTCTCGCAGCCCGACACCGGCGAGCAGGCCCTCGAGATCACCGACATGCTGGTCCGTTCCGGCGCGGTCGACGTCGTGGTCGTCGACTCGGTCGCGGCGCTGACGCCGAAGGCCGAGATCGAGGGCGAGATGGGCGAGCTGCAGGTCGGCCTGCACGCGCGCCTGATGTCGCAGGCGCTGCGCAAGCTGACCGGCAACATCAAGCGCTCGAACACGATCGTGATCTTCATCAACCAGATCCGCATGAAGATCGGCGTGATGTTCGGCAACCCCGAGACCACCACCGGCGGCAACGCGCTCAAGTTCTACTCGTCGGTGCGCCTCGACATCCGTCGCATCGGCGCGCTCAAGAACGGCGAGGAAGTGGTCGGCAACGCGACCCGCGTGAAGGTCGTCAAGAACAAGGTCGCGCCGCCGTTCCGCGAGGCCGAGTTCGAGATCCTGTACGGCCAGGGCATCTCGCGCGAGGGCGAGCTGATCGACATGGCGGTCGCGCAGAACCTGCTCGAGAAGTCCGGCTCCTGGTATGCCTACAAGGGTGAGCGCATCGGCCAGGGCAAGGACAACGCCCGTACCTACCTGCAGCAGCACCCGGAAGCGGCCGAGGAACTGAACCAGGCGCTGCGCGCGCGCCTGCTGGTCCCGCGTCGCGGCCAGACCGGGACGGCGCCTGCCTCCGAGGCGGCCGAGGGCTAGCGCCGCGATGGCGATGCGCGGCGGCTTCGGCGGCAAGCGCCGCGGCCGCCGTCCGCCGGCGGACCCGGCGAGCGCAGAGGCCGCGCGCGGGCGGGCGATCGGCCTGCTCGCCCGTCGCGACTATCCCCGCCGCGCGCTGAAAGTGCGCCTGACCGACTCCGGCTTCGAGGACGGGGCCGCCGAGGATGCCGTCTCGGCCCTCGAGGACGAGCGGCTCGTCAACGATGCCCGCTTCGTCGAGGCGGCGGTCGCGGGCCGCGCCGGCCGCGGCCAGGGGCCGCTGCGAATCGCGCTGGAGCTGCGGCGTCAAGGCGTCGCAGCAGCGCTCATCGACGCGGCGGTGGCGATCCGCTCCCCGGACTGGCAGGCGCGTGCGGCGGCCTTGCGGCTGCGCCGCTTCGGCCCTGGCGTGCCGGCCGATGCCACCGAGCGGGCCCGCCAGGCCCGCTTCCTGCTGCAGCGGGGCTTCACCGGCGAGCAGGTGCGCGGCGCACTCGGCGCGGCGGCCGCGGACCTCGAGCTCGAGGACGTCGATCCCGCGAACGTGACGGACGAGGACGAGACCGGCGGGGACGCGTAGAGACCCCCCGCCGGGCGGCGTCCCCGCTACACTTCCCGGTCCCTCAGCTGCCTGCCGGCCTGTCCGGCGCCGTCGCCATGCCCGAATCTCCCCGCCGCGTCCCGACCAGCGCCGACCTGCGCGCCCACTTCCTCGACTATTTCCGTCGCCAGGGGCATGCGGTCGTCGCCTCCAGTCCGCTGGTGCCGGGCAACGACCCGACGCTGCTGTTCACCAACGCCGGCATGGTGCAGTTCAAGGACGTCTTCCTCGGCAAGGACGAGCGGCCGTACCGGCGCGCGGCGACCTCGCAGCGCTGCGTGCGCGCCGGCGGCAAGCACAACGACCTCGAGAACGTCGGCTACACGGCGCGCCACCACACGTTCTTCGAGATGCTGGGCAACTTCAGCTTCGGCGATTACTTCAAGCGCGACGCGATCCGCTTCGCCTGGCAGCTCGTGACCGGCGAGCTCGGCATCGCCAAGGACCGGCTGTGGGTGACGGTCTACGAGACCGACGACGAGGCGTTCAAGCTGTGGGTCGAGGAGGCCGGCGTCGACCCTGCACGGATCGCGCGGATGGGTGCGAAGTCCAACTTCTGGGCGATGGGCGACACCGGGCCGTGCGGGCCGTGCACGGAGATCTTCTACGACCACGGGCCCTCGATCCCCGGCGGTCCGCCCGGCTCGCCGGACGAGGACGGCGACCGCTTCGTCGAGATCTGGAACCTGGTGTTCATGCAGTACGAGCGCTCGGCCGATGGCACGCTGACGCCGCTGCCGAAGCCGAGCGTCGACACCGGCATGGGACTCGAGCGCATCGCCGCGGTGATGCAGGGCGTGCACTCGAACTACGACATCGACCTGTTCCGCGGCCTGATCGCGGCGGCGGCGAAGGAGACCGGCGCGACCGACCTGTCGAGCCCGAGCCTGCGGGTCATCGCCGACCACATCCGGGCCTGCACCTTCCTGGTGGTCGACGGCGTCACGCCCTCGAACGAGGGTCGCGGCTACGTGCTGCGCCGGATCATCCGTCGCGCGATCCGCCATGGCTACAAGCTCGGCCAGAATGGCCCGTTCTTCCACCGGCTGGTCCCGGCGCTGGTGCGCGAGATGGGCGCTGCCTATCCCGAGCTCGTGCAGGGCGCCGGCCACGCCGAGAAGGTGCTCGCCCAGGAGGAGGCGCGCTTCGCGGAGACGCTGAGCTCGGGCATGGCGATGCTCGAGGCCGCGATCGCGGCACTCGGGGCCTCGCGGACGATCCCTGGCGAGACCGTCTTCAAGCTGTACGACACGCACGGCTTCCCGGTCGACCTGACGGCCGACATCGCGCGCGAGCGCGGGCTCGCGATCGACGAGGCGGGCTTCGAGGCCGCGATGCAGGCGCAGCGCGAGCGCGCCCGGGCTGCGAGCCGTTTCGGCGTCGACCTGCGCGAGACCGTGGACCTCGATGCGCGCACCGAATTCCAGGGCTACGACACGCTGTCGGCGCCGGCCCGGATCGTCGCGCTGCTCGGTGCCGACGGCACGAGCGTCGCCGCGCTCGCGCAGGGCGAGCGCGGCCGCGTGGTGCTCGACCGCACCCCGTTCTACGCCGAGGGCGGTGGCCAGGTCGGCGACACCGGCACGCTCGCCGGCACGGGCGGCGACTTCGAGGTCGAGGACACGCAGAAGGTCCGGGACGCGCATGCCCACGCCGGCCTCGTGACGCGCGGCCGGCTCGCGGTCGGCGACCCGGTGCAGGCGGTGGTTGCCGCCGAACGGCGCGCGGCCACCATGCGCCACCACTCGGCCACCCACCTGCTGCACGCGGCGCTGCGGCAGGTGCTTGGCCCACACGTGCAGCAGAAGGGCTCGCTGGTCGAGGCCGAGCGGCTGCGCTTCGACTTCTCGCACTTTGCACCGGTCACCGCCGAGGAGCTGGCGCGCATTGAGGCGCTGGTCAACGCCGAGGTGCTTAAGAACATTGCGGCGGACGTGCGCCACATGGGCTACGACGCGGCCGTGGCGGCCGGGGCGATCGCGCTGTTCGGCGAGAAGTACGGCGACACGGTGCGGGTGCTGCGCTTCGGCGATTTCTCGACCGAGCTCTGCGGCGGCACGCACGTCGGCCGCACCGGCGACGTCGGTGCCTTCAAGATCATCAGCGAGGGCGGCGTGGCCGCCGGCGTGCGTCGCATCGAGGCGGTCAGCGGCGAGGCGGCGCTGCGCTACTTCGCGCTCGGCGACCACCTGCTGCGCGAGATCGGCGGCGTCGTACGCGGCAGCCGCGAGGACGTGCTCGACAAGGTCGTCTCGCTTGCCGAGCGCGCCAAGCGGCTCGAGCGCGAGGTCGACGCGCTGAAGGCGCGTCTCGCGAGCGGCCAGGGCCGCGATCTCGCCGCCGGTGCCGTCGACGTCGGCGGCGCGCGCGTGGTCGCGGCGCGCGTCGACGGGCTCGATGCCAAGGCGCTGCGGGCCGCCGTCGACCAGCTCAAGGAGAAGCTCGGCCGCGGCGTGATCGTGCTCGGCTCGGCGGATGGCGAGGGCAAGGTGACGCTGGTGGCGGGTGTCACCGCGGATCTCGTCGCGCAGGTGAAGGCGGGCGAGCTCGTCGCGGCGGCGGCGGCCAAGGTCGGAGGTCGTGGCGGTGGCCGCGCGGACTTCGCGCAGGCCGGCGGCAACGACGTCGGAGGACTCGACGCGGCGCTTGCTCTGGTGCCGAACTTTGTCCGAGAACGGATTTCTAAGGAGAACCCTTAAACTGAAATAGTCGGTCCGGAACAACGACTTAAGGACTGTCTAAGCCTTGGGCATCGTTGTTATGCTTCGCTCGAACTGATACCGGACGGGTCGCAGGACCGGCCTGTCCTCGGAGGACTGACATGTTGATCCTCACGCGCCGAGTCGGCGAGACGGTGATGATCGGCGAAGACATCACCGTGACCGTGCTTGGGGTGAAGGGCAACCAGGTCCGCGTCGGCGTCAATGCGCCTCGGAACGTGGCCGTGCATCGCGAGGAGATCTTCGAGCGCATCAAGCGCGAGGAGTCCGGCGAGGCGGTCGAGGGCCACGACGGTGACGACTCGACGCCGGCCCAGATGGTGGGCGCTCACGCTCGAACCTGAAGCTGCCTCTGGGCATCCGGCGGACGCGCTCCACGCGCCCGCCGGTCGCCCCGCCCGGCGCTTTTGACCGCTTCCGCCGCCCCCCGTATCATCGCCGCCGCCCCGTAGGCCGGCGCTGCGGAGAGATGGCCGAGTGGTCGAAGGCGCACCCCTGCTAAGGGTGTATGGGCCAAAAGCCCATCGAGGGTTCGAATCCCTCTCTCTCCGCCAATTTTCTCCTGACGCTTCATAGGCTTAGCCGCTGGCGATCCGCGCTCAGTGGAAAATCCAGTGGCAAAACGCAGTACCGGCTGATCTCGGCCTGCTGGCAAGTCCATCTCGAAAGGCTTTGCGATTGCGCGCTTCGTTTTCGGTCGGCGCGTGGTTGTTTTGTGGCGCAGCGGACGCTCCGAGTTGACGGTCGCGCGGATACGCTCGACATCGGACTCGGGTGCGCCGTCCGCCCACGCCGCGTAGAAGCGCAGCATCGTCGAAATGCTGTGACCATGTTGGCGCGCGACCCAAAGGGCGCTGCGGCCGATCATCAGATCCCAGCTCACTGAGGTATGTCGCGCGACGTATGGCCGGCGATACCGGATTTCCTTTAATCGGCTCAGCGTCCGTTGCCAGCGCATCCCAGGGTACTGAAGATTCCGAAGCGCGCGACCGTTGGCATTGAAAAAGAGCTGGTCGTGATCGATGTGACCACCACGCTCGAGTTTTCCGCGAAGAGCCAGATGCCGAGTCAATACAGCGACGGCGCGCGGGCTCAAGACAATGCGGCGATCGTCGCCGGTCTTGGTCGAGTCCTTGTCGACGCCGTTGACGCGGGCCTTGGTCACGTCCAGCGTGCCACGCGCAGCATCGTAGTCACTGACGGTTAGCGCGATTTGCTCGGACGGCCTCAGACCGGTGAAGAAGCGGAACTCGTCGTAGTTTGCCTGGGCGTCGCCCCAGTCTTGACGCAGTGCTTCGATCAGGAGCTCCGCTTCATCGAGCGCAAATGGATCAATGCAGGGGCGATCCTTGGCGTTGATTCGGGCTCCCTTCAGGTCTCGAGTCGGATCGCAAAGCTCCGGATGGTCGCGGTAGCCGAACTTGAACGCGCGCCGCAGGACACTGACGACGTTGTTGTGGGTCTTCTTGCACCAGACCGCGCGATCGGCAATTTCGACGAGTTGCGAATACTTCACATCGAGAAATCGAAGCGATCCCAGCTCCGGGCGCCAGGTGCCGTCGAGCACCTTGCGGTAGGACGTGAGCGTCACCAGTGCCATATCGTGCCGCGCGACCCGCGCTGTGCAATGGGCGAGGTAGGCATCGAAGACCTGGCTGCAGGTTCGCGGTGATCCGGCCATCGGGACGCCTTTCAAACGACGGTATTCCGGGAACTCCTCGGCGAAGGAAAACATTCCGGCCTGAACGCGCGTCTTGATTCCGATCAGGTGTTGCCGAGCGCGGCGAAGATTTGCTTCCGTTGGTGACCATGGCAAGGTGGGGCGGTACCGAACACCGGCAAATTTGAACGTAACCTGTATCCGATTAGGGCCGGCGGCGCGAACACCGCCTGACATTGATTTTCTGCCCATATGCCCGGCCCGCGCTTGATGGAGTCACCCACTCTACCCGGCCCATTTGATCTGTACGACGAATCACTGCGCGAGCAATGTTCCGGGGGGTACCGACAATTGGTGCGGACAGATGCCGGCTTTTGTTCGCGACAAATTTATCCGACATGCGAAGGATCCAAGAGCCGCCGGTGCGATTGGCACGCTCGATAGGCGTCCCGTTCAATCGGCACTGACGCAGTCCGAGCTAGCTGCGCGCTCTTCCGAGCCACCGATTTACCTGTCGAGCATATTGCGTGTAGGCAGGCCCAAACCTTGCCGCGAGGGCCGCTTCCTCGGGGCGGATCTGAAAGATCACCAGCACTCGTTCGAAAACAACCAACACAAGCCATGGACTTGCACTGCCAAGCACAGTGGCCCACCCGGAGAGCAGAGCTATCAATCCGAGGTACATCGGGTTTCGCGTCACGCGGTAAAGGCCCGTTACGACCAGGTGCGACGCCCGCTCCACGCGGAGCGGGTTCACCGTCGTCTTGGCGCGAATGAATGCTACGACTGAGACAGAGTCCATCAGTACGCCCACGGCGATCAGGGCCCACCCGACGTAGGTCCACAGAACGCTAAGGATCCTGATCACGGGCGCATGGCGATCGAGCCACCACATTGCGGTGGCGGCTGTCAGCGCCAAGACCGGCGGCGGTATTCTCGAACCTCGTGTCAGTAGCGGACCCTCTTCGACGCGGAGGTCTGAGTGCGGCGTCGATCAGCCGTTGGGGTGCTTTGCCGACGCGGCCTGGCAGGTTCGAATTCCCAGCAGCGTGTAGGCCGGGCAGAACCGAAACAGTCCGGTTCCCAATGGCACGATGCCGATGTACCCCCACCAGCCGATCTTTCCCAGAGCGGCGAGGGCGATCAGGGCAAGCCCAACGACAATCCGAAGCAGCCGATCCACCGAGCCAACATTGGGGTTCATACAGTGCACTCCTTCTATTGAGAGGAGGATGCTGCGCCGACCTTGATGATCTGTCAGTGACGTAAGTTACTTAGCCCATGGCGTCGGGCCCGGTCCTGGCGCCTTGCCATCACGGTGACTTCAGAGCAGAGCCCGAGAGCGACTGCAACGCCGTGGCATTGACGATCTCAATCCGTTCGCGGCCCAATTTGACCGCTCCCGCGGACTCGAATCGGTTAAGAAGTCGAGTGATGATTTCTCGCACGGTGCCGAGTTCGTCGGCGAGTGCCTGATGCGTCGTGTGAATGACCCGGCCGCGCTCAAGGAGAAAGCCGGCAAGCCGCTCGTCGAGCCGGTGAAAGGCGACGGCGTCGACCAAGGTCATGAGGTCCCCGAGGCGATCTGCAAATACGCCAAATACGAATTGACGGAAGGGCTTGTGATCGTTCCATCGCGCGAAGAGATTTGGAGGCATCATCGCCAGTCGGGTCCGGGCGGCCGCGGTCCCCTGGGCGTTGAGCGGGCGATTCGACATCAGACCCGCTGCCGAGACGATGCAGATCTCGCCTGGCCCTACCCGGTAGAGCTCCAATTGGCGCCCGTCGCTGGCGGCTCGGGAAACCTGGATTTCGCCTTCGAGTACCAGCGGAAACCCTGCACAGGGCGCTCCTGCGTCAAACAACCGCGTCCCCGCAGATACGTCCAGGACCTCAAGCGCAGTGGATTCGAGGGGGAGGTCCGTCAGGCTCGGGTAGAGCGCCCGCAGCTCCAAGGCCAATGGGGCAGGGGTTGCCACCTGCCTTAGCCCGACGGCCCGGGCATTTCCAGATGCCCGCCGCATTGCACTGGATCAGCGCCTCGCGCGAGCAGTCGGCGCGGTCGCGCCCAGCATCTGGGCCTGGCTGGCAAAGTGCTGCGCCATCTGGCCACAGACCAGATCGCAGAGCTGGTACACCCGGGGGTCCGCGATCTTGTAGTAGGCGCTAGTGCCCTGCGCGGTGCGCTCCACGAACCCGTAACGGGTGAGCGTAGCCAGGTGTTTGGACACGTTGGCCTGACTGCAGTTGAGCAGCTCGGTGAGTTCGCCCACGTTGCGCGCCTCATCGCGTAGGGCATTCAAGATCTTGAGGCGCAAGGGCTCCGAGAGCGCCCGGAAATATTCCGCGACGTGCCCGAGGGCCCGGTCATCCAGCGCTTTCAATGGCAGGCAGTCCCGGTTAGATCGGTCGTTCACAGTGTACCTATGAAGGCTAGTTGCACCAATCGCCATATAGCGATAGAGTAACCATGACCACAAGGAAATGCAATGCAACACCGCCTACTCATCGGCCTTATTGGCCTCGCCACGGCGCTGCGGGCGTTCACGGCGCCCCTGGAGACCTACAGCATCGGCGCCACGGGGCAGGAAGGCAGTTACACGGCGACCGGTACGGTCGAAGCGGTCCGGCAGGGCACCTTGGGGGCGCAGGTGTCCGGCCGCGTGCTCGAGGTGCTGGTGCGAAGCGGCGAGTCGGTCAAGGCAGGACAGGCCCTGATTCGGATCGACGCGGATGACGCCGCGCAAGCGGCTGCGGCCGGCGCGGCGACGGCCAGCGGGGCGGCCGCACGGCTCGCCGCGGCGAAGGCGGACTACGAGCGCGCCCTACGACTGCGCGCGCAGGACTACATCAGCGTTGCTGCGATGCAGCGTAGCGAGGCGGCGCTGCATTCGGCCGAGGCGGATGCCCAGGCCACGGGGGCTGCGGCCAGCGCGGCCCGTACGCGCGCGGGATGGCGCACGGTCACCGCTCCCTACGACGGCAATGTCACGGACGTCATGGTCGCAGTGGGAGATTTGGCCACACCCGGACGGCCCCTGATCGCGATTTACGCCCCGGGCGCGGTACGGGTGATCGCCCAAATCCCCGAGTCCATCGCCGGGCGTCTGCAGGCGTCGAAGCCAGCGTTCTTGCTCAACGGAGAACCTGGCGCTTCGCTCCAACACGTCACCAGCTGGTCCGCGGTCAATGCCGTCGATCCGGCCACGCACAGCGTGGAAGTGCGGGCCGAACTGCCCGCCGGTACTCACGTCCAGCCCGGGCAATTCGCGCGAGTGCGACTGCCCCTCAAGGGTTCTGCCGCCGAACTTCGGGTACCCACCAGGGCGATCGTGACCCGAAGTGAGGTCACCGCCGTCTATGTCGTCGATGGCAACGGGTCTGCGCACCTGCGCCAGGTTCGCCTAGGTCCCGTCGTGGGTGACGAGGTCACCGTTCTATCCGGATTGCAGGGGGGCGAAAAGATCGCCCTCGATCCCGTGACGGCCGGCCGGAACTGAAATCGCCATGGGCATTGCCGGCCGAATCGCCAAGCACTTCATCAGCGCGCGCATCACTCCGCTGCTCGCGCTGGTCGCTCTGTTGGTCGGCCTTTTCGCCGCGCTGGTCACGCCGCGCGAGGAGGAACCGCAGATCAACGTGACCATGGCGAACGTGCTCATTCCGTTTCCGGGAGCCTCAGCCCGGCAAGTGGAGCAATCGGTCGCCGGACCCGCCGAGCAGGTTCTCGGGCAAATGGCCGGCCTCGAGCACGTGATGTCGACTTCCCGTCCAGGCCTTGCCGTCATCACGGTGCAGTTCAAGGTCGGCGTCCCGCGCACCGAAGCGCTGGTCAGGCTCTACGACACCCTGCATTCAAATCGGGACTGGCTGCCGGCCGGACTGGGCGTCGGTGAGCCCCTCGTCAAGCCCAAGGGGATCGATGATGTGCCGATCCTGACCGCGACGCTGTATGACAAGCGTCCCGGCAGCGGAGCATACGAGCTGGAGCGTGTCGCACACGCGATGGAATCCGAGCTCAAGCGGGTATCCGGGACGCGAGAGGTCACGACGCTCGGCGGTCCGCACCGCGTGATCAACATCGTTCTGAATCCCCAGGCCCTGCGCTCCGTGGGACTCACCGTGGGGGATCTGTCGCGGTCTCTGCAGTCGGCCAATAGCGGCCTTCCCGCCGGAAGCCTGCTGAGCGGTGGCGAATCCGTCGCCATCGACGGCGGCGGCATGCTCACTGGCGCTGCGGAAGTCGCTGACCTCGTCGTGGGCGTCCACGCCGGGCGCCCGGTGTTCCTCCGCAATGTAGCCACAGTCTCCGATGGCGCTCCGTCGCCCGAGCGGTACGTGTGGTACGGCACTGCCGGCAAGCAGGCCGCGGAATATCCGGCGGTCACGGTGAGCGTCACGAAGAAGCCCGGTGAAAACGCGGTCGATGTCACGACGCGTCTGCGTGCGCGCATCTCGGAACTGCAAAACAGCCTGATACCGGAGGGCGTGGGCGTCGAGATCAGCCGGGACTATGGGTCCACCGCCAACGACAAGGCGCTCAAGCTCATCGAAAAGCTGATCTTCGCCACCGCCTCCGTGGTTGCGCTCGTGTTCTTCGCGATGGGGCGTCGTGAGGCCGCCATCGTTGGCATTGCCGTGGCCCTCACGCTCACGGCCACATTATTTGCTTCATGGGCGTGGGGCTTCACGCTCAACCGCGTCAGCCTCTTCGCGCTGATCTTCTCCATTGGCATTCTCGTCGACGATGCCATCGTGGTCGTGGAGAACATCCACCGTCATTTGCACCTCACGCCGGATCGCCCCCTGGATGACCTCATCCCCGCGGCCGTGGACGAGGTCGGTGGCCCCACCATCCTGGCTACCCTTACGGTGATCGCAGCATTGCTGCCGATGGCGTTCGTCGGTGGCCTGATGGGCCCCTACATGGCCCCGATCCCGATCAATGCGTCGATGGGCATGGTGATCTCGCTCGCGATCGCCTTCGTGCTGACCCCGTGGCTCGCACGCCTGTGGCTGCATCCGGCTGCCCCAGGCAAGCACGGGGGAATGGCCTCGCGCATCGAGCCCACAGTCCGTCGGCTGTTCCGGCCGTTCCTCGATCTGACTCACGGACAGCGCAATCGCCGCAAGCTCTGGGCTGGGGTGGGCGGGCTGATCCTGCTCTCCGTTGCGTTGCCCGCGGTTCAATGGGTCGTGTTGAAGATGCTGCCCTTCGACAACAAGTCGGAATTCCAGGTGGTCGTCGACATGCCTGCGGGTACGCCGCTTGAGACGACGGCGGCGACGCTCGCGGACCTGGGTCACTTTCTCTCGACCGTGCCGGAAGTGAGCAACTACCAGGCCTACGCGGGGCTAGCTGCGCCGATCAATTTCAATGGTCTGGTCCGCCAGTATTACCTGCGCTCCGGGGCGGAGCTCGGGGATATCCAGGTCAACCTCGTGGGCAAGCACGAGCGGAGCGATCAGAGCCACGCCATCGCCGCGCGCCTGCGACCGCAGCTGGATGCGATCGCTGCTCGAAGCGGGGCGGTGGTGAAGGTCGTGGAAGTGCCTCCGGGTCCGCCCGTGCTGGCGCCCATTGTCGCCGAGATCTACGGTCCCGACGATGCCGGGCGGCTGAAGGTGGCTCAGGACGTTCGCGCCGCCTTCCTGTCGACACCCGGTCTCGTTGATGTGGATGCCACCTACATCCGCGCCGCTCCGCGCCAGGTCGTGTCAGTGGATCGGCAGAAGGCCGCGCTGCTGGGCGTCAGCGACGCGGAAGTGGTCTCGACCTTGCGAGCCGGCGTCTCCGGGCAGGACGCTACGTACCTGCAAGATGCCACCAAGTATCCGGCGCCGCTCCATCTGCAGTTGCCGGACAGTACCCGCGGGAGCCTGGATGCGGCACTGAGTCTCGCGGTTCGCGCCGGCAACGGCGCCATCGTGCCGCTGGCGTCGGTGGTGGACGTGCACACGACGACCGTTGAGCAGCCGCGTTACCACAAGGACTTGCTGCCCGTCGTCTATGTCATGGGCGATGAGTCCGGGCGAGTCGACAGCCCCCTTTACGGCATGTTTGGCCTTCGCGGAGCCATTGGCCGCATCACCGCTCCGGACGGTGCGCACCTCGCGGAGTATTTCATTCATCCGCCGAGCGACGCCTATCGGGGCTACGCCCTCAAGTGGGATGGCGAGTGGCAGATCACCTACGAAACATTCCGGGACATGGGGGCGGCATACGCGGTGGGTCTCGTTCTCATCTACCTGTTGGTCGTGGCGCAATTCGGCTCCTACATCACGCCGTTGATCATCATGGCGCCGATCCCGCTGACGATAATCGGCGTCATGCCCGGCCATGCGTTGCTGCGCTCGCAGTTCACGGCGACATCGATGATCGGCATGATTGCCCTTGCCGGCATCATCGTCCGCAATTCCATCCTGCTGGTGGATTTCATCAACCTTCAGGTCGCGGCTGGTGTCGAATTCAGGGAGGCCGTGATCCGCTCGGCGATCACCCGAGCGCAGCCGATCGTTCTGACGGCGCTCGCGGCCATGCTCGGTGCCTTCTTCATCCTCGACGATCCCATTTTCAACGGACTCGCGATCTCGCTGATTTTCGGCATCCTGGTCTCCACCGTGCTGACGCTGGTGGTGATCCCGCTGCTGTACTACGCCGTGTACCGCATGACGCACGCGATACCGGCCGTTCCGACCAACCCCACGACGGAGCACACACCATGAGTTCCTGGCAGTTGACCCGCGTGATCGCGGGGACGTTCATCCTGCTCTCGCTTGCACTCGGCGTGCAGGGCAGCCCGATCTATCAGAGCAGCTACTGGCTGTGGTTCACCGCCTTTGTTGGCGTCAACCTCCTCCAGAGCGGACTGACGCGCTGGTGCCTCATGGAACGGATCCTTCGTGGACTTGGGCTCAAGGCCAGTGCGGACTAAATCCCGTCGGAGCGGCCTCTCATGCATCTCGTCTGCCCCAGTTGCCTGACCGTGAATCGCGTGCCGCCGGAGCGGTTTCCCAAGTCGCCGGCGTGCGGCCGTCGTCGTGCGCTGGTGCGGGCGGTTCCGGCCCAGCGATTGGTGCGCTGGCTCGACCGGTCGTTGGTGGGGTCGGCGCGAGGGGAGGCGTCATGAAGGCGGCGTTCCTCGTGACATGCCTGTTGGCGTCAGCCGGCGCCTCGGCGGCCGGTCTCAGCGTGAGTGATGCGTGGCAGGCAGCCATGCGCCACGACCCGCAGTTCGAATCCGCGCAGGCCCAATGGGAAGCCGGCAAGACACACACGGCGCAGGGCCGCGCGCTGTGGCTGCCCTCGATTGCCGCGCAGGGGAGTGCCGGACGAGCGGATCAGCAGTCGGAGACGTCCGGGGCGGCGTTTTCGGCCCCCGGGTTCGGCAGCACGAATGGCGTGGACTTCCGGACCAGCGTCAACAATGGAACCTCCCGGCAATGGGCCTTCGTGGCTGAGCAGCCGCTCTATGACCCTGGCCGGATGGCGGACTTCACGGCGCAGAAGAACGCATCGGCCGTTGCCGATGCTCAGTTCCAGCAGGCCCAGCAGGACCTCCTGCTACGGACGGCCAGGGCCTACTTTGCGGTTCTGACTGCCCGGGGTCAGCTCGTGGCCTTGCGTCAGTTGCACGCGGCCGCAGAGCAGGCGCGCGCCGCCGCGCAAGGGCGATACGAAAGTGGTGATATTCCCGCCACGGACATGCGCGAGGCGCAGGCACGCGCCGATGCAATCGGCGTCCAGGAGCTAGACGCCCAGACCGCCGTCACGTTGAGCGAAGCGGCCTTTGCGGATCTGACCGGTCTGGATCCCGTGGCTCTCAAGGACCTGCCCGACAGCGAGCCGACGGATCTTCCGGCTCCCGACAATCTGGATGTCTGGACGCAAAGGGCACTGGCCGGTAGTCCGCTCCTTGCGATGCAACGGCTGGCCGTGTCGACGGCGTCGGCGCAGGTCGACCGGTTTGGGCTGCTGGGCGCCCCGAAACTCAGCCTTGTCGCGAAGTACGGGCGTGAGTCGCTGCAAGGCAACGGCGACTTTGGTGCTGCGGACATCACCGGCCGACAGGCCAGCATCGCGCTGCAGGCATCCATACCCCTGTTCACCGGCGGCATGCGCAGCGCGCAGCGTCACGAGGCCAAGGCCCTGGAGCACAAGGCCGGTGCCGACCTTGAGGCCGCTGACCAATCGGTGCGCCAGCAGGCTCGTGCCGCGTGGTTTGGGCTAACCACCGCGGCCGCCCGGGTCAAGGCGCTGCAGCGCTTGCACGGCTCGACTCAGGACCGGCTGGGGGCGACGCGCCTGGGCGTGGAGATTGGTGATCGCACGGCGCTGGAGCTGCTCAACGCTCAAGCCGATTACCTCCTCTCTGGCACGGATTTCCAGAAGGCGCAGTCGGAGTGGCTGCTCGCGGATCTGCAACTGGCGGCCGTCGCCGGTGCGTTGACAGAGGCTGACCTGGTACGCATTGACCGTCATCTGGTCGAGCGCAGTCAAGAGTCCAAATGATTTATCCAACGACGAACTCTACACGGGGGACCCCATGGCACACATCGTAATCATCGGCGCCGGTGTCGGCGGCATGCCCGCGGCCTATGAACTTCGCGCCCAACTCGATGCCCAGCACCGCATCACGGTGATCAATGCCGTGGACTACTTCCAGTTCGTTCCCTCCAACCCGTGGCTCGCGGTGGGTTGGCGTGATCGCGCCGGCATTTCATTCCCTGTGGCTACCTACCTCAAGCGCCGCAATATCGAGTTTATCGCGCAGCGCGTGGACAAGATCGACGCTGCGGCCAACACCCTGGTGCTGGCGGATGGGGCCTCCGTGCCTTATGACTACCTCATCATCACGACGGGACCCAAGCTGGCCTTCGACGAGGTGCCGGGGGCCGGCCCTGCGGGAGGCTTTTCGCAATCGATCTGCACAGTGGACCATGCGGAGAAGGCGTGGGCCGCTTACCAGGAGTTCCTGAAGAGCCCAGGGCCCATTGTCGTCGGCGCCATGCCCTTGGCGAGCTGCTTCGGGCCAGCGTACGAGTTCGCGTTCATTCTCAGCACCGACCTCAAGCGCCGCAAGATCCGCAACAAGGTCCCGATTACCTTCGTGACGAGCGAGCCGTACATCGGCCACCTGGGTCTCGGGGGCGTTGGGGATTCCAAGAGCATGCTCGAGTCGGAGTTTCGCAACAACGACATCAAATGGATCACGAACGCGAAGACGACAAAGCTCGAGGCCGGAAAGCTGTATACGACCGAGCTCGATCGCAACGGGCAGGCCGTCAAGGAACACGAGGTGCCCTTCAAGTTCGCCATGATGCTGCCCGCCTTCAAGGGTGTGGATGCGGTGGCCGCGGTCGAAGGGCTCTGCAATCCGCGCGGGTTTGTACTTGTCGATGAGAACCAGCGGAGCAAGAAGTACCCGAACATCTACTCGGCCGGTGTATGCATCGCCATCCCGCCGGTGGAGGCGACGCCCGTGCCCACCGGAGCACCCAAAACCGGCTACATGATCGAGACGATGGTCACGGCCATCGTGCACAACATCGCCTCCGACATCGCCGGCAAGCCGGCTACAGCCAAGGGCACATGGAACGCGATTTGCCTGGCGGATATGGGCAACACCGGTGCCGCCTTCGTGGCCCTGCCGCAGATACCGCCACGCAACGTCAATTGGTTCCGCAAGAGCCGCTGGGTCCACTGGGTCAAGATCATGTTCGAGAAGTACTTCATCTACAAGATGAAGCGTGGCAACTCGGAGCCTGTCTACGAAAAGTTCATGCTGCGCGCGCTGGGCATCAAGCGTCTGGATGCCTGATGAAGTCTCGAACATTCGTGACTGCGCCGCAGAGCCGTGGGACGGGCTCTCCGCTTCGTCGTGACGTCCTATGGATTGTCGCGCTCAAGGTGGGGTTGGTCCTGGCTCTCTATCTGTTTCTGATCCGGCCCTCCGCTCGTCCAACGCAGGACGCGGGAGCGACGGCGGGGGCCGTGGTTGGCGTATCCCCCGCCACTGGTTTTGAGGTGCAGCGATGAGCGATTCGAGTCTGCTGGAACTCTCGCGTTGGCAGTTTGCCATCACGGCGCTTTACCACTTCCTGTTTGTGCCACTGACACTCGGTCTGTCCGTCCTGGTGGCCATCATGGAGAGTGTGTTCGTCATGACCGGGCGCACCGTCTGGCGCGACATGACGAGATTCTGGGGAACGCTTTTCGGCATCAACTTTGCGATGGGCGTGGCGACCGGTATCACAATGGAATTCCAGTTCGGTACGAACTGGGCGTATTACTCTCACTACGTCGGCGACATCTTCGGGGTACCGCTTGCGATCGAAGGGCTGATGGCGTTCTTCCTGGAGGCGACATTCATCGGCCTGTTCTTCTTCGGGTGGGACCGCCTGTCGCGTGTGCAGCACCTTGCCGTGACCTGGCTTGTGGCTATCGGTAGCAACCTGTCGGCACTGTGGATCCTGATCGCCAACGGGTGGATGCAGAATCCGGTCGGCGCTCATTTCAACCCCGACACGATGCGGATGGAGCTGACGTCCATCGCCGCCGTGATCTTCAATCCGGTGGCCCAGTCGAAGTTCGTGCACACCGTAAGCGCGGGTTACGTGACGGGCGCCATGTTTGTGCTCTCGATCAGCGCTTGGTTCATCCTGAAGGGAAGGCATCTGGAGGTCGCCCGTCGCTCGGCAACGGTCGCGGTGAGCTTTGGGCTTGCAGCGGCTCTTTCAGTGGTCGTTCTCGGCGATGAGAGTGGCTATACCGCGAACCAGCACCAGAAGATGAAGATCGCGGCGATGGAGAGCATGTGGCACACCGAGCCTGCACCCGCGCCATTCGTCGCGTTTGGTATACCGGACGTCAAGAATCGGACTACGCACGCCGAGGTAAAGGTCCCGTGGGTCTTGGGCCTGATCGCCACGCGCTCCACGGATCAGGAGGTGCAGGGCATCTATGAGCTGGTGGCGACGGCGCGCGAGCGCATCGTGTCGGGCATTCCAGCGTACACGGCATTGCGCGCGCTTCGGACGAATCCAAAGGATTCAGCGGCGCGCGCGACCCTCGAGGCCCATTCGGCGGATCTCGGGTACGCGCTCTTGCTGCGCCGCTATGTGTCGGACCCGGCGACGGCTTCCGCCGAGCAGATTGACCAGGCGGCATGGGACACCGTGCCGTCGGTAGGGTGGCTCTTCTGGTCGTTCCGTCTGATGGTGGCCATGGGCTTCTTCTTCATCGCCCTGTTCGCCTGGGGGTTCTGGCTGGCGGCTAGACGAAGCTGCGATCGCCAGCGAGGGTTCCTGCGAGTGGCGTTGTGGAGTTTGCCGCTGCCTTGGCTGGCGGCAGAGCTGGGATGGGTGGTGGCGGAACACGGACGCCAACCCTGGGCCATCGAGGGAGTGTTGCCGACGTTTCTCGCGGTCTCCCCGATTCCAACCTCGAGCGTCGCGATGAGCCTTGTGGGCTTCGTCCTCTTCTATACGACTCTGGCCGTGGTGGACGTCATGCTGCTACGAAAGTACATCCGCCTGGGTCCCAGCCCCGTCGCTGGCCTGGCGCAACACTGAGGGGCGCACGATGCCGATCGACTACGCAACGTTGAAGGTCATCTGGTGGCTACTGCTGGGCACGCTGTTGGTGGGCTTTGCCATCATGGACGGGTTTGACCTCGGGGCGGCCATACTGCTTCCATTCGTCGGGCGCACGGATGCTGAGCGGCGCGTTGCCATCAACACGGTCGGTCCGGTCTGGGAGGGCAACCAGGTCTGGTTGATCCTGGGCGGAGGCGCCATCTTCGCAGCCTGGCCTGCGCTCTATGCCGCGAGTTTCTCCGGGTTCTACCTGGCCATGCTGCTTGTGCTGGCCGCTCTGATCCTGCGACCCGTGGGGTTCAAGTTCCGTAGCAAGATGCCGAGTGCCACGTGGCGCAGTACCTGGGACTGGCTCCTGTTCGCGGGCGGTCTGGTTCCCGCGCTGGTGTTTGGCGTCGCCATGGGAAACCTGCTCGAAGGAGTGCCCTTCGGGTTCGACAGTGAATTGCGCGCCCACTACGAATTCGGGCTATTCGACCTGCTCAATCCCTTTGCGTTGCTGTGTGGGCTGGTATCAGTTGCGATGCTCGCGACTCATGGTGCTCGCTACCTCGCCCTCAAGGCGGATGGTGTGGTTGCAGCACGCGCAGCGGAACTGAGTCGTTGGACGGCGCTCGGCTGGCTCCTCCTGTTTGCCGCCGGCGGATGCTGGCTCGCCCACAGTGGGTACGGCTATCGGATTTCGGCGGGTGCCTTGGCGGGTGCCGCCAGCGATCCGCTAGCCAAGACCGTGGTGACAGCCCCTGGCGCCTGGCTCGGAAACTACCAGCTCTGGCCAGTGGCCCGTGGGCTCCCCGTACTAGGGTTGATCGCTCCGCTGGTACTGGTACTTCTGCCGCGTGCGCGAGCGCCGGGGACGCTCTTCGTGTGCAGTGCGCTGGGAGTCGCGGGAGTCATTGGAACGATGGGCGTGAGTCTGTTTCCGTTCCTGTTGCCTTCTTCCTCGGAGCCCTCCAGCAGCCTGACGGTGTGGGACGCATCGAGCAGTGCACGCACACTTTGGATCATGTTGCTCGCGACGGCTGTATTCCTTCCGATCGTGCTTGCCTACACGGCCTGGGTCTATCGCGTGCTGCGGGGCCGCGTGACGGTGGCACATGTGGAAGCCAATCCCGACTCGACCTACTGAATTGAGGACTGTGCGATGTGGTACTTCAGCTGGATATTGGGCCTTGGACTGGCGAGCGCGTTCGCGATCCTGAATGCCATGTGGTTCGAACTCGACGCCGACCGGCAGGCTCGCGAGCGACCGGCAGATACCCGGAATCTTTCCTGATTGAACGACTTCGCCGACACCTTCAAGGATTTCCACCATGTCACATCACACACCGAAGATTGAGACACTCGACCCGACCGAAGTATCGCGACTGCTCGAAGCTGGCAAAGTCCTTCTGATCGACGTTCGCGAGCCCGCCGAATACGCGGCGGAGCGGATCCAGGGTGCCCTGCTGTATCCGCTGTCTACGTTTGATGCGGCGTTCCTTCCGGCAGATGGCACGCGGCGCGTGGTCTTTCACTGCGCTGGGGGTCGACGATCGCTGACTGCTGCGGAGAAGCAACTTGCCGCCCACCATCCGCGCGCGGCGCACATGGGCGGTGGCATCGCCGCCTGGAAGACAGCGGGTCTCCCGGTCATCGTTGGGTCAACCTGAAGTCGAGTAACGCCCATGCATCCGTATCCCCATACGTACGTCGTGACCTCGCAGGGAACAGCCACCGGACCGGTTTCGATCACGTCTCCCGGCGTGCCTCCATTGACGACCGCGCCGCCGAAGGAGTTTGACGGACCCGGCGATGTCTGGTCGCCCGAGACGCTTCTCGTGGCAGCGATTGCCGATTGCTACATCCTTACTTTCCGGGGAGTGGCGCGGGCGGCCAAGTTGGAATGGCAAGGCCTGGAGTGCACGGTCGAAGGGGTACTGGAACGCGTCGAAGGCGTCACGCGCTTCTCCGGCTACACCAATCGCGCCACGCTGACTGTCAAAGCTGGCGCGGATCAGGGGAAAGCCACGGAGCTGCTTGAGCGGGCCGAGCGCGTCTGTCTCGTGAACAACTCGCTGCTCGGGAAGCGTACGATCGTCGCCAACGTCGTCGAACAGTAACCTTGAATGGCCGCTGCTGCTCCGAGGGATTAGCGCGGCGCAGGCGACTGCGCGAATTGACAGGTTGCAGAAGGTCTCTGCGGACGTTACCGCAGAACGACGTAGGCAAGCCCGATCCCAAGGCCGATCAGAAGCGCCGCGAGCGGGCGCCGCCACTTTTCAGGCACCGCTCCGAACGGCAGCAGCCTGCCGATGATGAAGCCGCCGACCAGCAAGGCAATGGAAACTATGGGTGTGGGAGCCACGGAAGCCAGTCAATAATGGTTGCTTGGCGAGCAGCGGCGATCCCGTGATTTGCCTGACCCGCAGGCTGTCGAGGGGTTCATAGCCAAGACGCTATGTCACACGACATCGGAACTCAAGTATCACAATCGGCCCGACTATGATCCATTGGCTCATCACCTTCCTGTGTGGCTCATTCGTGGGGTGCACGCTGGGCGTGATCGGTGGTGGCGGTTCCATTCTGGCCGTGCCGCTGCTCCTGTACGTAGTAGGTATTCGAGAGCCGCACGTGGCCATCGGCACCAGCGCGCTGGCGGTAGGTGCAAATGCAGCAGTCAATCTGGCGGGCCATTGGCGACTGGGCAACGTCAAGCTGCCTTGTGCCTTCACATTTGCGTTCGCAGGTGTGGTGGGTGCCCTATTGGGTTCCAGCCTGGGAATGGCGGTAGACGGGCAGAGGCTATTGCTCCTGTTCTCCGGAGCCATGTTCGCAGTGGGTATTGCCATGTTCAGGCGGCGTCAGGACGCGGGAGATCCGCGTGTTCATATCAACCTGGACATTGCATTTCGATTAATTGCTGTCGGATTCGTGACAGGCGGAATTGCGGGATTCTTCGGTATTGGCGGTGGTTTCCTGATCGTCCCAGGATTGATGATGGGGAGCGGCATGCCGATGTTGCATGCAATCGGGTCGTCGCTGTTTTCCGTCGCGGCCTTTGGATTCACGACGGCGGCAAGCTATGCCTGGTCGGGGTTGATTGACTGGCCAGTTGCCGCCGTCTTCATAGCGGGTGGAGCGGCAGGCGGGATGCTCGGTATCCGGTTCTCGACGAAGCTCGCAAGGAGTCGCCAGGGGCTCACGCGGATCTTTTCTGCTGTCGTTATCCTCGTCGCCATCTACGTGGCAATTAGGGCGATAGGCGCGTGGTGATGGCTGGCGACAGGGTGAACGACAACGTGCCGTGCCGTTCTGCCGGCCGTACGCGGAGGCCGTGGTCTACTGCCAAATCTACTGCCAAATCGGGGGATTGGAGGGGATTTCAGGGGACAAAAATTGTTTTGAGTTCAGTAACTTATTGATTTCTCTGATGCCTCCGCCAAGTTCGAATCCCTCTCTCTCCGCCAATTCCGCTCAAAAAAACAAATACTTAGGTAGGTTCGCACGGCAAGTCCGCGAGCGACCCGCGGCAGCGCTTTTCGCAGCCGCCTCGCCGAGCCGCACTCCGTCTCAGGTGGTCCCGGGCCACACACCGGCACCCGAGGGTGCGGTCTGCTCGTCCGCTCAAGCGCAAATGCGCTCCACGCTTCTGGAATCTCTCCGGAAGTTTCTAGGCTTGCCACGAGCCGACGCGACTGCCTCTCCGATCGGATCGCAGAGTAGCGGTGCTGCGCCCCGATCGAGTAAAGCCATCCCAACGGCGCTGGTCATCGCACGGGTTTCCGGCGCGTCCCGCTCAGCCCGAATGGTTGCCCGCGGCCATCTGTGCCACTCGCACGATCACCATGACGATCGCGATCAGCAGGTAGCCGCGAAGCACGGTCATCCACAGCCGGTTCATCGGGGACAGCCGCAGCGGGGCGAGGGTGGGCAGCGGCGGCATCCGCCAGCGCTGCTTGAAGCACGGATCGGCGAGTCCGCCGCGTCGAGGCTTGCCGAAGACCAGGGCGATGACAGTGCCGACCAGTGCGAGCAGGGCGCCACTGGCGAGAATCCCCGCAATCTGTTCTCCGGTGATCGAGGGGAAGAGCACGGCGGCCGTCAGGATGACCGAGAGCGTGACCAGGATCCCGATCACGAGCGTCGTGAAGATGTTGACGCGGCGGGAGTTCACCCACGGTCCAAGCACTGCCTCGTCGTTGCAGAGCAGCAGCAAGAACACGGTGGCGCTCGGCAGCAGCACGCCGGCGAGCGTCTGCACGGCATTGGTCAGCAACCCGAGCGGGGCGCCCGGGATCAGCACGAGACCAGCCGCGCCGGCGATCAGACTGAAATAGACGCCATAGAACAGCTTCGCGTGCTGCGGGCCGCGATGCAGCGAGTGACGGACCGAGAGCACATCGCCGACTGCATACGCGGTCGACAGGGATACGGCCGCAGCCCCGATGAGGCTCGCGTCGATGAGCGCGATCGCAAAGAAGACGCCTGCCACCGGTCCGATATGCCGGGCAAGCCCGGCGGCCACGGTACCTGCGTCCTGGAACTGGCCGAACTCAGGAGTGCCCCTAAACGCCGCCGCGCAGAAGGCCATCATGGCGGCCGCGCCTGCCACGACGATGACGATGCCGAGCACGAGGTCGGCACGCTCGTAGCGGATGAACCGCGGCGTAATCCGCTTGTCGATGACATAGCTCTGCTGGAAGAACAGCTGCCAGGGCGCAACCGTCGTCCCAACGATGGCGATGATCAGGAGCATCACGTCAGCGAGCACGGAGCCCTTCGGCAGGCGGGGGACCACGAAGTCGTGGGCCATCGAAGTCCAACTCGGGTGCGCCATGAAGAAGATCGGGATCAGGATGAGGCTTCCGACCACGAGCGTGAGCGCGAAGCGCTCGAACCGGCGGAACTCGCCCGTGCTGACGGCCGCGATGATCAGAAGCGCCGATGCCGCCACTCCCCAGGTCTTGGGCATGCCGAGGTAGTCCAGTCCGAGGCTGACGCCGATGAATTCCGTGACGATCGTCAGGGCGTTGAGGATGAACAGATCGATGACGCTGAATGCGCCCCAGAACCTCCCGAAGCGCTCGAGGATCAGGCGCGCGTGACCGACGCCCGTCACGGCCCCTAGACGCAGCACCATTTCCTGGTTCACGTACAGGACCGGAACCAGCATCGCCAGCGTCCAGAGGAGGCTGGTCCCGTAGTTCTGGCCCGCCTGCGTGTAGGTGCTGAAGGCGCCGGCATCGTTGTCACCGACCATGACGATGAGCCCCGGCCCCAGGATGGCAAGGAAGGTCGTCAGTCGATGGCGCCAGGTCTCGCGCGGTGCGATGTCGCCAGCCTTCAGCGTGCCCAAGGCGCCGCGGATGTCGCCCACATGGGCGTCATCCAGCACGGCGCCGCGGGCCTCGGGGGGCATTCCCGTGTGTGTCGGCTTTTCGGACGTCTCGCAGCGGAGGACTCGGGCGGCCGCGGTGTTGAAGTCGGTCATGGGACACCTCGATCCGTCAGAACTGAGCGTGGAACCGGACCGCGACGACCGACACGGGGCCGCGATCCTGGTTGTAGGCGGGGTTGGAGATCCGCTGAAAGTCCGCGGTGACCGCCACCTGCGAGAAGATCGCCGCCGAGTAGTACGTCTCGACGATGCGCTCCGAGCCCGCATGCGGGAGCTGGCCGTCGCCGACCAGGATTCCAAGGCCACCGGCGTTCAGGAAGCGCTCCCGGGTGGCGGAGATGCCGTTGACCATGGCGGCGAGGCCGACCGTGTCCTCTGCCCGATGCCACCGAGTGCCCTTCAGCGACAGCCCAAGCGCCGTCGCCCGGTCGATGTCGGTGAACTCGTAGGCCTCGACATTGCCGCCGGCCGTGCCCGTGCGGGCGAGGAGGCCGAGATCCGACGCCAGTTGCTGCTCGACGTTCAGGCTGATGCCAGCGCGCTTGCGGTACTGGCGCACGGCGCTGATGTCGACCGACGTGTTTGTCTGCGCGGCGAGGCGAACGGCATCAGCAAGCAGGCCCATCCGGCCGTGACTCTCGAAGTAGGTGACGAGCAGCTTTCCGGGACGTCCCAGCAGCTCATGACGATGCTCGACCTCGCCGATGAGCTGGAACTCATGGAAGCCCGGCTCCAGATGCTCGCTGTTCGGCACATCCGACAGGTCGAAAAGCCCCGCGCGCAGGGCCCACGCGCCGTGGTACCACTCGGCGCTCGCGCCGACGGTGAAGCCCCAGGCATCGGCGGCGTAGTCGAAGGACCCCGCATCAATCGCAGCCCAGTTCAGGAAATCGGCGCGCGGGTCGTGGGCGTACGAATTGACGTCGAAGACATCCGGGACGCCGAACTTGCCGACGGTGAACACCCATCGATCCGGGCTCCGGGCGCCCGCAAACTGGTTGGCACCGGCCGCGACGGTGTCGGACGGCGCGCCGACATCGATGGTCTCGCGGATGAATGCGCGCGGCAGCCTGAGGTACGGCTTCTTCTTGCCGACCTTGTAGGCCTCGCCGCTCGGGAAGCCGGCGACGCCCAGCGTGTTGTCGAGGCCAAAGCCCTGGTCCATCTCGGGGTTGAGCCACAACTCGGTACCCGGCCAGAGCCGGGCGCCCAGGTAGAGCGTGACGTCCGCGGTTTCACGGCCAGTTTCCGGGGACAGGCTGTTCGGTCCGCGATAAGGGGCCGAGAAGGAACCGGTCTCCTGCTCCACGTAGGTCACCTGCCCGTGGAGAGCGAAGCGATCGCTCGGCTCCATCGCCGGTGGGAACTCGATTCCGGGATCCGCGATGGCATGCCGGGCCGGCGCCGTGGCGCCGAACGCCACCAGGCAGCTGAGGAGGCCGGCGCAGCGGCCGGGCAGGGCGAATCGAATCGGCCCGATCAGGCGGGCCGGGATCCATGCGGTCATCACGATCTCCCGACATCAGCTCTTGCGTTGCCGCTCGAGCCCGGGAGCGATGACCGCCTGGGGATCAGCGCGGGGGCGCCGATCCTGCCGAGAGGTCGTCCTGGGCCCGGAGGCGGCCAGTGGCTCGGCGGCTATTCGGCGCCAGGCGCCCGCCGCAGACCTTGGTCGTCTTCCTGGGGTGAGGGTCCATAAGGTTGGTCAGTCTCCCCAATGTCGAACGCGCGGGTGCCCTCGCGGGACAAGCTTCCCGGACCAGGCTAAGATATACCCCCCCTTACTATCAGCGCAAGCCCGAGTTGCCACCATGGGTCATGTCTCGAAGGAAAAGACCAAGCTGTTGGTTCGGTTGCGCCGGATCCGCGGCCAGATCGAGGCCATTGAACGTGCGGTGGCGGCAGACGAGGAATGTGCCGGCGTGCTGCAACAGGCCACGTCATGCCGTGGAGCCCTCGACGGATTCATCGCCGAAGTGATCGAGGATCACATCCGCGAGCACATGATCGACCCGCAGGCGCGGCGGGACGATCCGCGAACCGAGGCCGCGGAAGAGCTGGTCGACATCGTCCACCAGTATTTGAAGAAATAGGCGCGGCAGCGGGCATTCACGCATGCGTCACGACCATCACGACCGTCACTTCCATCACGACCACGACCACGACCACGACCACGACCATGGCCACGGGCTTGGCCGGCACGGCGGCGCGTCCACGCGCTCGCACTCCCACGCCCCCAAGGATTTCGGGCTCGCCTTTGCGATCGGCATCTCGCTCAATCTGGGGTTCGTGGCCGTCGAGGCGGTCTATGGCTTCCTGGCCCACTCGATGGCGCTCCTCGCGGACGCCGGGCACAACCTGGGCGATGTCTTTGGGCTCGTAATGGCCTGGGTCGCCGCAACGCTTGCGCGGCGACCTCCCAGTGCCCGCTACACCTACGGGCTTCGGCGCGGGACGATCGTCGCCGCGTTGGGCAACGCCGTGCTCTTGCTGGTATCGGTGGGCGCGATCGCCGTTGAAGGAGTGCGTCGGCTCCTGGAGCCCGCACCCGTGGCCGGCGCCACGGTCATGGTGGTCGCGGGAATCGGAATCGTCCTCAACGGAGCAACGGCGTGGCTGTTTGCGTCCGGGCGGAACGGCGACGTCAACCTGCGCGCGGCATTCCTGCACATGGCCTACGACGCACTCGTATCGGCGGGCGTGGTTGTGGCGGCGGGTGTCATCCTGCTGACCGGCTGGGTGCGACTTGATGCCCTCGTGAGCCTGGCGATCGCAGGCGTGATCCTCGCCGGCACATGGTCCCTGCTGCGCGATTCGCTGGGGCTCTCCATGGACGCCGTCCCGCAAGGCGTGCCAATGGACGAGGTCAAGGGCATTCTGGCGCAGCAACCAGGCGTCAAGTCCATCCATGATCTCCATGTTTGGCCGATGAGCACGACCGAGACTGCGCTGACCTGCCACTGCCTGATGCCGGCAGGGCATCCGGGAGACCAGGTTCTTGCGGAGATCGCAGACGAACTGCGCGAGCGCTTCGGGATCGGCCACGTGACGATCCAGGTGGAGGTCGACGAGCACGTGGCGTGTGCGCTGGAGCCGGATCACGTCGTCTGACGCAATTGCCATGAGCGTCGTCCGGTCGTCACCGAGCGCCCGTCCCGCTCGGGACGGACTTGTCTTACCTACTGGCAGGGCCCTGGGCCGCTAAATCCGGTGGCAGAGCACAGGGGCGCATACCTGTGTCTTGGCCAGCATTTCCCCCGACAGCCGACAAGCCCCAGCGTTCACGACGCGAATTCGCACAGTCGCTTTGCCGCTGTCCCGTCTGAAGCCGCCCGAGACCGTCTCCGGCCGCCCCGGGGAAGCGCCGGGGTCCACCCAAACCTCTGCGCCGCCGATGCCTCCTTCCATGCGGAACGGGTCCGGCATATTTGCTAATTAGCACATTAGCTAATACTATGGGCCGATGGAGATGGATAAGGTCTTTGAGGCGCTTGCTTCCGGGCCGCGACGCCAGATTCTCGCCTTCCTTTCGAAGACTGAGCTGACGACCTCAGATCTCGCCTTGCGCTTCCGGATGACCGCGCCCTCGATGTCGAGGCATCTGTCGGTCCTCGAGCACGCGGGCTTGGTCACGAGCGAACGGCGCGGTTCGAAGGTCTACTACAAGCTCGAAGGCAAGAGCCTGGTCAATACGCTGACGGGATTTGCTTTCGAGATCTGCCCGGTCGCCGGTCCGCTGAAGCGGGAATCGAGGGCGATGGCCAAACGACAGCGAGCGACGGACTAGCGCGGCCATGCTGACCCTGCCCGAGAGCCTCGCACTACACCGGGTACGGGCCACGGACCTGGATGCGGTATGCGAGGGCAGGGTCGTCTACGCGCCCGCCAAGTCTGCGTGGACACTCGGAATGCTGGCGGGTGCGGTCATCGGCGGAGCGCTGACGTTCACGTGGCCTGCGTTCCTGCTCTTTGTAGCCTCCACCGTCCTCGTCCTGTTGCTCGGTCACTCGCTGGGTAACCACCGCAAGCTCGTCCACAACAGCTTTCAGTGTCCGACGTGGCTGGAATACACGCTCGTCTACTGCGGCGCTCAGGTCGGCATTGCAGGGCCCATCGGCCTGCTTCGGCAGCACGAATTGCGCGACTTCGCACAACGGCTGCCGACTTGCCACCCCTACCTGCGGCATGGCACGCCGGCCCTGCTCGACGCCTGGTGGCAAACCAATTGCGACCTGCGATTGAGCAGCCCGCCGTCCATCGCCCTGGAGCCGCGCATCGCCGGGGACCGCTTCCTGCGGTTCCTGGAGCGCACGTGGATGGTCCAGCATCTCCCCTGGGCGTTGGCGTTCTGGTTCTGGGGCGGATGGGGCTTCGTGTTCTGGGGAGTCTGCGGCCGGGTGAGCGCAGGGATCCTGGGTCACTGGGTGATCGGCTATCTCGCCCACAACAAGGGCGACGTCGTTCGAGAGGTCCGCGGAGCGGCGGTGCAGGGGCGCAATGTCCGCTGGGTGTCGCTGCTCACCATGGGCGAGTGCTGGCACAACAACCATCACGCGTTTCCAGGCTCTGCCAGGATGGGGCTCGCGGCCGGTGAGTGGGATCCGGGGTGGTGGGTCCTGTCAGGTTTGCGTCGAATCGGTCTCGTCTGGGCCATCAAGCTGCCTCGGGATCTGCCGTACCGACCGGAGCTGCACGTCGTCGCGACAGAGTTCGGCCGCGGGACGCGCGGCCGCCGACACACCGGGACAGCGAGTGAGGTCGATCGCCTGGGCGGCTCAGAGCAGGCGGCTGAGCAAGGTCGACGGATTCCTGCGCTGCGCGGTGATGGCGTAGAACGATTCAAATACCTGAGGGACCGTTCCATATTTCACTAGCTGCCTGCTGCGCAGCTCGTCCTGGACCACGACCTCGGGCAGCACCGCGAGCGCGCCGGAGTCCCGCGCAAGCAGTCGCAGCAGTGCCATATCGTCGACTTCCGCATAGATTCGGGTCTTGATCTGCTCCTTCTCGCACCACAGATCAAAATGGCTGCGAATGTCGCTGCTGGGTCCGGGAACGACGAGCAATTGATTGTGCAGTCCCTTCGGCAGGCGAAGCTGCTTCCCGGACGGCCGCGGCGGTCCCACGATGCACACCGTCTGACGTGCGATGCGCTGGCAACGCCACGGGTGCCGCGCGTCAACGGCCGCCGGTCGGTTCGCAAAGACGACATCGAGCTGGTGAACCTGCAGGCGCGCGAGCAGTTCCTCGAGGCTTCCTGATGCGACGCTGAGGCGAAGGTCCTTGTCGGCAAACAGGGGTCGCAGCAGGTTCTCGAGGAAGTTCCGAGACAAGGTCGCCACCGCCCCGATCTTGAGTTCCTGCAGCGCGCGCCCCTCTCCGGTGCGCACGGTCGCCATCAGCTCCTGGCCCAGCGTGAAGATGCTCTCGGCGTAGTCGAGCACGACGGCGCCGAACGGCGTCAGCCGGAGGCGACGGTCGATCCGGTCGAACAGTGGCTGACCGAGGTGGCTCTCGAGGTCGCGGATCTGCGCGGACAGCGCCGACTGCGACAGATGCAACCGCGCGGCCACCCTCGTCAGGTGGCCCTCTTTGGCTACCTGCCAGAAGTAGTAGAGGTGACGGAAATTCAGGTGGCGCAGGTTCATGTTCTACCAAAGCGCACAACTTATGAACATCCATCTATTTTACGCACACCTCGGCCCACCGCACACTGCCGGCCTCCTCCCCGTTTCTGCGCAGGCGAGTCATGTGGGTGTCGCACGTCGAGTGGATTCTGCCGACCCTCTATTTCGTGGGCGCCGGATGGGCAGCGCTGACAGGGGACAGGCCGTGGCGAGCCGTGAGCGTGACCACCTCGTCGGTCCTGATCCTGCAGGTTGGCCTTGCCGTCGGACGCTGGTCGCTCGGGTTGCCGCACGTCACAGTGCCCGCCTCGGTCACGGCGGTCGCGCTGCTGGTCAGCTTTCTCGGTTGGGTCATCGGCCGATACTCCGCCCAGTACCTGGAGGGGGAGTGCGATCAGGGCCGGTATGCGACGGCGCTGCTGTCGACGCTGGGCGCGGTTGGCGCGGTCATCGTGAGCTCCCATCTCGGCGTCATGATTGCCTCCTGGTCCCTGACCAGTGTCGGACTTCACCATCTGCTGACGTTCTATTCCGATCGGTCGTCGGCCATCGTCGTGGCGCACAAGAAGTTCCTCGCGAGCCGCCTGGCGGAGCTCTGCCTCGCGGCCGCGGCGGTGTTGATCGATCGGGACTGCGGCAGCCTGAACCTGGATCTGATCGCGGAGCACGCTCGATCCCTGACGTCTGCGAACGGGGGCATCACGGCGGCCGCCGTGTTGCTGGCGCTGGGCGCCATCGTGAAATCCGCTCAACTACCGCTGCACGGCTGGCTGATCCAGGTCATGGAGGCCCCCACGCCGGTGTCCGCGCTGCTGCACGCCGGAATCGTCAACCTGGGGGGCTTCGTGATGATCCGGCTGGCTGCCCTGGTGAGCCAGGTCCCCGCGGCGCAGGCGCTGCTGGTGATCGTCGGGAGCCTGACCGCCGCGCTCGCGGGTCTCGTGATGATGACTCGCATCAGCGTCAAGGTGCGGCTCGCCTGGTCCACCTGCTCGCAGATGGGATTCATGCTGATGGAGTGCGGCCTGGGACTCTATGATCTGGCGCTGCTGCACCTCATCGCGCACTCGCTCTACAAGGCCTTCGCATTCCTGACGGCCGGGGAAGCGGTCAGCGCATCCCGGCAGCGCGCGATGCTCGGGAGCGATCGCGCCGCCCGGGCGGGCGGTGCCGTCAGCCGCGTCCTGTCCCTGCCCGTCGCCGTTGCGCCGGTGCTTGGATCCGCGTGGACGTGGCAGCGTGTCGTTCACGCCCCGCCGATCCCGCTCACCGCGCTACTGCTCCTTGCAGCGGGGCTTGCGACGCTGCTGTGGGTGTCGGGTCCGGGTTCCGGGCGGCTCGCGCTGCGCAATGGCTTCCTCGTCCTGGCGCTCGTGCAGCTCTACCTCGCGTGGCACTTCCTGGCCGGGCGCTACTTCGAGCCCGCTCCGCCGGCGGTTATCCCGACGCCCATCGCCCTCTGGGTGGGCTGCTGCTTTGCGAGCCTGTATGCCCTGCAGGCGCTGGTCGGCGGCGCGCCGGACAGCCGTTTCGTGCGCCTGCTCTACCCCTGGGTGTACGCGGGCTTCTACCTCGACGAGCGCTTCACGAGGCTGACGTTCCGGCTCTGGCCTGCGAAGTTGCGCCACGAGAGCGAGGCATCGGCTGAACCGCGGGCCGCGCCGGCGCAGGGAGGAGGTTGGCCATGAATCCGAACGAACAACCGGGTGCCGACGTGGTGGCCGCGGCCGTCGAGCACGCGTGTCGCTCGATCGCTCCGAATTGGCCGCTGGACCGGCAGATCGCGGTGAACCCGTATTGGGGACACCGGTCAGACCCGTTCGAGCAGGCGCTCGCCCGCCTCGATCGGCTGATGGGCGCACCGGCGACGATGCCGGCGAGTTACTACCTGCAGGCCTGGGAGTCCGGGGAGATCGGCGCGCGGCACCTGGCCCGGGCCGCGGACGAGTTCGGTCTCCGACCGGATCCCGACGCACTCGTCCGCGCCGCACGTCTCCCGCCCCCCGAGCGCACCGCGCGGCGCCTGCTGTCGGATTGCGTGGACGTGGGGCGGGACCTGCGGCATGAGCCGGCCTGGCGCGACGTCATCACGCAGCAGGTGAGCCAGCACTGCGCTTCCTTCTTCGACCGCGAACAGGCTGACTGGCACCTGCAGGCTCGGTCGGGTCTCTATGCCACCTGGCATAGAGTCATCTGCGCCGATCATTCGGTCGCGCTGCTGATGGGCGCGCCCGACGTTCGTCGGCGGGCACGGGAGTTGCCGCCCGAGGCCATGGAGGCCATCCGCCGGATGCTCGATCGGCTGGCCGTCCCCCCCGAGGCCACGGCGGAGTTCCTGCAGGTGGTGCTGCTTCGGATCCATGGGTGGGCGGCCTGGTGCGCCTATCTGCGCTGGGAGAGCAGTCTCGCCGGTGCCGTCGACGACCACATCGTGGACCTGCTCGCCATTCGCTTGGCCTGGGAATTCCTGGTCGATGATGGCCGCCGCGACGAGCCCTCGCCTTGGGCAGACTGGCGACGCGAGTGGACGGGCCGAGTGACCGAGGAGCCGGCTACGACACCGTCGATCCCGGTCGTCTGGCAGCGCGCCCACGAGATCGCCTACCAGGACCCGCTGTTCGGCCGTCTGACACGCGCCGGCGCGCAGGCGCAGGCCGCAGCGGGCGCGACCGAGCCTGCGCGCGCGCAGGTGGTGTTCTGCATCGACGTGCGCTCGGAGCGCTTGCGGCGCGCCCTCGAAGCGCTTGATTCCGGGATCACCACGCACGGCTTCGCGGGATTCTTCGGGCTTCCGATCGAGTACACGCCGATCGGCAGCACTGCGCCCCGCCGACTGCTCCCGGGACTCCTCGCGCCGCGCCTGCAGGTGACCGACACGACCGGCGATCAGGACTTTGACCGTTCCGTCGGCGACCTTCGGCGACGGCGTCTCAACGCTGCGAGGAGCCTCCGGTCGTTCCAGCGTCTACCGACCTCTGCATTCTCGCTGGTGGAGTCGCTGGGCCTCGCCTATGCGGGGAAGCTGCTTCGGGCGAGCTTCTCGCGAACGCTCCCCGACGTCGACGCCGAAGGCCTCGATGATCGCGAGATCGAACGATTGCGCCCCTCTTTCGCGGCGGCCGACTCCGCCGCCGACGCCGGGCGGCTGGATGTCGTGGCATCCATCCTGCGGGCGATGAGCCTGACGTCCGGCTTCGCGCGCCTGCTGGTGCTCGTCGGCCACGGCAGCTCCAGCGCCAACAACCCCCACGCCGCCGGCCTGGATTGCGGCGCGTGCGGCGGCCATGCGGGTGGCGTCAACGCCCGGTTGCTCGCGCGGATCCTGAACGATCCCCACGTGCGCCATGGGCTCTGCCGGCACGGGATCGTCATCCCCGACACCACGGTCGCCGTCGCCGGCCTTCACAATACGACCACGGATCAGGTGCAGATCTTCGATGCCGCCGACCTTCCCGCGACGCATCGCGAGGATCTTGAGCGTCTTACCGGCAGCCTCCGCGGCGCCGGCCTGCGCACGCGAGCAGAGCGCGCGGCGAGTCTGGGACTGGATGCCTCGGCGAACAGCCCCGTCGCGCTGGAGCGCGCTGTCTCCCGTCGATCCCGTGACTGGGCGCAGACGCGTCCCGAGTGGGGGCTGGCGGACAACGCAGCGTTCCTCGCGGCACCGCGCTCATGGACACGAGGGATGGACCTGCAGGGTCGGAGCTTCCTGCATGACTACTGCTGGCAGGACGACGCCGACGGTCGAGTGCTCGAGCTCATCATGACCGCGCCCATGATCGTCGCGCACTGGATCAACATGCAGTACTACGCATCGACCGTGGCGCCGAGGCACTTCGGCAGCGGCAACAAGATCCTGCACAACGTCGTGGGAGGCCGCATCGGCGTGTTCGAGGGCAACAGCGGAGATCTGCGCATCGGGCTGCCCCGGCAGTCCGTGCACGACGGGGTGCGCTGGATGCACGCGCCCCTTCGACTGTCGGTGCTGATCGCGGCGCCGCGCGCCATGATCGAGCGCGTGCTCGGCACGCAACCGTCCGTGCGCGAGCTCGTGGATCACGGGTGGCTGTACCTCTACCGGTGGGAGGGAGCGGTGATCGAGCGCACCGTGCGGGGTCTCTGGCAACGGTGGACCGCGCCGTCGCCGGTGTCGTCGATCAAGTTCGCGTGACCGTCGACGGCGTCGGCCGGCGATGCCGCGGGCCGCAGCTGATCCCGGCATGGGGACCAAGACCGGAGCGATGGAATGCGCATCCGGATATCCGCCTTGGGCCGCGTCCGTGGAACTCGCGGTACGCCGAACGCTCCGCCGGGTCGCCTGGCCACGCCGACCGTCACTGCTGGCGCCCGCCACGATGCCGCATCGCCCCGGCATTTCGGCCGCGGCGGGCGCGGGTCAATGCACGGGCAGCTCGCTCGGGACGGGCGCGACGGTGCTGGCGGGGGAGGGGTTCAGCGACGAGGCCAGCGCGTTCGTAGTCAGGGGACCGAACGCCGAACGCCCGACGCCCTGACGACGCGGGCCAGACGCACGGCGTCTGTACTAGCGTGACGGCAGATCAGCTTCCGTCGCGAGCAGGAACCGCAGCGCGAGCCCGACGCGACGCGACCAGTCTCCTTCGGTGTGGCCCGCCCCTTCGAAGACGCGCGCCGCGAAATTCGGGGCTGCGAAGCCCCGACTCGTCAGTAAGCGCGAGACGGCCAACTGGGAGTCGTCATAGAGCGCATCCAGATCCGTCGACCCGCGGTCCATCCACAGTCGCACCGAGTCCGGCTCGGGCAGCGCGTTAGACAGGTAGGCGATCGCCGCGGCCGGGAACTCTGCGTTCCTCGCGAAGGTCCCGATCCAGTGCGTGGAAAGGCACGCGGCGCCGCCGAACACCGCCGGATACTCGCACATGCCGTACAAGCTGATGAGGCCTCCCATGCTCGAGCCGGCCAGGAAACGCCGTTCCCGACGCGGATCGGTCGCATACCGCGCGTCGATGGCGGGCACGAGCTCGTCAACGATGAATCGCAGGTACTCGTCGCTGCGCGGCCTTCCATGGAGGCTATCCTCGACGAAGGGTCTGCGCGCTTCGACAGGCAGGAATGGCAGGAACTTGGCCGGAAAGTACTCGCTGTGCCGGAGCGCGCCGTTGTTCCAGATCCCGACCACGATGAAGTCATGCACTGCGCCGGAATGCATGATGTCGGTGGCAGCCGAATCCACATGCCAGCTCTGGTGATTCCACGTGGTGCGCTCGTCGAACAGCATCTGGCCGTCGTGCATGTAGACCGTGGCAAAGCGCCGGCTCGCACGAACCTTGGGCTGGTAGTCCGCGGGGAGCCAGACGTCGATGGTCCGCGCGTCAACATATCGGGAGGGGAAGCGGGTCAATCGCTCCACGCGGCCGAACGTCGGTACCGGTGCCGCCTCGCTACCGGCGCGAGCGATCGCGGCGAAGGGCAGGGCGGCTAAGCCGGATGTCAGGGCGCGGCGGCGCCATGAGACCGTCATGGGATCAGTCCGGCCCGAGCCCACGGCGGGCACGTCTTCCCGGGAGCCTCATGCGCGGTCCGTTGAGCCATGCAGAGCCCGCTAGTCACCGACACCGATGGCCTTCAGTGCGCCCGCGTCGGCCCGTGATACGGCCGATACCGGTCCGCCCGATAGCTCACGCCTCGCTTCACGACGACCTCTACCGTCCGCGCGTTCCGGATATTGCTGAGCGGATTCCGGCGCAGGACGACGAAGTTCGCGACAAACCCTGGCGCCAGTCGACCGAGGGTGCCGGCCCGGCCGACCGTTTGCGCGCCCACGACCGTGGCAGCGGCCAGGGCCTCCATGGGCGAGAGCCCCGCCTGGCGCACCAGCCGGTCGAGCTCCACGAAGAGGGCGCTCTGCGGGTCAGACCAGTCTGCATCGTCGTCGGTGCCCACCGAGATCAGCACGTGCGCCTCGTGCGCCGCGCGCGTGATCTCGACGCCGAGGGCCGGAGGGTAGCGCGCCGATAGCCCGTGGTAGTAGGCGTCGATCGTGGCGTCAAGGATGATTCCACGGGCGACCATCGTGCGGTACAGCGCCAGCATGCTCGGCGTGCGCATGTCGCCGTGCTCATCGAGCGGTGTGCGCTCCGCGTAGGACGGCGGGATTCGCGCGTTCGCCTGGTAGGCGAGCATCATGGCGTGGCTCATCACGTCGACCCCGGCGTCGGCGATGTCCTGGGGTCCGGCCGGGAAGACGGTCGCGTGTGACCAGACGAGCAGGCCCTGGCGATGGGCCTCGGCGGTCAGGGCCGTGATCAGCTCGCGAGTCATGCTGTCGTAGATCTTGATGGCGATCGCGCCGGTGCCGCGGGCCTCGGCGATGACCTGCCGCAGGTCGCTCTGTTCGGTGACGGCGCGCATCCACGGCGCCGACCCGGGTTCAAATCCCCGGGAAGCATCCTGCGTGCGCGGATCGGCGAAGAAGCTCGGGCCGGCCATCAACGCCGGGTAGTAGAGGTCGGGCGATTCGATCTCGTCCTCGGTGGATTCGCGGGCCAGCTCCGCGAGCATCCGCGCGTCGTCGGCCATGTCGCGGACCGTCGTGACGCCGCTGTAGAGCTCGCGCCTCAGGTACGCACGGGCGAGCGCCGGCTCGGGCCTGCCGGTGGCCAGGTGAACGTGCGAGTTGATGAGTCCGGGGATCAGGAACCGGCCACGGAGGTCGGCGATGCGGGCGCCGGCGGGTACCGAGACCTCGCCGGCCGGGCCGACCGCTTCGATACGGCTGCCTCGAACGACCAGCGCTGCGTCGGCCAGGGCGACCCCTCGAGCCGGGTCGATCAGGGTCGCGTGCAGGTACGCGGCCGGCACATCGGGCGGACTCGCTGCCCAGCTCGCCGTATCGACGACCAGTGCAGACACACCGATGACGAAGGCGAGATACCGCATGGCTTCCCTCCATGGTCTGTCGCCTGGCGGAACCTCCCCGGCGCGGCACGGGGGTCCGATGACGGAGAACGACAGTACCGCCGCGGGTCACGCCACGCACCCTCCCGTCCGGAGGCGGTCGGGTGTTGGGCCCAGGATCGTCGCGCGCGCCGGTGCGCTCGAAGGCGCAAGCACCGTGCCGATCGTTCGCGCGGGCCGCGACGCAGTGTATCCCATGCCGCGCGACCTGCGGCACCCGCAGGCGAGCCGTCCGGCTCGGATCGTCGAGCGCCTAGCCAATAGCGCTTGATCTTGGCGCCCACCACTGCGCAGTATCCGTCGCGGTACACAGGCCATTGCGCCACACCGGACGTCGAGTCCGGCCACGAACCCCCTGGTCCCTACCGCAGAAGGCCCGCACTCAGACATGACCCCGCACAAGACGAAGACCGCTGACAGCGGCATGGAACATTTCGGGTACCGGGAATCGCTGGACCGCAGCATCGGCAAGTTCGGCAGCTTCGCCGCCGGCGTCAGCTACATCTCGATCCTGACCGGCACCTTCCAGCTCTTCTACTTCGGCTTCGGGACGGCGGGACCGGCCTACCTCTGGTCGTGGCCGATGGTGCTCGTCGGGCAGCTGGCGGTGGCGCTCTGCTTCATGGAGCTCGCGGCCAAGTACCCGGTCGCGGGCTCGGTCTACAACTGGTCCAAGCAGACGGGCGGCCCGGTGCTCGCCTGGTCGGCCGGCTGGCTGATGCTGACCGCCTCGATCGTGTCGCTCTCGGCGGTCGTGCTCGCGCTGCAGCTGAACCTGCCGCGCCTGTGGAGCGGCTTCCAGGTGGTCGGCGACGGCTCGGGGCCCTACGACTTCGCCGCCAACGCGGTGATCCTGGGCGCCGCGCTGATCCTGTTCACGACGGTCGTGAATGCGCTCGGCGTACGCCTGATGGCGATGATCAACAGCGCCGGCGTCTTCATCGAGCTGATCGCCGCGTGCCTGATCGCGATCATCCTGGCGCTCAATACCCGTCGCGGCCCTGAGGTCTTCTTCTCGACCAACGGCTACGGTGCGGGCACGAGCGGCGGGTTCCTCGGCGCCTTCCTGATCGCCTCGCTGGCCTCCGGCTACGTGATGTACGGCTTCGACACCGCGAGTTCGCTGGGCGAGGAGACCGTCGATCCGCGGCGCACGGCGCCGATGGCCATCCTGCGGGCGATCCTCGCCTCGTTCGTGATCGGCGGCGCCATCCTCGTGTTCGCGGTGCTGTCGGCCCCCGACCTCGCCGACCCGCAGATCGCGAGCAGCAGCGGCAGCCTGCAGTACATCGTCGAGAAGGTCATGTGGGGGCCGCTCAGCAAGGTCTTCCTGGTCTGCATCGTGGTCGCGGTGACCGTCTGCTCGCTCGCGGTGCACACGGCTGCGATCCGTCTGGCGTTCGCGATGGCGCGCGACAATGCGCTGCCGTTCGCGGCGCGGCTCGCGCGCGTCAACGCGGCGACTCAGACGCCGATCCTGCCGGCGGTCGTGATCGGCGTGATCGCGACGCTGATCCTGGTTCTGAACATCGAGCAGCCGAAGATCTTCACGGTCGTGACCTCGATCGCCGTGATCATGATCTACCTCGCGTACCTGATGGTGACCGGGACGCTGCTCGTGCGGCGGCTGCGCGGCCGCTGGCCCCCCGCGGACCTCGGCACTGGCGGCTATTTCACGATGGGGCGCTGGGGCCTGCCGGTGAACATCGCCGCCGTGCTGTGGGGTCTCGGGATGGCGCTCAACCTCGCCTGGCCGCGCGAGGCCGTCTACGGGCTTCCCTGGTACAACACCTGGGGCGCCTACGTGTACATCGGCGTGATCCTCGGCGCCGGGCTCGCGTGGTACGGACTGCGCGGCCGGCATCACGTCGGCACGCTGTCCTCGCATGCGGTGGTCCCGGTGGAGCCGGCGGGGAAGGGCGCGCCGTAGCGCGCCTCGCGACCTGACGAGTCGCCGTCGCCCGCCCGTCCGGGCGCGCCCGGCGGCTTAGTGAATCGCGCGGGCGGCAGCCTCGATCACCTGCGCGACCTCGCGGGCGCGGGTGATGAGCACGGCGTGGCTCGCGCGCAGCTCGGTCACCTTCGATCCCGCCCGCCGCGCGAGGGCGCGGGCGAGCTCCGGGTCGAGCGCCCGGTCCTCGGTCGCGATCACGGCGTAGCTCGGCTTGTCGTGCCAGGCAGCGACCGGCAGCCTGGCGTCGAACGCGGCGGCGGCAACCGGCATCTGCGCCTGCGCGAGAAAGGCCGCCTCGGACGGCGGCAGGTCGGCACCGAAGTCCGGTGCAAAGCGGCTGGGATCGAGGCTCACGAAGCCATCCTCGGTCACTCGGAAGTCCCGGCTCGTGGCCGGATCCGGCCGCGCCAGCTGGTTCACGCTCTCGCCGGCGTCGGGCGCGAGCGCCGCCACGTACACGAGTGCCCGAACGCGCGAATCCGCCCCTGCCACGCTGATGATCGCCCCGCCGTAGCTGTGGCCGACGAGCACCACCGGTGCCGCGTCCTGCTCGAGCACGCGGCGCGTCGCCGCGACGTCAGCTTCGAGCCCGGTCAGCGGCTGCTGCACGATGCTCACCCGGAAGCCGTCGCGGACCAGCACCTCGCGAACGCCCCGCCAGCTCGATCCGTCGATCAGCGCGCCGTGTACGAGCACGACGCGCACCGGCTGATCGGGCGCGGCCGCGTGGCTCGGCGGCGCCACGCCTGCCATCGTGAAGGCGAGCAGCCACGTTGCGAGCAGCACCATCCCGGCATCTTTCGGCATGGGACCTCCGGCGACCCGCGGCGCGACGGCAGCGCCGATCAGCGCGCACCGCTCGCGGGATAGGCTTCCTCGATTGCGACCTGGCCGGTTTCGAGCAGCGACTTCAGGTTCGAGATGACCTTCGGCCAGCCGCCGGACACCGCCTCGATGAATTTCGACGGCTCGCACTCGATCGTGTGCGTGATGGCGAGCTTGACGGCGGTGCCGCTCGGCTCGAGTTCCATCGTGCAGCGCGAGGCGCCCTCGGCCTTCAGCTCCGGGCGGTTCTGGTGCTGCCAGCGGATCACGAGGCGCCGCGGAGGGTCGGCCTCGATGATCTCGCCGGCATCGAACACCTGGCCCTGCCCCGACACGAGCCGCCACGGCGCGCCGGCCGTCCAGTCGCTCTCGCCGTGCATCCCGAACCAGTACTGGCGCATGAAGGCCGGGTCGGTCAGGGCCTGCCAGAGGCGCTCGGGGGTCGTGCGGATGTAGGCCACGTAGACGTACGTCGATCTAGCCATCGGTCCTCTCCAGTCGCCGTTTCAGCTCCGCGAGCGCCCGCAGGCGCGGCTTCTCGAACTTGGCGATCCAGCGCTCGTAGATGTCCTGCAGCGGGACCGGGTTCAGGAAGTGCAGCTTCTCCCGCCCGCGGCGCAGCGTCGCGATCAGCTGCGCCGCCTCGAGCACGTCGAGGTGCTGGCTCACGCCCTGGCGCGTCAGGTCGAGGTGCTCGCAAAGCTCGAGCAGCGTCCGGCCGTCGTGCGCGTGCAGCAGGTCGAGCAGCCGGCGTCGGCTGGGATCGGCGAGCGCCTTGAAGAGCAGATCGGGGTCGGGGCGGTCGGTCACGTTGATAGGCAAGTATGGGATTGCCTTAATAATAGGCAAGTGATGAGTTGCCTGTCAACGTGGCGTGACGCATCCTCTGCAGTCCCGGTCGAAAACGGGCATCCTCGGCGCGGCGCCGGTCCGTCCCCGGCGCATGCCCGTGCAGCCGCCGGGCCGAGATCCCCCGAGGAGAGCGCGCGGCCGTGATTCGTCCGATGGCCTGCCCCCGTGCGCGGCTCGCAATGCTCACGACGCTCGCCGCGAGCGCGACGCTCGGGACTTACCCGGCGGCGGGCCAGGACGCCGGGGCGGATGTGCCGGATGCGCTGCCGGACGTCGTGATCACGGCGCCGCTGCCGGGCGGTGACCTCGCCCTCGACGCCGTCCCCGCGAACGTGCAGCGCGTGACGGCCCGCGACCTGGTCCCGGGCCGGGCGCGCGATGCGGCCGACGCGCTGAACCAGCGGGTCGGCAGCGTCAGCATCAACGACACGCAGGGCAATCCCTTCCAGCCCGACGTCAGCTTTCGCGGCTTCACCGGTTCGCCGATCCTCGGCACGCCTCAGGGTGTGTCGGTGTTCGTCGACGGCGTCCGCGTCAACGAAGCCTTCGGCGACGCGGTCAACTGGGACCTGATACCGCAACCGGCGATCGCAAGCCTCGAGGTCGTGCCGGGCTCGAACCCCGTCTTCGGCCTCAACACGCTCGGCGGCGCGATCGCCGTCACCACCCGTCGCGGCCTCGACGGCCCGACCGCGGGCATCGAGCTGCTCGCCGGATCGTTCGGGCGTCGGCACGTGCAGGCGGACGCTGGCGGCTTCGGCGAGCGCTTCGACTATTTCGTTGCGGGCAACGCCTTCGACGAGGACGGCTGGGGAGATCACAACCCGAGCCGGGTGCGGCAGGGCTTCGCAAAGCTCGGTTACCGGCAGGGGCCGCACGACCTGACGCTCGCCGTCAGCTACGCGCGTGGCGACCTCGCAGGCAACCAGACGCTGCCGCGCTCGTTCCTCGGCGACCCCCGCCAGGCCTACAGCTGGCCCGACACGCAGCGCGACGAGCTCGTGGCGATGGACCTCAACGTCAGCCACCGGCTCGGATCCGGCTGGACGCTCGCCGAGAAGCTCTATTATCGGGAGGTCCGCACGCACGTTCTCAACAGCAACGTCAACGACGCCTTCGATACCTCGCTCCCCGTCGGGCCCGGCAACGAGCCCACCGGGAACGCGATCGAGCAGCTCTGTCAGTACCGCCCAGGCGCGGCACTGCAGCTCGTGGGCCGCGGCGCGCTCGGCGGACACAGCAACACGTTGATTGCCGGGGCGAGCCTCGAGCGCGCCTCGAGCCACTTCGGGCAATACAACCAGGAGGCCGGCGAATCGCGCGACACCGCCTCCGGGGCGTCGCTCGTGCTCGGCACGTCGCTCGAGGCGAGCACCCGCACGGCCGGGTTCTACGTCACCGACACCGTGGCCCTCGGCAGCGCCCTGTACCTGAACCTTGCCGCCCGCTACAACGAGGCCGTGCTGACCCTGGCGGACCGTCTCGGCACGGCCCTCAACGGCGAGCACCGCTACCGCCGTCTGAACCCGGCCATCGGTGGCACCTACCATCCCTCGCCGGCGCTGACGCTGTACGCGCGCTACGAGGAGGGGATGCGCGTACCGACCCCGGTCGAGCTCACCTGCGCCGACCCGAACGCGCCCTGCAGCCTGCCGAACGCGTTTGCGGCCGACCCGCCGCTCGCGGCCGTGATCGCCAGGACCACCGAGTTCGGCGCGCGCGGAGCGCTCGGCGCGCGCGCCTCGTTCACGGCAGCGGCGTTCCGCACGAAGCTCGACAACGACATCCAGTTCGTGTCGAGCGGCGGGGGTTCGGTCAGCGCGGGGTACTTCCGCAACGTCGGCCAGACCCGTCGCGACGGGCTCGAGCTCGGCCTCGACGGGCAGCTTGGGCGCCTCACGCTCGGCGCGCACTACACGCTGCTCGAGGCCACTTTCCGCTCGCCGCTCGTGCTCAACAGCCCCGCGAACTCGACCGCCGGCGGATTCAGCTGCGCCACGTGCCGCGAAATCGAAGTGGCGCCGGGAGACCGGTTGCCTGGCATCCCGCGCCAGATCGTGAAGTTGCGTGCCGAGCTTGCCGGGGCGCACTACGCCCTCGGCATCACGGTGGCCGGCCAGTCCGGGCAGTACGCGCGCGGCGACGAGAACAACCGCGACGTCAACGGGATGCTGCCGGGCTTCGTGCTCGTGAACCTGGACGGTCGCCTCGAGCTGGGCGGCGGCTGGAGCGCGTTCATGCGCATCGACAATCTGTTCGATCGCTCGTTCTACACCTTCGCGACGCTCGGTGAGAACGTGTTCACCGCCCCCGGCGATCGCTTCGACGCGACCGGCGCGAGCTGGCGCGCGGAGCAGTTTCGCGCCGTCGGCGCGCCGCGCGGCGCGTGGCTTGGCATCGCCTACCGGCCGGCGGCGAAGGATCCGGTGCAGCGGCGCTGAGCCGCCTGCCGCCAGCCCTCAATCGGCAGCCGGCCGACGGCGCGTGAAGCGGCGCGAGTCAGCGATCCCTCAGCAGGTAGCGCGGCTCGCGCGGCAGGCTCAGGCTGACGCCGATCGAGATCGCTACCATGATCGCCACGTAGCCGTAGAACGCGCGCTCGTGGCCGAGCGCCTTGAGCCCGAGCGCGAGCGCCTCGGCGGAGCCGCCGAACGCGGCATTGGCGATCGCATACGACAGCCCCACCCCGACGGCGCGCACCTCGACCGGGAACATCTCCGCCTTCACGATCGCCGACACCGACGTGTAGAGGCTCAGGATCGCGAGCGCGGCGGTGACGAGCGCGAACGCCGCCCAGGGCTCTCGCACCGACTCGAGCGCGAGCAGTAGCGGAATGGTCGACAGCGAGCCGAAGAGGCCGAAGTACAGCAGGTTCCGGCGCCGGCCGATCCGATCGGACAGCGCGCCAAACAGCGGTTGCAGCAGCATGAACACCAACAGGCAGCCGGTCATGACGCCCGTGGCGGTGCGTACCGGGAAGTGCGCGGTATTGACCAGGAACTTCTGCATGTAGGTTGTGAACGTGTAGAAGGCGAGCGAGCCGCCGGCGGTGTAGCCGAGCACTGCGAGCACCGCGCCGCGATGGTGGCGCCACAACTCGCGTACGCTGCCGGCGTGGCGGCTGCCGCGCGAATCGGCGGTCGAGCTCTCCTCCAGCGTCCGGCGCAACACGAACGCCACCAGCGCCGCCGCTGCGCTCAGCACGAACGGCAGGCGCCAGCCCCAGGCGCGCAGCGCCGCGTCGTCGAGGGCAAGCTGCAGCAGCGCGATGGCCGACACGGCGAGCAGCTGGCCGCCGATCAGCGTGACGTACTGAAACGAGGAATAGAAGCCGCGCCGGCCGCGCATGGCGATCTCGCTCATGTAGGTGGCGGTCGCCCCATACTCGCCGCCCACCGACAGGCCCTGCAGCAGGCGCGCCACGAGCAGCAGCGCCGGCGCCACGACGCCCGCCTGCGCGAACGTGGGCAGGGCAGCGATCAGCAGCGACGCACCGCACATCAGCACGATGGAGGTCACGAGCGCGCGTCGGCGGCCGTGGCGGTCCGCGATGCGGCCGAACACCCAGCTGCCGACCGGCCGCATCAGGAAGCCGGCCGCGAACACGCCGGCGGTGTTCAGCAGCTGCGCGGTCGGGTCGGACTTCGGGAAGAAGGCCGGTGCCAGGTAGATCGAGCAGAACGAGTAGACGTAGAAGTCAAACCACTCGACCAGGTTGCCCGAGGATGCGGCGACGATGTCGCGCACCCGCCGGCGTCGTTCCTCGCGCGTGTAGTCGGCCGACGACTCGGTCGTCATTCGGGGGTGCCTGCGTGCGGGCCCTGGACGTCGAGTCGCCGGCTACTGCAGCAGCGCGAGCGCCGCGGCACTCATCGCGACGACGCCAGTGCGTAGCGTGGGCGCTGGCACCGGGGCGAACAACGGCGAGTGCGGCGAGGGCAGCGAGGTCCCGGCTGCCTTGGCGGCGGCGATGGATTCCGGTGTCACCGCGCCGACCCAGATCATCGCCACCGGGATCTTGCGGTCGAGCCCGAACTCGCCGAAGTCCTCGCTGGCCATGATCGGCGGGTGCGCCTGGACGTGCTCGGCGCCGAGAGCGCTGACGAGCGCCGGACGCATGCGCTCCATCAGCGCCGGGTCATTGTAGAGGGCGTGCGCCTCCTCGGACGGGTCCACCGAGACGAGCGGCAGCCGATCCTCGGGCACGCCGGCGCCGAGCGCGGCGGCACGCGCGATGCGCGCCACCGCCTGCACGATGTGCTCGCGCACCTCGGGCTTGTAGGTGCGGATGTTGAGCTCGAGCTTGACCTCGTCCGGGATGATGTTACGGCGCAGGCCGCCGTGAATCGTGCCGACCGTGACCACGGCCTGCTCGAACGGCGAGATCTCGCGGCTGACGATCGTCTGCAGCTGCAGCACGATGCTGGCGGCGAGCACCACGGGATCCTTCGCGTCCTGCGGCTGGGAGCCGTGGCCGCCGACGCCCCGGACGTGGATGTCCATCTGCGTCGAGTTCGCGAGCGCGTAGCCCGGGGCGAGGCCGACCGTGCCGGCCGGCATCGAACTGTTGACGTGCAGCGCGATCGCCATGTCGGGCCGCGCCGTCCGCTCGTAGACGTGGTCGCGCAGCATGGCGTTCGCGCCGCCGATCGTCTCTTCCGCCGGCTGCCCGACCAGCATCAGCGTGCCGTGCCAGCGGTTGCGCAGCCGTGCCATGACGCGCGCGATGCCGACCAGCGAGGTGACGTGGACGTCGTGGCCGCAGGCGTGCATCACCGGCACCTCGGTGCCCTCGGCGTTCTTCATGCGACGGTGGCTCGCGTACGGCAGGCCCGTCTTCTCCTCGACGGGCAGCGCGTCCATGTCGGCGCGCACGAGCAGGGTCGGCCCCGGGCCGTTGCGCATCAGGCCGACGACGCCGTAGCCCTTGAGCCCGGGCGACTCGTAGATGCCGAGATGGTCGGTGACCTCGTAGCCGGCGGCGCGCAGCTGCGCGGCGAGATCGGCCGAGGTGTGCTCCTCCATGCCGGAAAGCTCCGGCGAGGCATGGAGCTTTTCGTAGTACTGCACGAGCGAGGCCACCTCATGGTCCGCAATCGCCTGGATCTCGGCGTCCGTGCCGGGCGCCGCTGCTGCGCCGGCGGTGCAGCAGGCGAGGAGGGCGGCGAGGAGGGCGGCGAGGAGGCCCGCGCGCGTGTGCGTGGGCGGGCGACAGACTGACGGCATGGATCCCCCGGGGAGCGGCTACGCGTGCTCGCGGCGCTAGCCTAGCACCGCGCGCCCATCCCACGTCCTAGCCGGCGAGCCGGGCACGCAGCCACGCCGAGATCGCGGTGAGCTCCGCGACCGAGACCTCGTGCGCCATCGGATATTCGTGCCATTCGACCGGATGACCGGCGCGTTGCAGTGCATCCAGTGCCGCCGTCCCCATCGCGAGTCCGACGATTTCGTCGAAGCGGCCATGGCACATCAGTACCGGCAGTGCCTGGCTGGCCGCCGTCTGGCGCGCGAGCACGGTGGCGGCGCGGGGGAGGTAGGTGGACAGGGCGATCAGTCCGCCGAGGCGGACCGGGCTCAGGAGGCCCGCGTGCAGCGCCACTGCGCCGCCCTGCGAGAAGCCTGCCAGTACGATCCTCTCCGGCGCCAGCCCGCGGGCCTGCTCGTTGGCCACCAGCGTCGTGATCCGAGCGACGGACTCGTCGAGCCCGTCAGCCGCTTCTCGTCCAGCCGGAGTCAACGACACGATGTCGTACCAGGCGCGCATTTCGTAGCCGTTGTTCAGCGTCACCGGGCGCACCGGTGCGTGCGGGAACACGAACCGGATCGCAGGTGCTGGCGGCAGTCGCAGCTCCTGGACGATGGGCACGAAGTCGTAGCCGTCGGCGCCGAGACCGTGCATCCAGATGACGCCCGCCGTGGCCGGAGCCTCTGGCTCGAGCGTCACCGCGTCGTCGGTCTCAACCATCGCGTGCGGCATCGCGTCGCCCGGCCTCTCGACAGGGAACCGTCCTGGTTAAGTGGCATTGTGCGGGAAAGTCGCCGCGCGGGAGCGTCGGATCGGGTGGCACCTTGCCAAGGTCGGCGCGGATCCGTGTACAATGCGCGCCCCTGCCGCGGTGCAATGCCTCGCGGGGCGGCTAAAAGCCGAAGAAATTCAGTAGATTACGCGCCCGTAGCTCAGCTGGATAGAGTACCTGGCTACGAACCAGGGGGTCGGAGGTTCGAATCCTTCCGGGCGCGCCAATTTCACTCACAAGGTCGACGGGGCCTAGCTCGACGAGCACCAGGACGGTGCGTCGGGGTGGACGAACACTCGATCGCCGACGTGGTTACAGAGCTTTCCAGATTCGCAGCGGGCAATGCTTGGCCGCGAGCGTGAAGTCGTGATCTGTGGTCAGCAATAGCAGTTCGTGACGGATGCATAGCTGAGCAAGCAGGGCGTCGATCGTTCCGAGCTGGATGCCCGAGCGGCGGCACCGATTGCGCAGTTCGGCAGCATCGACGTGATCGGCCCGGTCCGGTACGACGAGCGGCAAGGCCGTGAGGCGTTCAACGATGTCCTTGCGGGCGCGCGGTCCCGCGAGCCCCTGCAGCAGCTCCTGCAGAACGAGTCCGGTCGTGGCCACGGTCTCGCCACCGGTAAGCGACGCGCGCAGCGCCTCGACCTGTGCCGCACGAGAGTCGGCGTCCCGGCGAAACGCCAGCGCCCAGACGCTCGTGTCGACCAAGAGCGCCACTAGCGTGAGCGTTCAGCCTTGTAGTCAAACGTCGAGTCCCACTCGAGTTTGCCCATCAGCTCGAGAAGATGCTTCTGTTTGCGGCGAGCAATGAATTCCTCGAGCGCCCGAGTGACAGCGGCCTTCTTGGTCCGTTCGCCGCTGACCTTCAATGCCTGCTCGATCAGGCTCGGATCGAGAGAAAGCTTTGTCGCCATGTGCCACCTCTCACACATTACACTACACATACTTGGCGCTGGCCACGAGCTAGTGCGAAGGTCGGATGCGGTCCCTCGCCGCAATAGCGCGATTCAGCGCTCGCGAGATCATCGCGGCACTCCTACAGGGGTACTCCACGCCGACCGACGTTCGCGGCTTCATTCTCCCTGGCGCGCGAGCTCGTCATTGATTGCCTATGTCGAGCGGATACCTGATCTTGGTCACGGTCACCGTTCGCCAGCCTCCGAAATCAACGGGCACGACGTTTACCGTTCTCCGTTCGATCGCCGCGATCGATCAGACCCGATCAATCCGGGCCGCGTAACAGCCGGGCTTCGCATAGTGAGCGTGCACGTAGGCGACCGCGGGGTCGTGCAGCAATTGCTCGACCGCAGGTTCGATGCCGGCACCCTCCGCAAGATCCGCTGCCACGAGCTCATGGGTCGCATCGAAGGCGCGCAGCGACAGCGGTCGCAGCCGTAGCGCCGGCGGTACATCGTCGATCGCGTCGAACGCTTGCTGCGCCCCTTCGAGCAGGTAGATCGCGTGCCGGGCACGAAACGGTGTGGCCGCCGGCTGGTGCTCGTAGTTCACGAGCAGCAGCCACTCGCCCGGGAGTGCGTCCCGCAGCGTAACGCGGTCCGGGAAGCCCGGCGAACGGTCGGCGCGCACCCGCCGTGCCGCCATCGCGGCGAGTTCGCGGTCAGTGACAGACCAAAGTGGCGCGAACGGCCGGGGATCGAGTCCACGGATTCGAAAGCTCATGAGACCTCCTCGCGATGCGACGGGAACGAGCTTGCCGGTGCCCGCCTTCGCGGACGCTCCGATTGTTGCGATCTGAAGGTGCGATAAGCCTAGAACGCGATCCCGTCGTCGCGACGGGATCCCCCTACAATGGCGCGATCAGACCTGACGGGACCCGCGCCCCCGATGCTCAAGACCTACCTTCGCGTGCTCGGCCTGCTTGCGCCCGAGCACGCGCTCGCGATCACGCTCGCGATCGCGAACCTCGCGCTCGCCGGTGTGTATTTCGTCGAGCCGTGGCTGTTCGGCCGGGTGGTCGACGCGCTGGCGGCGCTGAGCCAAAGTGAGGCGTGGCACTACCTGGGGCTGTGGGCGGCGGTCGGCTTCGGTGGCCTGGTCGCGAGCGTGCTGGTTTCGCTCCACGCCGATCGGCTGGCGCACCGCCGGCGCCTGGCCGTCATTGCCCGCTATTTCGAGCACGCCATCAAGCTGCCGCTCTCGTTCCACGGCGAGCACCACACCGGTCGGCTGCTGCGCGCCATGCGCACGGGCAGCGGCAACCTGTTCAACATCTGGCTCGGATTCTTCCGCGAGCACCTCGCGACCGCGCTGTCGATCGTCGTGATGCTGCCGCTCGCGCTGTACATGAACTGGAAGCTGGGACTACTGATGATCGCGCTGATGGCGACGTTCTCGATCAGCAACGCGGTCGCGATGCAGCGCACGATCTCGGCTCAGCAGGCGGTCGAGAAGCACCACGACGCGATCGCCGAGCGCACCAGCGACGTGATCGGCAACGTGCTGGTCGTCCAGAGCTTCACGCGCATCGGCGCCGAGGTCGCCGAGCTGCGTGCCATGATGCAGCGCGTGCTCGACGCCCAGTACCCGGTGCTGACGGGCTGGGCGTGGCTCGCCGTCGCCAACCGAACCGCCAGCACGCTGACGGTGGTCGCGATCTTCGCGCTCGGCATCTCGTTGCATGGTCGCCACGAAGTCAGCGTCGGCGGCATCGTCAGCTTCGTCGGCTTCGCGACCATGCTGATCGGTCGGCTAGAGCAGTTTGCAGGCTTCATCTCTAGCCTCTTCTTCCAGACGCCGGCGCTCAAGGAGTTCTTCGCCGTGCTCGACACGCCGGTCGCGGTTCGCGACGAGCCCGGCCTGCCTGCCCTGTCGGCCGTGCGCGGCGAGGTGGTCTTCGAGCACGTCTCCTTCGGCTACGATCCCAGCCGACCGGCGATCTACGACCTCAGCTTCCGCGCGCCGGCCGGCGCGACGATCGCGCTGGTCGGCGCCACCGGCGCCGGCAAGACGACGGCGCTCAACCTGCTGTACCGGGTATACGACCCGGACCGCGGTCGCATCACCATCGACGGCACGGACATCCGCAGCGTCGATCTCAACTCGCTTCGCCGGCACATCGCCGTCGTCTTCCAGGACGCCGGCCTCCTGTACCGCTCGATCGCCGACAACATGCGGGTGGGTAAGCAGGACGCGAGCGAAGCGGAGATCGAGTCCGCCGCGCGCGCGGCGGAGGCACACGATTTCATCCTCGTGAAACCCGAGGCTTACGCGACCGTCGTCGCCGAGCGCGGCCGGTCGCTGTCCGGCGGGGAGCGCCAGCGGCTCGCCATCGCGCGCGCGATGCTGAAGGATGCGCCGATCCTGATCCTCGACGAGGCGACCAGCGCGCTCGATAACGCCACCGAGGCGCGCATCCAGCGGGCACTCGACCGGCTGCGCGAGCACCGCACGACCTTCGTGATCGCGCATCGCCTGTCGACAGTGCGCAATGCCGACCTGATCCTGGTGCTGCGCGACGGCCGACTGGTGGAGCAGGGCCGCTACGGGGAGCTCGTGCAGCTCGGCGGCGTCTTTGCCGAGCTCGACCGCGAGGGGCGCTTCGTGGCGGACGCCGAGGAACCGGGCTCGGACGCGCCGCCGGTCGGCTAGCGAGTCGTCGCCCTTTCGCTCAGGCGGGTGGCGACTCCACGAAGCGCAGCGCGTCGAAGCGTGGTGCGACGTCGGCGCCGATGCGCTTCTGCGCACGGATCTCGTTGACGAGTTCGAGCGCTGTCTTCGGGCAGGGCGGCAGCTCGGCGTCGCTCGACTCGAGGGGCGTGACGCGGTCGCCCCAGCGAATCAGGTGCGCCGAGAGCGTCAGCCCGCCGCCGAAGGCCGGCATCAGCACCAGGCTGCCGGGCGGCACGCGCCCTTCCTCGACGGCCTCGACGAGTGCCACCGGTGCGGTCGCCGAGCTCATGTTGCCGTACTTCTGCACCGTCAGGAACACCTTGTCGGCGCCGGCGCCGGCGCGCTTCGCCACCGCGTCGATGATCCGCAGGTTGGCCTGGTGCGGGACGACCAGCGCGATGTCGTCCATCGTCACGCCCTTGCGGCGCATGACCTCGACGCTTGCCTCGCTCATGCCGTGCACGGCGCGCCGGAAGATCTCCTGGCCGTCGAAATCCCAGCGCGTCTGGCCGAACGGCACGCCGAGGTTCGCGTACATCGTGCCCATGCCGCGCACCCGCAGGATCTGGCGCGAATCCGCGTAGCACTGCAGCTTCTCGGCGACCACGCCGGTCTCCTGCTCTGTCTCGCGCAGCACCATCGCCGCCGCGCCGTCGCCGAACAAGACGGCGACGTTGCGGTTGTCCCAGTCCATGTACTGCGAGATGAGCTCGACGCCGATCACCAGCGCATTGCGCACGACGCCGGTGCGGATCATCGAGGTGCCGATCGACAGCCCGTACATGAAGCTCGTGCAGGCGGTGTTGACGTCGAAGGCCGCCGCGCGCGTCGCGCCGAGCTGCTGCTGCACCCCGGAGGCGCTGTTCGGCACCGTCTCGTCGTTGCTGCAGCTGCCGTAGATGATCAGCTCGAGGTCCTCGCCGCGCATGCCCGCGCAGGCGAGCGCCCGGCGCGCCGCGGTGATGGCCAGCTCGATGCCGCGCACGTGGGAGATGCGCCGCTCCTTCATGCCGGTGCGAGTGGTGATCCACTCGTCGTCGGTCGGCAGGAAGGTCGCGAGATCCTGGTTGGTGAGAATGGCCGGCGGCAGGCACTTGCCCCAGCCGACGATGGCGGCGTGCGTCACAGCTTCCCCCTCGGCGCGCCCGCTCGCGGGCCCGGCGTCAGACCCGGCTGGCGCCGGCGCGTCCCGGTTCGGATGCGAGTCGCGATTCGAGCCACTTGCGGATGCGCCGCGCATCGGCGACCCGCGTGTACTTGCCGGCGGAGTCGAGCAGCACGATCACGACGGCGCGCCCCTCGAAGACCGCCTTCATGACGAGGCAGCGCCCGGCCTCGGCGATGTAGCCGGTCTTCTGGACGACGATGTTCCAGGTCGGGTTCCGCACCAGCGAATCGGTGTTGTGGAACTCGACCGAGCGGCGGCGGACCGGCACGGTGTACGCGGCGTCGGTCGAGTACTCCTGGATCGTGGGGCTTCGGGCCGCCGCCTGCACGAGCTTCGCGAGGTCCTCGGAGCTTGCGACGTTGTCGCTCGACAGCCCCGTCGGCTCCACGAAGTGGGTGCTCGTCATGCCGAGGGCGCGCGCCTTCGCATTCATCGCCGCGACGCAGGCCTCGAGGCCACCCGGGTAGCTGCGGCCGAGCGCGTGCGCGGCGCGGTTCTCGGATGACATCAGCGCCAGGTGCAGCAGGTCGGCGCGCGTCAAGCGCGCGCCGAGCTCGAGCCGCGAGTAGGTGCCGCGCGTGCCGCCACGATCCTCGGGAGTGATCTCGACCGGCTCATCGAGCGGCTGGCCGGCATCGAGCACCACCAGCGCCGTCATCAGCTTCGTGATCGAGGCGATCGGCATCGCGACGTCGGAGCGGCGCGCCAGGACGACCGCCGCGTTGCTCTCGTCGAGCACGTAGACGGCGCTCGACTTCAGTGCCGGCATGCCCGGTTCGCCGCGGGAGGGGCGGTTTCGCGCCTCGACGGGTGCCGCCACCAGCGTGGTGGCCAACAGCAGGGCGACCGGAAGACCCCGGGAAGTGTGTTTGCTGAACATCGGATCCGTCGCCCGCGCGCGATTCACCTTATTGCAGGGTAGCAGAGCACGCGGGCGGTCCGCGAGACCGTGACGCAGCCGGCGGTTTCGCGCGGCGGTCCCATCGACGAGCGCGACCGGCGTCACCAGCTGCACTTCGCGCGCATCGGGCGCTGGGTGTTTCCCTGAGCGGGCGTTCTGCAGCCCCTAACGCCGTGCTGTGCGCGCTGCGCCGATCGTGCGAGTCTGCCCGTCATGGCGGCGGTCTCACGAGCGACTCTCGAGGCGGCGGCACGTGCGGCGGGGCTGGCGTGTCGGGGCGCGTTCATGCCCGCTCCCGACGACGGCGTGCCGTGCCTCCCGGACGGCTCGCTGCCCGCGACGGTGGTACTGCTCGGCTTCACGGGATCCGCGCAGTGGCCCGTGTTTGCAGCGTCGGCCGAGGCGCGCGACGGTGCGGCGCACCCGCTCGATCGCTGGTCGCGTCGGGTGATCGGCGAGCTCGCCGAGCGCTTTGCAGCGGGTGCGGAGTTTCCGGACGAAGGACCGCCGTGGCGACCGTTCCAGCGCTGGGCGCGTCGCGCGGAACCGGTGCACCCGTCGCCGACCGGGGTGCTGATCCACCCTCAGTGGGGACTCTGGCACGCCTATCGAGGTGCGCTGACGTTCCGCGAGCCCGTCGACTGGCCGCGGCCTGCGTCCGCGCCAAGTGCCTGCGTCAGCTGTGCCGGCCACCCGTGCGAGTCCACCTGCCCGGTCGGTGCGATCCGCCCGGACGGCTACGATGCCGCGGCCTGCGCCGCGCACGTGGCCTCGCCCGCCGGCCTCGACTGCCGCGAGGGTGGTTGCCTCGCGCGCCGAGCCTGCCCGGAGGGCCAGGCGCACCGGTACGTGGGCGAGCAGGCGCAGTTCCACATGCGCGCCTTCCTGGCGGCGCGTCAGCGATCGGATTGAGGAACCCGGGCGCCCGCGGCGGGGTCGGGTCGCCCGGATGCCGGCACGGGCGGCGATGACGCCGACGGCGGCGGGGCCTCCGTGCGCTTCGGCGGCGGCGGCGGCGGAAGGAGTCGCAACAGCTCCCCGCTCGAGGGCTCGAAGATCGCGAGCAGCCGCGTCTCCCGCCCGAACATGAACAGCGCGTTCGCCTGCTCCGTAGGCAGCCCGAGCGCGGCCACCTCCGCCTTCAGCTGCTGCTTTTCGCGCGTCGTGAACACGGTCACGGCGTCGATGGGGGTCAGCACCCGGCGCAGCGACGGCAGGCCGTCCTGCCACGGGCGGAAGTAGCGCGGCATGTCGATGATGTCGCGGCCCTGCGTCGCGGCCATGGTCATGAATTCCTGCCGCAGCTGCGGATCCGCCGGCAGCGGCACCCACACCCAGCGCGGCCGGCTGTACCAGTAAGGAGCGAGGGCCGGGTTCTCGCGCCGCGCGCGCTCGATCTCCGCCGGTGTCAGTGCCGACGCCGGCACGGTCTCGAGGAGGCGTTCCGAGAAGGTGTAGTAGAGCGGTCGGCCCTGCCAGAGCGTCGCCGTACCGTAGATGAAGGCCACCAGCTGCACGGCCGCGATCATGCCGATATCCCGGGCCAGCTCGCGCCGCGGCTTGCGCGGGTTGGCGACCACCAGGGTCAGCAGCGGTCCGAGCGCGGCGTCGACGCCGACCATGATCGCGACGATGTGGCCGACGCCGGTGAGGTACCAGCCCGGCCATTGGTACCAGCCCGCGTACAGGGCGCCGAGCACGAGCGTCAGCGCAGTGACGCTCGTCACCAGGTGGATGGCGAAGGCCTTCAGGCGAAACGGCATGCCGGTGCTATCCCGCGCCTGGCCAGGCGGCGCGCCCGCGCCGGTGCGGCGAGTCGCCGCCCGGGCGCGACGAGTGTACCTGAGCGACCACGCGTGCCCCGGCCGGTGCGGCGCATAATGCCGCCGATCCCGGTTTCACGGAGCCGGCCTTGCTCAAGTTCCTGCTGTGGCTGCTGCTGTTCGTGCTGTGCTGGCCGGTGGCGATTGCCGCGCTCGTGCTCTGGCCGATCGTCTGGCTGCTGACGCTGCCGTTCCGCCTGGTCGGCATCGCGGTCGAGGGTGCGTTCGCGCTGCTGCGAGCACTGATCCTGCTGCCGGCGCGGCTCCTCGGCGGCGCGCGCTAGGACGTGCCGGCCCGCAGCAGCTCCCGGTAGTAGCGGATCAACTCGACGTAGTTCGCGATCGAGATCCGCTCGTCCGTGCCGTGGAAGCGCGGCAGGTCCTCCGGCCGCGCCCGCACCGGCGAGAACCGGTAGACGTTGTCGGCGAGCGCGGCGAAGTGTCGCGAGTCGGTGCCGCCGATCATGAGGCCAGGCGCCACCAGCACGTCCGGAAAAAGCCCGCGGACCGTCCGCTCGATCAGCCGGTAGCCGTCCGCCTCGCGCAGCGCGACCGGCGAGGCCTCGGCCGCACGCGGCTGCACCTCCACCTCGATGCGATCGTCGTCCAGCGCGCGACGCACGTGCGCGACGACGCGCTCGATCGTGTCGCCGGGCAGCAGGCGAAAATTGACGAGCGCGTGCGCCTCGCCGGGCAGCACGTTCTCCTTGTTGCCGCCGGCGATCACCGTCAGCGCCGTGGTCGTGCGCAGCATCGCGTTGGTCGCCGGGCGGGCCGCGAGCTGGCCACGCACCAGCGGCTCGGTCAGCCACAGGTTCGACAGGGCGAGCCGCTGCGGCCATTGCATCTGCGGCGCCAGCGTTTCGAGCATGGCGGCCGGGACGCCGCGAAGCGAGGCGGGCAGCGGCGCATGCTCGAGCCTCGTCAGCGCCGTGGCCAGCGAACCGATCGCCGACCGTGCACCGGGCATCGACGAGTGGCCGGGTGGCTCGCGGGCTGTGAGCCGGAGCGTGGCGGAGCCCTTCTCGGCCATCCCGATCAGCGCCGCCGGCTGCGCAAGCCCAGGCACCATGCCATCGCCGATCAAGAGGCCCTCGTCCGTCACGAACTCGAGGTGCACGCCGCGCCCGGCGAGCAGTTTGGCGATCGCGGCCGCGCCGGCGCCGCCGCCGTTCTCCTCGTCGTGGCCGAAGGCGAGGTAGACGGTGCGTTGCGGCACGAAGCCGGTGGCGAGCAGGCCCTCGACGGCCTCGAGGATCGCCATCAGGTTGCCCTTGTCGTCCCAGGTCCCGCGGCCCCACACGTAGCCGTCGCGGATCTCGCCGCCGAACGGGTCGGCGTGCCAGGCGGACTCGGTGCCCGGCGCGACCGGCACGACGTCCTGGTGCGCCATCAGCAGGATCGGCGCGATCCGCGGATCGCGGCCGGTCCACTCGTACAGCAGGCTGAGGCCGCCGACCGTCTCGCGCTTCAGCGCGGCGTGCGTCCGCGGGAACGACTCCGCGAGGTAGGCATGCAGCCGGCGCAGTTCGGCCTCGCTGTCCGCGGAGGGACTCTCGAAGGAAATCGTGCGCAGTCGCACCGCGCCGGCGAGCCGGGTCGCAGCGGCCACGCCGTCGATCGCGACGGGTGGCACGGGGTTCACCCGGACCTGGCGCGACGGATGGCGCGCGACGCCGATGGCGAGCACCGCCGCCAGCGCGGCGAGCGATGCGGCGATCAGGAGGGTCAGGCGGCGGATCACGGGCGTCTCCCGGCAGGGGCGGTCATTGTGCCGCAGCCCCGCCGCCGCGGCGATCGGCTACCCTTGCGGAGTGGCCGACGCGCTGACTGTCGACGTCTATTCCGACCTCGTGTGCCCGTGGTGTTTCCTGGGCAAGCGCCGGCTCGCGGCGGCGCGGCGATCCCTTCCCCGACTCGCGGTCGACGTCCGCTGGCGACCGTTCGAACTCAACCCGGATCTGGCCGCCGGCGGGATGGACCGCCGCGCCTACCTCGCCCAGAAGTTCGGCGACAGTGCGCAACTCGCCGCGAACCACGACCGACTTGTCGAGCTCGGTCGCGCGGACGGCATCGCGTATCGTTTCGAGGCGATCGAGCGCGTACCGAACACTCGATCCGCGCACGTACTCGTCTCGCAGGCAGGTCCCCGGCAGGACGAGCTCGTCGAACGGCTGTTCGCTGGCTACTTCGAGCGCGGGCTCGACCTCGGTCGCGCCGAGGTGCTGGAGGCGATCGCCGCGGAGGCGGGACTCGATCCGGCGCTCATCCGTACGCAGCTCGGCGACGCTGCGCTCCGCGATGCCGTCGCGGCGGAGGAGCGTACCGCCGCGCGCCTCGGCATTGGTGGCGTGCCGTTCTTTGTGCTCGCCGGGCGCTGGGCGATTTCCGGCGCCCAGGAGGCCTCGGTCCTCGCGTCCGCGCTCGAGCGCGTCGCCGCTGAGGCGGCGCGCGGCGGGTCGCGCCCGCTCGGCGCCGAGTAGGGTACGCTTCGCCTGCGCCCGCCGCGGCGGGCACTTACCGGCCTGGAGTCGCCCATGCCCCGACGGATCCCCGCCCTGGTTCTTCTGCTCGCGTGCGTGCTCGTCGCGGCTGCCCGTGCCGACACGGTCGTCGTGACGGCCGACCATCTGCTCGACGTCGCGGCCGGGCGGACGCTCGACAGGCCGCAGGTCACCGTCACCGATGGCCGCATCGCTCGCGTCGGCATGCAGGGCGAGGCCGTGCCGGCCGGCGCCCGCCGCGTCGATCTGCCGGGCCTCACGCTGCTGCCGGGGCTCATCGACATGCACGTGCACCTGACCGGCGATCCGCGCTACAGCGGCTATCGCTACCTCGAGTTCACCGACAACTTCTGGACCGTCGTCGGCGTCGCGAATGCACGCCGCACGCTCGAGGCCGGCTTCACGACGGTGCGCAATGTCGGCTCCGCCAACTATGACGACGTTGCGCTCAAGCAGGCGATCGAGGCCGGCTACGTCACCGGGCCGCGCATCGTGCCGGCCACCTACGCGATCGGCGCGACCGGCGGGCACTGCGACACGACCGAGCTGCCGCCGTCGATCAGCGTCCCCTCGCCGGCCGTGGCGGACGGCCCCGAGGCGATCCGTGCGACCGTCCGCAAGCTGCGCAAGTACGGTGCCGAAGTCATCAAGTTCTGCGGCACCGGCGGCGTGCTGTCGAAGACCGACACGGCTAGCGGCCAGCAGTACACGCTCGAGGAGATGAAGCTGCTGGTCGCCGAGGCGCACCAGCTGGGGCTCAAGGTCGCCGTGCACGCGCATGGCGCGTCCGGCATCAAGGACGCCATCCGCGCCGGCGTCGACACCATCGAGCACGCGAGCCTCGCCGACGAGGAGGCATTCGCACTCGCCAAGCAGCACGGCGCGTACTTCTCGATGGACGTGTACAACGACGACTACATCCTCGCCGAAGGCGAGAAGAACGGCATGTTCCGCGAGTCGCTCGACAAGGAGCGCGAGATCGGCCGGCGCCAGCGCGAAACCTTCCGCGCGGCGACCGCAGCCGGCGTCAAGATGATTTTCGGCACCGACGCGGGCGTCTACCCGCATGGCGACAATGCCCGCCAGTTCGCGACCATGGTGGCCTGGGGCATGACGCCGCTGCAGGCGATCCGGGCGGCCACGGTCACGGCCGCCGAGGCGCTCGGCCGCAGCGCGGATGTCGGCAGCGTCGCGGTCGGGCGCTACGGCGACCTGATCGGCGTGGCGGGCGATCCGCTCACCGACGTGCGCCGCCTGCAGGACGTCCCGTTCGTGATGAAGGGCGGTGAGGTCGTCAGGACGCCGGCCCGCCCCTGACGGCCGCGGTCCCCGGGGAGGCGCGCGATGCGCATGAACATCCTGATCAGCGGCGCGAGCACCGGACTCGGCCGAGGTCTGGCGCTCGAGTACGCCGCCCGCGGCCGGAATCTCGCGCTGTGCGCGCGGCGGCTCGAGCTGCTCGAAGCGCTGCGCGCCGACATCGGGCGGCGCTTCCCGGGCGTGCGGGTCGCCGTCCGCGCGCTCGACGTCAACGATCACGAGCGGGTCTTCACGGTCTTCCGCGAGCTGGATGCCGAGCTCGGCGGCCTCGACCGGGTCATCGTCAACGCCGGCGTCGGCCGCGGTGCGCCGGTCGGCACGGGGCGCTTCGATGCCAACCTCGTCACCGTGCGCACGAACTTCGTGGCGGCGCTCGCGCAGTGCGAGGCCGCGCTCGAGCTCTTCCGCGCCCGCCAGGCCGGCCACCTCGTGACCATCTGCTCGGTGGCGGCCATTCGCGGCCTACCGCGCTACCAGACGGTCTACGCCGCCACCAAGGCGGGGCTCGCGTCGCTGACCGAGGGCATCCGCGCCGACCTGTGGCGCACGCCGATCCGCGTGAGCGCGGTCTTCCCCGGCTACATCGAATCGGAGATCAGCTCGGGCGCCAGCAAGCGGATGTTCCTCGTGGACACCGCGACGGGCTGCCGGGCGCTGCGCCGGGCTATCGACCGCGAGCGTCCACGGGCGTTCGTGCCGCGCTGGCCGTGGGCCCCGATCGCCTTCCTGATGCGCCACGTGCCGCTCGGCCTGCTGGTCCGTGCGCTGTGAGGGGCTGATGCTCGAACTCGGCTGCCCGTCGCTATCCACCGACCCGGACGCGGTGCGCGTCTACAAGGACGAGGTCGTCGACGTCGAGTTCGCGACTGCCGATGGCGCGCTGATGAGCGCGGTCGGCCCGAACCACTACCGGGCGGGCGATGCACTGCTGACCGGCTCGACCGGCGATCGCTGGGGCGTCTCCCGTGACCGCTTCGACGCCAAGTACCGACCCTGCGAGGGCGTCGTCGCAGGACACGCTGGCCGCTACCGCAACGTCCCGGTGCTGATCCACGCGAAGCAGATCGGCGTGCCGTTCCGGGTGGCGCGCAGCGCCGGCGGCGACGTGCTGACGGGCGAGGCGGGCGACTGGGCGGTCGAGTACGCGCCCGGGGACTGCGGGCTCGTTGCGCGGGCGCGCTTCGAGGCGGTCTATCGTCTGGCGCCCGCCGGCGCCGGCGACACCCGCTAGGGGCGTCGCCGGGCCGGGGAGATCAGCGGCGGAACGTGAACGTCAGGCCGAAGGTCCGCGGCCGGAACGTGAAGTCACGCTCGAGCGGCACGCCGGTCGGGCTGCCCGACGTCGTGTACGGCGTGCTGTCCGGCGCGATCGTGAAGTTGTAGTTCGTGATCGTGTGCGAGTCGAACAGGTTGTCGACGAACGCCGCGATCTCCCAGCCACCGACGTTGATGCCGCCGCGCAGCGTGAAGAAGTTCGTCGAGCCGAGCGAGTAGTTCCACTGGCTGAACTGAACGGTGGCCGGGTCCTGCGAGGCCCCGAGCCACTTCGGCGCGCCCTGGTACTCGTAGTCGAGCCGGACGAACGAATCGCGCTCGCCGATGTTGAACTTGTACTCGACGCCGACCGAGGCCGTGAACGGCGGCGCCGGCTGGCCGCTCTGGCCGACGATCGCGTCGCCCTCGTGCACCACCGGATCCGCATCCGGCGAGATCTTCGAATCCTTCGTGTAGCGCGCGTCGGTGTAGCCGGCCGCGAGCTCGAGCGTCAGGTGGTGCGGGACGACGACAAACTCGGCCTGCACGTCGGCGCCCTTGGCGACCGCGGTACCCAGGTTCGAGATCCACGAGATCTGGCAGATCGGCGGCACGACGGTCTGCTGGATGTTGTTCCAGCGGATGTAGTACACGCTGCTCGACAGCCGGATGCGGTTGTCGATGTTGTTCTTGGCGCCGATCTCGTAGCTCTGCACGGTGTCGGAGTTGAACGAGGCCGGCGCGGACGTCAGGTGGAAGTTCGCGAAGTCGGCGGCGCACGCGGCATACGGCACGGGGTTGTTGCCGCCGCCCGGACGGAAGCCCTTGGCGTAGGTCGCGTACACCATGTTCTTCGGGTCGATCTGGTAGGCCAGGCTGACCTTCGGCGTGAACGAGTTCTCGGACTGCTCGACGCTCTGCGCCTGCGGGCCGGGCACGAACAGCTGCGGGCCGGCCGTGACCGTGTCGTTCGTGAACTTGGTGCGCGAGAAGCGCGCGCCGAGCGTCAGCTTCCACTGGTCGCTGAACGCGTACGTGCCCTCGCCATAGATCGCGTACTGCGTGTCCTTGGCGTTGGTGTGCAGGATGTACGAGTCGCCGTTGGCGAGCAGCGGCACCGGCACGAAGCCCGTCGCGCAGTCGCCGGTGACCGGGTCGAGCGGTACCGCGCAGCCGGTGAAGAAGTCGCCCGCCGACATGCCCGCCAGGTTCATGAAGAAATTGTCGGCCTGCGGGTCGTAGATCTGCTCGTAGTAGGTCTGGCGGTTCTCGCTGAAGAACAGGCCGGTGGTCCAGTTCAGCTTCGAGCTCGGGTCGTTCGACTGCAGCCGCAGCTCCTGCACGAGGTTCTGCTGGTTGTTCTGCACCGACGCCGGGGCGCGGTAGCCGGCGACCGAGGCCGGCAGGTGCACGCCGTTGGCGTCTAGCAGCGGGTAGTTCGCGGTGTTGAACGCCGGATAGCAGGGCGTGCCGCCGCAGTCGAGCGTCAGCAGCGACTGGTAGAAGCCGAGGTTGTACAGCGTGCCATCGTAGCCGGTCGTGTTCTCGCGGTGGTAGTAGGACGTGTTCGAGATGAACTTCACCGCGCCGAGGTCACCCTCGATCTTGAGCGCCGGCAGGTAGAACTTGTCCGGCTCGTCGCGCTGCGTCGGGTTCGCGCTCACGAAGCGGTGGCTGCCCGGGTCCGACAGCGGGGTGATCTGCACCCAGTGGTTCTGACCCCAGAAGCTCGAGACGTCGTTGCGCTTGCGGTCCTGGTAGTAGATCGACGGTGCCAGCGACCAGTGGTCGCTCATCTGCCACAGGCCGGCGAGGCGCACCAGCGCCGAGCGCTCGCTGTTCGCCTTGCTGTCCTCGAGCGCGAGCGTCTCGGGGTTGACGCGGTCGATCCAGCCGCCGTCGCGGCGGAACCAGACCGAGCCGCGCACGCCGAACACGCCGTCGACGACCGGGCCGCCGGCGGCGATGCCGGCCTCGTAGTTGCCCTCGCCGCCCTGGGTGTAGGACACCTCGGCGCGGCTGTACATGCTGAACTTGCTGAGGCTCGGCTGCACCGTGATGTAGCGCACCGTGCCGCCCTCGGAGCCGGCGCCGAACAGCGTGCCCTGCGGGCCGCGCAGCACCTCGACGCGCTCGACGTCGAAGGTCTTCGGCAGCGCATCGTCGGGGTTGAACGCCAGCGCGCGCATCTGGATCGGCGTGTCGTCGATGTAGATGCCGGTGGTGCCGGCACCGGCGGTCGAGGCAATGCCGCGGATCGAGATGTTGTTGGTGCCGGAATTGTCGATGTTCACGCCCGGCGTGAACTTCGCGACGTCCTGGAAGTCCTTGATGCCGCGGATGTCGAGGCTCTCCTGGGTCAGCGCCGTGACGCTGATCGGCACCTTGCTGAGGCTCTCTTCCTTGCGCGTGGCGGTGACTACGATCTCCTGCAGGCCGCCGCCGGCCTCGGCGGCGGGCGCCGTCTGGGCGAGCGCGATCGGCGGCGCCGCGCCGAGCACCGCGACGATGGCGGTGGCGAGCGCCGGGCGGAGCGTGTGGCTGCGGCGCGACCGGATTTCCTGCGAGCGTCGTTCCATGATGATCCCCGTGTGAAGGCACGCGGCCGGGCGGCCGCTGCGCCAAATTTTCGTGTGATCTCAAAATAGCCGTGTTGCGCCGCGAACGCAATTCACTCCCAAGGCTTAAAATGTCGTCGTTCGGGCGCAACACCTCCCCTCGTGGCTCATCTGAGATCTCAGATCATTGACGGCCCGCGTCGGCTCCGGGTAGCGTGTCGGGTCGCCGCGGGCCGGCGCCGGCCGGCGCGGCGCGGCGCGGCCGACGAGGGAGTTCGATGTCTGGACACGATCGACGCAGGCCCGATGACCGCGCCCTGGGGCTCGGCTGCGCGATCACGCGTCGGGATTTCGTGCACGGGGCGCTGCTCACGGGGGCGGGCCTTGCCGGCGGCGCTTTCTCGGCGCCGGCCGCCGCTGCGGTGGCCGCGCCCGCGGGCGCCCAGGACCTGCCGGGTTACTACCCGCCGCGCCTGACCGGCCTGCGTGGCACGCATCCGGGTGCCTTCGAGGCGGCGCACGCGCTGCGCGACGGTCTGGCGCAGCCCGAGCCGCGGCTGCTTGAGGAGGACTACGACCTGGTCGTCGTCGGTGCCGGCCTGAGCGGCCTCGCCGCGGCCCGCTTCTTCCTCGATCGCCAGCCGGCCGCGCGGGTGCTGCTGCTCGATAACCACGACGACTTCGGCGGCCATGCGAAGCGCAACGAGTTCGAGCTCGAGGGACGCTTGCACCTGCTGAACGGCGGCACGCTGCTGATCGACAGCCCGCGGCCGTACGGCGCGGTGCCGGCGGGCCTGCTGGAGCGCCTCGGCATCGACGTCGCGGCGCTCGCCAAATCCGTGCCGCACCCGGAGGTCTACGACGGCCTCGGCCTCGAGATCGGCATGCACTTCGACCGGCACACCTTCGGCGCCAACCACCTCGCCATCGGCTATCGATCGCGTCCGTGGCGTCGCTTCCTGGCCGGGGCGCCGCTGCCGGCGGCGGCGAAGCGGGACGTCGCACGCCTCGAGGAAGGGCACGTCGACTATCTGCCCGGTCTCGCTTCCGACGACAAGAAGCGCCGGCTGCTCGCGATGAGCTACGAGGCCTACCTGCGCGACGTCGCCAAGGTGCACCCGGCGGTCGTCGCGATCTACGCCGGCCGCACGCGCGGCGAGTGGGGCGTGGGCGGCGACGCGGTCTCGGCGCTCGATGCCTGGGGTATCGGCCTGCCGGGCTTCGCGGGGCTCAAGCTCGCGCCGGGCTCGATCCCGGGAATGGGCTTCACGCCCGCGGGCTACGCGGACACCGGTGGCTCGCTGCGGCTGCACTTCCCGGACGGCAACGCCACGATCGCGCGGGCGCTCGTCCGCAGCCTGGTGCCGGCGGCCGTGCCGGGCCGCACGGTCGAGGATCTGGTGACGGCGCGGGTCGTTTACGCCGCGCTCGACCGGCCCGGCGCCGCGGTGCGGCTCAGGCTCTCGAGCACCGCGGTCGGCGTCCACCACGACGGCCCGCCCGAGTCGGCACAGCAGGTGATCGTCACCTACGCCCGTGATGGCGCGACCTACGCGGTGCGTGCCCGCCACTGTGTGCTCGCCGGCTACAACATGATGATCCCGTACCTCGTGCCGGAGCTGCCGGCCGGGCAGAAGGCGGCGCTGCACGAGCTCGTCAAGACTCCGCTCGTCTACACGAGCGTCGCGGTGCGCGACTGGCGCCCCTGGGCCAAGCTCGGCGTGCGCCAGATCTACTCGCCGGGCGGCTACCACTACGTCGCGGCGCTGAACCCGACCATGGAAATCGGCGACTATCGCGGCCCGCGCTCGCCCGACGAGCCGACGCTGATCTGGCTGCACCGGACGCCGTGCCGGCCGGGACTGCCGGAACACGAGCAGAACCGCATCGGCCGCGCCGAGCTGCTCGCAACCCCGTTCGAGACGATCGAGCGCGAGACGCGCGCGCAGCTCGCCGACATGCTCGGCGCCGGCGGCTTCGACCCCGCCCGCGACATCACCGCGATCACCGTCAATCGCTGGCCGCACGGCTACGCCCCCGAGAACAACGCGCTGTTCGAGCCGGTGCTGCCGGAGTCCGAGCGCCCGCACGTCGTCGGTCGGGCGCGCTTCGGCCGCATCTCGATCGCGAACTCCGACAGCGGCGGCGGGGCCTACACCGACGTCGCGATCGAGCAGGCGCACCGCGCCGTCACCGAACAGCTGGGCGCCTGAGCGGCGCCGCACCCCCGAGGAGCTCCCCATGACCGACCGCACGCTGCCCGCCCACGAGCTCGCCGAGCTGCGCAAGCTCGACGTCGCCCACCACCTGCCCGGCCAGAGCGACTACAAGCTGCAGGCGCAGCTCGGTGGCAGCCGCATCATCACCCGTGCCGAGGGCTGCACCATCCACGATGCCGAGGGCCACGCGATCCTCGACTGCATGGCGGGGCTGTGGTGCGTGAACGCCGGCTACGGCCGCGAGGAGCTCGCCAAGGCCGCGTACGAGCAGATGCTCGAGCTGCCGTACTACAACACCTTCTTCAAGACCGCGAGCGCGCCGGCGGTGCGGCTCGCGGCAGCGATCGCGGCGCGGCTCGGTCACAACCTCAGCCACGTGTTCTTCAACACCTCCGGGTCGGAAGCCAACGACACGGTGCTGCGCCTGGTGCGCCACTACTGGGCGTTGCGCGGCCAGCCGCAGCGCCGCGTCATCATCAGCCGCCAGAACGCCTACCACGGCTCGACCGTGGCCGGCGCCAGCCTCGGCGGCATGAAGGCGATGCACGAGCAGGGCGACCTGCCGATCCCGGGCATCGAGCACGTGATGCAGCCGTACGCGTTCGGCCTCGCCTTCGGCGAGGACCCGGTCGCCTTCGGCGCCCGGGCCGCCGCGAGCATCGAGGAGCGGATCCTCAAGATCGGCGCCGAGAACGTCGCGGCCTTCATCGGCGAACCGATCCAGGGCGCCGGCGGGGTGGTCGTGCCGCCGGCCGGCTACTGGCAGGCGGTCGAGGCGATCTGCCGCAAGTACGGCATCCTGCTGGTCTCCGACGAGGTGATCTGCGGCTTCGGCCGGCTCGGCCGCTGGTTCGGCTTCCAGCACTTTGGCGTGCGCCCGGACATCGTGTCGATGGCCAAGGGGCTGTCGTCGGGCTACCTGCCGATCTCGGCGACCGCGGTCTCCGCCGACATCGTCGCGACGCTGCGCGAGGCGGGCGGCGAGTTCGTGCATGGCTACACCTACTCGGGCCACCCGACCTGCGCGGCGGTGGCGCTCAAGAACCTCGAGATCCTGACCCGCGAGCGTCTCGTCGAGCGCACCGCCGAGGACACGGGTCCGTACCTGGCCCGCGCACTCGACCGGCTGCGCCAGCACCCGCTGGTCGGCGAGGCACGCTCGGTCGGGCTGATCGGCGGCGTCGAGATCGTCGCGCGGCCGGGCAGCAACGAGCGCTTCGGCGGCAAGGAAGGCAATGCCGGCCCCGTGGTCCGCGACATCTGCATCCGGCGTGGGGTGATGGTGCGCGCGATCCGCGACACGCTGGTGTTCTGCCCGCCGCTGATCATCACGCATGCCGAGATCGACCGCCTGGTCGACACCCTGCGGGCGGCGCTCGACGAGGCGGTCCCGAAGCTGCGCGCGTTGCCGACCGCAGCCTGAGCGCCGAGGCGATGCCGGCCCCGCGCCCCAATGGCGGGCTCCTGCGTGCGAACGTCCACGACGAGCTGCGCCACCGCTTCGTGACCGGCAAGGTCGTGCCGGGCAGCGGGCTGTCGACACGCGGCCTCGCGCAGGAGCTCGGCGTCAGCCAGATGCCGGTGCGCGAGGCGCTGAGCCGGCTGGCGGCCGAGGGTGCGGTCGAGATCCGCTCGAAGCGCCGCATCGTGGTGCCGCCGATGACTGCCGAGCGCTTCGCGGACCTGCTGAGGTGCCGCGAGCTGCTCGAGCCCGAGGCGGCGGCCCTCGCGCTGCCGCACATCGACGCCGCGCGCCTGAAGCGGCTGCGCGTGGTCGACGACGCGCTCGGCGCCGCGCTCGAGTCCGGCGACGTGCAGAGCTACATGGAGTGCAACTTCGACTTCCACTTCCTGATCTACCGTGCGCAGCCGCGCACGACGCTCAGCCAGCTGATCGAGACGCTGTGGCTGCAGTTCGGGCCGTACATGCGCGTCGTCTACGGCCGCTTCGGCACCGCCAACCTGGTCGACCAGCACGAGCGCGCGATGCGCGCGATCCGCGACCGAAGTGCCGCGCGCCTGAAGCGCGCGATCCTCGCCGACATCCGCGACGGCATGCGCCTGATCGCCAAGAGCGGCTTCGAGCTCGGGACCTGATGTGAGCCGCCTCGCCGACGCGATCGCGCCGCAGCCGGAGTACGTCGACTCGTACTACGCCGCCACGCGCCGCGAGCAGTGCCCGACGCTGCCGTTCGAAGGCGGGACGCGCGCCGACGTCTGCGTGATCGGCGGCGGTTACGCGGGCCTGTCGACGGCGCTGCATCTCGCGCGCCGTGGCGTCGACGTGGCGCTGCTCGAGCAGTCGCGGCTCGGCTGGGGCGCCTCCGGACGTCACGGCGGCCAGGTGCACGTCGGCATGCGCCGCGACCCGGTGTGGCTCGAGGCGCAGCTCGGCGAGGCCGACGCCCGGCGCTGCTGGGAGTTCGCGCTCGCGGCGCGCGAGCACCTCGACTGGCTCGTCACGAGCTACGGCATCCAGTGCGACCTGCGGCCGGGTTACGTGCACGCCGATCACCGCGCGCGCTACTGCGCCGAGACCCGTGAACACGTCGCGCGCCTGCGGGAGCGGTACGGCTACCCGCACATCCGCTACCTCGAGCGCGACGAGCTCGCCTCGATCGTCGCCTGCGATGGCTACCACGGCGGCTACTACGACGCGCGCGGTGGCCATCTGCACGCGCTCAACTACGCGCTCGGCATCGGCCGCGCGGCGGCGAGCCACGGTGCGCGACTGCACGAGCAGGTCGAGGTCACCGGGCTGTCGCGCACCGCCGGCGGCTGGCGCGTCGCGACCCGGCGCGGCGAGGTCGCGGCGCAGCGGGTGGTGCTCGCCTGCAACGGCTACCTGCGCCGGCTCGCGCCGTCGGTGGAGCGCCACGTGATGCCGATCAACAACTTCGTCGGCGTGACGGCGCCGCTCGGCGCGGAGCGGGCGCGGGCGCTGATCCGCAACGGCGCGGCGGTGTCCGACTCGCGCTTCGTCGTGAACTACTACCGGGTGACGCCGGACGACCGGCTGCTGTTCGGCGGCGGCGAGAACTACAGCTACCGGTTCCCCGCCGACATCGCGGCGTTCGTGCGCCCGCACATGCTCGCGACGTTTCCGCAGCTCGCCGACGTGCCGTTCGACTACGCCTGGGGCGGGACGCTGGCGATCACGCCGACCCGCATGCCGTGGATCCGCGAGGTCGAACCGGGGCTGCTGAATGCGAGCGGCTTCTCCGGGCTCGGCGTCGTGATCGCGCCGTTCGCCGGCAAGACGCTCGCCGACGCGCTCTGCGGCGAACGCGACGCGTTCGAGCTGCTCGGCCGCGTGCCGGTGCCGGCGTTCCCGGGCGGCCCGGCGCTGCGCGGGCCGACGCTGGTGGCGGCGATGCTTTTTTACGCGCTCAGGGATCGTCTCTGAGCCATCCGCAAGGGAAGAGGTAATCATGCATGAACACACCACCTGCAAGACGGCGTCCGTAGACGAGTGGCACGCGTTTCACGCCGCCAACCCGGACATCGAGGCGATCGACGCGTTCGTGATCGACTCCTGCGGCAACACCGCGGGCAAGCGCCTGCCGGCGTCGGATGCGGCGAAGCTGTACGCCGAGGGCCTGCAGTTTTCGGCCTCCTGCTTCGTCGCCGACTGCCGCGGGCTCGGCCATGACGCCGGCGGTCTCGGCAAGTCGGACGGCGACCCCGACGGCGTCGCCCGGCCGCTCCCCGGCACGCTGTGCCGCGCGCCGTGGACGCGCGAGCCGACCGCCCAGGTCGTGTGCCACATGGTCGACTTTGCCGAGGGCAAGGACCTCTGGTTCGATCCGCGGGTGATCCTCGGCGACGTCGTCGCGCAGTGTCGCGGCGCGGGCCTGCACCCGGTGGTCGCCTGCGAGCTCGAGTTCTACCTGATCGATCCGCATCGCGGCAGCGACGGGCGGATCGTCCCGGCGGCGCTGCCCGGCCGCCCGTCTGCGCGGCGCGCCGCGAACCTGTCGCTCGAGGCGGTCGAGGAGGCGTCGGAGTTCCTGCGCCGCGTCAACGAGGCGGCGCTCGCCCAGGGCCTGCCGGTGTGCGGTGCGGTCGCGGAGTACGGCATCGGCCAATACGAGGTGAACCTGCGCCACGTCGCCGATCCGCTGCTGGCCGCCGACCACGCGGTGCTGCTGAAGCGTCTCGTCAAGGGCGTGGCGCGCGCGATGGGCATGGAGGCGACGTTCATGGCGAAGCCGTTCATGTCCCAGCCCGGCAGCGGCCTGCACGTGCACGTGAGCCTGGTCGACGAGGCGGGCCGCAACCGCTTCGGCGCGGCCGGTGGCGAGGCGCTGCTGCGCCAGGGCATCGCCGGCATGCAGGCGCTGCTGTACGACTCGTTCGCGCTGTTCGCACCCAACTTCAACTCGCAGCGGCGCTATCTGGGGCTGTTCGTGCCGACCTCGCGCGACTGGGCGAGCAACAACCGCAGCGTCGCGTTCCGCATCCCGCCGGGCCGCGGCGAGGCCTGCCGCATCGAGCACCGGGTCGCGGGCGCGGACGCGAGCCCGCACCTGACGGTCGCGGCGATCCTGGCGGCGCTGCTGCACGGCACGCGCCATCGCCTCGAGGCGACCGCGCCGCTCGAGGGCGTCGCGAGCACCGGCGGCGACCCGGACTTCCCGGGCGACCTGATCGTCGCGCTCGACCGGCTGGCCGGCTCGCGCGCGCTGGCCGAGTACCTGCCCGCACGGTTCCTGCAGGTCTACGCGGAGTCGAAGCGCGGCGAGTACCTCGAGTTCATCGAGGAGCTGTTCCCGCGCGAGTACGACTTCTATGTCTGAGGCGGCCGGCGGCCGCGAGCGCGGCATCCTGCGCGAGCGGCTGGCGGCCTTCGCGGCGGCGGAGCGGGTGCGCTATGCGCGCGCCCGGCCGCGCGCCGCGGCGCTCGCAGCCGGCGGCGCCGGCTACTACGCGGGCGTGCCGATGCACTGGATGCTCGACTGGCCGCTGCCGTTCCCGATGGTGGTGGCGGATGCGCGTGGCGCGTCGCTGACCGACGTCGACGGCCACGAGCTCGCCGACTTCTGCCTCGGCGACACCGGCTCGATGTTCGGCCATTCGCCGGAGCCGGTGCTGCGGGCGCTCGCGGCCCAGAGCGGCCATGGCTTCGCGTACATGCTGCCGACGGAGCACTCGGTCGCGGTTGGACGGCTGCTGGTCGAGCGCTTCGGCCTGCCGCACTGGCAGATCGCGACCACGGCCTCGGACGCGAATCGCTTCGCGCTACGGATCGCGCGCGGCGTCACGAACCGGCCGAAGATCCTGGTGATGAACGGCTGCTACCACGGCGCCGTCGACGAGACCTACGTCGAGCTCCACTCAGGCCAGGCGCGCAGCCGCCCGGCGCTGATCGGCCAGTTCACCGACCTCGCGGCCGAGACGCGCGTCGTCGAGTTCAACGACGTCGGCGCGCTCGAGGCGGCGCTCGCGGCGCGCGACGTCGCCTGCGTGATCACCGAGCCGGTGCTCACCAACTGCTGCATGGTGCTGCCGGCGCCCGGCTACCACGCGGCGTTGCGGCGTGCGACGCGGGCAACCGGCACGCTGCTGCTGATCGACGAGACGCACACGATCTCGACCGGCCCCGGCGGCTATACGCGCGCCCACGGGCTCGAGCCGGACCTGTTCGTGGTCGGCAAGCCGATCGCAGGCGGGGTGCCGGCCAGCGCCTGGGGATTCAGCGAGGAGGTCGCGGTCGGCTGGGACCGGCTGCGGCGCGAGAAGCCGCCCGGCCACTCGGGGCTCGGCACGACGCTCTCGGCCAACGCGCTCGCGATGGCGACCATGCACGCGACGCTCGCCGAGGTGATGACCCCCGCCGCCTACGCCCACATGGAGGCGCTGGCGGTGCGCCTTGCGGCGGGTCTGGCGGGGGTCATCGACGGGCGGGGACTGCCGTGGCACGTCGCGCGGGTCGGGGCGCGGGTCGAGTTCATCTGCGCGCCCGGCCCGCTGCGCAACGGCAGCGAGGCGGCGGCCGCGCACGCCCCGGCGCTGGAGCAGGCGATCCACGTCGGGCTCCTGAACCGCGGCTGCCTGATCGCGCCGTTCCACAACATGATGCTGCTGTGCCCGGCGACCCGCAGCGAGCAGGTCGATCAGCTGGTCGGCGCGTTCGGCGAGGTGGCGGCGGCGCTCGCCGGCTGAGCGGCGGCCGGCGCCTCCTTCTCGACCAGCGCTTTCAGCTTCGCGAGACCGCGCTCGTAGTCGGCGCCGACCGCCTTGTCGAGCGTCAGGCCGACGTAGCGGCCGATCGGGTTGTTGCCGAGGTCGATGTCCAGCGACCAGACGACCTCGGTGCCGTGCTCCCGGGTGGTCAGCGTGATCGCCGCCTTGGCCAGTCCGCCACCGCCGAACTCGAGCGCCGAGGAGACCTTGCGGTTCGCGATCGAGCCGGTGATCTCCTGGCTGCCGGTGCCGACCTTGCTGTTGCCGGCCCAGCTCATCTTCGCACCGACGCCCTCGTCCGGCCCGGCGTAGCTGATCTTCACGTTCGGGTCGTAGTCGTTCCAGGGCGACCACTCGTTGCTCTTGCGCAGTGAGTTCAGGTACGGAAACACCGCCGCCGCCGGCCGGTCGACGACGATCCTGCGCTCGACGTGCACGCCGCGCGGCAGCAGGTAGGCGCCCCCGAGCGCGGCCACCAGCAACACCACGACGGCCCCAACGATATGCCTCAGCATGTTCCACCTCGCCCACCGTCACGGCGCGGCTCCGGGCCCGCGCGTCGCCCGCACGCCGGCCCCGCGCCGGCGGCCCCGCCTCAGGCGTCGCGGCGCTCGCCGCGGCGCATCAGCGTCAGCGCCAGCAGCGCCGACGCGACCATCAGGAACAGGCTCACCGCGTTCAGTACCGGCGTCGCCCCCTCGCGCATCCGACCGTACATCATGATCGTCAGCGGCGCGTCCGAGCCGACCAGCATCAGCGTGGTGTTGAAGTTCTCGAAGGACATCAGGAACGCGATCGCCGCCGATCCGATCATCGCCGGGCGCAGATAGGGGAGGGTGATGGTGCGCAGCACCGCGGCGCGGGAGGCGCCGAGGTTGAGCGCCGCCTCCTCGAGCGTGCGGTCGAAGCGCTTCAGCCGGGCGCTGATCGTCACCGTCGCGATCGCCGCGATGTACGAGAACTGGCCGAGCACGACCAGCGGCAGGCCCGGTCGCAGGAACTCGAGCTCGAGGCCGGCGAGATCGTTGACGAGCTCGGCGATCCGGCTCGCGAAGGCGAGGATCGAGATGCCGAGGATGACGCCTGGCACCACCAGCGGCACCAGCATCAGCAGCGACAGCGCCTCGCGGCCGCGGAAGCGGCCGCGCTCCATCAGGAACGCATTGAGCGTGCCGATCGCGACCGACAGCACCGTCACCCAGCAGGCGACGACGAAGCTGGTCCACAGGCTGCCCAGCAGCTCCTCGTCGCGAAACAGGCCGACCCGGCCGCTGGCCTCGTTGCCGAGGAACCAGTCGAGCGTGAAGCCGTGCCAGGGCGGCGCCGGGTACTCGGCATCGTTGAACGCGAACACCCCGACCGTCACCAGCGGCAGGAACAGGAACAGCAGGAAGCCGCCGAGGTACAGCAGCGTCGTCGCCTTCAGCCAGCGCGGGCTTGGCAGCGAGGGGATCATGCGCGCCGCATCACGTCGCCGAAGCGCTGGCCGCTCAGCTTGAGGCCCAGCCAGACCATCGCGGTCGACAGCGCGAGCAGCAGGAAGCCGAAGGCCGCACCCTGCTCCCAGTTGAAGCGCGTGATGAACTGCGTGTAAATCTGCTCGGTGAACCACTGCGAGTTCTTGCCGCCGAGCAGGTTCGGCGTCAGGTAGTTGCCGAGCGTCAGCATGAACACGACGATGCAGCCGGCGGTGATGCCGGGCTTGGCGTGCGGAATCACGATCTCGCGCAGGATCGCGAAGCCGCTGGCGCCGAGGTCGTAGGCAGCCTCGATCAGCGAGTTGTCGAGGCTCTCGAAGCTGTTGACCAGCGGCACCACCATGAAGAGCAGCGAGGTGTACACGAGCCCAACGAGGATGGTCGCATCGTGGTAGAGCAGCTCGACCGGCGCGGCGGTGAGGCCGAGGTGGTAGAGGAGCTGCGGCAGCACGCCGGATTCGCGCAAGAGGATCATCCAGCCGAGCGTACGCACCGTCTCGCTGACCCAGAACGGCAGCAGGCAGACCACCAGCAGCAGCGCGCCGAGCCGGCCGCGTGCGAGCTTGGCGATCGTCCAGGCGACCGGGAAGGCCATCAGCAGCGTCAGCAGCGTCGCGATCGCCGACATCACCGCGGTGCGCACGAACACGTGCCAGTAGAGGGGCTCACCGAAGAAGGTCCGGTACTGCTCGAGGCTGCGGCCGTACTCGCCGGGCCCGAGCCGCTCGCGGAACGACAGCACCGCGAGGTCGACGTGCGGCAGAACGATCAGCGCGAACAGCCACAGCAGCGGCGGCGCGAGCATCAGCCCGAGCATCAGCCGGGCCTGCAGCCGCGGTGCGGCCGCCCCGGTCATGCGGCCGGCGCGGCGTAGCAGACCGCGCGTTCCGGGTCGAAGCTGAAATGCACCGGTTCGCCGACCTTGAGGTCGGCGTAGCGGCCGGTCTGCGGCAGCGCGATGCGGAACTCGAAGCGCGTCGCGCGCTCGCGCAGCAGCACGGCGGAATTCGCGCCGTCGAACAGCAGGCTCTCGACGAGGCCGACGTGGGCCGGCTGGCCGGGCGGCAGCTCGCCGGGCGAGCGGCCGAGCGAGGCGACTTCCGGGCGGACGAAGGCCTCGGCGGCCGCGCCCGCCGCGAGCGGCGCGCTCATGCGTGCGCGCACCGTCCAGCCGCCGGCGGTCACCACCTCGGCAATCGCGCCCTCGGCGGCGGTGACCCGCCCGGGGATGCGGTTGTTGGCGCCGACAAAGCCGGCCACGAAGGCGGTGGCCGGGGCGTAGTAGAGTTCCTGCGGCGTGCCGAGCTGTTCGAAGCGGCCGCGATTCATGACCGCGACGTGGTCGGACAGCACCAGCGCCTCCGACTGATCGTGCGTGATGTACACGAAGGTCGTGCCGAAGGCCGCCTGCAGCTGCTTGAGCTCGATCTTCATGTGCTCGCGCAGCTTCAGGTCGAGCGCGCCGAGCGGCTCGTCGAGCAGCAGCAGCGTCGGCTCGAGCACGAGGCTGCGCGCGATCGCGACGCGCTGGCGCTGGCCCCCGGACATCTCGTCGACCCGCTTGCCGCCGGCGCCGCCGAGCCCGACGCGCTCGAGCATCGCCTCGGCGCGGCGCAGCCGCTCGGCGCGCGGCACGCCGCGGCGCGCGAGCCCGAAGGCGACGTTCTCGCCGACCGACATCATCGGGAACAGCGCCAGCTGCTGGAACACCATGTTCACCGGCCGGCGGTTCGGGCCGACGCCCGCCATGCTGCGGCCGCCGATCACGATGTCGCCGTCGTCCGGCTGAATGAAGCCGGCGATCATGCGCAGCAACGTCGTCTTGCCGCAGCCCGACGGGCCAAGGATCGAGAAGAAGCTGCCGCGGGTGACGCTGAAGGTCAGCGAGTCGACCGCGGTATGGTCCGCGAAGCGCTTGACGACGGCGCGGACCTCGAGGTCGGCCGCCGCCGGGGCCGCGGCGCTCAATTGGCGGCCTTCACGCGATCGAGCACCCGTCCCTCGATCTCCTCGAGGCCGGCGGGGATCGCCGGGTACCACTTCACGGTCTTGAAGCCGTCGGGGAAGCTCTCCTTGAACTGCTCCTTGAGGCGCGGCTCCATCAGCTGCTCGGCGCCCTTCGAGGCCGAGAAGTTGCCGACCGCCTTGGCGATCTTCGCGGCGACGTCCGGCCGCATCGTGAAGTTGATCCACTGGTAGGCGCCGGCATCGTTCTTGCCGCGGGCCGGCAGCACGAACGTATCCATCCAGGCGATCGCGCCGGACTTCGGGTTGACGAAGCGGATGTCGGGGTTCTCCCGGTTCAGGCGCCAGGCGCCCGAGTCCCACATCATCGCCGCGACGATCTCGCCGGAGCGCACGCCGTTCAGCAGCTGGTCCTTGTTGTCGTAGAAGAACCGGAAGTTCGCCTTGCAGGCGATCAGCGTGCGGCCGACGTCGTCCATCAGCGCGGCGTAGGCCTTGGTGTTGCCGTAGAGGGCGAACGGGTCCTTGCCCGAGGCGAGCGCGAAGGCCATCAGCGTCGGCCGCTTGAGCCGCACCGCGGTCTTGCCCTTCAGCTCCGGCTTGCACAGGTCCGTGTAGTCGGCGACCTTCGCCTTCTTCGAGTTGACCACCAGCCCCTCGGCGCCCCACACGTACGGCAGCGCGTACAGCTTGCCGTCGACGGTCGCGTTCTTCTTCGCGATCTCGACGAGCTCCGGCACGAACTGCGCGAGGTTGACCTTCGCGACGTCGATCGGCTTGTAGATCCGGAACTCCTGCTGGGCACCGACGATGCGGTCCTGCGACGGCTGCGCGAGGTCGAAGCCCGCGCCGCCGGTGGCGCGCAGCTTGGAGATCATCTCCTCGTTGTTCGACAGCGTCAGCTCGACCTGGATGCCGGTCTCGGCCTTGAACTGCGCGACGATCTCGGCCGGCACGTAGTCGGCCCAGGTGATGATGCGCAGTCGTTTGGCGTCGTCGGCCGCGGCCGATCCTGCGAGCGCGAGCCCGACGATCCAGAGGAGCAGCCTGCCGAGTGCCATCGTGACTCCTGCGCGTGCGGACGGACGCCCGCGGTCGCGCGGGTCCGGTCAAGGTTACCGGGACTGCCGACGGTCGTCACCCGCCGGCCCGGCGCGGCGCATGGCGCATTGCAGCGTCGCGCCGGCCGCGGCGGCGCTTCCACCGGGCGCGGCAGGGTCTATGCTTGGGGGTGCGCGCCCGGGACGACGGGTGCCGGTTGCGGAAGATGCGGAGCGAGCGTCCTGGCCGGGTCGGCTAACGTACCGGTGGAGGTTGCCATGCCGAGCCAGCTTCAGAACCTGTGCAACGTCGCGCTCGTCGGCCATGCCGGCGCGGGCAAGACCACCCTCGCCGAGGCGCTGCTGCACGCCGCCGGAGCGATCCGCACCAAGGGCAGCGTCGCGCGCGGCACCACGGTGTGCGACTACGACCCGCTCGAGCGCCGCCAGCAGCACTCGCTGGACGCGGCCCTGTGCGGCTTCGAGACCCACGGCCGGCGCGTGACCCTGCTCGACACGCCGGGGCTGCCCGATTTCGTCGGTCGCAGCGTCAGCGTGCTCGCCGCCGTCGAGTCCGCGCTGGTCGTCGTCAACGCCAGCACCGGGATCGAGCCGATGACCTCGCGGATGATGCAGGAGGCCCGCGAGCGCGGCCTGTGCCGCCTCGTCGTGGTCAATCGCATCGATGCGCGCGAGGCGAAGCCCGAGGCGGTGCTCGCGCAGCTGCGCGAGACCTTCGGCCGCGAGTGCCTGCCCCTCAACCTGCCGGCGGACGGTGGCCGGGCGGTCGTCGACTGCTACTTCCAGAGCTCCGGGCGCGCCACCGACTTCGGCTCGGTCGCCGCGGCCCACGAGGCGATCGTCGACCAGGTGGTCGAGGTCGACGAGGCGCTGATGACCCGCCATCTCGAGCAGGCAGGCTCGGTGACCCTCGAGCAGCTGCACGACGCGTTCGAGCAGGCGCTGCGCGAGGGCCACCTGATCCCGGTGTGCTTCGTCTCGGCCGAGACCGGTGCCGGCGTCGCCGAACTGCTGCGCGTGCTGACCGAGCTCGCGCCGAGCCCCCTCGAGGGCAACCCGCCGGCCTTCCTGGTCGGCGAGGGCGAGGCGGCGGCGCCCTACACGGTGGTCCCGGATCCCGCGCGGCACGTCGTCGCGCACGTCTTCAAGGTCACCATCGACCCGTACGTCGGCAAGATCGGCGTGTTCCGCGTGCACCAGGGAACGCTGCGTCCCGGGCACCCGCTGTACGTCGGCGATGCGCGCAAGCCGGTCCGCGTCGCGCAGCTGTTCCGCCTGCAGGGCAAGGAGCAGCTGCCGCTGCCGGTCGCCGGGCCCGGCGAGCTGTGCGCGATCGCCAAGGTCGACGAGCTGCACTTCGACGCGGTGCTGCACGACTCGCACGACGAGGACCACCTGCACCTGCGGTCGGTGCGCTTCCCGCCGGCGATGCTGGGCGTCGCGATCGAGCCGGAGAAGCGCGGCGACGAGCAGCGCCTCGCCGACACGCTGCACAAGCTGGTCGACGAGGACCCGTGCGTGCGCGTCGAGCACCACGCGGCGCTGAACGAGACCGTGCTGTACGGCATGGGCGAGCTGCACGTGCGGCTGCTGCTCGAGCGCATGACGGAGCGCTTCGGCGTGCAGGTGCGCACGCATCCGCCGCGCGTGCCGTACCGCGAGACGGTCACGCGCCCGGCCGAGTCGCTGTACCGCCACAAGAAGCAGACCGGCGGCGCCGGCCAGTTCGGCGAGGTGAAGCTGCGCGTCGAGCCGCTGCCGCGCGGCGAGGGCTTCGAGTTCGTCGACGCGGTGGTCGGCGGCGCCATCCCCGGCCAGTTCATCCCGGCGGTCGAGAAGGGCGTGCGCCAGGTGCTGGCGGAGGGCGTGGTCGCGGGCTTCCACCTCGAGGACCTGCGGGTCACCGTGCTCGACGGCAAGCACCACCCGGTCGACTCCAAGGAAGTCGCCTTCGTGACGGCCGCGCGCCACGCCTTCATCGAGGCGGCGGCGCAGGCGGCGCCGGTCGTGCTCGAGCCGATCGTGCGCGCCGAGATCACGGTGCCGGCGGACGCCGTCGGCGACGTCGCCGCCGACCTCGCGACACGCCGCGGACGCGTGACCGGCCAGGCCACGCTGCCGGGCGGGCGGCTCGCGGTCGCGGCGCTCGTGCCGCTCGCGGAGCTGACCGACTACCCGGTGCGGCTCAAGTCGCTGACCGCCGGCGAGGGGGCGTACACGCTCGACCTGAGCCACTACGAGACGGTGCCGCCGCGCCGCCAGCAGGAACTGTCGGGGGCCTGGCAGCGGCATCCGCACTCCGCCTGACGCGGCCGGCCGCGCGGCGCGCTACCATCGGGCCATGCGAATCGCGCGACCGCTGCTGCTGATCTCGACGCCGATCGGCGTCTTCGCGGGGCTGCGCGAGGCGTGGCGCTTCCACTGGTGGCTGGCGGTGCTGATGGCGGCGCTGCTCGCCGTGATCGCCGCGTTCCTCGGCTACACGCTGCGCCGGATCCGCCGCGAGTCAGGCTGAGGGCGCGGCACCGTGCGCGGCGAGCCAGGCCAGCGCCCGCTGCCAGCCGTCGCGGGCCGCGTCCTCGCGGTAGCTCGGCCGGTAGTCGGCGTGGAACGCGTGCGGCGCCTCGGGGTAGACCACGATCTCCGACCCTGAACGCCCGGCCGCGAGCGCGGCCCGCATGCGCTCGACGTCGGCGAGCGGGATGCCCGCGTCCTTGCCGCCGTAGAGGCCGAGCACCGGGACCGTGAGCCGCGGCGCGAGCTCGAGCGGCTGCACCGGCTGCAGGCCATTGGTGTCGCCGGCGAGCCGGCCGTACCAGGCGATCGCGGCCTTGAGGTGCGGGCGGTGCACGGCGTAGAGCCAGGAGATGCGACCGCCCCAGCAGAAGCCGGTAACTGCGCTGCGCGCGACGTCGGCCTCCTGGCCGCCGGCCGCCCAGGCGAGTGTGGCGTCGAGGTCGTCCAATACCTGCGCATCCGGCACCTTGGAGACGACCCGGGCGATGATCTCGCCGATGTCGGCCAGGTTCGCGACCTCGCCCTGGCGGAAATAGAGCTCCGGGGCGATCGCACAGTAGCCGGCGTGCGCGAAGCGACGGCAGACGTCGCGGATGTGCTCGTGGACGCCGAAGATCTCCTGCACGACGAGGATGCAGGGCGCGGGGTGGGCCAGCGCCGCCGGCCGCGCGCGGTAGGCGGGCAGCTCGCGGTCGTCGCGGGTCGGTATGTGCACTTCGCCCGCGACGAGGCCGGTGTCCGGCGTCGTGATGGTCGCCGCGCCGACCGGGCGCGCGGCGAGCGCGAAGCCCGCGGCGAGCGCACCGGCCAGCACCTCGCGCCGCGTCGCGGCACTCGCCGGCCGCAGGCTCGCGAGCTCGGGGTTCGGGTCCATCGCGTGAGCTTAGCCGAGGCGCGGCGCGCGTGGCTGAAGGCGCGCGGGTCCGCTCAGGGGCGGGTCGCCGGCGCCGGCGCCGGCACTGGCGTCAGCGGCTGGGCGGGATAGGGGTCGCCGACCGCGTTCAGCCGCTCGACGAAGTACGGGGTCTCGCCGAAGCAGCTGGTCGGCACGCCGCGGTGCTCGGCGTAGCGCAGCTGCACCCGCTGGCCGACCGCGGCCGCGAGCTGCTGCGCGACCGCCTCGTCGCGGACGCTGAAGTTCCAGATCGTCGGCTGCACGCCGGCGACCACATAGAGCGCGAGCTCGCCCTCGTAGGTCTTGCAGAGCCAGCCCTTGCGGGAGAACTTCTGCAGGAGCCCCGCCCGCTCGCCCTGCGAGTACGTGATGTGCAGCGCGAGCCAGGCCCAGGACGCGGCGCCGATCGCGAGCGCCGCGAGCAGGATCCACAGTGCCCGCCGCAGCCGACCCCCCAGCGTGCTCCACGCCGCGGCGGCCATGGCTAGAGGATCTCCTCGCGGACCGCGTCCGGCTGCGCCGGATCGTGCAGCTCGCTGTTGAAGCCGACCAGCAGCATCGGTCCCGGGCCGGGATTGCGGTAGGCGTGCGTGACGCCGGGCGGCACCGTGAAGCGCCAGGTGGCGCCGGCCGGCACCAGCACATCGCGCACCACGCCGTCCTCCTTGAGGCGCACCTGGGCGGGGCCGGTGACCACGGTGACCTCGGTGCCGACCACGTGGCGGTGGTTGCCGCGCACCGCGCCCGGCTCGGTCAGCACCACGTGCACGTTGCGCGAGCCGGCGAGTGCCGGTGCGTCGACGGGCTCGAACACGGCACCGCGCGCGTCGCGGTGCATCGTCACGGGCTCGATCAGCGTCTTCTCGGCCATGGAGGCGATCCCTCGCCGCGCGCCGCGGCGAACGGCGCGCAGGATAGCAAGCCGTGCCGCAGGCCGCGCGATCAGCGGCGGTCGTGCGGGTCGGGCTTGCCGCGCGGCTCGCCGCGCGCCTCGTTGCGCACCTCGTTGCGCACCTCGTTGCGCGGCGGCGGCGGCGGCGGCGGCCGGGATTCATGCGGCGGCGCGGGCGGTGGGCGGAACTCCTGCGCCGGTCGCGCCTCCGGCGCGGGGCGCGGGGCGGGCGCCGGCCGGTATTCGGGCGCGGGACGCGCCTCCGGGGGCGGCCGGGGCGCGGGCGCCGGACGGTATTCGGGCGCGGGACGCGCCTCCGGGGCCGGCCGGGGCGCGGGCGCCGCGCGCGATTCCGCCGGCGGACGGGACTCCGGCGCGGGCCGCGACGGCGCACGGTACTCGGGCGCACTGCGCGACTCGGCCGGCGGGCGGTAGTCGGGTACCGCGCGCGGCGCCGGCCGCGACTCGGGCGGCGGTCGCGATTCGGCGGCAGGGCGGTCGTCGCGGCCGCGGACGGCCGGCGGCGGCAGGCGATCCGCGGGCCGCTGCGCGCTCGGCGGGCGGTCGTCGGCCGCGCGCGATGCCGGCACCGGCCGCGGCGCGACCGGTGTCGTGCCCGGTCGCGCGCGCTCGCCGCGCACGGCGGGCGGCGCGCTCGGCCCGACGCGGATCACGTCCGGGCGGTTCGCCGGGGCTTCGTGGCGCGTGCCGCGGTCGGTCGCGAGCCCGCGCATCATCACCGGGCGGCCGCCGTTCGCGACGATCGCGCTGCGCTGGGCCTCGAACGACGGCGGCGGCGGCGGCGGCGCGGTGCGGGCGACGACCGGGCGGTTCAGCAGCTCGGTCGGCGCGCGCGGCGCCGCCACCGGCCGGCCGAGGCTCTGCGCGGCCGGCGCGATCGCCGGCGCGGAGCCGCGCAGCTCGGCGCGCTCGAGCGCGCCCTTCGGCAGCTGCGCGAAGTGCGAGCCGACCGGCTTGGCGCCGGTGAAGGTGGCGCGATCGGTCGCGGTGACCGCGCCGGCGACGCCGGCGTTCGACCAGCGGCGCTCATCGGGGCCGCGGTCGTTGCGCTCGGTGCGCACGCCGTTGACGATGGTCGTGTTGTTCACGATGTAGTTGTTCACCACCGTCGTGTTGACGTGGATGTTGGTGACGTTCACGTTGCGCACGTAGCCGTCGCTGACGCGGTAGCCCGGTACGTACACCTCGTTCCAGCCGAGCGGGAACCAGCCGACCGGCGGGCCGCCGAGGCTGATCCCGACGCCCCAGTGCGCCCCGCCGACCCAGCCGACCAGCGCCGGCGCGTACACGGGCGCCACGCGGCGCGGGCCCGGCGCCCAGCACCAGTGGCCGCCGAAGTACAGCCAGCGGCCGTAGTGGAACGGCGCGAAGCCCCACGGCGCGTCGTCGATCCACGTCCAGCCCCACGGGGCGACCCAGCCCCAGTGACCGTAGCGGTACGGCGCCCAGCCCACCGCCACCGCCGGCACCCACACCGGGCCGTACTCGTCGACGGTCTGCCAGCGGCCGTTGTCATCGAGGTCCTCGTAGCCGACCATCTCGCGCGACACGTAGCGGGTCGCGCTCGCACGGTCCTCGCGGCGGTCGCGCTCCGCGACCCACTGGTCGAAGGCATCGCCGGCCGGCAGCGAGCCGAGCTGTGCGTCGCCGACGTCGCCGGCGGCGTATTCGGCGCGCTGGCCCGCCTCGACGGTGGTCTCGTGGCCCTGGTCGGTCACCGCCGCCTGGCCGCGGGCCACCGAGACGCTGAGCGCGCCGCTCGACTCGTCGACCTCGACGCGGTAGTCGCCCGGCCGCAGCACCGACACCGACGCGGTCGGCGTCGCGATCTCGAAGGTCTGCTCGGGGCCGAGCGCGCGCACCCGGGCCTCCAGCGTGCCGGCGCTGAGCTTGAGCTGCACCGTGCGGTCATCGACGTTCAGGATCCCGAGCCCGGTCTCGCCGCCGAGGCGCACCGCGCTCGAGCCGACGTGGATCTCGACCCGCGACTCGCGGTCCGACCAGACCTTGTCGCCGTTCGTCAGCGGCCGGTTGGCGACGTCGGAGACCCAGCTGTCGGCGCCGGCGGGCTGCATCGAGACCTCGCCGAGCGCGAGGTTGACGCGCGCGACGCGGCCGGGCGGGTCGACCGCGTCGTCGGCGCGGGCGGCGAGTGCTCCGAGGGCGAGCAGCAGCGCGAGCGGCGCGAGGCGCGCAGCCAGGGATCTCGGCATCGTCGTCTTCATGGTCGCTCCCGTGCGGCGCCCGGTGGGACGCCCCGTATCCTTAGTAACGTCCCGGCGGGCCGTTGGCGTAAACGTTGAGGGAAATTAACCTTGGTGTCATCAGGGCTTTGGGAACCGCGGGCCGCGCCGGCCGGACGGGACCGGGCCCGGGGAGGAGCGATGGCAGGGTCGGTATTCACGTTTGGCGAGGTGGCGCTGCGGCTCGTGCTGGCGCTGATCTGCGGCGGCCTGATCGGCCTCAACCGCGACCTGCACCACAAGGGCGCGGGCATGCGTACCTTCGGCCTCGTCGCGCTCGCCACCGCAGGCGTGACGGTCGGCACGCTCGAGCTGCCGGGCACCGACCCGGACAACATCGGCCGCGTGCTGCAGGGTGTGTTTGCCGGCATCGGCTTTCTCGGCGCCGGCGTGATCGTGCGGCGCGTCGCGAGCGGCCGCGTCACGGGCCTGACCACGGCCGCGGCGATCTGGTTCGTCGCCGGCCTCGCGGTACTGTGCGGGCTCGGCAACTACCCGCTGGTGGCGCTGCTGCTCGGGCTCGCGATTGCGCTGCTGGTCGGCGGCCGCTCGGTCGAGCGGCTCGCGGAGCGGCTGTTCGGGCGCCTCGAGGACGAGGATCGCGGCGCGGGGCCGCCCGGCCACTGAACGGTCAGTGCACCCGCGGATCCGGCTCCTCGCCGGCCGCGGCGGGCGCCTGGGCCGGTGCCGGTGACGCGGGCGCCGCCGGCGCGAGCTCGGCGAGCAGCTCCGGCAGCGGCCGCGGCTCGCCGAGCGCGAGCCCCTGGCCGTAAGTGACGCCGAGCGTCGCGAGGTGCGCGGCCGTTTCGCGCGACTCGACGCACTCGGCGACGGTGTCGAGCTCGAGCTGGCGCGCGATCTGCAGGATCGCCCGCACCAGCGATTCCGAGCGCGGCTCGGTCAAGAGGTCACGCACGAACAGGCCGTCGATCTTGAGCGCGGTGACCGGCAGCGCCTTCAGCAGCGCGAGCGAGGTCGCGCCGGTGCCGAAATCGTCGATCGAGGTGCCGCAGCCGATCGCGGCGATCGCCGCCACGAAGCGCTCGGCCTCGGCGCCGAGCGCCATCACCGCCTCCTCGCTGATCTCGAAGCTGAGCAGCGCCGGTGGTACGTGCGCCGCGCGCAGCGCCGCCGCGATGCGCTCGGCGAGGTCCGGGCGGCGCAGCGACTGCACCGACAGGTTGACCGAGAACACCGTGCCGAGCGCCTCGAGCGCGGCGGCCTGCGGCGCGAGCCGGCGCACCAGCTCGCCGAGCACCCAGTCGTCGACGCGGTCGAGCAGCTGGTGGCGGCGCGCGATGCCGATGAAGTCCTCGGCGCGCAGCAGCCGCCCGTGGGCGTCCTGCAGGCGCACCAGCACCTCGTGGCGCGGCGCGCGGCTCGGGTCCCAGAGCGGCGCGAGCGGCTGCGCATAGAGCCGCAGGCGGCCGTGCTCGAAGGCCTCGAGGAGCTCGTGGAACACGCGCAGTTCCTGCTGCCGGCGCTCGATCTCGGCGGGATCGGCGAGGTGCAGCTCGACGCGATTGCGGCCGCGGCCCTTGGCGAGCTTGCAGGCCGCCTCGGCGGCGGCGAGCGCGTGCTCGAGCGAGCCGCCGGGCGCGAGCGGCGCAATGCCGAGGCTCAGCGACACCGGCTGGCCCTCGAGCGGCGCGGCGAGCCGGAGGCTGCCGGCCGCGTGCCGGGCGCTCTCGGCCCAGGTGCGCGCGCCGTCGGCGCGCACGCCGTCGAGCAGCGCCACGAAGCGGTCGCTGGCGAGGCGCGCGATCAAGCTCGCGCCCGGCAGCGGCAGCGCGCGCCAGGCATCGCCGACCGCGCGCAGCAACGCGTCGCCGGCCTCGAAGCCGTGCAGGTCGTTGACGAGGCCGAGACCGTCGACGTCGGCGCAGACCACGGCCCGCTCGCCGCGTGCCGGCCCGGCGAGCAGCGCCGCGGCCTGTTCGTCGAACGCGTGCCGGGTCGGCAGCCCCGTGGTGCCGTCGATGCGCACGTCGAGGATCTCGAGCAGCCGCGGCGCGGCGCGCTCGAGCATGCGCGCCTCGCGATCGCCGAAGGCGCGGCCGGCGGCGCGATTCAGCGCCACTGCGACGCCGAGCGTCCGGCCGCGGCGCACCAGCGGCACGCACAGGATCCGGAACGGCACCAGGCCGCCGGCGCCGGTCTCGCGAACCTTGTTGACCAGCAGCGTCTTCTGCTGCAGCTGCGCGACCTTGTACAGGTGCCGGCCGACCACGTCGCGCAGCGTCTCGCGCTCGGCGGCGGCGAGCGCACTGCGCTCGACGCGACGCTCGAGGCGTCGCGCCGGCACGTGCAGGAACACCGCGTCGCACTCGGCGTGCAGCGCGTAGGCCTCGAGCAGCGCCTGCAGCGCGTCGCCGCCGCTCGCCGCCGGGTCGCCGGCGCCGACGTCGAGCAGCCACTCGAGCTCCTGCGTGTCGCTGATCTGGAAGCGGCCGGTCTCGATGATGCGTTGCTGGCCGAGGTCGCGCTGCGTCAGCACGAGCAGCGGTGCGAGCGTGCGCTCGACGCTCTCGAAGGTCGGCACGTCGCCGTCGCGGGTCGCGGCGCGGCAGACGATCGCGGTCACGCCGAGCACCGCGCCCGCCTCGTCGCGCAGCAGGAACGCGTAGGCCGGCGCGTCGTCGAGCAGCCGGTGCAGGCCCGTCACGCTGCTGCCGGGCGCCTTGGCGGACTCGAGCAGTTCCTCGATCACCGGCCTGAGGTCGTGCAGGTCGGCGCCCGCGCTGCTCCACAGGAGCTCGCCGTCGGGATTGTAGAGGTAGGCGCCGCGCGAGCGCGGCAGCAGCGTCTTCAGGATCTGGGCGTGCGGCCCGAAGTCGACGTTCGTGATCGGCGCCACCTGTGCTCCCTGCGCAGTCGCCAATTGCCGACAGATGATTCCAGCCGCGGCCGGCTCGCGGTGTGCACTCCGTCACGTTTCGCCGTTCGGCGAACTGACATATCCGGGCGGCGTCAGCGGGCCCAGTCGCGCGCGCGCTCGACGGCCCGGGCCCACTCGCCGCGCCGGCCCTGCGCGGCGGATTGGCCCGGGCCGGGATCGTAACGGCGGCCGAGCCGCCACTGCGCGGCGAGCTCGTCCGTTCCCGCCCAGATGCCGGCACCGAGGCCGGCGAGATAGGCCGCCCCCAGCGCCGTCGTCTCGCTGACCGCCGGCCGCAGCACCGGCACGCCCAGCAGGTCCGCCTGGAACTGCATCAGCAGGTCGTTGACGCTCGCGCCGCCGTCGACGCGCAGCTCGAGCAGCGGCTGGCCGGCATCGGCCTGCATCGCCTCGAGCACCTCGGCGCTCTGGAAGGCGATCGCTTCGAGCGCGGCGCGCGCGAGGTGTGCGCCGCCCGAGCCGCGCGTCAGGCCCACGATCGTGCCGCGCGCGTACGGGTCCCAGTGCGGGCTGCCGAGCCCCGTGAAGGCCGGCACGAGGTACACGCCGCCTGCGTCCGGCACGCTCGCCGCCAGCGCCTCGACGTCGGCCGAGCGCTTGATCAGCCCGAGTCCGTCGCGCAGCCACTGCACGACCGCGCCGCCGACGAAGACGCTGCCCTCGAGCGCGTAGCGGCGGCCGGCGACGTCCCAGGCCACCGTGCTCAGCAGCCGGTGGCGCGAGGCGAGCGGCGCCGCCCCGGTATTCAGCAGCAGGAAGCAGCCGGTGCCGTAGGTGTTCTTGGCCATGCCGGGCCGGAAGCAGGCCTGACCGAAGAGCGCCGCCTGCTGGTCGCCGGCGATGCCGGTGATCGGCACCGAGTGTCCGCCGAGCAGCGCGCGCGGCGCGCTCGCCGCCGGGATCGACGATGGCAGCACCTCGGGCAGGCAGGCGCGCGGCACGCCGAAGCACTCGAGCATCGGCTCCGACCAGCGGCCGGTGTCGAGCTCGAGCAGCAGCGTGCGGCTCGCGTTCGAGACGTCGGTGACGTGTGCGCGCCCGCCACTCAGGCGCCAGACGAGCCAGCTGTCGATCGTGCCGAAGGCGAGCTCGCCCCGCGCCGCACGTGCCCGGGCGCCGGGCACGTGCTCGAGCAGCCAGCCAAGCTTGGTGGCGGAGAAGTACGGATCGAGCGTCAGTCCGGTGCGTCGCGCGACCTCGGCCTCGTGGCCGGCGGCGCGCAGGCGCTCGCAGTCGGGCGCGGTACGCCGGTCCTGCCAGACGATCGCGCGGGCCACCGGCCGGCCGCTCGAGCGCTCCCAGAGCACCGTGGTCTCGCGCTGGTTGGTGATGCCGATCGCGGCGACGTCGGCCGCGGTCGCGCCGGCGGCGGCGAGCGCCGACTCGATCGTTGCCTGCTGCGTCGCCCAGATCTCCTCCGCATCGTGCTCGACCCAGCCCGGCTCGGGGTAGTGCTGGGCGAACTCGCGCTGCGCGCTTGCGACCACGCAGCCGCTACGGTCGATCACCAGCGTGCGCGAGCTCGTGGTGCCCTGGTCCAGTGCGAGGACGTAGCGGCTCATGGCGGCCTCCGGGTCAGCGGCCGTGCCGCTCGAGCCACGCCGCGAGCGTCGCCGCCGCGTCCGCCGGCAGGTGCAGGCCGAGTTTCGTGCGCCGCCAGAGGATGTCCTCGGCGGTGCGCGCGAATTCGACGCGCCGCAGGTAGTCGAGCTCCGCGGCGTACAGTCCCGGCAGCACTTCCTCGCCGAGCGCGTCCGGCGAGCGCGCGCTGCCGGCGAAGGCGCTGATGCGGCTGCCGTACGCCCGCCCCCAGCGGTCGAGCAGCGGCGGCGGCAGGTCGGGGTAGCGCGCCGCGAGCTGGGCGCGGAACGACGCGTAGTCGGCGTCCGGCAGGTCGCCGCCCGGCAGCGGCGCGGTGGCCGTCCAGCGCGGCCGCGGCCCGCCGAGCAGCGGCAGCAGCCGCTCGAGCGCATCCTCGGCGAGCCGCCGGAAGGTCGTGATCTTGCCGCCGAACACCGTCAGCAGCGGCGCACCGTCGGCGTCGAGGCCGAAGCTGTAGTCGCGCGTGACGCTCGAGGGGTCCGAGGACTCGTCCTCGAGCAGCGGCCGCACGCCCGCATAGGTCCAGACCACCTCGGCCGGCGTGAGGCCCCGCCGGAAGTGGCGGCTGACGAGGTCGCACAGGTAGGCGACCTCCTCGCCATCGATGTGCACCCGCGCCGGATCGCCCTGGTAGTCGACGTCGGTCGTGCCGACCAGCGTGAACTCGTGCTCGTACGGGATCGCGAAGATGATGCGCCGGTCGACGTTCTGGAAGATGTAGGCGAACTCGTGCTCGAACAGCCGCGGCACCACGATGTGGCTGCCCTTCACGAGCCGCACGGCGCGCGCGCTGCGCACCGGGGTCGACTGGTCGAGGAAGTGGCCCACCCACGGCCCGGTGGCGTTGACGACCGCCCGGGCGCGCAGCGTGCGCCGCGCGCCGTCGGCCGCGGCGAGCGTCGCGGTCCAGGCGCCACGCTCGCGCACGAGCCGCGTGCAGCTCGTGCGCGTCAGCACCTCGGCGCCGCGCTCGCGCGCGTCGACCGCGTTCAGCACCACGAGCCGCGCGTCGTCGACCCAGCCGTCCGAGTACACGAAGCCGCGTCGCAGGCCGGCGCGCAGCGGCTCGCCCGCCGGGTGATGAGCGAGGTCGACCGTGGCCGAGGCCGGCAGCCGGCGGCGCCGCGCGAGGTGGTCGTAGAGCACGAGCCCGGCGCGGATCATCCACGCCGGGCGCAGGTGCGGCTCGTGCGGCAGCACGAAGCGCAGCGGCCAGATGATGTGCGGCGCCGCGGCCAGCAGGACCTCGCGCTCGGCGAGCGCCTTGCGCACCAGCCGGAACTCGTAGTGCTCGAGGTAGCGCAGCCCGCCGTGGATCAGCTTGGTGCTGGCGGAGGAGGTGTGCGCGGCGAGGTCGTCGCGCTCGCACAGCACCACCCTGAGGCCGCGGCCGGCGGCGTCGCGCGCGATGCCGGCACCGTTGATGCCGCCACCGACGACCAGCACGTCGCAGTCGGCGTCGGTGGCGGGGTCGGCGGTCGGGCGGGGGCTCACGCGCGGGCTCCTCGGACGGGGCCCGGTACTTTACCTGAGCGCCCGCCGGCGCCGCGGGGTCGCGTCAGCGCGGGCGGCGCGGCGAGGCGCGGCCGCGGCGCTTCGCCTTCGGCTTCTCGCCGAGTGCGGCGAGCGCCTCGTCGGCGACCTTGACGGCCGCGCGCAGGGCCGGCACGAGCTGGCCGGGGCTGCGCGGACGGCGGGAGGACTTGCGGGTGGCCATATGCCGCGCCTATCGGCGGCGGCGGCGCGAACTTGATGCGTGGCCGCGCCCGCGTGCGACACCGTTAACTGCCGACCGGCAGCGTCGCGATGGCTTTGTGAAGCGTGTCACTGATGGGTGCGACGCGCGCCCCGCGGTGGCGTAGCGCGTCGCGCAGCCGCTCGAGCGCCGGCATCGCGATCAGCTGGTCCTCGCGGGTCAGCGTACCGCCCTCGGCCAGGCGGTAGAGGCGCAGCAGGTCGCGGTTGAGGTCCTCGACGAGCGCCGCGACGGCGAGCTTGAGCTCGGCGGGCTCGCGCGGCGCCGCGACTTCGGCCCGGCTGAGCAGTTCCGCGAGGCGCTGGCGATAGTCGGCGAGCAGGCGCGTGGTGGTCGTGCGGCGCGTGCTCCGGGACGTCTTCTTCTTCTGTTTCACGAGTGGCCGCCGGTCCCCCGCGTCTGCGACGGTCGCGATCGGCGACTGCGACCGATTGTAGACGGCCGCGACTCGCGCGCAAGGCGCGGGGCATTCTTTTTTCCGGCCCGGCCCAGTGCAAGCCGCTGCACTGACGGGGAAACCACTAAGGCGGTGGCGTCCGTTCCCTCAAGCCACCGCCGCGCGTGCCGGCGGCGCGGCATCGGTCAGCGGCGCCGCGCCATACCAGTGCAGCGTCGGCGCGAGCGCCGCCACCTCGCCGACGATCAGCAGCGCCGGCGAGCACACCGCGTGGCGCGTCGCGAGGACATCCGCCTCGCCGAGCGTGCCGACCAGCACGCGCTGCTCGGCGCGGCCGCCGTTCTCGACGATCGCCACCGGCGTGGTCGGTGCGCGGCCGTGACGCGTGAGCTCGGCGACCAGCCGCGGCAGCGTCGCGATGCCCATGTACACGGCGAGCGTCTCGCGCGCGGCCGCGAGGCCGCGCCAGTCGGTGGTCTCGATCGAGCCACGGCTGTGGGCGGTGACGAAGCGCACGCCGCTCGCGTGCTCGCGGTGCGTGAGCGGGATGCCGGCGTAGGCGCTGCAGGCGAGCGCGGCGGTGATCCCGGGCACGACCTCGTACGGGATGCCGGCCGCGCGCAGGTGCTGGAGCTCCTCGCCGCCGCGACCGAACACCATCGGGTCGCCGCCCTTCAGGCGCACCACGTGCCGGCCACGGCGTGCCTCGGCGACCAGTCGCGCCTGGATCTCAGCCTGTGGGACGCTGTCGCCGCCGCCGGACTTGCCGACCTCGATCCGCTCCGCCTCGCGCCGCGCGAGCGCGAGCACCTCGGGCGACACCAGCCGGTCGTAGAGGATCACGTCCGCGCACTGCAGCGCCCGCAATCCGGCCAGGGTCAGCAGCCCCGCTTCGCCCGGGCCGGCGCCGACCAGGGTCACGCGACCCTGCGTCGCGGCGACCGGCCGCGGGCCGGCGAGGGCACGCGCCACCAGCGCCGCCGCCTCCGGCTCCCGCGCGCGGCGCACGAGATCGCCCGGCGCACCATCGACCAGCCAGTCGTAGAAGCGCCGCCGCTCACCGAGGTCGCGGATGCGGGCGCGGATCTCGCCCCGGAACGACGCGGCGAGCTGCGCCAGCCGGCCGAGCGCGCCGTCCAGGACCGCGTCGATCTCGGCGCGCAGGCGCCGCGCCAGCGCGGGTGCGGTACCCGAGGTCGACACCGCGACCACGATCGGCGAGCGATCGACGATCGCCGGCAGGATGCCGGTCGAGAGCTCCAGGTCGTCGACCACGTTGACCGCAACCTGGCGCGACTCGGCGGCCGCCGCGACCGCGCGGTTCACGGCCGGTGCGTCGGTGGCGGCGATCACGAGGCGCACGCCGTCGACGTCGCCGGCCACGAACTCGCGGGCGTGGTGTTCGATCTCGCCCGCCGCGCACGCGGCGGCGAGCGAGGCGCCGAGCGCCGGCGCGACCACCCGGACCCGGGCGCCGCTCTCGCGCAGCAGCGCGACCTTGCGCGCCGCCACTTCACCACCGCCGACGACCAGCACCCAGCGGCCGGCCAGGTCGAGGAACACCGGGAAGTAGCGCACCGCTCAGCCCGCGGCGATCGGCGTGCCGAGTCGTCGGCTGCGCCACAGGAAGTCGCCGAAGCGCTCGTCCGGGCCGCGCTCGGCCGCCCAGGCGGCGACCAGCGGCTCGAGCTCGGCGAGGAAGCCGGCCTCGTCGACGTTCTCGCGGTAGAGCACGTTGAGGCGCTGACCGCGTGCGTCGCCGCCGAGGTGCAGGTTGTAGCGCCCGGGCGCCTTGCCGATCAGGCCGATCTCGGCGAGATAGGGACGGGCGCAGCCGTTGGGGCAGCCGGTGATGCGCAGGCTGAGCGGCGCGCCGGCCAGGTCGTGCGCCTCGAGCAGGGTCTCGACCCGGCCGAGCAGCTGCGGCAGGTAGCGCTCGGCCTCCGCCATCGCGAGCGGGCAGGTCGGCAGCGCCACGCAGGCGAGCGCGTCGCGCCGCAGCGGGCCGCCGTGCTCCGCCGCATCGAGGCGGAAGCGCGCGATCAGCTCGTCGATCGCTTCGCGATCGGCGTCGGCGACGCCGGCGATCATCGCGTTCTGGTTGGCGGTGATGCGAAAGTCGCCGCGGTGCACGCGCGCGATCTCGCGCAGGCCGCTCATCCACGGCCGGTCGAACTGGTCGGCGACGCGACCCGCCGGGATCCGCAGCGTGCGATGCCAGCGGCCATCGAGGGCCCGCTGCCAGCCGTAGCGGTCGCCGTTCGAGGTGAAGGCGAACGGCCGCGCCGGGCCGAGCCGGAGGCCGGCGCGGCGCTCGACCTCGGCGACGAACCAGTCGAGGCCGCGGTCGTCGATCGTGTACTTGAGGCGCGCGTGCTTGCGGTTGCTGCGGTCGCCGTGGTCGCGCTGCACGGTCACCACCGCCTCGGCCACGGCGAGCAGCGCCTCGGCCGGCAGGAAGCCGGCGACGTCGGCGAGCCGCGGGTAGGTCTTCGGGTCGCCGTGCGTCGCGCCGAGCCCGCCGCCGAGCGTCAGGTTGAAGCCGGCCAGCCGGCCGTCCTCGACGATGGCGATGAAGCCGAGGTCCTGCGCGAAGATGTCGACGTCGTTCGCCGGCGGGATCGCGATCGCCGCCTTGAACTTGCGCGGCAGGAAGCTCTGGCCGTAGACGGGTTCGACCTCGGGCGTGCCGGTGAGCTTCTCGCCGTCGAGCCAGATCTCGTGGTACGCGCGGGTCTTCGGCAGCAGGTGCTCGGACAGGCGCCGCGCCCACGCGGCGACCTCGGCATGGGCGGGCGATTCGACCGGCGCGCTGCTCGCGATCACGTTGCGGTTCACGTCGCCGCAGGTCGCGATCGTGTCCATCAGCGCCGCGTTCAGCGCCGCCATCGTCGGCTTGAGGTCGCCTTTGCCGATGCCGTGGAACTGGAAGGTCTGGCGCGTCGTCAGGCGCAGCGTGCCGTTGGCGTAGCGGCGCGCGATCTCGTCGATCGCGAGCCACTGGGCCGGCGTGCAGACCCCGCCCGGCAGCCGCAACCTGACCATGAACCGGTACAGCGGCTCGAGCTTCTGCAGCCGGCGCTCCTCGCGCAGGTCGCGGTCGTCCTGCTGGTAGCTGCCGTGCAGGCGCAGCAGCTGCGCGTCGTCCTCGGCGAGCGCGCCGGTGCGCGGGTCGGCGACGCTGTCGGCGAGCGTGCCGCGCAGGCCGCGGCTCGCCGCCTTGATCTTCTCGATCGGTGCCAGTTCGGCCATCGCTGCCTCAGTAGACGTCGCGCGCGTAGCGGCGCGCCTGCATCAGCTCCGTGAGGTAGGCGCCGGCGTCCTCGGCGCTGCGGCCGCCGTGCTCGGCGACGATGCCGATCAGCGCTGCGTGCACGTCGGGCGCCATGCGTTCGGCGTCGCCGCAGACGTAGAGGTGTGCGCCGCCCTCGAGCCAGGCGTAGAGCTCGCGGCCGTGCTCGCGCAGCCGGTCCTGGACGTAGAGCTTCTGCGCCTGGTCGCGCGAGAAGGCGACGTCGAGGCGCGTCAGCGAGCGCTTGCGCAGCGCCTCCTGCCACTCGAGCTGGTACAGGAAGTCGCGCTCGCGGTGCCGGCCGCCGTAGATCAGCCAGTTGCGGCCGCGCGCACCGTCGGCGACGCGCTGCTGCAGGAAGCCGCGGAACGGGGCGACGCCCGTGCCGGGGCCGATCATGATCACGTCGCGGCTGCCGTCGGTCGGCACGCGGAACCGCGGGTTCGGCTCGACGTAGGCCTCGAACTTCGTGCCGGGCTGCGCCTGGGCGAGCCGGAAGGACGCCGGCCCGACGCGCCGCTCGCCGTCGTGCTGGTAGTCGATCACGGCGACCGTCAGGTGCGCCTCCTCGCCCGCCTCGCGGCGGCTCGAGGCCACGGAGTAGAGCCGTGGCGCGAGCGGCTGCAGCGCCGCGACGAGCGCCTCGGCCTCCCACCGCGCCGGGTAGCGCTTCAGCAGGTCCGCGACCTGCAGCGTCTGCTGCAGCGGCTTGAGTCCCGTGAGGCCCGCGGGCGTCAGCAGCGCGCCGAGCTCGGCGCTGCCGGACAGCGCCGCGAGGCGCTCGATCAGCGGCCGGCCGATGCGGGCGACCTCGCGGTGCGCGGCCAACCAGCGGCGCAGCGGCCGGGTCGCGCCCGCCGCCGTCACCGGGGTCGCCGGGTCGAGGCCGGTGAGCTCGAGCACGCGCTCGACGCTCGGCGTCGGGTTCTCGAGCAGCAGCCCGATCGCATCTCCCGGCTCGTACTCGAAGCCGCGCTCCGGCAGTGACAGCGCGACGTGGCGGACGTCGCGATCGGCGTTGCGCGCCGAGATCCGGCGGTTCTCCAGCAGCTCGACTTCGAGCGGCGCGTCGCGCGAGGCGAGCGCGGGCGGCGCGGGCCGCAGCGGCGTCACCACCGCGAGCCGCGGCGGCGCCGCCGCGGCCAGCTCGACGCGCGCGCTCGCGAGCGACTGGTCGATCCAGGTGCCGGCCGAGGCCTCGACGTCGACGTCGGCTTCGGCGCGCACCGCGACGCGGCGCGCGCCGAGCTCGGCGAGGCGCTCGTCGAGGAAGCGGCCGGTGGCGCAGAACTTCGGGTAGCTCGAGTCGCCGAGCGCGAGCACGGCGTAGGCGAGCGACTCGAGCCGCGGCGCGCGCCGGCTGCCCAGGAACTCGACGAAGGCGCGGGCATCGTCCGGCGGGTCGCCATCGCCATGCGTGCTCGCGACCAGGTAGACGAGCCGCTCGCCGGCCAGCTGCTTGGCGGGAAAGTCCGCGAGGCTCTGCACGCTCGCGGCGAGGCCGGCGGCCTCGAGGCTGCGGCCGAGCCGCTCGGCGACGCGCCGGCCGTTGCCGGTCTGCGAGGCGTAGAGGACGGTGGCGCGTGCGGTCGGGGCTGCGGCCGCCGCCGGCTCGGGCGTGCGGGCCGGGCGCTCGCCGAGGCCGCGGGCGCGCTCGGCCGCGAGCCCGGCGGCGTAGCCGCTCAGCCAGGCGAGCCCGGCCGGGTCCAGGCCCGACAGCAGCCCCTCGAGCGTGGCGACCTGCTCCGCCGGGAGCGGCGGGAAGGCAAACGGGACCGGGTTGGCGCTCATGGGACCGCACTCGCGAGGGGGCGAGTGAGGGATGCTAGGGAGCGGGAACGGGGCCGAGAAACGCCCAATTGTTATGGTGCGATAACCGGCAGCGCAGCCGGGGCCCCGGCCGGGCGGGAGCCCGGGCCCGGGGGGCCTCCCGCGGCGCGAACCACCCGCCGAGGTGGCAATTTTCCTTGTATTCCTGTACGTTGCGCGCCGGTTCGTGGTCCTTCTTCGTTTTCTGCCTCCTGCCGCCCGGTTTCTCCGGTACCGGCACTGACACAAGACGCGAAGCGAGTTCGATCCAAGGTGGCGGCCGTGGCCGTCTCCGGGACGCCTCCGTCTATGGTCGGTCGCCCCGCGAGTCGTCTGCGCCGCCGTTCGTTCTGGTCCCGTTGTCGCCTATTCCGCGCGCGGGGCCCTGTTAGTGAGTGAGTGTTCGCAATGACCAAGATCTACGTGGGCAACCTGCCGTTCTCGGCGGACGAAGCGGCCGTTCGCCAGCTGTTCGAACAGCATGGCAAGGTCGAGTCCGTTGCCCTTATCAATGACCGCGAGACTGGCCGCCCGCGCGGCTTCGGCTTCGTCGAGATGCCGAGCAGCGATGCCCAGCGCGCGATCCAGAGCCTCAACGGGCAGAACATGGGCGGTCGCCCGCTGCGCGTGAACGAGGCCCAGGAGCGCTCGTTCGGCGGCGGCGGCGGCGGCGGTGGCGGTAACCGCGGCGGTGGCGGCGGCGGCGGCCCGCGCCGCTGGTAAGAGAGTGAAGGGCGCGGTCCGAAGGACCGCGCCCGACCGCTTCGCGGGCGGGACCGTCGGTCCCGCCCGTCCTTCCGACCTTCGCGACTGCCGTCCCGGAGCCGGAAGTCAGGCGTCACGCGTGTCGCGTGTACGCATGGCCGCGCAGTGACGCGGCCTTCACGAGTGCCCAGACGCCGAGCCCCGGCCGCAACCGGAGCTCGTCCGCGGCTGCCCGCGTGATCCGCGCGAGCACGCGCGGCCCGCCGAGCTCGATCACCGCCAGCATCTCGTCCGGGCCCTCCGGCACCAGTTCCTCGAGCCGGCCCTCGAGCGCGTTGCGCACCGACAGTCCGCGCGGCGCCTCGGTCGCGAGGATCACGTCGCGCGCGAGGATCTGCAGGCGCAGCCGGTCGCCGGGCTTTGCGCCCGGCAGCGCCAGCCGCAGCCGGCCCGCGCCGATCGCGACGCTGGCGAGCCCGCTGGCCGGGTCAAGGGGGCCGACTTCGGCCTCGAGCACGGCGCCGATCGCATCGCCGCCGACGACCGGGCGCAGCCGCGGATCGAGGCTGAGCGCCGCCGGCGTACCGGCCGCGACCGTTCTCCCGCCAGCCACCAGCACCACCTCGGTGGCGAGTCGCAGCACCTCGTCGTACTGGTGGCTGACGTAGAGCATCGGGATCGCGAGCGCATCGCGCAGCCGCTCGAGATAGGGCAGCACTTCGTCGCGCCGCGCGCCGTCGATCGCGGCCAGCGGCTCGTCGAGCAGCAGCAGCCGCGGCTGCGACAGCAACGCCCGGCCGAGCGCGACCCGCTGCCGTTCACCCCCCGAAAGGTGTGCCGTGCGCCGCGCGAGCAGCGCGCCGAGCCCGAGCAGCGCCACGACCTCGTCCTCGCGCACGACCGGCGTCGCGGCGCGGGCGCGACGTGCCCCGTACCGCAGGTTGCCGGCGACGCTGAGGTGCGGGAACAGCCGCGCGTCCTGGAAGACGTAGCCGATGCCGCGCCGCTCGGCCGGCACCGCGAGTCCGCGCGCGCTGTCCAGCCAGCACTCGGCGCCGAGTGCGATGCGCCCGCGGGCGGCGATCAGCCCGGCGAGGGCATGCACGAGCGTGCTCTTGCCCGCGCCCGAGGGGCCGAACAGCGCCGTGACACCGGGCGTCGGCGCGCGGAAGCGCGCCTCGAGCCGGAACCGGCCGCGCTCCGCGACGAGGTCGACGTCGAGCACCTCAGCCCCCGAGCCGGGCGCGGAGCCGCCGCGCGAGGAACTCGGCGCTGAGCAGGCCCGCGAAGCCGAGCGCGATCGACAGCGTCGCGAGCCGCGCAGCCGCGGCCTCGCCGTGCGGCGTCTCGATGGCACTGTACAGGGCAAGCGGCAAGGTGCGCGTCTCGCCCGGGATGTTGCTCGCGAAGGTGATCACGGCGCCGAACTCGCCGAGGCCCGCGGCGAAGGCGGTCACGACCCCGGCAAGGATGCCCGGCGCCATCAGCGGCAGCGTCACGCTCAGGAAGCGGTCGAGCGGGCCCGCGCCGAGCGTGCGTGCCGCCTCCTCGAGCCCCGGGTGGATGCCCTCGAGCGACAAGCGCATCGCCCGCACCATCATCGGAAAGCTCATCACGGCGCTCGCCAGCGCGGCGCCGGCCGTCGTGAAGGCGAGGCGCAGGCCGAAGGTCGCGTACAGCCAGCCGCCGAGCGGCCCGCGCACGCCGAACAGCACCAGCAGCAGGTAGCCGATCGCGACCGGTGGCAGCACCGCCGGCAGGTGCACGAATGCATCGAGCAGGCTGCGGCCCGCGAAGCGGGCGCGCACCAGCAGCCAGGCGACCGGGACCGCGAACGGCAGGCTGATCGCGACGCTGCCGCCCGCGACGCAGACGCTGACCCGCAGCGCCTGCCACTCCTCCGCGCTCAGCACGGCGGCGCGGCCGGGCGGGGGGCACGGGCCGCGGCGCGGCGCGCGGTCACGGCATCCGGATGCGGCCGCCGCCGGCCGGCGGCACTGCGCCGGGCTCGGGAATCACGATCGAGGAGGCGGCCTCGCGGCGCATCTGCTGCAGCTCGCGCATCGCATCGTCCATCGCGAGGCGGGCGCCGTCGGCGAAACCCTTGATCGCGTCGGCGAGCGTCGCGCCGTCAATCTCGAAGCTGATCGGCAGCGTGCCCATCGGCGTCATCACCGAGATCTGGCCGACGTACAGCGTCGGCCGCGAGGGGTCGGCGGCGCCATCGGCGAGCACCGGCACGAGCGCCCGGATCGAGCCGACGCGACGGTCGGTGTAGAGCTCCTCGCGATAGACGCTCGTGGCATCAAAGCGGGCTTCGGTCTGGGCATTCATCGACGGCTCCGGCAGACGGCTGGCAGGACGCCCACCGTAGCAGAGGCCGCGCGGGGGCAGAAGCCGCGCAGCGGTCCGGCGCCTAGCGGCCGCCGAAGCGGACGGTCGCGTCGAGGCCGAAGTGGCGCGGCTCGCCGAGCTGCAGGTACAGCCGGTTCGGGTAGTCGGGCGGCACCAGCCCGAAATAGAAGCCGCGCACCGGATAGTCCTTGTCCAGCAGGTTGCGCCCCCACAGCGTGACGCTCCAGCCCGGCGCCTCCCAGCCGAGGCGGGCGTGCAGCAGGCCATATGGGTGCGAGCGCGTGTCGTTCGGCGGCAGATCGAAGTAGTAGCCGCCCATGCCGGTCGCCTCCAGCCGCGCGAACGGCCCGCGCGGGTCGCGAAACGCCGCGTACAGCGCCGCCTGCCAGTGCGGCGCGTTGGCCAGCTCGCGGCTGACGTTCGCGCCACCGCTGTCGCCGATGCGCACGAAATCGCGGAAGCGCGTCTCGAGCAGGCCGAGCGAGCCGCCGAGCGAGAGGCGCGGCGTGGCGCGCCAGTCGAGCGCCAGCTCGGCGCCATCGTTGAACCCGCGCTCGGCGTTGCCGGTGTAGAACACGAAGGTATTCGGGTTGCTGGGGTCGAGCTGCACGCTGGTCTTGAGCTGGGCATCGCGGCGCGCGACCGCGAACAGGTCGGCCTGGATGCGCAGGCGTCGTGCACCGAGTTCGGCCTTCCAGCCGGCCTCGACGCTCAGGTCGGACTCGGGGCGGAACAGCCGCTCGTCGGCGGCCAGGCCCTGGCTCAGGTTGAAGCCACCGGCCTTGTAGCCGCGCGCGAGCTCGACGTAGAGCGCCTGGTCGGCAGCCGGCTCGTAGCGCAGCGAGGCGTGGCCGCCCCACAGGCCGTCGCTCGGCCGGAACGCGCTCGCGGTGGTCGCGCCGGTGAGCGCGTCGGTGGTCTCGTCGTGGTAGCTCGCGCTGCGATGCTCGCCGCGCAGGCCGAGCGACCAGCGCAGCCGCGGGCCGAGGTCGCCGTCGAGCACGCCGAACAGGGCCGTGCTGGTCGAGCGATAGCCGCTCGCGATCACGAGGTCCTGCGCGTAGGCGCCATTGTAGGGGTCGAAGGAGCTGCCGACGCTCGTGTCGTTGAGCGTCTCCCGCAGCTGCATCGCGTAGGCGCCGACCAGCCACGCCGGGCCCGACGTCGCCTCGGTGCCGAGCCGCAGCTCGGCGCTCGCCGTGCGCCGGTCGCGGAACTGCAGCTCGGAGAATTGGTAGGTGCAGCTGACGCCGGTGCCCGGCGCGCAGTTCGCCCAGTAGCCGGGGTTGCCCCAGTCGCCGTCGTAGCCGTACTTGAGGCGGGTCTCCGCGACCGTCGCGATCGCGGTCAGCACCGGATCGCGCTCGGTCGCGCCGGCGTAGCGCAGCTTCAGCGCTGCGCCGCTCGAGTGCTGCGCATCGACGCTCGGCTGGTCGGACAGCGTGCGGCGCGTGTTGTCGGGCGAGAACGCGTCGTAGCCGTCGTCGAGCTGCACGTGCAGCACGGTCAGGTCGAGGCGCAGTCGCGCGCTCGGCTGGTACCGCCAGCGGCCACGCAGGGTCAGCTCGTCCTGGTTGTCGGTGTCGCGGTTCAGGTAGACGTTGCGGTAGTAGCCGTCGCTCGTATAGCGCTGCACCGCGAGCCGGAATGCGGAGTCGAGTGCCTCGACCGGGCCGGTCACGACCGCGCCGACGCTGCGGCCGCCGTAGTCGCCGGCGCCGAGCTCGAGGCGGCCACCAAAGGCCGTGGCAGGCTCCGCGCTCGCGACGTAGATGAGGCCGCCGAGCGCGTTGGCGCCGTAGCGCGTCCCCTGCGGCCCGCGCAGCACCTCGACGCGGTCGACGTCGAACAGCGTCGCGGCCGAGCCGAGACCGCTGAAGTCGATGTCGTCGATCAGGAAGCCGATCGAGGGGTTCGGCGCGCCCTCGTACTGCTCGAGCTCGCCGATCCCGCGCAGCTGGAAATAGCGGGGCCGCGCCGTGTCGCCGGCCCAGTTCAGGTTCGGCACGAGCGCGAGCGACTCCTCGAGGTGCTGCTGGCCGCCGTCGTGCAGCGCCGCGCCGGCGAGCACGGTGACGCTCGCTGGCGTCGCCAGCACCGGCTCCGCGCGCAGCGTCGCGGTGACGACGATCTCGTCGAGTTCGCCGTCGGGTGCGGCGCGCGCGACGGTCGCGAGACCGGCGATCAGGAGACCGAGGGTTACGGCGCCGCGCAGGCGGCGGCCCGTGGGGCCGGAAGTCGTCGTCATTGCGCTCCCTACGCCGGTACTAACCGGATCAGGTTCAACGGGTTCGCAGGTACGCCTGCGTCTCAGGCCCCTCGAGGGCCACCCCAGCGATGCCGCGCAGGATACACGGCCGGCGCCGTCGCGCCTACCGCGTCGCGGCCGCGCTCAGCGCACCGGCAGCTCGCGCGATTTCTGCACCGTCCGCAGCGCGAAGCTCGAGTGCACGCGCGCCACGTGCGGCAGGCTCGTCAGGTGGCGGCTGTGGACGCGCTCGAAGTCGGCGGTGTCGGTGACGACGACGCGCAGCAGGTAGTCGTACTCGCCCGACATCAGGTAGCACTCCATGACCTCGGGCACGCGCCGCACCGCCTGCTCGAAGGCGGCGAGGTCGGCGCGCTCCTGGCGCTCGAGGGTGATGCTGACAAAGACGTTCACGCCGAGCCCGGCCTTCTGCTCGTTGAGCACCGCCGCGTAGCCCTCGATCAGCCCGGCGGCCTCGAGCGCGCGCACCCGCCGCAGGCAGGCGGACTCCGACAGGCTCGCGCGCGCGGCGAGCTCGCTGTTCGTGATGCGTCCCTCGCGTTGCAGCGACTGCAGGATCAGCCGGTCGTAACGGTCGAGCGTTTTCGGCATATTCTTGCTCCAAAATTTTATAAGTCGCCAGAATCTTGCGCATTCTAGCGAAATGCTGCGGTGCGTTTGCAAGAGGCTGCGAAGGCCGCATCGCTACAGTGGCGGCCCCACTGCGAGGAGAGCCGCGATGCGCATCGGTGTGCCGAAGGAGATCAAGGTCCACGAGTACCGGGTCGGCCTCACCCCGGCCGGCGTGCGCGAGCTCGTCGCCGCGGGCCATCAGGTCGCGATCGAGTCGAAGGCCGGCCTCGGCATCGGCATGGACGACGGCGAGTACCAGGCGGCCGGCGCGCGCATCCTGCCCGCGGCCAAGGACGTGTTCGACTTCGCCGAGCTCGTGGTCAAGGTCAAGGAGCCGCAGCCGGCCGAGTGCAAGCTGCTGCGCAAGGGCCAGGTGCTGTTCACGTACCTGCACCTGGCCGCCGACAAGGAGCAGGCCGAGGGCCTGATGAGCTCGGGCGCGACGGCGATCGCGTACGAGACGGTCACTGCGACCGACGGCAGCCTGCCGCTGCTGACGCCGATGAGCGAGGTCGCGGGCCGGATGTCGGTCCAGGTCGGCGCCACCTCGCTGCAGAAGGCCAACGGCGGCTTCGGCGTGCTGCTCGGCGGCGTGCCGGGCGTCGCGCCGGCCAAGGTCGTGGTGCTCGGCGGCGGCGTCGCCGGCACCCATGCCGCCGAGATGGCGGCGGGCCTGCGCGCCGACGTCACGGTCGTCGATCGCTCGCCGAAGCGCCTGCGCGAGCTGTCGGCGCAGTTCGGCGGCACGATCAAGACGGTGTACTCGACCGCCGACGCGATCGAGCGGCTGGTGCAGGAGGCCGATCTCGTGATCGGCGCGGTGCTGGTGGTCGGCGCCGCGGCGCCGAAGCTCGTCACCCACGCGATGGTGAAGCGCATGAAGGCGGGCGCCGTGATGGTCGACATCTCGATCGACCAGGGCGGCTGCTTCGAGACCAGCAAGCCGACCAGTCACGCGGCGCCGACCTACGTGGTCGACGGCGTGATCCATTACTGCGTGACGAACATGCCGGGCGCCGTGCCGCGCACCTCGACCTTCGCGCTGACGAACGCGACGCTGCCTTACGTGCGCGCGCTCGCCGAGCTCGGCTGGGAGAAGGCGCTGTCACGCGACCCGGGTTTCGCCCGCGGCCTCAACGTGCACGCCGGCCGGATCACCCACGAGGCGGTCGCGCGCGACCTCGGCCTCGCGTTCCAGCCCGAGGCGCTGCGCGCCTGAGGCCGGTCCGCGGCGTCCGCCTGCGCGGACGCCGCGGTGCCTTCAATCGTGGTGGTGGTGGCCGTCGGGGCCGTGCACGTGGCCGTGTGCGAGCTCCTCTTCGCTCGCCGCGCGCACCTCGGCGATCTCGACGTCGAAGTGCAGCTGCTGACCGGCGAGCGGGTGGTTGCCGTCGACGGTGACCATGTCGCCGGCGACGCGTGTCACGACAACCTGCCGCGGGCCCTGCTCGGTCTGCGCCGTGAAGCGCATGCCGGCGCGCACGTCGGCGCCCTGGAACGCGCGCCGCGGCACCTGCTGGATCAGGGTCTGGTCGTGCTCGCCGTAGCCCTTGGCGGGCGGTACCGAGACCGCGACCCGGTCGCCCGCAGACTTGCCCTCGAGCGCCTCCTCGAGGCCGCCGATGATGTTGCCGCCGCCGTGCAGGTAGGCGAGCGGCTCGCCGCCGGCCGAGCTGTCGAGCACCTCGCCCGCGTCGTTCTTGAGCGTGTAATGGATCGTGACGACGGTGTCGCGCGCAACTAGCATGTCGGGGCCTCGGCCGATGGGGCGGGCAGTGTAGCGCCTGGGGGACTGTGCGGATGGGCTTTCGAACGACGGATTTGCTCGATGCGCACCCGGCCCTCGAGGCCTGCGACGCGGGACTCGCGCACTACGGCGGCGTCCGCCGCTTCCAGGGCGAGGTGACGACGGTACGCTGCTTCGAGGACAACTCGCGGGTTCGCGAGCTGCTGAAGTCGCCGGGCCAGGGACGCGTGCTGGTCATCGACGGCGGCGGCTCGCGGCGCTGCGCGCTGGTCGGCGACCTGCTCGCGGCCGCCGGCCACGAGAACGGCTGGGCAGGCATCGTCGTCGCCGGCTGCGTGCGCGACAGCGCGGCGCTCGCGGCGCTGCCGATCGGCGTGCTCGCGCTCGGCCTGCAGCCGCGGCGCAGCGAGAAGCACGACCAGGGCGTCGTCGGCGTGCCCGTCGAGATCCTGGGCGCCCGCGTCGTGCCAGGCGCGTTCGCCTACGCCGACGAAGACGGTGTCGTTTTCTCGCAACAGCGACTCACCGACTGACGGAGATCCCTGACGCCGGCGGCACGGAGGCCCGTGCTAAGTTGCTGCCGAGGGGGTCTCGATGTTCTCCGGGTGGCTGCTGTCCGCGCTCGCGGTCGCCTATCTCGCGCTGTTGTTCGCGATCGCCTTCTATGGCGACACGCGGCGCGTCTACCCGCTGAACGCGCGCCTGCGCCCGCTGATCTACAGCCTCGCGCTCGGCGTCTACTGCACGACCTGGACCTTCTTCGGTGCCGTCGGCACCGCGGTGCGCGAGGGCTGGTCGTTCCTGCCGATCTACCTCGGCCCGGCACTCCTGTTCCTCGTCGGCGCGCCGTACGTGGCGCGCCTCGTCGAGGTCGCGCGTGCCCGCAACATCACCTCGATCGCCGACTTCGTCTCCTCGCGTTTCGGCAAGAGCCCGGGTCTCGCCGCGCTCGTCTCGCTGCTGGCGCTCTTTGCCGCGGTGCCGTACCTCGCGCTGCAGTACAAGGCCGTCGCCGCGAGCGTCGACGTGCTGACCGGCACCTCCGGCGGCGGCTCGCCGTGGGGGATCGATACGGCGCTTGGCATCGCGCTGCTGATGGCGCTGTTCGCGGCGCTGTTCGGCACGCGCCGCGTCGCCGCCTCCGAGCACCACGAGGGGCTGATGCTCGCGATCGCCTTCGAGTCGCTGGTGAAGCTGTGCGCGTTCGTCGCCGTCGGTCTCTACGCGTGGCGCTCGCTCGGGCCGCTGCCGACGCGCATGAACCGCATCGTCGGCGCGGTGCAGGGTGGCTTCGACGCCGACTTCGTCGCGACCACGCTGCTCGGCGCGGCCGCCGTCGTCTGCCTGCCCCGGCAGTTCCAGGTGGCCGCCGTCGAGTGCGCCGAGCCCGGCGACCTCAGGCGGGCGCGCTGGCTGTTCCCGCTCTACCTCGCGCTCTTCTCGGTGTTCGTGCTGCCGATCGCCGCGCTCGGCGTCGCGAGCGGCGGCGAGCTCGTCAGCCGCCCGGACACGCTGGTGTTGACGCTGCCGATGGCCGGCGGTGCGCCGTGGCTCGCGGTGCTGGCGTTCCTCGGCGGCCTGTCGGCCGCGACCGCGATGGCGGTGGTCGCGAGCCTCGCGCTCGCGACGATGGTGACGCACGACCTGATCGTGCCGGCGCTCTGGCGCACGCGGCTCGCGCGCACCGTCGATCTCGGCGGGCGGATCCTCTGGCTGCGGCGCGTCGCGATCTTCGCGCTGGCGCTGCTCGCCTATGGGTACCACCGGTACGTCGGCGAGCCGGCGAGCCTCGCCTCGATCGGGCTGCTGGCCTTCGCGGCGGTGGCGCAGTTCGTGCCCGGCATCGTCGCGGGGCTGTGGTGGCGTGGCGCCACCCGTGAGGGCGTCTTCTGGGGCCTGTGCGCGGGCGCGCTGCTCTGGGGCTACACGCTGATGCTGCCGGGCCTGCTGGCACCGACGAGCCCGCTGCTGGTGGCGGGCCCGTTCGGGATCCACTGGCTGCGGCCGCACGCGCTCTGGGGGCTCGAGGGGCTCGGGCCGGTCGCGCAGGGCGCGCTGTGGGCGCTCTCAGCCAACATCGCGCTGCTGGTCGTGATCTCGTTGCGCCGCGGCACGACGCTGCAGGAGCGGCTCGCCGCCAAGTCGTTCATCGGCCCGCCCGGCACGAGCCCAGGCCGCGGTGTCAGCCATGCGCGGGTCGGCGACCTCGAGGCGCTGGCCGCGCGCATCGTCGGCGCCGCCGCCGCGCGGCGGATGCTGGTCGAGCACGCCGCCCGCGCGCGGCGCGCCGTGCCGCGCGCCGGGGATGCGGCCGATCGCGGCCTGCTGCAGCACGTCGAGCGCGAGCTCGCCGGCTCGGTCGGGGCCTCGACGGCGCGGCTGCTGATGACGCACGCGCTGCGGCGGCGCGGCCTCGAGGTCGACGAGGTCGCCGAGCTCCTCGACGAAACCTCGCAGGAGCTGAGTTTCAGCAGGCAGCTGCTGCAGGCGACGATGGAGAACGTCGCGCAGGGCATCAGCGTGGTCGACGCCGACATGCGCCTGGTCGCGTGGAACCGCCGCTACACGGAGATGTTCGAGTACCCGGACGGCTTCATCTACGTCGGTCGCGACGCCGCCGAGGTGATCCGCTGGAACGCCGAGCGCGGCGAGTGTGGTCCGGGCGACGCCGAGGAGCACGTCCGCAAGCGGCTCACCTACATGCGCGCCGGCAGTGCCTACGTGATCCAGCGCGAACGCCAGAACGGCCGCGTCTACGAGATCCGCGGCCAGCCGCTGCCGGGCGGCGGCTTCGTCACCACCTACACCGACATCACCGAGTTCAAGCGCACCGAACGCGAGCTGCGCGACTCGAAGCTCGAGCTCGAGACCCGGGTCGAGGAACGCACGGTCGAGCTCAAGCGCGCGCTCGCCGCGCAGCAGGCGGCCAAGCGCCTCGCCGAGGAGGCCAACGCCAGCAAGACGCGCTTCTTCGCGGCGGCGAGCCACGACCTGCTGCAGCCGCTCAACGCGGCGCGGCTGTTCGCCTCGGCACTCGCGGTCGAGGCCGGCGGCGACCGCGGCCTCGAGGAGATCGCGGCGCGCATCGACAGCTCGATGCGGGCCGCGGAGGACCTGCTCGACAGCCTGCTCGACGTCGCCAAGCTCGACAGCGGCGCGCTCCGGCCCGAGCGGACCGCATTCCCGGTGGCCGAACTGCTCGCCGATCTCGAGCGGCAGTTCGCGCCGGTGGCGGCGGCGCGCGGGCTGTCGCTCGCGGTCGTGCCGACCCGCGCATTGGTGCACACCGACCGCGTGCTGCTGCGCCGCATCCTGCAGAACTACCTCGCGAATGCGCTGCGCTACACGCGCCGCGGCGGCGTGGTGCTCGGCTGCCAGCGCCGCGGTTCGGACCTGCTGATCCGCGTCTGCGACACGGGTCCCGGCATCGCCGAGCACCAGCGCGGCACGATCTTCGGCGAGTTCACGCGCCTCGAGCGCGCCTCGCCCTGGGGCGAGAAGGGCCTCGGACTGGGGCTGTCGATCTGCGATCGCATCGCGCGCCTGCTCGGCCATCCGCTCGACCTGCGCTCGCGGCCGGGCCATGGCTCGAGCTTCGGCGTGCGCGTGCCGCGCGCCAGCGTCGCGTTCGTGCCGGTGCGGCCGGAAAGCGCGCGCGAGAGCGGCGCGGCGCTGCCGGGGCTGACGGTGCTCTGCGTCGACAACGAGCCGGCGATCCTCGACGGCATGGCGGCGCTGCTCGGCCGCTGGGGCATCGACGTGCGCCGCGCGCGCGATGCGGCCGAGGCGCGCGCGGCCCACGCCGCCGGCGGCATCGACCTCGTGCTCGCGGACTTCCACCTGGGGGACGGGCCGGACGGCCTCGCGATGCTCGCCGAGCTCGGCGAGGCGTCGGGCGCGCCGCTGACCGCCGCGCTGATCACGGCCGACAACGACCCGGCGCTCGCAGCCCGCGCGCGCGCGCTCGGCTGGCCGGTGCTGCGCAAGCCGGTCAAGCCCGCGGCGCTGCGCGCCTTCCTGGACTCGGCGCGCGCGCGCGGCGTCGTGGCTCGGGCGCGCGCCGCGCAGGGTTGAACGGTCGGATCGGCCCCCGGTGCGCCGCCAGGATCGCGTCACCCCGGGCGGGCGGACGCGCGCGCGAGCCTACTGCAGCTGCACGTACTTCGAGTACTCGGCGATGTCCCAGCCTTCGCTCGAGAGGTCGATGACGACCTGCCGCACCTTGCTGTCGTCGCCCTTGAGGTTGGGCGCGATCGTCGGGAACGCCGCCTGCACGTCCGGGTTGCGGGCCCAGTCCTCGACGAGGCCGGTCTTGACCGTGTAGTAGACGAAGGCCGCCTGGTATTCGCCCAGCGCGACCGGCCCCTTCCACTTCACGATCCTGTCGAGCTCGCCACGCGCGTAGCAGATCGCCGGCCCCTGCGACGCGGCCTGGCCCTTCGCGGTGCGCCGGAACGTGATCGTGTGTCGCGTCTTGTCGTTCTGGGTGCGCGTCGACTCGGTGCCGGCGACGAGGCCGACGGCTTCGAGCGCCTTCAGCTGCTTCAGTCGGTTGGATCCCGGCAGCGGCACGTCGTTCTCCTGATCCGCGTTCAGCTCGACGGTTTCGGTGACGTTGTCACCGAAGCCGAACAGCGGCGGCAGGCAGATGTTTGGCCCCGCTCGCGAGCCGATGAACTTCTGCAGCACCTGCGTGAAGACCGGGCCGTACTCGGCCTTCGCGCGGCTGTTGTATTTGGTGGCCGGTGGCGCTTCGCCGGCACTCGCGAGCGCCGGGACGCCCACCAGCAGCAGCACGCGCAGCCACTTCCGGATCTCGATCGTCATGCGGACCTCGCTGTTTGAGCGCCGCGCGCGGACGTGGTTCATGGCACCGTACGGGGGATGCTACGCGAGTCGCCGGCGGCCGGCGCAGCGCTCGCGGCGCGGCCGGGACCGTGGTCGTCGGTCACGCATCCGCCTCGTCCGGTGCGGCCCGCAGGCTGCCATGGTCGATCGCCAGGCGACCGACGCGCAGGACCGCCTGCGTGCGATTGGCGACGCCGAGCTTGCGCAGCACGGCAGTGACGTGTGCCTTGACGGTCGCCTCCGAGACGTCCAGCTCGAAGGCGATCTGCTTGTTGAGCAGGCCCGACAGCAGCATGCTGAGCACGCGGAACTGCTGCGGCGTGAGGTCGGCGAGCCGCGCCGCGATCTCGAGGTCCGCCGACTCGCTGCCGGGTGCCGGCGGCCGGTAGTCGGGCGGCGCGATCAGCTCGCCCTGCAGCACCGCCTCGACGCCGGCGCCGATCGCGCTGGCGTCGGAGGATTTCGGGATGAAGCCCTGCGCGCCGTACGAGAAGGCGCGGGCGATCGTCGGCGCATCGGCGGTCGCCGAGACGATCACGACCGGCAGCTGCGGGCGCGAGCCGCGCACGTGGGCGAGGGCGCTGAAGCCATGCGCACCCGGCATGTCGAGGTCGAGCAGCAGCACGTCGGCCTCGGGGTGGTGCTCGACGGCCTCGAGCAGTGTCGCGACGCTGTCCGCCTCGACGAACTCCGCGTCGCTGATCGCGGCCGCGACCGCGCCCCGCAGCGCGGCGCGAAACAGCGGATGATCGTCCGCGATCAGGATCGTGCGGCCCACGATCGGCGTCCGCTACTTCTGCGGGCGGTGCTCGACCAGCTGCTTGACCACCGACGGATCGGCGAGCGTCGACACGTCGCCCAGCTGGTCGGCCTCGTCGGCGGCGATCTTGCGCAGGATCCGCCGCATGATCTTGCCGCTGCGGGTCTTCGGCAGGCCCGGCGCCCACTGGATCACGTCCGGCGAGGCGATCGCGCCGATCTGCTGGCGCACGGTCTGGCGCAGCTCCGCGAGCAGCGCGTCGGAGGACTCGATGCCGGCCTTCAGCGTCACGTAGGCGTAGATGCCCTGGCCCTTGATGTCGTGCGGGTAGCCGACCACCGCCGCCTCCGCCACCGACGGGTGGGCGACCAGCGCGCTCTCGACCTCCGCCGTGCCGAGCCGGTGGCCGGAGACGTTGATCACGTCGTCGACGCGGCCGGTGATCCAGTAGTAGCCATCCTCGTCGCGGCGGGCGCCGTCGCCCGTGAAGTAGGTGCCCGGGAAGGTACGGAAGTACGTGTCGATGAAGCGCTGGTGATCGCCGTAGACGCTGCGCATCTGGCCCGGCCAGGAGTCGAGCAGCACGAGGTTGCCCTCGCAGGCGCCCTTCAGTTCCTGGCCGGCGCCGTCGACGATCGCCGGCAGTACGCCGAAGAAGGGCGTCGTCGCCGAGCCCGGCTTCAGGCGCGTCGCGCCGGGCAGCGGCGTGATCAGGATGCCGCCGGTCTCGGTCTGCCACCAGGTGTCGACGATCGGGCAGCGGCGGTCGCCGACCACGCGGTGGTACCACTCCCAGGCCTCGGGATTGATCGGCTCACCCACGCTGCCGAGCAGCCGCAGCGACTTGCGGGCGTGCTTCTGCACCCACTGCTCGCCCTCGCGCATCAGCGCGCGGATCGCAGTCGGCGCCGTGTAGAAGATCGTCACTCCGTGGCGGTCGATGATGTCCCAGCAGCGGCCCGGGTCGGGATAGTTGGGGACGCCCTCGAACATCAGCGTCGTCGCGCCGCTCGCGAGCGGGCCGTAGACGACGTAGCTGTGCCCGGTCACCCAGCCGACGTCGGCCGTGCACCAGAACAGGTCGCCGTCCCGGTAGTCGAAGATGTTCTCGAAGGTGTACGAGGCGTAGACGAGGTAGCCGCCGCTCGTGTGCAGCACGCCCTTCGGCTTGCCGGTCGAGCCTGACGTGTAGAGGATGAAGAGCGGGTCCTCGGCGCCGACCGCGACCGGCGGGCAGTCGGGGCTCGCCGCGCGCATCAGCTCGTCGTAGTGCAGGTCGCGGCCCGGGGTCCAGGCGACCTTGCCGCCGGTGCGGCGCACCACCACGACCTTCTCGACGCTGCCTCCCGCCGCCTGGCCGAGCGCGGCGTCGACGTTCGCCTTGAGCGGCACCTTGCGCCCGCCGCGCAGCCCCTCGTCGGCCGTGATCACGAGCTTCGAGCCGCAATCCTGGATCCGGCTGGCGAGCGACTCCGGCGAGAAGCCGCCGAACACGATCGAGTGGATCGCGCCGAGCCGCGCGCAGGCCAGCATCGCCACCGCGGCCTCGGGGATCATCGGCAGGTAGATCGTCACGCGGTCGCCCTTGCGGACGCCGAGGCCCTTCAGCACGTTGGCGAAGCGGCAGACGTCGGCGTGCAACTCGCGGTAGCTGACGCGCCGGCTCTCCTTCGGATCGTCGCCCTCCCACAGGATCGCCGTCTGGTCGCCGCGCTTGGCCAGGTGACGGTCGAGGCAGTTCGCCGAGACGTTGAGCTCGCCGTCGCCATACCAGCGGATGTGGAAGTTGTGCAGGTCGAACGAGACGTCGCGGACCTCGGTATAGGGCTTCATCCAGTCGAGGCGCTTGCCGACCTCGCCCCAGAACGCCGCGGACTGGCTGACGCTGCGGGCGTAGTCGGCGGCATAGCGCTCGGCATTGACCCGCGCCTGGCGGGCGAACTCGGCTGGAACTTCGTAGACGTGACTCATGACGCGATCCCCCACGGACAACACGGGTCGCCGGGACCCGCGGTCCCGCGCCCTGACGGGCTACTTCTAGCACGCGGCCCCGCAGCCGGGGTTCGACCTTGGTCGAAGCCGGTCCCTACGACCTTTGGCTAATGTCCGGTCGCGGCCGCCGGGGGGCAGCATCCCCGCGGATCGTTCATGATTCGGGCGCCCGGCTCAAGCCGCACTGTCCGCAACCGGCGGTGCGGCGGCCGCGACGCCGCCCGCCGGCCCCGGATCCGGGTTCGTGCGGGTGGGTCGGCCGGGCGGGAAGACCAACACGGGAGGGGGAAGAGACCATGGCGAAGTCGGACTCGATCGACTGGGCGGCGGTGATCGCCGACCCTCGGTTCCAGCAGTTGCACCGCAAGAAGATGGGCTTCCTCTGGGGCCTGATGACGTTCTCGGTCGTCTACTACTTCCTGCTGCCGGTCGGCGCGGCCTATTACCAGGACCTCTTCAAGGTCCAGGTCTGGGGCGTGATCAACGTCGGCCTGCTGTTCGCCCTGAGCGAGTTCGTGGTCGCATGGGCGATCGCGATCTACTACTCGCGGGTCGCGAACCGCGAATTCGACCGGCTCGCGGCGGAGATCGCCGCCGACTTCGCCAAGCGCACCGGAGGCTGACCGCCATGCAGCTCACTCACAAGCAGCTCGCGGCCGGTTCGCTGGCCGCCGTCCTGTCGCTCGCCGCCGCGAGCGCGCACGCCGAGGCGAGCGCCGCCGGCGAGTACCGCTGGGTCACGTTCGTGGTGTTCGCCGCGATCATCCTGCTGACGATGTACATCACCTACGTCGCCGCCAAGCGCGTGAAGTCGGCCTCCGACTTCTACACGGCCGGCGGCGGCATCTCGGGGCTGCAGAACGGCTGGGCGATCGCCGGCGACTACCTGTCGGCGGCCTCGTTCCTCGGCATCGCCGGGCTGATCTCGCTGTACGGCTACGACGGCTTCATGTACTCGGTGGGCTGGCTGGTGGCCTACATCACGGTGCTGCTGGTGATCGCGGAGCCCTGCCGCAACATCGGCAAGTACACGCTCGCCGACATCCTCGCCTACCGTAACGACCCGAAGAAGACCCGCATCGTCGGCGCGCTGTCGGTGATCACGGTCTCGACCTTCTACCTGACCGCGCAGATGGTCGGCGCCGGCGTCCTGATCAAGACCCTGATCGGCATCGACTACGAGGTCTCGGTGGTGACGGTCGGCATCCTGATGCTCGGCTACGTGCTGTTCGGCGGCATGGTCGCGACCACCTGGGTGCAGATCATCAAGGCGATCCTGCTGGTGACGGCCTCGATCGTGATCGTGATGCTGGTGTGGACGCCGTACGGCTTCTCGCTGCCGGCCTTCCTCGCCGACGTGATCGGCGACCCGAAGATCCAGGCGCGGGTGGCGACGCTGCTCGGCGACGCGGCCAAGAACATGACGCCGGCGGAGCTCGGCCAGCGCTTCCTCGAGCCCGGCCTGTACTTCAAGGCGCCGGTCGACCAGATCTCGCTCGGCATGGCGCTCGTGTTCGGCACGGCGGGTCTGCCGCACATCCTGATGCGCTTCTTCACCGTGCCGACCGCGCAGCAGGCGCGCAAGTCGGTGGTCTGGGCCATGGCGATCATCGGCGGGTTCTACGTGCTGACGCTGTTCCTCGGCTTCGGCGCCGCGCGCCACGTCGGTCCTGCCGCCATCGCCGCGGTCGATGCCGGCGGCAACATGGCGGGTCCGCTGCTCGCGCAGTTCATCGGCGGCGGCCCGAACTCGTTCTTCGGCAACTTCATGCTGGCCTTCGTGTCCGCGGTCGCCTTCGCGACGATCGTCGCGGTGGTCGCCGGCCTCGTGCTCGCCGCGGCCTCGGCCATGGCGCACGATCTGTGGGTCGGTGTCGTGCACGGCGGCGAGACGGTCGCACCGCAGCAGCAGGTGCGCGCGGCGCGCATCGCGACGGTGCTGGTCGGCGCGATCGCGATCACGATCGGCATCGCGGCCAAGGGCCAGAACGTGGCGGTGCTGGTCGCGCTCGCCTTCGCGGTCGCCGCCAGCGCGAACTTCCCGTGCGTGCTGCTGACGCTGTACTGGAAGCGCTGCAACACCAGCGGCATCGTCGCCGGCATGATCATCGGTACGGTGGCCGCCGTCGGCCTGACGCTCGTGTCGCCGAACCTGACCTACCCGAAGGCGGTACGCGCGGCTGCGCACAAGGTGCTGGACGCCGAGGCCGGCAAGCGCGCCGCCATCGCCGAGGCGATCGCCTCGGGCGACGAGGCGCGGATGGCCAAGGCCAAGAAGGACGAGGGCGCGCTCGACAAGGCCGTCAAGAAGGCGAACGACGACATCAAGAAGGTCGAGGGCCAGGAGACCTCGTTCATGGGACTCGAGAAGCCGCTGCTCGAGCTCAAGAACCCGGGCATCTTCTCGATCCCGATCGGCTTCCTGTCGGTGATCCTGTTCTCGCTGCTCGGCCGCGACAAGCGCGCCGAGGACATGTGGGACGAGGTCTATGCCCGGCAGAACACCGGCCTGCTCGCCGCCAAGGCGTCGAGTCACTGACCGGCCGGCGGCGGCGGGCCCGCATGGGCCCGCCGCTCGCCACGGGGGCGGGGCGCGCCCGTGACCGCACCCCCGCTGCTGCTCGAGGCGACGCTGCGGTTCCTGCGCGCGCACGAGCCGTTCGCGCGCATGGCGCGCCGCGACCTCGAGTTTCTGGCCGGTCGCGCCCGGCTCGGCTACTACCCGGCCGGCAGCATCGTCGTCGACGCGAGCGGGGAGGCCGCCGCCGCGCTCTACGTCGTGCAGCGCGGCCACGTGCGCGCGGGCGAGGCCGCGGCGGGCGCGGTGCTCGGGCCGGGTGAGTGCTTCCCGCTGGACGCGGGCGGAGCGGCGTCCGCGACCCGCTACCTGGCGACCGAGGACGCCTTCTGCCTGCAGCTCGACGCGGTCGACGCCGCGGCGCTGCGGGTGATGTCGGCGCCGTTCGCGGAGTTCAGCGCGCAATCCTCGCGCACGCTCGCGACCGAGGCGCAGGGGCAGGTGCATCGGCTGTTCCGCCAGCGGGTCGCCGAGCAGCAGACGCTGCTGCAGCCGGTCGAGTCGCTGCTGCGGCGCGCGCCGGTGAGCTGCGTGGCGGCCACGCCGCTGCGCGCCGCGCTCGAGCGGATGCGCGCCGAGCAGGTCGGCACGATCGCGGTGGTCGACGCCGATGCGCACCCGATCGGGATCTTCACGCTGACCGACCTGATGGAGCGCGTGGTGCTGCCGGGCCTGCCGCTCGAGACCGCCGTGGGCGAGGTGATGACGCCGCGGCCGGGCGCGGTGGCGGCCGACGCGACGGCCCAGGAGGCGCTCGCGGTGATGGCTACCCATGGCTTCCACCAGCTCGTGATCACGCGCGATGGCCGCCTCTGCGGGGTGCTGTCGGAACGCGACCTGTTCTCGCTGCAGCGGGTCTCGATGCAGCACGTGCTGGCGACCATCCGCGGCGCCCGGGACGTCACCGCGCTCTGGTGCACGACAGGCGACATCGCGACGTTGGCCGACAACCTGCTGGCGCAGGGCGCTGCCGCCGAGCCCCTGACGCGGACCATCGCGGCGCTCAACGATGCCCTCGCGGTGCGGCTGATCGACCTGCTGGCGCCGGCGCATGCGCTCGAGGGCCTGCGGTGGTGCTGGCTGTCGCTCGGCAGCGAGGGGCGGCGCGAGCAGACCATCGCCTCGGACCAGGACAATGCGCTGATCTTCAGTGCCCCGGCCGGCGAGCACGAGGAGGCGCGGCGGCGGCTGCTCGGCTTCGCGCGCGCCGTCAACGAGGCCCTCGCCGGGCTCGGCGTGCCACTCTGCCCGGGCGAGATCATGGCCGGCAACCCGGCGAACTGCCTCAGCGTCGAGGAGTGGCGCGGCCGATTCGCCGCCTGGCTGCGCGAGCCGCAGCCGGCGGCGCTGCTCGCCGCCAACATCTACTTCGACTTCCGGCCGCTCGCGGGCGAGCTGACGCTCGCCGACAACCTGCGCCGCTGGCTGACCGAGCTCGCCCCGCAAAGCCCGATCTTCCTGCGGCTGCTGACCGCCAACGCGCTCGAGGCCGAGCCGCCGCTCGGCCGGGTGCGCAGCTTCGTCACCGGCGATGGCGAGCACCGCGGCTTGCTCGACCTCAAGGCCGCGGGCACCCGGCTGTTCGTCGACGCGGCGCGCGCCCTCGCGCTCGCCTTCGGCATCGCCGAGACCGGCACGGCGCCGCGGTTGCGGCTCGCCGGCCGCCGGCTCGGGCTCGAGGAGCGCGAGGTCGCGGCACTGGTCGAGGCGTTCCAGTTCCTGCAGCTGCTGCGGCTGCGCGCGCAGCGCGACCAGCTGGCGACGGAGGGCGGCGCCGCCGCCGAGGGCAACCGGGTCGACCCCTACGCCCTCAACGAACTCGACCAGCGCATGCTCAAGGAGTCGCTGCGCCAGGCACGGACGCTGCAGCGACTGCTCGAGCAGACGCTGGCGAGGTGACCCGGCCATGCGCTGGCCCTGGCAGGCGCGACTCGATCGCCGGCGGGTGCGTGCGACGCTGGCGGCCGGTGCGCGCGCCCGCCTCGTGGCGCTGAAGCGCCGCGAGCTCGGCCTCGGCAGCGGCCGGCGGCTGCGCCAGACGCCGCTGGCGCTCGCCCGCTTCCTGGCGCTCGACCTCGAGACCACCGGGCCGCGGATGGACCGCGATCGGGTGATCGCCGTCGGCGCGATCGCGGTCGCCGGCCGCGCGCTCGTGCACGGCGAGGCCTTCGCGGCGGTGCTGCGGCAGGCCTCGTCGAGCGCGGTCGACAACATCCTCGTGCACCAGATCGGCGGCCAGCAACAGCTCGCCGGGCTGGATCCGGTGGCGACCTGGCTCGCGTTCCTCGAGTTTCGCGGCGCGTCGTTCGCGGTGGCCTTCCGCGCCGAGTTCGACGCGACGGTGCTCGAGCGCGAGCTCGAGCTGACGCTCGGGATCCGCGTGCCGCGGCGCTTTCTCGATCTGGCGGTGCTGCTGCCGGCGCTCTTTCCCGGCACGCCGAACGACACGCTCGAGGACTGGATGGCGCACTTCGCGCTCGAGCCGATCGGCCGCCACGAGGCACTCGCCGACGCCTACTCGACGGGGCAGCTGCTGCTGATCGTGCTCGACGCCGCGCAGCGGCTCGGCATGCGCACCACCGGCGACCTGCTGGAGCTCGAGGCTGCGCAGCGCTGGCTCGGCCGGCGGCGCTAGCGGTCGAGCGCCCAGCGCACGATCGTGTCGATCACGGCCTGGCCGCGCCCGAACTCGGTGGCCGGGTGGTTGACGAACACCACCACCGCCATGGGTCGCTCGCTGCGACCCGTGACCCAGCCGGCAACCGCGGCGACGCCGGCGAGCGTGCCGGTCTTGAGGCGGATGCGCGCTTCCGGGCCGAGGTCCGCGAAGCGCCGCCGCAGCGTGCCATCCTGACCACCGAGCGGCAGCGACGCGGCGAGCTCGGGGAAGTAGCGGCTGCGATACGCGGTGGCGAGCAGCCGCGACAGGCTGTCGGCCGAGATCCGCGTGCGGCGCGACAGCCCCGAGCCGTTGTCGATCACGAGCTCCGGGAACTCGAGGCCCTTGGCCGCCAGCCACTCGCCGAGCGCGCGCTCGCCGTTCTGGACGGTCGCCGGCGCGCCGTAGCGCTCGGTGGCCATCGTCAGCAGCAGCATGCGCGCCATGGTGTTGTTGCTGTACTTGTTCAGCAGCCGCACGACCTCGGCGAGCGACAGCGATTCGTAGCCGAGGAGCTCCCGGCTGCCCGGTGGCAGCGCCTCGAGTCGCAGGCGCCCGGAGAATTCCCCGCCCTGCTCGCGCCAGGCCGTCAGGAACGTGCCGTAGGCGTAGTCGGGCGCGCGCATGATCGCGCGACGCAGTACCAGCGCCGGGCAGTGCCGCGACAGGCGGCCCGCGAGCCCGAGCCGGTCGGGATCGTCCTCGTAGGTGGTGAAGGTGATCACCCGCGGGCTGGTCGCGCAGGCGCCGTCGCTGACCCGGACGGCGCTCTGCAGGTGCAGGTTCGCCGGTTCCGGGTCGACGATCACGCGCACCCGGTTCGTGTCGGGGATGAAGTGGAACTCGGCGGCCTGGAAGTTCACGAGCAGCGCGTCGGGTACCACGTTGTAGAGCCGGTCGCCGCGGCCGTCGAACTCGTCGGGGTCGGGCTCCTGCAGCGCGTACAGCGAGCGATCGATCACGACGTCACCGTCGATGCGCTTGAGCCCGGTGTTGCGCAGTTCGCGGGCGAAGCGCCACCAGCGCTCGGCCGTCAGGTACGGGTCGCCGCCGCCCTGGATCACCAGGTCGCCGTCGAGGCGCCCGTCGGTGAGGCGGCCGACGGTCATGGCGCGCGTCGTCCAGTGGTAGCTCGGGCCGAGCGCCTCGAGTGCCGCGTAGGTCGTCAGCACCTTGATGGTCGAGGCCGGGCTGCGCGGTTCGCGCGGGTTGAGCTCCAGGATCGTCTGCCCGGAGGCGAGGTCGCGGATCACGAGGCTGACCGCGGCCGGCGGAATGCCCTGGCTGTGCAGGACCTGTTCGAGGCGCGGGGGCAGCGGCGTCGCCGCCGCGGCAAGCGGCGGCGCGAGCGCCGTGAGCAGGGCCGCGAGCGCGCGGCGGCGGGACGGTATCATGCGCGCCCAGTCTAGCGGCGGCGTGCTCTGCCGGGCTACCCGGGCGCAGGGTGCAACTTTGCGGCGGGCGATCTGTCTACGGGGCGCGTCGCCCCGTGCGATGAGGAGTCTTGACATGATGATCCGGAATCCCTCCGCGGGCCTGCTCGCGGCCATCGCGCTCAATGTCGCGCTCGCCGGCTGCCACCGCCCGCCCGAGCAGGCAGCGGGTCCGGTCGCCACGCCGCCCGCCGCGGCACCGGCACCGGCCGCGCCGAGCCCGGGTACGACCGCGGCGGCGGCCCGCGGGCTGCCCGACTTCACCGACCTCGTGGCGCAGAACGGCCCGGCGGTCGTCAACATCGCGGTGGTCGAGAAGACCCGGACCGCGGCCTTCGACGACGAGGGTTCCGGCGATCCGCTCGGCGAGTTCCTGCGCCGCTTCGGCGGCCCGCACGGCGCGCCGCAGACGCCGGTGCGCGGCGAGGGATCCGGGTTCATCGTCGCGAGCGACGGCACCATCCTGACCAATGCCCACGTGGTGGCGGATGCGAGCGAGGTGACGGTCAGACTCACCGACCGGCGCGAGTTCACCGCCAAGGTGATCGGCGTCGACCGGCGCACCGACGTCGCGGTGATCAAGATCGACGGCCGCAACCTGCCGACCGTGCGCTTCGGCGACCCGTCGAAGCTGCGTCCCGGCGAATGGGTGATCGCGATCGGCTCGCCGTTCGGCTTCGACAACAGCGTGACCGCGGGCATCGTCAGCGCGACCTCGCGCACGCTGCCCGACGGCCAGTACACGCCGTTCATCCAGACCGACGCCGCGGTGAACCCGGGCAACTCGGGCGGGCCGCTGTTCAACATGGCGGGCGAGGTCGTCGGCATCAACTCGCAGATCTACAGCCGCACCGGCGGCTTCATGGGCATCTCGTTCGCGATCCCGATCGACATAGCGATCGGCGTCAAGGACCAGCTGATCAAGACCGGCCACGTGCAGCGCGGCCGGATCGGCGTGCTCGTCCAGGAAGTCGGGCAGCAGCTCGCCGATTCCTTCGGGCTCGACCGGCCGCGCGGCGCGATCGTCGCGCAGGTCGAGGCGAACGGGCCGGCCGCGAAGGCCGGCCTCAAGGCGGGCGACGTGATCCTGTCGGTCAACGGCCAGGCGATCGAGCGCTCGGGGCAGCTGTCGGCGGTGATCTCGCAGATGAAGCCCGGCAGCCACGCCGAACTCGAGGTGTGGCGCGACCGCGCGAGCCGCAAGGTGTCGATCGAGGTCGCCGAGCTCAAGGAAGGCACCGAGGCCGTCGCCGAGCGCGGCGAGTCGCCGAAGGGTGGCCGGCTCGGCCTCGCGCTGCGGCCACTGACCCCGGCGGAGCGTCGTGCCAGCGGTCTCGACGCGGGCCTGCTGGTCGAGGATGCCTCCGGCGCGGCGGGCGAGGCGGGCGTGCGCCCGGGCGACGTCGTGGTCGGCGCCAACGGCCAGAAGGTCGAGTCGGTCGCCGACCTCGAGGCGCAGGTCAGCAAGTCCAAGCGCTCGATCGCGCTGCTCGTGAACCGGGGCGGCACGAGCCTGTTCTTTCCGATTAAGATCGGGCCCTAGATGACACGACGCGCGTCCCTGCCTGCCGGGCTCGGTCTCCTGCTCGGCCTCCTCGCCGTGGGCGCGGCGCGTCCGGCCTGCGCCGATCCCGGGGCGCCGATCCGCGACTGCCCCGACTGCCCGGAGATCGTGCGCGTGCCGCCGGGCACGTTCGTGATGGGTACGCCGACCGCGGATCCGCACGCGGCCGCGACGCGGGCCGAGTCGCAGGCCGTGATCGTGCGCATCCCGAAGACCTTCGGCCTCGGCCGGGTCGAAATCACGCGCCGCGAGTACCGGGCATTCATCGCCGACAGCGGCTACGACGCCAAGGGACCCTGCGTGACCTGGGACGAGGCGCTCGGCCGCTTCAACGCCGACCGCAACCGCGGGCCCGACAATCCCGGCCGGCCGCGCGAGGCGCGCGATGACCACCCGGTGGCCTGCGTCAGCTGGAGCGATGCCAAGGCCTACGTGCAGTGGCTCGCGCACAAGACCGGCAAGCCGTACCGGCTGCCGTCCGAGGCGGAGTGGGAGTACGCGGCCCGCGCCGGCAGCGCGGCCCGCTGGCCCTGGGGCGATGCGCCGGCCGACGGCTGCGACTTCGCGAACCTCTATGACCTGTCGGGACGCGAGTCGTACGTGCTCGGCTGGGAGCCGGTGCGCTGCCGCGACGGCTATCCCGACGTCGCGCCGGTGGGCGCGCTGCGCGCCAACGCCTTCGGCCTCTACGACATGATCGGCAACGTCGCCGAGTGGGTCGAGGACTGCTACACCGACAGCTACGTCGGCCGGCCGCGCGATGCCCGCGCCTGGGTCTGGGCGGGCGGCTGCCCGCGGCGCGTGCTGCGCGGCGGCAGCTGGGTCGCGCCCGCCGAGCGGGCGCGCAGCGCCTTCCGCGACTCGGCGGACGTCAACGCACGCGCTGACTACGTCGGCTTTCGCGTGGCGCTCGACCTCGACGGCCGGCCGGAGGCGCGCTGATGCGGTTCACGGCGCTGCTGCTCGCCTCGCTGCTCGCGGCCGTCGCGATCGCCCAGCCGCAGGCGCCGCCGGCCAAGAGCGCGGCGGCGGCGCCGGCGAGCCCGCCTGGCGTGCTGCGCGATTGTCCGGCCTGCCCGGAGCTCGTCGTGGTCCCGGCCGGCGAATTCCTGCTCGGCACGAGCGGCGATGCGCGCGAGCGCGACGCGGACCGCGGCGAATCGCCGCCGCTCGCGGTCTCGATCTCGCGGGCGTTCGCAATCGGGCGCTACGAGGTCACGGTCGCGGAGTTCCGTGCTTTCGCGACCGCCGCGAACTACGCGCCGGCCGGCGACTGCCGCGTTGCGAGCGACGGCGCCTGGGTGCGGCTGCCGGACCGCAGCTGGACGACGCCCGGATTTCCGACGCCGCAGGCCGACAACGAACCGGTGGTGTGCGTCAGCTGGGACGACGCCAAGGCCTACGCCGATTGGCTGTCGAAGGCGACCGGGAAGGTGTACCGACTGCCATCCGAGACCGAGTGGGAGTATGCGGCGCGCGGCGGTACGACCACGGCTCGCTATTTCGGCGATCGCGACTCGGACGAGGACACGGTGCTGTCGGTCGCCTGTGACTATGCGAACGTCTACGACGCCTCGTCGGTGACCGAGCTGCCGTTCCCGTATCCGAGCGCGCGCTGCCGCGACGGCCATACCTATACCGCGCCGGTCGGCAGCTTCAAGCCGAACGCCTTCGATCTCTACGACATGATCGGCAACGCCCGCGAATGGGTCCGCGACTGCTACACCGCGAGCTACGCCGGGCGTCCGGCGGATGCCCGCGCCTGGGAGTGGGCGGGCGGATGCGAGCTGCGTGGCGTGCGCGGCGGCTCCTGGGCCAGCCGCCCGGCCGACAGCCGCGCCGCAGCGCGCGGCGCCGAGCCGCAGGGGCAGCGCCAGTCCGACCTCGGATTCCGGGTGGTGCGCGAGCTCTAGCGCGCTGCGCTCAGTGCAGCGCGTCGGCGAGCGCCGCGAAGAAGGCGTACGTCTCGGCCTCCTTCTTGTCGTCCCAGGCGTGCAGCCAGCTCGACAGCTTGACCATCACGAGCTTCTGCACCGGGTCGACCACGATGAACTGGCCGTGGATTCCCTCGGCCGCGAAGCGCTGGTTGGCCCCTGGCAGGCACCACCACTGGTAGCCGTAGCCGAGCGGATAGCCGGGCTCGAGCTTGCCGTGCTCGACGTACGGGTCGCCCGGCCGGGTCGCGGCCTCGGCCCAGCCTGCCGGCAGCAGCTGCGCGCCGTTCCAGCGCCCGCGGTTCGCGAACAGCAACCCGAAGCGGCCGTAGTCGCGCAGCCGGACCTGCAGCCCGCCACCCGCGACCTCGCGGCCGCCGCTGCCCGGCGCGTCGAGGATCCAGCGTGCCGCGGCCTCGGCACCCATCGGCCGCCACAGCTTCTCCGACAGGTACGCCGACAGCGAGCGACCGGTCACCCGCTGCACGAGTGCGCCGAGCACCTCGGTGTTGCAGGTTGCGTAGTAGAACTTCGTGCCCGGGGCGTAGGCACCCTTGAAGGAGCGGCAGAAGTCGTAGAGGCCGCCCTGATTGCGGGCGACGGTGCCGGCGAAGACTGCGATGTCCGAGTCCTTGTTCTCGTACTCCTCGGTGAAGCTCGTGCCGGTGGCCATCTGCAGTACGTGCTTGACCGTCGCCTTCGCGTAGGCCGAGCCCGCGAGTTCCGGCAGGTAGGTTACGATCGGGTCATCGAGACTCTTGAGCTTGCCGTCGGCGAGCGCGAACCCGACCAGCGTCGAGGTGAACGACTTGCCGACCGAGAAGGACATGAAGAGGTCCTGCGGATCGGCACCCTGGTAGTAGCCCTCGAACAGGATCTGGTCGCCCTTCAGGATCAGCAGGCCCGTCGTGTCGGTCCGCGCCACGAAATCCGCGATCGAATGGCTGGCGTCGTCGAACCGGTACTGGATGTCGAGACTCGCGGTCGGCGCGCCGAGCGGCGAGGCGGCGGGTCCGGGCGCGATGCGACGCGTCGGGAACGTCTCCTCGACATTGCGGAACGTCGGCGCGGGCGTGGCGGTCGTGAAGAAGCCCGCCGGGTCGGGTACTCCGCTCGCCGAATCGTAGGCCGGCGCGCCCGCCAGCTCCTTGCCGGCGAGGTGTTTGCCGGCCGCGGCGGCCGGCGCGAGCGACAGGGTCTGGGCGAGCGCCGCGATGGCCGCGGCCGCGATCAGGTGCTCACGCATTCGCATCTCCGCGCCGTGCTCGCACTCAGAACTTCTGCCCGAAGGTCACGCCCACCTGGCGCGGCTTGATCGGGATCACGTTCAGCAGCTGGCAGGTCTGCGCCGAGCACGTCGTGTAGCGGATCGCCTCGCCGCGCTTGTCGAACAGGTTGTCGATGAAGAACGTCATCGACCACTTGTCGCGGCTGATGCCGGTGGTGAAGTCGACGCTCGTCCAGCCGGGCTGCATGCCCTCGATGGGCAGATCGGCCGCGTTCAGCGACGGCACGACGTCGCTCTGGTAGACGACCGCGCCCTGCACGTGAGCATCGACGCTGCCCGCGGCCCACTCGTAGCGACCGATCAGGTTCGCCTTCAGCTTCGACGACACCGGCAGTCGCGAGCCGTCCGGGGCGAGGATGTTATCGGGGCCGCCGCAATCGGCCTGGTTGCTGATGTGGTTGCAGGCGTTGCTGGTCAGCTTGGCGTTGAGATAGGTCGCCGACCCCGTGATCGTGAACCCCGGCGCCGCGCGCCAGTGGACCTCGGTCTCGATGCCGCGGATCTCGGACGTTCCGGCGTTGACGATCTCGGTGATGCCGTTCGTGCCCGAAATCGCGAACTGCGCCGACTTCCAGCGCTCGAAGAACAGCGCGCCGTTGAAGCGCAGCCGATGATCGAGCCAGGTGGTCTTCCAGCCGGCCTCGATGTTCGTCAGGTAGTCCGGCACGTACGGCGGGCGTGTCGCGACGCGGTTGACGCCACCCGGGCGGAAGCCGGTGGACCACGTCGAGTAGATCATGTGGTCGTCGTCGAACTTGTAGGTCAGGTTGACGCGGTGCGTCTCGCTCGACTTCGCCGCGCGGTAGTCGATGTTGACGCACGGCCGGACGGGATTGTTCGGATCGATCGGCGTGAAGCACTGCGATTCGCCGCTGTGCGACCAGCCGCTGGTGTTGAAGCCGAAGAACCCGTACACGGTGTTGTCGTAGTGGAACGCGCGGATGCCGCCCGTCAGCGTCAGCTTCTTGGTCAGGTCGAAGGACAGGTCCGTGAACAGGGCCGAGTCGCGGTCCGTGCGGATCTGCGAGTTCAGGTACGACACGCCCGGCAGGTCGTCCAGCGAGCCGAGGTATCCCGGCAGCGTGTGCGCCGCGTCGGCGAGGCCCTGGATGCGATATTCGTCGCGCGGGTAGGCGACCTGCCGCTGCAGGAAGGCGCCCGCGACGAAGCGCAGCCGCCACTCCTTGGGGGAGGTGATACGAAACTCGTGCGACTGCTTGGTGAAGTCGTTGCGCGAGACCAGCGTCTGCGACGGGTTGATCAGGTTGCCGGCATTGTCGAGGATGTAACCGCCGTAGGCGGTGTCGTAGAAGAAGGAATAGTCCGAATAGTCCGACACCGACGTGACCGTGCGCTTGATGTAGCCGCCGGTGTAGAGCGCATCGAGGTTGCCGAGCTTGCCCTGCACGGTCAGGGTCGCCATCCACCAGTTGTCGTTGTAGCGCTCCGGGTAGTAGTGCGAGATGTTGAGATCGCCCGAGCCGCCGATGGTCGCCACCCCGGAGCCCGCGGGTGCCGCGACGGCGAACGGCGTGTACGCGAACTGGCCGTTCGATGTCTGCCGCTGCGTCATCAGCATCGGCGTGATGCTCCACGTGTCGCCGAGCATGACCTTCAGGGCTGCCCGTCCACCGGTGGTGTCGACCCAGTTGTAGTTCTTCTCGACCAGCCGCGAGTTGTCCCGCGGGAGGCCGGAAGTCGGGAACACCAGCCCGGCCGGGCTCTGCACGTTGTTGATGTAGCCGCCGTCGTGCTCCGCCCAGCCGACGAGCCGGATGGCGGCGATGTCGTTGATCGGCGCGTTGACGTAGCCCTCGACCTTGCCGCCCGGGTCGCCCTTCGTGAACGTATTGGCCGTGAGATCGTAGCCGCCCTCGAAGCGGCTCGGATCCGGCTGATTGGTGATGATGCGCAGCGTGCCGGCTTCGGAGCTCGCGCCGAACAGCGTGCCCTGAGGTCCGGACAGCGCCTCGATGCGAGCGACGTCGTATATGTGCACGTCGAGGTTGTTGGCGATGGTGGTGACCGGCATCTCGTCGAGGTAGAGGCCGACGAGTGGCTGCGAGCCGACCTGCAGGCCGTCGCCGCCGTTGGTGACACCACGAACGTAAAGCTGCGCCTGGCCAGGGCCGTAGTTCTGGACCGACAGGCTGGTCAGGTACTTCGAGTAGTCATCGAAGCTCGCGATCTGCAGGTCCTCGAGCTTCTTCGTGTCGAACGCCTGGATGCTGATCGGCACCGACTGCAGGTTCTCGGCGCGCTTCTGCGAGGTGACCACGATCTCCTCGAGCACGTTGCCTGCCGTCGGTACCGGAGCCGGGGCCTGCTGCGCCTGCGAGGCGGAGGTGCCGGCCAGGATCGCAGAGGTCAGGTAGAACAGCGGCTTGACGCGCAGCGGCTGGGTCGTGCGACGACGGGAGGGCTTGCTCACGTGATATCCCCGCGGGGCCGGAGCCCCTTTTCTGTTGTTGGCGGTCGAGGGATGTGATCACACCCCCTGCGGACTGCGCAAGAGGCGGGCGTCGCGCGTGCGCTACAGGCGCATCGTGCGCCAGGCACCCGACAGCCAGCGCAGCCACAGCGAGCTGCCGAGCAATACCACATACAGTACCGACGCGGCCCAGCCGCCAACGGCGCCGTAACCAAACTGTGGCAGAAAGTGCACCCAGCCGCCGCCGGGCGGGAACGTCAGCATGTGGGTCAGCGGCACCCACAGCCCCCAGGACAATATCGCGACGATGATCGCCGGCACGCGCACGTCGCCCGCGCCGCGCATGCAGAAGCTCGAGCCGATGTTGAGTCCGTCGAAGACCTGGTAGCACGCCGCCATCCAGATCACCGAGCCGCCCAGCGCGACGACCTCGGACGCGTGCGGGTCGGCAGGATTCACGAACAGCGGCATCAGCCAGCCGCTCGTCAGCGCGAGCAGGATGCCGAGCGCGCCCATGAACCCGGTCGCGAGCCCGATGCAGGCGTTGCCGATGCGTCGCGCCCAGTCCGGGGCGCGTGCGCCGACCGACTGGCCGACGAGCGTGGTACCGGCGAGGCCGATGCCGAGGCCCGGCATGTAGCAGAGCGAGGTCATCATCATGACGATCTGGGTTGCGGCGCCGGCGGTCGAGCTGACGCTGACCAGCATCAGCTGGAAGAGCGCGAGCCCGGCGAGATCGGCGGTGATGCCGAGGCCCATCGGCAACCCGACCGCGATCTGCCGCCCGATCGCGGTGCGGCGCCAGGTCAGGTGCGAGTGGAAGCTGCGGCGGCTGCGCGCGTTCAGGAAGAAGACGAGCGCGAGCGCGAGTCCCGCCACCTCCGCGGCCACCGTCCCCCACGCGGAGCCGGCGATGCCCATGTGCAGCCCGAACATGAAGAACTGGTTGAAGGGCACGTTGGTGACCGCCATCACCACGGTGATCAGCAGCGTCAGGCGTGCGCGGCCGATGCCGTTGAAGAAGGCCGTCAGCGACCAGACCAGCAGGCCGAGCGGCCCGCCGACCACGAGCCGCGGCCACCAGTAGGCGAGCGCGAGTCGCTCGACCTCGGCGTCGACGTGCAGCGCATCGAGCAGCGGCCCGCCCAGGAAGCCGATCAGCGCGAACGCCGGGATCGACAGCAGCGACGCGTACAGGCCCGACCAGGCGGCCTGGGAGGCGCGCGCGCGCCGGCCGCTGCCGTGGGCCTGGGCGGCGAAGCTCTGGACCGCCATGCTGACGCCGCCGAGCAGGATGATCGCGCACAGGATCACCCAGTAGATCGAGCTCATCGCCGCGGTGGCCGTCGTCGACAGCCGCCCGACGAACCAGGTGTCGGTCAGGTTCAGGACCGACTGCACGGCACTGTTCGCCATCAGCGGTGCCGCGAGCAGGGCGACGGCGCGGTAGTCGACGTGGGCGCGGCCGGCAGCGTCGAGTCGCTGCGCGGGCAGGAGTGGCGGCGAGCTCATGGCAGCAGCGCGCGCGAGACGGTCGTGACGCTCGGATCGTGCGGATCGACCTGCAGGTGGAAGCGCAGTCGCTGCGCGACCTTCAGCATCTTGGTGTTGATGGTCAGCACCGAGCCCTCGATACGGTGATAGCGCAGCCGGCGCGCGAGCCGCACGGCCTCGCGCAGCAGCACCTGGCCGAGGCCGCGTCCCTGCCACGCGTCGACGATCGACAGCGCGAACTCGCAGCAGCCGCGCCGCTCGGTCGGCACGACCCGCGCGCCGCCGATCAGGTGCTGCTCGCCGTCGTGCTCGACGAGGGCCACGGTGATGCCGGCGCGCGCCTCGTGCAGCGCGCCGGCGACGCTGGCGAGCGTCTCCGCCGACAGGTTCGGGGTCGGCGTCATGAAGCGCAGGTACTTGGTCTCCTCGGACAGCTCGTCGAAGTACTGCTGGGCGTGCGCCAGGTCGGCCTCGCGCAGCGGTCGCAGGTAGACGCGGGTGCCGTCGGCGAGACGCGCCGAGCGCGCGTGGTCGCGCAGCCGCTGCAGCAGGTTCATGAGGGCCGGCGTGGCTGCGCACCGGGGCCGCCGGGCCGGCCGGCGGCCGCCGCGTGCAGCTCGGCCGCGATCGCGAGCGCGATGCCCTCGGGCGTCACTGCGCCGATATCGAGCCCGACGGGCCCGTGCAGTCGCGGCAGCAGCGCCGCGGCCGCGGCGCCGAGGTCGGCGAGCAGCCGCTCGCGCCGCGGTCGCGGGCCGAGCAGGCCGACGTAGCCGACCGGGCTCGCGGCGAGCGCGGCCAGGTAGGCGGCATCCGACGGCAGGTGGTGACTCATGACCACCGCCGCGAAGCAGCGCCCGAGATCGGCGTGCGTCGCGAGCTCGGCGGGCGCCCCGAGGCGGACGTCGGCCCCGGCGAAGCGCTCGGCGCTGGCGTAGGCCGGCCGATGGTCGACCACGGTCACTGCGAAGCGCAGCGCGCGCAGCTGCGCGACCAGCGGCTCGGCGTCCGGGCCCGCACCGCAGATGAGCACCCGAGGCGGCGGCGCCAGGTACTGGACCCACGCCTCGCGCGGCCCGCCCGCGTCCTGCCAGCGCAGGTGCTGCGAGGACTCCGTGGCGAGCACGGTGGCACAGGTCGGTGCGAGCGCGGCGGCGAGCGGTGCGGACTCCGCAGCCGGGTGGCTGCGCGTGCCGAGCTCGGCGGGCGGGCCGACGTGCAGTACCGCCAGCGCCGCCGGGCGCCCGGCGGCGAGCTCTCGGCCCGCGGCGCGCAGCGCCGCGAGCGTGGCCGTCGCCGGGCCCGCCGGTTCGACCAGGATCCGCATCGCGCCTTCGCAGCCGGCGCCGATGCCGAAGACGAGGTCGTCGTCGCGCCGCATGTCGTACTCGACGATGCGCGCCGCGCCGTCGGCGAGCGCGGCGAGCGCGTGCTCGCGCAGGTCCTGTTCGAGGCAGCCGCCGCTCAGCAGCCCCGTGAGCCGGCCGCCGGACTCGATCAGCATGCGCGCACCGGCCTTGCGGTAGGTCGAGCCCGCGGTCGCGACGATGGTCGCGAGCGCGGCCGGGCCGGAGGCGGCCGCCAGCCGCTCGAGCAGCAGCTCGAGGCTGGTATCCAGGCGCAGGGAAGGCATGCGCGGCATCGTAGCATCCGCCGCCCGGTCGGGCGGCGGGAGCGCCCGCGTGTAAAATCATGGGCCTGCCTCTGCCGGGAGCCTGCCGTGACCGAACCCGCCTCCGCCGTGGTCGCCGACGTCGTGATCGTCGGTGCCGGCCCTTGCGGACTCTTCCAGGTGTTCGAGCTCGGGCTGCTCGGCATCAAGGCCCATGTGATCGACTCGCTGGCGGCACCCGGCGGGCAGTGCACCGAGCTCTACCCGGACAAGCCGATCTACGACATCCCGGCGCTACCGGTGTGCGGGGCGCAGGAGCTCGTCGACCGCCTGCTCGCGCAGATCAAGCCGTTCGGCGCGGAGTTCCACCTCGGCCAGGAAGTCGTGGCCGTCGAGCGCGCCGCCGACGGCCGCCGCTTCCACGTCCAGACGGCCACCGGCACCCGCTTCGACGCCGGCGCCATCGTGATCGCCGGCGGTGTCGGCTCGTTCCAGCCGCGGCGGCTCGTGGTCGACGGCGCCGAGGCGCTCGAGGGCCGCGCGGTGCACTACCGCGTGCGCCGCGCCGAGGACTTCCACGGCCGGCGGCTGCTGATCCTCGGCGGCGGCGACTCGGCGCTCGACTGGACCGTCAGCCTCGCTGAGCGGGCGGCGGCCCTGACGCTGGTGCATCGCCGCGCGGAGTTCCGCGCCGCACCGGCGACCGTGGCGCGGATGCGCGAGTTCGAGTCCGCCGGCCGGCTCGGCTACCTCGAGGGGGTCGTGCAGCGGCTCGAGGTCGAGGGCGGCGCCTTGCGCGGCGCGGACGTCAAGCTCGCCGACGGCAGCGTGCGGCGGGTCGAGTGCGAGCAGGTGCTCGCGTTCTTCGGGCTGCACCCGAAGCTCGGGCCGATCGCCGAGTGGGGCCTCGAGCTCGAGAAGAAGGCGCTCAAGGTCGACACCGAGAAGTTCCAGACCAGCGCGCCCGGCATCTTCGCGGTCGGCGACATCAACACCTATCCCGGCAAGAAGAAGCTGATCCTGTCCGGCTTCCACGAGGCGGCGCTGGCCGCCTTCGGCGTGCAGGCCTGGCTGTACCCTGACAAGAAGCAGTTCCTGCAGTACACGACCACGAGCCCGATCATGCAGAAGCGGCTGGGCGTCGGCTGAGTCGCGGCGCACGCTAACATCCCCCCATGGACCAGCGGCTCGCGGACGTGCTGTCGGTGCTCGAGCTCGAGACGCTCGAGGTCAACCTGTTCCGCGGCGCGAGCCGCGACATCGGCAGCCCGCAGGTCTTCGGCGGGCAGGTGCTCGGCCAGGCACTGGTCGCGGCGTACCGCACGGTCGAGGCTCGCGATTGCCACTCGCTGCACGCCTACTTCCTGCGGCGCGGCGACTTCAACGCGCCGATCGTCTACCAGGTCGACCGCAGTCGCGACGGCCACAGCTTCAGCAGCCGGCGGGTGGTCGCGATCCAGCACGGCGAGCAGATCTTCCACATGTCGTGCTCGTTCCAGGTGGCGGAGGCCGGCATGGAGCACTCGGCGCCGATGCCGCAGGTGCCGCCGCCGGAGGGACTCGCGGACTTCGAGTCGTACCACGAGGAGATCCTCGCCGACCTGCCCGAGAAGGTGCGGCGCTTCTTCGAGCACCGCCGGCCGTTCGAGTTCCGTCCGGTGCGCAAGCCGAACTACCTGAACCCGGTGCCGCTGCCGCCGCAGAAGCAGGTCTGGTTCCGGGCCGTCGACCGGGTGCCGGGCGACGATGCCTGGCTGCACCGCTGCCTGCTCGCCTACGTCTCCGACTACAACCTGCTGGACACCGCGACGCTGCCGCACGCGCGCTCGTTCCTGCACCTGCAGATGGCCAGCATCGATCACGCGATGTGGTTCCACCGGCCGTTCCGCGTCGACGACTGGCTGCTGTACGCGGTCGACAGCCCGAGCGCGTCGGGTGCGCGCGGCTTCGCGCGCGGCTCGATCTACACGCGCGACGGCTGCCTGGTCGCGAGCACCGCGCAGGAGGGCCTGATCCGCCCGCGCGAGACCGCGGAACCGCCGGTCGGCTGAACGTTCAGTGCAGCGCGAGCTGCATGCGCACCGGCCCCGTGGCGGTGGCCGCCGGCGGCGCCTTGATGATGAACACCCGGCCCGGATCGATGCCGGTGCCATCGAGGAGCGCGGCCTGCACGGCGCTCGCGCGCGCCTGCGCGAGCGCGTCGACCTCGGCTGGCTCGGCCGCGTCGCGCGGCTTGAGCTCGCCCTCGAGCCAGCTGATCGCGGCGGCGTTCGCGTCGGGTGGCGGGGCGTCCTTGGCGACCGCCGGCGCCGGCGGCTGCGCGCGGTGCCCGAAGGCCTGGGCATAGGCCTCCTCGAGCAGCGCCCGGTAATCCTTCGGTGACCCGAGCAGTCGTTCCACGGCACCCGGCTCGGACGCCTGCTTGCCGAGTCGCTTCGCCGCGCGGGCGGCGATGTCGTCCCGCCACTTGCGCTCGCCGAGCGCCGCGACGTCCGCAGCCGGCGCGGCCACGAGCGGCACGTCGACGCTGAGGCCGGGACGCGCATCGAGAGCCTTGACGAGGCTGCCGAGCTTGCCGTGCGAGGTGGCATCGAGCGCGGCGCTGCCGGCGCCGAAATCGATGTAGGACATCTCCTCGCCGCCGCCGAACAGCCGGCCGAGCAGCGCGAACGGCGCCGTGACCGCCTTCTCGATCAGGTTCACGACGACTTTCCAGACGATCGGCCCGAGGCGGAACTTCGGATCGTCGAGGCTGCCGCTGACCGGCAGGTCGAGCTCGATCACGCCGTTGCGGTCCTTGAGCAGCGCGATCGCGAGCTTGACCGGCAGGCTGGTGGCCTCCGGGCTGTCGACGCGCTCGCCGAGCTGCAGCTGGTTCACGACGATGCGGTGATCGGCCGTCAGCTTGCGGTTCTCGACCAGGTAGTTGAGGTCGACGGACAGCTTGCCCTTGTCGATCTGGTAGCCCGCGAACTTGCCGGAGTACGGCGACAGCACGCCGAGCTCGACGTTCTTGAAGCTCATCTTGATGTTCGTGTACGCGACCGCGGCCAGGAAGTTCACCGTGCCCTCGATCGTGGCCGGCGCGTAGCGGTCGACCTTGCCCTCGAGCTTCACCTCGGCGCGCGAGTCGGCCTTGCCCGACAGCCCGCGGATCGTGCCGGCGAGGTCCTGGATGCCGGTGGAGACGTTCGGCTTGATCGAGAAGTCCGAGAAGTTCATCGATCCGTCGCGGATGCGCACCAGGCCGATCTCGAGCGGCAGCGCGGTGGCTTTGGGTGGCGGTGCGGCCGCCGCCGCCGCGGGCGGCGGCGCCTCGGCGACGATCGCGGTGCCGCCGCTCGGCGAGTCGGCCGGCGCCACCACCGGCGGCGGTTCGTGCGGCTTCAGCACCTGGGCGAGGTTCGTCTGCCCGTTCGAGCCGATGATCACGCGAGCGTAGGGCTCGCCGACCTGGACTTCGCGAATCCGGATCGCCAGCGGCGCGGCCTGCACGCGCATCCCGAGCGCGCGCACGCTCTGCCACTTGATGAAGTCCTCCTCGAGCGCATTGTCGACCGTGCGCAGCGTCTCGACCGCCGCATCGCCCTGGAACTCCGCCTTGCCGCCGGCCGCGATCGTCAGCGAGCCCTTGGCGCTCGCCGCGCCGCTCTTGATCGTCATCGCCGTCGCGCCTTCGAGGTAGGGCTGCAGCGCGACGAGCCCGAGGCCGGTGGCCTCGAGGTCGAGGCGGCCGGTGAGCGGCGCGGGCGTCAGCGTGCCCTTGACCGAGGCGTGTCCGTCGTCGTTGATCGTGACCGCGGCGCTGACCGCGAGCGGCCCGGCCGCGGGCCAGGCGAAACCGCCGACGCCGACGTCGAGCGCCGCCAGGTGGAAGGTCGCGGGTCGGTGCGGCGAGCGATCCTCGAAGCGCACGTCGCCGCCGGTCACCTTCACGTCGGGCACGCTGACCTGCCAGGCGGGTGTCGAGGCGCCGCCCGCCGGCGGCGCCGTCGCGACCGGTTTCACGGCCGGCGTTGCGGCCAGCGTTGCGGCTGGCGTCGCTGCAGCGGGAGCGGACGGTGATCGCACCAGCCGCTCGAGATTGACCGCGCCGGAGCGCTCGCGCCAGGCGTGCACCGCCGGATGCTCGACCAGCACGTGCTCGACGACGACGCTCGCGCGCGCCAGGTTGATCGCCGTGCCGCTGACGGCGACCTTCGGCAGCACCACCCAGCTTTCGCTCTCGCCCGGCGCGCGCAGCTCGAGCCCGCTCGCGGCGAGCTCCGCGACTTTGACGTTGAGGTCGACGCCGTGATCGCGTTCGGCGAATTCGTAGGCACCGCGGATGTCGAAGCTGCCGGCGGCGAGCGTCACGGGCAGCGCCGGTCCCGCCGCCTCGGCGATGGTCGCGGCCAGCAGGTGCCCGATCTGGAAGCTGCCCTGCGACTCGAGCACCGGCGCGAGGCCGAAGGTGCCCGCCCATTCGAGGGTCTCGCCGTCGGTCGACCGTGCCGACAGCCGGTACGCATTGCCCTCGCTGCGGGTGCTGAAATCGCGCAGCGTGAATGTGATCGGCTGCAGCGTGAGGTCGAGCGTGCTGTGGCCGCTCCGGTCCACGAAGCGGGTCTTGCCGCCGCGGATCGCCAGCTCGCCGATCCAGACCTTCGGCGGCGCCGCCGGCTTCTCGCTCGCCGGTGCCGGAGCGGGCGGCACGAGATCGAGGACGTTGAAGGCGCCGTTGGGGCGCCGCAGCAGGTTCAGGTACGGCGCATCGAGCGCGATCGCCTGGACGTCAGCGCCGAGGCGGACGAGCGAACGAACGGAAAGGTTGACGTACAGCCGCTCGAAGCCGAGCAGCGGCGAGCCGTCCGCGTCCGGGATCGCGAGCCGTTCGAGCGTGAGCTCGAGCGTGAACGGATTGAAGCGGACGGCGCCGAGCTCGAGCGTGCGGTGGTACTGGCTGCCGACGTAGTCGCGCAGGCCATTCGCGACCAGCCGCGGCACCCAGAGGAAGCCCGCCGCCGCGTAGGCGGCGAGGACGAGCGCCGTCACGCCCCAGGTCCACGGGCTTCGCAGGAAACGCGGCACGGTCGGCATCGTCGGGTCCCTCGGTGCCGATCATGATCCGCGACCGCGCCCGGCCGCGCAAGGCGGTGAAAGCGAAGCCCAGCGCTCCCGGTCGATGACGTAGCGGTGGCAGTCGCGGATCGCGGCGGGTGTGCGCAGGTGGCGCCGCATCAGGCCGTCCCAGACGAATCCCGCCTTCTCGAGCACCCGGCGCGAGCGGTCGTTCTCGATGGCCACCACCGCCGCGAGCCGGCGCAGGCCGAGCTGGCCGAAGCCGAATTCGACCAGGGCGCAGGCGAGCTCGGTACCGTAGCCGTGGCCCCAGTGGCGCGGTGCGAGCATGTAGCCGATGTCGCCCGAGCGCGCGCCGTCGAGGGCCAGGTCGCAGGCGCCGACCAGCCGGCCGCCGCGCCGCAGCTCGACGGCGAGTTCGTAGGAGCGGCGGCGGCGCGCCGGCGCCGTACCGGCGCGGCGCACCGCTTCGAGCGCCCGGGTCTCCGTCGGTGTGTACTCGAGGATGCGCTCGTCGCGCGTCAGCGCGCGCACGGCCGCGAGGTCGCCCGGCACGAATTCCCGCAGGCGCAGCCGCCGGGTGAGGACCGGCAGGAGCACGGCAGTCACGCGCGCGCCGCGCTCAAGCGCCCGGCACCGCCAGCACCTTGCCGGGGTTCATGATGCCGAGCGGGTCGAGCGCGCGCTTCACGGCGCGCATGACGTCGAGCGCCACGGCGTCCTCGTAGCGCTCGAGCTCGCCGGTCTTCAGGCGGCCGATGCCGTGCTCGGCGCTGAAGCTGCCGCCGAGCTCGGCGACGAGGTCGTGGACCGCGCGCTGCACCTCGGGGGCGCGCGCCAGGAACGCGCGCTCGACCTCGCTGCCGCGCGCGGTGCCGGGCGGCGGACTGAGGTTGAAATGGAGGTTGCCGTCGCCGACGTGGCCGTAGCCGACCACCCGGGCGCCGGGCTGGAGCCCCGCGAGCAGTGTCGTCGCGCGTGCCACGAATTCCGCCAGCCGCCCGACCGGCAGCGAGACGTCGTGCTTGATCGAGGCGCCGGCCCGGGTCTGGGCCTCCGGGATCCCCTCGCGCAGTGCCCAGAAGGCCTCGCGCTCGGCGCCGGACTTCGCCACCACCGCATCGGTCAGCCCGCCGCGGTCGCTCGCCTCGGACAGGAACTCGGTGAAGCGCGCGCCGAGTTCGGGCCAGGGCTCGGGTGCGGCGAGCTCGACCAGCACCAGCGCGGGCGGGGTCGCGCTGAACGGTTGCACGCTGCCCGGCAGATGCTCCCGCGCGAGTGCCAGCGCCGCCGCGGGCACGTACTCGAATCCCTCGACCGCGTCGCCGAAGCGATCGCGCACCCGGCCGAGCAGGCCGACCGCCTCGGCCATGCCGCCGACCGCCACCAGGGCGGTCACGTAATCGGCGGGGCGCGGGAACAGCTTGAGGCACGCGCCGGTGATCACGCCGAGCGTGCCCTCGGCGCCGAGGAACAGCTGCTTGACGTCGTAGCCGGTGTTGTCCTTGCGCAGGCTGCGCAGCTGGTCGAGCACGCGGCCATCCGGCAGCACCACCTCGAGTCCGAGCACCAGCTCGCGCATCATCCCGTAGCGCAGCACGGCGGTGCCGCCGGCGTTGGTCGAGAGATTGCCGCCGATCTGGCAGCTGCCTTCCGAGCCGAGCGACAGCGGGAAGAGCCGCCCGGCCGCCGCGGCCGCCGCGGCCGCCGCGGCGAGCGTGACGCCGGCGTCGACCGTCATCGAATAGCCGGCGCCGTCCACTGCCCGCACCCGCTGCAGCCGGCCGAGGCTGAGCACGATCTCCTCGCCCGAGGCGCCGGGCGTCGCGCCGCCGCAGTAGCTCGTGTTGCCGCCGTGCGGCACGATCGCGATGCGCTCGCGCGCGCAGATCCCCACCACGGCCGCGACCTCCGCCACCGACTTCGGCCGCGCAACGAGCGCGCACGCGCCGCGGTAGAGGCCGCGGAAGTCGCGCAGGTAGGGCTCGACGTCGCCGCTGGCATCGAGCCAGCCGCCGGGGCCGAGCGCGGCGCGCAGCGCCGCGAGGGCGGCCGGGGTCGGCGGCCGGGTGCTCAAGGTGCCGCGCCCACGAACGGCGCGCGCCGGCAGCCGGGCTTGGTCAGCAGCAGCTGCACGTCGCCGAGCTGGCGCTCGGCGAAGCCGCCCTCGCAATAGCACAGGTAGAAGTCCCACAGCCGCAGGAACTCCTCCGGGTAGCCGAGCGCGCGCACCTCGGCGAGCCGGGCGTGCACGTTGCGTCGCCAGTCGCGCAGCGTCGCGGCGTAGTGCGGGCCGATGTCCTCGAGGTCGTAGATCTTGAGGTCCGTGACCCGCGCGAGCGCGGCCGCGATGGCCGTCACCGAGGGGATGAAGCTGCCGGGAAAGACGTAGCGCTGGATGAAATCGACCGAGCGCAGCGCCGCCTCGTAGTACTGGTCCTGCAGCGTGATCGCCTGCAGCAGCATCGCGCCGTCGGGCCGCAGCAGCCGGCTGCAGCAGGCGAGATACGTCTCGAGGTAGCGGGCGCCGACCGCCTCGATCATCTCGACCGAGACCAGCTTGTCGTAGCGCCCCCGCAGGTCGCGGTAGTCCTCGAGCCGCAGGTCGATGCGCTCGCCGAGCCCGGCGGCATCGATCGCGGCGCGTGCGTAGGCGTGCTGTTCGGCCGAGATCGTCGTGGTCGTCACCCGGCAGCCGTAGTGGCGGGCCGCGTGGATCGCGAGACCGCCCCAGCCGGTGCCGATCTCGAGCAGCTGCTCGCCCGGGCGCAGGTCCAGCTTGCGGCAGATGACGTCGAACTTGGCCTGCTGCGCCGCCTCGAGCGTGCTCGCCGGCGTCGGGTAGATCGCGCAGGAGTAGGCCATCGTCGGGTCGAGCATCAGGCGGAAGAAATCGTTGCCGAGGTCGTAGTGGGCGGCGATGTTGCGGCGGCTGCCGGCGCGCGTGTTGCGGTTGGCGTGGTGCAGCAGCCGGGCCAGCGGTGCGCCCAGCCGGGCGAGCCCGCGGTCGAGCCCGGCGAGCACCGCGCGGTTGCGCACCAGCAGCCGGACGAGCGCCACCAAGTCCGGCGAGCGCCAGTGGCCGCCGACGTAGCTCTCGCCCGCGCCAAGCGTGCCGCCGAACGCCGCGTCGGCCCAGAACGTCGGCTCCAGGACCTCGAGCGTCGCGGCGAGGCCGTCGGCCGCTGCCGGACGGCCGAACACATGCTGCGTGCCGCCCTCGAGCAGGGTCAGCTGGCCCTCCTGCAGGGTCTCGAGTCGCGCCAGCAGCAGACGCCGCGCCAGCGCGGCGAGACCCCGCACGCGGGCGCGCGGCGGCGCGAGCCCGGCGGGGCCCGGGATGATGCTCTCTTTCATGCACGCTCCGGGTGCGGGTGGAACGGCGTGCGCTTCAGCCATAGCCGCAGCGCCTGCCAGTAGATCTTGGCGACGACGCCCGCCGTCAGCAACGGGAATCGCGCGAGCGCGAGCGCGAGGCTCGCCGCCCCGATCGGGCGGCGCTGGAGGCCGAGGCTCGCGTCGAAGACGAGCGCGCCCTGGCGGCGATTGCGCATCAGCACCTCGAGCCGCTCGCCGGGCTCGCCGAAGCGCCACTCGTAGTCGAGGTCCATGGGCAGGAACGGCGAGACGTGGAATTCCTTGCCGAAGCGCCAGACGTGCGCACCGGCCTCGCGGGTCGCCGCGGCGACGGGCAGCACGTAGGCGTGCCGTTCCTGCCACGGGGTGTTGGTGATCTCGGCGACGATCGCCTCGAGCGCGCCGGCGGCATCGTGGCAGTAGTAGAACACCACGGGATTGAAGCAGAAGCCGAAGTGGCTCAGGTGGGCGAGCAGGAACACCGCGCCCGCCGGGCGATGGCCGGTGCGGGCGGCGACCAGGTCGCGTACCGCCGCCTCGAGTGGCCGGTCGTGCGGTCCGAGAAAGTCGCGCCGCCGGAAGCGCACCGGCGCCGGGCGGCGCGTCGACCAGAGCCAGCGGCCGGCGAACACCGCGTCGAGCTCGGCGAGGTCGAGCCAGACGAGACAGGTCCGGTAGCGGAAGCGGTGCGCCCGCGGCCCGCTGCGCCGGTGGCTAACCGAACCCAGGTACAGCGCGCTCTGCATGCGCCCTCCAGCGCGCGAAGTGCCCGAGCGCCGCCTGTGCGCTGACGACGCCGTCCTCGTGGAACCCCGCGCCCCAGTATGCGCCGCAGTAGAAGCTGCGGCGCGCGCCGCTGATCTCGGCATGGCGCCGCTGCGCGGCGACCGCGGCCGGCGTGTAGACCGGGTGCGCGTACTCGAAGCGGCCGAGGACGGTGCGCGGGTCGATCCGGTCGCCGAGGTTCAGCGACACGAGGTAGCGCCGGCGGGTCGTAAGCGACTGCAGCACGTTCATGTCGTAGGTGAGTGCGCAGCCGGCGCCGCCGTCACGGCGCAGGTGGTAGTTCCAGGCGGCGCGCGCCCGGGGCACGCGCGGCAGTACGCGCGTATCGGTGTGCAGCAGCACCTCGTTCGGCCGGTACGCGAATGCGCCGAGCACCGCGCGCTCGGCCTCGTCCGCGTCGGCCAGCAGGCCGAGGGCGGTGTCGGCGTGGCAGGCGAACACCACCGCGTCGTGGTGCGCGAGCTCGCCTGCGCGCGTCCGCACCACGACCTCGTGCGGCGAGCGCTGGACCGACTCGACCGGCGTCGCCAGGCGCAGCCGCGCGGCGAACGGCGCCGTCAGCGCCCGCACGTAGGCGCGCGAGCCACCGCGGATCGCGAGCCACTGCGGCCGGTCGTTGACGCTCAGGAAGCCGTGGCGGTGGAAGAAGTCGATGAAGAACCGCGCCGGGAAGCCGAGCAGCGCCCGCTCCTCGGCCGACCAGATCGCGCGGCCCATCGGCACGACGTAACGCTCGGTGAACGCCGTGCGGAAGCGTCCCGCGGCGAGCCACTCGCCGAGCGTCGTGTGCTCGTCGCCGGCCGCGAGGAACGCTGGTGCCTCGCGGTGGAACCGCAGGATGTCGAGCAGCATGCCGAGGAAGCCCGGCGAGACCAGGTTGCGCCGCTGCGCGAACAGCGTGTTCAGGCTCGTGCCGTTGTACTCGAGCCCGCTGGCCTCGTGCTGCAGGCTGAAGCTCATGTTCGACGGCTGGGTGGCGACTCCCAGCCGCGCGAGCAGCGCGAGGAAGTTCGGGTAGGTCCAGGCGTTGCAGACGATGAAGCCGGTGTCGACCGCGACGGGCTCGGCGCCGCCGTCGTCGACGTCGACGGTGTGGGCGTGGCCGCCCGCCCAGTCGGCGGCCTCGTAGACCGTCACCGCGTGGGCCGGGTGCAGGCCGGCCGCGACCGTGAGTCCCGCGACCCCGGCGCCGATCACGGCGACGCGGCAGGGTGCGCCGTCCGTGGCCGGCGCCGCGCGGGCGTTCAAGGCGGGTGCCCCGCGTGGCGGGCGCGGACCGCGGCGGGCACCGGCTTCAGGTCCCAGATGAGCCCGAGCGCGGCCAGTACCCGCAGGCCGTAGTAGGTGAGGTCGATCTCCCACCAGTAGAAACCCTGGCGCGCCGCGTTCGGGTAGTGGTGGTGGTTGTTGTGCCAGCCCTCGCCGAAGGTCAGCAGGGCGAGCAGCGCGTTGTTGCGGCTGTCGTCGCCCGTGGCATAGCGCCGCCGGCCGAAAACGTGCGCCAGCGAGTTGATCGTGTAGGTGGCGTGGTAGCAGAGCACCGTCGAGACGAAGAAACCCCAGACGAGCAGCTGCCAGCGGCTGGTGCCGAGCCCGGGGGCCAGGCGCTCGAGCAGCGCGCCGAGGCCGTACAGCGCGACCGCGAGCAGCACCGGCACCACCACGTCGTAGCGATCGAGCCAGCGCAGCTCCGGGTAACGCGCGAGGTCGCGCACCCGCGCGAGGTCGGGCGCAAAGTGGCGGCGCGACAGGAACCAGCCCATGTGGCTCCACAGGAAGCCGCGCTGCCGCGGCGAGTGCACGTCGTCCGGCGCGTCCGAGTGCGCGTGGTGCTCGCGGTGATGGGCGGCCCACCAGAGCGGGCCGCGCTGCACCGCCGAGGCGCCGAGCAACGCGAACAGGAACTGGCTGGGCCGCGAGGTCTTGAAGGCGCGGTGCGAGAAGTAGCGGTGGTAGAAGCCGGTGATCGCGAACATCCGCAGCGCGTAGAGCACGAGCGCGGCGCCGACGGCCGTGGCGCTCGCGCCGACGCGCAGCGTGGCGAGGCACGCGAGGTGCACACCCGCAAAGGGCACGATGCGCGCCCAGTCGATCCGGTCATCGGTGGCGGGCGGCATCGTGCCCGCATCGAACCAGCGGGCGAGGCTCGCGCCGAGGCGGCGCGGCAGGCGGGGGCGGGCGGCGTTCAAGGCTTCCCGGTCTCCAGCGGCGGGGGCGGGTTGGCCGGTGACCGATGGCCTCGACGCACGGGGCGTCTGATACCCCCAATCTTGTACACGACTTATCCTGTACAAATTCTATACCAGCTGGCCAGCGCTGCGCCAGAGGCTTCGCAACCACCGTGGATTCGCCTTCAGCCCCCCTTCGGGCGGGGCGGCTTCCTCTGCTTACGTACGGAAGCCGCGGCAGGATGCGCTGCGGCCTCGCCGCGGATCGCCTGCCAGCGCGCGAGCGCCTCGTCGCGGCTCGGGGCGAGGTCGACCGCCGGGGCCGGGTAGTGCTCGCCGAGGCGGATCCCGGCCGCCGCCAGCACCTCGGCCGGCGCGGCGAACGGGCGATGGATCCACTCGTCCGGGAGCGCCGCGAGCTCGGGCAGCCAGGCCCGCAGGTACCGCCGCTCGGGGTCGAAGCGCTCCGCCTGCAGGACCGGGTTGAAGATGCGGTAGTAGGGCGCCGCATCCGCGCCGCAGCCTGCCGTCCACTGCCAACCCTGGATGTTGTTCGCCAGATCGGCATCGACCAGGGTGTCGTGGAACCAGCGGGCGCCCTCGAGCCACGCGAGGCCGAGGTTCTTCGTCAGGTAGGACGCGACGATCATCCGCACCCGGTTGTGCATCCAGCCCGTGGTCCAGAGCTCGCGCAGGCCGGCGTCGACGATCGGGATCCCGGTCCGGCCCCGCTGCCAGGCGGCCAGTTGCCGCGGGTCCGACCGCCAGGCGAGCGCCCGGAATCGCGGGTCCATCGGCTCGGACTGCATATGCGGGAACGCGTAGAGCAGGTGGTGCGAGAACTCGCGCCAGCCGAGTTCGCGCAGGAATGCATCGTGGCCCGTCGTCGCCCGGCCGCCCGCCGCCGCGGCGCGCGTGGCCGCGAGCACCTGCCGCGGGGAGAGCTCGCCAAAATGCAGGTGCGGCGAGAGTCGCGACGTCGCCGGTCGATCCGGCCGGTCGCGGGTTTCCGCGTAGGCCGCGGCATCGTGGGCGAGGAATGCCTCGAGCCGGTCGAGCGCGCCGGCCTCCCCGGGCGTCCAGTGCGCCCGGAAGCCTGCGTCCCACGGCAGCCGCGGCAGCAGCCCGAGCGAGTCGAGCGAGGCGCCGGCGCCGTCCCGTGCCGCCACGATCCGCGCGGGCGGTGGCCGCGGCGGCGGCAGGCTGTCGAGCGCCGCGAGGCAGGCGCGCCAGAACGGCGTGAACACCCGGAACGGCTCGCCGGCGGCGTTCTTGAGCTGCCAGGGCTCGATCAGCAGGTCGCCGGGGTGGCTCTCGGCGGTGAGGCCGGCGGCGCGCAGCGCCGCCTTGACGCGCGTGTCGCGGGCGATGGCGGCCGGCTCGTAGGCCCGGTTCCAGTGCACCTCGGTGGCGCCGCTCGCCGCCGCGACCGCGAGCAGCGTCTCGAGGCTGGGTCCCGCGGCGAGCTCGAGCGTGCCGCCTCGGGCGCGCAGCGCCGCCCCCAGCGCCGCGAGGCTGTGGTGCAGCCACCAGCGGCTCGCCGCGCCGGCCGGCCACGGATCGTCCTCGGCAGGAGCGTGCACGTAGAGCGCGACCACGCGCGCTCCGCCCTCGGTGGCGGCCGCGAGCGCCGGGTGGTCGGTCAGCCGCAGGTCGCGGCGGAACCAGACGATCGCGGTACGCATGCGGTCGTGGCCGCGCGACGTGCCTGGGGCGGCGGTCGGCGCGCGCGGCGCCGCGCTCAGCTCGCCGGCTGCTGCAGCGCCGCGATCCGCTCCTCGAGCGGCGGGTGGCTCATGAAGAGCCGCGCGAGGCCGCTCGGCTTGTCGGGCCCGGCAACGCCGAAGGCCTGCATCTGCTGCGGCAGGCCCTCGCCGTGCGCGCGCTGCAGCGACTGCAGCGCGCCGATCATCGCGCCGCGGCCGCCGAGCTTCGCGCCGCCCGCGTCGGCGCGGTACTCGCGGCGACGCGAGAACCACATCACGATCATCGTCGCGAGGAACGACAGCAGCACCTGTGCGACCAGCGTCATCACGAACTGGCCGATGCCCGGGCCGCGGTCGTCGCCGTCGCGACGGAACAGCAGGCGGTCGGCGAGCTCGCCGATCACCCGCGACAGCACGAACACGAAGGTATTCACGACGCCCTGGATCAGCGTCAGCGTGATCATGTCGCCGTTGGCGACGTGGGTGACCTCGTGGCCGATCACCGCCTCGGCCTCGCTGCGCGACATGCGCGCGAGCAGCCCGGTGCTAACGGCCACCAGCGCGTGATTGCGGCTCGCGCCGGTCGCGAACGCGTTCGGCTCCGGCGTGTCGAACAGGCCGACCTCCGGCATGCCGATGCCGGCGGCCTCGGCCTGGCGGCGCACCGTCGACACCAGCCACGACTCGGTGTCGTTGCGCGGCGTCTCGATGACCTGGACGCCCATCGCCATCTTCGCCGACCACTTGGACATCAGCAGCGAGACGAACGCGCCGCCGAAGCCGATCACGGCGCCGATCACGAGCAGGGGTCCGAACTGGATGCCGCGGGCCGTCAGCCACGGACCGACGCCCAGCAGGTTCAGCACCACCGAGGCGAGCAGCAGGACCGCGAAGTTCGTGGCGATCAGGAGCAGGATGCGCATGGAAGCGGGGACCTCTCTACGGGGGCGGACGGAATCGCGCCGGCGCGGATGTTAGCAGCCGTCGCCGCGTTTCATGGGGTGGCCGGCGCGCTTTTCAAGTCGCGGGCCACGCTGGCTGGGACCGCCGCCGGCGGGGCGGGTTCCCGCGCCGGGTCGCTCCCCGCGACCGGCCGGTCGCGCGCTCAGGCGGCGACGGGCGGACCCTGCCGGGCGAGCACGCCGCTGCGGCCGGCGATCTCGCCGAGCTCGACCCGGTGGCGCGGCAGGCGGGCGGGGTCGAGGTCGCGGCGCAGCCGCGCCAGCGTCACGAGCTCCACGCCGCGTGCGCGCCAGGTGTCGAGGAGGCGCATGAACGGCGCCCGAAACTGCTGCCCCTCGAGCTCGGCGTGCAGCGTGAAGACGTGCGCCCCGGCCGCGTTCGGCGTCGCGGTGGCATCGAGCAGCCGGTCGATCGCGCCGTCGACGTCGAGGCCATCGATGCCGACGAGTTCGTCGAGCGTCGGCAGCGTGGTCGGCAGCTGCGGGCAGTTCGCCCGCACTGCGTCCATCGCCGGCAGGAACGGATGGCTGCCGCGCGTGTCGCTCGCGTAGTCGAGCCCGAGCGCGTCCTCGAGCGCGAACAGCGTCGCATTCAGCTGCCAGCCGGCGGCGCAGTGCGCGCGCGCCGCGGCGCCGAACACCTCGCGGTAGGCCTCCGCCGCGAGCCGCACCTGTCGTTCGGTCCACGCCGCGTCGCGGCGAGCGACGTTGTCCTGCCAGTAGACGTGGTCGTAGCAGTGGATGCCGGTCTCGTGGCCGGCGTCGCGGGTCGCGCGCAGCACCGCCGCCGCACGCCGGCCGATGTGCGGGCCCGGCAGCAGCACGCCGTAGAGCAGCGTGCGCACGCCGTAGTGGCTGACGACCGAGGTGCGCCGCACCTTGGACAGGAAGCCGGGCCGGAACACCCGCCGCAGCGCCCAGCCGGTGTGGTCGGGGCCGAGGCTGAAATAGAAGCTCGCCGCGATCGCGCGCCGGCCGAGCTCGGCGACCAGCCCCGGCACGCCCTCGAGCGTGCCGCGGTACGTGTCGACGTCGACCTTCAGCGCGATCTGCATCGGGCCGCGTGCGCCGCCGGCCTCAGCCGCCGCCCGTATCGAGCAGGCCCGCCGCGGCGGTCACTTCGGCCGCGTAGGCGTCGAACACCGCCTTCAGGATCTCGTCCATCGTACCCTTCGGGGTCCAGCCGAGGTCCTTCTGCGTGTTGGCGATGAACGGCACGCGGCTCTGCACGTCCTCGTAGCCCTTGCCGTAGAACTCCGCCGAGCCGACTTCCTTGATCCGCACCTTCTGCGCCTGGCGCGCGTACGCCGGATGCTGCTTGCCGATCTCGATCATCCGCTCGGCGAGCTCGCGGATCGACAGGTCGTTCTTCGGATTGCCGATGTTGTAGATCTGGCCGCTGGCGACGCCGCCCTCGTTCTTGATGATGCGCATCACCGCGTCGATGCCGTCGTTGATGTGCGTGAAGCAGCGCCGCTGGCGGCCGCCGTCGACCAGGCTGATCTCCTGTCCCGCGGCGATGTGCGCGAGGAACTGCGTCGCGACGCGGCTCGAGCCTTCCTTCGCGGTGGCGAGCGAGTCGAGGCCGGAGCCGACCCAGTTGAACGGGCGGATCAGCGTGAAGTCGAGCCCGTCGCGCTGGCCGTAGGCCCAGATGATCCGGTCCATCAGCTGCTTGCTGCAGGAATAGATCCAGCGCTGCTTCTCGATCGGCCCGAGCACCAGGCTCGACTTCTGCGGGTGGAACTCCGGGTCCGCGCACATGCCGTAGACCTCGGAGGTCGACGGGAAGATCACGCGCTTCTTGTACTTCACGCACTGGCGGATCAGCGGCAGGTTCGCCTCGAAGTCGAGCTCGAACACCCGCAGCGGCTCCTTGACGTAGGTCGCCGGGGTCGCGATCGCCACCAGCGGCAGGATCACGTCGCACTTGCGGATGTGGTACTCCACCCACTCGTGGTTGATCGTGATGTCGCCCTCGAAGAAGTGGAAGCGTGGGTCGCTCTTGAACGACCGGACCCGGTCGTCCTGCATGTCCATGCCCCAGATCTGCCAGTCCGTGGACGACAGGATCGTGCGGGTCAGGTGGTGACCGATGAAGCCGTTGACACCGAGGATCAGGATCTTCTTCATGGGCGTTACGCTCTGGCTTGGGCCCGCGAAGGCGGGCGGGCGGGCACGGGTGCGTGCCCGAACGTCTGGTGAAAGCGCGTCGCGTCGAGCGGCGCGTCATCGAGCAGCGCGTCGACGAGCTCGAGCCGCGCGCCGTCGCCGCACTCGGCGATCACGCGGCCATCCTCGACGAGCAGGCGGGGCCCGGCGCCGGGCTCGCGCGCCGCGCCGTCCAGCCGCCGGGTGCGGTGCACGCGCAGCAGCGACTCGCCGAGCTGCAGGTAGGCGCCCGGGAAGGGCGGTGCCACCGCGCGCACCAGGTTGTGGATGCGGGCCGCCGGCCAGTCGAGCCGGAACTCGCCATCGGCAGGTCGCCGGCCGCCGAAGTAGGAGCCGCGCGCGAGGTCGAGCGGCGTCGCGCGCGCCGTGCCCGCCACCAGCGCCGGCAGGCTGCGCCTGAGCACGATGACCGCGGCATCGGCGACCCGCTGCGCGACCTCGAAGGCGGTGTCGTCGGGGCCGATCGGCACGCGCTCCTGGTCGACCAGGGCGCCGGCGTCGGGCTTCGCCACCATGTAGTGCAGGCTCGCGCCGGTCTCGGTCTCGCCGTGCAGCACCGCCCAGTTCACCGGCGCACGACCGCGGTAGCGCGGCAGCAGCGAGCCGTGCATGTTGAGCGCACCGCGGCGGGCGAGCGCGAGCAGCGGCGCCGGCAGCATGCGGCGATAGTAGAAGGAGAAGATGAAGTCCGGGCCGAGCGCGGCGACGCGCGCCGCGAGCGCAGGCTCCGCGGGATCGGCCGGGGTCACGACCTCGCAGCCGGCGCCGCGCGCCACCTCGGCGACGCTCGCGAACCAGCGCTGCTCGTTCGGGTCGTCCTCGTGGGTCACGACCAGTCGCACGTCGAGGCCGGCCTCGAACAGCGCGCCGAGGCAGCGGGCGCCGACCTCGGAGTACGCGAACACGACGGCCGAGGCGCGCTCGCTCACGGCGCGCGGCGCTCCAGCGCGTCGACGCCGGCGGCCGGCACGTGCGGCACCTGCTCGAGCACGGCGCCGATGATGTACCGGGGCCGCTGCCGCACCTGCACGTAGATGCGGCCGATGTACTCGCCGAGCAGGCCGATGCCGAACAGCGCGATGCCAAGGAAGAAGAACACGATCGCGAACAGCGTGAACACGCCGTCGACCTCGGGACCGAGGACGATGCGCCGGCCGAGCAGGTAGAGGACCAGCGCGCCCGACAGCATCGACAGCGCGAGCCCCGCCAGCGAGAAGGCCTGCAGCGGCACCGTCGAGAAGCCGGTCATCAGGTCGAAGGTCAGCCGGATCAGCCGGTACAGCGAGTACTTCGAGGCGCCGGCCGCCCGCTCGTCGTGCTTGACCTCGATCTCGGTCGGGTTCGCGGCGTACAGCGAGGCCAGCGCCGGGATGAAGGTGACGTTCTCGCGGGTCGAGTTGATCGCGTCGATCACGCTGCGCGCGTAGCCGCGCAGCATGCAGCCGTGGTCCGCCATCTTGATCGGGGTCATGCGCTCGCGGATCAGGTTCACGAACTGCGAGGCGATCCGCCGCCACCACAGGTCCTGGCGATTGGCGCGCCAGGTGCCGACGTAGTCGTGGCCGTCCTCGAGCTCGGCGAGCAGCTTGGCGACCTCCTCCGGCGGGTTCTGCAGGTCGGCGTCTAGCGTCACGATGTACTGGCCGCGCGCCCGGGCGAAGCCTGCCAGGATCGCGGCGTGCTGGCCGAAGTTCACCTGCAGCAGGATCACCCGCGTCTCGGCCGGCCGGCGCTGGTACTGCTCGCGCAGCAACGCCACCGAGCCGTCGCGACTGCCGTCGTTGACGAACAGCACCTCGTACGGGCGCTGCAGCGCATCGAGCGCCGGATAGAGGCGCTCGAACAGGGTCGGCAGCACGTCCTCCTCGTTGTAGACCGGGATCACGACCGACAGGACCGGGGCGGTGTCGTTCACGGGCGTGCCTTCAGCGCTTCATGAGCTCGAGCAGGGCGTCGCAGACGCGGTCGACGTCGCCGTCCGCCATGGCGGGGAACAGCGGCAGCGTGACCGTCTCGGCCCCGATCCGCGCGGCGTTCGGGAACGCCGCCGGGTCCCAGCCGAGTTGTCGATAGTAGGTGAGGCCCGGGATCGAGGGATAGTGGACCCCGAGTCCGATGCCGCGGGCCTTCATCCGGGCGACGAATTCGTCGCGGCTGAGGCCGAGCCGGGCAAACGGTACCAGGACCGCGAACATGTGCCAGCTGTGGCCGTCGTCGCCGGGCTCCGGCAGCATGTCCGGGTCGAGCCGCGGCGCCAGACGCTCGAAGTAGCGTGCGGCCAGCGTGCGGCGCCGCGCGTTGAAGCCCTCCAGCCGGCGCAGCTGGCCGAGTCCGACCGCCGCCGCGACGTCGGTCAGGTTGTACTTGCCGCCGGCGCTGTAGACGTCGACGTTGCCGGCCGCGTCCTTGGAGATGCCGTGGAACCGCTCGCGGTCGAGCGGCAGCGCGAGCGCGGGGTCGGCGAAGCTGAGCGCGCCGCCCTCGATCGTCGTCATGTTCTTGTTGGCGTGGAAGCTGAGCGAGACGATGTCGCCGAAGCTGCCGATCAGCCGGCCGCGGTAGCGGGTGCCGATGGCGTGGGCGGCGTCCTCGAGGATCCGCAGCCCGCGCGCCCCGGCGAGCGCGTTCAGCGGGTCCATGTCGACGGCGAGGCCCGAGAAGTGCACCGGCATCAGCGCCCGGGTGCGTGGCGAGAGCGCCGCCGCGAACGCCGCCGGCGTCGCGTTGCGCGAGCGCAGCTCGACGTCGATGAACACCGGCCGCGCGCCGACCCGCACCACCACGTTCGCGGAGGCCGCGAAGCTCATCGCCGGCACGATCACCTCGTCGCCCGGGCCGACGCCGGCGGCGCGCAGCGCCATCTCCATGCCGCCGGTCGCGGAGGTCATGACCCGCAGCTGGCGGCCGCCGCCGAGGTAGGCGGCGAGTGCGCGCTCAAGCTCCGCAGTCTTCGGGCCCGAGGTGATCCACCCTGAACGCAGCACGGCCACGACGTCGGCGATGGTTTCGTCGTCGATCGTCGGGCGCGTGAACGGCAGGAAGTCACTCATGGCGGTCACCGTCTGCTGACGAACACGTTGTCGAAGTCGTGCGCGAGCTCGCGCATTGGCAGGCCCTGCGCGCGCAGCTCCGCGGCACGCGCGTGCGGCACGAGCGCGTAGGCCTGCGCGGCCGCGTGCCAGCGCACAGCGAACTCCTCGAGCGTGGCGACGCCGCGGGTGCGGTCGGCGCTGAGCCCGTAGTCGAGCTCGCCGCGGTAGGCGACCGGCTCGACCAGCCGCTGCGCGTAGAAGGGCAGCGTCCAGTCGAAGCAGTCGACCGTGTAGATCGGGGCGTCCGCCGCCAGCGGTCCGGCGGACGCCAGCAGCGGCTTCGCCGAGTAGCGCTGCGCCACCGCGGTGCCGCCGCCGGCGAGGAGCGCGAGCGCGACGCCGAAGCCGGTGGCGGCCACGAGCCGCAGCGCGACGCCGGTCCGCCGGCGCGCGAGCGCGAAGGCGGTCGCGCCCGCGGCGACCAGCACGCCGGCCAGCGCCGCCACCCAGGGCCGGAGCGTCGCGTACGTCCAGGCCGGATCACCGCTCAGCGGACGGCGGCCGTAGACCACGATCGCGACCACCAGCAGTGCGCCGAGCGCGACCTGCAGCGCGGCCGCGAGCCGCAGGTCGGCGAGCGCGCCCGGGCCGCGCGCGGCGCCGAGCAGTGCGAGCGGCGGCAGGACCGGCACGACGTACGGCGCGAGCTTGGAATCCGACAGCGAGAAGAACAGCAGCGTGAATGCGGCGCTGACCCAGAGCACGCGCGCCGGGTCGAACTCGCCGTACGGGCGCTGGCGACGCCAGCCGGTGAGCAGCGCGCGCGTCGCCTGCGGCAGCCAGGGCAGCGAACCGGCGCCGACGATCATCAGGAAGTACCACCACGGCTGGTAGCGGTCGTGGATGCGGGTCAGGTAGCGCTGGAAGTGCTCGCGCACGATCAGGAAGTCGAATGCCCCGGGATGGGCCCGCTCGACCAGCACGAACCAGGGGACGACGAGCACGAGGTACAGGGCGAGACCCCGCAGCAGCTCGAGGTGCCGCCACGCGGCGCGGTCGCGCTGCAGCAGCGTGTACAGCACGAGCACCGCGCCCGGCAGCACGATGCCGATCAGGCCCTTGGTCAGCGTCGCCGCCGCCATCGCTGCCCAGCAGCCGAGCATCCAGGCGCGGCTGCGCGCGGCGTCGTGCTCGCGCTCCAGCTGCGCCCGGCAGAAGGCGACCGTGGCGATCGTCAGCCAGCACGACAGCAGCATGTCGAGCGTCATCAGCTGGCCCATGAACACGTACAGCAGCATGCTCGCGCCCATCGCGGCGGCGAGCAGCCCGCGCTCGGCGCCCCACGCGCGCCGGCCGAGCCCGTAGAGGAACGCCAGCGCCAGCACCGCGGCGCTCGCCGTGACGAGGCGCGCCGCCCACTCGTGGTGCCCGAAGGCCGCGAGCGCGAGCGCGGTCGCCCAGTACTGCAACGGCGGCTTCTCGAGGTAGACCAGCCCGTCGAGGTGCGGGACCGTGAAGTCGCCGGTCGCGAGCATCTCGGCCGGGATCTGCGCGTACCGGCCCTCGTCGGGATTGAACAGCGGCCGGGCGCCGAGGACCGCGAACCAGACGATGCCGCACGCGAGGAGCAGCAGCGCCCAGGCGCGCGTCTCGCGCCGGGCCTCGGGGTCACGGTTCATGGTCACCGGGCCGGGCAAAGCAAACGCGAAGTCTACCGTCCGGCCCCCAGCGGGGCCAGCGCGCGGCGCGGCGCGCATGAAGCGGCGTTAATGCGCCGGCGCGTGCCGCCGAGCGCCTATAGTCGCGCCAGGAGCGCCCGCCGATGCCACTGACCTTTCTCGGAGCCGCCGGCGAAGTGACCGGCTCGCGCCACCTCGTCGAGGCCGCGGGGCTCCGGCTGCTGGTGGATTGCGGGCTGTTCCAGGGCGGCCGCGACGCCGCCGCGCGCAACCGCGAGCCGTGGGGCTTCTCGCCGCGCGACATCGATGCGGTGGTGCTGACGCACGCGCACCTCGACCACAGTGGCCTGCTGCCGCGGCTCGTGCGCGACGGGTTCCGCGGCCGCGTGCACGCGACGCCGGCGACGATCGAGCTCGCCGACCTGATGCTGCGCGACAGCGCGCACCTGATGGCCGCGGAGGCCGCGCGCCACGAGCGGCACGGCCGGCGCGAGCGCGAGCTGTGGGAGCCCGTGTACGGGTTCGCCGACGTCGACGCGCTGCGCGAGCGCTTCGCGCCGCTCGGCTACGGCGACTGGCGCGAGCTCGGTGGCGGTGCGCGGCTGCGCTTCCAGGACGCGGGCCACATCCTCGGCTCGGCGATCGTCGAGCTCGACCTCGGCGCCGGGCGCGACCGCCTGCGGCTGGTCCTGTCCGGCGATCTCGGCCAGCCCGGCCGGCCGATCCTGCGCGATCCCGCGCGCATCGAATCCGCCGACGCGCTGGTCGTGGAATCCACCTACGGCGACCGCAACCACAAGCCGCTCGCGGCCACGCTCGACGAGCTGGTCGCCGCCGTGGACCGCACGCTGCGCACCAAGCACGGCAACGTCCTGGTGCCGGCCTTCGCGGTCGGCCGGACGCAGGAGCTGCTGTACTGGTTCGAGCGCCTTACGCTCGAGGGCCGCCTGCCGGAGGTCGACGTGTTCGTCGACTCGCCGCTGGCGATCGAGGTCACGGAGATCACGCGCCGCCACGTCGAGCTCTTCGACGAGGACGCGCGCGTGTTGTGGGCGGCGCGCCGGCGCGGCGCGCCGCGGCCGCGGATCCGCTTCCTGCGCTCGGTCGCCGAGTCGAGCGCGCTGAACCGCATCGAGGGCGGCGCGGTGATCCTCGCCGCCAGCGGCATGTGCGACGGCGGGCGCATCAAGCACCACCTGCGCCATCACCTCGCGAGCGAGCGCACCACGGTGCTGATCACCGGCTACCAGGCGCAGGGGACGCTCGGTCGCCGGCTGGTGAACGGCGACCCGTTCGTGCCGATCTTCGGCGCGCAGGTGCCGGTGCGCGCGGAGATCATCACGCTCGGTGGCTTCTCGGCGCACGCCGACCAGGCGGCGCTGCTCGACTGGCTCGGTGGATTCCGGCAGCCGCCGCACACCTGGCTCGTGCACGGCGAAGGTCGCGCGTCGCAGGCGCTCTGCGAGCGCATCCGCGTGGACCTGCACTGGCCGCACTGCTCGGTCGCCGCGCGCGGCGAGCGCGTCGAGCTCGCGGCGGCCGCCGCCGACGCGGCATCGGCTAGCTGAGGCCGACTGCGGCCGGCCGAGGTCAGCCGGGGCCGGCCGGGGGATCGGGCCGGCGAGGCGCCGGCCCGACGGCGGGCGTCATGGGACGCCGGCGATGCGCAGCACGAAGAACAGGCCCGCGCCGAACAGCGCTGCGCCGAGGGCGACGCAGACCGGCAGCGTCAGCACCCAGGCGAGCAGGATGTTGCGGACCGTGCTCTTCTGCAGGCCGGCACCGTTCGCGACCATCGTGCCGGCGATGCCGGAGGACAGGATGTGCGTGGTGCTGACCGGGAGCCCGAGCACGTCGGCCGCCTCGATCGTGCCGAAGGCCACCAGCTCCGCCGAGGCGCCCTGCGCGTAGCTCAGGTGCGCCTTGCCGATCTTCTCGCCGACCGTCACCACGATGCGCTTCCAGCCGATCATCGTGCCGACGCCGAGTGCGAGCGCGACGGCAACCTTGACCCAGACCGGGATGAAGCTCGTCAGGCCCTTCAGCGCCTTCGCGTACTCCGCGGCGGGCTTCGGGTCGATTCCGCCGGGCAGCGCCTTGGCCTTGCCGAGCCGCGTCAGCGTCTCGGCGACCAGGTAGAGGTCGAGGCGCAGCGACTTGCGCTCGCCGCCGTCGATCCGGCCCAGCTCCGGGACCGCGCCGAGGCGCGCGGCGATCCGGCTGTTCAGCGCGGCGAGTGCGCCGAGCCCGTCGGCATCGAACTGGCCGGTGCGCAGGTAGGTCGTCAGCCGGTGCTGCGCGGTGCCCGTATCCGGCAGCGCCGCCCCGGGCGGGCGCGCGGCGTCGAGCGCGTGCGACATCGACTGTGCCTGCTGCGCGATGTGCTGCACGGTCGCCGGCGGCGTGTCGAGCTTGAGCGCGTAGGCGGCCGGCACGATGCCGGCCAGGATCAGCACGATCAGGCCCATGCCCTTCTGGCCGTCGTTCGAGCCGTGCGCGAAGCTGACCCCGGTGCAGGTGAGGACCAGCATCACCCGCACCCACCACGGCGGCGGCCGCTTGCCGTCCGGCGCCGCATACAGCTCGGGACGGCGCAGAAGCGCCCGTGCGAGCAGCAGCAGCGCGCCGGCGGCGAGGAAGCCGATCAGCGGCGACAGCACGAGCGCCTTGACGGTGTCGGCCACCTTGGCCCAGTTCACGCCGTCGCCGAAGGCGCTGCCCGGGCTCATCACCGAGTTCATCAGGCCGACGCCGACGATCGAGCCGATCAGCGTGTGCGAGCTCGACGCGGGCAGGCCGAGGTACCAGGTGCCGAGATTCCAGATGATGGCCGACACCAGCAAGGCGAACACCATCGCGAAGCCGGGTCCCGATCCGACGTTCATCACGAGCTCGACCGGCAGCAGTGCGACGATGCCGAAGGCGACCGCGCCGGAGGAGGTCAGCACGCCGATCAGGTTCCAGGTTCCCGACCAGACGACCGCCTGGGTCGGCTTCAGCGAGTTCGTGTAGATCACGGTCGCGACCGCATTCGCGGTGTCGTGGAAGCCGTTGACGAACTCGAAGCTGAGGGCGAGCAGCAGCGCGAGGGCGAGCAGCAGGCCGGTCGGGAGGTCGATGCCGAGTTCGTTGAGCACGGGTGGATCCCAGCAGGTCGCGGGCGATCGACCGAGGCTAGGCGTGGCGTGTGACCGCGCCGTGACAGGCGGCTGCCGGCCGGCCGCCGCCGCCGTACACTCCGGCCGTGGACCCGAGGCCCGACGATGAGCGCGGCGACGAGTACCTCGAGCTCGATCCGGCCGAGCGTGCGCGCTATTTCGCGCCGACGATGATCTGCGGCTACCTGGCCGGTCTCTGCCTGGCGCTCGCGGCGCTCTCGCCGTTCCTGCGCTGGCCGGGTGCGATCGCGCTGACCGCCGTCGGCCTGCTCGGCGCGCTGCTGCTCGGCCTCCTGGCGCTCGCCGTCTACCGGGCGCAGCAGCGCGACCGCCGCTACCAGCGGGTCGTGACCGGCGGCGACGCGACGACGAACTTCGAGCGGCTGCGGCGCGTCGCGCTCGAGGCCGGCTGGCGCCTCGAGTGCGAGGTGCCGGGCCGGCTGCTCGAGGCGCGCACCCCCGGCGCGCTGCTGATGGAGGGCGAGCGCGTCTCGGCGCGCTTCGCGGGGTCGGAAGTCCGGCTGGGCAGCATCTGCGACCCGGCGGTCGGCTTCTCGCTGGTCGGCCGACGGCGCTGCCTTGCGCACCGCCGGCGCCTGCTGGCGGCGCTCGAGGCGCCACCGGCGTCCGCCGCCGGCCGGCGTCCCGGGGCTTGAAAACGGGGCCGCGGGCCGCATTCTGTCGTGTCGAGGCCGGGTCCTGCACCCGGCGGGAAACCCATGGAATACCGCGACTACTACCAGGTCCTGGGCGTCGGCCGCGGCGCCACCGCCGACGAGGTGAAGCGTGCCTACCGCAAGCTGGCGCGCAAGTTCCATCCGGACGTCAGCAAGGAGAAGAATGCCGAGGCCCGCTTCAAGGAGGTCCAGGAGGCGTACGAGGTCCTGAAAGATCCACAGAAGCGTGCGGCCTACGACGAGCTCGGCAGCGAGTTCCGCAACGGCCAGCAGTTCCGCCCGCCGCCGGGCTGGGCCCCGCACTTCGAGTCGCGCGGCGGCCGCGGTGGTCGCGGCGCGCGTGCCGGCGTCGACGCCGATCCCGGCTTCAGCGACTTCTTCTCGAGCCTCTTTGGTGCGCAGAGTCCGTTCGGCGAGTTCGAGACCGAGGGCCCGGCGCCACGCCGGCGCGGCGAGGACCGCCGGGCGCGCCTCGATCTGACGCTCGAGGAGGCGTTCCGCGGCGGCAGCCGCGAGCTGACGCTGCAGCAACCGGAAGTCGGCGGCGACGGCCAGCTGACGGTCGGCGAGCGGACGCTGCGCGTGCAGATCCCGGCCGGGGTCGGCCAGGGGCAGGTGATCCGGCTCGCCGGACAGGGCGCCGCCGGCCGCGGGGGCCGACCGGGCGATCTGCTGCTCGAGGTCGCCATCGCGCCGCACCGCTGGTATCGCCTCGAGGGACGCGACGTCACCCTCGAGCTGCCGGTCGCGCCCTGGGAAGCGGCGCTCGGCGCCACGGTCTCGACGCCGACGCTCGGCGGCCCGGTGGAGCTGCGCATCCCGGCCGGCGCGCGCGCCGGCCAGCGACTGCGGCTGCGCGGCCGCGGCCTGCCCGGCGACCCGCCCGGTGACCAGTACGTGCAGCTGAAGGTGGTGCTGCCCCCGGCCGACTCGCCGCGTGCCCGCGAGCTCTACGAGACGCTGGCGCGGGAGCTGCCGTTCGATCCGCGCGCCGAGCTCGACGGGCGCTGAGCGCCGCCGCTCAGCCCGTCGCGACCCCGAGCAGCCGGCCGATCAGGAAGGTCGCGCCGCCGGCACAGAGACCGATCGCGACCATCCGCAGACCGCCGCGCCAGGCGCCGCGACCGGTGAACAGGCTGAGCGCCATGCCGATCAGGAAGAGCGCCGCCAGCGTGATCGTCGCGGCCGCGGCGGTGCCGGCGGCGAGCGTCGCGCCGGCCAGGAACGGCACCAGCGGCAGCAGCGCGCCGACGCCGAAGGACACGAACGAGAACCCGGCGGCGCCCCACGGTGAGCCGAGGTCGTTCGGGTTGAGGCCGAGCTCCTCGCGCGCGAGCGCGTCGAGGGCGTGCGCCGGGTCCTGGATCAGCGTGTGGGCGAGCGCGCGTGCCTGCTCGACCTGCATGCCGCGCGCGGCATAGATCAGCGCGAGCTCCTCCGCTTCCTCCTCGGGGTATTCGGCGAGTTCCTCGCGCTCGAGCCCGATCTGGTACTCGTACATCTCGCGCTGCGAGCGCACCGAGACGTACTCACCGGCCGCCATCGACAACGCGCCCGCCAGCAGTCCGGCCACGCCGCTCGTCAGCACGAAGCGCGCGTCGACGCCCGCGCCGGCGACGCCGAGGATCAGGCTCGCGTTCGACAGCAGGCCGTCGTTGACGCCGAACACCGCCGCGCGCAGGTTGCCGCCGCCGACGCCGCGGTGGCGCCGGCCGATGTCCTCGACCGTGGTCGGCATGGCATGGCCCGCCGTCGCCGGCGCGTTGTAGACCGACAGCCCGCGCAGCTTGAGCGCGATCAGTGCGCCGCGCATGCGACGCGGTCCGAGCCGGTCGGTCAGCGCCGCCACCAGCCGGGCGCGGAGCCCCGGCGCAAAGCGCGGCTCGCTGCCGAGGTGGCGCGACCAGGTGACCGCCTGCTCATCGGCGGCATCGGCCAGCGCCTCGAACAGGCGCCGTTTCGGCGGGTCGGATTCGACCGCGGCGAGCCGGCGGTACAGCCAGGCCGACTGGCGCTCGTGGAACCAGCTGTCGCGCGCGGCAGCCGCGGCGACCGTCTCAGTGCGCCCGGTGTCCATCGTCCTCGAGGATCGGCGCAACCTGGGTCACGAGCGCGCGGTCGATCAGCGGCTTCTCGATGAAGTCGAGTGCGCCGGCGCGCATCGCCTCGACCGCCGCGCCGACGTCGGCGTCGGCCGCGAGCAGGATGGTCGGGATGCCGAGGCCACGGGCACGCAGTTCCTGCAGCAGCGCGAGCCCGGACATGTCCGGTAGTCGTGCCTCGGCGATCAGGCACACCGGCATCGCGCGCGGCAGGCGGGCCAGGAACGCACGCGCCGTCGCGAACGACTCGACGGCGGCGCCCAGCGAGCCGAGCAGCGTCGCGACGCGCCGCCGCGAGGCCGCGTCGGGATCGACGACGCAGACGAGCGGAGCCTGACGGTGCGTGAGCGTGGCGGCGTGGCGGGGCATCGGGGGGGACAGCGGCGGCCGAGAGGGCCGCGACGCTCCGTGCCCGCAGTATCGGCCCGCCGATGCGGCCGCCGAATCGGGGGATCTACCTAGCGTCACGGCGCCGCGGTGCGCTCCGCCTCGATGACCATGCGCACGAGGTGTGCCAGCGAGGAGGCCGCCATCTTCTCCATGACCCGCGCCCGGTGGATCTCGACGGTGCGCTGGCTGACGTTCAGGTCCCCGGCGATCACCTTGTTCGCCTTGCCCTGCGTCACGAGGTCGAGCACCTCCTTCTCGCGCGGCGTCAGCTGCTGCATGCGGCGGCGGATCGCGTCGCGCTCCTTGAGCCCGGCGCGGTTGTCGCGGTCCTTCTCGAGCGCCTGGTTGATCCGGTCGATCAGGTCCTGGTCGCGGAACGGCTTCTGGATGAAGTCCACCGCGCCGTGCTGCATCGCCTCGACCGCCATCGGCACGTCGCCGTGGCCGGTGATGAACACGATCGGCACGATCGCATGGATCTCGTTGAGCCGCTGCTGCAGCTCGAGCCCGCTCATGCCGGGCATTCGGATGTCGAGCACCAGGCAGCCGGCGCGCTCGGCGTCGAAGCCGTCCAGGAACTCCTGCGCCGAGGCGTAGGTCTCCACCGGCAGGCCGACCGACTTCAGCAACAGCCGCAGCGAGGTGCGAACGGCGTCGTCGTCGTCGACGACAAACACGGTGGCGGGCTTTTCCTTCATGCTCAGGCTCCAGGCAGCGGGGGCAGCGTGAAGAAAAACGTCGTGCCTCCCCCGGGCGTCGGACGGTGACCCAGTTTGCCGCGATGCGCGCGAATAATCGAGCGCGAGATCGCAAGACCGAGGCCGGTACCGCTGGCCTTGGTCGTATAGAAGGGATTGAACAGGTTGGCGGCCACCGCCGGCGGGATGCCGCCGGCGCGATCGATGACCGCGACCTCGATGCCGTCGGCGACGGCACCGCTGCGCACCAGCACCTCGCGCGGGGTCCCCCGCGTCTCGAGCGTCGCGTCGATCGCGTTGCGGATCAGGTTCAGCAGCACCTGCTGGATCTGCACCGGGTCCGCCGCGACCGGCGCGAGTCCGGCACCGAGGTCCACCGTCAGGCGCACGTCGTTGACGCGTGCGTCCGGTTCGGCGAGCACGCGCAGGTCCTCGATCAGCCGATTGAGATCGACGGTCTCGGTGCGCGCCGTCTTGTTCTTGACGAAGGCCCGCAGCCGGCGGATCACCTCGCCGGCGCGCAGCGCCTGGTTCGTGATCTGCACCAGCGCCTCGCGCAGCTCCGCGGGATCGTCGTTGCCGGCGTCCATCAGGCGCACCGCGGCCTGCGCATAGGTCGCGATCGCCGTCAGCGGCTGGTTGATCTCGTGCGCGAGGCCGGTCGCCATCTCGCCCATCGTCGACAGCCGCCCGACGTGGGTCAGCCGCTCCTGGCCCTGGCGCAGCTCGTCTTCGGCGTGCTTACGCTCGGTGATGTCGTGCAGCGTCCCGGTGATCACCAGCGACTCGCCGCCGGCGCCCGGCTGGAGCTGGGCGAGCCCGTGGACCTCGCGGGCCGTGCCGTCGCTGCGCAGGATGCGGAACTCGAGGTCGAAGCGCTCCGACTCCTCGACCGCCCGCTGCCACTCGCGCAGGCAGCGCTCGCGATCGTCCGGATGCACGACCTGGGCGGGGAATTCGCTCGGCGGCAGCGGCCCAGCGGACGGCTCGCGGCCGAGGATCCGGTACATCTGCGCCGACCAGTAGGTCGTCCCCGAGGGCAGGTGGATCTCGTAGTTGCCGAGGTTGGCGATCGCCTGCGCGGCCCGCAGCAGCGACTCGCTGCGCGTCAGCGCCTGCTCGGCGCGGCGCCGCTCGGTGACGTCCTCGCCCGAGCTCAGTACGCCGGCGGGGCGCCCGAGTTCGTCGCGGACCACGATCGTGCGCCAGGCGATCAGCTTGAGGCCGCCCTGGCGGGTGAGCACGGTGTCCTCGGTATAGGCCTCCGGCGTGCGCACGTCGGCGAGCGAGGCCGCGAGTGCCGCGCGCGCCGTCGCCCGCTGGCGCTCCGGCAGGCAGATCTCGAACCAGTCGCGGCCGATCAGCTCGGCCTCGGTGTAGCCGAGGATTTCGCAGCCCTTGCGATTGATCAGCGCAATCCGGCCGCCCGGGTCGATCGCGACCAGCATCACCTGCGCGAGGTCGAGGTAGCTCTGTGCCCGGTCGCGCTCGCGGCGCAGGGCCTCGACGGCCGCCTTGCGCGCGGTGATGTCGTGCAGGAAGCCGATGAAGCGGGGCGGGCGCGAGCCCGGCACCTGGCCGACGGCCAGCGAGGCGGGGAACTGCGAGCCGTCGCGGCGCTGCGCAGTGACCTCACGGCCGATGCCGATGATCCGCGCCTCGCCAGTCTGCATGTAGTGGCGCATGTAGCCGTCGTGCGCCGTGCGGTACGGCTCCGCCATCAGCACGTTGACGCTCTGGCCGAAGACCTCCTCGGCGCGGTAGCCGAACAGCCGTTCCGCGGCGCGATTGAAGGTCTGGATCCTGGAGTCGTGGCTGATCACGATCACGGCATCCACCGCCGCATCGAGCAGCGCCTTCAGCTCGTCCGCCGCGGTGCCGGGGCTCGGCGCGGTCGGGTGCTCGGCGGGCGGGGAGTCGGTGGTCATGGCGCGGTCTTGACCCGGAGGATGTCGGGACCGCGCGGCGGGCGGGCACGCCTCAGCGCGTGCGCTCAGTAGTCGTCGCGATCGCGATAATCGTCGTCCGCGTCGTCGTCTTCCTCGTCATCGTCCCAGTCGTCGTCCTCGTCCTCGTCCTCGTCCCAATCCTCGTCCTCGTCGGCATCCTCATCCTCGTCGCCGGAGCCCGACCAGCCCTCCGGCTCCTCGGTCGGCTCGAGGTCCATCTCGGCCCAGGCGTCCAGGTCGATCTCTTCGATGTCGCCGTCGAGGTGCTGCACCTCGACGAGTTCCTCGTCCTCGTCCACCGACAGGACCTGAAAAGACTCATCCTCCTCGAGGTCGCGGTACCACTTGCCCGCAACCGGCTCGTATTCTCTGCCCACTGCAGCAACCCTCGCGCGCGCGGCGCTCCTGAAACCGGGACGCTCGCGGGGCGTCCCGCGCCGACGAGCGGCACGAGTTTAGGGGTTCGGGTAGCGCGAGGCAAACGGCTCCGGTGCGCCTACGTGGTGCGCGTGCGGGTGCGCGGCACCCGGTGGATGGACGAAGGCGGCGAGCAGCGTCCAGGCCGCCGCGGTGACGACCAGGGCCCCGGCGGTGCGCCGAAACGCCGGCCGGCGCAGTCCTTGCGCGACGGCCGCGCCGCCGAGCGTGAGGCCCGTCATCGCCGGCAGCGTGCCGGCACCGAACGCGAGCAAGGTCGCGGCACCGTCGAGCGCGCTGCCGCTGGCGGCCGCGACCAGCAGCACCGAGTAGACGAGTCCGCACGGCATGAATCCCCAGAGCAGCCCGAGTGCCGCGGGCCGCAGCGACACCGGCGCCGCGCCGGCGCGCGCCGCGAGCGGGCGCAGTGCGCGCCAGAAGGCCGCGCCAAGCCGCTCGGCGCCGAGCAGGTCGCGGCCGGTCAGCAGCCGCAGGCCGAGCGCCGCCAGCATCAGCGCCGCAATCACCCGGGCGCCGAGCGCTGCCGCCGGCAGCGCCCCGGTGGCGCTGCGGCCGAAGCTGCCGACCAGCCGCGCCAGCGTCGCGCCGACGAGCGCGTAGCTCGCGAGCCGCGCGGCGTTGAAGCCGAGCGCCGCCACGAGCGGCCGAGGCGTGAGGCGCGCGAAGCTCGCGCCGGCCGCCGCGGCGAGGCCACCGCACATCGTGGCGCAGTGGGCGCTGCCGGCAAGCCCGGCCGCGAAGGCGGCGCCGAGCGCGAGCGCGGCCGGCGTCACGGACGTTCCTCCCGCGTGGCGCCCGCCTCGTCTGCGAGCACCGCCCAGCCGGGCGAGTCGAGATCGTCGAACTGGCCGTCGCCGACCGCCCAGAAGAACGCCCAGACCGCGAGCCCGGTGAGCACGAGGCCGAGCGGGATCAGCACGAACAGGATGGTCATGTCGGCGCCGCCTGGCCGACCAGCATCGGCCGCCGGCCGCCGCCCGTGGCCGGCCGCGGCGCGTGGGCGAGCCGCAGTGCGTTCAGCACCACCAGCAGCGAGCTCGCCGACATGCCGACCGCCGCCAGCCAGGGCGGCACCCAGCCGAGCGCGGCGACCGGCAGCGCGAGCACGTTGTAGGCCGCGGACCAGGCCAGGTTCTGGCGGATCACGGCGGTGGTACGCCGCGCCGTACGCACCGCGAGCGGCAGCGTCGCGAGGTCGCCGCGCAGTGCGACCAGTCCGGCGTTCGCCTGCGCGAGCGCGCTGCCGGTGCCGAGCGCGAGCGAGACGGACGCGGCGCGCAGGATCGGCGCATCGTTGATGCCGTCCCCGACCGCGAGCACGCGGCCGCCCGCGCCGCGCAGTCGCTCGAGCAGGGCGAGCTTGTCCGCCGGCAGCAGCCGCGCGTCCCAGGCTCCGATGCCGAGCGCCGCCGCGGCGCGCGCGACCGCGTCCGGGTGGTCGCCGCTCGCAATTTGCGGCGTGAGCCCGAGCGCACCCAGCTCGCGCACCATCTCGCGCGCGCCGGGACGCAGTGCATCGGCGACCTCGAAGCGCGCCAGCCAGCCGCGGCGGCCGCCCAGGTGGATTCCGGACCCGTCGCCCCCGGCGACCCGCGGTCCGGCGAGGCCCGCGACAAACTCCGCCGTGCCGATCCGGTAGCGCTCACCCGCGACCGTGCCTTCGAGGCCGGCGCCGGCGTGCACGCTGACCTCGCTGGCCGCCGGGGCGGCGATGCCGGCGAAGGCCTGGGCGAGCGGATGTGCCGAGCTGCGCTCGAGCGCGGCAGCGAGCGCAAGCGCGCGCTCGCGCTCGCCCGCCGCGGCGTCGACGCGCTCGAGGCGGGGCTGGCCGAGGGTCAGCGTCCCGGTCTTGTCGAACAGCACCGTATCGGCCGCGGCCAGCGCCTCGAGCGCGTCCGGATGCGTGACCAGGAGCCCGGCCCGCGCCAGCGTCGCCGTCGCCGCGGTGATCGCGGTCGGCGTCGCGAGCGACAGTGCGCACGGGCACGTGACCACCAGCACCGCCAGGGTCGCCTCGAACGCGCGCGACGGGTCGATCGCGAGCCAGGCGGCTGCCACCAGCGCCGCGCCGACCAGCACGCGCGTCACGAACCAGCTTGCGGCGCGGTCGGCGAGCCGCGCGATCCGCGGCCGTTCCGTCTGCGCGCGCTCGAGCAGGCGCACGATGCCGGCGAGCACGGTCGACTGCCCGACCGCCGTGATCTCGACCTCGACCGGGGCACCGCAGTTGAGCGCGCCGGCCACGACGGCGGCACCCGTCACCTTGGTCACGGGCAGCGACTCGCCGCTCAGCAGCGACTCGTCCGCCTCGGTGTTGCCGGCTGCCACGCGGCCGTCCGCCGGAAAGCACTCGCCCGCCGGCACCACGACCCGGTCGCCGCGGCGCAGCGTGGCCACCGGCACCCGCTCCTCGGCGCCGCCCGCCAGCCGGCGTGCGGTCGCGGGCACGAGGCGCAGCAGTGCCTCGGCGGTCGAGCCGGCCCGGTGTCGCGCCAGCATCTCGACGTAGCGGCCGAGCAGCAGCAGGAAGATGAACATCACGACCGAGTCGAAGTAGACCTCGCCGGCGTGCCGGAAGGTGTTCCAGGCGCTTGCCACGAACGCGAGCGCGATGCCGGTCGCGACCGGCACGTCCATGCCGAGGTGCCGCGCGCGCAGCGACGACCAGGCGCCCGCGAAGAATGGCCGCCCGGCATAGGCGAGCACGGGTGCGGTGACGACGAGGCTGATGATGCGCAGGTACTCGCGGATCACCGGGTCCATGCCGTCGATCGCCCCGACGTAGAGGGCGGTCGCGATCATCATCACCTGCATCATGCCGAAGCCGGCCACGGCCAGACGCTTCAGCGCCGCGCGGCGCTCGCGGGTGGCGACGGCGAGGGTGTCGGTGGCACCGAGCACGTGCGGCCGGTAGCCGAGCGCGGCGATGGACCTCAGCAGCGCGCCGAGTCCGATGTCCGCCGGACGGAACGCAACCTGCGCGCGCGCGGTCGCCGGGTTCACCGCGGCCCGCACCACGCCGGGCAGGCGGCCGAGCGACTCGCCGATCAGCCAGCTGCAGGCAGCGCAGCGCAGACCCTCGATCAGCAGGTTGACGGTGCACAGCTCGCCGTCGCGGGCCAGCAGCGGCTCCTGCACCTCGGCGCGGTCGTAGGTCGCCCAGACGTCGTCCTCGGAGGCCGGGCGCGGCGCGAGCGCGGTGCGGAAGCGATAGTAGTCGCCGAGGCCGGCGTCGCGAATGAGCTCCGCCGCCGCGCGGCAGCCGAGGCAGCACACCCGCCGCTCGCCACCGTCGACGAGCACGGTCAGCAGCGGCGCGGCCGGCAGCGGCTCGCCGCAGTGGAAGCAGCCGGCCGCAGCCGGCGCGTTCACGGCACCGGTCCGGGCCGCAGCTCGAGTGCCGCGGGTGCGTCGGTAAACTCGCCGGCCAGCCGCCAGCGGCGGTCCGGCGGCGAGACCTCGAGGTACCAGTGGCCGCGCGCGAGCGGCGGCACCACGCCCGCGTAGTCGCCGGGGGCCGTGGCGCGCAGCGGCACCAGCCGGTCGTGCTCGGCGCGCGTCGCGTGCGAGAGGACCACGACCAGCTGGCCGGGGTCGGCGGCACGGCCGCGCTCGAGGTGCACCGCGAGCAGCCCGCCGTGCAGCGACACCGAGGCCGTCACGCCGAGCTCGGCAGCGGCGCGGTCGCGCGCCGGGTCGCGATTCACCGCGAGACCCTCCTTGCGGTAGTCGTCGGCCACCACGTCGTCGCTGTGGCGGTGTGCGAGCACGACAGTGGTGAGGCCGCCAATCACCGTGAGGGCGGGGATCGCCATCACGAGCCACAGCATGGGCTCGCGGTACCACGGGCGAGCGGCGGCAGGGGAGGAGGCGAGTTCCGGCATGGTGGGGCTCCCGGCGTTCAGGGGGCGATGAAGCGAGCTCGTTCGACGCTGCGGCGCGCGCCGCCGGCGGCGTCGACCAGCACGAAGCGCAGGTCACGGCCGCCGCGGAACTCGCCCTCCGGCACGGCGACGCGCACGGCGATCGAGTACACCTCGCCGCCCTCGACGTGCCAGCTGGGGCGGTTCGTCACCAGGCGCGCACCCGGCAGGCCTTCGAGCTCGAGGCGGAACTCGTGCGCGGCGACGTCCTTGTTCAGGATCTTGACGGTATAGACGTTCTCGACCTCGTCGTCGGCGTTCTCCTGGTAGAGCGCGTTGCGGTCGCGAATCACGTCGAGACCGTAGGGCGTGCGCGCCAGCAGGCCGGCGAGGCCGGCGACGAAGATCACGCTGAGCAGCGTCGCGTAGACATAGGTGCGCGGCCGCATGATGCGCGTGCGGCGCCCGTCGAGGGCGTTCTGCGTGGTGAAACGGATCAGGCCGCGCGGGTAGCCGACCTTGTCCATGACGGTGTCGCAGGCGTCGACGCAGGCCGCGCAGGTGATGCACTCGTACTGCAGTCCCTGGCGGATGTCGATGCCGGTCGGGCAGACCTGCACGCACATCGTGCAGTCGACGCAGTCGCCGAGCCCGCGGGACTTCGGGTCGACGCCGCGCGCACGCGCGCCGCGCGGTTCCCCGCGCCCGGCGTCGTAGGTGACCACCAGCGTGTCGCGGTCGAACATCGCGCTCTGGAAGCGCGCATACGGGCACATGTACTTGCAGACCTGCTCGCGCAGGAAGCCGGCGTTGAAGTACGTCGCGGCGCCGTAGAACAGCGTCCAGAAGAGCGCCCAGCCGCCCACCTCGAGGGTCGCAAGGCCGCGCGTCAGCGGCGCGATCGGCACGAAGAAGCCGACAAACGAGACGCCGGTCCAGAGCGCGAAGGCGATCCACAGGACCTGCTTGGTCGTCTTGCGCGCGATCTTGGCGCCGCTCCACGGCGCCCGGTCTAGCTTCATGCGCCGGGCGCGGTCGCCCTCGACCGCGCGCTCGATCCAGACGAACACCTCGGTCCAGACGGTCTGCGGGCAGGCGAAGCCGCACCACAGGCGGCCGGCCAGCGCGGTAAAGAAGAACAGCGAGATCCCGAGCAGCACCAGGATCCAGGTCAGGAAGATGAAGTCCTGCGGCCAGAGCACCAGGCCGAAGATGTAGAACTTGCGGGCCGGCAGGTCGAACAGCACCGCCTGGCGGCCGTCCCAGCGCAGCCACGGCACCAGATAGTAGAGGCCGAGCAGCGCCAGCACCGCGACCCGCCGCAGCCGGTCGAAGCGCCCGGCGACCTCGCGCGGGTAGATCTTGACGTGCTTCGCGTAGAACGCCACCGGCTCGTCCGGCGGCGCCGCACCGCCGGACGGCGTCGCGAGCGGGGCGGTCACGGCCGCGACCCTCCGCCTTCCCGGCCGGCGAGCTGCGACTCGGTACGGGCGAGATACAGGCTGAGCGCGCTCGACAGCGTCGTGAACGCCCAGAAGAAGAAGAACCCGAGCGCGTAGCCGGCGTTGTGGTTCGCGACCAGCGCCGCGAGCGCCGTCCCCTCGCCGATCTCCACCGGGTCGAAGACTGCGAAGAAGAACATCGTCATCACCGCGGCGGCGAGGAAGGACGGCCAGAGCACGATCGCGACGTCGCGCCGCATGCGGCTCCACGGCGTTTCACGCGGCTCGGCTGCGTCTCGCTCCTCCGGCTGCTCGCTCGCCATCGCCGCCTCAGGGGGCCGCGGCCGGCGTCAGGCTGTAGACGTACGCGGCCAGCAGCCGGACGCGCTGCTCGCCGAGCAGCTCCAGGTGCGCCGGCATGCGGTTGCTGCGGCCGTTGCTCACCGTTTCCTTGATGGCGGCGAGCGTGCCGCCGTAGATCCAGTAGGCGTCGGTCAGGTTGGGGGCACCGAGTGCGACCGTGCCGCGGCCGTCGGCGCCGTGGCAGGCGGCGCACAGGGTGTCGAACTTCTCCTTGCCGGCGCTCACCAGGGCCGGCGCGGGCGCGGCCCGGCCGGACAGCGAATAGACGTAGTTCGCGACCGCCTCGACGCCGTCGGCGCCGAGTACCGCGGCCCACGCCGGCATCACGCCCTGGCGGCCGCCGCTGATCGTGGTGACGATCGCCTCCGGCGTCCGGCCCCAGGTCAGGTTGGGCGAAGTCAGGTTCGGGAAGCCCTTCGCGCCGCGCGCGTCGGAGCCGTGGCACATCGCGCAGTTGTTGGCGAACAGGTTCTTCGCGATGCGGATCGCCGCCGGGTCGGTCGCGAGCGCCTCGATCGACTTGCCGTCGAATCGCGCGAACTCGCGCGCCGCCACGACGTTCGCCTCGTCGCGCTGCGCCTGCCACTGCCGGATCTGGGTCCAGCCGAGCGTGCCGCTGTAGTTGCCGAAGCCCGGGTACAGCACGAGGTAGCCAACCGCGAACACGACCGTGAGGTAGAACAGCCCGAGCCACCAGCGCGGCAGCGGGTTGTTGTACTCCCGCAGGTCGCCGTCCCAGGTATGGCCGGTCGTCTCGGGGCCGGCGTGCTGGTCGCCCGGCTTGGTGCTGGTCGTCGACAGCAGCAGCCACACCGCGAAGACGATGTTGGCCGCGACCAGCAGCACCACCCACCAGTTCCAGAATCCGCTCATGACTGCGCTCCCGTGGTGGTATCGCCGTCTTCCTCGAGCGGCAGCCGCGCGGCGGCCGCATAGTCCGCGGCGCGCCGCCGGCTGTAGCTCCAGCCGACCACGCCAATGAAGGCCATCATCGAGATCAGGGTCGAGATGCCGGCGACCCAGCCGTACACGTTCTGGCTCATGTCAGTTCTTCCAGGTCTTGGAGGCGAGGCCGAGTCCCTGCAGGTAGGCGACCAGCGCGTCCTGCTCAGTCTTGCCGTCGACGGCCTCGCGTGCCCCGGCGATGTCGGCGTCGCTGTACGGCACGCCGACCATGCGCAGCGCGCGCAACTTCCCGGCCGTGCCGCCGGCGTCGATGCGATTGGTCGCGAGCCACGGGAACCCCGGCATGTTCGATTCCGGCACGACGTCGCGCGGGTTGTTCAGGTGCGCGCGGTGCCACTCATCGGAATAGCGGCCGCCGACGCGCGCGAGGTCGGGCCCGGTGCGCTTCGAGCCGAACTGGAACGGGTGGTCGTAGACCGACTCGCCGGCCAGCGAGTAGTGGCCGTAGCGCTCGGTCTCGGCGCGCAGCGGCCGGATCATCTGCGAGTGGCACAGGTAGCAGCCCTCGCGGACGTAGATGTCGCGGCCCTCGACCTCGAGCGCGGAGTAGGGCTTCACGCCCGGCGCCGGATCCGTGACCATGCCGGTGAAGTACAGCGGCACGATCTCGACCAGGCCGCCGATGCTGATGACGATCGCCGTCAGGATGCCGAGCAGCCCGACGTTCTTCTCGATCTTTTCGTGGTTCATGGCGTTGCTTCCAATCGTTGCTGGGGGCCGGTCAGCCGTGCGCCGGCTGCAGCACCGGCTGCTCCGCGGTCGTGGCATTGGCGGCCGTGATCGTCTTCCAGACGTTGTAGGCCATCAGGAACATGCCGCCGAGCACCAGCACGCCGCCGGCGAGGCGCACCGCGTAGAACGGGTAGGTGGCCTTCAGCGACTCGACGAAGGTGTAGGTCAGCGTGCCGTCCGGATTCGTGGCGCGCCACATGAGCCCCTGCATCACGCCGGCGATCCACATCGCGGCGACGTACAGCACGATGCCGATGGTGGTGGTCCAGAAGTGCAGGTCGATCAGCCGCGTCGAGTACATCTCGGTGCGGCCCCACAGGCGCGGGATCAGCGCATACAGCATGCCGATCGAGACCATCGCGACCCAGCCGAGCGCGCCGGAGTGCACGTGGCCGATGGTCCAGTCGGTGTAGTGCGAGAGCGCATTCACCGTCTTGATCGACATCATCGGCCCCTCGAACGTCGACATGCCGTAGAACGACAGCGAGACGATGAGGAACTTCAGGATCGGGTCGGTGCGCAGCTTATGCCACGCGCCCGACAGGGTCATGATGCCGTTGATCATGCCGCCCCAGGACGGCGCGATCAGCATCAGCGAGAACACCATGCCGAGCGACTGCGCCCAGTCGGGCAGCGAGGTGTAGATCAGGTGGTGCGGGCCTGCCCACATGTAGATCGAGATCAGCGCCCAGAAGTGCACCACCGACAGCCGGTAGGAATAGACCGGCCGCCCGGCCTGCTTCGGCACGAAGTAGTACATGATCCCGAGGAAGCCGGCGGTCAGGAAGAAGCCGACGGCGTTGTGGCCGTACCACCACTGCACCATCGCGTCGACCACGCCCGGATACACCGAGTAGGACTTCCACATCGACACCGGGATCTCGGCGCTGTTGACGATGTGCAGCACCGCGACCGTGATGATGAAGGCCGCGAAGAACCAGTTCGCGACGTAGATGTGCTTGACCTTGCGGATCGCGAGCGTGCCGAGGAACACGATCGCGTAGGCCACCCAGACCACGGCGATCGCAAGGTCAATCGGCCACTCGAGCTCGGCGTATTCCTTGCCGCTCGTGATGCCGAGCGGCAGCGTCACCGCCGCCGCCAGGATGATCAGCTGCCAGCCCCAGAACGTGAACGTCGCCAGCGGCGCTGCGAACAGACGCGTATGGCAGGTGCGCTGCACGACGTAGTAGGAAGAGGCGAACAGTGCCGAGCCGCCGAACGCGAAGATCACGGCGTTCGTGTGCAGCGGCCGCAGGCGGCTGTACGTCAGCCACGGAATATCGAAGTTCAGCGCCGGGAAGAGCAGCTGGGCGGCGATCAGGACGCCGACCAGCATCCCGACGATGCCCCAGACGACGGTCATCACGGCGAACTGCCGGACGACGGTATCGTTATACGTTTCCGCGCGTTGCATGTGCGTCCCGTAGAGCGGTTGAGAGGGTTTGAACGACGACCCGCAGGGGTCCCCGAAGCAGCCGCAGGGTACTTCGGGGCCGGCCCCCATCCCCATACGCACATGCACATACGCCTTGCGGCATTCCCGGAGTTGCCGCACGCTCGCCGGCGTGACTCACCGCCGCCCGTCGCTGCCCGCATCGCCCCGCCGCATCCTCGTGGTGGTGGATCCGGCCGCGGACCCGCAGCCGACCCTCGACAAGGCCGCCCTCCTGGCACGCGCCTGGCGCGCGCGGCTCGTCGCCTACTGCTGCGACTTCCGCGAGGGACTCGACGGCCGCGGCCGGGCGGTCGCGCAGGCGCGTGCGCGGCAGCAGGTGGCAGGCGCCGCGGCGCTCGGACGATTGCTGCGAGCCGGGCTGCGGGGCCAGCGTGCCGAGGTGCGTTACGAGCTCGGCCATCCGGCCGCGCCGCGGATCCTCGCCGCCGTGCGCCGCGAGCGCGCCGAGCTCGTGATCGCGCCGGCGCACTTCCACGGTGCCGCGCGCCGCACGTTGTTCGGTCCGGCGGACTGGCCGCTGATCCGCGACTGTCCGGTTCCTCTTCTCTATGTGCGCCCGACGCGCTGGCCGGCGGCGCCGCGGGTGGCCGCCGCCGTCGACCCGCTGCATCCGGCCGACCCGTCGGCGGCGCTCGACCGTCAGCTGGTCGGGCAGGCCCGGCGCCTGGCCCGCGCGCTGCACGGTTCGCTCGCGGTGGTGCACGCCTGGCTGCCGCTCGAGCCGGTCGTGGCGCAGAGCGCCATGCCGGGCCTGCCGGTCGGATCGCCGGCGCTCGTCGGCCGGCTGCTGGCCGAGGCCGAGCAGCGCGCGCGTGCCGCCGTAGAGGCGCTCTGCCGCGGCGGCGGTCCGCCGCCGGCGCAGCCCGTGCTGCTGCGCGGCTCCGCGGTGGAGACCCTGCCGGGCTTCGCCGAGGTCGAGGGGCTCGACCTGCTGGTGCTCGGCGCGATCGCGCGCAGCCGGCTCTACGAGGCGCTCGTCGGTGCCACCGCCGAGCGGCTCCTCGAGCGGGTGGGCTGCGACCTGCTGGTGGTGAAGGCCCGCCGGCCGCGGCGCGACGCGCGCGGCGGTCTCCCGGTATAGTCAAAGGCCACGTGCGGCCCCCGCCGCGCGAGCCACACGATGACCCAAGCAGATTTCCGCGCCCGGGCGCGCCGCCTGCGCGACGCGCGCCGCCTGATCGTCAAGGTCGGTTCGGCACTGCTCGTCGACGCCAGGAGCGGGCGGCTGAACCGCGCCTGGCTGGAGACCCTCGCGGACGACCTGGCGCGGGCCGCGCGCCGGGGCCAGCAGCTCATCGTCGTCTCGAGCGGCGCGATCGCGCTCGGGCGGCGTCACCTCGGGCTGATCGGTGCCAGGCTGCGCCTCGAGGAGAGCCAGGCGGCCGCGGCCGTCGGCCAGATCCGTCTCGCCCGTGCCTGGCAGGAGATCCTCGAGGAGCGCGGACTCGCGGTGGCACAGGTGCTGCTGACGCTCGAGGATACCGAGGAGCGGCAGCGCTACCTGAACGCACGCGCCACGTTGAACACGCTGCTCGCGCTCGGCGCAGTGCCAGTGATCAACGAGAACGACACCGTCGCGACCGCCGAGATCCGCTACGGCGACAACGACCGGCTGGCGGCGCGCGTCGCGCAGATGGCGAGCGCGGAGTGCCTCGTGCTGCTGTCCGATATCGACGGCCTGTACAGCGCGGACCCCGGCCGCGACCCGGCGGCGCAGTTCATTCCGGAGGTGCGCGCCGTCGACGCGGCCGTCGAGGCCATGGCCTCGGGCCCGAGTTCGGGCGTCGGTTCCGGCGGCATGACCACCAAGGTTGCGGCCGCCCGCATTGCGATCGGCGCCGGCTGCAGCCTGTGCATCGCCAGCGGCCGCCGGCCGCATCCGCTGCGCGCGGTCGAGGACGGCGAGCGCTGCACGTGGTTCGTCGCCGGCTCGACGCCGCGCGCGACCCGCAAGCAGTGGATCGCCGGCACGCTGAAGCCGCGCGGGCGGCTCGCGATCGACGCCGGTGCCGCGGCGGCCCTCGGCCGCGGCAAGAGCCTGCTGCCGGCCGGCGTCACCCGCGTGTCCGGCCGCTTCGAACGCGGCGACACCGTCAGCGTGATCGCCGACGGCCGCGAGGTCGCCCGTGGACTCGCGGCCTATTCCTCCGAGGACGCTGCGCGGATCGCCGGACGCCGCAGCCAGGAGATCGAGGCGCTGCTCGGCTACCGCGGGCGCGAGGAACTGATCCACCGCGACGACCTGGTGATGCTGCCGGGGACGGCGGGCTGAGATGATGACGCCCGACGACACGGCCCTCGGCGCGACGATGCAGCGGCTCGGCCAGCAGGCGCTCGCCGCGGCCAAGGTGCTCGCGTACGCGACGCGGTCGACGAAGGATGCGGCGCTCGAGGCCGCGGCCGCGGCGCTGCGGGCGCGCGCCCCCGACGTGCTGGCGGCGAATGCCCGCGACCTCGACGCCGCGCGCGCCCGCGGCCTCGGCGCCGCACTGCTCGACCGCTTGCGGCTCGACGACGCGCGGCTTGAGTCGGTCGCGATCGGGCTCGAGCAGGTGGCGGGGCTGCCCGATCCGATCGGGGCGGTCACCGCCGAATGGACCCGGCCGAACGGTCTCGTGATCCAGCGCGTGCGGGTACCGCTCGGCGTGGTGGCGATCATCTTCGAGAGCCGGCCGAACGTGACCGCCGATGCCGGGGCGCTGTGCCTGAAGTCCGGCAACGCGGTGATCCTGCGGCCCGGCTCCGAGAGTGCGCGCTCGAGTGCCGCCATCCACGCCTGCCTCGAGGCGGGACTCGAGGCCGCGGGCCTGGCGCTCACCTCGATCCAGCTCGTGCCGACCACCGACCGCGAGGCGGTCCGTTACCTGCTGGCTGGCATGACCGACTTCGTCGACGTGGTCGTGCCGCGCGGCGGCAAGAGCCTGATCGAGCGGGTCCAGCGCGAGGCGCGCGTGCCGGTCATCGGCCACCTCGACGGTAACTGCCACGTCTACGTCGACGCTGACGCGGATCCGCGGATGGCGCGCGAGATCGTGCTGAACGCCAAGCTGCGCCGGACCGGCGTCTGCGGGGCGGCCGAGACGCTGCTGGTGGACCGGGCCGCGGCCGGCGCGCTGCTGGCGCCGCTGCTGCGGGCACTGCTCGATGCCGGCTGCGAGGTGCGCGGTGATGCGCAGTGCCAGGCGGCGGATGCTCGCGTGCGAGCGGCCAGCGAGGACGACTGGTACACCGAGTATCTCGACGCCATCATCGCCGCGCGCGTCGTCGAGGGCGTGGATGGCGCGATCGAGCACATCGCGCGCTACGGCTCGGCGCATACCGAGTCGATCGTGACCGCGAACCCCGTGACGGCGGCGCGCTTCCTCGAGCGCGTCGACAGCGCGATCGTGCTGCACAACGCCTCGACGCAGTTCGCCGACGGCGGCGAGTTCGGCATGGGTGCGGAGATCGGCATCTCGACCGACAAGTTCCACGCACGCGGCCCGGTCGGCGTCGAGCAGCTGACGAGCTACAAGTACGTGGTGCGCGGCAGCGGCCAGGTGCGGCCGCCCTGAGCGGCCGCGGTCAGCGGCCGGGACGGGCGTTCGAGACGGATGATCGGGATCAGCGCGCGCGCAGCGCCGACAGCCCGCCGCGCATCGAGTAGGCGGCGGCGATGCCGGCGCCCCGCAGCGTCTCGGCGGCGGCCCGCGAACGCTGGCCGCGGGCGCAGACCAGCAGGTAGCGTCGCCCGGCGTCGAGCTGCGCGGGATCATCGAGCAGCCGGTCGAGCGGGATGTGCAGGTGCGGGCCCGGAAGCGGCTCGACGAGCACCTCGTGCGGCTCGCGCAGGTCGACGACGACGTATTCGCCCGAGGCGGCGGCCTCGAGCGGGTCGACGTCGATCTCGAGCACGGCGGTCTCGGCGCCGCCGGCCCGCGGCAGCCGCACGCAGGCGCCGGCGCAGCCCGCGGCCCGGTGCGCGCGCAGGCGGCGACTCTCGAGTGTCGCCAGGTCGACCAGGATCACCGCGTCCTCGGCGGGCGTCGTGAGGCCGAGCAGGAGCTTCAGTACCTCGAGCGCCTGCAGGCTGCCGAGCACGCCGGGCACCGGCCCGAGCACGCCGGCCTCGGCGCAATTGCCGACCACACCGTCGCGGGCGGCATCCGGCCAGACGCAGCGCAGGCAGGCGCCACCGGGTTTCAGGACCTGCAGCTGCCCCTCGTACTGGTAGACGCTGGCGAGCACCGCCGGCTTGCCGAGCGCAACCGCCACGTCGTTGACGACGAAGCGGGTCGTGAAGTTGTCGCTGCAGTCGACCAGCACGTCGTAGCCCGCGGCCAGCGCCGGCAGGCGCTCGCGGTCGGCGCGCTCGACATAGGCGCGCACGTCGACCTCGGGGTTCAGCGCGCGCAGCCGCTCGGCTGCCAGCAGCGCCTTCGGCCGACCCGCGTCCTCGAGCCGGTAGAGCGTCTGGCGGTGCAGATTGGACGGTTCGAGCACGTCGCCATCGACGACGCCGAGCGCGCCGACGCCGGCGCCCGCAAGGTACGTCAGGACCGGCACCCCGAGTCCGCCCGCGCCGATCACGAGCACCCGGCCGCGACGGATCCGCGCCTGGCCCGCCTCGCCGACCTCGGGCAGCACCACCTGGCGCGAGTAGTCGGGCCGTCGCAGGCCGGCGGGGTGCCGATCAGGCCGGGTCGTTGGAGTATCGGCGTGCGCGTGCGCGTCGGCGGCATCGTGATGATGCGCATGCGCATGGCCCGGGTCGTGGCCGGCCGATGCCGCGACGCCCGGGGCGGCGTCGAGTGTCACCGCCGCGCAGCGCTCGCAGTTCACCCAGCCCGAGTCGCCGTCGACGTAGTGCTCCTTCTTCCAGATCGGGACCCGGTGCTTGACCTCGTCGATGATGTAGCGGCACGCGGCGAAGGCCTCGCCACGGTGCGGTGCGCTGACGCCGACCCAGACCGCCAGTTCGCCGAGCGCGAGATCGCCGACGCGGTGCACGCAGCGCGCGTGGCTGACACCGAAGCGCGCAATGGCCTCCGCGACGATGCGTTCGCCTTCCTTGACGGCCAGCTCGACGTAGGCCTCGTACTCGAGGCGCTGGACCGGGCGGCCATCATTGAAATCGCGGACCCAGCCCTCGAAGCTCGCGTAGCCGCCGCAGGCGGGGTCGGCGAGGCGACCGTGCTCGGCGGCGAGATCGAGCGGCCGCTCGCTGAAGGCGAAGCCGGACACGTCAGCCACCGGCCACCGGCGGGATGAACACGACCCGCGCGCCATCGGCGAGCGGCGCCTGCCAGTCCGCGAACTCGCCATCGACGGCGACCCGCAGTTGGGCGCGCGCGAGCCGCAGCCCATGGCGCGCGCGCAGCTCCTCGTAGAGCGCCGCCGGCGTCGCCGCGCCGGTCTCGACGCGTTCCTCGCTGCGGCCCGCCTGTTCACGCAGCACCGCGTAGTACTGCACGTGCACCGTCGTCATGGCGCGGCCGCGCGTCGCGCGAGGGCGGCGGCGTAATCGCCGGGCGTGTTGACGTTGGCGAGCGCCTCGGGCGAGTCGAGCGGCAGCAGCCGGGCCCCGTGCGTCAGCAGGAACTTGCGCGGGCAGCTGCGGCCGCCGGCGACGAATGCCTCGAGCGGCGCCCGGCTGGCGGGCTCCCAGATCGCGCACAGCGGCTCCGGCAGCCCGCCGTCGGCGGCGGCATAGGCCGTCGCGAGGCCGGCCGCGTCGCGCGCGGCGACGAGCCGCGTCAGGGTCTCTGCATCGAGCAGCGGCAGATCCACCGCCACCACGAGCCAGGCATGGTCGGGCCGCGTCTCGAGGGCCGCGAGGATGCCGGCCGCCGGGCCGATGTCGCTCAGGCGATCGACGACCTGCGGATAGCGGGAGCGCTCGGCCTCCGCGCGCTGGTCGGCGCGCACCGAGACGTAGGTGTCGGGCGTGAGGGCGCGCACCAGGCGCACCGCGCGCGCGAGCTGGGTCTCGCCGGCGAACTCGAGCGCTGCCTTGTCACGCAGCATCCGGCGGCTGTGGCCGCCGGCGAGGACGAGGCCCGCGAGCGGTGCGCTAGCGGCCATCGCCTGCCCCGTAGTCGCTCTTGCCGCCGCGCTTCTGCACCAGTCGCGTGCCGTGGATCAGCAGATCGTGCGACAGCGCCTTGCACATGTCGTAGACGGTCAGAGCCGCCACGCTCGCCCCCGTCAGTGCTTCCATCTCGACGCCGGTCTTGTGGTGCACGCCGACCTCGCAGCGGATCACCACGTCCTCGCCGTCGGTGGTGATCTCGATGCGGCACTTCTCGAGGCCGAGCGGGTGGCAGAACGGGATCAGCTCGTGGGTGCGCTTCGCGGCCATGGTCCCGGCGATGATCGCGGTCTGGAACACCGGCCCCTTGGCGGTCGCGTAGCCGGACTCGGCGAGCGTGCGCGCGACCGCGGCGGGCAGCCGCACGCGCGACTCGGCGAGCGCCGTGCGCGCGGTGACGGCCTTGTCGCCGACGTCGACCATGGTCGGGCGACCGTCGCCCGTGACGTGCGTGAGGGTGTTCATCAGCCGCCGATGTAGTACATCTCGATCTTGCGCTCGCTGCCCGCCGCGTGCAGCGCCGCGCGCGCCTCGCTGTAGCGGTCGTTGCGACCGAGCCAGGCACTGCGGATCAGTGCCTCGAGAGTGGCATCGTCCGCCCCGGCGCGCAGTGGCGTGCGCAGGTCGAGACCGTGCGTGGCGAACAGGCAGGTGTACAGCACGCCCTCGGACGACAGCCGGGCGCGTGTGCACGCGCCGCAGAACGGCTGGCTGACCGAGGAAATGAAGCCGACCTCGCCACGGCCGTCGGCGAAGGCGTAGCGCTCGGCGACCTCGCCGTGGTAGCCGGCCGCGAGCGGTACCAGCGGCCAGCGTGCGTGAACCGCCGCGTGCAGCTCGCGCGAGGGCACCACCCGGCTCGCGTCCCAGTGATTGCGGGTGCCGACGTCCATGTACTCGATGAAGCGCACGATCACGCCGCTGCCGCGGAAGTGTTCCACCAGGGCGAGCGCGGTGTGGTCGTTGACGCCGCGCTGGACCACGCAGTTGACCTTCACGGGTGCGAGCCCGGCCGCGATCGCCGCCTGAATGCCATCGAGAATCTCGGCCGGTGCGCCGTAGCCGCCCGACATCGTGCGGAACACCTCGGGATCGAGCGAGTCGAGGCTGACCGTGACCCGGCCGAGCCCCTGCGCGCGCAGCTCCTCGGCGTGGCGTGCGAGCAGCACGCCGTTCGTGGTCAGTGCGACGTCCTCGACCTTCGGCAAGGCGGCGAGATCGCCGACGAGCTCCGCGAGGCCGGCCCGCAGCAGCGGCTCGCCGCCGGTCAGGCGAAGCTTGCGGACACCGAGCCCGACGAACAGGCCGGCCAGGCGGGTGATTTCCGGAAACGACAGGCGCTCGGCGGAGCCCAGGAAGCGGTAGCCCTCGCCAAAGGTCTCCTTCGGCATGCAGTAGGGGCAGCGGAAATTGCACCGGTCCATGACCGAGATGCGCAGGTCGTGCATCGGCCGGCCGCGCCGGTCGAGCGGCGCATGGGGATCATGCAGGGCGACTACGGGGTTCATGGTCACCAAGTGTAGATCGGGACGGGCGCGCCGGGTTCCAGTCGCCGCCCGGGGGCCAGCTCGACGAATCCAGTCGTGCCGGCCAGCGCCGTGAAGTCCCCCGAACCATGGGTGGGGTGCAAGCTGACGGCCGTCGGGCGGTCCGGATGCCGGCCGCGGTCGACCGGCACGAACGCCGTCAGCGCGTGGCGCGACTCGTAGGCGTCGGCCAACGCCGCCTGCTCGGGCGCCGGCGGCGTCGCGCCCGAGAGCCGCACGAGCGCCGGCAGCACGTAGCGGACGAGGCAGACGAGCGTCGATACCGGATTGCCTGGCAGCGCGAACACCGGCTGGCCCGCCGGTCCGATGCCGAACCAGAGCGGCTTGCCCGGGCGCTGCGCCACCTTATGGAACACGCGCCGCACGCCGCAGGCCTCGAGCGCTGCGGGCACGTGGTCGAAGCGGCCGGCCGAGACGCCACCCGACAGCACCAGCACGTCGTGCCGCTCGAGCAAGCGAGCCAGCCCCTGCTGGATCGCGGCGGGATCATCCGGCAGGTGCAGGTCGGTCAGGCGCGGATAGCCATGCAGGGTGAGCGAAGCCGCGATCCCGTAGGCGTTGGAGCGCCGGATCTGCCAGGGCTCGAGCGGCAGGTCCGGCCCGACGAGCTCATCGCCGGTCGAGACCACTGCGATCCTTGGCTCGGCGCCGACCAGCAGCGTGCCGCGGCCGACCGAGGCGGCGAGCGCGAGCTCGGGAGCCCGCAGGCGGGTGCCGGCTGCCAGCGCGCGGCTGCCGGCCCGCGCATCGAGCCCGCGGCGGTGCACGTTCTGGAAGCGCCCGAGCCCGCCATCCTCGACGAGCGTCGCGACGCCCTCGCGTACGGCCAGCGCCTCGACCGGGATCACCACATCCGTGCCCGCCGGCAGCATCGCGCCGGTCATGACCTCGAGACAGGCATCGGCGGCCGGCAGTTCGGGCGGCGGCGCGCCGGCGGCGACCGTCCCGGCGATGCGGAACGAGCGCCGCCCGGCCGCATACGCCTCGAGCGCGATCGCGACGCCGTCCATCGCCACGCGGTCGAACGGCGGCTGGTCGCGCTCGGCGTCGAGATCCTCGCGCAGCACCCGACCCGCCGCGGCGCTCAGCGCGCAGCGCTCGGCGGCGAGCGGCCGGAGCTCGGCCGCGATCGCCGCGGCGGCCTCGGCCGGTGTCAGCATGGGACGATCGGCCGGCCTACTTCTGGTGGGCCTCGTTGTAGGCCTTGCGCTGCGTGTTGAAGCGCTCGGCCACCGCTTCCTCGTCCGCCACGGCGGCATTGTGCTTCTGCACCCGGACCCGTTCGGCGGCGTCCTGCGCCTTCTTCTGCTCGTCGGTCAGCTTGGTGCCGGCCGCGGCGGGAGGGTTCTCGTCGTCGACGCACTTCAGATACACGTCCATGTCCGCGAGGAACTGCTTGACGGCCGACTGCGCGGCGATCATCTCCTCCTTGCTCGCGGTCTTGCCGTCCGGGATCGAACTCGGCGCCACCGGGTACTTGCAGGCAGCGACGCTGGTCGAAGCGACGCCCAGGGTTCCGAGTGCAACCAGGCACGCGGCAAGGGTCGGGATGCGGATCATGGAGCAACCTCGCTGACCGGCCGACGTGGCCGGAACCGGGCCCATCTTATCGGCTCGGCGACCGCGCGGCGATCCGCGCCGCCTTCAGTGACCGGCCGGTGGCCGCTACCATGCGCCCCGTGAGCCCGCCCGCCATGCCGCCACCGCCCGTCCGCCCGTGAGCGTCGCCGACGACGATTTCCGGCCGGGCGTCGCGGTCGAGGTGTTGCCGGGGGTCCGCCGGGTCGTCGCGCCTAATCCGGGGCGCATGACCGGCCCGGGCACCAACACCTACCTGATCGGCCGGCGGCGGCTGGTGGTGCTCGATCCGGGGCCCGCGAGCGAGTCGCATCTGGCGGCGCTGCTCGCGGCGATCGACGGCGCGACCGTCATCGCGGTGGCCGTCACCCATACCCACCGCGACCACTCGCCGCTCGCCACCCCGCTCGCGGCGCGCGTCGGCGCCCCCCGCGTGGGCCGGCGTGCTCGCCATCCCGACTGGCAGGACCCGAGCTTCGTCCCCGACGTGGTTGCCGGCGATGACTTCGTACTCGAGAGCGATGCCGGCGCGCTGCGCGCACTCACCACGCCCGGCCACGCCAGCAACCACCTCTGTTGGCACCAGCCCGCGGATGACCTCGTCTATACGGGCGACCACGTGCTCGGCACCGTCTCGCCGGTCATATTGCCGCCCGACGGGGACATGACCGAGTACCTGCAATCGCTCGCGCGGCTTGCGGCGCTCGCCCCGGCGCGGCTGGCGCCGGGCCACGGGCCGCTGCTTCGGGAGCCGGCGCGGGTGATCGCGGGCCTGACCGCGCATCGGCTCGCCCGCGAGGCCGCGGTGGTCGAGGCGCTCGAGCGGCTCGGCCCGGCACCGCTCGCGACGCTGCTGCCGAGCGTCTACCGTGACGTCGACCCATCGCTCCACGACATGGCCCGGCATTCGCTCGCCGCGCACCTGATCCGGCTCGAGCGCGACGGCCGGGCGCGGCGCGACGGCGACCGCTGGCAGCGCGCGTGAGCGGCCTCGGCGTCACGCTCGAGCGGGTATCGCTGCGCCTCGGCGGGCGGCTGGTGCTGCGCTCGGTCAGCGTCGTGCTGCCGCCCGGCGAGCACTGCCTGCTGCTCGGCGCGAACGGCGCCGGCAAGACGCAGCTGCTGAAGCTCCTCGGCGGCGCGCGCTGGCCGACGCCGACCGGCCGCGAGCGGCGCAGCTACCGCGATGCGCGCGGTCGCGAGCTCGAGCTGAGCGAGCTGCTGCCGCACATCGCCTACGTCGGCGGTGAACGGCAGGACAAGTACCACCGCTACAACTGGGACTTCAGCGTGCAGCGGATCGTCGCCACCGGCGTGCACGGCCACGACCGGCCGCTGGTGACGCTCGCCGGCGCCGACGCGCGGCGCGTGCGCGGCCTGCTGCGGCGCCTCGGGCTCTGGGCACTGCGGCGGCGGCGGTTCCTGACGCTGTCCTACGGCGAACGGCGGCGCGTGCTGATCGCGCGGGCGCTCGCGGGCCGGCCGCGGCTGCTGCTGCTCGACGAGCCGCACAACGGCCTCGATCGCGCGAGCCGGGCGCTGCTCGACCGCGAGCTCGCGCGCCTCGCGCGCACCCGCCTCAGCGTCGTGCTCGCCGCGCACCGCGACGAGGACGCGCCGCGCGGCTTCCGGCGCGCGCTGGTGCTCGCGCGCGGGCGGATCGCGTACGACGGGCCGGGCACGGCGGTGGTCCGCGACTGGCTCGCGGAGGCGCCAGCGCGCTCGCTGCCGGATCCCGCCCGGCTCGTGCCACGCGGCCGCCGGCGGCCGCGCACGCCGCTCGCCGTGCTGCGGCAGGTCGCGCTCTACCGCGACTACCGCCCCGTGGTCCGCGACCTCGACTGGGTCGTCGGCGCCGGCGAGCACTGGGCGATTCAAGGCGCCAACGGCAGCGGCAAGTCGACCGTCATCGGCTGCCTGTACGGCCTCGTGCCGATCGCGCTCGGTGGCACGCTCGAGCGCCGCGGTCATCCTCCCGGCAGCCACCTCGAGGCGTGGCGGCGACGGGTCGGCTTCGTCTCTCCGGAACTGCAGGCCGAGTACCTGGCGCGTGCCTCGGTCGAGGAGTGCATCGTCAGCGGCCTGCACGCCAGCGTCGGCCTCGAGCGTCCGCCGAGCGGCGCCGAGCGCCGCCGCGCACGCCGGGCACTCGACGCCGTCGGCCTCGCGGTCGATCCCGCGAGGCCGACGGCCGAGCTCTCCTACGGCCAGCGCCGGCTGGTGCTGATCGCGCGCGCGCTGGTGCTGCGGCCCGAGGCGCTGCTGCTGGACGAGCCGCTGACCGGTCTCGACGCGCCGTACCGGGCGCACGTGCGTGCGCTGCTGTCGGCGCTCGCCCGGGCCGGCGTGCAGCTGGTGGTCGCGGCACATCACGCCTCCGACCTGGTGCCGGAGATCCACCACGTGCTGGCGCTCGCCGGCGGGCGCGCCCGTATCCGCCGGCGCTGAGCCGGCGCGGTTGTCAGCCGGGCGCCGACCCGGCAGAGTGCCCGGCGCGGAGGAGGGGAGATGGCCAGCCGGTTCACGCTCTACGTGGTGCTCGCGATGCTGCTCGGCATCGTGGTCGGCGCCGTCTGTCACCAGGGCATCACCGATCCGGCGACGCTGCAGGCGCTCGGCGGCTATTTCTCGATCGCGACCGACGCCTTCCTGCGGCTGATCAAGATGATCATCGCGCCGCTCGTGTTCTCGACGCTGTGCGTCGGCATCGCGCACATGGGCGACTTCGGCCGGCTCGGCCGCGTCGGCCTGCGCACGCTCGGCTGGTTCGTGTTCGCCTCGCTGATCTCGCTGCTGCTCGGCATCCTGATGGTGACGCTGCTCGCGCCCGGTGCCGCGCTCGCGCTGCCGCTGCCGGCCGGCGAGTCGGCGAGCGCCGTCGCCACCAGCGGGCTGACGCTGCGGGACTTCGTGCTGCACCTCGTGCCGCGCTCGGTCATCGAGGCGATGGCCAACAACGAGATCCTGCAGATCGTCGTGTTCTCGGTGTTCTTCGGCGTCGGGCTCGCGGCGCTCGGCGAGCGCGTGCGCCAGCTGGTCGCGCTGGTCGAGCAGCTCGCCCAGGTGATGCTGAAGGTGACCGGCTACGTGATGCTGGCGGCGCCGGTCGCCGTGTTCGCGGCGATCGCGGCGGTGGTGACGACCCAGGGCCTGCAGATCCTGCTGACCTACGGCCGGTTCATCGGCGGCTTCTACCTCTCGCTCGCGACGCTCTGGGCGGTGCTGTTCGGGCTCGGCTTCCTGATCCTCGGCCGGCGCGTCACGACGCTGGCCGGCCTGATCCGCGAGCCGGTGCTGCTGGCCTTCTCGACGGCGAGCTCGGAGGCCGCCTATCCGAAGACCCTCGAGCAGCTCGAGCGCTTCGGCGTGCGCGAGCGGACCGCGAGCTTCGTGCTGCCGCTCGGCTATTCCTTCAACCTCGACGGCTCGATGATGTACTGCACTTTCGCGACGCTCTTCATCGCGCAGGCGTACGGCATCTCGCTGACCTTCGGCCAGCAGCTGTCGATGCTGCTGCTGCTGATGGTGACCAGCAAGGGCATGGCGGGCGTGCCGCGGGCCTCGCTGGTGGTGATCGCCGCGACGCTCGCCCACTTCCACATCCCGGAGGCCGGGCTGGTGCTGATCCTCGCGGTCGACCAGTTCCTCGACATGGGCCGCAGCGCCACGAACGTGGTCGGCAACTCGATCGCGACCGCGGTGGTCGCGGCTTGGGAGCGCGAGCTCGGGCCAGCTGGCGGCGAGCCCGGCGCGCGCCCCCGGGACTAGGCCATGAATCGCGCAGGCACGCGACGCGCGGCCGCGGCCCGGCGGCGGGCCGGCTCAGTCGAGCGTGATCTCGGTCGTGAAGACGACGCGCGCGGTGCCGCTGATATGGATCTGCGTCGGCTCGCCGTTCGAGACCTCGACCTCGATCTCGATCTCGCCCGGTCGGTGCATGCTGCGGCCCTGGTAGCCGCGCAGCCGCGCACGGCCATTCGCCACCGGCAGCAGTCCGTGGCTCACGAGGTAGGCGCCGAGCATGCCGTGGGCGTTGCCGCTGACCGGGTCCTCCGGGATGCCGAGCACCGGCGAGAACAGCCGCGACTCGGTCGTGCCCGGGCCGTGGGCGTCGCGCACGAACAGGAAGTAGCCGTCGGCGCCGACGTGCGGCGTCATGCGCTTCAGCTCCTCGAGGTCCGGCTGCAGCGAGGCCAGCAGCTCGGCGGAGCGCAGGCCGATCATCAGGCGCGTGCTGGTGCGCTTCGTGACCACCAGCGGGCATTTCGGGTCGAGCGCCGCGGTGTCCATGCCGAAGATGTCGAGCAGCCGCGCGCGCGTGCCGGCGTCGATCGCCGGCTGGAACTTGGGCGCCGGGATCGCGACCGACACCCGCGGCTCCGCGGCCGATCCGGACACGACCACCGGGTTGATGCCGGTCCGCGACTTCTGCCGCAGCGCGCCGACCTTGCCCTGCCCGGCGGCGAGCCGGGCGACGTGCGCGGCCACGCTCGCGTGGCCCACGAAGCCGACCTCGCGGTTCGGCGTGAAAAACCGCAGCCGCACCTCGTGGTCCTCGCCGTCCGGCGGCAGCACGAAGGCCGAGTCCGAGTTGTTGAGCTCGCGCGCCAGCGCCTGCATCTCCACCTCGCTCAGGCGCTCGGCGCCGAGCACCACGCCCGCCGGGTTGCCGGCGAACAGCTGGTCGGTGAAGACGTCGATCTGGAACACGTTGACCGTGCGCTTGGCCATGGGTCGCTGAACCTCGAACTGCCGAGCCGCGGATACTACCAGCCCCGCCTGACCACCGGGGCGCGCGCCCGCGGCGCGGGGCCCGCGCTGTGACGCCGGCGGAACTCGCCGGCGAGCTCGGGCGGGCGCTGGCCGGCGTGTCGGCGACCGAGGCGGCCGGCGCGATACTCGGCTTCGTCTACGTGCTGCTCGCCATCCGCCAGCACCGCGCGGCCTGGCTGGCGTCGTTCGCGAGCACCGCGCTCTACCTCGTGATCTTTGCCCGGGCGGGCCTCGGCATGCAGGCGGGCCTGCAGGTCTTCTTCCTCGCCGCCGCCGTCTACGGCTGGTTCGCCTGGCGTGGCGGCGGCGGCGGCGACGCACTGCCGGTCACGCGCGTCGGCGCGCGCTCGCAGCTCGCCGGCGCCGCCGTGGTGCTGCTCGCGACCGCGCTGTCGCTGCGCGCGAGCGCGGCCGGCGCGATCACGGCGCGCGAGACCCTCGATGCGCTGACCACCTGGGCGAGCGTCTACGCCACCTGGCTCGCCACCCGCAAGCACCTCGAGAGCTGGGCGTGGTGGGTGGTCATCGACGTGCTGATTGCGGTGCTGTGCTGGCGCGAGCGCCTTTATCCTTCCATGATGCTGTATGCGTTGTTCGTCGGCCTCGCCCTGTGGGGCTGGCGCAGCTGGTATCGCGACATGAACCGACCCCCATCCCCGCCGGCGTCCGCCGCATGAGCGCCGTGCTGCCCGAGGGGCTCGCGAGCGCGCTCGCGAGCTTCGCCGCCGGCCGCGACGCGCTCGCCGCCGGTGCCGAGGTCGCGCCGCTCGGCGGCGGCGGCACCAACCACAGCTACCGGGTGCGGTTCTCCGGCGGCGACTGGGCCGTGCGGCTTGCCGGCGCGGCCGATGCGGCCTTCGGCATCAACCGCGTCGCCGAGCGCCAGGTGCACGCGGCCGCGGCCGCGGCGGGCTTCGCGCCGGCGATCGTGCACGCGGCGCCGGCGAGCGGCCTGCTGGTGACGCAATTCCTGGCCGGCAGCATGCCGGACCGCGAGGAGCTGCGCGCGCCGGCGGGCCTGCGCGCGCTCGGCGAGCGCCTGCGCGAGCTGCACGCGCTGCCGGTGCCGCGCGGCGTGCGCCGGCTCGACGTCCACGCCGTGCTCGCGCACTACCTCGAGCAGCCGGTGCGCGCGGCGGGCCCGGTGTCGCGCGAGGTCATCGGCGCGCGGCTGCGCTGGTCGCTCGCGACCTATCGCGGTGGTGCGCCGGTGCTGTGCCACAACGATCTGCACTGGCGCAACGTCGTGCGCGGCGAGCGCTGGTGGTTCGTCGACTGGGAGTACGGCGGCGTCGGCGACCCGCTGTTCGAGCTGGCGGCGATCGTCGGCTACCACGATCTCGATCCCGCGGCGCGCGCCCTGCTGCTCGAGGCGCACGGCGGCAGCTTCCGGCCGCTCGAGGTCGAGCAGATGTGTCGCGCGTTCGACTGCCTGCACGCGCTGTGGCTCGACGCCGCGCAGGGCTGGGAGGCCCTCGAGCCGGAGCGCCGCGAGGCGCTCGTCGCGCGGCTCGCGGTCGATCCCGCCGAGCGCCACCGCTAGCGGCGGCAACCGGCCCCCGGTGGCCGGAAAAAGCCCTTGCGCGGCGCCCTGCTGCGCCGCAAGATCCGCGGCCGGCTGCCTGTGACGGAGTGGCGAATGGCTGAGCTCGTGATCGTGGACCGCGACGGCAAGGAACACCGCGTCGAGGGGCGCGTCGGCGTCTCGGTGATGGAGACCCTGCGCGAGCTCGACTACGGCGTCGCGGCCATCTGCGGCGGCATGTGCTCCTGCGCGACCTGCCACGTTTGGGTCGACGAGTCCTGGACCGGCCGGCTGCAGCCGCGGCAGGGCGACGAGGAGGAGCTGCTGCGCGAGCTCGGCAGTTTCCGACCGGCAAGCTCGCGGCTCTCTTGCCAGGTGCCGTTCACGGCCGAGCTCTCGGGACTCAAGGTCTCGATCGCGCCGGACGAGTAGCCGGCGCCGGCCCGCGGGCGAACGCGCTGCCGGTTTCAAGCACTTCTGACTGTTTTTTGAGCGGTCCGGTACCCGCCCGGCCGACCCGGCCGGCCGTGTCCAGGCCGCGCTCGGGCCCGCCGTGACCGGGGTCGCCGCCCGGCCCGGTGGTTCGCGATAGAGTGACCGGGACGTACGCCGCGTGCCGGGCTGTGGCCAGTCCCGCGTGGTGCTCGGGAGGGGGCATGCGACACGCTGCCGGTGGCCTGCGACGACGGTGCCTGCTCGGTGCCGCCTTGATCGGTGCGTTGGTCGGATTCGGCGCGCCGACGCACGCCGCCGACCACGAGCATGGCGGTGACAGCGACTGGCTCGTCTTCCCGAGCCTGATCGGCCGCACCCACTGGGACGACAACGGCCCGCCGCCGAGCCCCTACAACGACTGGATCAAGGCGGACCTCCTCTATACGCACACCAGCGGCTCGTTCCGCGTGCTCGCGGAATCGGAGATCTCGAACCAGGAAGCCGAGATCGAGCGGCTGCAGTTCGGCTGGGAACTCAACGAAACCACGCTGCTCTGGCTCGGGCGCTTCCACCAGCCGACCAGCGCCTGGAACACCGACCACCACCACGGCCAGTACCTGCAGACCTCGATCACCCGACCCTCGATCGAGCGCTGGGAGGACGAGGGCGGCATCCTGCCGCAGCATGTCGCCGGCGCGCTGCTCGATTCGCGCGGTGCACTGACCGGCAACAGCGGCCTCGTGATCTCGGTCGGCGCCGGCGCAGGACCCGTCGTCACCAGCGACGGGCTCGACCCGGTGCGCGTGATCCACGCGAACCATGGCGGCCACCGCGCCGCGTTCTCGGCCCGCGTCGGCTTCCTGCCGGACCTGCTCGGCGAGGATGCGTTCGGCCTGATGTACGCGCACTACGACATGCCGGTGGTCGAGGCGAGCGCGCGCGCCGAACTCAACGCCGACACGGTGACGCAGCAGGTGATCGGCGCCTACGCGAACGTGTTCCGCAGCAACTGGCGCCTGCGCTCGGTGCTCTACCACGTCGACGAGGGCAACGAGTCGGCCGCCGGCACGCGCCGCCACCGCTTCGACGCCGGCTATGCGCAACTCGAGTACAGCGCGCCGGCGTCGCTGACGCCCTACGGCCGGCTCGAGAGCTCGAGCGCCCTCGCCGGTACCGACTTCGTGCTGCTGCAGCGCGACGGCGTCGACGTGCGGCGCGCGCTGCTCGGGCTGCGCTGGGACTTCCATCGCCACCAGGCGCTGACTCTCGAGGTCGCGCACGCGGCGACTGCCGTGACCTCGTACCACGAGGCCCGGCTGCAGTGGAGCGGCGTGCTGCCGTGAGCCGCGCGCGCCTCGTCCTGCTCGTGCTGCTGCTCCTGGCCGGCGCCTCGCGCGCCGCCGCCGAGGAGAGCCTCGTGCTGGTCGTGAGCGCCGACAGCCCGGTCACGCACCTCGAGATCATCGACGTGCGCAAGCTGTTCCTCGGGCTGCGGGTCGCCGCCGGCGGCCAGCCGCTGCGGCCGCTCGACAATCGCAGCGACGAGCGCATGCACGAGGCTTTCCTGCAGAACGTGCTCGGCATGTCGGGCGACGCCTTCGAGCGGCGCCTGCTGTCGATGACCCTGCGCGAGGGCGTGCCGCGGCCGGCGGTCTACCGCAACAGCGCCGAGCTGCTGGATGCGGTCGCCGCCGACCGCAGCGCGGTCAGCGTCGCCTGGCTCAAGGACGTGCAGCGCGACCGGCGCATCCGCGTGCTGAGGGTGCTGTGGCGCGACTGAACTCCACGCTCGCCCAGCGTATTGCCCTGATGGTGCTGCTCGCGCATCTGGCGCTGCTGCCGGCGCTGTTCTTCGGGCTGATGCGCATCGTCGAGCACGTGCTCGGCGACCAGTTCCTGTCGCAGGTGCGCGGCTACTCGCGCGTCGTCGCGGACGAGTTCGAGCTCGGCGACGCGCTCGATTCGCCGGAGCGGACCCGGGCGCTGCTCGACTCGGCGATCCTGCGCGGCGAGGGCGTCTACGCCGAGATCGTCACCGCCGGCGGCTCGGTCGCGAGCGCGCTCGGCCAGCCGGGACTGACGCGTCCGTCGCACCAGGACCTGACCTTCGGCGCCGACGACGACGGCGCGTACTTCATGCGGCTGCCGATCGAGCACGGCGGCCGCCAGGCCGAGCTGTGGCTCGGCTTCGACGAGAAGCCGACCCTGAACCAGATCGCCGATGCCCGCTCCGAGGTGCTGTGGGTGCTGGCCGGGTACTTCGCGATCGCGATGCTGCTGTCGGTGCTGGCGGGCCGGCGGCTGGCACGACCGCTGATCGAGCTGCGCGACCGCTCGCGGCGGGTCGCGGCCGGCGAGCAGGTCGTGCACCTGACTGCGACGACGGGGCTGCGCGAGGTCGCCGAGCTGAGCGCCGACCTCGAACGGATGCGCGAGCAGCTGGTCGGCGTCAACGACCGGCTGCGCGGCGAAATCGCGGCGCGCGAGCAGCTGGACGCCGCGCGCCGCACGCTGCAGGCACAGCTGCGGCGACGCCAGCGTCTCGAGACGGTCGGCACGCTCGCCGGCGGCATGGCGCACGAGTTCAACAACGCGCTGGTGCCGATCATCCTCTACAGCGAACTGCTGCTGGCGGACGCTGCCAGCGACAGCCCGGCGCGCGCCGACCTCGAGGCGGTGCTGTCGGCGGCGCGGCGCGCGCGCGACATCGTGAACAAGGTGCTGGCGTTCAGCCGTCGCACCGAGCCTTCCCGGCTCGCGCCGGTCGCGCTCGACGGCGTCGTCGACGAGGCGATCAACCTGTTCCGGGCGCTGGCCTCGCCGAACATCGAGGTGCGCCGCTTCGACGCGCCTGACACGCCGCCGGTGCTCGCCGACGCCGGGTTGCTGGCGCAGCTCGTGATGAACCTCTGCACCAACGCCTACCAGGCGATGCGCCCCGACGGCGGCGTGCTGACGATCGGCGCGCGGCCGTGGCACGACGGCGCCGAGCTGGTGGTCAGCGACACCGGCCGCGGCATGGACGCGGCCACGCTGGAGCGGATCTTCGAGCCGTTCTTCACCACCCGTGGCGTCGGCGAGGGCACCGGGCTTGGCCTCGCGGTGGCGCATGGCATCGCCGCCGGCTTCGGCGCGACGATCGCGGTCGAGTCGGCGGTCGGCCAGGGCTCGACGTTCCGCGTGCAGTTCCCGCCGCTGGCGGTGCAGGCGCCGCTCGCCGTCGAGGGGGCCGCGTGAGCACCACGCCCGCCCCGCCCGCGCCGCGGGTGCTGATCGTCGACGACGAGCCGGGGGTGCGGCTCGCGATCGGCCGCATCCTGGAGCGCGCCGGCTACGCGGTGCGCATCGCCGCGAGCGCCGAGGCCGGCGTCGCCGAGCTGGGGCGCGAACCGGCCGAGCTCGTGATCACGGACATGATCATGCCGCAGCAGAACGGCGCGGAACTGATCACGATCCTGCGGCGCGACTTCCCGGCGACGCGGGTCGTGGCCATGTCCGGTGGCGGCAACTTCTGGCCGCAGGGCTACCAGCGCGACGCGATCACGACGTCCGCCTACCTGGCGCTGGCCGAGAAGTCGGGCGCCGACGGCATCCTGCCGAAGCCCTTCGAGACCGCCGAGCTGCTGGCGGTGGTCGACCGCGTGGTCGGCCCGCCGCAGCGGGCCGGCTAGCGCTTCTCGGTCTGGCGCCGCACGGCCTCGGCCGCCGCGGCGACCGCGGCCGGGTCACCTAGAAAGCGCCGGCCGCGGGAGGCGAGGCGCGTGTCGAGGTCGTAGATGATCGGCACGCCGGTCGGGATGTTGAACTCGACGATGTCGGGCTCGCTCATGCCGTCCAGCATCTTCACCAGCGCCCGCAGGCTGTTGCCGTGCGCGACCACGAGCACGTGGCGGCCGGCGCGCAGCTCGGGCGCGATCCGCGCCTCCCAGAACGGCAGCACGCGCGCCAGCGTGTCCTTCAGCGACTCGGTGGCCGGCAGGTCGGCGGGATCGAGGGCCGCGTAGCGGGGGTCGAAGCGCGGGTGGCGGCGGTCGTCGGCGGCGAGCGGCGGCGGCGGCACGTCGTAGCTGCGGCGCCAGATCTTCACCTGCTCGGCACCGTGCAGCGCGGTCGTCTGCGCCTTGTCGAGCCCCTGCAGCGCGCCGTAGTGGCGCTCGTTCAGCCGCCAGCTGCGCTCCACCGGGATCCACATCCGGTCCATCACGTCGAGCGCGATCCACAGCGTGCGGATCGCGCGCTTCAGCACCGAGGTGAAGGCAAGATCGAAGGCGATGCCCTCGGCGGCGAGCAGCCGGCCGGCCTCGGCAGCCTCGGCGCGACCCTGCTCGGTGAGATCGACGTCGGTCCAGCCCGTGAACAGGTTCTCGAGGTTCCAGGTGCTCTGGCCGTGGCGCAGCAGCGCGAGCTTGCCGGCGGGGTGGGTCACGTCGGTCTCTCCGGTCGGGGTGGCCGCGGGCGGCGCTGGCCGCCGCCCGGAAAATGACGCGGCCGGCTCATTCGCCCGCCAGCCGCTTCAGCGACATCAGCGCCACCGACAGTGTCGCGAAGTCGACGCTCGGCGCGCTCGTGACGTCGGCCAGGATCCGCTTCAGGTGCTCCACCGGCTCGCGGCGCGCCGCGAGCCAGGCGTCGACCGCCCGCACCGGCTCGCCGCGCAGGCCGCGGCCGAGCATGGTGTCGGTGAGGGTGCGGTGCAGCCGGTACAGGTCCTCGCGCAGCGAGCCGCGCGCCACCGCCTGCCAGTGGCCGGTGACCTTCAGCGCGTCGATCTGCAGGCGCAGGCCGTCGAGGTCGAGCACGTGCCCGAGGTGCAGGTAGGCGCGGGCGACCGCCTCGAGCGGCAGGCGCCGCCGCGCCGCCAGGTCGACGATGTAGAGGCCGGACTGCAGCAGCTCGAGCGTCGCGATGCGGGACGCGAGCGAGGCCGGCACGCCGGCGGCGATGCCGGCGGCGCGCTTGGTCTCGATGCGCTCGGCCAGCCGGCCGGTGACGAGGCGCGGCGCCGCCTCGACGAGCCGGGCGAGACCCGGCCGCAGCGCCGCGACCGCCGGCTCGACCTCGAGCGAGCGGCCGCGCTGCGCCAGCACCCAGTAGGTCGCGTAGCGCAACGCGCGCGAGGTCGCGTAGTTCATGTCGTACTGCACCGCGGCGGGCACGCGGTTGTCGAGCGCCTCGATCTCGTTCCACAGGTCGCGCATCGAGGTGCTCTCGCGCGCGATCGCGTAGGCCCGCGTCACCGCCGACAGCGTCGCGCCGCTGTCCTCGGCCAGCCGGATCGCGAACACCGGGCCCATGCGGTTGACGATGCTGTTGGTGGTCGCGGTCGCGATGATCTCGCGCCGCAGCGGGTGGGCGCGCAGCAGGTCGCCGTAGCCGTCGATGACCGGCGCCGGGAAGTAGCGCTCGAGCTCGTTCGAGAGGTACGGGTCCTCCGGCAGGTCGGACTCGATCAGCTCGTGGTAGAGCCAGATCTTCGAGTACGACAGCAGGATCGACAGCTCCGGCCGCGTCAGGCTCTTGCCCTGCTGGCGGCGCTCCTCGAGCGTCGCCTCGTCCGGCAGGTACTCGAGCGCGCGGTCGAGGTCGCCGTTGCGCTCGAGGAAGCGGATCGCGTAGCCCAGCTCGGTGCCGCGCTCGAGCGCGCCCGCGGCGAGCGTGCTGATCGCCTGGCTCTGCAGGTAGTTGTTGCGCAACACCAGCGCCGCGACATCCGGGGTCATCCGCGCGAGCAGCCGGTCGCGCGCAGCGCGCTTCAGCCCGCGGCGGGTCTCGGCGAGCGCCAGCAGGATCTTGATGTTGACCTCGAGGTCGGAGCAGTTGACGCCCCCCGAGTTGTCGATGAAGTCGGTGTTCAGGCGCCCGCCGTTCAGCGCGTACTCGATGCGGCCCAGCTGCGACAGGCCGAGGTTGCCGCCTTCGCCGACGATCCTGCAGCGCAGCTCGCGGCCGTCGACGCGGACCGCGTCGTTGGCCCGGTCGCCGACCTGCGCGTGGCTCTCGGCGCTGCTCTTGACGTAGGTGCCGATGCCGCCGTTCCACAGCAGGTCGACGTCGAGCTTCAGGATTGCGCGGATGATCTCGTTCGGCGGCAGCGCCTCGGCGGTGATGCCGAGCAGCTGGCGCGCCTCGCGCGGCAGGCGGATCGACTTCTCGCTGCGCGCCCAGACGCCGCCGCCGGCCGACAGCAGCTTGCGGTCGTAGTCCGCCCAGGTCGAGCGCGGCAGCGCGAACAGCCGCTGGCGCTCCTTGAAGCTGCGCGCCGCGTCCGGGGCCGGGTCGATGAAGATGTGCTGGTGGTTGAACGCCGCCACCAGGCGCGCGTGCGGCGAGCGCAGCAGGCCGTTGCCGAACACGTCGCCCGACATGTCGCCGATGCCGGCGACGCTGAACGCCTGCCGGTCGACGTCGACGCCGAGCTCGCGGAAGTGCCGCTTCACGCACTCCCAGCCGCCGCGGGCGGTGATCGCGATCTTCTTGTGGTCGTAGCCGGCCGAGCCGCCGGAGGCGAACGCATCGCCAAGCCAGAAGCCGTACTCGGCCGAGACGCCGTTCGCGATGTCGGAGAAGGTCGCCGTGCCCTTGTCGGCCGCCACCACCAGGTAAGTGTCATCCGGGTCGCGGCGCACCGTCTGCGGCGGCGGCACGATCTTGCCGTTGACGATGTTGTCGGTGAGGTCGAGCAGGCCGCGGACGAAGTCCTGGTAGCAGCTGACTACTTCGCGCTGCTGCTCCTCGCGCGCCGCCGGCAGGCGACGGCAGACGAAGCCGCCCTTGGCGCCGACCGGCACGATCACGGTGTTCTTGACGTTCTGGGCCTTCATGAGCCCGAGGACCTCGGTGCGGAAGTCCTCGTAGCGATCCGACCAGCGCAGGCCGCCGCGCGCGACCCGTCCCTTGCGCAGGTGCACGCCCTCGACCCGCGGTGCGTGCACCCAGATCTCGAACATCGGCCGCGGCTCGGGTAGTCCCGGCACGCGCTGCGGGTCGATCTTGATCGACAGGTACGGCTTCGGGCCATGGCCGTCGCGCGCGCTCTGGTAGTAGTTGGTGCGCAGCGTCGCGTCGATCGCGGCCCGGAACGCCCGCAGGATGCGGTCCTCGTCGAGCCGCGCGACCTGCGCAAGGTCCGCGTCGATCTCGCGGCCAAGGCGCGCGAGCTGGCTCGCACGGCGCGCGGCCGGCAGCGCAGGGTCGAACGCCGTCACGAACAGCCGCGCCAGGCGCTCGGCGGTGCGGGCGTTGCTGGCGAGCACGCTCTCCATGTAAGGCTGGCTGAACGGAATGCCGGTCTGCAGCAGCCAGCGGCAGTAGGCGCGCAGCACCATCACCTCGCGCCAGCTGAGGCGAGCAGCCAGCACCAGGCGGTTGAAGCCGTCGTTCTCGGCCTGGCCCTGCCACAGCGCGGCGATCGCCGCCGACAGCCGCTCGCCGTCGACGGCGAGATCGAGGGCCGGGCCGCCGTGCTGCTGCAGCTCGAAGTCCTGGATCCAGACCGGCGGCTGGCCCTCGCGGCCGACCTCGTAGGGCCGCTCGCTGATCAGGCGCAGGCCGAGGTTCTCGAGCATCGGCAGCACGTCGGAGATCGCGCGCGGCTCGCGCGGCCGGAACAGCTTCAGGTTGACGCAGCCGGCGCCGGCGCCGGGCGGCCGGTACAGCCTGAGGTGCAGCGCATCCGGCCGAGCCGCGACCGTCTCGAGCGCGGCGATGTCGTCGACCGCGGCCTCGGGGGGCGTGTCCTCGGAGTAGGAGGTCGGCAGCGCGTCGCGGTAGCGGGCCAGCAGCCGCAGCGCCTCGGCCTCGCCGTGCCGCGCGGTCAGCGCCGCGCGCAGTCCGTCGTTCCAGGTCAGCACCGCCGCGGCGATGCGCCGCTCGATCGACGCCGGATCCGGGGCGCGCGTGCTGTTCGGGGTGCGCACGATCAGGTGCACGCGGGCGAGCACCGACTCGGACAGCTGCACCTGCGACTCGACGTCGCTGCCCGCGAACACCTCGCGGATGATCGACTCGATGCGGTGGCGAACCTCGGTGTTGTAGCGGTCGCGCGGCACGTACAGCAGGCACGACCAGAAGCGATGGAAGCTGTCGCGGCGCACGAACAGCCGCACGACCTGCCGGTCGTAGAGGTTGACGATGCCGCGGATCGTCGGGATCAGCTCGGCGGTGGTCGCCTGGAACAGCTCGTCGCGCGGGTGCGACTCGAGCACGTGCATGACCGCCTTGCCGTCGTGGCTCTGCGGCGCGAGCCCGAAGTGCGCGATGATCTCCTGCACCTTGTGGCGCAACACCGGGATCTCGCGCGGGCTGCTGCTGTAGGCGGTCGAGGTCCACAGGCCGATGAAGCGGTGCTCGCCGGTCACCTCGCCGCGGGCGTTGAAGCTCTTGACGCCGACGTAGTCGAGGTACGTCGCGCGGTGCACGGTCGCGACCGTGTTCGCCTTGGTGATCACCAGCAGCGAGCGCTGCCGCGCGTGGCGGCGCAGGTCGCCGCTCAGCTTCACGACGTGCGCCGGATGGCCCGGGCGACCGCCGCGCAGCAGGCCGAGCCCGGAGGCCACGTCCGGCACCAGCCGATCGACGCTCGCGCCGCGCTCGAGGCGGTAGTAGCGCGCGCCGAGGAACGTGAAGTGGTTGTCGATCATCCAGTCGAGCAGCGCGCGGCCCTCGAGCAGCTCGGCCGGCGCCAGCGGCGGCGGGTCGGTCTCGAGCTGCGCGGCAATCGACTGGGCGCGCTCGCGCAGCTTCGGCCAGTCGCTGACGGCGACCCGCACGTCGTCGAGCGTGCCGCGGATCGCCGCCTCGAGCGCGGCGAGGCGCGCGGGATCGGTGGCGCGGTCGACCTCCAGCAGCTGCCAGGACTCGCCGCGCGCGCCGCGCGCGCCGGGTTCCGCGATCGCGGTCAGGCGCCCGCCGCGGTCGCGCTGGACCTCGATCACCGGGTGCACGATCAGGTGCACGGCGAGGCCGGCCTGGTTGACCGCCATACCCATCGAGTCGACCAGGAACGGCGAGTCGTCGCAGACGATCATCACGATCGTGTGCGGCGAGTGGAAGCCGTCGGTCGCGGGGTCCGGATTGAAGACCCTGACCCACGGCTTGCCGCGGCGGCGCAGCCGCGCACCCTGGAACTGCAGCAGTGCCGCCGCCGCGAGGTCGTCGCTGCCGCGCGCCCGCAGGTCCTCGTCGGCCACGCCCCGGAAGTAGCGGCGCAGGAAGGCCTCGCCGACCGCGCGATCCGCGGCCCGCAGGCGGCCGCGCGCGGCGCGCACGATGCGCTCGATCAGCTTCAGTCGGCTGGCGGGAACTTTGCCGAGCATGGTCATCCCCTCGAAGGTCGGACCGTCCGTGTGTCTGGCGAGCGCGCCGTGCCGGAGGACGGCGGGGCAGGGCGCGTGGCAAGCGTGGCGGGTGCCGCGCGCAGCGCCCGGGCGCGCCGCAGCAGCTCATCGAGCAGCGCGGACAGCGCCGTCCGGCTGCGCATCGGCAGCCCGCGCAGCACCGATTCCTCGTACGCGAGCGCGCAGGGCGCGACCTCGTCGTAGACCGACTGGCCGCGCGGCGTCAGGCGCAGGTGCGAGCGCCGCCGGTCGGAGGCCTCGATGCCGCGCTCGATGCGACGCGCCCGCACCAGCGAGGCGACCGCGCGGCTGACGGCGACCTTGTCCATCGCGGTCCGCTCCGCGACCTGCGCGGCCGAGAGCCCCGGCGTACGCGCAAGCACCGCGAGCACGCGCCACTCCGGAATCGACAGCTGGAAGCGGTCGGCGTAGGTCTCGGCGAGCGCGGCGCTCAGCGTGTTGGCGAGTACCGAGAGCCGGTACGGCAGGAAGCGCTCGAGTTCGAGCGCGCGCGGCGGGTCGGCGGGCGTGGCGGGCTTCACGGTTGGTTGCGATTGTAACCAAAACCGCGCGCGGCGCGGCGGCTCAGGGCCGGTGCGGGCGCGCCAGGTACTCGCGCGACTGCATCTCCGCGAGGCGGCTCGCGGTGCGCCGGAACTCGAGCGCGAGCCGCTCGCCGCGATAGAGCTCGGCCGGCGCGGCCGCGGCGCTCAGCACCAGCTTTACGCCGCGCTCGTAGAGCTCGTCGACCAGCGCCACGAAGCGCCGCGCCGCATCGTCGCGGGTCTCGTCGAAGGCCGGCACGCCGGAGACCAGCACCGTGTGGTGCTCGCGCGCGATCGCGATGTAGTCGGCGGTGGCGCGCGGTCCCTCGCACAGCGCCGCGAAGTCGAACCAGATCGTCCCGGCGGCGCGGCGCCGCACCGCGATCGGCCGGTCCTCGACCACGAGGCTGGCGTCGGTCGCGCCACGGTCGCCGGCAATCGCGGCGAAGCGCTCGGCCAGCGCCGCGTCGGCGTCCGCGCCGCTGCCGACGACGTACAGCGGCGCGCGCTCTAGCTGCCGGAGGCGATAGTCGGTGCCACCATCGACCTCGACCACCTCGGTGGCGCGCTCCAGCAGCCGGATGGCCGGCAGGAAGCGGCTGCGCTGCAGGCCGTCGCGGTACAGGCCCGCCGGCGGCACGTTGGAAGTGAAGACCAACGTCACCCCGCGCTCGGTGAGCGCGGCGAACAGCCCACCGAGCAGCATCGCATCGGCGATGTCGCTGACGTACAGCTCGTCGAAGCACAGCACGCGGACGTCGGCCGCGAGGTCAGCCGCCAGCCGCGCGAGCGGGTCGGCGAGCAGCTGCGGCCGCAGCGCCGCCAGCCGCGCGTGCACGTCCTGCATGAAGTGATGGAAGTGCGCGCGCCGGTGCGGCACCGCGAGCTCGGCCGCGAAGGCGTCCATCAGCAGGGTCTTGCCGCGGCCGACGCCGCCCCACAGGTACAGCCCGCGGATCGCGCGGCGGCGCGGCGTGCGCCCGAACGCCGCAGCGAGCCGCCACCACAGGCCCGCCTCGCGGCGCGCCGCGCGGGCAAGCCGCCCGCGCAGCTGCTCGAGTTTCGCGAGCGCGCCGAGCTGGGCGGCGTCCGGGACGTAGCCGTGGCGGGCGAGCTCGGCACGGCAGCGCTCGGTCAGCGTCACTCGGCGGCGAGCTCCGGCCGGTCGCGGAAGTGCGCCAGCGCATCCGGGTTCGCGAGCGCGTCGGTGTTCTTCACCGGCAGGCCGTGCACGACGTTGCGCACCGCGAGCTCGACGATCTTGCCGCTGATCGTGCGCGGAATGTCGGGCACCGCGACGACCTTCGCCGGCACGTGCCGCGGCGTGGTGTTGGCGCGGATCGTGTCGCGGATGCGCTTCACGAGCGGCTCATCGAGCGCCACGCCCGGGCGCAGCCGGACGAACAGCACGACGCGCACGTCGTTCTGCCAGTCCTGGCCGATGGCGAGCGCCTCGAGCACCTCGTCGATGCGCTCGACCTGGCGGTAGATCTCGGCGGTACCGATGCGCACGCCGCCGGGGTTCAGCACCGCGTCCGAACGCCCGAGGATCACCAGCCCGCCGCGGCGGGTGAGCACCGCGTAGTCGCCGTGGTGCCAGACGTCGGCGAAGCGTTCGAAGTAGGCCGCGTGGTAGCGCTTGCCGTCGGGGTCGTTCCAGAAGCCGATCGGCAGCGACGGGAAGGCCCGCGTGCAGACGAGCTCGCCGCGCTCGTCCTGCAGCGGATGGCCGGCGTCGTCCCAGACCTCGACCGCCATGCCGAGGCCGCGCGACTGGATCTCGCCGCGATAGACCGGCAGCCACGGGTTGCCGAGGCAGAAGCAGGAGATGATGTCGGTACCGCCCGAGATCGAGGCGAGCTGCAGGTCGGACTTGATCGCGCGATACACGAAGTCGTACTGCTCGGCCGCGAGCGGCGAGCCGGTCGACAGCAGGCTGCGCAACGGCCCGAGCTCGTGCCGCTCGGCGGGCAGGTAGCCGGCCTTCTCGAGCGCGCCGAGGTACTTCGGGCTGGTGCCGAAGATCGTGATCCGCTCGCGCTGCGCCATCTGCCACAGCACCTCGGGGCCCGGGTGGAACGGCGAGCCCTCGTAGAGCACCAGCGTGGCACCGCTCGCGAGCCCCGAGACCAGCCAGTTCCACATCATCCAGCCGCAGGTCGTGAAGAAGAACAGCCGGTCGTCGGGGCGCAGGTCGACGTGCAGCACGTGCTCCTTGCGGTGCTGCAGCAGCGTGCCGCCGGCGCCGTGGACGATGCACTTCGGCACGCCGGTGGTGCCGGAGGAGTACATGATGTAGAGCGGCGCGTCGAAGGCCTGGCGCACGAATTCGAGCGGGCGGTCGCGCTCGAAGTCCTCGAGGCGCACCGCGCGCGGCAGGCGCGACAGGTCCGGTCGCGCCTGCAGATAGGGCACGACCACCACGTGCTGCACCGAGTCGAGTCGCGCGAGCACCCCGCCGATGGGCCCGAGCGAGTCGATCCGCTTGCCGGCGTAGACGTAGCCGTCGGCCGTGAACAGCACCTTCGGCCGCACCTGGCCGAAGCGATCGAGCACGCCGCTGATGCCGAAGTCCGGCGAGCACGAGGTCCAGATCGCGCCGAGGCTGGTGGTCGCGAGCATCGCGACGACCGCCTCCGGCACGTTCGGCAGGAAGCCCGCCACTACGTCGCCGCGGCCGACCCCGGCGGCGGCCAGACCGCCCGCGACACGCGCGACCGCGGCGTGCAGCGCGAGGTAGCTCAGCTCGCGGCGCGCGCCTTCCTCGTTGACGAACACCAGCGCCGGATGCGCGTCGCGGCGCGCCAGCAGGTTCTCGGCGAAGTTGAGGCGCGCGTCGCCGAACCAGCGTGCGCCCGGCATGCGCTCGCCGTGCTCGAGGACCGGGCCGGGGCCGCGCTCGGCCCGCAGCTCGGTGAAATCCGCAACCGCCGACCAGAACGCCGCGCGCTCGTCGATCGACCAGTGCCACAGCGCCGCGTAGCCGCGCGCCGGGTCGCGGTCGGGGCGCGGCGCGCCGTGGCGCTCGTGCGCGAAGGCCGCGAAGCGCGTCAGGTTGCTGGCCGCGACGCGCGCGGGGGCAGGGCTCCAGATCGGGGTGTCCATCGCCTCAGTGTACCGTGCAGCTCCGCCCCGCCGGCCGCGGCCGCTCAGCGCGAGACGACGCCCGGCAGCACGCAGAGCATCTCGTAGAGCAGGTTGGCGCCGAGCAGCGCGGTGTTGCCGGTGGTGTCATACGGCGGGCTGACCTCGACGAGGTCGCCGCCGACCACGTCGAGGCCACGGCAGCCGCGCACGATCTCAAGGCCCTGCGGCACCGTGAGCCCGCCGATCTCGACCGTGCCGGTGCCAGGCGCGTAAGCCGGATCGAGACCGTCGATGTCGAAGCTGATGTAGACCGGACCACCGCCGATCTGCGCCGCCACCTCGCGCATCAGCGGCTCCAGCGAGCGATGCCAGCATTCCTCGGCCTGCACGACGCGAAATCCCTGGCGGCGCGACCAGTCGAAGTCGTCGGCCGCGTAACCGGTGCCGCGCAGCCCGATCTGCGCCACGCGTCGGCCATCGAGCAGGCCTTCCTCGACCGCGCGACGGAACGGCGTGCCGTGCGCGATCTTCTCGCCGAACATCTCGTCATTGACGTCCGCATGCGCATCGACGTGCACCAGCCCGAGCGGCCCGTGGCGGCGGCGCAGCGCGCGCAGGATCGGCAGCACGATCGTGTGATCGCCGCCCATCGTCAGCGGCTTCGCGCCGGTGGCGAGCAGCGCATCGTAGTAGCGCTCGATGATCTCGATGCTCTTCAGCAGGTTGTAGGTATTGATCGGCACGTCGCCGGCGTCGGCGATCCGCAGGCAATCGAATGGCGCGGCGCGGGTCGCCATGTTGTAGGGGCGCAGCATCCGCGATTCGTCGCGGATCTGCCGCGGCGCGAGCCGCGAGCCGGGCCGGTTGGAGGTGCCGATGTCGAACGGCACGCCGACGAAGGCGACGTCGAGGCCGGCGTCGAGGCCCACGGCCGGCAGCCGCATGAAGGTCGCCGGCCCGCCGGCGCGGGGCATCGCATTGCCGGACAGGGGCTGGAACAGCTCTTTCGTCATGGGGACCTCAGCCGGGCCGGGTGGCGGCGAGGCTCGGCCGGTCGCGCACCGCGCGCCACCAGTCGGCCAGGGCGGGTGCGCCGGTGCCGATGTCGAGGTCGCCGAGGCGGAACTCGAGGTAGCCGAGCGCGACCGCGATCGAGATCTGGCCGAGGTCGAACGGCGTCGCTGCCGGGTTCAGCTCCGCGCCGAACGCGGCGACGCTGCGGCGGATCGCATCCGTCGCGCGCGCCTGCGCCGCGGCGGAGCGTTCCGCCTCCGGACGGCGGCGCTCGAGCACGATCGCTACCGCCGCATCGAGCACGCCGTCGCACAGCGCCTGGCAGCGCAACACGCGCCAGCGTGCCGCGCCCGAGCGCGGGATCAGCGGCGAGGCCGGCACCAGCGCATCCAGGTACTCGCAGATCACCGGGCTGTCATACAGGGTCAGGCCGTCGTCGGTGACCAGCGCCGGGACCTTGCCGAGCGGGTTCACCGCCGCCACCGTGGTCGGCAACGGCCAGGGCGAGGCGTCGACCAGCTCGACCTGCTCGGCGAGGCCTTTTTCGATGGCGACCACGCGCACCTTGCGCACGTAGGGGGACGTCGGGGAGTAGTAGAGCTTCATCGCGCGCCGCGCCTCGCGTCGTCGACAGGCACGGGATCATGCCCGCGCGGGTCGGCCCCGTCCACGGCCCGGCTATTCCGCCGGCGGCGCCGGCACGGGTGTGTCGAGATCGACGCCGCTGATCTCGAAGCCGCGGCGGAAGTCGCGCACGTGCTTCGCCATCCAGCTGCGGGCCCGCTCCGGCTCGCCGCCCTCGATGGCGGCGAGTATCTCGCGCTGGGCCGTGGCGATGCGCGCCCGCGCCGGGGGCGCCCGGTCGATGATCACCTCGAGCGCGGCGCCGAGCAGCAGCAGCAGCGGCTCCTGCGCGAGCGGCAGCACGCGGTTGCCGCTCGCCGCGGCGACCGCACGGAAGAACCTCGCGACCCCGGCGACCGCCGCCGGCGCGGTGGCGTGGTCGGTGGCGTAGCCGGCCACCGCCGCGCGAATCGCCGCCAGCGACTCGCCGCTCGCACGCCGGGCCGCAGCCTCGGCGGTCGGTGGCTCGAGCAGCTCGAGCGTCTCCCACACCTCGCGCACCGTCACGTCGTTCAGCGCGAGCGCATGGCCGATCCGGCCGGCCACCTGCGTCGCGGCCGGGCGGCTGACGACCATGCGCTTCGTGCCGCGGCGGCGCGCGACCAGGTTCGCGCTCTCGAGCTCGCGCAGCGCCTCGCGGATCGTCGAGCGATTGACCGCGAACTGCGCCGCGAGCTCGGTCTCGGCCGGCAGCGCGTCGCCGTCGCGCAGCGTGCGATCGAGGATGCGTGCCGCGATCGCGCTCGCGACCCGCCGGTAGCCCGGCTCGAACGGCAGCGGCTCGAAGGCCGTGCTCACGCGGCGCCCACCAGCTCGCGGCCGATCAGCATGCGGCGGATCTCCTGCGTGCCGGCACCGATGTCGTAGAGCTTCGCGTCGCGCAGCAGGCGGCCGGCCGGGTAGTCGTTGATGTAGCCGTTGCCGCCGAGCGCCTGGATCGCCTCGAGGGCCGCCTGCACGGCACGGTCGGAGGCGAGCAGCAGGCAGGCCGCCGCCGCGCGGCGGGTCTTGAGCCCGGCGTCGCAGGCACGGGCGACCTGGTGCACGTAGGCGCGGCTGCCAAACAGGCTCGTGTAGAGGTCCGCGATCTTGCCCTGCATCAGCTCGAAGCTGCCGATCGGCCGGCCGAACTGGCGCCGCTCGCGCACGTACGGCAGCACGAGGTCGAGCGCGGCCGACATCAGGCCGAGCGGACCGCCGGCGATCACCACCCGCTCGTAGTCGAGTCCGTTCATCAGCACCGCGACGCCGCCGTTCTCGCGGCCGAGGACGTTCTCGAGCGGCACGCGGCAGTCCTGGAAGACCAGCTCGCCGGTCGAGGAGCCGCGCATGCCGAGCTTGTCGAGCTTCTGGGCGACCGAGAAGCCGGGCGTGCCGCGTTCGACGATGAAGGTCGTGATGCCGCGCGAGGCCTGCTCCGGCGCGGTCTTCGCGTAGACGACCACGACGTCGGCATCCGGGCCGTTCGTGATCCACATCTTGCGGCCGTTCAGCAGGTAGTGGTCGCCGCGGCGCTCGGCGCGCAGCCGCATCCCGACCACGTCGGAGCCCGCCTCGGGCTCCGACATCGCGAGCGAACCGACGTGCTCGCCGCTGACCAGCCGCGGCAGATAGCGCTCCAGCTGCGCTTCGGTGCCGTTCAGCCGCAGCTGGTTGATGCAGAGGTTGGAATGCGCCGCGTAACTGAGGCCGACGGCGCCCGACGCGCGCGAGATCTCCTCCATCGCGAGCACGTGGGCGAGGTAGCCGAGGCCCGTGCCGCCGTAGCGCTCCGGGACCGTCATGCCAAGCAGGCCCTGCGCACCGAGCTCGGGCCACAGCTCGCGCGGAAAGCGGTCTTCGCGGTCGATCGCGGCGGCGAGCGGTGCGATCCGCTCGCTGGCGAAGCGGCGCACGGCCTGGCGCAGCGCGGCGAGGTCCTCGTCGAGGCCGGCGTCGAGATCGTCTTCGTGGCTCACGCCGGCATCGGCCATCTTGGCGTTCCTCAGGGATTACGATAGTATGATTGTCCGACAATTCTGGGGTCGAGGGCAAGATGATCCGCCTCACGAGCCAGATCAACACGAAAAGCGCGGAATTTGAGGCGAACAGGGCCTCAATGGACGCCATCGTCAGGGATCTACGAGAGAAGATCGCGACCGTGGCCGCCGGCGGGCCGAAGAAGGCGGTCGACAAGCACCGTGCGCGCGGCCGGTTGCTCGCGCGCGAGCGAATCGACCTGCTGCTCGATGCTGGTGCGCCGTTCCTCGAGCTGTCGGCGCTCGCCGCGCACGGACTCTATGGCGGCGAGGTGCCGTGCGCGGGCATCGTCACCGGGATCGGGCGCGTCTCCGGCCGCGAGTGCGTGATCGTCGCCAACGACCCGACCGTCAAGGGCGGCACGTACTACCCGCTGACCGTGAAGAAGCACCTGCGCGCGCAGGACGTGGCCCGCGAGAACCGGCTGCCGTGCGTGTACCTCGTCGAGAGCGGCGGCGCGTTCCTGCCGGCCCAGGACGAGGTGTTCCCGGACCGCGAGCACTTCGGGCGCATCTTCTACAACCAGGCGACCCTGTCGGCGGCCGGCATCGCGCAGATCGCCGTCGTACACGGCTCGTGCACGGCCGGCGGCGCGTACGTGCCGGCCATGGCCGACGAGAACGTGATCGTCCGCAACCAGGGCATGGTGTTCCTCGGCGGCCCGCCGCTCGTCAAGGCGGCCACCGGCGAGGAGATCGACGCCGAGACCCTCGGCGGGGCCGACGTGCACTGCCGCGAATCGGGCGTCTGTGACCACTACGCGGAGAACGACGCGCACGCGATCGCGATCGCGCGCCGCATCGTCGGCCGGCTCAAGCCCGCCCCGGAGCGCGCACCGCCGGTGGCGCCCCGCGAGCCGCTGTACGATCCGGCGGAACTCTATGGCGTCGTGCCCGCGAGCCTGCGCAAGCCCTACGACGTGCGCGAACTGATCACGCGGCTCGTCGACGGATCGGAATTCGACGAGTTCAAGCAGCTCTACGGCAGCACGCTGGTCACCGGCTTCGCCCACCTCGGCGGCTACCCAGTCGGGATCGTCGCCAACAACGGCATCCTGTTCTCCGAGAGCGCGCTCAAGGGCGCGCACTTCGTCGAGCTGTGCGCGCGCGAACACATCCCGCTGCTGTTCCTGCAGAACATCACCGGCTTCATGGTCGGACGCCGGGCCGAGGCCGGCGGCATCGCGCGCGACGGCGCGAAGATGGTCACCGCGGTCGCCGCAGCCCAGGTGCCCAAGCTGACGCTGATCGTCGGCGGGTCCTACGGGGCGGGGAACTACGCGATGTGCGGCCGGGCCTACGGGCCGCGCCTGCTGTGGCAGTGGCCGAATGCCCGCACCTCGGTGATGGGGGGCGAGCAGGCGGCGACGGTGCTGGCGACGATCCGGCGCGACCAGCTGAAGGCCGCCGGCCAGGACTGGTCGTCGGCCGAGGAGCAGGCGTTCATGGATCCGATCCGGCGCCAGTACGAGTCGCAGGGCCACCCGTACTACGCGAGCGCACGGCTGTGGGACGATGGTGTCATCGACCCGATCGACACGCGCCGGGTGCTGACGCTCGCGCTCGCGATGGTGCGAAACGCGCCGACGGCCGACACCCGCTTCGGCATCTTCCGGATGTAGCCCATGGAACCGATCCTTCTCGAGTCCGAGCCCGCCGCTGGCGTCGTGCGCCTCAGCCTCAACCGTCCGGCGCAGCGCAACGCGCTCGACGGCACGCTGATCGGGGCTCTGCAGGCGGCCGTGGCGAGTCACGCGACCCGCCCGGCGACGCGGGTGCTGCTGATCGCCGCCGAGGGCACCGCGTTCTGCGCCGGCGCGGACCTGCACGCGATGCTGGCGCTCGGGCGCGGCGATCGCGCGGCGAGCGTCCAGGACGCCTCGCAGCTTGCCGCGCTGCTGCTCGCGCTGCGCGATTGCCCGAAGCCGAGCATCGCGCTCGTCCAGGGCCCGGCCTTCGGTGGCGGCATGGGTCTCGCCGCCGCCTGCGACGTCGCGATCGGCTCGACCGCCGCGCGCTTCCGCCTGCCCGAGGTGCAGCTCGGCCTCGTGCCGGCGGTGATCTCGCCCTACGTGATCGAGGCACTCGGCCACCGCCAGGCACGGCGCTACTTCCTGAGTGGCGAGCAGATCGACGCGGCGCGCGCGGTCGAGCTCGGCTTGCTGCACCTCGCGGTCGCGCCGGAGGCGCTCGCCGCCGAAGGCCTGCGGCTCGCGGCCGAGATCGCGCAGGGCGGTCCGCACGCGCTCGCCGAGGCCAAGCGGCTGATTGCGGCGGTCGGCCACCAGACGCCGGGCGCGGCGACCGCGGCGAGCACCGCCGCGTGGCTCGCGACGCTGCGGGCGGGGGCCGAGGCCCAGGAGGGCATCGACGCGGCGCTCGCGCGGCGCACGCCCGGGTGGCGCTCGTGAGCTTTCGCAGCCTGCTGATCGCCAACCGCGGCGAGATCGCCTGCCGGGTCCTGCGCACTGCGCGGCGCCTCGGCATCCGCACGATCGCCGTGTATTCCGATGCCGACGCCGGCGCCCGGCACGTGCGCGAGGCCGACGTCGCCTATCGGCTCGGCCCGGCGCCCGCGCGGGACAGCTACCTCGCCATCGAGCGCGTGCTCGAGGCGGCCCGCGCCGCCGGTGCCGAGGCGATCCACCCGGGCTACGGGTTCCTGTCCGAGCGCGCCGAGTTCGCCGCCGCCTGTGCGGCCGCCGGCATCGCCTTCGTGGGGCCGCCGGCCAGCGCCATGGCGGCGATGGGCTCGAAGAGCGCGGCCAAGGAGGCGATGAGCCGCGCCGGCGTGCCGGTGCTGCCCGGCTACCACGGCGCCGAGCAGACCCTCGAGCGACTCGAGTCCGAGGCCCGCCGCGTCGGCTTCCCGCTCATCATCAAGCCGAGCGGCGGCGGCGGCGGCAAGGGCATGCAGATCGTCGAGTCCGAATCCGCGCTCGCCGCGGCGCTCGCCAGCGCCCGACGGCTCGCCGAGAGCGCGTTCGCCGATCCCACGCTGCTGCTCGAGCGCTACCTGCCGGCGCCGCGGCATGTCGAGGTGCAGGTGCTGTGCGACACGCACGGCCAGGCGCTGCACCTGCACACGCGCGACTGCTCGGTACAGCGCCGGCACCAGAAGCTGATCGAGGAGGCGCCGGCGCCGGCCATCCCGGCCGCCGTGCGCGAGCGCCTGCACGCCGCCGGACTCGCGGTCGCACGCGCGGTCGGCTACGTCAACGCCGGCACGGTCGAGTTCCTGTACGCCGATGGCGAGTTCTGGTTCATGGAGATGAACACCCGGTTGCAGGTCGAGCATTGCGTCACGGAGGAGGTCCTCGGGCTCGACCTCGTCGAGTGGCAGCTGCGGATCGCGGCCGGCGAGCGACTGCCGTTGCGCCAGGAGGACCTGGTGCCGCGCGGGCACGCGATCGAAGTGCGCGTCTGCGCCGAGGACCCGGCGGCCGGCTTCGTGCCGAGCGCCGGCCAGCTGGCCGAGGTCCGCTGGCCGGAAGGCGAGCCCGGCGTGCGCGTCGACGCCGGATTCTCCTCCGGTGACGAGGTGCCGACGCACTACGACTCGCTGCTCGGCAAGGTCATCGGCCGCGGCGCCGACCGCGGCGCGGCAATCGATGCACTGCGGCGCGGCCTCGCGCGACTGCGGGTGGCGGGCGTCGAGACCAATGCCGCCTGGCTCGACCAGGCGCTCGCGGTGCCGGCCTTCCAGGCCGGCGCCGTCAGCACGCGCTTCCTTGCCGAGCACGGCGCCGGACTCGGCGCCGCCGCCGTGCCCACAGGCGCCGAACTCGCGCTCGCCGCGGTCGCAGCCGTGTTGCTGCCGGACACGTCGCCACCGCTGCGGCCGACACCCTGGGACGCGCGCGACGCGTTCCGGCTGAACCTGCCGCACGCGCAGACGTGGCTGCTGCGCGCCGCGGGCGTCGAGACGCCGGTGACGCTCGTCCGCGAGGGCACCGCCTTTGTTGCGCGACTGGGCGCCGCGGAGCACCGCGTCAGTGCGACCACGACCACCGGCGGCCTGCGTGCCACCGTCGACGGGCGCCAGCAGGATCACGACCTGCGCCGCGACGGGGACCGCCTGACGCTGTGGCGTGGCGCCGTCCGCCTCGAAATCGCGATCATCGACCCACGCCACGTCGACGCGCGTGCGACGGCCCACGAGGGGGAACTCGTCGCCCGGCTGCCTGGTACCGTGGTCGCGGTGGCGGTGACCGAGGGCGATCGGGTCACGGCCGGCGCCACGCTGCTGGTGCTCGAGGCGATGAAGATGGAGCACGCCGTGCTCGCGCCGACGGCCGGCACGGTCACCAAGCTCCACTTTGCGCGCGGCGATCGCGTCGCCGAAGGCGCGGTGCTCGCCGAGGTCACCCCGGACCCGGCGGCCTGAGCCGGTCCCGGCCACGGCCGGGTGCGTCGCCACCGTTCCAGTTCCGGCTGCGGCCCAGCCCCCCGCCGCGGCGCGCGCTTGCGCGCCTGCGGCATTTCGCCGACGATGTATCCGCTCAGATACATCGAGATCCTCCGGGGGCCCCATGTCGATACCGTCCCGTGCCCGTCGCCCGACCGCGGCGGCCATCGTCCGCCGCGCCTGCGCCGTGGCGCTGCTCGGCGGCAGCTGGCCGGCACAGGCGCAGCTCGCGCCCGCCGCCGAGGGTGGCGCGGCGCTGGAAACGGTCATCGTCACCGCGCGGCTGCGCCCGGAGGACGCGCAGGCGGTGCCGGTGTCGATGTCGATCGTCGACGCGGCGCTGATCGACCGCAGCTACAGCAACAACGTGCAGCAGCTGAGCCAGCTGCTGCCGAGCGTCAACTACAGCTCGCCGAACCCGCGCAATACCGCACTGACGATCCGCGGCCTCGGCAGCAGCGTGGTCGCGATCGCGCAGGCCAACGACGGGCTCGAGCCTGGCGTCGGCTTCTACGTCGACCAGGTCTATCACGGCCGGCCCGCGACCGCGGCCTTCGACTTCGCCGACCTCGAGCGCGTCGAGGTGCTGCGCGGCCCGCAGGGCACCCTGTTCGGCAAGAACACCACCGCGGGCGCCGTGAACATCACGAGCAAGGCGCCAAGCTTCGAGGCGGAATCCAGCGCCGAGGTCTCCGGCGGCAACTACGGCTACTACCAGGCCAAGGCAACCGCCACCGGCGGCCTGTACGGCGATGCGCTCGCCGGCCGCCTTTCGGCCGGCATCACCGGCCGCAACGGCGTGATCGAGAACGTCCGCACCCACGGCGACCACAACGACGTGCACAACTACGAGGCGCGCGGCCAGTTGCTGTGGCAGCCCGGGTCCGCGCTACGCGTGCGCCTGATCGCCGACTACAGCAGCTTCGACTCCAACTGCTGCACGCAGGTCTACGTGACCGTCGGCCAGAGCCTCAAGCCGGCCGCGCGCCAGTACCCGGCGCTGGCGGCCGGCCTCGGCTACGCGCCGCCGAGCCTCGATCCCTACGACCGACTGACCGACATCGACGCCGCGCTGCGGGTCGCGACCGCCGAGGGCGGGCTGGCTGCGATCGCCGACTGGTCGCTCGGCGGCGCCACGCTGACCTCGGTCAGCGCCTGGCGCTTCTGGAACTGGGACGCCGCGAATGACCGCGACTACACCGGGCTCTCGATCCAGACGCTGCAGCACATCCCGTCGCGCCAGGACCAGTGGAGCCAGGAGCTGCGCCTCGCCTCGAACGGCACGCGGCAGGTCGACTACGTCGCCGGGCTCTACTGGTTCTCGCAGACGGTGCTCGGCGAGCCGATCACGCAGTACGGGCCGCTCGCGACCTACTGGCTGCTCGGTCCGCCGGCGACCTATCCCGGCAGCCTGCTCGATGGCTACGGGACCGACGGCCACACGCGCTTCCATTCCGACAGCTACGCCGCCTTCGGCGAGGCGACCTGGCACGCGACCGACAAGCTGTCGCTGACGGCCGGGGGGCGCTACACGCAGGAGGAGAAGCACGGCCGCTACGCCGCGGTGGTCTACGGCGGCCTCGCCACCACCAATCCGACGCTGCTGAAGGCGCAGCTGTCGATCCTGCGGCCGCAGGCGTACCAGGCGAGCGACTCGAACGGCAGCCCGTCCGGGCGCGCCAACCTCGCGTACCAGTGGACCCCGGAGGTCATGACGTACCTCAGCTACGCGCTGACCAGCAAGTCCGGTGGCCTCAACATGTCGGGCCTGCCGCTCAACGCCGCCAACCAGCCGGCGCTCGCGACCGCCGTGATCAAGCCGGAGCACAACGCGACGCTCGAGGCGGGGCTCAAGTCACAGCTCCTCGGCCGCCGGCTGCTGGTCAATGCCGATCTCTACAAGACCGTGGTGCGCGACTTCCAGACCAACGTCGTCGACAACGGCCCCGGGGCGCTGCGTGGCTACCTCGCGAACATCGAGCGCGTCGAGGTCAAGGGTGCGGAGCTCGACGCCGGCCTGCGGCTCGGCGCCGGCCTCACGGCGCGTGCCGCCGCCGCTTGGACCGACGCGCGCTACGTCTCGTACCGGAACGGCCCGTGCCCGCTGGAGCTGATCGCCGCGGCGACCACCGTGTGCGACCTGAGCGGCCGGCCGCTGAGCGGCACCCCGCACACCGCGTTCTCGGCCGGCGCCGAGTACGCCCGGCCGACGACCGCCGGGCTGCGACCGGCCGAACTCTTCGTGCGCGTCGACGCGGTCTGGCGCGGCGACCAGTACGGCGACCCGTCCGATTCGCGCTACACGCTGATCCGCGGCTACTCGGTGCTGAACGCGAGTGCCGGGCTGCGGGTGGCGCGCGCCTGGGAGGCGTCGGTCTGGGCGCGCAACCTGCTGAACCGCAACTACCTGCAGAACGTCACCGTGCAGGCCGGCAACCCGGGTCTGGTGGTCGGCACGCCGGGCGACCCGGCGACCTACGGCGTCACCCTGCGCGCGCGCTTCTAGCGCCCCGCCGTCGCGGCGGGCGGGGCGCGAAAACCCGCGCGCTCGAACGCGCGCAGCGCCGCCGGCGTCGTGAGGTAGTCGAGGAAGGCCGCCGCCGCGGCCGGAGCGGCGGCGGTCAGCGCCGCCGGGTAGGCGATCGGCGGGTGGCTCCCGTCCGGGAAGGTGCCGACGATGCGCACGCGGGGCTCGGCTCGCGCATCAGTCTCGTAGACGATCGCAAGCGGCGCCTCGCCGCGGGCCGCGAAGGCGAGCGCCGCGCGCACGTCGGCGGCGCGCGCCAGGCGCGGCTCGACGTCCGCCCACACCCCGAGCGAGATCAGCGCCGCGCGCGCGTAGCGTCCCGCGGGCACCGCGTCGGGGTCGCCGACGGCGAGGCGCCCGCCGCCGAGCGCCGCGAGGAGATTCACGTGCGGCTCGAGCGCGAGCCGCACGGCGCTGTCGGCCGGGGCCACCAGCACCAGCCGGTTGCCGACGAGGTCGCGGCGTGAGCCGGCGCGCAGGTGGCCGCGCTCGGCGAGATAGTCCATCCAGGCTTCGTCCGCGGACACGTACACATCGGCCGCGGCGCCGTTGTCGATCTGCCGCGCGAGCGTCGAGCTCGCCGCGAAGTTGAAGCGGACCGGCGTGCCGGTGGCGCCCTCGAACGCGTCGCCGATGTGCTGCAGCACGGTGCCGAGGGAGGCGGCGGCGAAGACCACGATCGGCGTCGCCGCCGGCGCCGCGACCGCCAGGGACGGCGCGGCGAGTGCGCCGAGGAAGCCGAGCAGGAGGTGCCGACGCCGCATGCCGCGCCCCGTCGCGTTATGGTGGGACGGATACATCGTGGGCGAGCCGGGCGCCGCCGGCAAGCCCCGCGCGGCGCGCGCTCAGCCGCGCGCGCGGCGGCGAACCGCCCGCCGCGGTGCCGGGCCGTCGCCGTCGGGGATCGCCTCGCGCGCCACGCTCGCGAGCGTCGTGCGCGCGCGGCGCACCACGTCGGCCTCGAGGCGGCGGTAAGCGACCACCAGGCCGCGCCCGAACGGCGTCAGGCTCGCGCCGCCGCCGCCGCGCCCGCCCTTGCTGAGCTCGGCGACCGGGCGACGGAACGAGTGGTTCAGGCTGTCGAGCAGCAGCCAGCCGCGCCGGTAGCTCATCTTGAGCGCGCGCGCCGCGGCCGACAGAGACCCGGTCCGGCCGATGGCCTCGAGCAGCGCCACCTTGCCGGGGCCGATCGCGCACGCATCGCTGAAGTCGACGCGGAAGCGGACGGTCGGCGTCACCACGGCGGTTCCCCGGTCGGTCAGCGGCGCGCGCTAGAGGTTGGCGTAGTTCGGCCCGGAGCCGCCCTCGGGCGTCGTCCAGGTGATCTGCGCGTACGGGTCCTTGATGTCGCAGGCCTTGCAGTGCACGCAGTTCGCGGCGTTGATCTGCAGCCGGCGGCCGCCCTGGCCGTCGTCGATCATCTCGTACACCTGCGCCGGGCAGAAGTTCTGGCAGGGGTTGCCGAACTCCTTCGTGCAGCGCTCGGCACACAGCTGGGTGTCGCGGACCCGCAGGTGCGCCGGCTGGCTCTCCTCATGGGTGGTCGAGGCGAAATAGACCGCGGCGGCGCGGTCGCGCGGCTTGAGCTCGCGCTCCGCCGCCCAGTGCCGGTCGGGCGAGGCGAACGCATCGAGCGTCTGCAGCTGGGCGTAGTCCGCGGCGTTCCTGAGCGTCCAGGGCGTGCGCCCGCCGGTGACCGTCTCGAGGCCGCCATTCAGCAGCCCCACCCACAGGCCCTTTTTGAAAGCCGGCTTGAAGTTGCGGACCTTGCGCAGCTCCTGGCCGGCCGGCGAGGCGCGCAGCCGCGCGTCGTAGCCGGCCGGGCTGCCGTGCTCGACCAGGTGCTCGGCCGCGAGCGCACCGGAGCGGATCGCCTGGTGCACGCCCTTGATCTTCGGCAGGTTCACGAGCCCGCCGGCACAGCCGACCAGCATCGCGCCCGGCATCTCGACCTTCGGCAGCGACTGCCAGCCGCCCGCGGCGATCGTGCGCGCGCCGTAGGTCAGCAGCTCGCCGCCCTCGAGCAGCGGCTTCACGCTCGGGTGGTTCTTGAACTGCTGGAAGGCCTCGAATGGCCGGAAGCGCGGGTCGCGGTAGTCGAGGCCGGCCACGTAGCCGACATACACGCGGTTCTGGTCGAGGTGGTACAGGAAGCTGCCACCGTAGGTACCGCTGTCGACCGGCCAGCCGATCGTGTGCTGGATGAGGCCCGGTTCGACCCGTCCCTCCGGCAGCTGCCAAAGCTCCTTGAAGCCGAGTCCGTAGGTCTGCGGGCACGAGTCGGCATCGAGCCGGTACTTCGCGACCAGCTGCTTCGTGATGCTGCCGCGCGCGCCCTCGGCGAGCACCGTGGTGCGCGCCCGGACTTCCGGTCCCGGCGCGTAGTTCGGTCCGGGCTGGTCGTCCTTGTCGAGGCCCATGTCGCCGATCTGTACCCCGCAGACAGCGCCCGCGTCGTCGTAGAGCGGCTTCGCGGCCGCGAAACCCGCGAACACGTCGACGCCGAGGGCCTCCGCCGCCTGCGCGAGCTGCGGCGTCAGCATGCCGAGGGAGATGATGAAGTTGCCCTCGTTGTGCATCTGCGGCGGCGTCGGCATCCACAGCGCGCGCGTGCGCGTCAGCAGCCGGAACTCGTCGCGCGTCGCCGGCACGCAGATCGCCGGCGGGGTCTTGCGCCAGTCGGGCAGCAGCGCATCGAGCGGACCGGGTTCCATCACGCAGCCGGACAGCGAGTGCGCGCCGACCGCGGCGCCCTTCTCGAGCACGCAGACCGACAGCTCCGGCTTCAGCTGCTTGAGGCGGATCGCGCAGGCGAGGCCGGCCGGCCCGCCGCCGACGATCAGCACGTCGTATTCCATCTGGTCGCGTTCGATCGGCTCTGCGCTCATGGCTTCGCTTGCTCTTTCGGAGTGTCGAGGAATTCTGCGCCCTTCAATGCGTCGAGGGCGATGAGCTCGGCGCGGAACTTGGCGAGGTCGCCGACCACGACCAGCGTCATCGCGGCCGGGTCGAGCGCCGCCTCGGCCGCGGCGCGCACCTCGGCGGGCTTCACGGCGTAGACGTGATCGACGTAGTGCGTCAGCCAGTCGGCCGGCAGCCGCTGCTGGTCGAGGAACGCCAGCTGGGCCAGGAGCCCGGCCCGGCTCGAGGCGCCCAGCACGAAGGTGCCGGCGCGATAATTCTGGATCAGCTTCAGCTCCTCCGGCGTCGGCGCCTCATGCCGCAGCCGCTCGAGCTCGCGGAAGATCTCGCCGAGCGCCGCCACCGTCTGCGGCGCGTTGACGTCGGTCGCGAGCGACCAGGTCGCGACGCCGTCGCGCGGCGTGATGTGGCTCGAGGCGCCGTAGGTGTAGCCCTTGTCCTCGCGCAGGTTCTGGTCGAGCCGCGACAGCAGCGAGCCGCCGAGCAGCGCGTTGGCCAGCGACAGGTTGATGAAGCCGGGTGACGCCGGCGTCGGTACCGGCAGTCCGAGCAGGATCGTCGACTGCGTCGCGCCCGGCCGGTCGATCAGACGGACCACGCGTGCCCGCGAGGCACTGACGTCCGTCGCGCGCGGTGCGGCGCCGGCCGGCCAGTCGTCGAAGGCCGCGTGCAGCGCGCGCTCGATCGCCGCCCGATCGAAGCGGCCGGCGATGTAGACGTGTGCGCGCTGCGCGCCGAACTCCGCGCTCACGAAGTGGCGCACGTCGTCGATCGAGATCGCGGCGATCTCGGCGGGCGAGGGCAGCCCGCGACCGTAGACGCTGTCGCCGAACAGCAGGCGGCCGAAGGCCTCGCCGGCCCGGGTCTGCGGCTGCGAGCGCGCGATCGCGACCTGGCGCGTCATGTCGGTCTTCAGGCGGCCGAGTTCCGCGGGCGGCAGCCGCGGCCGGCGCAACACGTCCGCCGCGAGCGCGATCGCCTCGCCCGCGCGCTCGGCCAGCACGTCGAGTGACACGCTCATCTGGTCGGCGCCGGCGGTCACCTCGAGTGCGCCGCCCATCTCGGCGGCGCTGCGCGCGATGGCGCTGCCGTCGCGTTCGCCGGCGCCTTCCTTCATCAGGCTCGCCACGAGGTCGGCGAGGCCGTTGTGCGTGCCGTCGGCCGCATTGCCGGTGCGCAGCGTCACCAGGATCGTGGTCTTCGGCACCGTGCCGAACGGCACCAGGGTCACGGCCAGGCCGTTGTCGAGGCGGAACTCCGCCTTCGCCGGCAGCGCGAACGGGCGCGGCGCGCCGACCGGGGGCGGCAACTCGCGCGCCGGCGTCGCGGCGCTGACGGCGAGGCCGGCGACGAAGGCCGCGGCGAGCAGCGGGCGGCAGCTCACGGCGCGGCCTCCGCGTGCGCGGCGCCGGCGTGCAGCTCGAGGCGTGTCTGGCCGCCGGGGGCGAGGTAGCGGCGCGCGGTGCTGCGGATCAGCTCCGGCGTCACCTGCCGCAGCTCCGCCTCGATACGGTTGATGCGCGCCGGGTCGTCGTCGAACAGCGCGAACGAGGCGAGCAGGTCGACGAGCCCGAAGCGGTCGGCGCTGCCGGCGACGTCGTAGAGCGCGGAGCGCACCTTGGTCACCGCGCGCTCGAGCTCGGCGGCCGACACCGGCTCGCGCCCGAGACGGGCGACCACGGCATCGATGTCGCGGCTGATCGCGCCGGCCTGGCTCGCGGGATCGTGCACCAGGTAGGCGGTCCAGACCATCGGGCCCTCGTAGTCGAACAGGTTGCCGAGCAGGTTCACGCCGCCGTCCACCGAGTCCGCGTAACCGCGCTCCTTGACGAGGCGCTGCCACAGCCGGCTGTCCTCGCCCTGCAGCAGCACCTGGTCGATGAGCCCGAACGCGTACCACTCGGGCGAGTTGCGCGGCGGCACGTGGTAGCCGACCGCGAGCGCCGGCCGCGGCGCGAGCGGGTCGGTGCGCAGCACGCTGCGCGGCTGCGTCTGCGGCGCCTCGCTGACGTCGACCGCCTTCGGCGCCGGGCGCGCCGGCAGCGGTCCGAAGTAGCGCTCGATCGCAGCGCGCGCGGCGGCCGGCTCGAAGTCGCCGGCGACCACCAGCACCGCGTTGGACGGCACGTAGTAGGTGTCGTAGAACGCGCGCACGTCGGTGAGCGTCGCCGCGTCGATGTCGGCGAACTCGCCGTAGAAGTTGTGCGCGTTGTACCAGTTGCGGTTCGCCGCCTGCGGCATGTCGATCCACGGGAAGCCGCCGTACGGGCGGTTCAGCACATTGACGCGAACCTCGTTCTTCACGACGTCCTTCTGGTTCTGCAGGCTCGCCTCGCTGAGCGCGAGGCCGCGCATGCGCTCGGCCTCGACCCACAGCACCGGCTCCAGCACGTGGCTCGGCACGACCTCGAAGTAGTTCGTGTAGTCGAAGCGCGTCGAGCCGTTCGAGACGCCGCCGTTGCCGCTGACCAGCCGGTCGGCCTCGCCCTTGCCGAGGTTCTGGGTCTCCTGGAACATCAAGTGCTCGAACAGGTGCGCGAAGCCGGTCCGGTCGCGCGGCTCGATGCGAAAGCCGATGTGGTAGTACACCGCGACCGTGACGGTGGGCACCGAGGCGTCGTGCGAGAGCACCACGCGCAGCCCGTTCGGCAGCCGGTAGTAGTCGACCGGGACCGCGAGCTGGTCGGCGCTGGCCGCCGGGGCCGCGGCCGTCGGCGACGTTGCCGGCGCGGCAGCGCGGGCAGGCAGGACGACAAGCCCGGCGAGTGCGGTCGCGAGCACGAGGATCGGAAGCTTCGGCATGGGCGCTCGGCGGCGGCGGGGAGGGCCCGCATTATGGCGCGGGCCGAGGCCGCGCCGGTAGCGGCCGCAGCCGGCCGGACCGTCTACTTCGGCTGCATCCGGATCGCGCCGTCGAGGCGGATCGCCTCGCCGTTCAGCATCGGGTTGCGCGCAATCGCGGCAACGAGGTCGGCGAACTCGTCCGGGCGGCCGAGCCGCGACGGGAAGGGCACCTGCGCCCCGAGCGAGGCCTGCAGCTCCGGGGTCATGCCCGCGACCATCGGCGTCTCGAAGATGCCCGGCGCGACCGCCATGACGCGGATGCCGAGCCGTGCGAGCTCGCGCGCCATCGGCAGCACCATGCCGATCACCGCCGCCTTGGTGGCCGAATACGCGACCTGGCCGATCTGGCCCTCGTAGGCGGCGACCGACGCGGTGTGGATCAGCAGCCCGCGCTCGCCCTCGGCGTTCGGCGTGTTCGACTGCATCAGCTGCGCCGCCGCCTTGTCGACGTGCAGCGTGCCGATCAGGTTGATGCCGACGACCTTGGCGAAGAACGCGCCGGCCATCGGTCCGTCGCGACCGAGCAGCCGGCCCGCGCCGACGACGCCGGCGCAGTTCACCGCGAGGTTGAGGCCGCCGAGGGCGGCGTGCGCCGCGGCGATCGCGGCGTTGACGTTCGCCTCGTCGCTGACGTCGCAGCGGTGGAAGCTTGCCGCCGCGCCGAGTTCGGCGGCGGCGCGGCGACCGGCGTCCTCCTGCACGTCGAGCAGGGCCACCCGGCCGCCGTCGGCGACGACGCGTCGCGCGACCGCGAGTCCGAGACCGGAGGCGCCGCCGGTGATGACGGCCTTGATGTCGTGGGCTTGCATGCCGCGATTCTCGCCTGCGGGTGGCCCGGCTGGCTACCCGGGGGCGGTTCGCTCAGATCCGCAGGCCGCCGTCGACCTGCACGGTGCGGCCGGTGAAGAAATCGTTCTCGACGATGAACACCGCGGTCTGGGCGATCTCGGCCGGCTCGCCGAGGCGCTTGAGCGGCACCGGCGCCGTGACCTTCGCGAGCGTCTCGGGCGTCATGCCGGAGAGGATGTCGGTGGCGCAGTAGCCCGGCGCGATCGCGCCGACGCGGATCCCGAAGCGGGCGAGCTCCTTCGCCCAGGTGGTCGCCATCGCGGCGACGCCGGCCTTGGCGGCGGTGTAGTTGGTCTGGCCGGCGTTGCCGTCCTTCGAGATCGAGGAGATGTTGATGATCACGCCGCCGTGGCCGCCGCGCACCATCCGCTCCGCCGCTTCGCGGCCGCACAGGAATACGCCGGTCAGGTTGACGCCGATCACGGCGTTCCACTGGTCGAGGCCCATCTTGCCGACCACCGCGCCGTCCTTGACCTTGATCAGCAGTCCATCCTTGACGATGCCGGCGTTGTTGACGAGCACGTCGAGGCTGCCGAAGTCGCGCACGATCGCGTCCATGGTCGCGACCACCGCGTCCTCCTGCGTGACGTTGCAGGCGTAGGCACGCGCGGCGACCCCGAGCGCGGCGACCTCGGCGCGGGTCTTCTCGAGGTCGGCGGGGTTCAGGTCGACCAGCGCGATCGCGCCGCCGCGGCGGGCGAACTCGAGTGCCATGGCACGGCCGAGACCGCGTCCGCCGCCGGTCACCACGATGGTTTTGCCCTGGATCTGCATCGTCGCTACGACCTCGCGTGACCGTCCGGCGCCGGCGCGCGATCCGCGCGATTTGGCACTGCCAGATAAATCAAGGCAATACCCACGGCGGGCGGCATGTTAGCGCCTCATGCACCGCAAAAGAAGGACGGGTTTCCCCGAATCAGGGATTGCCTCAGACCGTGCGCAGTCCGGGGCGGGGCCGGTGAGCCGGCCCCGTCCGCGCGCGGCCGTGCCTCAGACGAGCTCGACGGCGACCGCGGTCGCCTCGCCGCCGCCGATGCAGAGCGAGGCCACGCCGCGCTTGCCGCCGCGCGCCTGGAGCGCCGCGACCAGCGTCGCGAGGATGCGCGCGCCGGTCGCGCCGATCGGGTGGCCGAGCGCGCAGGCGCCGCCGTTGACGTTGACCTTGGCCGGGTCGAGCTTGAGGTCGTGGATCGCCGCCAGCGTCACCGCGGCGAACGCCTCGTTGATCTCGTAGAGGTCGACGTCCGCGGCGCGCCAGCCGGCGCGGGCGAGCGTCTTCTCGATCGCGCCGACCGGCGCGGTCGTGAACCACTCCGGGGCGTGCGCGTGGCTCGCGTAGGCGACGATCCGCGCCAGCGGCTTCCAGCCCTTCGCCTGCGCCGCCGCGCCGCGCGCGAGCACGAGTGCGGCGGCGCCGTCGGAAATCGACGAGGAACTCGCCGCCGTGACCGTGCCGTCCTTGCGGAACGCGGGCTTCAGCTGCGGGATCTTCGCAACGTCGCAGGTGAACGGCGTCTCGTCCTTGTCGATCACGGTCTCGCCCTTGCGGCCCTTGACGGTGACCGGCGCGATCTCGCCGGCGAAGGCGCCGGCCTCGATGGCCTTGAGGGCCTTCTGCACCGAGTGCGCCGCGAACTCGTCCTGCTGCGCGCGCGTGAAGCCGTACTTCTGCGAGGTGTTCTCGGCGAAGCAGCCCATCAGCTGGCCGTCGAACGGGCTCTGCAGGCCGTCGTAGAACATGTGGTCGAGCACCTCGCCGTGGCCCATCCGGTAGCCGCCGCGGGCCTTCGGCAGCAGGTACGGCGCGTTGGTCATCGACTCGAGGCCGCCGGCGAGGGCGACGTCGAGGTCGCCGGTGCGCAGCGCATCCGCCGCCATCATTACCGCGCGCATGCCCGAGCCGCACATCTTGTTCACGGTCGTCGCCGGCACCGAGGCCGGGATGCCGCCGCCGAGCGCGGCCTGGCGCGCCGGCGCCTGGCCGAGGCCCGCGGGCAGCACGCAGCCCATGATCACTTCCTGGATGGCCTCGCCCGGGAGCCCGGCGGCGGCAAGCGCGCCCTTCACGGCGGCGGCGCCGAGCTGCGTCGCGGTGGCCGGGGCGAGCACGCCCTGGAAGGCGCCGATCGGCGTGCGCTTCGCGGACAGGATCACGACGGACTCGGAGCTCATGCGGGTACCCCTCGGTTGGCTGGCGAAGGAGTCTACGCCCGAGGCTTTTTGCGGTGCAACGTGGACCTTGGTCGTAGCGGTACGCCCCTCGGCGCCGGACCGGTCTCCCCGCAGTCCCTCATAGAAGGTTGATCTCGCTGGAAAAAACGAGTCTTGCGGACGTTAAAAAAACAGTCAGTCCTGCTTGTTATGGAGCCGCATAGACCGCGCTGCTAGACTGCCAAGGCTCTCCCGCGCACCCGCCGGCCGGCGCGGCCGACCGGCCCCGGACGATGCCGACCGAGAAGGAACGCCGCCGATGAGTAGCCCCGCCGAGCGCGCCCGCGCCTCTGCCGCCGCCGAGCGCGGCCCGCTGCGCTTCGTCACCGCCGCCTCGCTGTTCGACGGCCACGACGCGGCGATCAACATCATCCGCCGGATCCTGCAGGCGCACGGCGCCGAGGTCGTGCACCTCGGCCACAACCGCTCGGTCGCCGAGATCGTGCGCGCCGCGATCCAGGAGGACGCCGACGGCGTCGCGGTCAGCTCCTACCAGGGCGGCCACAACGAGTACTTCCGCTACATGGTCGACATGCTGCGCGAGCGCGGCGCCGGCCACGTCCGCGTCGTGGTCGGCGGCGGCGGCACGATCGCGCCCGACGAGATCGCGATGCTCGAGCGGCACGGCGTCGAGAAGATCTACACGCCGGACGACGGCCTGAAGCTCGGCCTCGACGGCATGATCGACGACGTGTTCGAGCGCGTGGCGGCGCATCGCCGCCCGACCTACGTGCCGGGCCCGCTCGGCGTCGACGACCACCAGCGCATCGCGCAGGCGATCTCGGTGCTCGAGGGCGACGAGGCGGAGGCCGCGGCGCTGCGCGAGGCGGCGCAGCGCACCCTGAACCGGCCACCGGTGGTCGGCGTCACCGGTACCGGCGGCGCCGGCAAGTCGTCGCTGACCGACGAGCTGCTGAACCGCTTCCTGCGGGCCTTCCCGGACCGGCGCATCGCGGTCGTAGCGATGGACCCGAGCCGCCGGCGCGGCGGCGGCGCGCTGCTCGGCGACCGCATCCGCATGAACTCGCTCGACTCCGAGCGGGTGTTCATGCGCTCGCTGGCGACCCGCCGGCAGCACCTCGCGACCAGCGCGGTGCTCGCGGACACGATCCAGCTGCTCAAGTTCGCGGGTTTCGACCTGATCGTCGTCGAGACCGCCGGCATCGGCCAGAGCGACACCGAGATCGTCGACCTGGTCGACCTGTCGCTGTACGTGATGACGAGCGAGTACGGCGCGGCGAGCCAGCTCGAGAAGATCGACATGCTCGATTTCGCCGACTTCGTCGTGCTCAACAAGTTCGAGAAGCGCGGCGCCGAGGACGCGCTGCGGGACGTGCGCAAGCAGTGGAAGCGCAACCACCCCGAGTCCTTCAAGCGCCCCGACGAGGCGGTGCCGGTCTACCCGACCATCGCCAGCCAGTTCAACGACGCCGGGGTCAACCAGCTGTTCGTCGCGCTGTGCGCGCGGCTCGAGGAGCAGTGGGGCCGGCTCAAGCCCTGGCTGCCGGCGCCGCTCGAGCCGGTCGGGATGCCGCGCCGCGCCGCGCTGATTCCGGGCGAGCGCGTCCGCTACCTCGCGGAGATCGCCGACGCCGGGCGGCGCGCGCGCCATGACACCGAGCGCGAGGCCGAGGCCGCGCGTCGCGCCGAGGGCTACCGCGTCGCGCTCGAGGCGCTCGGCTGCGCGCTCTTGCCGGCGCCGTTCGAGCGCTACCCGGAAACCGTGCTCGCCGGCTCGCCGCCCGAGCTCGCGCGCCTGCGGCGCGCCTACAACGAGTCGCTCGACGCGGTCGGCGAGGAGGGGCTGCGGCTGCTGCGCGACTGGCCGGCGCGCGCCCAGGCCGCGACCGACCCCGAGTACCACTACGTGGTGCGCGGCCGCGACGTCACCGGCGAGAACTACACCGAGTCGCTCTCGCAGCAGCAGATCCCGAAGCTCGCCGTGCCGCGCTTCCTCGGCGCCGGCGACCGGCTGCGTTGGCTCAAGCACGAGAACCTGCCGGGCAGCTACCCGTACACCGGCGGCGTCTATCCGTACCGGCGCGAGGCCGAGGATCCGACGCGCATGTTCGCGGGCGAGGGCCTGCCGGAGCGCACCAACAAGCGCTTCCACTACCTCGCGGCCGGCTCGCCGGCCAAGCGCCTGTCGACCGCGTTCGACTCGGCGACGCTGTACGGCGAGGACCCGGATCCGCGGCCCGACATCTACGGCCGGATCGGCAATTCGGGCGTCTCGATCGCCACGCTCGACGACATGAAGCGCCTCTACTCGGGCTTCGACCTGTGCGCGCCGACGACCTCGGTGTCGATGACCATCAACGGCCCGGCGCCGATCATCCTCGCGATGTTCATGAACACCGCGATCGACCAGCGCATCGAGCGCCACCTGCGCGAGAGCGGGCGCTGGCCGGCGCTCGAGCGCGCGCTCGCCGCCGGCTGGGGCGATGTCGAGCGGCCGGGCTACCGCGGCGAGCTGCCGGCCGGCAACGACGGCTACGGCCTCGGGCTGCTTGGTGCGACGCCGGAGGAGCTGATCGCCGCCGGCCTGATCGACCCGCCGACCCACGCTCGGCTCGCGGCCGAGGCGCTCGCGCAGGTGCGCGGCACGGTGCAGGCCGACATCCTCAAGGAGGACCAGGCGCAGAACACCTGCATCTTCTCGACCGAGTTCGCGCTGCGGATGATGGGCGACGTGCAGGCCTACTTCATCGAGCGCGACGTCAGGAACTTCTACTCGGTCTCGATCTCGGGGTACCACATCGCCGAGGCCGGCGCGAACCCGATCTCGCAGCTGGCCTTCACGCTCGCCAACGGCTTCACGATCGTCGAGTACTACCTGGCGCGCGGCATGGCGATCGACGACTTCGCGCCGAACCTGTCGTTCTTCTTCTCGAACGGCATGGATCCCGAGTACGTGGTGATCGGCCGCGTCGCGCGCCGCATCTGGGCGCGGGCGATGCGCGAACGCTACGGCGGCTCGGCGCGCAGCCAGATGCTGAAGTACCACGTGCAGACCTCGGGCCGCTCGCTGCATGCGCGCGAGATCCAGTTCAACGACATCCGCACCACGCTGCAGGCGCTGTACGCGCTCTTTGACAACTGCAACAGCCTGCACACCAACGCCTACGACGAGGCGCTGACGACGCCGACCGAGGAGAGCGTGCGGCGCGCGGTCGCGATCCAGCTGATCATCAATCGCGAGCTCGGCCTCAACAAGGTGCAGAACCCGTGGCAGGGCTCGTTCGCGATCGAGCAGCTGACCGACCTCGTCGAGGAGGCGGTGTACCGCGAGTTCGAGGCGATCGCGGAGCGCGGCGGCGTGCTGGGCGCGATGGAGACGATGTACCAGCGCGGCAAGATCCAGGAAGAGAGCCTCTACTACGAGCACAAGAAGCACGACGGCTCGCTGCCGCTGATCGGCGTCAACACCTTCCTGCCGGCGCACGGCGCCGACGAGCCGCCGCCGCCGCCCGAGCTCATCCGCTCGACCGACGCCGAGAAGGACGCGCAGGTCGCGGGCGTGCGCGCCTTCCGGGCCCGGCACGCGGCGGCCGCGCCGGCGGCGCTCGCGCGCCTGCAGCAGGTCGCGGCCGGCGGCGGCAACGTCTTCGCGGAGCTGATGCAGACCGTGCGGGTCGCCTCGCTCGGCCAGATCAGCCGGGCGCTCTATGCGGTCGGAGGACAGTACCGGCGCAACATGTAGCGCGCGGTCAGTCGGCGAGGTCGGGCTCGCCGAGTCGCGCCAGGATCGCGTGCCGGGCCGCGTCCTTGAGCTCGGCGGCCGCGCCGCGCTCGCTGGCCGCCGCCGGCGCCGGCAGCGGCGCCAGCATCTCGACCGCGACCGGCCCGCGGCGCGGCAGCCAGACGTAGCACGGCAGCACCGCGCGCGCGCCCTCGATCACCGCCGGCACGACCGGCAGCCCGGCGCGCGCCGCGGCGACGAACGCGCCGACGTGAAAGCGGTGCACGCCGACTGCCTCGGTGAAGGTGCCCTCGGGGAAGGCGGCGAGCGACTCGCCGGCGAGCGCGGTCTTGAGCACGCGCCGCGCGTCGACCCCGCCCTGGTGGCGGTTGAAACGGTCGACGAACTCCGAGCCGAGCCGGCGCAGCAAAAGGCCGGCGAGCGGCACGCGCGACATCTCCTTCTTGATGATGAACGCGAAGCGCGGCGGCAGCGCCGCGGTCATCACCACGCCGTCGAGGTAGCTGGCGTGGTTGGCGACCACGACGCACGGTCCGGGCGGCAGGCGCTCGAGCCCGCGGACCTCGAAACGGATGCCCGCCAGGCGGAAATAGACGCGGGCGCCGGCCCGGGCGAGGCTCCGGCGCCGGCCGAGGCCCGGCACGAGCAGCACCAGCGCGACCAGGCTCAGCGCCACCGCGATGAAGGCCGCCCAGTTCCACAGGCCGTACGCCCACGCCGCGCTGCGGCCCAAGACGCTGCTGACCACCGCCGCCGCCCCCTGTCGAGTGTGACCTGATTCTCTTTATGTCAACCGCCGGCGGCTTTCGTGAGGCAGGTCACGCAAGCACCCGGGAGCGCTGGGGATACTGACCCGGAACGCCCGCCCCACGGCTCGCGACGGTGGCTGGGGCACCCGGTGCGCAACGGATTGTGCCGGTTGCGGCCCGCAGTTGCCCAGTGCCGGGGGGCGAGGCGGGGCTCGGACGTCTCTGAACGTACTCGGCGGTTAAGAATCCCATGCATGCCAAGGCCGTGAAGCCAGCGCGCGAAAACTCGACGGAAACCGACCCGGCCATCGGGCGCTTCCTCGATGCCGTGTGGATGGAGCGGGGTCTGTCGCAGAACACCCTCGCTGCCTACCGCGCGGACCTGACGGCGCTGACGCGCTGGCTCGAGGCGCGACGCGTGCTCGTGACGCGCACCAGCCGCGCGGACCTGCTCGAGTTCATCGCCTCGCGCGTCGAAGGCGGCGCCCGGCCGCGCTCGACCGCGCGCCAGCTGTCGAGCTTCCGCCGCTTCTTCCGCTTCCTGGTCCGCGAGGGCGCGGTCACCGAGGACCCGACCGCGCAGATCGCGATGCCGAAGATCGGCCGCTCGCTGCCGAAGTCGCTGACCGAGGACGAGGTCGAGGCGCTGCTGGCCGCGCCCGCGGTCTCGGACCCGCTCGGCCACCGCGACCGGACCATGCTCGAGGTGCTGTACGCGACGGGCCTGCGGGTCTCCGAGCTCGTCAGCCTCAAGCACTCGCAGGTCAACACCAACCAGGGCGTGATCCGCATCGTCGGCAAGGGCAACCGCGAGCGGCTGATCCCGCTCGGCGACGAGGCGGTGCGCTGGCTGGCGGAGTTCGTGCACGGCCCGCGCGCCGAGATCCTGCTCGAGCGCCAGACCGACTACCTGTTCCCGACCCGCCGCGGCGACCGCATGACGCGCCAGGCCTTCTGGCACATCATCAAGCGCTACGCCCGCAAGGCCGGCGTCAACAAGGAACTGTCGCCGCACACGCTGCGCCACGCCTTCGCGACCCACCTGCTGAACCGCGGCGCCGACCTGCGCGTGGTGCAGATGCTGCTCGGCCACAGCGACCTGTCGACCACGCAGATCTACACGCACGTCGCGCGCGAGCGCATGAAGGAGCTGCACCAGCAGCACCACCCGCGCGGCTGAGCCGCGCGGCTTTGGTAGACTCGCCGGAACTGTCGGCACGCCACGGGGTCCTATCCCGGGCGCCGGTTCCGGAGCCCCCATGACCCCTGTCGCCCCCGTTCGCCGCCTGGCGGCCAGCCTGACCCTACTCGCCCTTGCCCTCGCCGCGGGCCTCGCGCTCGCCGCCGCCGATCCCAAGGCCGCGGACCCGAAGGCGCCCGATGCCAAGGCCGACCCGCGCCAGGCCATCGCCAAGCGGCTCGAGGTCGCGGTCGAGGCCGTGCGGCCGAGCGTCGTGCCGGGGCTCTACGAGGTCGCGCACGGCGGCGAGGTGCTGTACGTGACCGGCGACGGCCGCTACGCGCTGACCGGCGACCTGTTCGAGACGGCCAACGGCAAGAACCTCTCGGACCAGCGCCGCATCGAGGCCCGCCAGGCGCTGCTCAAGACCGTTTCCGACGACGACGGCGTGATCTTCGCGCCGAAGGCACCGCGCTACTCGATCACGGTCTTCACCGACGTCGACTGCCAGTTCTGCCGGCGCCTGCACAGCGAGGTCGCCGAGTACAACCGCCTCGGCGTGCGCATCCGCTACCTCTTCTACCCGCGCTCCGGGCCGGGCACGGATTCCTGGCGCAAGGCCGAGATCGTGTGGTGCTCGGCGAACCGCCAGGAGGCCCTGACCCGGGCCAAGCAGGGCGGCGAGGTCGAGGGCAAGGCCTGCAAGGGCACGCCCGTCGAGCGCACCTACGAGCTCGGCCAGGAGCTCGGCATCAAGGGCACGCCGGGAATCTTCACCGACCGCGGCGACTACCTGCCCGGTTACTATCCGCCCGCGCAGCTCGTCGAGAAGCTGAAGGAACTCGAGAAGGGCGGCTGAGCGCCTAGCGCTCGAGCAGGCCGAGCTTGTCGGGCTTGCCCTTCCAGTCGTCGGCGTCCGCCGGCGCCGGCTTCTTTTCGTTGATCACCGGCCAGCCCTTGGCGAGCTCGGCGTTCAGCGCCAGGAACTGCTCCTGGCCCTTCGGGATCTCCTCCTCGGAGTAGATCGCCTCGGCCGGGCACTCGGGCTCGCAGAGCGTGCAGTCGATGCACTCGTCCGGGTCGATCACCAGGAAGTTCGGCCCCTCGTGGAAGCAGTCCACCGGGCAGACCTCCACGCAGTCCATGTACTTGCACTTGATGCAGTTCTCGGTGACGACGAACGTCATGATCGCTCTCGGCTGGGTCGGGGTGGCGGCGGGCACGGCGGGCGGCCCGCGCGCCGTCCGGCATTCTATACGAGCGCGTTCAGGGCGGCGTCGCGCGCCGCCACGCCGGCCGGTCGAAGTCCGCGAGGTGCAGGCCCTCGACGCCGCGGGCACGGTCCTCGAGCAGGCGCCGCAGCGCGAAGTCGACGCTCGGGAACGCGATCTCCCCCCACGGGATGTCCTCCGGGCGGTAGAGGTCGACGGCGAGGCTCTCGGCGCCGGCACCGAAGGACGCTTCCGGCAGCCGCGCCCGGAACAGCACGTGCACCTGGTGCGCGTGGACGACGTCGACCACCGCGAGCAGGGCGCCGATCTCGACGCGGGCCTCGGCCTCCTCCCAGGACTCGCGCGCGGCGCCGGCCTGCAGCGTCTCGCCGTTCTCCATGAAGCCCGCCGGCACGGTCCAGTACCCGAGCCGGGGCTCGATCGCGCGCTTGCACAGCAGGATCCGGCCGTCGTGCTCGGGCACGCAGCCGACCACGATCTTCGGGTTCTGGTAGTGGATGGTCTGGCAGGCCGGGCAGACGTGCCGCGGCAGGTGGTCGCCGTCGGGCACGCGCAGTTCGACGGGCTGGCCGCACTGGCTGCAGTAGTTCATGGTCGCTTCGCGGGTTGGTGCCGGTGGAGGGACTCGAACCCACACGCCTTTTGGGCGGACGATTTTGAGTCGTCTGCGTCTACCAGTTCCGCCACACCGGCGCGGGGGCGGATCCTAGCATGCAGCGGCCGCGCGCCGGCTGCGACGTTTTGCCCCGCTCGCGCATCCTAGTCCTCCGTGAGGCTCAACGACATCGACCTGTCCCCGGCGACGCTCGCGCTCGCGCGCAGCGGTGACGAGGCCGCGCTCGGCGCGTTCTACGCCGCCTGCGCGCGGCCGGCCTACACGCTGATCCGGCGCATCGTGCCCGGGCCCGCGGCCGAGGACCTGCTGCAGGAGGCCTTCCTGGACGCGATCCGCGGCCTGCCGGGCTTCCGCGGCGAGGTGCCGCTCGGCGCCTGGTTCCGGCGCATCGTCGTGCACCGCTGCTACGGGCACGTTCGCTCCCCCTGGCAGCGCAGCCGCGCCTGGCTCGAGGACGTGCTGGCGGCGGGCGACGAGCGCGGCGCGCTCGCCGCTCCCGCCGCCGGTCTCGGCCTCGACCTCGAGCGCGCGCTCGAGCGGCTCGCGCCCGCCGCGCGGCTGGTCGTGTGGCTGCACGACGTCGAGGGCTACACGCACGAGGAGATCGCGGCGCTGACTGCGCGCACGCCGAGCTATTCGAAGTCGCAGCTGGCGCGCGCGCATGCGCGGCTGCGCGACTGGCTGGAGCCGGCGCCGGCGGCGCCCGCACCCGCGGCCTGTGCGCTGGAGGACGGACCATGAACGACGAGAGCGGCGACGCGCTGGTGCGCCGGCTGCGGGCGCTGCCCGAGCTCGACCCGCCGGCGGACGGCTACGCGCGGCTGCGCGCGCGGCTCGGCGCGCCGCGCACCGGCGTGCGGCCCGCGATCGGCTGGGCCGTGGTGGCGGCGACCACGGCGCTGACCGCGGTCGTGCTGCTGCCGGCGCTCGAGCGGCTGACGCCGCCGCCCGCGACCGCGCCCGCCGCGGCGGGCGGGCCGGACCTCGCGGCGCGCTCGGCCGAGCTCGAGCGGCTGCTGGCGGCGCTGCCGCCCGCGCGCACCGCGCGCGCCAGCACGGCGCTCACCGCGGCGCTGCTCGAGGACCGGATCGCGCTCGTCGACGAGCGGCTGAGCGCCGCGCCGGCGGTCGAGCCCGCCGATCAGCATGCGCTGCTGCGCGAGCGCGTGGTGCTGCTCGATTCGCTGGTGCGCGTGCGCTACGCCGACTCGGTGGGCCAGGCGCTGTGAGCACGATGACGACCGGAGGTGGACGATGAAGTCGATCGCAGGCATCGCGGGCACGTGGCTCGCGCTCGGCGCCCTCGCGGGCGGGCCAGCCCACGCGGCACCGGCCGCAGATGTCGCCGCGAAGCAGGCCGATGCCGCGGCGCAGGCCGCGGACCGGGCCGCCAAGCAGGCCGACGAGGCACAGCTCGAGCGACGGCTCGAGGCGGCGCAGAAGCGGCTCGAGGCCGCCGCCAAGGAGGTCGCCGAGCTCTCGGTCGGGCTCGTGCCGCAGAAGATGCAGGAGCTCAGGCTGCACCTGGGCAACGGCCGGGCGATGCTCGGCGTGCAGCTCGGCGAGGCGCGCGCCGGCGGCGGCATCCGCGTCGCCGGGGTCAGCCCCGGCGGACCGGCGGCAGAGGCGGGGGTGCGGGCGGGCGACGTGATCATCGCCGTCAACGGCCGGCGCGCGACGGTGCCGGGCGACATCAGCCACGAGATCAAGGCGCTCAAGCCGGGCGACAGCGCGCGTCTCGAGGTCGATCGCGGCGGCAGGACCGAGCAGCTCGTGGTCGCGACCCGCGCGCTCGACCCGCGCGTGATGCTGCTCGACGGCAACCTGCTCGAGAACGGGCCACTCGAGGGGCTGGCCGCGCTCGGCGAGGGCTTTCGCTGGGACGCCGATGGCTGGGGCGCGCTCGAGCTCGCGGCGCTCTCGCCCGACCTCGGCCGCTACTTCGGTGTCGAGCGCGGCGTGCTGGTGGTCCGTGCGCCGCCCGACGGCTCGCTGAAGCTCCGTGACGGCGACGTGATCACCGCCATCGACGGCCGCGAGCCGCAGAGCGTGAGCCACGCGCTGCGGATCCTGCGCTCGTACCAGGCGGGCGAGCACGTGGTGCTCGCCATCGAGCGCGACCACAAGGCGCAGAAGCTCGAGCTCGCGATGCCGGCGCGCCCCCTGCGTGTCCCGCCGGTGCCACCGGTGCCGGCGGCGCCGGCCGCCCCGGCGGCGCCCGCGGCACCGGCCGCCCCCGCGCGCGGCGCGGACGACTGAGTCGCGCCGCGCGGGCGCGGAGGGCCTGCTACCATCCGCGCCCCATGGCCGAGTCCCGCACGGCGCGGCCGCTGACGCGCGCCGACTTCCACTTCGAGCTGCCCCCGGAACTGATCGCGCAGGCGCCCGCCGCGGAGCGCAGCGCGAGCCGCCTGCTGCTGGTCGACGGCGCTCGCGGCAGCTGGCGCGACTCGGCCTTCGCGGCGCTTGCGGCGCAGCTCGCACCGGGCGACCTGCTGGTGCGCAACGACACGCGCGTGCTGCCCGCGCGCCTGCACGGCCGCAAGGCGACCGGCGGCGCGGTCGAGATCCTGCTCGAGCGGGTGCTCGGCCCCGCGCGGCTGCTCGCCCAGCTGCGCTCGAGCAAGGGTGCGCGACCCGGCCAGCGGATCGAGCTGCCGGGCGGCGCGGCGGCCACGGTCGCCGCGGCCGCCGACGGCATGGTCGAGCTCGAGCTCGACCGGCCGGTGGTCCCGTACCTCGAGGCGCACGGCGAGGTGCCGCTGCCGCCGTACATCGCGCGCCCGGCCGCGGACGCCGACCGCGAGCGCTACCAGACCGTGTACGCGCGCACGCCGGGATCGGTGGCGGCGCCGACCGCCGGCCTGCACTTCGACGCGGCGCTGCTCGATACGCTCGCCGCGCGCGGCGTCGCGACCGCCGACCTGACGCTGCATGTCGGCGCCGGCACCTTCCAGCCGCTGCGCAGTGAGGATCTCGACGCCCACCGCATGCACCCCGAGTGGCTGACGGTGCCGGCCGCGACCGTCGCCGCGGTCGAGGCCGCGCGGGCGCGCGGCGGGCGGGTGGTGGCGGTCGGCACCACGGTCGTGCGCAGCCTCGAGAGCGCCGCTGCCGGCGGCCGGCTCGCGGCCTACGCCGGCGAGACGCGGCTCTTCATCCGGCCGGGCTACCGCTTCCGGGTCGTCGATGCGCTGGTGACGAACTTCCACCTGCCGGAGTCGACGCTGCTGATGCTGGTCTGTGCCTTCGCCGGCCGCGAGACCGTGCTCGGCGCCTACGCGCACGCGGTCCGGAACCGGTATCGTTTCTTCAGCTACGGCGACGCGATGTTCGTCACGCCGGCCGCCGGCGTGCGGGAGGCGCAGTGAGGTTCGAGCTGCTCGGCACGGATGGCGCGGCGCGACGCGGTCGGCTGCAGTTCGCCCGTGGCAGCGTCGAAACGCCGGCCTTCATGCCGGTCGGCACCTACGGCACGGTCAAGGCGATGACCGCCGAGGAGCTCGTGACGCTCGGCGCCGAGATCGTGCTCGGCAACACCTTCCACCTGTTCCTGCGGCCCGGCCTCGAGGTGATCGGTGCGCACGCCGGGCTGCATCGCTTCATGCACTGGGAGCGGCCGATCCTGACCGACTCCGGCGGCTTCCAGGTCTTCAGCCTCGCCAAGCTGCGCAAGCTGAGCGAGGAGGGCGTGCGCTTCCGCTCGCCGGTCGACGGCAGCGAGGTGTTCCTCTCGCCCGAGGAATCGATGCGCATCCAGCGCGTGCTCGCCTCCGACATCGCGATGCAGTTCGACGAGTGCACGCCGTACCCCGCGACCGAGCGCGAGGCGCGCGACTCGATGGAGCTCAGCCTGCGCTGGGCGAGGCGCAGCCGCGACGCCTACCTCGGCGGACCGGAGCCGCCGCCCGGCGTGCTGTTCGGCATCGTCCAGGGCGGCATGTACCGCGCGCTGCGCGAGGCCTCGTGGGCCGGGCTCGAGCCGCTCGGCCTGCCGGGGCACGCGATCGGCGGGCTCGCGGTCGGCGAGCCGGAGGCGGAGCGGTTGCGGGTGCTCGAGGAGACGGTGCCGCTGCTGCCCGCGGACCGGCCGCGCTACCTGATGGGCGTCGGCCGTCCCGAGGACCTGGTGGAGTCGGTGGCGCGCGGCGTCGACATGTTCGACTGCGTGATGCCGACGCGGCACGCGCGCAACGGGCACCTCTTCACGCAGGCCGGCACGCTCAACATCCGCAACGCCCGGCACGTGAACGAGCTCGGTCCGGTCGACGAGGGCTGCGACTGCTACACGTGCCGCCACTATTCGCGAGCCTACCTGCGCCATCTGGACCGGGCCGGCGAGATCCTGGGCAGTCGCCTGAACACGATCCACAATCTCCATTTTTATCAATCGCTTATGCGAGCGATGCGCGACGCCATCCTGGCCGGGGAGTTCGACGCGTTCCGGCGGCGCTTCTACGCGGCGCGGGCCGGAGAGGAAGGGGTGCCTGTGGCATAATGCCCGGCTATGCCCTCACTTCGCCAAGCCTAAGGACTTCGCATGGATTTCCTGATCTCGTCGGCCTACGCGCAGACCGCGGCGGGCGCGCCACAGGCGGGGCTGATGCAGTTCCTGCCGATCGTGGTGCTGTTCGTCGCCTTCTACTTCCTGCTGATCCGGCCGCAGACCAAGAAGGCCAAGGAGCACCGCGACATGGTCGCGAAGCTCGCGGTCGGCGACGAGGTCGTGACCTCGGGCGGCATCCTCGGCCGCGTCACCAAGATCGACGACACCTTCGTCACCGTCGAGATCGCGCGCGACGTCGCCATCCAGGTGCAGCGCTTCCAGGTCTCGCAGCAGATGCCCAAGGGCACGTACAAGAGCGCCTGAGCGCACACCCCGTCAGGGAGCCTCGTCCGGCATGAACCGTTATCCCCTCTGGAAGAGCCTGCTGTTCGCAGGCGTGATGCTGCTCGCGCTCGTGCTGGCGCTGCCGAACGTGTTCGGCGAGGCGCCGGCGCTGCAGCTGTCGCGCAAGGACGGCGAGCTGTTCAAGGACAGCGCCGCGGCGCAGCGCTTCGTCGACGTGCTGGCGGCCGGCAACGTCAAGCCCGACACCGCCTACGTGCAGGACGGGCGGGTGATCCTGCGCTTCGGCGACGTGCCGGAGCAGCTGAAGGCGCGCGACCTGATCGAGGCGTCGCAGCCGGGTGCGTTCGCGATCGCGACCACCTTCGCCTCGCGCGCGCCGAGCTGGGTGCGTGCGGTCGGCCTCAAGCCGATGAGCCTCGGCCTCGACCTGCGCGGCGGCATCTACCTGGTCTACCAGGTCGACGTCGACGGCGCGGTCAAGCAGACCCTGCAGCGCCTCGAGCGCGACTACCGGCTGGCGCTGCGCGAGAAGCGCATCCCGTACGAGTCGGTCGACGGCAGCGCCGGCGCGATCGTCGTGACGCTGAAGGACGGCTCGAATCCGGAGGACGCGCGCGCCGCGCTCGCCGCGGTCGACCCGAACGTGACGCTCGCGGTGACCGGCGCGTCGATCCGCGCCACGCTCTCCGACGTGCAGGTCAAGCAGCGCCAGGACTTCGCGATCCAGCAGAACATCACCGCGCTCGGCAACCGGGTGAACGCCCTCGGCGTGTCCGAGGCGAGCGTGCAGCGCCAGGGCGCCGACCGCATCGCGGTGCAGCTGCCGGGCGTGCAGGACGCGAGCGAGGTGATCCGCCTGCTCGGCAAGACCGCGACGCTCGAGTTCCGGATGGTCGACCAGACCGGCAACCCGATCGAGGCGCAGCAGACCGGCCGCGCACCGCTCGGCACCAAGCTCTACAAGGAGCGGCGCACCAACCGGCCGGTACTGCTGAAGCGCGAGGTCATCGTCTCGGGCGAACAGCTGACCGATGCCACCTCGACCTTCCAGCAGGGCGAGCCGGCGGTCAGCATCCGCCTCGACGCCCGCGGCGGCGAGGAGATGCTGCGCACCACCCGCGAGAACCTCGGCAAGCCGATGGCGGTCGTGTTCATCGAGCGCGAGCGCCAGCTGCGCGAGCAGAACGGCGAGAAGGTCGCGGTCGACGTCACGCGCGAGGAAGTCATCAACGTCGCGACCATCCGCGGCGTGTTCTCGAACCAGTTCCAGATCACCGGGCTCACCAGCCGCGAGGGGCAGGAGCTCGCCAAGCTGCTGCGCGCCGGCGCGCTGGCGGCCCCCGTCTACATCGTCGAGCAGCGCCTGATCGGCCCGAGCCTCGGCCAGGAGAACATCGACCGGGGCGTGCGCGCGCTGCTGATCGGCTCGGGCCTGCTGTTCCTGTTCATGATCGTCTACTACAGCGCCTTCGGCCTCGTGGCCGACATCGTGCTGATCTGCAACGTCGTGCTGCTGACCGCGTGCCTGTCGCTGTTCGGCGCGGCGCTGACGCTGCCGGGCATCGCCGGCATCATGCTGACGGTCGGCATGGCGGTCGACGCGAACATCCTGATCTACGAGCGCATCCGCGAGGAGCTGCGCAACGGCAACTCGCCGCACGCGGCGATCAAGGCCGGCTTCGAGAAGGCGTTCTCGGCGATCTTCGACGCCAACGTCACGACCGCGATCGCGGGCGTCGTGCTGTTCCTGTTCGGCACGGGGCCGATCAAGGGCTTCGCGGTGGTGCTGACGATCGGCATCGCGACGACGCTGTTCACCGCGGTCGTGGGCAGCCGCACCATCGTCGGCCTGATCTGGGGCCGCCGCTCCCAGATCCGGCGCCTGCCGGTCTGAAGCGCGAGGAGTCGCCGAGTCATGGAAATCCTGCACAAAGTCCCGCGCATCCGCTTCATGGCGCAGCGCAAGATTGCGTATGTGCTGTCGGCACTGATCGTGATCGGCTCGATCGCCGCCGAGGCGGTGAACGGCCTCAACCTCGCGGTCGACTTCACCGGCGGCGTCGTGATCGAGGCGAACTACGCCAAGGCCGCGGATCTCGACGCGACGCGCGCGGCGCTGAACAGCGCCGGCTACCACGAGGCGCAGGTGCAGATCTTCGGCTCCTCGCGCGACGTGCTGGTGCGCCTGCCGCCGCTCGGCGCCAACGACTCCGCCAACGCGGTGACCGCGAAGATCGAGGCGACGCTGCGCACCGTCGACAGCGGCGTGCAGATCCGGCGCACCGAGGTGGTCGGCCCGCAGGTCGGCAAGGAGCTCGTCTACAAGGGCATGCAGGCCATGGCGATCACGGTGCTGCTGATCCTGGTCTACATCGCTTTCCGCTTCCGCTGGAAGTTCGGCGTGGGTGCGGTGCTCGCGACCCTGCACGACCCGTTCGTCGTCGTCGGCGTGTTCGCGATCACCGGCATGACCTTCGACCTGTCGGTGCTGGCGGCGGTGCTGGCGGTGATCGGCTACTCGATCAACGAGACCGTGGTCGTCTTCGACCGCGTCCGCGAGCTGTTCCCGGTCATGCGCAAGGAGCAGCCGATCGAGGTGTTCGACCGCGCGATCAACGAGACGCTGTCACGAACGCTGATCACGAAGTTCGCGACGCTGATCGTGGTCGTGGCGCTGTACGCCTTCGGTGGCGAGACGCTGCGCGGCTTCGGTCTCGCGCTGATCGTCGGCATCCTCGCGGTCACGTACTCGTCGATGTACGTCGCGAGCGGCGTGGCGCTCGACCTCGGCTCGTCGCACCGCGACCTGATGCCCTCGGAGCGGCGCGCGCCGGTCGACGACCTGCCCTGATCCCCGCGGGAGCCGGGCCTTGCTCGAGCTGCTGACCGATCCTGCCGCCTGGCTCTCGTTCGTCACGCTGACGGCCCTCGAGGTCGTCCTCGGCATCGACAACATCGTGTTCCTGGCGATCCTGGTCGGTCGGCTGCCGCCCGAGCGGCGCAACGCGGCGCGCCTCGGCGGCCTCGCGCTCGCGATGCTGACCCGGATCGCGCTGCTGCTGTCGCTGACCTGGCTGATCGGGCTGCGCGCGCCGCTGTTCAGCGTCCATGGCAACGAGATTTCGAGTCGCGACCTGGTGCTGCTGGTCGGCGGGCTGTTCCTGCTGTGGAAGAGCGTCGCCGAGATCCACACCGCGATCGAGGGGCCCGCGCCGGCGCGCAGCGTGCGCGCGCCGCGGCGGGTGGCGACCGTGATGGTGCAGATCGCGCTGGTCGACATCGTGTTCTCGATCGACTCTGTGTTCACCGCAGTCGGGCTCGCGCAGCGGGTCGAGATCATGGTCGCGGCGATCGTGGTCGCCGTGCTCTTCATGATGTTCGTCTCGAAGGGCATCAGCGACTACATCGAGCGCCGGCCGACGCTGAAGGTGCTGGCGCTCGCCTTCCTGATCCTGATCGGCGTGGCGCTAATCGCCGACGCGCTCGAGTTCCACATCCCGAAGGGCTACCTGTACTTCGCGATGGCCTTCTCGGTGGCGATCGAGATGATCAACCAGCGCATCCGCCGCAGCTGAGCACGCGAGCCGGGGACCCGTCATGACCGAGGCCAGCGAGGAGACGGAAGAGGGGCTCGGCGCCGCACTTGGCGAGGACGCCGCGCAGAGCCGCGCCAGCGAGCGCTACGGCTCGGCGCCGGCCCACCACGGCCCGTTCTACCTGCTCGCGCTCGGGGCGCTCGGCGTCGTGTTCGGCGACATCGGCACGAGCCCGCTGTACGCGTTCAAGACCTGCCTGACCGCCGTCGGCCCGCTCGGCACCCAGCCGCTCGCGGTGCTCGGCATCCTGTCGCTGATCTTCTGGGCGATCACGCTGATCGTCACGGTGAAGTACGTCGGCCTCGTGCTGCGGGCCGACAACCGCGGCGAGGGCGGGGTACTGGCGCTGACCGCGCTGGTCGTCACCGAGGGCCGCGCCCGCCACCCGAAGCTGCTCGCCGCACTCGGCCTCGCCGGCTGCGCGTTCTTCTACGGCGACGGCACGATCACGCCGGCGGTCTCGGTGCTGTCGGCGATCGAGGGCCTCGAGGTCGCGAACCCCGATTTCGCGCGCGCGGTGCTGCCGCTGTCGGTGATCGTGCTGCTGGTGCTGTTCGCGGTGCAGCGGCGCGGCACCGGCAGCATCGGCAACCTGTTCGGCCCGGTGATGCTGGTGTGGTTCGCGGCCATCGGCGCGCTCGGCGCCTGGCACATCGCCGAGCACCCCGAGGTGCTGCAGGCGATCAGCCCGGCGTACGCGGCGTTCTTCCTGGCGCAGCACCCGGGGATCGCGAGCGCGGTGCTGGCGGCGGTGTTCCTGGCGGTGACCGGCGGCGAGGCGCTGTACGCGGATCTCGGCCACTTCGGCCGCGCGCCGATCCAGCTCGTCTGGTACGCGCTCGTCTGGCCGGCACTGACGCTGAACTACTTCGGCCAGGGCGCGCTGGTGCTCGCGGATCCGGCGGCCGCCGAGAACCCCTTCTACCTGATGGCGCCGCCGCAGATGCTGATCCCGCTGGTGGTGCTCGCGACCGCGGCGACGATCATCGCCTCGCAGGCCGTGATCTCGGGCGTGTTCTCGATGACGCAGCAGGCGCTGCAGCTCGGCTTCCTGCCGCGCATGAAGGTCTCGCAGACCTCGGACCAGGCGATCGGCCAGATCTACGTGCCGGCGGTGAATGCGATCCTGTGCGCGGCCACGGTCGGCCTCGTGCTCTACTTCGAGTCCTCCGACCGGCTCGCTAACGCCTACGGCATCGCGGTGGTCTGCACGATGCTGATCACCTCGCTGCTGCTCGACGTGCTGCTGGCGGGGCGTGGCCAGACCGATCGCCCGAGCCGCTGGCTGTTCGCGCTCGCGCTGCCGCTCGGCATCATCGACGTGACCTTCCTGCTGTCGAACATCGAGAAGATCCCGCACGGCGGCATCTTCCCGCTGTTCTGCGGCCTCGTGGTCTACGTGACGATGCGCAGCTGGATGCGCGGCCGCACGGTGGTCGCGGAGCAGATGCGGCGCCAGGAGCGGGCGGTGAAGAGCTTCCTCGAGGACGTCGCGCGCCAGCCGCCGCAGCAGGTGCCGGGTACTGCGGTGTTCCTGACCAGCAACAGCGGCACGGTGCCGCGCACGCTGGTGCGCAACGTCCGCTACAACGGCGTGCTGCACGAGCATACGGTGCTGATGTCGGTGGTCACCGAGCGCATCCCGCGCGTGCCGCGCGGCGGGCGACTCAAGGTCACGCGGATCGCGCCGCAGCTGTGGCGGGTCGAGGCGCACGTCGGCTTCATGGAACGCGCCAACGTGCCGAAGCTGCTGCGCGAGTCGGAGCGACTCGGCCTCGGCTTCCGCACCGACAACGCGACTTATTTCCTCGGCCGCGACGACATCGTGGTGGCGAGCCCGCGCGGCATGGCGCGCTGGCGCAAGCGCCTGTTCCTGATCATGGCCCGCAATGCCGAGTTCGCCGGTGCGCACTTCGGCATTCCGCCGGAGCGGATCATCGAGCTCGGCGGCCAGGTCCAGATCTGAGCCGCTGGAATTGCTTGCCGGCGAGCGGCCGGCCGTGCCTACAATCGGGAAACGGTCCTTGGGGGGATCCATGAACCTGCGCATCAAGCCGCTTGACGACATTCTCGCTGCCGCCGAGAAGAAATCCCTGCATCGCAGTCTCGGCGCGTTCCAGCTGACCATGCTCGGCATCGGCGCGATCATCGGCACCGGCATCTTCGTGCTGACCGCGGAAGCGGCGCAGAAGGCCGGGCCGGGCATGATGGCCTCGTTCGTGATCGCCGGCTTCGTCTGCGCCGTGACGGCGCTGTGCTACGCGGAACTCACCTCGATGGTGCCGGTCTCCGGTTCCGCCTACACCTACGCCTACGCGGTGCTCGGCGAGCTGATCGCCTGGGCCGTCGGCTGGGCGCTGGTGCTCGAGTACGCGGTCGCCGCGAGCGCGGTCTCGGTCGGCTGGTCGAACTACTTCGTCGGGCTGATCAACAACGTCTTCCACGTGCAGCTGCCGATCGCGCTGACCAAGGGCATCGCCGCCGGCGGCTTCATCAACGTGCCGGCGGTGGTGATCGCGCTGCTGGTCACGACACTGCTCGTCATCGGCACCAGCGAGAGCGCGCGCGTCAACGCCGTGCTGGTCGCGATCAAGATCGTCGCGCTGACCGCCTTCATCGCGCTGTCGGTGCCGGTCATGAGTGCGGCGCCGTTCGAGCCGTTCGCGCCGCTCGGGTTCTCCGGGATCGGCGCCGCCGCCGCCTCGATCTTCTTCGCCTACGTGGGCTTCGACGCGGTCTCGACGGCCGCCGAGGAAACCAAGAATCCGCAGCGCAACCTGCCGATCGGGCTGATCGGCAGCCTCGTGATCTGCACGGTGTTCTTCCTGCTGGTCGCCGCCGGTGCGATCGGCACCATCGGCGCGCAGCCGGTGTTCGGGCCGGGCGGCGCGATCCTCGAGCCCGACAGCGCGGCGATGACCGCCGCCTGCAAGCTGCCCGAGAACGCGCGGATGCTGGTCTGCAGCGGCGAGCCGCTCGCCTTCGTGCTGCGACAGATCGGCTGGCCGGGCGTCGGCAACCTGCTGGGCCTCGCCGCCGGCATCGCGCTGCCGTCCGTGATCCTGATGATGCTGTATGGCCAGACGCGCATCTTCTTCGTGATGTCGCGTGACGGCCTGCTGCCGCCGTTCCTGTCGTCGATTCACCCGCGCTTCAAGACGCCGCACGTGGTGACGATCATCACCGGCGTCGGCGTGACCATCGCCGCGGCCTTCTTCCCGGTCGGCGACCTCGCGGACCTGTCGAACAGCGGCACGCTGTTCGCGTTCCTGGTCGTCGCACTCGGCGTGATGATCCTGCGGGTCAAGGACCCGAATCGCCCGCGCGCGTTCCGGGCGCCCGCCATCTGGGTGGTCGGTCCGCTCGCGATCCTTGGCTGCCTGTATCTCTTCTACAAGCTGTCGTTCTTCACCCAGAAGGTGTTCCTGGGTTGGGCGGCGGTGGGCTTCGTCGTCTACTTCCTGTACGGCTACTCGCGCAGCCAGCTGGCCAAGAAGCCGGCGCCGTAGCGGCGCCGGCGCCGGCGTGCGCGTCTCAGCGCGCGGCCGGGCGCAGGTCGTCCGGCACGTGCGGCGCCAGTAGTTCAACCAGCGCGAGGTAGGTCTTCGGGCTGCCGGCGAGGATGTCGCCGCCGAGCTCGTAGTCCGCGCCCGTCAGCGTGCCGATCCGCCCGCCCGCCTCGGTGACGAGCAGCGAGCCTGCCGCCGTGTCCCACGGCGACAGCCCGAGCTCGAAGAACGCGTCGGTGCGGCCGGCGGCGACCCAGGCGAGATCGAGCGCCGCGGAGCCCGGCCGGCGCAGGCCGGCGGTCGCGAGCGCCACGGCCTTGAACATCGCCAGGTACGGGTCCAGCCACTTCGTGTTGGCGCGGTACGGGAAGCCCGTGCCGATCAGGGCGCCCTCCAGGCCCTTGCTCTTGCTGACGCGGATGCGCTTGTCGTCGAGCTGCGCGCCCTGCCCGCGGCTCGCGGTGAACAGCTCCTGGCGCATCGGGTCGTAGATCACCGCGTGCTCGATGCGGCCGCGGTGCTGGACCGCGATCGACACGCAGAACTGCGGGAAGCCGTGCAGGAAGTTGGTCGTGCCGTCGAGCGGGTCGATGATCCAGGTGAACTCGTCGCCGCCGCGGCCGGCGGTCGCGCCGCTCTCCTCGGCCAGGAAGCCGTGGTCGGGATAGACGCGGCGGATCGTGTCGATGATCTCCTGCTCGGCGTTGCGGTCGACGTCGGTCACGAAGTCGTTGCGGCCCTTGGCCGAGACCTCGAGCGCCTCGAGCCGGTTCAGGCCGCGGAAGATCACGTTGCCGGCGCGGCGCGCGGCGCGGATGCCGATGTTGACGAGCGGATGCAGTGGCACGACGGGGATCCCGGCCGGGCGGGGGTGCACGGCCTCGAGCGGCGCGTAGAATATCAGACGAGCCCGGAAGCCCCCCGCGTGCCGATCCGATTCATCCTCGTCGCGACCCGTCATCCCGGCAACATCGGCGCCGCGGCGCGTGCGCTCAAGACCATGGGCTTCGAGGAGCTCTGGCTGGTCGCGCCCGAGTCGTTCCCGAACGCCGAGGCGACCGCGCTCGCCTCCGGCGCCGACGACCTGCTGATGCGGGCGCGCGTCGTGCCGACGCTCACGCAGGCGGTGGCCGACTGCGGGCTCGTGCTCGGCACGAGCGCGCGCCTGCGGTCCCAGTACTACTGGCCGGTGCTCACGCCGCGGGCGGCCGCCGCGCGGCTGATCGCCGCCGCGGGCGAGCGCCCCGCGGCGCTGGTGTTCGGCACCGAGCGCACCGGCCTCAGCAACGCCGAGCTCGACCTCTGCCACGCGCTCGTGAGCATTCCCGCGAACCCCGACTACCCGTCTTTGAACCTCGCCCAGGCGGTGCAGATCCTGGCCTACGAGCTGCGCTGCGCGGCCGATGCGCCCGCGCCGCAGGCCCGGCGCCAGGCGCCTCCCGCGCCGGTCGCCGAGCTCGAGCGGCTGCGCGCGCACGCCGGCGAGGTGCTGACCGAGATCGACTTCACCGACCGCCGCGGCGGGCCGCACCTGCTGCGGCGCCTGGCGCGCATCTTCGGGCGCGCGGGGCTCGACCAGGAGGAGGTCAACATCCTGCGCGGCATCCTGACCGCGGTGCAGGCGCGGCGCCGCCGCGCGGGAGGCGAGCGGTGAGCGACCCGGTCATCTACCTCGACCACGCGGCGACGGCGCCGATCGACCCGCGCGTGCGGGCCGCGATGGACGAGAGCCTCGCGGCGGCGCCCGGCAACCCGTCCTCGGGCCATCCGGGCGGGCGGGCGGCGCGCGAGCGCATCGAGGCGGCGCGCGCCGAGGTTGCGGCGCTGATCGGCGCCCCGGCGGCCGCGATCGTCTTCACCTCCGGCGCGACCGAGGCGGACAACCTCGCGATCCTCGGCGCCGCGCGCGCGAACGCCGCGCGCGGCCGGCACCTCGTGAGCCTGCGGACGGAGCACCGCGCGGTGCTCGACCCGCTGGCACGGCTCGCGCGCGAAGGCTTCCGGGTGACCCTGCTGACGCCGGCTGCCGACGGCCTGATCGATCCGGCGGCGCTCGAGCGGGCGCTTGAGCCCGGCACGACGCTCGTGTCGGTGATGCTCGTCAACAACGAGATCGGCGTGGTGCAGGACCTCGCGGCAATCGCCGCCGCCTGCCGGCGCGCGGGTGCGCTGCTGCACGTCGATGCCGCCCAGGCGGCGGGTCGCGTGCCCTTCGAGGTCGGCGCGCTCGACGCCGACCTCGTCAGCCTCGCCGCCCACAAGGTGCACGGCCCGGTCGGCGTCGGCGCGCTCTACGTGCGGCGCGCGCCGCGGCCGGCGCTCGAGCCGCTCGCGTACGGCGGCGGACAGGAGGGCGGGCTGCGTCCGGGGACGCTCGCCGCGCACCAGATCGTCGGCATGGGCCGCGCCTACGCGCTCGCGCGCGCCGCGCTCCACGAGGAGCCGGCCAGGCTCGCGGGGCTGCGCGACCGGCTGTGGGCGGCGCTCGCGCCGCTGCCGGACGTGCACCTGAACGGTCACCCCGAGGCGCGCGCACCGCACATCCTCAGCGTCTCGTTCGGCGGGGTCGACGGCGAGGCGCTGCGCTGCGAGCTGCCGCAGCTCGCAGTGTCGTCGGGCTCCGCCTGCGCGAGCGGTCACGGCGAGCCGTCCTACGTGCTGCGCGCGCTCGGTCGCGACGACGCGCTCGCCCAGGCGACGCTGCGCTTCAGCGTCGGCCGGCAGACGACCGTGGCCGACGTGGACGCCGCGGCCGTGGGGGTGCGCCGCGCGCTCGAGCGGCTGCGCGCGCTCGCCCCGGCATGACCGGCGCCGGGGCCTACTCGGCGGAGGTGCTGCGGCTCTTCGCGACGACCCCGGGCGCCGGGGTGCCGGTGGGTCCGGACTGGCGGCGCGGCGAGGCGAGCGAGCCCCTGTCCGCGACACGGGTCGAGGTTTACCTGCGGGCCGAGGCGGGGAGGGTCGCCGACTGCCGCTACCGGGTCCGCGGCTGCCCGCACACGATCGCCGCGCTCGCGACGGTGGCCGCCCGGCTGCCGGGAAGCTCGCTGGCGGACCTGGCGCTCGACGTGCGGGCCCTGGCTGCGGAACTCGGCATCCCGCCCGAGAAGCTCGGCCGCCTTTTCGTGATCCAGGACGCGGTTCGGGCCGCAGCGCTTCAACTCGCCCCGGCAGACCCCTAGAATCGACGGTCAGGCGCCCCGATCTACGGCGCTGGAGGCACCCGAACCCGCATGGCCGTCACCCTCTCGCCCGCCGCCGCCGACCGCGTGAAGACGTTTCTGGCTGCCCGGGGTCACGGGGTGGGGCTGCGGCTGGCAATCAAGCGCACCGGGTGCTCGGGCTACGCGTACGTCGTGAACTACGCCGAGGGCATCGGGCCCGAAGACACGGTCTTCGAGGACCAGGGCGTCAAGGTCGTCGTCGACGCCGGCAGCCTCGACCTCGTCGACGGCACCGAGGTCGACTTCGTCAAGCACGGCCTCAACGAGGCCTTCAAGTTCAAGAACCCGAAGGCCCGCGGCGAGTGCGGCTGCGGGGAGAGCTTCTCGCTCTGACCCCGAGGCCCCTTCGGGGCCAAAAAGTCCTTAGTTCCCGCCAACTTCCGTGCGCTAGTGCGTTGCGGGAGGGGGGTGCTGGGCGATAGAATGGCGGGTCTTTCAGCGTTCCCGTGAGGAAGATCCATGGCGCTCGAGCGCACCCTGTCGATTGTGAAACCCGATGGCGTCCAGAAGAACCTGATCGGCGAGGTCTACCGCCGCTTCGAGCAGGCGGGACTGCGGATCGTCGCGGCGCGCATGCGCCACCTGACCCTGACCGAAGCCGAGGGCTTCTACGCGGTGCACCGCGAGCGGCCGTTCTTCAAGGACCTCGTGCGCTACATGACCTCGGGTCCGGTGATCGTGCAGGTGCTCGAGGGCGAGGGCGCGGTCGCCAAGCACCGCGACATCATGGGCGCGACCGATCCGAAGAAGGCGGCGCCGGGCACGATCCGCGCCGACCTCGCCGCCTCGATCGAGGAGAACGTGGTGCACGGCTCGGATTCGGCCGAGAACGCCGCGCGCGAGATCGGCTACTTCTTCGCCGAGACCGAGCTCTGCCCGCGTACCCGCTGAGCCGGGACCCCGCGCCATGACCGATGCCGCCACGACGCGCACGAACCTCCTCGGGCTGACGCCCGCGGAGCTCGAGGCGTTCGTGGTGGGCCTCGGCGAGAAGCCGTACCGCGCCCGGCAGCTGCTCGTCTGGATGTACAAGCGCTGGGTCGGCGACTTCGAGGCCATGACCGACCTCGGCAAGGGACTGCGCGCGAAGCTCGCCGAAGTCGCCGAGGTCCGCCCGCCGGAGATCGTCAGCGAGCACGCCTCGGGCGACGGCACGCGCAAGTGGCTGCTGCGCGCCGGCCGCTCGGATGGCCGCGAGCAGGCGATCGAGGCGGTGTTCATCCCCGAGGTCGGGCGCGGCACGCTCTGCATCTCCTCGCAGGTCGGCTGCGCGCTCGATTGCGCGTTCTGCTCGACCGGGGCGCAGGGCTTCAACCGCAACCTCGAGACGGCCGAGATCGTCGGCCAGGTGTGGCTCGCGAACCAGCGGCTCGGCTCCGGCCCGGGCGGCGAGCGCGCGGTGACGAACGTCGTGCTGATGGGCATGGGCGAGCCGCTCGCGAATTACAAGAACGTCGTGCCGGCGCTGCAGCTGCTGCTCGACGACCGCGCCTTTGACCTGTCGCGGCGCCGGGTGACGCTCTCGACCTCCGGGCTCGTGCCGCAGATCTACCGGCTGGCCGAGGACACGAACGTTGCGCTCGCGGTGTCGCTGCACGCCCCGAACGACGCGCTGCGCAACGAGCTCGTGCCGATCAACCGCCGCCACCCGATCGCCGAGCTGCTGGCCTCGTGCTGGCACTACCTCGAAGCCCAGAACGGCCGCTCGGTCACCTTCGAGTACGTGATGCTGGACGGCGTGAACGACCGTCCTGAGCACGCGCGCGAGCTGGCCGGGCTGCTCGCCGGCCGCGATGCCAAGGTGAACCTGATCCCGTTCAACCCGTTCCCGGGCAACCGCTTCCGCCGCTCGGCGCCGGCGGCGATCGAGGCCTTCCGCGACTACCTCAATTCCCGCGGCGTGACCGCGACCGTGCGCCGCACGCGCGGTGACGACATCGATGCCGCCTGCGGCCAGCTCGCCGGTCGGGTGCACGACCGCACGATCGTGCGGCTCGGCCAGAAGCGGTTCGGCGTGGAGGTCGAGGCATGAGAGCACTGCTACTCGGGCTGACGCTCGTCGCGGCCGCGTCGCTCGCCGCGCCGCAGGCGTCGAACGAGCCCTCGCACGTCACCGCCGCGCGCCTGAACGGCCAGCTCGCCGTCGCCTACCTGCGGCAGAACGACGTCGGCACCGCGAAGGAGAAGGTCGACAAGGCGCTCGGCCAGAACCCGAAGGACGCCTCGGTGCAGCTGTCGGCCGGGCTCGTCTACGAGGCACTGCACGACTTCGACACCGCCGACCGGCACTTCTCCGAGGCGCTGCGGCTCGAGCCGAAGAACCCGGAGATGATGAATAACTACGCGGTGTTCCTCTGCCGCCGCGGCCACTACCCGCAGGGCCAGAAGCTGTTCGAGCAGGCGGCCCGCAACCCGATCTACGCGACGCCCGAGGTCGCCTACGCGAACGCTGGTGTCTGCGCGCGCACCGCCAAGGACCTGCCGCGCGCCGAGGAGCTGTTCCGCCGCGCGCTCGGCGCACGGCCCGACTACCCGGACGCGCTGCTGCAGCTCGCCGACCTGTCGTTCGAGCGTGGCAACGGGCTCGGCGCGCGCGCTCTGCTCGAGCGCTTCTTCGCGGTCGCCCCGCCGAGCGCCGAATCGCTGTACCTGGCGCTGCGCGTCGAGCGCTCGCTCGGCGATCAGCAGGCCGCCGAGCGCTTCGGGGCGCAGCTGCTGAAGGACTACCCCGATTCGACGCAGGCGCGCTCGCTGCGCGGCGGGAGCGGCGGGTGAGCGAGGCGGCCCTGCCCGCCGAAGCGCCGGTGGCGGACGCGACGCCCGGCGAGCGGCTGCGCGTCGCCCGCGAGCGCCACGGCCTCGGGGTCGGCGCGGTGGCCGAGGCGCTGCACGTCGCGCCACGGCTGATCGACGCGATGGAGGCGAACCGCTTCGAGGCCTTCGACGCGCCGGTATACGCCCGCGGATTCCTGCGCAAGTACGCCGCGTTCCTCGAGCTGCCGGTCGAGGAGGTGCTCGCGGGCTACGAGGCGCTCGCCGGCAGCGCCGCGCCCCCGTCGCTGATCCCGGTCATGAACGTCGCGCCGGCGAAGCCGCCGCTGCCGCCGATCAGTCTGCCGCGGCTCGCGGCGGGTGTCGCGCTGGTGGCGGTCGCCGCGGGCCTCTGGTGGTGGGGGTCGCGGCCGCACGTCCCGGTCGCGGGGTCGGGCACGGAGGTCGCGACGGTCGCGGAGCGCGAGCCCGCCGCGGCGACCGTCGTGTCGTTGCCGGCGCCGCTGCCGGCCGCGGACGCGGCGAGCGTCCGCCCGCCCGAGGCGGCCGACGCGGCGCCGACCAGCAGTGCCGCGCTGCCGGCCGCCGCCGCCACTCTGCCGGCCGCGACGACCGCGTCGCCCGCCGCGCTGCCGCCGCCGGCGCGCTCGGCGCGCGTCGCGGGCGGTGGCCCGCGCGATGCACTCGTGATCCGCGGGCTCGCCGACACCTGGGTCGAGGTCTACGGACCGAGCGGCACGCGCCTCGTGTTCGACATCGTCCGCGGCAACGAAGTCCGCACGGCCTCGGGCCCGGGCCCGTGGCGCGTGTTCCTTGGCCGCCAGGACGGCGTGCGCCTCAGCGTCGACGAGCGGGCCGTGCCGGTGCCCGCCGTGCGGCGCGGCGCGACCACCGCGCGCTTCGTGGTGGCGCGCGACGGTGCCGTCCAGTAGCCGCCCGCAGGAAACCGCCCCCTTGACCGAGATCATCGAGCCGCTGCGCGGCATGAACGACGTGCTGCCCGAGGAGGCCCGCTGGTGGCAGCGGCTCGAATCGGTCGCGCGCGCAGTGTTTGCGCAGTACGCCTACCGCGAGATCCGCGTGCCGCTGCTCGAGCGCACGCAGCTCTTCAAGCGCGCGATCGGCGAGTACACCGACATCGTCGAGAAGGAGATGTTCACGCTCGAGGACCGCGACGGCGGCAGCCTCGCGCTGCGGCCGGAAGGCACCGCCGGCATCGTGCGTGCAGCGATCTCGAACGGGCTGCTGCACAACCAGCGCCACCGTCTGTTCACGATCGGGCCGATGTTCCGCGGCGAGCGACCGCAGAAGGGCCGCTACCGGCAGTTCCACCAGCTCGACGCCGAGGCCTTCGGCTACGAGGGCCCGGACATCGACGCCGAGCTGATCCTGATGAGCGCGCGCCTGTGGCGCGAGCTCGGCATCGGCCGCGTCCGCCTCGAGCTGAACTCGCTCGGCACCGCCGAGTCGCGCGCGGCCTACCGCGAGGTGCTGCGGGGGTATTTCCAGGCGCACGAGCGCGCGCTCGACGACGACAGCCGGCGGCGGCTGGTCGGCAACCCGCTGCGGATCCTCGACAGCAAAAACCCGGCGCTCGCCGGGCTGATCGCCGCGGCGCCCTCGCTCGCCGACCACCTCGATGGCCCCTCGCGCGAGCACTTCGACGGGCTCCGCGCCCGGCTCGACGCCGCCGGCATCGCGTACACCGTGAACCCGCGGCTGGTGCGGGGCCTCGACTACTACAGCCGCACCGTCTTCGAGTGGGTGACCGACGCGCTCGGCTCCCAGAACGCAGTCTGCTCCGGCGGCCGCTACGACGGGCTCGTGACCCAGCTCGGCGGCACGCCGACCCCGGCGATCGGCTGGGCGCTCGGCATGGAGCGGGTCGTGATGCTGATGCAGGAACTTGGCGCCACGGCGCCTGCCGAACTGCCGCAGGTCTACTTCGTGCTGGCCGGCGCCGGGGCCGCCGCCCGCGGCCTCGAGATCGCGGAGCGGGTCCGGGACGCGGTGCCGGGCCTGCGCATCGAGACCGACCTCGGCGGCAGCGGCTTCAAGGCGCAGTTCAAGCGCGCGGACAAGAGCGGCGCGACGGTCGCGGTGGTGCTCGGCGAGGACGAGCTGGCCCGCGGCGTGGCGGCCGTGAAGCCGCTGCGCGGCGGCGGCACGCAGCAGGATTGCCCGCTCGACGGGCTCGCGGCGCACCTGGCCCGGGCGGTCGCGGCGGTGGACGGCGAAGGGACGGCTCGGCAAGATCCGGGCCGCTGAACGACGGCATACAGGCGGGAGACGTCCGTGGATGATTATCTGTCCGAACGCCAGCAGATGGACTGGCTGCGGTCGACGCTGAAGGAAAACGCCCCGTGGGCGGTGACCGGCGTCGCGATCTTCGCGGTCGGCCTCTTGGGCTGGCAGCAGTGGCAGGCCTATCTCGACCGGCAGGCCGCCAGCGCCTCGCAGAAGTACGAGTCGACGCTCGATGCGCTGTCGAAGGGCGACCGTGACGGCGCGGCCCGGCTCGTCAAGGACCTGCGCAGCGACTATGGCCGGACCCCGTACGGCGACCTCGGCGCGCTGGCGCTGGCCCGCTTCCACGTCGAGGGCGGCCGGCTGAGCGAGGCCGAGGCGCTGCTCGAGGACGTCGTGCAGCACACGCACGATGCCGACCTCGCGGTCGTGGCGCGGCTGCGGCTCGCGCGCGTCGAGCGCGCGAACGGCAAGGCGGACGCCGCGCTCGCGACGCTCGCCGCGGCACCGATTGCCCAGACCTCGCCGGCCTTCGCCGATGTGCGCGGCGACGTCCTGTGGGACAAGGGCGACAAGGCGGGCGCGGTCGCCGCGTGGCGCGAGGCGCTCGCCGCCAAGGGCCCGGGCATCAACCGCGAACTCGTCGAGCTCAAGATCTCGGCCGCGGATCCGGCGCCGGCCGCCGCCGCGGGTCAGGCACCGTGAGCCGGCCCGCCAGCCTGCGCGTCGCGACCGCGCTGCTCGCGCTCGGGCTCGTGCTCGCCGCGTGCGATTCCGACGAGGGCGTCGAGCCGCCGGCGACGCTGGTCGCGCTCGACGCCAAGCTCGGCATCCAGAAGGTCTGGGGCACGACGCTCGGCGGCAAGGACAAGTCGCTGCGCCTCGGCCTCGCGCCGGCCGTGCTCGATGGCAAGGTCTACGCCGCCGGCAACGACGGCACGATCGCGGCCTTCGACGGCCCGTCCGGGCGCACGCTCTGGCGCCGCAACACGAAGCTGCCGCTGTCGGGCGGCCCGGGCGCCGGCCACGGGCTCGTGATCGCCGGCACCAGCGACGGCCAGCTGATCGCGCTCGACGCCGAGAGCGGCAACGAGCGCTGGCGGGTGCGCCTCAGCGGCGAGGTGCTCGCGGCCCCCGCGATCGCGCCGCAGGCCGTCGTCGTGCGCACGGTCGATGGCCGGGTGCGGGCGCTGTCGCCGGAGACCGGCAAGGAACTGTGGACCAACGAGGAGCAGGTGCCGCGCCTGTCGCTGCGCGGCATCTCGCGGCCGGTGATCGCCGGCGACACCGTGCTGTGCGCCTACGACAACGGCAAGGTGGCGGCTTACGCGATCACGGGTGGCGACGTGCTGTGGGACACCGCGGTCAGCCCCTCGCGCGGCAAGACCGAGCTCGAGCGCCTGGTCGACATCGACGGCCCGATGGCCGTCTCCGGGCACGACGTGTTCGTCGCCGGTTTCCAGGGCCGCGTCGCGATGGTCGCGCTCGACTCCGGGCAGGTATGGTGGTCGCGCGAGTCCTCCAGCTACCGCGGACTCGCGCTTGCCGGCGAGACCCTGTACGTCACGACGGCCGACAGCCTCGTGACCGCGATGCGCCGTCGCGACGGCACGCCAAACTGGCAGCAGGACCGGCTGGCGCGCCGTGGGCTCACCTCGCCCGCGATCGACGGCGAGGCCGTGGTGGTCGCGGACTTCGAGGGCTGGGTGCACTGGCTCGACCAGTCCTCGGGCGCGCTGCTCGGCCGCTATCGCGCCGGCAGCAAGCGCTTCACGAACGCCCCGGTGGCGGCCGACGGGCTCGTCTACCTGCAGAACGACGCCGGCGAGCTGTTCGCACTGCGCGCTCAGCCGCGGAAATGACCCTCGGACGCCGCGGATGCTGCCGGTCATCGCCATCGTCGGCCGCCCCAACGTCGGCAAGTCGACGCTCTTCAATGCGCTGACCGGCACCCGCGACGCGCTGGTCGCGGACCTGCCGGGCCTGACCCGCGACCGTCAGTACGGCTACGGCGTGCGCGGCGGCCGCTACATCGTCGTCGACACGGGCGGGCTGGTCGCGAGCCCGGCCGGCATCGAGTCGCTGATGGCGGCGCAGACCGAACGCGCGGTCGCCGAGGCCGACCGCGTGGTGTTCGTGGTCGACGCGCGCTCCGGTCCGACGTCGGAGGATCGCTACGTCGCCGAGCGCCTGCGGCGCGCCGGCAAGCCGCTCGTGGTGGTCGCCAACAAGAGCGAGGGCGTCGACGGTGACGTCGCCGCGGCCGAGTTCCACGCCTTCGGCCTCGGCGCGCCGCTCGCGATCTCGGCGGCGCACGGCGAGGGCCTCGAGACGCTGGTCGAGACCTTCCTCGCGGGCCTGCCGGTCGCGGCCGAGGAGCCGGCGCCGGCTGCCGAGCCGGACGCGATCCGCATCGCGGTCGTCGGCCGGCCGAACGTCGGCAAGTCGACGCTGATCAACCGCCTGATCGGCGAGGAGCGCGTCGTCGCCTTCAACGAGCCGGGCACGACCCGCGACAGCGTGCACGTCCCCTTCGAGCGCGACGGCGAGCGGTTCGTGCTGATCGACACCGCCGGCGTGCGGCGCCGGGCGCGGGTCGAGGATGCGATCGAGAAGTACAGCGTCATCAAGGCGCTGCAGGCCATCGACGAGGCGCACGTCGTCATCGGCGTGCTCGACGGCCACGAGACCGTCGCCGAGCAGGACGCGACGCTGCTCGGCCACGTCGCCGAGCGCGGCCGGGCCCTGATCCTCGCGGTCAACAAGTGGGACCACATCCCGGCCGACCAGCGCGACCACATCCGCAACCAGCTGGCGCTGCGGCTGCCGTTCCTGGACTTCGCGCCGCAGCACTTCATCTCGGCGCTGCACGGCACCGGCGTCGGCGACCTGCTGGGCGCGGCCAAGCGCGCCGCGCGTGCGGCGTTCCGCGAGATGCCGACACCGGAGCTGACGCGGGTGCTCGAGAAGGCGCTCGAAGCGCACCAGCCGCCGTTGGTGCGCGGCCGGCGCATCAAGCTGCGCTACGCGCACCAGGGCGGGCGCAACCCGCCGCTGATCGTCGTGCACGGCAACCAGGTCGCGCACGTGCCGGAGGCCTACCGGCGCTATCTCGTGAACACGTTCCGCGAGGCGTTCCGCCTGCACGGCACGCCGGTGCGGGTCGAGTTCCGCGCCGACGCGAATCCGTACGCCGGGCGGCGCAACGAGCTCAGCGACCGCCAGAAGCAGAAGCGGCGTCGGCTGATCCAGAACCGCAAGCGGCGCTGACGCCGCGCCCGGCGTCAGCGGCGCGTCACGCGCGCCCCGAAACCACCTGCGGCGGTGCGGACCTCGACGTCCGCGCCGACCTCGACGTCGCGCGCCGCGCGTACCACCGCGCCGTCGCGGGTCGTCACGATCGAATACCCGCGTTCGAGCGTGGCCAGCGGGCTGACGGCATTCAGCGTCCGCGCCGCCGCGCCGAGCCGGCTGCGCGCCGCGGCGAGCTCGCGCCGCACGGCGCGGCCGAGCCGCTGCTCGAGCTCGTCGAGACGCTGCGCCCGGGCCGCTAGCCGCGTGCGCGGATGCGCGAGCTCAAGCCGGCGGACCAGCCACTGGAGGCGCTCGCGCGCCAGCGCACCGACGCGTCCGAAGGCGCGCGCCAGCCGCTCGCGCGCGGCGCCAAGCGCACGCAGCCACTCGGCACGGTCGGGGACGACCAGTTCGGCGGCACCCGACGGCGTCGGTGCGCGAACGTCAGCCGCGAAATCGGCGATCGTGAAGTCGACCTCGTGGCCGACGCCGCTGACGACCGGGATCGGGCAGGCTCGGATCGCGCGCGCCACGACCTCCTCGTTGAACGCCCACAGGTCCTCGAGCGAGCCGCCGCCGCGTGCCAGGATCAGCACGTCCGCATCGCGACGCTCGCCGGCGAGCGCCAGGGCCGCCGCGATCTCGCGTCCGGCGCCGGCGCCCTGCACCGGTACCGGGTAGACGATCACGGGCACCGCCGGAAAGCGCCGGCCGAGCACGTGCACGATGTCGCGGATCGCGGCTCCGGTGGGCGAGGTCACGACGCCGATGCGCCGCGGCAGCGCGGGCAGCGGGCGCTTCAGCGCCGCCTCGAAGAGCCCCTCGGCCTGCAGCCGCGCCTTCAGTTCGTCGAAGCGCCGCCGCAGCGCGCCCTCGCCGGCCTCCTCGAGGTGCTCGGCGATCAGCTGGTACTCGCCCCGGGCCTCGTAGAGGCTGACGCGGGCGCGGACCACGACCTGCATGCCGTCGCGCGGCTGGACCCGGACGCGGAGATTGGCGTTGCGGAACATCGCGCAGCGCACCTGCGCGGTCTCGTCCTTCAGCGTGAAGTACCAGTGGCCGGAAGAGGGTCGGGCGAAGTTCGAGAGCTCGCCCTCGATCCAGACGCCCGGCAGGCCCTGTTCGAGCAGCAGGCGCGCCTCGCGATTGAGGCGCGAGACCGTGTAGACGTCGCGGCGGGGCGCCGGCGTGGGGGAGGGCGACATCCCGGGATCTTAACTGCCCGCGGCACGTGCGCGGCGCAACGCACCCGTTTACCGGGCCCGCGAGTCCGGGTAAAATGCCCGGCTTTACCCAGGCTCCCCGGCGGAGCCCCCAGCGCGCGCCGCATGGCCCCGCCGCACGGAGTTGCGGCCGAGGACTGCCCATGCGTATCGACGAAGAAGCGCTGACCTTCGACGACGTCCTGCTGGTCCCGGCCTACTCCGACGTGCTGCCACGGGAGGTCGACCTCTCGACGCGGCTGACGCGCAACATCCGCCTCAACCTGCCGACGCTGTCGGCGGCCATGGACACGGTCACCGAGGCGCGCCTCGCGATCACGATCGCGCAGGAAGGCGGCATCGGCATCATCCACAAGAACATGACCGCCCAGGCCCAGGCGCGCGAGGTGCTGCGCGTCAAGAAGTACGAGAGCGGCGTGATCTCGGACCCGATCACGGTGACGCCCGACAAGACGATCCGCGAGGTGCTCGACCTCACCCGCGCCAAGGGCATCTCCGGCGTGCCGGTCGTGAACACCGAGGGCGGGGTGGTCGGCATCGTCACCCACCGGGACCTGCGTTTCGAGAAGCGCTACGACGCGCCGGTGTCGGCGGTGATGACTCCGAAGGAGCGCCTGATCACCGTACGCGAGAACGCGCCGAAGGACGAGGTGCTGACGCTGCTGCACAAGCACCGCATCGAGAAGGTGCTGGTGGTGGACGGCGGCGGACACCTCCGGGGAATGATCACCGTCAAGGACTTCCAGAAGGCGACGGAATTCCCGCGCGCCTGCAAGGACGGCAGCGGCCGGCTGCGCGCCGGCGCCGCGGTCGGCACGAGTCCCGACACGCTCGATCGCGTCGCACAGCTGGTCGAGGCGGGCGTCGACGTCGTCGTGGTCGACACCTCGCACGGCCACTCGAAGGGCGTGCTCGAGATGGTGGCGCGCATCAAGAAGGCCTATGCCGCGCTGGACGTGATCGGCGGCAACATCGTCACCGCCGAGGCGGCGCGCGCGCTGGTCGATGCCGGCGCCGACGGCGTGAAGGTCGGCATCGGCCCGGGCTCGATCTGCACCACGCGCATCGTCGCCGGCGTCGGCGTGCCGCAGATCAGCGCCGTCTCGAACGTCGCCGCGGCGCTCGATCCGCTCGGCATCCCGCTGATCGCCGACGGCGGCATCCGCTTCTCCGGTGACATCGCCAAGGCGCTGGCGGCCGGTGCGCACTCCGTGATGATCGGCGGGCTCTTCGCCGGCACCGAGGAGTCGCCCGGCGAGGTCGAGCTCTACCAGGGCGCCTCCTACAAGTCGTACCGCGGCATGGGCTCGCTCGGCGCGATGGCGCAGCGCCACGGCTCGGCGGACCGCTACTTCCAGGACACGACCAGCGAGCTCGAGAAGCTGGTGCCGGAAGGTATCGAGGGACGCGTGCCGTACAAGGGCAGCATCGTCTCGATCCTCCACCAGCTCGCCGGCGGCCTGCGCGCCGCGATGGGCTACACCGGCAGCTCCAGCATCGACGAGCTGCGCAAGAAGCCACGCTTCGTGCGCATCACGAACGCCGGCGTGCGCGAAAGCCACGTCCACGACGTGACCATCACCAAGGAAGCCCCGAACTACCGGGTCAGCTGAACGTGACAGACACCGCGCCCGCCGACGCCCGCGACATCCACGCGCACCGGATCCTGATCCTCGACTTCGGGGCCCAGTACACGCAGCTGATCGCGCGCCGGGTGCGCGAGCTCGGCGTCTACTGCGAGATCCATCCCTGGGACATCGACGACGCCACGGTGCAGCGCTTCGGCGCGCGCGGCGTGATCCTGTCGGGCGGCCCGGAGTCGGTCACCGTCGCCGCCGCACCGCGCGCGCCGGACGCCGTGTTCCGGCTCGGCGTGCCGGTGCTCGGCATCTGCTACGGCATGCAGACGATGGCGGCGCAGCTCGGCGGCCGCGTACTGCCCTCGAACCACCGCGAGTTCGGCTACGCCGAGGTCGAGGCGAGTCCGGACTCGGTGCTGTTCCGCGGCATCGCCGATCGCGAGGGCGGCGATGGCCGCGGCCGGCTCGACGTCTGGATGAGCCACGGCGACCGCGTCGAGTCCCTGCCGCCGGGGTTCCGTGCGAGCGCGAGCTCGGTGAACGCGCCGCTCGCCGCGATGGAGGATCCGGCGCGGCGCTACTACGCGGTGCAGTTCCACCCGGAGGTCACGCACACCCGCCAGGGCGTGCGGCTGCTCGAGCGCTTCGTGCGCGAGATCTGCGGCTGCGACGCGCTCTGGGACGCGGGCCACATCGCGCGCGACCTGATGGACCGCGTCCGCAGCCAGGTCGGCGCCGAGCGCGTGCTGCTCGGACTCTCGGGCGGGGTCGACTCGTCGGTCGTCGCGGCGCTCCTGCACCGCGCCATCGGCGAGCAGCTCACCTGCGTGTTCGTCGACCACGGGCTGCTGCGGCTCGGCGAGGGCGACCAGGTCATGGCGACCTTCGCCGCGCACATGGGCGTGCGCGTGATCCGCGTGGATGCGAGCGAACGCTTCCTCGCGGCGCTCGCCGGCGTCGAGGACCCGGAGCAGAAGCGCAAGATCATCGGCCGGCTGTTCGTCGAAGTCTTCGACGAGGAGGCCGGCAAGCTCACGGGCATCCGCTGGCTCGCGCAGGGCACGATCTACCCGGACGTGATCGAGTCGGCCGGTGCGAAGACCGGCAAGGCGCACGTGATCAAGTCGCACCACAACGTGGGCGGCCTGCCGGCGAAGATGAACCTGAAGCTACTCGAGCCGCTGCGCGAGCTGTTCAAGGACGAGGTGCGCCGACTCGGGCTCGAGCTCGGCCTGCCGCGCGAGATGGTCTTCCGCCACCCGTTCCCGGGCCCGGGGCTCGGCGTGCGCATCCTCGGACCCGTCAACCGCGAGGCCGCAGACCTGCTGCGCCGGGCGGATGCGATCTTCATCGAGGAGCTTCGCAAGCACGACCTCTACGACCAGGTCAGCCAGGCGTTCGCAGTGTTCCTGCCGGTGCGCTCGGTCGCAGTGATGGGGGACGGCCGCAAGTACGACTGGGTCATCGCGCTGCGTGCCGTCGAGACCGTCGACTTCATGACCGCCCACTGGTCGCGGTTGCCCTACGACTTCCTCGACCACGTCTCGCGGCGGATCGTCAACGAGGTGGCCGGCGTCTCCCGCGTGGTCTACGACGTCTCCGGCAAGCCGCCTGCGACCATCGAGTGGGAATAGAGACCCTCAGACACGCTGTCTTCGAGGTCAGGGGTACGATCGCGCCGATGTCGAAGCCTTTGCGATCGAAGGCGGCAAAGTCGCCGCCGTCGGCCTGGGAGGAAGCGTCATCGCCCGGGGTCAGAATTCGAATGCCATTCTCGTTGACAGTCAGGGCAGTACGCCGCTGACCAACGTGCGCGCGAGTGCGCATGCCGGGAAGACGCTGGTCGTGGAGGCGGGCGACGTGACAGTTCGCACCGGCTTGTCGGCGTAGACGGAGCGATCCTGCAGCTCCGGGGCAAGGACCGCTAACGACCCGATCCGGCCGGGCGCCGGTCACGACGCCCGCATCGGCGCACTTCCATCGCCACGCGCCCGAACCGTGACGGCGCCCGGCCGTGCATCCGCCTGCCGTCGCGCGGGGGTCGCGGTCACGCGAGAGGGCGCGCACAATCCTAGGCGCGCGGATTCTGACCGGAAGGACCCTGCCCGGCGGGATCCCCTCAGCGGCGACGATGCAGGTCCTGTTCGCGAGACCTTGCTGCGACCGGCAGAAGCTCGTGGGGTCCCGGATGCCGGCGGGCGCGTCGCGGGCTTCCCGGCGGCGGTGGCTGCGCACATTTCGGTAGGTGATCCATGGCGACGAGCCTGCCCGATCCTGCGCGTACGCTGCTCGCGACGTGAAGACGCGATCCATCGCGTCGCCGACGACGCCGGAGATGCCGCTGTGCCGCTGATGCAAGGTTTCGAGCCGGCGGCACTTCACGATCTGCTGCTGGTGCTCGATCTCGCCGGCACGTTCGTCTTCGCCATCAGCGGCGCGATGCTCGGCGTGCGTCGCAATCTCGACCTCTTCGGAATCCTCGTGCTGTCGTTCGCGGCCTCCAGTGCCGGCGGCATCGCGCGGGATCTGCTGATCGGCGCCGTGCCGCCGGCTTCGATCAGCGATTGGCGCTATCTGGCGATTTCGCTCGCCGCGGGGGCGCTGACCTTCGTCTGGTATTCACGGATCGCGCGACTGCGCACCGAGATCGCGATCTTCGACGCGGCGGGCCTGGCGCTCTTCGCGGTGGCGGGCAGCCAGAAGGCGCTGGCCTTCGGGCTGAATCCGTTGATGGCGGCGCTGCTCGGCATGCTGACCGGCATCGGCGGCGGGATCGTGCGGGATCTCCTCATCGCCCGGACGCCGGCGGTGCTCCGCAGCGACCTGTACGCGCTGGCCGCCCTGGCCGGCGCCGCCATTGTCGTCGTCGGTCATTGGCTGAACTGGCCGATCGTCCCGACCGCCATCGCCGGCGCCGGTGTGTGCTTCGGGCTCCGCTTGCTGGCCATCCGCTATGGTTGGAATCTTCCAACGGCGCGAGAGAAGGGAAGCCACGACGAGCTGGACCCGCGAGACCGGTAGCATCCCGGCGCTCGTCGGACTGCGTCAGCGATGATCGTTTGCCGGCAATTCCAACGGCCTACAGCGGCGAACCGCCTGACCGACTCGACGGGACGGCCAGTCGACGTCGCGGGGCCGGCGGTCAGGAAGCCGATCGGGCCGTCGTCCGCGGGCCTCTCTAGCAGCTAAGCGACGAGAGCGGGCGGGGCGGCTGGCCCGGGGCGCCGACCGCTCAATGCCGGCGCGGGGGCGGGGGTCGATTGCTCAGCAGTTCGCGCAGCGCGGCGACTTCGCCCTCGACCAAATTCTCCAGGGTGGGATGCAGTGCCGGCAGCCAGTGCGACGAGTGCAGGTCTGCCTGCACACCGTGCTCCCGCAGCTGGTCGGCATCCGTCGCGCCGATGTGCAGCAACACGGCCTTGATGCCGGCGCGTCCGTACACGGAGAAGTCCTCGGATGTCATCTTCTGTGGCATCTCGACCGCGCGTTCCGGGCCGAGCGCGCGTCGAATCGCCTCGACCAGCCGCGCCGTCGTCGCGGGATCATTGTAGACCGGCTCGATTGCCGCTCGAATCGAGACGGTCGGCGGCTCCGGCGCCCCGGCGGCCGCCGCTTCCCCGTCGAGTTGACGCCGTATCGAGGCGAGCGTGCGCTCGCGGCTCTTCGGGTCGAAGCTGCGAACGGTGAGGGAAAGCTTCACCTCGTCCGGAATGATATTGGCAGCGCTGCCGCCCTGGATGGTGCCCACCGTGACCACGACCGGCGAGGCGGGATCGGTCTCGCGCGACACGATCGTCTGCAGGCCGAGGATCGCGCGCGCCGCGAGGACCACCGGGTCCACGGTGGTGTAGGGCTTCGCGCCGTGCCCGCCGCGGCCGTGGAGAACGACCGTGACCTCGTCGGTCGCGGCGCGAAAGTAGCCGGGATGAAAGCCGAACACGCCGGCGGGCAACGAGGGTTCGTCGTGCACCGACAGCGCGTAGTCCGGTCGCGGGAAGCGGCTCAGCAGCCCATCGTCCAGCATCGCCTGCGCACCGCGACCCACTTCCTCGGCGGGCTGACCGATCAGGAGGAGCGTGCCGTGCCACTCGCGCCGGCTCGCGGCCATTCGCTGCGCCGTGCCGAACCACGCCGTCATGTGCAGATCGTGGCCGCAGGCGTGCGCCACCGGAACCTCGGCGCCGTCGGCCGCGTGACCGCGGGCGTGGCTCGCGAACGGCGCGCCGGTCTTCTCTTCCAGCGGCAGCGCGTCGAGCTCGGTCCGCAGCATCACCACGGGTCCGGGGCCGTTGCGCAGCACCGCCACGAAGCCGCTGCGCCCGACGTGCTCGGTCACCTCGTAGCCGAGCGCGGCCACGCGCCCGGCCAGCAGTCGCGCGGTGCGCTCCTCCTGGAACGCCAGCTCCGGGTGGGCGTGCAGGTCCTCGTAGAGCGCCGCCAGGTCCCGGGCATCGCCCGGCGCGTCCGATGCCCGCGCTCCGCCGCTTGCGAGGCTGACGATGGCGGCCAGCAGCGCGACGGCCGCCGCGCGGTGCCACTCACGGCCTGCTGCCCATCCCGTTCGCCTGGCGTTCATGAACATCCGATCTCTCGTCCTTCGATGAGCTGTGATGGCGCGCCGGGCTGTCTGCGCCGGCGGCAGCGGTGTCCGGAGCTGCCGTCAGCCGCCGGCCGAGGCGGAGCGTTGTCTCGCCCGCGCGAGCAGCGGCCGCAGCGGGAAGAGGAACTGTTCGCGGATGCCGAGGCGCCGCCGGTCGTCCTGGCCGACGACCTGCGCCTCTCCCGGTCGAAACGTGCCGAACACGTGGTCGAGCAGAATCAGCACGTTCGCGTAGTTGCAGCGGGTCTCCTTGAAGCCCACCTGGTGATGCAGGCTGTGCGTCTCGACGGTCGTGAACACGAACGCATACCAGCGGGGTGGATCGAAGCGCACGTTCGCATGCGCGAACGACGAGACGGCGACCAGGATGTTGAATGCGCAGAAGGTCGCCTTCGGCGGCACGTCGAGGAGGGCCGTCACTCCGATGGAGATCAGGAAGAGCTCGAGCGGATTGCCCACCAGCCCCTTCAGCGCGTTCAGCTGCGTGATGTGATGGTGCGGAGCGTGCGTCCACCAGAGGAACGAGTTGTGCATCAGCCGGTGCAGCCAGTACTGGCCGAGCTCGAACAGCAGCAGCACGAGCGCCACCTGGGCGATGAACGGCAGCTCGAGGACCCAGGCGGTCGTGATCCCGAGCGCGCTCTTGGCCGAGCCGAGCGGCTCCTCGACCAGCTTGGTCTCGACCGCGAGGATCACCGTGTAAAAGAGGACGAGATAGAAGAGGTCCGTCAGGAACTCGCGCCCGTCGAGCCGCCAGGCGGCATGCCGCTCGTTGGCGAACTCGAGCGCCTGAACGTAGAGCAGGGTCAGGATGCTCGTCGCGGTCGGCACCCACGGGTGGTCGAGCCAGGTTGCGGGCATCGCGGCCCAGGCGAGCACGGTGAGCACGACCGTGGCGGGCTGCAGCAGGCGAAATACCAGACGCTTCATGGACGGTCCCTCCCTGGGCGCCAGCAGCGGGTTCGGCGGCTTGCCGGCCCCGAGTTCTTAAGTTAGCACTTCGGGGGATCCGGTCACTCGGTCACGAAATAGGGGCATCCATCTCCGCCGCCCGCTCCGGGACGTGGCCCCGGGTCGCCCGTGCCGAGGGGTCGGTGGGGTCGTATTGCTCCCTGGGTGCCGCCGTTCGCCGGCGCGTTCCCAGGGCGTTGCGGGCGGGCGAAAGGCGTTCCTACAATCAATCAGTTACCGGCATACCGGGCCCGGCTTCCACGGGCGCGTCACCGGCGAGGAACGATGCGCGAACAGGCGGTGATCGAGGCAGTCCGGCGGGCCGGCGACGAGCGCCGTCGCGCGACAGGCGTCGACGTGAGTGTCGTGCGAATCCCGGCGCGGGCGTCGCGCCGCCCGGCCGCGGGACGCATCCGCCTGCGCTTCGATCGCGTCGTGCTGTCGACCGCGCGCCGCCTGCGCGAGGGACTGGCTGCGTCCGTGCCGCCGGGCGGTGCCCTGGTGGTCACGCTGAGCGCGCCGATTCGCGTGGCGGCGCGAACCGCGGCGCTGATCGTCGCGAGTGCCCGGCCGCGGCTCGTGGCGCGCTCGCGAACGGTGCTGCAGTGCCGGATCCTCGGCAACTCGGTCCGCGTGGCGCTGCTCGACGGTGGCGGGGCCGCTCGCGCGCGTGTCGCGTGTTTCGTGCACAACGCGGACTCCGATGTCGCGCTGCTCCTGCGCTGTTGCCGCCGCCTGCTGTCGCAGGCAGCGCCGCCGGCCGGCGCGCGCTCACGACGCTGGCTGGCCCTCGTCGTCCCGGCGCCGGGCCTCGAGCGCGTGCTCGCCGAGATCCTCGCGGAGCTCGGCTGCGACCGGGAGTTCCGGCGGATCTTCTTCGTCGACCCGACGGGACGAGTGACCGAGTCGCGCGCCGTGCGGCGGCGAAATTGAGCGGCCCGCGGCCGTGGCGCCGCGGTCGCCGATGCCGGGGCCGTGCGTGACGCGCGTCCTCGTACTCGGCGCTACCGGCAATTTCGGCGCCCGTATCGTGCGCGCGCTCGTCGCCGAACCCTCGATCGACGTGCTGGCTGCGGCGCGCCGCGCGGGCTGCGTGCCGGGCGCCGCGGCCGTGCCCGTCGTGCCGGTCGACGCGATGGGCGAGGGGCTCGCCGCGCGGCTCACTGCGCTTGCGCCCGGACTCGTCATCCATTGCGCCGGCCCGTTCCAGGGCCAGGACTACCGGGTCGCTCGGGCGGTGCTCGCCGCCGGTGCGCACTACGTCGATCTGGCGGACGGCCGCGCCTTCGTCGCGGGATTCCCCGCCGCGCTCGAGGCCGATGCACGCGCCGCCGGTCGCGCGGCCCTCGTCGGCGCGAGCACGCTGCCCGCGCTCTCGTCCGCGGTCGTCTCGCGCCTCGCGACCGGCCTCGCGGGGATCGAGACGATTGAGTCCGTGATCGCGCCCGGGCAGCTCGCGCCGCGCGGCCGTGCCACGCTCGCCGCGGTGTTCAGCTACCTGGGTCGCGATTTTCGCGTCTGGCGCGACGGTGCCTGGCGCCGGTCCTGGGGCTGGATGGACCTGCGGCGCGTCTCGCTCGACGTCGGGCCGCGGCTGGCCGCCGCCTGCGACGTCCCGGACCTCGACCTCTTCCCGGCCCGTTACCCGGGCGTGCGCACGGTCGCCTTCCATGCGGCGCTCGAGTTCGGCGTGCAGCAGCTCGCGCTCTGGCTGCTCGCGGCCCTGCGCCGCGCGATCCCGGCCGTGCCGGCCGACCGCTGGGCGGCCGGGCTCGACCGCGTGGCCGGCGCCTTCGACGGCATCGCCGGGCCATTCGGCGGGATGGCCGTCAGCGTGGTCGGTCGTCGCGCCGACGGCACGCGGGTGCGGCGTGCCTGGCAGCTCACGGCGCCCGCGCTCCACGGACCCGAAGTGCCCGGACTCGCGGCGACCCTCTTGGCGCGGCGGTTGGCGGGCGGCGAGGTGCCGGCGGCCGGCGCGCGGGCCTGCATCGATGTCCTGCCGCTCGCGGCGTTCGAGGCGGAGTTTGCACGCTGGCAGATGCGCACCCGGATCGCCGAGACCGATGCCTGAGCCCGTTCAGCGGCCCGCGGGCCGACGCGCACCGAACCGGGCCCGGAAATCGGCCGGGGAGACCGCGAGCAGTCGCTGGCAGCTGCGTCGCAGCGTTTCCTCCGACCCGAAGCCGCAACGCTGCGCCACGCGCTTGACCGGCAGCGCCGTCGACGCGAGCAGCTGCTGCGCCGCCTCGAGCCGCAGGCGCTCGACGGCGCGTGCGGGCGTGAGCCCGGTGGCGGCGCGATAGCGCCGCTGGAAGGTGCGCGGGCTCATGGCGGCGCGTGCCGCGAGCGCCTCGACGCCGAGGTCGGTCGCGAGATGGGACGCCATCCACGCGTGCAGTGCGTCGAATTCCGCGCCCCGCGTCTGCAGCTCCAGCAGCGCGCTGAACTGCGACTGACCGCCGGGGCGCTTGAGGTAGACGACCAGGTCGCGGGCGACCGCGATCGCCGCCGCGTGCCCGAGATCCTCCTCGACCAGCGCCAGCGCGAGATCGATACCGGCCGTGACGCCGGCCGAGCTCGATACCGGCCCATCGCGGACGAACAGCGGATCGAGCTCGACGCGGGTGCGTGGGCAGCGACGGGCGAGCTCGCCGCACTCGCTCCAGTGAGTGACCGCACGCCGGTCGTCGAGCAGCCCGGCGCGGCCGAGCAGGAAGGCGCCACTGCAGATCGAGACGATCCGCCGTGCGCGCCGCGCCCGGGTCCGCAACCAGCGCACGAGGTGCCGGTCGTCGCACGCCACATGCACCCCGCGGCCGCCGGCGACCAGCAGGGTATCCGGTGGCGGCACGCCGCGCGGCAACGGCTCGGCCAGCAGCCGGACCCCGGCGGTGGTGCGCACCGGCGAGCGTGTCGCCACCAGCCGGATCTCGTAGGGCGTCGGGCGGCGCGTCGCGGCGGCCCAGTCGTTCGCCGAGGCAAACACCTGCAGCGGACCGGTGATATCGAGCAACTGCGCCGCCGGGAACAGCAGCAGCTCGATGGGGCGCGGCGGTGGCGTAAAACGAGGGTTAGGTGACATTCGCGCCAACGCTAGACCGGGCAGAATCGGCGCGTCAAGGCTCCCTGGAGAGCGTCGATGGCGCTGGAACTGCGGCCGAACTGCGAATGGTGCGATCGCGACCTGCCACCGGCATCGACCGACGCGCGGATCTGCTCGTACGAGTGCACCTTCTGCGCGCGCTGTGTCGCCGAGGTGCTGCACGATGTCTGCCCGAACTGCGGCGGTGGGTTCACGCCGCGTCCGCTGCGCCCGGCCGGAGAATGGCGTCCGGGGCTGTCGCTGGCAAAGCGGCCGGCTTCGACGCGGCGCGTGCGGACGAGTTACACGGCGGCCGACGTCGACGCGTTCGTCGCCTCGTTGCGGCCGGTGCCGCCGTCGCAGCGCTGATCGAGGCCGATGGTCAGACCGCCGTCGTGGGCGACGATGGTCTGCGCGAGCGCGCGCGCCCGCCGACTCGCGTGCGGTGCACGGCCAGTCAGTGCTTCCCGTCGGACGCGGTGAGTTCCCGGGTGACCGCTTCCATCGCAAGATCACGCCCGGCGAGCCAGGCGTCGGCGGAGAGCGGAGCCGGCACGTCAGGGTCGAGTCCGGCGACCTGCGCGTCATAGGGGTCGCCGTAGCAGCCGGACTCGCCGCGGCAACCGCGGACCAGGTCCCACAGTCCGGTTGTGCGATGCAGGCAGTAGCGCGAGTCCGGCAGGCACGCATCGCTGCCCTCGCTCCAGAAGCGCAGCCGGTCGCCGACCGGCTCGCCGACGATCCGCGCCCGCTCGCGCGCGTCGTGCTTGAACGCGGCGGCGGCGACGATGCCGGCCGAGAACGTGTGACGGCTGACGAGCACGTACACCCGACCGGGCACCCGGGCCACCAGCGACCGCTGCCAGGCGCGGGTCAGGTCAATGTTGCCGCCGGTATCGAAGCGCAGGTCGACGATCAGGTGTCGCGGGTGCTGAGCGGCCACGGCGGCGTCGACCCGACGACAGAAGTCCTCGACCCGCTCGTCGGGCCGGTCGAGGTGGGTGCGCATCGCGACGTAGAGCGCACGAAGCTCGGGAATCGACGCGACGCGAAACGAGCGCTCGCCCTCGCCCAGGTAGAGCGGCGTCACCGGCGGCTGGAACGCGCGCCAGCCCTTGTCTTCCTCGTCTGGCCAGGGTGTCGGTGACCAGACGCGCGACACCATCTGCCCGGCCGGGACCTCGGCAAGCGGCCGGAAGCGCAGCGTGCGTCGCGCCGGCTGGCCGTCGGCGAGCTGCAGCTCGAGCGTCAGCCGGTCCGGCGCCTGCGCGATGCCGGCCGCGTGCAGCAGCCCGGCGAACTCGACGATGAACTCGAGGTTCCAGCGACGGGAATTGTCCGGGCCGCCCCAGTACTCGCGCAGCCGCTGGAAGACGTCCTCCGGCGCATGACCGTCGATGCGCAGCACGCGCGCACCGAGCAGGTCCGCGTACTCCCGGTCGGCCCGCGCCACCACCCAGCCGTCGGGGAACCAGATCATCCGTACCGGCAATCGCGCTCCCGGCCACCAGACGCCGCCGTGGTCGTTCTCGGTGTCGTGGCCGTTGTCGGCGAAGGCCGCGATGCGGAAGACCGCGAGCAGGAATTCCTCAGGGGAAAGTGCGTCGGCGCGTGGCGCGAGCTCGGTGAGATAACGCGCTGCCGCCGCGTGCGCGGCCGGCGCCAGGCTCCGGGTCTCGTCGAGGTAGTCGCGCCGCGCGACCGCGAGGTCGTCGGCGCGCGGACCGGCCGTCGCCGCCGCCGTCGCGCCGCAGGCGAGCAGCACTGCAATGGCTCGCAGCCAGCCGGTACGGGCGGTCGGCAACGCGGGGCGCGGCATGCGGATTCCTCCCGGCGACGCGAGCGCCGATTATAGGCGGCGCCTGCGGCGCCACCGCAATCGCCCGCCGCGGTGGCGTCGCCGTCGACCGCTCGCGCCGCCGCGCCGCGCCGGACGGCGCGGGCAGGTTGCGGCAGCGGCGCCGCAAGCGTCTAATTCGCCTTTCGCCGGAGGTACCCGCATGCGTTCGCTCGTCGCCCTGGCCGCCGCCCTGACGTTCTGCACCACGCCGGCCTCCGGTGCCGACACCGGCGAGCAGCGCTTCCGAGACACCTACAAGGAACTCGTCGAGACGAACACGACGCTGTCCTCCGGCAGCTGCACGCTCGCCGCCGAGCGCATGGCGGCGCGGCTTCGGGCCGCCGGTTTCGCGGAGGCGGACCTGCACCTCTTTCACGACGCCGACCACCCGAAGGAGGGCGGCCTGGTGGCGCGTCTGCCCGGCCGCAACCCGAAGGCCAAGGCCATCCTGCTGCTCGCGCACATCGACACCGTCGAGGCGAAGCGTGAGGACTGGACACGCGACCCGTTCAAGCTGATCGAAGAGAACGGCAACTTCTATGCACGCGGCGCCATGGACGACAAGGCCGAGGCGGCGATCTGGGTGGACACGCTGGTCCGGCTAGCGGGCGAGAAGAGCCGGCCGCGGCGCACGCTGAAGCTGGCACTGACCTGCGGCGAGGAGACGAGCGGCGCGTTCAACGGCGCCGAGTGGCTCGTCAAGCACGAGCGGGCGCTGATCGACGCCGAGTTCGCGATCAACGAGGGCGCGTGGGGCGAGCTCGACGCGAGCGGCAAGCGCGTGCTGATGCAGATCCAGGCCGGCGAGAAGACCTCGCAGAACTTCCGGCTCGAGGTCACCAACAAGGGCGGCCACAGCTCGCGACCGGTGCCGGACAACGCGATCTACCATCTGGCCGCGGCGCTGACCAAGATCTCGGGCTACACCTTCCCGGCGATGTTCACCGACGGCAACCGCGCCTATTTCGCCGGCATGGCGAAGATCCAGGCGGCGCGCGGCGAGGCGGAGATCGCGGCCGCGATGACCGCGCTCGTGAAGGACCCGAAGGACGCCGCGGCGATCGCCAAGGTCTCGGCGCGCGACCCCAGCTGGAACGGCATGCTGCGCACCACCTGCGTCGCGACGATGCTCGAGGCCGGGCACGCCACCAATGCGCTGCCACAGCGCGCCCGCGCCAACGTCAACTGCCGGATCTTCCCCGGCATCGAGCCCGAGGCCGTGCGGCACACGCTCGAGGAGGTCGTCGCCGACCCGGCGGTCAAGGTCGCGACGCTCGAGCTGCGCGGGCCGCCGGCCATTGCGCCGCCGCTGACGCCGCAGATCATGGGCCCGCTCGAGAAGCTGGTGGCCGCGACCTGGCCGGGCGTGCCGGTGGTGCCGATGCTGCAGCCGGGCGCGACCGACGGTGAATTCCTGAACGCCGCCGGCATCCCGACCTACGGCATCGAGGCGGTGTTCATGGGCAGCGACCTCGGCAACGTGCACGGCCTCAACGAGTACGTCGGCGTGCAGTCGCTGCTCGAGGGCCGCGACTTCATGTACAAGCTGGTGCGCGCCTACGCCGACGGCCCGTAGCCGCGGCCCGGCCGCGCGCGGTGCTCGAGCGGCACGACACGGTCGTCATCGGCGCGGGCCAGGCGGGGCTCGCGATGAGCTACTGGCTGCGCGACGCCGGGCGCGAGCACGTGCTGCTCGAGCGCGCGCGCGCCGCCGAGCGCTGGCGCAGCGAGCGCTGGGATTCGCTGCACTTCCAGTTTACCAATCGCTACCTGCGGCTGCCCGGGCACGAGTACCGCGGCCCCGAACCCGAGAACTTCCCGCACTGTCGCGAGGTGCTGCAGTACCTCGATGAGTACCGCTCGCTCGTCGCGCCGCCGCTCGAGGAGGGTGTCGCCGCGCGTGCGCTCGAGCAGGATTCCGTGAGCGGACGCTTCCGCGTCGTCACCGACGGTCGCACGCTCGAAGCGCGCCGCGTCGTGATCGCGACCGGACCCTTCCAGCGGCCGCGGGTGCCGGCCTGCGCGGCCGCCGTGCCCGAGCGAGTGTGGCAGCTGCCGGCGACGCGCTACCGCCATCCGGCGGCATTGCCGCCCGGCACCGTGCTGATCGTCGGTTCCGGCAGCTCCGGTTGCCAGATCGCGGACGAACTCCTCGACCACGGCCGCGACGTCGTCCTCGCGGTCGGCCGGCATCGGCGCATCCCGCACCGCTACCGCGGCCGCCTGATGCTCGATTGGCTGGCGGACCTCGGCGTGCTCGACCTGCCGATCGACCGCTTCCCCGGCGGCCAGCCGCCACCGCCGATCCTGATCACGGGCGTGAACGGCGGTCACGACCTGAACGCACGCACGCTGGCGGCACGCGGGGCGCGCCTCGCGGGTACGCTGCGCGGCATCGAGTCTGGGCAGGCGCACTTCGACGACGACGCACTAGCGCGGCTGGCCGAGGCCGACCAGTCGGCCACCGACGCCTGCCGGCGGGTCGACGCGCTCATCACCGCGCGCGGGCTTGCCGCGCCGGCGGCGGATCCCGAGCCTGCGCTGCCGTCCGCGCCCGCGGTACTCCGGTCCCTCGACCTGCGGTCGGTGGGCGCGATCCTCTGGTGCACGGGCTACGACTTCGACTTCGACTGGGTGCGCCTGCCGATCCTGGACGCGGCCGGCCGACCCCGCCAGCGGCGCGGCGTGACCGATTGCCCGGGGGCCTGCTTCCTCGGGCTCCACTGGATGGAAACTTTCAAGTCGGGGACGGTATTCGGTGTCGGCGACGACGCGCGCTATCTCTGCGAGCATCTGGCGGCGCTGGCCGTCTGAGGCGGCGTTCCGGCGTCCGCGGTCAGCGGTGCGGCTCCGTGGCCGGCGCCGCGAAGGCCCCGTCGCCATCGCGACGGAACTCGAACACCTGCTCGAGGTGACTTTGCCAGCGTCCGGTGCGCGGCGACGGCGGATGGGCGATCGCGACGCTGAGCTGCCGCAGGCGCGGGTACTCGGGATCAGCGGCGAGTTCCGCGCTGACCGCGCCTGCGATCGCCGCGGCGGCCGCAGCCTGCGCGTCTGGCTCCGCCGTCGCGAGGCCCGGATCGCTGACCGTCACGCGGTACGCGTCGCGGCCGGCCATCACCTCGACCGCGGTGCTCGGCACGCCGCGCAGGGCCGCGACGCGATCGGCGATGGCCACTTCGGCGCTCGTCGCGTGCAGACCCGCGTGCACCGACCGCGAGCCGTCGCCGCAGGCGGCGAGCAGCGCCACGAGCGCGAGTGTGAATGCCGGGCGGCCGCGCATGGCAGACATCGGTCCCTCGCCGTTCGCTGGAGCAGGCACGCTGAGCTTACGCCTGCCGGCGTGGGTCGGGTATGCAACCGGGGGCCCCGGCGCCCGACGCGCGCGCCGGAATCTACCGATGCCTGCGCGCCCGGGCGCGGTGAAACCTGAGCCTCGCGCCGGAGGTAGACCCAGTGCGAGACGGGACCGCGACGGAGACAGTGGCGCGCACGGTGGCCGCGCACTACTCGACGGACGGCATCGAGGGCCTCACCGCGGACGAGGCGGCGCGGCGACTCACGCTCGAGGGTCCGAACGAACTGCCGGCGCCGGGCTCGCGCGGCGTCGGCCGCCTGCTGCTCGAGCTCTTCCGCGAGCCGATGTTCCTGCTGCTCGCCGCAGCCGGCGGGCTGTACGTCGCGGCGGGGGAGACCGGGGACGCCTTGTTCCTGCTCGCGTCGGTAGCGGTCGTCGCCGCCATCACCATCGTCCAGGAGCGGCGCGCGGAGCGCGCACTGGATGCGCTGCGTGCCCTGGCGAGTCCGGCCGTGCGCGCCATTCGCGACGGCCGGCTCGTGCGGATCGCCGCGCGCGAGCTCGTGCGCGGCGACTGGGTGGTCGTCGCCGAGGGCGAGCGCTTGCCGGCGGACGCCCGGCTGCGGCGCGGGCTCGGCGTGACGATCGACGAGTCGTTGCTGACCGGTGAGTCGGCGACGGTGCGCAAGCAGCCGTCCGTCGTCGTGGCGCCCCTCGAGGCGCCGGGCGGCGAGGACCTGAGTTCGCTGTTCGCCGGGTCGCTGGTCACGAGCGGCCAGGCCGTCGCCGAGGTGCTCGCCACCGGACCGCACACCGAACTCGGCAAGCTCGGCGAATCGCTGGCGAGCGTCGCGCTGGTGCCGACGCCGCTGCAAATCGAGACCCGCCGCATCGTCCGGCTGCTGGCGATCGCCGGGCTCGCCGCTTCGGTGTTCGTGGTCGCCGTGTACGGCATCACGCGCGGCTCGACGCTCGCATCCTGGCGCGAGGCACTGCTCGCCGGCGTCGCGATGGCCATGGCCCTGCTGCCGGAGGAGCTGCCGGTGGTCCTGACGGTGTTCCTCGCGCTCGGCGCCGCGCGAATCGCGCGCCGGCGGGTGCTGGCGCGTCGCATGCCGGTGGTCGAGGCGCTGGGAGCGATCACGATCCTGTGCGTCGACAAGACCGGGACGCTGACGGAAAACCGGATGCGCGTGCGCGAGTGCCTGGCGGCGGACGCGGTGCTCGGCGATAGAGCCCCGGCGGCCGGCGGCGGCGCCCCGTCGCTGCTGGCGACCGCCCGGCTCGCGAGCCGCCCGCAGCCGTTCGATCCGATGGAGCGGGCGCTGCACGAGGCGGCCGACGCCGAGTCCGCAGCGCCGTTGGGCGGGGCCGCGCTGGTGCACGAGTATCCGCTCGGTCCGTCGCTGCTCGCGGTCAGCTGCGTCTGGGACGATCCGGCCGCGCCGCGGTTGCAGGTCGCGAGCAAGGGCGCCCCGGAGGCGATCGCGACGCTCTGCGGGCTCGATGCCGCGGCGCGCGAGCGACTGCAGCGCGCGACCGGCGCGCTCGCCTCGGGCGGGCTGCGGGTGCTCGGCGTCGCGCACGGGCAGCTCGACCGCGGCGCGCTGCCGGCATCGCAGCAGGAGCTTCGCCTCGCCTTCGCCGGGCTGGTCGCTTTCGAGGACCCGCTGCGTCGCGACGTGCCGGCGGCGGTCGCCGAGTGCCGCGGTGCCGGGATTCGCGTGGCGATGATCACCGGCGACTATCCGCGCACGGCGCAGGCCATCGCCCAGGCCGCCGGCCTCGAGAACCCGCAGGCGCTGCTGACCGGGGCCGAGCTCGACGAGCTCGACGACGCGGCGCTGGCGCGCCGCATCGTCGATGTCGACGTCTTCGCCCGGGTCGTGCCCCGCCAGAAGCTGCGGATCGTGACGGCGCTGCAGGCGCGCGGCGAGGTGGTGGCGATGACCGGCGACGGGGTCAACGATGCGCCGGCGCTGAAGGCCGCCCATGTCGGGATCGCGATGGGAGGTCGTGGCACCGACGTCGCCCGCGAGGCGGCCTCGCTGGTGCTGCTGGACGACGACTTCTCGGCGATCGTGGCGGCGATCCGCGCGGGGCGCAGGATCTACGACAACGTGCGCAAGTCGGCGCGCTTCATCGTCGCCGCCCACGTCCCGATCGCTGGCCTCTCGATCCTGCCGGCGCTCATTCCGGGCTGGCCGCTGCTGCTGCTGCCGGTGCACATCGCGATCATGGAGCTGCTCATCGATCCGGCATGCTCGCTCGTCTTCGAGGCCGAGCCCGAGGAACCCGACATCATGCGGCGAGCGCCCCGGCCGGTCGGTGCGCGGCTCTTCACGCGCCCGATGGTCGCCCGCGCCCTCGCGCAGGGTACCGTGGTGCTGGCCTCGAGCCTCGTGCTCTACCTCTGGGTCCGCGCCGCGCACGGCGACAGCGGCGCGCGGGTGGTGGCCTTCCTGAACCTCGCGGCCTCGACGCTGCTGGTCATTCTCGCCAATCGCTCCGAGCGCGAGCCGCTCTGGCGCTCACTCGGCCGGCGCAATCCGGTCGCGTGGTGGCTGATCGGCCTCGCCATCGCGATGCTCGTCGCGTGCCTGGCGCTGCCGGGACTGCGCGCGCTGCTCGGCTTCGCCCCGCTGCATGCCGCGGACCTCGCGGCCGGGCTGCTGGCCGGACCCCTCGGCCTGCTCGCCCTGGAGCTGACCAAGCGACGGGCGGCGACCTGAGCCCCGGGACCCGGGCGGCACGGGGCGCGGGGAATGCCGTCGCGCGACCCGCGCCGACGCCCGTCATAATGGCGGCGCTACCGTCGCGGACGCCCGAACGACCTTGAACACCGACCTCGATTACATGCGCCGGGCGCTGACGCTCGCCCGCGAGGCCGAGGCGGCCGGCGAGGTGCCCGTCGGTGCGCTGCTCGTCACCGCGGACGGCCGGGTCGCCGGCGAGGGCTACAACCGGCCGGTGGCGGCGCACGATCCGACCGCGCACGCCGAGGTCCTGGCGTTGCGCGCCGCCGGCGCCGCGCTCGCGAGCTACCGGCTCGGCGGCTCCACGCTGTACGTGACGCTCGAGCCCTGCCCGATGTGCCTCGCCGCCATGGTGCATGCGCGCGTCGCTCGGCTGGTCTTCGGCGCGTGGGACCCGCGCCAGGGCGCGGCCGGCAGTGCGTTCGACCTGACGCGCTCGCGCGCGCTCAACCATTCCATCGATGCCTTTGGCGGCGTGCTCGCCGAGGAATGCGGCGAGCTCCTGAAGTCCTTCTTCGCCCGCCGCCGCGGCCCGGGCGGCCGCTGAGCGCGCCGCCGGGCGCGCGCGCGACTCAACCGGCCGGTGCGCCCGGCTCCGGCTGGGTCCACTCGAGCACCTCGAGGTAGCTGCGGATGTTGTCGACGAAGCGCGCCGCCTCCCAGCCGCGCGCGTAGCCGCGCTTCAGGTTCACGTAGAAGCGCTCCTGCGCGAGCAGCGGCAGGAAGTCGCGGACGTCCTGCCAGGAGTCGGGATCCTTGCCATGCGTCTGCGCGAGCACGCGCGCGTCCTCGAGGTGACCGTAGCCGATGTTGTAGGCCGCGAGCGCGAGCCAGGTGCGGTCGGGCTCCGGGATGCGCGCGGGCATCGCGTCGCGCATCTGGCGCAGGTAGCCCGCCCCGCCGCGGATGCTCTGCGCCGGGTCGGCCCGGTCGTCGATGCCGAGCGCATCGGCGGTCTCCGCGGTCAGCATCATCACGCCGCGCACGCCGGTCGGCGACACCGCCTGCGGGTTCCAGCGCGACTCCTGGTAGCCGATCGCGGCGAGCACGCGCCAGTCCTCGCCGAACTCGCGCGCGCTCGCCTCGAAGTTCGGCTTGAGCGGCGGCAGCCGCTCCGCGACGTCGCGCACCAGCTGCCGCGCGCCGGCATAGTCGAAACGCTCGTCCGGCGCGTAGTAGCGCTGCACGAGCGCCGGCATGTCCTCCTCGACCGAGGCGAGGAACGCGTCGACGCGCGCGGCGAGGCCGGGGTCGCCCTTCGGCAGCGCCCAGGCGAGCTCGCTCGCCCGCGGCAGGTTGAACGCGATCCGCAGCTCCGGGTGCACGTTGCGCGTCAGCAGGAACTCGTTGCGATCCGCGATCGTCGTGTCGAGGTCACCCGCCCAGACGCGGTCGAGCAGGTCGAGCGTGTCGACCCCGGGGGTGGTCCCGTAGTGCAGCGTCGGGATCTCGCGCGCGAGTTCGGCGAGCGCCTGCTCGTGGCTGCTGCCGGCGACCACCTCGAGCGTGCGCGCGCCGAGCGCGTCGAGCCGCTCCGGCCGCGGCTGGCCGCGGCGGTGGATCAGGTGCAGCTTCACCCGCTGGTAGGGCCTCGAGAAGGCGGCTTCCTCGGCCCAGGCGCGGTTGATCGCGAGGCCGGCCGCGCCGAGATGCGCGCGGCCGGTGCGCACGGCCTCGAGCACCGCCGCCGGGGTCGGCAGGCTCACGAAGCGCACCGGCACGCCGAGCTCGCGCGCGAAGCGCGAGGCGAGGTCGTACTCGGGACCCTCGGGACCGTGGGCGCCGTAGTAGTAGGCCGTCGGGCTGTTGCGGGTGGCGACCAGCAGCACGCCGAGCTCGCGGACCTGGGCGAGCACCCCGGGACGGGCGGTGCACGTGCCGAGGAGCCCGCAGGCAAGGAGCGCGAGGAGGCCCGTCAGGCACAGCCGAGCCGTGGGCCCCCCGCCGGGTCCGGCGGAGAATCGGGTCAGGACCGACATTCGTGTAGGATACGGCCCCCGGAAACGGGGCCCAGCCGCGGAGAGGTGGCAGAGTGGTCTAATGTACCTGACTCGAAATCAGGCGTGGGCTTACGCCCACCGTGGGTTCGAATCCCACCCTCTCCGCCACATACTTCCAAGTCATTGAAAGAGGCCGGCTTTTTAGCCGGCCTCGCTCGTTTCGGAAGCTCGCTCAGGCGCCGCGCTTCGCGGCCGGGGCGGGCTTTCGGTCCTGCTCGGCGAGCTCCGCCTGGGCCGTCTCGTAGGCCTTCGCGAACTCCTCGGCGAAGGCGATCGGCAGGCCGGACGGCGCCCGCTGGGCGAGCACCCGATAGATCTCGGCGTACATCTCCCAGTACTGCGCCCCCGGGTTCGCCGGCAGGGGCCCGCTGCGCGACAGCGCCTCGGCGAACTGCTCCTCGAGCTGCGGCGGGGCGAGCCGCACCAGGTAGTCGGCAAGTGCGTCCTGCATCGCCGTCTGGGTGGCCTGGTCGTGGCGCTTGAGCTCCGTGAACCCCTGCCGCACGGCCTCGAGCGGCAGCAGGAAGCGCGTCGAGCGCGGGCTGAAGAGGCGCTTGAGACCCTCATCGACGCTGCCGGCGCTCGACAGCGGGTTCTGCTCGGCCGGGTGCACGCCCGACTCGCTGATCCGGTAGCGGCCGGTCACCTCCGCGCGCTGCTGCTGGCTCGTCATGAGCCCGAGCACCGTCTCGCGGACGAGCTGGCCGGCGAGCGCCAGGGCCGCGTTCGCCTGCTCGACGGACAGCGGCGTCGGGTCGAGGCCGGCGCCGCGGAAGAACGCGAGGACCGCCGGATGGTGGCCGCCGGTCGCCGGCGTCGGCCGGCCGGGCGCATGGCGGCTCGCGACCGAGGCGGGCGGCGCCGGGCTCGCCGGCGCGGGTGGCGCGGCGGGGCGGGGCGCCACGGCGGGTACGAGGACTGCCTGGCCGTAGGCGTCCGAGGCGCGGATCGGCTCCGGCCGCAGCACCGGCGGCGGCGGGGGCGCATCGTCCGGCGGCGGGTTCGGGTCGGCGATCAGGCCCTTGAGGTCGAGCTCGGCGCCGAGGTCGCCGTGCGTCGCCAGCGCGAAATCCGCCTCGGTCGCGAGGTCGAGCGCCGCGACCGAGTCGTCGTCCGGTGGGAAGTCGTTGTCGTCGGTGAGCGTCACGAGCATGTCGTAGTCGCCCATCCGCAGCCGGTCGCCGTCGCGCAGCACGTGCGCGTTGTCGCGCCCGAGCGCGACCGAGGCCTGGTTCAGGAAGGTGCCATTCGAGCTCGTGTCGACCACGAACCACTGGCCACCGCGATGCTCGATCGCGGCGTGGTGCCCGGAGAGGTAGCGCTCGGGGTCGGGCAGGACCCACTCGTTGTTGCCGGCACGGCCGATCCGCCCGCCGTGCACGCCGAACACGCGCGTCGCGCGGTCGCCCAGCACGGTGGACCTCGGTCCGGTGACTCGGAGTCGCAGCGCCATACCCTCTCCCCGGGTAATATGGCAAAAGGCTAGCGCGGGCGCGAGCGGAGGCCATGGCTGCGAGTCACATTTTCAAGGTCCAGTTCGTGCGCGAGGGCAAGGTCTGGGAGGTTTATGCCCGGAAGGTCACGCACGGGGGCCTGTTCGGCTTCCTCGAGGTCGAGGACTTCGTCTTCGGCGAGCGCTCGACGGTGGTCGTCGACCCGGGCGAGGAGAAGATCAAGGCGGAGTTTGCCGGCGTGAAGCGCACCTGGCTGCCGCTGCACGCGGTGCTGCGCGTCGACGAGGTCAAGAAGTCCGGCGTCAGCAAGATCACCACCTACGAGGGCGGCAACGTCAGTCCCTTCCCGCTGTCGATGGTGCCGGGTCCGGACTCGGGAGGCCGGAAGTAGGGCGCCGCCGCGGCCCGGATTCGGGGCCCCGATCAGGTAGAATGCGGCCCTGCCGGCCGCGCCGGCTTCCATGAGTACGTGATGCTGCTGCTGCCCGGCGCTCCGGCCCTCTCCCCGTTCCGCCTCGAGAAACTGCTGGCCGCCCTGCGCGCGATCGACCCCCGGGTCGAGTCCCTCGCCGCCCACTTCCACCACTTCGTCGACCTCGCCCGGCCGCTCGCCGCAGGCGAGCGCGCCGTGCTCGAGCGGCTGCTCGAGTCGGACGTCGCGCCGGCACCGCCTGCCGGCACCGCGCTCGTCGTGATGCCGCGGCCCGGGACGCTGTCGCCGTGGTCGAGCAAGGCCACCGACATCGCGCACGTCTGCGGGCTCGCCGCGGTGCGCCGCATCGAGCGCGGTACGCTCTACACGCTCGGGCTGGCGCCCGGTGTTCCGGCGGAACTCCTCGGACGGCTCGCCGCACCGCTGCACGACCGGATGACCGAGTCCGTCGGGCTCGCGCTCGCGGACGCCGCGCGGCTCTTCGAAAGCGCCGCGCCGCGGCCGCTCGCGCACATAGCCCTCGGCGCGGACGGCCGGGCGGCGCTTACGGCCGCCGACCGGCGCCTCGGACTCGCACTGTCGGCCGACGAGATCGACTACCTGCTCGAGGCCTACGGCCGCCTCGGCCGCGACCCGACCGACGTCGAGCTGATGATGTTCGCGCAGGCGAACTCCGAGCACTGCCGCCACAAGATCTTCAACGCCAGCTGGGTCGTCGACGGCGAGCCGCAGCCGAAGTCGCTGTTCGCGATGATCCGCAATACCCACGCGCGCAGCCCGGCCGGCGTGCTGAGCGCCTACCGCGACAACGCGGCGGTGATCGAGGGCACGGTCGCCGAGCGGCTGTACGCGGCGCCGGGCGGCGGCGCGTACCGCTACGTGCGCGAGCCGATCGACATCCTGATGAAGGTCGAGACCCACAACCACCCGACCGCGATCTCGCCGTTCCCGGGCGCCGCGACCGGCTCCGGCGGCGAGATCCGCGACGAGGGCGCGACCGGCCGCGGCGCAAAGCCCAAGGCCGGACTGACCGGCTTCACGACCTCGAACCTGCGCATCCCGGGCTTCGTCCAGCCGTGGGAGGCACCCGAGGCGCGCTCGCCCAGGATCGCCTCGGCGCTCGAGATCATGATCGAGGGGCCGCTCGGTGCCTGCGCGTTCAACAACGAGTTCGGGCGCCCGGGCATCAACGGCTACTTCCGCACCTACGAGCAGCGCGTCGCCGGCGACCCGCCGGGGGTCACGCGCGGCTACCACAAGCCCATCATGATCGCCGGCGGTCTCGGCAACGTCCGCCGCGGCCACGTCGAGAAGGCGGACGTGCCGGCCGGCGCGAAGCTGGTGGTGCTCGGCGGGCCGGCGATGCTGATCGGCCTCGGCGGCGGCGCGGCCTCCTCGGTCGGCAGCGGCGCGAGCGCCGCCGACCTCGACTTTGCCTCGGTGCAGCGCGGCAATCCCGAGATGCAGCGCCGCGCGCAGGAGGTCATCGAGCGCTGCGTCGCGCTCGGCGAGGCGAACCCGATCCTGCTGATCCACGACGTCGGCGCCGGCGGGCTATCCAACGCGGTGCCGGAGGCGGTCGCGCACAGCGCCCGCGGCGGGCGCATCGCGCTGCGCGCCGTGCCGAGCGCCGAGCCCGGCCTGTCGCCGCTCGAGCTCTGGTGCAACGAGGCGCAGGAACGCTACGTGCTCTGCATCCCGCCGGAGCGGGTCGAGCAGTTCGCGGCGCTGTGCGCGCGCGAGCGCTGCCCGTACGCGGTGATCGGCGAGCTGACGGCCGACGGCGAGCTCGTGGTCGAGGACGAGCTGCTCGGCGGGCGGCCGGTGGCGATGCCGATCGAGGTGCTGCTCGGCAAGGCGCCGCGGCTGACGCGCGAGGCGCGGCGGCGCGCGCGGCCGCGCGAGGAGCTCGCGACGCGCGCGATCGACCTGCGCGACGCCGTCTACCGGCTGCTGCGGCTGCCGACCATCGCCGACAAGAGCTTCCTGATCACGATCGGCGACCGCAGCGTCGGCGGCCTTGTCAGCCGCGACTCGCTGGTCGGCCCCTGGCAGGTCGCGGTCAGCGACTGCGCGGTCACGCTCGCCGGCTACACGACGCACGCCGGTGAGGCGATGGCGATGGGCGAGCGCACGCCGGTGGCGTTGCTCGACGGCCCGGCCTCCGGCCGGCTCGCGGTCGGCGAGGCGATCACCAACCTCGCCGCCGCCGACGTCGGCCGGCTCGGCGACGTGAAGCTGTCGGCCAACTGGATGGCGGCGGCCGGCGACGCCGCCGAGGACGCGGTGCTCTACGACACGGTGCGCGCGGTCGGCGAGGAGCTCTGTCCGGCGCTGGGCATCGCGATCCCGGTCGGCAAGGACTCGCTGTCGATGCGCTCCGGCTGGCAGGCGGACGGCGCGGCGCGCTCGGTGTGGGCGCCGGTGTCGCTGATCGTCTCGGCGTTCGCGCCGGTCGGCGACGTGCGCGCGACGCTGACGCCGCAGCTCGTGACCGACGCCGGCGCGACCGAGCTGCTGCTCGTCGACCTCGGCCGCGGCCGCGACCGCACCGGCGGCTCGTGCCTCGCGCAGGTGTACGGCGCGCTCGGCGGCGCACCGGCCGACCTCGACGACCCGGCGCTGCTGGCGGGCTTCTTCCGCGCGGTCCGCGCCGCGGCGCGCGACGGCCAGCTGCTCGCCTACCACGACCGCTCCGACGGTGGCCTCGTGGTGACGCTCGCCGAGATGGCCTTCGCGGCGCGCAGCGGACTCGACATCGACCTCGGCGCCGGCATCGCCGATCCGGTCGCCGCGCTCTGCGCCGAGGAGCTCGGCGCGGTGCTGCAGGTGCGCAGCGCCGAGCGCGCCGCGGTCCTTGCGCGCTTCGCCGCCGAGGGCCTCGGTGCGTGCGTGCGCCCGATCGGGGCGCCGGCGTCCGGCGGCCGCCTGACGATCCGCGCCACGGGCGCGACCTGCCTCGACGAGCCGGTCGTGGCGCTGCGCCGCGCCTGGTCGGAGACGAGCTACCGGCTGCGCGCGCTGCGCGACGATCCGGACTGCGCGCGCGAGGAGTTCGCGGCGCTCGAGGACGCCGCGGACCCCGGGCTCGTGGCGCGGCCGAGTTTCGCGATCGACGCCGACGTGGCAGCCCCCTTCATCGCGCGCGGCGCCCGGCCGCGCGCCGCGATCCTGCGCGAGCAGGGCGTCAACAGCCAGCTCGAGATGGCGGCGGTGTTCACGCGCGCGGGCTTCGACGCCGACGACGTGCACATGACCGACGTGCTCGCCGGCCGCGTGTCGCTGGCCGACTACCCGGTGCTGGTCGCCTGCGGCGGCTTCTCCTACGGCGACGTGCTCGGTGCCGGCGAGGGCTGGGCGAAGTCGATCCTGTTCCATCCGCGCGCGCGCGAGGAGTTCGCACGCTTCTTCGCGCGCAGCGGCACGCTGGCGCTCGGCGTCTGCAACGGCTGCCAGATGCTCGCGGCGCTCGCCGAGCTGATTCCCGGCACCGCGCACTGGCCACGCTTCAAGCGCAACCGCTCCGAGCAGTTCGAGGGCCGTCTGTCGCTGGTCGAGGTGCTCGGCTCGCGCTCGCCGTTCCTGGCCGGCATGGCCGGCTCGATGCTGCCGATCGCGGTCGCACACGGCGAGGGCCGCGCGACGTTCGCCGCGCCGGGTGACCTCGAGGCGCTGGCCGCGGCCGGCGGCATCGCGCTGCGCTACGTCGACGGCGCCGGGCGCCCCACCGAGCGCTATCCCGCGAACCCGAACGGCTCGCCGGCCGGCATCGCCGGCATCACGAGTGCCGACGGGCGGGTGACCCTGACCATGCCGCACCCCGAGCGGGTGTTCCGCGCCGCGCAGAATTCCTGGCGGCCGCGCGATTGGCGCGAGGACAGCGGCTGGATGCGGATGTTCCGCAACGCGCGCGTCGCGCTCGGCTGAGGGCGCGCGCGTGTCGCCGTCCGGGCCGCGCCCGGAACTGCCGATCGGCGTGTTCGATTCGGGCGTCGGCGGCCTGACGGTGCTGCGCGCGCTCGAGGCGGCGCTGCCGGCGGAATCGTTCGTCTACCTCGGCGACACCGCGCGGTTGCCGTACGGCACCAAGAGCGCGGCCAGCGTCGTGCGCTACGCGAGCCAGTGCGCCACGGCGCTCGCTGCGCGCGGCGTCAAGGCGCTGGTGATCGCCTGCAACACCGCGGCGAGCGCGGCGCTCGGCGAGCTCGCGCAGCGCTACGCGGAGCTGCCGGTGGTCGGGGTCGTCGAGCCGGGCGCGCGCGCCGCGGTCGGCGCCTCGCGCAGCGGGCGCATCGCGGTGATCGCGACCGAGGGCACCGTGCGCGGTGGCGCCTACGTCGCTGCCATCACGCGGCTGCGGCCCGATGCCACGGTGCGCGGCATCGGCGGCTCGGTGTTCGTCGCGCTCGCCGAGGAGGGCTGGACCGAGGGCCCGATCGTCGAGGCCGTCGCGCACCGGTATCTCGACGGGGTGTTCCACGGCGCCGGAGCGCCGGATGCACTGCTGCTCGGCTGCACGCACTTCCCGGTGCTCGCCGGCGCGCTGCGGCGGGCGATCCCGCCGACGGTCGCGCTGGTCGATTCGGCGGCGACGACCGCGCAGGCGGTCGCGGCGCTGCTGGCCGCGCGCGGCCTCGCGCGCGCGCCGGGTACACCGCCGGCGCCGACGCGCTTCCTCGCCACCGACGGGGCGGAGCGCTTCGCGCGGGTCGGCAGCATCTTCCTCGGGCGGCCGCTCGCGGCCGCGGACGTCGAGCTCGTCGACGTCTGAGGCCGCCGGGGCGGTCTCAGCTCAGCTCTGCACCTTGGCCAGCGGCGTGACCTTGGCGCGGCCTTCCTCGGCGAAATAGCGGCGCATCGACATCGCCTGCTGCAGCCGGCCCTTGCGCACGTAGCTCTGGTACAGCAGGTCCTTCAGCACCTCGACCAGCACGGCCGCGGTGGTCGCCTCGACGAGCGGCATGTTCGGCCGCGGCTCGGCATCGGTGCCGAACAGCACCTTGCGCACGGCGTGGAAGGTCTCCTGGTCGAGTTCGGCCATGTCGCGGACCTCGACCAGCTGGTCGAACATGCGCAGCCGGCCGTTCTCGCCGAGGTCCGCAAACACCGCCTGCGCGGTGCGCCGGCACAGCGAGGCGAAGGCGTTGTAGCAGCCGGCCGAGTAGCAGGCGAGCGCCTCGCGGCACAGCGCCTCGGCCTCCTCCGGCAGGTGCGTGAACGGGAACTTCTCCCGCGGCCGTTCCAGCTCCTGGAAGTGGCCGCCGAGCTCGACGCGCCCGGCGGCGTACATCTTGACCGGGTACTTGAGGAACACCGGCGCGTTGCACGAGTCGCAGCGGAACACGATGCCGACGTGGCTGGGCTTGAAGGTGGCGAGCTGCGCCAGCTGCGGCACCGACACCGGCGTCAGGTGCGCGAATACCTCGCAGTGCGGGCAGGTGAGGGCGAAGTGGTGCTGCTGGTCGTGGTGCAGCGTGCCGCTGGCATCGATGAAGATGGACATGCGTCTCCGCACGGGCCGCGTGGTGCGGCCGGCGCCGTCCACCCGCCCGGGCGGACATCCCCTCACGCGCCGGCCCGAGCGGCGATTCTAGCGCAGGCGCCCCGTGGCCGCGTCGGCGCGAGGCGACATAATCGGGGCGCTCAGCCGCCCCGGGCGATCGCCGCCACGGCGCCCGACTCGACCAGCCGCGCGGCCGCCGCGATGTCGCCGTCGAGGCGGTGGTCGCGCGGCTGGTAGGCGACCTCGCGGCGCAGCAGCGCGTGCAGCCGCTCGAGCGCCGGCGTCGTCCGGAGTGGCCGCTGGCTGTCGAGGGCGTGCGCGCCGACCAGCAGCTCGATGCCGAGGATCGTCGCCAGGTTGTCGCACACCTGCAGCAGCTTGTGGCCGGCCCACGGCGCCATGCTGACATGGTCCTCCTGGCCGGCCGAGGTGGGGATGCTGTCGACGGACGCGGGGTGGGCGAGGGTCTTGTTCTCGGAGGCGAGCGCGGCCGCGGTGACCTGCGCCATCATGAAGCCCGACTCGACGCCCGGTTCGTTCGTCAGGAACATGTTGAGCGCGGGGTTCACGCGCCGGTCGACCAGGTCGATGCGGCGTTCCGACATCGAGGCGACGTCGGTCAGCGCGATCGCGAGGAAGTCGGCAACGAGGCCGATCGGCGCGGCGTGGAAGTTGCCGCCTGAGAGGATGTCGTCGCCGAAGATCAGCGGGTTGTCGGAGACGCCGTTGAGCTCGGCAGCGAGCACGCGGCCGGCGTGCTCGAGCGTGTCCCAGGCGGCGCCGACGACCTGCGGCTGGCAGCGCACGGCGTACGGGTCCTGCACCCGGTCGCAGTCGGCGTGGCTGGAGTGCATCTCGCTCTCGCCGAGCAGCGCCAGCATCGCCGCGGCGACGCGCTTCTGCCCGGCCTGGCCGCGCGCCGCGTGGATGCGCGGATCGAACGGCGTGTGCGAGCCGGCGAGCGCCTCGACCGTCAGCGCGCCGATCGCGAGCCCGGCCTCCAGCAGGTTGCGGCCGCGTGCCCAGCCATCGAGCGCGAGCGCGGTCGAGACCTGCGTGCCGTTCAAGAGCGCGAGCCCCTCCTTGGCCTCGAGCGCGAACGGCTTGAAGCCAGCCGCGGCGCACACCGCCGGGCCCTCGAGCAGGCGCCCGCCCTGGTGCGCGCTGCCCTCGCCGATCACCGCGAGCGTGAGGTGCGCGAGCGGTGCCAGATCGCCGGACGCGCCGACCGAGCCCTTGCCGGGGATCACCGGCAGCACGTCGTGCTCGAGCAGCTGCAGCAGCGCCTCGACCACCGCCGGGCGGATGCCCGAGTGGCCGGCCGCGAGGTTGTTGGCCTTCAAGAGCAGGATGCGCCGCACGTGCTGCGCCGCGAGCGGCGGACCGACGCCGACCGAGTGGCTGCGCACCAGGTTCACCTGCAGCTCGCGGACCTTGGCCTCCGGGATGCGCCGGTTCGCGAACGCACCGAAGCCGGTCGTGATGCCATAGCTCGCCTGGCCGCGCGCCACGGCGCGGTCGACCGCAGCGCGGCTCGCGGCCATGCGCTCGAGCGCGGCGCCGGCGAGCGTGAAGCGCGCACCGGGCGCCAGGGCGGCGACGGTGTCGAGCTGGAGGTCCAGGCCGGTCAGCGCGTGGGGGGCGTTCATGCGGTGAGCTTCCGGTAGCGGATGCGATGCGGCTGGTCGGCGTCCTCGCCCTTGCGGCGCTTGAGGTCGGCGATGTAGTCCTGATAGTTACCCTCGAACCAGACCACCTCGCTGTCGCCCTCGAAGGCGAGGATGTGCGTCGCGACGCGGTCCAGGAACCAGCGGTCGTGCGAGATAACGACCGCGCAGCCCGGGAAGGCCAGCAGGCCCTCCTCGAGCGCGCGCAGCGTCTCGACGTCGAGGTCGTTGGTCGGCTCGTCGAGCAGCAGCACGTTACCGCCGGTCTTCAGCACCTTGGCGAGGTGCACCCGGTTGCGCTCGCCGCCCGACAGCTCGCCGATCAGCTGCTGCTGCTGCGTGCCCTTGAAGTTGAAGCGGCCGACGTAGGAGCGCGACGGGGTCTCGTAGTTGCCGACCTTGATGATGTCGAGGCCGCCGGAGATCTCGGCCCACACCGACTTCGAGTCGTCGAGCGCCTGCCGCGACTGGTCGACGTAGGCGAGCTGCACCGAGGGCCCGATCCGGATCTCGCCGCCGTCCGGCTTCTCGTGCCCCGTCAGCATCCGGAACAGCGTGGTCTTGCCGGCGCCATTCGGGCCGATGATGCCGACGATGCCGCCCCGCGGCAGGTTGAACGACAGGTCCTCGATCAGCATCCGGTCGCCGAAGCCCTTGCGCAGGTGCTTGGCCTCGACCACAAGCTCGCCGAGCCGCTCGCCCGGCGGGATGTAGATTTCGTTGGTCTCGTTGCGCTTCTGGAACTCCTGGGACTGCAGCTCCTCGAAGCGCGCGAGGCGCGCCTTGCTCTTCGCCTGGCGCGCCTTCGGGTTCTGGCGCACCCACTCGAGCTCCTGCTGCAGCATCTTGCGCAGGCCCTCCTGCTGGCGCTCCTCGACCTCGAGGCGCTTCTCCTTCTGCTCGAGCCACGAGGAGTAGTTGCCCTGCCACGGGATGCCGTGGCCGCGGTCGAGCTCGAGGATCCAGCCGGCGACGTTGTCGAGGAAGTAGCGGTCGTGGGTCACCGCGATCACGGTGCTCGGGTACTCGTCGAGGAAGCGCTCGAGCCAGGCGACCGACTCGGCGTCGAGGTGGTTGGTCGGCTCGTCCAGCAGCAGCATGTCGGGCTTCGACAGCAGCAGGCGGCAGAGCGCCACCCGGCGCTTCTCGCCGCCCGACAGCTGCGGCACCTTGGCGTCCCAGTCCGGCAGGCGCAGCGCGTCGGCCGCGACGTCGAGCGTGCGCTCGAGGTTGTGGCCGTCGACGGTCGTCAGGAAGGCCTCGAGCTCCGCCTGCTCGGCGGCGAGCTTGTCGAAGTCCGCGCCTTCCTCCGAGTACGCCGCGTACACGGCCTCGAGGCGGGCGAGGGCGTCCTTGATCGGCTGCACCCCCTCCTCGACGCACTCGCGCACGCTCTTCGCGGGGTCGAGGTTGGGCTCCTGCTGCAGGAAGCCGATCTTGATGCCCGGCTGGGGCCGCGCATCGCCCTCGATCTCGCTGTCGAGGCCAGCCATGATCTTGAGCAGCGTGCTCTTGCCGGAGCCGTTGAGGCCCAGCACGCCGATCTTGGCGCCCGGGAAGAACGACAGCGAGATGTCCTTGAGGATCGTCCGCTTCGGCGGCACGACCTTCGAGACCCGATTCATCGTGTAAATGAACTGCGCCATGTGCCTTGGGCCCGGGGCCTGATCCTTGGGAAGGGCGGCGATTATCGGTGAGCGGCCCCGCACCCGCCAGCGCCCTGCGGGCCCGGCCGGCGGCGGCGGTCGCAGCGGCCAGCCGGGCGCAAGACCCTGCCGCGCCGACCTGTTAGGCTGCGGACATGCGACGCCGTCGGGACACGGTCCTCGTGGCCGGAGAGAAGATCGCGCGGTACGGGTTCGGCGACGGCCACCCGTTCGGTCCCGACCGCCACGACGCCTTCATCCGCGAGCTCAAGGTCGAGGAGCTGGAGGGCGCGGTGAACCTGCTCGAGCCGCGCGCGGCCACCCGCACCGAGCTCGAGATCTTCCACGTACCGGCCTACGTCTCGCTGGTCGAGGACCGCTCGCACACCGGCCAGGGCTACCTCGACGCCGGCGACACGCCGGCGTTCCGCGGCGTGTTCGAGGCGGCCAGCAACGTGGTCGGCGCGGCGCTGGTCGCGGCGGAGGCGATCATGGAGGGGCGGGCGCGGCGCGGGTTCGTGCCGATCGCCGGGCTGCACCATGCCTCGCGCGCGCACGCCGCCGGCTTCTGCGTCTTCAACGACTGCGGCGTCGTGCTCGAGGAGCTGCGCCGCCGCTGGGGCCTGAAGCGCATCGCCTACGTCGACATCGACGCCCACCACGGCGATGGCATGTTCTACGCCTTCGAGAACGACCCGGACGTCGCCTTCGCGGACATCCACGAGGATGGGCGCTACCTCTACCCGGGCACCGGCGGTGCCGAGGAGACCGGCCGCGGTCCGGCCGAAGGCACGAAGCTCAACATCCCGCTGCCGCCGGGCGCCGGCGACGAGCACTTCTGGCCGGCCTGGGAGCGCATCGAGGCCTATCTCGAGGCCCGGCGGCCGGAGTTCATCCTGTTCCAATGCGGCGCCGACAGTCTCGAAGGCGACCCGATCACGCACCTGCGGTTCTCCGAGGAGGCGCACGCGCACGCCGCGGCGCGCCTGGCCGCGCTCGCCGACCGCTTCTGCGACGGCCGCGTGCTCGGCCTCGGCGGCGGCGGCTACAACCGCCGCAACATCGCCCGCGCCTGGTCGCGGGTAGTCAAGAGCTTCGTCGAGCACGAGCGCTAGCTCGCGGCCCAGCCCGACGCGGCCCTCGGTGGCGTCCCGTTTTGGCTAGAATCCGAGGCTCCACGGCCCGCGGTTGGGCCGTCCTGCCGGAAGCACGCCCGCCATGTTCGCATCGACCATGACCATCGCCGGGTTCGACCCGGAGCTCGCCGCCGCCATCGCCGCCGAGCGCCAGCGCCAGGAAGACCACATCGAGCTGATCGCGTCGGAGAACTACACCAGCCCGCGCGTGCTCGAGGCGCAGGGGTCGGTGCTGACCAACAAGTACGCCGAGGGCTACCCGGGCAAGCGCTACTACGGCGGCTGCGAGTTCGTCGACATCGCCGAGCAGCTCGCGATCGACCGCGCCAAGCAGCTGTTCGGCGCCTCGTACGCAAACGTCCAGCCGCACTCCGGCTCGCAGGCCAACGCCGCGGTCTACTTCGCACTCATGAACGCCGGCGACACGATGCTCGGCATGAGCCTCGACCACGGCGGCCACCTGACGCACGGGGCGAAGGTGAACCTGTCGGGCAAGGTGTTCCACGCCGTCCAGTACGGCCTCAACACCGCCACCGGCCTGATCGACTACGAGCAGGTCGAGCGGCTCGCGAAGGAGCACCGTCCGAAGCTGATCGTCGCCGGCTTCTCCGCCTACTCGCGGGTCATCGACTGGGCGCGCTTCCGGCAGATCGCCGACGCGACCGGCGCGCTCTTCATGGTCGACATGGCGCACGTGGCGGGACTGTGCGCGACCGGGGTCTACCCGAACCCGGTGCCGCACGCGCACGTGGTGACCTCGACGACGCACAAGACGCTGCGCGGGCCGCGCGGCGGCATCATCCTCTCCAACGCCGGCGAGGAGATCACCAAGAAGCTGCAGTCGCTGGTGTTCCCGGGCACGCAGGGCGGACCGCTGATGCACGTGATCGCCGCGAAGGCGGTCGCGTTCAAGGAAGCGCTCGAGCCCGAGTTCGCGGCCTACCAGCGCCAGGTGGTGGCGAATGCGCGTGCGATGGCCGCGACGTTCCTGAAGCGCGGCTACAACATCGTCTCCGGCGGCACCGACAACCACCTGTTCCTGCTCGACCTCGTCGCGCGCAACGTGACCGGCAAGGACGCGGACGCGGCGCTCGGCGCGGCGCACATCACGGTCAACAAGAACGCGGTGCCGAACGACCCGCGACCGCCGATGATCAGCTCGGGGCTGCGGATCGGGACGCCGGCCGCGACCACCCGCGGCTTCCACGAGGCGGAAGTGACTCAGCTGGCCAACCTGATCTCGGACCTGCTGGACAATCTCGCGGCGCGCGCGCACCTCGGCAGCGCCGACGGCAAGGGCGGCGTGGCCGCCGAGGAGAGCGTGATTCGTCGCGTCCGCGGCGAGGTCGAGGCCATCTGCCGCCGGTTCCCGGTCTACCGGCCGGCGTGAGCGCAGGCGCCAGGCGCGCGCCGTGTACTGCCCGTTCTGCGGCCACGTCGAGACCAAGGTGACCGACTCCCGGCTCGCTGCCGAGGGCCAGCAGATCCGCCGGCGCCGCGAGTGCCTGAAGTGCGGTGAGCGCTTCACGACCTTCGAGACCGCCGAGCTCGTGATGCCGCAGGTCGTGAAGAGCGACCGGACCCGCGAGCCGTTCGACGAGGCGAAGCTCCGCGGCGGGATGCGGCGCGCGCTCGAGAAGCGGCCGGTCGGCAACGACGAGATCGACGCCGCGATCGCGCACATCAGCCACAAGCTGCGCAGCCTCGGTGAGCGCGAGGTGCCGGCGCGGCTCATCGGCGAGCTGGTGATGGAGGAGCTGCGCCACCTCGACGAGGTCGCCTACGTGCGCTTCGCCTCGGTGTACCGCGCCTTCCAGGACGTCGAGGCATTCCACGACGAGATCGCCAAGCTGAAGCGCCGGCCGCGGCGGGACTCGTCGGCCGGGCAGTTGTCCTTCCTCGAGGGCTCGGCCGAAGGCAAGGCCGGCCGCAAGCGCGACTCGTGAGCGACTTCGACGCCGACGACCACCGTCACATGGCGCGCGCGCTCGAACTCGCGGCGCGCGGCCTCTATTCGACCGACCCGAACCCGCGCGTCGGCTGCGTGGTGGTGCAGGGCGGGCGGGTGGTCGGCGAGGGTTTCCATGCCCGCGCCGGCGAGGCGCACGCCGAGCCGCTCGCGCTCGCCGCGGCCGGCGCCGCGGCGACCGGCGCCACGGTCTACGTCACGCTCGAGCCCTGCGCGCACCACGGTCGCACCCCGCCGTGCGTCGACGCGCTGCTCGCGGCACGGGTGGCGCGCGTCGTGTACGCGGTCGGCGATCCGAACCCGCGCGTCGCGGGTGGCGGCGGCGCGGCGCTCGCGGCGCGCGGCGTACGCGTCGAGTCCGGCCTGCTCGCCGCCGCGGCCGAGGCGCTGAACCCGGGGTTCTTCTCCCGCCACCGGCGCGGCCGGCCGTGGCTCCGGGTCAAGCTCGGCGCCAGCCTCGACGGCCGCACCTCGCTCGCCAACGGCAAGAGCCAGTGGTTGACCTGCGAGGCGGCGCGCGGCGACGTGCAGCGGCTGCGGGCGCGCTCGAGCGCGATCCTGACTGGCGTCGCCTCGGTGCTGCGCGACGATGCGCGCCTGACGGTGCGCGACCCGTCGCTCGAGCTGCGCGGGCGGGCGCCGCTGCGGATCGTGCTCGACCCGGGCCTCGCGCTCGCACCGACCGCGCGGCTGCTCGCCGAGCCGGGGCCGGTGCTGGTGCTCGCCGGCAGCGAGCGGCCGGAGGCAGCGGCGGCGCTGCGCGCCCGCGGCGCCGAGGTGCTGGTGCACCCGGCGGTCGCGGCCCGCGACCTCGGCGCGCTGCTGACCGAGCTCGCTGCGCGCGATCTCAACGAGGTGCTGGTCGAGGCCGGTCCGCGGCTCGCCGGCGCCTTCATCGAGACCGGCCTGGTCGATGAGTTCGTGCTCTACCTCGCACCGCACATGCTTGGCCACGATGCGGCGCCGCTCGCGATGCTGCCGATGCTGGACGACCTCGGCGACCGCTGGGAATTCCGCTACGCGGACGTGCGTCAGGTCGGCAGCGACCTGCGCCTGACGCTGGCGCCGGTCGGGCGCGAGCCGCGCTGATGTTCACGGGCATCGTGCAGGGCATTGGCACCGTCGCGGCACTGACGCCGCGCGCCGGCGATGTCGAGCTCGTCGTCGACGCCGGCGGGCTCGATCTGGGCGGCGTCGCGGTCGGCGACAGCATCTCGGTCTCGGGCGCCTGCCTGACCGCGACCCGCCTCGACGCGCAGCGCTTCGCCGCCGACGTCTCGAACGAGACCCTCGCCCGCACCACGCTCGGTGCCCTCAGGCCGGGGGATCCGGTGAACCTCGAGCGGGCGCTGCGCGCCGGCGATGCGCTCGGTGGCCACTACGTGACCGGCCACGTCGACGGACTCGCGCGCCTCGTTCGCGCGCACGACGACGGCCGCTCGTTGCGGCTCGAGTTCGAGGTGCCGGCGGGACTCGCGCGCTACGTGGCGCCGAAGGGCTCGGTCACGCTCGCCGGCGTGAGCCTGACGGTCAACGAGGTCGAGGGCGCGCGCTTCGGCGTCAACCTGATCCCGCATACGCAGCTCGTGACCACGCTCGGCCGGCTGCGCCCGGGCGACCCGGTGAACCTCGAGATCGACATCATCGCGCGCTACGTCGAGCGCCTCGTGAACGCCGGCCGGTCGCCGGCCTGAGCGTGGCCGGGCCGCGCCCGCAGGGAGAAGGCCGATGCTGAACCGTCGCCAGCTGATCGCGCTCGGGGTCGGCGCCGCCGCCGCCGGCGTCGCCGGGCCCGCCTGGGTGGCCGAGCGCGACGCCGACGACGCAGGTCCCTATCGCGGCGGCTTCGCCGCGCTCGACCGCTTCATCGCCGGCTACCTCGAGGACCTCGGCGCGCCCGGGCTGACGCTGGTGCTCGCCGATACCGGCGGCGTGCGCCGGGTCGCGTCCTACGGGCTCGGCGACCTGGCGCGCCGCGAGCCGGTGCGCACCGACGAGCTGTTCGAGATCGGCTCGATCACGAAGTCGTTCGTCGCGCTCGGGCTGCTGCAGCTCTGGGACGAGGGCAAGCTCGACCTCGACCGGCCGGTGCACGCCTACCTGCCGTGGCTGCGCATCGAGCCCGTGCTCGGGCCGATCACGGTGCACCATTTCATGACGCACGGCGCGGGCCTGCCGGACGGGCCGCTGTTTCCGCCGGATCCCGCGTTTCGGCACCGGCCGGCCAACCCGCCGGGCCGCGACTTCCATTACTGCAACATGGCCTGGGAGGCGCTCGGCCACCTGCTCGCGACGCTCGACGGGCGGCCGTTACCGGAGGCGCTGCGGGCACGGTTGTTCACGCCGCTCGGCATGTCTGCCTCCGAGCCCGCCACCACCTTCGAGACACGCGAGCGGATGGCGCCGAGCTACGTCGCCTACCTCGGCGACCGGCCCTATCCGCGCCGCGGGCGGCTGGCCGAGGCGCCGGCGATCGTCACGACCAGCGGCGCCGGCTGCATCGCCGCGACGCCACGCGACATGGGGCGGTACCTCACGATGCTGCTGAACCGCGGCGCGCTGCCGGCCGGCCGACTGGTGTCGGCGGCGGCCTTCGAGCGCTTCGCGACGCCGTACATCGCCGCCGAGGAGTTCGGCAACGACGCCCACTACGGCTACGGCATCGCGATCGACCGCTTCGACGGCCATCGCCGCCTGCGCCACACCGGCGGCATGGTGTCCTTCGCCTCGGCGCTCGAGGTCGACCTCGACGAGGGCGTCGGCGTATTCGCGTCGGTGAACGCCATGCAGGGCGTGCGGCCGCGGCCGGTGGCGGAATTCGCATTGCGCGTGATGCGCGCCGGCCGCGCGCGCACCCCGCTGCCGGCGCAGCCGCCGCGGCAGGATCCGCGGCGCGTCGAGCACGCCGCCGATTACGCGGGGCGCTACGCGGGCGCGGCCGGCAGCGTGCTCGAGCTCGAGGCGGACGGCGAGCATCTCTACCTGCGCCTCGACGGCGGCCGGGTCGCGCTCGAGCCGTCGGTCGAGCTGCCGGAGGCCTTCGTGGTCGCGCATCGCGACTTCGCCCAGTACCTGCTGCTCTTCACGCGCGCCGACGCGCGCGACCCGCGCAGCCCGGTGCTCGAGGCCGGTCACGGCGCGCAGTGGTATGCACGCGCCGAGTACGCCGGCCCGCGGGAATTCCCGGCGCCGGCCGAGTGGCGGGCCTACGTCGGCCACTACCGCAGCGAAGATCCGTGGCTCGGCAGCCACCGGGTGGTCGTGCGCCGCGGGCGGCTGTGGCTCGACGGGGTGCTGCCGCTGGAGCCGGGCGAAGGCGGCCTCTTTCACCTGCGCGACGAGGAGCGCAGCCCGGAGTGGGTGCGCTTCGGCGATCTGGCGGGTGGCCAGGCGATGCGGCTGACGCTGTCGGGCGCCGACCTCGTGCGGGTCGCGACCGCCTGAGCGCCGCTCAGCCGGTGCCGGTCGCGGCGCGGACCGCGAGGTCGCGCTCGTAGCGCAGCGCGTCCTCGACGCCCTGGTAGTAGCCGCGCACCGTGCCGCAGGGTCGGTAGCCGAGCGCCGCGTAGAAGTCGCGGGCGGTGCGGTTCGAGGCGCGCAGCTCGAGGCGGATCGTGAAGGTCCCCGCGACCCGGGCAGTCTCCTCGAGCCAGGCGACGAGCTGGCGGCCGACGCCGCGCCGCTGGTGGACGGGTTCGACCGCGAGCAGGTTCAGGTGCGCCGCGTCGTCGCCGTACCGCATGATCGCGACGCCGCCGATCGAGCCCGCGATCCGCGCCGTCAACACGAGGCTGTCGTCGTGCCGGCGATGGCGCTCGATGCGTTCCGCGGTCCAGCACGGCTCGAGACCGGACTCGACGAGGCGCCGCGACATCGCCGCGATCCGCGGCGCGTCGCCGCGCCGCGCCGGCGCTATCAGGATCGCGTCCATGCGCGCATTGTCGGTCGGCCCCGGCGGCCCGTCGAGTCCGGCGCGGCTGCCGGGTACACTCGCGCCCCGTGAAGCCTTCCCGACCCGCCACCGGCTCGCGCCTCGTCTACTCGAGCGACGCGGGCCGCCTGTGTCCGGAGTGCGGCCAGCCAAAGGGGACCTGCCGCTGCGGCGCGCGGCGCGCGCTCGCGCCGCCGCCGGGCCCGGTCAGGGTCGGTCGCGAGACCCAGGGGCGCGGCGGCAAGGGCGTCACGGTCGTGACCGGCCTCGGGCTGGCACCGGCGGCGCTCGAGGAGCTCGCCCGGGCGCTCAAGCAGCGCTGCGGCAGCGGCGGGCGCGTAGTCGACGGCCGCATCGAGATCCAGGGCGAGCACCGCGACACGCTGGTGGCCGAGCTCGGCAAGCGCGGCATCGAGGCCAAGCGCGCCGGGGGCTGAGGGCGGCCCTGCTACAATGGCCGACCGCTGCAGCGCCGGCTTCCCCCGCCCATGACCACGTTCGACCCGATCGACGACGTCCTCGCAGAGCTCCGCGCCGGCCGGATGGTCGTGATCATGGACGACGAGGACCGCGAGAACGAGGGCGACCTGCTGATGGCCGCCGAGTGCGTGCGGCCCGAGGACGTGAACTTCATGGCGCGTTACGGGCGCGGGCTCATCTGCCTGACGCTGACGCGCGAGCGCTGCCGGGACCTGCGCCTGCCGCTGATGGTCAGCGGCACCAACGAGGAGCACCGCACGAACTTCACGGTCTCGATCGAGGCCGCCGAGGGCGTGACCACCGGCATCTCGGCCTACGACCGCGCCCACACGGTGCGCACGGCGGTGCGGCCCGGCGCCCGGCCCGAGGACCTGCGCCAGCCGGGGCACATCTTCCCGCTGATGGCGCAGCCCGGCGGCGTGCTGACCCGCGCCGGTCACACCGAGGCCGGCTGCGACCTCGCGCGCCTCGCCGGCTTCGAGCCCGCGGCGGTGATCGTCGAGATCCTGAACGAGGACGGCACCATGGCGCGGCGCCGCGACCTCGAGGCCTTTGCGCGCACGCACCGGCTCAAGATCGGCACGATCGCGGACCTGATCCGCTACCGGCTCAGCAAGGAGCGCTCGGTCGAGCGCATCGAGGATCGGCCGGTGGAGACCGAGTTCGGGCGCTTCCGGCTGGTTTGCTACGAGGACCACGTCAACCGCAACGTGCACGTCGCCCTGGTGCGCGGCGAGCTGCCGGCCGGGCGGCCGCCGCTCGTGCGCGTGCACCTGGCCGACACGCTGCGCGACGTCATCGGCGTGCGCTCGCCGCCGCTCGGCTGGCCGCTCAAGGATGCGCTGCAGCGCATCGCCGACGATGGCAACGGCATCGTGGTGTTCCTGCGCAGCGAGCAGTCGCCGCTCGAGCTGGTCGAGAGCCTGCGCCTGCTCGACGGCGGCCAGCGACCGGCGGCGCCGCCGGTGCTGCGCACCTACGGCATCGGCGCGCAGATCCTGCAGGACCTCGGCGTGACGCGGATGCGGGTGCTGTCGGCGCCGAAGCAGCTGCAGGGCCTGGCCGCCTTCGGCCTGACGATCACCGAGTACGTGGATGCGGGCGCCGAGCGCGAGCTCGGGCTGGAGGCGCACGGATGACGAACGTCAGGATCGTCGAGGCCGACCTCGTCGCGCGCGACCTCAGGGTCGCGATCGTCGCCGCGCGCTTCAACGACTTCGTGGTCGCACGGCTGGTCGACGGCGCGATCGACGCACTGGTGCGGCACGGCGCGAGCGAGAAGAACCTCGAGGTGGTGCGCGTGCCGGGCGCCTTCGACATGCCGCTCGCAGTTCGCAAGCTCGCGCAGTCGCGCCGCTACGATGCGATCGTCGCGCTCGGCGCGGTGATCAAGGGCGAGACCGCGCACTTCGACTACGTCGCCGGCGAGTGCTCCTCGGGCGTTGCCCGCGCGGCGCTCGAGACCGGCGTGCCGGTCGGCTTCGGCGTGCTCACCTGCGAGACCTTCGACCAGGCGATCGACCGCGCCGGCGGCAAGGCCGGCAACAAGGGTGCCGAGGCCGCGCTCGCCGCGCTCGAGATGGCGAACCTGCTGAAGCGCCTGGACGCCTGAGGATGGGGCGCGAGAGCGACGTCCGCGCGCTCGCCCGGGCGCGCCGCGCGGCCCGCAAGCTGCTGGCGCAGGCGCTCTACCAGCTGCAGGTCGGCGGCCAGCCCTGGCAGGACATCCACCACCAGTACCTGACCGAGCCCGACGCCGCCGGCGCCGACGCCGCGTTCTTCAAGGAGCTGCTGATGCGCATCGCGGATGACCGCGCGGCGCTCGACGAGCGGCTCGCGCGCTACTCCGACATCGAGCCCGCGCGGCTCGACCCGATCGAGCACGGCATCCTGTGGGTGGCGCTGTACGAGCTCGAGCACCGCCCGGACGTGCCGTACCGGGTCGCGATCAGCGAGGCGGTCGAGCTCGCGAAGCGCTTCGGCGCCACCGACGGCCACAAGTACGTCAATGCCGTGCTCGACCGCGCGGCGGTCGAGCTGCGGCCGCACGAGCACGGCGGCTGAGACGGCCGGTGAACGAGTTCGAGCTGATCGAGCGGTACTTCGCGAAGGTCGGCCCGAGCCGCGGCGACGTTCTGCTCGGCGTCGGCGACGATGCGGCGCTGCTGCGCGTGGCCGCGGGCCAGGAGCTGGTGGCCTGTACCGACACGCTGGTCGACGGCCGGCACTTCCCGGTCGGCACGCGCTCCGACGACGTCGGCTGGCGGGCGCTCGCCGTGAATCTCTCCGACCTCGCCGCGATGGGCGCGTCGCCGGCGTGGGCGACGCTGGCGCTGACCCTGCCGGCGGCCGACGAGGACTGGCTCGAGGGCTTCGCGGCCGGCTTCGCCGCGCTCGCGCAGCTCCACGGCGTGGCGCTGGTGGGCGGCGACACCACCCAGGGACCGCTGACGATCACGGTCCAGGCGCTCGGCCTCGTGCCCGCGGGCAGCGCGCTGCGCCGCACTGGTGCACAGCCGGGCGACCTCGTGTACGTGACCGGCTGGCCGGGCGATGCGGCCGCCGGGCTCGCGCTGCTCGAGGGGCGGCTCGCGGGGCAGGGTGCCAATCGCGGCGCGCTCGAGACGAAGTTCCGGCGCCCGGAGCCGCGGGTCGCGTTCGGCCAGCGGCTGCGCGGCGTCGCGAGCGCGGCGATCGACGTCTCCGACGGCCTGGCGCAGGACCTCGGGCGGCTCGCGGCCGCCAGCGGCGTCGCGGCGGTGGTGCGCGCGCAGGAGCTGCCGCTGTCGCGCGCGCTCTACGCCCTGGCCGGCGAGGCGCGGGCGCGCGACTACGTGCTGGCCGGAGGCGATGACTACGAGCTGCTGTTCACGGTGCCGCCGGCGGCACGCGGTGCGCTCGCGGCCGCGATGGCGGCGAGCGGCGCACCGGCCTGCCACTGCATCGGCGAGATCGTCGCCGGCCGCGGCGTGCGGGTCCTCGGCGAGCGCGGCGAGCTGCCGGTGCCGCGCGGCTGGGATCACTTCGCAACGTGAACTGCGTCACGGTCTGACAGGGACCTGAAGCGCGATGCGCTTCACGGTGCGCGGCCGGCCGCGCCACTATGCTCGTCGGCGATCCCGGAATACGTCGTGTCCGGGAACCCGCGGGAGTGCCGCCCATTCGCAGCCTGATTCCACCGCCGCCGGACGCGCGTCCCGACCCGAAGATCCCGCGCCCGGGACGGCTGGTCCCGGAACGCATCGGCAAGTACGAGATCATCAAGGAAGTCGGCCGCGGCAGTACCGGCTGGGTGTACCTGTCGCACGACCCGTACTACGGGCGCGACGTCGCGATCAAGGTCTACAACATCGAGGCCAACGGCGACCCCGACAAGGCGCGCGTCGCGCGCAAGATGTTCCTGTCGGAAGCCCACATGGTGGGCATGCTGCAGCACCCGAACATCCTGCCGATCTACGACGCCGGCGAGGAAAACGGGCACTACTACATCGTCACCGAGTTCGTGCACGGCGCGCGCACACTGTCGGCGTACTGCAAGCCCGACAACCTGCTCCGCATCGACGACGTCGTCGAGCTGGTCTACAAGTGCGCGAAGGCGCTCGCCTACGCGCACGGCCGCGGCGTGATCCACCGCGACATCAAGCCTTCCAACGTGATGCTGACCGTCGACAGCGACGTCCGCATCATCGACTTCGGCATCGCGATCGTCGCCGACTCGGAGATCTCGCGCATCGAGGGCATCGCCGGCAGCCCCTCGTACATGTCGCCCGAGCAGGTGCAGTCGCTCGAGATCACCAACCGCTCCGACCTCTACTCGCTGGGCGCGGTGATGTACGAGCTACTGACCGGTTACCGGCCCTTCCGCGCCGGCAACCTCTCGAAGCTGCTGCACCAGATCGTCTACGCGACGCCGCCGCCGATCCACACGCTGCGAGCCGACATCCCCGAGGAGCTCGAGTCGGTGGTCGCGACCGCCATGCAGAAGGAGCCGGACAAGCGCTATCGCACCGGCACGGAGTTCGCGGCCGACCTGACGCGCGTGCACCAGCGGCTGCGTGCCGAGGCCAACAAGATCGACCGGCACGAGCAGTTCTCGATGCTGCGGCGCCTGAAGTTCTTCCACGACTTCTCGCACGCCGAGATCTGGGAAGTGCTGCGGGCCAGCCAGTGGCAGGCGTACGCCGAGGGCGAAGAGATCGTCAAGGAAGGCGAGATCGACGACCGCTTCTACATCATCGTCTCCGGCTCGGTGCGCGTCGAGCGCAACGGCCGCTCGCTCGGCACGCTCGACTTCGGCGAGTGCTTCGGCGAGACCAGCTACGTGCACGGCGCGAAGCGCCAGGCGACGATCCGCGCCCACGGCAACGTGACCGTGATGAAGGTCAGTTCGACGCTGCTGGAGCAGGTCTCGGCCTCCTGCCAGCTGCGGTTCAACAAGGTGTTCCTGCGCTCGCTGATCGGCCGCCTGCAGGGCGGCGAGACCGCGCCCAGCTGATCGACGGCGGGCGGCGCGCCGCGCCGCCCGTCCTCAAACCTCGGCCGCTTCCTTGTCGCGCTCGATCAGCGCGTAGGCCGAGTGGTTGTGGATCGACTCGAAGTTCTCCGACTCGACCACGTAGGCGCGGATGCGCTCGTCGGCGTTCAGCCGGACCGCGACGTCGCGCACCATGTCCTCGACGAACTTCGGGTTGTCGTAGGCGCGCTCGGTCACGTACTTCTCGTCCGGGCGCTTGAGGATGCCGTACACCTCGCAGGACGCCTCCTGCTCGGCGATTTCGATCAGCTCCTCGATCCACACGTGGCCGTCGATGCGCGCCGAGATCGTCACGTGCGAGCGCTGGTTGTGCGCGCCGTAGTCGGAGATCTTCTTCGAGCAAGGGCACAGGCTCGTGACCGGCACGACCACCTTGATCCAGGTCTTGATCTCGCCGCGCGAGATCTCGCCCGTCAGCGTCGCGCGGTAGTCGAGCAGGCTCTTGACCCCGGATACCGGCGCCTTCTTCATAACGAAGTACGGGAACTGCATCTCGATGTGGCCGGTCTCGGCGTCGAGGCGCTCGACCATCTCGCGCAGCATGGCCCGGAACGAGTCGACGCTGAGCTCGCGCTCGTTCATGTGCAGGATCTCGACGAACCGCGACATATGCGTGCCCTTGAAGTTGTGGGGCAGGTACACGTACATGTTGAAGTTGGCGACGGTGTGCTGCTCGCCGCCCGAGCGGTCCTTGACGCGCACCGGGTGGAAGATGTCCTTGACGCCGACCTTGTCGATCGGGATGCGGCGCGTGTCGGCGCGGCTCTGCACGTCCTCGATTGGCAGCTTCGCCGTCGACGCAGTGTCGAACTTAACCGGGGTATCCATCGCAAGTCCTCTGCGGCCGCTCGGGGTCGGCCGCTCCAGTATGTCCCGAGTCCGTCGCCCGCTCGTGCTCAGGCGCGACGCTGGCGTGGCTGCCACCAGCGGTCGACCGCGACTGCGAGCCCGGCGGCGTCGAGGCCCGCGGCCGCCAGGTTGTCGGCGCGCGAGCCGTGCTCGACGAAGCGATCCGGGATCCCGAGCTGCAGCAACGGCCGGCAGTAGCCGCGTCCGTTGAGGAACTCGAGCACCGCCGCCCCGGCGCCGCCCGCGAGCACGTTTTCCTCCACCGTGACGAGGTGGTCGTGCCGGTCGGCCATCCGCATCAGCAGCTCCTCGTCGAGCGGCTTCACGAACCGCATGTTCACCAGCGTCGCGTCCAGCCGTTCGGCGGTGGGCGCAATCGCGCTTACCATGGAGCCGAACGCGAAGATTGCAAGGCCCGAGCGTCCCTCGCGGCGAATCTCGGCGCGGCCGACCGGCAGTGCCGCGAGCTCCCGGGCCGGGACCGCCCCCGGGCCGGGGCCGCGCGGGTAGCGAACCGCCGCCGGGCCGTCGAGCGTGACGGCGGTGTACAGCATCTGCCGGCACTCGTTCTCATCGGCCGGCGCCATGATAGTCAGGTTTGGCACGCAGCGCAGGAATGACAGATCGAAAGAACCCTGGTGCGTGGCGCCATCGCCACCGACCAGGCCCGCTCTGTCCAGTGCAAAGGTCACCGGCAGCTTCTGCAGCGCGACGTCGTGGATCAGCTGGTCGTAGGCGCGCTGCAGGAAAGACGAATAGATCGCGACGACCGGCCGCAGGCCCTCGCAGGCGAGGCCGGCCGCGAGGGTCACGGCGTGCTGCTCGGCGATGCCGACGTCACAGTAGCGGTCCGGGAAGCGCTTCGAGTACTCGACCAGGCCGGAGCCCTCGCGCATCGCGGGCGTGATGGCGACGATGCGCGGGTCGCGCTCGGCGATCTCGCACAGCCACTGGCCGAAGACCTGCGAGTACGAAGGCCCGGCGCTCTTCTCCTTGAAGATCTCGCCCTTGGCGGGGTCGAACGGGCCGGGCCCGTGCCACTTGATCGGGTCGGCCTCGGCCGGGGCATAGCCCTTGCCCTTGCGCGTCACGATGTGCAGGAACTGCGGCCCATGGAAGGTGCGCAGGTTGCGCAGCGTGCGCACGAGGCCGAGCACGTCGTGGCCGTCGATCGGCCCGATGTAGTTGAAGCCCATCTCCTCGAACATGGTGCCGGGCAGGACCATGCCCTTCATGTGCTCCTCGGAGCGGCGCGCGAGCTCCCAGGCGGCCGGCATGCGCCGCAGCACCTTCTTGCTGCCCTCCTTGAGCCCGGAGTAGAGGCGTCCGGAGAGCACGCGCGCGAAGTAATTCGACAGCGCGCCGACGTTCTCGGAGATCGACATGTCGTTGTCGTTCAGCACCACCAGCAGGTCGACCTCGAGGCTGCCGGCGTGGTTCAGCGCCTCGAAGGCGAGTCCCGCGGTCATGGCGCCGTCGCCGATCACCGCGACGTGGCGGCGCGCACCCGGTGCGCGCGCGCCCTTGCCGAGCCGCTCGGCGATCGCCATGCCGAGCGCCGCGGAGATCGAGGTGCTCGAGTGGCCGACGCCGAACGTGTCGTATTCGCTTTCCGCCCGGCTCGGGAACGGCGCGAGTCCGTCCTTCTGCTTGATCGTGTGCAGCCGGTCGCCGCGCCCGGTCAGCACCTTGTGCGGATAGGCCTGGTGGCCGACGTCCCAGACCAGCCGGTCGTAGGGCGTCTCGTAGACGTAGTGGAGCGCGACGGTCAGTTCGACCGTGCCGAGGCCGGCGGCGAAGTGGCCGCCCATCTGGCTGACGGTATCGACCAGGAACGCACGCAGTTCGGCGGCGACCGCCGGCAGCTCCTGCTCGGGCAGCGCCCGCAGTTCCGCCGGCGTCGACGCCCGTGCGAGGAGGGGGTAACGCTCGGAGAAGCCCATCCGGTCAGTGTACCGCGATCCGGGGGCTGCCCGAGCCGCCGGCGGGCCGCTCAAGACGTGCGATCGACGATGTAGTCGGCAAGCCAGCCGAGCATGGCGGCGCGCGGCCCGAAAGTCGCGATCGCGGCCCGGGCCTCGGCGTGCAGCGACCCGGCCCGGGCGCGGGCCGCGTCCATGCCCACCGCCGCCGGGTAGGTCGGCTTGTGGCGGGCCTCGTCCGCGCCGACCGCCTTGCCGAGCAGCGCCGGGTCGCCCTCGACGTCGAGGATGTCGTCGACGATCTGGAACGCGAGCCCCAGGGCCGCGGCGAAGCGGCCGAGCGCCGCGTGCTCGCGCTCAGGCAGCGACGGCGCGAGCGCGGCCGCGAGCGCGACGCTCGCGCCGATCAGCGCACCGGTCTTGCGGCGATGCATTTCCTCGACCTCGGTCGCGCCGAGCGTGCGCCCGACCGCCCCGAGATCGAGTGCCTGCCCGCCGGCCATTCCCTGCGTGCCGCTCGCGGTGGCGAGCACGCGCATCATCTCGACGCGCTGCTCCGCACTGGCAGGCGCAAGGGCCAGGCTCTCGAAGGCGAGTACCTGCAGCGCATCGCCTGCGAGGATCGCGGTCGCCTCGTCGAACTGGCGATGGCAGGTTGGCCGGCCGCGGCGCAGGTCGTCGTCGTCCATCGCCGGCAGGTCGTCGTGCACGAGCGAATAGACGTGGATCATCTCGACCGCCGCGGCAGCCGCGTCGAGGGCGGCTGGCGCGGCGCCGACGAGCTCGCCGGTCGCGTAGACGAGGGCAGGGCGGATGCGCTTGCCGCCGCCGAGCGTCGAGTAGCGCATCGCGGCGTGCAGGCGCTCGGGCACGACCGTGTCGGCGGGTAGCCGCGCGGCGAGCGCCGCCTCGACGCGCGCCTGGTAGCCCGCCAGACGGGCCGCCGGATCGGCGCCCGTCACGCGTCCCCGTCGGCGTCGTGGCCGGCCGGCGCGAGCGGGACCGTCGTGGCGCTGCCGTCAGGCCGGGTGAGCAGGACCTCGACTTTCTGCTCGGCCGCCGTCAGCGCCTCCTGGCAGGCGCGGGTCAGCGCGACGCCACGCTCGAAGGCCTTCAGGGCCTCCTCGAGGGGCACCTCCCCCTGTTCCAGCTGCGCGACCACGCCCTCGAGGTCGGCCATCGCGCGCTCGAAGTCGAACGGCTCGGCCGCGGCGGCGGCCGGTGGCACGGGCGGGCGGGCGGGAGCGCGCGGCATGAAAACTTCCTGAAACGGAGCGTCGGCAGAGTAACGGCGCCCTCGCGCGGGCGTCAACGCGTGGCCGCGGCGAGAGTTTTCGTCGATCGCAGCGAGAGTTTTTGTCGATTGACGGGCTCGATCGGGGCCGACTAGAGTCAGAGCGAGTGCGCCGAGGCGCGGTGACCGCGCCAGCGTCCGCCCCCGTGTCGATGCCGATTCCGATGCAAGGAGACCAGTCGTGAACCTCAAGGGCAGCAAGACCGAGAAGAACCTCAAGGACGCGTTCGCCGGCGAGTCGCAGGCGAACCGCCGTTATCTGTACTTCGCCGCCAAGGCGGACGTGGAGGGCTTCAACGACGTGTCGACCGTGTTCCGGTCGACCGCCGAGGGCGAGACCGGGCATGCGCATGGCCACCTCGAGTACCTCGAGGCAGTCGGCGACCCGGCCACCGGGCTGCCGATCGGCTCGACCGCCGACAACCTGAAGGCGGCGATCGCCGGCGAGACGCACGAGTACACGGACATGTACCCGGGCATGGCGAAGGCCGCCCGCGAGGAAGGCTTCGGCGAGATCGCCGACTGGTTCGAGACACTGGCCAAGGCCGAGCGTTCGCACGCGAACCGCTTCCAGAAGGCGCTCGACGGCCTGTAACCGCCCGCACGGGCCGCGCGCCGGGATCGGCGCGCGGCCGCGTTCCACCGCCACCGCAGGTCGCCCGCCATGAGCGACACACCGAAGGTCGGGCCGCGCGAGGGCAGCCTCGAAGCGCCGACCCGCCATCCCGTACCCTGGCAGAGCCCCGCGTTCTACGACGAGGCGGCGCTGTTCCAGGAGCTCGAGCGCGTCTTCGACATCTGCCACGGCTGCCGTCGCTGCTTCAGCCTGTGCCAGTCGTTCCCGACGCTGTTCGACGCGGTCGATGCCTCACCGAGCGGCGAGCTCGACGGCGTGCCGCACGACGCCTACTGGCAGGTCGTCGACCACTGCTACCTGTGCGACATGTGCTACATGACGAAGTGCCCGTACGTGCCGCCGCACGAGTTCAACATCGACTTTCCGCACCTGATGCTGCGCGCCAAGGCGGTCAAGCACGCGGCCGGGCGCACCCGCCTGCGCGACCGCGTGCTGTCGGCGACCGACACGGTCGGGCGCCTGGCCGGCATCCCGGTGGTGGCCGAGGCGGTCAACGCGATCAATGGCACGCGCGCCGGCCGCGCGCTGCTCGCCAAGACGCTCGGCGTGCATGCCGACGCGCCGCTGCCGAAGTACCACAGCACGAGCTTCCGCGCCGCCGAAGCGCGCCGCACGCCGCCCGCGCTCGCCGCCGAGCCGACCGCCGAGACGCGGGGCCAGGTGGTGCTGTTCGCGACCTGCTATGGCAACCGCAATGATCCGGCGCTCGATCGCGACCTGGTCGCGGTGTTCGAGCACAACGGCATCCCGGTGCGGCTCGCCTCGCGCGAGCGTTGCTGTGGCATGCCGAAGCTCGAGCTCGGCGACCTGCCAGGCGTCGCGGCGCTCAAGGACGCGAACATCCCCGAGCTCGCGGCGCTCGTCGACCAGGGCTTCGACATCGTCGCGGCGATCCCCTCGTGCGTGCTGATGTTCAAGCAGGAGCTGCCGCTGCTGTTCCCCGACGACTCGCTGGTGCAGAAGGTCCGCGAGCACACCTACGACCCGTTCGAGTACCTGATGCTGCGCCACAAGGCCGGCAAGCTGCGGACGGACTTCCGCCAGCCGCTCGGCAAGGTCTCCTACCACGTGCCCTGCCACCTGCGCGTGCAGAACATCGGGCTCAAGACCCGCGACGTGCTGAAGCTCGTACCCGGCACGACGGTCGAGGTGATCGAGCGCTGCTCGGGTCACAACGGCACTTACGCGGTCAAGCAGGAATTCCACGAGCACTCGATGAAGATCGCCAAGCCCGTCGTCGCCCGCGTCGCGGCGGCCAAGGCCGATCACCATTCGAGCGACTGCCCGATGGCGGGCGAGCAGATCGCGCACGGTCTCGGCGACGGCCGGGCCGCGCGCCACCCGCTCAGCCTGCTGCGCGCGGCCTACGGGATCGGCGATGCCTGAGACCGATCATCGCGCGCCCCGCGGCCGGCTCGCGCCGCCCGATCTCCTCAGCCTCGAGCAGTACGCGCGGCAGCGCGCGGACTTCCGGGCGCGCGTGCTCGCGCACAAGCGGGCGCGGACGCTCGCGGTCGGGCCGCACACGACCTGGTGCTTCGAGGACCGGCTGACGGTGCAGTACCAGGTTCAGGAGATGCTGCGCGCCGAGCGGATCTTCGAGGTCGACGGCATCCAGGACGAGCTCGATGCCTACAATCCGCTGATTCCGGACGGCACGAACCTCAAGGTGACACTGCTGATCGAGTATCCGGATCCGGCCGAGCGTGCGATCGCGCTCGCGCGCCTGAAGGGCATCGAGGATCGCTGCTACGTCGAGGCGGCGGGCCAGCGGTCCTACGCGATCGCCGACGAGGATCTCGACCGCGAGAACGATGAGAAGACCTCGGCGGTGCATTTCCTGCGCTTCGAGCTCGGGGCCGAGATGCGCCGCGCGTTCCACGCCGGTGCGCCGATCGCGATCGGCATCGACCTGCCGGCCTACACGCACGCGCTGTCGCTCGGCGCCGACAGCCGCGCGGCGCTCGCCGCCGACCTCGCGCCGTGAGGGCACGCCGTCCGTGTCGCCGTCCGTGGCGCGCCACGGCGGCGCGCCACCCCATTCCGGCCGGTTTTCGAGTACCCTCGCCGCCGCCATGAGCCAGTCCTATACCGCCTCCGACATCGAAGTCCTGTCCGGCCTCGACCCGGTGCGTCGCCGGCCGGGCATGTACACCGACACCAGCCGGCCGAACCACCTGGTGCACGAGGTCGTGGACAACAGCGTCGACGAGGCGCTGGCGGGTCACTGCCGGGAGATCAACGTCACGGTGTTCAAGGACGGCTCGGTCGAGGTCGTCGACGACGGCCGTGGCATGCCGGTCGACGTGCATCCGAAAGAGAAGATCCCGGGCGTCGAGCTGATCCTGACCCGGCTGCACGCCGGCGGTAAGTTCACCGACAAGACCTACCAGCAGTCCGGCGGCCTGCACGGGGTCGGCGTGTCAGTCGTCAACGCGCTCTCGGCGCGGCTCGAGTGCCGCGTCAAGCGTGACGGCAACGAGTACCTGATCTCGTTCAAGGACGGCCGGCTCGATCAGAAGCTGAAGGTGGTCGGCAAGGTCGGGGCGCGCAACACCGGCACCGCGGTGCGCTTCTGGCCGGACCCCAAGTACTTCGATTCGGACAAGGTTTCGCTCACGAAGCTGCGCCACGTGCTGCGCGCCAAGGCCGTGCTCTGCCCCGGACTCAAGGTCACGCTGCTGGCGGAAGCGAGCGGCGAACGCGACGAGTGGTTCTACACCGGCGGGCTCGCGAGTTACCTGGTCGAGCGCCTCGAGAAGGCGGCGCTCGTGCCGGAGGAGCCCTTCAGCGCGAGCCTCAAGGGCGGACAGGAAGTCGCCGAGTGGGCCTTCGCCTGGCTCGCCGAGGATGGCGTCGAGGTGGTCGGCGAGAGCTACGTCAACCTGATCCCGACCGTCGAGGGCGGCACGCACGTCAACGGCCTGCGCACCGGCGTCACCGATGCCGTGCGCGAGTTCTGCGAGTTCCGCAACCTCGTCCCGCGTGGCGTCAAGCTCGCGCCCGAGGATGTCTGGGACCGGTTCTGCTACGTGCTGTCGGTGAAGATGTCCGAGCCGCAGTTCGCGGGCCAGACCAAGGAGCGCCTCGCCTCGCGCGAGTCGGCGGCGTTCGTGTCCGGGCTCGTGAAGGACGCCTTCGGCGTCTGGCTCGCGCAGCACCCGGAGGCCGGTGAGAAGATCGCCGCGTCCGCGATCGAGCGCGCCCAGGCGCGGCTCAAGGCCGCCCAGAAGGTCGTGCGCAAGCGCGTGGTTTCCGGCCCGGCGCTGCCCGGCAAGCTCGCCGACTGCACCTCGCAGGATCCGGAGCGGACCGAGATCTTCCTGGTCGAGGGCGACTCGGCGGGCGGCAGCGCGAAGCAGGCCCGTGAGCGCGAGTTCCAGGCCGTGATGCCGCTGCGTGGCAAGATCCTCAATACCTGGGAGGTGGACGCCGCGGGCGTGCTCGCCTCGCAGGAAGTGCACGACATCTCGGTCGCGATCGGCGTCGAGCCGGCCTCCGGCAAGCTCACCGACCTGCGCTACCACAAGATCTGCATCCTGGCCGACGCCGATTCCGACGGCCAGCACATCGCCACGCTGCTGTGCGCGCTCTTTCTGCGGCACTTCCGGCCGCTGGTGCTGGCCGGCCACGTGCACGTCGCGATGCCGCCGCTGTACCGGGTCGACGTCGGCAAGAACGTCTACTACGCGCTCGACGATGCCGAGCGCGCGGGCATCCTCGACCGGATCGCCGCCGAGGGCCAGCGCGGCAAGGTCACCGTGACCCGCTTCAAGGGCCTCGGCGAGATGAGCCCGCTGCAGCTGCGCGAGACGACGATGGCGCCGGCCACGCGCCGGCTGCTGCAGCTGACCGTGGACGCGGCCGACGACACCGACCAGCTGCTCGACATGCTGCTCGCCAAGAAGCGTGCCGCCGACCGGCGTGACTGGCTCGAGGCCAAGGGCAACCTCGCCGAGGTGGTCGCGTGAAGTCGCAGGAGCTGAACTTCGAGGGCATCGAGCGGCGACCGCTCAAGGCCTTCACCGAGAAGGCGTACCTCGACTACTCGATGTACGTGATCCTCGACCGCGCGCTGCCGCAGCTCGCCGATGGCCTGAAGCCCGTGCAGCGCCGCATCATCTATGCGATGAGCGAGCTCGGCTTGTCGGCGGCCTCGAAGCACAAGAAGAGCGCGCGCACCGTCGGCGACGTGATCGGCAAGTTCCATCCGCACGGCGATTCGGCGTGCTACGAGGCCATGGTGCACATGGCCCAGGACTTCTCGTACCGCTATCCGATCATCGACGGCCAGGGCAACTTCGGCTCGACCGACGATCCGAAGTCGTTCGCGGCGATGCGCTACACCGAGTCGCGCCTGCGGCCGTATGCCGAGGTGCTGCTCGCCGAGCTCGACCAGGGAACCGTGGAGTGGGTGCCGAACTTCGACGGCACGCTCGAGGAGCCGGCGTTGATGCCGGCGCGGCTGCCGAACGTGCTGCTGAACGGCTCCACCGGCATTGCGGTCGGCATGGCCACCGACATTCCGCCGCACAACCTGAAGGAGATCGCAGCGGCCTGCGTACGGCTCCTCGACGAGCCGGACGTCAGCCTGCGCGAGCTCCTGAAGCTCGTGCCGGGACCGGATTTCCCGACCGGCGCCGAGATCGTCACCCCGAAGAGCGAGCTGCGGGCGATCTACGAGAGCGGCACCGGCACTTTCCGCGCCCGCGCCGTGTACGAGGTCGCCGACGGCGAGGTGATCATCACCGCGCTGCCGTACCAGGTCTCCGGCTCGAAGCTGCAGGAGCAGGTGGCGGCGCAGATCCGCGCCAAGAAGCTGCCGATGGTGGAGAACATCCGCGACGAGTCCGACCACGAGGACCCGACGCGGCTTGTGCTCGAGCTGCGCTCGAACCGGGTCGACGCCGAGCAGGTGATGGCGCACCTGTTCGCGACCACCGACCTCGAGCGCACCTACCGCGTGAACCTGAACGTGATCGCGCTCGATGGCCGGCCACGGGTGATGGGCCTGCGCGACCTGCTGACCGAGTGGCTGTCCTACCGGCAGCGCACCGTCACGCGCCGCCTCGAGTACCGCCTCGGCAAGGTCAACACCCGGCTGCACATCCTCGAAGGCCTGCTGATCGCGTACCTGAACCTCGACGAGGTGATCCGCATCGTCCGGCGCGAGGACGAGCCGAAGCCGGTGCTGATGAAGCGCTTCAAGCTGTCCAACGAGCAGGCAGAGGCGATCCTCGAGACCAAGCTGCGGCACCTGGCGAAGCTCGAGGAGATGAAGATCAAGGGCGAGCAGGTGGAGCTCGCCGCCGAGCGCGACGACCTCGAGAAGACGCTGAAGAGCCCGGCGCGGCTCAAGAAGCTGATCCGCGGCGAGATCGAGGCGGATGCCGAGAAGTACGGCGACAAGCGCCGCACGAAGATCGTCGAACGCGAGGCGGCGAAGGCGATCGAGGAGAGCGAGCTGGTCGTGACCGAGCCGGTCACGGTGGTGCTCTCGACGGCGGGCTGGGTGCGCCAGGCGAAGGGCCACGACATCGATCCACGCTCGCTGTCTTACAAGACCGGCGACGGCTTCCAGGCGGCCGCGCGCGGCAAGAGCACGCAGCAGGCGGTGTTCCTCGATTCGACCGGGCGCACCTACAGCCTGCCGGCGCACTCGCTGCCGTCGGCGCGCGGCCAGGGCGAGCCGCTGTCGGGCCGCGTCGATCCGCCGGACGGAGCGACCTTCGCGAGCGTGATGCTGGGTGAACCCGCCGACCGCTTCGTGATCGCGACGGATGCCGGCTACGGCTTCATCGTCAAGCTCGAGGACCTCTACGCACGCAACCGCGCCGGCAAGGCGGTGCTCGCGGTCGGCGAGCGGCAGAAGGCGATCCCGGCGGCGGCGGTGCCGGTCGAGCCGGGCGCGCTGATCGCGGTCGCGGCGGCCAGCGAGGGCATGGACGGGCGGCTGCTGGTGTTCCCGGTGGCCGACCTGCCGGAACTCGCCAAGGGCCGCGGCAACAAGCTCTTCAACATCCCGGCGGCGCGCGCCGAGAGCCGCGAGGAACTGGTCGTCGCAGTGGCGGTCGTGCCGGCGGGCGCGAAGCTGCGCGTGCTGTGCGGCGAGCGGGCGATGACGCTCAGCTTCGGCGAGCTCGCCGACTACCGTGGCGAGCGCGCGCAGCGCGGTGCGATGCTGCCGAAGAACTACCGGCGTGTGACCGGCCTCGAGGTCGAGCCGAGCGCCTGAGCGGGCGCCCCAAAACGGTGCGCAGCGCGCAAGGCGACATGGTGCATTCGCGGCCGACCCGGTATCGTGCGGCCGCGCGCCGCCGGGCGCGGTCGGAGGAGCAGCCGTGAGCGCGGACGCGGGAGCCATCGCTGGCCGGGTGCTGGACGCCGCGAGCGTGCGCGACGTGCTGCACGACCGCCTGCTGCGGCTGTTGGGTCGCGACCCGGGCAGCGCCAAGGCGCGCGACGTCTACGAGGCCCTGTCGCTGGCGGTTCGCGAGGAGCTGGCGGCGCGCTGGGTCGCGACGCAGCGCCGCACCGCCCGCGCACGCGTCAAGCGGGTCTGCTACCTGTCGGTCGAGTTCCTGCCGGGGCGCGCGCTCGTGAATGCACTGGCGAGCCTCGACGGCGAGCTGCTGGCGGCGGCCCGAGTTGCAGTCGAGGAGCTGGGCTTCGATTTCGACGCGGTGGTCGCGGAGGAGCACGATCCCGGGCTCGGCAATGGCGGCCTCGGCCGGCTCGCCGCCTGCTTCCTCGATTCGCTCGCCACCCTGCAGTACCGTGCGGTCGGCTATGGCATCCGCTACGACTACGGCATCTTCACGCAGGTGATCGACGAGGAGGGCCGGCAGCGCGAGCTCGCCAGCAGCTGGCTGCGCTACCGCGACCCCTGGGAACTGCCCCGACCCGAGGCCACCTACGAGGTGCGCTTCGGCGGCCGGGTCGTGTCCGAGCCCGACGCCGCCGGCCAGCCGCGCCAGCGCTGGGTCGACACCTCGCGGGTGCTGGCGGTCGGGTTCGACCACCTCGTGCCCGGCAACCGCAGTCCGACGGTCAACCACCTGCGGCTCTGGTCCGGTCGTGCCGCGATGCCGTTCCAGATCGGCGCGTTCAACGCCGGCGACTACGCCGGCGCCGTTGCCGACCAGGTGGCGGCGAAGAACCTGTCGCGCGTGCTCTATCCCGACGACTCGACGCCGCAGGGCAAGAAGCTGCGCTTCAGCCAGCAGTATTTCTTCGTCAGTGCGAGCCTGCAGGACCTGCTCAGCAGCCTCAAGGCCGAGGGCTGGGGCATCGACGAGCTGCCGGAAGCAGTCGCGATCCAGCTGAACGATACCCATCCGGCGCTCGCGGTGGCCGAGCTGCTGCGGCTGCTGGTCGACGAGCACGACGTCGCCTGGACACGGGCGGTGGCAATCGTGCGCTCGGTGTTTGGCTATACGAACCACACGCTGCTGCCGGAGGCGCTCGAGACCTGGCCGGTCAGCTTCTTCGAGCGACTGCTGCCGCGCCACCTCGCGATCATCTACCAGCTGAACCGCGATTTCCTCGAGGAGGTCTCGAGCCGGTTCCCGGGCGACCACGATCGCCGCCGGCGCGTCTCGATCATCGACGAGGACCAAGGCCGGCGCGTGCGGATGGCGCACCTCGCCGTCGTCGGCAGCCGCCGGGTCAACGGCGTCGCGCGACTGCACTCGGCGCTGATGCAGCGGACGATTTTCGCCGACTTCGCCGCGCTCTGGCCGGAGCACTTCACGAACGTCACCAACGGCATCTCGGTCCGCCGCTGGCTCAAGCAGTCGAACCCGGGCCTCAGCGCGCTCCTGACCGAGCGGCTCGGCCACGCCTGGGAGAACGACCTCGAAGAGCTCGAGCGGCTGCGCCACGCCGCGGACGATGCGGGCTTCCGCGCCCGCTTCCGCGACATCAAGCGCGCCAACAAGCTGCGCCTCGCCGCCGTGATCCGCGAGCGAACCGGCATCGAGGTCGACGTCGCCTCGCTCTTCGACGTGCAGGTCAAGCGCATCCACGAGTACAAGCGCCAGCTGCTCAACCTGCTGCACGTGATCGTCCGCTACCAGCGCATCATCGCCAGCCCTGCGACGCCGGTGGTGCCACGGACGGTGATCTTCGCCGGCAAGGCGGCACCCGGCTACGTGCTCGCCAAGGCGGTGATCCAGCTGATCAACAACGTCGCACGCGTCGTCAACGCGGACCCGCGCGTGGCGGGACGGCTCAAGGTCGTGTTCCTGCCCGACTACGACGTGTCGCTCGCGCAGCGGATCATGCCGGCGGCGGACCTGTCGGAGCAGATCTCGACCGCCGGCTTCGAGGCCTCGGGCACCGGCAACATGAAGCTGGCCCTGAACGGTGCGCTGACCATCGGCACGCTCGATGGCGCCAACATCGAGATCCGCGAGCAGGTCGGGGCGGAGCACGTCTTCATCTTCGGGCTCGGCGCCGAGGAAGTGGCCGCCGAGCGCGCGCGCGGCTACGTGCCGGCGGCGGTCGTGGCCGAGGACGCCGAGCTTCGCGAGGTACTCCAGCTCATCGACGGCGGCCACTTCACGCCGCGCCATGCGGAGGCGGCCAAGGCGGTGGTCGACCGCCTGACCGGTGACGGCGAGCCTTTCCTGGTGCTGCGCGACTTCCGCGCCTACGTCGAGGCGCAGGCGCGCGTCGACGCGCTCTACCGGAACCCGGACGAGTGGAGCCGGCAGGCGGTGATCAACTGCCTCGGCATGGGGCTCTTCTCGAGCGATCGCAGCGTGCGCGAGTACGCCGGCCGGATCTGGAACATCCGGCCGGTGATCTGATGGCCGCCCGCCGCACGTCGCGCGCCACGCGCCGGCTCGGCCAGGCGACGATCGAGGCGCTCGTGGCCGCGACCCATCGCGAGCCGCGCTCGGTGCTCGGCTATCACGAGTACGAGCGCACCGACGAGCAGCCGCTGTGCGTCGTGCGCGTGCTCGAGCCTGGCGCGAGCGAGGTGGCCGTCTATTGGGAGGACGAGCCGGCGAGCGCGGCGCGGCCGCTGCGGGCGCTGCACGCCGCGGGCCTGTTCGAGGGCCGGCTGCCGTACCGTCGACCGCTCGTTCCGTACCGGCTGCGAGTCCGGTACGCCGACGGTCACGAGCGGGTGCGGCACGATCCGTACTACTTCGCGCCGCAGCTGTCGGACTACGACCTGCACCTGTACGGCGAAGGCCAGCACTACCGCCTGTGGTCGAAGTTCGGCGCCCATCCGCTGGTGCTCGAAGGCCTCTCCGGCACCCACTTCGCCGTCTGGGCGCCGAACGCGGCCCGGGTCAGCGTGGTCGGGCCATTCAACCTGTGGGATGGCCGGCGCCACGCGATGCACGCGCGCGGCGCGAGCGGGGTCTGGGAGCTGTTCGTGCCCGGCGTCGCCGCGGGCGAGCCGTACAAGTACGAAGTCCGCAGCGCCCGCGGCGACACGCGGCTCAAGTCCGACCCGTTCGCGTTCCAGATGCAGCTGCGGCCCGACAACTGCTCGCTGGTCGCCCCCGAGTCGGGCCACCGCTGGAGCGATGCGGCCTGGCTGGCAGCGCGTCGCGGGGCCGACCCGAGTCGCCGGCCGATCAGCATCTACGAAGTGCACCTCGGCTCGTGGCGCCGCGCCGAGGGTCGTGATCCACCGTTCCTGACCTGGCGCGAAATCGCCGAACAGCTGATCCCGTACGCGCTCGACCTCGGCGTCACCCACCTCGAGCTGATGGGGGTGGCCGAGCACCCCTTCGACGGCTCGTGGGGCTACCAGGTCGCAGGCTACTACGCGCCGACCGCACGCTTCGGCACGCCGGACGAGTTCCGGGAATTCGTCGATCGCTGCCACGCGGCGGGGCTCGGCGTGCTGATGGACTGGGTGCCGGCGCATTTCCCGAAGGACGAGCACGGCCTCGTCGAGTTCGATGGCACCGCGCTCTACGAGCATGCGGATCCACGCCAGGGCGAGCATCGCGACTGGGGCACCAAGATCTTCAACTACGGCCGCAACGAGGTGCGCAACTTCCTGGTGGCGAATGCGCTCTACTGGCTGACGGAATTCCACCTCGACGGGCTGCGGGTCGACGCGGTCGCCTCGATGCTCTACCTCGACTACAGCCGCCCGGCCGGCGAATGGATCCCGAACCGCTACGGCGGACGCGAGAACCTCGAGGCCATCGAATTCCTGCGCCAGCTGAACGTGGCCGTACAGGAGTACGCGCCGGGTGCGCTGATGTTCGCCGAGGAATCGACCACGTATGCCGGCGTGACGCAGCCGGCCCACCTCGGGGGGCTGGGATTCACGTTCAAGTGGAACATGGGCTGGATGAACGACACGCTGCGCTACCTGGCGCTCGACCCGGTATACCGCAGCCACGAGCACCGGCTCGTGACTTTTTCGTTCATGTACGCCTGGTCGGAGCGTTTCCTGCTGCCGCTCTCGCATGACGAGGTGGTGCACGGCAAGGGGTCGCTGCTCGGCAAGATGCCCGGGGACGACTGGCAGAAGCGTGCCAACTACCGGCTGCTGCTGGCCTACATGACCGCGCATCCGGGCAAGAAGCTGCTGTTCATGGGCTCGGAGTTCGGCCAGTGGCACGAGTGGCGCGACGCCGCGAGCCTCGACTGGGAACTGCTGGGCGACGCCCGCCACCGCGGGTTGCGGGATTTCAATCGCGAGCTCAATCGCCTCTACGTCGCGACCGCGGCGCTGCACGGCAGCGACGCCGACCCGGACGGATTCGCCTGGGTCGACGTGCACAATGCGGCGATGAGCGTGTTCGCGTTCGAGCGCCGGCCGACCCGGGGCGACCCGGGCGCGCCGCTGCTGTGCGTGTTCAACGCGACCCCGGTACCGCGCGACGACTACTGGATCGGCGTCGAGGGCCCGGGCCGGTATCGCACGCTGCTCGATTCCGACGATCCGCGCTTCGGCGGCTCGGGCTACTGCCGCACCGTCGAGCACGAGGCCGGAGCACCCGGTGCGCACGGCCGCTCGCATGCGCTGCGGCTCGCGCTGCCACCGCTCGGCGCGCTGATCCTGCGCCGCGCGTGAACCGATGAACGCGAGCGGGCGCGGACCCGGCGGCGGCGCACTCGCCGAGGCGATCGAGCGCGGCAGCCCGTCGCCGCTCGGCGCGACGCCGACTGCCCGCGGCGTGAACTTCGCGCTGCATTCCTCGGTCGCGAGCGGAGTGGAGCTGTGCCTGTTCGAGGCTGACGGTGCCGTGCGTGGCAGCGTCGCGCTGCCGGCCCGCAGCGGCGACATCTGGCACGGCTTCATCCCGGCGCCGCTCGCGCGCGCCGGGGACCTCTACGGCTACCGGGTGCACGGCCCGTCCGATGCCGCGCGGGGGCTGCGCTGCAACCCGGCCAAGCTGCTGGTCGATCCGTGCGCGCGCGCGGTGACCGGCGAGCCGCGCTTCGGCCCGGCCCTCTACGACGGCGGCGAGCGGGCGGACCTCGACAGCGCCGCCCTCATGCCACGCGCGCGCATCGTCGCACCGGCCTTCGACTGGGGAGCCGACCGGCCCCCCGGCACGCCGTGGAGCGAGACGGTGCTCTACGAACTGCACGTCAAGGGCTTCACCGCGCGGCATCCGCTCGTGCCGGAGCGGCTGCGCGGCACCTACCTCGGCCTGGCGGAGCCCGCGGTCGTCGATTGGCTGCGTGAGCTCGGTGTCACTGCCGTCGAGCTGATGCCGTGCCAGGCCTTCCTGACCGAGAGCTTCCTGCGCGAGCGCGGCCTCGTGAACTACTGGGGCTACAACCCGTTCGCCTGGTCGGCGCCGGCACCCCAGTACGCGCTTGCCGACCCGGTCGACGAATTCCGCCGGATGGTGCGGGCGCTGCACGCGGCGGGCATCGAGGTGATCCTCGACGTGGTCTTCAACCACACGGCCGAGGGCAACGAGTCGGGCCCGGTGCTGAACCTGAAGGCGATCGACAATCCGGCGTACTACCGGCTGGCGGACGATCCCGCGCGCTACGAGAACTGGACGGGCTGCGGCAACACGATCGATGCCTCGCACCCGGCGACCCGCGCGCTCGTGCTCGACTCGCTGCGCTGGTGGGCCGAGTCGATGCGCGTCGACGGCTTTCGCTTCGACCTTGGCCCGGTGCTCGGCCGCGACGGTCCGAGCTTCGGTCACGACGCGCCGCTGTTCGCGGCGCTGCGCGCCGACCCGGTGCTCGCCTACTCGAAGCTGATCGCCGAGCCCTGGGACGTGGGCCCCGGCGGCTACCAGCTCGGCCAGTTCCCGGCGGGCTGGTCCGAGTGGAACGACCGCTACCGCGATTCGGTGCGTGACTTCTGGCGCGGTACCCACCACGCGCTCGGCGGGCTGGCGGAGCGGATCGCCGGCTCGTCCGACATCTTCCGGCACCGCGGCCGCAAGCCTTCCGCGAGCATCAACTTCGTCACCGCGCACGACGGTTTCACGCTGGCCGACCTCGTCAGCTACAACGTGCGCCACAACGAGGCCAACCTCGAGGGCAACGCGGACGGGCATGCCGACAACCGCAGCTGGAACTGCGGCGTCGAGGGGCCGAGCGACGACCCGGCGGTCCGAGCGCTGCGGCGCCGCCAGGTGCGCAACCTGCTGGCGACGCTGCTGATCTCGCAGGGCGTGCCGATGCTGCTGGCCGGCGACGAGTTCGGGCGGAGCCAGGCCGGCAACAACAATGCCTACTGCCAGGACAACCCGCTCAGCTGGGTCGACTGGTCGCGCGCCGCCGGCGAGCCCGAACTCGCGGCATTCGTGCGCGCGCTGATCGCGCTGCGCCGCCGCCGGCCGGAGCTGCGCCGCGAGACCTTCCTGAAGGGCGGCCGGCGCGGTGGCAAGAGCCGCGACATCCACTGGCTGCGACCGGACGGGCGCGAGATGCGCGAGGCGGACTGGAACGATCCGCGTGCCTGCGCGCTCGGCGTGCTGCTCGAGGCGCTCGACGGCAGCGGGCCGGCGCTGCTGGTGCTGATCAACGGCGGTGAACAGTCGGTGGAGTTCCACGCGCCGGCGGCGAGCTGGTCCGTCGCCGTCGATACGGCGGAGTCGACGGATCCGTCCGCCGGCCAGCGCTATCGGCGACCCGGTCGCTCGCTGCTCGTGCTCGAGCGCGTGTGATACTGCCGCGACGGGCGCCGCATGGCGCCGAGGGAGAGGCCATGGGATTCGCGGACATCGCCCGGCTTTGGCGCCTGGCAGCGCTCGTTCTCGGTGGGCTTGCTGCGCTGCCGGCAGCGGCGCAGGAGTACTGGCAGGTCCGCGAGGGCCACGTCACGGTGGTCGCCGCCGGTAGCCCGGCGCTTGCGATCACGACCGCGAGGCGCGTGCTGCAACTCGAGGCCACGGCACGGTGGCTGCAGGAATGGCCGCAGGACTTCCAGCCGCCGGCCGTACTGGTGTTCGCGCTGACGCCGGAGCTGATGCTGTCGACCTTCCGCCGCACGGATCCCGCCGCCGATAGCGCCGCGGGCAGCGACGAGCTACCCACCTCGCTGCTGGTCACGCCGACCCTGACGCTGGTCGCGGTCGCCTACCGCGCCGAGCACCGCCATGAGCTCGCCGGACTGCAGGAGCTCTATCTCGGCGCCCTGTTCGAGTCCGCGCCGCCGCCGCACTGGCCGCCGTGCGCCGAGACCGGCTTCAAGATGGTCATTGGCGGCGCCGAGTACGACGACGCGCTGCGCGTGCAGATTCCCGCCACCCGGGCGGGCGAGTTCGAGAAGCTGCCGCCCTCGAAGTTCCTGCTGGAGGCGCCGACGGCGGCAAGTGAGCAACTGATCGGCCCGCGCGCCTTCTCGTGCTACCTGCTCGCGCAGATGCTGCCGAATGCGGCGCCGGCGCTGCGCAAGGACTGGCGTCAGCTGTATGCGCGGCTCGGCGGCGGCACGGCGCTTGCCGAGGCGATCGGCGCCGGTCTCGGCGGCTCGGTGGAGGCGTTCGACCGGCGCTTCCTCGACTTCGCGAGCTGGTACAACCACCGGCAAAAGGACATCGCCGTGACCGTCGAGCTGCCCGGGACGCTGCCGGCACCCGGGGTTCCCGAGCGCCTGCCGCCCGAGCGCATGCAGGCGCTGCTCGCGCAGCTCTGCGCGAAGCTCGGCAACTGCCGCTAGCGGCGGGCTGCCGGCTCCGGGCCGGTTCCACGCAGGTCGAAGAGCAGCGCCGAGCGCGGCGGCACCGCCAGTGCTTCGCCCAGCTCGACGTCCTGGCCGGTCAGCACCTCGTGGCCGCGGGCCGCCGGCGGCAGGCACTCGCGGAAGCGGCCGAGGTCGAGGCGCACGGCGTGCTCCGACTTGTTGAGAACGACCATCACGGTCTGGTCGTCGCCGCGCCGGAAGTAGACGTATGCGCCGTCGACAGGGGCGTAGTGCACGAGGGTGCCATGCTGCACGGCGGGGGCACCGCGTCGCCACTGCAGCAGCCTGCGCACCAGCGCCTGCGCGTCTGCCTGGGCCGGCGCGAGTCCGCGGCCGCTGAAGCCGTCGGCCGGGTCGCCCGGCCAGCCACCGGGGAAGTCGCGGCGCCTGTCGCCGTCGTCGCCGAGCCGGTCGTTCGCGATCAGCACCTCGGTCCCGTAGAGCAGCTGCGGGATGCCGCGCGTGGTCGCGAGCCACACCATGGCCATGCGCCACAGTGCATCGTCGCGGTGTAGCTTCGTGTAGATGCGATCGGTGTCGTGGTTGTCGGTGAACACCACGAGGTTGCCCGGGTCTGGGTACAGGAAGTCCTGCGCCAGGCGCTCGTACAGCGTGATCCAGCCGCTGCTCCCGCTCTCCGGATCGCGCAGCGCCGCGAGCAGCGCGTTCTGCTGCGGGAAGTCCATCAGCGCCGGCAGGTGCGAGACGTAGCCGTCGGCGTTGACCTTGCCCGCCTGCCAGTAGGAGACGAGCGCCGGCTCGTTGCGCCACTCCTCGCCGACGATGTTGAGCCGCGGGTACTCGCGGAGGATCCGCGCGGTAAAATCCGCCATGAAGCGCCGATCGCTGTACGAATACGTGTCCATGCGCAGGCCCGCGAGGCCGGCGTACTCGATCCACCACTGCGCGTTCTGCACGAGGTAGGTGCCGAGCAGCGGGTTCATCGGGTGCAGGTCCGGCATCGTGGCCGAGAACCAGCCGTCGATGAAGCGCTGCCGGTCGATGGCCGCCGCGTGCGGGTCCTGGACGGACGTGTGCGCGTGGTTCGTGCGGTAGGCGGGATCGGGACTGCTGAGCCAGTCGTGCGCGGGCAGGTCGCGCATCCACCAGTGCCCGGAACCGATGTGGTTCACCACCACATCGGCGATCAGCCCGATGCCGCGCTCGCGCGCCTCGCGGGCGAGCGCACGGTAGTCCTCGTTGGTTCCGTAGCGCGGGTCGATGCGGTAGTGATCGGTGATCGAGTAGCCGTGGTAGCTGTACGCCGGCTGCGCGTTCTCGAGCACCGGTGTCAGCCACAGCTGGGTGATGCCGAGCGCGGCGAGGTAGTCGAGGTGGGCGCGGATGCCGGCGAGGTCGCCGCCATGGCGGGCGCCGCCGTCGCGTCGGTCGAGGTGATCGAGCGTGCCAGTCGGCTGATCGTTGGCCGGATCGCCGTTGGCGAAGCGGTCCGGCATCACGAGGTAGATCACGTCGCGACCGTCGAAGCCGCGCCGCTCCCGTGAACCCGGCTGGCGCGCCTCGAGGACATAGTCGCGGCGGGCGATGGGCCGGCCGTGCCGGCGGAACACCAGCGGCATCCGGCCCGGTCGGGCATCCGCGCGGATGTCGAGATCGACGACCAGGTAGTTCGGGCTCTCGGTTCGTGCCGTGCCGGCGAGCGTGACGCCCGGATAGTCGACGGCGACCTCGAGCTCGCCGGCCCGGGGGCCGTGCACCAGCAGCTCGAGGCGGGGCGATTCGAATCCGACCCACCAGCTCGGCGGGTCGATGCGCTCGATCGACGGCTCCGCCGCGCGGGCGGAGGCCGGCGCGCCGCCCAGGAACGCGATCCCCAGAACGACCAGGTCCAAGAGCGATCTGCGTGTCACGCCGTCCCCCGAGAGTGGTCGCCGGCAGTTTAAGGATAGGTATCGAGGCGCGGTCAAGCGCCGCGAGATGGCAGGTCCGGCCCGGCTGCCGTCATACTCCCGCGAACGAGGGCGGCGGAGGGGGCTGGCCGGTCATGGGTGCGACGCTGACAGCCGGATCCGGGTCCCACGCGAAGCCGCAGCTCAGCCGCGTGCGGATCGCCTACCTGTCGTTCGGGTTCTTCGGCATCCAGGTCGCATTCGCGCTGCAGACCGCGTTCGTCAGCCGGATCTTCCAGACGCTCGGCGCGTCGATTGATGCGCTGCCCCTGCTCTGGGCTGCGGGCCCGGTGACCGGGCTGCTGGTACAGCCGATCGTCGGCTACCTGAGCGATCGCACCTGGTGCCGGCTCGGCCGCCGGCGGCCGTACTTCCTCGCCGGCGCCCTGCTGAGCGCCACCGCGCTCGTCGTGCTGCCGGCCGCGAGCGCGCTATGGTTCGCCGTCGCCGCGTTCTGGTTGCTCGACATCTCGCTCAACATCACGATGGAGCCGTTTCGCGCGTTCGTCGGCGACATGCTCCCCGAGGAACAGCGCACGAGCGGCTACGCCGCGCAGACGATCTTCATCGGCCTCGGCGCGCTCACGGCGTCTGCGGCGCCCTGGATCTTCGTGCACGTGCTCGGTGTCAGCGGCGATGCGCCGCTCGGAACCGTGCCCGAGAACGTGCGCGTCGCCTTCTACGTGGGCGCCGGGGCGCTGCTCGCCGCCGTGCTCTGGACGATCGCTTCGACCCGCGAGTACCCGCCGGAGACGCTGGCGCGCTTTGCCGGGCAGGGCGGGGCTGACCCGGCCGCGGAGCCGGGACGCGGGCCGCTGCTGCAACGGGCGGTGACCGAGCTCGTGGCGGACCTGCGTACGATGCCGCCCGCCATGCGGCGACTGGCGCTGATCCAGTTCTGCACCTGGTCGGGGTTCTTCGTGCTGTGGATCTACGGCACCCCGGTCGTCGCGTACCACCACTTCGGCGGCGCGGTGCCCGGCACGCCGGCCTACAACCGCGCCGGGGATCATCTCGGCAACCTGTTCGCGCTCTACAACGGCGTGGCAGCGCTCTATGCCTTCGCGCTGCCGGCGCTCGCGGCGCGGCTCGGGCGGGAGCGGCTGCACGCGCTCAACCTCGGCGCGGGTGCGCTCGGCTTCGCGACGATCTTCCTCAGCCGCGATCCGGCCGTGCTGTGGCTCGCGATGGCCGGGATCGGCATGTGCTGGGCGTCGGTGCTGACGATGCCGTACGCGCTGCTGTGCGGCGCGATCCCATACCGGAAGCTCGGCGTCTACATGGGCATCTTCAACATCTTCATCGTGCTGCCGCAGCTGGTGGTGGCGGCAACGATGGGGCCGATCGTGCGCGCGGCGTTCCCGGTCGACCCGGCGGGCGTGATGCTGATCGCGGCGGCGGCACTCGTGCTCGCCGCCACGCTCGCGGCGCGCCGGCTCGATCGCTAGGCCCGACCACTGGGCCCGACCAGTGGGCCCGACCGCCGGGCTCGCGCGCCGGACCTGCCGGTGTCAGTGCGCGGCTGGCGCCGCCGTCCGGGCGCCGAGCTCCTGGCCTGCCTGGCGGCGCACGAAGGTCCAGGCGAGCGCCGAAAGCGCGAGCGAGGCCGCGCTGATCAGGAAGATCACGCTCTTGTCCTCGAGCCGGATCAGCAGCGCGCCGACGCCGAGGCTGACGAACAGCTGCGGCAGCACCACGGACAGGTTGAAGACTCCCATGTAGAGCCCGATCCGCGACTGGTCGACCCGCTGCGACATGATCGCGAACGGCAGGCTCACGATCGCGGCCCAGCCGACGCCGAGGAGCGCCATCAGCAGGTAGATCGCGAGCGGCGAGTGACCGGCGACGTACACCGCGCCGTAACCGGCGGCCATCAGCGCGAGGCAGCCAGCGTGGACGGCGACCTGGCCGAAGCGTTCGGTCAGCGGCTGCAGGGCGAGCAGCGGCATCAGCGTGCTGACGATGCTGAGCACGAGGAAACTGTATGAGAGGACCGATCCGGTGCGCAGCGCGCCGAGATCCGGAAAGCGCGCCTGCAGGAAGCCGACCATGTAGACGAACATCGTCTGCACGCCGATCCAGCTGAAGGCGTGCGCGGCGAGCACCTTGCGGAACTCGACCAGGTCCTCGCGCACGAACTCGACGCCGCGATCGCGCGCGGTCAGCGTCACCGCGACGCAGACGATCGTCGCGAGCGCGCAGCAGGTCTCGAGCAGCAGGCCCGGCGCCGCGAGGTGCGCGACCTTGAGGCCCATCGCGATCAGGTCGTAGGCGAGGATGCCCCACAGCGGCAGTAAGAGGCTCATCAGCTTCGCGAAGCCGGGGCCGGTGCCCGCACCCCGCTCATCGTCCGCGACGTTCGCGTGCGGCAGCTCGCGCGGCTCCTCGATCAGCAGTGACGGCACGATCGACATCAGCGGCACGAGGATGGCGGCGACGTAGATCAGGGTCTCCGGATCGAAGGCGCCGCCCACGGCATAGGCAAGGACGCCAAACGCGCCGGAGACGGTTTGCATCCAGGTGTAGCCGCGCGTGCGCATCGAGCCTTCGTGCGTCACGTCGGTGATGATCGAGCGGGTCGGATTGAAGCTGACGTTGATCGACAGGTCGAGCGCGAGTGCCACCGTGATCGCGACGCCGATAACGGTCGGGGCGCCGAGCGCGTGCGAGATGACGCCGATGGAGGGCAGCGCCAGGATCATCAGCGCGGAGAGGATGCCGCCGACCAGGATGAACGGGCGCCGGCGCCCGTGCCAAAGCCAGACGCCGTCGCTGACGATGCCGACCAGCAGCTGGCCGACGATGCCGGCGAGCGGTCCGGCCGCCCAGACGAAGCCGATCTCGTCGAGGTGCAGCCCGTAGCGGGTCGACATGATCCAGCTGAGCGTGGCGATCTGCACCGAGAGCGCAAAGCCCATCGCCGACGCCGGTAGCGCCAGCAGTACCAGGAACGGACGCGACATCCGTCGCTGCATCGCGAGCATGGCTCCCCCTCGAACGGCGGCCGGCGGCGGCCTGACGGGCGCCGGCGGCGCGCGTCGGGAGCGCGGTCCGGTCGCTGCCCCGGTGTTCGCAAAAAATTGCGATTCCGGGGGCGAGAGGAATAGCACGGAGGGGAGTCAAAGGCCACTGGCGAGGATTTAGCCAGTACTTACGGCATGTTGCGGTGCGGCCGCTGGCTTCGCGCCATGACAGGAGATAGCGCTGCTGGTGAAAAATTATGAAAAGCGGCTTGCCTTCGAACCCCGCTCGCGCTCTAGAATCGCCGCATGCACGAGAAGACGCAGCCGTGAGGTCGAAGAAGGTTACGCGACTCGAGGATCTGGCGCGCCTCGCCGGCGTGTCGATCACGACCGTTTCGCGGGCGCTGAACGACAGCTCCGCCGTCAACCAGCAAACCAAGCAGCGCATCTGGAAGCTCGCGCGCGAGCACGACTACCCGTTCCGTGGCTACATGCCCTCAGGTCCCACGGCTGCCGCGGCGTCGGTCGCGATCGTGATCCCGCGCCCACAGGGCCGTGAGGCGCGGCTGTCCGATCCCTTCGTGCTGGACCTCGTCGCCGGCATCGGCGAGGCGGCGCGCCAGCGCGGCTGCGACTTCGTCGTGTCGCACGTCGCGCCGACCGGCTTTGCCGACCTCACCGAGCTGATGGCCACCAACCGGGTGAACGGCATCATTTTCCTCGGTCAGAGCTCGCTGCATGCCGCGTTCAATCGGCTGGCGGAGACCGAGTCCCGCTTTGCGGTCTGGGGCGCGCAGCTGCCGGCGCAGTCCTACTGCTCAGTCGGCAGCGACAATCCGGTCGGCGGCAAGCGCGCCACCCTGCATCTGGCGCGGCTCGGTCGTCGGCGCATCGTCTTCCTCGGCGACACCGAGGCGCCGGAGGCTATGCAGCGCTACCAGGGCTATCTCGAGGGTCTCGGGCAGGCGGGGCTCGCGGCGGATCCGCAGCTCGCGGTGCCCGCGCATTTCGAGGCGGAGGCGGGCGAGGCGGCGGTCGACGCGCTGCTCGCGCGCCGCATCGCTTTCGACGGCATCGTCGCGGCGAGCGATCTGATCGCGCTCGGTGCGATTCGTGCGCTGCTGCGGGTGGGTCGGACGGTGCCGGGCGACGTCTCCGTGGTCGGCTACGACGACATCTCCTTCGCCCGCTACATGCGGCCGGCGATCACGACCATCCGCCAGGACACTGCGCTCGCGGGGCGGCTGCTGCTGTCGAAGCTCCTCAACTCGGAGCCGGGCGGCGAACTGCGGTCCGAGCGCTTGCCCACCGATCTCGTCGTCCGCGAGAGCTGCGGCGGCTGAGGCCGCCGCGTCGCTTCCACCGCTGTTGGGTTTTTCGCACAGAGTGCGAAAGATTTTCATTTTTTTGCAGTCCCGTTTGCGGCGCTGCAAAATCCCCGTACTTCTCACCACAAGAGTAGAATATATAAATCATTGAAAATACAGATATTTTAATAGAGATCCAGTACAGCGAAACAAATGCGCCACGATTCGCGCAGAACCTCTTGCAAAACTTCTCTCGTTTTCGCATGATTTTGCAGCGACGGCGAACCTGGTTTCCGGGGCCGGCGCGCCGGGCGACGCCGGTGCTCGAGACCAAGAAGACACGAGGGGGTGCACGCGAAGACCGCGTGCAACGTCGCATCGCTCCCTCGGGCGAATCAGGGCAGGGCGGCCGCCGAAGGCCGAACTGCAGTGGCATCGAATCGCGAGGGAGGTTCACAACACATGCCGACGATCACCATTCGGACCCAGGTTACCGAGACGCTGCGCATCGCCCGCCAGCAGCAGTTCCGGCGTTCCATCGCAGCGGGATCCGCCCTGGCGATGCTCGTGCTCGCGGGCACCGCCAGCGCGCAGCAGGCGCCGGCGCAGGCCGGCGACGCGCTCGAGGAAGTCGTCGTGACCGGTATCCGGCACGGCATCGAGAGCGCCATCGAGGTCAAGCGGGATGCGTCGAGCATCGTCGAGGCGGTCTCGGCTGAGGACATCGGCAAGCTGCCCGACACGTCGATCGCCGAGTCCCTTTCCCGGTTGCCCGGTCTGACGTCGCAGCGTGCCAACGGCCGTGCGTCGGCGATCAGCCTGCGCGGCACCGACCCGGCGTTCACGAATGCGCTCCTGAACGGGCGCGAGCAGGTGAGCACCGGCGACAACCGCAGCATCGAGTTCGACCAGTACCCCTCGGAGCTGCTCTCCGGCGTCATCGTCTACAAGACGCCCGACTCGCAGCTGATCGGCCAGGGCCTCGCCGGCACGATCGACATGCAGACCGTTCGGCCGCTCGAGTACGGCAAGCGCGCGTTCGTGTTCAACGCGCGCGGCGAACGGAACTCGAACAACGACCTCGGTGCGGATTCGTCGGATCGCGGCTATCGGGCGAGCCTGTCGTACATCGACCAGTACTTCGACAACACGCTCGGACTCGCGGTCGGCGTCGCGCGGCTCGACTCGCCGCTCGCGACCGAAGGCGTGGGTGCGTACGAGCCGTGGAGCCCGAACGGCAACGCCAATAACGGAGTTCCGCTCGGCGTGTACTTCACGAACGGCATGAAGGTCCGCACCGACATGGGCAAGAACGTCCGAACGGGTGCCCTCGCGACCCTTGAGTGGCGTCCCTCGGCGTCGTTCACGAGCACGCTGGATGCGTATTACACCAAGTCCGACGAGACCGATGACGCGCGCAGCCTCGAGTGGAACCTCGGCGGCTATCCGGCCGCGGAGACGTTCTCGAACCTGGTGATCCGCGACAACACGCTCGTCGGCGCAACCGTGACGAACGTGCGGCCGCTGGTGCGCAACTTCCAGTTCATCACGAACGACAAGATCCAGGCCTACGGCTGGAACAACAAGTGGAACGAGGGCGGCTGGACGCTGGTCGGCGACCTCAGCTACTCGAAGGCGACGCGCGATCAGTTCCAGCCGGAGACCAACGCGCAGTGGGGCACGTGCGCGCAGAGTAATGATCCGGCCTGCCTCGACACCGGTCAGTTCCTGTTCAACGGCGGCCAGGCGATGCCCTCGGCAACGTTCACCAAGAACTACGCGGATCCGACGGAGATCGCGTTTGGTCCTACGATCTACGGCGCGGGCTACGTCAAGAAGCCGCACGTTCAGGACGAGCTGAAGTCCGCCCGCATCGACGTTTCGCACACGGGCTTCGGCTGGTTCGACCAGTTCAGCGCCGGTCTGAACTACTCGGATCGAACCAAGAACAAGGCCTCGCCCGAACAGGGGCTGGCGCTCAGCGGCAACGGTAGTGCGGTACTGATTTCGCCGCAGTACCTGCTGGGGCCAACCTATCTCGGTTACGCCGGGGCGCCCAATGCGCTCGCCTGGAGCGTGCCGGCGGTGCTGAACGCCTACTATCAGCCGCTCGACGGCCACTATTGCGATCCGCAGCACTGCTCGTACCTGGTTGGCAAGTGGTGGACCGTCACGGAGAAGGTCGCCACCGCCTCGCTGCGCGGGACGCTCAATCACGAGCTGTCCTCCAGTGTGACGCTGAAGGGCAACGTCGGCCTGCAGTTCATCCGCACCGACCAGAGCTCGGACTCGTACTTCATCAACGACGCGAACGGTGGCGCCGTCACGCCGTTCTCCGCCGGCAAGAAGTACTCCGACGTCCTTCCGCAGATCAACCTCGCATTCATGCTGCCGGAACAGCAGGCGATCCGGTTCTCGGCCGCTCGCGAGATGGCGCGTCCGCGCATGGACCAGCTGAAGGCGTCGATCGACGAGGGCGCGAGCCAGGTCACCGGCCAGCCCGGGGGCAGCGGCGGCAATCCGTTCCTCGACCCGTGGCGCGCCAACGCGGTGGACCTGAGCTACGAGAAGTACTTCGGCAACAAGGCGTACTTCTCGGTCGCGGTCTTCATGAAGGACCTGAAGTCCTATATCTACGACTCGACCAACGAGACCGCGGACTTCTCGAAGTTCCTGTCCGAGCTGCCGCCGGGCTACTTCCCGAACGGCGTGACGCCGCAGACCACCGGTCCGCTGACGCAGCCGCTGAACGGCAACGGCGGCAAGCTGAAGGGCGTGGAGTTCTCGCTGTCGCTGCCGGGCGAGATGCTCGGCGAGGCGCTGCGCGGCTTCGGCACGGTGCTCAGCCTGTCGCAGACAAACAGCAACATCACGATCTACGACCCGGCGAGCACCCAGGCGCCGAACACGAGCCAGAACGTGCTGCCGAGCACCGGCCTCGGCAACATCCCGCTGCCGGGGCTGTCGCGGACGGTCTGGAACGCGACGGTGTACTACGAGAACTCCGGCTTCGAGGCGCGCGTCGCGACGCGGGCGCGCTCGAAGTACATCGGCGAGATCGTGAACTTCGCCAACGACCGCGCGTTCCGCTACGTGAAGGGTGACCAGATCACCGACCTGCAGCTGAGCTACGAGTTCGACACGGGCCGGATGAAGGGCTTCCAGCTGCTCTTCCAGGTCAACAACCTGACCGATGCACCGTACGTCGCGTACGTCGGGACCGAGGCGCGCGTGATCGACTACCAGACCTACGGGCGGCAGATCCTCGCCGGCTTCAACTACAAGCTCTGATCCGCCTTCTGGCGGCCTCGCGGCCCCCGCCGGCACCGCCGGCGGGGGCCGCTTTCGTTGGTGGCCCCGCGTCCGTCGCGACCGGGACCGGCCGCGCGATCACCGCCGCGAACTACCACGATCAGGATACCTTTCTATCTTGATCGTATAATCCCGGCCCATGGCCCCGCGACCGGCGAACGCCCGCAACCCCTTCGTCTACGGCCGCGTGCTCGGCCGCGACGATGCCGCCTGCGCGCGCCCCGCGTACGAGACCGCGATCCGCGAGGCGGTGCGTGATCGCGGGCGGCTCGCGCTCGCCGGCGACCGCCGGCTCGGCAAGAGCTCCCTGATCGAGCGCACGCACGAACGCCACGGGCTGCCGCTGCTGCGCTGGGACTTCCACCAGGTGCTGTCGGTCGACGACCTCGTCCGGCGGGCCGCCGAGGACCTGGATGCCTTCGTGCGGGCGCTGAGCCCGGTCGCGCGCCGGGTGACGCCCTGGCTGCGCGAGGTGGGCATCGGCATCGAGGATATCCGCGTCGGCGCGCACGGGCTCGAGGCGTCGCTGCGCACCCGGGTCCCGACCGACCACCTCAAGCGGCTGCTCGGCTTCCTCGCCCAGGTCGCGCGGCGCCGGCCCATGAGCGTCTTCATCGACGAGCTGCAGGACGTGCGCGACCGCCTGCCGCCGCGGGAGGCGGATGCGGTGCTCGGGCTGCTGCGCTCGGAGCTGCAGCGCATGCGCGTGCCGTGTTTCTTCGCCGGCAGCGCGCGCGACTCGTTCCGTGGGCTGTTCGTCAGCGAAGCCTCGCCGTTCTTCGAGTCTGCCCGGCTGCTCGAGGTCGAGCCGATCCCGGCGGCCGAGTTCGGCGCTTTCCTGCGCAAGGCGTTCGAGGCGGGCGGCCACGCTCTCAGCGAGGAGGCGGCCGCGGTGCTGCTCGCGGTCGGTGGCGAGTCGCCGAACGACGTCCAGCATCTCGCGCACGAGACCTGGAACGTCGCGGTGCGTGCGACGGTGGCGGGGCCCGAGATCGGGCGCGCGCTCGACAAGATCCTCGCCGACCAGACGCCGCTGGCGGACGCCTGGCTCGCCCGCCTCACCCGTCGCCAGGTGCGGGTGCTGCTCGCCGTCGCGCTCTACGAGCACCTGGGCTACGCCACCGAGGAGTTCCTCGGCGCCGCCGGCGAGCCGCGCGGGGCTGCCGTCGTCGGTGCGCTCAAGCCCTGTGTGCAGGGCGCCGAGCCGATCGTCGAGAAGGTCGGCAGCCGCTATCGCGTCCGCAGCCGCTACCTGCGCCTCTGGCTCTGCACGCGCCGTCACCTCGTGCAGGAGCTCGTCCCGGCGCTGCGGCCGGACGCGGCCTACCAGTTCGCGCTGCGCCGGGTCTGCGCGCAGTTGCCGGCGGACCTGCTCGGTCCGGCCTGAGGCGGCCGTCAGGCAGCGGCGACGGCCGCGGCCGGCGCCGAGCTCCTGACCAGGTGATCGAACGCCGCGAGCGCGGCCGTGGCGCCGGCCCCCGTCGCGATCACGATCTGCTTGTACGGCGTGGTGGTCGCATCCCCGGCCGCGAACACCCCGGGGACCGAGGTCTGGCCACGCTCGTCGACCAGGATCTCGCCGCGCGGCGAGAGCGCGACGACGCCCCGCAGCCACTCGGTGTTCGGCAACAACCCGATCTGCACGAACACGCCCTCGAGGGCGAGCCGGTGCGATTGCTGCGTGCCGCGGTCGCGCCACTCGAGCGCGGTGACCCGCTGGCCGTCGCCGAGTACGGCAGTGGTCTGGGCGTTCAGGTGAACGGTCACGTTCGGCAGGCTGCGCAGCTTGCGCTGCAGCACCTCGTCGGCGCGCAGCTTGCCGTCGAATTCCAGCAGCGTGACCTCGGCGACGATGCCGGCGAGGTCGATCGCCGCCTCGACGCCCGAGTTGCCGCCGCCGATCACCGCCACGCGCTTGCCCTTGAACAGCGGGCCGTCGCAGTGCGGGCAGTAGGCGACACCCCGGTTGCGGTATTCGGACTCGCCCGGCACGTCCATCGTGCGCCAGCGTGCGCCGGGCGCGAGCACGACCGCGCGCGAGCGCAGCGACGCGCCGCTGCCCAGCCGGACTTCGATCTCGCCGCCCGGCGTGCGCGCCGGCGTCAGCGACTCCGCGCGCTGCAGGTTCATGACGTCGACCCCGTACTCGCGCACGTGCTGTTCGAGCGCGCCCGCGAGCTGCGGGCCCTCGGTGGCGCGCACCGAGACGAAGTTCTCGATGCCGAGGGTATCGAGCAGCTGGCCGCCGAAGCGCTCGCTCGCGACGCCGGTGCGGATGCCCTTGCGCGCGGCGTAGATCGCCGCGGCCGCGCCGGCCGGTCCGCCGCCGACGACCAGTACGTCGAAGGCGGGCTTGGCCGCGATCGAAGCCGCGGCCCGGGCGGGGGCGTTGGTGTCGAGCTTGGCGAGGATCTGCTCGAGGCCCATCCGCCCCTGCCCGAACAGCTCACCGTTCAGGAACACGCACGGCACCGCGAGGATCTCGCGCGCCTCGACCTCCGCCGGGAACCGGGCACCGTCGATCGCGACGTGCCGGATCCTCGGGTTCACGACGCTCATCAGGTTGAGCGCCTGCACGACGTCCGGGCAGTTCTGGCAGGTCAGCGAGTAGTAGGTCTCGAAGCGGAAGTCGCCGTCCAGCGCCCGCACCTGCTCGAGCAGTGCCGCCTCGACCTTCGGCGGGTGGCCGCCGACCTGCAGCAGCGCGAGCACGAGCGAGGTGAATTCGTGGCCGAGCGGGAGGCCCGCGAAGCGCACGCCGATCCCGGTGCCGGCGCGCCGGATCTCGAACGACGGCCGCCGCGCGTCATCATCGGCGCGCACGACCGTGATGCGCCCGGACAGCGCGGCGATCTCGCCGAGCAGCGCCTCGAGCTCGCGCGACGCCTCGCTGTCGTCGAGCGAGGCGGCGAGCTCGATCGGCAGGGTCAGCCGCTCGAGGTAGGTCTGGAGCTGGGACTTGAGCGCGGCGTCGAGCATGGCGGGATTCCTCGGCGGGACGGGCGGCGCGCGGCCCGGTGGCCGCGCGCCGCGGGGGGCTCAGATCTTGCCAACCAGGTCGAGCGACGGCGCGAGGGTCCGGTCGCCTTCCTGCCACTTCGCCGGGCAGACCTCGCCCGGGTGCGCGGCGACGTACTGCGCGGCCTTGACCTTGCGCAGCAGCTCCGCCGCATCGCGACCGATGCCGCCGGCGGTGATCTCGATCACCTGGATCCGGCCCTGCGGGTCGACGACGAAGGTGCCGCGGTTCGCGAGCCCGGCGCCCTCGATCAGCACCTCGAAGTTCTTTGCGAGCACGTGCGTCGGGTCGCCGACCAGCGGGTACTGGATCTTGCGGATCGTCTCCGAGGTGTCGTGCCAGGCCTTGTGCGTGAAATGCGTGTCGGTCGAGACGCCGTAGATCTCGACGCCGGCCTTCTGGAACTCCGCGTAGCGGTCGGCGAGGTCGCCGAGCTCGGTCGGGCAGACGAAGGTGAAGTCGGCCGGATAGAAGAAGAACACCGACCAGCGGCCCCGGACGGTCGCCTCGCTGACCTCGACGAACTTGCCGTGGTGGTAGGCGGTGGCCTTGAAGGGCTTGATCTCGGTATTGATCAGGGACATGGAACGATCCTCGTGGTGGCATTGCTGATCGACGCGAGCAATGTAGGGTCCGAGCACCAATAGATCCAATCGATTAATCGCATTGCAGGAATAGATGCTGTCGATCGCCGGCCGGCCGGCCGGGCCGGCGGCGACTCCGCTAGACTCGCCGCCGGCCGCGTTCGACGGCCGGGGGAGCCCTCGGATGACCAATCGCCCGCTGACCTGCCTCGTCGCGCTCCTCGCCGCGGGCACGGCGCTCGCCGCCGACCCGGATCCGAGTTACGCACGCTTCCGCGAGACCTATCGCGAGCTGGTCGAGACCAACACGACGCTGTCGGCCGGCGACTGCACCCTCGCGGCCGAGCGCATGAAGGCGCGGCTGCACGCGGCCGGCTACCCGGACTTGGACCTGCGGATCTTCGTGCCCGAGGGCCACCCGAAGGAGGGCGGGCTCCTCGCCGAACTCAAGGGCAGCGACCCGAAGCGCCGCGCGGTGCTGATGCTCGCGCACGTCGACGTGGTCGAGGCGCGCCGCGAGGATTGGACGCGGGATCCGTTCACCTTCCTCGAGGAGGACGGCTACTACTACGGCCGCGGCGTCAGCGACATGAAGGCGCAGGCCGCGATCTGGGTCGACAACCTGGTCCGCTTCCGCGAGCAGGGCTTCACGCCGAAGCGCACGGTCAAGCTGGCGCTGACCTGCGGCGAGGAGACCAACAGCGCGCTGAACGGCGCCGGCTGGCTGGCGCAGCACGAGCGGGCCGCGATCGACGCCGAGTTCGCCCTGACCGAGGGCACCGACGGCGACCTCGACGCGTCGGGCCGGCGCGTGGCGCTCGAGGTGCTCGCGGCCGAGAAGGTGTCGCAGAACTACGAGCTCGAGGTCCGCAACGCCGGGGGCCACAGCTCGCGGCCGGTCCCCGACAACGCGATCTACCACCTGGTGCGCGCCGTCGACCGCATCAGCCGCTATGAATTCCCGGTGCAGCTCGACGAGGCCAACCGCGGCTACCTGACCGGCATGGCACCGCTCGTGGGCGGCGAGAAGGGCGAGGCGATGCGCCGGGTCGCCGCGAACCCGGAGGACGCGGCGGCGGTCGCGATCCTCGACCGCGACCCGAACGTGCACGCGATGCTGCGCACGACCTGCGTCGCGACGATGCTGTCGGCCGGCCATGCGACCAATGCGCTGCCGCAGCGCGCCAAGGCGAACATCAACTGCCGGATCTTCCCGGGCGTCAGCCGCGAGTCGATCCAGGCGGAGCTCGCGCGGCTCGCCGACGACCCGGCGGTCGCCGTCTCGATCCCGGAGGTCCGCGGGCCGCTCGCGAACCCGCCACCCCTGACGCCGCGCGTGATGGACCCGATCCGCGCCGTGGCCGGGGAGCTCTGGCCGGGCGTGCCGGTGGTGACGGCGCTCGAGCCGGGCGCCTCGGACGCGCAGTTCATGAACCCGGCGGGGATCCCGACCTACGGCGTCACCGGGCTCTTCACGGACCCGGACGGCGGCCACATCCACGGGCTCAACGAGCGGATCCGCGTCCGCTCGGTGGTCGAGGGGCGGGAGTTCCTGTACCGGCTCGTGAAGCGCTACGCCAGCGAGTAGCGCGCCGGCTCAGCCGAGCACGACTTCCTCGGGCTTGTGCACGAAGTAGCCCTGGATGAACTCGATGCCGAGCTGCCAGAGCACCGCCATCGTGTTCGCATCCTCGACGCGCTCGGCGATCGTCTGCGCGCCGACGCCCTTCGCGACCTGCACCAGCCCCTTGACCTTCTGCTGCAGCACGTTGTTGCTGGCAAGTCCCTGCATCAGCGTGCCGTCGATCTTCACCACGTCCGGCTTCAGGTGGCCGACCAGCTGCTGCGGGTCGGCGCCGCCGCCGAAGTGCTCGATCGCAAAGCGGAAGCCCTGCCGCTTGCAGTGATCGCGCAGCTCGCGCGCGCCGTCGAGGTGCTGCTCGATGACGTCCTGGCCGACCTGGAAGCAGAGCCGCGAGGGGTCGACCCGGCTCGCCTTGAGCTGGTTCGAGAGCCAGATCGGCAGTGACTTGTCGTTGACGGTGTCCTTCGAGAGGCGGACGAAGATGCCGGCGGGCTTGCGCGCCGCGCAGAACGACATCGACGCGCCGATTACCCAGCGGTCGATGTTCTTCATCAGGTCGTTGCGCTCGGCGGCCGGGATGAACTCGGACGGCAGCACTTCCTTGCCCTGCTCGTCGAGCATGCGCACCAGCACGTCGAACATGCCCTTGTCCTCGCCGAGCAGGCTCGCGATCGGCTGCTGCACGAGGCGGAAGCGGTTTTCCATCAGCGCGGCCTTGATGTGCCGCACCCAGATCTTGTCGTAGGCCTGCACGCGCGTGTCGGAGTCGGCGCGGCCCACCGTGTAGACCTGGTTGCCGCCCTTCTCGGTGCCCTTGCGGGCGGCCTCGACGGCGTCCGCGACCGGGCCTGCCGGGTCCTGCACCGAGGCCGGCACCACGCCGAGGCCGACCGTCGCGGTCGCCGGCAGCGTGCGCGATTCGACCTTGAGCGTGCTGCCGTGGACCTTGCGCACGATGTGCTCGGCCCAGGCCTCGACGTCGCGCTGCGTGCCGCGCTCGATCAGGAACATCAGGCTGCCGCTCGTGAAGCGGCCGGCGAGGTCGCCGGGCGCCGACTCGGCGCGGACCACGGTCGCGAACTGCGCGACCAGCTCCTCGGCGTTCAGCGGCCCGACCTGGCCGACCAGCTGGTCGAGGCGGTCGAGGCGGATCGAGGCGAGGTAGCGGACGCCGCCCTTGACGGGCTCGGCGAGCCGCGCGCGCAGCTGCTCGACGAAGTAGCGCCGGTGCAGCAGCCCGGTCGCGGGATCGGTGCGCACCGCGTCGGCGAGCCGGCGCTGGATCTCGTCCTCGTCGTGGCGGCGCGAGGGCACGACGAAGCGCACCACCGGCTCGCCGTCGAACTCGCCCTGCGACAGCGTCATCTCGAGCGGCAGGTGGGTGCCGTCGGCAAGCTGCGCCGTGACCCGCAGCCGGTGGTCGCTCCACTTGCCGGTCAGGCAGGCCGCGAGGCCGCCCTTGAGCGCGGCGTGCGATTCGGCGTCGAACAGGTCCATCAGCGGCTGGCCGCGGATCGCGTCGGCCTCCGAGTAGCCGTAGAGCTCGAGCCAGGCCGGGTTCGCGTCGACCACGATGCCGTCGGCGACCTGCGCGATCGCATCCGCCGAGCCCTGCATGAAGGCGGCGAGCTCGCGCTGGTACTCGCGTGCCGAGGACAGCGTCGAGTTGAGCGCGCGCTCGAGGCGGAACGCGCGCAGCTCGCGCGCGCAGACGAGCTGCAGCCGCTCGGGATTGGCGAGCGAGACGACTTCCTGGGCGCCGGCGCGCAGCGCCGTCGTCATCGATGCCTCGCTGACGTCCTGGCTCACGACCAGCACCGGTACCGGGGGCTGGGTGCGGGCCCGCAGCTCGCCGAGCGCCTCGAGCGGCAGCAGCCCCTCGTCGGCGAATACCACCAGGAGCTCGGGGTTGATCTGGATCAGCGCATCGACGAGGTCGCGCGCGTCCGGCAGCCAGGTGCAATGCACCGCGTGCCCGGCGCGCCGCAGGGTCTGGTTGATGGCCTCGACATGGTCCTGCAGGCGGGTGAGGACCAGCATCGGGACCGGCACCGCCTCCGGTGCCGCGGGTTTCATGAGCGAATCGGACAAGTCTCGACCCCGGCGGTGGGTAATTCCGCGCGGAGGATCGTACCACCCGCCCTGCCGGGCCCCGGGCGACCGACTCGACACTTTCCCGCCCCGGCGGGCCTCATTCACGCCTCAGGGAATGCCCGGCCGCTGGTCCTAAGTATCGGGTGCAGCTATAATGGCCGGCCTTTTAGTGAGGACTTCGGCTCGCCCCGTGCGGCCCCCCTCGGCGGTCCTCGGAGCAGCGCGCATGTCCAGCTACAGCACCAACGAATTCAAGTCCGGCCTCAAGATCCTGATCGACGGCGAGCCGTTCTCGATCGTCGAGAACGAGATGGTGAAGCCCGGCAAGGGCCAGGCCTTCAACCGCGTCAAGATCAGGAACCTCAAGAACGGCAAGGTGACCGAGCGCACCTGGAAGTCGGGCGACTCCGTCGAGGCCGCCGACGTCGTCGACGCCGACATGCAGTACCTCTACACCGACGGCGACTTCTGGACCTTCATGCTGCCCGACACCTTCGAGCAGTACACCGCCGGCAAGTCGGCGATGGGCGAAGCGGCGCAGTGGCTCAAGGACGGCGTCGAGTGCATCGTGACGCTGTGGAACGGCCAGCCGCTCTCCGTCACGCCGCCGGCGCACGTCGAGCTCAAGATCGTCGAGACCGACCCGGGCGTGCGCGGTGATACCGTGACCGGCGGCCAGAAGCCCGCCAAGCTCGAGACCGGCGCCGTGGTGCGCGTGCCGCTCTTCATCAACGAGGGCGAGGTCATCAAGGTCGATACGCGCACCGGCGAGTACATCTCGCGCGCGAAGTAGACGGCGCGCGCCCCCGGGCGGCCGGCGACGGCGGCCCGCGGCGGCGGCGCTACAGGTCGCTGCCGGCGACCAGCCGCGCCGCGAATGCCTCGAGTCCGCGGGCGTCGGCCGCGCCGAAGCGCCCGAGCCGCGGGCTGTCGAGGTCGAGCACCCCGGCGAGCCGCGTACCGACGAGCAGCGGCACCACGATCTCCGAGTTCGAGGCCGCATCGCAGGCGATGTGGCCCGGGAAGGCGTGCACGTCCGGGACGACGACCGTCTCGCGCCGCGCAGCCGCCGTGCCGCAGACCCCCTGGCCGATCGCGATCCGCACGCAGGCGGGCTGGCCCTGGAACGGGCCGACCACGAGGCCGCCGTCGCGCACGAGGTAGAACCCGGCCCAGTTGAGGTCGGGCAGCATCCCGTAGAGGAGCGCGGCCGCGTTGGCGAGGTTCGCGATCGGGTCGCGCTCGCCGGCGAGCAGCCCGGCCAGTGCCTGGTGGAGCTCGGCATAGAGCGCCTCGGGCGCGAGGTCGGCGGCGGCGCGGCTGACGGCGTGGCTCATCGGCGTGCTCCCCCGGCGCGTGGCCGGGCCTCAGGCGTTCTCGACCGTGAAGGTAAGCACCTCGGCGAGCGAGCCGCAACCGAGCGCCACCATCAGGACCCGATCGAGCCCGACCGCGACGCCGGCACAGGGCGGCAGCCCGGCGGCAAGCGCCGCGAGCAGCCGCTCGTCGAGCGGCGGCAGCGGCAGGCCGCGCGCGCGCCGGATCGCGAGGTCCTGCTCGAAACGGCGACGCTGCTCGGCGGGGTCGGCGAGCTCGTGGAAGCCGTTGCAGAGCTCGAGGCCCTGCGCATACGCCTCGAAGCGCGCCGCGACCGGCGGCTCGCCGGGCAGCAGCCGGGCGAGCGCCGCCTGCGAGGCAGGGAAGTCATGGACGAAGGTCAGGCGGCCGCGGCCGAGGGTCGGGCCGACGACCACGGCCATCAGGAAGTCGAGGTAGGTGTCGCGATCGGGTCCCAGGTCACCCTGCGCCCCGTGCCGCGCGGCGAGCGCCGCGAGCTCGGCGAGCGGCGCAGTGTACGGATCGAGCCCGAGCGGCCGGCCGAGCGCCTCGCGATAGCTCAGGCGCTCCGCCGTCGCAGCGAGTCGCGGGCCGAGCAGCTCGCCGAGCAGTGCCGCGACCTCGTCCATCAGCGCGTGCTGGTCGAAGCCGAGCCGGTACCACTCGAGCATCGTGAACTCGGGGTTGTGCCGCGGCCCGGCCTCCTCGTCGCGGAACACCTTGCAGATCTGGTAGATGTCGCCGCTGCCGGCGGCGAGCAGGCGCTTCATCGCGTACTCGGGCGAGGTCTGCAGGTAGTACGGCGCGGGCCGGCCGGCGAGGCGGGTCGACAGCGAGGCGAGGTGCACGTCGGTGGCCGCGCCCTGCGCGAGCACCGGCGTCTCGACCTCGAGCACGCCGCGCGCCGCGAAGAACGCGCGGCAGCGCGCGAGCAGTCCGGCGCGCGCGCGCAGCGCCTCGGGCGCCGCGCCCGGGCGGAACCCGGGCTCGCTCACGGCGTGCGGCACGCGGCGATCGCCTCGCCCACGCGCACGCGCGCCCCGGGCTGGAAGCGTGCGCCCCAGGCGATGGCGCCGCGCGGCAGCAGCACGATCACGGTCGAGCCCATGTTGAAGCGGCCGAGCTCGGCGCCCTTCAGGAAGTGCGGTGCGGGGGAGGGCGGCGCGAGGCTCACCGCCCGCCGCGGCCGGCGCGGCGTCAGGTCGCCGTAGCCGACGAGGCCGATGCTGCCGACGTTGAGCGCGCCGACGAACACCACCGCGAGCGGGCCCGCCTGCGTCTCGAAGCTGCAGATCACGCGCTCGTTGCGCGCGAACAGCCGCGGCACGCTGGCCGCGGTCGCGCCGTTGACGCTGAACAGCGCTCCGGGCACGTAGTGGACCCCGCTCAGCGTGCCGGCCAGCGGCATGTGGACGCGGTGGTAGTTGTACGGTGCGAGGTAGATCGTCGCGAACTCGCCGCCGATGAACGGCCGGGCGCGCGCCGCGTCCCCGAGCAGCTCCTCGAGCGTGTACCAGCGGCTCTTGGCGGCGAGCTGCGCCTGCAGCACGCGGCTGCCGTCGATCGTGCCGCGCTCGCTGACCGTGCCGTCGCACGGCGACACCAGCACCTCGGCGCCCGCGGCGATCGGCCGCGCGCCGGGCTTCAGCGCGCGGGTGAAGAACTCGTTGAAGGTCCGATAGCCGTCCGGGTCCGCGATCGCGGCCTCGTCGAGGTCGATGTCGTAGAGCCGCCGGAAGCCGCCGATCAATGCCCGGCGCAGCGCCGGTGACTCGATCCGCGCGAGCGCGTGCACCGCAGCGGTCACGAGGTGCTGCGGCAGCAGGTACTGGAGCGCGACGAAGGCGGCCCGGGCCGGCGACATCAGCGGCGGCCCGCGCCGCCGACGATCCGCCGGTAGTCGGCCGCGATGGTGTCGGCGACGTGCGGCGTCGGGAACAGCGCCAGCAGCCGCGCGCCCGGGTCGATCAGGAACAGCGCCGCGGTGTGGTCGACCGCGTAGCTGCCTTCCACCGGCGGATGGCGCTGGAAGGCGGCGCCGAGCGCGCCCGCGAACGCGGCCACCGCCTCGTCGCTGCCGGTCACGCCGCCGAAGGTGGGATGGAAATGCGGTACGTAGCGGCCGAGCACCTCGGGCGTGTCGCGTGCCGGGTCGACGCTGACCATGACCACGGCCGGCAGGTCGCGCGCTGGCAGGTCGCCGAGCTCGCGCAGCGCGGCGGCCAGCGTCGTCAGGGTCGTGGGGCACAGGTCCGGGCAGTTCGTGTAGCCGAAGAACACGAACGTGTAGTGCCCGAGCAGCGCGTCGCGGTCGAAGCGCGAGCCGTCGGGTCGCGCGAGGGCGAAGGCGGGCAGCGCCCGCGGCACGCCGTAGACCGCCGCCACCTGGGTCGCCGGCACGGCGGGCTCCGCGCCGAGCCGGTGGCGGGCGTAGAGCGCGCCGGCCGCCGCGGCGGCGAGCAGTGCGACCGCGAGCGCGAGGCGCGGCAGGGTAACCGCGGCGGAGGCAGGGGGAGGGGCGTCGGGCATGCGCCGATTATCCCAGAGTTGCCGGCCGCGCCGCTCGATTAGACTCGCCGCATGCCCGCCCGCGCCCTGCCGCCGCCCTACGCCGCCGATGCCATCCGCTGGGCCGCGCGGCGCCTCGACCGCGCCGGGCTCGCCTACGGCCACGGCACCGACAACCCGCTCGACGAGGCCGCGGCGCTCGTGTTCCATGCCGCGCGCTGGCCGCACGCCGCGGCGCCCGCCGCCTACCGCTGGGTGCTGCCGCGCGCGGCGCGCCTCGCGCTCGCGCGGCTGGTCGCGCGCCGCATCGCGACGCGCGAGCCGTCCGCGTACCTGACGGGGGTCACCTGGTTCGCGGGGCTCGAGATGCACGTCGATAAACGCGTGCTCGTGCCGCGTTCGCCGATCGCCGAGCTGATCGAGACGCGCTTCCGGCCGTTCATCGACCCGGCGCGCGTGCGTCGCATCCTCGACATCGGCACCGGCTCCGGCTGCATCGCGATCGCCTGCGCACGGGCCTTCCCGGCCGCCGAGGTGGACGCGGCCGACCTCTCGCCGGAGGCGCTCGCCGTCGCGGCCGCGAACATCCGCCGCCACCGGCTCGGGCGGCGCGTGAAGCCGCGGCTGTCGAACGTGTACGCCGGTCTCGGCGCGCGCCGCTACGATATCATCGTCAGCAATCCGCCTTACGTGCCGGACGCCGACGTGCGGCGCCTGCCGGCGGAGTATCGGCACGAGCCCGCGCTCGGACTCGCCGCCGGCCGCGATGGCCTCGATGCGGTGCGCGTGATCCTCGAGGGCGCCTGCGAGCGGCTCGAGCCCCGCGGGATCCTGGTGGTTGAGGTCGGCGACAGCCAGGCCGCGGTCGAGCGCGCCTGGCCCGAGCTGCCGCTCCTCTGGCTCGAGTTCGAGCGCGGCGGCGGCGGGGTGTTCCTGCTGCGGAGGGAGTAGCGGATGTCGGGCAACACCTTCGGCAGGCTGTTCGCGGTGACCACCTTCGGCGAGAGCCACGGACCGGCGCTCGGCGCGGTCGTCGACGGCTGCCCGCCGGGTCTAGAGCTCGCCGAGGCCGATCTCGTGCGCGACGTCGAACGACGCCGCTCCGGCACCTCGCACCACACGAGCCAGCGCAAGGAGCCCGACCAGGTGCGGATCCTGTCGGGGGTCTTCGAGGGCCGCACCACCGGCGCGCCGATCGGGCTGCTGGTCGAGAATCAGGACGCGCGCTCGCGCGACTACGAGAAGATCAAGGACCGCTTCCGGCCGGGCCACGCCGACTACACCTACCAGCAGAAATACGGTTTCCGCGACTACCGCGGTGGCGGCCGCTCCTCGGCGCGCGAGACGGTGATGCGGGTCGCGGCGGGTGCGATCGCCCGCAAGTACCTCGCCGAGCGCCTCGGCGTCAGCATCTACGGCTACCTCGCCGCCATCGGTCCGCTCGACCTCGAGCCGGTCGACCCGCCGAGTGCCTACCAGAACCCGTTCTTCTGCCCGGATCCCGCGCGCCTCGCCGAGCTCGAGGCGCTGATGTGGCAGGTGCGCGAGGCGGGCGACTCGGTCGGCGCGCGCGTGACGGTGGTCGCGCGCGGGGTGCCGCCCGGCCTCGGCGAGCCGGTGTTCGACCGGCTCGATGCCGATCTCGCGCACGCGATGATGGGCATCAACGCCGTCAAGGGCGTCGAGGTCGGCGATGGCTTCGGCGTCGTGCGCCAGCGTGGCAGCAGCGCGCGCGACGAGCTCACGCCCGCCGGCTTCACGGCGAACCACGCCGGCGGCGTGCTCGGCGGGATCTCGACCGGCCAGGACATCGTGGTCTCGCTGGCGCTGAAGCCGACCTCGAGCATCCAGGTGCCGGGGCGGACCATCGACCTCGACGGCCAGCCGGTCGAGGTCGTCACCACCGGCCGCCACGACCCGTGCGTCGGCCTGCGCGCGACGCCGATCGCCGAGGCGATGCTCGCGCTCGTGCTGATGGATCACTGGTTGCGCCATCGCGCGCAGAACGCCGACGTGCGCTCGCGCACGCCGGTCATCCCCGCCCGCGGCCCGGCGTGAGGCCCGGCGCGGCGGCCTTCGCCGCCGCCTACGGCGCGTTCTTCGCGGCGGGCGGGGTGTTCCTGCCCTTCTGGCCCGCGCACCTCGCCGCGCTCGGCCTCGGCCCCGCGACGATCGGCGCGCTGCTCGCACTCGTGCACGGGCTGCGGCTCGTCGCGCCGCTCGGCGCGGCGGCACTCGCCGACCGGCACGGCCACCGGCGCGGGATCCTGCGCGCGCTCGGCGTGCTCGGCGCGCTCGCGGGCCTCGTCCTCGGCATGGCGCGCTCCCCCGCGGCGCTGGTCGCCGGCCTCGTGCTCTATGGAATCGCCGTGCACGGCGTGCTGCCGCTGCTCGATGCGCAGGCGCTCGCCTGGCTCGGCGCCGATGGCCACCGCTACGGGCGGCTGCGGCTGTGGGGCTCGGTCGGCTTCCTCGCCGCCGCGCTCGCGGTCGGCGCGCTCGCCGAGCGCGCGGGAGATGATGCGATCCCGGCCGCGCTCGCACTCGCGCTGGCCGCGAGCGCGCTGTCGCTCTGGACGGTGCCGGCCGCCACGCCGGGCGAGCGCGGCGAGCAACTATCGGCACGCGCCTTCGTGCGCGCCCTGGGCGGCCCGCCGCTGCGCCGGTTCCTCGCGATCGTGTTCCTGCACCAGGCGGGCTTCGGCGGGTACTACGCCTTCTACACGCTGTACCTCGCGGCGCACGGCTACGCGTCGACGACGGTCGGCGCGTTCTGGGCGTTCGCGGTGCTCGCCGAGATCGCGCTGTTCGCCATCGGCCCGCGATTGCTGCGACGCCGATCGCTCGAGCCGTGGCTGCGCGTGGCGCTCGCGGCCACGGTGGTCCGGTGGCTGGTGGTCGCGGCCTTGCCGGGCTCGCCCGCGCTCATGCTGGCGGCGCAGGCGCTGCACTTCGCGGGGTTCGGGCTCTTCCATTCGGTCGGCGTGCTGCTCGCACCGCGGCTCGTGCCGCCGGGCGGTGCGACCCGCGCGCTCGCGCTGGTCTCGGCGGTCGGCTGGGGGGCGGGCGGGATCCTCGGCAGCCTGCTCGCCGGCACGCTCTGGTCCGCCCTGGGCCCGCCGGCGGTGTTCTACGCCGCGGCGCTCGCCTCGCTCGGGGCCCTTTGGCTCGCGTGGCGGCCCCTTCAGGGCGGCGGCGGCGCGGCCGATGACTCTTCGCAGGCGCCTGACGAAGCTTCCCGGCAGGCCGTTTGTCAATAGTGTGGACGTCGTCGAAGTTTTGGGTCCCGACTCTTAATAGGCTATATTTCGTCAAATAGCCTGCTGGCTTGCGAATCAGCCACTTGGGACGCATTTCAGGGGCGATGGCGAGCATTGAGGCCGGCCTCCCGCCGGTCGTGGCCGAAGCTGGGTGCGCTCGGGGTAAGTCGATGATTAGAAAGTCCCCTCTGTGGTTCGCGTTGCTGCTCAGCGTCCCGGGCCTCGCCCAGGCGCTCGGCCTCGGCGACATCAAGCTCGCCTCGGCGCTGAACCAGCCGCTCGCCGCGGAGATCGAGGTGCTGGGCGCCTCGGCCGAAGACCTCGTGCAGCTACGCGCCACGCTCGCCTCGCGCGAGACCTTCGCCAAGCACGGTCTCGATCGCCCGCAATTCCTGTCGAACCTGACCTTCGCGGTGGCGAAGGACGCGTCCGGCCGCACGATACTTTCGGTGCACTCGGTCGATCCGATCACCGAGCCGTTCGTGACCTTCCTGGTCGAGGTCAGCTGGCCACGCGGCCAGCTGGTGCGCGAGTACACCGTACTGCTCGATCCGCCGGTGTTCGAGGAAAAGCCAAGCGCCGCGCCGGTCGTCGCGGCGCCGACCACCGGGACGAGCTCGGCGCCGGCCGCCGGCGTCGTGCAGCGCGCGCCCGCCGCGGCGCCCGCGGAGGCCCCCGCCGCGCAGCCGGCGGCGCCGGCCGAGACGGCCGGTGAGTACCGCGTGGTCCGCAACGACTCGCTGTCGCAGATCGCGCGGCGCGCCGGTGCGAACGGCAAGAGCGAACTCAATCGCTTCATGATCACCACGTTCCGCGCGAACCCGGCGGCGTTCGACGGCAACATCAACCGCCTGCATCGCGGCGCGGTGCTGAAGCTGCCGGGCCGCGACGAGTGGCAGGCGCTCGATGCGCGCGAGGCCGGCCGCGAAGTCGGCCGCCAGATGGAAGAGTGGAAGGGCAGCGCCAGCGGCCGCGCCAGCGCCGGTGGCGAGGAGGCGCACCTGCGCCTCGTGCCGCCGAAGGAGACCGGCAACGGTGCCGGCAGCGCACCGGGCAAGACCGCGACGGCCGCGCCCGCGCCCGGGCCGGCCCCGGCGCCGTCCGCCGCCGACCAGAAGCGCCTCGCGCTGCAGAACGACGCGCTCGCGAAGCTGCAGGCGCAGGGCAAGGCGCCGGCGGTGACCCCCGCGCCGGCACCCGCGCCCGCGAAGCCGCTGCCGGTGGTGCCGAAGGCGACGCCGGCGCCTGCGGCGACGCCGACGCCGGAGCCCGCGCCGACCGCGGCGCCGAAGCCGGCGGCGAAGCCCGCCACCAAGCCGAAGGCGGTGCCGGCGCCGGCGCCCGAGCCGTCGCTGCTCGATTCACTGAGCGATACGCCGATCTATGCGGTGCTCGGCGGCGTCGTGCTGCTGCTGGCTGGCCTGGTCGCGTTCCGCACGCTGCGCCGTCGTCGCGGCGAGAGCTCGATCGACACGACCTTCGAGCCGGAAGCGACCTCGCCGGCGACGACCTCGCCGTCCCCGGCGCCGGCGCGCGCCCGCGGCGAGGACACGCACACGATCGTCGTCGAGGAATCCGACGACGACTCGGGCGAGTTCGTCGCGCCGCCGATCAAGGGTGCGCCGACGCGCGCGCCGGCCGTGGCGGCGGCCAAGGAGCCGGCACCGTCCGGCTCGATCGAGGACACGCTGTCCTCGGAGACCGCGATCAACCTCGAGCAGGCGGACCCGCTGGCCGAGGCCGACTTCCACATGGCCTATGGCCTCTACGACCAGGCCGCCGACATCGTCAAGCTCGCGATCGAGCGCGAACCGGCGCGCCGCGACCTCAAGCTGAAGCTGCTCGAGGTGTACTTCGTCTGGGGCAACAAGGACGCCTTCCTGGACGTCGCCCGCGACCTCGGCCGCACGCGCGACCAGGGCGCGGCAGGCGAGTGGGACAAGGTCGTGATCATGGGCCGGCAGATCGCCGGCGAGGATCCGTTGTTCGCCGGCGCGGTCGGCGGTGGCGCGGGCGCGGCGGTCGACCTCGACCTCGAGGCGAGCGGCACGCAGCGCATGGACCTCGAGCTGCTCGGTGAGCCGGCGCCGTCGGCGCACACGAGCCTCGATGCCGATGCAGTTGACCTCGACCTCAGCCAGGCGCTCGGCGGCAGCGACGGCAGCGCCGACACCGGCGAGTCGCCGACGCTGGATCCCGACCACGTCGATCTGCTGCTCGACCACGAGCACGCGACCGACGCCGAGCCGCCCACCGGCGGCACGACCCGCGAGATGCGCCCGAAGCCCGAGGCGCCGACCATCGAGATGCCGGCGATGCAGGCTGCGCACGACGTGCCGACCGTCGAGACGCCGGCGCTGCGCGAGGACACGGTGGTCGAGAAGCTCGACGCGGCCGTGCGCCGCGGCGGCGACCGGCGCGTCGCGCCGGATGCGACCGCGGAGCTCTCGCTCGACGACCTCGGCTTCGAGATCGACCGGCTCGGCGAGAGCTCGACCTCGCTCGAGGCGCTGTCGGCCACCGACCACCCGTCCGATGCGCCGACCATGGTCGCGGGCCTCGACGAGCGCTCGCGCGCGATGCTCGATGCCGCAAGCCGCAAGGCCGACCTCGAACCTACCCGCGAGACGCCGCGGCCCGCCGCCGATCTCGAGCCGACGCGCGAGAGTCCGCGCGCCGCGGTCGAGCTCGAGCCGACCCGCGAGACACCGCGCCCGAACGGGGCCGCGGCCGCCGAGGGCACCGGCACGCAGCGCGTGCTCGGCACCGGCGACCTCGACCTCGACCTCGACGAGCTCGCCAAGGCGCTCGAGCACGACACCGTCGAGCAGCCGCGCCGCGACGAGATGCGCTTCTCGACCGACGTCTTCGCCACCGGCATCCGCAAGGCGCCGAACGGCGTCGACCTCGATGTCGGCACGCCGCTCAACGAGCAGCGCGACCCGACGGTCACCGAGCGCATCAGCGCCGACGACCTCGACCTGCCGGAGCTCGAGCCAGTGACGCTGTCGGAGGTCGGCACCAAGCTCGACCTCGCCCGCGCCTACATGGACATGGGTGACCCGGACGGCGCGCGCAGCATCCTCCAGGAGGTGCTGAGCGAGGGCAGCGCATCGCAGAAGACCGAGGCGCAGCGGCTGATCGAGACGCTGCCGGGCTGAGCGCCCGTCCGGGCGTGCGCCTCGCGGTCGGCATCGAGTACGCCGGGACGCTGTACGCGGGCTGGCAGCGGCAGGGCCACGCGCCGTCGGTGCAGGCCGAGGTCGAACGCGCGCTCGCCGACGTTGCTGCGCATCCGGTCGCGGTGGTGTGCGCCGGGCGCACCGACGCCGGCGTCCATGCGCTCGCCCAGGTCGCCCACTTCGACACGACCGCGAGCCGCCCGCTGCGGGGCTGGGTACTGGGTGCGAACGTCGCGCTGCCACCGGACGTCGCGATCATCTTCGCTGCGCCCGTCGCCGAGGACTTCCACGCGCGCTACTCGGCGCTGGCGCGCACCTACCGCTACCTCGTCCTCAATCGACCGGTGCGCGCGCCGCTCGCCTACGATCGCGTCTGCCTGTGGCACACGCCGCTCGACGTGCCGCGCATGCACGCGGCGCTGCAGGCGCTCGTCGGCGAGCACGACTTCTCCGCGTTCCGGGCCGCCGAGTGCCAGTCGCGCGTGCCGGTGCGCCGCGTCAGCGCGGTCAGCGTGCGCCGCGCGGGCGAGCTCGTGGAGTTCGAGATCACCGCCAACGCGTTCCTGCACCACATGGTGCGCAACATCGTCGGCTCGGCGCTCAAGGTCGGTGGCGGCGAGCGCCCGGAGGCGTGGCTCGGGGAGCTGCTCGCCGGGCGCGACCGGCGGGCCGCCGGGCCGACGGCGCCGCCCGGCGGGCTCTATCTCGCCTCGGTCGAGTACCCCGCGGCAGCCGGCGTGCCGCGGCGGGTCCGCGACGGGGTTTCCGCTATGATCGGCGCTTCGGCACCGCCGGATGGGCCCGGATGACCTGGTTCGAGAAGATCATTCCGTCGCGGATCAAGACCGAGCGCCGCACGCGCTCGGTCCCCGAGGGCCTGTGGATCAAGTGCGAGTCCTGCGACGCGGTGCTGTACCGGGCCGAGCTCGAGCGCAACCTCAACGTCTGCCCGAAGTGCTCGCACCACATGCGCATCGACGGCCGCGAGCGCCTGAAGCGCTTCCTCGACCCCGGCTCGGCCAGCGAGCTCGCGGTGCGCGTCGAGCCCGAGGACCCGCTGCGGTTCCGCGACTCGAAGAAGTACAAGGACCGGCTGCTCGCCTCGCAGAAGGCCACCGGCGAGACCGACGCGCTGGTGGTGATGGCCGGCACGCTGACCGGCTTCGAGATCGTCGCGGCGGCGTTCGAGTTCAAGTTCATGGGCGGCTCGATGGGCTCGGTGGTCGGCGAGCGCTTCGTGCGCGCGGTCGACCACGCGATCAAGTACCGCATGCCGTTCGTCTGCTTCTCGGCGAGCGGTGGCGCGCGGATGCAGGAAGGCCTGTATTCGCTGATGCAGATGGCGAAGACCTCGGGCGCGCTGGCGCGGCTTGCGCGCGAGCGACTGCCGTACATCTCGGTGCTGACCGACCCGACCACCGGCGGCGTGTCGGCGAGCCTGGCGATGCTCGGCGACGTCAACATCGGCGAGCCGCGCGCGCTGATCGGCTTCGCCGGACCGCGCGTGATCCAGCAGACGGTCCGCGAGACGCTGCCGGAAGGCTTCCAGCGCAGCGAGTTCCTGCTCGAGAAGGGCGCGCTCGACATGATCGTCGACCGCCGCGACCAGCGCGAGCGCATCGCCTCGCTCCTGCGCCTGCTGACCCAGCTGCCGCCGCAGGCGGCCTGATCCCGTGACCCGGCGGACGCTCGCCGAGTGGCTGGCGTACCAGCAGCAGGTCCATCCGCGCGCGATGGACTTCACGCTCGAGCGGATCCGCGAGGTGCTCGGGCGCCTCGACCTGCTGCGTCCGCGGGCGCCGGTGATCACGGTCGGCGGCACCAACGGCAAGGGTTCGGTCACCGCGATCCTCGATGCGGTGCTGCGCGCGGCGGGGCGGCGCGTCGGCCTCTACACCTCGCCGCACCTGGTGCGCTACGAGGAGCGGATCCGGATCGACGGCGCCGAGATCGACGCGGCGCGGCTGGTCGCGATCTTCGAGCGCATCGAGGCGGCGCGCGGCGCCGTGACGCTCACCTACTTCGAGTACTCGACCGCGGCCGCGCTCGCCGCCTTCGCCGCCGAGCCGCTCGATGCGCTGGTGCTCGAGGTAGGTCTCGGCGGGCGGCTCGACGCGGTCAACGCCATCGATGCCGACGTCGCCGTGGTCGTCTCGGTGAGCCTCGACCACACCGAGTACCTCGGCCACACGCTCGAGGCGATCGGCCGCGAGAAGGCCGGCATCTTCCGCGCCGGTCGACCGGCGATCTACGGCAGCCGCGCGATGCCGGACTCGATCGCGACCGAGGCCGGGCGGCTCGGCGCCCGGCTCGAGCGCCTCGGCCGCGAGTTCGATGCCGAGCGCGACGGCGCGGGGCTCGCGTTCCGGCGCGGCGCGACCCGCATCGCGGGACTGCCGGCGCCTGCGCTCGCCGGCGCCGCGCAGTACGGCAACGCGGCGACCGCGCTCGCCGCGCTCGAGGCGGCGGGCCTCCTGCCGGCGGCGGCGGCGATCGCCGCGGGGCTCTCGCGCGTCGCGCTCGCGGGCCGCTACCAGGAGGTGCCGGGCGCGGTGCAGTGGGTCTTCGACGTCGCCCACAACCCCGGCAGTGCGGCGGTGCTGGCCGACACGATGATCGAGCGCCGCGGCGCCGGCCGCACGGTGCTGGTCGCCGGCGTGCTCGCCGACAAGGACGCCGCGGCGATCGCGCTCGAGCTCAAGCGCGCGCTCGGCGCGCGCGACCTCGTCTGCGCGGTGACGCTCGAGGGCGATCGCGGCCGCGATGCCGGCGCGCTCGCGGCGCTCTGGGAGCCGCTCCTCGGCCGGCCGATCGCGACCGCGGCGAGCGTGGCCGACGGCTGCGCGTTCGCGGCGCACGCCGCCGAGCCCGGCGACCGGGTGGTGGTGTTCGGCTCGTTCCACACGGTCGCGCCGGCGCTGGAATGGCATCGTCTATACTCGGGCGCGCGCAGCTAGCCCGCGGCGAGCCCATGGAGACCCGGATCAAGGAGCGACTGATCGGCGCCATTGCCCTCGTGGCACTGGTCGTCGTCGTCGTGCCCGAGCTGCTGACGGGGCCGAAGGCCCCGGCGCCGGCGCTGCCGGCACCGGTGCCTGCCGGTGCGGCGGGCGGCGCCGCGCCGACCCAGCTGCTCTCGATCGACCTCGATCCCGCCGAGCGCGGCAAGATCCGGCGCCCGAGCGCCGAGCCGGCCGACGCGGACGGCGCGCTGGGCACGCCGGTGCAGCCGTCGCCGACGGCTGCGAGTGCGTCGCCGCCTGCGATCCCGGCTTCGACATCGGGCACCGCGGCCGCGACCGATCCGGTGCCGGCGTCGAAGGCACCGGGGCCTGCAAGCGGTGCGACGCCGGCCGCGCCGCCGCCGGAACCCGTGCCCGCCGTCAGCGCCGCCGCGCGCGCCGCGGCGCCCGCCACACCAACACCGACGCAGGCGCCGACGCCGACGCCAGCGACCCGATCGCCCCCGGTCGCTGCCTCGACGCCGGCACCGCGTCCGACGCCGACGCCGGCACCGGCGACCGGCAGCGCCGAGGGCTGGGTCGTGCAGCTCGGCAGCTTCTCGCGACGCGAGAACGCCGAGGGCCTCGCAAAGTCGCTGCGCGGCAAGGGCTACCGGGCGTTCGTCTCGGAGTTCCGCGGCAGCGGCAAGGTGCTCTACCGCGTGCGGGTCGGCCCGGAGCAGGACCGCAACCGTGCCGACCAGGTCGCCGCGCGCCTCGCCCACGACGGCCACAAGGGCTCGGTGGTGCCGCAGCCCTGAGCGGCCCGTGACGACGTTCGCAGGACGCGAACGTGACGTGCTCGCGGGTGTGGGCCGGAGGGGTTTCGGCTAGAATTTGGCCCTCTGACTGCGGTGGCAGTCGCGGCTCCGGCGGGCCAGATGCAGGGCGCGGATTTCATCATCGTCGCCGTGATCGGCGTTTCCGTGATCATCGGCGCGGTGCGCGGCTTCGTGCGCGAGGCGGTCGCGCTGCTGGCCTGGCTGGTCGCGATCTGGGCCGCCTGGCACCTGTCCGGCTTCCTGCATCCGTACCTGGGGGGTCTGCTCGAGACCCCGGAGCAGAAGGCCTGGGTGGCGCGCGGCATCGTGCTGGTGCTCGTGCTCTTCGTCGGCGCGCTCGTCGGCGCGCTGCTGTCCTGGATCACGCGCACCGCGGCCGGGCTGTCGCTGTTCGACCGGATCTTCGGCGTCTTCTTCGGCCTGACGCGCGGCCTCGTGCTGGTGGGCTTCGCGGCGCTGCTCGGCCAGACGCTCGAGCTCGAGCACGAGGGCTGGTGGAAGCACTCGCGGCTCGCCCCGTACGCGGTGACGATCGGCGGCTGGATCGAGAGCTTCGCCGGCGAGTCGCGGCGCCTCGCGCACCGCGCGCTCGACGCGCGCGCGCGGCCGGCGGCCGGCGGGGAGGCCTGACCCGATGTGTGGCATCGTCGGCATCGTCGGCCAGTCCGCCGTCAACCAGCGCCTCTACGACGCGCTGACGGTGCTGCAGCACCGCGGCCAGGATGCCGCCGGCATCATGACCTGCGACGGCGACGAGATGTTCCTGCGCAAGGACTCCGGGCTGGTCCGTGACGTGTTCCAGCAGCGGCACATGCTGCAGCTGAAGGGCTCGGTCGGCATCGGCCACGTGCGCTACCCGACCGCCGGCTGCGACGCAGCCGCCGAGGCCCAGCCGTTCTACGTCAACGCGCCGTACGGCATCGGCCTCGCGCACAACGGCAACCTGACCAACGCCGCCGAGCTCGCCCAGGCGCTGTGGCGCGACGACCGCCGGCACCTCAACACGAGCTCGGATTCCGAGGCGCTGCTCAACATCCTGGCGAGCGAGCTGCAGCGCCAGGGCGCGGCACACCTGAAGCCCGAGCAGCTCTTCCAGGCGCTCGCGAACCTGTTCCGGCGGGTGCGCGGCGGCTACGCGGTGGTCGCGTTCATCATCGGCCACGGGGTGGTCGGCTTCCGCGACCCGCACGGTATCCGCCCGCTGGTGCTCGGCCGGCGCATCACCGCGCGCGGCACCGAGTGGATGCTGGCCTCCGAGTCGGTGGCGCTCGACCTGGTCGGCTTCGAGCTGGTGCGCGACGTCGAGCCCGGCGAGGCGGTCTACATCGACCTGTCGGGCGGCCTGCACAGCGCCAAGTGCGCGCCCACCGAGCGCCACACGCCGTGCGTGTTCGAGTACGTCTACTTCGCGCGGCCCGACTCGATCATCGACAACATCTCGGTGCACAAGGCGCGCATGCGCATGGGCGAGAAGCTCGCCGAGAAGATCCGCCGGCTGCGGCCCGACCACGACATCGACGTCGTGATCCCGATCCCCGACACCAGCCGCACGAGCGCGATGCAGCTCGCGCTCGACCTCGACCTCGAGTACCGCGAGGGCTTCGTCAAGAACCGCTACATCGGCCGCACCTTCATCATGCCCGGGCAGGAGGAGCGCCAGAAGTCGGTGCGCTCCAAGCTGAACGCGATCCCGCTCGAGTTCCGCGGCCGCAACGTGCTCTTGGTCGACGACTCGATCGTCCGCGGCACGACCTCGGCGCAGATCATCGAGCTCGCCCGCGAGGCCGGCGCCCGCAAGGTCTATTTCGCCTCGGCCGCACCGCCGGTGCGCTACCCGAACGTGTACGGCATCGACATGGCGGCGGCCTCGGAGCTGGTCGCGGCCGGCCGCACCGACGAGGAAGTCGCGCAGCTGATCGGCGCCGACTGGCTGATCTACCAGGACCTCGAGGACCTGGTCAGCGCCGTGCGCCACGACAAGGCGCGGATCGAGAGCTTCGACACCTCCTGCTTCTCCGGCGAGTACGTCACGAGCGACGTGACGCCCGAGTACCTGGCCCGCATCGAGCGCGAGCGCTCGGACGATGCGAAGGCGCGGCGCCGCAACGCCGGCGACGGACCCGACGACGAGAGCACCCGCGCCAAGCCGCGGGCCGTGCGTCTCGTCTAGCCGGGCCGCCGCCGCATGCCGGCCCGGGGAGCTCTGAGCGCAGACCCGCGCCGTGACGTGCTGCTCGAGCTGTACGCGAGCGCCTGCCGCGCGGTAGACGGCCGACGCACGGTGCGCGCCGCGCTCGCCGGCCGCGACGCACCGCGTGCCAGCACCCTGATTGCGGTCGGCAAGGCGGCCGGCGCGATGGCGCTCGGTGCGCTCGATGCGCTCGGTCCCGGCATCGAGCGCGGCCTCGTGATCTCGCGCCCCGGCCACCTCGACGCCGAGCTCGGCCGCTGGCCGGCGCTCGAGTGCCGGGAGGGCGACCACCCCGTGCCCGGGGCCGCGACGCTGGCCGCCGGCGCGCGGCTCCTCGACCTCGCCGCTGCGACGCCGGCCGGCAGCCGCGTGCTGGTGCTCGTGTCGGGCGGCGCCTCGAGCCTCGTCGAGGCGCTGGCCGAGGGGATCGGCGCCGACGACCTCGCCCGCGTCAACGCCTGGGGCCTCGCCAGCGGCCTCGCGATCGGCGAGCTGAACGCGGTCCGCCGGCGCCTGTCGCGCCTCAAGGACGGCCGCCTCGCCGCGGCGCTCGCCCACACGCGCGCCGAGGCACTGCTGATCTCGGACGTGCCGGGTGACGATCCCGCGGTGATCGGCTCGGGGATTGTGCGGGCGGCGACGCTCGCGCCGCTGCCACCGCTGCCGGAGTGGGTCGCGGCGCTGCTCGCGCGCGCCGCCGGCCTGCCACCCGGGGGCGCGATGCCGAGCCGGGTGGTCGCAACGCTCGGCGATGCGCTCGCCGCCGCCGAGCGCGCCGCCGACGAGGCCGGCCTCAGCGTCCGGCGGCTCGCGCCGCCGATGGCGGGCCCCGCGACCGACGCCGCCAGCCGCTTCGCGCACGAGCTCGCGCTGACCACCACCGACCTCGTCGTCTGGGGCGGCGAGACCAGCGTGACGCTGCCGGAGCGGCCGGGCCGCGGCGGGCGCAACCAGCACTTCGCGCTGGCGGCGGCGCAGCTGATCGCCGGGCACGACGACCTGCTGCTGCTGGCCGCCGGCACCGACGGCACCGACGGCAACTCGAGCGACGCCGGCGCGATCGTCGACGGCGCGACCGTGGCACGCGGCGCGGCCGAGGGCCTCGACGCGGCCGCCGCGCTGGCGGCAGCCGACACCGGCCGCTTCCTCGAGGCGACCGGTGACCTGCTGCACACCGGACCCACGGGCACCAACGTCGGCGACGTGGTGCTGGGCCTGCGGCGCGCGCCGCCGCCGGCGCCCGGCGCCCCCGCCGCGGAGCCGGCGCCGTGAGGGTGCTGCTGATCGTCGATGACGCGGACTACCGCCGGCTGCTGCGCCAGCACGTGCTGACCGCCTTCGACGCGCCGGTGCTCGTCGACCATCCGCCCGCGACCGCCGGGCGACTGCCGCCCGAGTTCTCGGCCGCCGGCTACGACGCAGTGCTGCTCGACCACGCCCCGGCTGGCGGCAGCGGCCTCGAGTGGCTCGACGACGCGCGCGCCCGGCCGCTGTTCCCGCCGGTGATCTACCTCGCCGAGCGCGCCGACGAGGCGCTCGCGCAGGCGGCACTCGAGCACGGCGCGCTCGGCGTTCTCGCCAAGACCCGCATCGACCACCGCCAGCTGGTGCAGCTGCTGCGCGAGGCCGAGGCGCAGCAGCGGCGCGCGCTCGGGGCATTCCGCGCGAGCCCGGCCGCCGAGCGGGCCTACCTGTTCGGCAAGACGCTGATCAAGGGCGTGCGCTGCATCCGCACGCTCGCCACCAGCGCGATCTCGACCGTGTTCCTCGCCGAGAGCGAGCGCGAGGCGCGGCTCGTGGTGCTGAAGCTGCTGCGCCAAGTCAGCGACTCGACCGCCGAGCGTGGCAGCACCTTCGACCGCTTCCTGCAGGAGTACGAGATCATCCGCAAGATCCAGCACCCGAACGTGGTGCAGATCTACGAGCTCGGCGTCGCCGACGACCACGCCTTCATCCTGATGGAGTACTTCCCGGCCGGCGACCTGCGCGCGCGGATGCGCCGCGGCATCGTGCCGCTCGCCGCGGTCGGCATCCTGCGGCAGATGGCCGCGGCGCTGTCAGCCATCCACGCGGCCGGCGTCCTGCACCGCGACCTCAAGCCCGGCAACGTGATGATGCGCGCCGACGGCACCATCGCGCTGATCGACTTCGGGCTCGCCAAGCAGCTGACCCTCGAGGCCGAGATCACCGCGACCGGCGAGATCTTCGGTACGCCGTACTACATGAGCCCCGAGCAGGGTCACGGCCGCGACGTCGACGCGCGCAGCGACGTCTACAGCCTCGGTGTGATCTTCTACGAGATGCTGACCGGCAAGAAGCCCTATCTCGCGCCGACGCCGATGGCGGTCATCTACAAGCACAGCCACGCGCCGATCCCGCGGCTGCCGGAGGACCTCGCCGGCTGGCAGGGGCTGCTCGAGCGCCTGCTCGCCAAGGAGCCGCAGCAGCGCTTCCAGTCGGCCGGCGAGATCGTCGGCGCGATCGACGCGGCGCTGGATGCGACCGCCGCCGGCCCGCCGGCGGCCGGCGCGGCGACGGCCGGCACGCCGTGAGCGCGCCGCGCGCGGGCTTCGCGCTCGCCGCGCCAACGCCGGAGGCCTGGTACCGGGCGGCGGCCGGCGCGCTCGACGTGCTGCTGGTCGACCACGCGAACTGCGAGAAGAAGGCCGCCTCGAGCGCGCTCGGCCTGATGTTCGCCTACGCCGACGACGCGGCGCTCAGCGTCGCGCTCGCGCGCCTCGCGCGCGAGGAGCTGCGCCACTACGAGCAGGTCGTGAGACTGCTCGGCCGGCTCGGCATCGGCTACGCGCGGCTTGCGCCCGGGCGCTACGCCGCGGGGCTGCGGCGCGCGCTCGCCACCGCCGAGCCCGGCCGGCGGCTCGATCTGCTGATTGCCGGCTCGCTGATCGAGGCGCGCTCGGCGGAGCGCTTCCGGGGCCTCGCGCCGCACCTGCCGGCGACGGTGGCGGAGTTCTACCGCGGGCTCGAGGCCGCCGAGGCGCGCCACACCGACCTCTACCTCGATCTGGCCCGGCGGCACGCCGAGCGCCACCAGCTCGACCTCGCGGCCCGCCATGCCGCGCTCGCCGCCGTCGAGGCGGAGCTCGCGACCACGCCCGATCCGCTGCTCCGCTTCCACTCCGGGCCGCCGCCGGGCTGACTACGGGCTGACTACGGGCGCGGCAGCGCCTCGAGCCGGAAGCCGGCCGCGTCCCAGGTGAGGACGCTGCCCTGCGTGTACCAGTCGCCGGTGACGATCCGCGTGCGGGGCCGGCCGTCGACCTCGAGCGCGTGCACGGCAGGCCGGTGCGTGTGGCCGTGGATCAGGGTGTCGACGCCGGCGGCGCGGAACGCCGCCGCGACCGCGTCCGGGTTGACGTCCATCAGCATCGCCGGCTGGGCACGGGTGTGCTCGGTGCTGCCGGCACGCGCCTCGCGGGCGAGCATCGTGCGCACCCCGAGGTCGAGGGCGAGGAACTCCGCCTGCCAGCGCGGATCGCGCACCAGCGCCCGCAGCCGCTGGTACGGCGCATCGTCGGTGCACAGCGCATCGCCGTGCGTGACGAGCGCGCGCCGGCCGTCGCGCTCGACGATCGTCGGGTCGGTCAGGAGCTCCCCACCCGTCGCCGCGCAGAAGCGCGCGCCCAGCAGGAAGTCGCGGTTGCCGTGCAGGAAGTAGAGGCCGACGCCCGCCGCGCTGAGCGCGCGCAGCGCGCCGACGATCGCGCGCTGGCCGGGCTCCGGGTCGTCGTCGCCGATCCAGAGCTCAAAGAGGTCGCCGAGCACGTACAGCGCGTCGGCCGCGCGCGCCGGGCCCTCGAGGAAGGCCCGGAACTGGGCCGCGATCTCCGGCCGGGCCGGGTCGAGGTGCAGGTCCGAGACGACGAGGGCCGTCACGGCCTCAGTGCGGCCGCGGCGGCGGCGGTGGCGGCGGGGGGGGGCTCGCCGCGGGGGCAGGGGCGGCCGCGCCGTTCGGCAGGATCTCGATGTGCTGGATCACGACCGGATCGACCGGCGCGTCCTTCGGGAAGGGTCCGGCGCTGCCGGTCGGCGTGCGGCCGATCTTCTCGACCACCTCGAGCCCGTCGACGACGCGGCCGAACACCGCATAGCCCCAGCGCAGCGGCGTCGGGTCGAGCTCGTCGTTGTCGGTCAGGTTCACGTAGAACTGCGCATTGCCCGAGTGCGGCGACTCGGAGCGCGCGAGGCCGACCGTGAAGCGCTTGTTCGAGAGGCCGTTGCCCGACTCGTTCGCGACCGGCGAGCCGACCGTCTTCAGCTGGTACTTCGCGTCGTAGCCGCCGCCCTGGATCACGAAGTTCTGGATCACGCGGTGGAAGATCGTGCCGTTGTAGTGGCCGCTCTTGACGTAGTTCAGGAAGTTCGCGGTGGTCAGCGGCGCCCGCGCGTTCTCGAGCCGGATCACGAAGCTGCCGAGGTTCGTGTCGACGCGCACGCGCTCGGCGGGCGCCGGCGGTTCGGTCGGCTCCTCGGCGCGGACCGGGCCGGCGGCGAGCACGGCGAGGCCGGCGAGCGTCCAGAGGAGCCGCGTCGGGCGGCGGATCGTCGAGTCGGCGGGCATGGGGACTCCGGGGGGGCGTGAGCGAACGGGGCATTATACTTCGCGGCCATGCCGGCCCCCGTCACCACGCGTTTCGCCCCGAGCCCGACCGGGGCGCTGCACCTCGGCAACGTCCGCACGGCGCTCTTCAACTGGCTTTACGCGCGCCAGGCCGGCGGCCGCTTCCTGCTGCGCCTCGAGGACACCGACCGCGAGCGCTCGAGCGAGGCGCACGCGACGGCGCTGCTCGCCGACCTCGCGTGGCTCGGCCTCGACTGGGACGCGGGCCCGGGCCGCGAGGACGCGCTCGGGCCCTACCGCCAGTCGGCCCGCGGCGAGCGCTACGCCGCCGCCTTCGCCGCCCTCGAGGCGGCGGACCTCGCCTATCCCTGCTATTGCAGCGCCGGCGAGCTCGAGCTCGCCCGGCGCGTGCAGCTCGCGGCCGGCCGGCCGCCGCGCTACCCCGGGACCTGCGCCGGGCTCGACGCCGCCGGCCGGCGGGCACGCGCCGCCGAGGGTCGCGCGCCGACGCTGCGCTTCCGGGTCGCGCCGGGCGAGACGCTCGCCTGGACTGACCTCGTGCGCGGCCCGCAGCAGTTCGCGAGCGGCGACCTCGGCGACTTCGTCGTGCGGCGTGCGGACGGCAGCGCGGCGTTCCTGTTCTCGAACCTGGTCGATGACCTCGCGATGGGCGTGAGCCACGTGCTGCGCGGCGAGGACCACGTCGCGAACACGCCGCGCCAGCGGCTGCTGGCGCGCGCACTCGGCGCCGAGCCCCCCGCCTACGGGCACCTGCCGCTGCTGGTGGGCAGCGGCGGCCAGCCGCTCTCGAAGCGCGACGGCAGCGCCTCGGTCGCGGCGCTGCGGGTCGAGGGATTCCTGCCGGAGGCTCTGCTGAACCACCTCGGCCGCCTCGGCCACAGCTATGCGACCGAGGGCTGGCTCGAGCGGCCGGCGCTGATCGCCGGCTTCGCGCTTAACGCCCTCGGCCGGGCGCCGGCCCACTTCGACCGCGCGCAGCTGCTGCACTGGCAGCGCGAGGCGGTGCACCGTGCCCCGGCCGCGACTCTCGAGGGCTGGGCCCGCGGCCACGTGCCGCCCGGGCGCGAGGCCGCCTTCACCGCGGCGCTGCGCGCAAACTGGCTGCTGCCGGCGGATGCCGCCGACTGGGGGCCGGTGGTCTACGGCGAGCTGCCGTGCGCGACGGCGGCGGCCGCGGCCAGCATCGCCGCGGCCGGTACCGCATTCTGGGACGCGGCGCTCGCCGCGCTCGCGGCCGGCGCCGACTATGCCGGCCTCGTCGCACGCCTGAAGGCCACCGGTCGGACCGGCGCGGCGCTCTTCCGGCCGCTGCGGCTCGCGCTGACGCAGCGCCCGGACGGCCCGGAACTGCATACACTGCTCACGCTGCTGCCGCCCGAGACGACGCGCGCACGGCTCGTGGCGGCGCGCGCGCTGGCCGCGGCGCCGGCCGCCTGAACCTGACCTGCCGCGAAGGACCCGCCCCGCGATGATCGAGATCCACAACTCGCTGACCGGCCGCAAGGCGCCGCTCGAGACCCTCGAGCCCGGCCACGTGCGCATGTACGTCTGCGGCATGACGGTCTACGACTACTGCCACGTCGGGCACGCCCGCTCGCTGGTGGTCTTCGACGTCGTGCGCCGCTACCTGCGCCACCGCGGCTACCGCGTGACCCACGTGCGCAACGTCACCGACATCGACGACAACATCATCCAGCGCGCCGCCAAGAACGGCGAGAGCGTCACGGCGCTGACGACGCGCTTCACGGCGGCGATGCACGAGGACTGCGCGGCACTCGGCGTCGAGCCGCCGGAGCACGAGCCGCGCGCGACCGCCTACGTGCCCGAGATCGTGCGCATGATCGAGGCGCTGATCGAGAAGGGCTATGCCTACCTCGCCGACGGCGACGTGCTGTACTCGGTCGGCAAGTTCGCGGGCTACGGGCGGCTGTCGGGCAAGAAGCTCGCGGACCTCAGGGCCGGGGCGCGCGTCGAGGTCGGCGAGCACAAGCTCGACCCGCTCGACTTCGTGCTGTGGAAGGCGGCCAAGCCCGGCGAGCCGAGCTGGCCCTCGCCGTGGGGCGCCGGCCGGCCCGGCTGGCACATCGAGTGCTCGGCGATGTCGGTGGCGCTGCTCGGCCCGCACTTCGACATCCACGGCGGCGGCATGGACCTCAAGTTCCCGCACCACGAGAACGAGATCGCGCAGACCTGCGCGGCCTGCGGCACGCCGTTCGTCAACGTCTGGATGCACAACGGCTTCGTGAACGTGAACGCCGAGAAGATGTCGAAGTCGCTCGGCAACTTCTTCACGGTGCGCGAGGTGCTGCCGCGGCTGCGGCCGGAGGTGCTGCGCGCCTTCGTGCTCGGCTCGCACTACCGCGGCCCGATCAACTACTCCGACGAGAACCTGCGCCAGGCGGATGCGGCGCTCGAGCGGCTGTACGGGTCGCTGCGCGGCGTGGCGCCGGCCACCGCGGCGGCCGGCGGCGAGGCGAGCCGGCGCTTCGAGGCGGCGATGGACGATGACTTCAACACGCCCGAAGCGCTCGCGGTGCTGCAGGCGCTCGCCCGCGACCTCAACGTCGCGAAGGGGGCGGGGAAGGCCGCCGAGGCCGCGGCGCTCGCGGCCGAGCTGCGCGCGCTCGGCGGCGTGCTCGGCATCCTCGGCCTCGAGGCCGAGGCCTGGCTCAAGACGCGGCCGGCGAAGCCGCTCGACGAGGCCGGGGAGGGCGCGGACGCGCGTCCCGAGCCGGCCGAGATCGAGGCCGGCATCGCCGCGCGCACCGCGGCGCGCCAGGCGCGCGACTTCCGCGAGTCGGACCGGATCCGCGACGACCTTGCCCGGCGCGGCGTGCTGCTCGAGGACGGCCCGCAGGGGACGAGCTGGCGCTACCGCTGAGGCTCAGGCGGCGACCAGGCCCTGGCGCGCGAGCGAGCTCTCGAGGGTGTTCTTCATCAGCGCCGCGATCGTCATCGGTCCGACCCCGCCCGGCACCGGCGTGATCCACGCCGCGCGCGCGGCGGCCGCCGCGAACTCGACGTCGCCGACCAGCCGGCCGTCGGCGAGCCGGTTGATGCCGACGTCGATCACGACCGCGCCCTCGCGCACCCAGCGGCCCGGGATCATCTCGGGCTTGCCGGTGGCGACCACCAGGATCTCGGCGCGGCCGACCTCGGCCTCGAGGTCGCGCGTCGCGCTGTGGCAGACCGTGATGGTCGCGGCCGCCGCCAGCAGCTCGAGCGCCATCGGCCTTCCGACGATGTTCGACTGGCCGACGATGACCGCATCCTTGCCGCGCGGCGCGATGCCGGCGCGCTCCAGCATGATCATGATCCCGTAGGGCGTGCAGGAGCGCAGCGTCGGCTTGCGCAGCGCCAGCCGGCCGACGTTGTACGGGTGGAAGCCGTCGACGTCCTTGGCCGGGTCGATGCGCTCGATCACCGCGTGCGGGTTGATGTGCTTCGGCAGCGGCGACTGCACCAGGATGCCGTCGATCGAAGGATCCGCGTTCAGCCGGTCGATCAGCGCCACGAGGTCGGCCTCGCGGGTGCTGGCCGGCAGGTCGTGGGCGACCGAGGCGATGCCCGTCTCCTCGCAGGACAGGCGCTTGTTGCGCACGTAGATCCCGGAGGCGGGGTCTTCGCCCACCATCACGACCGCGAGCCCCGGCCGGCGCGCGCCGCGCGCCACGAGGGCGTCGGTGGCGCGGCGAACGTCCGCCTTGAGGGCCTTGGAAATCGCCTTGCCGTCGATCAGCTTCGCCGTCACGTGGTCCCCCCGGGGCGCGAAAAGCGCGAAAAGTCGCACATTCTCGCATGCTGGCCGCTGCGGGCGGGCGGCCGGTTTGACGGGCCGGGGGTCGGTCCTTATCATTGCGCGTCCCGTGCGGAGCGGACTTAAGCGGGGCATGGCGCAGTCTGGTAGCGCATCTGCTTTGGGAGCAGAGGGTCGGGGGTTCGAATCCCTCTGCCCCGACCACCGAACGCGGACACCGGCGGCCACGGGCGCGGCCTGCCGGAGGCCCTGGAGACGAGTCGGGAGCCACCGAGCGCCCGTAGCTCAAGCGGATAGAGCACCGGCCTTCTAAGCCGGTGGTTGCAGGTTCGAGTCCTGCCGGGCGCGCCATCCGCCGACCGGCGGGGCGACGAGACGAGGGAGACGGAGCGCCGAGCGAGACGACGAGTAGACGACAGTCGATGCGACGATGGTGGACGTAGCTCAGTTGGTAGAGCCCCGGATTGTGATTCCGGCCGTCGCGGGTTCGAGTCCCGTCGTCCACCCCACCCGGTTCACGGGCCATTAGCTCAATTGGTAGAGCAGCTGACTCTTAATCAGTTGGTTGTAGGTTCGAGTCCTACATGGCCCACCAACTTCGCTCGTGCGTGAGTACGGTCGCCCTCAACGGCAACTCCGAACCGGCGTGATCGCGCGTTAGGCGTCGCCCAGAGCCACCGCGCGGCCCGGAAATGCCCGCAGCAATTCGCGGTCCATCGTCACGAGCTGCGTTCCCAGGTCGACGGCGAGCGCGACGAACTCGCAGTCATAGGCCGAACAGCCGCTGTCACGGGCGAGTTCGAGGACATACGGCGATGCGACGTCAAATTCGGCGCCGGCCATCAGACTCTCGGCCTCGCTCTGGATGGCGAGAACCTGGTCGAAACGCAGCGTCTTGCGCCTAAGGTACCCCGCAAGGATGTTGCGGAATTCGCTGCGCCACAGCACCGGTGCTGCCCACTCAGAATCGCGCTCGAGGAGTGCGTCCGCCTTGGCCGAGTGCTCGCCCGGCAGGTAGAGATACGCGAGCACGTTCGAATCGACGACGATCACGCCCGGCCGCGCCGTTTGGCCGCGTCAACCTCCCGCGCTCTGAAGGAGCCGGGCCGCATCGCGCCGCGCAGCTCGCGGGCACGAGCGATCCGTTCCGCGGGCGTTCTGGTCGACCGGAGCAGCACCGATTCTAGGCAGACGATCGCCTCGCTGTTGAGGCTACGACGATGCGTCGCCGCCGCAACCTTCAAGCGCTCGTAGATCTCGTCTGGGATGTTCTTCAGTGTCAGCGTCGTGGGCATCGCGGCCTCCAACCATAATGGTTCCATTATGGTTCCAATCGCGGCTGTGAACAACGCGGCATTTCCGCTGCGTTCCGCCGGATATCAGGCCTCTCCCGGCATCTTTCTGAGCGACGCGACGCCCGATGGCCGCGGTCCCATCCCGGTCACCGGCGATCTCTGAGACTTAGGATCGTAACCCATTGATAGTTAACGTCTAGCGATGAAATTCTTCATCCGTTGGTGGTGGGTTCGAGTCCTACACGGCCCACCCCATCAATCGGCTAGCGAGCAGGCGCGCCGTCGTCGTCTCAGGCGGCCTCGACGCCGACGGGGCAGCGACGGCGGCGGGCCAGCCGTCGTTCGGGCGCGCGCCGGGGGCGAGCCGCCGTGTTTGACGGCTCCGCAGTCAGGTATTACTTTTGGACTACCTTGAGTCTGCGCGGAGCACGCCGACGTGGCGGCAACGAGTCTTAAGCTTCCGGATGATCTGAAGCGTCGAATCGAACGACTGGCGGCAGGCGCGCGCAAGACGCCGCACGCCTTCATGGTCGAAGCGCTCGAGCGCGAGGCTGAACGGATGGAGCTGCGTGCGCGCTTTGCGGCCGATGCAGCCGATTCGGAACGCCAGGCGTTGTCCACTGGGAAGGCGGTGGGCCTGGCCGCGGCGTTCGACTATCTCGAGGCCCGCCTCGCCGGTCGTAAGGCACGGCGGCCGCGAGTGCGTCAATGGCGCGGGTCGAAGTAACCGAGCGAGCGCTCGCCGACCTCGAACGGTTATTCGAGTTCATTGCGCAGCACGACCCCCGTGGCGCGCGCGAGCGGTTAACGAGCGTCCGCCGGGCGCTGGAGTTGCTTGCGGATCATCCACTGCTCGGTCGGGTCGTGGAGGACGGCCGCCGCGAGCTCGTGCTCTCACGCGGCCGTTACGGCTACATTGCGAAGTTCCGCTGGCTGCCGGCTGACGATGTTGTGCTCGTGCTCGCCGTGCGCCATCAGCTGGAGGCCGGCTACGCCGACGATTAAGCGTCGCCGTCTACAGTCGTGAGTTGTCGAGGCGACTGACGGACTGCAGCTACCTGGCCTCAGCCTCGCCGGGCCCGGCTCGCTCTCGGATCTAGAGTTGGCCGGGTCGGCCGAAGCCGGATTCAGACCGACGTCGGGCCGCCCGCTGCGAGTTCACGCGCTTAACCCGTTGAGCCAACGGGTCAAACTAGGCGCCTGTCAGTCAGTCGGTGGTGGGTTCGAGTCCTACGGAGCCCACCACATTCGTGCTCGACCGGATCCGGCCCCGGCGATCGCCTCATCCGCCGTTTCTACGTTGAAGACGCATCTGGGGTGCGCCGCGGCGCCGATGGTCGTCGGCGAGCCGATTCCGATTCGTCACCGCTTGGCGACGTAGCGGACGCCCACCACTTCTATAAAGTCGGCATCCTGCGTCCAGAGCATCGCCTGATGTTCCTATGCCGTCGCCAGGAAGACGCTGTCAGCCATGGGGAGCCGGCGATCCACTGAGATCCGCGCTGCGGCGAGAACGGTCGCGCGATGCAGGTCGCCGACGCGACCTTGCTTCATCTGAGCGACGGCGCGCAGCGCGTCGTCTTCGCCCCGCTCGGCGCAAACTCGCTTGAACACTTCGTGGATCGACAAGGTCGGAACGATCAGGTCGCCGATCGTCTCGATGGGTTTGGAAAAGACTGACGCGTTCGGGCCGTCGGCGAAGTACTCCAGCCACGCCGATGAGTCAACGACGTTCACCGCCGGTCCGGCTCCCGCGGCACATCAGTGGCGATCCCCTTGAGAAATCCGCGCACACTCTTCCTCGCTTTGACTGGCACGAGCGCGATGTGGCCGCGGTAGCGAATCGCGTGGAGTCGCTCGCCCGGCCGAATGCGGAGCGCCTCGCGAACCTCTCGCGGGATAACGATCTGGTACTTCGAAGAGACGGTCACGGTCGTCATACGAATCTCCGGTCGATGTACGCACCGTAAAGCGATCAGTCGGGACGCGCACGCGTCCGTCATCGCGATGGAGCCGACGGCAAGTCGTGGGCGCACCAGCGATTCTTCCGAGAAATCCGCGCGCGGTTCATCGCGTTGGCTGCCCACCGGGCGATGTCGTCGCGGCCTCGTTCGGCGGCAAGTGGCCGGCCTTGCCGACGGCCCGATGTGCCCGAACCCCGTCCTTGACATGCCCGGGATTCGGAGGCCGAGGCGGTCGGCGCCGAACCACAGGGCTCCCGCCGAATACGCCGATTTGATGCACCCGTCCGACCCCGCAAATTCCCAGGAGCGAGGAGCGGCCGATCGCGAAAGACGTTCGCGTCGTCGTGGCAGCCGCGCCGCGATCGCCGCGTCCTGGACCCGCGTCGGTCCGGCGGCGTGCGCGTCACGCCGGCACCGCGAGCCCTGCCGCGCGGCTGCGGTTCTTTCCAATTGCCGGGCGAACGCTCAGACTCCAAAGCTCCCGCCTCTCGGAGCGGATGCGATGGGGAACATCAGCGTCGAGATCCCGGACGAGCTCGAGCGGCGGCTCGCGGCGCTCGCCGCCGCGCGCGGCACGACGCCAGCGGCACTCTTGCCGGAGCTCCTCGAGCGCGCGGTGCGCATGCGCGGCGAGAGCCTGGCCGGCAGCGCCGGCACGCTCGATGAGCTCGCGCGGCGGGCGCAGCGGATGGAGGCCCTCGGCGCGCTCGCCGGCGGCCTCGCCGGCGAGTTCGCGGGCGCGATCGCGACCATCGACGGACACCTGAAGCTCGCGCGCCAGGACGCGCGCCGCAACGCCCGGGTGCTGCGCAGCCTCGCCGTCTGCTCGCGCGCGAGCCGCAGTGCCGCGGCGCTCGCACGCCAGGTGCTGGCCTTCAGCCACGGCGAGCCGCAGGGCCCGAAGCCGCTCGCGCTTGGTACCGTCGTCGAGGACGCCGCGTCGCTGCTGCGGGCGAGCGTGCCGCCCGGCCTCGACGTCGAGTTCCGCGCCGCCCCCGACCTGCCGACGGTGCGTGCCGACGAGGCGCTGGTGCAGCACGCCGTCGTCTCGGCCGGCATCCGGGCGGTGCGTGCGCTCGCCGGCCGGGGCGGGGTGATCGAGATCGAGGTCGAGGCGGTGCCGGGCAGCGGCGGGGCGCCGGGCGCGGCCGAGGTGCGCGTGCGTGGCCTGCCGCGCGCCGATGCGGCCGATGCGGCGGTCGCCGGCGTGAGCCTGACGACGCAGGCCGAGCCGGGTGGCGGACTCGAGGTGCTCGGCGAGCTCGTCGCCGCGCTCGGCGCGACGCTTTCCCCGACCGCAGGCAACGGCGTCGGGGTCGCGCTCAGGTTCCCGGTCGTCGCGCCGGCCGACGGCGCCGGCGAGCCGCGCTCGCGCAACAAGACCGAGCGGCGGGTGCAGCCGCCGGGCGGCGGCGAGCGCGTGCTGTTCGTCGACGACCACAAGTGGCTGCTGGTGCTCGTCGAGCGGCTGCTGCTCGAGCGCGGCTACCGCGCCGCCACCTACACGACGGGGGCGGCGGCGCTCGAGGCGCTGCACGCCGAGCCGGATGGCTTCGACGTGATCGTCACCGACTACAAGATGCCGGGCGCGACCGGCCTCGACATCATCCGCGCGGTCAAGGCCGTGCGGCCGGACCTGCCGGTGGTGCTCGTCTCAGGTTACGCCTCGGACAAGGTCGCGCAGCAGGCGAAGCGGGTCGGCGCCGACGCGGTGCTCTCGAAGCAGACGCTCGCGACCGACCTGCTGCCGCTGCTCGCCAAGGTGCTCGCCCGGGCCGCCGCGGCGCCGGGCGAGCGTTAGCTCAGAACTCCGCCCAGTCCGTGCCGCCGCCCTGCGGGGCGGCCGCCGCCGCGCTCGCGCGCGGTGCCGCCGCGGCCGCGCGCGC
>JAFEDR010000013.1:2500-160403 GCA_018241525.1 Pseudomonadota bacterium
GCTCGCCGCCAGGATTGCTCCCGCGCTGCCGCTCGACTTGCATGTGTTAGGCACGCCGCCAGCGTTCAATCTGAGCCAGGATCAAACTCTTCAGTTAAATTTTCATAACTTGAAGAAGCTCGCCCCAAGCTCCTGAACAACTGACTCTCGCTGCTTTCGTACCAGCGAGAATTACTTGCTTGGATACTTAGAACTCGCATATGCGTCGTACGACGCTTTGACGCGAGTCCCCACACAAATTACCTGCTGATTCTTAAACAACGCCCCGAGCGCGGTGGCTCGAGGGGGACTGGCACGAGGCTTCGCAGCCTAGCCAGTGGAGCCGCCTAGTATAGACGGCTTTTCAAGTCCGTCAACACCTAGCAACCCACTTTTTCGGCCGTGCCCGGCCGTGCCCAGGGGGCGTCGGTCGGGTCGGTCGGGGGTCCCCGTCGAGCAGGGCTCTTCGGGGGGCGCGCAGTATATCGCCGCGTCTGCGGGTGTCAAAGGCGGCGTGTGCGCAACCGGCCTTCGGGCGCGGGCGACGGGCCCTCAGGAGGCCCGCGCGCGCAGCGTCACGCGCGCAAATCCCCGCTTGCCGACCTGCAGCAGGTGCGCCGCGCCCGGCACGACCGTGAGGTCGCGGTCGGAGATGCGCTCGCCGTCGAGGCGCACCGCGCCCTGCTCGATCATGCGGTAGCCGGCCGAGGTGCTGGCGACGAGCTGCGCCTCCTTGAGCACGAGCGCGAGCTTGGCGCCGCCCGCCTCGATCGAAAGCTCGAGTTCCGGCACGTCGTCCGGCACCTGGCCCTCGCGGAAGCGGGCGATGAACTCCTCGCGCGCGCGCGCGCCGGCGCCCGCGCCGTGGAAGCGATCGACGATCTCGACGCCGAGCTCGAACTTCACGTCGCGCGGGTTGCGGCCGTCGGCGACCGCGCGCTTCAGCGCCTCGACCTCGGCGAGCGGGCGGAACGACAGCAGGTCGAAGTAGCGCCACATCAGCGTGTCGCTGATCGACATGATCTTGCCGAACATCTCCTGCGGCGGCTCGTGGATGCCGATGTAGTTGCCGAGCGACTTCGACATCTTGTGGACGCCGTCCAGGCCCTCGAGCAGCGGCGTCGTCAGCACCACCTGCGGCTCCTGGCCGTAGCTCTCCTGCAGCGTGCGCCCGACCAGCAGGTTGAACTTCTGGTCGGTGCCGCCGAGCTCGACGTCGGCCTTGAGCGCCACCGAGTCGTAGCCCTGCACCAGCGGGTAGAGGAACTCGTGGATCGCGATCGGCTGGCCGCCCTTGTAGCGCTTGGCGAAGTCGTCGCGCTCGAGCATGCGCGCGACGGTGTACTGCGCGGCGAGGCCGATGAGCCCGGCGCTGCCGAGCTCGGTCATCCAGCGCGAGTTGAAGTCGATGACGGTCTTCTCGCGGTCGAGGATCTTGAAAATCTGCTCCTCGTAGGTGCGCGCGTTCGACTCGATCTCCTCGCGCGTCAGGCGCGGCCGCGTCGCGTTCTTGCCGGTCGGGTCGCCGATCATCCCGGTGAAGTCGCCGATCAGGAAGATCACCTCGTGGCCGAGCACCTGGAACTGCCGCATCTTGTTGATGAGCACGGTGTGGCCGAGGTGCAGGTCGGGCGCGGTGGGGTCGAAGCCGGTCTTGACCCTGAGCGGCTTGCCGCGCGCGAGCTTCTTGAGGAGGTCCGCCTCGAGCAGGATCTCGTGCGCCCCGCGCTTCAGTTCCGGCAACTGCTCCGACGCACCCAGCATGCGAGGCTCCCCACGGCGTGACGCGCCAATTTAGGTGCGGTGCGGCAGATCCGCAAATGCACCTAAGGACCGCGTGACGGCCCTCAGGCGGGGCGCGGGTCGGCCGACACCCTGTCCGCGGCCCGTGAAAGCCCCGGGCGCCGGGGGTTGACCGGGCCGCGAGCGGGCCCGTAGCCTCTCGGCCCGTCGAGTTAACGTAACCCGGACACCCCGTGCCGTCGACGAGCCTCGAGACCGCGCCCCACACCGCCCTGGCTCGCCGCCGCCCGCGCACCGTCTTCGTCGTCGGTGGCCTCGCGGCGCTGTGCCTCGGCGGCGCGGCCGTGCTCTCGGTCGAGGGCCCGTGGCGGGAGCTGCTCGAGCCGGGGGCGGCGGCCCCGGCGCCCGAGGTCGCCCCGGTCGCCGACGTCGCGCCGGTCGCCGCGGCGGCCGAGTCCGCCGGGCCGCGCGCGCCGATCGCCCCCGTCGCGGACGGCGCCCAGGGGCGCGCGCTCGCCGCCGCGGTCACGGCCGCGGTGCGACCCCTCGAGAAGGCCGCCGACGTCATCGTGCGGCGCAACGACACCCTCGACTCGATCTTCCGGCGCCTCGAGCTCTCGATCGAGGACCTGGCGACCATCCGCAGCCTGCCGGGCGTGCGCCAGAGCCTCGACTTCCTGAAGCCCGGCGACGTGGTGAAGCTGACGAGCCTCGACGGTGAGCTGACCTCGCTGACCCGCCGCATCAGCGAGACCGACACGCTGACCGTGCGCCGGGCGGCCGACGGCGACTTCGCGGCCGACATCGTCAAGAACGCCCTCGAGCTCCGGAGCGCGCCGTTGAGCGGCCGCATCAGCTCCTCGCTCTTCAAGACCGTCAACGACCTCGGCGCCTCCGACCTGGTCGCGCTGCAGCTCGCCGAGGTGTTCCGCTACGACATCGACTTCGCGCAGGAGCTGCAGCCGGGCGACAGCTTCACGATGGTGCTCGAGAAGGTCTATCGCGACGGCGCGTACCTGCGCGACGGCGAGATCCTCGCGGCCGAGTTCGTCAACAACGGCCGGATCTACCGCGCGGTGCGCTACACGCTGCCGGACGGCCGCCGCGAGTACTACACGCCCGAGGGCAAGAGCCTGCGCAAGGCCTTCCTGCTGGCGCCGGTGCAGTTCTCGCGCATCAGCTCGGGCTTCGGGCTGCGCTTCCACCCGGTGCTGAACCGGATGCGCGCCCACAAGGGCATCGACTACGCGGCGCCGTCCGGCACGCCGGTGCGCGCCGCGGGCGCCGGCCGGATCGCCTTCCGCGGCACCCAGGGCGGCTACGGCAACGTCGTGATGGTCACCCACCCGGGCGGGGTGGAGACGGTCTACGGCCACCTGTCGCACTTCGCGCCGTCGCTGTTCGTCGGCAAGAAGGTTCAGCAGGGCGAGCTGGTCGGCTACGTCGGCATGACCGGGCTCGCGACCGGCCCGCACCTGCACTACGAGTACCGGGTTGGCGGCGTGCACCGCAACCCGGCCTCGATCAAGACCCTGCCCGCCGAGCCGATCTCGGCGGCGCTGCGGCCGGACTTCGAGCAGAAGTCGCGGGCGCTGCTGGCCGGCCTCGACGCCGCCAAGGGCGCCCAGCCGGTGGCCGCGGCCCGCTGACGGGCCGTCAAACCGCTGTCACAGAGCGCCCGGAGCGGGCGTGCTAAGGTGCCCCCGACGGGACGGGCACCATGGACGACATCAATCTCAGGGCCCCGGCGTACTACATCAACCGGGAGCTCTCGTTCCTCGAGTTCAACCAGCGCGTGCTGGACCTCGCGCGCGACGCGAGCGTGCCGCTGCTCGAGCGCGTCCGCTTCCTGTCGATCGCCTCGGCCAACCTCGACGAGTTCTTCGAGATCCGCATCGCCGGCCTCAAGGAGCGCCAGGAGCGCGGCGCGAGCGGCCTCGGGCCCGACGGCCGCTCGATCGCCGAGCAGATGGCCGCGATCCACGTCCGCGCTCGGGCACTGGTCGCCGAGCAGTACCGGATCCTGAACGATGAGCTGACGCCGGCGCTGGTCGAGGCCGGCATCCAGCTGCTGAACACCAAGCGCATCGCGCGCGCGGAAGCAGGCGCGCTCGAGCGCTACTTCGAGCGCGAGGTCGAGCCGGTGCTGTCGCCGCTCGGCCTCGACCCGGCGCGTCCGTTCCCGCGCATCCAGAACAAGAGCCTGAACTTCATCGTCAAGCTCGACGGCACCGACGCCTTCGGCCGCGACACGCACCTCGCGATCGTGCAGGTGCCGCGCTCGCTGCCGCGGGTGGTGCGCGTCGCCGCCGACGAACCGGGCATGCAGAAGCTCGTGTACCTGTCGGCGATCGTGCAGCGCTTCATCGGCAAGCTCTTTGAGGGCATGAACGTCGACGGCTGCTGGCAGTTCCGCGTGACGCGCAACTCCGACCTGTTCGTCGACGAGGAAGAGGTCGACGACCTGCGGCGCGCGGTCGAGGGCGAGCTCGCCGAGCGCCGCTACGGCGACGAGGTGCGGCTCGAGACCTCGCACGACTGCCCGGGCGACCTGACGCAGTTCCTGCTCGAGCAGTTCCAGCTCGGCCCGGGCGACCTCTACCAGGTGCCGGGCCCGGTGAACCTGAACCGGCTCGCGGCCGTCTACGACCTGGTCGACCGGCCGGAACTCAAGTACCCGCCGTTCACGCCCGGCCTGCCGGGGCGCTTCACCGGCCACGCCGACCTGTTCGCCGCGATCCGCGACAAGGACGTGCTGCTGCACCATCCGTTCCAGTCGTTCGCGCCGATCCTCGACTTCGTGCGCCAGGCGGCGCGCGACCCGCAGGTGCTCGCGATCAAGCAGACGCTGTACCGTTCGGGCTCCGACTCGACGGTGGTCGATGCACTGGTCGAGGCGGCGCGCGCCGGCAAGGACGTCACGGTCATCATCGAGCTGATGGCGCGCTTCGACGAGGAGGCGAACCTGTCGCTCGCGACCCGGCTGCAGGAGGCCGGCGCGCACGTGATGTACGGCGTGGTCGGCTACAAGACGCACGCCAAGCTGATCCTGGTCGTGCGCCGCGAGGAAGGCGGCCTGCGCCGCTACTGCCACGTCGGCACCGGCAACTACCACGCGCGCACCGCGCGCGCCTACACCGACTACGGCCTGTTCACCTGCGACGAGGCGATCGGCGAGGACCTACACGACCTGTTCATGCAGCTGACGAGCCTGACGCGCACGCCGAAGCTGCGCAAGCTGCTGCAGTCGCCGTTCACGCTGCACGAGACGCTGCTGCTGAAGATCGGCCGCGAGACCGAGCACGCCCGCGCCGGCAAGCCGGCGCGGATCATCGCCAAGATGAACGCGCTGATCGAGCCGCGCATCATCGAGGCGCTGTACCAGGCCTCGAATGCCGGCGTCGAGATCGACCTGATCGTGCGCGGCATCTGCGCGCTGACCCCGGGCGTGCCCGGCGTCTCCGAGCGCATCCGCGTGCGCTCGATCATGGGCCGCTTCCTCGAGCACTCGCGCGTCTACTACTTCCACCACGAGGGCCACGAGGAGCTGTGGTGCGCGAGCGCCGACTGGATGGAGCGCAACTTCTTCCGGCGCGTCGAGGTGGCCTTCCCGATCGAGCGGCCGAAGCTCAAGGAACGCATCCTGCGCGACCTCGAGTGCTGGCTGGCGGACAACACCAACGCCTGGCTGCTGCAGCCGGACGGCAGCTACCAGCGCTGCCAGCCGCACGGCGAGACGCCGCTGACCGCGCAGCAGGTGCTGCTCGAGCGCCACGCCGAGGCCTGAGCCCGGCCTCAGTAGACCCGCAGCCGGACCCCCGCAGCCTTCAGGAAGTCGACCTCCTGCTCGAGGTCGGCGCGCGTCAGCGCGTGCGCGGTCAGCCAGCCGCGCGGGAAGCGCAGCTCGAGCGTCCGGCCGCGCGGCGTGAGCCGGATCGTCGGCAGCGGCTCGCGCGAGCGGCCGCGGTGCAGCAGCACCGCCAGCCGGAACACCACGATCAGGTAGAGCGCGAGCGTGTGCCAGGGCGGGATCAGCTCCTCGGCACGCTCGAGCGCCACCTTGCGCCGGTGCGAGCCGACCACGCAGGCCAGCAGCCGCTGCTCCTCGCGCGGGAAGCCCGGCAGGTCGGCGTGCTCGAGCAGGTAGGCGGCGTGCTTGTGGTGGCTCGAGTGCGAGATGTCGAGCCCGATCTCGTGCAGCCGCGCGGCCCAGCGCAACACGCCCTCGGCGAGCGGGTCGGTGAGTCCCCAGGCGGCCTCGACCTCGCGCAGCAGCTCGATCGCGGTGCGCTCGACGCGCTCGGCCTGGTCGGGGTCGACGTGGAAGCGCGCCGCCATCGAGCGGATGCTGCGCTCGCGCGCGTCCTCGTCGGTGTAGCGGCCGACCATGTCGTAGAGCAGGCCCTCGCGCAGCGCCCCGTCGGCGACCCGCATCGACTCGATCGCGAGCGCGTTGAACACCGCGGTCAGGATCGCGAGCCCGCCGCCGAACACCGGCCAGCGCTCCTCGCCGATCGCCTCGAGGCCGGCGCCGCGCACGTTGCCGGCGCGCGTCAGATGCTCGGTCAGCTCGCGCAGGCCCGCGCGCGTGATCGTCTGCGCGGTCGGGTCGAGCTCGCGGATCGCCTCGCCGACCGCGCGCACGCTGCCGGAGGAGCCGACCGCGTGCTCCCAGCCGATGGCGCGGAACGGCACCTGGATCGGCTCGAGCTCGACCTCGCAGGCGACCACCGCGCGGTCGAAGCGCTTCTCGACGAAGCGCCCGTCGGGAAAGTACTCGGCGGAGAGCGCCACGCAGCCCATGTAGAGGCTCTCCAGGATCCGCGGCTCGAGGCCGTCGCCGATGATGCACTCGGTGCTGCCGCCGCCGATGTCGACCACCAGCCGCCGGCCGGGCTCGAGCGGGATCGTCTGCGTCACGCCGGCGTAGATGAGGCGCGCCTCCTCGATGCCGGAGATGATCTCGATCGGGTGGCCGAGCGCCTCGCGGGCGCGCTCGAGGAAGCCGGCCTTGCGGCGCGCCTTGCGCAGCGTGTTGGTGCCGACCACGCGCACGCTCTCGGCCTGCATGTCCCGCAGCCGCTGGCCGAAGCGCGCGAGCGCACCGAGCGCGCGGTCGGTGGCCTCCTTCGAGAGCCGGCCGTGCTCGTCGAGGCCGGCGGCGAGCCGCACCATCTCGCGCAGCCGGTCGACGATCGTCAGCTGGCCGTGCGAGTAGCGCGCGACCACCATGTGGAAGCTGTTGGAGCCGAGATCGACCGCGGCCAGGACGTCCGGGATGCGCTTCGACGCCGGCATCAGGTCACGGCCAGCCGCGCCGGCCGTCTGCGCCGCCCGGCCCGCTCAGGCCGAGAACGACGAGCCGCAGCCGCACGTGGTCTTGGCGTTCGGGTTGCGGATCACGAACTGCGCGCCGTCGAGGCCCTCGCGGTAGTCGATCTCGGCGCCGATCAGGTACTGGAAGCTCATCGGGTCGATCAGCAGCGTCACGCCCTGGTTCTCGACCGTCATGTCGCCCTCGTCGACGTTCTCGTCGAAGGTGAAGCCGTACTGGAAGCCGGAGCAGCCGCCGCCCTGCACGTAGACGCGCAGCTTCAGCGCCGGGTTCGCCTCCTCGCGGATGAGCTCGCCCACCTTGGTCGCCGCGGCGTCGGTGAAGACCAGCGACGGCGGCGGGGCGGCGCCCGGGGGCGCGGCGGTCGGTGCGGGTTGCTCGCTCATGGAACCATCCCAAATCAATGACTTAGCCCATTTTAGTCCCATGCCCCGGCGGGGTCAAAGATCCCGTCCGGGGGCCTAGACGGCGTAGCCGTAGGGCTGCGCCAGCACGCTGCCCGGCCGCTCGCGCCCGAGCGTGCGCGCCGCGTGGAAGGTCCAGTGCGGGTCATCCAGCAGCGCCTTGCCGAGGATCACGAGCTCGAGCCCGCCCGCGCGCACCAGCGAGTCGGCGAGCGCCGCGTCGCGGATCTTCCACGAGCAGCCGGCCGGCAGCCCCGCCTCGCGCCCGACCCGCGCCGCGACCGGCGCGAGGAAGCCGGGCGTGCCGAACGGCACGCCGCTGACGTCGGGCGTGTTGAAGCCGAGCGAGACGTCGATGAAGTCGAGCCCGCCGGCCTTCATGCGCCGCACGAGCTCGATCGACTCCTCGAGCGGCTGCTCGCCGGGCACGTAGTCGGCGACGCCGAGCCGCGCCATCAGCGGCAGCGACTCCGGCCACACCGCGCGCACCGCGGCGAGCGTCTCGAGCAGGAAGCGCGCGCGGTTCTCGAAGCTGCCGCCGTAGCGGTCGCGGCGCCGGTTCGCGAGCGGCGAGAAGAAGCTCTGGCCGAGGTAGCCGTGCGCGAAATGCAGCATCAGCACCTGGAATCCCGCCGCGTGCGCGCGGCGCGCGGCCGCGACGAAGTCCTCGCGCACCCGCGCGATGTCGGCCTCGGTCATCTCCCGCGGCACGCGCGGCAGGTGCGCGCCGAAGGCCAGCGCCGAGGGCGCGACGATCTCCCAGCCACCCTCGGCCGGCTCGAGGTGGCGCTCGCCCTCCCAGGGGCGCTGCGCGCTCGCCTTGCGGCCGGCGTGCGCGATCTGGATCCCCGGCACCGCGCCCTGCGAGCGCACGAAGCGCGCGATCCGCGCGAACACCTCGGCCTGCTCGTCGTTCCAGAGGCCGGTGCAGCCCGGCGTGATCCGTCCCTCGGGCGAGACGCCGGTCGCCTCCGCGAACACGAGGCCGACGCCGCCGGCGGCGCGCGCCCCGAGGTGCACGAGGTGCCAGTCGTTCGGCACCCCGTCGATCGCGGAGTACTGGCACATCGGCGACATCACCACGCGGTTGCGCAGCGTGACGCCCTTGAGGGTGTAGGGACTGAACAGGTCGGGCACGGCGAGGATCCGGCGGCGCGGCCGGCCGGCCGCGCGGGGATTCTAGCGAGCGCCGGTTACGCCGGGAGTGCGGGCCGCCGCAGCCCGACGCGGGTCGCCTGCTCGAAGGCGTGCGCGAGCTCGAGGAGCGCGCGGTCGCCGCGGTAGCGGCCGACGAGCTGCAGCCCGACCGGCAGCCCACCCGGCGTGAACCCCGCCGGCACCGAGATCGCCGGCTGCCAGGTGGCGGTGAACCAGTAGGCGGACTGCATCCACTCGATGTAGTGGCTCATCGGCCGACCGGCGACCGCGTGCGGCCAGTCGAGCGCGGCGTCGAAGGGCGCGAGCTGGTTGACCGCGCAGGCGATCGCGTCGTGGCGCTCGTGGAAGCGCCGCATCGCGCCCATCAGCTCGGCGTGCGCGGTCAGCGCGCGGCCGATCTCGCGGGCGCCGAGCCGGCTGCCGGCCTCGATCTCGCCGACCGCCTCGGGCTTGAGCTCGGCGCGGTGCGCCTCGAGCAGCCCGCCCCAGACGATGAACGAGCGCAGCGCGCGCAGCGTCAGGAACACCTCGTCGGCGTGCGCGAGCGGCGGCACCGCCTCCTCGACCACGCAGCCGAGCGACTCGAGCACCGGCCGCTGCGCCTCGAGCACCGCGCGCACCGCGGGCTCCAGCGGCAGGCCGCCGAGGTCAGGGCACCACGCGACGCGGGTGCCCTTCGGGTCGCGGCCGAGCGGCGCCGCGAGCGCGGCGGGGTCAGACTCGTAAACGCCCGGGTCGCGCGGGTCGGCGCCGGCGAGCACGCCGAGCAGCAGCGCCGCGTCCGCCACCGTGCGCGCCATCGGGCCCTTGACCGCGAAGCCGTAGAACGGCAGCGCCGAGGGCCCGGTCGGCACGAGGCCGACCGTCGGCCGGAAGCCGACGACGTTGTTGAAGTTGGCGGGGTTGCGCAGCGAGCCGCCGAGGTCGCTGCCGTCGGCGAGCGCGAGCATGCCGGTCGCGAGCCCGACGCCCGCCCCGCCCGAGGAGCCGCCGGCGCTCTTCGACGGGTCGTAGGGATTGCGGGTGGTGCCGTAGACCGGGTTGTAGGTGTGCGAACCCATGCCGAACTCGGGCGAGTTCGTCCGGCCGATCGGCACCACGCCGGCGCGCTTCAGGCGCTCGACGACCAGCGAGTCGGCGGTTGCGGTCGCGTGGCGGAACACCGGCGAGCCGCGCGTCCAGGGCTGGCCGACCACCGGCTCGAGGTCCTTGAACGCCCACGGCAGCCCCGCGAGCGGCCCGAGCGGCTCGCCGCGCGCGCGACGCTCGTCGACCGCGCGGGCGAGCGCGAGGCATTCCTCCTCCGGCGTCCGCGCGACGATCGCGTTGACCGTCGGGTTCCAGCGGGCGATGCGCTCGAGGTGCGCCTGCATGAGCTCCTGCGCCGACACCGCCCGCGTCGCGAGCAGCCTCAGTTGCGCGCTCGCCTCGAGGTCGCAGAGCGCGTCGCCGGCGGCGGGCGCGGCCGCCGCGCGCGGGCCACCGACGCCGACCGCCGCCACGGCGGCGGCCCCGAGGAAGTCCCGACGATTGAGGTCCATGCGCTGCTCCGTTCAGGCGCCCAACGTCGGCCGGCGCCGGCCCACCCCGGTCGCCGCCTCGAAGGCATGCGCGAATTCCAGCAGCCGCCGGTCCTCGAGGCGCCGGCCGACGAGCTGCAGCCCGACCGGCAGCCCGCCCGGCGTGAAGCCGGCCGGCATCGAGATCGCCGGTTGCCAGGTGGTCGTGATCGACCAGGCCGAGCGCATCCACTCGATGTAATGCGCCATCGTCCGCCCGGCGACCGCGTGCGGCCAGTCGATCGCGGCATCGAACGGCGCCACCTGGTTGACGGCGCAGGCAATCAGCTCGTAGCGCTCGTGGAAGCGGCGCATCCGGCCGAGCAGCTCGGCGTGCGCCTCGAAGGCACGCGCGACGTCCGTTCCCGAGAGCCGCAGCCCGGCCTCGGCCTCCTCGATCGCCTCGGGTTTCACCTGCGCGCGATGCTCCGCGAGCAGCGGGGCGAGCCACGAGGCCGTCTGCCAGCGGCGCAGCGTCAGGAAGATCTCGTCGGCGCGCGCGAGCGGCGGCACGGCCTCCTCGACCACGCAGCCGAGCGACTCGAGCACCGGCCGCTGCGCGTCGAGGACGGCGCGCACCGCGGGCTCCACCGGCAGGCCGCCGAGGTCCGGGCACCAGGCGATGCGCGTGCCGCGCACCTCGCGCTCGAGCGCGCCCGCGAAGCGCGCCGGGTCCGAGGGCAGGCAGCCCGGGTCGCGCGGGTCGGGCCCGGAGATCACCGACATCGCGAGCGCGACGTCGCGCACCGAACGGCCGATCGGTCCCTTGACCGTGAAGCCGAGGAACGGCAGCGACTCCGGGGCGAGCGGCACGAGCCCGACGCTCGGCCGGAAGCCGACGACGTTGTTGAAGTTGGCGGGATTGCGCAGCGAGCCGCCGAGGTCGCTGCCGTCGGCGAGCGCCAGCATGCCGGTCGTCACCGACGCCGCGGCCCCGCCCGAGGAACCCCCGGCGCTCTTCGACGGGTCGTAGGGGTTGCGGGTCGTGCCGTAGACCGGGTTGTAGGTGTGCGAGCCCATGCCGAACTCGGGGACGTTGGTCTTGCCGATCGGCACGACGCCCGCGCGGCGCAGTCGCTCGACCAGCACCGTGTCGCTGGTCGGGCGGAAGTCGCGGTAGATCGGCGAGCCCGAGGTGCACGGGAAGCCGACCGCGTCCTCGAGGTCCTTGAATGCCCACGGCAGGCCCGCGAGCGGCCCCTGCGGCTCGCCGCGGCCGCGGCGCCGGTCCGCCTCCGTCGCGAGCGCAAGGCACGCCTCGTGGGGCAGTCGCGCGACGATCGCGTTGACCCGGCCGTTCCAGGCATCGATCCGCGCCAGCTGCGCCGCCATCAGCTCGCGCGCCGAGAGCGTGCCGGCGGCAAGGTGCGCGACGAGATCGGTCGCGTCGGCATCGCAGGGGTCGGCCGGCAGCGGCGCCGGCTTCGCGCGTGCGGCAGGCAGCGCGCCCCACGCCGCCGCGCCGAGGGCGGCCGAGACGAAGCGGCGTCGGTCGAGGGGCATCGGCGATCTCCCGGCCGGAGGCGATGCTCGCGAGTCTACCGCGCGCCGGGAACGTGACGGACGGCGCAGCGGGAGCGGCGCCGGCCGCGGCAAACGCTACGCGCATCACAGTCCGGCGCCGCGCGCGGTGCTTTAGTCGCGCCCATGAGGACTCCCGCGTCCCCCGCCCGGCCCCGCGCCGGCCGATCCGCGCCCGAAGCGCCGGCCGCCGAGGCCGCCCCACCCCTGCCGGTGGCGGTCAAGCAGCAGGCGCAGCTGCGCTCGCCCTGGTGGCCGTGGCCGCGCTCGCCGGCGCTCGCGGGCGGCGCCACCGCCCCGGGACGCCGCCGCGGCCGCTGAGCGGCGGGACTTCCGCCGACGCCCGAGGCCGTGCCATGGTAGGCGCTGGCGTCGCCCGCGCCGCGACCGGAGTCGCCGATGGCCAGCCTCTACGACCTCTCCGCCCGGACCCTCGACGGCCGCGAGCAATCGCTCGGCGACTACCGCGGCCAGGCACTGCTGATCGTGAACGTCGCGAGCAAGTGCGGCTTCACGCCCCAGTACCGCGGGCTCGAGGCGCTGCACCGCCGCCTCGCACCGAAGGGCTTCGCGGTGCTCGGCTTCCCGTGCGACCAGTTCGGGCACCAGGAGCCGGGCGACGAGGCCGAGATCGCGAAATTCTGCTCGACCACGTACGAGGTGAGCTTCCCGATGTTCGCCAAGATCGAGGTCAATGGGCCGAACGCGCACCCGCTCTACCGCGAGCTGAAGCAGGCCGCGACCGGCGTGCTCGGCACCGAGGCGATCAAGTGGAACTTCACCAAGTTCCTGGTCGACAAGGAAGGCCGGGTCGTGCGCCGCTACGCGCCGACCGACCGGCCCGAATGCCTCGAGCAGGACATCGTCGCGATCCTCTGATCGCGACTGCCGCGGCGGCGGGCTAGGCGCCGGCCTTCGCCTCGTCGAGCGGCGCGGGCGCGCTCGGTGCGATCAGCCGGCCCTGGATCACGGCGCCGGCCGCCATCTCGATGACCCCGTAGCTGACGTTGCCGGAGACCTTGGCGCCGGCGCCGAGGTCGACCTTGTCGCGCGCGCGGATGTCGCCGCGCACCTCGCCGTGCACGACCACCCGCGGCACGTCCACCACGCCCTCGACGACCCCCTGCGGGCCGATCGAGAGCACGGCACTGCCCTCCGGGCTGGTCGTGACGTTGCCCTTCACGTAGCCCTCGAGGTGCACGCCCCCGGTCACGATCAGATTGCCGTCGATGCGGGTTCCCGGGCCGATCAGCGTCTCGATCTTCGGGGGGGCGGGCTTCTTGCGGGCGAACATCCGGTTTCTCCAGGGCTCAGGTCGTGTCGATCTTCCAAGGGTAGGCCTGTCGGATCGGAGATGCACCCTTGGAAGGCCGCACCTCGACCTCGATGTTGCGCGGCTGGAAGTCGGCCGGCAGCTCGATCTCGGCCTCCAGCTCCTGGAAATAGCGGAACGAGAAGTTCAGCACGCGTGCCGAGACGCCGATCTCGGCCAGCGGCAGCGTCGCCGCGTGGCCGGCGCGCGTGCCTTCGATCGAGAAGTCCGCGCTCGCCTGCGAGACCGCGTCCTGGTGCGCCGCCTGCACGAGCACGAGGCGCACGCGGAAGTGCCGCGGCTTGATCGCCGGCTGCACCCGCAGCCGCTGCACGCGCATGCCGAGGATGCCGTCGCTCGGGTTCAGCACGCTGCGGTAGAAGGCGAGCTCCTGGTTCGCCTCGCCGAGCCGGCCCTGCAGCTCGCTCAGCGACTTCTCGACCTGCGCCTGTGCCTCGCGGTCGACGCGCCGCGCGACCTCGAGCGTGGCGAGCTTCGCGTCGGTCTCCTGCAGGCGCTTCTGCAGCGCCGCGATCTCGCCGTTCTTCTCGAGCCGCTCGCCGGCCGCGCTCGCGATCGAGTAGCCGGATAGGTAGCGGCCAGCCTCGAAGGCGCCCCACAGCGCCAGCAGGCCGCCGAGCACGAGCGCGGCCCAGAGCACCAGGCCGCGCCCGGGCGCGTGCGGCGTGACGACCAGCCGTCGGGTCTCGGTGGGCATGCCGGCGGAGTCCCGCGCGCCTCAGCCCGGGGCCGGCGCCGCGCCGCCTTCGGCCGCGCGCGCCGCGTCGGCGGCGGCCTCGGCTTCCCACCACGACGGGTACGGCGGCAGCCCGGCGGGGAAGGCGAGCCGGCCGAGTTCGTGCAATGCGCGCCGGTAGACTGCGCGCTTGAAGTAGATGACCTCGCGCACCGGATCCCAGAAGTCCGCCCAGCGGAAGCGGTCGAACTCCGGCGGCTCGTCGGTCGCATCGAAGCGCAGCCGGCCCTCGTCGCCGCGGAAGCGCAGCAGCGCCCAGCGCTGCTTCTGGCCGATGCAGCGCGGCAGGCCGTTGCGGCGCACGTACTGGCGCGGCAGCTCGTAGCGCAGCCACTCGCGCGTCTCGCCGACGTACTCGACGTCGCGCGCGCCGAGGCCGACCTCCTCGTTCAGCTCGCGGTAGAGCGCGTCCGCGAACGGCTCCTCGGGCTGGATGCCGCCCTGCGGGAACTGCCAGCCGCGACCCCCGGTCCGCCCGCCGAGGAATACCCGCCCGTCGTCGCGCATCAGGACGATGCCAACGTTGGCGCGATAGCCATCCGCGTCGATCCAGTCGCTCATCGGGCCCTCGGGGGAGGGGGGCAGACCGATTCTTTCACACGCTTCCCGGGCCGGCCAACCTGCCGGCCGGCCACGGATCAGGGTAGGCTCGTCCGCCCGTCCCCGCCGTGAACCCGGTCGTGCTGCCCGCCCTCGCCCGCCGCCCCGCGCTGACCCTGACGCTGCTCGCGCTCGCCGCGCTCGCGGTGCTCGCCGCCGCGCTCTCGATCGGCAGCGCCGGCCCCGGCCCGGCGGCGCTCTGGCACGGGCTGTGGGCGGGCGACGACCCGCTGGCGCGCTCGCTGGTGCTGTCGCTGCGGCTGCCGCGCGCGCTGACCGCGTTCGGCGCCGGCGCCCTGCTCGCCCTGGCCGGGGTCGCGATGCAGGTGCTGCTGCGCAACCCGCTGGCCGACCCGTACGTGCTCGGCCTCTCGGGCGGCGCCGCGGTCGCCGCGCTCGGCGCGATGCTGCTCGGGCTCGGCGCCTGGGCCGTGCAGGCCGCGGCTTTCAGCGGCGCGCTCGCCGCGACGCTGACGGTGTTCGCGCTCGCGCAGGGCCCCGGGGGCTGGACGCCGACGCGGCTGCTGCTGACCGGCGTCGTGGTCGCTGCCGGCACCGGTGCCCTGGTCAGCCTGCTGCTCGCGGCCGGCGACCCGACCGTGCTGCGCGGCATGGTCTTCTGGCTGATGGGCGACCTCGCCTGGGCGAGCTCGCCCGCCGGGCTGCTGGCGCTGGTCGCGATCGCGGTGCCGGCCGGCATGCTCGCGGCGCGTCCGCTCAACGTGCTGGCGCGCGGCGAGGTGCAGGCGCGGCTCCTCGGGATCGCCGTGACGCCGATGCGCGGCGGCCTGTTCGTGGTCGCGAGCCTGCTGACCGCGGCCACGGTCACGAGCGTCGGCGCGGTCGGCTTCGTCGGGCTCGTGACGCCGCACCTCGTGCGGCTCGCGCTCGGTTCCGACCACCGGCGCGTGGTGCCGGCGGCGGCGCTCGCCGGCGGCACGCTGCTGGTGGCCGCCGACCTCCTGTCGCGCACGCTGCTCGCGCCGCGCCAGCTGCCGGTCGGCGCGCTGACGGCGCTGATCGGCGTGCCGCTCTTCCTGGTGCTGATGCGCCGGGCGCAGCCGGCGACCTGAGTCAGCCGCCGCCCGCGGCAACCCGGTCGCGTCCGGCGGCCTTCGCCGCGTACAGCGCCGCGTCGGCATCCGCGATCAGCGCCTCCGCGAGCGCCTTCAGGTCCTCGCTGCCGCGCCGGCCGAGCCGCGCGGCCGCGCCGATCGAGAGCGTCACCGGGTGCTTGCGGCCGTGGCCGACGTCGATCGGCGCCGCCATCACCGAGCGGATGCGCTCGGCGAGCCGCACCGCGTCCGGCAGCGAGGTGTCGGGCAGCAGCAGCGTGAACTCGTCGCCGCCGAAGCGCGCCGCGGTGTCGCTGGCGCGGATCTGGCTCTCGATGCGCGCCGAGATCTCGCGCAGCGCCTCGTCGCCGCCGATGTGCCCGAAGGTGTCGTTCAGCGTCTTGAAGTGGTCGATGTCGATCATCAGGCACGCGACCGAGGTGCCGCTGCGCTGCGCGCGCGCCAGCTCCTCGCGCAGCCGCGCGGTCAGGTAACGGCGGTTGTGCCAGCCGGTCAGGTAGTCCGAGAGCCCGCTGCGCAGCACGCGCGCGCGGTTGCAGGCGTTCTCGAGGCAGATCGCGACCACCGACGCGAGGTGCGCCAGGAAGTCGGCGCCGAGGCGATGCGAGAAGCGCTCCGGGTCGGCGCTGCCGAAGCACAGCACGGCCGCGGTGCGCTCCTGGCGCCTGAGCGGCAGCAGCGCCAGCGAGCGCAGCGCCCGCGCGCGCGGGAACAGGAGTTCGTGGTCGGCGCGCACGTAGCTGCCGAGCCAGGGCCGGCGCAGCGTCGCGAGCAGCGGCGCGAGGCCGACCAGCGTGTCGACGAAGGTGACCCCGGGCCGCTCCTCCGGCCGGTCGCCGAGGCCGAGCATCAGGTGCTGGACCTCGTGCTGCGGGTCCTCGATCACGAGCTGCACCGCGTCGAGCCCGTAGGAGTCGGCGAGCCCGACCGTGATGCGCTCGAGCAGCTCCGGCAGCGTGTCGGCGCGCAGCAGGTCGAGCTCGCGCTCGAGCGTGCGCTGCCACTTTTGCTCGTTGGCGGCCGCCTCCTCCTTCAGGCGCTTCAGCAGGAGGCGTAGCTCCTCCGCCTCGGCGCGCGCGGGATCGGCGCGGCCGCCGTCGCTCACACCGGCTCCCGCCCCGGCTGCGGGCGCGTGTGCAGGTAGCCGCGGCCGCGCTCCATCATCTGCCGGAAGCCGGCCGCGTCGTGCGAGCGCACCGTCGCGCGCAGCCGCTCGACCGCGAACAGCAGCGCGGTCAGCGACTCGGTGCCGTACTCGTTCAGCGCCTGGATCTCGAAGTAGAGCGCGGGCGAGTCCTCGGAGACGCGGCTCGCGACCTCGAGCTGCGCGTCGAAGGTGGTCGAGGACATGCGCGCGAGGCGCGGCGCCGCCTCGCCGCTCTCGGCGAGCGCGGTGAAGAAGGCGATGTTGAGCGCATGCGACAGGCCGAGCACGTAGGCGATCAGGCGGTCGTGCTCGTCGAGCCCGGTCACGACCCGCTCGGCCATGGTCGGCGCGAAGATCTCCTGCACCTGCGCGAGCGCAGCGGCATCGCCGAGGTCGATGTAGATCACGTGCCGGCCCGACAGCAGGTCGGTATCGGGGCCGAACATCGGGTGGATCGAGGCGGTGCGCACGCCGGCGGCGCGCAGCGCCGCGAGGCCCTCGCGCAGCGGCGTCTTGACCGAGGCGAGGTCGAAGACGAGGCCGCGGGGCCGGCGCGCGGCGAGGCCCTTCAGCACCTCGGCGGTGATGCCGAGCGGCGAGGCGACCACGATGACGTCGTGGTCGAGCGGCGAGTCCTCCCAGCGCGCCCGGTGCGGATAGCCCTCGACCGGGCCGGCCGGGTCGGCGACCTCGACGTCGTAGCCCTGCGAGGCCAGGAAGTCGACGAACCAGTGGCCCATCTTGCCGCGGCCGCCGATCACCAGCGCGCGCTTGCCGCTGCCGTGGCCCTCGGCGACCACCCGCGAGCGCTCCTGGGTCGCGAGCGAGGAACGGATCAGCAGCCGCAGGATCTGCTCGGCGATCGCCGCCGGCACGCCGAGCGCGGTCGCGTGGTTGCGCGCGCCGAGGATCACCTCGCGCTCGCGGCGGTAGTCGCGGGTCGGCATCCCGGTCGCGCGCTTGGCGCGCGCCACTTCCTGGGACAGGCGCTGCCGCTCGGCGACGAGCTCGATCAGCTCGCGGTCGATCTCGGTCAGGCGCGTACGCAGTTCGTCTAGGCTCAGCGGCTCCGGCACGTCAGCTCCCCGTCGCCCCGGACGGAGCCGGGGGCGACGGGGATTCTGTCACGTCAGAACGGCACCCGGATGGCGACCGTCAGGCCGTCCGGGCCGTAGACGACAGGCGCCGGCGGGTAGAAGGCCACCGGCGGCAGCGGCGCCCAGCCGACTGGCACGGGGGGCGCCACATAGCCGTAGCGCGGCCAGTACGCGCGGCGCCAGCCGCGCTCGCGCCACTCATGTTCGCGCCAGTCGTGGTCGTGCCAGCCGTGCTCGCGGCCGTAGCCGGCGCGCTCGCCCTCGTGGCCGCGCCAGCCGTGGTCGTGCGCCTCGGCGCCGGCCGCGCCGAAGCAGCCGATCGCGACCGCGGCCGCGACCAGGGTGGACCGGTAGAGCGTCGAGCGGTTCAGCATGGCGATCCTCCTCCGGCTGATGACGGCCCCATCCTTGGGCCCGGGCGCTGAACCCCGGCTGAACCCGGATGTCCGGGCCGGCGGCGAGCCATTAACATGCGTTCATGAACCCGCCGAACGCTCCGTGGCTGCCGGATCCCCTGCCCGCCGACCCGCTGCAGCTTGCCGAGACCTGGCTGCAGCAGGCCTTCGACGAGCAGGTGCAGCCGAACCCGAACGCCATGGCGCTCGCAACCGTCGCGCCCGGCGGTACGCCCTCGGTGCGCATGGTGCTCTGCAAGGACATCGTGCTGCCCGAGGGCTACCTGCTGTTCTTCACGAACTACGAGTCGCGCAAGGGTGCCGAGCTCGCCGCGCACCCGCGCTGCGCCGCGGTGCTGCACTGGGACGCGCTGGAGCGCTCGGTGCGGGTCGAGGGCTTCGTGACCCGCTCGCCGCCGCGCGAGAGCGACGACTACTTCGCGAGCCGGCCGTGGCAGAGCCGTCTCGGCGCCTGGGCGAGCCAGCAGAGCCGCCCGGTCGGCACCCGTCAGCAGCTGGTCGAGCAGCTGCGTGCTGCCGCGCGCCGCTTCGGCACGCCGCCGGTCGGCCCCGATGCGGACGCCGACGACTCGCCGGCCGGCGTCGAGGTGCCGCGGCCGGCGCACTGGGGCGGCTATCGGCTGTGGGTCGAGGCGGTCGAGCTGTGGGTCGGCGGCGAGTACCGCATCCACGATCGCGCCCGCTGGACCCGCTCGCTGACCGCGATCGGCGACGGCCATGCCTTCGCCGCGACGCCATGGCACGTGCAGCGCCTGCAGCCGTGAACGGCACGCGGCGCGAGCTCTTGGCCGCCGCCGGCCTCGAGGTAGCGGTGCCCGGTCGCGCGCTCGTCAGCGGACTCACCCTCGCGGTCGGCGCCGGGGAGCTGCTGTGCGTGCTCGGCGCCAACGGCGCCGGCAAGTCGCTGACCCTGCACACGCTCGCGGGCCTGCGCCCCCCCGCGGCCGGCGCCGTGCGCCTCGCCGGCCGCGCGCTCGGCGGCTGGCCGCGGCGCGAGCGCGCGCGCCGGCTCGGGCTGCTGACGCAGGTCAGCGAGGACCCGTTCCCGGGCACGGTGCTCGACGCGGTGCTGGTCGGCCGGCACCCGCACATCGGCCTGTGGGACTGGGAGAGCGAGACCGACGTCGCGGTGGCGCGCGCCGCGCTCGCGGCCTGCGACCTCGCCGGGCTCGAGGAGCGCGCGATCGACACGCTGTCGGGGGGCGAGCGGCGCCGCGTCGCGCTCGCCGCGGTGCTGGCCCAGGACCCGGACGTGCTGCTGCTCGACGAGCCGCAGAACCACCTCGACCCGCATCACCAGCACGACGTGCTGAAGCTGCTGCGCGCACGCGCCGACGGCGGCCGCGCGGTGGTGATGACGCTGCACGACCCGTCGCTCGCGGCCCGCTACGCCGACCAGGTGCTGCTGCTGGCGGGCGACGGCCGCTGGACCTACGGCGACACGGCGAGCGCGCTCAGCGCCGCGGCGCTGACCGCGATCTACCGCGTGCCGGTCGAGGAAGTGCTGGTCGCCGGCCGGCGGCTGTTCCTCAGCGACTGACCTCGCCGCGGCGGTCGCCCACGCCGTCGGCCTGGCCGTCGCGCCGGTCGTCGGCGCCGAACAGCGACTCGAGCTGCGCCGCCGACTCGCGCGCCGCCGCCACCACCTTCGCCTCGTCCTCCTTGACCGCGTGCTGGCGCAGCAGCGTCTGCTCGTCGTGCACGCGGAAGGTACGGACGCTGTCGCGTGCCTCGGCGGCCGACAGGCCGAGCGCGGTGAGCGCGTCGCGCGCGATCTCGAGGCTGGAGGCGAAGGTCTCGCGGTAGACGGCGGTGATGCCGGCGTCGAGCAGCCGGAAGGCGTGCTGGCGGTTGCGCGCCCGCGCCAGGATGCGCAGCTTCGGGAAGTGGCGCCGCGCCATCTCGACGGTGCGGATCGATGCCTCGACGTCGTCGATCGCGACCACCAGCACCTCGGCCTCGGCCGCGCCGGCCGCGTGCAGCAGCTCGAGCCGCGAGGCGTCGCCGTAGTAGAGCTTGTTGCCGAAGCGGCGCACGAAGTCGACCTGCGCCTGGCTGATCTCGAGTGCCGTGAAGCGGATGCGCCGGGCGCGCAGCACGCGGCCGACGACGCCGCCCATGCGCCCGAAGCCGGCGATGATGACGCGCGGCTCGTCGGCCTCCGGCCGCTCGAACGGCGCAGGCTCGGCCGGCGGTGCGAGCCGCGCCTCGAGCCGCGCGTGCGCGCCCATCAGCAGCGGCGTCGCGATCATCGACAGCGTCACGACGATCACGACGAGGTCGCCGGTCGCGGCATCGAGGAATCCGCCGCGCGCGAGCTGCGCGACCAGCACGAAGGCGAACTCGCCGCCGCCCATCACGTCGCTCGCGAAGCGCCGCGCCGGTGCGCCGCCGAGCCCCGCGAGCCGCGCTGCCAGCCAGCCGGCACCGGCCTTCAGCGCCAGCAGCGCCACGAGCCCGCCGAGCACCGCGCCCGGGCGGTGCACCAGCGTCGCGAGCTGCGCCGACATGCCGGTCGCGACGAAGAAGAGCCCCAGCAGCAGCCCCTTGAACGGCTCGATGTCGGCCTCGAGCTCGTGGCGGTACTCGGAGTCGGCGAGCAGCACGCCGGCGATGAAGGCACCGAAGCCCATCGACAGCCCGGTGGCGTGAAAGAGCAGCGCCGTGCCGACCACCACCAGCAGCGCCGCCGCCGTGAACGCCTCGCGCACGCCGGTCTCGGCGACGATCCGCAGCAGCGGCCGCAGCGCGCGCCGACCGAGCGCCAGGATCACGGCGAGCGCCACGAGCCCGCGCCACGAGCCGGCGTGGCCGCGCTCGCCGTCGAGCAGCGGCAGCAGCGCCAGCACCGCCATCGCGGCGATGTCCTGGAAGAGCAGCGTGCCGAACGCGGCGCGCGCGTGCTGGGTCTTGAGCTCGCCGCGCTCGGCGAGTACCTGCAGCACGAGTGCCGTCGAGGACAGCGACAGCGCAAAGCCGAGCAGCGCCGCCGGCAGCGGCGCGAGCCCGGTGAGCATCGCCGCCGCGCCGAGCGCGAGCGCAGACAACAGCACCTGCCAGCTGCCGGCGACGAACACCGCGCGGCGCATCGCGACGAGCCGCGAGGGCTGCAGCTCGAGGCCGATCACGAACAGCAGCAGCACGACGCCGAACTCGGCGAAGTCGAGCATGCCGCCGACGTCGCTGATCAGCCCGAGCCCGGAGGGCCCGACCGCCATGCCGGCGCCGAGGTAGGCGAGCACGGCGCCGAGGTGGAAGCGCCGGAACAGCGGCACCGCGACCACGGCCGCGGCCAGGAACACGGCGATCTCGGTGGCGAACTCCACGCCGCTCAGCCGAGCGCGGCGCGCAGCTGCGGGTGGAGCGCCGGGTTCGCCGCGAGCACGGTCGTCGTCTCGAGCCCGACCGGTGCGCCGTCGAGGGCGGTGAAGCGCCCGCCGGCCTCCTCGACGATGGTCACCAGCGCGGCGATGTCGAGGATGTTGACGTCCGACTCGAGCACCGCGTCGATCTTGCCGGCGGCGAGCAGGTGGTAGTGCAGGAAGTCGCCGTAGCCGCGGATGCGTCCGAGCCGCGCGACCACCGCGCCGTAGCGCCCCCAGCCCGGGCCCGCGGCCAGCGACTTGAGGTTGCCGGCCGAGAGCGCGGCTTCCTCGAGCGTCGCGACCTCGCTGACGCGCAGCCGCCGGCCGTTCAGGAATGCGCCCACGCCGCGCTCGGCCCAGGCGAGCTCGCCGTAGAGCGGCGCGTAGGAGACGCCGAGCACGAGGCGGCCGCCGCGCCACAGCGCGATCTGCGTCGAGAACATCGGGTACTCGCGCACGAACGCCTTGGTGCCGTCGATCGGATCGACCAGCCAGAGCGCCTCGCCGCTCCCCGAGCGGCCGGTCTCCTCGCCGTAGAACGCGTGGCCCGGGCAGCGGGCCGCGAGCACCTCGCGGATCGCCTCCTCGGCACGGACGTCGGCCTCGGTGACCGGCGTACGGTCGGCCTTGACCCGCACCGCGAGCTGGCGCGCGTAGCACTCGCGGATCACCCGCGCCGCCGCCTCGGCGGCCTCGAGCGCGGCAGCCAGCTCCGGACTCTCGTTCATGGCCCTGTTATGCGAAGCGGGCCTCGCCCTGTCAAATGCTTGACACGCGCCGGGGTGCTCTTCAGGATGCCGCGCGTCAGGTGATCCTGGACACGCCCCGCGTGGCCGGGATGAAACGGGAAGCCGGTGATGTCGTTCGCGCCTCCGGGCGCGGCGACGAGTCCGGCACTGCCCCCGCAACGGTAGTCGAGTCGAGGAATCGTCGGTCGCGCGTCCCGCGACAGCCACTGCCCGCACCGGGTCCACCGGTGAGGGCGGGAAGGCGATGGTTCCGGTCCACGTCCGCGTGGCACCGCTCGAGAGTCCGGAGACCGGCCTGGCACGTGTTCCGCAGCGCGGTGGGCGCCGGCGAGCTCTGGGCCGCCCGGCCCCGCGCTCCCTCCCCCTCCCGTGTGCGGTGTTGGCCGTCATCCCGTGCGGGCGAGCACGGGAGGAGACATCATGCGCAAGTCCCCGTCCGCGTTCCTGTTCCTCGCGTCCTCCGTCCTCGCGCTGCCGGTCCTGGCGGCCGGCGCCGCCGAGCCTGCCAGCAGCGACCCGCTCGAGCCCGTGATCGTCACGGCGAGCCGCGAGCCCGAGCCGGCTTCGGCGGCGCTCGCCTCGACCATCGTGATCGACCGCGCCACCATCGAGCGCTCGCCGGGCGCCGACCTCGGCGACCTGATGCGCTTCAACGCCGGCATCGACGTCGTGCGCAGCGGCGGTCCCGGCCAGCAGACCTCGCTGTTCGTGCGCGGCACGAACTCGAACCACACGCTGGTGCTGATCGACGGCGTGCGCCTCAACCCCGGCACGCTGGGCGTCGCCTCGCTGCAGAACATCCCGCCCGACTTCGTCGACCACATCGAGATCGTCAAGGGCCCGCGTTCGGCGCTGTACGGCACCGACGCGATCGGCGGCGTCGTCAACATCATCACCCGCCAGCCGACGGCCAGCGGCTTCGACGTCGAGGCCGGCAGCGGCCGCTACGCCACGCGCCAGGCCTCGGCCGGCGCGCAGGCCGTCGGCGAGCAGGGCTCGCTGAGCGCGGCGGCGAGCTGGCAGCAATCGGACGGCTACCCGACCCAGGTCGGCGACGACGCCGACCGCGGCTTCCGCGACGTCTCGCTCGCGGTCGCGGCGCGCACGCGCATCGACGGGCTCGAGCTCGGCGCGCGCGTGTTCGGCGCGCGCGGCAACACCCAGTACTCGGACCTGTTCAACTCGGTGATCGGCCGCGACCAGGACTTCCGCAACTCCGCGGTCGCAGTCGACGCCGGCGGCCAGCTCGCCGAGCGGCTGCGCTCGCGCGTGGTGCTCGCGCAGATGACCGACGACCTGCGCCAGAACCAGATCGCCGACTTCGAGAGCTCGCGCGACTACGAGACCACGCGGCGGCTGACGCTCGATTGGCAGAACGACGCCGACCTCGGCGCCCAGCAGCTGACCTTCGGCGCGATCCTGATGCGCGAGAACACGCGCTCGAGCGTGTTCGACACCGCCTACGACGTCGACACGCACGCCGAGACCGGCTACGTCGAGGATCGGGCGACGCTCGGGCCGCACCACCTGATGGGTGCCGTCGGCTACACGCACCACGAGACCTTCGGCGGCCACACCACCTGGAACGCGGAGTACGGCTACGCGCTCGCGCCCGGCGCGCTCGTGACCGCGGCGGTCGGCACCGCGTTCCGCGCGCCGGACAGCACCGACCGCTACGGCTTCGCCGGCAACCCGGCGCTCAAGCCCGAGAGCTCGCGCAACTTCGAGCTCGGCTACCGGCAGCGGCTCGACGCGCACCAGGTGCTGTCGCTCGCCGCGTTCGACAACCGCGTCACCGACCTGATCCAGTACGTCTCGATGCCGACCACCCAGGACCCGTTCGCCGGCTCCAACGAGAACGTCGCCGAGGCTCGCATCCGCGGCCTCGAGGCGGCCTGGGAGTACGCCGACGCCGACTGGCGCACGCGGCTCGCCGCCAGCCGCCAGGATCCCGAGAACCGCACCACCGGCACGACGCTGCTGCGACGCGCCAAGGCGAGCGCCTCGCTGTCGGTCGCGCGCCTGCTCGGCCGCCAGCAGCTCGGCTTCGATGCGCTCGTCAGCGGACCGCGCACCGACGTCGACGCGTTCGGGGGCCCGGCGCACGACGGCGGCTACACGCTGGTGAACCTGTTCTGGCAGGCGCGGCTCGGCGGCGGCCTGACGCTGTCGGCACGGCTCGAGAACGCCGGCGACAAGCGCTACGAGGTCGCGAACGGCTACTTCACGACGCGGCGCGGGCTGTACGGCGCTTTGCGGTACGATTTCCGCTGAACGTCGCGGCGGAGCGAGGCGGATGGGCAACCGACTGAGCCGGATCTACACGCGTACCGGCGACGATGGCACGACCGGGCTCGGCGACGGCTCGCGCGTCGACAAGGAGTCGGCGCGCGTCGAGGCCTACGGCACGGTCGACGAGGCGAACTCGACGCTCGGGCTGGTGCTCGCGGTGCCGGGCCTGCCGGCCGCGGTCGCCGAGTGCCTCGGGGCCGTCCAGCACGACCTGTTCGACGTCGGCGCCGAGCTCTGCATCCCGGGCCACCGCGTGATCACCGACGCGTACGTCACCCGGCTCGAGGCTGCGCTCGACGGCTTCAACGACGCACTGCCGCCGCTCAAGGAATTCATCCTGCCGGGCGGCGGGCCGGCGGCGGCCGCCTGCCACCTGGCGCGCACCGTGGTGCGGCGCGCCGAGCGGCGCGTCTGGGCGCTGGCGCGCACCGAGTCGGTGGCGGGCGAGGTGCCTCGCTACCTGAACCGGCTGTCGGATCTGTTGTTCGTCGTGGCGCGGGTGCTCGCGCGGCATGAGCAGGGCAGCGAGGTGCTCTGGCGCCACGAGCGGCGCTGAGCTCCGCTCAGCGCCAGTTGGCGTCGTCCGCGCTCGGCGCGGCCTCGACCACGCGCTGGCCGACCTCGCGCGCCAGCAGCTGCGCGTCGTAGGCGATGTCCTCGGTCAGCTTCAGGTCCTGCGCCTCGGCAGGCGCCTCGCTCTTCGGCACGATCAGGTTGTCGTCGGCGTACTCGACCCGCCAGTCGGTGACTGCGGTGCTGCCCGGCACGTGCGTCACCGAGCCGTCGAAGCGATGGAAGGCCGGCATCGGCCACTGGGCGCGGTCGAAGGTCGGCAGCGTGCACAAGAGCTTCCACTCGCCGCGGAACAGCGCCGCGTCCTTGAAGCGGCAGACGAACGCGGCCTGGTTCGGGTGCAGCGCGTTCAGCCACTGGTCCATCGGCGGCGTCGTGCGCCGCGGCCCGAAGAAGTAGCCGAGCAGCACGCCGCCGCGACGCGGCACGCGCGCGATCAGGCCGATCGCGTACTGGCCGCGCTCCACCGGCAACATGAAAAACTGGCCTTCCTGCAGCCTCGCGGTCATGCCTGACCCCCCATCTCCGTCGGGCGCCGTCTGCGACCCCGCACGGCAGCCGTGGATCCTACCGCACTCCGTGCCCGCCGGCCCGTCGGGGCGGCGGGGGGCTCACGCGAGGTAGGCCAGCAGCGTCAGCAGCGCGATGCCCACCAGCCAGACGTACAGCGCCGCGTCGACCAGCGCGAGCGCGGCGCGGCTGCGCTCGGGCTCGTCGTGTGCGCCCGCCCAGGCGCTGCCGAGCGCGCCGCGCCCGGCATGCACCAGCAGCCGGTCGTTGGCCTCGAAGAAGTGGTCGGACTCCGAGGCGAGGTAGCGGCGCCAGCCCGCGAAGGACTCCTCGAAGCTGCCGGCGACGCCGTAAGTCAGCGCCAGCAGCCGCGCCGGCAGGAACGCGATCACGCCGTGCACCCGCTGGCAGGCATCGCTGACCTCGAGCGTGCGCGGCGTGGCGCCCGGCGTCGCGGCATCGAGCAGCGCGGCGCGGCGCACGAGGTCGCTGACCCGGAAGCCGAGCGCGCCGAACGGACCGAGCAGCGCGAACCAGAACAGCACGCCGAACAGGCGGTTGTTGGCCTGCACGAACACCGCCTCGCCGACCGAGCCGAGCCCCGGGCCGGCGCGCTGGCAGGCGTCGGCATCGAGCAGCTCGCCGGCGACGCGCGCCGCGCCGGCCGCGTCGCCGCGCGCCGCCGCCGCGCGGTACTCGGCGACCTCGCGGCGCAGGTCGCGCGGACCGAGCGAGAAGTAGAGCACCAGCGCCGCCAGCACCACGTACACCGCGCCGTGCACCAGCGCGCCCAGCGCCTCGATCGCGACCGCGAACGCCACCCCGGGCAGCAGCGCGACCAGCACCGCGAGCGCAACCGTGGCGCGCGGCGTTCGGACCACGAACGCCTGCGCGGCGCGCGCGTAGGCGGTCAGCGCGCGCGGCTCGCGCACCTCGCGGCCGAGGCCGGCGATGCGCTCGGCCAGCAGCGCGAGCAGCAGCGCCACGAAGTTCACGCTGCCACCGGCGCGAGCCGCGCGAGCTCGCCGTGGAGTCGCCGCCAGTCGAACGCCGGCCCGGGGTCGGTCTTGCGACCCGGCGCGACCTCGCTGTGCCCGGCGAGCGCCCCGGCCTCGAGCGTCGGGTAGGCGCGCCGCAGCGCCACCAGCACCTCGGCGAGGCGCCGGTACTGCGCGTCCTCGTACGGCACCTCGTCCGCGCCCTCGAGCTCGATGCCGATCGAGAAGTCGTTGCAGGCGACGCGGTGGCGCCAGCGCGAGGCGCCGGCGTGCCAGGCGCGGGCATGGAACGGCACGAACTGCACCAGCTCGCCGTCGCGGCGCACCAGCAGGTGCGCCGAGACGCGCAGTGCCTGGATCGTCGCGAAGAACGGGTCGCGCTCGGGCGGCAGCACGTTGGTGAACAGCGCCTCGATCCACGGCCCGCCGAACTCGCCGACCGGCAGGCTGATGCCGTGCACGACCACGAGGTCGATCGTCGCGCCGGGCGGCCGTTCGTCCTGGTTCGGCGAGGCGACCCAGCGCGCCGGCCGGATCAGGCCCCGGCCGACGTCGATCGTCACGGGCTCGGCGCTCGTCATGCCGCGAGCTTACGGCACCCGCGGGCGGCGCGGAAACGGCACGGCCGGTACACTGCGCGGCACCCCATGGCCGCGCCCCGCCCGCCTGCCCTGCCGCCCGTCCGCGCCGGCCATCGCCGGAGGCGCCCGTGCGCCTGACGCGCGTCTGCGTGCCACCGCCGCTGGTCGCGGGCGAGCGGCGCCAGCTCGCCCCAGGCACCGCCGCCCACCTGACGCGCGTGCTGCGCCTCGAGGCGGGTGCGCCGCTGGTGCTGTTCGACGGCGCCGGCGCCGAGCACACCGGCACGCTCGCCCGGTCGCACGCCGGCGGCGTCGCGGTCGAGGTGGGCGCGCCGCGCGTGCCGCTGCCGGAGTCGCCGCTCGCGATCACGCTGGCGCAGGGCGTCTCGCGCGGCGAGCGCATGGACTACGCGATCCAGAAGGCCACCGAGCTCGGGGTCGCGGCGATCGCGCCGCTGCTGTGCGAGCGCAGCGTCGTGCGCCTCGACGCGGCGCAGGCCGAGCGGCGCGCCGAGCACTGGCGCGCGGTGGCGGTCGCGGCGGCGGAGCAGTGCGGCCGCGCAGTCGTGCCGGTGCTGCAGCCGCCGCGCCGGCTGGCCGCGCACCTCGACGCCGCAGCCGCGGCACGCGACGGCAGCGTGCGGCTCGTGCTCGCGCCCGGGGCGAGCGACGGCCCGGCGGCGCTGCCGCGCGGCCTCGCGAGGCTCGAGCTGCTGATCGGCCCCGAGGGCGGTCTCGCCGACGGCGAGCTCGCGGCGGCCGCCGCCGCCGGCTACCGGCCGCTGCGGCTCGGGCCGCGGATCCTGCGCACCGAGACCGCGGCCGCCGCGGCGATCGCGGTGCTGCAAGCGCTGCTCGGCGACCTCGGCTGAGCCCATGGCGCGCGCCCGACTCCGTCGCCGGCTGATCGCGCTCGGGCTCGGCACGCTCGTGCTCGCGATCCTGGCCTTCGTCGGCTGGGTGGTCTACCTCGATCACGTCGTGACACGGGAGTTCCGCGGCCGGCTCTGGTCGGTGCCGGCGCGCGTGTACGCCGAGCCGCTCGAGCTCTATGCCGGCGCCGCGGTCAGCGCCGACGAGCTCGAGCAGGAGCTGAAGCGCCTGCACTACCGGCCGGGAGACCCGGCGGTGGGGCCTGGCCTCTACCGGCGCCGCGGCGGCGAGTTCGACGTGCACGCCCGGCGCGTGCGGTTCGTCGACGAGCAGCGTGCGCCGGCGCGGATCGGCGTGCGCGCGGGGCCGGACTCGATCCAGGGCCTGAGCGCGGCGGACGGCGCGGAGCTGCCGCTGTTCCGGCTCGACCCGCTGCTCGTCGGCAGCGTGTTCCCGGTGCATGGCGAGGATCGGATCGTGCTCGCGCCGGACGAGGTACCGCCGCTGCTGCGCGCGGCGCTCAAGACCATCGAGGACCGGCGCTTCGACGAGCACCACGGCGTCGACCCGCGCAGCATCCTGCGCGCACTCTGGGCGGACCTGCGCGCCGGCCACATCGCGCAGGGCGGCAGCACGCTGACCCAGCAGCTGGTGAAGAACTACTTCCTCTCCGACGAGCAGACCGCGCGCCGCAAGCTGACCGAGGCGGTCATGGCGATGCGGCTCGAGGCGCACTTCAGCAAGGAGGAGATCCTGGTCGCGTACATCAACGAGGTGTACCTCGGCCAGGACGGCGAGCGCGCGGTGCACGGCTTCGGGCTCGGCAGCCAGTTCTTCTTCGGCAAGCCGGTCGACGAGCTCGACGCGGGCGAGCTCGCGCTGCTGGTGGGGCTCGTCAAGGGACCGTCCTACTACGACCCGCGCAAGCACCCGGACCGCGCCCGTGCGCGCCGCAATCTGGTGCTGCAGGAGCTCGCCGACGCCCACCTGATCGCGCCGGCCGAGGCGCAGCGCGCCGCCCAGCAGCCGATCCTGCTGCGCCCGCACGGCGGCGGCTACGTGCCGGCGTTCCTCGACCTCGTGCGCCGGCACCTGAAGCGCGACTACGCCGAGGCCGACCTCGCCGCCGCCGGGCTCGCGATCTACACGACGCTCGACCCGCGCGCGCAGGCGGCGGCGGAGCGCGCGCTGACGCGCGGCCTGCGCCGCCTCGACGCCGCGAGCCGGGTGCGCGATGCGCACCTCGAGGGCGCGGCGGTGATCGCCGAGCCGCAGAGCGGCGACGTGCTGGCGGTGGTCGGCGGGCGCGACACCGGCAGCGAGGGCTTCAACCGCGCGCTCGATGCGCGCCGCCCGATCGGCTCGCTGGTGAAGCCCGCGATCTACCTGGCGGCGCTCGAGAGCGGCCGCTACCACGCGGCCAGCGTGCTCGAGGATGCGCCGCTCGAGCTCAAGCTCGGCGACGGCACGCTGTGGGCGCCGCAGAACTTCACGCGCGAGACCTACGGCAGCGTGCCGATGGTGCGGGCACTCGCCGAGTCGCTGAACCTCGCCACCGTCCGCCTCGGCCTCGACGTCGGCCTGCCGACCGTGGCCGACACGCTGATGCGGCTCGGGCTCGAGCGCCGCCCGGCGCTGAATCCGTCGCTGCTGCTCGGCACCGTCGAGATGACCCCGCTCGAGGTCGTCGAGGTCTACGCGGCGCTCGCCAACGGCGGCTTCCGCACCCGGCTGCGCGCGGTGCGCGCCGTGCTCGACGAGCACGGCAGCGCGCTCAAGCGCTTCAAGCTCGAGGTCGCGGCGGCCGCACCGCCGGCGGCCGTCTACGAGCTCGACCGGATGCTGGTGCAGGTCACCGAGCGCGGCACGGCGCGCGGCGCGACGGCGCGGCTGCCGCGCGGGGTGGTGGCCGCGGCGAAGACCGGCACGTCCTCGGACCTGCGCGACAGCTGGTTCGCTGGCTTCACGGGCAGCCACCTCGGGGTGGTCTGGGTGGGCTACGACGACAACCGCCCGACCGGCCTGACCGGCGCGGCCGGCGCGATGCCGGTCTGGGCCGACGCGATCGCGAGTCTGCGGCCGGCCTCGTGGGAACCCGCGGCGCCGCCGGAGGTCGAGGAGCGGTGGGTTGAGTTCTCGACCGGCCTCGCGACCAGCCCGGGCTGCAGCCCGGATGCGGTGCCGGTCGCGCTGCCGCGCGGCACGGTGCTGCCGGTGCGGGCGGGCTGCGGCGGCCGGACGACCGATACGATGGTGGACAAGCTGAAGACATGGCTGCACGACGTACTGCACTGATCCGGCCGGCGGCGCTCGCGCTCTGGGCGCTCGCGCTCGCCGCGTGCTCGCTGCCGCCGCCCTACCGGGCGCCGTCACCGCCGGGCGCCGTGCCGCCGGCGGGCGGCGTCGCGCCCGCCGCGGCGCCGCTCCCCGGCCAGGCGCCGCCCGCCACCGAGCCGCCGCCGGTCGCGCCACCGCCGGCCCGGGAGTACCGCCTCGGACCCGCCACGCAGTCGCTCGTGGCGCAGGCGCATGGGCAGGTCGCGCGCGGCGAGCTGCCGGGCGCCTCGACGACGCTCGACCGGGCGCTGCGCATCGAGCCGCAGAACCCGCTGCTGTGGATCGAGGTCGCGCGCCTGCGGCTCGCCGAGGGCGACGCGCGCCAGGCGGAGGCCTGCGCGCGCAAGGCGCAGGCACTCGCCTCCGGCGACCCGGTCACGCGCTCGCAGTCGGGGCACGTGCTCGCCGACGCGCTCAGGGCGCAGCGGCGCAACCAGGAGGCGCACGCGGTCGAGTCGGATTCCGCGACGCGCTGAGCGACAGCGGCCGCGCGGGCGCGGCTCAGGCGGCGACCGAGGTTTCCTCGGCGATCGCGGCCTCGAGGAACTCGAGGTCGGGCACGAGCGGGGTCTCGTTGACCATGCGCAGGGCGCACAGCACCGGGCTGCGGTCGGGGAACGAGCGCGTCGGGTCCGGCTTCACGACGTCAGGATTCAGACGCACCAGCTGCGGGAAGCCCTGCGTCAGGATGCCGAAGGCCCCGGCCGCCAGCCGGTTGCCGAGGCAGTGCACGACGACGATGCGCGTGCGCCCGCTCGGCTCGGGGATCGCGTGGCCGAGCGTGCCCTCGAAGGCCACCACCGGCACCGTGCGGCCGTTCCAGCCGATCGTGCCGACGTACCAGGACGGCGCACCCGCCATCGGCGCCGGCTCCTGCCAGGCGATCACCTCGGCGACGCAGCTGCGCGGCACCACCAGGCGCTCGTCGGCGAGCGGCACCAGCAGCCCATAGAACTCCTCGGCGACGGCGTCTGTCACACGGCCTCCCGGCGGCGCGCCACCAGCGGCTCGATCGCGTCGAGCAGCTGGTTCTCCTGGTAGGGCTTGCCGAGGTAGTCGTTGACGCCGAGCTCGATCGCCCGCGCGCGGTGCTTCTCGCCGACGCGCGAGGTGATCATCACGATCGGCACGTCCTTGAGCCGCTCGTTGCCGCGCACATGCGCGGCGACCTCGTAGCCGTCCATCCGCGGCATCTCGATGTCCAGCAGGATCACGTCCGGCACGTTCTCCTCGAGGATCGCGAGCGCGTCGACGCCGTCCTTCGCGGTCATCACGCGCATGCCGTTGCGCTCGAGGAGCCGCTGCGTGACGCGGCGCACCGTGATCGAGTCGTCGACCACCAGCGCGAAGGTGCGCCGGTCGCCGCGCTCGCGCGCGCTCTCGGCCGGCGCCCGGGCGCGCCAGTCGCCGCGCACCAGCGTGCCCATGTCGAGGATGATCACGATCCTGCCGTCGCCGAGGATCGTGGCGCCGGCGATGCCGCGGATCCCGGAGATCTGCGGCCCGACCGACTTCACGACGATCTCGCGACTGCCGACCAGCTCGTCGGTGACCAGCGCGGTCGAGCTGTCGCCGGCGCGCACCAGCACCACCGGCACCGGAACGTCGTTCTCCGGCAGCGTCGCGTGCGGGCCGCCGACGAAGCTGCCGAGGTGCTGGAAGCGGTAGCGCTGGCCGCCGTACTCGAAGCTCGGCGCGCCGTCGGCGAGGTAGCGGCCGACCTCGCTCTTCGGCAGCCGCACCACGCTCTCGACGGTCGGCAGCGGCAGCGCGTAGAACTCGTCGCCGGTGCGCACGATCAGCGCCTGCGACACCGCCAGCGTGAACGGCAGCCGGATCGTGAAGCGCGTGCCCTGGCCGGGCGTCGTGTCCATCTGCAGCGCGCCGCCGAGGCGCTTGATCTCGGTGGCGACCACGTCCATGCCGACGCCGCGGCCGGCGGCGTGCGTGACGCTGGCCGCGGTCGAGAAGCCGGGCTCGAGGATCAGCTGCATCGCCTCCTGGTCGGACAGCGCCTGCTTCGGCTCGATGATGCCGAGCGCGATCGCCTTGTCGCGGATCGCGCGCAGGTTCATGCCGCCGCCGTCGTCCTGCACGACGATCACGACCTCGGCGCCCTCGCGCTTCAGCACGACCTCGATGCGGCCCTGCTCGGGCTTGCCGCGCTGTACGCGCTCGGCCGGCGTCTCGATGCCGTGCACGACGGCGTTGCGCAGCATGTGCTCGAACGGCGGCAGCATGCGGTCGAGCACCTGCCGGTCGAGCTCGCCGGTGGCGCCGGCGACCTGCAGGTCGACCTTCTTGCCGGTCTCCGCGGCGACCTGGCGCACGGTGCGCGTCAGGCGGGGCACGTGGCGCTGGAACGGCACCATGCGCGTGCGCATCAGGCCGTTCTGCAGGTCGGTGACGATCCGCGCCTGCTGCATCAGCAGGTTCTGGGCCTCGCGGGCCTGGCTCTCGAGCAGGCCCTGCAGGCTCGCCACGTCGCTGGTGCTCTCGAGCAGCGCGCGCGAGTACTGCTGCAGCGAGGAGTACTGGTCCATCTCCAGCGGATCGAAGTCGTCGCGCCGCCGGTCGTCCTCGTGGCGGTGCATGATCTGCGCCTCGGTCTCGATCTCGAGCTTGCGCAGCTGGTCGCGCAGCCGCTGCACGACGCGCGACAGCTCCGCGAGGTTGAACTCGACCGAGGACAGCTGCTGCTCGAGGCGCGCGCGGTGGATGCTGACCTCGCCGGCGCTGTTCAGCAGGCTGTCGAGGAGCTCGGCGTCGACGCGGGCGAGCTCCTGGCGCTCCTCGCGACCGCCCGCCTCGCGGCCGGGCGGCAGCAGGAACGAGCGCGACTCCTCGAGCGGGTGCTGCGAGGGCGGCTCGGCGGCGCCGCTCGCGACCGGCGCGCTGAACGCCTCGGTGGCGGCGGGCACGCGCTCGGGCGCCGGCGCCGGGGCGGGTGCGGCCACCGGCGGAACGGGTGGTGCGGGTGGCGCGGACGGAACGCGCGGCGCGGCCGCGATGTCGGTGACCACCGGCGGCGCGGCGGAGGCGACGGCCGGCGGGACGACGGGCGCCGCCTGCGAGGGCTGCGGCAACGGCTGCTCGGCGGCCGGGCTCTTCAGCACCGGCGGCTCCGCGACGCCGCGCCCGAGCGCCTGTAGGCGCGCCACGAGCTCGCGCGCCGGGCCCACCGGCCGGCCGCTCGAGACGGTGTCGCGCATGCGGTTGAGCTCGTCGAGGCTCGCCTGCAGCACGTCGATCGTGCGCGGCTCGGCCGAGGTACCGGCCGATTCGGTCTGGGTCAGCAGCGACTCGACCTCGTGCGCGAGGTCGCCCATCGCCATGACGCCCGCCATGCGCGCGCCGCCCTTCAGCGTGTGCAGCACGCGCTTGAGCTCGGTGACCTTGGCGCCGTCGCGCGCGTCGGCGCGGAACGCCGCGAAGGCGCGCTCGGCGACCTCGAGCAGCTCGGTCGCCTCCTCGCTGAAGATCACCGCGATCTCGGCGTCGAACTCCTCGCCGCCGGCGCGCGCGCCAGGCGCCGCCGGCGCGGCCGGTGCCGCCGGCGACGGCGCCGCGGCCCGCGCGGGCGCCGGCACGAGGGTCATCGAATCGGCCAGCATCGCGTCGGTCGTGAGCAGGTCCTCGCCGAGACCCGGCGTCAGGCTGGTGTCACCGCCCTCGCTCGCGGGCTTGAGGCCGCGCGCCGCGATCTCGCGATTGGCGTCGGCCTCGAGCCACTGCAGCCGCGCGAGGATGTCGGCGTGGGTGCGGAAGAACGCGGTCGGCTCGTCGAAGTTCGCGGCGACCTCGTCCATCGCCGCGACCACGTCGGCTAGCACCCGCCGACCGGCCTCGGGCAGCCCGAGGCCGTGGTCGTAGAGCTTGCGGATGTACAGGTTCACGGGCTCGGCGAGCTTCACGCCCTGCCGTGCCTCCGCCATCTTCGAGGCTCCGGCAAGCGTGTGGCAGGCGCGGTGCAGCGCCTCGGTGACCGCGAACGGCGCGAAGCGCCCGTTGCAGGTCTCGAGATACTGGCGGATCGCCGCGATGTGGTTGCCCACCTCGCCGCGGTAGATGTCGACCAGCACCGGATCCGAGCCGGCCGCCTCGAGGTCGGGCACGCCGACGTGGAACTCGCTGCCCGACGGTGGCGGCGGCGGCACCGCGGCGTGGCGCTCGGGCTTGCCCGCGGGCTCCTCGCTCTTGACGCGCACCCAGCGCGAGGGCACCTCCAGCATCGGCCCGCCGGCGGGCTTGCCGGCCGCCGGCGGCAGCGGCTCGGGCGCACCGGCATCGGCGGCAAGCAGCACGGCGGTGGAGATCAGCGACGGCGGCTCGGCCTCCTCGAGCGCCGGCTTCGCCGCGAAGGCCGGCGGTGCCGGCGGCGGCGGCGCCGGCGCGGCCGCGGCGGGCGTCGGCGCGGGCTTCGGCGGCGGCGTGGCCGCCTTGGCAGGCGCGGCCGCGGCGCTCGCGGCGGCGGGTGCCGGCTTCTCGCCCGTGGCCGCTGCCTGCGCGGCCATCGACTGCTCGGGGTCGCGGCCCTCGGCATAGGCGTGCGCGCGCCCGATGATCAGGCCGATCTCGGCCGGCGGGGCGCGGCCGCTCTCGAGCTGCTCGATCAGCTGCGGCAGGGCCGCGACGCCCTCGCGCAGCATGACCAGCATGCCCGGCGTGCGAGACAGCGTGCCGCTGATGATGCGGTTCAGCAGGTTCTCGAGCGCCCAGGCGAACTCGCCGATCTGGCGCGCGCCGACCATGCGGCCGCTGCCCTTCAGCGTGTGGAACGAGCGGCGGATGCGGGTCAGCGCATCGACGTCCAGCGGGTTCTGGTCCCACACCGGGAACAGCTGCTCGATGCGGCCGAGTTCCTCGCGGGCCTCCTCGATGAACAGCGCGAGCAGTTCCGGGTCGGGGGCCGGGTTCGCGGCCTGGGTCGCAGCCGCCGGCGTCAGTACCGCGGTGCGCGCCGGCAGGATGTCGGTGCCGACGGTCGCGGTGTCGGTCGGCGCGCGGCCCTCGAGCAGCAGCGTCGCGTCGTGCAGGCCGGTCTCGGCCGGCGCCGGCGGCGCCTCGCTCGCCGCGGCGTCCAGCGCCCGCAGGCAGGTCTCGGCGTTGTCGAGCATGTACCACGGATCGCTGCGTCCGCTCTGCAGCGTCTCCATGTAGTACTCGACCGAGACGATCGCGTCCGCGAGCCGGTCGAGCCGGCCCTGCAGCGCGGCGCCGGACGGGCCGAGCATCAGCTCGACGTGCCGGCCGATGCCCTCCAGGATCTCGACCGCGCGGCTGCGACCGAGCATCAGCAGGCCGGCGGTGATGCCGCGCAGCAGCGCCGGCACCTGGTCGGCGCCGCTCGGCTCGTGCTTGGCGATCGCCGCGGCGATCGCCTCCTTGATGCGTGCGAGGTTGACGATGCACTCGCGCAGCACGGCGTTCTGCACGCGCACGAACTCGGCGTCGGGCTCGCCCTCCGGGTTCGCGCTGCGGTTCGGCATGATGAGCCGCACCAGCTGGCCGTCGAGGTTGTCCTCGACGTTGATCAGCACCGCGGCGATGTCGACCAGCACGCCGTCGTCCGGCGCCTGCTTGCGGGCGACGATGTCCTTCAGGCGCTGGGTCTGCGCCTGGACCTTGCCGCGCAGGTCGCCGAGGCCGAGCACGCCGAGGGTGTCGCTGATCTTGCGCAGCATCTCGAGCTGCACGGCGAGCTCCTCGACCTGCGCGCCGCCCTTGCGGACGAAGATGTCGAGGACGTCCTTGACGCGCGACAGGTCCTCCTTGATCGCACCGGCCACCGTCTCCATCAGCTTCACGGACGGCGCGGAGAGGTTCTCGCGCTCCTGCTCGATCTGCTCGGAGACCGGCAGCAGCTCCTGCAGCTTGAACGAGGCACGCACCGCCGCGGTGCGCGGTCCGGTGCTGGTCGCGCGGGCGACGTAGTAGAGGAGGTTGTTCAGCAGGTCGAGCGCCGGGGCCTCGGCGTAGCGCGGCTCGCCGGTCTCGTACAGCTTCTTGAGCTCGCGGTCGGCCTGGCCGAGCAGCCGCTTGATCGTCGCGGTGCCCTCGAGGCCGCCCTCGCGCAGCGCCTCGAGCACCGCGCCGACGACCCACCACAGCTGGAACACCGGCTGGCGGGTCGCGACCTGCTCGAGCCGTTCGGCGACCACCGACATGATCTCGAGGTGCTGCGCGGCACGCTCGCCGCGGATCCAGCCGAGCAGGCCCACCTGGTAGCGCGGCCGCAGCCGCCGCGCCCACTGCGCGACCGTCAGCGGCGGCTCGCCCGCCTTCTGCACCATCGGCTGCGGCTGACGGTCGGAGGTGAGGTTGAGCAGCAGCAGCGTGCCCTCGGACAGCAGCGCGTGGCCGCGCACCGCCCGCAGGTCGTTCAAGAGCGGCAGCAGCACCAGCGCGAGGTCGCGCCCGCCGCCGAGCACGCGCTCGAGGTAGGCCGGCAGCTGCACCATCGCGCGCATCAGCGCGTCGAGACTCTCCGGCTGGTTGCGGTTCTCGACCGCGCTCTCGAGCAGGTAGCGCGCGACCTGCTCCATCTCCTCGGCGAGCAGCGCCGCGCCATAGACCTCGACCAGCCGCAGCACGCCGTGCACCTCGTGCAGGCGCGCGGCGCAGGTCTCGAGGAGCGCACGGTCGTCGGGATGCTCGGCGAAGCTCTCGATGGCGCTGCGCGCCTCGCCGAGCGTGGCAGCCAGCTCCTTCGAGACGACGTGAAGCGTCTGTTCGGCGACCTCGGTCATCGATCAGGCCTTGGCCGCGCTGGCCTTGCGGGCCGGGCTCGGCGCCGGCGGCGGCCCGGCCGGCCGGCCGGCCTCGTCGCCCTTCAGCGGCTGGACCTTCGGCGCCTTGGCGGCGGCGGCCGCGGGCGGCGCCGGCGGTGCCTTGCGCTCCGGCAGGCGGAAGCCGGCGACCGACTTGCGCAGCTGCGCGGACAGGTCCGCCAGCTTGCCGATCGACTGCGACATGCCGGTCGTACCCTCGGCGGTCTGGGTGCTGATCTCGCGCAGCACCTGCATGCTGCGGGAGATCGTCGCCGACACCGCCGCCTGCTGGCGGGCGCTCGCCGAGATGTTCTGCATCAGGCTCGCGATCTGGTTCGAAACCTGCTCGATCTCCTCGAGCGCGGCGCCCGCGTTCTCGGCGAGCAGCGCCCCGCCGACGACGTCGGTGGTGCTGCGCTCCATCGACACGACCGCCTCGTTGGTGTCGGCCTGGATGGTGCGCACCAGCACCTCGATCTGCTTGGTGGCATTCGCCGCGCGCTCGGCGAGCCGCTGCACCTCGTCGGCGACCACCGCGAAGCCGCGGCCGGCCTCGCCGGCCATCGACGCCTGGATCGAGGCGTTCAGCGCCAGGATGTTGGTCTGCTCGGCGATGTCGTTGATCAGCTCGACGATGTTGCCGATCTCCTGCGAGCTCTCGCCGAGCCGCTTGATCCGCTTCGAGGTCTCCTGGATCGTCTCGCGGATCGCGTTCATGCCGTCGATCGTGCGGCGCACCGCGTCGCCGCCCTTGTGGGCGACGTCGACCGAGTGGCGCGCGACGTCGGCACAGCGCTCGGCGTTGCCGGACACCTCCTCGATCGAGGCGGCCATCTCGGCGACCGACTCGGTGGCGGCGGCGACCTGCTTCGACTGGCCGGCGCTCGCCTTGGCGAGGTGCGCGGCGGCCGCCTGCGTGGACTTGGCGGCGGCGTCGAGCGAGATCGCCGAGGCATTGATCGTGGTCACGAGCTCGCGCAGCGCCTCGATCGCGTAGTTGATCGAGTCGGCGATCGCGCCGGTGACGTCCTCGGTGACGGTCGCCTGCACGGTCAGGTCGCCGTCGGCGAGGCTCGACAGCTCATCGAGCAGGCGCAGGATCGCCTCCTCGTTGCGTTCGTTCTTCTTGGCGGCCTGGGTCGCCACCAGCCGCAGGTTGGTCGCCTGGGCATTGCCGGAGAAGGCGAGCGCGAGCGCACCGGCCGCAGCGGCCAGCAGCGCGAGCGCGGCCCAGGTCGGCGCACTGCCGGGAACGACGCCGAGGAGCCCGAGCAGCAGCGCGACGGCGGCGAGCGCCAGCGCACCGAGCGCGATCCTCAGGACCTTCGGCAGCCGCGAGGCGGCAGCGTCATTTTCGACGGAAGAATTCATCGCTCCACTCTCCGGCGCGTCCAGCGCCTCGCGCCGCGGCGGCGCCTCAGGACGCCGCCTGCAGGAAACTCGGGTTCTCGACCAGCAGCTTCAGGCTCAACACCGGCCAGGCCTCGCCGCCGCGCCGGAACGCGCCGGCGAGGTATCGCTCGCAGCGCACCAGCGTCGGCGGCGGGGTCGGCACGAACTCGGCATCCGCAAAGCGCCGGAAGCCGAGCACCTCGTCGACTATCAGCCCGGCCGGGATGTCGCGGTGGTTGACCACCAGCACCCGCACGTTGCGTCCCGGCTGGGTCGCGCCGCTGCCGAGGTACTGGCGCAGGTCGATCACCGACATCAGCTGGCCGCGCACGTTGGCAAGGCCGCGCACCCAGCTGCGCGCGCCCGGCACGCGGGTCATGCCGGTCGGCATCGCCATGACCTCGCGGGTCTCCTCGCGCGCGACCAGGAAGCTCTCGGGGCCGAGCCGGAACGCGACCCCGACCCACTCGCGGCCCTCGGCGGAGTCGCGACCGCCGGCGACCGCGCGGCCGCGTCGCTCCAGCTCGCGCAGCAGCTCGAAGGGGCGGTCGCGTAGCTCGCGCAGGCTCGCCGGCTGCGGCATCGCGGTACTCACCCGGCCAGCGCCGCCTGCGCCTTCTCGACCAGCTTCTCGGCCGAGACCGGCTTCACGAGGTAGTCGATTGCGCCCTGGCGCATGCCCCAGATGCGATCCGTCTCCTGCGACTTGCTGGTGACCATGATGACCGGGATGCGCTTGGTCTCCGGGTCGTTGGCGAGCGTGCGCGTCGCCTGGAAGCCGTTGACCCCGGGCATCACGATGTCCATGAAGATGAGGTCCGGCTTCATCGTCTTCGCGAGCCGGATGCCCTCGGCGCCGTCGGCGGCCGCGGCGGTCTGGTAGCCGTGCTTCTCGAGGGCCTTGCGGATGACGTGGACCTCGGTCGGCGAGTCGTCGACGATCAAGATCAGTGCCATGGCCTTCCCCGTCAGGACGCGGCCGATTGGGCCGGGCTGACGTGCTGCTCGATGGCCGAGAGCAGCTCGTCGCGCGTGAAGGGCTTCGTCAGGTAGTGCTCGGAGCCGACGATCCGGCCGCGGGCACGGTCGAACAGGCCATCCTTGGACGACAGCATGATCACCGGGATCGACTTGAAGACCTTGTTGTGCTTGATCAGCGAGCAGGTCTGATAGCCGTCGAGCCGCGGCATCATGATGTCGACGAACACGATGTCGGGCTGGTGGTCGGCGATCTTCGACAGCGCGTCGAAGCCGTCGACCGCGGTGTAGACCTCGCAGCCTTCCTTGGACAGCAGCGTCTCGGCCGTGCGCCGGATCGTCTTGCTGTCGTCGATGACCAGCACCTTGAGCCCGGAGAGCCGGGTTTTGGGAGCCGCTTGCGCTGCGTTTTCCATCACTTGCACCTGAGTCCGGACCCGCCCGGCGGTCTGCGCGCGCGGCCCGTCCGCGCCCCCGCCAGCCGGGTTCGAACATCCGGCGGGTTTTAACATATCAAGCCGGAGATGGTCACGTCAGCGCGCCGACGCAGTTCACAGTTCGCGGCACGCTCCGCCGGCGGTCTCCACGCCACCCCGCCGGTGCTGTCACGGTGCAGGTGTACTATGGCGTGGCACCCCTGCGAGGGTGATCCAGATCACAAATACGCGCTCCGGCCGCCCCGGGCGGCCTGGCCGTGCCTTCGGAGATCGTCGCATGCCCGCTCCGGTCCGCCTTGGCGTCGTGATGGACCCGATCGGGGACATTAAGCCGGCCAAGGACACCACCCTCGGGATGCTGCTGGCCGCCCAGGCGAGGGGCTGGGAGCTCCACTACGCCGAGCAGCGCCACCTGTGGCTGCGCGACGGCGTCGCGATGGGCCGGCTGGCGCCGCTCAGCGTCCGCCTCGACCTCGCCGACTGGGCGACGCTCGGCGCGCCGCAGGACCGGCCGCTCGGCGAGCTGGACGTGATCCTGATGCGCAAGGATCCGCCCTTCGACACCGAGTACATCTATACGACGTACATCCTCGAGCGCGCCGAGGCGGCCGGCAGCCTGGTCGTGAACCGGCCGCAGGGCCTGCGGGACATGAACGAGAAGGTCTACACGGCCTGGTTCCCGCAGTGCTGTGCGCCGACCCTGATCACGCGCGACATGGACGACATGCACGCCTTCCTGCGCGAGCACGGCAAGGCCGTCTGCAAGCCGCTCTACGGCATGGGGGGCCGCTCGATCTTCGTGATCGACCGCGGCGACAAGAACGCGAGCGTCGTGTTCGAGACCCTGACCGACTACGGCAGCCGCTACGCGATCGTGCAGCGCTACCTGCCCGAGATCGTCACCACCGGCGACTCGCGCGTGATTCTGGTGGACGGCGAGCCGGTGCCCTACGCGCTCGCCCGCATCCCGACCGCCGCGGACAATCGCGGCAACCTCGCCGCCGGCGCCAAGGGGGTCGGCCGGCCGCTGAACGACCGCGACCGCTGGCTGGCGGGCCAGATCGGCCCGGTGCTGCGCGAGCACGGCATGCTGTTCGTCGGCCTCGACGTGATCGGCGGCTTCGTGACCGAGATCAACGTCACCAGCCCGACCGGCATCCGCGAGCTGGCCAAGGAGTTCCAGGTCGACATCGCCGCGCAGCTGATGGACGCGATCGAGCGGCGGCTCACGGCGCGCCGGGGCTGAACGGTGCCGACGGCCCGCGCCCGCGCGGCACTGCTGGTGCTCGCGCTGCTGTCCGCGCGCGGCGCGCTCGCCGAGGGCGCGCCGGCGGAGACGGTCGTCGTGCCGGGGCTGCGCGCGCCGGTCGAGATCCTGGTCGACCACTGGGGCGTGCCGCACCTGTACGCGCGCAACGAGCCTGACCTGTACCTGGCGCAGGGCTGGAACGCCGCGCGCGACCGCCTGTTCCAGATCGACCTGTGGCGCCGGCGCGGCCTCGGCGAGCTCGCGGCCGTGTTCGGCAAGGACTACGTCGATGACGACCGCGCCGCGCGGCTGTTCCTGTACCGCGGCGACCTGCGCGCCGAGTGGGCGGCCTACGGCGGCGAGACCCGTGCCGCGGTCGAGCATTTCGTCGCCGGCATCAACGCCTACGTCGACGCGCTGCGCGAGCACCCGGAACGCCTGCCGCGGGAGTTCCGGCTGTTCGGCTACGCGCCGGCGCGCTGGACGGCGGAGGACCTGGTGCGGATCCGCACCCACGGACTGTCGCGCAACGTCGAGAGCGAGGTGGCGCGGGCGCAGGTGGCCTGCCGCGGCGACGTCGCGCAGGACCGGGTGCGCGCACCGCTCGCGCCCGCCTGGAAGACCGAGGTCCCGGCAGGCCTCGACCCGTGCCTGCCGCGCGACGTGCTGAAGGTGTTCACGCTCGCCACGCGCGATTTCCGGCTCGACACGCCCGCCTCGCCGCCGCGCGCCGCCGAGCTCGCACGCGGCGGCGAGGCGTTCGAGGGCAGCAACAACTGGGCGATCGCGCCGGCGAAGTCGGCCACCGGCCGCCCGATCCTCGCCAACGACCCGCACCGCGCCTACGTGCAGCCGAGCATCCGCTACCTCGTCGGGCTCGACGCGCCGTCGCTGCACGCGATCGGCGCCAACCAGCCGATGATCCCGGGCATCTCGCTCGGCCACAACGACTCGGTGGCCTTCGGCTACACGATCTTCCCGATCGACCAGGAGGACCTGTACGTCTACGAGCTCGACCCGGCACGGCCAGACGCGTACCGCTACCGCGGGCGCCCCGAGGCGATCCGCGTGATACGCGAGAGCATCGCGGTGCGCGACTCGGCGCCGGTGCCGGTCGAGCTCGAGTTCACGCGCCACGGCCCGCTGATCTACAGCGAGCCCGCCAAGCATCGCGCCTACGCGATCCGCACCGCCTGGCTCGAGCCCGGCACGTCGGTCTACCTCGGCGCCATCGGCTACCTGAAGGCGCGCTCGCTCCGCGAGTTCGAGCGCGCGGTGGCGCGCTGGCGCACGCCGTCGCTGAACCACCTCTACGCCGACACCCACGGCACGATCGCCTGGCTGCCGGCCGGGCTCGCGCCGCGCCGGCCGAACTGGGACGGGCTGCTGCCGGTGCCGGGCGACGGCCGCTACGAGTGGCGCGGCTTCTGGTCGCGCTCGGACCTGCCGCGACGGGTGAACCCGCGCGAGGGCTACCTGACGACGTCCAACGAGATGAACCTGCCGGCCGACTACCCGTACGCGCGGCGCAAGCTCGGCTTCGAGTGGACCGCGCAGTGGCGGCACCTGCGGATCGACTCGGTGCTGGCGTCGCTGCCGGCGGTGTCGATCGAGGACGCCGAGCGGCTGCAGAACGACCAGGTGTCGCTGCCGGCGCGGCGGATCACGGCGGCGCTGCGCGAGCTGCGGCCCGCGGATGCCGACGCGCGCGCGGCGCTCGCGCTGCTCGGCCGCTGGGACGGCACCGCCGCGGCCGACTCGCCGGCCGCCGCGCTGTACGAGACCTGGTTCACGCGGCACCTGCGCGCCGCGGTCAAGAACGCGCTGCTCGACCCGGCGGTCGCGCCGGCCGTCGACGCGGCGCACGTCGATGTCGTCGTCGAGCTGATCGAGCATCCCGAGGCCTGGCTCGGCGAGCACGCCCGCGAGCGGCGCGACGCGCTCGTGGTGACCACGCTCGGCGCCGCCTGGCGCGAGCTGCTGACGCACCTCGGGCCGGAGCCGGCGCGCTGGCGCTGGGATGCGCTGCACCACAACCTCTCCGAGCACCCGTTCTCGCCGGCGCTCGACGAGCGCGAGCGGGCGCGCTTCAACGTCGGCCCGCTGCCGGTCGGCGGCGACCCGTACGTGCCGAGCCAGGCCGCCTATCGCGCCGCCGACTTCCAGGACGTCGCCGGACCCTCGGTGCGTGTCGTGCTCGACGTCGGCAACTGGGACGGCTCGGTCGCGATCAATCACCCGGGCCAGTCGGGCGACCCGGACGACGTCCACTACCGCGATCTCGCCGAGCTCTGGCGCCGCGGCGAGTACTTCCCGCTGCTCTACAGCCGCGCCGCCGTCGAGCGCGCGACCGAGCGCACGCTGCGGCTGGTGCCCGGGCGCTGAGGGCGCGCCGCGCCCGCGGCGTATAATCGCGCGGTGAGCGAGACGCTGCTGCTCGATGAGATCGCCGCGCGACACGAGGCGCGGCCGCCGGTCCGCGACCGCCTGACGACCACGCTGTTCCTGGTGGCCGCGCTGCACGCCGTCGTGATCCTCGGCATCACCTTCGCCCCGCCGTCGGCGCCGGGCGGCGCCGATGCGAACTCGCTCGAGGTGCTGCTGGTCCGCGACCCGGTCGCCGAGGAGCGCCTCAACACCGATGCCGACTACCTCGCGCAGGTGAACCAGCGCGGCTCCGGCACCGGCGCCGACGTGCGCGGCGCCGAGTCGCCGCACAGCCTGCCCTCGCAGCCGGCCACCGAGGGTCGCGACGACTCGCGCGGCGACACCGGCAGCGATGCCGGCGAGGCGGGCTCGGGCGACCTGCTGGCGAGCCGCTCGAGCTCGCGCGACCGGCGGTTCCTCTCCCACGGCGCACCGTCCGCGCCGACCGGCTCGCCGCTCGTGCTCGAGCCGTTGTCGCCGGAGGCGGCGGGCGCCGACGAGGGCGACGAGCTGCGGCTGCGCGGCCGCACCGAGCACGAGCTGCTGGTCACCGCCAACACCCGCGAGTCGAGCGTCGCCGTGTACCTGCACTCCTGGCGGCGCAAGATCGAGCGCGTCGGCACGCTGAACTACCCGATGGAGGCGGTACGGCGTGCCGGTCTCTCGGGCAGCCCGGTGCTCGAGGTACAGATCCTCGCCGACGGCCGGCTTGGCGGCGCGTGGGTGCGGCGCTCGAGCGGGCACCCGGAGCTCGACCAGGCGTCGATCGCGATCCTGAAGCTCGCGGCACCGTTCGAGCCGTTCCCGCGGGCGCTCGCCGAGCGCCACGACGCGCTGCGGCTGGTGTACGAGTGGCAGTTCCTCGGCGGCGAAGTGCGCGATTCCACGGTCCGGATGCCGGCGGACACCCGCTAAGTCAAAGCCGGCTTGTCGCGGTCGGGCGCCCGGCCGATACTAGCGCCATGCGCGGTGCATATCTGACGAACCAGCTGCTGGTCGCGATGCCCTCGCTCGCCGATCCGAACTTCGCGCACACCGTCACGCTGATCTGCGAGCACACCGACAAGGGCGCGCTCGGCATCGTGCTGAACCGGCCGCTGTCGATGGCGCTCGGCGAGGTGTTCGAGCAGCTCGCGCTGCAGCCGAACGACCCGGGGCTGCGCGAGCGGCCGGTGCTGCGCGGCGGCCCGGTGCAGCAGGACCGCGGCTTCGTGCTGCACCCGCCGGCAACCACCGGCGACGAGCCCTGGGACTCGACGCTGAAGGTGTCACCGACGCTGCACGTGACGACCTCGCGCGACATCCTCGGCTCGATGGCCCGCGGCGAGGGCCCGGCGCAGGCCGTGGTGGCGCTCGGCTACGCCGGCTGGGATGCCGGGCAGCTGGAGGACGAGATCCGCTCGAACGCCTGGCTGAACGTGCCGGTGGACGAGGCGATCATCTACGACACGCCATTCGAGCAGCGCTGGCACGCTGCCGCGAAGCTGCTGGGCATCGACTTCGGGCGCCTGTCCAACCAGGCCGGTCATGCCTGACGGCCCGGCCGGTGCGCCCGCACCCGCCCGCGCCGCCCCGTTCGTCGTCGTCGGCCTCGACTTCGGCCTCAAGCGCATCGGCGTCGCCGCCGGGGACTCGCTGACGCGGGGCGCCCGGCCGCTCGGCGTGGTCGCCGCCCGCGACGGCGTCGCCGACTGGCCGGCACTCGAGCGCTACGTCCGGGAGTGGGGACCGTCCGTGCTGGTGGTCGGCGTCCCCTATAATATGGACGGTACGACCGGGACGCTGACTGCCGCCGCGCGCGGGTTCGCCGCCGAGCTCGCCCGCCGCTTCGCGCTCGAGGTCGCCACCGTCGACGAACGCCTGACGTCGCGCGAGGCCGAGGATCTCCTCCGCCACCGGCGCGCGAGCGGCGCGCGCACGCGACGCGTGCGGCACGGCGACGTCGACGCGGCCGCGGCCTGCGTGCTGGTGGAACAGTGGCTGCGCGCCCTGCCGCGCGCGCCGGGAGCGGAGTGAGGCGCATGCTGCCATTCAGCCAGTTCGACGAGCGCGGCCGCCTGCGGCACCTGATCACGCTCGAAGGCCTGAGCGGCGAGCAGATCCGCGAACTCCTCGACCGCGCCCAGCACCACCTGCGCCGGCCCGCCGAGCCCCCGGCGCGCAGCCGTGCGCTCGCCGACGTCACCGTCGCCAACATCTTCACCGAGCCGAGCACCCGCACGCGCTCCTCGTTCGAGCTTGCCGCGCGCCGCCTCGGCGCCGAGGTGCTGAACCTCGAGATCCAGCTGTCGTCACGCGTCAAGGGCGAGACGGTGCTCGACACGATCTACACGCTGCAGGCGATGGCGGTCGACGTGTTCGTGGTGCGCGACGCCGAGCCCGGCGTCGGCCAGTTCGTCGCCGAACACGTCCAGGACCACGTCAGCGTGCTGTCGGCCGGCGAGGCGCACCTGTCGCACCCGACGCAGGGACTCCTGGACGCGCTGACGATCCTGCAGTTCAAGGGTGGCTTCCGCGACCTCGTGGTCGCGGTGGTCGGCGACGTGCGCCACTCGCGGGTCGCGCGCTCCGCCTACCAGGTGTTCACCGCGCTCGAGGTCGGCGAGCTGCGCATCGTCGCGCCGGAGGGACTGATGCCGGAGGCCGGCGAGATGCCCGGCACGCGCCGCTACACCAGTCTCGAGCAGGGCATCGCCCACGCCGACGTGGTGATGATGCTGCGCATCCAGAAGGAGCGCATGGCGCAGGCCGCGATCCCGGATCCGCACGATTACTTCGCGCGCTGGGGGCTGACGAAGTCGCGGCTCAAGCTGGCACGGCCGGAGGCGATCGTGATGCACCCGGGCCCGATGAACCGCGAGATCGAGATCGCGAGCGAGGTCGCCGACGGCCCGCACTCGGTGATCCGCCAGCAGGTGACGAACGGCGTGGCGGTGCGGATGGCGGTGCTCGAGACGGTGATCGAGAACCGCCACCGGCGGCACGGCGCACGATGAGCGCGCGCCATCCCGCCCACCGGGGCTCGATCGGGCTCGAGGAAGCCGAGGTGCTCGGCCAGGAATCCTGGCCGGGCGGGCAGTACGTGCTGCACCTGCGGGCGCCGCGCTGCGCGGCCCGCGCCGAGCCCGGCAGCTTCGTGCACCTGACGTGCGCGGACGAGCTGCCGATGCGCCGGCCGCTGTCGATCCAGCGGGTCGACGCCGCGAGCGGCTCGATCGAGATCCTCTACAAGGTCGTCGGCCACGGCCTCGCGCGCCTCGCCACCGCGCGCCCGGGGACGCGGCTCTCCTGCCTCGGCCCGATCGGGCGGGGCTTCGCGCCGGACCCGGCGCGGCCGCGGGCGCTGCTGGTCGGCGGCGGCGTCGGCATGCCGCCGATGGTGTTCCTGGCCGGAGCGCTCGCCGCGCGCGCGACCGAGGGCTTCCGGCCGCTCGGCCTGTTCGGCTCCGAGATCCCGTTCCCGTTCCGCCCGCGGCCGTCGACGATCCTCGTCCCGGGCGTGCCGGACGGCACCATCGCCTGCCATCCGCTGCTGGAGGACCAGGGCCTCCCGAGCCGCCTCGCGAGCCTCGCCGGCTTCCCGGGCTGCTTCCCGGGCTACGTCACCGATCTCGCCGCGGCCTGGCTCGGCAGCCTCGCCGCACCGGCGCTCGCCGAGGTGGCGATCTACGCCTGCGGGCCGACGCCGATGCTGCGGGCCTGCGCGCGCGTCGCGGCGCGCTTCGGCGTGCCCTGCCAGGTATCGCTCGAGGAATTCATGGCCTGCGCGGTCGGCGGCTGCGCCGGTTGCGCGGTCGAGGTCGTCACGCCCGAAGGTCGCGCGATGAAGCGCGTCTGCGTCGACGGCCCGGTATTCGACGCCGCCGCCGTCTTCCCGCCGGCGGCCTGAACAGGAACCACATGCCCGTCACACTCACACCGCTCGAGGCCCGGGTCATCGGCGCGCTGATCGAAAAAGAGATCGCGACGCCGGACCAGTACCCGCTGTCGCTGAACGCGCTGACCAACGCCTGCAACCAGAAGACCAACCGCGACCCGGTGCTCGAGCTCGACGAGCACGTGGTGCAGGAGACGCTCGACGCGCTGTCGCGGCGCCACCTCGTCATGGAGCGCAGCGGCTTCGGCAGCCGCGTGCTGAAGTACCGCCACCGGCTGTGCAACGGCGACCACAACCCGCTGCAGTTCTCGCCGCAGGAGCTCGCGATCGTCTGCGAGCTGCTGCTGCGCGGGCCGCAGACCCCGGGCGAGCTGCGCAGCCGCGCCTCGCGCCTCGCGCCGTTCGCCGGCCTCGACGACGTCGAGACGGCGCTGGAGCTGCTCGCCACGCGCGCCGACGGGCCGTTCGTCGTGCGCCTCGCACGCCAGCCGGGTTCGCGCGAGGCGCGCTACGCGCAGCTGTTCACCGGTCCGCCGGTGGAGACCCCCGAGCCCGCCCTGCCGGCCACCACGCCGGCGGCGGTCGACGACGGGCTCGCGGCGCGGGTCGAGGCGCTCGAGCGGGCGGTCGCGGAGCTGAAGGCGGAGGTCGCGCGGCTGGCGGCCGGCGCCGCGGCGCCGGCGGGACCCGACGCCTAGCCGAAGTTGATGCGCGCCTCGAGGTTGTGGCGCGAGTCGGCGTTGTTCAGGGCTTCCTCGAGGTCGATGCGGCCCTGCTTGACGAGCGCGTAGAGCGCCGCGTCGAAATTCTGCATGCCGCGCTCGGTGGTCGTGCGCAGCGCTTCCTTGACGCCGATCACGTCGCCCTTCTTGATCAGCTCCTGGATGTGCGGCGTGTTCAGCAGCACCTCGACCGCGGCGACGCGCTTGTTGTCCTTCGAGCGCACCAGGCGCTGCGACAGGATCGCGCGCAGGTACTGCGACAGGTCGAGGAAGATCTGGTCGTGCTGGTCGCGCGGGAACATGTTGATCAGCCGGTCGAGCGTCTCGGCGGCGTTGTTCGCGTGCAGCGTGGCGATGCAGAGGTGGCCGGTGCCGGCCAGCGCGATCGCGGCCTCGGTGGTCTCGCGGTCGCGGATCTCGCCGATCAGGATCACGTCCGGCGCCGCGCGCATCGCGCTGCGCAGCGCGCGGTGATACGACTTCGTGTCGAGGCCGACCTCGCGCTGGTTGATGATCGACTTCTTGTTGGTGTGCAGGAACTCGATCGGGTCCTCGATCGTCAGGATGTGGTCCGAGGCCTGCTCGTTGCGGTGGTTGATCATCGCCGCCAGCGTGGTCGACTTGCCGGCGCCGGCGGCCCCGACCATCAGGATCAGGCCGCGCTTCAGCATCACCAGGTCCTTGAGGGTGTCCGGCATGCCGAGCGTCTCGAGGCGCGGCATGTCGGCGGTGATGTAGCGCAGCACGATCGCCGGGTAGCCGCGCTGGTGGAAGACGTTGACTCGGAACCGGCCGAGGCCGGGCTCGGAGATCGCGAAGTCGATCTCCAGCTCCTCCTCGAAGTACTCGATCTGCTCGGCGTTCATCAGGCCGTAGGCGGCCTGCTTGACCATCGCCGGCGACAGGATCTGCTTGTTGACCGGGTAGATCGTGCCCTCGATCTTGATCTTGACGGGCGCGTACGAGGTGAAGAAGAGGTCCGAGGCCTTCTTCTCCACCATCAGCTTGAACAGCGGCTTGGTGTTGAGCCGCGGCGTGCCGGTCTCGGCGGCGATCTCCGCCTGGACCAGGTCCACCGGCTCAGTAAACTTTGCCTTCGGATTCATCCTCGATCCTCAGGCTGTTCGCCTGCTCGTGGCTGAGCTTGTCTTCGCGGCGGCTCTCGAGCTTGATGCGCAGGCGCAGCTCGTTCTTCGAGTCGGCGTTGCGCAGCGCCTCCTCGTAGGTGATCAGCTGCGCCTCGTAGAGGTCATACAGCGACTGGTCGAAGGTCTTCATGCCGAGCCGCGTCGAGCGCGCCATGACGTCCTTGATGGCGGCCACATCGCCCTTGAAGATCAGGTCGGCGATCAGCGGCGAGTGCAGCATGATCTCCATCGCCGCGATCCGCCCGGCGCCGGCCTCGCGCGGCACGAGCCGCTGCGAGATTAGCGCGCGGATGTTCAGGCTGAGGTCCATCAGCAGCTGCTCGCGCTTCTCCTCGGGGAAGAAGTTGATGATGCGGTCGAGCGCCTGGTTGGCGCTGTTGGCATGCAGCGTCGCGAGCACCAGGTGCCCGGTCTCGGCGAACTGGATGCCGTACTCCATCGTGTCGCGGTCGCGGATCTCGCCGATCAGGATCACGTCGGGCGCCTGGCGCAGGGTGTTCTTCAGCGCCGCGTGCCAGCTGTCGGTGTCGACGCCGACCTCGCGATGGGTGATCACGCAGCCCTTGTGCGCGTGCACGTACTCGACCGGGTCCTCGATCGTGACGATGTGGCCGCGGGTCTTCTCGTTGCGGTGGTCGAGCATCGCCGCCAGCGTGGTCGACTTGCCCGAGCCCGTACCGCCGACGATGATCACGAGGCCGCGCTTGGTCAGCGCGACGTCCTTCAGGATCGGCGGCAGCTCGAGATCCTCGATCGTCGGGATCTTGGCGTTGATGGTGCGGATCACGCAGCCGGTGTGGCCCTGCTGGATGAAGGCGCTGGCACGGAAGCGGCCGATGCCGGGCGGCGCGATCGCGAACTGGCATTCCTTGGTCGAGTCGAAGTCGCGCGTCTGCTTGTCGTTCATGATCGCGCGCGTCAGCGTGGCGCTCTGCTCGGGCGTCAGCGACTTGTCGGTCTGCGGGCGGATCTCGCCGTCGATCTTGATGGCCGGCGGGAAACCGGCGGTGATGAACAGGTCCGAGCCCTTGCGCTCGACCACGCGCCGCAGCAGGTCCTGCATCAGCTTGATGGCTTGATCGCGATCCATGGCGGTGTCCTCTCGCCGCGCGGCTGCGCCGCGTTACAGCGAGTCCTTGTTCTGCGCCTTGTAGCGCGCCTCTTCCTTGCTGACGACCCCCTTGGTCACCAGCTCCTGCAGGCACTGGTCGAGCGTCTGCATGCCGACTGACTGGCCGGTCTGGATCGCCGAGTACATCTGCGCAATCTTGCCCTCGCGGATCAGGTTGCGGATCGCCGGGGTGCCGATCATGATCTCGTGCGCCGCGATGCGGCCGCCGCCGACGCGCTTCAGCAGCGTCTGCGAGATCACCGCGCGCAGGCTCTCCGACAGCATCGAGCGCACCATTTCCTTCTCGGCCGCCGGGAACACGTCGACCACGCGGTCGATGGTCTTGGCCGCGCTCGAGGTGTGCAGCGTGCCGAACACGAGGTGGCCGGTCTCGGCCGCGGTCAGCGCCAGCCGGATGGTCTCGAGGTCGCGCATTTCGCCGACCAGGATGATGTCGGGGTCCTCGCGCAGCGCCGAACGCAGCGCCTCGGAGAAGCCGAGCGTGTCGCGGTGCACTTCGCGCTGGTTGATCAGGCAGCGCTTCGACTCGTGCACGAACTCGATCGGGTCCTCGATCGTGATGATGTGGTCGGGCCGGTTGTCGTTGCAGTGGTTGACCATGCCGGCGAGCGTGGTCGACTTGCCGGAGCCGGTCGGGCCGGTGACGAGCACCAGGCCGCGCGGCAGCATGCACAGGTCGCGGAACACCTTCGGCGCGTTCAGGTCGTCGAGCGAGAGCACCACCGAGGGGATGTTGCGGAACACCGCGCCGGCGCCGCGCTGCTGGTTGAAGGCGTTGACGCGGAAGCGCGCCAGCTTCGGGATCTCGAACGAAAAGTCCGTCTCGAAGAACTCCTCGTACGCCTTGCGCTGCTTGTCATTCATGATGTCGTACACCATGCTGTGCACTTCCTTGTGCGCCAGCGCTGGCATATTGATGCGCTTCACGTCGCCGTCGACGCGGATCATCGGTGGCATGCCCGCCGACAGATGCAGGTCGGAGGCGTTGTTCTTCACCGCGAAGGCGAGCAGCTGTGCGATGTCGACGGCCATGAAAACTCCCGGGACCGAAGCCACCGGACAGGTACCGGGGGCAGTATAGCCGCGGGGATCGGCGTCCAATATGTTAACCGGTCCGCAGTTTTTGGCCGCGAACGTCGCCGCGGTACGGGCACGCATCGAGGCCGTGACCCGGGCCGCGGGCCGCCCGGCGGGATCGGTCACCCTGATCGGCGTCAGCAAGGGGCAGCCGGCGGCGCTGGTGGCGGCCGCCCGCGATGCCGGCGTCACAGAATTCGGCGAGAACTACGTGCAGGAGGCGCTCGCCAAGGTCGCGGCGGTGCCGCGCGCCGGCCTCACCTGGCACTTCATCGGCCAGCTGCAGGCCAACAAGACCCGCGTGGTCGCCGAACAGTTCGACTGGGTGCACACGGTCGACCGGCTGAAGATCGCCGAGCGGCTCTCCGCCCAGCGCCCGTTCCACGGTCCGCCGCTGCAGGTCTGCCTGCAGGTGCGCCTCGAGGACGAGCCGGGCAAGGGTGGCGTGCCGGCGGACGAGCTGCCGGCGCTCGCGCGGGCGGTCGCGGCGCTGCCGCGGCTCGCGCTGCGCGGCCTGATGTGCGTGCCGCCCGCGAGCGACGAGCTCGCGGTGCAGCGCGGCTACTTCTCCCGCCTGCGCGAGCTCGCCGCCGGCCTCGGCCGGCAGGGCGTGGTGCTCGATGCGCTCTCGATGGGCATGAGCGCCGACCTCGAGGCCGCGGTGCTCGAGGGTGCCACCCACGTCCGCATCGGCACCGCCTTGTTCGGACCCCGGAGAACGAATGAACCCAAGGACTGAGGCCTGGCCGCGCATCGCGCTGATCGGTGGCGGCCAGATGGCGCGTGCGCTGATCGGCGGCTGGGTCGCGCGCGGCGCGCCGGCGAGCTCGATCGCGGTCGCCGACCCGATCGCGGCGCAGCGCGAATGGCTCGCGGCCGCGCACCCGCGCGTGCGGCTGTGCGCCGAGAACGAGGCGGCGGTGCGCGACGCCGCGGTCTGGGTGCTGGCCGTGAAGCCGCAGTTCCTCGAGGCGGCGGTGCGGCCGCTCGCGGGCATCGCCACGCGCGAGCGCCCGCTCGTGATCTCGATCGCCGCCGGCGTGCGGGGCGGCGACATCGGTCGCTGGCTCGGCGGCGCCACCGACGTGGTGCGCGCGATGCCGAACCGGCCGGCGCTGATCGGCGCGGGCGTCAGCGCGCTGTACGCCGGCGCCGAGGTCGCTGCGGCGCCCCGCGCGCTCGCGACCCGGCTGATCGAGGCGGTCGGCAGTGCGGTCTGGGTCGAGCGCGAGGCGCAGCTCGATGCGGTCACCGCGGTCTCGGGCAGCGGGCCGGCGTACTTCTTCCTGCTGATCGAGCTGCTCGAGGCGGCGGCGATCGCCGAGGGGCTCGACGCCGCCGTCGCCCGCCGGCTCGCGATCGACACCGCGGCAGGCGCCGCGGCGCTCGCGCAGAATTCCGGCGACGATCCGCCGACCCTGCGCCAGCAGGTCACCTCGAAGGGCGGCACGACCGCCGCGGCGCTCGCGGTATTCGACGAGGCCGATCTCCGTGGTATCGTCGCCCGCGCCGTCGCGGCCGCGGCGCGCCGTGCGCGCGAGATGGCCGAGGAATTCGGGAGCGCCGGCCGCGACTGACCGGGCGGGAAGACCATGCGCGAGCTGCTGTTCATCGCCGACTGGATATTTGCCTTCGTGGTCGGCCTGTTCCTGCTGCGGCTGCTGTTCCAGCTGGTGCGCAGCGACTTCCGCAACCCCTTCGTGCAGGCGCTGCTGCGGCTCACGAACCCCGTGATCCTGCCGCTGCGCCGCGTCCTGCCGCCGATCGGCAGGGTCGACACCGCCTCGGTGGTCGCGGTGCTGCTGATGCAGGTGCTGGCGACCGTGGTGCTGACGGCACTGATGGGCCTCGGCCTGCCCTCGCCGCTCGGGCTGCTCGCCCGCGCGGTCCTCGCGCTCGCCGACACCACGCTGTCGCTCTACGTGATCGCGCTGATCGGCTACGTGCTGCTCAGCTGGGTCGCCCCCGACGGCTACAACCCGGTCGCCCGGGTGGTCTCGGACCTCGTGGCGCCGGTGCTGCGGCCGTTGCGGCGCACGCTGCCGACCCTGGGCGGGCTCGACCTGTCGCCGGCGGTGGCACTGCTGCTGCTCGCGGTGCTGCGCATGGTGCTCAACGACCGGATCGCGCCGCAGCTGCTGACCTGGCTGCGATGACCGCCTGGCACCGCTGGGACGGTGCCGACCTGCTGCTCCGCCTGCGGGTCCAGCCGCGCGCCTCGCGCGACGAGCTGCGCCTCGAGGGCGATCGGCTGCGCGTGCGGATCACCGCTCCGCCGGTCGACGGCGCCGCGAACCGCCACCTGCTGCGCTTCCTCGCCGCGGAATTCGGCGTCGCGCCGTCGCGCGCGACGCTGCTGCGCGGCACGAGCGGCCGCGAGAAGGAAGTGCGGATCGCCGCGCCGGCGCGCATACCGTCGTCGATTGCCGACTCCTTGCACGACCGCCATTGAGCAAGAAACATCGGAAAAACTAGTGGAATTGCGCGAGTCCTGTGTTATTGTCGCGCGCGATTGAAGAAGGGGACCCTCGGCTTTCGCTGGTTTTTCAGCCTTTCGGCGCTGCCGGCTCGGATTCCGCGAGCGGCGCAAGCTCGGATGGGCGCGAAGATTCCGCGCTAAGACGACGGTTCACATCGAAAACCCACAGGAGAACACAATGGCGAAAAAGAACGCGGCACCGACCAAGTCCGAAATTCTCGCGCACGTCGCGAAGGACACGGAGCTGTCGAAGAAGCAGGTCGGCGCTGTTTTCGAGTCGCTGAACGGCATCATCAAGAAGAGCCTGCGCGGCGGTGGCCTGTTCACGATCCCGGGCCTGCTGAAGCTCCGGGTCGTCAAGAAGCCCGCCACCAAGGCGCGCGAGGGCGTCAACCCGTTCACGGGCGAGAAGATGATGTTCAAGGCGAAGCCGGCCTCGAAGAAGGTCCGTGCCGTCGCCCTGAAGTCGCTCAAGTCGATGGTGAACTGAGCCGACGCGCGCCGGGCTCGCCCGGCGCGACCGTAAGAAGCCGGGGCCCTGCCCCGGCTTTTTCGTTTCCGGGGTCCGCGTTCAGCGCCCGAGGTGCGCCTGGACCAGGTCCTTGAGCTCGTGCAGCCGGCCGTGGAAGAAGTGCTCGGCGCCGGCCAGGATCTCGACCACCGGCGGCGGCGACAGCTGCCGGGTCCACTCGAGCACGCGCCGGTGGTCGACCAGCTCGTCGCGGTCCCCCTGGATCACGATCCACGGCACGGTCGGTGCCGGGAAGCGCTCGAAGTCGAAGCGTCCGACCGGCGGCGCGATCGTGTAGAGCCGGACCGCCGGCCGGCGCGCCGCAGCACAGTAGGCGACGAACGAGCCGAACGAGAAGCCGGCGAGCGTCAGGCGCGAGCCCGGCCAGCGGGCGAGCGCCGCGTCGATCACCGCGAGCGCGTCCTCGGTCTCGCCGCGCCCGTCGTCGAAGCTCCCCTCGCTCGCACCGACGCCGCGGAAGTTGAAGCGGATCGTCGCGACGCCGCGCTCCTGCATCGCGCGCGCGGTCGTGTGCACGACCTTGTTCTGCATCGTGCCGCCGTGCAGCGGATGCGGGTGGCAGACGACCCCGCAGTCGCGGCCATCGAAGCCCTCGGGCACCTCGACCAGCGCCTCGAGCGTCCCGGCCGGGCCGGCGACCGCGAGCTTCTCGGGCGACGGCGGCCGGAACGGCCGCGTCGCCGCCGCCGCATCGTCGTTCACGGCTGGCGCTGGTCCTTGTGGACCTTGCCTTCCTTCATCACGAAGCGGACGTGCTGCAGCACCCGCACGTCGGCGACGGGATCGCCGTCGACCGCGATCAGGTCGGCGACCTTGCCGGCCTCGACCGAGCCGAGCCGGTCCGCGACGTCCATGAACTTCGCCGGCACGCTCGTGGCGGCCTTGATGGCCTCCATGGCCGGCATGCCCGCCTCGACCATGTAGGCGAACTCGCGGGCGTTGTCGCCGTGCGCCGAGACGCCGGTGTCGGTGCCGAACATGATGCGCACGCCGGCTTTGTAGGCGCGGTTGAACGTGCCGGCGATCTGCGGGCCGATCGCCGCCGCCTTCGGCCGGACGAGCGCCGGGAAGAAGTTCGGGTCCTCGGCCTTCTCGGCCACCCACTTGCCGGCCGAGAGTGTCGGCACGTAGTAGGTGCCGTGCTCCTTCATCAGGCGGATCGCCTCGTCGTCCATGAAGGTGCCGTGCTCGATCGAGTCGACCCCGCCGCGGATCGCGCGCTTGATGCCCTCGGCACCATGCGCGTGCGCGGCGACCTTGAAGCCGTAGTCGCGCGCGGTCGCGACCACGGCGCGCACCTCGTCCTCGGTGAACTGCGGGTTGAGGCCGTTCTTGGCGACCGACAGGACGCCGCCGGTGGCGGTGATCTTGATGGTGTCGGCGCCGTCCTTGTAGCGCTGGCGCACGGCCTCGGCGGCGGCGTACGGGCCGTTCACGACGCCCTCGCGCGGCCCCGGCGTGCCCATCAGCCGCTGCGCCCAGCCGTTGGTGGGGTCGGCGTGGCCGCCGGTGGTGGCGATCGCCGCGCCCGCGGCGAAGATGCGCGGGCCGGGCACCAGACCCTTGCGGATCGCGTTGCGCAGCTCGATCGAGGTGTTCATCGGCGCGCCGAGATCGCGCACCGTCGTGAAGCCCGCGTTCAGGGTCCTGAGCGCGTAGGCGGCGCCCTGCAGCGCGACGTCGCCCTCGTTCAGCGTGAAGCCCTCGAGCTGGGAGTTGTGGCTGTACTCGCTGGTCAGGTGCACGTGCATGTCCCACAGGCCCGGCAGCACAGTCGACGACTTCAGGTCGATCACGCGGTCGCCGGCGGCCGGCGCGCGGTAACCCTTCTCGACGCGCGTGATCGTGTCGCCGTCGACGACGATCGTGACCTCGGCCTGGGCGGCATTGGCGACACCGTCGACCAGGTGCCCGGCGTGGATCAGCGTGGCGGCTGGCGCGCCGGCCAGCGGCGCGGCCACGAGCGTGGCCACGAGCAGCGTCTTAAGCATCGCGTGTCCCCCGTATTCCCGCCGGCGGCGGCCGGCGCGCGGCCATTATGACTTCATCGGGGCGGGCGCGCCGCCGAGCAGCAGCCGATTGAGGCGACGCACGAAGGCCGCGGGCTCGTCGAGCTGCCCGCCCTCGGCCAGCGTCGCCTGGTCGAGCAGCAGCGCCGCGAAGTCGCGGAAGTCCTCGCCGTCGGCGAGCCGCTCGAGGCGCTGCACGAGCGGGTGTGCCGGGTTGATCTCGAGCGTCGGCCGCTTCGCGGCCGGCGCCTGGCCGGCGGCTTCGAGCAGCTTGCGCAGCTGGGCGCCGACCTCGTCGGCGGCGCGCACCAGGCAGGCCGGCGACTCGGCCAGGCGCTGCGTGACCCGCACCGCCTCGACCCGGCCGGAGAGCGCCTCGCGCAGCCGGCCGCAGAGCGCGAGCGCCGCCTCGGCGCCCGCGGCGTCCGCGGCCTGTTCCGCCGGCGTCTCAAGCTCGCCGAGGTCGAGGTCGCCGCGGCCGGCGTCGCGGAACGTGCGTCCCTCGTACTCGCCGAGGTAGCCGGTCATCCACTCGTCGATGCGGTCGTGCAGCAGCAGCACCTCGATGCCCATCTGCCGCAGCCGCTCGAGGTGCGGGCTCTGGCGCGCGGCGTTCCAGGTGTCGGCCAGCACGTAGTAGAGGTGCTTCTGGCCGGGACGCAGCCGGCCGACCACGTCGTCGAGCGACTGGTCCTGGACCTCGCGCTCGGTCGCGGTGGTCGCGAAGCGCAGCAGCTTGGCGATCCGCTCGCGGTTGGCCGGGTCCTCGGCGATGCCCTCCTTCAGCACCTGGCCGAACTCCTTCCAGAAGCCGGCGAACTTCTCGGGCTCGTCCTTGGCGAGCTTGGCGAGCAGGTCGAGCACGCGGCGGGTGATGCCGGCGCGCATCGCCTCGACCTCGGCGTCCTGCTGCAGCAGCTCGCGCGAGACGTTCAGCGGCAGGTCGCTCGAGTCGACGACGCCCTTGACGAAGCGCAGGTACAGCGGCAGGAACTGCTCGGCGTCGTCGAGGATGAAGACGCGCCGCACGTAGAGCTTGAGGCCGCGGGCCGCGTCGCGGTGCCACAGGTCGAACGGTGCGCGCGACGGCAGGTAGAGCAGCGTCGTGTACTCGCGCTTGCCCTCGACGCGGTGGTGCGACCAGGCGAGCGGCGCGCCGAAGTCGTGCGCCACGTGCTGGTAGAACTCGCGGTACTCGTCGTCCTGGATCTCCGTGCGCGGCCGGGTCCAGAGCGCCTGCGCGCTGTTGACCGCCTCGCGCCGCGCAGGCGCGGGGGCCGCCGCCTCGCCGCCCGGCGCCGCGGCCATCCGCACCGGGAACGCGATGTGGTCGGAGTAGCGCTTGACGAGGCCGCGCAGGCGCCAGGCGTCGGCGAACTCGACCGCGTCCTCCTTGAGGTGCAGCACCACCCGCGTGCCGCGCTGCTCGAGCGGCTCGTTCTCGACCGTGAACTCGCCGGAACCGTCGGAGCTCCAGTGGACCCCCTCGGCGGCCGCGAGCCCGGCGCGCCGGGTATGCACCTCGACCCGCTCGGCGACGATGAACGCCGAGTAGAAGCCCACGCCGAACTGGCCGATCAGCTGCGCGTCCTTCTGCTGGTCGCCGGACAGCGCCGCGAGGAACTCGGCGGTGCCGGACTTCGCGATCGTGCCAAGGTGCTCGATGACCTCGTCGCGGCTCATGCCGACGCCCGAGTCGGTCACGGTCACGGTGCGCGCCGTGGCGTCGAAATCGACGTCGATCGCGAGCTCGGCGCCGCCGTCGAGCAGCGCGGGCTCCGCCAGCGCCCGGAAGCGCAGCTTGTCGCAGGCGTCCGAGGCGTTCGAGATCAGCTCGCGTAGGAAGATCTCGCGGTTCGAATACAGGGAATGGATCATCAGGCGAAGCAGCTGCTTCACCTCGGCCTGGAAGCCGCGCGTCTCGCGCTGCGTGGCGCTGGTCATCGGTACTGCCCCGGGGTCGTGGTCGGACGCGGCCACGGGCCGCGGCCCGCCGACCGCGGCGGGCGCGCTCACTCTAGGGGCAGAAATCCAGGATGCAAGGGGGGCCGCGGGCGCCCCGGGGGGCCGCTCAGTCGAACAGCATCTCCGCGCGCTGCCGCACCATCAGGACCAGATCGTCGATCTCGTCGAGCAGCAGCAGCAGGACTTCCATGGCGGCCTCGGTCAGCGGGGGTTCGGCGCCACTCTAGGCGCGCCTCGCGTCCCGGAACCTTGCACCGGATCACAGCTCCTGCGGCCGGCCCCGACCGGGCGTTGCTTGCGTGGACTGTGCACGGTGCGTACGCTAGTCGGGCATCGCGGCCAAGGCTCTCAGCGGCCGGGGACAGCGGATGACGCGAAAGATAGTCGTCCTCAATCCGAAGGGCGGCTCGGGCAAGACCACCTTGGCGACCAATCTGGCCGCCCACTACGCGTCGTCGGGATTCTCGACCACCCTGGTGGACCACGATTCGCAGGCTTCCAGCACGCGCTGGCTGCGCAAGCGGGCCACGCACCTGCCGGCCATCAACGGCATCGCCGCCTTCGAGAAGAACGCCCGCGTCACGCGCAGCTTCCTGATGCGCCTGCCGCCGGGCACCACCCGGGTGGTGGTCGATACCTCGGCGGCGATCGCCGCCCAGGACATGCCGGAGCTGGTGCGCGACGCCGATGCGATCCTGGTGCCGGTGTTGCCATCCGACATCGACATCCACGCCGCCTCGCGCTGCATCGCCGACCTGCTGCTGGTGGCCAAGGTCAAGCGCCGCGAGCAGCGCATCGGCGTGGTCGCGAACCGCACCCGCCGCAACACACTCGCGCTGCAGACGCTGCTGCGCTTCCTCGGCACGCTCGACATCCCGGTGGTGGCGACGCTGCGCGACTCGGCGCATTACCTGCGCACGTCGGAGCAGGGGCTCGGGTTGCACGAGATGAAGGCCTACCTGGTGCGCGAGGACCTCGCGACCTGGCAGCCGCTGCTCGCCTGGCTCGAGGGTCGGTTCGCGGAGGGCGCGGGCCTGCCGGCCGCCAGCCTCGAGGCGGCGGGCTGATCAGCCCTTCGGGTCCTTGCCGGGTTCCCAGCTGCTCTTGACCTTCTCGGCCCAGAGCTTGTAGCTCGCGTAGTTCTGCAGGTTGCGCGTGATCGCCGAATGGCGCGCGGGCGTCGCACGGGACGCAGGTCGCGGCAACCCGCCGCGCTCGAACCGTCCGGTCATGCCGGTGCCCGCGGACCGGCCGGCCGTGTCGTGCGGCTTGCGGTGCGGCGGAACTCGGGGACCTTTGCTGTCGCTCATGCCCAACACCGGTGAAGGTGACACGGGCAAGGTACTGCCCCGCCCGGCGGCCCTCACAGGAACTGCGTCACAAGGGACCCGGTACTGGGTCAAGGATTCGTCCGCGGCAGGGCGGATCAGCTGACGACGCGGTAGACGGGCCGGTACTCGCCGGAGATCTTCATGCGCCGCTGCGCGACGAACGAGGCCAGCAGCCCGTCGAGCGCCGCAGCAAGCTTCGGCGAGCCGCGGATCACGAACGGGCCGTGCGCGGTGACCTCGCGGATGCCGTGCTCCTTGACGTTGCCGGCGACGATCGCCGAGAACGCGCGCCGCAGGTTCGCGGCGCGCGCATGCACCGGCTGCTCGAGGCTGAGGTCGAGCGCCGCGACGCTCGCGTGCGTGACTTCGAACGGCAGCTGGAACGCCGACGGGATCTGCAGCGTCCAGTTGAAGTTGAACGAGTCGCCGACCTGCCTGCGGTGGCGGCGCACCTGCTCGAGCCCCGCCACCATCTGCCGCGCGACCTCGGCCGGGTCGTCGACCACGATGCGGTAGCGCGCCTGCGCCGCGGCGCCGAGGGTGAGGCCGATGAACTCGTGGATGCGCTCGAGCCAGGGTGCCGAGCGCTGCGGCCCGCTTAGCACCAGCGGCAGCGGCTGGCCGGCATTGGCCGGGTCGAGCAGGATGCCGAGCAGGTACAGGATCTCCTCGGCCGTGCCGACCCCGCCCGGGAAGATCACGATGCCGTGTGCGATGCGGGCGAACGCCTCGAGCCGCTTCTCGATGTCCGGCATGATCACGAGGTGGTTGACGATCGGGTTCGGCGACTCGGCCGCCACGATGCCGGGCTCGGTCAGGCCGATGTAGCGGCCGCCGTCGATGCGCTGCTTCGAGTGGCCGATCGTCGCGCCCTTCATCGGGCCCTTCATCGCCCCCGGGCCGCAACCGGTGCAGACGCTGAGCCCGCGCAGGCCGAGCTCGTAGCCGACCTGCTTCGAATAGTCGTATTCCTCGCGCGGGATCGAGTGGCCGCCCCAGCAGACCACGAGGTCCGGCCGGCTGCGGCTGTCGAGCACCCGCGCGTTGCGCAGGATGCAGAACACCGCGTTGGTGATGTCCTCGGGGCGCTGCAGGTTGAAGCGGCCGGACTCGACGATCTCGTTGGCGATGTAGACGATGTCGCGCAGCACCGCGAACAGGTGCTCCTTGACGCCGCGGATCATCTGGCCGTCGACAAAGGCGACCGCCGGCGCGTTCTTCATCTCGAGCTTGACGCCCCACGACTGGCGCACGATACGGATCTCGAAGTCGCGGTACTTCTCGAACAGCGCGGCGGCGTCGTCCTCCTGCGAGCCCGAGTTCAGCACCGCGAGCGCGCAGCGGCGGAACAGCGGGTACAGGCCCCCCTGGCCGCGGTCCTGCAGCTGCTCCATCTCGCGCTGCGACAGGCTCTCGAGGCTGCCGCGCGGGGTCACCCGCGCATCGACGAAGTCGCTGGCGTCGAGCTCGACGTCGGCCGCGCTCAAGGCCGGATCTCGATCGGCGTGTTGGCGCGCGTCAGCAGCCACACCTCGAGCATGTCGTCGTTGCTGAGCGCGATGCAGCCGTCGGTCCAGTCACTGGTCCGGTAGTAGTCGACCGAACGCTTCGGCACGTTCGGCATGCCGTGGATCATGATCGAGCCACCCGGGCGCCAGTGGTTGCGGCGCGCGTGCTCGACGTCGAGCGGATCGGGGTAGGACAGGTGGATCGACAGGAAGAAGTCGCTCGAGGGGTTGCGCATGTCGAGGCGGTAGCGGCCCTCGGGGGTGCGGAAATCTCCCTCGCGCTCCTTGTGGCCGATCGGGTTGAGGCCGAGCGCGACGCGATAGCTCTTGTACGGCTGGCCATCGTGGAGCAGGTAGAGGCGCCGCTCGCTCTTGACGACCAGCACGGCGTCGGCGGCGCGCAGTTCCTCGCTGGTCGCCTCGACGAGCGCAGGCAGCAGCGCGAGCGCCAGCGCGAGCAGCCAGCCGCCAGTCGTCCGGGGGGCGACATTGAACATATTGGCAGTATACGGGGCCGCCGCGGCCGATGGCCGCGACGCGGTTCACGCCTGCGCCGGGCCGCGCCTCAGCCGAGCTCGACGCGGACCACGCGTATCAGGCGCGCGAGTGCGGCCTCGACCACCGCCGTGTCCCGATGCCGCAGGATCACGTGTCCGGCCCCTTCGTAGCCCGCGCCCTGCCGGCTGCCCGCCGTGGGCAGTCGCGATTCGACGACGAGCCCGCCGAACTCGCGCTGTGCCTCCTCGAGCCCGTGGATGCGCCGCACGCGGCCGGTGCCCTGCCCGCGGACGTAGGCGGCGCCGACCGCCCAGGCGCGCGTCACCGGCTCGAAGCGGTTCTCGATGACGAGCCGCGGCCACGCCTCGTAGAAGTCGCGATCGTGCGCATACGACAGCAGCGAGGTGAACTGCGCGCCGGGCGGCCGAGCCGCGACCTCGGAGACCGCGACGGCGCCGTCCGGCCGCCGGAACCACTCGAGGTGCGCGATGCCGGTCGTGAGCCCGAGCGCCTCGAGCGCGCGCGTGCCGACGTCGCGGATCGGCTCGTAGCGATCGAGCTCGCGCGGCAGCAGCACGCACCACTGGATCCAGGGGTTCTCGACCACCGTCAGCGCGGACGGGAGGTAGCGCGACACCGACCAGAACGCCCGGCGTCCGTCGACGAACACCGCGTCGAAGGAATGCTCCTCGCCGCGCAGGAACTCCTCGCACAGCACCGGCGCACCCGGCCGCGGCGGCGACGACGCGAGGTAACGCTCGAGCGCCGCGCCGTCATCGAGGCGGTGGGTACCGGCGGCGCCGGCTCCGGCCGGTGGCTTGACGACGAGCGGGAAGCCGCAGGCGGCGGCGAAGCGCCGTGCCTCGTCCGCGCTCGAGGCGAGCGCGTGCCGCGCGCAGGGCACGCCGGCGGCGCGCAGCACGTCCTTCATGACCGCCTTGTCGCGGAAGTTGCGCGCCGCGGCCGACGGCAGCCCGGGCAGGCCAAGCGCCTCGCGCGCGAGCGCCAGCGGCTCCTGCAGTTGCTCGAGCGACCCGATCAGGCGCTCGACCCGCCCGAGCCGGGCACCGAGCGCCTCGGCCGAGTGCACGAGCTGCCGCGGCTGGAACGCGTCCGCCACCTGCCAGTGGCCGGCGAGCCGGCCCCGCAGCGCTGCCGGCGCCCGCTCGAGCGGATCCTGGCTGACGAGCGACAGGCGCACGCCGGGCAGCCGCGCGGCGCCCTCGACGAAGCGCAGCGTGGCGTCCATCAGGAACGGCGCGACGAACGCGACGTGCACGATCAGCGCTCCTCGACCCTCACCTCGGCGCAGCGCTGGTTGCCGGGCGCGCTGTCGGCGACCAGCACGTAGCGCCGGCCCGGGTAGGTCTCGATCGACAGCTCGAAGCGGGTGGTCGTGTGCGCGGCCGCCATCACGCAGTCGACCAGCACGCGGTGCGTGCCGGGCGCGACCTGCACGCGCGAGTAGCCGACGCCGACCACGCGCTCGTCGACCTTGCGCAGCAACGGGGCGAGTGGCAGGCCGGCGTTGACGCGCGGCGCGCCCTCGATGACCGCGAGCTCCCCCGCGGGTCGGATCGGCCCCTCGTAGCCGCGCTCGGTGGCGCAGCCGGCGAGCACGAGCGCGACCAGCAGGGCGCCGCGCCTCACGGCCCGCGCCCGCCCGGGCCGCCGGCGCCGCGCGGCTCGATCTTCGGCAGCACGATCTCGGTCCCGATGCGCACGTTGGTGAAGTCCGTCTCGGGGTTGTACTGGCGCAGCAGCCACACCGGCACGCTGGTCCGCTGCGTCAGCGTCCACAGCGACTCGCCCGACTTCAGGCGATAGCGCTCCTGGCCGGCGATGCGGTAGCGCTGGAAGAAGTCCTCCTGCAGCTGCCGATGGTAGCGCGCCCGGCGCGTCTCGAAGCGCGCCGCGTCGACGTGCGACAGGTCGAGCTGGATGCGGCGGCCGAGGGTCAGCGCGGCGCCCGGGCGCATGTGGTTGAGCTCGCGCAGCCGGGCGGGGCTCACGCCGCACCAGTCGGCGAAGTGGCCGAGCGTCTCGGCGCCCTGCACGATCGCGGTCTCGCCGCTGACCGAGTAGTCGCTCGGGTCGGCCGAGGCGGCGCTTTCGATACCGGGAACGAGGCCGGGGCCGAGCTCGGAGGCCTCCTCGCGCGAGACCGGCTGCGGCTTCGCGCGGGCGGACTCCGCCGCCGGGCGCGGCTCCTCGGCAGCGACGTCGCGCGCCTCGGCGATCGCCGCCGGCGCCTCGGCGGAGTTCGCGCCGGCGGACTCTGCCGAGGCCGGGCTGGCCGACTTGGCGACCGACAGCTTCTGTCCCTCGAACAGGAAGTTCGGATCCTTGATCGAGTTCTGCGCCATCAGCGCCTTCTCGCCGAGTCCGAAGCGCTTCGCGATCTCGGAGAGCGTGTCGCCGCTGCGCACGACGTAGGACTCCTCGGCCGGTGCCGCCGCCGTGGCCGGCGCGGGCGGCGGAGCCGGTGCCGGCGTCGCGGCCGGCGTCTTCGCGGGCTTGGCGGGCTTGCCCGGCTTGGCGGGAGCGGCTGCCACGACCGCCGCGGGCGCCGCGACCGCCGGCAGCGAGGCGAGCGGCGGGATCTTGAGCGTCGTGCCGGCCTTCACCTCGGCCGGCTCGAGGTGGTTGTAGGCGGCGAGCTCGCCGGGCTTGAGGCCAAAGGCGGTCGCGACCTTCTCGAGCGTCTCGCCGCGACGCAGCCGGTGCGTCGGGTCGCGCTTCTGGCCGTCGAAGTGGTCGCCCGCGCCGAGCAGTGCCAGCAGCTGCTCGGGGTCGGTGCCGCCCGGCACGCGCAGCTCGAAGCCGCGCGGCACGAAGCGCTGGCCGCTCCAGACGGGCTCCAGCAGCGACAGGTTGAGCGCGCGCAGCATCTCCTTGTCGGTGCCGAGCGCTCGCTCGAGCGACTGCGCCGGCACGTAGTACGGCAGGCGCACCACGCGGCTCGCGTCGGGCGGGGCGCGCTCGAGGCGCCCGAAGAACTTGTCGGGATGGCGGTCGATGTCGAGCGCGGCCAGGAACGAGACGTAGAAGTTGCGCGAGGCGAAGCCGAAGCTGCGGCTCTGGTAGTTGCGGACGATCGTGACGATGTCGTCCGTGCCCATCAGCTCCTTGGCGCGGCGCATGCCGCCGGCGCCGTGGTTGTAGGCGGTCAGCGCCAGCGGCCAGGAGCCGAGGATCGAGTAGTTGACGTTCAGGAACTGCGCCGCGGCCACGGTCGACTTGTAGGGATCCAGGCGCTCGTCGACGACGTTGTCGACCCGCAGCCAGCGGCGGCCGGTCGACCGCATGAACTGCCAGATGCCGGCGGCACCGACCTTCGAATACGCGCGCGGGTTGAACGAGGATTCGACGTGCGGCAGCGCCGAGAGCTCGGCCGGCAGGCCCTCCTTGCGCAGCGTCTCCTCGACGTGGCGCTCCCAGGTGCCGGCGCGCACCAGCCCCTCGCGGAAGCGATCGGCCTGGCCGAGCTGGAAGCGCACGCGGTCGGCCGCCTCGCGCAGTGCGGCGTTGGTCGCATTGGCCGGAAAGAGCGCGAGCACGCGCTTTTCGTCTTCGGTGAGGCCCTCGTGCGGGCCGCCGCCGAGCCGGCGCAGGATCCGCTCGTACTTCGCCCGCGCCGCATCGACCGCGTCGGCTCGCTCGCGCGGCGACTGCGCCGCCGGGAAGCTGAGCTCCTCGTAGACCACGTCGAGGTAGCGGTCATCGTGCAGCAGGCCGCCCTGCGTCGTGACCTTGGAGTAGATCCGCTGCCAGAACTGGACGTCGGGTTCGAGCTGCGGCGGTCGCGGAAACGCGCCGCCGTCGGCATGAGCCGGTGCCGCAGGCGCAAGCAGGCCCAAGGCCGCCAGCGCGAGGCTCGCGCCGCACGCCCGGACCGCATGGAGCCGGCGTCGGGCGCCCTCGTCCATCCTGCCTCCGTCGCTCGACCCGTGCGGCGCCACCATGCGCCGCGCGGACTCGCGCGAAGTATACAAGCCGCGACCGCCGCAGGCCGCCGCGGTCGGCCGTCGGGGCGACGCGTCGAGCCGCGGCGCGCGCGGCCGACGCTGACGGGGCCCTGACGCCACCGATCCAGGCGTGCCGAGACGCACGTCACAGTTTTCGATTGCCGTCGCCCACGCCATGGAACGGTGGCCTATTTTCAGACTCTGATCAGCCGATCCCCCGCATGAGGCGTCTAGGATCCCGGCATGTCGCAACAGTTCCGCAAGGACCCTGCCCCGAACGCACCGCCCGCCGCCGCCAGCGGCGAGCGCAAGTCCGGCCGCGTCCAGTTCGACGAGCGCGGCCAGGCCGTCTGGGAATGGGCGGTCAAGACCGGGATGTTCGACCGCAATGCGAGCACCCAGCGCATCCGGGCGCTGGTCGAGGGTAAGACCGATCTGTCGATCGAAGAGACGCCGGCACCGGCGGCGAAAGTCGTCGAGCGCGCGGCCCCGACGGGCAACCCGTACGAGCGCGCTGCGCAGCCGAAGGCGCGGCCGACGCCGGCCGCCGGCGAATCCTCGGGCGGCGACCCTTACAGCCGCGGCCCGGCGAAGCGGCCGGAGTCGATGAACTTCAATCCTTACGAGCGCGCGCCGGGCCGAAAGCCCTGAAGCGGTCGCCGCGGCCTCAGTGCAGGCCCGGCATCTGAAAGAGTGACTTCACTTCCTCGACCGTGGCCCGCGCGGTCGCGGCCGTCTCGAGCAGCTGCGCGGCGCTGATGCCGGTGACCTCGTAGGCGACCGGCTCGATCGGCGGCGCATCCTCGAATTCCTCGCTCTCGACCTCGGCCAGCACCGCGGCACTGTTCGCCAGGTGCACGATCGCGACGTCGAGCGGGTGCGACTCGGCGCGTGCCGGCTCGTGGTGGAACTCGATGGCCTCGGCGAGGCTCGGCGGCAGCCGCCAGCGGCGCGCGAGCAGCCCGCCGACGCGGGCGTGGTCGAAGCCCAGGATCTCGCGCTCGCACAGGTGCAGGTCCGGCTCGTTCGGCGCATCGATGGTCATCAGCAGCGCCTGGCGGCTTTCGGTCGGTGCCTTCGCGAACAGCACCAGCTGCCCGATGTCGTGCAGCAGCCCCGCGACGAAGCTCGACTCGGGCCGGCCGCGGGCGCACTGGCCGGCGAGCGAGCGCGCAGCCACCGCGCACAGCACGCTGTGGTGCCAGAACGAGCCCATCGAGACGAGGTCGTTCGGGATGCCGCTGAAGGCCCGCACCGCGGAGAGCCCGAGCGTCAGGTCGCGGACCTGGCGCGTGCCGAGCACGGCGATCGCCCGGCCGACGGTGTCGACCTTCCGCTGCATGCCAAAGAGCGCGCTGTTGGCGAGCGTCAGGAGGCGCGCCGTCAGCGCCGCGTCCTGGGCGACGATCCGGCCGATGTCCTCGGCGGAGCTCTTCGGGTCGTCAACCATCTGGTTGATGCGCAGCACCACCTCGGGCAGCGACACGAGCGTCGCCACGTCGCTGACCAGCTTGTCGGGATCGAGCATGAGGGGCCGTCCGGGCATCCGAGTCAGCCGGGAAGTCGGCCGGCCGGCGGCGGACTTGAGCGCACCGGAACCCCTAAAATGGGGCCTCGAGCCGCCCGCTCCCGCCGGGCGCCCGCAGGCCGCCTCGGGCCGCCGGCGACCCGACGGGAACCCGGGGCCGGCCGGGGACCCTCCATGGATGCCACGCCCTCCGACGTCGCCCGCATCGCGCACTCGATCCAGCTCTCGGTCGCGCCCGTCTTCCTGCTCTCCGGCATCGGCGTGCTGCTCAACGTGCTGACGAGCCGGCTCGCCCGGGTCGTGGACCGTGCGCGACCGCTCGAGGAGCAGCACGAGGCCGCGGATCCGGCGCAGGCGGCCGAGCTCCGCGAACGCCTGCGCTGGCTCGCCCACCGGGCCCGGCTGATGAACACCGCGATCACGCTCGGGACCGTGTCCGCGCTGCTCGTGGCGGTCGTCGTGGCGCTGTTGTTCGCCAGTGCCTTCGCGAGCTTCAACCTGGCGGCGCCGGTCGCCGGGCTGTTCGTCGCGGCAATGGCGGCGCTGGTCGGCGCACTGCTCGCGTTCCTGATCGAAGTCAGGGTCGCGACGCACACGCTGCGGATCGGCCCGCCGGCCCGCTGATCCCGTTCGCCGGCGTAAGGCCGAAAAAAAGGGCCGCCCCTTGCGGGGCGGCCCGGAAGGCACGCGCCTTGCCGCCGAAGCGGCGCCGGGCCCAGCCCGGACAGCGCGTGTCGACGGGTTCGTCAGCTCAGCCGCACTTCGAGTCGCCGCAGTTCAGGCAGGTCATGCAGCCGTCCATCATGATCACGGCGGCGGTGCTGCACTTCGAGCACAGCTGCGCGCCCTCGGGGTAGTGCCCGCGCGAGAACGCATCCTGCTGCTTGTTGCGGGCCTCGAACTCCTCGCGCTTCTCCTCGATCAGCTTCTTGCGGTGCGCGTCCATCTCGGGCCGCGGCATGAGGCCGATCGTCTGCAGGTGCTTCTCGATCACGTAGCCGAGCTCGGCGATGATCGACGGCATGAAGCGCCCGCCCGGCTGCCAGTAGCCGCCGCGCGGGTCGAACACCGCCTTCAGCTCCTCGACCAGGAAGGTCACGTCGCCACCCTTGCGGAAGACCGCCGAGATAATCCGGGTCAGCGCGACGATCCACTGGAAATGGTCGAGGTTCTTCGAGTTGATGAAGACCTCGAACGGCCGGCGCTGCTCGTGCTCGGTGCCCTCGTTCAGCACGATGTCGTTGATGGTCACGTACATCGCGTGGTCGGAGACCGGCGTCTTGATCTTGTAGGTCGAGCCGATCAGCACCTCCGGCCGCTCGAGCAGCCGGTCCTTGCTGATCCAGACGACCTTGCCGCCTTCCTTGCGGAACTCGGTCGGCTCCGGCTTCGCGACCTCGGCCTTGTCGGAACCGGGCTTCTCGACCCGGAACTTCGTGATGCGCTTTTCGATGTGCGTGGTCATGGTCAGAACTTCCCGTAATAGCCTTCCTTGAGGGCGTCGAAGAGGTTGGCGGCGGAGTGGGTCTCGCCGTCGTACTCGATCTCCTCGTCGCCGCGCACCTTGACCTCCGTCCCGTCTTCCAGCGTGAAGACGTAGAACGTGTTCTTGAGGTCGTCCTCCTTGACCAGCACGCCCTGGAAGGCGTCCGGGTTGAAGCGGAACGTCGTGCAGCCCTTGAGCCCCTGCTCGTAGGCGTACAGGTAGATGTCCTTGAACGCGTCGTACTTGAAGTCGGTCGGCACGTTCGCGGTCTTCGAGATGCTCGAGTCGATCCACTTCTGCGCCGCCGCCTGGATGTCGACGTGCTGCGTCGGCGTCACGTGGTCGGTGGTCACGAAGTAGTCCGGCAGCTGCTCCTCGGCCTTGGTCGCACCGGGCATCGCGCGCGGGTTGACGAGGTGGCGGTAGGCCAGCAGCTCGTAGGAGTAGACGTCGATCTTCTCCTTGGTCTTGCGGCCCGGCCGGATCACGTTGCGGAAGTAGTGGTGCGCGAACGTCGGCTCGATGCCATTGGAGGCGTTGTTCGCGAGCGACAGCGAGATCGTGCCGGTCGGGGCGATCGAGCTGTGATGCGTGAAGCGCGCACCGCTGGTCGCCAGCTGCTCGACGAGCTGCGGCGCGACCTGCGCGACGCGCTGCATGTAGCGGCTGTAGCGCGCGTGCAGGATGCGGCCCGGGACCTTCTGGCCGACCTTCCAGCCGTCGCGCACCATCTCCGGGCGCTGCCGCAGCATGCGCGCGGTCACCGTGAACTCCTCGTTCATGATCGGCGCCGGGCCCTTCTCGCGCGCGAGCTCGAGTCCCGCCTCCCAGCCGGCGATCGCCATCTCGCGCGAGACCGCCTCGGTGAACTGCACCGACTCCTTCGAGCCGTACTGCATGCCGAGCATGGTGATCGCGGAGCCGAGGCCGAGGAAGCCCATGCCATGGCGGCGCTTGCGCATGATCTCCTGGCGCTGGCCCTCGAGCGGCAGGCCGTTGATCTCGACCACGTTGTCGAGCATGCGCGTGAAGATCTTCACAACCTCGCGATACTCGTCCCAGTCAAACGTGGCGTCGGCCGTGAACGGATGCGTGACGAAGCGCGTGAGGTTCACCGAGCCAAGCAGGCACGAACCGTACGGCGGTAGCGGCTGCTCGCCGCAAGGGTTGGTGGCGCGGATGTTCTCGCACCACCAGTTGTTGTTCATCTCGTTGACGCGGTCGATCAGCACGAAGCCGGGCTCGGCGAAATCGTACGTCGACGACATGATGACGTCCCACATGCGCCGGGCCGGGACCGTCTTGTAGATCTTGCAGCAGACGAGCCCGTCGTCGCGCGTGACGTATTGCTCGGTGGTCGGCCACTCGCGCCAGACGTACTTGCTCGCGTCGGTCAGGTCCGGCTGGTCCGCCGCGTACTCCTTCTTCGACAGCGGGAACGCGAGGTTCCAGGGCCCGTCGGCCTTCACCGCCTCGATGAACTCGTCGGTGACCAGCAGCGACAGGTTGAACTGCCGCAGCCGGCCGTTCTCGCGCTTGGCGCGGATGAACTCCATCGCGTCCGGATGGCCGATGTCGAACGTGCCCATCTGCGCGCCGCGACGGCCGCCGGCCGAGGACACGGTGAAGCACATCTTGTCGTAGATATCCATGAACGACAGCGGCCCGGAGGTGTAGGCGCCGGCGCCGGAGACGTAGGCGCCGCGCGGGCGCAGCGTCGAGAACTCGTAGCCGATGCCGCAACCCGCCTTCAGCGTGAGCCCGGCCTCGTGCACTTTGTTCAGGATGTCGTCCATCGAGTCGATGATCGTTCCCGACACCGTGCAGTTGATCGTCGAGGTCGCCGGCTTGTGCTCGAGCGCGCCGGCGTTCGAGGTGATGCGGCCGGCCGGGATCGCGCCCTTGCGCAGCGCCCACAGGAACTTGTCGTGCCACTCGGCGCGCAGCTCGGGCGATTCGACATCCGCGAGCGCGACCGCGACGCGCCGGTAGGTGTCGTCCATCGTCTCGTCGAGCGGGGTACCGTCCTTGGCCGTGAGGCGGTACTTCTTGTCCCAGATGTCGAGCGATGCTTCCTGGAACGGAACGTCCCCGTCGCGGGGCGCCATTTTGTAGGCCGTACTCATCTGTTGATCGTGCTCCGTTGAGCCTGTGCGGTTGTTTTCGTCGTTATTAATGGAAGCAAAGGCCCCGGCAGCTGCACGCAGCGCTCGTCGCCCTCCCTCCGCAAGTGTCTTGACGGGTCCCCGAGCCGACACAAGATCTTGTGTCGGGGTAGCTAACTTATTTTCGGCTCGCCACGGAGTCAAGACTTTCTTCTGCCCTGGTGGACCCCGATTTTTCCCTTGTTCATACAGTTATTTACGGGAAGCACTTAACAATAATTCGGGGGGTCCTCCGAGTCGCCGGTGTCAAGCGCCATCGGCGTGCCGGACACAATATCTTGTGTGCACCGCCGGCCCACACCGCGTCCACCGCTCATGCACATGTTGTCCACCGCGAGGCGGGGTTGCGGCTTGCCGCAGCCGTAATAAGGCGCGCTTGAAATGCGGCCGCGGATCCTTACTCAAGGGACACCGAATCCTGACCCGTGCCACTACCTGGAGGAGTCCCCCATGAGCCTGACCCGCTACGAGCCCTGGTTCTTCGTCAACCGCCTGCAGCGCGACCTCGATCGCCTGTTCGCCGCGAACGCCGCCACCGGCGACGAGGCGCAGACCGACATCGTCGACTGGGCGCCGCCCGTCGACATCCGCGAGGAAGAGAAGCAGTTCGTCATCCACGCCGACCTGCCGGGCGTCGAGCCGAAGCACATCGACGTCACGCTCGAGAAGGGCGTGCTGACGATCCGCGGCAGCCGCGAGCTCGAGACGCGCGACGAGAAGAACGGCTTCCGCCGCGTCGAGCGCACGAGCGGCCGGTTCTACCGCCGCTTCAGCCTGCCCGACACCGCCGACTCGCAGTCCGTGAAGGCCCGCTTCACGAACGGCGTGCTCGAGGTCGCGATCCCGAAGCAGGCGCAGGTCCTGCCGCGCCGGATCAACGTCGAGGCCGCCTGAGCCCACCGGCCGCGACCCCCACGGTCGCGGTACGGTAAAACCCGCCGCGGCGGAACTTTCCCGTCCGCGGCGCGGTCATCCGCCGCAGCCCGTCCGTCCGGACGGGCTGCAGCGGCACCGCGGCGAACCCCGCGACGCCTTGCATCCATGGCCCGATTGAGAGGACGCTTCGGCGTCCTGTCGACCCGACCCTGAGCATCTCGAAGGCACCGACCATGCACACCGCCCGCTTCCTCCCCCGCCTCCGCCTCACCGCGCTCGCGGCGCTGCTCGCGGCGCTGCCGCTCGCGGCGCCCGTCACGCTCGCCGAGGGCCGCCTGCCCGCAGACGTCAACGGCGCGCCGCTGCCCTCGCTGGCGCCGATCGTGAAGCGCGCCTCGCCGGCGGTCGTCAACATCTCGACCCGCGGCACGGTCACCGAGCGCGGCCAGCGCAATCCGCTGCTCGAGGACCCGTTCTTCCGGCGCTTCTTCGACGTCCCCGACCAGGGACCCCGCCAGCACCAGTTCCAGAGCGCAGGCTCCGGCGTCGTCGTCGACGCCAAGCAGGGCCTCATCATCACGAACGCGCACGTGGTCGAGAACGCGAGCGAGATCACGGTCACGACGATCGACGGCCGCGACTACAAGGCGACCGTGGTCGGCAGCGACAGCGCCTCGGACGTCGCGGTCGTGAAGGTCAAGGACGCCAAGCTCGCCGAGATCGCGATCGGCGACTCGAGCAAGGCCGAGGTCGGCGACTTCGTGCTCGCGATCGGCAACCCGTTCGGCCTGCAGCACACCGTGACCTACGGCATCGTCAGCGCGCTCGGCCGCTCGGGCATCAACCCGGACGGTTACGAGGACTTCATCCAGACGGATGCCTCGATCAACCCCGGCAACTCGGGCGGCGCCCTCGTGAACCTGCGTGGCGAGCTGATCGGCATCAACTCGGCGATCCTGTCGCGCTCCGGCGGCAACATCGGCATCGGCTTCGCGATCCCCTCGAACATGGTCCGCTCGGTGATGGACCAGCTGGTGAAGTACGGCGAGGTGAAGCGCGGCATCCTCGGCGTCAACATCCAGACGGTCACCCCCGAGCTCGCCGACAAGCTCGGCCAGTCGGAGCTCACCGGCGCGTTCGTGCAGCAGGTGGTCGAGGGGTCCTCGGCCGACAAGGCCGGCGTGAAGGCCGGCGACGTGATCACCTCGGTCAACGGCCAGGCGGTCAAGTCCTCGAGCGAGCTGCGCAACCGCATCGGCCTGATGCGCATCGGCGAGTCGGTCGACCTCGGGGTCGTGCGCGACGGCAAGGCCCGCCACCTGACCGCGATCGTGCAGGCGCGCAACGGCGGCAGCGACGAGACCACCGCCGGCGACCTGCCGCGTGCCCTCGAGGGCGCCGACCTCGCCGACGCCCCGGGCGGCGGCGTGCTGGTGCGCGCGATCGAGCCCGGCAGCCCGGCCAGCCAGCTGCCGCTGCGCGCCAGCGACGTGATCACCGCGGTCGACCGCAAGTCGATCGCCACCGTCAAGGAGCTGCGCGCCGCGGCCAAGGACCAGACGTCCCTGCTGCTGACCGTGCGCCGCGGCGCCGCGACCCTGAAGATCCTGGTCCGCTAGCCGCCGGGCCACGCCGCTATAATTCCGGCTCTCGCGTCGCGGGAGCCGGAGTTCATGCGGCCATTGTCGATCGTTCTACTCGGCGGGACCGGCTTCGTCGGCAGCCACCTCGCGGGCCGGCTGGTCCGCGACGGGCACCGCGTGCGCGTGCTGACCCGCGACCCGGCCCGCCACCGCGAGCTGCTGGTGCTGCCCTCGCTCGAGCTCGTGCGCTTCGACGTCCACGACGCCGCCCACCTGCCGGACGCGCTGCGCGGCGCGGACGCGGTCGTGAACCTGGTCGGCATCCTGCACGAGGGCGGCGGCGCACGCTTCCGGCGCGTGCACGCCGAGCTGCCGCGCACCGTGGCGCTCGCCTGCCGCTCGGCCGGCGTGCCGCGACTGCTGCACGTGAGCTCGATCGGCGCCGAGGAATCCGCGCCGAGCGCGTACCTGCGCAGCAAGGGCCTCGGCGAGCGGCTGCTGCGCGAGGATGCCGGGCCGGTCGCCTGGACGGTGTTCCGGCCCTCGGTGATCTTCGGTCCGGGGGATCAGTTCGTGAACCGCTTCGCGCGGCTGCTGCGGCTCGCGCCGGTGCTGCCGATCGCGCGCGCCGGCGCCCGGCTCGCCCCGGTCTACGTCGGCGACGTCGTCGAGGCGCTCGTCGGCGCGCTCGCCTCGCGTACGACGGAACGGCGCGTGCTCGAGCTCTGCGGCCCCGACGTGTACACCCTCGGCGGCATCGTCCGCGAGGTGGCGCGCAGCGCCGGGCTGCGGCGCCTGGTCATCGGCCTGCCCGGTCCGCTCGGCTGGCTGCAGGCGGCCGTGCTCGGCCTCGTGCCAGGCAAGCCGATGACGCTCGACAACTACCGCTCGCTCGGCGTCGACAGCGTCTGCCGCGAGAACGGCTTCGCCATCTTCGGCCTCGTGCCGGCCTCCCTCGCCTCCCTGGCCCCGACCTACCTCGGCGCGGGCCGCAAATCGGCCCGCCTGGACGCCTGGCGGCGGGCCACGGCCGGCCGCGACGCCACGACGTGACGGGCGTCGCGGTCCGGGTCCGCCGGCAGGCGGAGACTCGGCCCATGCGTCCTCCGGTCTGGATCCTCGCCCTCGTGCTCGCGGCCGTCCCGGCCGTCGCCGGCAGCCCGCCGCGGCTCGCCGACCGCGACGTGCGCGCGTTCATGAAGGACATCGAGACCGCCGCGCAGGCCCGCGACGTCGAGCGGCTGGCGGCGGCACTGTCTCCCGACTGCCGGATCGAGCTGCGCACCCGCATCGGCGGCCAGGAGCGGGTGACGCTGATGACGCGCGAGGAATACATCGAGATGCTGCGCACCGGCTACGCCGGCTTCCGCGAGCTGACCGCCTACGAGTACGCGGTCAAGGACCTCGCGGTCACGCTCGAGGCCGACGGCGCCGCGACCGTGGTCAGCCACGTGACCGAGACCGCGGAGTTCGCCGGCCACCGCGAGACCACCGACTCCGAGGAGACCGCCCGCGTCGAGCGCCGCGCCGACGGCCTCAGGGTGGTGGCGGTGTCGGCACTGACGACGGGTCGCTGACCCGCGGCGCAGCGCAGACCGCCGCGTGGCGGGCCGCGCGCGAGGCCCGGGCGAGCGCCCTCGCCTCGGCATAGAACTTCCCGAGATCGCCCTCCACGGCGGCGAGGCGTGCCGCGAGCCCCGGCACGCAGTCCTGGTAGGTCGCGACCGCGAGCAGCCGCGCGTTGTTGAGGCCCGGGCCGAACAACCAGTCGAAGCCGCTGCCGAGTTCCTCGCGGCGGGAGCGGTATTCGGCGGCGAGCCGCTCGAACTCGGCCGCCTTGCCGGCGCGCAGCTCGGGCGCCGGCAGCGGCTGCGCGTAGAGCGCCCGCAGCCGGGCACGCGCGCCGGCCACGAGCGCGGCGACCCGGGCGTAGCGCGCCTCGCGCGCCTGGTAGTCGGCGAGCAGCGCGCCGCGGCCGTCGGCCTCGAGCCAGCGGCGCACGCCCTCGCGCTCGACCACCGTCGCGAAGGCCTCGTTGAAGGCCGTGTCGCCGCCGACGTACAGGCGCTGGTGCGCGAGCTCGTGGAAGACGAGCGCGGCGAGCTCGACCTCGTCCCAGCGCAGCATCGTGCTGAGCAGCGGATCGGCGAAGTGGCCGAGCGTCGAATAGGCGGGCACGCCGCCGATCGCGACGTCGTCGCCGCGCGCCTCGAGCGCGAGGGCGAAGCCGCGAGCCCGGCGCTCGTCGAAGTAGCCGCGATAGGCCACGCAGCCCGCCACCGGGAAGCACCAGGTGCGCGGCTGGACCGCGAACTCCGGCGTGGCGAACACGTTCCAGACCACGTACGGCCGGCCGAGATCGGCGTAGCTGCGGTAGCTCGCGTTGTCGGGCAGGCCGAGCGCGGCGCTCGCGAAGTCGCGGATCCGGGTCGCGACCTCGAGCTGCCGGCGCAGCGCCGGGTCGGTGCCGGGCGCGGCCAGCAGGGTCGCCACCGGCACGCGGCGGGCGTTCAGGTCGAGCTGCCCGCGCGCGGCCTCGAGCACGTAGCAGCCCGGCAGCGCGAGGCACGCGAGAAGCGCCAGGATCCTGAGCCGTCGCACGTCCGTCCGGGCCGTGGTCCAAGGGAGTGCGAGTCTAGCCGGTCGCACCCGCCCGCCCGCGCGCCGCTAGAATCCCCGGATGCAGACCTATCTCGTCGGCGGCGCGGTGCGCGACGAGCTCCTCGGCCGGCCGGTACGCGAGCGCGACTGGGTGGTCGTCGGCGCGCGGCCCGAGGAGCTCGAGGCTCAGGGCTACAAGCGCGTCGGGCGCGATTTCCCGGTGTTCCTGCACCCCGGCACGCACGAGGAGTACGCGCTCGCGCGCACCGAGCGCAAGACCGGCCCCGGCTACCGCGGCTTCGAGACCCGCCATTCGCCGGACGTCAGCCTCGAGGAGGACCTGCGGCGGCGCGACCTCACGATCAACGCCATCGCGCGCGCCCCGGACGGCAGCCTGATCGATCCCTACGGCGGCGCCGCCGACCTTGCAGCGCGCCGCCTGCGCCACGTCTCGGAGGCCTTCGCCGAGGACCCGGTGCGGATCCTGCGCGTCGCCCGCTTCGCGGCGCGCTTCGCACCGCTCGGCTTCACGATCGCGCCCGAGACCGTCGCGCTGATGCGCGCGATGGTCGCCGCCGGCGAGGCGGCGGCGCTGGTGCCGGAGCGCGTCTGGGCCGAGACGCGCAAGGCGCTGGCCGAGCCCGCGCCCGAGGCCTTCCTCGCGGCGCTGCGCGAGTGCGGGGCGCTCGCGGTCGTGTTCCCCGAGCTCGATCGCCTGTACGGCGTGCCGCAGCCGCCGCGCTGGCACCCGGAGGTCGACACCGGCGTGCACGTCGCGCTGGTGCTCGCCGCTGCGGCACGCCTGTCGCCGGAGCCGCGGGTGCGCTTCGCGGCGCTCGTCCACGACCTCGGCAAGGGCACGACGCCGCCGGCCGAATGGCCGAAGCACGTCGGCCACGAGGAACGCGGCGCCGGCCTGATCCTGGCGCTCGCCGAGCGGCTGCGCGTGCCGAACGACTTCCGCGAGCTCGCGCTGCTGGTGGCGCGCTACCACGGTCTCTGCCACCGCGCCCTCGAGCTGCGCCCGTCGACCGTGCTCGAGCTCCTCGAGCACTGCGACGCGCTGCGCCGCCCCGACCGCTTCGGCGAGTTCCTGCTCGCCTGTCAGGCCGACCTGCGCGGCCGGACCGGCTTCGAGGCGCGCGACTACCCGCAGGGCACCTACCTCGCGGCCGCGCTCGCGCTCGCGCAGCGCACCGAGCTCGACGCGGACGAGCGCCGCGGCCTCGACGGCGCCGCGATCGGCGCGCGACTGCGCGACAAGCGCCTCGCCGCGCTGCGCGTGCTCGCGCGCGAGCACGCGCCTACAGCGTCGCCGTGAAATCGCGCAGGCCGAAGCCTGCGAGCGGCCGGGGAAGATGGCGCGCGAGCGCGAGGCACTTGAAGCGCTCGCCCATGTCGTTCGGCATCACCAGTCGCGCCGCGGCCCGCGCCGCGAGCGGCTCGTCGGCCGGCGCCAGCGTGGCCCGCAGCGCCGCGAGCTCCGCCTCGAAGCCGTTCGCCAGCAGGTAGAGCGCCTGGGTCGTGTAGCCCGCGACCTCGAGGCCGGCCGCGAGCCCGGCCTCGGCGAGACGCGTGAAGTCGACCCAGGCGGTGATGTCCTGCAGGCCCACCCGCGCGAACGGGTCGTCGCTGCGACGCTGGCGGTGGAAGCAGGCGAGCGTGCCGGCGCCGTGCGCCGGCCCGTACAGCTCGCGGCGCGCCGCGCCGTAGTCGAGGAACAGCGCTACGCCCGCGGCGAGCGGCGCGGTGACGGTCGCGACCCACGGCTCGAGCGCCGGACACAGCTCGCCCACCTGCCCGAGGGCGAGCGGCACGCCGAGCGCGGCGACCGCGGCCGCGAGCGCACCGTCCGCCGGCCGCGGCACGCTCGCGAGCCGGCCGGCGACGAGCCCGACGCCGAGCGACTCGGTGCCGGCGCCACCGATCCGGAAGCGCTCGACCGGCAGAGCGTCCGCGACCTCGTTGGCCAGCACCACCCCGGCGAGACTCGCGGCCGGCGGCGGCGCGTCGAGCCAGTCGACGCGTCGCGCGAGCGCGGCCGGCAGGCGCGCCACCGCGGCGACCTGGCGCTCGCGCAGGTCCGGGCTCGGCTCGAGGATCGCGTAGCGCTCGGGCAGGAGGCCGGCGCGCCCGAGCGCGGCGAGGAGTTCCACGGCCAGCGCGCCCGTGCCGGCGCCGAGCTCGAGCACGGCGCCGCCGCCGAGCGCGGCGAGCACGCCACCGACCTCGCGCGCGAGGCAGCGCGCGAACACCGGCGAGAGCTCGGGCGCCGTCACGAAGTCCCCGCCGCGGCCGAGCTTGTGCGCGCCGGCCGCGTAGTAGCCGAGCCCGGGCGCATACAGCGCGAGCTCCATGTAGCGGGAGAACGGCAGCCAGCCGCCGGCCGCGGCGAGCTCGGCGTGCACGTGCGCGAGCACGCGCGCCTCGTGCGCGGCCTCCTCGGCACCGAGCGGCACGGCCCCGGCCGTCATCGGGCGCGGATGCGATCGCGCGGGGCGGCGGGTATCCTGCCCGCATGAGCCCCGCGCCCGCCCTCGACGGCCAGGTCGCGCTGATCACCGGCGGCGCGCGCCGGCTCGGCGCCGCGATCGCCCGCGAGCTGCACGCGGCCGGCCTGCGCGTGCTGATCCACCACCGCGCCTCGGCCGACGAGGCGGCGGCACTCGCCGCCGAGCTCAACGCCGCGCGGCCGGACTCGGCCACGACCCACGCCGCGGACCTGCTCGACCTCGCGGCGCTGCCCGGCCTCGTCGCCGCGGCGCTCGCGGCGTTCGGCCGCCTCGACGTGCTGGTCAACAACGCCTCGACCTTCTACCCGACGCCGGTCGGCGAGATCACCGCGGCCGCCTTCGACGACCTGATCGGCACCAACCTGCGCGCACCGCTCTTCCTGACGCAGGCGGCGGCGCCGGAGCTGCGCCTGCGGCGCGGCCTGGTGCTGAACCTCGCCGACATCCATGCCTTCCGGCCGCTGAAGCGCCACCCGGCGTACTGCGCCGCGAAGGCCGGGCTCGTGATGCTGACGCAGTCGCTCGCCCGCGAGCTCGGCCCGCACGTGCGCGTCAACGGCATCGCGCCGGGCCCCGTGCTCTGGCCGGAGGGCGCGATGGACGGCGACCTGCAGGCACGCATCCTCGAGCGCACGGCGCTGAAGCGCATGGGCACGCCGGCCGACGTGGCGCGCGCGGCGCTCTTCTTCGTGCGCGATGCGCCCTACGTCACCGGCCAGGTGCTGCCGGTCGACGGCGGCCGCACGGTCGGCGGCCTCTAGCGCGGGCGCGGCCACGGCAGCGCGAGGCGCTCGAGCCGATGCGCGCCGCGGTCGAAGCGCGCCCACAGCTCGCCGATCGTGAGCCCGAGCGTCGGGTGCACGAGCTCGGGCGCGAGGTCGGCCAGCGGCCCGAGCATGAACGCGCGGCGCAGCAGGTCCGGCCGGGGCAGCTTCGCCCCGGGGAACTCGCCGACCAGGTCGCCGTAGAGCAGCACGTCGAGGTCCATGCGGCGCGGCTCGTATTTCGGCGCGCCGCGGCCGCGGCCGCAGAGCGCCTCGACCTCGTGCAGCGACTCGAGCAGCGCCGGCAGCGGCAGGCGCGTCGTGAAGCGCGCCACCAGGTTCACGAAGTCCTCGCCCTCGAAGCCGACCGCGGCGTTGCGGTAGGCGGGCGACGGCGCGAGGTCCGGGAAGCGCGCGGCCAGCAGCTCGAGCGCGCGCACCACGCTCGGCACCGGATCGACGTTCGAGCCGATCGCGAGGTAGACCGTGCTCGCGCGCCCGGGTGGGGCGGCCGCGGCGCTCACGGCAGGTCGAGGTCGGCGCGCGAGCGCTCGATCATGACGCCGACGTCGCGGCTGCCGCGCACCGCGCCGGGCTTGTTCAGCGTCACCTTGACCCACTCGACCGAGAACTCGCGCAGGATCAGCCGCGCGACTTCCTCGGCGAGCGTCTCGACCAGGTGGAACTCGCTGGTCTCGACGAAGGCGAGCACCTTCTTCGCCACCGACTTGTAGTTGAGGGTGTCGTCGATGCGGTCGCTGCGCGCGGCGCGGCGGATGTCGCCCGGGAACTCGAAGTCGAAGCTGACCGTCTGGCGGATCTTCCGCTCCCAGTCGTAGATGCCGATGATCGTCTCGGTGCGAAGGTCGCGGAGGAAGATTCGGTCGCCCATCGGATGCCTGCCTGGTCTCGCCTGCACTGCCCGCGGTCGCCGGGCGCGGGGGGCACCCTACCAGCGCCGCCCGCCGCCTGCACCCTCAGCCGCCGGGCGGGCCGAGCTCGGTGAGCGGCCAGCGCGCCCGGGCGATCACCGCGAGCGGCGCGCGCTCGCCGGCCGCGAGGCGCGCCTCGCCCGCGAGCGCGATCATCGCCGCGTTGTCGGTGCAGAACTCGGCGCGCGGGTAGGCGGTGCGGGCGCCGGCCCGCGCGGCGACCTCCGCGAGCCGGGCGCGCAGCCGCTCGTTCGCGCCGACGCCGCCCGCCACCACCAGCACCTCGCGGCCGGTCGCCGCGAGCGCGCGGCCGGCCTTGACGGCGAGCGTCTCGACGATCGCCTCCTCGAAGCCGCGCGCGAGGTCGGCGTGCGCCGCGGGCCCCGCGGCCTTGAGCGCCAGCAGCGCCGCGGTCTTGAGCCCCGAGAAGCTGAAGTCGAACCCCGGCCGGTCGAGCATCGGCCGCGGGAAGTCGTAGACCCCGGGACGGCCGCCCGCGGCGAGCCGGGCGAGCTTCGCCCCGCCGGGGTAGGGCAGCCCGAGCAGCTTCGCGGTCTTGTCGAAGGCCTCGCCCGCCGCGTCGTCGAGCGACTCGCCGAGCACCCGGTAGCGGCCCACCCCCTCGACGTCGACCAGCATCGTGTGGCCGCCCGAGACCAGCAGCGCCAGGTACGGGAACGGCGGCGGCTCGGGCTCGAGCCGCGGCGCGAGCAGGTGCCCCTCGAGGTGGTGGACGCCGAGCGCCGGCACCCCCCAGGCGTAGGCCAGGCTCCGGCCGACCGCGGCCCCCACGAGCAGCGCCCCGATGAGCCCGGGACCGGCCGTGTAGGCGATCCCCTCGACCTCGCCGGCGCCGATCCCGGCGTCGGCCAGCGTCGCCCGGATCATCGGCAGCAGGCGCCGGACGTGGTCCCGGGAGGCGAGCTCGGGCACCACCCCGCCCCAGACCTCGTGCAGGTCCGTCTGGGTATAGACCCGGTGGCCGAGGAGGCCGCGGCCGCCCTCGTAGACGGCGACCGCGGTCTCGTCGCAGGAGGTCTCGAGGCCGAGCACCCTCATGGGGCCCGCCCCGGTCCCGCGGGCCGCCCGGGCGGGCTCAACGTTTTGATTTTCTGGGGGGACATCCGTAGACTACCCGGCTCTGCGCTCGGCGATTGGTCGGGCCGGTCACCCCGAGGAAGGTCGATCTCAATGCCGAGCGTACGTGTCCGCGAGAACGAGTACTTCGACGCCGCCCTGCGGCGCTTCAAGCGTGCCTGCGAGAAGGCCGGCGTGCTCACGGAGCTGCGGCGCCGGGAATTCTACGAGAAGCCGACCCAGGAGCGTAAGCGCAAGAAGGCCGCGGCCGTGAAGCGGCACCTCAAGCGCCTGTCCCGCGAGGGCATGCGCGCCCCGCGCTGACCGCCCCGCGATGACGCTTCGCGAACGCATCACCGAGGACATGAAGACGGCGATGCGCTCGGGCGAGAAGGATCGCCTCGGGCTCATCCGCATGCTGCAGGCTGCGATCAAGCAGCGCGAGGTCGACGAGCGGATCGTGCTCGACGACGCGCAGACCCTGTCGGTCATCGAGAAGATGATCAAGCAGCGCAAGGAATCGGTCGCGCAGTTCGAGGCCGGCGGCCGCGCCGACCTCGTCGCCAAGGAAACCGCCGAGATCTCGGCCCTCACCGCCTACCTGCCCGCCCAGCTCGGCGCCGCCGAGCTCGATGCGCTGATCCGCGCGGCGATTACCCAGACCGGCGCCGCCTCGATCAAGGACATGGGCAAGGTCATGGGCATCGTCAAGGGCCAGGCCGCGGGCCGCGCCGACATGGCCGCCGTCGGCGCGCGCGTCAAGGCGCTGCTCGGCGGCTGAGCACGCCCGCGGGCCCGCGCCGATGGCCGGCCGAATCCCCCGCGCCTTCATCGACGAGCTGATCGCGCGCACCGACATCGTCGAGGTGATCGGCAGCCGCGTGCCGCTCAAGAAGGCCGGCCGCGAGTGGAAGGCCTGCTGCCCGTTCCACGGCGAGAAGACCCCGTCGTTCACCGTGTCGCAGCAGAAGCAGTTCTACCACTGCTTCGGCTGCGGCGTGCACGGCACCGCGCTCACGTTCCTGATGGAGCACGACCGGCTGTCGTTCCCGGACGCGGTCGAGGACCTCGCCGGCCGCGCCGGCCTCGAGGTGCCGCGCGAGGGCGGCGGACCCGACCCGCGCGACCGCCAGCTCGACGACCTGTACGCGCTGAACGCGAACGTCGACCAGCACTTCCGCGACGCGCTGCGGGACTCCGAGCGCGCCAAGGAATACCTGAAGGGCCGCGGCCTCGTCGGCGAGACCGCGGCGCGCTACCACCTCGGCTACGCGCCGCCCGGCTGGGATGCCGTGCTCAAGAAGTTCGGCGCCACCGACGCCGGCCGCCAGGCGCTGCTCGCGGCGGGGCTCATCATCGAGCGCAGCGCCGACGCGCAGAAGTCGAGCGGGCCCGGCTACTACGACCGGTTCCGCGACCGGGTGATGTTCCCGATCCGGGACAGCCGCGGCCGGGTGGTCGGCTTCGGCGGGCGGGTCATCGACCAGGGCGAGCCGAAGTACCTGAACTCGCCCGAGACCGTGCTCTTCCACAAGGGCCGCGAGCTCTACGGCCTCTACGAGGCGCGCCAGCAGCTGCGCAACATCGCGCGGCTGCTGGTGGTCGAGGGCTACATGGACGTGGTGCGGCTCGCGCAGGCCGGCATCCACTACGCGGTCGCGACCCTCGGCACCGCGACCACGCCCGAGCACCTGAGCCGCCTGTTCCGCGTGACCGGCGACGTCGTGTTCGCCTTCGACGGCGACCGCGCCGGCCGGCAGGCCGCGTGGCGCGCGCTCGAGACCTGCCTGCCGTTCGCGAAGGAAGGCCGGCAGCTGAAGTTCCTGTTCCTGCCCGACGGCCACGACCCGGACACGCTGGTCGCGGCCGAGGGGCGCGAGGCCTTCGAGGCGCGGCTCGACGAGGCGCTGCCCCTCTCGGAGTACCTGGTGCGGCATCTCTCGGCCGAGGTCGACCTCGGCAGCGTCGACGGCCGCGCCAAGCTCGCCGAGCTCGCCCGGCCGCTGCTCGCGCGCCTGCCGGAGGGCGTGTACCGCGAGCTGCTGGTCGACCGGCTGGCGCGCGAGGTCCGCATGCCCGCACCGCGGCTTGCGGGCCTGCTCGGCCTCGGCGCGCCGGCCGGCGCGGCGCCGGGCCCCGCGGCGCCGGTCCGGCCCCGCACGGCGCGACTCTCCGGGCGCGGCTCGCTCGCGAGCCAGGCCATCGCCCGCGTCGTGCAGCAGCCGGCCGCGGCCCGCGAGGTGCGCCACCCCGAGGGGCTGCGGCTCGCCGGCGACCGGGCCCTCGACGTGCTCGCCGAGCTCATTGAAATGGCGCAGTCGGAGCCTCATCTCTCCTCGGCGCAGCTGGTCGAGCGCTGGCGCGACCGGCCCGAGCACGAGCGACTCGCGGAACTTGCCGCCCTGCCGTTGCCGGACCTCGGGGCGGAAGCGACCGGACGCGAGCTCGCGGCCGCGGTCGAGCGACTCACGGCCCAGGCCGGCCCCGAGCGGCGGCTCGACGAGCTGATCGAGAAGGCGGCGAACGAAGGCCTCTCCGACGAGGAGAAGCAGGAGCTGCGGGAGCTGCAGGCCCGGCCCCGCGCGCCGGGCTAAACCCCGATCGGGGCCCCGGCACGATTCTTGACAAGGGGCCCGGAATAGGCTCCGAACCTTGGGTGGTCATCAGGGTCTGTGTAAAATACACGGCTCTTTTACGCCCGCGTACTGAGGGTACTCATCTTGAGCGAGAAGAAAGCGACGGCGCTGGCGATGGGCGTGCCCGACGAGCGGCAGTCCCAGTTGAAGCGGCTCATTGCCAAGGGCAAGGAGCAGGGCTTCCTCACGTACGGCGAGGTCAACGACCACCTGCCGAGCGAGATCGTCGATCCGGAGCAGATCGAAGATATCGTCAACATGATCAACGACATGGGCATCCCGGTGTACGAGAAGGCACCGGACGCCGAGTCGCTGATCCTCGCCGACGGGCCGGTCGCGACCGATGACGAGGCCGTCGAGGAGGCCGCCGCCGCGCTCGCCACGGTCGATGCCGAGTTCGGTCGCACGACCGACCCGGTGCGCATGTACATGCGCGAGATGGGCACCGTCGAGCTGCTGACGCGCGAGGGCGAGATCCGCATCGCGAAGCGCATCGAGGAGGGCCTCGATGCGGTGCGCTCCGCGCTCGCGAACTTCCCGGCCACCTACGAGTACCTGCTGCGCGCCTACGAGCCCGTGAAGGGCGGCCAGGGCCGGCTGGTCGACATCATCGTCGGCTTCGTCGACCCGAACGCGCCGGACGAGATCGCCCAGCCGCAGAACCCGAAGCTGATGGCGCTCGAGAAGGCCGAGAACGAGAACGACGACGACGACAACGGCGAGGAGGAAGAGGCGCTCGAGACCGGCCCCGATCCGGAGGAGGCGGCGCGCCGCTTCGCCGCGATCACCAAGCTGCACGCGCAGGTCGTCAAGGCGCTCGACGGCGCCGGACTCAAGGACCCGAAGACGCAGAAGCTGCGCAAGAAGCTCGCCGGCCAGATGATGGAGCTGAAGCTCGCGCCGAAGATGTTCGACGCGCTGATCGTGAACCTGCGCGACCACGTCGCGACGATCCGCGGCCTCGAGAAGGAGATCATGCAGATCTGCATCAAGCAGGCCGGCATGCCGCGCAAGGACTTCATCGCGATCTTCCCGAAGAACGAGACCAAGCCCGGCTGGATCGACAAGCAGATCAAGCTGAAGCGCAAGCACTCCGCCTCGCTCGGCCGCCTGAAGCCCGAGATCCTCGCGCGCCAGCAGTCGATCAAGGACCTGGAGAAGTCGCTGCACCTGACGATCCACGACATCAAGGAGATCAACCGCGAGGTCGCCGTCGGCGAGGCGCAGGCGCGGCGCGCGAAGAAGGAGATGGTCGAGGCGAACCTGCGCCTCGTGATCTCGATCGCCAAGAAGTACACGAACCGCGGCCTGCAGTTCCTGGACCTGATCCAGGAGGGCAACATCGGCCTGATGAAGGCGGTCGACAAGTTCGAGTACCGCCGCGGCTACAAGTTCTCGACCTACGCGACCTGGTGGATCCGCCAGGCGATCACGCGCTCGATCGCCGACCAGGCGCGCACGATCCGCATTCCGGTGCACATGATCGAGACCATCAACAAGCTGAACCGCATCTCGCGGCAGATGCTGCAGGAGATGGGCCGCGAGCCGACGCCCGAGGAGCTCGCGGTGCGCATGGAGATGCCGGAGGACAAGGTCCGCAAGGTCCTCAAGATCGCCAAGGAACCGATCTCGATGGAAACGCCGATCGGCGACGACGAGGACTCGCACCTCGGGGACTTCATCGAGGACACCTCGGTGCAGTCGCCGCTCGACTCGGCGACGATGGAGAGCCTGCGCGAGACCACCCACGCGGTGCTGGCGCAGCTGACGCCGCGCGAGGCCAAGGTGCTGCGCATGCGCTTCGGCATCGACCTCAACACCGACCACACCCTCGAGGAGGTCGGCAAGCAGTTCGACGTCACGCGCGAGCGCATCCGCCAGATCGAGGCCAAGGCGCTGCGCAAGCTTCGCCACCCGAGCCGCTCGGAGCAGCTGCGCAGTTTCCTGATGGAGGACTGAGGGGCGGTGCCCGGGACCGCTCGGTCAACGAGGCCGCGCACTGCGCGGCCTCGTCGTTTCTGGGCGGCCTGCGCTCAGCGCGGGCCCTGGCGGACGACGCGGCCGTCCTTCATCACGAAGTCGATCCTGCGCAGCGCGAGCACGTCGGCGAGCGGGTCCGCCGGCATCGCGACGAGGTCGGCGGCCAGACCCACGGCGATGCGGCCGCGCTTGTCGCCGATGCGCAGCAGCTCGGCCGCGTTCGCGGTCATCGCCCGCAGCGTCGCCGCCGGCGGCACGCCGGCCTCCTTCCAGACGTCGAGGTAGTCGAGCATCAGGTCGGCGCGCGTGCGGCCCTTCTGCTCCATCACCGTGTCGCTGCCGAAGGCCATCTTGACGCCGATGCGGTGCGCGCGCCGCAGGCGGTCGACGATGCGCGGTCCGAGCACCGCCGGCTCCGGCAGGATGCCGCCCGAGGTGCCGATGATGTCGAGGTGCGCGCGCGGGAAGTCGGTGCCGACCAGGAACATGCCCTTGGCCTTCATCTGCTGCAGCTGCGCGTCGGTGAGCTCGAAGCCGTGCTCGATCGAGTCGACGCCGGCATCGATCGCGACCTGCGCCGCCGGCCCGCCGTAGACGTGCACCGAGACCGGCACGCCGGCCTTGTGGGCCTCGTCGACCGCCGCCCGCACTTCCTCGAGGCCGGCGTGGTACGGGTTGTTGTCGGTCACCAGCTTGATGACGCCGGCGCCGTAGTAGAGGTTCTTGCGCACCGCCTTCCGGACCTCGTCCGGCGTGTCGGCGTCGAGGTACTCGTACTGCCAGAACGCGCCGCGCTCGTGCGGGATGCGGTGCGACTGGCCGCCGTAGGGCGCGATGATCTTGCCGGAGGTGATGATGGTCGGCCCGGCGAACAGGCCGTTCTCGACCGCCTTCGCGACGTCGACCATGGTCCATTCGCCGTCGTTGCCGACGTCGCGGATCGCGGTGAAGCCCTGCTGCAGCAGCGCCGCGGCGTGGTGCATGCCCCTGAGCGCCCGGTAGGCATTGGTCTCGGCGAGGTAGAACGACTCGAACGGCGCGGCGTCGGTGGTCTCGGTCAGCGTCATGTGCGTGTGCGCGTCGATCAGTCCCGGCGCCAGCCACTCCTTCGACAGGTCGACGCTGCGGGCACCCGCCGGCACGGCGACGTCGTGGCCGATCGCGCGGATCACGCCGTCGGTGACGATCACGACCTGGTCGCGCGCCACGGTGCCGGCGATCACGTCGACCACGCCACCGGCGCGGATCGCGATCGTCTCGGCGCCGGCCGCGAATGATGCGAGCGCGCACAGGCCCGCCAGGATCAGCTGTCTCATGGTCCCCTCCCCTCGTGGATGTCCGATCGTCCGGCTCAGAACGCGAGTCGCAGCGCCGTGAACACCGCGATCCCGGCGCTGATCGCCCAGAGCATACCGCGCGTGCGCCACATCACGAGGCCGGCGACCAGCGCCGCCGGCAGCCGGTGGTTGCCGAGGCTGAGGTCGAGCGCCTCGCCGGAGGTGAGCAGCGCCGGCACCACGATCGCGCCGAGCGCGGCGGCAGGGGCGTAGCGCAGCGCCCGCTCGGCGAGCGGCGGCAGCTGCAGGCGCTCGCCGAGCGCGACGCAGCTGAGGCGCGTCACGACGCCCGTCAGGCCGATGCCGACGATCGCGACCCAGGTGGCGAAGGCCTCGCTCACGGCTCGCTCCGCCGCCGGCCGTCGAGCGCCACCGCGACCGCGATGCCGGCCAGGATCGCGACCACGAGCCCGAGGCGGAACGGCCAGTGGCGCGCGAGCGTCGCGAGCACCGCCGCGACCGCGCTGCCGGCGAGCGCCGGCCGGCTCGCGAGCATCGGCGCGAGCAGCGCCACGAGGGCGAGCAGCCCCGCGAAGTCGAGGCCCCACTCGCGCGGGATCGAGGCCGCCGCGAACAGCCCGACCAGCGAGGCCAGGTGCCAGACGAAGAACAGCACCAGCGACAGGCCCATGAAGTAGCGGGCCCGCTCGGCCGGCGAGCCGAGCCGCTCCTCGGCGCGCAGGTAGAGCACGAAGCTGATGTCGCCGATGAAGTAGCCGAGGCCGAGCCGCTGGCCGAGCGGCAGCACCTTGAAGGTGCGGGAGAGCGCCGCGCTGTAGATCACGAAGCGCAGGTTCACCATCAGCGCCGTCAGCACCGTGATCCAGACCGGCGCGCCGGCGACCAGCAGCGGCAGCGCCGCGAGCTGCGCCGAGCCTGCGTAGGCGATCAGCGAGAGCCCGACGCCCTGGCCGAGCGGCAGCCCGGACTGCGCCATCGCGATGCCGGTGACCAGCGCCCAGGCGGCGTTCGCCGGCATGGTCGGCAGGATGTCGCGCGCGCCCGCGGCGAAGGCCCGGGCGCGCGGATCGGCCGCCGCGGCGCCGCTCACGCCGCCGGCGGCCGGGCGACGTCGCGCGTCCAGCCGTGCGGATCCGGCGCGCGCCGCTCCTGGATCGCGAGCAGCGCCTCGCGCAGCCGCGCCGCGACCACGTCCACCGCGCGCGGCGCGTGCTCGCGGCCGTCGGCCTCGGCGAGCACCCCGATCGGCGCGACGATCGCGGCCGTGCCGCAGGCGAACACTTCGCTGCAGCGGCCGTCGCCGATCGCGGCCAGCAGCTCGTCGATCGGCAGCGGCCGCTCGACCACCTCGAGGCCCTGGTCGCGGGCGAGCGCGATCAGCGAGTCGCGGGTGATGCCGGGCAGGATCGCGCCGTCGAGCGACGGCGTGTGCAGCGCGCCGCCGAAGACCGCGAACAGGTTCATGCCCGACAGCTCCTGGATCAGGCGGTGCTCGCGCGCATCGAGCCACAGCGCGACCGTGTAGCCGCGCGCGAGCGCGGCGCTCGAGGCACGCAGCGACGGCGCGTAGTTGGCCGCCGCCTTGGTGGCGCCGACCCCGCCGACCGCGGCGCGCACGTCGGCGCGCTCGATCGTCACCCGCAGCGCGCCGCTCGCGTAGGCCTCGACCGGGTTCGCGATCACCATGAAGCTGAAGGTCGTCGAGTTGCGCAGCAGGTAGCCGCTCTCGGTGCCGAACAGGAACGGCCGCAGGTAGAGCGCCTGACCCGAGCGGCCCGGGATCACCGGCGCGCAGGCGCCCGCCACCGCGTCGAGCGCCTCGAGGAACAGCGCCTCCGGCACCACCGGCATCGCGAGCCGCTCGGCCGAGCGCGCCAGCCGGCGCCAGTTGTCGAGCGGCCGGAACAGGTTCGGCCAGTCGCGGCCGACCCGGTAGGCCTTGAGGCCCTCGAAGACGAGCTCGCTGTAGTGCAGTGCCCGGGCGCCGGGCGCGATCTCGATCATGCCGTAGGGCGTCAGCGTGCCCGCGCCCCACTCGCCCTCGGCCCAGTCGGCGCGGTACATCACCGGCGCCGTGACGAGCCCGAAGCCGAGCCGCTCCGGCAGCACGTAGCGCGCGACCGCCTCGGCGACGCCCGGCGCGACGCGATAGGCCTGGCGCGCCGCGCCGGCGGGAGTGACGGTGGGTTTGGGGCGCGCCATGGCGGGTTCCTCGGCCGGACGGACGGATCGCCGCGCCGCGGCCGATCGCCGGCCGGCGGACAGGGTGCTCGCGGGATGGACTAGGCTAGCACGGCCGGCCCGCGCGCCGCGCCGGGCTCAGCCGCGCAGGCCGACGACCAGCACGATCGCGAGGCCGACGGGGCAGAGGTAGCGCAGCGCGAACAGCGTCAGCGCGCGCACCCGCGGCGAGAGCCCGGAATACTCCGCGGTCGGCAGCTGCCGGCCGAGCCGCCAGCCGAGGAACACGCTCAGCGCCAGCGCCGAGAGCGGCATCAGCACGCTGCCGCTCGCGAAGTCGAGCAGCGCGAACGGCGTCGCCGTGGCGAAGCGCGGCACGCCGGCGAGCGGGTGCCAGCCGGCGAGCCCGGCGAAGGACTGCACCGACAGCTGGCCGGCGGCGAGCGCGGCGAGCACGACGCCGAAGGTCGCCGGCGCCCGCGGCACCGCGTAGCGCTCGCCGAGCCACGCCACCCACGGCTCGATGATCCCGATCGTCGGCGTGAACGCCGCGAGCACCAGCAGCGCGAAGAACAGCGCGCCGATCCAGCGCCCGCCCGGCATCTCGGCGAAGGCGACCGGCAGCACCTGGAACACGAGGTCGATGCCGCCGGCCGGGTCGAGCCCGTAGTGGAACACGAGCGGAAAGATCACCAGCGTCGCGAGGAACGAGACCGCCAGGATCGAGCCGATCACCGCGACCACGCTGCGGCCGAGCGGCTCGCCGGCCGGCATGTAGGCCCCGTAGGCGACGATGATGCCGGCGCTGAGGCCGAGCGCGAAGCAGGCCTGGCCGACCGCGTCGAGCAGCACCGGCGGCGTCAGCCGCGTCAGGTCCGGGGCGAAGGCGAAGGCGAGCCCGCGGCCGACGTCGCCGACCGCGAGCGAGTAGGCCACCAGCACCAAGAGGATCGCGAGCAGCGCCGGCGCGCGCCAGCGGTTGGCGAGCTCGACGCCGCGGTTGACGCCGCGCGCCGAGGTCAGCGCCACCAGCGCGCAGAACCCCGCCTGCCAGGCGGTGACGGCGAGCGGGCTCGCGCAGAAGCCGCGGAAGCGGGCGACCGCGGCGGCGGTGCCGTGCGCGTAGTCGCCGCTCAGGAAGAACCAGGCGTAGGCCAGCACCCAGCCGGCGATCATCGTGTAGTAGGTGGCGATCACGAAGCCGGCCAGCGGGCCGATCCAGCCGACCGCCGACCAGCCCCGCGAATGGCCGTAGCGGGCCGCCAGCACCCCGCCCGCCTGCTGCGGGCTGACGCGTGCCGCGCGGCCGATCACGGTCTCGGCGATCAGCAGCGGCGCGCCGATCACGACGCAGGCGAGCGCGAACACCGCGATGAACGCGAAGCCGCCGCCGGCGCCGGCCAGGTACGGGAAGCGCCAGATGCTGCCGAGGCCGACCGCGGCGCCGACCGCGCCGAGCAGGAAGCCGAGCTCGCCCGACCAGCGCTGACCGCTCACGCGCGCCGGCCGCCCGCGGCCGGCGCCGCCGGGCTACGGCGCAATCGCGACGACCCGCGCCGGGAAGCCGGTGCCGCCCTCGGGCTTCGGCCAGCTGACGAAGACCAGCGCGCCGGCCTCCGGCACCTGGTCGAGGTTGGCGAGCATCTCGATCTGGTAGTGGTTGAGGCCGAGCAGGTAGCTCTCCAGCGAGTAGTCTTCCTTGTCGGTCGCGGTGCCCGGGTCGGTGTCGGTGGTCTCGTGCCCGGACGCGGTGATGTGCCGCTCCTCGTACAGCAGCTTCAGCACGTCCTTGCTCCAGCCCGGGTAGTGCGCGTGGCCCGCCGCGTCGCGGTTCTGCATCGCCGCGTCGTCCGGCCAGCGCTTCGACCAGTCGGTGCGCATCGCGACGAAGGCGTGCGCCGGGATCCGGCCGTGCTTCTGCTCCCAGGCCTGCACGTCGGCGAGCGTGATCGTGTAGTCGGGGTTCTTCGCGACCTGCGCGTGCACGTCGAGCACCACCAGCGGCATCAGCATCTCGGTGACCGGGATCTGGTCGGTGGTGCGCAGGCCGTCGTGGAAGTGCGCCGGCACGTCGATGTGCGTGCCCCACTGGCCGACGTGCGTGAACTGCTGCACCTTGAAGCCGTCCTTCGGGATCGTGTACAGCACCTTGACGGTCTCCTCGCCGAAGCCCTTCCAGTGCGGGGTCGCCGGCCCGAAGGCGTGCGTCAGGTCGACGAAGCGCTTCGAGGCGAGCACCTGGTAGGCGTCCTGCAGGCTGACCGCGGGTTCCGCGGCGGGTACCGGGGTGGCGAGCGCGACGGCGAGAGCGGCGGCGAGAGCGGCGGAGCGGATCGGCTTCACGGGGTTCTCCTCGGTGGGCGCGTCAGCCGCGCAGGTACGCGTCCGTGCCGGTCAGCCAGTCCTGGCGGGGCGGGTTGAAGACGTCGACGTCGAGCGTGTCCTCGAGCGCCAGCGCACGGTGCGGCACGTTCGAGGGGATCACGACCACCTCGCCCGCGCGTACCGTGATCTCGCGCTCGTCGTTCGCGCCGAACCAGAGCCTCAGCGCGCCGCTCAGGATGTAGGTCAGCTGCTCGTTCTCGTGCTGGTGGCGCGGCACGTCGTCGCCCTTCTTCAGGTGCACGTGCGCGATCATCATCCGCTCGCCGGTGATCAGCTTGCGCGTGATGGTGCCCTTCAGCGGCTCGGCCGGGATCTGGGACCAGCTGTGGTGGCTGACGCGCTCGATGTCGGATGAGCTCATGGGGACTCCTCAGGGTCGGTGCCTGCCGGCCGCGCCGGCCGGCGGGTTCAGCGGAAGGCGGCGTCGGTCTCGACGCCCAGGGCGGTCACCAGCTTGTTGGTCTCGTTGGCGAGCCCGACGATCGCGAGCAGCTCCGAGTACTGGGCCTCGCTCATGCCCTGGCGGCGCGCCGCCGCACCGTGCGAGGCGATGCAGTAGTGGCAGCCGTTCGAGGCGCTGACCGCGACGTACAGCAGCTCCTTGGTCAGCGGGTCGAGCGCGCCGGGGCCCATCACTTGCTTGATGTTGGCCCAGATGCGCCGCAGCGTCGGCGGGTCGTGGGCCAGCACCTTCCAGAAGTTGTTGACCCAGTCGGTGCCGCGCGTCGCCATGATGTCGTCGTACACGGCGCGCACCTCGGCGCTCGCGTCCGCGTACTCGATCGGCTGGCGACGCGCGCTCACCGCGGCCGGCCTAGAACTTGTAGTTCACGTGCGCCTTCCACCAGCGCGGCATGCCGGGGTAGGTCTGCGCGAGGCCGTTGATCGAGGTGTTGTCGAAGCCCATCGTGCCGTAGTGCTTGTTCGCGAGGTTGTCGACCGACGCGCCGAGCTCCAGCTTGCCGCCGGCCGGCGCATAGGTGATGCGCGCGTTGGCGACGCCGTAGCCCGGCTGCTCGACCACCGGCAGGTCCGACAGGTTGAACCAGAACCGCGACAGGTAGTTGCCGTCCAGCTGGAACGCCAGCCGGCCGCTGCCGACCGGCAGCGAGTAGCGCACCAGCGCGTTTGCGGTCCAGCGCGGCGCGTTGCCCGGCGTGTAGTCGCCCGGCACCGTCGTGCCGCGGCTGTCGACGTTCTTGGTCACCGCGTCGACGTAGGCGAGGCCCGCGCTCACGCGCCACGCGTCGTCCGGCACCCAGTCGAGCTCGAGCTCGGCGCCCTCGTGCTTGGCGTCGGCGTTCACGATCAGCTGCTCGAGGCTGATCGTGTAGATCAGCGCCTGGTAGTCCTTGTAGTCGTAGTAGTACGCCGCGCCGTTCAGCCGCAGCCGGTGGCCGAGGTACTCGGACTTGAAGCCGACCTCGTAGGAGGTGAGCTTCTCCGGGCGGAAGGTCAGCGTCGACAGGTCGGTGATGAACAGCGGGAACAGCGGCGCCGTGTAGCCGCCGCCCTTCACGCCGCGGTTGATGCTCGCGTACGCGAGCAGGTCGGGCGCGATGTGGAAGTCGAGCTGCGCCTTGCCGGTGAACAGGTGGTCGGTGCGGCTCTGGGCGTAGTCGCTGGTCAGCGGCAGGCCGGCGAGCCGCGTCAGCGTCAGCGTGCTGCCGGTGGTGCTCTGCGGGAAGTACTCGTACGGGTACCAGGTGTAGAAGAAGTCCTTCTTGTCCTCGGTGATGCGCGCGCCGATCGTGCCCGAGATCAGGTCGGTGAACTTGTACTCGAGCTGGCCGAAGGCCGCGGTCGAGGTGGTCTTCAGCGTGTACGGCGAACGGGTCGCCGGCAGGCCGCCGCTCGGCGAGGCGATGTTGGTGTCGCGGAAGTACGGCGGCGTGCCGTACGGCCAGACGCCCGGGATGCCGTAGTAGAGCGCGGTGTTCGGGTTGGCCGCGTTGTCGAACTCCTCGGCGGTGAAGAACGCCGGTCCCTGCCAGCCCTCGTAGTAGTCGCCGTCGATGTGCAGCCCGTAGACGCCCGCCGTCCAGTTGAGCCGGCCTTCGGTGCCGTTCAGGCGCGCCTCCAGCGACTCCTGCGAGACGTTGCTGCCGTTGAAGAACTGGAACAGCGTCGTTGGCGAGGCGTCCGAGTCCTCCTGGTAGTCCTTGCGCATCGCGGTGTAGTCGCCGACCACCGTCAGCGCGGTCGAGCCGAAGTTGCGCGTGTACTTCGCGGTCAGGCCGCTGCTCTTGAGGCGCGTGTAGCCGCTGATGCTGTCGCGGATCGTGTACGGGCCGCTGTTCGGCAGGCCCGAGCCGTTGTTGCCGGGGCCGGTGCCGTACGGGTCGTCGCCCGGGCCGGCGAGCACGTCGATGCCGGGGGCGATGTTCTTGGTGGTGCGCACCTCCCAGGAACCGGCGTGCACGTCGGTGCGCGCGGCGCGGCCGATGAACAGCAGGTCGCCGTTGCCGCCGAGCTTGAACAGCAGCTGGCCGCGCACCGCCCAGTCGTTGCCGTTCTCGGCGTCGCTGGCCGGGCCGATCACGTTGTGGAACAGCGGATCGTAGTGGTTCGACAGGAACGACAGCCGCACGTCGGTGCCGTCGGCGATCGCGCCGTTGACCGCGCCCTCGACGCGCGTCAGGTTGCGCTCGCCGAAGGTGACGTCGACGTAGCCGCCGGCGTCGTCGGTCGGCCGGCGCGTGATGAAGTGCGCGAGGCCGCCGGTCGCGTTGCGGCCGAACAGCGTGCCCTGCGGGCCGCGCAGCACCTCGACCCGGTCGATGTCGAAGGTCGAGAACGCCAGGCCGATCATCTGGCTGACGTAGACGTCGTCGACGTAGATCGCCGCCGGGCTCTCCTGGTGGTCGGCGAAGTCGTTCTGCACGACGCCGCGGATCGCGAGGCTGAACGAGGACGGGCCGTTCGGCTGCGTCAGCACGACCGCCGGCATCGACTTCGTGATGTCGGTGGCGGTCGAGACGCCGAGCTGCTCGAGCTCGCTGCCGCTGATCGCGGACAGCGAGATGCCGATGTCCTGCGAGCGCTGCTCGCGGCGCTGCGCCGTCACGACGATCTCGGTGAGCCCGTTGCCCGTCTCCTCGGCGAACGCCGGGAACGCCGCAGCCACGGCCACCGCCAATGCGGACCACTTCGAAAGACTCATTGGGATCCTCCTTCCTCGCGTCGCGACCGTCATCGCCGACGTCTTATTTGATGGACGAGACCGCCGCTCGCGCGCGGCCCGCGGCGGGTCCGCGGGCGGACACCGGCTCCGGGCCCGGTGTTCGCGACCGGGCGTCGTCATCCCCTGGCGGTCGGCGCCATCTTAGCGCAAGGGCGCCGCCGCGCCGCAGCACCGGGTGAGAGCGCCCGGGCATGGGACCAGAACGAAACGGAATGACCCGGCGCGTCGCGCTAGTGCGAAGCCGGCGCCGGCGGGCCGTTGTCGCGGGCCGCCGCGATCTCCTCGGGCGTCGCCCGCCGGTACTGGCTGCGCACCTTGAGGCCGTGCAGCCCCTGGGCGTTGAACTCGACCAGCGTCTCGAGCCGGTCACCCGGGCGCAGGCGGTAGTGCTCGAGCACGCGCAGCCGGCTGCCGTCCTGGCTCAGGATCTGGAACTCGTCGTGCTCCCAGCCGGAGCTGACGCGGCGCGAGCCATAGCGGTCGGTGACGCTGTGCTGCTGCAGGTCGCCCGCGTCGAAGTCGCGCCGCCGCTCCTCGCTGCCGAAGCTGACCCGGCCCGGCTGCTGCGCGAGCTCGAGCACCGTCGGCGGCCGCGCGAAGGCGGCGATGAAATCGCCGGCCCGCACCCGGCCCCAGGCCGGCACGACATCCTGGGACATCGGCCGCGCCTCGCCCTGGCTGTCGCCGCGCTGGCCGCGACGGCTGCCCGTGCGGTTGCCGCCGGTGGGATCGGGTGCGCCGCTCGTGGCCGTCGCCGGGCGCGGCGGCGGTTTCGGCTTCGGCGTGATCGCGGCGATCTTGGCCGCCGCGTCGTCACTCGCCGCGGGCTCCAGCACCCAGTGGCCGGTCAGGTCGACGACCGGCTGCGGCTCGCGCGCGAAGCGCGTGCTGCTGCAGGCGGTGGCGAGCGCGGCCGCGGCGAGCAGCGCCAGCAGGCGCGCCGCGGCCGGCGGCACGCGCGTCACTTGACGCTGTAGCCGCGACCCTCGAGGCAGGCCGTCATCGCCCGCAGGTATTCGCCACGCTTCTGGCGCGCGTCGGCATCGGCGACGCCGCCGCTGGTGCGCGTCGGGTCGAAGCCCGTCTGGTCGGCGGCCCAGCGATGGCATTCGTAGCGGTCCCGGGCCTGGTCCTCGGCGCTCTGGCCGTTGCGCGGATACATGAACACGTCGGCGGGTGCCGGCGGGTCGGTGCTGGCCGTCGCGCCGCCCGGCGGCTCGACGACCTCGTACGACTGCTGCTCCTCGCGCCACACATAGTATGCGTCATTGGAGTAGTAGTACGGGATCCCGCCGAACCACACCGTCGTGTAGAACGGCGGCAGGAACGGCACGAACACGCCGAACGGCGGCGCGACCACGACCCAGCGCGGGCCATAGGGTCGGTACCAGACGCCGCCGTGGTACCAGTAGTTGCCGCCGCCGTAGGCGACCGAGTACGCGCCGCGCGGCAGCGCGCGCGTCGTGTAGCCGCGCGCCGGATAGTAGTGGTCGTGCTGGTAGCGGGCGTCGAAGTGCCCCTGCGGGCCGCCGCCCGGGCCGCGCTCGCCGCGCGCGTGATCGTGCTCGGCGGCGAGCGCCGGCAGCGCGAACGCGGCGGCACACAGCGCCGCCGCCAGGACCATCGGGTGTCGGGTACGCATCGTCGTCATCCTCATCTCAGCGGACCGAGTAGCCGCGGCCCTCGAGGCACGCGGTGATCGCGCGGCGGTAGGCGCCGGCGCGCTCCTCCTGGCCCGGCACGCGCGCGCGCTCGACCGCGCGTGCCTCGGCATCGCGCGCCGCCTGGGTCTGGGCCTGCTCCGCCGCGCCGCCCACCGCGGCGCCCGCGATGCCGCCGACCACGGCGCCGGCACCGGCGTCGCGCGGCCCGGCGATGATCGCGCCGAGCACAGCGCCGGTGATCGCGCCGGCGGCGACGCCGGATCCCGGCGGCGGCGCCGGCGGGCTGTGCACGACGACCCGCTGGTGCGGCGGCACGCCCGGGATGCTCGGATCGAAGCCGGTCTGCTTCACGGCCCAGTTGTGGCACTCGTAGCGGTCGCGGTCGAGCTGCTCCGGCGTCTGGCCCTTCGACGGGTAGGCGATCACCTCCGTCACCTGTTCCGGCGGCGCGGGACGCTCCACCACCCGCGGCATCGGCCGCGGCGGCGGCTCGACGACGCAGCCGCCGAGCGCGAGCGCGGCGAGGCTGAGGGACACGAGAACCAGTGGACGCATGACGCTCTCCGAAAACGACGGCCACGACCCATAACGTTCGGGCGGCGCCGCCGCTGACGTTGCCGCGACCGCATTGTGCACCGGGCCCGGTGGCGCGACGGGCCCCGAGCGTGAGATCGGGGCGGGGTCGGCGGAGTTCACGGGGTTTGCCGATCTTGACGTAGCGCCCCGGGTTGGCCGTCCCGGAAGTGCGAACCGCGTCATGGATTCCGTCGCGTCGCGGGCCTGCGACGCGGCGCGCGTTGCGGGGCCACTCGGCCGCGCTAGAGTCCCGGGACCCGCCCCGGCCCCGGATCCTGCATGCCGCGCCGTGCCCTCCTCGCGATGCTGTTGCTCGCCGCCCTGCGCCTCGCCGCGGCCGCCGAGTGGCAGCCGCCGCTGCCGCACGGCGGCGTCGCCCCGGTCGGCCGGCTGCTGGTGCGGCTGCGCGTCGTGCCCGCGGCCGCGCCGGCGGCGCTCGCCGAGCTCGGTGCGCGGCGCGGCGTCGCGCTCGCGCACGCCGCGAGCGTCACGCCGGAACTCGAGGTCGCGCGGCTCTTCCGCGCGGAATCGGGCGAGGCGCTCGCCGCCACGCTCGCGCGCCTGCGCGCCGACCCCGCGGTGCTGTACGTCGAGCCCGACCGGCGCAAGCACGCGCACGCCACGATCCCGAACGATCCGCTCTATCCCGGCATGCCGGGCACCGTCGGCCAGACCGGCCAGTGGTACCTGCAGCCGCCGCAGCCGACGCCGCAGGGGCGCACCACGGCCGCGATCGACGCCGAGGACGCCTGGAACCTCACCACCGGCTCGAGCGGCATCGTGATCGCCGACCTCGACACCGGCGTGCGCTTCGACCACCCGGATCTCGAGGCCGCCGGGCTCGGCGGGCGGCTGCTGCCGGGCTACGACTTCGTCGGCTGCGACGGCGGCGGCGGCGCGAACTGCCCCGCCGGCTCCGCCTACCGCACCGCGAACGACGGCGACGGCTGGGACGACGACCCGTCGGACCCGGGCGACTGGGTCGCCGCGACCGACCTGTCGCAGCCGGTATTCGCCGGCTGCACCGAGGAAGGGAGTTCCTGGCACGGCACGCGCACCGCCGGGCTGCTCGGCGCGCTGACCAACAACGCCGCCGGCATCGCCGGCGTCACCTGGTCGGCGTGGATCCAGCCGGTGCGCGTGCTCGGCAAGTGCGGCGGCTACGACAGCGACATCATCGCCGGGATGCTGTGGGCGGCCGGCGTCGCGGTCAGCGGCGCGCCGCCGAACCCGACCCCGGCGCGCGTGCTCAACATGAGCCTCGGCAGCGTGAACGCCTGCAGCGCGGGCTACCGGGACGCGCTCGCGCAGCTCGGCGCGCGCGGCGTCGTGGTGGTCGCCTCGGCCGGCAACGAGGGCGGGCCGGTCGACGAGCCGGCCAACTGCCCGGGCGTGATCGGCGTGGTCGGCGTGCGCCACGTCGGCACCAAGGTCGGCTACTCGAGCCTCGGGCCCGAGGCGGCGGTCGCGGCCCCGGCCGGCAACTGCGTGAACACGCTCGCGGGCTCGCCGTGCCTGTTCTCGATCGACACCACCATCAACACCGGCAGCACCACGCCCGGCGCGAATGGCTACACCGACCAGCTGCAGCCGAACGTCGGCACCAGCTTCTCCTCGCCGCTGGTCGCCGGCATCGCCGCGCTGATGCTGAGCGCGAACGGCAACCTGCGCCCCGCCGAGCTCGCGGCGCGCTTGAAGCTCGCCGCGCGGCCGTTCCCGGCGCTCAACGATGCGACCGGCGCGCCGCTGCCGGCCTGCTACGCACCGGCCGCCGGCGACACCTCGCAGACGATCGAGTGCAACTGCACGACGGTCGCCTGCGGCGCCGGTCTCGCGGACGCCGCCGGCGCGGTGCGCAGCGCCTTGCGGCCGATCGCCGCCGTGCAGCTGCCGGCGACGGTCGCGGCCGGCCAGCCGGTCGCGCTCGATGCCAGCGGCAGCGCCGCCGCCTGCGGTCGCACGATCGTCGGCTACGCCTGGTCGATCAGCGCCGACACCGCCGGCGGCGCCGCGCTCACGGGCACGAGCGGCGCGAGCACCGCGCTCGCCGCGGCGCCGGCCAGCGGCACGGTCACCGTCGCGCTGGTCGTGACCGACGACCAGGGCGACAGCGACATGGCTGCGATCACCGTGACCGCGGCCGGCGCGAGCAGCGGCGCACCGGCGAGCGCCGGCAGCGCCGCCTGCCCGGTCGCCATCCCGCCGCCCGCGCCGACCGTCGCGCTCAGCGCCACGCCGGCCTCGGTCAGCGCCGGCGGCAGCGCCTCGCTGAGCTGGAGCTCGCGCAACGCCGCCGGCTGCACCGCCGGCGGCGCCTGGAGCGGCACGCTGCCGCCGAACGGCTCGCAGAGCGTCTCGCCGGCCGGCAGCGGCACCTCGACCTACACGCTCACCTGCAGTGGCGCGGGCGGCAGCGCCGCGGCGAGCGCGACCGTGACGGTGGCCGCGGCCGGCGGCGGCGGCGGTGGTGCGGTCGACCTCGCGAGCCTCGCCGCCGGCGCGCTCGCGCTGCTCGCCCGCCGCCGGCGGGCGCGCAGCCGCTGAGCGCGACCGCTACACTCGCCTCCCCGTCCTGCCGAGGCCTCCGATGTCCCGCCGACCTGCGCCGCGCGCGCGGCCCGTGCCTGCCCGTGGCTGACCCCGGCGCCGACCGCCCGGCGGCACGCTCGCTGCGCCCGCTCGCGGCGCTCGGCCCGTTCGTGCGCCCGTATCGCGCGCGCACGGCGCTCGCGCTCGCGGCGCTGCTGGTTGCGGCCGCGGCGATGCTGGCGCTGCCGGTCGCGCTGCGCCAGCTGATCGACCACGGGCTCGCCGCGCAGAGCGCCAGCACGATCAACCGCTACTTCGTCGGCTTCCTGGCGGCGGCGATCGCCTTCGGCGGCTTCGCGGCGCTGCGCTTCTACCACGTCACCTGGATCGGCGAGCGGGTGGTCGCGGACCTGCGCGAGGCGGTCTACCGGCGCGTGATCCGCATGGACCCGACGTTCTACGAGGTCACGCGCACCGGCGAGGTGCTGTCGCGGCTCACCACCGACACGACGCTGGTGCAGTCGATCGCCGGCTCGTCGCTGTCGATCGCGCTGCGCTCGACGCTGAGCCTGCTCGGCGCGCTGGTGATGCTGGCGCTGACGAGCCCGCGGCTGACCGGCGCGCTCGCGGTGCTGCTGCCGCTCGTGATCGTGCCGCTGATCGCGGTCGGCCGCAGCGTGCGCCGGCTGTCGCGCGCCTCGCAGGACCGGATCGCCGACTCGAGCGGGCTTGCCGGCGAGACGCTGAACGCGGTGCAGACGGTGCAGGCCTACACGCTCGAGGCGCTGCAGAGCGCGCGCTTCGGCGCCGCGGTCGAGGCCGGCTTCGTGGCCGGCATCCAGCGCACGCGGGTGCGGGCGCTGCTGACCGCGCTCGGCACGACGCTGGTGTTCGGCGCGATCACGGTCGTGCTCTGGCTCGGCGCGCACGAGGTGCTGGCCGGCCGCATGACCGGCGGCGAGCTCGGCCAGTTCCTGCTGTACGCGGTCTACGTCGGCGCCTCGGCCGCGGCGCTCAGCGAGACCTTCGGCGAGGTGCAGCGCGGCGCTGGCGCGATGGAGCGCCTCGCGGAGCTGCTGCACGCGGTGCCGGCGGTCGCGCCGCCACGGGCGCCGGCGTCGCTGCCGCCGGCGCGGCAGCGGCGCATCGCCTTCGAGGGCGTGACCTTCCGCTACCCGTCGCGCCCCGAGACTGCGGCGCTCGACGGCGTGACGCTCGCGATCGCGCCCGGCGAGACGGTGGCGCTGGTGGGGCCGTCGGGCGCCGGCAAGAGCACGGCGTTCCAGCTGCTGCTGCGCTTCTACGACCCGGCGGCCGGGCGGCTGACGATCGACGGCGTCGACATCGCGACGCTGGCGCCCGAGGCGCTGCGCCACGAGATCGCGCTGGTGCCGCAGGACACCGTGCTGTTCGGCGCGAGCGCGCGCGAGAACATCGGCTACGGCCGGCCGGGCGCGAGCGAGGCGGAGATCGTCGCGGCCGCCGAGGCCGCGGCGGCGGACGGCTTCCTGCGCGCGCTGCCGCAGGGCTACGACACCTTCCTCGGCGAGCGCGGCCTCCGGCTCTCGGGCGGACAGCGCCAGCGGATCGCGATCGCGCGCGCGATCCTCAAGGACCCGCCGATCCTGCTGCTCGACGAGGCGACCAGCGCGCTCGACGCCGAGAGCGAGCGGCTGGTGCAGCAGGCGCTCGAGCACCTGATGCGCGGCCGCACGACGATCATCATCGCCCACCGGCTCGCCACCGTGCTCAAGGCCGACCGGATCGTGGTGATCGACCACGGCCGCATCGTCGGCAGCGGCACGCATGCCGAGCTCGCGGCCTCGAACCCGCTGTACGCACGGCTCGCGGCACTGCAGTTCGGGGGGGCGACGGCCGAGTAGGCCGCCGCTCAGACGGCGCGGGCGATCACCTCGAGCACCAGCGGCGTGATCATCCGCGTCGCCGGCTGCGCCGCGGCGGCGGCGACCGCGGCGATGAGCTCGTCGGCCTCCGCCCGCGTCATCACGCCGAGCTCGACGAAGCGCTCCGCACCGGTCTCGACGTAGGCCACGGGCCACGCCCACAGCGGGTCGTCCGGCGCGATCGCCTCGGCGAGCAGCCGGGTCGACTCGAGCGCGAAGCCGCCCGCCGCGAGCCAGGCGGGCAGGAAGCGCGCGACGTCGGCGTCACCGCCGTCGGCGCGCCAGCTCTCGACCACCCGCGCGACGAAGCGCGCGTGCGGCGGGCACGGCGGCAGCACCGCCCAGGCGCCGTAGTCGACGTACTCGTGGAACACCGCCACGCCGCCCGGCCGCAGCGCCGCGCGGATCCGGCCGACCACCGCGCGCGGCTCGCGCACGAAGCACAGCACCCAGCGGCACCAGGCGGCGTCCGCGCCCGCGATGCCGAAGGGGCCCGCGGCCAGGTCGAGTTCGCGCGTCTCGAGCTGCGCGAGGCCGCGGGCGCGGGCCGCGGCCTCGAGCGCGTCGAGGAAGCGGCGCGAGCGCTCGAGCGCGAGCACCCGGCCGGTGCGGCCGACGATCTCGGCGAGGTCGAGCGCCGCGTAGCCCGGTCCCGCGCCGACGTCGAGCACCGTCTGGCCGGGGCCGAGGCGCGCCCGCCGCCAGGCCTCGAGCACCCGCGGCCGCCACAGCCGGTGCTGCAGCCCGAGGCGCTCGAGCTCCGCAGCGTGCGTGCCGAGGACGTAGTCGCGCTCCGCCATCGCCCGCCTACCCGCCGAAGGGCTTGCCGAGGCCGACGTACAGGGTACGCCGCTGCCCCCACTGCGGCGCGCCGACGCCGACGCCGCTGCCGTCGCGCAGCTCGTAGCTGCGGTCGAGCAGGTTCAGCACCGACAGGTTCGCCTCGAGGACACCGAATCCGCCGAGCTCGAAGCTGCGGCGCACGCCGAGGTTCAGCGTCAGGTACGAGGGCACGTGGTCGGCGTTCAGGTAGCCGCGCCGCAGCCCGGTGCCGAACAGCGCGTCCGCCGAGACCGTGGTCGCGCCGAGGCGCCGCGAGACGCCGGCCGAGGCCGTCACCCGCTGGTCGTGGTCGAGGTGGATGTACTGCGTGGCGATCGCGGCGAGCTCGGCGGCGGCGAAGTTGTACTGGCCGGAGACGATGCGATTGCCCTCGGCCGCGCCGGTGGCGAGGTTCAGGTAGGCGTTGCTGCGCTCGCCGCGCCAGCCGCCGGTGAACTCGACGCCCCAGACGCGGCCGCGGGCGTAGTTGAACGGCGCGAAGATCAGCGCGCTGCCGAACTGCCCCTCGTCGCCGAGGTCCTGCACCTCGCGGTAGTAGCCGTCGAGTCCGACCGTCCAGGCCCGCGACGGATGCGCGAGCACGCCGACGTCGTAGTAGTGGCTGCGCTCCGAGCGCACCGGGTCGTTGCCGGTCGGGTTCGCGGCGGCGGTGGTGTTCTCGAACAGCGCGACCGTCTCGACGCGGATCTTCTCGGTCGGCGGCGGCGTGAAGTAGCGCGCGTAGCCGGCGTGCAGCGTCGTGCCGCCGGCGAGCTCGTAGACGAGGCCGAGCCGCGGGCTCAGCTGGTCCTCGCGGGTCAGCCCGTCGTAGCGGTCGTAGCGCAGGCCGGCGTTGACGGTCAGCGCCTCGAGCGGGTGCCACTCGTCCTGCAGGTAGCCGCCCCACAGCCGCGCGCGGTCGTCGCTGTCCTCGGCGAGCGTCTCGGGCACGTAGACGACGTTGCCGCCGGCATCGAGCGGGTAGACGGTGGTGCGCGCGCGGCCCGCGGCCTGCTCCTGGTTGTAGGTGAGGCCGAAGCGCAGCGTGTGCGCCTCGCCGAGCTTCGCGCTCGCGTCCGCCTGCAGGCCGAAGCGCTGGTTGCTGCGCTGCACGTCGCCGGCGGCGCCCGAGTAGGCGAGGTCGCCGGCCGGATCGGGACGGTAGTGGACGTCGGTGAAGCGGTCATAGACCGCCACCTGGTAGTGCAGCGGCGCGGTGGTCGAGTTCTCGTAGGCGAGGATCGCGAAGCGGTTCGACTCGTGCTGGCGCTGGTCGAGCGCCGCGGACGGCGGCACCGCGCCGCCCGGCGGCACGTACTGCGGCAGCTGGCCGGGCACCACCGGGATCTCGAAGGTGTCGTTCGACTCGGCGAGCATCAGCGACAGCCGCGACTCGGAGGGCAGCACCGTCGACAGGTAGGCGAAGCCGTTCCACTGCGCGGTGTGGTCGTGCAGGGCGTCGGCGCTCGGCAGCGGGTTCTCGATGCCGAGCTCGTTCTGCAGGTAGCCGCCGGTCGCGTAGAAGGACACCGGCCCGGAGTTGCCGCTGACCTCGCCCGACACCTCGCGGTGGTCGTGCGAGCCGGCGAGCAGGTTGAGCTCGCCGCCGTCGCGGTACTCGCTGCCCTTGGTGTGGATGTCGACCACGCCCGCGGTGCGATAGCCGTACTGCGCCGGCAGCGCGCCGGTGAGCAGGTTGATCTCGCTCGCGAAGCGCGGGTTCAGCGCCTGGCCGAACAGCGAGATCGACTCGGGGATCACGACGTCGTTGATGCGGTACTGCAGGTTCGCGTGGTCGCCGCGCACGTGCAGCTGGCCGAACGAGTCCTGCGTGACGCCCGGCGCCCGCAGCAGCACCTGGTTGAGCGGCGTCGCGTCGCCGAGCGGCAGGTTCTTGAGGTCCTCGATGCCGAGCTTGAACTCGCTCGCGCCGACCTCGGGCATCAGGCTGTTGCGCGCGGCGTCGAGCCGGCGCGCGGTCACCTGCACTTCGGTCAGGTTGCCGGGTGCGGCGGCGGTGCCGCTCGCCTCCGCGCCGTCGGCAGGCTCGGTGGCGGCATCGGCCGCGGGGTCGGCGCCCGCGGCGGCGGCCGCGAGCACGGCCAGCGCCGCCGCGCAGGCCAGGAAGGAAGGACGGGACATGGGACTCATGGACTCCGAAACGATGCGAAAGATCCGCGGCCGCGGGCGCGGCCGATCCGTCGGCGATCAGTTCGGAGCGAGGGGCGGGGCGCGGGAGCGGTAGCGGAGGGCCGGGGCCTCGGGCGCGCGGGCCGTGCCGGCGGGTGGCGGCGGCGCCACCGCCCGCTCGAGGCCGAGCGGCGGCGGCAGGGCCGGCGCGGGCGCGGCGCCCGCGTCGGCGGAGACGATGCAGTCGCCGCAGACGAGCGAGTGCGCGGCGCCGTGGTCGCGGCCGAGATGGCTGACGACGTGCGCGACGGCGACGGACTGCGCCAGCCAGAAGACCGCGACCAGCGCGCACAGGCCGGCGATCCGGGCACGCGCCGTGCGGGGAGAGGGGACCCGTCGGTTCACGGCGCGGACCTTACCCGAGCGCCGGCGAGCGCCACAAGCGCGCGCCGGCCGGGCGACTTAAGGCTGGCTTCGTTCAGTTTTTCTGAATCGACATTGAGGTCTTCGAACTCCGCGCGGCGGCCCGCGGCTCACACTCTCCCCATGTTCCCGAGGCGGCCGCCGCGAGCATCGCGACACCCCCGCCGAGGGCCCTGCACCGACCGACACCGGAGACTTCCATGAGCCACCTGACCCTGCGTACCCCCGAGTTCGTCCTGGCCGCGGTTGCCACCGTCGCCGTGCTGCTGCTCGCGATCGCCCCGGCGATCGTCGCGACGCCCGGCGCCACCCTCGCCCGCGCCGCCGCCCCGGCGGCGGCCGGTATAGAGTGGACGGCGTCGCGCCACGGGCAGTCCGCCTGAGCGGCGACCGAGGACACCCGATGGCCGAGACGCGATCCCGGCGGGCGCCGGCGAGCACCGGCGCCCGCCGCCGCCCCGGCGGCGCGATCCGCCGCCTGCCGCTCGGCAGCCTGCGCGTGTTCGTCGCGGTCGCCGAGCATCTCTCCTTCACCCGCGCCGCCGATGCGCTCGGCGTCACCACGAGCGCGGCCAGCATGCAGATCCAGGCGCTCGAGCAGTACCTCGGCGTCGCGCTGCTGCGCCGCAGCGGCCGGCAGGTCGAGCTGACCGCGGAGGGCGCGGCGCTGCTGCCGCGCGTGCGCGACGGGCTCGCCGCGCTCGAGATCGCGCTCGACGGCGCGCGCGCCGAGCGCGGCGCCGGCCCGTTGCGCGTGACGATGCTGTCCTCGTTCCTCGCGCAGTGGCTGATGCCGCGGCTGGCGAGCTTCTCCGACCAGCATCCGCGCATCGACCTGCAGATCCACACCGGCATCGAGGTGGTCGACCTGCTGCGCAGCGGCACCCACGCCGCCGTGCGCTTCGGGTCCGGCGGCTGGCCGAATCTTGAGGTCGAGAAGCTGCTCGACGAGTGGCTGGTGCCGGTCTGCAAGCCTTCGCTGCTGAAGCGCCTCGGTCCAGTGCACGCCGCCGAGGACCTGAAGCGCTACCGGCTGATGCACAGCACCTCCGAGCCCTGGAGCATCTGGCTGTTCGACGACGGCGCGACCGAGCGCTGGCCCTCGAGCGGCATCGCCTTCGACGACTCGGTCGCGATCCTGCGCGCCACCGAGGCCGGCCAGGGGCTCGCGCTCGCCCGCTGGAGCCTGGTCGCCGACGAGGTGCGCGAGGGCCGGCTCGCGGTCGCGAGCCCGCGCGCCGTGAAGTTCGCGCGCTCCTATTACTTCGCCTGCACCGCGGCCGCCGCCCGGCTCGACAAGGTCGAGGCGTTCCGCCGCTGGATCCGCGAGCAGACCCGCGGCTTCCCGCCGCCGCCCGGCGTCGCCGCCCCCGGCTGACGTCCCCCCCAAAAGGCTTATCGACCCCGGCCGCCGGCTGCGGGTAGCATCGCGGCAGGGTGGCCGGCCGGGCGCGCTCGGCGGCACGTCGCATCCTTCTGAGGGGGACTCATGATCACGCTGAAAGTGAACGGCAAGACGCTCGAGACCGACGCGGCGCCGGATACGCCGCTGCTGTGGGTGCTGCGCGACCACCTCGGCCTCACCGGCACGAAGTTCGGCTGCGGCAAGTCGCTGTGCGGCGCCTGCACGGTGCACGTCGACGGCTCGGCGACCCGCTCCTGCGTGACCGAGGTCAGCAACGTCGTCGGCAAGGACATCCGCACCATCGAGGGCCTGTCGAGCGACCGCTCGCACCCGGTGCAGAAGGCCTGGCTCGAGCTCGACGTGCCGCAGTGCGGCTACTGCCAGTCCGGCCAGATCATGGCGGCGAGCGCGCTGCTCGCACAGAACCCCTCGCCGTCCGACGCCGACATCGACAGCGCGATGGCCGGCAACATCTGCCGCTGCGGCACCTACCCGCGGATCCGCGCCGCGATCCACCGCGCCGCGGAGCTGATGAAGACCGGGGGTGCCTCGTGAGCGCGCACCCGAAGGACACCGCCCCCGCAGCGCTCGACCGGCGCGAGTTCCTGAAGGCCTCGGCGCTCGCCGGCGGCGGGCTCGTGATCGGCATCTCGCTCGCCGGCTGCGGCAAGCCCGCCGACCTCGCCAAGGCCGCGGGCGGCCAGCCGGTCGCCTGGCTCAAGATCGGCGGCGACAACTCGATTACGATCCTGGTCGACAAGTCCGAGATGGGCCAGGGCGTCTACACCGCGCTGCCGATGCTGATCGCAGAGGAACTCGACGTGCCGCTCGCGGCCGTCAAGGTCGTCGCTGCGCCGGCCGGCGCCGCCTACGCGAACATCTTCCTCGGCACGCAGATCACCGGCGGCAGCACCAGCGTCCGCGAGGGCTGGCAGAAGCTGCGCGCGGCGGGTGCGCAGGCGCGCGCGATGCTGCTCGGCGCCGCCGCCGACGAGTGGAAGGTCGACGTCGGCTCGCTGAAGACCGACGCCGGCGTCGTCACCGGCCCGAACGGCCAGAAGCGCACCTTCGGCGAACTCGCCGAGGCGGCCGCCAAGCGCCCGCTGCCGAAGGACGCGAAGCCGAAGGACGCCTCCGCCTACAAGCTGGTCGGCAAGGCGACGCCGCGCGTCGACACGCCGTCGAAGCTCGACGGCAGCGCCGAGTTCGGCATCGACGTCAAGCTGCCGGGCATGAAGTACGCCGCGCTCGCCCAGTCCCCGGTGCTCGGCGGCAAGCTGAAGTCGGTCGACTCGGCCGCGGCCGAGAAGCTGCCCGGCGTCGTCAAGGTGGTCACCACCTCGACCGGCGTCGCGGTGGTCGCCGACCACTACTGGCAGGCGCACGTCGCGCGCGACGCGCTGAAGCTCAGCTGGGACGAGGGCCCGAACGCCAAGCTCGACTCGGCCGCGATCCGCGCCGGACTCAAGGCCGCGAAGGGCACCGCGCAGTCGGCGCGCAAGGACGGCGATGCGGCCAAGGCGCTCAAGGCCGCGAAGAAGAAGGTCGAGGCGAGCTACGAGCTGCCGCTGCTCGCGCACGCGACCATGGAGCCGATGAACTGCACCGCGGTCGTGACCGCGGACCGCTGCGAGCTGTACGTGCCGACGCAGATCCAGCAGATCGCGCAGGCGACCGCGGCCGCGGCCGCCGGGCTCAAGCCCGAGCAGGTCAGCGTCACCACGACGCTGCTCGGCGGTGGCTTCGGGCGGCGCCTCGAGGTCGACTTCATCCCGGCGGCGGTCGAGGCGGCGAAGGCCGTCGGCGCGCCGGTGAAGCTGATCTGGACGCGCGAAGACGACATGACGCACGACGCCTACCGCCCGCCGGCGCACGACTCCGGCAGCGCCGGCTTCGATGCCTCGGGTGCGCTGCAGGCGGTGCACATCCAGCTGACCAGCCCGTCGGTCACCGCGCGCATGTTCCCGCCGGTGGTCGAGAAGGCGGTCGACCCGTTCGCGGTCGAGGCGGCGGCGAACTTCCTGTACGACGTGCCGAACGTCTCGGTCGACTACCTGCGCCACGAGATCGGCATCAACGTCGGCTACTGGCGCTCGGTCAGCCACTCGCTGAACTGCTTCGTCGTCGAGAGCTTCATGGACGAGTGTGCGCACGCGGCGGGCAAGGACCCGTTCGAGTTCCGCCGCGCGCTGCTCGGCAAGCAGCCGCGCGCCAAGCGCGTGCTCGAGGAGGCGGCGGCGCGCGCCGGCTGGGGCAAGGCGCCGGCCGGCCACCACCAGGGCATCGCGGTGATGGAGGGCTACGGCACCTACCTCGCGCAGGTCGCCGAGATCTCGGTCGAGCAGGGCAAGCTCAAGGTCCACCGGATCTTCTGCGCCGTCGACTGCGGCCAGCGCGTGAACCCGCTGATCGTCGACCAGCAGCTGACCGGCGGCATGGTGTTCGGCCTGTCGGCCGCGCTCTGGGGCGAGATCACGCTCGCCGGCGGCAAGGTCCAGCAGAAGAACTTCGACGAGTACCGCGTCGTGCGCATGAACCAGATGCCGGAGCTCGGCGTGCACGTCCTCGACAGCAGCGAGGCCCCGGGCGGCATCGGCGAGCCGGCGGTCGCGCTGGTCGCGCCGGCGATCGCCAATGCCTGGTTCGCGGCGACCGGCAAGCGCGTGCGCGCACTGCCGTTCTCGGCCTCGGGCATCGCCTAGCGCGTGCGGCACCGCGACCCTGCCTGGCAGCCGGCGGCCGGTGCCGCCGGCCCCGGGCTGCCGCGCGTCGCCTGGGGCAAGGGCGCGTACGTCGTCGACACCGAGGGCCGGCGCTACCTAGACGCCTCCGGCGGCCCGGCGGTGTTCTGCCTCGGGCACGGTAACGACGAGGTCAACGCCGCGATCGTCCGCCAGCTCGAGCGCATCGCCCACGGCTACCGCTACTCGTTCACCTCCGACCCGCTCGAGGAGCTCGAGGCGCGGATCCGCGCCGCCGCCGGCGAGTGCTACACCGGGGTCGTGCCCGTGTCGGGCGGCTCCGAGGCGGTCGAGTCGGCGCTCAAGATCGCGCTGCAGTACCACAGCGCGCGCGGCGAGCCGGGCCGCCGGCGCTTCATCGCGCGGCGGCGCTCCTGGCACGGCAACACGCTCGGCGCGCTGGCGGTCTCGGACTTCCTCGCGAGACGCGCGCCGTTCGAGGGCGCGCTGACCGAGGCCTCGTTCCTGCCGAGCGTGAACGCCTACCGCCCGCCCGCGGGCGTCGCGCCGGCGGAGCTCGGCGCGCACGCGGCCGCGGCGCTCGAGGCCGAGATCCTGCGGCTCGGGCCCGAGCGCGTCGCCGCGTTCATCTTCGAGCCCGTGGTCGGCGCCGCCGGCTGCGTGGTGCCACCGCCGCCGGGCTATGCGGCGCGCGTGCGCGAGGTCTGCGACCGTCACGGCGTGCTGCTGATCGCCGACGAGGTGATGTGCGGTTCGGGCCGCTGCGGCAGCTGGCGCGCGCTCGCCGCCGACGGCGTCGAGCCCGACCTGTTCGCGATCGCCAAGGGCCTGGGCGCCGGCTACATCCCGCTCGGCGCAGCCGTGTACCACCGTCGCGTGGCCGAGGTCATCGACGCCGCCGACGGCGGCCCGCTGACCGGCCACACGTTCACCGGCCACACGGTCGCCTGCGCGGCCGGCGTCGCGGTGCAGACGATCGTCGCGCGCGAGCGGCTGGTCGAGCGGGTCGCCGCCGAGGGGCCGCGGCTGCAGGCGGCGCTCGCGGCCGAGCTCGCGGGCGTCGAGGCGGTCGGCGACGTGCGCGGCCGCGGCTTCTTCATCGGCCTCGAGCTGGTCGCCGACCGCGAGCGGCGCACGCCGTTCGATCCCGCGCTCGGCGTCGCCGGCCGGATCGGCGAGGCGGCGCGCGGGCTCGGCATGCTCTGCTACCCGGTCGCGGGCATCGTCGACGGCAGCCGCGGCGACGGCATCCTGCTGGCCCCGCCCTACAACGCGACCGCGGCCGAGCTCGAGGAGCTCGTGGCGCTCACCGGCCGCGCAGTGCGCGCGGCGCTCGCCGGCCTGCCACGCTGACGCGGCTCAGTGCCGCGCGAGGTGCGCGAGCACGAGGGCGTTGAACTCCGCCGGCACGTCGAGGTTCGGCGCGTGGCCGGCGCCGCCGAGCACCGCCAGCGTCGCGCCCGGGATGCCGGCGGCGAGCCGCGCGGCGATCGCCCGGAAATCCGCGAGGTCGCCCTCGCCCACCACGACCAGCGTCGGCGCGCGCACCTCGGCGAGGCGCTCGGCCGCCGGCACTGCCGGGGCCAGCAGTGGGTCGCGCTCGCGCCAGTGCCAGCCCGAGTAACGCGCGACCATCGCCGCGAGCGCGGCACGCGTCGCGGGCGCCGCGACCGCGAACAACGGATGCGCGAGCCACAGCCGCTTCGCCTGCTCGAGGTCGCCGGCGCGTCCCGCTGCGACCACCGCGCGCCAGCGCTCGCCCCACTCGGCGCTCATCGGCTGGCCGCCGAGCACCGCGTCGACCAGCGTCAGCGAGCGCACCCGCGCGGGCTCGGCGAGCGCGAGCTCGAGCGCCACCGCCCCGCCGAGTGACAGGCCCACGACGTGCGCGGGCGTCGCACCGAGCGCAGCGGCGAGCGCCGCGAGGTCGGCGCCGTGGGCATACCGGCCGGCGGGCGGCGACGAGGCACCGTGGCCGCGCAGGTCGTAGCGCAACACCCGGTGGCGCGCCGTGAAGTCCGGCCACTGCGGGTCCCAGAGCGCGGCGTCGAGCCCGAAGCCGTGCACGAGCACGACCGGGCTGCCGCTGCCGCCGAGCTCGTAGGCGAGCTGCGCGCCGTCGGGCGTGGTCCAGTGGGGCACGGTCCGCTCCTCGCGATGCCGGTGCGCAGCATGCCGCGCCGCCGCCGCTGCGGCAATGCAGCACGACAACGCGCCGGGCATTCGGCATCGTGACGGAAGCCATCGCCGCGACGGGGGGAGCCATGCTGGAAGGCCTGCAGATGGACGTGCCGCTGCTCGTCTCGACGCTGCTCGAGCACGCCGAGCGCTACCACGCGGACATCGAGGTGGTGGCGCGCACGATCGAGGGCGAGGTGGTGCGCACGAGCTACGCCGAGACCGGCCGGCGGGCGCGACGCCTCGCCCAGGCGCTCGACCGGCTAGGGCTCGCGCGCGGCGAGCGCGTCGGCACGCTCGCCTGGAACACGCAGCGGCACCTCGAGATGTTCTACGGCGTCTCGGGCTCCGGGCGCGTGCTGCACACGATCAACCCGCGGCTGTTCGCCAAGCAGCTCGTCTACATCATCAACCACGCCGAGGACCGCGCGCTGTTCCTCGACGCCGCGACGCTGCCGCTGGTCGAGCAGCTCGCGCCGGCGCTCAGGACCGTCGAGCACTACGTGCTGATGGCGCCGCGCGAGCGGATGCCGGCAACGACGCGGCTGCCGGGGCTGCTCTGCCAGGACGAGCTGCTGGCGGCCGAGGACGGCGACTACGCCTGGCCGAGCTTCGACGAGCGCAGCGCCTGCTCGATCTGCTACACCTCCGGCACCACCGGCAACCCGAAGGGGGTCGTGTACTCGCACCGCTCCTCGACGCTGTCGACGATGCTGGTGCACGGCTTCCTCGGCATCGGCAGCCGCAACGGCGAGCAGCACGTGATCATGCCGCTCGCGCCGATGTTCCACGCCAACGCCTGGCACCTGCCGTACGTGGCGCCGATGGTCGGCGCGCGGCTGGTGCTGCCGGGACGCAACTACGAACCTGACCGGCTCTACGAGCTGATCGAGGCGGAGGGCGTCACCCTCGCCGGCGGCGTGCCGAGCATGTGGATCATCCTGACCGACTGGCTCGACCAGACCGGCCGGCGGCTGTCGCGGCTGCGGACCGCGGTCTCCTCCGGCTCGGCGCCCTCGCGGGCGCTGATGGAGAAGCTCGCCGGCCACGGCGTCGAGCTGATGCAGGCCTGGGGCATGACCGAGGTGGTCGCCGGCAGCACCGCGACGATGGCGCCGGGAACCGCCGACCTGCCGCCGGCCGAGCGCATCGACCGCCGGATGCGCTCCGGGCGCGCGCAGTGCGGCGTGCGCTACCGGATCGTCGACGCCGAGGAGCGCGAGCTGCCGCAGGACGGCGTCGCGGTCGGCCACCTGCGGGTCAAGGCGCCGTGGGCGGCGCGCGCCTACTTCAAGGGCGAGGGCGGCAGCGCGGTCGACGCGGACGGCTGGCTCAAGACCGGCGACGTCGCCTCGATCGACCCGGCGGGCCACCTGGTGCTGATGGACCGCTCGAAGGACGTGATCAAGTCGGGCGGCGAGTGGATCAGCTCGATCGAGCTCGAGAACCTCGCCTGCGGCCACCCCGCGGTGCAGCTCGCGGCGGTGATCGGCGTCGCGCACCCGAAGTGGCAGGAGCGGCCGCTGCTGGTCGTCGTGCGCCGGCCCGGCGCCAGCGTCACCGGCGCCGAGCTCGTCGAGTTCCTGAGCGACAAGGTCGCGCGCTGGTGGCTGCCGGACGACGTCGCCTTCGTCGACGCGCTGCCGATGACCGCGACCGGCAAGGTCTCGAAGCTCGCGCTGCGCGAGCGCTTCCGCGACCACGTGCTGCCGGACGCGGCGCGCCGGCAGGCGTGACGGCGCGCAGGCCAGTCCGCCCCGGGGTTACTGGCCGCGGCGCCGGGTCGCGCCGCACGGGGCGCGCCGCGGCGCAGGCCCTGCTGCTGGCGCTGCTCGGTGCGTGCACCGCACCGTCGCCCGCGCCGCCACCGGAGCCCGCCGCCGCCGTGCCGCCGGTCACGGCGCCGGAGTCGCCCGCGGACATCGCCGCCGCCCGCTGCGGCGCCGCGGACGAGCCGTTCGCGGGCCGGTATCGCGCCGCGGCCAAGACCTCGCTCGCGCGGCACGGGCAGGCACTGGCGCCGGTCGAGACGCTGGCCGGCCTGGAGGCGCTGCGCGACTACCTGCGGCCGGTGCTCGATCCGCGCATGCGCCTGCGGCATCCACACCTCGAGGCAGAAACCTCGGCCGAGGCGCCGCGCGTCGCGGAGGAACAGCACCTCCTCACCGTGCGTGCCTACCTGCACGCGGTCAAGCACGAGGGCGGCGCGCACGGCGACCACGACTTCCACGTCATGCTCGGCAGCAGCGCCGTGGCGGACGCGGGCATCTTCTTCACGGCCGAGGTCAGCGGCCTGCCGTCGCCCGGCGCACGCGACTATCCCGAGCTCGCCGCAGCGCGACGGCAGCTGCTCGCCCTGCTCGGGCGCTGCGTCGTCGGCGAGCGCTTCGTGCGCATCGATCCGCCGCTGGCCGTGCAGGTGACGGGGGCGCTGTTCTTCGACGCCGACCACTCGATCGGCGCGGTCGGGCCCGCGTACGCCAAGCCGTTCACGGTCTGGGAGCTGCACCCGGTGCTGCGCATCGAGCGCGCGTCCGAGGCCCCGCCGTGAGCGTCACGAGCCCGTCGCCGCGCATCGAGCGTCTCGAGTGGGGCGTGACCGGGGCGGCGGGCATGCCGCTCGCGCGCGACCTCAAGCTGTGGCCGGGCGGCGGCCGCGAATGGGACTGGAGCGAGACCGGCACGCGTCACGTGCCCGGGATCCAGCTGGCGGACGCGCGCGAAATCCTCGATCACGGCGCGACGACACTGGTGCTGTCGCGCGGCATGCAGCTCGTGCTGCAGACGCCCCTGCCGACGCTCGAGGCGCTGGCCGCGGCGGGCGTCGCGGTGCACGTGCTCGAGACGCGGGCGGCGGCCGCGCTCTACAACGAGCTCGCCGCGCAGGGCATCGCCGTCGGCGCGCTGATCCACTCGACCTGCTGAGCCGCGGGGCGGCAGACTGGACCGATTACACCGGACGTAGGCGGACGCAAGGTCGGGCGCTATGCTCCGGGAAAGACGTCGAGCGGCCGGCGGACCGGGGATCCGCGCTCCGGCAGGCCGCTCCCGATGAACCGGCAAAAGGATCTGCCCATGCGTCGTCTCGACCGCCGCCGCCACCCAGGCACCCTCGTCGCGCTCGCCCTGCTGGTCCTCGCGGCCGTGCCCGCGCGCGCCGCGCGCACCGATTGGCGCGAGATGACGATCGGCCGCTTCCACGTGTACAGCACGCTGCGCGACTCGCGCACCCGCGAGATCGCGCGCCAGCTGCAGGTGTTCGATCACAGCGCCGTGGCGTTCATCCGCGGCCCGATGCCGCTGCCCGACACGCCGACGCTGGTCTACCTGCTCGACAAGCCGGACTTCCAGCGCGTGGTCCGCAACCCCAACGCCGGCGGCGTGTTCGTCGAGCGCCGCGAAGCCAACCTCATGCTGGTCGACACCGACGCCGACTTTGAGTTCACGAAGCGGGCGATCCTGCACGAGTTCACGCACTACGTGCAGCGCACGACGCACGTGCAGACCCTGCCGCCCTGGTACGTCGAGGGCTTCGCGGAGCTGATGAGCTCGTTCAAGCTCCACGACCGCGACGTCAGGCTCGGCGAGGCGCCGACCAGCCTGCGGATCGACCCGGCGCAGTGGCTGCCGATTGCGCACGTGCTGGCGGTGAAGTCCACCGATCCCGAATTCAGGACCGAGCGCCTGATGCGCCAGTTCTACGGCGAATCCTGGCTGCTCGTGCACTACCTGCTGTTCGACCGGCGCGACTACCTGCCGGCGACGGGCCGGTACCTCGAGAGCCTCGACCTCGGCATCGGCGAGGCCGACGCGTTCGCCAATGCGTTCAGCTTCTCCAAGACCGATCTCGACAAGGCGCTGCGGGAGGAGCTGCACCGCGGCGTGATCCACGTGCGGCGCTACACGTGGGACCAGCCGATCACCGCGGACGATGCGCCGATCACGCGCCTGTCGACGACGCAGGCCGACACGGCCTTCCTGCGCGCGGTCTACCTGACCCAGCGCAGGGGCCCGGAGATCGACGCCCTCGCGGCCAAGGCCGTCGAGCAGAATCCCGCCGATCCGGACCTGCGCGCCCTCGCGGCGCGCATCGCGGCCAGCGAGGGCAAGCCGGTGACGCTCGACGAGCTGATCGAGCGGGCACGCAACGACCTGGCGACCGACGCGCAGCTGCGCATCGACCTCGCCGACGCCGTGTCGCACAGCGGCGCGGGCGATACCGACGCCGCGCGCCGCGTCCAGGCGCTGATCGAGCCGCTGATGCAGGGCGAGGCGCCGCCACTCGAGGCGGTGACGCTGTGGTCGACCGCGGCCCAGCGGCTGCAGCTGCCGCCGCCGCAGATCATCGCCGTGCTCGAGCCCGCCTCGCGCCGCGCGCCCCGCGACACGCTGTTCTTGCAGCAGCTCGCGACCGCGAACCTGCGCGCCGGCAATACCGCGCGGGCGCGCGAGCTGTACAACCAGATCATCGCGGTGAGCTCGAGCCCGCCGGAGCGGGTCTGGGCGCAGAAGCAGGCGGACTCGCCGCGCATGCAGGACCCGCCCGCGGCCGCGCCGGAGTGATGCGCCGGCGGCGGCGGGCGTCGCCGCGCCATGACGACCAGGAAGAAGAATGGTGGGCCCGCTGGGACTCGAACCCAGAACCAAGGGATTCACTCTGCCCCGCGGTTTCCCGCGGGAGTGGACTATCTCTTCGCCCTCGCACCGCCGGCCCTGGCCGGCGCGCCGTTCGGGCGCGGGACGCTCCTGCCTGTCATCAAGGGCACTCGGGCGAACCCAGCCCCCAGGTAGTCTCTGCACCTTCCGGCGGTGCACCGCCGGCTTGGCTCAGGGTCGCCATCGCGCCCGCGCCGCGGGCCCGGTCAGGTTTCCCTGAATTCATCCCGTCCACTTCGCGCGTTACCGCGCGAAGGCACCGTTGCGACCTCGCGGTCCGATGAGTCCCCTGCTCTAACCGTTGAGCTACAGGCCCGGCACCAGTCTAACAGGGGCCTGAAGGCTGGGCGCACGCCGACCGGCGCTGGCACAATCGTCCCTCGCGGCGCCTCCGAGCCGCGCGACGGGGCGGAGGGCGCGTGTCCGAGAGCGACGACGAGCGGCCGGCGGCCGCGGCGTGGCAGCCGGCGCTGGCGGCGCTGACCGAGCACCTGCAGGACACCGTGCTCGTGACCAACGCGGCCGGCCGCATCCGCGCCGCCTACGGCAGTTACGCCTCGACCGGCGGCTGGAAGCTCGAGGACGTGATCGGCGCCTCGGTCACGAAGTTCATCCACCCGCTCGACCTCGCGACCGCGCTCGGCCGGCTGATGCTGAACGTCGCCGACCCGTCGCTGTCCGGCCAGCACCGGCTGGAGGTGCGCGCGCTGCGCGCCGACGGCACCTATCGCGCCACCGAGGCGATGCTCGCCAACCGGCTCGCCGACCCGGCGATCCGCGGCATCGTGATCACGGTGCGCGACATCGGCCCGCGCCGCGAGGCGGAGCTCGGCCGCGCCGAGTCGGAGGAGCGCTTCCGGGTCGTGACCGACCTCTCGGGCGACATGATCGCGATGGTCGGCGCCGACGGCTCGATCCGCTACTACAGCGAGTCGTGCGAGCGGATCCTCGGCTACCCGCCCGGGACTCGCATCGGCCGGCCGCTGTTCGACAAGATCGTCGCCGAGGACCAGCCGCGCGCGCGGGCGGCATTCCGCGAGCTGGTCTCGCAGCCGCTCGCCAGCCGGCAGATGTTCGAGGTCCGCATCCACCACGTCGACGGCGGCGTGCGCTGGGTGCAGGCGCTGGCGGTCAACCTGCTGGGCCACCCGGCGGTCGGCTGCGTGGTGTTCAGCGCCCGCGACATCACCGAGCGCAAGGAATCCGAGCTCGCGCTCGCCGACGCCCGCGCGCGCCTCGACGCCGCGCTGTGGGGCGCGCACGTCGGGCTGTACGCCGTCGACCTCGCGACCGACCGCGCCGAGCTCAGCCCGCACTTCTTCGAGATCACCGGCATCCTGCGCAGCGAGTGGGAGGCCGACCCGAACCCGTGGGACGCGCGCATCCACCCGCGCGACCGGCGCATGGTCGCCGAGCGCGTCAAGGCGCACCTCGCCGGCGAGCAGCCGATCTTCGAGGCGGAGTACCGGCTGCGCACGCCGCGCGGCTGGCTGTGGATCCTCGACCGCGCGCGGGTGATGCAGCGCGACCCGGACGGGCGGCCGCGCACGCTGTGCGGCACGGTGATGGACGTCAGCGCCCGCAAGCAGCTCGAGCGCGAGCTGGTCGAGACCACCGCGCGCGAGCAGCAGCGCCTGAGCCAGGACCTGCATGACGGCCTCGGCCAGGAGCTGACCGGCATCGCGCTCTTGATGCGCAGTGCCGCCAAGCGGCTCGACGGCGGCCGGCAGGGCGTCGGCGCCGACGTCGAGACGGCGATCGACCACCTGAACCGCGCGATCCGCAATGCCCGCGCGCTCGCGCACGGCCTGCATCCGGTGCGCGCCGACGAGGGCGGGCTTGCCGGCGCGCTCGAGTCGCTGGCCGCGAACGCGCGCCCGGGCGACGTCGGGATCGCGGTCGACACGCGCCGCTGGGGCGGCCAGGCGCTGCCGGGCGACGTCGCCGACCATGCGTACCGGATCGTGCAGGAGGCGCTCGCCAATGCGCTGCGCCACGCGCAGGCCTCGCAGGTGACCATCCGGCTCGCGGCCGAGCCCGAGGCGGTGGTGGTCGCGGTGCGCGACAACGGCATCGGCCTCGGCGGGGTGGCGCGCGCGGCGCCGGGCCTCGGCCGGCGCATCATCGCGCACCGGGCACAGCTGATCGGCGGCAGCGTCGAGTGGCTCGAGCCCGGCGGTGGCGGGACCGAGGTGGTGCTGACCGTGCCGTGGGCGGCGGCCATCGCCGCCGGGGCCGCGGCCGAGGTCAGTTCCCGAGGGCGTCCCTGAGCGAGGCGATCTGCTCGGCGCTCGCCGCGAGCAGCTGGTTGCAGTCCGCCGCCGTGAGCCCGAGTCGCTGGAACGGCGCGACGGCGGTGACGGTGTCGTCGATCAGCTGCCGGTAGTACACGCACGGCACCAGCGAGGTGGCGACGATCAGCACGTCGCTGAGGCGCGTGCCGCTGACCGACGGCCGGTCCCAGGCGTTCTGCTCGGCGACCGCGAGCACGATCGCCTCCGGGAACTTCCAGTGCTCGAGGATCAGGCGGCCGATGCGCGGGTGCCAGTCGTGCACCACCTGGTCCCAGAGCCCCGCCTCCTCGATCGCGCCGGCGAGCCCGCGGGCGCGCACCAGCAGGTACAGCCGGCCGAGGTTGTGCATCAGCCCTGCGACCAGCGCCTCCTCGGCACGCACCGCGCGCGTCTCGCGCGCCACCACGTAGCCGAGCGCCGCCACCAGCGCGCCCTTGCGCCACAGCTCCTGCAGCTGCGGCCGCAGCGCGCTGTCGGCATCGACCAGCTTCATCTGCCGCATCGCGAAGGACATCGCCGCGCAGCGCACGAGGTCGTAGCCGAGGCGGTTGATCGCCGACGGCAGCTCCGTCACCGGCTGCGCGCCCGGGTTGAAGACGCTCGAGTTCGCGATGCGCAGCACCCGCGCCGCGAGCGCGGCATCGGCGCCGAGCACCTTGGCGATGGTCGCCGGCGTCGCCTTCGGGTCCTCGAGCACGCGCTGCACGCGCGCCGCGACGTCCGGGAACGACGGCAGGTGCACCTCGCCGGCGGCAAGCTCGGCGGTCAGCTTGCGCGTCAGGTCGAAGGGCGTCAGCGTCAGGGTCGCGAGCGACGAGACGTCGACGGCCGGTTCCGGGGAGGACATGGGCTGGCCTGGTTCGGGGGAGGTTCCCACCGACGGGTATCGGCCGGCGGGCGGCGGGCTTGAGGGCGCGGCGCTGCCGCCCGGCCGGCCGCCGCGTACACTGAGGACATGGTCACACCGCTCCTCGGGGCCGCCCTGCTCGCCCTCGCCGCCCTGGCCGCGGGCCTCGTCGGCTACCTGTGGGGGGCGGCGCGGCGCGGCGCCGCGCTCGAGGAGCGGCTGCGCGAGGAGACGGCGCTCCGGGCCGCCGCCGAGGCCACCGCGCGCGAGCTCGGCGGGCTGCGCGGCGAGCTCGCCGGCCGCGACGCGGAGCTCGCCCGCCTGCGCCAGGAGCTGCGCACGCTCGGCGAGGCACGCAGCGCCCTCGAGACCGAGCGCGACGCGCAGTCGCGGGCGCTCGCCGAGCAGCGCCAGCTGCTCGAGTCCGCCCAGGCGCGGCTGACGGACGTGTTCCGCGCGCTCGCCGCCGAGTCGCTGCAGGCGAACAACCAGCAGTTCATCGAGCTCGCGCGGCTGCAGCTCGAGGGCCTGCAGCAGGCGGCGCGCGGCGACCTCGAGAAGCGCCAGCTCAGCATCCAGGAGCTCGTCAGCCCGGTGCGCGAGTCGCTCGAGCGGGTGCAGGCCCGCATCGGCGAGATCGAGAAGGAGCGCGTCGGCGCCTACGGGCAGCTGCTCGCGCAGGTCGAGGCGCTCGCGACCGGCCAGCAGCAGCTGACGCGCGAGACCGGCAACCTGGTCGGCGCGCTGCGCCGGCCGAACGTGCGCGGCCGCTGGGGCGAGGTGCAGCTGAAGCGCGTCGTCGAGCTCGCCGGCATGGTCGACCACGTCGACTTCATCGAGCAGGCGCACGTCGCCGGCGAGGACGGCGACGCCCGCCCGGATCTCGTGGTGCGGCTGCCCGGCGGCCGCAGCCTGGTGGTCGACGCCAAGGTGCCGCTCGAGGCCTACCTCGAGTCGCTGGAGCTCGCCGACGAGCCGGCGCGCGCCGCCAAGCTCGCCGACCACGCCCGCCAGATCCGCGACCACGTGTCGCGGCTCTCGCAGAAGCAGTACTGGGAGCGCTTCGAGGCGACGCCCGACTTCGTGGTGCTGTTCATCCCGGGCGAGGTCTTCTACAGCGCGGCGCTCGAGCAGGACCCGTCGCTGATCGAGGCCGGGTTCCAGAAGAAGGTCGTGCTGGCGACGCCGACGACGCTGATCGCGCTGCTGCGCACGGTCGTTTATGCCTGGCGCCAGGAGGCGCTCGCCGAGAACGCGCGGCGCATCGCCGACCTCGGCAAGGACCTGTACGAGCGCCTGCAGGTCATGGGCGGGCACTTCGGTCGCATGGGTGACGGCCTGACCAAGGCGATCGAGTCCTACAACCAGGCGGTCGGCTCGCTCGAGACGCGCGTGCTGCCCGCCGCGCGGCGCTTCCGCGACCTCAACGTCGGCATCGAGTCGAAGGACATCGACGTGCTGGCGCCGCTCGAGGCGCTGCCGCGCGAGCCGCAGGCCGAGGAGCTGCGGCCGGCGCCGCGGCTCGCCGGCAAGCCCGACCCCGAACGCCACTGACGGGCGCCCCGGGCAGGCGGCGGCGCTACCTCGTCAGCCGCCGCCGCGCGATCGCCGCGGCGATCGTCACGCCCGCGACGCCGTAGGCGATCAGCACCGCGAGGCTGATCCAGGGCCACGGCATCGGATCGCCGAGCGTGAGGCCGCGCGCGAGCGAGGCCGCGTGCGCGAGCGGCAGCGCCCAGGCCACCGCCTGCACCGGCGCCGGCAGCTGGTGCAGCGGGAAGAACACGCCCGACAGGAAGCCCATCGGCGTCACCAGCAGCGTGAAGTAGTAGGTGAAGAAGTCGTAGCCCCGGGCGAGCGTCGTCATGATCAGCGCGACGCCGGAGAAGCACAGGCCGACCGCGAACAGCACCGGCAGCACCGCGAGCGGCGCGACGCCCCGCGCGAAGCCGAAGCCGTACATCACCACCAGGATCGCGGCACCCGACAGCGTCGCCTTGGCCGCCGCCCACAGCCACTCGCCGAGCACGACGTCGGTGATCGTCATCGGCGCGTGCAGGATGCCTTCCCAGGTGCGCTGCACCTTGAGGCGCGAGAACGCCGAGTAGAGCGCCTCGGCCGAGGCGCTGTTCAGCGTCGAGAAGCACAGCATGCCGCCGGCCAGGAACGTGCTGTAGGGCCGGCCGTCGACGCTGCCGACCAGCGCGCCGAGCCCGAAGCCGAGGCCCAGCAGGTAGATCAGCGGGTCGGCGAGGTTCGCGATCAGCGACGGCACGAGCAGCTTCCGCCAGACCAGGAAGTTGCGCTCGACCAGGTGCCAGAAGCGGCCGCTCATGCTCAGTCCCGGATGTCGCGGCCGGTCAGCTTGATGAACACGTCCTCGAGGTTCGCCGCACGGCGCAGCACCTTGAGGCCGGCCTCCTCGCGCGCCAGCGCGAGCAGCGGCGCCGGGTCGTGCATGTAGCAGAACGCGGTCTCGCCGGTGACCTCGAGTCGCTCGACCACCGCGCGCGCACGCCGCTCCGCCCAGGCGCCGACGCCCTCGCCGTACACCTCGACGACCACCGGTTCGATCAGGCGCTCGATCAGCCCGCGCGGCGTGTCGAGCGCGATGATCGAGCCCTCGTCCATCACGCACAGGCGGTTGCAGAGCCGCTCGGCCTCGTCCATGAAGTGCGTGGTCAGGATCAGCGTCTTGCCGGCCGCGACCAGCCGCTTGAGCCCGTCCCAGATCAGGTGGCGCGCCTGCGGGTCGAGGCCGGTGGTCGGCTCGTCGAGGAACAGCACGTCCGGGTCGTTGACCAGCGCACGCGCGAGCGTCAGGCGCCGCTTCATGCCGCCGGACAGCTGGTCGATGCGCGCCGCCGCGCGGTCCGCGAGCCCGGCGAACTCGAGCAGCCGCGGCACGCGCTCGCGCGCCACCCGCTTCGGGATGTCGAAGTAACGCGCGTACATCACCAGGTTCTCGGTCACCGTGAAGTCGGGATCGAGGTTGTCGAACTGCGGCACGACGCCGACCCGGTAGCGCGCCAGCCGGGCCGCCGCCGGCACCGGCAGGCCGCCGAGCTCGATCGTGCCGCCGTCGGCGTGCGTGAGGCCGAGGCAGCAGCGCAGCGTCGTGGTCTTGCCGGCGCCGTTCGGGCCGAGGATGCCGAAGCACTCGCCGCGGCGGACCTCGAAGCCGAGGTCGCGCACCACCGCCCGGCCGCCGTACAACTTGCGCAGCGACGCGACGCGCAGCATCGGCGCCGCGTCGCGGGCGGCCGGGACGGTGGCGGGCGGGTCGGCGACGGTCATCGACGGGTCGCGCGCGGGCGTGGCCGGCGGCGCGGCGGGAATCGGCATGGGGGCGCGGCGACGGGTCGGGGGCGACCACGGTAGCCGAACGCGGCCGGGGCCGGAAGGGCCGGGACGGGTCGCGCCGGCGGCCAACACCGCGGCAGCCACCCCGGACACGCCGAGAGGGTATCCTTGCCGCCTCCATGATCCTCTCGAAACTGCGACTGCCCGCGCTGCTGATCGCGCTCGCCTTTGCGCTCGTGACCATCGGCACCTGGGCCTGGTTCAACCGCCCCGAGGCCGAGCCCGAGTGGCCGCACAAGGTGTGGGGCTTCGCGCTCTCGCCGTACCGCCCCGGCCAGAACGCGATCAAGGAGGAGTACCCGACCCGCGAGCAGATCGCCGAGGACCTCGACCTGCTCAAGGGCAAGACGCAGGCGGTACGCACCTACACGGTCTCCGAGACGATCGGCCTCGTGCCCGAGCTCGCCGCCGAGCGTGGCCTCAACGTCGCGATGGGCGTCTGGGTCGACGCGCGGCAGGCGCGTGCCGAGGCCGAGCTCGACAAGGCCATCGAGCTCGCCGCCAAGCACCGCAACGTCGTGCGCGTGATCGTCGGCAACGAGTCGGTGCTGCGCGGCGACCTGCCGCTCGAGGAGTTCCTGAAGCTGCTCGACAAGGCGCGCAACGCGATCGAGCAGCCGATCAGCACCGCCGAGCCCTGGCACGTGTGGCTGAAGAACCCCGAGCTGGTCGATCACGTCGACTTCATCGCCGTGCACCTGCTGCCGTACTGGGAGGGCGTCGACGTCGAGGCGGCGGTCGACTACTCGATCCACATGTACCGCGAGGTGCAGGCGCGCTTCCCGAACAAGCCGGTGGTGATCGGCGAGGTCGGCTGGCCGTCGAACGGCCGGACTCGCGAGAAGGCGGTCGCCTCGGAGGCCAACGAGGCGCTGTTCCTGCGCCGCTTCCTGGCCTGGGCCGAGAAGGAGAAGGTGCCGTACTACATCGAGGAGGCCTTCGACCAGCCGTGGAAGGCCCAGTCCGAGGGCGGCGTCGGCGCCTACTGGGGCGTGTGGGACGCCGAGCGGCGGCCGAAGTTCGAGTTCATGAAGCCGATCGTGCGCGTGCCGCAGTGGCAGATGCTGGCCGCGGTGTCGGTGGTGCTCGCGGCGGCGATGCTGTTCTGGTTCTACATGCACTCCGGCACGCTGAAGAACCGCGGCCGGAGCTTCCTCGCGGTCATCATCTACGCGACCTCGGCGCTGACCACCTACGTCATCTACGACTACTCGCAGCAGTACCTGACGGTCACCAGTATCACGGTCGGGCTGCTGCTGTTCATCGGCATGCTCGGCGTGATCGCGGTGCTGCTCGCCGAGGCGCACGAGTGGGCCGAGGCGCACTGGGTGCGGCTGCGGCGCCGGCTGCTGGTCGGGCCCGCGCACCAGGGCGAGGACGGCGGCTACCGGCCGAAGGTCTCGATCCACGTGCCGGCCTACAACGAGCCGCCGGACATGCTGATCGAGACGCTCGATGCGCTCGCGCGGCTCGACTACCCGGACTTCGAGGTCCTGGTGATCGACAACAACACCAAGGACGAGGCGGTGTGGCGCCCGGTCGAGGCGCACTGCGCGACGCTGGGGCCGCGCTTCCGCTTCTTCCACGTCAGCCCGCTCGCCGGCTTCAAGGCCGGCGCGCTCAACTTCGCGCTGCGCCACACGGCCGCCGACGCCGAGATCGTCGCGGTGATCGACAGCGACTACATCGTCGCGCCGAACTGGCTCAAGGACCTCGCGCCGGTGTTCAGCGCGCCGCAGATCGCGATCGTGCAGGCGCCGCAGGACTACCGCGACGACCAGCAGAGCGCGTTCAAGGCGATGTGCCACGCCGAGTACCGCGGCTTCTTCCACATCGGCATGGTCACGCGCAACGAGCGCAATGCGATCATCCAGCACGGCACGATGACGATGGTCCGCCACCGGGTGCTGAAGGATCTCGGCGGCTGGGCCGAGTGGTGCATCACCGAGGACGCCGAGCTCGGCCTGCGCGTGTTCGAGCACGGCTACGAGGCGACCTACATCCCGCACAGCTACGGCCAGGGGCTGATGCCGGACACGTTCATCGACTTCAAGAAGCAGCGCTTCCGCTGGGCGTACGGCGCCATGCAGATCCTGCGCGCGCACGGCGCGGCGCTGCTCGGCCGCCGGCCGATGCAGCTCACCGCCGGCCAGCGCTATCACTTCCTCGCCGGCTGGCTGCCGTGGATGGCGGACGGCCTGAACGTCGTGTTCAACCTGTTCGCGCTCGCCTGGTCGCTGCTGATGATCGCGATGCCGGCGAAGTTCGACGCCCCGCTCGCGATGTTCTCGGTGCTGCCGCTGTCGCTGTTCGTGTTCAAGCTCGGCAAGCTGATGCACCTGTACCGGGTGCGGGTCGGCGCCGGCGTCCGCCAGACGATCGCCGCCTCGATCGCCGGCCTCGGGCTCGCGCACACGATCGGCTTCGCGGTGCTGAAGGGCCTGCTGACGAACAACGAGCCGTTCTTCCGCACGCCGAAGCAGGCACACGCGCAGCCGCTGTGGGGCGCGCTGCAGGCCTGCCGCGAGGAAGGCCTGATGGCGATCGCGCTGCTGCTGAGCGCCTGGGCCGTGACGATGAACCTCGAGAACGCCAGCCTCGACCGCATGCGCATGGCGAGCCCCGACCTGCGGGCCTGGGTGCTGGTGATGGTGGTGCAGTCGATCCCGTACCTGTCGGCGGTGGTGGCCTCGGTGATCAGCGCGCTGGCGCTGCCGGCCCGCTGGGTCGGCAACGGCTATGCGGTCGTCAACGCCGACGAGGAGTACGCGACCACGGTCGACGTGCCGCCGGCCGGTCCCGACCGGCCGGCGAGCGCCGGCTGAGCGGCGCGCGGCCCACGCGCGGCGTGCGCCATTCAAGAATGATTCGCATCTGCCGTCTTCAGGGCACGTTCAGTGTCGCGGGACCACGATGCTCCCGTGGACCGGCGCCGCTGCGACGGGACCACGACGGCGCGCGCCGGGCGTAGAATCGCCGGCGCGCTCCGCCCGGAGCGCGGCGCACGGCTGCTGCGCCCGACCCCAACTCGTATCGACTCGTTCCGAAGGAGTGAGACTGATGTTCGACCAGAAGCTGCCGCGCCGGTCCGTACTGAAGGGCGCACTCGCGGGCCTCGCCGCGATCCCGGTGATCTCGATCGCCACGCGCGCCGATGCCGCGCCGCAGAAGCTCGATCCGAACGACGCGCAGGCCAAGTCGCTCGGCTACGTCGCCGACTCGACCAAGGTCGACGCGAAGACGAACCCGACGCACAAGCCCGACCAGAAGTGCGCGAACTGCGCGCAGTTCCAGGGCAAGGCCGCCGACGCGAGCGCGCCCTGCACGATCTTCGCCGGCAAGCTGGTCGACGCCGGCGGCTGGTGCAAGGTGTGGGTCAAGAAGCCCGCCTGAGCTGAGGCCACGGTCGCGGTGCGCCCCGGCGCGCCGCGACCCGCCGAGCGCGCGCCGCGGACCCAGCCCGCGGCGCGCGTCCTCCTCCCCCTCCCCGACCCGGGCACCGGCGTCGCCGGCACCGGGCATCATTCCCGGAGCCGCGCATGAACGCCCTCCGCGTGCCTGCCACGCTGCTATTCAGCCTCTTTGCCTGCGCGCTGCTCGCCGGCGCGACGCCCGCCCCTGCCCCCGCGATCGGGCGCTTCGGGCTGGACCTCGCCGGCGGCGATCCGACGGTGCGCCCCGGCGAGGACTTCAACCGCTATGCCTCCGGCCGCTGGCTCGCAGCCACGCCGCTGCCGGCCGACCGCGCGAGCTGGGGCACGTTCGCGAAGCTGCGCGAGGAGTCGGATGCGCACGTGCACGAGATCCTCGAGGCCGCGCGCACCGCGCACGCCGCCGCGGGCTCGGTCGAGCAGAAGATCGGCGACTACTACGCGGCGTTCCTCGACACCGACGCGATCGAGGCGCGCGGCCTCGCGCCCGCGGCGCCCGCGCTCGCGGCGATCGCGGCCGCCGCCACCCACGAGGACGTCGCGCGGCTGATGGCGCGGCCGGACCTCGAGCTCAAGTCGCCGATCGGCATCGGCATCACGATCGACCGCAAGAACCCCGACCGCTACGTCGTGGTCGTCGGCCACGGCGGGCTCGGCCTGCCCGACCGCGACTACTACCTGCGCGACGACGAGCAGTTCGCGAAGATCCGTGTCCAGTACAGGGCGCACGTCGAGCGGCTGCTCGTGCTCGCCGGCGACCCGGCGCCGGCGGCGAGCGCCGGGGCGGCGTCGGTGCTCGCGCTCGAGACCGAGATCGCGCGCCGCCACTGGCCGCGCGCCGACCGCCGCGACCGCGACCGCACCTACAACCCGCTCGACCGCGCCGGCCTCCGGGCCATCGACCCGGCATTCCCCTGGGACGCCTCGCTCGAGGCCGCGGGCCTCGGCGCCGCGCACGACGTCGTGGTCGCCGAGCTCTCGGCGATGGCACCGCTCGCCGCGCTCTTTCGCGCGACGCCGGTCGCCGACTGGCGCAGCTACCTGCGCTACCACTATCTGCGCGCGCACGCGGCGCTGCTGCCCGCGGCGTTCGACCGCGAGCTGTTCGACTTCTACGGGCACACGCTGAACGGCCAGCCCGAGCAGCGCGTGCGCTGGAAGCGCGCGGTCGCGGCGACCAACGACGCGCTCGGCGAGGCCATCGGCCAGCTGTATGTCGCGCGGCACTTCCCGCCGGCGTCGAAGGCCGCGGCGCTGGCGCTGGTCGAGAACCTGCGGCGCGCATACGGCGAGCGCATCGCGGCGCTGCCGTGGATGTCGGCGGAGACCAAGCGCGCGGCCGCCGAGAAGCTCGCGACCTTCCGGCCGAAGATCGGCTACCCGGACCACTGGCGCGACTACGGCCCGCTCGAAGTGCGCGCCGGCGATGCGTTCGGCAACGCGACCCGCTCGACCCTCTATGAATGGCAGCGCGAGGTCGGCCGTCTCGGCCGGCCGACCGACCGCGACGAGTGGTTCGCGACGCCGCAGACCGTCAACGCCTACTACAACGCGACCTTCAACGAGGTGGTGTTCCCGGCCGCGATCCTGCAGCCGCCGTTCTTCGACCCGGCCGCGGATCCGGCGGTGAACTACGGCGCCATCGGCGCCGTGATCGGCCACGAGATGGGCCACGGCTTCGACGACCAGGGCGCGAAGTCGGACGCGCACGGCGTGCTGCACACCTGGTGGGGCGAGGCCGACGTCGCCGCGTTCCAGGCGCGCACCGCGCGGCTCGCCGAGCAGTTTGCCGCCTATGAGCCGCTGCCGGGGATCCACGTCAACGGCCGCCTGACGCTCGGCGAGAACATCGGCGACCTCGGCGGCCTCGAAGCCTCGCTCGCGGCCTACCGCCTGTCGCTGAAGGGCCGGCGCGCGCCGGTGCTCGAGGGCTTGAGCGGCGAGCAGCGATTCTTCCTCGGCTACGCGCAGGTGTTCCGCGCCGCCTACCGCGACGAGGCGCTGCGCAACCTCGTGATGTCGGACCCGCACAGCCCGGGGCCGTACCGCGTGAACGGCGCGGTGCGCAACATCGATGCCTGGTACGAGGCCTTCGGCGTCAGGCCGGGGGACGCGCTCTACCTCGCGCCCGAGGCGCGCGTGCGGATCTGGTAGCCGCGGGGCGCGCAGAAACGACAAGGCCCCGGGCGGCTCGCGCCGCCCGGGGCCCGTGACTGCGAAGAGTCAGACGTCGCAGGCCTTACTTCGAGGCCGCCTCGTCCTTCTTCTCTTCCTTCTTGTGCTTCTTGTGGTGCTTCTTCTTCTCGGGCTTCGTGTCCGAGGTGGCGGCCGGGGCCGACGCACCGGCCGCGGTGTCGGCCGCGAAGACCGGCATGGCGAGCGTCAGGGCGGCAACGATCAGGGCAAGCTTCTTAAACATGAGACGTAACCTCCAGAGGGTGTCAGCGCATCGCGCCCGTACGGGCGTCGCCAGCCAATGTTGCGGCGCGGGCGCGACGCCGCAGCAAGTATGAAGGCAACTTAATACGCTCCCCGCAGCTGCCGGCCGGCGGACTGCGGAATACGCCAATACCTCCCGGCGGGGCCGCCTGCGAGTCTGCCCGCCGAGGATCCGGCCGCATGTCACGCCCCCACATCGACTTCGTCCAGTCGCAGAGCCTGCCGTGGCAGCCGAGCCCGTGGCCGCACCTGCGCGGCTGCGAACTTAAGATCCTGAGCCGCGATGCCGAGGACGGCGCGTGGAGCCTCTTGGTGCGCTTTCCACCGCGCTGGGCGCAGGCCGCGGTCGCCAGCCTCGCGGCCGACGAGGAGTTCCTGGTCGTCGACGGCCACCTCGTGATCGACGGACGGCATTGCGAGCACGATTCCTACGGCTGGATCCCCGCCGGCTGCCGCCACGGCGAGCGACGCTCGCCCGAGGGCGCGGTCGCGCTGGTGTTCTACAGCGCCGAGCCCGCCCCCGCGGCGGAAGCCCCGGCCGCGGCCGTGCGCGAGCCGCGGCTCGTCGACGGCTACGAGCTCGCCTGGGCCACCGAGGGGCTCGATGCCGCGATGGTGGCCGACGGGCGGCGCGCCAAGTGGCTGCGTCCGCCGGGCGAGGGCCAGGGCGCGACGCTGCTGCTGTCGGCGCCGCCGCACCTGCGGCCGCCGGGCTGGCGCGGCACGCAGGAACGCCATCCGGGCGCCGAGGAACTGTTCGTGCTCGCCGGCGACCTGGTCGGGCGCACCGGGGAGCTCACGAGCGGCGCGTACCGCTGGAGTCCCGCGGGCGTCGCGCACGGGCCGTACGGCTCGCGCGGCGGCTGCCTCGCGGTGCTGCGCACGCACGGCATGGGACTCGCCACGGAGCGCACGCCGTACGAGCTCGAGATCGTGCGCTCGCCCGCCTACCAGCCGGTGCTGCCGGAGGCGCTGCAGTCGCTCGGCACGCGTGGCTGGCGCCCGCTGCGCTACTGATCCGGCCGCGCCGGCAGGCGCGCCCACTCGATCCACCACGAATCCGCCCGCGCGCGGAGCCGCCGCGGCGTCTCGCCATAGAGCCGCGCGCCGGCCCGCAGTGCCCGCGCGCGCAGCGCGAGGCGCCGGCGGCGCAGCAGGGCGCGCAGCCGTCGCCGGACCGCCGGCGCGAGCCGCGCACCGGCGAGCCGTGACTCGAGCAGCGCGCAGTCGTGGTGCTCGCCGAGCGCATCGGCGAGCGCGCGTGCCTCCTCGGCGAGCGGCGGGATGCGCCGCGGCCAGGCGGGCGCGAGCGCCTCGAGCGCGTAGCCGTAGTGCTTCACGTGCTTGCGCCACTCGTGCAGCCGCGACGCCCGCGGCACGCGCTCGGCCGCGGCCAGCGCGCGCCGGCCGCGACGGTAGAGACGGGTGAAGCCCGCGCTCAGCCGTTCGCCGTCGAGGCGCAGCGCGGCCGCGAGCAGCCGGCGCCGCGCCGCCGCGAGTGCGAGCCTGAGCTCCCGTGGCCGCAGGCTCGCCCGGCCGGCCGCGCGTTCCCGGCCCAGCGCCGCCTCGAAGCCCGCGAGCACCGAGCGTGCGAGGCCGGCCTCGGCCGCCGTCTCGACCACCAGCGCCCGCAGCACCGTCGCATCGCGCGCCGCGCCGAGCCGGCGGGCGACCGCGGCGAGCGCGGCGGCGAGCGCGCGACGCTCGTCGCGCTCGAGGCCGCGGCGCGCGAGCTGCAGCCAGGCCCGGGCGCGCTTCAGCTCGCGTCGCGCCTGGTGGATCGCCGCCGCGTCCGGCCGGCCGCGCAGGGCCCGGCCGGCGGCGGCGATGTGCCGCCCGCAGAGCGCGCGCGCCCGGCGCGTCGCGCGGTTGCCACCCGTCGCCATCGCTCGCTCCCACGCCGCCGCGGGAGCGCAGCATGGCGCGGGCGAGGCCTCGCCGCCAGTGCGGTCGATCGCAGCGGCCCGGCCGACCGCGGGCGCTAAGATGAGCCGATGATCGCGCTGCGCGTCGCACTCGCCGGCTGGCTGCTGGCGCCCCTCGCCGCACTCGCCGTCGCGGCCGACCCGGCCGCGGCGCTGCGTGCGCCGCTTCACGCGCTCGCCGCGGGCGAACGCGTGCGGATCGCCGGCGAGGAAATCGTCTCGCACGTCGCGTTGCCGCGCCTCTACGACCCTGCGGCGGGCGCGCTCCTCTGGCAGGCGCCGGCGCGGCGCGCAGAGCTGCTCGCGGCCGTGCGCGGCGCCCTCGACGACGGGCTGCGGCCCTCGGATTACCACCTCGCGGCGCTCGAGCAGCTGGCCGCGGACGGCGGACATGACGCGGACTTCGACCTCCTGGCGAGCGATGCCTACCTGCGGCTGCTCTACGACCTCTACCTCGGTCGCGTCGACCCGCTCGCGATCGAGCCCAACTGGAACCTGAAGCCCCGGCCGCTGCGCGAGGAGCCGGCGCTCGCCTACGTGCGCGACGCGATCGCGAGCGGCCAGATCCGCGAAGCGGTCGCGCGCGCGCGGCCGCAGCACTGGCTGTACGAGCGTGGCCGCGCGGCGCTGGCGCGTTACCGGCAGATCGCGGCCGCCGGCGGCTGGCCGTCGCTGCCGGCCGGACCGAAGCTCGCGCCCGGCGGCAGCGATCCGCGGGTGCCGGCGCTGCGGCGCCGGCTGGCGGCGAGCGACGACTACGCGGGTCCCGCCGAGGGACCGCCGCTGCTCGACGCCGCGCTCGCCGCGGCGCTCGGGCGCTTTCAGCGACGCCACGGGCTGACGGCCGACGGTACGCTCGGGCCGGCGACGCTGCGCGAGCTCAACGTGCCGGTCGCTGCGCGCATCGACCAGATCCGCCTCAACCTCGAGCGCGGCCGCTGGGTGCTGAACCAGCTGGGCGAGGGCGACCTGCTGGTGGTCGACATCGCCGGCTTCGGCGTGCGGCTGCTGCACGACCGCCAGGTCGTCTGGCGCGCGCGCGCGATCGTCGGCCAGCCCTACCGGCAGACGCCGGTGTTCCGCGCCGAGATCGAGGACGTGGTGTTCAACCCGACCTGGACCGTGCCGCCCGGCATCCTCGCCAAGGACGTGCTGCCCGGCCTGCAGCGCGGCGAGGACGTGCTGGCGCACAAGCACCTGCGGCTCTACGACCGCGCCGGGGCGCCGGTCGATCCCGCCCGCGTGCACTGGCCGGACTACAGCGCCCGCCACTTCCCGTTCGTGCTGCGCCAGGACGCCGGCGACGACAATGCGCTCGGCCACGTGAAGATCGACTTCCCGAACCCCTACCTCGTCTACCTGCACGACACGCCGTCGCGCTCGCTGTTCGACCGCAACGACCGGACCTTCAGCTCCGGCTGCATCCGCGTCGAGCGGCCGCTCGAACTCGCCGAGCGCCTGCTCGCCGACCCCGCGCACTGGGACGCTGCGGCGATCCGCGCCGCGGTAGAGGCCGGCACGACCCGCACCGTCCGGCTCGCGCGGCCGGTGCCGGTGCTGCTGATCTACTGGACCGCCGAGGTCGACCCGGCCGACGGCCGGGTGATCTTCAAGCGCGACGTCTACCGGCGCGATGCGCGCCTGCTGCGGGCGCTCGACGGCGAGTTCCGCTTCGGCACGCGCGTGCGCGCCTGAGCGCACTCAGCGCGGCGCGGCCTCCACGTGCACGCGCCCGCCGCCGGCGAAGCCGAGGATGAAGTACGGCGTGTCGAGGCGGGTGCGCTCGACGCCGCGGCCCGCACCGGGGGCGTGCACGAACTCGCCGTCGCCGACGTAGATGCCGACGTGGTCCTCGGGGGTCGTGAAGAACACGAGGTCGCCGGGCTCGAGCGACTCGCGCGGCAGCCGCTCCGCCCAGCTGCGCTGCTCGGCGGCGGTGCGCGGCACGCGCACGCCGAGCTCGCGGTAGACGTACACCACGAGCCCGCTGCAGTCGACGCCCTCGCGGCTCGTGCCGCCGTTCTGGTACGGCGTGCCGAGGAGTCGCAGCGCAAGCCCGGCGGCGCGGGCCCCGAGCGCCCGCGCCGGGACCGGCGCCGCCACTGCCGGCGCCGGTGCCGGACGCGGCCCGCCGGCGCAGCCGGCGAGCGCGAGGGCAACGGCGAGGGCAACGGCAAGGACGGCGGCGAGGACAGCGGCGGCCGGGACTCGCATAGGCCGAGTCTAGCCGAGCCGCGAGCCTCAGGCGCCGGCGACCTCCGGGGCCGCGCTCGTCGCCGCCGGCGCCTCGCTCAGCGGCGCGAGCGCGAGCCGGATCAGCTCGTCGACGCGCTCGACGAAGTGGAACGTCACGCTTTCGCGCACGCTCGCCGGCACGTCCTCGAGGTCCTTGCGATTGCGCTTCGGCAGCAGCACCGTGCGGATGCCGGCGCGGGCGGCGGCCACGGTCTTCTCCTTGACCCCGCCGATCGGCAGCACCAGGCCGCGCAGCGAGATCTCGCCGGTCATCGCGAGGTCGGCGCGCACGGTGCGATGCGTCAGCAGCGACACGAGCGCGGTGTACATCGACACGCCGGCGCTCGGCCCGTCCTTCGGGATCGCCCCCGCCGGCACGTGGATGTGGATGTCGGTCTTCTCGAACGAGGCCGCGTCCACGCCGAGCGCCGCGGCGTTCGCCTTGACGAGCGACAGCGCCGCCTGCGCGCTCTCCTTCATCACGTCGCCGAGCTGCCCGGTCAGGATCAGCCGGCCCGACCCCGGTGTCTGGGTCGCCTCGATGAACAGGATGTCGCCGCCGACCGGCGTCCAGGCGAGCCCGGTCGCGACGCCGGGCACGCTGACCCGCATCGCCACCTCGTTCTCGAAGCGCGGGCTGCCGAGGATGCGCTCGACGTCGTCGCCGTCGATCGTGATGCTGGCGACCGCGCCGGAGGCGATCTTCACGGCGGCATTGCGGAGCAGCGCACCGATCTCGCGCTCGAGGTTGCGGCAGCCGGCCTCGCGCGTGTAGTCGCGCACCGCGCGCCGCAGTGCCGTCTCGGTCAGCGTGACCTGCTCGGGCTTGAGGCCGTTGGCCTCGAGCTGGCGCTTGACGAGGTAGCGCTTGCCGATCTCGACCTTCTCGTCCTCGGTGTAGCCGGTCAGCTCGATGATCTCCATGCGGTCGCGCAGCGGCCCGGGGATCGTGTCGAGCTGGTTGGCGGTCGCGATGAACAGCACCTTCGACAGGTCGAAGGGCACGCCCAGGTAGTTGTCGCGGAAGGTCGAGTTCTGCTCCGGGTCGAGCACCTCGAGCAGCGCCGCGGCCGGGTCGCCCTGGAAGCTGCGGCCGAGCTTGTCGATCTCGTCGAGCATCAGCACGGGGTTGCGCGTGCCGGCCTTGCGGATCGCCTGGATCACGGTGCCGGGCAGGGCGCCGACGTAGGTGCGGCGGTGGCCGCGGATCTCGGCCTCGTCGTGCGTGCCACCGAGCGAGACGCGCTGGAACTTGAGCCCGATCGCCCGCGCGATCGACTGGCCGAGCGAGGTCTTGCCGACGCCGGGCGGGCCGACGAAGCACAGGATCGGGCTGCGGCCATGCGGGTTCAGCTTGCGGACCGCGAGGTACTCGAGGATCCGCTTCTTGACCTTGTCGAGGCCGTAGTGGTCGGTCTCGAGCACCTCGCGCGCCTTGTCGATGTCGATCCGCTCGCCGTCGAGCGTCGACCACGGCAGCGCCGCGATCAGGTCGAGGTAGGTGCGCAGCATCGAGTACTCGGCGCCCTGCTCCGGCATGCGCTCGAGCCGCTTCAGCTCCTTGCGCACCTGCTCGAGGGTCTCGGCCGGCAGGCCGGCCCGCTCGATCGCCTGCTTGAGCTCGTCGACCTCGGCCGCACCGTTCTCGCCCTCGCCGAGCTCGCGCTGGATCTGCTTCAGCTGCTCGCGCAGCACCGCCTCCTTCTGGCGGCCCTCGAGCGCCTCGCGGGTCTGGGTCTCGATCTGCTTCGAGATCTTCAGCACCTCGATGCGTTGCGCGAGCAGCGTCGCCACGCGCTCGAGGCGCGTGCGCAGGTCGGTGGTCTCGAGCAGCGCCTGCTTGTCGGCGCTCTTGACGTCGAGGAAGCTCGCGATCAGGTCGGCGAGCGCGCCGGGCGACTCCAGCGACTGCAGCGCCGTGCCGAGCTCCGCGGGGGCCGATGGCAGCAGCTCGAGCGCCTCGTGCGCGAGCCGCTTGAGGCTGAGCGCGCGCGCCTCGACGTCGGCACCGCCGGCCGCGGCGTCCGGCAGGTACTCGACGCGCGCCAGGTGGAAGTCGAGCCCGGGCTGGAAGTCGAGCACGCGGAAGCGCCGCTCGCCCTGCACGAGCAGCTGTCCCGAGCCGCCGGCGCCGGCGACGTAGCGCAGCACCGAGGCGACCGTGCCGATCGCATGCAGGTCGGCCGGGGTCGGGTCGTCGATGTCCGGCTGGCGCTGCAGCAGCAGGCCGACCTTGCGCTCGGTGCGCAGTGCCTCCTTGACGCCGGCGAGGGTCTTGGCGCGCTGCACGCCGACCGGCGCGACGACGCCCGGGAACAGCACGAGGTTGCGCACCGGCAGGATGATCAGCACGTCCTCCGGAGACTCGTGCGCGCTCCTCACCGGGGCGGCCGTGAGCGGCGATGGCGTCGAATCGGTCATGGCATCTCCTGCAGCGCGGGTGGGTCGGTGGGGAGGATGGGGCCGGCCGCGGCGCTTTCAACCGCGGGGCCCGTCCCCCGGTCGGCCCGCGGGACGGGGCCGGCCGGGTGGATATGGGGCCGGCGCGCCCCGCCTTAAAGGGGCGGCGGGCGCCGCGCCCAGTAGGCGGCGAGCAGCGACCCGGAGACGTTGTGCCAGATGCTGAAGATCGCCCCGGGCAGCGCCGCGGCCGGCGTGAAGAACTGCAGCGCGAGCGCGACCGCGAGCCCGGAGTTCTGCATGCCCACCTCGATGGCGATCGTGCGCGCGCTCGCCTCGTCCGCCCGCGCGAGGCGCGCGAGCGCGTAGCCCGCACCGAGGCCGAGGCCGTTGTGCAGCACGACCGCCGCGAGCACCGGCAGCGCCGCGGCCGCGAGCCGCGTCGCGTTGAGCCCGACGATCACGGCGATCACGACCGCGATCACTGCTGCGGAGGCGAGCGGCAGCAGCGCCTCGACGCGCCGCACCGGGCCGGGCCAGCGGTGCCGCAGCGCCATGCCCGCGAGTACCGGCACGACCGCCACCTGCGCCACCGCCCGCATCATCTCGCCCGCCGGCACCGCGACGCGCGCGCCGATCAGCAGCCACGCGATCGCCGGCAGGAATACGACCGCGAGCGCGGTCGAGCAGGCGGTCATCGTCACCGACAGGGCGACGTTGCCGCGGGCGAGGTAGCTGACGACGTTCGAGGCCGTGCCGGCGCTGGTGGCGCCGACCAGCACCACGCCGGTGGCGGTCTCCGGGTCGAGCCCGAGCAGCCGGATCACGAGCCAGGCCGCCGCGGGCATGACCGTGTAGTGGAGCGCGACACCGAGCAGCACGAGCCTCGGCGTGCGCAGCACCGCCGCGAAGTCCGCCGCCGACAGCGTCAGGCCCATGCCGAGCATGACCAGCATCAGCAGCGGCACGATCGCCGGTCCGGCCGCCGCGAACGGCGCCGGGAAGGCCGCCGCGAGCGCCGCGAGGGCGAGCACGAGCGGCGGGAACAGCAGGGCCAGGGAGGCGCGCATGGCGCCATTGTCGCGGAAGCGGCCTGGCCCGGCAGCCGGGCCGGCGCTTGGCAGACGGTGCGCCGATGGCGCAGGATCCGCGCTCCACCCCCCCACCCCGCCGGAGTCCCGCATGCCGCCGCTCGCGCGTCCCGCGCTGCCCGCCCTCGCCGCCGCCCTGGCCCTGGCCGCGCTCGCCGCCGCGGCCGCCGAGCACCTGCGGGCGAAGCCGGGGCTGTGGGAGTTCACGCACGAGACCGAGGCCAGCGGCGGCCCGGCCATGGCCGACGACATGCTCGCGCGCATGCCGCCCGAGGCCCGGGCGCGGATCGAGGCGGCGCGGCAGCGCACCGCGAGCCAGACGACGCGCGCCTGCCTGACCGAGGATGACCTCGCGCACGGTTTCCACCCGGGCGAGCGCGCCGGCAGCGACTGCAAGACGACGGTCGTGTCGCGCACCGCGACCGGCATGAACCTCGCGATCGAGTGCGCCGACATCGGCCCGAGCCATGCCTCGAGCAAGGGTACCGCCCACTGGGAGGCACCGGCCCCGGACGCGATGACGGCGACGGTCGACATGACGATCGCCTTCGGCGGCAAGACCATGACCCGTCATTCGAAGATCGCCGGCCACTTCGTCCAGGCCGACTGCGGCGACGTCAAGCCGCGCCAGCCGCACTAGGCCGCCGCGTGCAGCGCCTGCGCGTCGTCGACTCGCACACCGGCGGCGAGCCCACCCGGGTCGTGCTCGAGGGCGGACCGGTGCTCACCGGCTCGCTCGCCGAGCGCGTCGCGACGCTGCGCCGCGACCACGACGGCCTGCGCGCGGCGCTGTGCAGCGAGCCGCGCGGCTCGGACGTGATCGTCGGCGCGCTGCTGACGCCGCCGGTCGATCCGGCGGCCGCGGCCGGCGTGATCTTCTGCAACAACGTCGGCTACCTCGGCATGTGCGGCCACGGCACCATCGGGCTCGTGACCACCCTCGCCTGGCTCGGCCGGCTCGCGCCCGGCCGCCACCTGATCGAGACGCCGGTCGGCACGGTGACCACCGAGCTGCACGCCTCGGGCGAGGTCTCGGTCCGCAACGTGCCGGCCTACCGGCTCGCGAAGGCAGTCGCGGTCGAGGTGCCAGGGCATGGCCGCGTCACCGGCGACGTCGCCTGGGGCGGCAACTGGTTCTACCTGTGCGCCGATCATGGCCAGTCGCTCGAGGCCGGCAACGTCGATGCGCTCGTCGACTTCAGCTGGCGCGTACGCCAGGCGCTGACGGCGGCCGGGATCACCGGCGCCGGCGGCGCCGAGATCGACCACATCGAGCTGACCGGGCCCGGCCACGCGCCGGGCAGCGACGGTCGCAACTTCGTGCTCTGCCCGGGACGCGCCTACGACCGCTCGCCGTGCGGCACCGGCACGAGCGCGAAGCTCGCCTGCCTCGTCGCCGACGGCAAGTTGCGCCCCGGCCAGCGCTGGCGCCAGGAGAGCGTGATCGGCAGCATCTTCGACGGCAGCGTCGAGCTCGAGGGCGAGCGCATCGTGCCGACGATCCGCGGCCGCGCCTGGCTCACGGCCGAGGCGACCCTGCTGCTCGACCCCACGGACCCCTACTGCCACGGCATCCGCGGGAGCGGCGCATGAAGGACCTGACCCAGGGCCCGATCACGGGCCACATCGTCGCGATGGCCGTGCCGATCATGATCGGCATGCTGGTGCAGACGCTCTACTTCATGGTCGACCTTTATTTCGTCGGCCGGCTCGGCGACACCGCGCTCGCCGGCGTCAGCGCGGCCGGCAACTTCACCTTCGCGGTGTTGGCGCTGACCCAGATGCTGGCGGTCGGCACCGTGACGCTGATCTCGCACGCGGTCGGGGCCGGCAAGCGCGACGTGGCGAACGAGGTGTTCAACCAGTCGCTCGCGCTCGCGGCGCTGTGCTCCGCGACGGCGCTCGTGCTCGGCTACGCGCTCGCCGGACCCTACATGGCGGCGGTCGGCGCGGACCCCGCGACCGCGGCCGCGGGCGTGACCTACTTGCGCTGGTACGTGCCCGGCCTCGCGCTGCAGTTCGCGCTGGTGGCGATGGGCTCGGCGTTGCGCGGCACCGGCATCGCCAAGCCCGGCATGGTGGTGCAGATCGTCACCGTGCTGATCAACCTCGTGCTCGCACCGGTGCTGATCGCCGGCATCGGCACCGGCCACCCGCTCGGCGTCGCGGGTGCCGGCCTGGCGAGCACGATCGCGGTCGCCGCGGGCACGCTGCTGCTGATCCTCTACTTCGCGCGCCTCGAGAAGTACGTCGAGGTGCACCCGAGCGCCTGGCGGCCGAAGCTCGCGACCTGGAAGCGGATCCTCGACATCGGCCTGCCCTCGGGCGGCGAGTTCGCGCTGATGTTCGTGTACATGGCCGTGATCTACCTGATCATCGGCCGCTTCGGCGCGGCCGCGCAGGCCGGCTTCGGCGTCGGCTCCGGCGTGATGCGGGCGGTGTTCCTGCCGGCGATGGCGGTCGGCTTCGCGGTGACGCCAGTGGCCGGCCAGAACTTCGGCGCGCGCCGCGCCGATCGCGTGCGGCGCACGTTCGTGGACGGCGCACTGATCGGCAGCGCGCTGATGCTGCTGCTGACGGTGCTCTGCCAGTGGCGCGCCAACTGGCTGACCAGCTTCTTCAGCACGGACCCGGCGGCGCAGGCGGTCGGCGCCGAGTTCCTGCAGTACATCTCCTGGAACTTCGTCGCCTCGGGCCTCGTGTTCACCTGCTCCGGCATGTTCCAGGCGCTCGGCAACACCTGGCCGTCGATCGCCTCGAGCGGCACGCGGCTGCTGACCTTCGCGGTGCCGGCCTGGCTGTGGTCGACGCAGCCCGGCTTCGTGATCCACGACGTCTGGTACCTGTCGATCGCGACCGTCACGCTGCAGGCGTGCGTCAGCCTGCTGCTCCTGCGCCGCGAATTCCGCCTGCGGCTGGCCTTCGCGAGCTGAGCGCGGCGCGGGTGCCGCCGGCGCTGCCGTCGCTGCCGATCCTCGAGGCGCTGCCGGCGCTCGCGGCGGCGCTCGCCGCGCATCCGGCCGCGGTGCTTGAGGCGCCGCCGGGCGCCGGCAAGAGCACGGTCGTGCCGCTCGCGCTGCTCGACGCCCCCTGGCTCGCCGCCCGCCGCATCGTGATGCTCGAGCCGCGCCGGCTCGCGGCGCGCGCGGTCGCGGCCCGGCTCGCCGCCACGCTCGGCGAGCCCGTCGGCCGGCAGGTCGGCTACCGGATGCGGCTCGACACGCGCGTCGGACCCGAGACGCGCATTGAGGTCGTCACCGAGGGCATCCTGACGCGCCTGCTCGAGGCCGATCCCGCGCTCGAGCGCTACGGGCTCGTGATCTTCGACGAGTTCCACGAGCGCAGCCTGGCCGCCGACCTCGGGCTCGCGCTCTGCCGTGACGCGCAGCGGCACCTGCGCCCGGAGCTGCGGCTGCTGGTGATGTCGGCGACGCTCGACGGCGAAGCCGTCGCGCGGCTGCTCGACGCGGCGCCGCGGATCACCAGCGCCGGCCGCCAGTTCCCGGTCGAGGTCCGCCACGCGGCGCGCGAGCCGGAGCACCTGGAACGCGAGGTCGCGAACACCGTGCGCCGGGCGCTCGCCGAGGGCCCGGGCGATGCGCTCGTGTTCCTGCCGGGCGCCGCCGAGATCCGCCGCGTCGGCGAGAACCTCGCGGCCGGCGAGCTGCCGCGCGGCACCACGGTGCGGCCGCTCTACGGCGAGCTCGCCCCCGACGTGCAGGACGCGGCGCTCGCGCCGGCGGCCGCGGGCGAGCGCAAGGTGGTGCTCGCGACCAGCATCGCCGAGACCTCGCTGACCATCGAGGGCGTGCGGATCGTGGTCGACGCGGGGCTCGCGCGCCGGGCGCGCTTCGACCCGGGCAGCGGCATGAGCCGCCTCGAGACGCTGCCGGTGTCGCTGGCGAGCGCCGAGCAGCGGCGCGGCCGCGCCGGGCGACTCGCGCCCGGCACCTGCTACCGCGTCTACACGGCGGCTGCCGAGCGCCGCCTCGCCGCGGCGACGCCGGCGGAGATCCTGGAGGCGGACCTCGCGCCGCTGGTGCTCGACCTCGCGGCCTGGGGCAGCGCGCCCGACGCGCTCGGCTGGCTCGACCCGCCGCCCGCGGCGCACCTCGCGCAGGCGCGCAGCCTGCTGGCGCTGCTCGGTGCGCTCGACGGCGAGGGCCGCATCACGCCGCTCGGGCGGCGCCTCGCACGTCTCGGCGCGCATCCGCGGCTCGCGCGCATGCTGCTGGCGGCCCGCGGCGCGGCCGCGACCCGCCTCGCGGCGCAGCTCGCCGCGTTGCTCGGCGAGCGCGACATCGCCCGCACCCGCCCCGGCGAGCGCGACGCGGATCTCGCGAAGCGCCTCGAGCTGCTCGAGGGCCGGCCGGTGGCCGGCCTCGAGGCCGATCGCGGCGCGCTCGCGCGCGCACGGCGGCTCGCGTCCGCGTTCGAGCGCGAGCGGGCGGCGCTCGGCGATGCCGGGGGCGGCGCGCGGCTCGACGAGGCCGACCCGGGTCTGCTGCTCGCGCTCGCCTACCCGGACCGCGTCGCGCGGCGCCGCGGCGAGGGAGGGCGCTACCTGCTCGCGAACGGCCGCGGCGCCGCGTTCGCCGGGCCCGACGCGCTCGCGCGCCGCGAGTTCCTGGTGATCGCCGACCTCGACGCCGGCGAGCGCGAGGCGCGTATCCACCTCGCGGCGGCGGTCGAGCCGGTCGCGCTCGCGGCGCTGCCCGGCCTCGGCCTCGAGGAGCGCGAGCGGGTCGAGTGGGACCGCCGCGAGCAGGCGGTGATCGCGCGGCGCGAGCACCGCCTCGGCGCACTCCTGTTCGACGAGGCGCCGCTGCGCGGCGCGCACCCCGACGCCGAGGCGCGCGCGATGCTCGCCGGCGTCGCCGAGCTCGGCCTCGCGGCGCTGCCGTGGACGCCGGCCGCCGAGGCGCTGCGCGCGCGCGTCGCGTTCCTGCGAACGGCGCTGCCGCCGCCGGCGGCGGCGGCCTGGCCCGACTGGTCGGATGCGGCACTCGCGGCCTCGCTCGAGGACTGGCTCGCGCCGGCGCTCGGCGGCATCACCCGCCGCGACCACCTGGCGCGGCTCGACCTCGCGTCGATCCTCGCGGCGCGCCTCGAGCCCGGCCAGCGGCGCGCGCTCGAGACGCTCGCACCGACGCACCTCGTGGTGCCGAGCGGCTCGCGCGTACCGATCGACTACGCACCCGACCCGCCGCGGATCTCGGTGCGGCTGCAGGAGGTGTTCGGGCTCGCGGCGACGCCCGCGGTGGCCGACGGCCGGGTGCGACTCGCGATCGAGCTCTTGTCGCCGGCGCGGCGGCCGGTGCAGCTGACGCGTGATCTCGAGAGCTTCTGGGCGCGCGGCTACGCCGAGGTCCGCAAGGAGCTCAAGGGCCGCTACCCCAAGCACTACTGGCCGGACGACCCGCGCGTCGCCGAGCCCACCGCGCGCGTGCGGCCGGGGACGCCGCGGCGTCGCTGAGTGCGCCGCCCCGGCTCAGTCTCGCGGCCGCATCAGCCGGTGCACGAACACCCAGTAGAGCACGCCGAGCAGCGCGACCCCGCCGGCGAGCCAGAGCGAGACCCGGTGCAGGTCACCGGCGAGGAGCGCCTGGTCCTGGCCGGCGACGACGCCGACCCAGCACAGCACCGCGCTCCAGATCGCCGAGCCGGCGAGCGTGACGAGGCTGTAGCGCCCGAACGGCAGGCGCACGATACCGGCCGGCAGGCCGATCAGGTGGCGGATCACGGGCAGCAGCCGCGCCGCGAACACGCCGAAGGGGCCGTAGTGCGCCGACCAGCGCTCGGCCGCCTCGAGCTTCGCGGGCGTCACCAGCAAGTAGCGCCCGAAGCGCACGACCAGCGGGCGGCCGAGCAGCCGCGCGAGCCCGTACATCGCGCTCGCCCCGACCCACGAGCCGAGGGCCCCCGCGGCCACGAGGCCGGGCAGGCTCATGCGGCCGGTCGTCACCGCGAGGTGCGCGGCCGGCGGGATCACGAGTTCGGAGGGCAGCGGCACCACCGAGCTCTCGATCGCCATCAGCAGCGCCACGAGCCCGTAGCCGCCCTGGTCGAGCGCGCCGAGGTACCAGTCGATGAAGGCCTTGATCACGGCCGCGCTCCCGGATGTGCCGCGCCGCACCTTACCCGATAATGGTGGCTGCCGCCCGCCGGAGCCCGCCGTGACCCACCGTCGCCCGATCGCGCTCGCCGCGCTCAGCCTGCTCGCGCTCTGCGCCGGCGCCGCCTGGGGCCAGGCGTCGAGCGAGGTGCGCGCTCGCATCGACGGCGCGGCCGAGGTGACGTGGCGCTCGCCGGTGAGCGCGACGCGGCCGGTCGACGTCCGCATCCTCGGCCTCAACGACCTGCACGGCCAGCTCGAGGCGCGGCAGCGCGCGCAGGGCACCGACACGACGCGCCCGGTTGGCGGTGCGGCGGTGCTCGCGGCGTTCCTCGCCGAGGAGCGCGCCGCCGCGCCCGGGCGCACGCTGACGCTGATCGCCGGCGACTCGATCGGCGCGAGCGCGCTCGAGTCCGGGCTCTTGCACGATGAGCCGACGCTGGAGGTGCTCGACCAGCTCGTCGACGGCGACTGCCCGCGGCTGACGCGCGCCTGGGCGGACCGCGAGGCGCCGGCGGTCACGCGCTGCCGGATCCTCGCCACCGTCGGCAATCACGAGTTCGACCACGGCACCGCCGAGCTCGAGCGCCTGCTGTACGGCGGGCGCCGCGCCGACGAGCCAGGCGCCAAAGCCTGGCCCGGCCAGCGCATCCCGTACCTGGCGGCCAACCTCCGGCGCCGCGAGGGCGGCCGGCCATGGCTGCCGGCCGCGGCGATCGTCGAGCTCGCGGGGGTGCGCATCGGCATCGTCGGCGCCGTGACCGCCGAGACTCCCGCGCTCGTGATGGCGGACCAGGTCCGCGACGTCGAGTTCCTGCCGGAGGCGGCCGCGATCAACGCCGCGGTGGCGGGCCTGCAGGAACACGGCGTGCACACGATCGTGCTGGTGATCCACGAGGGCCTGCAGGCACCGACCACGCCCGAGCCCGCACCGCTCGCGCCCGCCGAGCTGCACGGCCGGCTCGCGGCGGTGCTGGCGGCGCTCGACGGCGGCGTCGACGTCGTGGTCGCCGGCCACACGCACAAGGCACAGAACGTGCTGGTGCCGCTGCGCGACGGCCGCCTCGCGCTCGTCACCCAGGCGCGGGCCTACGGCACCGCCTACAGTGCGATCGAGCTCACCCTCGACGCCGCCAGCGGCGCGGTGGTCGCGAAGTCGGCGCGCATCCTGACGACCTGGGGCGACGACGGCGCCGGCCAGAAGCCCGACCGCCGCGTCGCGCGGATCGTCGAGCGCGCGAGCAAGGCGACCGCGGCGATCAAGGACCGGCCGATCGGCTCGGCGGCGGCCGCGATCCGCCGCGGCGAGCCGTCCGACCCCGAGTCGGCGCTCGGCAACCTGGTGGCGGACGCCGAGCGTGCGGCCGCCGCCACGGACCTCGCGATCACCAACGCCGGCGGCATCCGCAACGACATCGAGGCCGGCGCGATCACCTACGGCACGCTCTACAACGTGCACCCCTTCGGCAACCGGCTGGTGCGCGTGACGCTGACCGGCGCGCAGCTGCTGCGACTGCTCGAGCAGCAGTGGTCGGGCGGCAACGAGGCCGCGCCGCGCTTCCTGCGCATCGCGGGGCTGCGCTACGTCTACGACCTGGCGCTGCCGCCGGGCCAGCGGGTGGTGGCCGCGGACGACGCGCGCGGCGAGGCGATCGACCCGGCGCGCGCCTATCGCGTGGTCGTCAACGACTTCATCCTGCGCGGCGGCGACCACTACACGGTGCTGGCCGAGGGCACCGACCCGGCGCCGCTGATGACCGACCTCGAGGCGCTCGAGAACTACGTGCGCGCCGCCGCCGGGCCGGTCAAGGCCGCGCTCGACGGCCGCGCGCGGCCGTTCGCGGCGCGGGCCACGCCGCCCGCGGCGAGCGCGCGCTAGCGCCGGGACGCCGCCCGCGCCTTGCCGGGCGCGGGCGCAACGCCTATAAGGTCGGCTCCGCTTCCGACCGGAACGTGCCGATGCCGCCGAGCCACCGCGCCGACCTCGCCGATCCTTTGGCCGCCCGCGCGCGCGCCGGAGCCTGAGCGTGCGCGTCCCGGCCGGTGTCGTCGCGGCGCTGCTGATCGGCGCCTGGCTCGCGAGCCTCGTACCCGGCAGCTGGCCCGCGGGCCTGCCGCACCTCGGCGCGGAGTGGTCACGCCATCTCGCGGCCGGCTGGCCGCCGCTGCTCGCGCTCGCGCCGTACGCACTCGCCTGGCTGCTGGTCGGTGACCTGCTGCGCGGCCTGCCCGGCGCGAGCCATGCCTGGCGCACGCTCGCGCTGCTCGCGGCCGTCGTGCTCGCGGTGCGCTTCAGCTGGCTCGCCGCGAGCGCGAGCAACGCCGAGCTCGCCGGTGCCGCGGTCGCGCTCGCCGTCTGGCCGCTCGCCGAGCGGATCGGCGAGCCGATGCGCGCGCGGCTGCTCGCGGTGCTGGTGGCCGGCGCGCTCGTGTTCACGCACCTGCTGCCGCTGGTCGCCTCCGGTCACGGCCACGGCATCCACTGGCTGCCGTTCACCGACGTCGCACCGGCCGGCGCGCACCTGCTGCTGCTCGCGCGGCTCGCGGCGAAATGCTTCTGGATCGGCGGGCTCGTCTGGCTGCTGGTCGGCGCCGGGCTCGGCCCGTTCGGTGCCGGGCTCGCGGCGGCGGCCGCGCTGCTGCTCGGCGCGGCGGCGCGCGCGAGCAGCGCCCCCGATGTCCAGTACGTGACGATGACGGACCCCGCGATCGCGCTGCTGACCGCGTTGCTGCTGCGCATCGCACGGCGCTGAGGATCGTTGGGCGCCGCCGGGCGCCGCGCGCTTCGCTCGCATCGGCCGGCTTGCTACGCTTGACGCCCGCACCGTGCCCGGGTGTTCCATGCGACCGCGCAACGCACTGTTCCTCCTCTTCGGCGGCATCCTGCTCGCGATGCTGGCGGTCACCGGCTGGGCGAGCCTCGCGCAGCCGGTCTGGCAGTGGGGCGGACTCGTGCGCGGACCGGACCGCGCCTGGACGATCGCGACGCTGTTCGATGCCTACGGCGGGTTCCTGACGTTCTACGCCTGGGTGTACTTCCGCGAGCGCCCGGCCGGCCGGATCGGCTGGTTCGTCGGGATCATGCTGCTCGGCAACCTCGCGATGGCGAGCTACATGCTGCGCGCGCTCGCGCGGCTCGGGCCGGAGGAGCCCATTGCGCGCCTCTGGGCGAGACCCGCGCCATGAGCACCGCGACGCTGCTCGTCCTCGGCACGCTCGCCGTCGTCGCGGTCATGCTGCTCCTGTGGCGCCTCGGCATCCGGCAGCGCAACTTCAGCTACGTCGACATCGGCTGGTCGGCGAACTTCGCGCTGCTCGCGCTGCTCTACGGCGGGCTCGGCGCCGGCGCGCCACCGCGGCGCGCGCTGATCGCGGCGATGTACGCGCTCTGGGGGCTGCGGCTCGCCGCGCACCTCGCGCGGCGCATCCTCGGCGAGCCCGAGGAGGGCCGCTACGTCGACCTGCGCGCGCGCTGGGGCGCGGCCGGCGAGCGCGCGCTCAACGCGCGCATGCTGCAGTTCTACCTGCTGCAGGCCGGGCTCAACGTGCTGCTCGCCGTGCCGCTGCTGATCGCCTGCCAGAACCCGGCGCCGCGGCTCGCCCCGATCGAGTGGCTCGGCGCCGCCGTCTGGGCGGCCGGGCTCGCGCTCGAGAGCCTCGCCGACCGCCAGCTCGCGGCCTTCAAGGCCGACCCGGCGCAACGCGGGCGCGTCTGCGACGTCGGGCTCTGGCGCTACTCGCGCCACCCGAACTACTTCTTCGAGTGGACGATCTGGATCGGCTATGCGCTGGTCGCCCTCGGCTCGCCGCCGTGGGGCTGGGCCGGCCTCGCGATGCCGGCGCTGATGCTGCACTTCCTGCTGAACGTCACCGGCGTGCGCGCGACCGAGGCGCAGGCGCTGCGCTCGAAGGGCGAGGCCTATCGCGACTACCAGCGCCGCACCAGCGCGTTCGTACCTTGGCCACCTCGCCGGCCGCGCCCGGCGACGCCGCGATGAGCGACGCAGCGGCGACCACCGACCTGTCGCAGCGGCTGCTCGAGCGCGGGCTCGTGCCGGACCGGCTGATCCGCGCCGGCATCCGCCGCCTGCTGCGCCAGCGGCTCGCGGAGGAGGATCGCGGCGACCCCGAGGCGCAGCAGGCGCACCTCGCGGCGCTGATCGCGACGCTGCGCGCGGGGCCGGTCGCGGTGCACACCGCGGCCGCGAACGAGCAGCACTACGAGCTGCCGCCGGCGTTCTTCGAGCAGGTGCTCGGCCGCCACCGCAAGTACTCGTGCTGCTACTACCGCCTCGACGGTCGCGGCGACGGCGCGATCGCGGGCGGCACCGACCTCGACTCGGCCGAGGCGGCGATGCTCGAGCTGACCGTGCAGCGCGCCCGGCTCGCCGACGGCGAGCGGATCCTCGAGCTCGGCTGCGGCTGGGGCTCGCTGTCGCTCTTCGTCGCGGCGCGCTTCCCGAACGCGCGGATCACGGCGGTGTCGAACTCGCGCCCGCAGCGCGAGTACATCGAGGCGCGCGCCCGCGAGCGCGGCCTCACGAACCTGACCGTGCTCACCTGCGACGTGAACGTGCTCGAGTTCCCGGCCGGCACGAGCTTCGACCGGGCGGTGTCGGTCGAGATGTTCGAGCACGTGCGCAACCACGAGCGGCTGATGGCGCGGATCGCCGGCTGGCTGCGGCCGGCCGGCACCCTCTTCGTGCACATCTTCACGCACGCGCGCTACGCCTACCCGTTCGAGGTGCGCGACGCCGACGACTGGATGGCGCGCTGGTTCTTCACGGGCGGGCTGATGCCGAGTGACGACCTGCTGCTGTACTTCCAGCGCGACCTCGCGCTGCTCGACCACTGGCAGGTCGACGGCCGCCACTACCAGCGCACCGCCGAGGACTGGCTCCAGAACCTCGACCGCCGCGTGGCGGCGGTCGATCCGATCCTGCGCGACACTTACGGTGCGGCGGAGCTCACGCGCTGGCGGGTGCGCTGGCGGGTGTTCTTCATGGCCTGCGCCGAGCTCTGGGGCTACGCCGGCGGGCGCGAGTGGCTCGTCTCCCACTACCTGTTCGAGCGTCCGACGCGGGCGTGACGTCAGCCGCGGCGCGCGGCATCATCGCGGGGCGCATGCGCTCCCGGACGACCCTGCCGGCCCTCGCTCTCGCACTCGTGCTCGGCGCGACGCCCGCGGGCGGGCGTGCGGACGAGCCGCCGGCCGCGCCGGCGCCCACGACGACACCCGCGACGACACCCGCGACGACACCCGCGACGACACCCGCGACGACACCCGCGACGACCCCCGCGACGACACCCACGGCAACGCCCGCAGCGGCGCCGTCGATCGCGCCCGAGGACGACACCCGGCGGCGCACGGTCGCCGAGCGCGACGGGAGCTACCTCGCCTTCCGGCAGGAGTTCGACGCCGGCCGCTACACCGACGCGTTGCCGCACGCCGAGCGCGTGGCCGAGCTCACCGAGCTGCTCGGCGCGCAGCATCCGGACCTCGCGCGCGCGCTCAACAACCTCGGCGCGACGCAGTACCGCCTCGGCGACTTCGGCGCCGCGGAGAAGTCCTACGTACGCGCGATCCGCATCGTCGAGGAGACGCAGGGCAGCCTCTCGCCGCGGCTGATCGCGCCGCTGCGCGGCCTCGGCCTGACCTTCGAGGGCAGCGGCCGCCACGAGCTCGCGGTGCCGCTGCTCGAGCGGGCGCTCGCGATCAGCCGCCGCAACCGCGGCCTCTTCAACCCGGAGCAGCGTGACCTGATCGAGCCGCTGGTCGAGGGTTACGTCGCCCTCGGTCGCTACCGCGACGCGGACCGCACCCAGCGCTACACGCTCGCGATCAGCGAGCATGCCTACGGCGAGAAGGATCCGCGGCTGATCCCGGCGCTGCGCGAGCTCGGCCAGTGGCTCGAGCGCTCGGGCCAGCGCAATGCCGCGCGCGAGGTCTGGGAACGGCTGAAGGCGCTGGCCTCGGACCGGGCGCATCCGGACCCGATCGCGCAGATCGTCGCGCTGCGCGGCATCGCGGCCAGCTACCGGTACGACTACCAGTTCGGCACGGAACCGGTGGAGCGCCGACCGGGCGAGCTGCTGATGCCGGACCCGTTCGAGATGGACCCGAGCCGCAACCCGATGCTCGGGCCGCACTACCTGCTGTCGTCGGCCGGCGAGGACGCGCTCAACGAGGCGCTCCAGATCGCCGAGAAGCTGCCGGCCAAGAACGCGCTCGCGGTCGTGCTGGTCGACCTCGGCGACTGGCAGTACCTCGCGAACCGCGCCGACAAGGCCCTGCCCTACCTGCGCCGCGCGCTGCCGCTGCTCGCCGCCTCGCCGGACAGCGCCGAGAGCGACTCGGGACCGCTGTCGCGGCCGGTGCAGCTGCTCTACCGCCAGCCCGAGCTCGCCGAGCGCTACCGCGACCAGGCGCCGGCGGCGGTGACCGAGAAGTACGCGATCGCGGAGTTCACGGTCACGGCCGAGGGCCGGGTGCGCGACGTGCAGATCGTCGAGGGCGATGCCAGCGACGGCGCGCGCGGGGCGCTGTCCGCGGCGATCGCGCGCGCGATCTACCGGCCGCGCTTCGTCGACGGCCTGCCGGTCGCGACGCCCAAGGTCCGCTTCCGCGAGTCCTTCCGCCAGATGAAGAGCTGAGCGGGCGCCGGTCACGGAAGGCTGGTAAGGTGCGCGGCCGTCGCCGGTCCCGCCGCTGGCGACCCCGTCGATCGCCGCGCCCCACCGGAAGCCGATGATGCGGAAGCCGACCCTCCGCCGGCCTGACCCGTCGATGCCTGCCCGCCGCCTCGTCGCCTGGGCCGCGTGCGCGTGCCTGCTCGCGGGCCCCGCGCGGGCCGAGGAGCCGGCCGCCGACGGCGCGTTCGTGGTGCACGGCCAGCTCACCTACGTCGAGCAGGAAGTCGGCAGCTTCCACGCCCCGTACGCCGGCCCCAACAGCCTGACCCCGGACCGCGGTCGCGAGACCGCGGATGCGACGCTCTACCTCGGCGCGCGCCTCTGGGAGGGCGGGGAGGGCTGGCTGACGCCGGAGGTCGACCAGGGCTTCGGGCTCGACGACACCCTCGGGCTCGCGGGCTTCCCGAGCGGCGAGGCCTACAAGGTCGGCCGGGCGCGACCGTACCTGCGCCTGCCGCGCGCATTCCTGCGCGAGACGGTCGCGCTCGGCGGTGCGAGCGAGCCGGCCGCCGGGGGCCTGACGAGCTTCGCCGGCCCGCAGCCCGCGAACCGCGTGGTGGTGACGATCGGCAAGTTCGGCGTCGGCGACGTCTTCGATGCGAGCCGCTATGCGCACGACCCGCGCGGCGATTTCCTCAACTGGGCGGCGATCGATGCCGGCACCTTCGACTACGCGGCCGACGCCTGGGGCTTCACGGTCGGCGCCGCGGTGGAGTGGTACCAGGGACCGTGGACCGCCCGCGGCGGCGTGTTCGAGCTCTCGGACGTGCCGAACAGCCCGCACCTCGAGCCCGGCGGCCACGAGTTCCAGTGGATCGCCGAGCTCGAGCACCGCCACGAGCTCGGCGGCCGGGAAGGCCGGCTGCTCGTGACCGGGTACCAGAGCCGCGGCCGGATGGCGCGGCTCGAGGACGCGATCGCGGCGGCCGGCGGCGGCACGCCGGATCCGGCGGCGGTGCGCCGCTTCCGCACCCGCGCCGGCGTGCACCTGACCCTCGACCAGGCGCTCGGCGAGGAACTCGGGCTCTTCGCCCGCCTCGGCGGAGCCGGTGGCAACGTCGAGACGTACGAGTTCACCGACATCGACCGGACGGCGTCGCTCGGCCTGTCGCTGAAGGGCGCCCGCTGGCGGCGCGCTGGCGACACGATCGGGCTCGCAGCGATCGCGAACCAGATCTCCGCCGAGCGCCGCCGCTACCTCGATGCCGGCGGCCTCGGCATCCTGATCGGCGATGGTCGCCTGCCGCACGCCGGCGCGGAACGGATCGTCGAGGGCTACTACTCGGCCGCCGTGCGCAGCGGGATCGCCGTGACGTTCGATTACCAGTTCGTGACAAACCCCGCCTACAACCGCGACCGGGGCCCGCTGTCGGTGTTCGCCCTGCGGCTGCACGCCGAGTTCTGAGCGCGATCCGGCCCGCGCGGGGTGTTTCGCCCGGGGGCACTTGTGTCAGACTCCGGCGCCTCGATGCCCCCCAGGTCCGCCCGCATTAGCGCTCGCCCCCATGCCGCAGAGCCCCACTGCCTGGAATGCCGCGAGCCGCGGAGCGCCCTCGCGCTTTGACCTGATCGCGCTCTCGCTCGTGATCGGGCTGCTGGCGTTCCTGGCCGCCGGCAGCCGCGGCGTGCTCGCCCCGCTCACGACCCTCGACGTCTCGCCGGTCACGCTCGACCCGTCGATGCTGCCGAAGTACGTCGCACGCTCGACGCTCAGGATGTTCGCGGCGCTGGTGCTGTCGCTGCTGTTCACCTTCACCTACGCGACCTGGGCCGCCAAGAGCCCGCGCGCCGGCCGGGTCCTGGTACCGGTGCTCGACGTGCTGCAGTCGGTGCCGATCCTGGTGTTCATCTCCGTGACCACCGTGTTCTTCCTGTCGCTCGCCCCCGGCAAGGTGCTGGGCGCGGAGTTCGTGGCGATCTTCGCGATCTTCACGAGCCAGGCCTGGAACATGGCGTTCAGCTTCTACCAGAGCCTGCGGACCGTGCCGAACGAGCTGACCGAGGCGGCACGCAGCTTCCGGCTGTCGCCGTGGGCACGCTTCTGGCGCCTCGAGGTGCCGTTCGCGATGCCGCCGCTCATCTGGAACATGATGATGTCGATGTCCGGGAGCTGGTTCTTCGTGGTGGCCTCCGAGGCCTTCACGGTCGGCTCGACCACCGTGACGCTGCCGGGCGTCGGCTCCTACATCGCGGTCGCGATCGAGCAGAAGAACCTGGCCGCGGTCGGCTGGGCGATCGCGGCGATGCTGGCGGTGATCCTGATCTACGACCAGCTGCTGTTCCGGCCGCTGGTGGCCTGGGCCGACCGCTTCCGCTTCGAGCAGGAACCGGGCGCGCTGCCGCCGCACTCGTGGGTGCTCGATGCGCTCGGCCGCTCGACCTGGGTGGCGCGTTCGCTGCGCGCGCTGCGGCGCTTCGCGCGCAGTGCCGGCGCCGCGATCCGCACCGCGCCGGGTGCGATCCGCTTCGAGTCGCGCGAGCATGCGCGCCGGCTCGACCTCGCGGGCACGCTGGTGGTCGGCGCGCTGCTGCTGCTCGCCGGCTGGCGGGCGCTGTCGTTCCTGATGCCCGAGCTCGGCTGGCACGACGTCGTCACCACCGTCGGCCTCGGTGCGATCACGATGCTGCGGGTGTTCCTGCTGATCGCGCTCGCCTCGGTGGTCTGGGTGCCGGTCGGGGTCTACGTCGGGCTGCGGCCGAAGCTCGCGCGCATCGTGCAGCCGATCGCGCAGTTCATGGCGGCGTTCCCGGCGAACCTGCTGTTCCCGGTGGTCGTGTTCTGCATCGTGACGCTGAAGCTCAACACCGACGTCTGGCTGAGCCCGCTGATGATCCTCGGCACGCAGTGGTACATCCTCTTCAACGTGATCGCCGGCGCAGCCTCGATCCCGGGCGAGATGCGCCACGTCGCGACCAACCTCGGGGTGCGGGGCTGGCTGTGGTGGCGGCGGGTCGCGCTGCCCGGGGTGTTCCCGTACTTCGTCACCGGCGCGCTGACCGCCTCCGGCGGCTCGTGGAACGCCTCGATCGTCGCCGAGGTCGCGAGCTGGGGCGACGAGAAGGTCGAGGCCGCCGGGCTCGGCGCCTACATCGCCAATGCGACCACCGCCGGCGACTTCCACCGCATCGTGCTCGGCGCGGTGACGATGTGCATCTACGTGCTGCTGATCAACCGCCTGCTGTGGCGGCCCCTCTACTACTACGCGGAACGCAAGTACCGCCTGTCGTGAAGCCATGAACGCCAACCTCAAGCCCTCAGTCGACACCGCGCCGCTGCTCGCGGTTGAGCATGCGCGCAAGACCTTCCCGCGCGGCGACGGCGGCGAGCTGCTGGTGCTCGACGACGTGAGCCTCACGCTCAAGCCCGGCGAGGTGGTCGGCCTGCTCGGCCGCTCGGGCTCCGGCAAGTCGACGCTGCTCCGGCTGATCGCCGGGCTCGCGCAGCCGACCGGCGGCGACGTCCGCTACCTCGGCCAGCCGGTCGACGGGCCCGCCGAGGGCATCGCGATGGTGTTCCAGAGCTTCGCGCTCTTCCCGTGGCTGACCGTCTACGAGAACGTCGCGCTCGGGCTCGAGGCGCTGAAGGTGCCGCGCGACGAGATCCGCCGCCGCTCGCTGGCAGCGATCGACCTGATCGGCCTCGACGGCTTCGAGTCCGCCTACCCGCGCGAGCTGTCGGGCGGCATGCGCCAGCGCGTCGGCTTCGCGCGCGCGATCGTCGTGCACCCGAACATCCTGCTGATGGACGAGCCGTTCTCGGCGCTCGACGTGCTGACCGCGGAGACGCTGCGCACCGACTTCCTCGACCTGTGGGCCGACGGCCGGATGCCGATCAAGGGCGTGATCCTCGTGACCCACAACATCGAGGAGGCGGTGCAGATGTGCGACCGCATCCTGGTGTTCGCGACCAATCCCGGCCGCATCGTCTCGACGATCGAGGTGACGATCCCGCGGCCGCGCGACCGGCTCGCGCCCGCCTTCGCGGCGCTGGTCGAGCGCATCTACGTCGAGATGACCGCCAAGCCCGGCCGCGGCGCGCCGGTACGGGTCGAGCGCGCGCCCGGCACCGGCATCGACCAGGTGCTGCCGCGGGTCTCCTCGAACCTGCTGTCGGGCCTGGTCGAGACCGTCGCGGCGGCGCCGTTCTCCGGCAAGGCCGACCTGCCGGAGATCGCCTCGGAGCTGCAGCTCGAGATCGACGACCTGTTCCCGGTCGCGGAGACGCTGCAGATGCTGCGCTTCGCTGACGTCGAGGGCGGCGACCTGCGGCTGACCGCCGACGGCATCGCCTTCGCCGACGCGGCGCTCGACGAGCGCAAGCGCACCTTCGCGCGGCACCTGCTCGCGCACGTGCCGCTCGCGGCGCACATCCGCCGCGTGCTCGACGAGCGCACCAGCCACGCCGCGCCGAAGAGCCGCTTCCTCGACGAGCTCGAGGACCACATGTCGCCGGAGTCGGCCGAGCAGTCGCTGCGCGCGATCGTCAGCTGGGCGCGCTACGCCGAGGTGTTCGCCTACGACGACGAGACCGGCATGTTCAGCCTCGAGAACCCGACCTGAGGCACGCCGCCGTTCAGGCGGCGGCGGTGTGCTGGCGGATCGTCGCGTAGGCGAAGTTGAGGATCTCGGCGTGCTCGGTGCGCCGGCGGCTGTAGTCGCGGTCGGCGACCGGCCGGGCAGCCGCGATCGCACCCGCCGCATCGACGCTGCCGGCTTCCGCCCGCAGGTGCCCGTCCTGGCCGTCCCAGGTGATCCGAACCCGCGCCTTGCGCCGGCCGGCGACGAGCTCCCAGCTGCCGAACGCCGGGTAGTCGTAGCGCAGCCGGTAGATCGCGACGCCGTCGACCGACAGGCGCGTGGCGAGCCCGGCGATCGCGTTCAGCAGGGCCAGCGAGTAGGCGGCGTCCGACATGATCCGCGGCCCCGCCGTCAGGTCGGCCGCCAGACGGCGAGCAGCACGGCGAGCACGCCGCCGACGCGCATCAGGATCACGTGGCGCTCGACCCGCCGGATCGCCTCGCGCGCGGCCGCGAGCGTCGCCGCATCGCCGTCGCGCAGCGCGGCGATCGCGGCGTAGGTGCGCCGGAACAGCGGCGTCAGTGCGATCATCGCGAGCACGATCGCCGCCATGATCGCCTGCTTGAGGGCGAGCCAGCGCACCGTGAAGAAGCCCCAGCCGAAGGCGACCGTCATCGCGACACCGGCCGCCGCGACGATCAGCGTCGCGACCGCGACGATGCCCGCGTAGCGGCCGTAGAGCCGGATCAGTGCCGCCTCCTCCGGCCGGTCGCGGGCGCGGCCGATCTCGCGCAGCACCAGGATCTCGTAGCAGCCGAAGCCGAGCCAGACGATCACGGCGAGCAGGTGGATCGACAGCAGCAGCGAGCGAAGCATCGTCAGCCCTCCCGGGCAGCGACCCGCCCGGCCCCCGTCGAGCCTACGCCTCCTTGGGCGGCTCCGCTGTCGGCGCCTCGGGTGCCGGCGGTGGCGTCGTCGGTGGGGTCTCGGGCGCCGGCGTCGCGGGTGCCGCGTTGGTGGATGGAGGGATCGCGGGAGCGGTCGGCGTCGCGGTCGCTTCCGGACCCGCCGGCGCCGCGACGGGCTCGGCAGCTGGCGCACCGGGCGGAGCCGCGACGTCGCCGGCGGGCGACGTGACCGCGGCTGGCGCCGCCGCGGGCGCCGCTGCGGGCGCGGGCGGCACCGACGGCGGCGCGCCCGGTGCCGGCGCCGGCGGCGTGCCTCCTGCCGCCGGCGGCGCGGCCGGAATCGTGCGCGCCGGCGGCGGCGCGGTCGGCTTCAGCATCGCCGGCTCTACCTCGCCGACGCTGCCCTCGCCGGACCCGGCTGCGCCGGTCGCGATCGGCGCGACCGCCTCGTGGCGGGCGAGCTTGCGGATCACCAGCTGCTCGGGGAACTCGGCCGCGAACTTGGCGCCGGCATCGCGCATCGCCTTGCGGGTCGCGGTCGCGAGCGGCGCGCTGCTCGACAGGTTGCCGGCGACCTCGTTGCCGAAGCCGGTCAGCACCAGCGAGTCGATCAGCCGCCCCTTGCCGTCATAGATGTTGATCCGGTACTTGATCGTGACCGCGAACAGCTCCGCACCCGCGTCGCGCGGCGTCAGGAACGAGTACTCCTCGAAGTGCGGCTCGAGGACCACGTCGAGGCCGGCCGGCGGCTTGGCGAGCTCCGCCACCGGCACGACGCCCGCGAACATCGCCTTCGCCAGCCGCTCGATCGCGGCGACGTGGCCGGGCCCGAGGGTCACGGTCCACTGCGTGCTCCAGCGCTTCTCGTGCACCGCGTAGGCGCGGAACTCCGGGCTGAAGTAGAGCCCGGCGCGCAGCGGCAGCTCGTCGACCAGCGGCCGCGGCAGCTGGGTCTCGGCCTGCACCTTGACGCCGCCGCAGCCGGCGAGCGCGGCGAGCACGACGAGCGCAGCGAGCACCGCCGCTGCCGCCGCCGCCGTCCGGATCCGTCCCCCCTGCATCGCCATCGTCCTCCTGCCGCTAGCGTACGAGCCCGACGAACGAGCCGCCATTGCGCTGGCAGATGATCCGCATCAGCTGGGCGAGGCGGATGTTGGTGAACTGCGGGTACTGCGGGTCGAGCGGGAAGCCGATGTAGTGGATGCGCACCGCCCGCTCGCCGGTCTGGTCGTTGCGGTTGATGCGGTCGACCGTGTCGACGACCTGCTGGATCGAGGGCCCGGTGAACTCGTCGCCGAACACGTAGATGCTGATCTTGTGCTCCGGCGTCCAGAACGTGCGGATCGCGGCGATGATGCCCTCGGCGGGGCTCGAGGCCGAGAACGCGTTCCAGCCGTTGAAGGAGTCGAGGATGGCCTTGCGCCGCGCCGGCGTGTCCGGGATCCACTTGCCGCGGTACTCGGCGAACATGTAGTAGCCCTGGTCGGACATCACCTGGATGCCCTTCAGGTGCGGATACATGTCGAGCACCTCGCGCAGCTTCTGCTTGGCGAGGCCCCAGCTGTAGCTCTGCATCGAGCCCGAGGTGTCGATCAGGAAGATCACGTACTCGCTGTCGACCGGCACGCCGCCAATCGGCGCGTCCTTGGCGCGCTTGAAGTTCTGGCCGAGCAGGCGCTCCATCTCGGCGGTCAGCGTCTGCTGCGCGGCCGCGAGCTTGCCCTCGAGCGCGGCGGTGACCGCCGAGTCCTGCTTCGAGGCCTGGAACTCGCCCTTGATCTTGCTGAGCTCGCCCTGCAGCTTGGCGACCCGGTCCTTGAGCTCGGAGACCTGCTCCTTGCGGCCGAGCAGCTGCCGGGCACGTTCGTCGGTCTCGCCGCGCAGCTGCACGAGCTCGGCCTCGCGCTTCTCGATCAGCCCGCCGAGGTCGGTGTCGATCGCCTCGATGACCTTCGGCCGGCCGACCTGCGCCAGCACCATGATCAGGATCAGCGCGCCGAACGCGCAGCAGATCGCGTCCAGGAACGACATGCTGAACACCTGGAAGTCGCGGTCGCGGCGGCGGCTGCCGCGGACGCTGCGGGCGCTCGAGGTGCTGGTGCTCACGGCCAGTCCCGCGACGGCGCCATGAACGAGCCCTGGGTCGCCTTGGCGAGGTTCCAGAACTGGCTCGGCGCCGCCGGGTCGCCTTCCATCGGCAGCAGGATCGTGCTCACCGGCAGGCGCTTCGGCAGCGCCGCGACCGCGCGCTCGAAGAAGCGCAGCCGGTCGTCGCCGTCGACCAGCTTCTTGGTCGCCGGCTGCGCGCCCTGGGTCGGCAGGCCGTCGGTGATCACGATCAGGTTGTCGGGCTGCGGGTTCAGCGACTTCGCGACCAGGAACGCATTCTCGAGGCTGGTGCCGTCCCGCGGTACGAGCTTGCGCAGCCGGCCGAGCGCCTTCTCGAGCGTCGGGCCGTCGAGCTTGAGCCACTGGCCGGCGCTGCCCTCGACCAGCGGCTCGGCGCGGGTGTTGAACGCGTAGATCTGGAACTGCGCGGTGGTCGGGATCTGCGTCGAGATCCAGTCGACGATCGACACCGCCTGGCGCCATTTCTCCGAGCGCAGCTTCTTGTCGTCGGACATGTTGCGCATGCGCAGGATGTTGACCAGCGTCTCGTCGAGCATGCTCGCCGAGGCGTCGACCAGGATCAGCACGTGCGAGCCGCCGACCCGCATGCCGGTCAGGTACAGCCGGTCGCCGTTGCCCTTGAAGCCGTGCACCGAGGCGCCGGCGGCGGACTTCTGCGTCTGGTTCTCGAGCCGCTTGGCGCTCTCCTCGAGCGAGGCGATGTCGGACTTCAGCTTCTCGAGGCGCTCGCGGCGCGCCAGCGACTCGCTCTCGGAGGTCGCGAGCTCCTGCTTGGCGGCGTCGAGCTCGGCGAGCACGCGCTGCGACAGCCCCTCGGTCGTGACCTTGGCGCGGTCGAGCACCTCGAGCGAGTTCAGGATCTCGGCGAGGTTCTTGCGCGCCTCGAGCACCTGCTGCTCGACCAGCAGCGCCTCCGAGCGCCGGTCCTCGGTCAGGCGCTTGACGTGCGCGTTACCCTGCGCCGTGATCAGCATGAAGATCAGCACCACCGAGCCGAAGCCGCAGCAGATCGCGTCGAGGAACGACATGCTGAACACGTCGAACTTGCGGCGCGGCATGGCGGCTCAGCCCTCGAGGCGCACGAGCTCGAGCTCGACGCCCGGCGTGCCGACCCGGACCCGGTCGCCGGCCGCGAGGTGCACGCGCCGCTCGACCCGGCCGCCGTTGACGAACGTGCCGTGCCGCGACAGGTCCTCGAGCACCACGTCGCCGCCCTCGGCGGCCAGCCGGCAGTGCGTGCGCGACACCCCCGCGGCGGGCCCCTCGACCGCGACCGCGCGCGCGCCCGCGGGCGCCCGCCCGACCAGCAGCGGCTCGGGGCCGAGCGCGATGGCCCGGCCGCGGTAGACGAGGTGGGTCGGCGCGCGGCCGTCGCGGCGCGGCGCGGCGGGAGGCGTCGCGAGCGGTGCCGCGGCCGGCAGCGCGGCGACCAGCTCGTCCGCGCCCGCGCCGAGC